>NZ_FQYO01000017.1 GCF_900141735.1 Wenxinia saemankumensis
CGAGCCCCTCCCGCGATCGGCGGGAGGGTGCTTCCGCGAGCGTCAGGATCCGGCCTGCTGGCCGCGCCCCTCCGGCCGCGTTCCGGACGACGCGGTGGGCACGAGGGCCCGGGTCGTGTCGGTCATCGTGAGGGTGCCGACGCGCTGGCCGTTCCGGTGGACCGCCAGCGAGCGGGACGTGTCCCCGCCCGTCGAGGCGATGACGCTCTCGAGCGTCGCGTCGGCCTCCACCTCGCCGTCGACCGGCGCCGACAGGTCCGCGCTCATGACCGTCCGGGCCCGCAGCACGCGGGCGCGATTGATGTCGGCGATGAAGTCCACGATGTAGGGATCGTTCGGATTCATCAGGATCTCCTGCGGCTCGCCCTGCTGCACGACCTCGCCGTCCTTCAGGATGACGAGGTGATCCGCGAGCTTCAGCGCCTCGTCGAGATCGTGGGTGATGAAGACGACGGTCTTCTGCAGCTCGCGCTGCAGTTCGAGCAGCAGGTCCTGCATGTCCGTGCGGATCAGCGGGTCGAGCGCCGAGAACGCCTCGTCCATCAGCATGATGTCGGAATTGGAGGTGAGCGCCCGCGCGATCCCGACGCGCTGCTGCATGCCCCCCGAGAGCTGGTGCGGATATTGCGGCCCCTGCCCCTCGAGCCCGACCCGGTCCAGCCATCTCGTCGCCTCCGGCTCCCATTCGGCGCGCCTCGCGCCGGAGACCACCATCGGCGTCGCCGCGTTCTCGAGCACCGTCCGGTGCGGCAGGAGGGCGAACTTCTGGAACACCATCGACATGTTGCGGCGGCGCAGCTGGCGCAGCCGCTTCGCGCCGAAGGACATGATGTCCTCGCCGTCGACGACGACCTGCCCCGCCGTCGGGTCGATCAGCCGGTTGAGGTGGCGGATCAGCGTCGACTTGCCCGAGCCCGACAGGCCCATGATCACCGTGATCTCGCCCGCGCGCATCTCGACGTTGATGTCGCGCAGGCCGAGGACGTGGCGGTGCTCGGCAAGCAGCTCGGCCTTGTGCATGCCGGCGCGGGCATGGGCGAGCGCCTTCTCCG
>NZ_FQYO01000016.1 GCF_900141735.1 Wenxinia saemankumensis
TGGAGTGCCCCCCGTTTCACCGGACAGCCTGGCTGGGGTTGAGCGCTGATCTGAACTCGACAGGCGAGCGCATGGCCAGCGCGGAATGTGGATGGACGGTGTTGTAGTCGTCGATCCATACGGAGACGAGCTCGAGCGCCGTGGCGGCGTCGGGCAGCGGCGTGACGCGGACGTAGTCGCGCTTGAGGGTCTTCACGAAGGCTTCGCTCATGCCGTTGCTCTCTGGCGAGCGGACGGGCGTGAAGCAGGGCACGAGACCGAGCTGCCGGGCGAAGTCGCGCGTCTCGCCAGCGGCGTAACACGAGCCGTTGTCGCTGAGGTGCTCGACGGAGTGCGGGGCGCGATCCGTGCCGAACCGCTTCTCGACGGCGGCGAGCATCATGTCGCGCACGTCCGAGCCGCTGACCCCGGCGCCCGTGACGGCGACATGGGCGATCACCTCGCGGTCGAAGGCGTCGATGATGAAGGCCACCCGGACCTTCTCGCCGTTCCAGCACGTGATCTCGCAGGCGTCCGAGCACCAGCGCAGGTTCGAGGCCATGACGGCGATCTTGCCGTCGTGGACCCGGCCCTCCCGGCGGCCCGTGGACTGCTCGAGCGTCAGGCCGTGCAGGTTGAGAATGCGCAGCACCCGTTTGCGGTTGATGGGCCCCAGCCCCCCGGCACGGCGCTCGCGGTTCAGCAGCGCCGCGATGCGCCGATAGCCGTAGGTCGGCCGCTCGTCGACAAGGCGTCGCAGGGCGGGAAGCAGTTCGTCGTCCGTGGCCTTGTAGTAGCGGCCGCGGGGCTTCGACGTGCCCGTGGCCCTGACGTGGAGTTGCGAGCGGCTGATCCCGATCGTCTCGGCCACGCGGCTCATCGGGAACCGTCCTTCGGCGGCGACGGCGGCAGCCACGTCCGTTTTTTTACCCCCGACTTGGCGAGGGCCTCCTTCAGGATCTCGACCTCCATGGTCTTGCGCCCGAGCAGGCGTTCGAGGTCGCGAACACGGTCCTCGAGCTTGCGGACCTCGGAGGCGCCGACCACCGGCTCGTTCCTGCCCACCGCCATCGCGCCTCCTTCGGCCATCAGACGCCGCCAGCGGAACAGCAGGTTCGGGGCGACGCCGTTGCGCCTGGCCACAGTCGAGACGCTCTCGCCGGGCACCAGGCTCTCCTCCACGATGCGCAGCTTCTCGTGCGCCGGCCAATAGCGGCGTCCGGCGACGCCGGTGATCACCTCGACGCGGGGTCGATCTTCGTTGGGCATAAGCATGTCCCCAAGCACAGGCTTGGGCCTTCCATGGTCATGCCAGGCTGTCCGGTCGAAATGGGGGGCAGTTCA
>NZ_FQYO01000012.1 GCF_900141735.1 Wenxinia saemankumensis
GATCTTCGTTGGGCATAAGCATGTCCCCAAGCACAGGCTTGGGCCTTCCATGGTCATGCCAGGCTGTCCGGTCGAAATGGGGGGCAGTTCAGTCCGGCCCCGCCGGTTCGATATCGAAATCCACCTCGATGAGATCGAGGCTGTGCGTCGTCGGCACCGCCGGGAAGACAGGAAGAAGACCGGGAAGGCGAAGCGCGCGGGTCGGAAGGAAGATGGCGCCGAGCCCTGCGAAAGTGCCAAGGCCATTCACGACTGGTATCGGGCCTTCCTAAAGGACCGTATCCAAGGCTGCTACGACGGGTATGTCCGATCCGGAAATCGCCGGCCGCGATTCAAGGACGACGAGATCGCCTTTTATCGAAGCGTGATCGACGAGATGCTGACCTTGGAACGCCCGCAGCTTTCCCGGATCGTGGATAGCGTTCAGGCCGCGGTGATTGTCGAGAACGATCGGCGGATGAAGCTTGACCCGCCCGAGATGCCCCTCGCGGTTCCCGGCCGGGACTACGTCAACAAACTGACGAAGTCGATTTCTCCCGTCGACTTCTGGACTCGATCGTATGGCAGGGAAGTCGCCTACCGGGACCTCCACACCCTCGGTGAAGGATTGGAACTGACCCGGGTTCTTGAGCGGATCGAGATCGACGAGCAGACAGTCGACCTGTTCGTGCTTCTGCGCGAGGCCGGTATCTTGGATGCCCTCGGGCCGGCTGAGGTAGCGGCACTCGGGTTCGATGTCCGTCAGGCGCGTCCGACGATCTCGGCGGCCGTGGACTGTCTCACGGGATGCCTCGTTGCTTTCCAGATCAGCAACAAGCCGGATTTCAACCTGACCCGCCGGACGATCGAGATGATCTATCTCGACAAGACCGAGATCGCCAAGGCTGCAGGGGCGTCTTCGACCTGGGACTTCTACGGCCACCCTGAAGCGATCGCCATGGACAAGGGAGCGGTCTATCTCAGTAAGGAGAACTGGGACCAACTGGCCAGGGCCGGCATCACCAACCTGAGCCTTCCGGCCGCGCATCCCTTCTTGAAGGGCAACATCGAGGGCTGGTTCCGCACCCTGTCCGGCAGCCACATGTCCCACCTCGTGGGGCGCGCCTTCAAGGATGTCGTCGCACGTGGCGAGAACGACGCCGAAGCGCGGGGTATCGTTGATCTCGACACCTTCCTGCGCTGGCTCACGTGCTGGATCGTCGACGTCTATCACAACACGAAACCGAAGCGCCCGGGCGGCAAGAGCCCGCGGCGGCGGTGGGACGAGGCGGTGCAGTCCGTGCCGCCGCAGATCAGGACCGACAACCGCCGCCTCAGAACGGCATTCGGTCAAACCATGGCTCGGAAGATTACCCGCGTCGGGGTGAACGTCGGAGGCATCGTCTATCAGTCCGAAGAGCTGGAAGCCTGGTTCGCGAAGGACCAACGGCGCGACGTATCCGTGCTTTGGTGGCACAGGAACATCGGCGAGGTCGAAGTGGGCCTTCCGGATGGTCGCTGGGTCTCGGTTCCGAGCAAGGAGGGCAAGTGGGCGGGGGAATCCTACGTCGACTACAAGGTTTGGCTTGCGGAGGCCGACTACGAGGACCGGAAGGAAACGCTGACTGCAGCCAAGGCGCGTCGCGCCATCGACCTTGAGGTCCTCGCATTGAAGAAGCGCCTCTCTGGCACGCTTCCCATGGTCCCGTCGGCGGCGCAGCTCGCGCGGGATGAGGCGGACATGCGCCGCTTTTCCCGGACGCGAGACCGGGTCGAACCCGAAGCCCGCCCGCTCTTCGGCGACGAGGTCGCGATCGACGAACCGGCCGATAGCCCTCCTTCGGCGGACGAGGAAGGACCCTTCGCGAACCCCGACGACTACAGCGACATCCTGGAGTAATTGATGACGAGGAACACTGGCGGGCCGAGGCCCGAAGAGACGAGCGCTCAACCGATGAAGCCGGTGGGTCAGCGTTACATGCTGAGCGACCGAGACGACGAACTGAGGGACGTGCTCGGGGATGTTCTGCGCTTCGCCCCCGACCCGACCCGGCGGGCGACGCCCATCCAGTTCGGCCGGCAGCTGGAAACCCGGGGTCTCGTTGTGTCGGGGCCGTCCGGGGTAGGGAAGACGACCCTTCTCAAGCGCGGTCTCGACGAGATTGATGGACTGGGTCTGTTCGATGGGTCTTCGGGCCACGTCGTGGAGCTGACGGTGCCGCCCGAGGCCACCCTGAAGGGGCTCGCGTTCAGCCTCCTCGACAGCCTCCTCTATACGGGCGCCAGAAACATGACCGCCGCGGAAGCATGGGAGATTGCCCAGCACCGGCTGGCCCTCTTCGAGATCTCGGTGCTCTGGATCGATGAGGCGCATCACCTCCTGACGTCCGGCTCCGGCAGGGACGCCAAGACGGCGACGCGCCGCTTGAAGCTTCTTCTTCAAGGCAACCACGCACTCGTCGTCGTGCTGTCGGGAACCCCCGAGCTGGTCGAGCTGCTGCAGAAGGATGCGGAGACGTGGCGCCGCTTCCTCAAGATGCCCCTCCGCGCCAGCCTCAGCGGCCGCGAGCGCTTGAGCTTCGCCCGCTACATCCGGGCCCTGTGCAAGGAGTATGAGGTGACGCCCCCGAACGATCCGCATCTGGCAGAACGGCTGCTCTCTGCTTCGAATGGCATCATCGGCGAGGCCATCGATCTGGTCACCCTCTGCATCGAGAGGGCACGCGCGAAGGGCCTCGATGCGCTTCACCTTGGCGATTTTCGCCGCGCCTTCGTGTATAGCGGGAACGCGGGCTCCATCACCCCCTTCGACGAAGTGGCGTGGGAGGAGCTTGCTCCGGCCCTCGAGGAGATCATGGAGGGGGTGGCGTGAGGCCCCTGACCCCCGATCTAGGTCTGGGCGATGGGGAGAGCGCTACGAGCTATGCCGCTAGGCTGACACAGTTTCATACTGGCCAAACCGGGCTTCGCGTCGTCCAGGACCTCGCCATCGACCTTGGCGCATTCCTGAAGGGCGAAGCCCATGCCGTCGAGGCACTCGCCCATGCGGCTGGCATCTCGCCCACCGAACTCCGGTCCTGCAGCATCGCCCGCTTCAGTCGGCACCGCGAGTTCAACGGCGAACGTCTTGCCAGGGACTTCGTCCGCCCGGACGGGGCCCGGTTCTGCGCGAGCTGCCTGCTCGAGGATGGTGATCGATCCACGGATCGCTACGCCCGGCTTCTCTGGAGGTTCCGCCCGGTCAGGCTGTGCCTGCGCCATGGAGCGGTGCTCTCGGCTGCGGAAACCAACGCTATCGGAGATCGCCCGCTGCCCTTTCCGGGAACCCCTGAACTGGAACGGCTCGCCTCCCGAGCGATCAGTGCTGACCCGACCCCTATGGATCGGTGGATCGCCGACCGTGTCCTTCGCCAGCCGATGGATCAAGGGACCTTTCTTGCCCGCCAGACCCTGGAGCAAGGGGTGAAGGTCTGCGAGATGCTCGGTGCCACGCTCGATCACGGGCTCGACGTCACGATTTCCCGCCTTTCGGAAGCCCAGCTGGCCGACTCCGCGGCCGAGGCATTCGAGATCGTCCGGCAGGGCGATGAGGCCGTCATGGAGGCGCTGACCGCCGTCCGGGCCATGTCGGTCTCGAACGCGGGGCAGGCGAAGTTCCGGGCGTTCTACGGCAACCTTTACGAATGGGTCAGGGCCACCGGCGGAGATGTCGGTCCCGGGCCGATTCGCGACCTGCTGCGGGATCACATCAAGGCCCGGACCGCGCTTGGTCTGGGCGACACCGTGCTCGGCGAGGAGATCTCCGAACGGACGATGCACTCCGCCTACACCTTGTCGCGGGCGACGCGGCTCCACCCGAAGCGCCTGCGGAAAATCCTCGTGCGCCTCGGCATCGCGCCGGAGAACTGCGATGACCTCGACTACAACCTCCTCGTCTTTCCCGTCGGCGAGACCGAGCAGCTGTGTCTCGACCTGCACGAGGCAGTGCCGCTCTCGGGCTTGCCGGGAGACCTCGGCTGCTCCCGGGCGCAGGCCGAGAGCCTTTGCCGCAGCGGCTTCATCAACCCCGTCGTCCCGCCCGGCGAGGGGATTGGTCGGATCGATTATGCCCGTCGTGAAATCACCCGCGTTCTGTCCTGGCTCGAGGGCTTGCCGGTCTGGGCGCCTGCGGATGGCGTCGACCTCACCCGGGCTGCGAAGATGACCTCGCTCTCGACTGGGGATCTCCTCGCCGGCATCAGGGACGGCACGATCGGCGCTGGTCGGATGCCTGGGGCTCCGTGGATCAGCGCCATCCGCATTCGGAAGAGCGACATTCGCCGGCTGCAGCTGGAAACGCGAGGACCGCCGGTTTCGGCCTGAACAGCTTGCGATTTCCGCTATAGGGCCCGCCATCGGCGGGCCTTTCTTGTGTTTCGGGCGCGCTTCGTCGTGACGAACTTTGCCCGTCGAGGTGCGGAACTATGGTCGCGCTCGCGGTCCCGGGGCCTTATTTTCTTGGGGTTCTATTGCGAGCTTGGGACGTTTTATGGTCGCCTCACCAGTTGTTGGTGGTGCGGCGACCATAAATCGTCCCGGCGACGTGCGAAGTCGCGCCGGATCGCCCCCTCCATCGCCCTCAGGAGTTCCCGATCGGCCTGACTGCCTCGGCCGATGGGCGCTTCCGGACCGCAGGCAGAACATTTCCGAGCAGTCAACGACGGACGTCCGGCAAGCAAACCCCGGGGCCCCTTCGGGGGCCCTTTTTTTCATTGGGGGCGACCTGCGGGGCAGGGCCTAGGGCCAGCCCCCGGGGCGGAGGATGGCACCGCGCTCCCCCCACGATGACCCGCCCAAAGCGCGGGATACACCTTCCCCCGCACGAACTGTCCGGGGACCGTGGCGCACCGCCCGCGCCGGTGGCAGAAGGGCGCGTCAGGGACAGGCCGGGGAGAGACGTGAGATGGACGGAGCCGCGCCGGACCGGCGGGCCGATCTGGTCGGCGCGCTCTGGATGGTGGCCGCGATGGCGGCCTTCGCGGTCGAGGACGC
>NZ_FQYO01000011.1:0-2500 GCF_900141735.1 Wenxinia saemankumensis
TCCTATCCTTTTTAGGTCTGGCGGTGACTTACTCTCCCACGACTTGAGCCGCAGTACCATCAGCGCTTCGGGTCTTAACTTCCGAGTTCGGGATGGGATCGGGTGTTTACCACGTGCTGTTGCCACCAGACCGAAGAAGGATAGGGGAGGGATGTTTTGCGCCGGCGTGACGGCTCCCTCCTTTTTTGATCCAATGTCGAGTTTGTTGGGGTGTATGGCTTCTGATTGGGCAACGGCAGTTCTGCTGTTACCGGATCAGGTCAAGCCGATCGGACGATTAGTACCGGTCAACTGAGCACATTGCTGCGCTTACATCTCCGGCCTATCGACGTGGTGGTCTTCCACGGTCCTGATGGGGATACCTTGTTTTGAGGGGGGCTTCCCGCTTAGATGCCTTCAGCGGTTATCCTTTCCGATCATAGCTACCCAGCACTGCCGTTGGCACGACAACTGGTCCACCAGTGGATCGTTCACCCCGGTCCTCTCGTACTAGGGGCAACTCCTCTCAAGTATCCTGCACCCACGGCAGATAGGGACCGAACTGTCTCACGACGTTCTAAACCCAGCTCACGTACCTCTTTAAATGGCGAACAGCCATACCCTTGGGACCTGCTCCAGCCCCAGGATGAGATGAGCCGACATCGAGGTGCCAAACACTGCCGTCGATATGGACTCTTGGGCAGTATCAGCCTGTTATCCCCGGCGTACCTTTTATCCGTTGAGCGATGGCCCTTCCACTCGGGACCACCGGATCACTATGGCCGACTTTCGTCTCTGCTCGACTTGTCTGTCTTGCAGTCAGGCTGGCTTATGCCATTGCACTCGACGAGCGATTTCCGACCGCTCTGAGCCAACCTTCGCGCGCCTCCGTTACTGTTTGGGAGGCGACCGCCCCAGTCAAACTACCCGCCACAGAGGGTCCCGGAACCGGATGACGGTCCGCGGTTAGACATCAAGCAGCGCAAGGGTGGTATCTCAAGGATGGCTCCACAGAGACTGGCGTCCCTGCTTCGATGCCTACCACCTATCCTGCACATGCCCAGCCTGATGCCAGTCTGAAGCTGTAGTAAAGGTGCACGGGGTCTTTCCGTCTAACCGCGGGGAGCCTGCATCTTGACAGGCAATTCAATTTCGCTGAGTCGACGTTGGAGACAGCGGGGAAGTCGTTACGCCATTCGTGCAGGTCGGAACTTACCCGACAAGGAATTTCGCTACCTTAGGACCGTTATAGTTACGGCCGCCGTTTACTGGGGCTTCAATTCGGAGCTTGCACTCCTCCTTTTAACCTTCCAGCACCGGGCAGGCGTCAGACCCTATACGTCGTCTTGCGACTTCGCAGAGCCCTGTGTTTTTAGTAAACAGTCGCCACCCCCTGGTTTGTGCCCCCGGCCTCTGCTTGCGCAAAAACCGGGCCTCCTTCTCGCGAACTTACGGAGGTATTTTGCCGAGTTCCTTCAACGTCGTTCTCTCAAGCGCCTTGGTATTCTCTACCAGTCCACCTGTGTCGGTTTAGGGTACGATCTCATGGAGGGCTATTTCCAGGGACCGCTTCGCTGCCCGACCAATCCGATAAGGTCGAACAACAGCCGCGATCCGTCACATCCTCCTGGCCCAGGAATATTAACCTGGTTCCCATCGACTACGCCTTTCGGCCTCGCCTTAGGGGTCGGCTCACCCTGCTCAGATTAGCTTTAAGCAGGAACCCTTGGACTTTCGGCGAGGGGGTCTCTCACCCCCTTTGTCGCTACTCATGTCATCATTCTCGCTAGTGATCACTCCACCGGATCCCTCACAGGCCGGCTTCACAGTAAAGACTTCGTCTTTTCTGATCTCTTCTTAAGTGCACTACCGCCTTCGGCTGCTTGAGTGCGAACACTCGGGCACCTTCGACAGTCCTGCAAGAAGATCAGGATAAGACAAAGTCTATGTCACACTACGCTCTGCTACCGCGTGTATTGCTACACACCCTAAGCTTCGGCTCATGGCTTGAGCCCCGTTACATCTTCGCCGCAGGACAACTTGTCTAGACCAGTGAGCTGTTACGCTATCTTTAAAGGATGGCTGCTTCTAAGCCAACCTCCTGGTTGTTTTGGTCGTCCCACCTGCTTTCCCACTTAGCCATGAATTGGGGGCCTTAGCTGTAGGTCAGGGTTGTTTCCCTCTCCACGACGGACGTTAGCACCCGCCGTGTGTCTGCCGCATAGTACTTCCCGGTATTCGGAGTTTGGTTAGGATCAGTAAGGCTGTGGGCCCCCATTACCCATCCAGTGCTCTACCCCCGGGAGTATTCGTGCGACGCTCTACCTAAATAGATTTCGCAGAGAACCAGCTATCTCCGAGTTTGATTGGCCTTTCACCCCTAGGCACACCTCATCCCGACCTTTTTCAACAGGTGTGGGTTCGGACCTCCAGTGAGTGTTACCTCACCTTCATCCTGGACATGCCTAGATCACTCGGTTTCGGGTCTGATGCCACGAACTCATTCGCCCTATTAAGACTC
>NZ_FQYO01000001.1 GCF_900141735.1 Wenxinia saemankumensis
TGGAAGCTACGCCGCCTCGGGCCAGCTTCCCGTGCTCCCAGAGGGGTCAGTTTTGGACGCCGATAAGGGGTCAAACTTCGGCGCCGATTGACAGCGGAGGCCGCGGGGGTCTGGTAGCCGAGTGCCGAATGGGGCCGGGCGGCGTTGTAGTCGGTGATCCAGGCGGCGATCAGGCTGCGGGCCTGGTCGAGGCCGAAGAACAGCGTCTCGTTCAGGAGCTCGTCCCGCATTTTCGAGTTGAACGCCTCGCAGATGCCGTTCTGCATGGGCTTGCCCGGCGCGATGATGTACCAGGGCACGCCCGCCTCCTCGCTCCAGGCCAGCATCGCGTTCGAGGTGAATTCGGTGCCGTGGTCGCTGACGATCAGCCCCGGCTTGCCGCGCCGGGCAATGAGCGACGTCAGTTCACGCGCCACGCGGCGGCCCGAGATCGAGGTATCGACGACTGCGGCGAGGCACTCCTTCGTCACGTCGTCACTCGCCATCGTGCTTGAACCGATGGCGCACAGGGCTCGTCGTTGAAGATCCGGAAGCGGCGGCCCCGGGCAAACTGGTCGTGGACGAAGTCGACCGACCAGCGTGCATTCGGGACGGCCACCGTCAGGAGCGGCGCCCGCGTGTCGCAGCCATTGTCGCTCGGACCAATGGCGCTCCAATGGCAGCCCTTCTTCCGCCCCCGTCGCTTCCGAACCGACAGGCCCTCCTCGCTGTAGAGCCGCTGCGTCTTCTTGCGGTTCACGACATGTCCCTCCCGCCTGAGCAGAACGTGCAGCGGCCGGTAGCCGAACCATCGTCATTGTCACTCGGACCAATGGCGTTCCAATGACGATCGCTCGGACGCCAGCGCCCGCAGACGCTCGCGTAGATCAGCATCGTCGGGACGTCGGCTGCGGTAGCGGACCGAGGTCCGGTCCGCCTCGATCACGGAACACGCCCGCCGCTCGTTCCTCTCGTGCTGCTCCACGAGGATCGCGACAGCTTCGCGCCTGACGGCGGCCGTCACCACTTTCGCGACAGGAGATCCTTCAGCGCGGCCTGATCAAGCAGGGATTCCGCCAGCAGCCGCTTCAGACGGCCATTCTCCTCCTCGAGCGCCTTCAGCCGCTTTACGTCCGACACGCCCATCCCGCCGAACTTGGCCTTCCAGGCGTAGAACGTCGCGCCGCTGATCCCGTGCCGGCGGCACAGCTCAGCCGTCTTCGCCCCGGCTTCCTGCTCACGCAGAATGCCGATGATCTGGTCCTCGGTGAACTTGGTTCGCTTCATCATCCGGTCCTCTGGTTGGGCCGGACCCTAACATCAGATGGAGGAACTACCGGGGGTCAGAGCACTGGAAATTCAGCATGCCTCCGTGCGGAAGCAGGGTGAGCCGAGAGCCTCGTGGATAGGCCCCCAGCCGCCCATTTCTGAACCCGGTCCTGTTTCACCAGGTCGCAACTAATCCAGCAACACATGGATCGTGGCTCGCGGGGGAATTTCGATCAAACGCGGGGAGACGTCGATCTGCGTGTCAGGCAGAATTGCCCCATCCGGTCGGGCGAGCCTGACAGACCCGATCTCGCGGCTCGGCATGGACAGGCTCACCGTCGCTGCCGGGCCGGCATTGTTGAGGCTCAGCATGAGGCCCGACCCGGCAGGGGCCTTCCTGACCCGGGCGGTCACGGTGACCGGTCCATCCAGTTCGACGAGAGCCCTCGGTGGCTTCTCCTCGCTGTCGTAGGCGCGGACGATGACGGGCGGTGTGGTCTCCAGTTCGGCGAAGCGCGCGGCCTCGCCGAGATCGAGTTTCGGGCGCGGCAGGAGGCGGAAGCGGAACGGAATGCCGCCGCTCTGCACGATCGGGAAGTTGGTGTCCCAGTGGTTGTTCGTCAGCCAGAACGCGAGGAGGGGGTCGTTCCCCTGACGCCCGCTGCCGACATTGCCGGTCTGGATGCCGAAGGGCTGGACCAGCGGCGCATCGGGCGAGGCGACGGTGAGCGCGGCGCCATCGGTGCCGATCGCGGCGAAGCGCTGGATGCCGATCCAGGCCTCGCAGGAGAACGGGATCTGCTCTCGGGCGACGTCGATCACGGCATCCCCCACGTCGAGATGGATGGACGGATCGCGGCCCGGTGCGCCGAACAGCATGTAGACGGAATCCGGCGCGGTCACCGGCGTCTTGAAGAGCATCGCGTCGACCTCGATCCCGTCACCCTCGGCAGGGAGCCTGTAGGTTATCCGGGCCGCATCGCCGTGGGGCCAGGACAGGTGGACGGTCAGGGCAATGCCCATCGGCGTCGCCTTGGCGGTTTCAAGGGTCACCTTCGCGGCGGTCGCGCGTTCGAACTCGGTTCCTTCCGGCCAGCGGATCGTCTCCATCCGGCTCCAGTCGTAATCGCCGCCGAAGGTCGCGAAACGATCCTTCGACGGGTCGGGGAGGGATTCGTAGATCATACGGCCGAGCGGCGCGTCGGGCGCCACGCAGTCGCGGCCCGTCTCCTTGTCGACGAGCGAGCGGATCGCGCCGTCGCGGGGATCGATTTCCAGCCGCCAGCGGGGGCTTTCGATCCAGCCCTCGCCCGAGGCCATTCCGGGGACCTCCGGCGCATGGACGGGACGAACGACCGCCTCCGAGAACGGCGGCAGGTCGGCCACGAGCACGTGGGTCGTGCTCGGGCTCTGCTCCTTCCGGGTCTGCATGCCGGTCAGGAACCTGTCCGAGGAATGGGCGTCGAGGATCGTCTGCGGCGCCGATCCTGCGTGGTCGGCCGGGACCGGCCAGTAGAGGCGGCGGGGATAGGACGAGGGGTTGGCCACGTAATACCCGTGCTCCTCGACCGGCCCCGGGTCGAAGGCGTTGCCGCCCCTGCGTTCGCCCTTGCCGTTCACGCGGCGCAGGATGTGGTCCCCTTCCACCGCGCCGTCCGCGACCTCGTGCGCCCGGCGGCGGCTCTCGGTCGAGGCGGCCTCGAGCGCGAGGGCGAAGCCGTGATGGGCGCGGTGCGTCTTCCAGCTGAGCTGCATCCGCGCGAAGGGCGAATCCGGATCGGCATGGGTGTTGTAGGCGCCCCAGGTGTGCTCGTCGTACCATTGCAGCTCGTCCGCCGCCCGGTCGAGCAGGCTGTCGTCGCCCCCTTTCGTGAAGGCGGTCAGGAAGTCGACGGCCGGCAGCAGCCGCTCCGCCTGCCGGGCAACGACCGTCTCGTAGGCGGTGGAGCCGACACCGTCGACCCAGTAGTCGGACCAGTCGCCGGCATGGACGGGCAGGGGGGTGCCCTCCGCCTCGACCGAGCGCCGGATCGCGCGCATCGCCTCCGTCACGGTGCAGATCCGCATGCGGGGGGTGCGCCCCTCGCCGTTCCAGCGCTCGACGAACTCGGACAGGCCGCGCGTGGCGAAGCCGTTGTCCGGCGCGGCCTTGTTCGTGACCGGCATGATGACGGCGCTGTAGGGGTAGCCGCCCCGCTCCTCCAGCCGGGCGAGGGTGCGGTCGATCGTGGCCTGCGTATGTTCGGGGTCGTCGTTGCCGAGATAGAAGGTGTTGGTTCCGGTCGAGTAGTGCCAGCCGTGATAGGTGAAGAGGTCGCGTCCGCTGGGGCTGCGCCAGTCGAAGATCCGCTGCATGGTGTCGAAATGCATGCCCCGGTGGGGGTTCGATTCCAGAAGGAAGCCCTCGATGCCGAGGTCAATCAGGATGTCGGTCCAGAACCAGCCGAGACCGTTGACATCGCACTGCATCGCGACCTTCGGGTCGAGACCCTCGTCCTTCAGCAGCCGCAGATGCTTGAGCGATCGCAGCGCATTGGCCGGGCTGATGAGGGGCGTCCAGTGGACCGGCATCGCGGCGGCGTCGACCAGCCCGTCGGCATAGAGGCCGCGGAAGCGGTCCTTCTGGCCGTCGCTCGCATGGCGGAACCAGTCGGCGGTGATCGCGCTCACCTCGCAGGTCCAGCGGAACCGCGCCTCGTCCGGGCGATGACTCTCCGCCTCGACCAGGTCGAGCGCGTCGTCGATGATCCGGCGCTGATGACGGAACAGCGTGTCGGCGTAGTCGGTGTAGCCGATATCGGTATGCGTGTGGTTGATCAGCAGGATGTCCTGGATGGCCATGGGGACCTCGGGGTTCTGGGGAATGGGGTGGTTAGAGGAAGGCGACCGTCAGCGGCGAACCGACGCCGAGCCGGAAGGACGGCACTGGGCCGGGCAGGCCGTCGTCCAGGGGCCAGACGGTCACCTCGTCGGACTCCTGGTTGGCGATGACGAGGTGCCGGCCGGACGGGGACAGGGCCAGGTCGCGGGGCGTCCTGCCGCCGGACGGGGCGCGACCGACGATCCGGGCGGTCCGGTCGCTGCCGCCCACGCCGAGGGTGACGATCTCGTCCGTCAGGCGATTGGTGGCGTAGAGATGCCGCCCGTCCGGATGGGCGACCAGCCCCGCAGGCTGGACCGGAGCACCGCCCGGATCGGCAAGACTCTCGGTGTGCAGCGCCGTAAGTCGCCCGGTGGGGGCATGGCAGGCCAGCGACGTCACGCCGCCGATCAGCTCGGCGATCAGCCAGGCGCGATCCGGGTCCGGCCCGAAGACGAGGTGCCGGGGCCCGGTCCCGGGCGGAAGGACGGTGTCGAGGTCGGGCCGCGCCTCGAGCGCGCCGTCCGTGACCCCGTAGGCGACGATCCTGTCGATGCCGAGGTCGCAGACGTATAGGACGCGCCCGTCCGGTGACCAGGCCGCGCAATGGGCATGCGGCGCTTCCTGACGGTCGGGGTTCGGGCCGGAGCCATCGTGCCGGAATAGCTGCCGTACGCCCGTGGAGGCGTCGAACACCGCTAGGCCGGCATCCGGGCCGTCGACCCGAGGCCCGCCATAGCTCGTCACGGCGACCAGCCGTCCGTCCGGCGAGGGCGCGGCGTGGCATCCCTCCCATCCGCCGGCGGGCCAGACCGGCCCCACGGCGTCGTCCTTCCCGGGGCAGAGGCGCGCCAACGCGCTTTCGGCCCCGCCGTCGTGATCGGTGACGGTCCAGGCGGCCCCGCCCTTCGGCAAGGGCACGATCCACGAGACATCCTGCAGGGGAAGGGGTGCCCCCAGCCGGTCGAGTCGCCCAGAGGCGTCGTCGAAGGCGCAGGCCGTCACCCCTTCGCCGTTGGCCGGTCCGATATGGGGCGCGGGACGCGTCAGGCTTCCGATCAGCAGGCGGGACATCGGCCCTCCGAAATCACATGTTGACTGCACTAGTATGGTAGCACTATCAGAGGTGCAACACCTATCGCATCGGATGAGCGTCTTGACGAAGAAAGCCTACATCGTGACCGGGGCGGCCAAGGGGATCGGCCGGGCCGTCGCGGCCCGCCTGTCCGAAGAGGGCGCCGATCTCGTCCTGATGGATCTGGACGAGGCCGCCCTCGGCCGGGCCAGCGCCGAGCTCGGGGCGGAAGCCGTCCTCGGCTCGGTCGCCGATGCCGCGGCGTGCCAGCGAGCGGCCGAGACGGCGGAGCGCGCCTTCGGCCGGCTCGACGGGCTGTCTCACAATGCCGGGATCCAGCGCTACGGCGACGTCGTCTCGACCACGCCCGAGGGCTGGCAAGAGGTGATCGACACCAATCTCACCGGCGCCTTCCTGATCGCCCGCGCTGCGATGCCGGCGATCCGCCGGGCGCGCGGGTCGGTCGTCATGACCGCCTCGGTGCAGAGCCTCGCCGCGCAGCAGGGCGCGCTCGCCTATGTCGCGGCCAAGCACGGGCTCGCGGGTCTCGTCGCCGGCATGGCGGTGGACGAAGCGTGGCGGGGCGTGCGGGTGAACGGCGTCGCGCCGGGATCGGTGGATACGCCGATGCTACGGGACGCCATCGCGCTCGACCCCGACCCGGACGCGCTCGGCCGTGCCATCGACGCGATGCATCCGCTGGGGCGCCGCGCGACGGCGGAGGAGGTGGCCTCGGTGATCGCCTTCCTGCTGTCGGACGCCGCGTCCTTCGTCACCGGCGAGATGGTGCGCGTGGACGGGGGGCTGCTGTCGCTCATCGGCGGCGCGCCCGAGGCGGGGGGCGGCGCATGAGGATCGTGGACATCAGGGCGACGACCATCGCCCTGCCGCTCGAGGCGCCGCTGCGCCACGCCCACGGCGCCCACTGGCAACGCTTCGTGCGGACCATCGTCGAGATCGTGACCGATGACGGCCTGTCCGGCTGGGGCGAGCTCGGCGGCGGCGGCGAGGCGGCGGAGGCGGCGATCACCGGGCTGCTGCCCTATCTCAAGGGGCACGATCCCCTGCAGCTGGAACAGCTGCGGTGGAAGATCATGAACCCCGTCGCGTCCCTCTACAACAACCGGATGCAGCTTCACGCCGCGATAGAGATGGCCTGCATGGACGTGGCGGGCAAGGCGCGGAACATGCGCGCCTGCGACCTGATCGGGGGCGCCCTGCGCGAGGAGGTCCCCTTCGCGGCCTACCTCTTCTACCGCTATCCCGGCGAGGGGCGTGGCGGAGAGACCAGCGCCGACGAGGTGATCGCCGAGGCGAAGCGGCTGAAGGACCGCTACGGCTTCACCAGCCACAAGCTGAAGGGCGGCGTCTTCGCCCCTGACCACGACATCGAGGTCTATACCGCGCTCGCGGATGCCTTACCCGGCGACCGCTTCCGCCTCGACCCCAATTCTGCCTGGAGCGTGGAGGAGGCGATCCGCGTCGCCGAGGCGGTGAAGGGCGTGCGCAACGACTATCTCGAGGATTTCTGCTTCGGGCTGGAGGGGATGCGGCGGCTGCGCCAACGCGTCACCACCCCGACCGCCACGAACGTCGTCGTCGTCAATTTCGAACAGCTCGCCGCGAACATCCGGCAGGAGGCGGTGGATGTCGTCCTGCTCGACACGACCTTCTTCGGCGGGCTGCGGCAGGCCTATCGTGCGGGCCAGATCCTCGAGGCGTTCCAGTTCGGCGCCGGGGTCCATTCCTCGGGAGAGGCGGGGATCCAGCTGGCCTCCATGCTCCATCTCGGAGCGGCCCTGCCGAACATGAGCTTCGCGGCGGACGCGCATTACCACCACCTGCAGGACGACATCCTCGTCGGCGGCAAGATCCCGGTGGAGAACGGACGGATGAAGGTTCCGCAGGGGGCCGGTCTCGGCGTCGAGGTCGACCGGGACAAGCTCGCGCGATACGCCGAGCATTACCGCGAGGTGGGCGGCTATGCCTACGACCGCGATCCGGGCCGCCCGGACTGGTACGCGACCTGGCCCGAGACGCGCTTCGCCGATCCGCGCGCGGGGGGGATGCGCTGATGGCCTCGGTCGAGCTGAAGGATTTCGTGAAGCTCTACGGCGATCACGTCGCCATCAAGGGCATCGATCTGCATGTCGAGGACGGGGAGTTCTGCGTCTTCGTCGGTCCCTCGGGCTGCGGTAAATCCACGCTCCTGCGGATGATCGCGGGGCTCGAGACGATCTCGCACGGCGATCTGACCATCGGCGGGCGGGTCGTGAACGACGTGCCCTCTCGCGACCGGGGCATCGCGATGGTGTTCCAGAGCTATGCGCTCTACCCGCATATGAGCGTGCGCGACAATCTCGGCTTCGGGATGCGGATCGCCGGCCAGGACAGGGCCGAGATCGACCGCCGCCGCGAGGGCGCGGCCGAGATGCTCGGCCTCGGCCCCTACATGGATCGGCGCCCGTCCGAGCTGTCGGGCGGCCAGCGCCAGCGTGTCGCCATCGGCCGCGCGATGGTGCGCGAGCCCGAGGTGTTCCTCTTCGACGAGCCCCTCTCGAACCTGGACGCCAAGTTGCGCAACCAGACCCGGCTCGAGATCAAGCGCCTGCAGCAGCAGCTGGGCGCGACGGTGATCTTCGTCACCCACGACCAGATCGAGGCGATGACCCTCGCCGACAAGATCGTCGTCCTGCAGGACGGACTGGTCGCGCAGACCGGCGCGCCGCTCGACGTGTTCGAGCGGCCCCGCAACCTCTTCGTCGCGGGCTTCATCGGGGCGCCGGCGATGAACATCCTGCCCGCCGAGATCGGGGAGGGGCCGGTGGTCCGCGCCCTGGGGCTCGAGATCCCGGTCGAGGACGGCGTTTTCGACCTGCCGCTGCCCGGCACCTCCGTGACGCTGGGGATCCGGTCGGAGGACATCGTGCCGGACGGCCACGGCCAGCGCCCGCAGACCGGCGCAGACGTGTCGGGCGCGGTGAAATTCTCGGAGGTGCTCGGCAACGAGAGCCTGATCTTCTTCGATGTCGGCGGCGTGGAGCTGGTCTCCCGGATGCAGCGCCCCCGACCCGTCCGGGCGGGCGAGACCCTCTCGTTCCGGATCGACGGCACGCGCATCCACCTCTTCGACACCGAGACGGAGACGACCCTGCGCCGGGACTGACCTGCGCAGCGAGACAGAACAGGGAGAGAGAAAGATGAGAGTTTCGACATTGCTGGCGTCCGCCGCGATCACGGCGGCGGGATGGACCGCCGCGAGCGCGCAGGACGTCACCTTCTACTACGACAAGAGCGGCTGGGACGAGGGCTTCGCCGCGCTGATCGAGGGCGCCTCCGAGGCGTCGGGCCTCGACATCGCGGGCCAGCAGCAGACGCCCACCGATCGCTACCAGGCCTACATCATGTCCTCCATCGCCGGCGGCGCGACGCCCGCGATCTTCACCTGGTGGAACGGCAAGCAGCTCGACAGCCTCGTCGAGACCGGCGAGATCGCCGACCTGACCGCGCTCTGGGACGAGGCCATCGAGGCGGGCTGGTTCTCGGAGGCCGAGCGGGAACTCTTCTCGGTCGACGGCACGCCCTACGCCATCCCGCTCAACGTCGCGCGCTGGCCGGTCCTCTACAACAAGGACGCCTTCGAGGCGGCCGGGATCGAGCAGCCCCCGCAGAGCTGGGACGAGCTGATCGCCGCCGCCGACGCCCTGAAGGAGGCCGGCTACGTGCCCTTCAACGCGCCCGCCGTGGGCGGCTGGATGGGCTTCATCTGGTTCTCGGAGCTGATGATCCGCACCGATCCCGACGCCTTCGTCGGCCTGACCGATGGCTCCGTCCCCTATGACGGCCCCGAGGTGCAGCGGGCGATGGAGATCTGGACCGACTTCTACGAGCGCGGCTACTTCACCGATGCGCGCGAGCAGGACGAGACCCGCTTCATGGTCAACGAGGAGGCGGCGATGTACCTCATCGGCGAGTGGACCGCCGGCATCCTCGCCAATCGCGGCATGGAGCCGGGGGAGCAGATCGGCGCGTTCCTGCTGCCGCCGATCGACGCCGAAACCGAGAACTCCGTCATCGTCGAGGCGGCGCCGATCGTCTTCTCCGCCGACGCGATGGAGGAGATGCCGGCCCTGATGGACGCGGCCCGCTACCTGATGTCGCCCGAGGCCGGCAACGCGCTCGGTGCGGCGAACGGGATCTACAGCGGCAACCTGATGACCGACGCGCCGAACGCCATCGTCTCGGACGTGAACGCGATCATCGCCGAGGACGCGCCGCGCTCGATCGTGCGGTGGTGGGAAGCCGTTCCCCCCGAACTGCAGGGCGATCTCGTCTCGCAGATGAACGCCTTCATGCTCGATCCCACGGAAGAGAACGCGCAGCGCGTCATGGACGACATGCAGGCCCTGAACGAGAGCTACTGGGCCTTCCAGTAATCCGATCCACCGGGCCGCGCCTCGCGAGAGGGGCGCGGCCCATCCGCGCCGCGGGAGTCCGCCCAGATGTCAGCCCCCCTGAATCCTCCGATCAGCCAAGCGATCCGGGCCGAGGCCCGGAAGCGGGAGATCGCCGCGCGCCGCCGGTCGGGGCGGGTCGCGCTGCTCTTCATCGCGCCGGCGCTCGGTCTCGTCGCGCTCTTCCTGCTGTTTCCGGTCGTCTTCAATCTCGGCCTCAGCTTCACGCGCTGGCAGCGGTTCTCCGGCCTCGACGAATTCGGCGGCCTGATGAACTACCAGCGCCTCTTCATGGTCCCGTATTTCTCGGACGTGGTGATCAACACCGCGATGTGGGTGATCGGGGCCATCACGCTGCCGCTGGCCTTCGGCCTGGGGCTCGCGCTGCTGCTGCGCGGTGTGCCGGGGGAGGGGCTGTTCAAGAGCCTGTTCTTCCTGCCCCGCGTCCTCGCTCCCGCCGCCGTCGGCACGATCTGGTTCTACGTCTACGCCCCGGACGGGGTCATCAATTCGCTGGCCGGGGCCGCCGTGGGCCAGGACATAGACTACGGCTGGCTGTTCGAGAGCCACACGATCACGCCCGCCATCATCATGACCTTCGTCTGGCAGACGCTGGGGATCAACATGGTGCTGCTGCTGCTCGGAATGGCCGCGATTCCGCGAGACCCGATCGAGGCCGCGCATGTGGACGGCGCCTCTTCGTGGCAGATCTTCCGCCACATCGTCTGGCCGCTGCTGCTGCCGACCGTCTTCGTGGTGACGATCCTCAACGTGATCGCCGGCTTCACCGCCTTCGACCTGATCTGGGTCATGGCGAACGGATACCCCGCGCAGCGCAGCCTCAGCCTCGCCGTCTACATGTACTACGAGACCTTCTCGAACAGCCGCTGGGCCTTCGGCGCGGCCATCGCGGTGATGCTGAGCGCGCTCGTCATCCTCGTGAGCTGGGCGCTGACGGTGATGCAGAGCCGCGTCGAAGAGCGGATCAGGTAGGGAGAGCCGGACATGGCCGTGGACATCAGCGACCCCGCCTTCATCGAGACCCTCAAGCGCCGGGAGAGGGCCGGACAGAAGCCGAGCTACCTGCGGCTGGCGATCGCCGTGGTGCTTCTGATCGCCTATCTGGTGCCGTTCTACTACCTCTTCGTGACGGTCTTCAAAACGACGGACGAATACCTGCGCAGCAGCGTCCTCGACCTGCCGACCTCGCTCGCGCCCTTCTGGGACAACGTGGTGCAGGCCTGGACGCTGGGCGGGATGGGGCGCGCGTCGATCAACTCGATGAGCTACGCCGTGCTCGGCGCGGGGCTGGCCACCGCGCTGGCGGCGGGGGCGGCCTACGGACTGACCCGGCTGAAACTGCGCAGCGCGAATGCCTGGTTCATGCTGATCTTCGCCGGGACACTCTTTCCGTTCCAGATGTTCCTCGTCCCGCTCTTCTTCGGGTTCCAGCGGACGGGGCTGATCAACACCTGGGCCGGCATGGTCCTCGTCTATACCGCGATCTGCATCCCGTTCCCGCTGCTCGTCCTGCGCGGTTCCTTCGGCGCCATCGCGCGCGAGATCGACGAGGCGGCGCGGATCGAGGGGGCGAGCGAATGGCGCGTCTTCGCCTCGATGATCCTGCCGAACGCGAAAGGCCCGCTCATCGCGCTCTTCCTCATCCAGTTCACCTTCGTCTGGAACGACCTGCTCTTTTCGTCGATCCTCGCCGGCTCGCCCGAGGTGCGCTCGATCATGGTGGCGCTGCAGGCGCTGCAGGGCACCTATTCCTCGACCGGGCCCAACGTCGTCGTCACAGCCTCGCTGATCAGCAGCGTTCCGACCGTGGTCCTGTTCATCTTCCTGCGCCGGTACTTTATGTCCGGCCTCCAGCTCGGCACCTGAAGCCATGAGAGGGCAGGCCGTGAAGGCATCCGACATGAGGCAGCCCGCGGGATTCCAGCGCAGCGGCACGGGCTCGATCACCAGCCAGGTCCACGACCTGCTGATGGACCGCATCCTGTCGATGGAACTCAAGCCCTTCGACGAGGTGTCCGAGGCCCGCCTCGCGAGCGAGCTCGGCGTGTCCCGCACCCCGGTGCGCGAGGCGCTCGCGCGGTTGTCCCGCCTCAATCTCGTCGAGGTCTATCCCCAGCGCGGAACCTTCATCGCCCCGATCAGCATCCAGCGCGTCGCCAAGGCCCGCTTCATCCGCGAGTCGCTGGAACGCCCGCTGTCGCGGCTCGCGGCGGAGGGGATCACGCCCGAGGTCGCCGCGTCGATGGCGCGCGAGATCGCGCTGCAGAAGACCTTCGCCTCGCTCGGCGATCACGCCAGCTTCCTCAAGTCCGACGATGCCTTCCATGTCCTGATCGCGCGGGCGGCCGGCATGGGCGACATCTGGGACGATCTGGGCGAGATCCGCATCCACATGGACCGCATCCGGCGGCTCTCGCTGCTGGGCAAGGCGCGGATGATGGCGATCACCTCGGAGCATGCCGGGATCTTCGAGGCGATCCGGGACGGCTCGGCCGACCGGGCGGAGGAGAGCACGCGCCGGCACCTGTTGTCCGTCTTCACCGATCTCGACGCGATCCGGGCCGAGCACCCGGAATACTTCCACGACAGCCGATCGCCGGCCGCGACGTGACGGACCCGCGCGCCCCCGGCGAGATGCGCTCGCTCGCCTGGTCGCACGGCGTGCTGAGCGTCCAGTCCTTCGGCGGGATGCTGGGTCCGACCTCGTTCGTGCTCGGTGACGGGCGGCAGGTCTCCCCGTTCTGGATCGCGCCCTGGCATGCGGAGGATGTTCCCGCCGACGTGGATCCCATGACGGCGGCCTTGCGCGGCGAGTGGCCCTGCATTCCGTTCGGCTACCCGTTCCCAACCGACTCCTTTTCCGGGCGATGGGACAGGGCGCTGGAGGATGCCGCACCGCCCGGCCCCGTCCACGGCTATTCATCCAATGCAAATTGGAGCTTCGGTCCGCCGGCCGAGGGGCAGATCGGCCTGCGCATCGACTATCCGCCGGGCCACCCGGTCCGACGTCTGCGCCGCACCCTCCGGCCGGTTCCGGGCGCCGCCGCAATCGAGTTCGATCTGTCGATCGAGGCGCGCCGCCCCACCCGGTTGCCTGTTGCCCTGCACGGCTGTTTTTCGCTCCCCGCCACGCCGGGTCTGGCCCGCATCGACGTGCCGGCGTTCCGGGTGGGGCGAACCCATCCCGGACGGGTCGAGCCCGGTGCCGGCCTGTTCGAATCCGACCAGACCTTCGTCGATCTTTGTTCCGTCCCCGGCCTCGACGGAGCTCCGGTCGACGCGACGGGTCTGCCATTCGGCAGCGCGGTCGAGGAACTGCTCCAGCTCGACGGTCTCGCCGGACCGATCGCGCTCGCCAACCTGGGGGGCGGGTATCGGGTCATTTTCGATTGGGACCGAGCGCTCCTGCCCAGCGTGGTTCTCTGGTTTTCCAACCGGGGCCGCCAATACGCGCCATGGAACGGCCGGACGCAGGTGCTCGGGATCGAACCTGCCTGCACGGCCTTCGGCCTTTCGCCGGAGACGTCGCTGAGCGATAACCCCGTGGCGCAGGGCGGCACCCCGACAGCGCTTGTTCTGGCTGCCGGCGAGGAGACCAGGATCCGCTATCGGGTAAGTGTCGAGGCGTTGCCCACCCGCTGACGGGCAGCCATGACTTCGGATGGCACTGCCAGGGGAACGGCACTGTCAGAGGAAACGCTGGTGTGGGGCAGGGCGCAGACCTCCCCTCGCGATATGACCCAGCGCGATCCGTTCCGGTACTTCAAGACGAGTTCCGAGATCATCCGCCTGGCGGTGATGCTCTACATCCGCTTTCCGCTCTCGCTCCGGAACGTCGAGGACCTGCTGCATGAGTGTGGCATCGAGGTCAGCCACGAGACCCTCCGCTACTGGTGGAACCGGTTCGGCCCGATGTTCGCCACCGAGATCCGCAGGCGCCGGGTGGGGGCGATGCGCAGCAGTCGGTGGCGATGGCACCTCGAAGAGGTGTTCGTGAAGATCAACGGAAAGACGCACTACCTCTGGCGGGCCGTCGATCAGGAAGGCGAGGTGCTGGAGAGCTACATCACCAAGTCGCGTGACACGCCCGCAGCGCTCAAGTTTCTCCGCAAGCTCGTCAGGCGACACCGTCCGCCCGAAGGGATCGTGACCGACCACCTGCGGACCTACGGTGCGGCGATGAAGGAGCTGCGAGCGTCACACCACGAAACCGAAGGACGCTGGATCAACAATCGAGCCGAGAACTCGCATCAGCCATTCCGACGACGGGAGAGGGCGATACTGCGCTTCCGGCAGATGCGATGTCTGCAGAAGTTCGCATCGGTCCACGCTTCCATCCACAACCATTTCAACCTCGAGCGCGGCCTCTCCAGCCGGACGATCTCCAAGCTGAATAGCGACGCCGCCCTCGCCGAATGGCGCGGTCTCTGCGCGGGGTAGGGTGGTCGACCGCTGCGCTAGCAGGGACTGGTTCGCATCAGTCTGACAGCCGCCTTGGGGGCGATACGGGCCGGCCCGACCTGCCTGATCTGGCGACTTACGCGCAAAGCTTCGGCAACGCGCGCCGGCGTGACGAGGGCGCAGCCCTGCTAACCGGCGAAGAGCAGTCTCCGCGGGCGGGCCGCGAGGGATGCTGCCCGAGCCGCGAAGGGCGTCCGGTATGCACCCTGCTTCTGCTGAGCCGCCAGGGCACGATCGACCGCGCGCCGGCTTAGGCCCAGTTCCGCCGCAGCCTCGTCGAGGTCCAGGTCAGCCGCCATGAAGCGCACGATCAGATCGGCTCGATCCGGCGGACCGCCCTTCAGGTCGAGATGGCGATGCCGGACGCGCATCGCCTCGTGATGCAGCAAGGGGATGTCGCGCACCGCCCGATCCGCGAAATCCCTCAAGGTGATGCCGCGGTAGATCAGCGCACACATGATCCGGTCCATTTCCGACGTGCCGGGCAATGCCAGGATCACCCCCCGGGCCATGCCCGCGCGCAGGAACGCCCGGTCCATCGCGCGCACCTCGGCGGGCGGGTCGTACTGCGGCGACAGTGTCCAGGCCTCGAGGTCGAGGACCAGCGGCTCCCAACTCGTGGTGACGTGATGCACGGCGAGGTTGGAGGCGTTGGGGATCGAGATGTCGTAGTCCACCCCCGGCGGAAAGTGCAGATGCGAGCCGAAATGCTCGACGCGCCCCGAGGGCGTGAGCGCCAGCTGCGACCAGGCGAAATCGCGGATGCCGAACGGCTCCAGCCGCCGCAGGAAGTCGTCGAACAGCTCGGTCAGGGCGTCTGTCTCGTCGTCGCGGTGGCTGCCGAGGCGACCTTCGACGCGTCCGCTTGCCGCCAGCGGAGGTCGCAGGTCGAGCGTGCGGGCGTGGCTTGCGAGGCGCAGCGTCGTAGCTTGGCCCAGCCTGCGGCGAAGGTCGGCGAGATGCCGGTCCACCGTCACGACCGAGATGCCGAGCCGCGTGGCGATCTCTTGTCGTCCCGCACCCTCGGCCAGCAGCTCCAGGACCGCGCGCTGGCGGGCCGTCACGGTGGGCCGGTCTGGTGCAGACATGGCAGGCGTCCTCTCCGATCTGGCGGAAATACGCCAGAATTGCTCACTTCCTGCAATGGCAAGGATGCGTACGAGGCAGTTGACTGGACAGCGATTTTCGCCCTTCCCCCGGATCCGGACCCGCACCATGCGTCGCCTCTTCCCTGTCCTTCTGATGCTCCTCCTTCCGCTTTCCGCCCCGGCGCAGGAGCGGCCGACGACGATCATCGTCCTCGACGGGTCTGGGTCGATGTGGGGCCAGGTCGACGGCCGCACCAAGATCGAGATCGCGCGCGAGGCCCTTGCCGCGGCGGTCGCGGATCTGCCCGACGACCAGGCGCTCGGCCTCATGGTCTACGGTGCCGAACGAAGGGGTGATTGTGCCGACATCGCGCTCGCGGTCCCGCCGGGGCCGGTCGCAACGACGCGGGACGCCATCGCCGCCGCCGCGGCCGGGGTCACGCCACTCGGCAAGACGCCTTTGACAGACGCGGTGCGCGAGGCGGCGCGGCTCATGCGCTCGACCGAGGAGGCGGCGACGGTCGTGCTCGTCACCGACGGGGTGGAGACCTGCGCCGCCGATCCCTGCGCGCTCGCACAGGAGCTCGAGGTGACGGGGGTCGACTTCACCGCTCACGTGGTGGGCTTCGGCCTGAGCACCGAGGAAGGCCGGGCGGTGTCCTGCCTCGCGACGGAGACCGGCGGGCGTTTCATCCTAGCAGGCGACGGGGCGGCCCTGGACGAGGCGCTGCGGATGACCTTCCAGCCCATGACCGAGGTCTTGGTCGTACCCGAGATCCCCACCGCCGATCCGCCGCTGTCGGTGACGCTGCGCCTGAGGGAGGCCGAGGGTCAGCAGGTCATGAACGCGCGCGAGATCGTCTCGCTGGTGCTCGAGGGGCCGGAAGGCCAGCTTGTGGAGGCGCGACCCGATTACGATCGGGAGGCGACGGCGATCCTCGATCTGGTTCCGGGCGAATGGGTGGTTCGCGTTAGCCGGGTGGAAAGCGAGGGCGAGAACACGGGCTTCGACGCCATCGCCCGGTTCGTCGTCGAGCCGGGAGCCGGGGCGCAGGTGATCGACCTGACCCTGCGCGGCTGGCTGACGGTCGAGACGCTGCTCTGGCCCGGGATGGTGCTGGAGCCGGGGCAGGCCGTTCCCTCCGCCGTGGCCGGCACCGCCGTTGTCAACTACCAGCTCTTCGCGCGCGCCCCGGACGGTACGATGTCCGAGGACCCCGTCGCCGCGGGCACCCGCGGTTTCGACGAAGGCGTGCCGCCCGGAGACTACATCCTGCGAGGGACTTTCGCGCGAACGGTGACGCGGGACATGCCGGTCAGCGTTGGGGCGGGTGAGACCGTCCTTGTGGCCTTTGACTTCGGACTTGCGCCGGTCACGGTCGCGGCGCTCGATGCTGCCGGACAGCCGGTGACCAGGCAGACCGCCGGACTAGCCGATGGACCCGACGAGGGCGCCTGGGTCCGGGGCTCGGGTGGGCCGAACGCCGACGGCACGCGCAATCCCTTCTTTCTGCCGCCGGGCGTCTGGCGGATGAACGTGGGCCAGGAGGGCGGCGGCACGACACGGTCCGAAATCCTGGTCCGGGTGACCGAACCCGGGCAGCCGGTCGAGATCACGGTGGGCGAGGGCGCGCGCCTAAGCGAGGACGATCTCGCCGCCCTGACCGCGCCGGACCGGATCGGCTGCGCGGCAATCGTCGGCGCCGGGCACAAGGCCTGCCTGGTGCCTTATGAGGCCGACCACCTGGCGCCTGCGGCTTCCGAGCCGGGCCTCGCCGCGCCCGAGCCGATGCCCCGGGACCTGTCGCCCCGGCCGGAAGCGCCCAGCGCGCTGCTGGGCGGCTCCGTCCCCTTCGTGCCGGTGGAAACCTGGGGCATCATCGCCGAGGAGATCGCCTGCACCGGCAGCGTCATCATGCTCGATGCCGACGGCTTCGCCGTGGTCCGGGTCGATCCGGCGGGCACCGGCACCTGGCTTACCGGCCTCGCGGCCTGGTGCGTGCCCGACGGGCCCGGCGCCCGGGACTGCCGGCCGCTGGAGTTGAGCCTCGACCGGGGCACCGTGCTGATCGACAGCGCGCTCGACGGTCAGCCCGGCTTCCGGCTGGAAGAGCGCGCCGACAGCGCCTTCCTGCAGTTCTGTCCGGACGGGGCCGGGGGCTGCGGACCGCTGGCGCTGTGCGGCAGCAACGACATGCCTCCGCCCGGACCGGGTGCCGACCGGGGCGTGACGCTGGAGGGCGGCGGCGAATGAGGGCGCGGCTGGCACTCTGCGCCCTGCTCGCCTTTTCCCCGGGACCGGGACATCCGCAGACGCCGGAGCTGCTCGATCAGGCGCTGGAACGGCTTGCCGCCGAGGCCACGTATGCCACCGCCCCCTGTCTCGACGGGGCGTCGGCCTGCGCCGACGACGGGCCAGAGGCGCTCGCCGCGGCACTCTGCGCGGCCATTCTGCCCGGGGTCGCCCAGGCGACCTGCCGCGACCTCGATATGCCCGATGACACTGACCCCGACCGCCTGTTCGCCGCGGTGCAGGACGGGCTCGCCGCAGCACGGGCGGGCACCGTTCCAGGGCCTGACGCGCTTGCTCTAGGCACCGCGCTCCTGCGTCGCGCCCTGGGCGAGGCTGTCGAGCTGCCAGCGCTCGCCGCACTGCCGCCGGTCGCACCAGCCGCCGAGCCAGGCGCCTCTCTGCCCTCCGACCTGCCGGATCCGCTGCCGACCGAGCGGGAGGCCCTCGAGGAGCTCGCCTTCGAGATCATCCTGCGGGCGGCCCAGGAGGGCTGGGACGCGGCGCGGAGGGAGGCGGCGCTGACGCCGATCCGCGACCTCCTGAACGGCGGGCCGCCGACGGACCCGGCACCGGCCGACCTGATCGCCGCCGCGCTGGCGCGGGCGCGCGGAGCGGACTCCTGCGACGGTGTCGCCTTCGCCGAGGGGGACGGGCCGCACCTGCCGTTCTCCGAAGTCCATCTCGACCTGCCGCCCGGTTTCCTCGGCCCCGAAGGGGCGATGTCTGCGGTCTACCTGACCGACGCGCTGGCGCTGCCGATGCTGATCCTGCCGGATGCCGGGGGGCGCGCGACGGTGACCCTGCCGCTGCATCCCGAAGGCATCGGCGGCGGCCCGGGGCTGCTGTCGTTCGGCTGGGTCGATGCCAAGAGCGGCGCAACCGTGCTCTGCCCGCCACTGCCGCTCGACATCGCCGCGGCCACCGCCATCCCGGAGGCCTGGCCCCGAGCGCTCGCCGACCTCGCCGACGCGGCCGCCCTGCTGGAGCGGGGGGCGGACTGGGCCGGGCTGCCGATGGGGGGCCTGCCCCGGACGATGCAGGCCGAACTGGCGGACCTGGCGGAAGGTTACGCAGACTTGCCGGCCGAGGCGCGGGCCGTTCTCGACCTCTACGCGCCGCGGATCGCGCCGGATCGCGAGATGATTGCCGCGATGGAGGCCTGGATCGACACCCATCCCGCGCCGATCCGGCGCGGGGCCTTGGACACCGTTCCCGGCGGACCCGAGCGGCTCTGGCACGCGGCGGGCGGCGGGGAGGGCGGCGGCCAGTCCCATATCTGTCCGGCCGACATCGGCCAACTCAGGACCTGGATCCTGCTGGGCTCGATCGGCAATGCCAATGCCGATCCGTTGAACCAGGCCCTGTTCACGGCGGGCAGCGTGCTGGCGGGGACGTCGGTTCACCTCTTCCTCGCCGCAGCGGGGCAGGAGAAGGGCGGCGAATATGCCGAGCGCGGCGTGGGCGTCGCTGCCGGCAGCTACAACCTCTTCCTCAACTTCATGCAAGGCGTCGCGCCCTACCGGATCACCGCGATCGAGGGGCATTTCGCGCGGGATCGGGTCACCGAGGACACTTCGGACCCGGCGCTCCGGCTGGTCGACGTCGCGCTCCGCACCGACAGCCGGGGCTGGAGCCCGCTGCGCGGCGCTGTCGACCTGGCGATGATCGTCGCCGCGGCGTCGGGGCGCGGGACCACGCCGGGCGGGGCGCTGGGAAAGCAGGTGGAGCAGATGGGCTTCACCGGCGCGACCGGCATGGCGGCCCGCGAAGGGCTGACGCTCGGCCGCGTGCTGGTCGAGGAGGGCGCCAAGGCGATCTCGGCCACGCTGGGCAACGTGATCGACGCGGCGATCCTGGATGCCCTCTGGCGCGAGGCGATCGGCGAGATCGAGAAGCAGTCCGACGGCCTCGTCCAGCCAAGGTGCCGGATTCCCGACCCGCTGCTGACGACGATCGACGCCTACCTGATCGACCGGGACTGGCGCGCGGCGCGCCCGGCCTTCGGTCACGGGGTCTTCCTCGCGATCGACCAGGGGTTCGTGGGCGTGGAGATGTCGGTGAAGCCGGACATCGGACTGCCCCGCGACCGCGTCGCAGATCCGGTCGAGGCCTGGACCGTGATCCAGCCCGCCGCTCTGTCCACCGGTGACAGCGACCTCGTGGTCGAGCCGGGAGAGCAGGCCCGCGTCGAGGTTACCGGTGCAGGACTCGAGAACCGGCCCTTCGTCGATTGGGAGGTGGTGGGCGAGGCCGCGATCGCATGGGACGACGACCGGCAGGCCCGGCCGGAGGCCTCGGCGGTCCGGGTCCAGACGCCCAGCGACCCCGAGGGCTTTCCCATCGCGGTGACCGCCACGCTGACCTCGCTCACGCTCGAACGCTCGCGCGAGGATCCGCCGACGCTCACGCAGATCGTCACCACGGGCGAGGCCGACGCCACGGTGCGTCCTGCCTGCGGCTGGGTCGGCGCACGGGTCGAGATCGGGCTGAACGATCGCCGCACCGGGCGCGCGCTGGATCCCCACGACTTCGCCTGGATGCCGGGCCCGGGACTGACGGCCCTCGCCCCCGGCGTGTTCGGCATCACCGAGGCCGGGCCACCTTCGCTCGTGCGGTTCCAGCGGCCGGGCGATTCCTCGACCGTCAGCGGCGCCGTCGTGCGGCGCGACTGCGCCTGCGGACCCGATGCGTTCCCCGGCCTCGTGACCGAGTTGCAGCCGTTCTCGCGCGCGATGCTGGCCCTCACCGGCCAGCAATCCTTCGCCGTCGTCGGCACCGGCACGGTGGAGATCACCGGCGACATCACCCGGTTCGAGAGCTATCCGGAGATGCGGCTGACCGTTCTGACCGAGCAGGACGCGAACGACCTCTCCTGCCGCTACACCTCGGTCCTGACGAACTCCGAGATGGGGACCGTCGAGGCGCTGAGACAACAGCGTGCGGACCTGTTCCTCGACGACAGCGGGTCGAACCTGTTCGACGGCACCGGCGGCTTCGACTTCGCGGGGCCGGGACTGGTGGCCCCCGGCGGCGGCGGCGCCTTCGGCGCGCCCATCCCCTATCGCGGTTCCGAACTCCAGGGCGGCTTCCGGCCGCAGCTCCCCCCCGTCGTGGCCGTCGAGGCCTTCGCGCCCGACGCCCTCGAGATCGTCGCGCAGACCCGAGGATGCGACGAAACCGATGTCGATCGCGGCTTTCCGGCGCGCCGCACCAACTTCTACGACACGATCCGGACCTGTGCGACGCACGAGGCCCGGTTCGTCGCCACGCAGAGACCGTGAGGAGACCGAGGATGAGCGTGAAGACCCGTCTTGGCGCGCTGGCCGCCATGGTCGTCCTGTCCGGACCCGCCGGGGCCCAGGACGGCCCCTATGCTGCGGCCGCGGGGCTCTATCATGCCGCGCCCAATCCGCCGGAATTCTGCGCGATCCTCCCCTGGCTCCTGACCGGGGACGGACAGCTTCTGGAACGGAGCTTCGACGGCACCGGCTACGTCGCCCGGTCGGGCGCCTTCTGCCGGCCCGAGCCTGGCGGCGACGCGTGCTATGGCGGCGAGATCGTGGAGGGTGCCCTGCACGTTCCGCGGGCGGACGGAGGCGCGCCGCGACGGACGTTGTTCGTGGATCCGACGGGCGTGCTGATCCTCGACGCGGGATCGACCCGGCCGCAGGCGCTGACCCGCTGCCCCGACGACGTGCCGCCGCTCATGCCCGGCTTCGGCATCGAGGCGATGGCCGCCGCCCCGCCGCCCGCCGTCGTCGATCCGGACGCGCTGGGTGCGGCCGGGGTCGGCGGCGCCCGGGGCTGGGAGTCGCTCGGGGAGCCCGGCTTCGCCCTCGCCGGAAGATGGGGCCGCCTGCCGGGAGATGCCGCGACTGCCGCGACCGTCCGGCCCGGCCCCGGGGCCGACGAGAACGGGTGGGCGCTGGCGGCCGCCTACATCGCCGATGCCTGCGCCACCAGCCGGCTCGAGTTCTCGGACCGTGGTCGGCTGAGCCAGTTCCGGGGGGCTTCGGAGGCCATCGGAAGCATGAGCCAGTGCGATATGGTCGGGGCCCAGATGAATTGCACCGAGGGCGTGAGGCGCGACAACGAATGGCTGCCCGACCCGGACGGCGAGACGCGCAGCTACAGCGTGACATTCGAGGCAGAGGATGTCCTGCTTTGCTCCACGAACCTCGCAGCCTGCTACCGGCTGGTGCGATGCGCCGAGGTCGAGTGAACAGAGCCCGGCCGCGCTTTCGGCAGTGATCTTCGAGCCAGGTCCACGGGCACGGGACGGCTGCGCCGGCGTCCATTCAGTTCTGAGGCGATAGGCTCGGCATAGGCAGGTTCGAGTGCGCGATAATCAAGTATTCCCATGTCGGCCAGATAGGGATGCAGAGGTATTATAAGACGATACCGCCGTGATCTACTGCTCACCGGTGTGGCCGCTGACAATCATGGCGATAGGCCGCGCGAGCAAGATCCTACGGTCTGTTGGTAAGGTGAGGGCCATCGAGGCGGGGCTAGGCCGATCGCTCTGACCGTTTCCGGACGCGATCCCGACCGGCGCTCCCGCCATCGTCCTCGGATCATTGGCGGACGATGGCTCGCTCCGTTGGTGGACCTCTACCTTCAACGCAGCCGCAACCCGCTTCCCTGTCGCCATCTCGCCCGTCTCCTTCTCCAAGACCAAGATGATCTCAATCCGGTGCTTCCGTCAGAGTCCGGTTCCCCGGGAGCAGTCATCCGCTGCCTGCTGGGCCACAAGAACATTCCCCCGCAGAAGCCGAACCAGAAGACTTCGCGGCTCCGGAAGCCGATGCCGCAGCCGTCCAGCTTGTGATAATCAGCCTCGGGCAGACCCGGCGCAGTCCGACACGTCGAGATCGCTGCCTCTCGCCGATATGGGCGCGCTACCGCGCCCCGAACGTGTCCAGGGATGCCCTCAGCTCCGGCCGATCGCGGGCGTGGTCTTCCAGGGTTTCCCCAGCGACGGCCGCGTCCCAGGTTTGCCGGATGGCGCGGACACCGGCGGCGGGGCCCATCGGATGCCCGTGAATGCCGCCCCCGGCAAGATACATCAGGTCCGTCGTGCGGCCCGTCCGGTCGTAGGTCTCCACCGCCTGGCCGCCCCATTGTCCCGAGCAGACGACCGGCAGCGGCCGGTCGGCGGGGTCGAAGATCGGCGTGCGGCAGGCCTCGAAGGACCGGACGAAGCTCTCGTCCGGCTCCCAGTATTTCGCGCGGATGCCGTTGATCTGGAACTGGTCGACGCCGAGCAGGCGCCAGATCTTCTGGTAGGCGCGGAACTCCATGCCGAAGCCGGGATTGCGGGTCATCATGTCCCACCCGTTGCGATGGGCATGCAGGCAGAGCTGCGAGCGCCGCCGCAGGAAGGACATGCCACCGGGCCCGATCGAATTGATGTTCACCACCGCCGCGCTGCCCCCGGCCGCGACCACGCGGTCGTGGTTGCGCATCATCTCGTCGGGGTCGGCCGCGCTGATCCCCCAGGCATACATGACCCGTTTGCCGGTCTTCTGCTCGTGGGCGTCGATCACCGGCATGACCGTGGCGATCCGCTCGGCGAGGGGCGAATAGCCGGGGCTCATCAGCTTCTCGTCGTCCTTGATGAAGTCGACGCCGGCCTCGCAGAGGATGCGGACCATCTCGGCCGTCTCCTCCGGCAGGAGACCGAGCGAGGGCTTGATGATCGAGCCGAGAAGGATGCCCTCCGGCGCCCCCATCAGGCGGCGCGAGCCGTCTATGCCGAATTGCGGACCGGGATGGACGGCCCAGGCCGGGGGGAGGTCGATGTCCATCACTCGCACGCCGCTCACCCCGCGCACGGCGTAGACGCCGCCGATCGCGATGGTCATCAGGGCCGCGATGTCGGTGCCGATCGCCTCCAGCGGGTAGGCGATACGCGCATCGGCGCGGTTGTAGGGTCCGGGCCGGTCGTCGGGCAGGGACGGCGTCTCCGACGGCGCCAGAGGTACGACGTCGAGGACACGCGCCGCGCATCGGCGCCGCACCGCGTCGGTCTCTCCCGGCAGCTCGGTGAAGGTGCCCGTGGACTGGTCCGAGGCGATCTTCTCCGCCATCGCAGCGCAGGAGCCGGGCGTCTCGATCCGGTAGGTGACGGTGATCCACTCGGCCATCCGGGGCCTCTCCAGAAAGATGTGCGGGCTACGTCCCGCGGGACATGAGCGATGGGTTTGACCAGAGCAGGTCATTGGGTCATTATACCAGTCGAGAGAGCGAAGGGAAGATTTCGATGACGAGGCTGGCGCTGTTCGGGGCAGGGGGGAAGATGGGCGTGCGCCTGTCGAGGAATCTCGTGAAGGCGGAGTTCGAGGTTCTGCCCGTCGAGGTCTCGGAGGCCGGCCGGGCGCGCCTGAAGGAGGCCGTGGACTGGGATTGCGTGCCTCAGGACGAGGCCCTCGCCGAGGCCGAGGTCGTCGTGCTGGCCGTGCCGGACACCGCGATCGGCGCCGTCGCGCGCAAGATCGTCGATCACCTGCGCCCCGGCACCATGCTCGTCTGCCTCGACGCGGCGGGCCCGCATGCCGGCCACCTGCCGGAGCGCGCGGACATCACCTATTTCGTGACCCATCCCTGCCATCCGCCGATCTTCCACGATCTCGCCACCCACGAGGAGCGGATGGACCGGTTCGGGGGGGTCGCCGCGCCGCAGGGCGTGGTCAACGTGCTGATGCAGGGCCCCGAGGAGCATTACGCCCTCGGCGACAGGGTCGCGCGCGCCATCTTCGCCCCGGTCAGCCAGACCTACCGCGTCACGCTCGACCAGCTCGCCATGCTCGAGCCGGGGCTGAGCGAGACGGTCTGCGCCTCGCTCCTCGACGTGATGCGCGAGGCGATGGACGAATGCGTCGCGCGCGGCGTCCCGAAGGAGGCGGCCCGCGACTTCCTTCTGGGCCACATGAACATCCTCGCCGCCGTCATCTTCGAGGAGCAGCCCGGCGTCTTCTCGGACGCCTGCAACAAGGCGATCGAGTTCGGCAAGCCGGTGCTGATGAAGGACGACTGGAAGCGGGTCTTCGACCCCGAGGAGATCGCGGCGAGCATCCGCCGGATCACCTGACACCCAAACGACGACCGATCAAAGGGAAGACCGGGGGGGGCCGAAATGCTGAGGGGCGGACTGATCGGCTGCGGCTTCTTCGCGATGAACCAGCTGCATGGCTGGCGCGAGGCCTCAAGGGCGCGGATCGTCGCGATCTGCGACCGCGACCCGGCCCGGCTGGCCGAGGCGGGTGACACGTTCGGCATTGCCGCGCGCTACGATGATGCGGCCCGGATGCTGGCGGAGGAGGATCTCGATTTCGTCGACATCGCCACCACCGTCGGCAGCCATCGCGCGCTGGTCGAACTCGCGGCGGACCGGGGGCTTCACGTCATCTGCCAGAAACCGCTCGCCTCCTCGATGGACGATGCCCGCGCGATGGTCGCCGCCGTGGCCGCGGCGGGCCGGACCTTCATGGTGCACGAGAACTTCCGCTGGCAATCCCCGATCCGCGCCGCGATCGAGGCGGTGCGCGGCGGCGCCATCGGCACGCCCTTCTTCGCCCGCGCCTCGTTCCGGTCGGGCTACGACGTGTTCTCCGGCCAGCCCTATCTGGCCACGGACGAGCGCTTCATCGTCCAGGACCTCGGCATCCACGTCCTCGACATCGCGCGGGCGCTGATGGGTGACGCGGTGCGCATCACGGCGACGATGCAGCGGGTCAATCCCGCGATCCGGGGCGAGGACGTGGCGACGATGCTGCTCGTCCATGATGGGGGCGCGACGAGCGTGGTCGACTGCTCCTACGCGACCCGGCGGCAGCCCGAGACCTTTCCCGAGACGCTGCTCGAGGTCGACGGGGAGGCCGGAACGCTCCGGCTCGATGCGGGCTACCGCCTGACGGTGCAGACGGCGGAGGGGAGCGAGACGCGGGACGTGACGCCGCGCCTCGCCGACTGGGCCGAGCGCCCGTGGTTCAACATCCAGGAGAGCGTCGCGTCGATCCAGCAGCATTTCGTCGACTGCATCGAGGCCGGGCGCGCGCCCGAGACCTCCGGCGCCGACAACCTCTCGACGCTGGCTCTGGTCGAGGCCGCCTACCTTTCGGCGGCCGAGGGGCGCAGCGTCGACGTCTCGGAGGTCTGAGCGTGGAGGATGCCCTGACCCTCGTCGGCACCGAGGCCCCCCGGCCGCAGGTCGTCCGGTACGCGATCGGTCCCGTCAGCTTCGAATGGATCGACGGCGGCCTGCACGCGATCCGCTACGGCGACGCCGAGATGATCAGCGCCATCACCTTCCCCGTCCGCGACCGCGATTGGGGCACGCTGGTGCCGCGCCTGTCGGCCCTGTCGGAGAAGCGGGCGGAGGGCGCGCTTCGCCTGCGCTGGACCGCCACCTGGTCCAGCGGCTGCGCCACCCTGACCGCCGATCTGTCGGTCGAGGCGGGGCCGCAGGGCCTGACCGTGCTGGGCCGGGGGCGTTCCGATGGCGCGTTCGAGACCAACCGCGCCGGCTTCACCGTGCTGCACCCGGTGGGGGCCTCTGGCTGCCCGGCCGTGGTGGAGCATTCGGACGGGACAGAGACGCGCGGCGCGCTGCCGACCCTGATCGAGCCCTGGCAGCCCTTCATGGACATCCGCGCGCTCACGCATGTCCGGTCCGGGGCGACCATCGCCTGCCGGATGGAGGGCGACACGTTCGAGATGGAGGACCAGCGCCAATGGTCCGACGCCTCGTTCAAGACCTACAACCGCCCGCTCGCGAAGCCCTGGCCCTACCGGATCGCCGCGGGCGAGGTGCTGGAGCAATCGGTGACGCTGACCTTCTCGGGCCCGGTGCCGGTCGCGCGGAACGCGTCGGACATCGCCGTTCGGGTAGGGGTGCCGACGGGGACGATCGTGCCCGAGCTGGCCCTCGTCCTCGACGCCGCCGGCGCGCGGGAGGCCGATCCTGGCCTGCTCGCCCGGATCGCGCCGCACCGCATCGCCTGCCATGCCGAGCGGGGGGACGACCTCTCGGCCTTCGCGCGGCTCGCCGCGCTGGGGGCACGGCTCGACCTCGACTACGCGGCGTCCTGCGACGGCGACCTGGGCGCGGAATTCGCCGAGCTGGCCGACCAGGTCGCGTCGGCGGGCCTCGATCTCGCCTCGCTCTTCGTCTGCCCCTCGGTCGACCGGCGATCGACACCGCCGGGCAGCGACTGGCCCGACTGTCCGCCCTTGGAGCAGATCCATGCCGCCGCCGCGCGCGCCTTCCCCGACCTGCCGCGTGGCGGCGGGATGCTGTCCTACTTCACCGAGTTCAACCGCAAGCGGCCCCCGGTCGGGATGCTGGATTTCGTCGCCCACGGGACGAACCCCATCGTCCACGACGCCGCCGACCGCAGCGTGATGCAGACCCTGACCGCGATCCCGTGGATCCTGCGCTCGGGCAAGGCCATCGCGGGGGACGTGCCCTACCGGCTCGGACTGTCCTCCATCCCGATGCGACAGAACCCCTACGGCTCGCGCGTGATGGAAAACCCCGATGACGGGCGGATCTGCATGGCCGGGTCCGACCCCCGCCACCGCGCCCGGTTCGGCGCGGCCTTCACGCTGGGCTACCTCGCCGCCATCGCGCCCTTCGGGGTCGCGGTCTGGACCCCCGCCGCCGGGGCCGGTCCCGCGGGTGTGGATGGGCCGGGCGTGGACGGGGCGGACGGTCTGTCGCCGCTCGGTGCGCTGCTGGCGGACCTCGCCCCGCTCGCCGGCCGGCATGTGCGGAAGGTCGAGGTCACCGATCCCGAACGCGTCGCCGCGCTCTGCGCGGGAGACGAGCTGTGGCTGGCGAACCTGACCGAAGCGGAGATCGTCGTCGCGCTGGGGGACAGGCGCCTGACCGTGGCCCCCTACGGAACCCTGCGGGTCGCCGCCTCGTCCTCGTGATGGCGGTAAAGGCTGGCCGACCGGTCGAGATGGACCGACATGATCCGCGCGCAGTCTTCCGGATTGCCGCTCTCGATCGCGTCGATGATCCGGGCGTGCTCGCTCAACGTCACGTCCTCGTTGCCCGACCAGTGCAGCAGCGTCGTGTGATAGTCGAAGAGCCAGGTCAGCATCGCATCCGCCACCGCCACGACGAGCGGGTTGCCGGTGATCTCGGCGATCCGGCGGTGAAAGGCGATGTCGGCCCGGATGAACTGCTCGCGGCTGTCGAGCATACTGCGCTGCCGGTCGAGCAGCGCGCGCAGGTCTGCGACATCGGCGGGACCGCGCCGTTCGCCCGCGATCCGGGCGAGGCCGACCTCGATCAGCTTGCGCGCCTCCTTCAGCTGGTCGAGCGTCGCCGGATCGGCCGAGAGCAGGATCTTGGCCACCGCGTCAACCTGCCGGACCGCCAGCGCGGGAGAGAGCGCGTTGACCCGGCTCCGCTCGCCGTGGCTGATCGTGATCAGCCCCATCGTGTCCATCGTCTGCAGCGCCTCGCGCACCGCCGGACGACCGACGCCAAACCGCTCCATCAGGTCGCGCTCGGAGGGGACCGTGTCGCCGGGGGCGAGTTCGCCGGTCACGATCATCGTGCGCAGCCGGTCGAACACCTCGTCCGACAGCTTGCGCCGGGTGATCCGCTCGCTGCCCGCCCGGGGAGGGATCTGGGATATCAAACCGTGTCCCTCCCACGTATCCGTTTCCAATGGTATGATGAGATAACAGATGAACCATGAGGTCAAGCCGAGCGCCCCCCTGGTCGGCTGGGTCGGCGACGACTTCACCGGCTCCGCCGCAGTGATGGAGGCGCTGACCTTCGCGGGCCTGCCGGCGATGCTGTTCCTCGACGCGCCCGATGCCGCGCGTCTGCAGCTGGCGGAGGGGATGGCCGGTATCGGCATCGCCACGATGGCGCGGACCCGCTCCCCCGACTGGATGGACGCGCACCTGCCCGACCTCTTCTCCCGTGTCCGGGCGACCGGGGCGGAGCTGGTGCAGTACAAGGTCTGCACGACGCTGGATTCCGCGCCGCATGTCGGCTCCATCGGGCGCGCGATGGAGATCGGGCTCCGCACTTTCGGAGGCGTGACGGTCCCCATCGTGATCGCCGCCCCGGTGATGCGCCGCTACCAAGCCTTCGGAAATCTCTTCGCTGCGGGTCCGGGCGGGGTCTCGCGGCTCGACCGGCACCCGGTGATGTCCCGGCACCCGGTCACCCCGATGGACGAGGCCGACGTCGCCCGCCACATCGCGCGGCAGACGGACCTGCCGCTGCAGGTGATGGACGTGGAGGCGCTGGCCGATCCGGGCAGTGCGGCAGAGCGGATGCGGGATGCCGGTGGCCCGCGCGGCTGGTGCCTCGACCAGATGGGGCCGGCCGAGGAAGCCGCCGCCGGCCGGCTGATCTGGGAGGGGCGCAGGCAGAACCCCTTCGTCGTCGGCTCGCAGGGGATCGAATACGCGCTGATCCGGCACTGGCGGCAGACCGGCCGGATCGGTCCCGCGCCGGCCCCGGCCCGGCTGAACAGGGCGGAGCGGATGGCCGTCGTCTCCGGCTCGGTCTCGCCCGTCACCGCCGCGCAGATCGACGCGGCGGAAGCGGACGGGTTCGCCGTGCTGCGGCTCGACGCGATGGCCGTGGCGGAGGGCGCGGAGAGGGCGGCCGTCGACGCGGCCGTCGCGGCCGCCTCCGCCGCGCTGGGGCGGGGCGCGATCCCGCTGGTCTGCACTGCGCGCGGCCCCGACGATCCCGAGGTGGCCCGGCTGACCGCGCGTCTCGCCGGAAAGGACGGGGCCGAGGCGAATGCCCGCATCGGACGGGCGCTCGGCGCGGTGCTGGCGCGGCTGGTCGCGGCCCACGATCTGCGGCGCGTCGTCGTCTCGGGCGGCGACACGTCGGGCGAGGTCTGCACCGCCCTCGGCATCCATGCGCTGACCGCCCTTGCCCCCACGATCCCCGACGCCGCGATCTGCCGTGCCCATGCGGACGGCGCGGTCGACGGGCTGGAGATCGCGCTGAAGGGGGGGCAGATGGGCAGCGACGACTATTTCGCCTGGGTCCGCGACGGCGGCGGGGCGCGGTAGGAGGGCGGCGGTCGCGGGAGGTCCGTCAGGAAAGTCCCGCGATCCGGCCCGCACGCGGCGTCAGCGCGCCGCGTATTTCGCGTCCAGCGCGTCGATCGCCCTGACATTCCCGGCCGAAGGACCGTTCGGATCGAAGCTCGCGGCCAGCCATGCCTCGGCGATCGATTTCGCAAGCTCGGCCCCGATCACCCGCGCGCCCATCGTGATGATCTGGGCGTTGTTCGACGTGGCGGCCTTGCTTGCCGAATAGGCGTCATGGGTCTGGGCGGCCCGGATCCCGGGCACCTTGTTCGCCGAGAGGCATACGCCGATGCCCGTCCCGCAGCAGAGGATGGCGCGGTCGTAGGTGCCGTCGAGTATTCCCCGGCACACACGCTCGGTCAGATGGGGGTAGAGCTCCTCCGTGCCGGATGGCGGGGCGCTGACGAGGCTGACCTCCAGCTCCGCACGGCCGCCGAAATGGTCGGCCAGCGCCTTGGCCAGGGGGGCGCCCGCGCTGTCGCCGGCGATCGCGAGTTTCATCATGTCGCTCCTGTCATGTCAGTGGGGTTGTGCCGCGCCGGCGAGAGCCGTCGCACAGCGGGAAACGATGTCGAGATAGCCCTCGGGGGACAGCGCCGCCCGCCCGATGAAGAGGCCGTCCACGCCCGGCAGCCGCACGAGTCCGGCGCAATTCTCGGCCGTCACGCTCCCGCCGTAGAGGCAGGGGACCGAGCGGCCGAGCAGGCCGTGCACGCGGTCCGCGATGGCGCCGTGGCGGGCGGCGACGTAGTCCGGCGAGGCGGGGGTTCCGGCCGTTCCGATCGCCCAGACCGGTTCATAGGCGAAGAGGAGCCGCGTCTCCGGCGGCGTGCCGCGGATGCGGGAGAGGGCCGCCTCGACCTGTCCGGCCAGAACGTCGTCGGCGCGCCCGGCCGTCCTCTCCGCCGCGGTCTCGCCGATGCAGACCAGCGGGACGAGCCCGTGCCGCAGCGCGGCCTCGACCTTGAGGGCGACGGTCTCGTCGGTCTCTCCGAAATGGGCCCGGCGCTCCGAATGGCCGAGTTCGACGAGGTCGGCTCCGCAATCGACCAGCATCGGGGCAGAGATCTCGCCCGTCCACGCGCCCGCGTCGTCCCAATGCATGTTCTGCGCGCCGACCCGGATGTCCGTGCCGTCGAGCGCCGCTCGCACCTGTCTCAGGCAGGTGAAGGGCGGCACGACGAAGCGGGTGATCCCCGGCGGGGCGGGCGCGTCCCGCAGCGCCGCGGCGTAGCCCTCCGCCTCGGCGAGGAGCTTGTTCATCTTCCAGCTCGTGCCGATCCAAACGGCCATGTCGCATCCTTCCTGCCGACCCGCGAATGCCGGCACCCCCGGATTCGCGGGCTCGGCATCTGGTATGATGAGTACAATAACTCAACAGGAAAGCCGAGACGAATTGCGGAGGGAATCCCCCGGGCCCGGCCAGCCGTTGCTCCGCACCGCGAGGACCGGACCGCGTGACGTTGCGGCTTCGCTTTCCCGGCTGGAAAGGAATCCGCCTGCTCCGGCGGTCCCCTCCCTGTCGACTACGCCTGCCCGCTGCTCTTGGCGTAGAGCACCCGGACCCCGGTATTGCTCGCGCCGCTTTCGGCGGGCGTGCCGAAGCGCGCGGCGATGCGGTAGCGGTAGCAGTAACTGGCATGGCAGAGGGAACTGCCGCCCTTCATCACCTTCTCCCGGCGATTGCGCGACTGGGCGTTCCGCGCCTGCGCCACGGCATTGCGGGAGCGGACGCGAAACGGGTCGGCCGTCCATTCCCAGACATTGCCGGCCATATCGAACAGGCCGGCGGGATTGGGGGGGTATCGTCCGACCGGCGAGGGGCCCGCCCATCCGTCGGCCAGCGTGTTCAAGTCCGGGAAACGTCCCTGCCAGATATTGGCGGGCAGGAACGCGGTGTCGTCCGGCTCGCGGTCGCCCCAGGGAAAGCGCGGGTCGGGGGCGCCACCGCGGGCCGCGTGTTCCCATTCGGCCTCACTCGGCAGGCGCCCGCCCGCCCATGCGGCAAAGGCGCGGGCATCCTCCCATGCGACATTGACGGCGGGATGGTCCGCGCGGCCGGCGAGGTCGCTCCCGGGGCCTTCCGGGGCGAACCAGGCGGCGCCCTCGCAGGCGACCCACCACGGCGTGGACGAGTTCGAGGGCGCCGGCCGCCTGCGGGCGGGAATAAGGTCCCGGAAGACCGGGGCCCAGCGATACCGCTCCGCCACCGTCACGAAGCCGGTCTCCGCGACGAAGGCCGCGAAACGTGCATTGGTCACCGGCACCGCATCGATCGCGAACGGGGACAACTCCACCGATCGCCTCGGGCCTTCTCCGTCGGGCCCGATCACCGGCGCGTCGGTTCCGACATGGCTCCGGCCCGCGTCGAACGCGATCCGGGCCGGCGGCGTGGGATCGGCGATCCCGAGAGCGGCCCGTGCCGCGGCGGCAGGCGCCCCCTGAAGGGCGGGCGCGCCGACGCGCGATCCGCAGCAGGACGGCGCGTCGGCGCGGGTCATCCCGCGCGCCCCGTGCGTTCGAGGGCCGCGCGACGCTCGAGGTCGACCTCCTCCCCGGGGATCGCCGCGGCGGGGGCGGTGAGGATGCGGCGCAGCGCCGCGATGGGCAGCTTCGGCTCCCGGTCCTCGGTCAGCAGACCGTTCACCTCCTGCATGGTGTCGGTCAGCTGGGTGTAGCAGTAGCCCTGCAGCAGCGGCATCGCCGCGATGGCGTCGAACCATTCCACCAGCCGCGCCTCGAAGGCGGCCTCGTCCGGTACCGTCGCATAGCCGACCCAGTGATCGCCGGCATCGGGCGTGAAGCTGAGCCCCCCGAACTCGGTCAGCATGACCGGACGGTCCCCCGCCGCCGCCTCGTCGAGCAGCAGCCGCCGCCCCGGCGCGCCGAAGCCGCGCAGGAGGTCCTCAAGGGCCCCCGCGTCGCCATAGCGCGCCGTCAGGCCCGCCCCCCGCGGGGCGTAGTCGTGGATCGAGACGATGTCCGTCTCGGTCAGCTCCCACCCGTCGTTGCTGATCACCGGGCGGGACGGATCGAGGGCCTTCGTCAGATGATAGAGCGCCCGCGTGTAGGCCGCCTGGTCGGGACGACGCGAGATCTCGGAAACGCCCCAGCTCTCGTTGAAGGGCACCCAGGCGACGATGCAGGGATGCCCCTTGTCCCGGCGGATGGCCTCGGTCCATTCGCGGGACAGGCGCTCGACGGCCGAGTTCGAGAAGACATAGGCGCTCGGCATCTCCTCCCACACCATCACGCCGATCCGGTCGCACCAGTAGAGAAACCGAGGATCCTCGATCTTCTGGTGGATGCGCACGCCGTTGAAGCCGAGCGCCTTGATCAGCTCGACCTCGCGCCTGAGCTCCTCCCCCGACGCGGCCAGGTGGCTCTTCGGCCAGTAGTTCTGTCCAAGCACCATCCGGAGGAAGGTCGGACGCTCGTTGAGGGTGAACCGGCCCGCCTCCGTGCCGACGGTGCGGAAGCCGACATAGGTCTCGATCCGGTCGTCCCCGGCGCTGACCTCGGCATCGAGCAGGCGGGGATGCTCGGGCGACCAGACCATCCGCTCGCGCCGGGTCGAATGGGCGAAGGCGGGCACGGCGACATCGAACTCGGCCTCGGCCTCGTCGACCATCACGGTCGTATCGGCGAGGACCCGGCCGTCCGTGCTGATGCGGACGCGGACGGGCAGGGCGGTGGCCGGCCGGCGGTTGAGCCGGATCTCGCACCGGAGGTTGGCCCGGGCGAGGCTGGGAACGAGGTGCATGTCCGTCATGTGAACCGCCGGAAGGATCGTCGCCCAGACCGGCTGCCAGATCCCGGACGTCCGGTTGTACCAGATGCCGTGCGGCTCTTCCTGCCAGTCCTGCTTGCCGCGCGGAATGCGGTTCTCCTCCGGCGGATCCTCGGCCCGGACGGTGATCGTCTGCGGGCCGGCGCCGACGAGAGCGGCGGTGACGTCCGCCTCGAACGGCGTGTGGCCGCCCTCGTGGGTGGCGACGAGGGTGCCGTTCACCCAGACGCGGGCGGCGTGGTCCACCGCGCCGAAGCGCAGGACCAGGCGCTCGCCCGGGGCCATCTCCGGGCGGACGAAGTCGCGCCGGTACCAGAGGACCGGGTGGAACCCGGGATCCCCGATGCCCGACGCTTCGGATTCCGGAGGGTAGGGCACGACGATCGGCCGCGTGCCCGCTATCTCTCCGGCGCCCCAGCCGGCATCGAGCCCCTCGTCGGCATCGTCGTGGCGGAAGTCCCAGGGTCCCGACAGGTCGATCCATCGCTCCCGCGCCATACGCGGATGGGGATGGCGCTCTGCCAGCTCGTGCTTCGTCATGTCGTCCTTCCTCCGGCGCAGTGTATCGGCCGTTCCTGCTGGGTCTCCGCGTGGCTCGTCTCCGCCTCGCTCGAGGAGTCGCTCGAGATCTTCGAGAAGGGGCTGAACCTGCTCCCCGACGAACCGCTCTGGTCGAACTGCGTCCGGGCTTGGAGCGTCGCGAGCTTCGATCTCTACAGGCTGAACACCGTGCTGACCACGCGGGGGGTCGTTACGGTCGTGGTCGCGCCGCGACGATGATTGTCACGACAGGGGTCACGGCATCCCGTTGGTGTTCACGTTCGGCAGCCCCGAGATGCGAACCCTGCCGGTGGGCATGCTGGCCTTCGTCAACTCTAGCAAGACCGACTGGTCGGGAATGGCCGCCGCCGCGACGATCTCGCTCCTGCCGGTCGTCCTCTTCTTCTTCTTCTTCATGCAGCGATACTTCGTCGAAGGCTTCGCGGGAGCCGTCAAGCGATGACCGACCGTCCGAACATCCTCGTCCTGTGCACCGACCGGCAGCGGTGGGACACGCTCGGCGCGACCGGCAACACCTCCGTCCGCACGCCCGACATGGATGCGATCTATGAGGGGGGGTGGGGGTGGACCACGCCTTCTGCCAGAGCCCGGTCCGCACGCCCTCCCGCGCCAGTTTCATGACCGGCCGCGATCCGCGCACGACAGGCGTCTATCAGAATGGCCCCTCTTCTCCGGGGCGAGGAGACGCAGCCGCGACCTTCGGCCGAGAGAGGTTCATCTTCCGGCGATCAGGCCATGGCAGACCCGCCGGAGCCGACGAACAGGAGAAGCAGCCTTTTCCCCCGCGGCAGTCACGAATGTCGGGCCCCTCTCCCAGCACCCGTTCCCGCCGTCTGCGCCCGATGGTCCCGCAGGCGACGCGCAGAGGCCTGCCCGCGAAGCAGACCGCACCTCCCGAGCCCGGGCTAGCGCAGCGTGTACAGCACGCCCAGGCCGCCCAGATAGACGACCGCGACGATGACCGAGTCGAGGCCGATCTTCGCGACCGTCGGGTCCCGCCGTTCGATCAGGCCGACGAGATAGAGGGCCGTGACGAGGGTTCCGAGCGTGGCGGCGAGGATCGAGAAGCTGTCCAGTTCGGACAGGATGGGCGGGCCGGCATAGAAGAGGTCGAGGACGAAGATCAGGGCGATGTCGAACAGGTTCGTGCCGAAGATGTCGCTGACCGCCATCACGTAGCGGCCCCGCTTCATCGCGGCGAGCACGGTCGAGACTTCGGGCAGGGAGGTCGCGATGGCCACGAAGACCGCGCCGAAGAAGCTGGCGCCGAGGCCGGTCTGCTCCGCCAGGGCCTCGCCCGTGGACGAAAGCGCCACACCCGCCACGAGGATCACGCCCGCGACGGCGGCCGTGCGCAGCCAGAGGGCGCGATCGGAGAGGGACAGCGCCTCCGTCTCGCCCACCTGCTCGCCCGGGGGCTGGCCGACCACCTTCCAGTCCAGTGATCCCTGTGCCTGCGTCACGAGGCGCAGCGAGTAGAGGAATGTCACGAAGACGATCCACGTCCAGACACCGGCGCCGAGGAAGGCGATGTCGCCCGATGCGATGCCGGCGATGATCAGGCACATCAGCACGACGCCTAGCGCCCCCTGCAGAAGCACGACCGGGTCGGGCACCGCGGTGGTCAAGGCGCCGCGCCTGTGCACGGCGTCCGCGACGGCGAGAATGGCGACCTGCATCGTGAACCCGCCGAGCAGGTTGTTCGCCGCGAGCGCGGCATTGCCGGTTATCGCGGCGCTGCCGGCAACGGCGATCTCGGGAAGCGACGTCGCCCCGCCGAGCAGCAGGACGCCCAGCGTCGCCTCCCCGATGCCGGTGCGCCGCGCGATCGCGTCGGCATAGGCCGAGAGCCGTGTGCCCGCCCCCCAGACGAAGACGGCCGCGACGAGAAAGATCGCGATGTTGAGCGCGAGCGGCAGGCCCTCGAACAGCCCGCTCACACCACGACCCGCGACCAGCTGCCGTAGCGATGCCGGACGGGCCCGCGGGGGATCGACACGGCGATCAGCGCGAGACCGGCGGCGATGTCCGCACCGGCCTGGAGCCACGTCGCCTCCGAGACCAGCGCCGCGATGGCAAGTCCGGCGCCGAGGCACATGTTGAGGAACCGGGCCGCGCGGGCGGCCTCTGCCATCGCGGTGACGGCGATGGTGACGGCGAGCGCGCCGACGAGGTGGTCGATATTCGCCAGCGTTCCCTCGGTGCCGAGGGTCAGCCGGGTGAACATCAGCCACAGGCCGATCGCGGCGGCGGCGAGAGTGCTCCAGTGCGGGACCACGCCGCCTCCCAGCATGTCGCGGATGACGGCCAGGGGGGGCTGCTCGAAGCTCTCGTCGGTGCGGTCGTCCTGCCCCTCGTCGGTATCGCCGGTCAGGAAGACGCGCAGGATGGGCGCACCCGCCCGCTTGCGGCGGCGCAGGAACTGGCAGGTCGCGATGAGCTCGTCGATCGAATAGGGGATCTGGATCAGCATCGCGGCCGCCGTGATCAGGCACAGCGTGCACCACGTCCCGATGACGATGGGCTGGATGATGATGAAGGTGATCGACACCACGCCCAGCGGCACGATCATGATCCCGAAGATCATCACCAGCCAGGGCATCGTCCGCCAGCGGCGGGCCGAACCGATCAGGCCGATCAGGATCTCCAGCAGGTAGGTCAGCGCGCCGAGACCCGCATCGGGGATCGGCCAGGCCTCGGACACGTCGGAGGTGATGATCTCCTCCGTTCCGTTCTGCGGATTTGCCGGATCGCCGGCGAAGAACGGCTCCCAGACGGCGCCGATATGGCCCAGCTGGTAGGAGGTGAGGTAGAGCGACACGAAGAGACCGATGAAGGCGAGGCCGATGATCGGCAGGCGCTGCGTCCAGTCCGACGGGGAATAGTCCCAACCGGGCGGGATCGTCGGTCCCGTCGTCGCCGCCATCGTCCCGATGCCGGGGGCGGGACGCACGCATCCCGCGAAGCCGAAGACCAGCGCGCCGACGAGGGTGCAGTTGAGGTAGGCGACGGATTGCTCCGTCCAGAGGATGAGCGGGGCGGCCATCAGCACCGCGCCGACCGCAGTCACCGCCCAGCGGATGAGGGCCAGGCGCCAGCTGAGCGCTAGGAAGCTGCCGCCCATGACCAGGATCCCCGCAATGACGCTGGCGAGGATCATGCCGATCCCCTGGTAGCCCAGGATCGGGGGACACGCGATCAGCCAGGCGCCGAGGCCGAGGTTCAGGAACTGCGCCCAGACGCTCGCGCCATGGGCGCGGCGGCGCTCGTCCTCGTGCCGTTCGCGCAGGGCGTCGGGATCGGTCGCGCCCCGGCTCTCGGCGGCCTGCAGCCAATGGGGCTTCGTCAGCCTGTTCGCCTCGTACCAGGCCGCCGGATCGTCCTTCAGCCGGCGCACCATCTCCGGCAGGGTCTCGCGGAGGCTGTGTTTCGGCTCCCAGCCCAGCAGCGAGCGGGCGCGGCCGATGTCGAGCGCGTAGTGATCGTCCGACATGTCGATCATGAAGGGCTTGATGAACGGTGCCTCGCCCTGGTCGAAATCGTCCGGCACCAGGGGTTCCGCCTTCGTCTGCACCCAGGCGCCGGCGGCGGCGATCGGCTTGGGAACGACCAGGGTGGACCAGTCCTCCGAGCCGTGGATCTCGCGGCCGAGGATGCGCTGGAGCTCGGCGTAGGGAACCGCGTCCTCCTCGCCGATCAGGATCACCGCTTCCTCGGGCAGATCCGCCCGCCGGTCCACGGCCCGGACGAAGGCATCGACCATGTCGTCCCGGTGCAGGAAGCTCTGCCCTGTCTCGAGGCTGCCGGAATAGGCGTGGGACTTCGGATCGCGCTCGTAGACCCGGCGGATTTGCTCGGACAGGGTCGGCACCGCCGTCATCTCGTCGTAGAGCCCGGCGAGATGCAGCAGTACGACCGGCATGTCGCCCCGCGTCTGCCGGATCACCTCCTCCGCGCGCGCCTTCGACTGCGGATAGGCCCAGCCGGGGTCGATCTCGGTCGCTTCGGTGATCGGCAGGCCGGGGCTGCCGGCGCGGTGCACCAGCATCGTGCCGGAATAGACGAACTGCTCGACCTCCAGCCCCTTCAGCGCCTCGATGAGGTTGCGCGTACCCTCGACGTTGACCTCGTCGTAGAGCGGGCTCTCCTCCCCGCTGAAGTCGAAATAGGCGGCGAGGTGGATCACCGCGGCGATGCGCGTCCCCTTGCCCTGCGCGACCTTCTCCATCGCGTCGCGGACGGACGCCGGATCGGCGAGGTCGCAGACGAGGGACTCGCCGGATCCGTCCCGGTCGAGCCCGACGACCGTGTAGCGCTCGGAAAGCCGCGCCTTGAGGGCGGAGCCGACATTTCCCTCGGCGCCGGTCATCAGGATGATTTGCTCGCTCCGGTCGGAGGGCGGGGCATCGCTGTCATGTATCATCGGAAAGGCAAGGCGCGACGGCGGCGCTTGTTCCGTCGCGCGCCCGTAAGGGCTCCCCTGCGAGGCGCCGGACGGCCCGGCGGGCAGGTCGTCGGCAAGGCCTGGCCCCTGTCGTGCCGCAGGAGATCGGAACAAGGCCGGATCGGCTGGTCCGACCGTCCGGGCGCGTCCGCGATCCGGTCCCTCAAGACGGCCGGGCGGTCTCACGCGGTGCAATCGGCCCCGTGGATGAGTTCCCGGCCGCGCGGCACCCGGGCATCGTCCACCGACGCGCGGGCGGGCACGGCCGGATCGCGGGTTTGGGCGGTGACGAGGTCCGGGATCTGGACTCCTGCGCGGACGTTCCGCCGGGCAAGGGGGGCGATCCCGGCGATCGGGCCGCGAGGCCCGCTTCCGGCCATGCGCCGCCGACGCCGGATACCTGACAGGGTCCGGCGCGGTGCGAGGTCGTGGCCGGGTCGGGGGCTGGGCGCGACGGATCCGCTTCGCCGGAGCTGCGGGAACATTCGGGGCACGGCGCGGTTTTCGGGACCTCGATCCAGAGAGGAGACCCGGAATGACCACGCTCATCAGATGCGCGCTCTGCGCGACCTTCGCCTTCGCCTCGCCGCTGCTGGCGCAGACCACGACCGACTGGGACACCGATGCCGACGGCAGCCTCAGCCGGGACGAATGGAACACCGGTATCGACCAGTCGACCGCGTTCACCGACTGGGATGCCGACAGCAGCGGCATGATCGAGAGCGCCGAATATGCCGGCGGATCGTTCGACCGCTTCGACATGGACGGCGACGGCACCCTGACAACGACCGAGTGGGACGACGGCATCGACCGTGCCTTCGGCGAGCAGGGCGCGGACCTCGACTACGCGACCTGGGACGCCAACAGCGACGGCACGCTCGACCGCGATGAATTCACCGCGGGCTACGAGTCCCAGGGCATGTTCGACACCATGCGGACGGACGCCCAGTTCGACACCACCATGACGGGACTGTCGCAGGACGAGTTCAATACGAGCATGTTCGACGCCATGGATGCGAACGACGACGACATGCTCTCGCAGGACGAGAACACCTGGATGGACTAGGCCGCCGGCAACGGACCCTGTCCCGACAATGCACCGGGCCGCTGGAGACAGCGGCCCGGTTCCTGCATGGGCGGCGGCATCTGCCGGTTCCCCGCCGGTCGCGGCAACGATGCGCGGCACGTCGTTCGCGGGCCCCGGCAGGAGACATGCGGCAGAGCGGGCGCCCCGGCCCCCGGCACAGCGGGCGCCCCAACCCCCGGCACCGGGTCGCCCCGGCCCCCGGCACGTGGGCGAAGACGTCCGGTCGCGACAACCTCGTCCTCGAACCGAATGGCGGCGCCCGGCGCCGGGGGGCAGGGGGGCGCGGCTCGGCCGCACCCGCGATTGACCCGCGCCGCCCGCCGGCCGCGTCGGGATCTCGCCGCGATCGCCGCGCCCCGCGGGGGGGAGGAGCTGCCGGCCCCGGGCCCCGGCACCCATGCCCCGCTCCGCCGGCACTCCGCGGCTCCGGAAATCGACGCCGGCGCCGGGATCCCCCCCCCGCGGGCGAGCGCCGTCCGATCGCGCCCCAGCCGAGGCCCGGCCCGCCGATGGGGGGCCGAGCCGCGAGTGCGTCCCTTCAATAGCTGCCCACCCGGAACAGGACGACGCGGACGGTCCGCGTCAGGATCATGGCATCGGTGGCCAGGCTCATGGTCTCGACATACAGGCGGTCGAGCCGCACCCGCTCCTGGTAGCTGACATCGTTCCGGCCGCTGACCTGCCAAAGGCCCGTCAGACCCGGCAGGACAGCGCTGTAATGGCCGAATGCGGTGCCGTAATAGACAGCCTCGTCCTCGACGATGGGGCGTGGGCCGACAAGGCTCATGTCGCCGCGGAGCACGTTCAGCAGTTGCGGCAGCTCGTCGAGGCTCGACTTGCGGAGCACCGACCCAATGCCGGTGATGCGGGGATCGCTGCGAAGCTTCCGCGTGGACTCCCATTCGCGCCTGGCGACAGGGTCGTCGTTCAGGTGGCGGGCGAGGACGTCGTCGCCGTCGAGCACCATGCTGCGGAACTTGATGCAGCGGAACATCCGGCCGTTTCGGCCGAGGCGTGACTGGACGTAGAACGGATTGCCGGGGTCGGACAGCATAATCGCCGCGGCGATGATCAGGAAGAGCGGCGCGAGGCCGATCAGTCCGAGGAAGGCGCCGGCCCGGTCGATCACCGGTTTCATCCGGTAGCCTCTCCCCCGGGAAAAGGCCTCCGCATCCGCATGTCCGGAATCCTCCTGCGGGGGGCGCGCAGGGGGCGGAGCCGGGCGGGGCCCGTCGGGGTCCCGATCAACGGCCAGCGCCCAGGGGGCTTCGTCTTGCATCTCTTCACCTCTTCAGGCGACGGGCAGATCACCAGACCGGCCAGCAGGCCGGTCGCGGAACGCCATCGATTTCGCGCGGCGCGAGCCGGCCTGCCGGCCGCAGGTCACGTCGGCCGCAGGTCTCGTCGGGCGCGGGTCTCGTCAGTCGCAGTTGGTGCCCCGAACAAGCGCCCTGTGGGATTGTTCCGCGCCTGCCCGGCGGTCGCCCGGGACCACCCGCCGGCCCTCGCATGCGCGCATTGGAACAACCGCAAGGCCGGTCTGTTCGGAGGCCGGAGCGCGGTCACGACCCGCGCCACGACGTCCGGAAGGAGGCGCATGGCGAAGGACCTGCAGGAGGGACATGCCCACGGCTACGGAATCGCCGCCGTGGCGATCTCCTCCTTTGTCTTCGCCTACTCGATCCGTTTCGGGCCGGTCTCCATCCTGCTCTTCTACGCCCTCTGGCTCGTGCCGTTCGTCCTGAACCCGCAGATCCTCCTGGTCGGCATCCGGCACGTCGCTCCGCTGCTCGTCCTTCCGGTCCTCGCCGTGCTCTCGATGCTCTGGTCGGACGCGCCCGCCCAGACCCTGCGCACCGCCGTCCAATGGGCGACGACCGTCGGGTGCGGACTGATCGCGGCGCGTCTCGTCCCGGTGACGTCGCTCGCGGCGGGCGGCTGCGTCGGCGGCCTGATGGTTCTCGGCTACTCGGCGTGGATCGGGGACTACGCCTACGACGTGGTCGACGGCACCTACGCGTTCACCGGCGCCTTCAGGTCCAAGAACCAGGTCGGCTTCTACGCGAGCCTGACGCTTCTGTCCGCGACGGCGGTCCTGGTCCTCTACCGGGCGACCACGGCCTGGCGCGCGATCGCCCTCGCCGCGCTGATGCTGGCCGTGATATCCCTCGTCGCCTCGCGGTCGGCGACCTCGATCCTGTCGCTCGGCGTGGCGGGCGCCGCGATCCTCCTGACGATGGGGCTTTCCGTGCTGCCGGGACGGGTGCGGGGCGCGGCGCTGATCGCGATCGTGGCGGGCGGCGTCGTCTCCGCTCTGGCGGCCCTGCGTCTCGGCGCGCTCGACGCGACCCTCGCCATCTTCGACAAGGACACGTCCCTGACCGGTCGGACTTATCTCTGGCGCGAGGGGGTGGAGCAGGGGGGCGAGCACCCGCTCCTCGGCCTCGGCTACGCGGCGTTCTGGCTGCCCGGGCAGCCCCGGGCAGAGCGGCTCTGGGAGGAGTTCTACATTTCCGGCCGGACCGGCTTCCACTTTCACAACGGCCCGATCGAGGCCTACGTGGCGCTCGGGCTGGTGGGCCTCGTCCTCTTCTGCGCGCTGCTCGCCGCGCTCCTCGCGATGGTGATCAATTCGGCCTGGACACCGGGGGCCGCCCCGGCGACCTCGGCCCTCTGTGCCGCGCTCGGGATGCTGTTCATCGTGCGGGCGACCGTCGAGGTCGACTTCTTCACGCCCTACACAATGGGGTCGTTCCTCGTTCCGTTCCTGCTTCTCGCCATGGCCGATCGGCGTTCGGCCCGGCCGCGTTCGGCGCCGGCGGGACGCGGGGATGCGCCCTTGTGGCATATGGCGGTGCCGGCCCGGAGCGTCCGGATGGAGGCGCCCGATCGGCGCCGCCCGCAGGCCCTGCAATGACGGGCCCGGTGCGCGAGCGGCGGCTCGACCTGTCCGGCCCGGCTTCGCAGGGGCCGGGCGACGGGGTCGACCTGCGCCGGGTGTCGCGGGCCGTCCGGCGCCAGGCCCCGCTCGTCGGGCTCTGCGGCCTCGCCGGCCTCGTCGTCGCGGTCGCGCTCATCCTGATGTCGGTGCCGCGCTACCGCGCCGTCGAGACCGTGCTCCTGGACGAGGAACGCCGCGAGCTTCTCGAGGCGGTCTCGCCGATACCGAACGCCATCTATTCGGATTCGGCCCTGCAGAGCGAACTGGAGATCCTGAAGTCGCGGGAGCTGGCCTTGCAGGTGGTCGACCGGATGAACCTGCACGAGGACGAGGCCTTCCTCGATCCTCCGGCCGGCGCCGCCGAGCGGCTGGCCGCCATGGCGGACCGGATCGTCCGCCCGGTCGCCGACTGGCTCGAACCCGAGCCTGTGGTCGCGGGTCCGCAGACGCCCGACAACGTCGCCCCTGTCGATCCCGAAGCCGCCGCGCGGTCCCGGGCCGCCACGATCCTGCAAGGAAACATGAGTGCGGATCGTGTCGGTCGCAGCTTCGTCCTGCAGATCGGCTACGAAGGCTTCAGCCCGGAGCGTGCCCGCGACATCGCGCGGGCCTACGGCCGGTCCTACCAGACCTATCAGCTCGAGGCGTCGCGGGATGTCGCGGCCAATGCCGGCGCGTGGATCCAGCAGCGGCTCGAGGCGCTGGAGGTCCGCAGTCTTGAGGCCGCGGCCGAGCTTCAGCAGTTCCGGGCCGAGAACGATCTCGTGCAGGTGCGCGGCGACTTGCTCAGCGAGCAGCAATTGTCGGACATGGCGGGTGAGCTGATCGAGGCGTCGGCCGCCGTTGCGGAGGTGAACGCGCGTCTCGCCAATCTCGAGGCGGTCGAGGAGGATACCCCGGTCGAGGCGCTGATCCTCGCCGGCCCGACGGACGAGGCCGGCGCGGATGACGTGCTTCAGGAGCTCCGCCGCGAGTATCTCGATGCCCGGCGACGGTTCGTGGCGCTCGGGGATCAGTACGGCCCGGACCACCCGCTGGCCCAGCAGATCGGGCAGGTCCTGGCGACGCTCGAGCAGAGGATCCGGGAGGAATTGCAGAGCGAGATCGCCGCGCTCCGGGCCCGGAGGGACATCGCCCTGGGCCGCGAGGCGTCCTTGCGGGAGGATCTCGGCTCCCTCGCCAGCGGGTCGGGCGAGGATGTCGCGATGCTGGGCCGCCTGTCCCAGCTCGAGGCCGTGGCCGAGACCTACCAGGAGGTCTACCGGGACTACCTCCAGCGTTACGAGCTGACGACCCAGCAGCAGGCCTTTCCCATCGCGACGGTGCGCATCATCTCGGAGGCGGAGGCCCCGAGGGGGGCGTCGAGCCCCCGCAAGAAGGCGGGCCTCCTCTCCGGCCTGCTGATCGGGCTGCTCCTCGGTGTCGTGATCGGCAGTCTGCGCGAAATCGGGCCGCGCCGGCTGCGGACCCGCGACGAGGTGATCGAGCTGTCCGGCCTTCCCTGTGCCGGGCTGCTGCCTGCCGGGAGCGGCGCCCGCGGGACGGACGCCAGGGGCCGGGTTGGGCGGCAGACCGCCCTGCGGGCGCTGGCGGCGCTGGGGCGGACAGGGCAGGGGAGGGTCCCGATGGTCGTGGCCATCGCGCCGGTCGCTTCGGGGTCCGATCCGATGGACATGGCCGCGCATCTGGCGCGTGCGATGCAGGAGCGGGGCATGGATCAGCCGATCGTCCTCGATTGCCGGGGCTCGACGGACCGGGAACTGGAGAAGATGCGCCGCCGCCACGGCCTGCAGGTTCGAGCGGCCGCCCGACCGTCCGACATCGGCGTTAGGACGGGTCCGGACGGGCGGAGGCGGACGATCCTGTCGATCCTCCCGCCGCTGACCGAGACCGCCGGGAACGACCCCTATTCGGAACGCAGCGATGCGACGATCCTCACGATTCCCTGGGGCCGGATCCGCCCCGAACTCGTCGAGGGCGCCCTCGCGGACCACCCCGATTTCGGGTCGCGGCTGGCGACGACCGTCCTTGTCGGCGGCCGGCTTCGCCGGGCGCGGCTCTACATGCCGCGGGGCGGCTACGAACAGGAGGCCGCTCGTGGCTGACCGATGGGCCCCCGTCACCGTTCTGGCCGCGGCGCTCGCGCTTGTCTGCACCGCCTCCGCGGCGCAGGAGGACAGCCCGCTCGAGCCGCAGCAGACCATCCGCGTGAGCGTGGGGCAGTGGGACCCGGTGGCCGAGCTCTATACCGGCTGGCCCGATCTCGGCGGCGAGTTCAGGATCGGCGCCGACGGCGAGGTGACGCTGCCGATGGCGGGCACGATCGCGATCGACGGCATGACGGAAGCCGAGCTGTCCGCCGAGATCGCCGCGCGGCTCTCGGCGCGGATGGGCCTCGGCGCCGGCGTCGAGGCGGCGGCCACGATCGTGAGCTACGGGCCGGTCTACGTCGTGGGCGGCGTCCGGGCGGCCGGTGCCTATCCCTTCGTCCCGGGGCTCACGGCCCTGCAGGCGATCGCGCTTGCCGGCGGGACGCAGGACGGAGACACCGCCTATCTCCGCTCGGAGCAGGACGCGCTCGGCCATCGGGGGGAATACCGCGTGCTGCAGCTCGAGCGACACCGCCTGCTCGCCCGGCTCGCCCGGCTGCAAGCGGAACTCGCCGAGGCCGAGACCATCGGGATGCCGCCGGAACTGGCGGACGCCCCCCTCGGCGACGAGCTCATGGCGCAGGAACGCGAGATCCGGGCGGCGCGCATGGCCGCCTACCGGTCCAGCCTCGAGCAGTTCGCCGATCTCGAGACCCTTCTGCGCGAGCGGATCGCCCGGCTGGACGAGCAGCTGGACCTGCGGGCCCGCCAGATCGCGCTGGCGCGCGAGGAACTGGAATCGGCGAGCGCGCTGGTCCGCGAGGGCCTGTCGCGGCGCAGCCGCGAGAACGAACTCGAGCGGCTGGTCGCCGATCAGGAAGTGCGCAGGCTCGAACTCGAGACGGCCCGTCTCAACGCCGAGCAGCGCCTGAACGAGCTCGGTCTCGAACGATCGGCGCTGGTCGGTCAGCGCCGTCAGTCCCTGGTGGAGGAGCTGGGCGAGTCCCGCATCGAGATCGAGAGGATCGGGATCCGGATGGACACCGTCTCGACGCTCTATGCCGAGGCGCTGCGACTGGGCGACGGAGTGGTCTCTCTCGGCCCGTCGGGCCTGCCGACGCTGGAGGTGACGCGTCAGGGGCCGGACGGTCCGGAACTCCTGATCGCGGGGGAGGAGACCGCCTTGAGGGCCGGCGACGTCCTGAGGGTCGTTCCGCCCGATCTCGACGCGGAACGGCAGCCCGGTCGGATACCCGTCCCCGCCCAGCTCGGGGCCGAGGGGCCCCTTCCGGAGACCACCCCGGACCTGTCGGGATCCGCCGCCGACTGACCCGTCACCCCGGAACCTCCACCGCGCCGATCCTCGCGACGAGGGGCCGTCCCGGCCAGTCCCAGCGCCCGGCCCAGCCCTCCTGCGCCTCCGCGACGGCCCACAGGTCAGCGAAGGCCCGAAGGTTGCCGGGGGACCAGGCGCCCTGCGGCATGTCGTCCGGGCCGAAGCGGCCCACCTCCCTGCCGTCGACCGCGAACACCACCTCCCGTCCGGTCACCGTGATGGCGTAGTCGTGCATGCCCTCGGCCGCGTCGAACCCCAGTTCGACCACGACGGGACCGCCCCTGGCCTGGCCGAGATTGACCGCATCGCCGCCTGCGGTCTCGGCGTAGACGTTCAGCTGGACCCGCGTCGTGTCGGCGCCCACGAACTCGAAATCGTATTCGCGCCACGGATCCCGCTGGTAGTCGGCCCGGTAGAGGAACATGCCGAACACGGCGCCGGGGCTCATCTCCGGTGCCTGTGCCCGCCACCGCCACGTTCCTTCGGCGGCGACGGTGCCGGACTGGATCTCGCCGCCGCTGAAGGGGCGTTCCGAGCCGGCGGGGGACCGGTCGAGCACCAGCTCGACCACGCCGTCCGACAGCCGGACGTTCCCGGGCAACCAGACGATCCTGCCCGACTGGCCCGCCGGCCAATCGGAGACCAGCCACTCGCCCGGCGCCGCGGCACGGGACTGGACGAGCACGGGTGGATCCTGCGCGACCGCCGCCCCTGCCGCGAGGACGAGTCCTGCAAGAATGTGGATTGCTCTTCGTCTCATGCGTCACCTCCGACCATCGCGCGAAACCCTTCGTGGCGACTGCGAAGCTCCCCGTAGGTCCCTTCGCCGACCACCCGGCCCTGTTCCATCAGGAAGATCTTGTCGCAATCGCGCACGGTGCTGAGGCGGTGGGCGATCATGATCACCGTCTTGCGGTGGCCGAGACGCCGGACCGCATCCATCACCGCCCGCTCGGTCACGCTGTCGAGCGCGCTTGTCGCCTCGTCGAAGACCAGCACGTCCGGATCGGTATAGAGGGCCCGGGCAATGCCGATCCTCTGGCGCTGGCCGCCGGACAGACGGGCGCCGCGTTCGCCGATGACGGTATCGTAGCCGTCGGGCAGGGAGCTCTCGACGAAATCGTGCAGCGAGGCGACCCGGGCGGCCGTCTCGACCGCCGCCCGGTCGATCGCCCGGGACGGCGTGCCGAAGGCGATGTTGGCAGCGATGGTGTCATCGACGAGGAATATCTCCTGCGGCACGTAACCCACGGATTTCTGCCAGTCCCGGATCGAATTGCGGAGCACCGGGCGCCCGTCGACGCGCAGCGTGCCGGAATCGGGATGGAGAAGTCCGAGGATCAGGTCCACCGTCGTCGTCTTGCCGGCCCCGGTCGTGCCGACGATGCCCACCGTCGTCCGCGCGTCGATGCGCAGCGTCAGCCGGTTCAGGGCCGGCTGCGCCGCTCCGGCGAAGGTGAAGCTCACCTCGTCGAGTTCGAGGCAGCGGCGCAGCGGGATCGCCGGCCCTGCATCGTCCCCGGCAGGCGTCTGGGTGGACGTCCCCGACAGTTCGGAATGAAGCTGGATCAGCGCAGGCTGGCCGAAGCGGATCCTCGAGACCGCGGCGAAGAGCTGCTGTATCGTGGGGAACAGCCGCGCGGCAGCAAAGGCGTAGACGCCGAGGATCGGCACGATCCCCGCCAGTCCCCCCTCCCGGGTCAGAAGAAGCCAGAGGACGAAGAGGATCATCCCCCCGAAGGCGATGACTTCCAGCAGCTGGCGAGGCAGCTCGGAGATGACAGAGAGCGCGGCCTGGTTCCGCGCCTGGATCTCCGCCGGCAGTCGGAAGCGCTCCAGATAGGCCCGCTCGAGCCCCCGCAGCTTGACCTGCTTGATGCCCGTCATCGCCTCCTGCAGGATCTGGAACCGGTCGCGGTTCGATCCGATGCTCTGGGTCCCCATCCGGCTGAGCGGGCCGCTCGCGAAGAGGTAGATCAGGCCGTAGGATCCGCCGAACAGCACCACCGAGCCGAGCGCGGCATAGGGTTGCAGCACCAGAAGGAACAGGACCAGCGTCGTGAGCATCACGCCATGCGCGACCAGCCTCACGCTCGCTTCGATCGGTCCGTTCACCACGTTCCCGACCTCGGACAGGATGGACTTGCCCAGGTCGGCGCTGTGCCGGTTCAGGAACCAGGCGTATGGCTGGGCGAGGTAATGCCCCATCAGCCGGATCGACAGGCTCGGGACGCACATGCGGGTGAAGTAGGAGAGGGCGTAGAAGGTCCCCGCCCGGAACAGCGCGGCGAAGAGGACGAAGAGGAAGGCGCCGAGGCCGAGCAGGATCAGAAAGGTGCGTTCGCTCGGGCTGCCGGTCGCCGAATGGGCCCAGGCGAGGGCGGCATTGCTCTCGATCAGGCCGGGATTGGCGACGACGCCCAGGAACGGCAGGACGGACGCGACGCCGAGGACGTCGAGCAGCCCCATCAGGACGACGAGACCGGTCAGACCGATCGCTTTCGTCCTTTCGCGCCGGTCGAGGAGGTCGAAGATCATCCGGAAGTTCGCCCTCATTCGCGGCCCCCCGTCCGCAGCGCCCCATCCGGGGGAAGAGGCGAGCGGCGTCCCGTTGCCCGCTTCAGCGTCGCCTCGGCAAGCTGGATCGCGAGGCGCGGCGCCCCGGCAGGATGAAGCAGGATCGCCGCCGCCGCCTCTGCCGGCCGACCCGCCTTCAGCGCCGCGATCGCCGTCTCGGCAATCATCACGTTGCGGATGGAGGCCCGGCGCGATCGCAGCAACCGGCGCATCCGGGTTCCGCCGCCGAGACGCGGCGCGACCGCCGCCTCGGCGCGCAGAAGGGCGGCCAGATGCGCGGGATCGGACCGATGGGACAACGATCCGGGGCGGCGCCGGTAGAGGTAGTCGGCCGCTGGCGCGTACCAGACCGCCGCGCCGGCCGCGAAGGCCTCAAGGATCAGGTGGCAATCCTCGCCGTTGCGCAGCGAGGGGTCGTATCGCAGCCCGGTCCGTTCGACGAAGCCGCGGCGGAGAACGGGCTTGAGGTAGCCGAGCGAGCGTTCTCCCGCGGCGCGCCGGTTGCCGGCCAGGAACCGTTCCGCCGTCCAGCGTTCCGGCGCGGCGAGGTCGCGCAGGAACGGTCGCGCCTCTGCCGGATCGTCGCCCGGATGCAGGTCGGCCACGTTCCCGAGCACGATGTCGGCGCCGGTCCGCTGGCCGAGGCCGATCATCCGGTGCAGCCGCGGGGGCGTCATCGTGTCGTCCGCGTCGAGCATCGCGATCCACGTCCCCCGGGCCAGGTCCAGCCCGTGGTTGCGGGCCGCGGCCGGGCCGCCATTCGCATCGAGTCCGGCCATCCGGATCCGGGCGTCCTGCCGGGCGAGGTCACGCAGGACATCCGCGGTGCCGTCCTCCGAGGCGTCGTCCACGACCAGGACCTCGACCGTGACCCCGACCTGACCGAGCGCGGAGGCGACGGCCGCCGCCACGGAGTCGGCGGCGCGCCAGACCGGAATGACGATCGTCACATCCGGCGGGTCGGTCGGCTTCTTCGGCGTCATGACGGAAAACATCCTGTCCCGAGGTCCGACCCCGTAACGCCGGGAGGACGGAATGTTCCAGGCAGAGGCCCTCGGCCGGCCGCCGCGGGGCGGGCGCGATGGGGATGCCGGAACGGAAGCCTTTGCAATTCAGGCGGTTGTAGGCTATTTGGTGCCCGGGGCCGGGCGGCAGCCGATGCCGTCCACAAACGCGAAGACCGATCACCGTGAAACGATCCGCGATACGGACCATCGCCTGGGGCTACGGCCTCGCCCTGGTTCTCGCCGTGGCGGCCGGTCTCTTCGGCCGTCCGGTCTGGCAGGCGCTGCTCGGCTGGTGGGTCGGCGGTGCGGTCTTCAGCCTGATCGTGGCGGTCATCCACGCCCGGTCGGACCGCCGGCAGGCGCGGGTCGCGCCGCAGGATCGCACGACCGGATCGCGCGGGGGGTCCACGAACCGGTCGTGAGGCCACCTTGCCGGTCGGCGCGGGCCGGCTAGTCTGTCGCATGGAGCGCAGCGAGGCGGCATGATCCACCCGGACGTCACCATCGTGATCGCCGCCTGGAACGCCGAGGCAACGCTCGGCCGTGCCATCGACAGTGCCCTCTCGCAGCAGGGTGTCGCCGTCGAGGTGCTCGTGATCGACGACGCGTCTTCGGACGGGACCGCCGCTCTCGCCGAGCGGCGGGCCGGGCCCGACGGGCGGCTGCGCCTTCTGCGCATGCCGCGCAACGGCGGACCGGCCGCTGCCCGGAACATGGCGCTGACTGCCGCACGGGCGGCATGGATCGCCCCGCTCGACGCCGACGACATGATGGAGCCGGAGCGCATCCGGCGCCTTCTCGACATCGCGTCGGACGAAGATGCGGACATGGTCGCCGACGATCTCTGGCGGCAAGAGGAGGCCGATCGCGACGGCCGGACCCGATGCCGGTTGTTCTCGGACGCTCCGATCGGCCGGGTGAGGCTCGACGCCGCGTCCTTCGTGTCCGGCAATCTGTCTTCGCGGCACGGCGGGCGGAGGGAGCTGGGCTTCGTCAAGCCGCTCATGCGAAAGGACTTTCTCGACCGGCATGGCCTGCGTTACCCGGATCTGCGGCTCGGCGAGGATTACGCGCTCTACACGCGCGCGCTTCTGCTGGGCGCCCGCTTCGTGCTGACGGATCCGGCAGGCTACGTGGCGATCGTCCGGGAGGGCTCGCTCTCCGGGCGGCACCCCACCGAAGTCCACGGCGCCCTCGCGGCGGAGGACCGGGCGCTGCTGGCGATGCCGCAGGCGACGGGGCAGGCGCGGCGGGTCTTGAGGGCCCACCTGCGCGAAGTTCAGAAGGAATGGGCGTGGCGGCGCATGATCGACGCCGTCAGGGGACGCGACCCGCTGGCGGCGGCGCGCTGCCTCGCCGGTCCGCCCGCCGTGTCCGCCGATCTCGTGGCGCGTCTCGGGCGCGAGGCGATGGGGCGCATGCGGGCGCGGGTCGCGGGGCGGCCGGCAGGAAACTGATCCTCAGCCGGGATCAATCGGCCCCGTCCCCTGTTCGGGGACGAACCGCTGCACGCCCCGCGTGCGGACTGCCCAGGGCCAGATATCGTGCTGACAGATCCCCCCTCCACCCCGGCTCGGGCGTTCGATCCGGCGGATGTCCTGGTCGTGATCCCGACGCTCGACGAGGCGGAGACGATCGAGCTCTGCCTCGACTCTCTACTCGACGCCGACGGCTTCGCCCAGGCGACGCGCATCGTCGTCGCCGATGGCGGCAGCGGCGACGCGACACGGCGCATCGTTTCCGACCTCGCGGAGCGGCGCTATCGGAACCTGCGGTTGATCGACAATCCGGACCGTCTGCAATCCGCGGCGGTCAACCGGGCCGTGGACCTGATGGGGGCCATGAGGGGCGATGGCGTGCTCGTCCGCTGCGATGCCCATGCCCGGTATCCGGCAGGCTATCTGCGCGGCATCGCCGGCGCGCTGGCCGCCCGCCCCGAGGCCGCGTCGGTGGTCACGGTCCTCGACGCAGGGGGCGGCAGCGGGTTCCAGCGGGCCGCAGCCTGGGCTGTCGACACGGGTCTCGCATCCGGCGGCTCGGCCCATCGCGGCGGCCGCCGCTCGGGCTGGGTCGATCACGGACACCATGCCGGCTTCCGGCTGGACTGGTTCAGGCGCCTCGGCGGCTACGATCCGACCTTCTCGCACAACGAGGACGCCGAATACGATCTGCGTCTCGCTCGCGCCGGTGGCCGGATCTGGCTGGATGCGGATCTGCGCGTCGACTACGCGATGCGCGGGGGTCTGCCGCAGCTGTGGAGACAGTACCGCAGTTACGGGCGGGGCCGGGCCCGGACATGGCTGAAGCATCGGGCGGGACTGCGTCTCCGCCAGCAGGTGCCCGTTCTCAACCTCCTCCTCCTCCTGGCGAGCGTCGCGGCCGCCCCCTTCGCGCCGGCCGCTCTGCTCTACCCGGCATTCTATGCCGCGGCGCTGACGGGCGTCTCGCTCGCCGCTATCGCCGCGCTCCGCGACCCGTCGGGGGCCTGGGCCGGCCCCGCGACGGGCGCGATCCATCTCGGTTGGGGCAGCGGGTTCCTGCAGGAGGCGATCACGGGGCACGGCCAGCGCGTCGGGGTGCAGACCAGATGACCGGTCCCGTCCTTCCTCCGGTCACGGTCGACGTGCTGATCTGCACATTCCGCAGACCGCAGGTCGCCGAAACGCTGCGTTCGGTCGACGCGCAGCGACTGCCGGCCGGCCTCGGCCTGCGGGTCGTCGTCATGGACAACGACGGAACGGGATCCGGCCGGGTGCCGGTGCTGACCGCGGCCCGGGACATGCAGATTCCCGTCCGCTACCTCCGGACCGGCGGAGGCAACATCTCGACCGCCCGCAACGCCCTTCTCGACGAGGCGCAAAGCGGATGGGTCGCGTTCCTGGACGATGACGAGGTCGCATCGCCCCACTGGCTCTCCTCCCTCTGGCGCTGCGCGACGGCGACCGGCGCGGACGCCGTCTTCGGCCCCGTCCTTTCGGTCTATCCGCCCGGGACGCCGGACTGGATCCGGCAGCTCGACCTTCATTCCAGCAGGCCGGTCCGGCGTGCCGGGGTGGTCGAGACCGGGATCGCCGGCAACGTCCTTCTCCGCTGCGACGATCCCCGCTGGAGCGGCGAGCGCTTCGACGTCGGGCGGGGCCGCACCGGCGGCGAGGATACCGAGTTCTTCTTTCGGCTCCACCGCCTCGGCGCGCGGTTCGAGATCGCCGACGACGCGGACGTGCACGAGCCCGTCTCTCCCGATCGGCTCGGCTTCCGCTGGCTGGCCCGCCGCCGCTACAGGATGGGGCAGAGCTATGCGGCCCGGGCGAGCGGACGCGCCGAACGCCTGCGCCTCGGCGCCGGCGCGGCGGCCAAGGCGACGGCCTGCGGCGGGATGACCGGGCTCCACGCCCTGTCGCGCGCCCGGCGGGCGGCCTGGGCCCTGCGGGCGGCCCTGCATCTGGGTGTGGTGGCCGGGGCCCTGTCGCTGCCCCAGCGCGTGAGCTACGGAGGCGATGCGAGCGGGCAGGATCCGGACCCGGGGGCGACGACGCGGCCCCCTGCGCCTGCGAGGCGCGGGCGCGGTCCGGATCCGGGGTGATCGCGCGGCCGGGCCCGGGGGTTTCGCCGGCCGGAACGCTCCCGTCAGCCTGCGGAGCCGATCCCTTCGGCCGCCGCGATCCGGTCAGGCCCGCGCGAGGCACGGCGCAGCCCGGTCCGGCCTGCGCGAGGCAAGACGCAGCTCCGCCTCGAGCAGATCGAGCTGGCGCTGCGCATCGAACCCCGTCTCGATCGTCGCGCGCCCCCGACGGGCCATCAGGGCCAGTCCCTTGGGATCTGCCGCCACTCCGCGAAGCAGCGAAGCGAGCGCCCGGGGATCGCGTTCGGGCGCGAGAAGGCCCGAAACGCCGTTCTCCATCAGCTCCGGGATCCCGGAATGGTACGTGCTGACCGCGACCGCACCCGTGGCCATCGCTTCCATCAGGGACACGGGGATGCCCTCGGCATCGCCGTTCCCCGCGACGACGCTGGGCAACAGGAAGAGATGGCACCGGGTCAACAGGCGGTGCACCTCCCGATGGGGCAGGGGGCCGTGGAACGTGATGCGCCGCGACACCGACGATTCGCGGACCTGCATCCTCAGTCGGGCGGCCAGTTCCCCCCCGCCGACGATGTCGTAGGACCAGTCGAGATCGGGAAGTTCCTTCTGCAGGATGTCCAGTGCGGCGATGGCGTCGCCGATCCCCTTCTTCTCGGTCAGGCGACAGACCGACAGCAGCCGGAGCGGGCGCGCGGTCCAGTCACGCGCCGCGAACCGGAAGCGGGACAGATCGATGCCCATGTGGTTGACCCGCGTGCGTGCGCGGGGCGCGCCCGCCTCGACCAGCATCCCCCGGAACCGATCGTTGACCGGCAGATGTGCGGCACCCTCGCGGAACAGGGTGCCGTAGAGCGACAGGCCGCCGTCGTGGTGAACGGTCGCGACGTCGTGTCCGTGATAGATCGTCACGAGCGGCGGCAGACCGGGCCTGTGCGCGGCGAGGTCGGCGATCCGCGCGCCTTCGTATCCGAAATGCGCGAGCACGACGTCGAACTCCGACAGGAAGGATCCGTCGAGCCTGTCAAGGGCCCGGCGGAAACGATGGCCGGCGCGGAGAGGCAGTCGCGACAGGAGCGGTCGCAGGCCCGAGAGCGGTCCCCAATGCGGCCTTCCGCAACCCGGGACGGTCACCCGGTTGCAGAGGACCTCCACCCTGTGCCCCCGCCGGCGCAGCCCCTCGACCTGATCGAGGACGAACGTCTCGGACAGCTTCGGGAACGCATCGACCACGACGCAGATCGACAATGGCCCGTCGCTACGCACCCGGATGCACGCGCGCGGAACGCAGCCGCCCCCAGAACTGGCCCAGGCGCCGCGACAGACCGGCCCGGATCGGACGCGGCAGGACCGACAGGGCCAGGAGGACGTAGGCCGCCGGATGGGCGGGCCGGTCCCGCGCGGCCTTCGCCAGCAGCCAGCGCCCGGCGCGGGCATCGCCGTCGTCCCAGTCGAGGTGCCGCCGTGCGCTGTCCATCTGGTAGCGCCAGCGCATCCCAAGGCGCGCCGCCTCGATCCCGTGTCGGCTGACGAAGAGATCGCGCGCGGCCATGTTCGCCGCGAAGTTGCGGGACCGCCGCTCGCCCGTCTCCGCCTGTCCCGGTCCGTCATCGTAGATCATCAGGGGCTCCGGAAGGACGTCGAAGTCGTAGAAGCGTCCGATCCGCGCCCAGTAGTCATGGTCCTCGTTCGCGGGAAGCGTCTCGTCGAACCCGCCGACCGCGTCAGCCACCTCGCGCCGGATCATCACCGAAGAGGTCCCGAAATGGACGACGTTCCCCGCCAGGATCTCGGGGAGGACGTCGCCGCGGAGCGAGGGCGACCAGGTCTCGCCGCTGGTTCGGAGCCGCAACCCGGTATGGCACAGTCCGACCCGCGACGGGCGCCGGCCCATCAGCGCGACCTGTCGGGCGGTCTTTTCCGGCATCCACTCGTCATCGGAATCGAGAAAGGCCAGAAGGGCGCCCCGTGCCTCGGACAGCCCGCGATTGCGCGCCGCCGCGACGCCGCGATTGCCGGCGAGGCGGATGTAGCGCAGGCGCGGATCGTCGAACCCGGCGACCGTCTCGTCCGTCCCGTCGGTCGAGCCGTCGTCGATCACCAGCAGCTCGAGACGGGGGTAGGTCTGGTCCAGCACCGACCTGATGGCGGTCCGGACGGGTCCCGCGCGCTGGAAGGTCGGAAGGATGACGCTGACCAGCGGGTCCGGCTGGTCGCCCGGTTCCCGGTCGGGAACGGGGGCCGCCGGTCCGATCGGAATACGGGAACGTTCGCGCCGCCGCCCGGCCGCGCGGGCGGCCGTCCGGTGCAGCCGGCGCGCCCTCCCGAAGCCCCCGTTCCGCGACACTCCCCGGCCGGCGGCTTCGGCAGTTCCCGGATCGACCCCGGCACTCTCCTGCGCGATGGACGCGAAACCTTCCGCAAGGGCGGCGCGATAGCGGCCCAACTTGTCCTCGCCGGCCAGACGCCCTTCGATGCCCTCCAGGACCGACAGGCGGGCGGCGAGGCCCCGCGGCGTGCGGGACATCCCGCTGAGCGAGACGGCGTCCCCCGGCAGGCGGCGATAATAGGCGAGTCCCTCCCGGCTGCGGACGAGCGGCGTGCCTGAGGCCAGCGCCCGCATCATCAGCTCGCCGTCCTGGTTGACGGCCAGCGCCTCGTTCCAGCCGCCCGTCAGCTCGAACGCGTCACGCGACCACAGGACCGAGCAGGGCGGGTGGTACCAGCCGGTGATCCAGGCGGCGAGATCGTCCTGGTCGGGCCGCCGCGGCGGGGTGGAGGCAGGGGCCGGGATCCACGCCTCTCCCTCCTTCACGTAGCGGCGCCAGGGGCAGGCGGCGATGGCAGCGCGTCGCGGCGCGAGCGCCCGGGTCATGGCGGCGAGCGCCGACGGTCCGAGAAGATCGTCGGCGTCGAGGAACATCAGGGCGTCGCCCGTGGCCTCTTCCGCGCCGAGGTTGCGGGCCGCGGGCGCGCCGCGCCGCGCGCATCGCACGAGGTGGACCGCCGGGCCGAAGCCGGCCGCCACCTCGGCGCTGCCGTCCGTCGATCCGTTGTCGACGACGATCACCTCGGCCGGCGGAGATGTCTGGTTCAGCGCCGATCGGATCGCCGGGGCGAGGTAGGGGCCCCCATCGCGCACCGGTATGATGACGGAGACACGCATGGATCAGCCTTCCGCGCGGGCTTCGCGGGCCAGGGCCGCCTCGATCCCCTCGAGAGTGTCCTTCAGGGTCGCGGGGTCGACGTGAAGGTCGCGCTCGAGCGGTGGCCCGCTCCCCCGGCTTCGCGCCGGCACCAGATGGTAGCGATGCCCCATCGCCGCCGACAGCGCGTAGAAATTGGGATTCGGAAAGTCGGGAGAGGCGATCTCGGCCACGTGGGTTCCCTCGCGGCAGAACATGACATTGGTCAGGCCCGCCCCGTGCGGGGCCAGGACGACCCGGGCCTGCCTCATCAGCGCGACCTGATCGCGGAATCCCAGATCCTCGAGCGCGACCGTCTCGAAGCCGTATCGGTCGAGCAGTTCGCCGATCTCGGCCTCGTTCCGCAACCGGCGGAATCGCGCCCGCGCACGGGTGATGAAGATGCGGCGGAACGGCTGCGATGCATCCGCCGGCGCGATCGCGTCCCGGACAGGCCGCAGCAGTTCCGGCCGGAACCGGTCGGTGACGAGAAGGGTCAGCTCGTCGACGTCGAGGGGGCGGGACGGATCGTGGCGCGGCAGCGGGTCGGGGTCGATCCCCAGGAGCCGGATCGATGCGTCCTGCGCCGGGGTCAGGTCCTGCGGCAGCAGGACCCCCTCGAGCCGGCCGGTCTCGCGCAGCAGCTGCAGCTTGGGAAGGTGCGCCGTCAGCCAGTGCGAATGGTTGTCGCAGACCCTCTCGAGGATCCAGGTCGCCCGGCGCAGCCGCACGGGTTCGGTGCGGTCCGCGATCGCCTGGCGAAGGACTTCGGCATGGCCGTTGCGGAACTTCACCTCCCGGGTGTCGAGGGCGCGGCGCCCCGCGCCGAGAATCGCCGGATAGAATTCGCCCCGCGGATTCCTGTAGGACACGATGCGGGCGTCGGGCAGGGTGACGATCAGGGTCGGACCGCTCGTCCGGCTGGGCACATCCCGCATCGAATAGCCCCACCAGTGCCGGGTATCGGGCAGCCGGTTCCGCTCCGCGACCGTGACCGGCAGCGGGTTGCTGGCACGGGCGGTGTCGTGGATCGTCTCGACGGCCCCGCCGGCCGCCTGTCTCCGTCGCGCATAGGCGGCAGGATCCTCGGCCACGACATGGCGGTAGCCGAACCATCCGGGCGGCGCCCCGATGTCCACTGCGGTCCCGATGGCGCGTCGCGCCGCCTTGCGGGCGGCCAGGTCGAGACCCCGCACGGCGGCCCGACCTCGTTCGGTGGGTGTGCCGATCGCACGGAACATCATGGTGCCCCCTCTCCTGGTACCGCTGCCGTCGGAAAGCCGTCCGAAACCGGACCGGGCCCCCGTTGTTCCCGGCCGCCGCGTCGATGGGCGGCCACCGCGGCCTCAAGGACGGCCGCGACCGCGTCCATCTGCACCGTTCGGTCCAGCGCCGGCCGCGCGGCGTGCCGCTCCGCCGCGGCCGAAAGGGAGCCATAGCGGGCGGCGTCGTCCCAGATCGCTCTCAGCGCCGCCACCCAGACGTCCGGCGGGGCGTCGGGATCGACGAGGAGGCCGCCGGGGCCGACGGCCTCCGGCAGGCCGCCGCACCGGGACGCGAGGACCGGGATGCCGCTGAACTGGGCCTCCGCCGCGACGCGGCCGAACGCCTCCTGCCAGAGACTCGGCACGAGCAGGATCGCCGTCCGGCCGTAGACGTCGCGCATGTCGTTCGTCCTCGGCACCAGCGTCACGTTCGGCAGGCCCGCCAGGGCCGCGTCCCGCCGCTCGTGCTCGGCGGGGTCCAGACCCCAGCCGTCGACGAACAGGAACGGGATGTCCGGGCAGGCGCGCGCGATCCCGATCGCGGTGTGGAGTCCCTTCAGCGGATGGGGATTGATGAAGGTCACGACCTGCCGGCTGGTCCGCGTGCGATAGGCCTCCGGCCGGAAGGTCGGGTGGATCACGGTCGCCGCGAGGCCGTGGTTTCGGGCATACCAGTCGGCGGTGAAGGCGGAATTGGCGATGGTATGGACGGGGCCGAGCTCCGACGCATCGCCTCCGAAATCCTCCGCTTCCACGTTCCTGAGGTAGAGGACGACCGGGACCCCGGCCGCCAGGAAACCGCGGGCCAGCGGCACCGGTTGCCCCGACTGCACGAGCGCCACGTCGGGCGCTTCGCGGGCGACCAGCTCGGCCACGGCTCCGGGCGGAAACCAGCCGCGATGGACCGGGTAGCCGAGCCGGTCGTCGCGGACCAGTTGCCCGCCTCCCAGCTTCAGCCGCACCCGTCCCGACATCCCCGTCCAGCCCGCCCCCGTGAGCCCGGCGAGGATCGACACGCGATGGCCCCGGATCCCAAGATCGGTGGCGAGGTCGTGCGTGCTGCGCTGCGCGCCGCCGACGATCTGAGGCAGGTACGGATGGGCGCTTGCGAGAACGATCCTCATGCCGGGCCACCCGGCCGGGGGCGCGGCTTCGGCGGACGATCCGGGCCGGATCGCCCGGAAACGGCGCGCACCAGCGCCGCCGACTCGTCCGGAGAGCTGGTCCACAGGTGCCGGGGCGCCGAGGTCAGATCCGCGACGAGCCTGCCGTAGCGCTCCGGCGACAGCCCGGCGAAGACCGCCTCCAGCCGGTCGCCCTCGACATCGGGCAGGACGAGCCCGACATCGTTCCGGTCGAGGAACCGGCCCGTCTCGGTGCCCGCCAGCGCGATCGGGATCGTGGCGTGATGCCCGCTCTCGTAGAGCCGGTTCGGCAGCAGCCAGGCCGAGTTGTGCCCCTCCTCGTAGAAGTCGATGCACCACGCGAAATGGACCCCGCCATAGAGATCGGCGAGGTCGCGAGAGCCGTCATAGGGGCCGCCGAACGTCATGAACGGGCTGGCCGCGAGGCGCGCGTCGAAATCGGGAAAGACGGCGGGCGACGGCCGCCCGCGAAGCACGACCTCGACCCGGCCGTTCATGCCGCGCGCGAGGTCGGCCAGGAGGTCGAAGGACCGGCGGCAGCGAAGGTTCCCGAACCAGCCGATCCTGAAGGGCGGCCCCGGCTCGGTCGGCGGCGTCGGCGGCGCCGGCGGCCGGCCCGGCCGGAGCGCGACCTTGTTCTCGACGACGAGTGCAGGGGCCGCACACAGCCCGCCGAGGTGACGGACGACGAAGGCCGGGGCGCTGGTCAGGACGAGGTCCGCATGGCGCGCGAGCGAACGCTCGAGCGACTGCAGCGCGCGACCCGCCACCGACCGCGTCGTCAGGAGCCGATGGAGGTCGAGGCACTCGTAGACGATGCGGGGAGACCTGCCGCCCTTTCGGCCGATACGCCGCGCCACGGGCACGGCGATGGCGAGCATCTCGAGATTGCGGGCGACCAGCACCTCCGCGCCCATCAGCCGTCGGGCCAGGACATGCACCGTGGATAGCCGCGCCAGGACGACGGACGCGGCGCGCGCGATCAGCCGCGCATCCCGTGTCGTCCCCAGCACGAGGGGCCCCTCGGGCAGATCGGGACAGGGCGGTGGACGTCGCCCTTCGCGGACGAAGCCGACAAGCGCGACCGTCGCTCCGCCCTCCCGGAACATCGCGACGCGCCGCCCCACGGCCTGGTCCGACAGGTCATGCACCAAATATCCGATCCTCACGGAATCGTCCGGATCCATTCGATTTGTCCCAGCGCCCGGTTCCGGCACCGGCTGCCTTCGGCCGACGCCTCGCCCGGAACCGGAACCCGGCGCAGATGTTCCCGTCCCCGATCGCGAGCGCCCGCCTTACCGGGGCTGCGCGCGCCGGGATCGTCCGAAACGGGGCGAAGACCTGACAGGCGATGCCGGATCGCGGGAGCCCGCGCAGCCCGGGGGGGGGGGGGGGCGACGATCCGCCAATTGCAGCCAGGCCGGGATGCCGCCGGTCGCGCAAGGCAGGACTGTCGCCCGGGGCGGAATGCGCTGCTGCCGGGCAGGGGGCGGCGGCGGCGGCGCCGGCCGTGACTGCCTGGCAATGATCCGGCCGCACCCGGCCGGCGCTGCGGCTCGGCTCGGCTGGGCCGGCCAGCCGCCGCCTCGGACCGCGAAGGCGGCCGCCCGCCTAGTGATCGCCACAATGGCGCCGGTTTCGCGACAGCCTCGCATGATGTCTACTGTACCGGCCTGACTGGGGCGTTCAGCGCGAGAGGCGAGAGTGCCGATACCGATGTTGCGCAAGCGCGTGGTGGAATCGACGGTCGGCTCGGTCCTGGCCGTCCTTCTGACATTGGCCATCGCCGCGAGCGCGCTGAAGTTGTCGCAGACCCTGCATGCCGACCGGATCAACGATCTGCGGCTGACGGTCACGCTGGAAACCGTCGAGCTGCGCGAGAGGGTCGAAGCCGAGATCGACGCGGTGGTCTCGTCGCTGCTGCAGCTGGGGACCGCCCTTCGGCTCGATCCCGACATGACGCAGGCGGAGTACGAGATCGTCGCCGAGACGATCGTGAGGGACAACCCGTCGATCCTGAACCTCGCCGCGGCACGGGATCTGCGGCTCTCGCTCGCCTATCCCTACGAGCCCAACAGGACGATCCTGGGCTTCGATCTGCGGGACTACCCGGATCAGCTTGCGGGGGTCGCGAGGGCGATCAGGACCGGAAAGGTCGTGGTCGACGGTCCGGTCGAGCTGGTGCAGGGCGGTATCGGCTCGATCGGGCGTTACCCGGTCACGACGATCGACGCAGCGGGCGAGGAACGCCTCTGGGGGGTGGCCTCGGTCGTCTTCGACCATTCGGCCGCGATCGCCTCGGCGATCGGCGATGTCGTTCCCTCCGGGCTCCTGGTGGCGGTGACCTCCCAGGGGCCGCGCGACGGGGCCTTGCACGTGCTGTTCGGCGATGCGGGCGTCGCAGCCTCGCAGGATCCGGTCGAGCTCGGCTTCGACTTCGTCGGCGGAAACTGGAGCTTCTTCGCCGCCCCGGCAGGGGGGTGGCCGCAGAACGCCCTCACCCATCCGCACAACGTCGCGATAGCGGCCCTCGCGCTGCTGGCCATCGCGGCGATCTGGATCCTCCAGATCATCATGCGGAACTGGGACAAGGCGGAACTGCAGCTCCTGCGGGCCGTCGAGGCGATCAACGGCGGTTTCGCCATGTTCGATGCCGGGGGGCGGCTGCTCGCCTACAACGCGGCCTATACCCAGATGTACGACAGATGCCGCGGCGCCATCCGCCGCGGCGCGCGGTTCGAGGACATTCTTCGCGCGGGCCTGAGGAACGGCCAGTACCCCGATGCCGTCGGCCGCGAGGACGAATGGCTGGAGGAGCGCCTCGCGCTCCATGCGCATCCGGCCGGAGAGTTCGATCAGCGCCTCTCCAACGGACGCTGGGTGCGGATCAGCGAACAGCGGGCAGAGGACGGCGTCCTCGTGAGCATCCGTGTCGACGTGACCGAGCTGAAGGAAGCGCAGGCCGCGGCCGAGGCGGCAAACCGTGCGAAGACCGAGTTCCTGAACGTCCTCAGCCATGAACTGCGCACGCCGCTCACCGTCATCAACGGCTATGCCCGGCTCGTCGGCACGCCCGGCGCGATGCCGGACTCCCGCAGGCTCGCCTCGGTCATGGACGAGGCGCCGGACGATCCGGCCGCCTTGAGGGAAGCCGTCGAGTCGCGCGAAGGGTCGATCCGCCGGACCATGGAGACGATCCGGAAATCGGCCGATCATCTGCTGTACCTGGTCGAGGAGATGCTCGATTTCGGCAAGGTCGAGGCCGGGAAGCTCACGGTGGAGCCCGAGATCTGCGAGGTCTCAGGCCTCGTCGACGCGGCGGTCGAGCAATGCAGGGGGCGCGCCGAGGGCAAGGGCATCACGCTCGAGGTCGACGCGGCCGAGGCCCGGGTGATGGCCGATCCCAAGCGGACCCATCAGATCCTGCTCAACCTCATCGGCAATGCGGTCAAGTTCACCGAGGCCGGGTCGGTGCGCGTCTCGGTCCTCCCCCGGGACAATGTCGTCGAGATCGCCGTGACCGACAGCGGACCCGGCATCGCCGCCTCGGAACTCGAGTCCATCTTCAAGCCGTTCTACCAGGTGGATTCGTCGTCGGTGCGACGGGCCGGCGGCACCGGCCTGGGCCTGGCGATCGCGCGCGACCTCGCCGGACTTCAGGGCGGGGCGATCGGCGTCGAGAGCGAGCTGGGGGCCGGCAGCCGCTTCACCCTCTCCCTTCCCCGCTCGCGGAAGGGCGAGATGCGCCTCGCCGGCGAGTGATCGGCCGGGGGCGGCCTAGGGGTGGTCGCATCGGGGTCTGACCACGACCGGCCTGTTCCCCGGCCTCGGCGACCCCCGCATCCCCGCCCCGCACGTCGCGGGGATCCCCCGCCTCCCGGATCGGCGGCCGCTGGTACCGGGGCTTGCGGGGCGGGTCCTGGCGCTCCGTGGCGGCGGCGCCCGCATGCCGGGTGCGGTTCCGTCCTTTCTGGAGGCGGACGGCTCAGAGCCGCTCGATGTCGCCCTCGGCCCGGGCCGCGTGGAATCCGGCCTCCCACGCGGCGAACCGCCCCGCCGCGATGGCGTCCCGCATCCCGCCCATCAGCTCCTGGTAGTAGTGCAGGTTGTGCCAGGTCAGCAGCATGCCCGCGATCATCTCGCCGGCACGCACGACGTGGTGCAGGTAGGCCCGGGAATAGCCCGTGCAGGCCGGGCAGGTGCAGGCCGCGTCGAGCGGGCGCGGATCGTCGGCGTGGCGGGCGTTGCGCAGGTTGACCTGGCCGCGGCGGGTCCAGGCCTGCCCGGTCCGGCCGGACCGCGAGGGCAGCACGCAATCCATCATGTCGACGCCGCGCTTCACCGCGCCGACGATGTCGTCGGGCTTGCCCACGCCCATCAGGTAGCGCGGCTTGTCCACGGGCAGCGCGCCCGGCGCGTGGTCCAGGCAGGCGAACATCGCCTCCTGCCCCTCGCCGACGGCGAGGCCGCCGATCGCGTAGCCGTCGAAGCCGATGCCCGTCAACGCCTCGGCGCTCTCCTCCCGCAGGTCCGGTTCCAGCCCGCCCTGCTGGATGCCGAAGAGCGCGTGGCCCGGCCGGTCGCCGAAGGCGTCGCGGCTGCGCTGCGCCCAGCGCATCGACAGGCGCATGCTCTCCTCGATCCGGGCCCGGTCCGCCGGCAGGGCGGGGCATTCGTCGAAGGCCATCACGATGTCCGAGCCGAGCAGGCGCTGGATCTCCATCGAGGTCTCGGGGCTCAGCATGTGCTTGCTGCCGTCGATATGGCTGGCGAAGGTCACGCCCTCCTCCGTCAGCTTGCGCAGGGAGGCGAGGCTCATCACCTGGAAGCCGCCCGAATCGGTGAGGATCGGCCGGTCCCAGTTCATGAAGCGGTGCAGCCCGCCGAGACGCGCCACCCGCTCGGCCCCCGGCCGCAGCATCAGGTGATAGGTGTTGCCGAGCAGGATGTCGGCCCCGGTCTGCCGCACCGAGCCGGGCAGCATCGCCTTGACCGTCGCGGCGGTGCCGACGGGCATGAAGGCGGGCGTGCGGATCCCGCCCCTCGGGGTGGAGATGAGCCCGGTCCGGGCGGCGCCGTCGGTGGCGTGGAGCGCGAAGGAGAAGCGGTCGGTCATGAACGGGCGTGTAGGCCCGGCGGCGGCCGGGGGGAAGGGGCGGCGGGATCGGCGATGGGGGAGGACGGGGGCTCCGCCCCCGCGCGCTCCGCGCGCTCCCCCGGAGTATTTCGGGGCAAGATAAGAGGCGGGCCCGCTCGGGTTCGCGGCCGGTGCGGGTCGGGGGCGGCGCCGGCGCCCCGAAAGCGGATGCGGCGGCACGGGGCGCGCGCGGGGCGGACGAGGCGCAGGGGAGGCGGGCCGCGCCCCCATGGGCGCCCTGCGGCGGGAGGGGCGCCGCGGCGGGCCGCGTGTCCGGCGGTCAGGGCCGCAGCCGCAGCCACGAGCCGCCGAGGCGGCGGGGCGCGGCGCCGGCGCCGAGCTTGAACCGGGCGAGGCCGGGCGCGCGTCCCGTGTCGATCGTGCCGAGATCGAGATGCGTGGCGCCCTCCGCCGCGAAATGGCGGGCGGCGGCGGCGAGCAGGACGTGGTGGCCGCTGACCGCGCGCCCCGCCGCGCCGCACCAGCCGAGCAGGTAGGTCGCGGCATCGCCGTGGCGGAGGAAGAGCATCCCGGCCAGGGGCGCGCGGCCGCCCAGCCGGAAGAGCAGGGGCGGCGCGGGGCCGGCCGCGAGGGCGAGGATCAGGGCGTGCGGCAGGCCCCGGTAGCGGCGGGCGCGTCTCTGCGCCGCCTCCTGGCGCAGCAGCCAGTGGCCGGGATCGGGCGGCAGCGGCGCGACCTGCGGGGCGGGCGCGGCGCGTGCCCCCGCCACCGCGCGGTTGCGCCACTTGCCCGACGCGCGGGGCAGCGCATCGCCCGGCGGGCCGAGGGCGAGGAGGGCGAGCGTCGCCCCCGTCATCACCTGCCCGTAGCCCGCCGCGCGCAGCGGCGCGCCATCTCCCTCCGGCTCGACGAGGAGGGGGCCGTGGCGGCGCCACCAGCCGGCGTCCCGCGCCGGCGCGCGGATCGCGGCGGCGAGCGGGCCGCGCCGCTGCACCAGCACGCCGTCCCGCCAGCCGGATCGCAGCCCGGCCCGGGCCAGGGCGTCGGCCCAGAGGGGATGCTGGGGCAGGGGATTCTCCATCCCCCGCATCAACCGGCCGATAACCTGCGATCCCGTAAACGGGGGCCATGCGGCCCCGCGACCACCCCGCCCCCCGCCTCACCCCGCTCGGCGCGGCGCTGCTGGCGCTCGCCCTCGCGCTGCCGGGCGGGGCGGCGCTTCAGCTGCTCGCCTGGCTGTCCTGAGGATCGGCCGCGCCGCGCCGGGCCAGCCCCGCCGCCAGCCGCCCGATGCTCAGCCCCTGCACGACGATCGAGAAGACGACCACGACATAGGTGCAGGTCACGATGAGCGGGGTCCAGTCGCTCTCGGGCAGGGCGAGGGCCAGCGCGACCGAGATCCCGCCCTTCAGCCCCCCCCAGGTCATGATCCGCAGCGTGCCGCCCTCGAAATCGCGGAAGGGGCGCAGCAGCGTCAGCGGCACGAGGACCGCCGCCAGCCGTGCCGCCAGCGCCAGCCCGACGGAGGCCGCGCCCGCCAGCAGGAACTGCGCCTCGAAGGTGACGGCGAAGACCTCGATCCCGATCATCACGAAGAGGACCGCGTTCAGGATCTCGTCCACCAGCTTCCAGAAGCCCTCGACATAGGTCCGGGTCGTGTCGCTCATCCCGAAGCGCGCGCCCACGTCGCCGATCAGCACCCCGGCGCAGACCGCCATGATCGGACCCGAGACATGCAGCGCCACCGCCAGCTCGTAGCCGCCGAAGGCGAGGGCGAGGGTGATCAGCACCTCGAGCGCGTAATCGTCGATCCGCCGCATGATGCGGAAGGTCAGCCAGCCCAGGACCAGCCCCAGCGCCGCCCCGCCCAGCGCCTCCTGCATGAAGAGGCGGGCCGCGCCCCGAACCCCCTCGGCCTGCACCTCGCCCCCGCCGCCCGGAAAGGCGAGCGCGACGAGGATCAGCCAGACCACGTAGCCGACGCCGTCGTTGAACAGGCTCTCGCCCGCGATCCTGGTCGCCAGCCTACTGGACAGGCCGGCGCCGCGCAGCACGCCCATCACCGCCACCGGGTCGGTGGGCGAGATCAGCGCGCCGAAGACCAGCGCGGCGAGCAGCGGCATCCCCGTCAGCCACGAGAAGCCCACCCCGACGACGAGGGTCGAGATCCCGACCCCGATCGTCGCCATCAGTAGGATCACCGCCCATTCCGAGCGCAGGTCGTCGATCGAGACGTGCAGCGCCCCGGCAAAGAGCAGCAGCCCCAGCATCCCCTCGAGCAGCGTGTCCGAGAACTCGATGTCGAGGACCGCGCCGCGCACCGCCGCCTCGATCCCGATGCCGGGCGCGGCGAGGTCGACCAGAACCACCACGACAGAGGCGAGCAGCGCCACGACCAGCACCCCGATCGCCGAGGGCAGGCGCAGGAAGTGGTGATTGACCGCCCCGAACGCCGCCGCGAGCACGAGGAGCGCGGCGGCGACCTGCAGGACGGTCATCGCGGATCAGCCCAGCTGCACCAGGGCGTGCCGCTTCCTTCCGGCCGAGAGCTTCACCGGCGCGGCGAGGCGCGCGGCGTCGATCATCAGCCCGCCATCGGTCACCGGCTCGTCGTCGATCCGGGCGCCGTTGTCGGCGATCAGGCGCTTGGCCTCCTTGCCCGAGGCGGCGAGGCCCGAGCGCACGATCAGCTGCACGATCGAGATGCCGCTCCCCACTTCGCCTGCGCTGAGGGTCAGCGTGGGCAGGTCGTCCCCGATCCCGCCCTTCTCGAACACCTCGCGCGCCGTCGCCTCGGCCGCCCGCGCGGCCTCTTCCCCGTGCAGCAGCGCGGTCACCTCGTTGGCGAGGATCACCTTGGCCTCGTTGATCTCGGACCCGCCGAGCGCGCCGAGCCGGTCGCATTCCCCGACCGGCAGCTCGGTATAGAGCTTGAGGAACCGCCCGGTATCGGCGTCGGTCGTGTTGCGCCAGAACTGCCAGAACTCGTAGGGCGACAGCATGTCGCCGTTCAGCCAGATCGCGCCGCCCTGGCTCTTGCCCATCTTGCGCCCGTCCGAGGTCGTCAGCAGCGGCGTCGTCAGGCCGTAGATCTCGCGGTCGATCACCCGGCGGGTCAGGTCGATCCCGTTGACGATGTTGCCCCACTGGTCCGACCCGCCCATCTGCAGCAGGCAGCCGTGGCGGCGGTTCAGCTCGAGGAAGTCGTAGGCCTGCAGGATCATGTAGTTGAACTCGAGGAAGCTCAGCGACTGCTCGCGGTCGAGGCGGGACTTCACGCTCTCGAAGGACAGCATCCGGTTCACGCTGAAATGCCGGCCGATGTCGCGCAGGAAGTCGAGGTAGTTCAGCCCGTCCAGCCATTCGGCATTGTTGAGCATGAGGGCGGTTTTGTCCTGGCCTGCCGCTTCGCTGCTTGAGGCCGGGGCGTTCCGCGCTGCAGCGTCGCTGTCCGGGCCCGGCTCGCCCGCCCCGTAATCGAGGTAGCGGGCGAAGACCCGGCCCATCCCGGCGATATTGGCGTCGATCTGCTCGGGCCCCAGAAGCGGGCGCTCGTCGGCGCGGAAGCTGGGATCGCCCACCTTCGTCGTGCCGCCCCCCATCAGGGTGATCGGCCGGTGCCCCGCCTTCTGGAACCAGCGCAGTAGCATGATGTTCAGCAGGTGCCCCACATGCAGCGACTGCGCGGTGGCGTCGTAGCCGATATAGGCGGTGACCGTCCCGGCCTTCAGCGCGTCGTCGAGGGCCTGCAGATCCGTGCAGTCGGCGAGGAAGCCGCGCGCGATGATCTCGGTCAGGAATTCGGACTTGGGGTGGTAGGTCATGCTCTTGCGCCCGCCTTTGTGGTCGGCGCAGTCTATAGACCGGGCGCGCGGCGGGGAAAACCGCCCGCGCGGGCCGGGGGCTGAAAGACGGGCGGGGCATGGCACGGCATCATGGGCGCAGCGCGGGGCCGGTCCGCTGCGGGGCGGCGCATGTATCGTCCACGCTCGGCGCCGTGCACGCCACCTGGGTCGAGGGGGACGGCACCGCGATCACCGGGATCGGCCCCGTGGCCGGGCGCATGGTCACGGCGGCGGAGGCGGCCGCCCTGCGCGATCCCGACCGGAGCGAGCCGATGGTCGAGGAGATCTGCGCCGAGGCGCTGGCCGAGCTCGGGCCCCTCGACCTCGCGACCTTCGAGGGACCCGACCTGGGGGATCCGCAGCCCGTCGCCGGCAACGGGCAGATCGTGGCGGAGGTGCTGGAGATCCCGGTCATCTGGAACCTGCGCGCCGCCGATCTGGAGTTCGGCGGGCAGGGCGGGCCGATCGGCGGCTTCGGGCTTCTCGCGGTCGCGCGATTCCTCGGTCTGCCGGGACCGGCCGCGCTGATCGAGCTGGACCGCGCCGCGACCCTCACCTGGGTCGATCCGGGCGCGGAGGACGATTCCGCGGCTCTTATGGCCTTCGATGCCGGACCCGGACCGGCCGGCCCCCTGACGGACGGGGATGCGAGCGGCCCGCTCGGCACCGGGTTCTTCTACCGCATGCCGCCGCGCCGCTGGGACCGCGCGGCCGAGGCGGCGGTCGGGGGCGCGCCGCGCACCGCGCTCTGCGCCGAGGCGCTGCTCGACGCCCTCGAATACCTGCCGGCGGCGCCCCGGACGCTCTGGCTCGCCGGGCCGGGTCGCGGCGCGGCGGGGCTGTCCGATCGACTGGCGCGCGGCTCCGGCCTCGAGGTGCGGCCGATCGACGAGGCCGGTCTGGACGGGGAGGCCCTCGCGCCCGCCGCCCTGGCCCATCTCGCCCTGCGGGTCCGGGCCGGGCTGCCGGTCACCGCGCCGTCCCTGACGGGGGTGCGCGCCGCGATCGGCGGGGCGACCCGGTCGAGTCCCGGCGTGATCCCGCTATCCGGCTGACCGGGGACCGGAGGGCGGGATCAGAGCGCCCCGGCGAACCGCGCCATCCGGCCCAGCGCCTCCTCCAGCGCGTCGTCCGCCACCGTCAGGGCAAGGCGCACATGCCCCGCCGCGACCGCGCCGAAGCTCGCCCCGGGCATCACCGCGATCCGCTCGGCCTCCAGCAGCGCTTCGGCGAAGGCGGTCCCGTCCAGCCCCGTGGGCCGCACGTCGATCATCGCGTACATCGCCCCCTCGACCGGCACGAGGCCGAGGCGCGAGGGCCCGATCACCCGCTCGACGATGGCGCGGCGCCGGCGGAACGGCTCGGCGATCCCCGCCTCGAACTCCGCGCCCAGCCCCAGCGCGGCAAGGCCGGCATCCATCACGTAGCCGGGAATCCCGTAGGTCGTGTGGGTCGACAGGTCCGTCATCGCCGCGACCGCGGCTTCCGGTCCCACCGCCCAGCCGACCCGGCTGCCCGTCATCGCGTGGCTCTTGGACAGCGAGCCGACGACGATCGTCCGCTCCGCCAGTCCCGGCAGGGCGCGGGGGGACAGGTGCGCCCCCGACCAGACCTGGGTGTCGTAGACCTCGTCCGAGATCAGCCAGAGCCCGTGCTCGGCGCAGATCGCGCCGATCTCCTCCAGCACGGTGCGGCCGTAGACCCGGCCCGTGGGATTGTTCGGCGTGTTGATCGTCAGGCACCGCGCGCCCGGCGCGGCGGCGCGCAGCGCGTCCATGTCGGGCAGGAAGCCGGCATCGGGCAGGGCGGGCACCGCGACCGGCACGCCGCCCGCGGCCCGGACAGTCCCGGGATAGGTCGCGTAATAGGGATCGACGATCAGCGCACGCCCGCCCGGATCCATCGCCGCCATCAGCGCCGAGAACAGCGCGCCCTGTCCGCCCGTGGTGATGAGGACGTTCCCGGGCCCCGTGGGCACGCCCGTCCGCGCGGCCACGCGCTCCGCCACCGCGCGGCGGAGGGCGGCGGTGCCGGGGATCTCGGAATAGCCGGTATGACCGCCCTCGGCGGCCCGAGCCATCGCGGCGAGGATCGCGGGGTCGGTGCGGCGGTCATGCTCGCCGATGGTCAGCTCCACCACCGGCAGGCCGGCCGCCTTCATCGCGCGGGCGCGGCGGAACAGGCCCCAGCCGTCGTCGCCGCCGGGAGAGATCGAGGTGATGCGGGAGGAGAGGGTCGTCATGGCCGCGACGTGACCGCCGGGCGGGGCGGGTGTCAATCCGCGGCCCGGCGTCACCGGCGGTCGGCGGGCTGGCGGGTCTGAGGGGGTGTCCCGGCAGCGGCGTCTAGCAGCGGGGAGGAAGGCTCCGGCTTCATCGGAGCCCACCCCCTCCCGGCGCGGAACCGTCGACGAGGCCGGGATCACGGCCGCGGCAGGACACCGCGCCGGGGCAGGGCGCGGGCGGATCCGGGGGCTGCTCTCTCCGGCCCCTCCACCCCCTCAGTCACGAAGCACCAGCCGCGGCCCGGTCCCCTTCGTCGCCAGCCGGTCGTCCGGGTTCCAGAGCGTGCAGGTCTCCATCGACAGGCAGCCGCAGCCGATGCAGCCGTCGAGATTGTCCCGCAGCCGGGTCAGCGCGTCGATCCGGGCATCGAGCAGGGCCCGGATCTCGGTCCCGATCCGCGTCCAGTCCGCCTTCGACGGGGCCCGGTCCGCCGGCAACCCCGCCATGTGGCCCGCGATCTCGGCCAGCGGCAGGCCCAGCTTCTGCGCCGCCATCGCGAAGCTCAGCCGCCGGATGTCGGCCCGCGCATAGCGCCGGTGCCCGCCCGCATTGCGCAGCGGCGCGACGATGCCGTGCGTCTCGTAGAACCGGATGGCCGAGGGGGCGAGACCCGTGCGCTCGGACAGATCGCCGATGGTCAGGCCCTGACGGGCGGGATCGAGGGGCATGACGGAACGTCCTTGATCTCAAGTGCGCTTGAGAAATTACACCCGATTCGTCCGAAGAGCAAAAGGAGACGAAGGATGAGACGATTCGGCGATTGCGTGGACCCGTGGATCGCCCGCCAGCTGGAGCGGGACGGGATCGGCTGGGGCCACGACCTCGATTGCGGCTGCCTGCGCGGCCTGTCGGAGGACGCCCCGGGGCCGCTGGCGCGGCTCTGGTCGGCCCTGACGGGGAGGGCGGCCTGATGGCGCGGCTAGAACACCTGAACGTCACCGTGGCCGATCCCGACGCCTTCGCCGCGATGCTGGGCCGCCTCTTCGGCTGGCGCGTGCGCTGGTCGGGCGGGGCGATCCATGGCGGCCGTTCGGTCCATGTCGGCGGCGAGGACACCTATCTCGCCGTCTATGCGGGCCCCGAAGGGCCGGGCGGGCAGACCCCGCCCGCCGACAGCTACCGCCAGCGCGGCGGGCTGAACCATATCGGCGTGGTGGTGGACGATCTGGACGCGACCGAGGCCCGCGTGAAGGAGGAGGGGTTCAAGACCCATTCCCACGCCGATTACGAACCCGGCCGCCGCTTCTACTTCCGCGAAAGCGGCGGGATCGAGATCGAGGTGGTCAGCTATGCCTGACCCGGGCCGGGCGGGGCGGCGGCGTCCCGCCCGGCCTCCAGCGCGGTCCGGACCTTCCTCGGCAGACCGGCGAGGATCGTGGCGTGGGACGCCTCCAACCGGTGGCGCAGCAGATCAGCCTCGGTCCCCAGCGGCATCTCGACCCAGGAGCGGTGGAAATAGGCGGCCTTCCTCCATCCGAAGAGATCCATCAGGTGCTCCGCCTCGTCGACGCTCGCGCATTTCACCGCGACCGCCGCGCCCGCCGCGCCGATCACGGCGAAGAGCTTGCCGCCCACCTTCCACGCATCATGCCCGCCGCCCCAGGGGTCGGACCATTCCGCCCCGGGCAGGACCCGGCAGATCGCATTGACGGCATCGCGGCTCATGCGCTCAGGCTGGGACATGGCAGAGCCCGGAACAAGACGCGTCGCGCTGCTGCGCGGGATCAACGTGGGCGGCGTCGGGTTGCCGATGGCCGACCTGCGGGCCGCCGCGGCCGATCTGGGCTGGCGGGACGCGGCGACCTACATCGCCTCCGGCCAGATGGTCTTCCGCGCGGCGGGCACCGATGGCGACCTCGGCCATGCGCTCACGGCCGCCCTGGAGGCGCGGATCGGCGCCGCGATCCCGGCCCTCGTCCTGTCGAAGGACGCGTTCGACGACGCCCTCGCCGGGTGTCCCTTCGATCCGACGGAGGGCAAGCACGTCCACGCCTTCTTCCTCTGGAACGACACCCGGATCGACACCGACCTCTACGCGGCGCTGAAAGCGCCGGACGAGCGGCTGGAGCTGCGCGGCCGCACCGCCTGGCTGCACGCCCCCGCCGGCATCGGGCGCTCGAAGCTGGCGGACAAGCTCCACAGGGTCCTGCCCGGCACCGACATGACCGCCCGCAACCTCAATACCCTGCGCCGCCTGCGCGAGTTGCTGGACGCGATGTGACGCGGCGCCTATAATGGCGGCATGACGAGCATCCGCATCACCATCCGCTGCTGCATTACCCGCTGACAACCGTCGCGGGCCGCTCTTTCATACCTTTCCTTCCCGGTTGAAATCAGTCAGGCCCGCGCCCGACCTGCGCCCTTCACCCGTGCGAGGACAAGACGTGACGACGATCCGCCTGACCAACACCGCCACCCGCCGCAAGGAGGTCTTCGCCCCGATCGATCCGGGCAACGTGCGGATGTATGTCTGCGGGCCGACCGTCTACGACCGGGCGCATCTGGGAAATGCGCGGCCCGTCGTGGTCTTCGACACGCTCTACCGGCTGCTGCGCCACGTCCACGGGCCGGACCACGTGACCTATGTCCGCAACCTCACCGACGTGGACGACAAGATCAACGCGGCCGCCCTGGCGCGGAAGGAGGCGGGGGCGCCCGGCTCGCTCGAGGATCTGATCCGGCAGCGCTCGGACGAGACGATCGGCTGGTACCATGACGACATGGCCGCGCTGGGCGCGCTTCCCCCGACGGAGGAGCCGCGCGCGACCGAGTGGATCGACGCGATGGTCGCGATGATCGGGGACCTGATCGCGCGCGGCCATGCCTACGAGGCGGAGGGGCACGTCCTCTTCTCCGTCGCCTCCGATCCCGGCTACGGATCGCTGTCCGGCCGCGCGGTCGAGGACATGATCGCGGGGGCGCGAGTCGAGGTCGCGCCGTGGAAGCGCGACCCGATGGATTTCGTCCTGTGGAAGCCGTCGGGCGACGACCTGCCCGGCTGGCCCTCGCCCTGGGGACGAGGCCGGCCCGGCTGGCACATCGAATGCTCCGCCATGGCGAACGGGCTGCTGGGGGACAGGTTCGACATCCATGGCGGCGGCATCGACCTGGCCTTCCCGCACCACGAGAACGAGATCGCGCAGTCCCGCTGCTGCGGCCACGGCTTCGCGCAGGTCTGGATGCACAACGAGATGCTCCAGGTCGAGGGGAAGAAGATGTCGAAGTCGCTCGGCAACTTCTTCACCGTCCGCGACCTGCTGGACCGGGGCGTGCCGGGCGAGGTGATCCGCATGGTCTTCCTCGGCACGCATTATTCGAGGCCGATGGACTGGACCGAGAAGAAGCGGGACGAGGCGGAAGGGGTGCTGCGGCGGTGGCGCACGATGATCGAGGGCGCGGTGCCCGGCGCACCGCATCCCGACATCGTCGCCGCCCTCGCGGACGATCTCAACACGGCCGGCGCGCTGGCGGTGCTGCACCGTCTCGCCGCCGAAGGCGACGCGGCCTCCCTGGCGGGATCCGCCCGCCTCCTGGGGCTGCTGACGCCCGAGCTCGCCGGCTGGACCGACGCCCCCGACCTCTCGGCCCTGGCCGGCAGGCTGGCCGAGCTGCGGGCCGCGGCGCTGGCGAGCAAGGATTTCGCGGCCGTGGACGCGATGAAGGCGGCCCTCGTCGCGGCCGGCGTCGAGGTGCGGATGTCGAAGGACGGCGTGGACCTCGCCCCGGGGACCGGGTTCGACGCGGGCAAGCTGGAGGATCTGGCGTGAGCGCGGGGCGGATGGTGCGGGAGCGGGGGCGCGTCGCCCCCCGCACCCCCAGAGAGTATTTCTCGCAAGATAAGAGCGGCGGCTTTCCCCGCGCCGTTCCGGGGAGGCAGGCGTGACCGACCGGCTCTATCTCTACGACACGACGCTGCGCGACGGGCAGCAGACGCAGGGCGTCCAGTTCTCCACCCAGGAGAAGCTGCGCGTGGCCGAGGTGCTCGACAGCCTCGGCGTGGACTACATCGAGGGCGGCTGGCCGGGCGCGAACCCGACCGACAGCGAGTTCTTCGACTCGCCGCCGCGGGTCCGCGCGACGCTCGCCGCCTTCGGCATGACGAAGCGGGCGGGGCGGTCGGCGGCGAACGACGACGTGCTGGCGGCGGTGCTGAACGCGGGGACGGAGGCGGTCTGCATCGTCGGCAAGACCCACGATTTCCACGTCACCACCGCGCTCGGCATCACGCTGGAGGAGAATCTCGAGACGATCCGCGACTCGGTCGCCCATCTCGTCGCGCAGGGCCGCGAGGCGCTGTTCGACGCCGAGCACTTCTTCGACGGGTGGAGGGCGAACCGGGACTACGCGCTGGCCTGCATCCGCGCCGCGCACGCGGCCGGGGCGCGCTGGGTCGTGCTCTGCGATACCAATGGCGGCACGCTGCCCGAGGAGATCGGCGCCATCGTCGCCGACGTGGTCGCGCAGGCCGTGCCGGGAGAGGCGCTGGGCATCCACACCCATGACGATACCGGCACCGCCGTGGCCGGCACGCTGGCTGCCGTGGCGGCGGGGGCGCGGCAGATCCAGGGCACGCTCAACGGCCTCGGCGAGCGCTGCGGCAACGCCAACCTCACCACGCTGATCCCGACGCTGCTGCTGAAGGAGCCCTGGGCCAGCCGCTACGAGACGGGCGTCACGCGCGAGGCGCTGGGCGGCCTGCGCCGCGCCTCGCGGCTGCTCGACGACATCCTGAACCGCGTGCCGCTGAAGCAGGCGCCCTATGTCGGCGCCTCGGCCTTCGCCCACAAGGCGGGGCTGCATGCCAGCGCCATCGCCAAGGATCCCAGCACCTACGAGCATGTCGATCCCTCGGTGGTCGGCAACGCCCGCATCGTGCCGATGTCGAACCAGGCGGGGCGATCGAACCTCGTCCAGCGCCTGTCGGAGGCCGGGATCGCGGTGCCGAAGGACCATCCCGCGCTGCCCCGCATCCTCGACCGGATCAAGGAGAAGGAGGCGTTGGGCTACGCCTACGACACCGCTCAGGCCAGCTTCGAACTGCTCGCCCGGGCCGAGATGGGCGACGTGCCCGACTTCTTCGACGTGGAGCGCTACCGCGTCATCACCGAGCGGCGCCGCAATGCGCGCGGCGAGCTGGTCGTGGAATCCGAGGCGGTCGTGACGGTCACGCTGCCGGGCGGCGGCAAGCGCACCAGCTTCTTCAAGAACGAGCACGAGCACGACCTGCAGGATGCCGGGCCCGTCAACGCGCTCTGGCAGGCGCTGAAGAGCGATCTGGGGCCCCACCAGGCGCTGGTCGAGGACATGCATCTCGTCGACTTCAAGGTCCGCATCACCAATGGCGGGACCGAGGCGGTGACGCGGGTCATCATCGACAGCGCCGATGCCGAGGGGCGCCGCTGGGCGACGGTCGGTGTCAGCGCCAACATCGTCGATGCTAGCTTCGAGGCGCTGGTCGAGGGCGTGACATGGAAGCTCCTCCGCGATACGGGGTCGGTCTAGGAATGTCTCGCAACACCATGTTAAGAAATGATTACCTTCCCCGCGGGGAAGGTCCGGCATGAGCGTCGAGGCCTGCGCCGAGATCGTCCGCAAGGGCGATTCCGACCGGTTCCTGGCCGCGATGGCGGCGCCGGTCCCGGCGCGGGCCGCGCTCTTCCCTCTCTACGCCTTCAACGTCGAGATCGCCCGCGCCCCCTTCGTCAGCGCCGAGCCGATGATCGGCGAGATGCGCCTGCAATGGTGGCGCGACGCGGTGGCCGAGATCGCGGCGGGCCAGCGCCCCCGCGCGCACGAGGTCGTCGCCCCGCTGGCCGAGGTGATGCGGGGCCGGGACTTGCCCGTCGCCCTGTTCGACGAGATGGCCGAGGCGCGGCGCTGGGATCTCTTCTCCGATCCGTTCGACGGGCCGGACGACCTGCGCAGGCATCTCGACCGCACCGCCGGTCACCTGATGTGGCTGTCCTCGCGCGCGCTCGGCGGCACCGACGAGGCGGGGGCACGGGCCGTCGGCCTGGCGCAGGGGCTGGCCGCCTGGCTGCGCGCGGTGCCCGAGCTCGAGGCGCGGGGCCGCCATCCTTGGCCGGACGGGGCGGAGGCGCTGATCGGCCCGGCGCTGGACGGGCTGCGGGCCGCGCGCGCCCCCGGGCCGGCCGCCCCCGCCTGGCGCGCCGCCTGGCTCGCCGGGCCGGTGCTGCGGCAGGCGCAGGCCGATCCGGGGCGGATCCGGTCGGGCGCGCTCGGCGTGTCGGAATTCCGCCGCCGGACCGGCCTCGCCCGGCGCGCGGCGACCGGCGGCTGGTAGCGCCTCTCCCTGGCCTCAGGCCCGCGCGGCCGAGGGCTGGCGCGCCAGCCAGAACAGAGCCGCCGCCGCCAGCACCAGGAACGGGATCATGGCGAGGTTCACCGCGCTCCATCCCTGTTCCGCCGTGCCGCCCGTGCAGTTCATCAGCCCGCCCGAGGCGAGCGAGGCCACCGTGACAGAGCCGAAGACGATCATGTCGTTCAGGCCCTGCACGCGCCCCCGCTCCTCCGCCGTGTGGAACGAGGTGAGCATCGCGGTCGCACCGATGAAGCCGAAGTTCCACCCCAGGCCCAGCAGCACCAGCGCGCCGAAGAAGTTGCCCAGCTCGACCCCGGCCAGCGCGATCACCCCCGCGCCGCCCAGCAGGACCAGCCCCGCCGCCACGATCCGCGCCGCCCCGAACCGCGCGATCAGGTGCCCGGTGAAGAACGAGGGGACGAACATGGCCAGCACGTGGGCCGAGACGATGTCGGCGGCATCCCCGCGGGTGAAACCGCAGCCGACCACGGCCAGCGGGGTCGAGGTCATGACGAGGTTCATCAGCGCGTAGCTCACCGCGCCGACGATGACGGCCACGGCGATGCCCGGCGTGGTCAGCAGCGCGCGCACGCCCCGGTCCGGCGCCGCGTCCGCCGCGCGGGGCCCCGGTCTCGGCAGCGCCAGCAGCGGGAACAGCACGATCCCGGCAAGGTTCAGTGCCGCCGCCGCGGCGTAGCTGCCGACGAAGGGCACGACCGTGAGATCGCCTGTCACCTTCACCAGCTGCGGCCCGATCAGCGCCGAGAGAAGGCCCCCGGCCAGCACGTAGGAGATCGCCTTGGGTCGGAACGCCTCGGAGGCGGTGTCGGCCGCGGCGAACCGGTAGAAGCCCTGCGCGGACATGTAGATGCCGGTCAGGTAGCTGCCCAGCAGCAGCAGCCAGAAGCTGCCCAGCGCGACGCCCGCCGCCGACAGGGCCGCCCCCGCCATCCCGCCGCCCGCCCCGATCAGGAACCCGGCCGTGCGCCCCCGCCGCTGCATCAGCGGCGAGATCCAGGGCGCCGTCGTCATCGAGCCGAACACGATCATCGAGATCGGCAGCGTGGCGAGGCAGGGATTGGGGGCCAGCATCTGCCCGGCCAGGCCGCCGATCGTGAATTGCAGCGTGATCTGGCTGCCGAGCAACGCCTGCGCGGCGACGAGGATGGCGACGTTGCGCCGCGCGAGCCGGTCGTCCCGGCGGGGAGGCGTCTGGGGGGAAGAGGCGGTCATGGCGCAGGACTAGGCGTCCGCGCCGGCCCCGTCCAGCGCCTCGGGCGCGACGAGATGCGCGAAGGATCCCGCGACCCGCCCCTCGACCAGGCCCGCCGGGCCGAGCGGCGCGCCCTCGGCATCCTCGGCGTCGAAGAGGGGCATCCCCTCCGCCGAGAGCGTCGTGGCGTAGTGGAATTCGTGCCCCCGCCAGGCCCCCGGCATCGCGGCCCCGCGCGAGACCAGCCGCCGGTAGCCCAGATGCAGCCGCCGCTCGGCGAAGGAGGTGGCGAGGCCCAGCAGCCCGGCCATCCGGTGCGGCCTGCCGTCCGCGTCGACCAGCCGCTCGCCCAGCACCATGTATCCGCCGCATTCCCCGTATATGTCAGAGGAATGCGCCGCGTCTCTCAGGCTCTGCATGAACCGGGCATTGCCGGCGAGCCGCGCGGCGTGCAGTTCGGGATAGCCGCCGGGCAGGTGGACGAGATCGGCCTCCGGTACAGGATCGTCCTGCAAGGGACTGAAGAAGATCAGTTCCGCCCCGCCAGCGCGCCAGGCCGCCACCTGATGCGGGTAGAGGAACGAGAAGGCGGCGTCGCGCGCGACCGCGATCCGCTTCGGGGTGGGCGGGGCCGGCACGGTGGGCGCCTCGGGCAGCGGCAGGGCGAGCCGGTCCAGCGCCGGCAGGTCCATTCCCGCCGCCACCGCGTCCGCTGCCCGCTCCAGCACCTCCTCCAGCCCGACCAGCTCGCCCGCCTGGACGAGTCCCAGGTGGCGGCTCGGCAGGTCGAGCCCCGGATCGCGCCGGAGCGCGCCGAGCACCGGCATGCCGATCCCGCCCAGCGCGCGGCGCAGCATCGCCGCGTGCCGCTCCGACCCCACCCGGTTCAGGATCACGCCCGCCACGCGCAACCCCGGCCGGAAGCCCGCGAAGCCCGCGACGAGCGGCGCCACCGACTGCGCCATCCGCCCGGCATCGACCACCAGGACGACCGGCAGGTCCAGTGCCTGCGCAAGGTCGGCCACCGATCCGCGCCCTTCCGGCGGCGCGCCGTCGAACAGGCCCATCGCCCCCTCGACGATCAGCAGCCCGTCCCCCGCGGCGAGGCGGCGCAGCTGCGCCGGCGCCATCGCCCAGGCGTCGAGATTGACGGATTCCGCCCCGCAGGCGGCCGCGTGGAAGGCGGGGTCGATGTAGTCGGGGCCGGATTTTGCGCCCCTGACCGGGATCCCGGCCCGGGACAGAGCCCGCAGCAGGCCCAGCGCCACGATCGTCTTGCCGCTGCCGGAGGACGGCGCGGCGAGGATCAGCCCCCGCCCGGCCAAGCGCTCAGGCGCTTTCCGAGGCGCTCCGGCGCCCCAGCGGGTCGAGGTCGCGCGGCGCCGCGCCCGCGGCGAGCGCCTGCCAGTCCAGCACCTGCCGCAGCAGCGTCACCCGCCCGATGCAGAGGATCGCGGGCGGCTCGAGCCCCGATTCGGCCACGTCGTCCACCATGCGGCCCAGCCGGGTCTCGAGCACCCGCTGGCGCGGCGTCGCCGCGTCGGTCACGACGGCGCAGGGCTCGCCGGGATCGCGCCCGCCCTCGATGAGGCCGGCGGTGATCCGGGCAAGATGCTTCATCCCCATGTAGATCACGATCGTCCCGGAAGCCCTTGCGATCGCACCCCAATCGAGCGAGCCGGGCGTCTCTCCGGTCTGGTCGTGGCCGGTCACGAAGGTGACCGACTGGTTGGTGTCGCGATGCGTGACGGGGATCCCGGCATAGGCCAGCCCGCCGATCCCGGCGGTGATCCCCGGCACGATCCGCACCGGGATGCCGTGCGAGATCAGGGTCTGCGCCTCCTCGCCGCCGCGCCCGAAGACGAAGGGGTCGCCCCCCTTCAGCCGCAGCACCCGCTTGCCGGCCCGGGCCAGTTCCACCAGGCGAAGCGAGATGTCGCGCTGCCTGGGGCTCGGCTTGCCGCCGCGCTTGCCCGCATGGATGCGCTCGGCCTGCGGCGCCCAGTCCAGGATCGCCGGCTCGACCAGGGCGTCGTAGATCACCACGTCGGCCTGCCGCAGGGCGTTGAGCGCATGCAGCGTCAGCAGGCCCGGGTCGCCGGGCCCGGCCCCGCAGAGCCAGACCCAGCCCGGCTCCAGCGCGGGCCAGTCATGGGCGGGGGGAAGATGCGTCACCATGCCCCCCTTATGCGACAGCCGGCGGGCGGCGGAAAGCCGGGGGCGACATCGGGGGAGGCGGCGGCGACATGCGCCCGCCGGGACGCCGCAGCCTGCGCCGCCACACCTGTGCGCCCCGACCGGGCCCCATTCGCCGGATGCAGAGAGCCGACGCCCCCTCCGCCCCGCGCGGCCCGCCGGGACAGGCGCGATCCGCGGCACGTCTCCGGCGGACGCGACGCCCCTGCGGGGCCGAACCCGGGCACCGGCCTCCGCCGGCCCCCGCGGGGGCGCGCCGGGATTGGCGCGCCCCTCCGGCCGGCGTAGTCTGCGCCCGACATGGCCGAACCCACCCCCCTCCGCCGCGGCTGGACCACCGGCGCCTGCGCGACCGCCGCTGCGAAGGCGGCGCTGACGCGATTCTGGGGCGGGGACTGGCCCGATCCGGTGACCATCACCCTGCCGAAGGGCGAGACGCCGTCCTTCGCGCTCGCCCACCGCGCGGAGGGGCCGGGCTGGGCCGAGGCGGGGATCGTCAAGGATGCGGGCGACGATCCCGACGTGACCCACGGGGCACTGATCGTGGCGCGGGTCGCCGCGCCGCCGGCCCCCGGGGCGGGCGCGAGGGGGGGCGGCGTGACGTTTCGCGCCGGCCCGGGGGTCGGCATCGTGACCCGGCCCGGCCTGCCGATCCCCCCGGGCGAGCCGGCGATCAATCCCGTCCCCCGCGCGATGATGGACGAGGTGGTGGCCGAACTCGCCGCCGAGCATGGCCGCGCCCCCGAGGTCACCCTCACGATCTCGATCCCCGGCGGGGAGGAGATCGCGCGCCGCACCTGGAATCCTAGGCTCGGCATCGAGGGCGGGCTCTCGATCCTCGGCACGACGGGGATCGTGCGGCCCTTCTCCTGCGCGGCCTGGATCGCGTCGATCCATCGGGGCGTTGACGTGGCGCGGGCGGCGGGGCTGACCCATGTCGCCGGCTGCACCGGCAATGCCAGCGAGGCGGCGGTCCAGGCGCTCCACGGGCTGCCGGACCACGCGATGCTGGACATGGGGGATTTCGCGCTCGGCCTCATCAAGTACCTGCGCCGCCACCCGGTGGCGCGGCTGACCATCGGCGGCGGCATCGGCAAGCTGGCCAAGCTCGCCCAGGGGGCGGGGGACCTCCATTCCTCGCGCAGCCGGGCCGATATGGACCGGCTGGCGGAGTGGACCGGCGATCCCCGCCTGGCCGGCGCCGCCTCGGTCGGGGAGGCCTACGGGATCGCGGGCCCGCCCCTGGCCGAGGCGATCGCGGCCCGCGCGCTGGACCGGGCGAGGGAGATGTTCGCCGGTCCCGCCCCGGCGCTCGACATCGTGGTCTGCGACCGGGCGGGCGCGATCCTGGCGCGGGCGGGATCAGGCGCGGGGCCGGAAGCTGGACCGGGCCCGGCAGGGGGCGCGCCATGACGATCCTCCTCCTCGCCGGAACGGCCGAGGCGCGGGCGCTGGCCGGGCTGCTGGCGGAGGCGGGGATCCCCGCCCTGGCCTCGCTCGCGGGGGCGACGGCGCGGCCGGAGCCGCTGCCCCTGCCGACCCGGACCGGCGGCTTCGGCGGGGCGGAGGGGTTCCGCGCCGTCCTGCGGGAGGAGGGGATCCGCGCCGTGATCGACGCCACGCACCCCTTCGCCGCCCGGATCACCGAGCGCACCGCGGGGATCTGCGCGGCGGAGGGGATGCCCTGCCTGCGCCTGCAGCGCCCCGGCTGGCAGGAAGGGCCGGGCGACGACTGGCGGCGGATCGCCGCCCCGGACGAGGCGCGCGCGGCGATCCCGGCCGGGGCGACGGTCTTCCTCGCAACCGGGCGGCAGAGCCTGCCGGCGTTCGAGGGGCTGGCCGGACGAAAGGTCCTCGCCCGGGTGGTGGACCCGCCGCGGGGCGACATGCCCGTTCCCGGCGGGCAATGGATCACGGGCCGCCCGCCGTTCACCGAAGAGAGCGAGGTCGCGCTCTTCGCGCTGCTGGGCGTGCAATGGCTGGTGGCCAAGGATGCTGGCGGGCCGGGCGGCTGGCCGAAGATGGCGGCGGCCCGGCGGCTGGGCCTGCCCGTCGTGCTGCTGGACCGGCCGCCGCTGCCCGCGGGGCTGGAGGTGGTCGGGACGGCGCGGGCGGCGCTGGACTGGGCGAAGGACTGGGCGAAGGACTGGGCGAGGGACCTGTGAGCGTCGGCCGGATCGTCGAAGGGGACGGCTGCGTGGCCGAGGGGGCGGCCTGGCTGGCGGCGCGCGAGCCCCGATTCGCCCGCGCGCTGGCCGTGACGGGCCCGCTGCCGCTGCGGCGCGGCCCGGACGGGTTCGCCCCGCTCCTGCAGGCGATCGTCGGGCAGCAGGTCTCCACCGCCTCGGCCGCCGCGATCTGGGCGCGGATGGAGGCGGCGGGCCTGACCGATCCCGCCGCGATCCGGGCCGCGACGGAGGACGAGCTGCGCGCCCCGGGCCTGTCCCGGCAGAAGATCCGCTACGCCCGCGCCCTAGCCGGGGCGGGGATCGCCTTCGACGCGCTGCGGGCGCTGCCGGATGCCGAGCTGGTCCGCACCCTGACGGCGATCCCCGGCATCGGCACCTGGACCGCCGAGATCTACGCGATGGTCTCTCTCGGCCGGGCCGATGTCTTCGCCCCGGGCGATCTCGCGCTGCAGGTGGCGGCGGGGGCGCTGTGGGACCTGCCCGAGCGGCCGCGCGAGCGGCAGCTGCGGGCGATGGCGGCCGAATGGTCGCCATGGCGGAGCGTTGCGGCGCGTATCCTGTGGGCCTACTACCGGACCCTGACGAACAGAGAAGGCATCAGATGACCCGCGCCCTCGACGCCATCCGCCGCGAGCCCGCCTCCGGCGAGCTCCGCTCCGCCGTGATCTTCCTGCACGGCTACGGTGCCAACGGGGCGGACCTGATGGGCCTCGCCGATCCGCTGGCGGAGTACCTGCCCGACACGCTCTTCCTCGCCCCCGACGCGCCCGAGGCCTGCGCCGGGGCGCCGATGGGCTATCAATGGTTCCCGATCCCCTGGATCGACGGCTCGTCCGAGGAGGAGAGCCGGGCCGGGCTGTCGCGCGCGGCCGAGGACCTGAACGCCTTTCTCGACGGGGTCATGGTGGACGAGGACCTGCTGCCCGAGCAGGTCGCGGTGCTCGGCTTCAGCCAGGGGACGATGATGGCGCTGCACGTCCTGCCGCGGCGCGAGGATCCGGTGGCCTGCATCGCCGCCTTCTCGGGCCGGCTGCTGGAGCCGGAGCTGCTGGAGGACGAGGCGACCTGCCGCCCGCCGGTCCTGCTGGTCCATGGCGACCAGGACGAGGTGGTGCCGCCCGAGGCGCTGCCCGCCGCCGCCGAGGCGCTGCAGCGTGCCGGCTGGTCGGAGGTCTATGCCCACGTGATGAAGGGGACCGGCCACGGCATCGCCCCCGACGGGCTGAGCGTCGCGCTCGCCTTCCTGCGCGAGCGGCTCGGCGTCGCCTGATCCCGGCCCGTCCCGCCGGCGATCCGGGTGATCCGGCGGAGCGGCCCCCCCGGGGGGGCCGCATTCCCCTTGCCGGAGACATCGACGCCGCGAGCCCCCGCGTCCCGGTGCCTGCGCGGGCGGCGGGTGCGGACGGTATTTGCCGACCCTGCGAAGGGGAGGGCGCGGCACGCAACCCCCGGCGCGCCGCCGGCGTTGACCGCCGGTATCTCGAGACGGAGCGCGCGATGAGCAAGGACAGGGACCAGGTCTGGGACGAATGGGGCGAGCTGGTGAACATGGCGCCCGGGGAGCTGGAGGACTGGCTGGAGACGGAGGAGAGCAGATCCGTCGGCGACAGCGACAGCGGCGAGAGCACGGGCCACAGGTCGGGCCGGAGGATCGTCGAGATCAAGCGGACGAAGAAGGACGACCTGACGGACGGCCAATGGGACCACATGGCGAAGGTCGTCGGCTACATTAAGCGGCACACGGCTCAGGGCCCGTCCGAGGATGCCGAGAACAGCGACTGGCGCTATTCGCTGATGAACTGGGGGCACGACCCGCTGAAGTGACCTCCGCGCCGGGCGGCGTCATGCCGCTGTCACGTCCCGCCCCCAGAAGAGGGGGCAGGACACAAGACCTGTCGGGCTTGCCAGAGCTTTACCGCCAGATATAGTCCCGCTTGCGAGGCGCGGTTCCCCGCACCCCGCGACCGGACGACCGGCGGCCCCTCTCGGCGGCGCCGGCGCGATGCGAGGGGTTCGGGCGATGGACGGCGATTTCAGGACGACATTCGTGCGCGAGCCGGCGGGGCTGCGGCATCATCCGGCGCTGGTGCTGAACGCCGATTACCGGCCGCTGTCCTACTATCCGCTCTCGCTCTGGCCCTGGCAGGAGGCGGTGAAGGCGGTCTGGCTGGACCGGGTCGACATCGTGGCCGAATACGACGAGCGGGTCCGTTCGCCGACGACGAGCCTGCGCATCCCCTCGGTCGTGGTGCTGAAGGATTTCGTCAGGCCCCAGAAGCGCGTGGCCTTCACCCGCTTCAACCTGTTCCTGCGCGACGAGTTCTGCTGCCAGTACTGCGGCTCGCGCGGGGACCTGACCTTCGACCATGTCGTGCCGCGCGCCCGGGGCGGCGTGACGAGCTGGGAGAACGTCGTCGCGGCCTGCGCCTCGTGCAACCTGCGCAAGGGATCGAAATCGCTGCGGCAATCGGGCCTCTCGTTGCGGCGGCCGCCGCGCCAGCCGGGGGCGGAGGAGCTGCGCAACACCGGGCGGAAATTCCCGCCGGGCCATCTGCACGACAGCTGGCTCGACTTCCTCTACTGGGATGCCGAGCTGGAGGCCTGAGGCGCCCCGCGGGGAGGGCGGCGGCGGGCGCCCGGCCGCGGGGCAGGGCGCGACGCCCGCCGGGGCGGGCATTGCCCCGCGGGGCGGTTAGCGCTAACGCGGCCATCGAGACAGCGCGGCTTGGACAGCCCGCCCGGGGGCGGCTATGTCCGGGGCCGCGACCGGCGGCGCCCGCGCCGCCCGCCCGAACAGGAGAAGGCCCATGGTCAGCCGCGTCATTCCCGTCGACACGTTCGACCTCGTCATCTTCGGCGGCACGGGCGATCTCGCCCGGCGCAAGATCCTGCCGGGACTGTTCCGGCGCTTCATCGCCGGGCAGATGACGGGCGAGAGCCGGGTGATCGGGGCCGCCCGCTCGGAGCTCGACGATGCGGGCTACCGCGACCTCGTGTGCGAGGCGATCGCCGAGTTCGGCGGGGCGGAGAAGGACAGCGGCCGGCTGGAGGAGTTCCTCGCCCGGCTGCACTACGTTCCGATCGACGCGACGGGCGAGGGCGGCTGGAGCGACCTGCGCGACCTGATGCGGGACGGGGTCGTCCGGGCCTTCTACTTCTCGGTGGCGCCCTCGCTCTTCGGGGCGCTGGCCGAGCGGCTGCATTCGAACGACGTGGCGGGGCCGGATGCGAGGATCGTGGTGGAAAAACCCTTCGGCCGCGACCTCGGCGGGGCGCGCGAGCTGAACGCGACCCTGGCGAGCCATTTCGACGAGCGGCAGATCTACCGGATCGACCATTACCTCGGCAAGGAGACGGTGCAGAACCTGATGGCGATCCGGTTCGGCAACGTCCTCTTCGAGCCGCTCTGGAACAGCCATTACGTCGACCACATCCAGATCACCGTGGCCGAGACGGTGGGCGTGGGCGGGCGCGGCAGCTATTACGACAAGTCCGGCGCGATGCGGGACATGGTGCAGAACCACCTGATGCAGCTGCTCTGCCTGATCGCGATGGAGCCGCCCAGCCAGTTCGAGGCGGACGCCGTGCGCGACGAGAAGCTGAAGGTGATCCGCGCGTTGCAGCCGGTCGAGCCGCACCAGATCGTGCGCGGCCAGTACGACGCGGCCGCCGGGGCCGCGTCCTACCGCGAGGATGCCGAGAACCCGCGCAGCTTCACCGAGAGCTTCGTCGCGTTGAAGCTGGGCATTTCCAACCTGCGATGGGCGGGCGTGCCGTTCTACCTGCGCACCGGCAAGAAGCTTAAGGCGCGGTCGAGCGAGATCGCGGTCGTGTTCAAGGACCTCCCCCATTCGATGTTCGAGGGCGACGAGAAGCGGCACCGCAACATCCTGTCGATCCGGCTGCAGCCGAACGAGGGGATCGACCTGCAGGTGACGATCAAGGAGCCGGGGCCGGGGGGCATGCGGCTCGTCGACGTGCCGCTCGACATGACCTTCGCCGACGCGCTGGGGGACGAGGCCGAGGCGCCCGACGCCTACGAGCGGCTGATCATGGACGTGATCCGGGGCAACCAGACGCTGTTCATGCGTGGCGACGAGGTCGAGGCGGCCTGGCGCTGGACCGACCCGATCATCGAGGGCTGGGAGGCGCGCTCGGACGTGCCCAAGCTCTACGAGCAGGGATCGAGCGGTCCGGAGGACGCGCAGATGCTGATCCACCGGGACGGGCGGCGCTGGCGGGACATCCGCGGCTGAGGCGCGGCCGCGCGAGGGCGGCCGGCGGCCGGGGCTCCGCCCCGGACCCCGGAGTAATTGGGGCAAGATAAGAGCAGGGCGGGCGGCGGCGACGGCGGGAGACGGGGCTCCGCCGGACGGGTGAACCCGGCTTTCGGTCGCCGGGGCTCCGCCCCGGACCCCGGAGTATTCGGGGCAAGATAAGAGCAGGGCGGGCGGAGGCGACGGCGGGAGACGGGGCTCCGCCGGACGGGTGAACCCGGCTTTCAGTCGCCGGGGCTCCGCCCCGGACCCCGGAGTATTTCGGGCAAGATAAGAGCAGGGGGGGGGCGGCGGCGACGAGGAAGCCTCGGGGCGCGCGGCCTGCCTCGATCCGGGATCGGCGGTGATCGGCGGTCCGGGTCCGTCATGCAGCCGGTGCACCCGGCGCGGGCCGTGTCGCGGCCCGCGCCTCTTGCCTCCGGGCGGTTGCGCCTACCCTTCGGTGCCGGTCTCCTCGGCGAGGAAGTCGGTGAAGGCCTCCCAGCTCTCCCGGTCGGCGCGCTCCTGGTAGCGGTCGGAGCCCTCGACGGTGAAGGCGTGGGGGGCGCCGGAATAGATCTCCACCGTGTAGGTGGTCCCGGCGCTCTCGAACTCGGTCATCAGGGTCTGCACAGCCGAAAGCGGGACGGAGTCGTCGGCGCCGCCGTGCAGGATCAGGACCGGGGGCTCGTCGCCGTCCCAGGACTGGCCTTCGGGCGTGTCGATCGAGCCGTGGAAGCTGGCATAGCCCACGGCCTCGCCGGCCATGTCGGACCGGGCCATCTCCAGCGCGACGCCCCCGCCGAAGCAGTAGCCCATCACGACCAGGTCGGTGGCGGAGGAGAGCGCGCGGGCCTCGGCGATGCCGGCCTCGATCAGCATCCGCATCTTCTCGCGGTCGCCGGTCAGCTCGGACGTGGCGGCGACGTTCTGCTCCATCGTGCCGGCCTCGGTATCGGCGCCGTACATGTCGAGGGCGAAGGCATCGTATCCCATCCCGGCCAGCATGTCGGCGCGCGAGCGTTCGTACCCGTCCAGCCCGTCCCAGTCATGGGCGATGAGGACGAGGCCGCGCGCCTCTCCCTCGGCGGCGGCGAAATAGCCGGTATGGCTCACCCCCTCCACCTCGTAGGCGACGTCCTCGGCGAGGGCCGGCGCGGCGAGGAGCGCGAGGGCGGTTGCGGCGAGCGCGGTGCGGGTCATGTCGGGTCCTCCTTCTGTGTGGGCGGGGACGGTGGCGCGGGGCGGGCGCCGATCAAGGCGGCACACGCGGGCGTGAGGGCCGGGGGCGGGGTCGAAAACCCGTCCTCCGCCCTTTCCGAGCGGCGCCAAGGGGCCTAACACTCCCCCTCGCAATGCAGCGGCAGGAGACTTCAATGGAATTCGTCGAATACGCCGATGCCGAGATGATGATGCTCGACCTGGCGGACAAGATCGCGGGGGAGCTGCGCTCCGCCCTCGGGAACCACGACAGCGTGTCGCTGGCCGTGCCGGGGGGCACGACGCCGGGCCCGGTCTTCGATTCGCTCTGCGGGGCCGAGCTGGACTGGGCGCGGGTCAACGTGCTGCTGACCGACGAGCGCTGGGTCCCCGAGGACAGCAAGCGGTCGAACACCGCGCTGATCCGCGAGCGCCTGCTGACCGAGAAGGCGGCGCGGGCACGCTACCTGCCGCTGCGGGCGGATACCGGGCAGCCGGAGGAGGCGCTGGACGGGCTCGCGGCCGCGATCGCCCCGCACCTGCCGCTGAACGTGCTCCTGCTCGGGATGGGGGCGGACATGCACACCGCCTCGATCTTTCCCGGCGCGGACCGGCTGGGGGACGCGCTGAGCGGGGACGATCTGCTGGTGCCGATGCGCGCGCCGGGCGCGCCCGAGCCGCGCGTCACCCTGTCGGCCAGGGTGCTGAGGGACGCGATGTCGACCCATGTCCTGATCGTCGGCCCCGAGAAGCGCGAGGCGCTGGAGCGGGCCCGCAGGCTGCCCCCCGAGGAGGCGCCGGTCGCGGCCGTGCTGCCGAACGCGATCGTTCACTGGGCGGAGGCCTGAGACCATGTTCGACCACCTGAAATCGCTGGCCGCCGCGGTGCGGGATCGCCGGATCGAGGATCTGATGGAGGGCGGCCGGGCCGAGGACTTCTCGATCCGTCTCGGCGAGATGCTGCTGGACTATTCCAAGACGAATATCGACGGCGAGACGCGCGACGCGCTGATCGCGCTGCTGGACGAGGCCGGGGTCGCGGAGAAGCGCGCGGCGATGTTCGGCGGCGCGCCGATCAACGAGACCGAGGGGCGGGCGGTGCTGCATACCGCGCTGCGCAACCTCGACGGCGGGCCGGTGGAGGTGGGGGGCCGGGATGTCATGCCGGGCGTTCTGGAGATCCTGGACCGGATGGAGGGCTTCGCCCGCGCCGTCCGGGACGGGAGCTTCGCGGGTCCGGGCGGGCCGATCACCGATGTGGTGAACATCGGCATCGGCGGCTCGGATCTCGGGCCCAAGATGGGGGCCATCGCGCTCGCCCCCTACCATGACGGGCCGCGCTGCCACTTCGTCTCGAACGTGGATCCGGCCGATATCGCGGGCGTGCTGCGGGGCTGCGATCCGGCGAGGACGCTGGTGATCGTCGCCTCCAAGACCTTCACCACGATCGAGACGATGACGAACGCCCGCACCGCGAAGGCCTGGATGGCCGAGGCGGTGGAGGATCCGGGCGCACAGTTCGCGGCGCTCTCCACCGATCTGGAGAAGACGGGCGCCTTCGGGATCGACCCGTCCCGCGTCTTCGGCTTCGAGGACTGGGTGGGGGGGCGCTACTCGATGTGGGGGCCGATCGGCCTTTCGCTGATGATCGCCGTGGGACCCGAGGCGTTCCGCGCCTTCCTGCGCGGCGGGCAGGCGATGGACCGCCATTTCGTCTCGGCCGGGTGGCGGGACAACATGCCCGCCATGCTGGCGCTGGTGGGGATCTGGCACCGGCAGGTGCTGGGCCATCCGACCCGCGCGGTCCTGCCCTACGACCAGCGGCTCGCCCGGCTGCCGGCCTATCTGCAGCAGCTGGAGATGGAATCGAACGGCAAGCGCGTCTCGATGGACGGGGCGGCGCTGGAGGTCGAGAGCGGCCCGATCGTCTGGGGCGAGCCCGGGACCAACGGGCAGCACGCCTTCTACCAGCTGATCCACCAGGGCACGCAGGTCGTGCCCTGCGAGTTCCTCGTCGCCGCCCGCGGGCACGAGGACGACCTGCACCACCAGCACCGCCTGCTGGTCGCCAACTGCCTCGCCCAGTCCGAGGCGCTGATGAAGGGCCGGACACTGGACGAGGCGCGTCAGAAGGTGGCCGGGCGGTTCGAGGGGGCGGAGCTGGAGCGGCAGGCGGCGCACCGCGTCTTCCCCGGCAACCGCCCGTCGACGACGCTCGCCTATCCGCAGCTGACGCCCGAGATCCTGGGCATGATCGTGGCGCTCTACGAGCACCGGGTCTTCGTCGAGGGGGCGGTGCTGGGGATCAATTCCTACGACCAGTGGGGTGTGGAACTGGGCAAGGAGCTGGCGACCGCGCTGCAGCCGGTCGTCGAGGGGACCGAGGATGCCGCCGGAAAGGACGGCTCGACGGCGGGCCTGGTCGGGTTCCTGCGGGCAGCGGGGCTCTAGCTTTCCCGCATCCGGGCGGCCGGAGGGGGCGGGACCGGGGCGCTGCCCCGGACCCCGGAGTATTTCCGGCAAGATAAGGGGGAGGCGTCCTCCGCGGCGCCGGGGGGCGCTTCCGGCCCGGGGCCGCGGGAGCCTGCGGGAAGCGGGGCTCCGATCCCGGCGGCCGCGCCGGTGGCGGTTGCGGGACCGGGGCGCTGCCCCGGACCCCGGAGTATTTCCGGCAAGATAAGGGGGAGGCGTCCTCCGCGGCGCCGGGGGGCGCTTCCGGCCCGGGGCCGCGGGAGCCTGCGGGAAGCGGGGCTCCGATCCCGGCGGCCGCGCCGGTGGCGGTTGCGGGACCGGGGCGCTGCCCCGGACCCCGGAGTATTTCGGGCAAGATAAGGGGGAAGGCGTCGTCCGCGGCGCCGGGGGGCGCTTCCAGCCCGGGGCCGCGGGGGCCTGCGGATCGTGGCGGGGCCGGACGGACCGGGACAATCGTCCGAACGGTCCCGATCGTCCGGAACGGGCCCTGTCGCCCGGCGGAGCGGGCATTCGGGGGCGGGGGCCGGGACGGCAGCGTCCCCGGCATGATCGGGCGCCTCGCCGAGGAGGGGCGGAACGGGGGCCGGGCCGGTGTGCGGCGGCCCGTGCCTCAGGCCTCCTCCGTCTCCAGCGCACTGATCTTGAGCGTCTTGAGGCGGTTCTCCTCCTTCTCGAGCACCTCGAAGCGGAAGCCGTGGAAGGAGAAGACCTGCCCCTCCATCGGGATCAGCTGCGCCTCGTGGATGACGAGGCCGGCGATGGTATTGGCCTCCTCGTCGGGGAGGTCCCAGTCGTGCAGGCGGTTGAGGTCGCGGATCGTGGTCGAGCCCTCGACGAGGTAGCCGCCGTCCTCGGTGCGGGCGACGGGCTCCTCCTCGCCGACGTCGAACTCGTCGGCGATCTCGCCGACGATCTCCTCGAGGATGTCCTCGAGCGTCAGCAGGCCCTGCAGCGTGCCGTATTCGTCCACCACCAGGGCGAAATGCGTGTGCCGTTTCAGGAACTGGCGCATCTGGTCGTCGAGCGTGGTGTATTCGGGGACGAAATAGGGCTCCATCGCCACGTCGAGGATGTCGAACTGCGTCAGCTCCTCGGGCGAGACGGCGCCGTCGTCGCGCAGCATCCGGTTGATCGCGCGCAGCAGGTCCTTGGCGTGCAGCACGCCGACGATGTTCTCCTGCTTGTCCTTCCAGAGCGGCAGCCGGGTATGCGGGCTCTCGAGCACCTGGGTCAGGATCGCGCTGACGGGGAGAGAGGCGTCCACCATCTCGATGTTGGAGCGGTGGAGCATGATCTCCTCCACCGTCCGGTCGCCGAGATCGAGCGCGCCGAGGATGCGGTCGCGATCCTCCTTCTCGATCGCGCCCTCGTCCTCGCCGAGCGAGAGCGCGCCGCGGATCTCCTCGCGGACGGCGAGGATGTTGCTGTCGGGATCGGTGCGCACGCCGAAGACGCGCAGCACGCCGCGCACGATGGCGCGCACCACGCCGACGATCGGGGCGAAGACAAGCACGACCAGCGAGATCGGCCGCGCCACGACGCTGGCCATGCTCTCGGAATTGGTGATCGCGTAGGTCTTGGGCAGCACCTCGGCGAAGATCAGGACGAGCAGCGTCATCACCAGCGTGGCGAAGGCGACGCCCGATTCGCCGAAGAGCCGGGTCAGCAGCGCCGTGGCGAGCGAGGTGGCGAGGATGTTCACCACGTTGTTGCCCAGCAGGACCGAACCGATCAGCCGCTCGTTGTCCTCGGTCAGCCGGAGCGCCTGCTCGGCGCCCCTCGAGCCCTTGTCGGAGAGCGAGCGCAGCTTGCCGCGCGAGGCGGCCGTGAGCGCGGTCTCGGAGCCGGAGAAGAAGGCGGAGAAGACGAGCAGCAGCAGGATCGCGCCGGCGGTGATCCAGAAGGAGGCGTCCGTGAAGATCTCGGTCATGTCGCTAGGGAGGTGGGCGGGGCCGGGGGCGGGGCGGGATGGGCGCGCGTCATGGCCCCTTGATGTGGCGCGCGCGAGCGGTTTTCAAGTCGGCCCGCGCGGAGGGAGGCGGGGATGTCACCGGCCGGGATCCCGCCCGGCGCCGCGCGCGGGGCCGGGCCGGGGACGGGGAGCGGGATCGGGATCGGGGGCCGGGGCGCGGGGGCGGTCGGTCCCGGGATCGCGTGCGAGGGGGTGATGGGCGGCGACGAGGTCGCCGAGCCGCTCGTCGAGGACATGGGTGTAGATCTCGGTCGTGGAGACGTCGGCATGGCCGAGCATCGTCTGGATCGCGCGCAGGTCGGCGCCATGGGCCAGCAGGTGCGTGGCGAAGACATGGCGCAGCGTGTGGGGCGAGACGCGGGCGGGGGAGAGCCCGGCCCGGATCGCGATCTCCTTCACCAGGCCGTGGAAGCGATGGCGGGTCAGGTGCCCCGAGGCCCCGCCCGAGGGAAAGAGGAAGCGCGACGGCGCGCCCCCCGCCCTGCGGGCCGTCTCCTCGCGCGCGTCGCGCACGGCGAGCCAGTCGGCGAGCGCGGACCGGGCAGGGGACGAGAGCGGCACCAGCCGCTCGCGCCCGCCCTTGCCGCGGACATGCAGCATCCGGGGATCGCCCCGCGCGGCGGCGACGGGCAGCGAGACGAGCTCGGTCACCCGCAGGCCGGTCGCGTAGAGCAGTTCCATCAGGCAGGTGTCGCGCGGCGCGTCGCGCCCGTCCCGGGCGGCGGCGAGCAGGCGCTCCACCTCCTCCTCGCTGAGCGTCTTGGGCAGGCGGCGGTCCTTGCCGGGGCCGGTGAGGCGGATCGCCGGGTCGTCGTCGCGCCATCCCTCCTCGAAGGCGAAGCGGGTGAGTTGCCGGATCGCCGAGAGGCGGCGCGCGCGCGTCGACCTGGCCAGGCCCTCGGCCTCGCAGGCGACAAGATACCCTTCGATCTGGTCCCGGGTCGCGGCGCCGAATCCGCTGCCGTGCCGCGCGAGCCACTCGGCCACGGCGCGCAGGTCCCGGCCATAGGCGAGCAGCGTGTTGCGCGCCGCGCCCGCCTCGGCTGCCTGCGCCTCGAGGAAGGTGGCGATCCAGTCGGAATCGCGGGACGGGGCGGTCACGACGGGCGCCCGGCCGCGCTTGTTGCCCGGCCCGTCCCGTTCACCGGGCCGCCGCTCGTCACGAGGGGCGCTCCAGCAGCACGTATTGCAGTGCGAGGCGGCGGGCATCGTCCTCCAGCCCCAGGGTCCGGAGCCCGGCCAGCGCCTGCGCGACGAGGGCGGGATCGGTGCGGCGGCCGGTCTCGAGCAGGTCCAGCGCGGCGAGGATCGAGGGGCCGAGCCGGGCGGGGTCGAGGTCCGGCATCGCGTTTCCCTCGCCCGCGAAGGCGCGGCGCACCGCCTCGGCCCGGGGGCCCGGGGGCGTGTCTTCCGGCGCGGCACCGCGGGCGATGGCGTGCAGGAAGCGGTCCTCGGGATCCGTCGGCTCGTGCGCGATGGCGGTGCTCTCGTACGAGGAGGTCAGCAGGCCGAGACGATGGGCGATGGCGCCCGCCTCGCCCGCCAGCCCGTGCCCGGCGAGGTCGCGGGCATAGGCGCGGGCGAAGGGAACCTCGAGCCGCGCCTCCTGCATCGCGGCCCAGGCCCGGGGCAGCGCGTCGCCGAGTCCGGCGGCATCGGCATCCGCCAGCGCGGTCTCGAGCGCGGCGATGGCGGTGGCCCGGTCCCAGACCCCGCCCGAGGCGGCGGGCCGCGATTCGGTATAGAGGTCGAACAGGACGGATTCCCCGATCGCCCCGGCGCGCGCCAGGCGTTCCGCCGCCTCGATCCGCAGCCGCCAGGCGACGATCGGGCGCAGGTCGGCGCGGGCGAAGGCGAGCGGCAGGTCGGCGGTGGGCAGCGCCTCGCCGATCGCCTCGTAGAGCCGGTAGTCGAGCGGCGTCGTCCGCTCGGGCAGGGGCAGCGGAAAGGCGGTCTCGGCCGAGCCGTCGTCGAGGAAGCGGGTCAGCAGCGCCTCTTCCGCCTCGGTGACGTCGCCGAGGGCGATGGCGGTGTTCAGCGTCAGCGCCGCCGCCGTCCAGTCGCCTCCGCGCGCGAGGCAGAAGACGCGGGCGGGCAGGGTCGGCGCGAGGGCGGGCCGGTCGAGCATGATGCGGCAGGCCGCGTCCTCCTCGCCCAGCAGCAGCGCGACGTCGAACCAGCGGCGGAAGCGGCGCGGATCGGCGGCGGGATCGCCCGCCTCGAGCAGTGCCCGCGCGGCGTCGAGCGCGCCGAGCTGCAGCAGCCGGTCGACCCGGGCCATGTAGAGCGCGCCGTCGGCGCCCGCGCCCTGCGGGGGGGCGGCCTCGGCCAGCATGAGGCGGGTCTGCAGGTCGATGCTGGCCGGAAGGCCCGAGCCGGGGAGCGCGGCCAGCGCGGCCAGCACCTCGTCCTCGGGCGTGGCGGACCAGAGCGTCGCCGGCAGGCCCGAGATCGCGGGCGGCAGCACGCCCACCCGGTCGGCGGAGGGCGTGTCGAGCGCGCTGACGGTGATGTCGGGGGCGGTCGCGTCGTCGGCGACGGCCGGCTCGTCCGGCGCGGCGGGTTCGGGATCCGGCGCGGGCAGGGCGACGCTCTGCGACAGCCAGTCGATGGCCGAGAGCGGCGCGTCCTGCGACGCGACCTCCTGCGCCCGGGCCGGTCCGGCGATCAGCACGAGCGCGGCGAGGATCGTGGTCCGGCGCATCAGTCCTGGCCCAGTGTCACGGGCTGGCGCATCTCGCGCAGCGGCGGCTCGAAATCGCCCGGAAAGAAGACCGGCCCGATATAGGCGTAGGCGAGCAGGGCGATGGCGGCCAGGACCACCAGCCAGAAGATGAGCTTGATCGCGCGCCACATGATGGTTCTCGCCTCTGCCTGCGGGTCCGCCCGTCGCCGGGCGGGCCCGGTGCGCAGCGTGTTGTCGAGGCGGCTTATATCTGGTCTTCCGGGCGAGATCACGCCATTCAGGGCCCGGTCCCGGCAAGCGGTCGCCGACAGATGCGGTGGCGGCACGGGAAGGGGCCGGCAGGGATCCGGCGAGGGGGGACCGGGACGACATGGCCGAACGCGGCATCCGCCTTCACCGCTCCGTGGCGCTCGTCGGTATGATGGGATCGGGAAAGAGCGCGATCGGCCGGACCCTCGCCGCCCGGCTGGGCCTGCCGCTGCTCGATTCCGACGCCGCGCTGGAAGAGGCCGCGCGGCGGTCCATCGCCGAGATCTTCGCCCGCGACGGCGAGGCGTTCTTCCGCGACCGCGAGCACGAGGTGATCGCCCGCCTGCTCTCCGGGCCGCCGGCCATCCTGTCGACCGGGGGCGGCGCCTTCCTCTTCGAGCGCAACCGCCGGGTGATCGGCGAGAAGGGCGTCTCGGTCTGGCTCGACGCCGACCTGCCCACCCTGTGGGAGAGGGTGCGCCACAAGGACACGCGCCCGCTGCTGCGCGCCCCCGACCCACGGGCCCGGCTGGCCGCGCTGCTGGAGGAGCGGCGCCCCTTCTACGCGCTGGCCGATCTGGCGGTGCGCAGCGAGGCGGGCTTCACCCTGGAACAGACCACCGACCGGGTGATGGAGGCGCTGCGCGCCCGTCCCGGCCTGCTGGCGGAGGAGTGAGCGCATGGAGCGTGTCGCCGTCGACCTGCCCGGACGGGCCTACGAGATCCTGATCGGGCCGGGGCTGACCGCCCGGGCCGGGGCGCTGGTCGCACCGCTGCTGCGCCGCCCGCGCGTCGCGATCGTGACCGAGGACCGGGTCGCCGCCGCGCATCTCGGGGCGCTCGGCGCCGCCTTCGCCGCCGAGGGGATCGCGGCCGAGGCGCTGGTCCTGCCGCCGGGCGAGGGGACGAAGTGCTGGGCCGAGCTCGCACGCGTGACCGAGTGGCTGCTGGCGCAGGGGGTGGAGCGGGGCGACGTGGTCGTCGCCTTCGGCGGCGGGGTGATCGGCGATCTCGTGGGCTTCGCCGCGGCGATCCTGCGGCGCGGCGTGCGCTTCGTCCAGGTGCCGACGACCCTGCTGGCGCAGGTCGACAGCTCGGTCGGGGGCAAGACCGGCATCAACACGGCGCAGGGCAAGAACCTGGTCGGCGCGTTCCACCAGCCGAGCCTCGTGATCGCGGATACCGCGCTTCTGGCGAGCCTGCCCGATCGGGATTTCCGCGCGGGCTACGGCGAGGTGATGAAATACGGCCTGCTCGGCGATCCGGCGTTCTGGGACTGGCTGGAAGCCGCCGGTCCGCGGCTGAGGGACGATCCCGCGGCTCTGGTGCGCGCGGTGCGCCGGTCCTGCGAGATGAAGGCCGGGATCGTCATGCGCGACGAGACCGAGCAGGGGGAGCGGGCGCTGCTCAATCTCGGCCATACCTTCTGCCACGCGCTCGAATCGGCCACGGGATATTCGGACCGGCTGCTGCACGGCGAGGGGGTGGCGATCGGCTGCGCGCTGGCCTTCGAGCTGTCGGCGCGGCTCGGCCTCTGTCCGCAGGAGGAGCCGGGGCGGGTGCGCGCCCATCTGGCGGCGATGGGGATGCGGCGCGACCTCGCCGACATCCCGGGCGATCTGCCGGACGCCGAGGCGCTGCTTGCGCTGATGGGCCAGGACAAGAAGGTGGTGGACGGGCAGCTGCGCTTCGTCCTCGCCCGGCGGATCGGCGATGCCTTCGTCACGGGAGACGTGCCGCGCGACGCGGTGCGGGACCTCCTGTCCGAATCGCTGGCGGCGCGGGGCTAGGTCCCGGGGGAGGCCTGCCGGGACTGGGATCGGGGCGGGCGGTCCGTCGCGCACCGGGCCGCCGCCTAGCCAGGCGGCGAGGGGATCGGCCTCGGGCCGGCGGCGCCCCGACCGGGAATCGCCGTCCGACGCAGTCCCCGACGGGACGATCCCCGCCGTCGAAAGCGAAGGTTACCTACTGGCCTGCACCCTATGGAAAGGCGGATCCCGGCCGGGGATCGCTGTCCGGGATCGCCGCCGCGGACGGGGCGCCTCCCATCCGCCGTAATGCCACGAACCCGTGGGCCCGTGCCCGGCGGAAGCGCGGCGCCCGGCCGGGGCGCCGCGGGGGACGATCAGAACGGGATGTCGTCGTCCATGTCGCCGCGGCCGCCGCCGCCGCCCGAGGACGCCCCTCCCCGGTCGTCGTAGCCGCCGTAGCTGCCGGAGCCGCCGCGGTCCTCATAGCCGCCATTGCCGCCGCCGTAATTGCCGCCGCCACCCCCGCCGCCGCCCTCGCCGCGACCGTCGAGCAGGGTCAGCTCGCCACGATAGGGGCGCAGCACGACCTCGGTCGAGTAGCGGTCCTGGCCGGACTGGTCCTGCCATTTGCGGGTCTCGAGCTGGCCCTCGATATAGACCTTGGAGCCCTTCTTGAGGTACTGCTCGGCGATCCGGGCCAGCGGCTCGGAGAAGATGGCGACGGAATGCCATTCCGTCTTCTCGCGCCGTTCGCCGGTATTGCGGTCCTTCCAGTTCTCGGAGGTGGCGATCCGCAGGTTGCAGACCTTGCCCCCGTTCTGGAACGTCCGCGTCTCGGGGTCGCGCCCCAGATTGCCGACGATGATCACCTTGTTCACGCTGCCTGCCATCGGCCGCTCCCCCATGTCTCGGCCGGCCCGGCGGGCGGCCGCATTCGCTTCCGGATTATCGAAGGTTGGTTAACCGATCCTCACCGCCGGCGGAAGGGCGGGGCCGTCCGCGCACGGCCCGGGGCGGCGCCCGGGGGCCGCACCGCAGGTGGCACGGGAGGGCGGCATCCGCAGGACGCTGGCCAGAGGGCGTGCGTCCTGCTAGTCTTCGCGCCGGAACGGCCGATCCCGGAACGCGACCGGGGCGGCGGGAATGGCCCCCGGGGATCGTGCCCGGCGGCCGCCTGATCGGGGGACGACCGAAATGATCGATCCGAACCGGCGCCGCGCGCCCGAACTGGCCCGGCGCCCTGCGCCCGCAGGGAACCGGCGCACGGCGGCCGCTCTGGCCCTTTCCAGCGGTCTCGCGGCCCTGCTGGCCGGTCCGGCGGCGGCGGACACGGTCTCGACGATGAACAACCGCGCCGCGCTCTTCGCCTCGCAGGTCAACGTGCTCGACGGGCGGGCGGCGCAGCAATACGAGAACTCGGCCCGGCTCCAGCCTGAGCGGTCGGACCCGCTCTTCGGGGCGGCACCGGTCGCGGCCCCCGCCTATGCGGGCAGTTATGCCGGCCCGCACCTCGCCGTCGCCCGGGCCGCGGCCCGGCGCCATGGCATCCCCGAGGACCTGTTCCTGCGCCTCGTCCAGCAGGAGAGCGGATGGAACGCGGGCGCGGTCAGCCACAAGGGCGCGCTCGGCCTCGCCCAGCTGATGCCCGAGACGGCGGCGCTCCTGGGCGTCGATCCCGGCGATCCGGCGCAGAACCTCGACGGCGGGGCCCGCTACCTCGCCGCCCAATTCGCCGCCTTCGGGTCCTGGCCGCTGGCGCTGGCCGCCTACAATGCGGGTCCGGGCGCGGTGCAGCGCTACGGCGGGATCCCGCCCTATGCCGAGACCGAAGGCTACGTCCGCGCCATCTGGGGATCCTGAGGCGCCGCCCGCCGCGCGCCGGACGCGTCCCCCACCATGATCTCCAAACTGAACTGGCGCCTGCGCCGCTGGCTGCGCAGCATCTGGGCCCCCGTGATCGGCTTCGCGCTGCTCGGCCTCGTCACGTCCTTTCTCGCCATCGGGGCGCGGCCCTGGCTGCCGGAGGATTTCGGCGGCGATATCGGCGTCGACGCGATCGACCAGATCCTGAACGTCCTCGCCACCTCGATGCTGGGGGTCACGACCTTTTCGGTCTCGATCATGGTGACGGCCTTCGCCTCGGCCGCCTCCTCGGCGACGCCGCGCACGCTGACGCTGCTGCAATCGGACCGGCAGACGCGCTACGTCCTCGCCATCTTCGTCGGGGCGTTCATCTATTCCCTGACCGGCATCGTCGCGTTGCGCGCCGGCCTCTACGGCGAGGGGGGGCGGGCGATCCTGTTCGCGGTGACGATCGCGGTGATCGCGGTCATCGTCATCGCGCTGATGCGCTGGATCGCGCATCTGACGGTCTTCGGGCGCCTGACCGACACGCTGCGCCGGGTCGAGGAGGCGACGGCGCGGGCGCTGAAGGTGCGGCGCGAGGCGCCCTATCTGGGCGGCCGGCCGATGGAGGGACCGGTTCCCGGCGGGGCGCGCTACCTGACCGCGGCCCGGACCGGAAGCGTCCAGCATGTCGACATGGAGGCGCTGCAGGATACGGCGCAGGAGGCGGGCCTGTCGGTCTGGCTGCTGGCGCCGCCCGGCACGTTCGTCACGCCGCTCGACCCGATCCTGGCGGTGACCGGCCTGCCGGACGAGGACGGGGGCGGGGAGGAGGACAGGGACGGGGACGGGGAGGCGGCGCGGCTGGTCGGGAGGCTGACCGGCGCGATCACCACCGACGCGGCGCGCAGCTTCGACCAGGATCCGCTCTTCGGGCTGATCGTGATGTCCGAGGTCGCCTCGCGGGCGCTGTCCCCGGCGGTGAACGATCCCGGCACGGCGATCGACGTGCTGAACCGGATCCTGAGGGTGCTGCTGGACTGGCGCGACGTGCCCGCGCCCGAGATGCGATTCGACCGGGTGCATGTCGCCGCGCTCGATGCCGCCGAGATGCTGCGCGCCTGCATCCGGCCGATCCTGCGCGACGGCGCGGCGCTGGTCGAGGTGCAGATCCGGGCACAGCGCGTGCTGCGGACGCTGGCCAGCGCGAACCCGGTGCTGTTCGGCGCTGGGGCGGCGGCCGAATCGGCGAACGGGATCGCCTACGCGGAAGGGGCGGTGACCCTGCCCGCGGAGCTGGCGGCGCTGCGGGCGATGGCGGAGGAGACGGCGCGCCTCGCCCGGCCGCAGCCGCTGCGCGCCGAGGGGCAGGCGATGTGACGGGGCCCGGCCCCGCGCCGGGACGGTCCCGGGCGCGTCAGGCCCCGACGCATCAGGCCCCGACGCATCAGGCCCCGACGCGTCAGGCCAGACCCCACTTGTAGTGGTGATGCTCGAACGAGACGTGCATGTCGACGCCGAGCAGCCCGGTCCGGTAGTGACGGTAGAGCGAGCGCCAGTAGGGCTGGATCGTCACGCCCTCTTCCTGGATCAGCGCCTCCATCCGCGCCATCGTCTCGCGCCGGGTCGCGGCGTCCTCGATCGACAGGGCCTGCGCGAGCAGGGCGTCGAAGTCGGGATTCGACCAGCCGAACTCGTTCCAGGCCGCACCGGAGCGGTAGGCGAGCGCGTGGACCTGCACGCCGAGCGGGCGGTGGTTCCAGTTGGTCGCGCTGAAGGGCCAGCGCCGCCAGCCCCCGGCGAAGACATCCTCGGGCAGGATGGTTCGCCGGACGGTGAAGCCCGCGTCGCGCAGCATCGCGCCGACCGCGTCGGTGGTGTTGCGCAGCCAGTCGTCGTCGACCGAGGTCAGCTCGAACTCGAACGCCGCCATGCCCGCCTCCTCCAGCAGCGCGAGCGCGGCGGCGGGGTCGAAGGGCCGGGGCGGCATCGGGGCGTATTCGGGGTGCAGGCGGCCGACATGGTGGTTCTCGGCCGTCTCGCCCCGGTTTCCGTAGCCGAGTTCGAGCAGGATGGCGTTGTCCGTGGCCAGCTGGATCGCGCGGCGCACCCGGATGTCGGCATAGGGGCGCATCCCGTCCACCTCTGCCAGCTGGTTGGGGCGGATCACGCAGGTGGCCATGCTGACCACCTCGGATTTCGGGAATCCCAGCGCGTCGAGCGCGTCGATGAAATCGCCGACGCTCTCGTAGAGCATGTCGACCTCGCCCGCCTCCATCGCGGCGAGCCAGGCGGCGGGGTCGGTGCCGTAGTCGAGATACTCGATCCGGTCGAGATAGGGGCCGCCATAGATCCCGGTGCCCCACCAGACATGGCCGGGCACGCGCTCGAGCACGGCCCGCACGCCGGGCTCGATCTCGGCGATGCGGTAGGGCCCTGTGCCGATCGCCGCTGCCGTGTCCGCCGGGTCGTAGGAGGCGGGGACGATCGCGGCCGGGTAGTCCGAGAAACCGGGAACGAGGGTGATGTCGGGGCTGGAGAGGGTGAGCCGGACCGTCAGCTCGTCCACCACCTCGACCGCGCCGTCGCGCAGGCGGCCGGTGGCGGGGTCGATCAGGCTGACCATGCGGCCAGCCATGGAATTGCCCGCCACCGAGGCGTCGCACCAGCGGGCGATGTTGCGGGCCACGTCCCCGGCGGTGAAGGGCTCGCCGTTGCTCCAGCTCACGCCGGGGCGGACATGCAGCAGGTAGGCGCTGGCATCCTCGTTCGCCTCCCACCCCTCCAGCAGCATGCCGCGGAAGGTGCCGTCGCTGTCGTATTCGACGAGGTATTCCAGCGTGCCCCGGGTCAGGTTGCCGAGCTCGGACCAGTCGAAGGTGCGGGTGTCCTTGAGCGCCCGCACGCTCATCTGGCAGCGGATCGTGCCGCCCTGCCGCGCGGTCGGCAGGCCCTGCGCGGCGGCGGGGGCGGCACGGCCGGCCAGGCCCCAGGCGGCGGGAGCGGAGAGGCCGAGCGCGGTGGCCCGGGCGAGGAATTCGCGCCGGTCCATCGTGCCCGCGCGCAGCTCGCCCGCGTAACGCAGGGCGGCGGGATGGATCTTGCCTGCCTCGCGCGTCATCTCGCCACTCCCTCTGCCGCATTCATGTCCGCGGGATGATCTATGCCGCCGGCCGCGAAAGGAACGGCCCTGCCGGCCCCTTAGCAGGGAGAGGCGGTGCAGCGGGACACACGATGGCGCGAGTCCGGCCCGGGCGGGCCTAGTGCAGCGTGACCGGGCGGGGCCCGGCCCCCTGCAGGCGCGAGGCGCGGCGGAAGTCGGAGGGCGTCTGCCCGGTGGCGCGCTGGAAGGCGCGGGTGAAATAGGCGGGCGAGTTGTAGCCGAGCGCGGCCGCCACCTCCTTCACCGGGCGGGGATCGACGCGCAGCATCTCGCGCGCCTCGAAGAGCAGCCGGTCGGTCAGCAGCTCGTGCGCCGAGCGGCCGCAGGTCTGTCGGCAGGCGCGGGTGAGATGCGTCGGCGTGACGCCGAGCGTGCGGGCGAAATGGGCGATGGCGGGCTGGCGGCGGAACTCGCGTTCGACGAGGTCGGAATAGGCGGCGACGAGGCGGGCGGCGGCGCTGTCCTCGCGCTCGCCCCGGGCGGTCTCGGCGAGGGCGTCGTACTGGCGGTGGAAGTAGACCCCCAGCAGGCCGAGATGGTAATGCGCCGCACGTGCCGCGCCCGGTCGGGCATCCTTGAGCTCGCGTTCCAGCGCGTCGAAGATCGCCGCCACCTCGCGCTGCGCCATCACGTCGCGCAGGCGCAGGTGCACCGGCTCGTCCGGCCATTCGGCGGCCATCGCGCCGGGGATCGTCAGGAGGTGCCCCGAGACGAGCGGGCCGGCCTCGTAGCCGTACATCGTGCCGGCGGGCAGGAAGACGAGGTTGTTGGCGCCGTAGCCGCGGGTCAGCCCGGCCATCGTCAGGCGGCCCTGTCCCTTGGTGACGAACATCAGCCGCGGCGTGCGGTGGGCGCGCATCGCCTCGGTCCGCCATCGGCCGAGGCCGGAGGTCAGCGCGATCGGTTGCAGCGACAGGCGGTCGCCGCCCGCCAGAGACGTCGTCATGGTCATGGCCCAAACCCCCCGGTTCGATTAGTGCAAGTGTTGGCCGAGGAGGGCCCGCCGACAAAGGCAAAGTTGCGGCGGCGGCAGGAAAAGTTGGGGATCGAGCTGGGGATAACCCGGGGCCGCGCGCCCCGGCGCGCCCGCCGGGACAGGGGCGCCGCGCGGCTCAGCCTGTGGATAAGGCGGGCACCGCCGACCAGTCGCCCATCCGGGCGCGGAACCATGTCCGCTGCCGCTTGGCGTATTGCCGGGTCTGGATCGCGGCGCGGACGCGCACCTCGTCGAGACCCATCCGCCCCTCCAGATGCGCGATCAGCTCGGCTGCGCCGATCGCGCGGGAGGAGGGCAGCGCGGGGTCCCAGCGGGGATGCATCGCCCGCGCCTCGTCCAGCGCGCCGCCCGCCAGCATCGCGTCGAAGCGTCGTTCGATCCGGGGGGTGAGCCAGTCCTTCGGCGCGTCGATCAGCAGCCGCTCGGCCGATCCCGGGGGCAGCAGCGGCGCGGCGGGCGCGGCCTGCCACTCGGCCAGCGCCCGGCCGGTAGCGCGCCGCACCTCCCAGGCGCGCTGGACGCGGGCCCGGTTGGCGATGTCGATCCGCGCCGCATCGGCAGGGGCGAGACCGTCGCGCAGCGCCTCGAGCGACAGGGAATCGCCCTGGGCCCGGATCGCGGGCGGCACGGGCGGCACCTCTGCCAGACCCTCGGTCAGGGCGGTGAAGTAGAGGCCGGTCCCGCCGGTGACGATGGGCCGGGCGCCGCCCGCCAGCAGCGGCTCGACGGCGCGCAGCCAGTGGCCGACCGACCAGTCCGCCTCGGGCGCGAGATGACCGTAGAGCAGATGCGGCGCCCGCGCCCGATCCTCGGCCGGGGGCTGGGCGGTCAGCACCTCCCAGCCGGCATAGACCTGCAGCGCGTCGGCGTTCACGACGACGCCGCCCGCCTCCTCGGCGATGCGCAGGGCGAGGGCGGACTTGCCGCTGGCGGTCGGGCCCGCGATCAGGACCGGCCGATCCGGCGGCAGCCCGGCGATCCGCGCGCGCAGCTTCTCGGCATCCAGCGTCTCGCCCGTCACCCGTTCCCCCGCCACGTTGATCCCGGCCCGGCTTTCCGACATATCCCGGTCCGACCGCCAGTCGCCACCCTTCCGGAGGATCCCCCCATGACCGTCACCGCGACCGCCGCCTCCGACGCGCCCGTGAGATTCAAGCGGGTCATGCTCAAGATCTCGGGCGAGGCGCTGATGGGCGAGACCGCCTTCGGCCTGCACCCGCCGACCGTCCAGCGCATCGCGCAGGAGGTGAAGAGCGTGCACGATCTCGGCGTCGAGATCTGCATGGTGATCGGGGGCGGCAACATCTTCCGCGGGCTGCAGGGCAGCGCGCAGGGGATGGAGCGCACGACGGCCGATTACATGGGGATGCTGGCGACGGTGATGAACGCGCTGGCGATGCAATCGGCCCTGGAAGAGCTGAAGATCCATACCCGCACGATCAGCGCCATCCCGATGGACCAGGTCTGCGAGCCCTATATCCGCCGCCGCGCGGTGCGCCATCTCGAGAAGAAGCGGGTCTGCATCTTCGCCGCCGGGACGGGCAATCCCTACTTCACCACCGATACCGCCGCGACGCTGCGGGCCAGCGAGATGAACTGCGAGGCGATCTTCAAGGGCACCAAGGTGGACGGCGTCTACGACAAGGATCCCAAGAAATTCGACGACGCCAAGCGCTACGAGACGGTCAGCTACAACGAGGCGCTGGCCAGGAATCTGGGCGTGATGGACGCCTCCGCCATCGCGCTGGCGCGGGACAACCGGCTGCCGATCATCGTCTTCTCGCTGGACGAGCCCGGCGGCTTCCGCGGGATCCTGGCGGGGCAGGGCACCTACACGACCGTGAAGGGCTGACCCCGCGGTCCTGCCGTTCGCGGCGCCCGGATCCTGACCATCCGGTCAGCGAATTCCCGCCCGTTCCCCCGGGTTGCGCCACGTCATGCGCGCCATGTCACCCGTCCGTGATGAACCTGCCCATAATGCGCCTGCAGCGGCGCCAGCAGGGGGAACGAGCATGGCCATCATCTTTCGCGAAGGGTTCGAGACCGACGGGTCGGGCACCCGGTACACCACCGGCATCCCGCAATTCAGCGACGGCTCCTACGATTTCTTCACCCGGACGGACGGGACGGGGATCGGGTCCGGCTACGAGGTGACGGGCGCGACCGGGTCGCACTACTTCGCCGCGCAGGACATCGACGGCGAGGGCGCGGCGCTGCCGGCGACGCTGTCCTTCGACGGGATCGACATCTCGGGCCTGTCCGGCCTGTCGCTGTCGATCGACCTGGCCGAGGACGATGCCAGCGACGGGAACGAGGACTGGGATTCGGGGGATTCCTTTCTGGTCGAGTACCGGATCGACGGCGGCGCCTGGGCCGGCCTGTTCCTTGTCCAGAACGACGGCAGCACCTTCAATTCGGCGCCGCTGCTGGGGGGCACCGCGCTGACCTCGCAGTTCCAGACCTTCTCCTCCGCCATCGCGGGGGCCGGATCGCTCTTGGACCTGCGGCTGACCTTCCAGTTCGATTCGGGGGACGAGGACATCGCGATCGACGAGATCGTCCTCTCCGACGGGGGACCGACAGGTCCCGGCCCCGATCCCGATCCCGGCCCGACCAGCCCGGTGCGGATCAGCGAGATCGACGCCGACCAGGACGGGACCGACAGCGCCGAATTCGTCGAATTGTTCGACGGCGGCGCGGGGAACACCTCGCTCGACGGGCTGACCCTCGTCCTGTTCAACGGCAATGGCGATGCCGCCTACACGACGATCCCGCTCGACGGCTACAGCACCAACGAGGACGGCTATTTCGTCATCGGCTCGGACCTCGTCGACAACGTGGACCTCGTCGCGTGGACGACCAACGGTCTGCAGAACGGCGCCGACGCGGTCGCGCTCTATCTCGGCGGGGCGCCCGCCACCGGGGAGGCGGCGACCACCACGAACCTCGTCGACGCCGTCGTCTACGGCACGAACGATGCGGCCGATACCGGCCTGCTCGCCGCGCTCGGCCAGACGGTCCAGTACGACGAGGACGCGAACGGCGACAGCGAGGGCGAGAGCCTGATCCGCCAGGGCGACGGCAGCTTCGTCGCCGGAACGCCCAGCCCGGGCGGGGCCGTTCCGCCGGTCCAGCCCCCGCAGGAGGTGCTGATCTCGCAGATCCAGGGAACCGCCGGCACCAGCGCCTATGCCGTGTCGGGCGTCGACGACGTCTCGCCCCTCGCCGGGACGACCGTGTCGGTGACCGCCGTCGTGACGGCCGACTTCATGTCGGGTCTGCGCGGCTTCTACCTGCAGGAAGAGGATGCGGACTGGGACGACAACCCGCTGACGTCGGAGGGCGTGTTCGTCTTTGCCGGCGCGCTGGACGGGCTCGACGTGGCGGTGGGCGATCTCGTGACGGTGACCGGCACCGTGGGCGAGTATTCCGGCCAGACCCAGATCTCGGCCATGTCGGTCGAGGCGATCGCCTCGGGCGTGGCGCTGCCCAGCTCGGTCGAGGTCGAGTTCCCGGTGGCGAACGTGATGATCGACGGCTCGGGCGGCTACGTCGCCAATCTCGAGGCCTACGAGGGAATGCTGATCGACCTGCCGCAGGAGATGCTGGTCACCGAGCTGTTCAACCTCGACCGCTTCGGCGAGTACCAGCTGTCGACCGACCGGTTCGAGCAGTTCACCCAGTTCGCCGAACCCGACGCGGCGGGGAACGACGCCTATCTGCAGCAGGTCGCCCGTTCGTCGGTCTATGTCGATGACGGGGCGAGCGCGCAGAACCCGGCCGAGATCACGGTGATCGACGGCAATGACGGCGTGCTGTCCCCATCCGACACCTTCTCGATGGGAGACACGCTGTCCCGGCTCTCGGGCGTGCTCGGCTACGGCTTCGACCAGTTCCGCCTGCAGGATCCGACCGGCACCTACGAGAACACGCAGGTCCGCCCCGAGAGCCCCGAGGACGTGGGCGGCAACTTCCGCGCCGCGGGCATGAACGTGCTCAACTACTTCACCACGCTGTCGGGCAATACCGATATCGGGCTGGAGGCGCGCGGCGCCAATTCGGCGGAGGAGTTCGAGCGGCAGGCGGGCAAGATCGTCGACGCGATCCTCGAGATCGACGCCGACGTGTTCGGACTGGTCGAGATCGAGAACGACTTCGCCGGCGCGGACATCGCCGTGGCCGACCTTGTGGCCCGGCTCAATGCCGAGCTGGGGCAGGACGTCTATGCCTGGGTCGATCCGGGGCAGGAATTCGTCGGCACCGACGCCATCGCCAACGCCCTGATCTACCGCACCGACCGCGTCGAGACGGTCGGCGACATGGCGATCCTGACCGAGTTCGAGGGCCGCGACTTCCTCGACCCTCTGGGCGCCGGGCGCGACCTGAACCGGGCGGCGATCGCCCAGACCTTCGAGGATCTCGGCACCGGGCAGCTGGTGACGGTGTCGGTCAACCACCTGAAGTCCAAGGGCTCTCTTTCCGGCCTGCCGGAGGACGAGGATCAGGGCGACGGGGCGGGCAACAACGACGCCACGCGCGAGGCGGCGGCCGACATCCTGGCCGACTGGCTGGCCTCGGACCCGACCGGGACCGGCGCGTCCCGGCAGCTCGTCCTGGGCGACTTCAACGCCTACGCGCAGGAGGACCCGATCGACGTGATGCGCGCGGCGGGCTTCACCGACCTCGCCGCGGCGGCGATCGAGGATCCCTACAGCTACGTCTTCGACGGGCTGGTCGGAACGCTCGACTACGCCTTCGCGAACGAGAGGCTCGCGAGCGAGCTGACCGGCGCGACCGAGTGGCACATCAACTCGAACGAGGCGGATGCCTTCGACTACAACCTCGATTTCGGGCGCGACCCGGACCTCTACGACGAGACGACCGCGGCGCGGTATTCCGACCACGACCCGGTGATCGTCGGGTTCGACCTGCGCACCCTGATCGAGGGCACCGACCGCCGCGACGTGGTGGCGGGGACCGCCGCGGGGGACGAGATCGTCCTGGGCCGCGGCACCGATGTCGCCTTCGGCGGGGGCGGCGACGACCTGATCTTCGGCGGCGCGGGCGGGGACTACATCCTCGGCGGCGACGGCGATGACGAGATCGACGGCGGCGAGGGCAACGACAGGATCCTGGGCGGTGCCGGCGACGACAGGATCGTCTTCGGGGAGGGTCGGGCCGATCTGCTCTTCGGGGGCAGCGGGTCCGATGCCTTCGTCTTCGCGGACGGGGCGGCCGGGGACGGGGACCGCGGAAACGCGACGATCTTCGACTTCGACGTGCGGCACGACGTCCTGGACCTGGGCGGGGTCGAGGTGGCGCGGGTCCAGGACCGGTTCCTGACCGTGACGCTCACGCTCGAGGGCGACGGCGACCGGATCACCCTCCTGGGCGTGCGCGACGCGGACGACATCGTCTTCGCGGACGATCTGCTCTCGGCCTGAGCCGTCCGCGCGCCGGCGGCCGGCCGCCGCGCGGACGGATGGTGGGCGGCCCGCGGCCTATACAGCCGCGGGCCGTCCCGTTATAGCTCTGCGGGCCGCCGGGACAGGCGGGCCGACAACGAAGAGGGCGGGCAGCGTCATGGCAGACGATTTCGAACTGGACACGGGCGATCTCCAGCGCCGCATGGAAGGCGCGCTCGCCAACCTGCGCACGGAATTCGCCTCGCTGCGGACGGGGCGCGCCTCGGGCTCGATGCTGGACCCGGTCATGGTCGACGCCTACGGCTCGCCCACGCCGATCAACCAGGTCGGGACCGTCAATGTCCCCGAGCCGCGGATGGTCACCATCAACGTCTGGGACAAGGCCCTCGTCGGCAAGGTCGAGAAGGCGATCCGCGAGAGCGGGCTCGGCATCAATCCGCAGCTGAACGGCACGATCATCATGCTGCCGATCCCCGAACTGAACGAGGAGCGCCGGCGCGAGCTGACGAAGGTGGCGGGCGATTATGCCGAGCGGGCCCGGGTCGCTATCCGCAACCTGCGCCGCGACGGCATGGACCAGATCAAGAAGGCCAAGGCCGACGGCATGTCCGAGGACGACCAGAAATTCTGGGAGGCCGAGGTGCAGGAGCTGACGGACAGGCACATCAAGCTGGTCGACAGCTCGCTCGAGACCAAGCAGTCCGAGATCATGCAGGTCTGAGGGCGACGGGTCGCGGCGGCCGGGTCCGGGGCGCCGCGCGACGATCAAGCGGCCGGCCCGTCGGGGCAGGTTCGGCCGGAAGTTCCACGCTGAAGGAGGCCGGCAATGGCCCGCGACGAACAGATCAGGACGACGGCCACCGGGAACGGCCCGGGCCATGTCGCCGTCATCATGGACGGCAACGGACGCTGGGCGCAGTCCCGCGGCAAGCCCCGCCTCTTCGGCCACCATGCCGGCGCCAAGCGCGTCCGCGAGATCGTGGAGGCCTGCCCGGAGCTCGGCGTCAAGTACCTGACGATCTTCGCCTTCTCGACCGAGAACTGGAAGCGCACCCAGACCGAGGTGGCCGGCCTGATGAGCCTGTTCCGCCGCTACATCGAGCGCGAGGCCCGGGCCCTGCTCAAGAGCGGCGTGCGGGTGCGGTTCATCGGCGACCGCGTCCGGCTGGAGGACAAGCTGGTCGCGCTGATGGACGACCTCGAGATGCTGACCAGTTGCAACGACCGCGTGCACCTGACCATCGCCATCAATTACGGCGGCCGGGACGAGGTGACGCGTGCCGCCAAGCGGCTCGCCTACGAGATCGAGCAGGGCCGGCTGACGCATCAGGACGTCGATGCCGAGACGCTGGCGAAGTTCCTCGACACCCGTGTCCTTCCCGACCCCGACCTCGTCATCCGCACCTCGGGCGAGGCGCGGATCTCGAACTTCCTGCTCTGGCAATCGGCCTATTCGGAATACGAGTTCGTCGACACGCTCTGGCCCGATTTCACGCAGGCCGAATTCTCCCGCATCATCCGGGCCTTCGGTATCCGCGACCGCCGCTTCGGGGCGGTAAAGGCCTGACGGGACGGTGACCGGGCAACCCGCCACCCCGCCCGGCGCGGGCGATCGCTGGGCCGATCTCGCGCCGCGTCTGATCTCGGGCGCGGTGATCGCGGTGATCGGCCTCGTCGCCATCATCCTGGGCGGGCCGTGGTTCACCATGCTCGCCGTCTTCGCCTGCGCCGTGATGGTGTGGGAGCTGTGGATGATGATCGAGCCGGGGCGTCCGACCTCGGGCTCGATCTTCGCCGCCCTGGTCGCGTCGGTCCTGTCGGGGATGCTGACCTTCACCTCGCCCTGGGCGGCGGTGCTGTTCCTGGTCGCGCCGATCGTCGGCTGGGCGACGCTCCGGCGCGAGCGCCGGACCTGGCTGGCCTTTGCCCTCGGCATCCAGATCGCGGGCTGGGGCCTCGTCATGTTCCGGCACGAATACGGCTTCACCTGGCTGGTCTGGATGGTGCTGATCATCATCGCCGCCGACGTGGCCGGATACTTCGTCGGCAAATCCCTCGGCGGGCCGAAATTCTGGCCCCGCGTCAGCCCCAAGAAGACCTGGTCGGGCACGATCGGCGGCTGGGTCGCGGCGGCGCTGGTGGGGGCGGTGTTCGACCTGCTCTTCGTGCGCACCTCGTGGGAGATCATCCCGCTCTCGGTCGCGCTGGCCTTTGCCGGACAGATGGGCGACGTGGCCGAGAGCGCGCTGAAGCGCCGGATGGGGGTCAAGGACAGCTCGACCCTGATCCCGGGGCATGGCGGCCTCTTCGACCGGTTCGACGCGCTGCTCGGCGCCTCGCTGTTTCTGCTGCTGGTCGTCGGCCTGTTCGACCTGCCCGGGGTCGGCTTTTGAGGCGGGTCACGATCCTGGGGGCCACCGGCTCCATCGGGCAGAGCACCATCGACCTGATCGCCCGCGAGCCCGCGCTCTACGACGTGGTCGCGCTGACCGGCGGGCGCAACGTCGCGCGCCTCGCCGAGGACGCACGGCGGCTGCGGGCAGATGTCGCGGTGATCGCCGAGCCCGACCTGCTGGACGACCTGCGCGCGGCGCTGGACGGGTCGGGGATCGAGGCGCAGGCCGGCACGGCGGCGGTGATCGAGGCCGCGGCGCGCCCGGCGGACTGGATCATGTCGGCCATCGTCGGCTTCGCCGGCCTCGCCCCCTCGCTGGCGGCGCTGGATCAGGGCACGACGCTGGCGCTCGCCAACAAGGAGACGCTGGTCTGCGCGGGCCCTCTCGTCATGGCGCGGGCGCGCAGGGCGGGGGCGCGGGTGCTGCCGGTCGACAGCGAGCATTCGGCGATCTTCCAGGCGCTGCGGGGGGAAGAGGCCTCGGCCGTCGAGAAGGTGATCCTGACCGCCAGCGGCGGCGCCTTCCGCGACTGGCCGCTCGAGCGGCTGAAGGACGCGACCCCCGAAGAGGCCGCGACCCATCCCAACTGGGACATGGGCCAGCGCATCACGGTCGACAGCGCGTCGATGTTCAACAAGGCGATGGAGCTGATCGAGACGCGCGAGTTCTTCGGCATCGAGCCGGCGCGGATCGAGGCGGTGATCCATCCGCAATCGCTGGTCCATGCGCTCGTGCAGTTCGCCGACGGCGCGCTGATGGCCCATCTGGGCGCGCCCGACATGCGCCACGCGATCGGCCATGCGCTGCACTGGCCCGAGCGGCGCGACCTGCCGGTCGACCGGCTCGACCTCGCCGCGGTGGGGCGGCTCGATTTCGCCGCGCCCGACCCCGCGCGCTATCCCGCGCTGGCCCTCGCGGCCGAGACGATGCAAATCGGCGGCCATGCGGGCGCCGCCTTCAACGCCGCGAAGGAGCGGGCGCTGGACCATTTCCTCGCCCGGCGGATCCCGTTCCCGGGAATGGCCGAGGTGGTCGCGCGCGTGATCGACAGGATGTCATCGCAAGGCGGGCTGCATTCCGCCGCGATTACGGTAGAGAGCGTGGCAGGCATCGACGCCGACGCCCGCGCCCGCGCCGACGAGGCGGCCGCGGCGCTGACGCGCTGAGACCTGCGACCCGACCTGCGACGCACCTGCGAGGAGACGAGACGTGGACCTGATCCAGACCCTGCCGAGCTTCGGCGGCGCGACCTTCACGGTCCTGGCCTTCATCGTCGCGATCTCGATCATCGTCGCGGTCCACGAATACGGCCACTACATCGTCGGCCGCTGGTCGGGGATCCATGCCGAGGTGTTCTCGCTCGGCTTCGGTCCGGTGCTGTTCAGCCGCGTGGATCGCCGGGGCACGCGCTGGCAGGTCGCCGCGCTGCCGCTGGGCGGCTACGTCAAGTTCCTGGGCGACGCCAACGCCGCCTCGGTCGGGTCGACCGAGGTCGGCGAGGCCGACCGCCGGCGGACCATGCTGGGCGCCCCGCTCTGGGCGCGCGCGGCGACGGTGGCGGCGGGGCCGGCCTTCAACTTCGTCTTCTCGTTCCTCCTCTTCGCCGCGGTCCTGTTCAGCCAGGGCCGCCCGGCCGACCCGCTGAGCGTGGGCGAGCTGACGCCGCTTCCCGACAGCTTCGAGCAGACGCTCCTGCCCGGGGACGAGGTGCTCGCGGTCGCGGGGCAGGCGCTGGAGGGCGGGCAGTTCCCGGCCGACCTGCCGGTGGAGCCCGCGCCGGTCTGGACGATCGTGCGCGACGGCGAGACGATCGAGATCGCGGCGCCCTATCCGTTCCCCTCGCTCCTGGGGTCGATCAATCCCGGCTCGGCGGCCTATGACGGCGGGCTGCGGCCGGGCGATGTCGTCACGGCGGTCGGCGGCGACCCCGTCTACGCCTTCGATCAGCTCGTCGACGCGGTGCGCGAATCCGGCGGCGCGCCGATGGACCTGACCGTCTGGCGCGACGGCGAGAGCTTCGACGTGACCCTGACGCCGCGCCGCACCGATCTGCCGCTGCCGGGCGGCGGGTTCGAGACGCGCTGGCTGCTGGGCGCCGGGGCGGACCTGATGTTCACCCCGGTGATGGAGCGGTCCGGCCCCGTCGAGGCCTTCGTCCAGTCGGGCCAGCAGATCGGCTTCATCGTGTCGTCGTCGCTGTCGGGGATGTGGCACATCCTGACCGGCGCGATCTCGACCTGCAACCTCTCGGGCCCCGTCGGCATCGCCGAGACGAGCGGCCAGATGGCGAGCCAGGGCACGGTCAGCTTCCTGTGGTTCCTCGGCGTGATCTCGGTCGCGGTGGGGCTGCTGAACCTCTTTCCCGTGCCGGTGCTCGATGGCGGGCACCTGATGTTCCACGCCTGGGAGGCGGTGACGGGGCGGATGCCCTCGGACGGGGCGCTGCGGGTGATGATGGCGGCGGGGCTGGCGATCGTCCTGGCGCTGATGTGCTTCGCGCTGCTCAACGACCTGATCCTGTGCCCGTGACCCATTCGAGTCGAGGCTCCACGCGCGGGCAGGCCGCGCGGAGGGCCCCGGCGCGGCACACGGGGCCCGGCGCGGGACACGGGGCCCGGGCGGCACACGGGCCGCGCCGTCTCTCGGCGGCTCATGAGTCCGGGCCCTCGAGGGCCTGACCGCGCGTCAAACTTTCGCCCGAATTTCAGGTCACAAGGCTGGGCAGCGACCCATTCCAGATTTCGGCCCGACCATGCAGACCATCGCGACGGAAACCCGCAGGATTGCCTTCCTCATGTCCCTGAACTGGGACCGCGTGGCCGCGATCGGCGTGCTCTATGCCTCGCTCTGCTTCGCCGGCTGGATGGCGGGCTGAGCGCCGCAGCCCCGTCTTCAGCGTCGCCCGACAGGAACGCCCCCGCCGATATGACGCCGGGGGCGTCTGACGTTTTGACAAGATATTGCGCCTCGGCTAGTCCGGACTACACGAGGGGCCAAGCAGAACAGGCGGGACAGATGGCGGGACACGGGCAGGCGGCGCATCGCGCGGCGAGGCGTATGATCACCCGGCGCGGCCGCCGCGCGGCGGTCCTGGCGGGCACCGTGTCGGCCGCGCTCTGGGCCGGAACCGCCGCAGGCCAGACCTATGCCTTCAACGACGTCGTCGTGAACGGGAACGTCGCGCTCGAGGACGCGACAATCCTGTCCTATCTCGGCATCTCGCGCGGCGAGGCGGTGACCGCCGGCCAGCTGAACGACGGCATCCAGGCGATCCGAAATACCGGCCTCTTCGCCAGCGTGGACGCGGTGCCGCAGGGCGGCACGCTGGTCCTCAACGTCCAGGAATTCCCGACGATCGGCCGCATCGCCTTCGAGGGGAACAGCCGCCTGAGCGACGAGGAGCTGCTGGCGCTCGTCTCGGGCACCGCGCGGCGGGTCTACAACCCCGCCAATGTCGAGGCGGACGCGCTGCTCATCACCGAGGAATATGCCCGCCGCGGCCGGATCAACGCCACCGTCCGCCCGGTCCTGATCGAGCGCGAGAACAACGTCGTCGACGTCGTCTACGAGATCGCCGAGGGCGGCGTCTCCGAGATCGAGCGCATCTCCTTCGTCGGCAACCGGTCCTTCTCGGATGCGCGTCTGCGCGGCGTGCTCGAGACCAAGCAGGCGGGTCTGCTGCGCCAGATCATCCAGCGCGACGTGTTCGATCCCGCGAGGTTCGAGTTCGACCAGCAGGTGCTGCGCGACTTCTACCAGTCGCGCGGCTATGTCGACATGCAGATCACCGGCGCCGATGTCAGCCTGACGGCCGAGCGCGACGCCTACCTGATCACCTTCAACATCCAGGAAGGGCAGCAGTTCAGGATCGGCAACGTCACCGTCTCGTCCGAGATCCCCGAAGCGGACGTGGCCGATTACGTGCAGGCGATCCGCCCGCGCGAGGGTCAGGTCTACTCGCCGCAATTCGTCGACGAGAACATCGAGCGGCTCGAGCGGCTGGGCGCGCGCAACGGCGTGCCGTTCCTGACGGTCGAGCCGCGCATCACCCGCAACGATCGCGCGCTGGCGCTCGACATCGACTACGCGCTGGTGCGCGGCGAGCGGGTCTTCGTCGAGCGGATCGACATCGAGGGCAACAACACCACGCTCGACCGGGTGGTGCGCAACCAGTTCCGCACGGTCGAGGGCGACCCGCTGAACCGGCGCGAGATCCAGGACAGCGCGGAGCGGATCCGGGCGCTCGGCTACTTCGCCGACGTGGCGGTCGATACCCGGCCCGGATCGGCGCCCGACCAGGCGATCGTCGACGTGAACGTTGTCGAGCAGCCGACCGGCTCTCTCTCCTTCGGGGCGAACTTCAATTCCGATAACGGCGTCTCGCTGGTCGCGTCCTTCGCCGAGGCGAACTTCCTCGGGCGGGGGCAGGGGCTGTCCTTCTCGTTGCAGGCGGGGCGCGAGAGCCAGGTGCTTTCCTTCGACTTCAGCGAGCCGAACTTCCTGAACCGCGACCTGCGCTTCGGCTTCGAGGCGAGCTACACGAACACGGATAACGAGGAATCGCTCTACGACACGCGCGAATTCCGCCTCTCGCCCTCGTTCCAGTTCCCGATCAGCGATTACGGCCGGCTCGGCGTCTACTACGCCGCCGACTTCACCGAGATCGTCAACGTCTCGGACAGCGCGAGCCCGCTGATCCAGGCCGAGGCGGCGGAAGGGGGCCTCTGGACGCAGTCCGTCGGCTATTCTTACAGCTGGGACACGCGCCGCTCGGGCTTCGACAGCCGGTCGGATTTCGCGGTCCGCTTCGGCCAGGAATTCGGCTTCGGCGACCGCACCTTCATCGAGACGACGGGCATGGCGATGGCCCAGACCCGCGTCCTGCAGGAGGATGTCGTGCTGCGCGCCACGCTCGAGGGGGGGCTGCTGTCCTACCAGGACGGGCGGAGCCGGGTGACGGACCGCTACTTCCTGAACGGGACGCGGTTCCGCGGCTTCGAGTTCGCGGGCATCGGGCCGCGCGACGCCGACACGCTCGACGCGCTGGGGGGCGAATCCTACGCCGTGCTGCGGCTCGAGACCGAGTTCCCGCTCGGCCTGCCCGAGGAATACGGCATCTCGGGCGGCGCCTTCGTCAATTACGGGTCGGTCTGGGACGTGGGCGACACCCGCTCGCTCACCGAGGACGACATCCTCTACAACGACTTCACGGCGCGGGCGACGGCCGGCCTCACGGTCTTCTGGGACACGCCGATCGGGCCGCTGCGCTTCGACTTCTCCGAACCCATCCAGATCGAGGACGAGGACCGGGCGCGCAACTTCGACGTGTCCGTCGCCACGCGGTTCTGATGCGACGCGCGGCGCTGATCGCCGCCGCGCTCGCGCTGGGGCCGGGCGGCGCGCTGGTGGCGCAGGGGACGGGTGGCGGGCCGGTGTCGCCCGGTCCGGCGCCCGGTCCGGCGCCTGCCCCGGGGCCGGCCGCGACGCCGGACGGCGCGGCCCCCGCGGCCGGGCCGGTCCGCAGCGCCGTGCTGACCATCGACATCGAGCGGCTCTTCGCCGAGAGCGCCTTCGGCCAGCGGATCGCGGCCGAGATCCGGCAGGAGACCGAGGCGCTCGCGGCCGAGAACCGGGCCTTCGAGGCGCAGCTGACGGCCGAGGAGGTCGACCTGACCGAGCGGCGCCCCGGCATGGACCCCGCCGCCTTCCGCGAGGCGGCCGACGCCTTCGACGCGCGCGTGCAGCGCATCCGGGCCGAGCAGGACGCCAAGGAGGCCGCCCTCCAGTCCCGCCTGTCGGAAGAACGCGAGGACTTCCTCGCCGTGGCGACCCCCGTCCTCGGTCGCCTGATGATCGAGAGCGGGGCCGCCGTCCTCCTGGACCGGCGCAACGTCATCCTCGGCGTCAGCCTTGTCGACGTGACCGACGCGGCGATCCTGCGGATCGACGAGGAGATCGGCGACGGTGCCGCCGCGGTCCCCGACGGTCCCGGCCCGGACGAAGCGGGCACGGATCCGGGGGAGGAGCCGGGCACAGATCCCGCCCCGGCGGCGCCGGGTGACGGGGCGATGCCGGCGGAGTGACGGCGCGCGGGCCGCATGCGGGGGCCGCGCGCTTGCCCTCGGGCCGGCGCGCTTGATATGGGGCGGGGGCACCCAGACGGAAGGCGCCGCCCATGACCGATGCGACCGAAGGGGGGCCCGCCGAGGCCCCGACCCGCAGTGCCGATATCGGCCTGATCCAGCGTATCCTGCCGCATCGCTATCCGTTCCTCCTGGTCGACCGTGTGACCGGGATCGACGGGCTCAAGAGCTGCGTCGGGCTCAAGAACGTCACGATGAACGAGCCCTATTTCCAGGGGCATTTCCCCGGCAATCCGATCATGCCCGGCGTCACGATCGTCGAGGCGATGGCGCAGACGGCCGCCGTCATGTGCGGCGTCACGATGGACAAGACCGACGGGAACCTGGCGGTCTATTTCATGGCGATCGACGGTTGCAAGTTCCGCCGCAAGGTCGTGCCCGGCGACCAGCTACGGATGGAGATCACGACCCTGCGCGGCAAGGCGGGCGGCAAGGTCTGGCGCTTTGCCGGCCGCGCCACGGTCGAGGGCGAGCTGGCCGCCGAGGCGGAGTTCACCGCCATGATGGACGTCCCCGCCGCATGACCGCGCGGATCGACGCCTCTGCCGTGATCCATCCGGCCGCCTGCGTCGAGGACGGCGCCACCGTGGGCCCCGGCGCCCGGATCGGGGCCTTCGCCTATGTCGGGCCGGAGGTGGTGCTGGGCGCAGGGGTCGAGCTGCGCCCGCAGGCCCATGTCACCGGCGACACCCATATCGGCGAGGGGAGCGTGGTGTTCCCCTTCGCCGTGATCGGAGAGGTGCCGCAGGACCTCAAGTTCGGGGGCGAGCGGACGAGCCTGCGGATCGGCGCCCGCAACCGGATCCGCGAGCATGCGACGATGCATGTCGGCACGGCCGGCGGGGGCGGGGTCACGCGCATCGGCGATGACGGGCTGTTCATGGCCGGCAGCCACGTCGCCCATGACTGCATCGTCGGCGACCGGGTCGTGCTGGTGAACCATGCCGGGCTGGCCGGGCACGTGCAGGTCGGCGACGACGCCATCGTCGGCGGCATGGCCGGGATCCACCAATGGGTGCGGATCGGGCAGGGCGCGATGATCGGCGCGCTGGCCAAGGTCAGCCGCGACGTGCTGCCCTTCGGCCTGGTCGACGGTCCCGGCGCGACGCTCGAGGGGATGAACCTCGTCGGGCTGCGCCGCCGCGGCGCGAGCCGGGCCGAGATCGCGGCCCTGCGCGAGGCCTTCGAGACGCTCGCCAGGGGCGAAGGCGCCTTCGGCGAACGTGCCGCCGCACTGCCGGAGGGGCAGGGCGCGCTGCTCGACGCGCTCCGCGCCTTCGTCCTGGCCGAAACCGACCGGCATTACCTGACCGCCCGCGGATGATCGCGCTGATCGCGGGGCGGGGCGATCTGCCATCGGCGCTGCTGGAGCGTCTGGCCGCGCGCGGGCAGGTGCCGCTGGTCCGGGCGCTGGAAGGCAATGCGCCGGACCTGCCCCCGGACGTGCCCGTGCGATCCTTCCGGCTCGAGACCCTGGGCACCCTGATCGAAGAGCTCCGGGCGGCGGGGGTGGACCGGCTCTGCATGGCGGGGGCGATCGATCGGCCGGCCCTCGACCCGGCACGGATCGACGCGGCGACCGCCCCGCTGGTCCCGCGTCTCGCCGGAGCGCTCGGCGCGGGGGATGACGGGGCGCTGCGCGCCGTGATCGCCGTCTTCGAGGAGGCGGGCCTGACAATCCTCGCCGCGCACGAGATCGCGCCGGACCTGCTCGTGTCGCCCGGCCGCCAGGGCGCCGCCATGCCCGGGCCGGAGGCCGAGGCGGATATAGAGGCGGGCCTCGCCTGTCTCGTCGAGATGGGGGCGGCCGATAGCGGGCAGGCCTGTCTCGTGCGGGACGGGACGGTGATCGCGCGCGAGGACGCGGCCGGGACCGACGCGATGCTCGCCGCCGCCGGCGAGGTGCCGGGCGCCGTGCTCGTCAAGGGGCCGAAGCCGGGGCAGGACCGCCGCGTCGACCTGCCCGTCATCGGTCCAGGCACCGCCCGGGGCGCGGTGCGCGCCCGGCTCGCCGGGATCGCGGTCGTCGCGGGCGGCACGATGCTCCTTCGGCGCGAGGAGGCGCTGGCCGTCCTCGACGCATCGGGCCTCTGGCTGGTCGCGCAGGAGCCATGAGCCTGCACGTCTTCCTGATCGCGGGCGAGCCGTCGGGCGACCGGCTGGGCGCTGCGGCGATGCGGGGCCTGCGCCGGCTCGTGCCGGAGGTGCGCTTCTCCGGCATCGGGGGGGACGAGATGGCGCGGCAGGGGCTGACCTCGCTCTTTGCGATGTCCGACCTCTCGGTGATGGGCCTGACCGAGGTGCTGCCGCGCCTGCGGCACCTCTTCCGGCGCCGCGACCAGACGGTGGAGGCGATCCTCGCCGATCCGCCGGACGTGCTGCTGACCATCGACAGCCCGGATTTCTGCCTGCGGGTGGCGAAGGCGGTGCGGGCGCGGGCCGGGGTGCGGATCGTCCATTACGTCGCCCCGTCGGTCTGGGCCTGGCGGCCGGGACGGGCCGCGAGGATGGCGCCGCATGTCGACCAGGTTCTCGCGCTGCTGCCGTTCGAGCCGCCCTACATGGAGGCCGCCGGCATCCCCTGCGACTTCGTCGGCCACCCCGTCGTGTCCGATCCGCAGGCCACGGCGGAGGAGGAGGCCGCGCTGCGCGAGGAGCTGGGGATCGGGGCGGGGCCGATGATCCTGGCCCTGCCGGGCAGCCGCGCCGGCGAGGTCGCGCGACTGGCGGACCGCTTCGGCGAGACGCTCTCTCGGGTCTGCGCGCGGCATCCGGGGGCGCGGGTGGTCCTGCCGGCGGGCGGTGCGGTGGCGGATCTCGTCCGCGAGAAGATTGCGGACTGGGTGCCGCCGCCGCTCGTCCTGCTGCCGCGGAACGACCCGGACGGCGCCCGCAAGCGGGCGGCCCTCGCCGCGGCCGATGTCGCGCTCGCCGCCTCCGGCACGGTCTCGCTCGAGCTGGCGGCGGCGGGTACGCCGATGGTGATCGGCTACGACAGCTCGTGGACGACGCGCCAGATCGCCAAGCGGATGCTGCTGATCGACCGGGTCTGCCTCGTGAACCTGGTCACCGACAGCCATGTCGTCCCCGAGTTCATCGGCGAGGCCTGCCGCCCCGGCCCCATGGCCGACGCCCTCTGCGCCGTGCTGGAGGCACCCGGGCCGCAGCGCCGGGCGCTGGACGACACGATGCGGCAGCTCGGCCGGGACGGCGAGGATCCGGGACTGCGCGCCGCCCGGGCGATCCTGTCGCGGCTCTAGCGGGTGATCCAGCCGCCGCCGAGGACGCGGCTGCCGCCGGTCTCGTAGAAGACGCAGGCCTGGCCGGGAGAGACGCCCTCCTCGGCGATGGCCAGCTCGACCTCGCCGGTCGTCGCGCCGGTGGGGCGCAGCACCGCCTCGACCGGCGGCTTGGTCGAGCGGACCTTGACGCTGATCTCGCGGCGGCCGGCCGCGAAGGGGCCGTCGCCCAGCCAGTTGATCTCCTTCACCGGCACGGTGCGGGTGGCGAGCATCTCCTTGGGGCCGACGACGACCTGCCGCGCGTCCACGTCGAGCTTCACCACGTAGAGCGGCTCGGTCAGGCCGCCGATGCCGAGGCCGCGGCGCTGGCCGATCGTGTAGTGGATGACGCCGCGATGGTCCCCGAGGTCGCGTCCGTCGACATGGACGATCCGGCCCGGATCGGCGGCACCGGGGCGCAGCTTCTCGATCACCGCGGCGTAGTTCCCGTTCGGCACGAAGCAGATGTCCTGGCTGTCGGGCTTGTCGGCGATCGACAGGCCGTGCTTCGCCGCCAGCGCCCGCGTCTCGGCCTTCGACGCCAGGTGGCCCAGCGGGAAGCGCAGGTAGGAGAGCTGCTCGGGCGTGGTGGAGAAGAGGAAGTAGGACTGGTCGCGGTTCGGATCGGCGGCGCGATGCAGTTCGGGCCCCGCCGCGCCCTCGCGGCGCTGGATGTAGTGGCCCGTCGCCATGCAATCGGCCTCGAGATCCTTCGCCGTCTCCAGCAGGTCGCGGAACTTCACCCGCTCGTTGCAGCGGATGCAGGGCACGGGGGTCGCCCCGGCGAGGTAGCTGTCGGCGAATTCGTCGATCACGGATTCGCGGAAGGTGTTTTCGTAATCCAGCACGTAATGGGGAAAGCCCATCGCCTCGGCCACGCGGCGGGCATCGTGGATGTCGCGGCCGGCGCAGCAGGCCCCCTTCTTCGCCAGCGCCGCGCCGTGATCGTAGAGCTGCAGCGTGACCCCGACGACGTCGTAGCCCTCGGCCGCGAGCTCGGCCGCGACGACGGAGCTGTCGACCCCGCCCGACATCGCCACCACGACGCGCGTTTCGGCCGGCGGCTTGGCGAAACCGAGCGAATTCAGCCCGGACGTGCGATCGAGCGGCATGGGGGATCTCCGGCTGGGGTGCAAGGCGGCGAATATAGGAAAATGCCCCATATTCTCAAGGCCCCGCTTCATGCTCCCTTAAGCGCGCGCGCCCATCCAAGGGGTCCGGAACTGGGCCTTTGGGGTGAGGGGAAGATGTACCTGAAGAAAGTCGACGGGCCGCGATCGGTGACGTTGCCGGACGGCCGGATCATGACGCGGGCCGACCTGCCGCCGGCCAAGACGCAGCGCTGGGTCGCCTCGCGCAAGGCGGCCGTGGTCCGCGCGGTGACGGCGGGCCTCATCTCGCGCGAGAGCGCGCTGCAGACCTACGCCCTGTCGGAGGAGGAGTTCGACGAATGGGCCAACGCGGTCGAGACCCACGGGGAGGCGGCCTTGCGAACCACTGCGCTGCAGAAGTACCGGCATCCGTGAACTTGATCGCGCCACGATCCTCCGCCAGAGTAACGCAAGGTTAACCAGCGACCGCCTAGTCTGCGTCGACATCAAGCGGAGGTGAGGTTCATGCGTATCCTTCTGGTCGAAGACGACCCTGCGACGTCCCGGAGCATCGAACTGATGCTCACCCATGCCAATCTCAACGTCTATGCCACCGACCTGGGAGAGGAGGGGATCGATCTCGCGAAACTCTACGATTACGATCTGATCCTCCTCGACCTCAACCTGCCCGACATGAACGGCCACGAGGTGCTGCGGCAGCTGCGGCTCAGCCGGATCGACACCCCGATCCTGATCCTGTCGGGCGATGACGGCACGGAGAGCAAGTTGCGGGGCTTCGGCTTCGGCGCGGACGATTACCTGACCAAGCCCTTCCACCGCGAGGAACTGGTCGCCCGGATCCACGCGATCATCCGCCGGTCGAAGGGGCATGCCCAGTCGGTGATCCAGACCGGGCGCATCACGGTCAATCTCGACGCCAAGACGGTCGAGGTGGACGGAACCCCGGTCCACCTGACGGGCAAGGAATACCAGATGCTCGAGCTGCTCTCGCTGCGCAAGGGCACGACCCTGACCAAGGAGATGTTCCTCAACCATCTCTACGGCGGGATGGACGAACCCGAGCTCAAGATCATCGACGTCTTCATCTGCAAGCTGCGCAAGAAGCTCAGCCAGGCGACGGGCGGCGACAACCATATCGAGACGGTCTGGGGCCGCGGCTACGTCCTGCGCGATCCCGAACACTCGGACGACAGCAATTCGCGGATCGCCCTCGGCGCCTGAACGCGCCTGCCGCGGCCGGCCTTTACGATCGTCCGGCCCGGGCCGATAACGGGTCGGCAGCGCGATCAGGGGGCGGCGGTGACCAGCGACACGAGCGAGACATCCGGTCTGCGGGACCGCCCGGTCGAGGATCTCGATCCCGAATCCGCGACGCGAGAGCTCGCCGCCCTGGCCGCGATGCTCGAACAGGCGAACGTCGCCTATCACGGGGAGGACGCGCCCTTCCTGGACGATGCCGAATACGACCGGCTGAAGCGCCGCAATGCCGCGATCGAGGCGCGGTTCCCCGAGCTGAAGCGCGTCGACAGCCCTTCCGAGAAGGTGGGCGCCGACCCCGCCGCGCCCTTCGCCAAGGTCACCCATGCCCAGCGGATGCTGAGCCTCGACAACGTCTTCGACCGCGAGGAAGTGACGGAATTCGACGCGCGGATCCGCCGCTATCTGGGCCTCGGCCCCGAGGATCCGCTCGCCTACACGGCCGAGCCCAAGATCGACGGCCTCTCGCTGTCGCTGCGCTACGAGGGCGGGCGGCTGGTGCAGGCGGCGACGCGTGGCAACGGCGCGGTGGGCGAGAACGTCACCGCCAATGCCCGCACCATCGACGACATCCCGCAGGCGCTGGACGGCGCGCCGGACGTGCTGGAAGTGCGGGGCGAGGTCTACATGTCGCACGAGGATTTCGCGGCGCTCAACGCGCGGGCGCCGGGGGGGCGGACCTTCGCCAATCCGCGCAACGCCGCCGCCGGCTCGTTGCGGCAGCTCGATGCCGGGATCACCCGCGACCGGCCGCTGAAGTTCTTCGCCTATGCCTGGGGCGAGGTGTCGGAGCCGCTGGCCGACACGCAATCCGGCGCGATCGGGCGGCTCGCGGATCTGGGGTTCCGCACGAACCCGCTGACCCGCCGCTGCGACGGACCCGGCGCTCTGATCGCCGCCTGGGAGGAGATCGAGGCGGCGCGGGCGATGCTCGGCTACGACATCGACGGCGTCGTCTACAAGGTCGACAGCCTGGACTACCAGCGCCGGCTCGGCCTGCGCTCGACCACGCCCCGCTGGGCGACGGCGCACAAGTTCCCGGCCGAGCTCGCCTGGACCCGGCTCGAGGCGATCGACATCCAGGTCGGCCGCACCGGCGCGCTCTCGCCCGTCGCGCGGCTCGCCCCGGTCACGGTCGGCGGGGTCGTCGTCAGCAACGCCACGCTCCACAACGAGGATTACATCGCGGGGCGCGCCGCCGACGGCAGCGAGATCCGGGGCGGCAAGGACATCCGCGTCGGCGACTGGGTGCAGATCTACCGCGCGGGCGACGTGATTCCCAAGGTCGCGGATGTCGACATCGCCCGCCGCCCGGACGGGGCCGAGCCCTTCGCCTTTCCCCGGACCTGCCCCGAATGCGGCTCGGACGCGGTGCGCGAGGCGGGCGATTCGGTCCGTCGCTGCACCGGCGGCCTGGTCTGTCCCGCCCAGGCGCTGGAGAAGCTGAAGCATTTCGTCTCGCGCGCCGCCTTCGACATCGAGGGGCTGGGCGCGAAACAGGTCGAGATGTTCTTCCACGACGACGTGCTGCGGGTCCGCGAGCCGGCCGACATCTTCACCCTGCCGGCCCGCGACGCGGCGGCGGACATTCCGCTGGCACAGCGCGAGGGCTACGGCGAGGTCTCGGCCCGCAATCTCTTCGCCGCGATCGAGGCGAAGCGGCGGATCCCGCTGGCGCGGCTGCTCTTCTCGCTGGGCATCCGGCATCTGGGCGAGGTGGCCGCGCAGGATCTCGCCCGTCATTTCCAGAGCTGGGAGGCGCTGGCCGGCGCGGCGGACCGCGCCGCGCAGGAGCCCGCCTATCCCGAGCCGGACCGCGAGAGCCTGAGAGCCAGCCCCGCCTGGGGCGAGATCACCGGCATCGACGGCGTGGGACTCACGCTCGCCACCTCTCTCGTCGCCGCGCTCGCCTCGCCGGAGGAGCGGGCGGCCATCGACCGGCTGGTGGACCAGCTGGAACGGATCGATCCGCCGGAGGGGCAGGCCAAGGACAGCCCGGTGACGGGCAAGACGATCGTCTTCACCGGCACGCTCGAGAAGATGACCCGGGCCGAGGCCAAGGCGCGGGCCGAGGCGCTGGGGGCGAAGGTGTCGGGCAGCGTCAGCGCGAAGACGGACCTCGTCGTGGCGGGGCCGGGCGCGGGGTCCAAGGCGGCGCGGGCGGCCGAGCTGGGTGTCGAGACGATCGACGAGGACGGCTGGATCGCCCTGATCGGCGGGATCTGATGGCCGGCCGGCCCGAGATCCTCTGGCCGCTCTTCGGCGGCCTGTCGGAGCTGAAGGGCGTGGGCCCCAAGACCGAGAAGGCGCTGGCCGCCGGCGGCCTCGCCACGCCGCGCGACCTGCTCTTCACCCTGCCGTCCCAGGCGGTGGACCGTCGCCGCCGCGCCAGCGTGACCGAGATCGTGCCGCCCGCCGTCGCCACGGTCGAAATCACGGTGCGCGGCCACCAGCCCAACGCGGCGAAGGGGCGCCCCTACCGCGTCACGGTCGAGGATTCGGGGACGACCTTCCAGCTCGTCTTCTTCCACGCGCGGCGCGACTGGCTGGAGAAGCTGCTGCCGGTCGGCGTGCGCCGCCTCGTCTCGGGCCGGGTGGAGCTGTTCGACGGCATGGCGCAGATGGTCCATCCCGATCACGTCCTGCCGCTCGAGGAGGCGGAGGAGATCCCGGCGGTGGAGCCGGTCTATCCGCTCACCGGCCAGGTCACGCAGAAGGTGATGGCCAAGGCGATCCGCGGCGCGCTGGCGCTGGCCCCCGATCTGCCGGAATGGGCCGACCGCGCCCTGCTGGAGCGCGAGGGTTGGCCGAGCTGGCAGGCCGCCATCCGGTCGGCCCATGCGCCGGAGAGTCCGGCCGACATCGCGGCGACCGCCCCCGCCCGGGCGCGGCTCGCCTATGACGAGCTGATGGCGCATCAGCTGACGCTCGCGCTGGCCCGGGCCCGCGCGCGCGCCCGGCCGGGTCGGGCGAGTTCGGGGGACGGGCGGCTGCGGAACCGGGTGCTCGCCGCGCTTCCCTATGCCCCGACCGGGGCGCAGACCCGCGCGGTGGCCGAGATCGCGGCCGACCTCGCCGCGCCCCGTCGGATGAACCGGCTGCTGCAGGGCGATGTGGGGGCCGGCAAGACGCTGGTCGCCTTCCTGTCGCTGCTCGTCGCGGTCGAGGCGGGCGGGCAGGGCGCGATGATGGCCCCGACCGAGATCCTCGCCCGGCAGCACCTCGCCGGGCTGCGTCCGCTGGCCGAGAGCGCGGGCGTCGTGGTCGAGATCTTGACGGGCCGCCACAAGGGGGCCGAGCGGGCGCGCAAGCTGGCCGCGCTCGCGGCGGGCGACATCCATGTCCTCGTGGGCACCCATGCCGTGTTCCAGAAGGATGTCGTCTTCGCGGACCTGCGCCTCGCCGTGGTGGACGAGCAGCACCGGTTCGGCGTCTCGCAGCGGATGGAGCTGGGGGCGAAGGGCGAGCGGGTCGACGTGCTGGTGATGACCGCGACGCCGATCCCCCGCAGCCTCGCGCTCTCGCAGTACGGCGACATGGACGTGTCCGTCCTCGACGAGAAGCCGCCGGGACGCAGCCCGATCTCGACCGCGCTCGTCTCGCTCGGCCGGCTGGACGAGGTGGTCGAGAGCCTGCGCCGCGCCGTGGCCGAGGGGCGGCAGGTCTACTGGGTCTGCCCGCTGGTCGAGGAGAGCGAGGTCAGCGAGCTGACCGCCGCGACCGAGCGGTTCAAGCGGCTGCGCGCCGCGCTGGACTGCGAGGTGGGGCTGGTCCACGGTCAGCTGCCCCCGGCCGAGAAGGACGCGGCCATGGCCCGCTTCCAGTCGGGCGAGACGAAGGTGCTGGTCGCCACCACGGTGATCGAGGTCGGCGTGGACGTGCCGAACGCGTCGATCATGGTGATCGAGCGGGCCGAGACCTTCGGCCTCGCCCAGCTGCACCAGCTGCGGGGTCGGGTCGGGCGCGGCTCGGCGAAATCCTCCTGCCTGCTGCTCTACCAGCCGCCGCTCTCCGATGCGGGGCAACGGCGCCTCGCCATCCTGCGCGACAGCGAGGACGGGTTCCGCATCGCCGAGGAGGATCTGGCGCTGCGCGGCGCGGGCGACGTGATCGGCACGGCGCAATCGGGCCTGCCGCGGTTCCGCATCGCGGATCTGGAACGGCAGGCCGGGCTCATGCAGGTCGCGCAGAGCGATGCCCGCCGCCTTCTGGCCGAGGATCCGGCGCTGGACGGGCCGCGGGGGCAGGCGGCCCGCGTCCTTCTGTGGCTGATGGAACAGGACCGGGCGATCCGGCTGATCGACATCGGGTAGGATCCTTTCGTTCCGGATCAGGGACTTGGCCGTTCGTGCATGATCGACGCCGCAGATGTTCTCACAAAGTTCTTTACAGGGGCGGAACGATATGAGAACAAAGCATCAACGGAGACGATACGACGGAGGAACGACATGACCGAGGACATCAAGGCCGCCCTGTCCCGCAGCCGCGACACCCTTCTGGCCGATGCCGTCGGCGCCGCGGCGCTGGCGATCCTCCTCGTCGGGGGGCTCGGCCTGCCGCACCTGATCTGACCCGTTCTGCCCGGCGATCTCGCGCCGCTGCCGTCCACCTGTTCCCAGCGCCCGTCCCCAACAGGCGCATCACCGCGGGCGAGGGGGGCTCTGCCTCCCCCCGTCGCCCCGACCAGGACGGCGCGGTGTCCCACGCGAGGTCGCACATCCTGCCGCCGCGTCCCCATCCCGGGGCGCGGCGGTTCTTTTCGTTCGGGTGGCCGGCGGGTCAGGCGGAGCGGGCGGCCCGCGCCTCTTCCATCGCGGCGAGAATCGCCTCGAAGGCAAGAAGGATGGAGGGGTGACGGTTCTTGTAGTCTCGCGCCGGCTCCAGCACCTCGAGCTCGGCGAAAGGCGCGTCCGGGACCGGGCCGCCCTCCTTCAGCATCGCCTTCAGCTGGTCGCGCCCGCGGGCCAGCGTCGCCTCGTCGAGGCCGATCGCCTCTGCGCCCAGGATCGCGGCCGAGGCCTGGCCGAGGGCGCAGGCCTTCACGTCCTGCGCGAATTCCGCCACGCGGCCGTCCTCGATCCGCACATCCGCCGTGACGGTCGAGCCGCAGAGGGGCGAGCGCTTGCGCGCCGAGCCATCCGGCGCGTCCAGCCGGCCGAGATGCGGGATCTCGGCGGTCAGGGCGAGGATGCGCCCGGAATAGAGCTTGATGAGATCGGTCTCGGCGGTCATGGCGTCCCCCCGGGGATTGGCGTTGTCGCGGCGGCGACGGCCCCTTAGATAGGCGCGCCAACCGCCCACGGCCAGAGGATCCGCCCGATGTTCGACCCCGCCACCCTGCGCTTCGACGCCGCGGGCTTGCTGCCCGCCATCGCCCAGGACGCGGAGAGCGGCGAGGTGCTGATGCTGGCCTGGATGAATGCCGAGTCCGTCGCCCGCACGCTGGAGACGGGGCGCGTCACCTACTGGTCGCGCTCGCGCCGGGCCTTCTGGGTCAAGGGCGAGACCTCGGGCCACGTGCAGGAGCTGGTGGAGATGCGGCTCGACTGCGACCGCGACTGCCTGTTGGTGCTGGTGCGCCAGACCGGGCCGGCCTGCCATACCGGGCGCCGCTCGTGCTTCTACACCGCGATCCGGGACGGGGCTGAGACCGAGATCATGGCGCCGATCGCCTAGAGACCGACCATCCGGCGGATGTCCTGCGGCGTCGCCCCCTCTGCCCGGTAGCGCGACAGGGCGCGGGCGTCGTCGCGCTTGGCCAGGCGGCGGCCGGTCTCATCGCGGATCAGGCGGTGATGGCGGTAGACCGGCCGGGGCAGCCCCAGAAGGCGCTGCAGGATCGCGTGGATCCGCGTCGCCTCGAACAGGTCCCGACCGCGCACGACATGGGTGACGCCCTGCGCCGCGTCGTCGAGCACGACGGACAGATGGTAGGACGTGCCGAACTCCCGGCGGGCGAGGACGACGTCGCCGATCCCCCGGACCACCTGTCCCCTGGTGGTGGCGACCGCGCCTGTCTCGCCCGCCGGCCCGGCCCCGTCCTCGGTGAAGGTCAGGACCCCGTCCGGGGCGACCAGGTCGAAGGCGCGGCCGATGTCGAGGCGGAGCGCGGAATCCGGGGGCATCGGCGCGCTGCGCGGGCCGGGATCGGCGGGGCGGCAGGTGCCGGGATAGACGATACCGTCCGGCCCCATCACCGGCTCGCCCTCGTTCGGGGCGGAGGCGGCCTCGATCACGTCGCGGCGGCGGCAGTTGCAGGCATAGATCGCCCCCTCGCCCCAGAGCCGCTGCAGGCAGTCGCGATAGGCGCCGAGCCGGTCCGATTGCCGCAGGACGGGTCCGTCCCAGGTCAGGCCCAGCCAGGCGAGGTCGTCCAGCAACGCCGCCTCCCAGCCGGGCTTCGAGCGCTGACGGTCGATATCCTCGATCCGCAGGAGGAAGGCGCCACCCTGCGACCGCGCGAAATCATGCGCGGTCATCGCCGAGAAGGCATGGCCGAGATGCAGCGGCCCGGTCGGAGAGGGCGCGAACCGGGTGACGAGGGTCAAGTCAGTTCGACAGCCAGCGCGTCTTGCGTTCGTGGATCACGAGCCAGGCCAGGATGATGAAGGCCGGGTGGCCGAGACCGCCCGAGATGATGATGGCCGGAAGCCAGATGAAGAAGATCACGATCCCGAGGATCGGCCGCCCCGCCAGCAGGATCGCGAGCGGCGGCAGGATCAGGGCGAGGAGGTAGAGCATGGGCAGGGGTCCGGTGGGCTGGATGTCTGTCCCCCCCGATATGGGGTCCGGTCCCGGCACCGGCAAGTTCCGGCCCCTCCCACCTGGCCCCTTCCACCCGGGCCCGCCGCGCAGGCACCCCGCCGGGGCGCGGCACCCCGGCGGTCCTGTCCCGGCGAGGGGGCGGCGATCAGTGGGTCTCGCGCCAGGCGCGCGGCAGCAGGACCGCCCCGCCACCGCCCAGCAGCAGCAGGGGCAGCGTCAGTACGGTCGTCAGCACCGCCAGAACGCCGGGAATGACCGAGCCGGGCACGAGCAGCACATGCGCGGTCATCAGGGCGGCGGCGATGCAGGCCATGCGGCGGGTATTGACCCCGATGCACAGCCACACGGCCGCGACCGCCAGCATCGCGCCGACGGCGATGTCGGCGGGACCCGGCGCGCCGGAAAGGTGGGAATCCACGCAGAAGGTCGCAGCCACGCCGGAGGCGATGGCGACCGCAATGCGGCTCGCTGTCGGGATTGCGCTGGTCATCTCGTGCCTCGATCGGTGGGCTCTTTGGCCCTTGCCCCGATACTGCGCCCTCGGCGCCCGGCGCTCAACCCGGAATTGCCTGAGAACCGCTTTGCGAAACCGCACCGATCCCGGACCGGCGGTAGATCGTGTCGGCCCGGCGGAACCCGTCGACGATCCAGTCGATCATCTTCTCGATCACCGGATCGCCGCGCCGCGTCTCGTGCCAGAAGGCCCAGAACTCGCCGGTCCAGTCGTCGTCCTGCGCGGGCAGGGGGGCGATGTCGGGATGGTCCACGGCGTCGCAATAGGGCAGCGGCGCGGCCAGCGCGGTGCGCTTCACGATCTCGGCAAGGGCGCCGAAGGTCGTCACCCTGAGCGAGGGCGGCTGTCCGAACCGCGCGAATCCGAGCTGCATGGCAGGGTGGCTGTCCCATTCCTCGGACAGGGCCGCCCAGTCCTGCGGCGGCACGCCGCCGCTGCGCGAGAACAGGCGGAAGGTCACCCGCCCGACGCGGCGGGTCAGCAGCCGGCCGCTTTCCGGCACGCCGAGGCGGATGACGATGTCGCAATCGCCCAGTCCCTCGCCCGTGAGGCGGTCGATGAAGGTCAGGTTCACCTGCGGGGGCAGGCGGGCCACGTCCGGCAGCAGGATGCCGGCGGACACGAAGGGCAGGCAGCCGATCTGGATCGGCACCCGCGCCTCCCCGCTGCGGCTGCGGACGCGCGACATCTCGAGCGCGAGCCTGCCCTCGACCTGCTCGGCGATGTCGATGAGGGGCAGGATCCGGTCCGCCGGCTGCCAGCCGTTCTGCTGACGGACGAAGGGCGGGTAGCCCAGACGCTCGGTCAGCCGCTCCATCCGGCGCGAGACGGTGGCGACGTTGGTCCGCAGGGATTTCGCCGCCTCGGTCATCGTGGCGCAGCGCGACATCGCGAGGAGGTAGCGCAGGTCGTCCCAGTCCTTCATCGTCCGTCCCCTCCCGGTCACGCCCTCCCGGAACCAGAATGCGGCGGAGGACGGTCCGGTCAATGATCTCCGCGCCCTAAGCGGCGTTGTGGGCGATCTCCGCCCACGAGGCGGCGCTGTGGGCGGTCTCCGCCCACCAGGCGACATTGTGGGCGATCCGCGCCCACCAGGCGGCGCTGTGGGCGATCCGCGCCCACCAGGCGGCGCTGTGGGCGATCTTCGCCGCTATGCGGCGCTGTGGGCGGGATCCGTCGTGGCCGCCGGCGCGCCGGCTCCGGCGAGCCAGTCGGTCCAGTCGGCCTTGGCCCGGTCGGTATAGCCCCTGTAGCGGTCCTTGCGCCCGCGCCGGCCGCCCCGCACCCCGTCCAACGGCGGGAAGAGGCCGAAATTGACGTTCATCGGCTGGAAGGTCCTGGCATCCGCGCCGCCGGTGATATGCGCGACCAGCGCGCCGATGGCGGTCGTGCGCGGGACCGGGGCGAGTGTGCGGCCCGCGATCTCGGCCGCGGCGAGACGCCCGGCGAGCAGGCCCATCGCGGCGGATTCGACATAGCCCTCGACACCCGTGACCTGCCCCGCGAAGCGGATGTTCGGCCGGCTCTTCAGCCGCATCTGCGAATCCAGCAGGGTGGGCGAGTTGAGGAAGGTGTTGCGGTGGATCCCCCCGAGGCGCGCGAAGGACGCCTCCTCCAGCCCGGGAATCATACGGAATACACGGGTTTGCGCGCCATACTTCATCTTGGTCTGGAACCCGACGATATTGTAGAGCGTGCCGAGCGCGTTGTCGCGGCGCAGCTGCACCACGGCATAGGGCTTGGTCTCCGGGGCGTGGGGATTGGTCAGGCCGATCGGCTTCATCGGGCCGAAGCGCAGCGTCTCGCGCCCGCGCTCGGCCATGACCTCGATCGGCAGGCAGCCGTCGAAATAAGGAGTGGGGTCGGGGGCGGAGGATGCCTCGCCCACGCGGAACTCCGTCTTCTCGGCCTCGAGCAGCGCGTCGATGAAGGCCTCGTACTGCGCCTTGTCCATCGGGCAGTTGATGTAGGCCGTGCGCTCCTCCTCGGTCTCGCCCTTGTCGTAGCGGGACTGGCGCCAGGCGACGGACATGTCGATCGTCTCGGCATGGACGATCGGCGCGATCGCGTCGAAGAAGGCGAGCGCCTCGGCCCCCGTTTCCGCCGCGATGGCCTGTCCGAGCGCGGCCGAGGTGAGCGGGCCCGTGGCGAGGATCCAGTGCCCCTCGCGCGGCAGCTCGGTCACCTCCTCGTCGGTGATCGTGATCCGGGGATGGGCGCGCAGGGCGGCGGTGACCGCGGCGGCGAAGGGGTCGCGGTCGACGGCCAGCGCGCCGCCCGCCGGCAGGCGATGGGCATCGGCGGTCCGCATGATGAGGCCGCCCGCCTCCCGCATCTCCCAGTGGAGAAGGCCGACCGCGTTCTGTTCGTCGTCGTCCGAGCGGAAGGAATTCGAGCAGACCATCTCGGCGAGATCGCCGGTGCGGTGGGCGAAGGTGCCGACGCGCGGCCGCATCTCGTGGATGACGACGGGGACGCCCGCCTCTGCGGCCTGCCAGGCGGCTTCGGACCCGGCCATGCCGCCGCCGACGATGTGGAGTGTCTCTGTCATGGACGCGGCCTAGCGCAGATCGCGCGGGCGGTGAAGTCCCGCGCCCGGTCACACCAGCGCGACACGCTCTCTCTGCGCGGGATCGGGATAGGGACGGTAGAGGCCGTGGCGCGCCGTCGCGATCATGTCGTGCATCCGGTCGTAGAGCCGCTGGGTCTCGTCGTCCTCGGCCCGGCCGAGCGTGGCGAAGGCGGTGTCGAGCTGGGCCAGGTCCTCGACCATGACCTCGAGGATGAAATCGCTGTGCGCCCCGGAGGCCAGGCCGAACTTGCGCCGGAACAGCCGCCAGTCTGCGATCAGGCCGCGCGCGACGAGCGCGCCGAACCACGCCTCCGCCGCCTGGGCGAAGGCGAGGGCCTTCTCGCCGTCCTTCAGCTCGATCTGACTGTGATAGAGGTTCATCGGCGCGATCCCGGAAATGTCGACCGGTGATCGCATCGAAAAGCTAAGGCCGGATGAACGCGGCCGGCAGGCCGTTATCCGGGCGACGGGGGCGCAAAGGGCCCCCGCGCCATCGCGATCACGACGAGGGCGCGGGGGGCCGTCGGCACGGCGTCATTCGTCGCCCGGCATCCCCTCGGGCCCCTCGGACGGGGCCCCGCCATCCGCATCGCCCGGAGCCTCGCCGATCTCCTCGGCCTCGCTCTCGGCGATCCAGGCGACGCCCACGACCTCCTCTCCCTTGCGGGTGTCGAAGACCTTGACCCCGCCGGCCGTGCGCGAACGGAACGAGATCCCCTCGACCGGGACGCGGATCGACTGGCCGGTCGAGGTGACCAGCATGATCTGGTCGCCCATCTCGACCGGGAAGGAGGTGACGATCGGCCCGCCGCGCATCGCGCGGTCCATCGCGCCGACGCCCTGGCCGCCGCGCCCGCGGACGGGATAGTCCATCGAGGACGAGATCTTGCCCGACCCGCCGGTGGTGATGGTCAGGATCAGGTGCTCGGCCGCCGACATCTCGGCATAGCGGTCCTGGCTGATCGTGCCGGGGGCCGCCGCCTCCTCGTCCTCGTCGGCCTCGATCTCGGCATCGTCGGTCAGGCCGGCCATGGCGCGGCGCATCTTGAGATAGGCCGCGCGCTCCGCCGGGTCCGCCTCGAAATGGCGCAGCACCGACATCGACACGACGCTGTCCCCCTCCTGCAGGCGGATGCCGCGCACGCCGACCGAGGCGCGCGAGTTGAAGACCCGCACGTCGGTCGAGGGAAAGCGGATCGCCCGGCCGAGCGCGGTGACCAGCATCACGTCGTCCTCGGGCGAGGCGATGCGCGCGCCCATCAGGCGCATGCCCTCGTTCTCGTCCTCGAACTTCATCGCGATCTTGCCGGCGCGGTTCACGTTGGTGAAGTCGCTCAGCGCGTTGCGCCGCACGGTCCCGCGGTCGGTGGCGAAGACGATCTGCAACTCGTCCCATTCCTCCTCGGGGCGGTCGACCGGCATGATCGCCGCGATCGAGACGCCCGTGGGGATCGGCAGGATATTGACGATCGCCTTGCCGCGCGAGGCGCGCGAGCCGGCGGGCAGGCGCCAGCACTTCAGCTTGTAGGCCATGCCGTCGGTGGTGAAGAAGAGCAGCTGCGTGTGCGTGTTCGCCACGAACAGCGTCGTGACGACGTCGTCCTCCTTCAGGCCCCCGCCCGACAGGCCCTTGCCGCCGCGCCGCTGGGCCCGGAAATCGGCCAGCGGGGTGCGCTTGATGTAGCCGCCCTGCGTGACGGTCACGACCATGTCCTCGCGCTCGATCAGGTCCTCGTCGTCGAGGTCGCCCGCCCAGTCCACGATCTCGGTCCGGCGGGGCACGGCGAAGAGGCTCTTCACCTCGTTCAGCTCGTCGCGGATGATGCCGAGGATGCGGTCGCGCGAGCGCAGGATGTCGAGGTAGTCCCTGATCTTCGCGGCGAGGTCGGCGAGCTCGTCCGTCACCTCCTTGACGCCCAGCTGCGTGAGGCGCTGCAGCCGCAGCTCCAGGATCGCGCGGGCCTGCGCGTCGGAAAGGTTGTAGGTCCCGTCCTCGTTCATCGTGTGGGTCGGATCGTCGATCAGCCGGATGAAGGGCGCGATCTCCTCGGCCGGCCAGCGCCGCTCCATCAGCCTCTCGCGCGCCTCGGCGGCATCGGCGGAGGCGCGGATGGTGGCGACCACCTCGTCCACGTTGCTGACGGCCACGGCGAGGCCGCACAGGATGTGGGACCGCTCGCGCGCCTTGCGCAGCAGGTAGGCGGTGCGGCGGGCGATCACCTCCTCCCGGAACTCGAGGAAGGCGGTGAGGAAGCGGCGCAGCGTCAGCGTCTCGGGCTTGCCGCCGTTGAGTGCCAGCATGTTGCAGCCGAACGATGTCTGCATCGGGGTGAAGCGGAAGAGCTGGTTCAGCACCACGTCCGCGGTCGCGTCGCGCTTGAGCTCGACCACGACGCGGACGCCGGAGCGGTCGCTCTCGTCCTGGACGTGGGCGATCCCCTCGATCCGCTTGTCGCGCGCCGCCTCGGCGATGCGCTCGATCATGGTGGCCTTGTTAACCTGGTAGGGGATCTCGTCGATCACGATGGCCCACCGGTCGCGGCGGATCTCCTCCACATGGGTCTTCGACCGGATGAGGACGGAGCCGCGCCCTTCGAGATAGGCCTTCCGCGCGCCGGAGCGGCCGACCATGATTCCCCCCGTGGGGAAGTCGGGGCCGGGGACGTAGTCGATCAGCGCCTCGCTCGACAGGTCCGGATCGTCGATCAGAGCGAGGCAGGCGTCGACGACTTCACCCAGATTGTGGGGCGGGATGTTGGTCGCCATGCCGACGGCGATGCCGCCCGCGCCGTTGACCAGCATGTTCGGGAACCGGGCGGGCAGGACCGTCGGCTCTTCCTGCTTGCCGTCGTAATTGTCCTGGAAGTCGACGGTGTCCTTGTCGATGTCGGCCAGCAGGTAGGCGGCCGGCTTGTCCATCCGCACCTCGGTGTAGCGCATGGCGGCGGCATTGTCGCCGTCCATCGAGCCGAAATTGCCCTGCCCGTCGAGCAGCGGCAGCGACATCGAGAAATCCTGCGCCATCCGCACGAGCGCGTCGTAGATCGCGCTGTCGCCATGCGGGTGGTACTGGCCCATCACGTCGCCGACGGGGCGGGCGGACTTGCGGTAGGGCTTGTCGTGGGTGTTCCCCGTCTCGTGCATCGCGAAGAGGATCCGGCGGTGCACCGGCTTCAGGCCGTCGCGCAGGTCGGGGATCGCGCGGCTCACGATCACGCTCATCGCGTAATCGAGATAGGCGGTCCTCATCTCGTGGCTGATCGAGACCGTCGGCCCGTCATAGGACGGCTTTTCGGGCTGCGCGCCCGTTTCGTCATCGTTTTCGGGCGGTTCGGGCGTGTCGCTCATCGCCGGGCCTCGTCTTGCAGCCACAATATCTTGTTGTAGGTCACTATATCAGAGCCCAGAGGTGGGGTGCAATCGTCCGGGGCGCGGAACTTTGGCAGCCGCCGGGGTGGGGTGCCAACATCCTGTGATGATTGACTTTTAACCGTCCTGTGCTTGGCTGGGAGAAAATCGACCGGAGCAGGAGAACGGCATGGCGACACCCACCCCGTCCGAGGGCACCGCTGCGGGGCCCCGCGAAGAAAGGAGCGAGACCGAGCTGATGCTCAGGGGCTACGGCATGACGACGGCCGAGCTGTTCTACCGGATGCCGGATTACCGCAGCGTCCTCAACAGCTTCGTCTGGCAGGACTACGATCTCGCCCCCGATCATCCCCGGCTCTTCCGATTCATCGAGTTCTGGCAGGACGAGATCGAGGGGCCGCTCCATTCGGTCCGGTTCGTCCATCGCAAGCGGATGTCGAGTGGCGAGTGGCGGAACGTCACCGGCGAGTTCCGCTACCACTAGGCGGCGGCCGCGCCGGGCAGGGTGAGGACGATCGGCCGGCCCTTCGTGGCGACGATCGTGTGCTCGTACTGGACCGCCGGCGCGGGGGGATGCGCCCGCAGGGTCCATCCGTCGCCCGTCTCCTCGGCCCAGAGTCCGCCGGCGGAGAGGAAGGGTTCCACCGTGAGGACGAGGCCGTGCCCGATCCGCCGGCGGTCGCGGCTGGGCCAGGTCGGGATCTCGCCCGGCTCCTCGTGCAGCGACCGGCCGATCCCGTGCGAGGCGAGATTGCGGATCAGAGTGTAGCCCCGGCGGTCTGCGAAGCGGCCGATGGCCGCGCCGATGCCGCCGAGCGGCCGGCCCGCCCGCGCCTCGGCCATCCCGATCCGCGTCGCATGCCGCCCGTCCCGGCAGAGCCGGTCGAGCGAGGGGGCGACGGGACCGCAGCGGAAGGTCGCGCCGGTATCGGCGAAATACCCGTCCCTGCTGGCGGAGACGTCGATGTTCACCAGCTCGCCGGACCGGAGCGCGCGCGCGCCCGGGATGCCGTGGGCGATCTCGGTCCCGACGCTGATGCAGGTCGCGCCGGGAAAGCCGTAGACCGCCTCGGGCGCGGGGACGGCGCCCTCGCGCTCCAGCAGGTCGCGCCCGATCGCGTCGAGCTCGGCCGTGGTGATCCCCGGCTCGATGGCCCGCCCCATCGCCTGCAGCGTGTCGGCGACGATCCGGCCGATCGCCTTCAGCGCCTCGAGCTCGTCCTCGTGGGTGATCGTCATGGCGCGGCCCGCATCAGCATGCCGTAGAGGTCGCGCGGATCGTCGGGGTCGGCGATCATGTCGAGATCGGCGTGAAGCCCCGTCTCCAGCGCCTTGCCCCGCACGAAACGGAGCGCGGCGAAATCCTCGACCGCGAAGCCGACGCTGTCGAAGAGCGTGACCTGTTCGGCCGAAATCCGGCCCGGCGCGGTGCCCGACATCACCTGCCAGAGCTCGGTCACCGGATGGTCGGGCGGCATCTGCTGAACCTCGCCCTCGATCCGGCTCTGCGGCGGGAACTCGACGAAGATCGTGCTCTTCTCGACGATGCCGCGCGCCAGCTCGGTCTTGCCGGGGCTGTCGCCGCCGACCGCGTTGAGGTGCACGCCCTGGCCGACCATGTTGTCGGTGAGGATCGTGTTGTTCCGCTTGTCCGCCGTCGCCGTCGTGATGATCTGGGCGCCCTGGATCGCCTCCTCCGCCGTGGCGCAGGACACGATGGTCAGCCCCTGGCCGGCGAGGTTGCGGGCGGCCTTCTCGGTCGCCCTCGGATCGGCGTCCCACAGGCGGACCGTGTCGATCCCGACGATCTCCTGCATGGCGAGGGACTGGAACTCCGATTGCGCGCCGTTTCCGATCATCGCCATGACCTTCGACCCCTTCGGGGCGAGGTAGCTCGCGGTCAGCGCGGACATCGCGGCGGTCCGCAGGGCGGTGAGGATCGTCATCTCGGACAGCAGGATCGGGTAGCCGGTCGCGAGATCCGACAGCACGCCGAAGGCGGTCACCGTCTGCAGGCCGTCGCGCGCGTTGCGGGGATGGCCGTTCACGTACTTGAAGCCGTAGATCTCGCCGTCCGCGGTCGGCATCAGCTCGATCACGCCGTGCTCGTGATGGGCGGGAATGCGCGCCGTCTTGTCGAACTTCTCCCACCGCTGGAAATCGCGCTCGATCTCGGCCGCGATGCCGCGGAACATCTGGCGGATCCCGATCCGGTGGACGAGCTGCATCATGTGATCGACGCTGACGAAGGGAACGAGGGCCTTGGGGCCGGGAATCGTGGTCATTGTGTCCTGCCCGTGTAGCTGCGTGTCGGCCGGTCGAAGACGCGTCGCCCGAAGAGCGAGGCGGCGAGATCGACCATGAGCGAGGCTGTGCGCCCTCGCTCGTCGAGGAAGGGATTGAGCTCGACCAGGTCGAGCGAGCGCAGCAGGCCGCTGTCCGAGATCATCTCCATGATGAGATGCCCCTCTCGGACCGTGCCGCCGCCGGGGACGGTGGTGCCCACGGCCGGCGCGACGGAGGGGTCGAGGAAATCCACGTCGAGCGAGACGTGCAGCCGCCCGCCCGCCTCGGCCACCCGGTCGAGAAAGGCGGCGAGCGGCGCGCGGATTCCGTCCTCGTCGATGGCGCGCATGTCGGCGAGCCAGGCCTGACCGGCCTCCAGCGCCTCGCGTTCGGGCGGATCGACGCTGCGCAGGCCGATCATCCCGACCCGTTCGAGCGGGATCGGGGCGGCGAGGTCCGGAAAGCCGTCGAACCCCTCGCGGCCCGCCGCATAACCCATCGGGGTGCCGTGGAGGTTGCCGCTGTCCGAGGTGAGGGGCGTGTGGAAGTCGGTATGCGCGTCGATCCAGAGGACGAAGAGCGGCGCACCCTCCGCATCGGCGACGGCGGCCATCCCGGTGACCGAGCCGAGCGAGAGCGCGTGGTCGCCCCCCATGAAGACCGGGATGCCGGCCGGCGCCGTCCCTTCCGCCGCGCGGCGGATCGCGCGGGTCCAGCCGATCGTCTCGGCCCAGGCGTGGACATGCGGGGCGGGGGGCGCGGCCTCGACCGGGTCGGGGGCGAGGTTGCCGTGGTCGGTCACGGCATGGCCGAGCCCCGACAGCGCCTCGGCGAGGCCGGCGGTGCGGTAGGCGTCGGGTCCCATCAGGCAGCCCCGGCGCCGCTTGCCGGAATCCATCGGGATCCCGATCAGGTGGATGTCGTGCGTCATGGCCCGATCCTGCCCGGGCCGGCGCGCCACGGCCAGCCCGGATGCACCGTCACGCGGCGTTATCGGCCCGCTATTCCGGCGCGCGCCAGGCGGCGAGCCAGATGCCGACCAGGATCAGCGAGAAGATCGCGTTCCAGTTCGCCATCGACAGGCCGAGGAAGAAGGCGTTGAACGCGTCGCACTGGACGAGGCCCGGCCCGTCCACCGCCAGGAGGTCGCCCGTCGACAGCCCGCCGACTCCCGGCCCGGACGAGGCGCAGGTGGCCGGTCCCTGCCACCAGTCGCGTTCCACCCCGGTGTGGAAGATCGCGAGGCCGGCCGCGACGATCGCGGCCAGCGTGCCGGCCAGCGACAGGGCCCGCATTCCGGAGGCGAGGGCGGCCACACCGATCACGATCGCCGCCGCGTGGGGCCAGCGCTGCCACAGACACATCTGGCAGGGCTGCCAGCCGAAGGACTGGAACAGGAAGGCCCCGCCGAGCAGCAGGGCGGATCCGATCGTGGCGAGGGCGACGAGGGCGGTGCGTGTCATGGCGATGTCCTGCCCGCAGGAGGCGCCCGCGTCAACGGCGGACCGGCCCCCGCCGGCCCCCGCCGGCACGGTGCGGTCACATGTAGCGGACGAGGGCGAAGCCGCCGAAGAGACAGACGCAGAAGATTGTGAAGACGAGGCCCAGCCGCTCCTCGATGAAGGCCTTGGCCGGCGCGCCGATCACGCGCAGCAGGCCCGCGACGAGAAAGAAGCGCAGGCCCCGCGCCACGAGACTGGCGAGGACGAAGACCGGCAGCGACAGCCCGGTCGCGCCCGAGGCGATGGTGATGACCTTGAACGGGAAGGGGGTGACGCCCGCGACCAGCACCGCCCAGGCGCCCCATTCGTTGTAGCGCAGCGCGAAGGCGTCGAAATCCTCGGCCTTGTGATAGAAGTCGAGGACCGGGCGGCCCACGCTCTCGAACAGTCCCCAGCCGATGTAGTAGCCGAGCAGCGCCCCCGCGACGGAGGACAGTGTCGCCACGGCGGCGATCAGCCAGGCCCGGCGCGGCCGGGCCAGCACCATCGGAATGATGAGCACGTCCGGCGGGATCGGAAAGACCGAACTCTCGACGAAGGCGATCGCGGCGAGGAACCACAGCGCATGGCGATGCCCGGCAAGCGCCAGGGTCCGGTCGTAGAGGGTGCGCAGCATCGGGTCGGGGAACTCCAGGGCGGATCGCGGCCTTAGCGCATGAGGGTCGGGCGGGGTCAACTCCGCGTGTGGACCGGAACCGGACGGAGAAAGCCGATGAAGTGGCGCGGACGCAGGGGCAGCAGCAACATCGAGGATCGGCGCGGCGCCCCCGGCGGCGGCGCGTTCCGCGTGCCGCGGGGCCGCATCACCCGGCGCGGCGGGGGGGGCGGCGCGGCTGTCGGCGGCCTCGGCGGGCTGGGCCTCGTGGCGGTGCTGGTCATCGGCTGGGCCCTCGGCATCGACGTCACCGGACTGCTGGACGAGGGAGGCGGACAGGTCGCCGCCCCGCGCGAGGTCACGCAGGCGGACCGGGCTGCGGGGGATTTCGTGTCCGTCGTCCTCGCCGATACCGAGGAGGTCTGGACCACGATCTTCGCCGAGCAGCTGGGCGCCGACTATTCCGAGCCGACGCTCGTGCTCTTCTCCGGCTCGACGCGCTCGCCCTGCGGCCAGGCCAGCGCGGCGACCGGCCCGTTCTACTGCCCGGCCGACGGCAAGGTCTATCTCGACACGGACTTCTTCGCTGTCCTCCAGAACCAGCTGGGCGCGCAGGGCGATTTCGCCGCCGCCTATGTCGTGGCGCACGAGGTCGGCCATTACGTGCAGGACGTCCTCGGCACGCTGGGCGAGGCGAACGCGCTGCGCCAGCAGGTCGGGCAGGCGCGGTCGAACGAGATCAGCGTCCGGATCGAGCTGCAGGCGGACTGCTATTCCGGCATCTGGGCGCGCTACGCCGAGGCGGATCTCGGCGTGCTCGATCCCGGCGACATCGACGAGGCGCTGAACGCCGCGGCGCGGATCGGGGACGACGCGCTGCAGCGGCAATCGGGCGGCGTGGTCCGGCCCGAGACCTTCACCCACGGCACGTCCGAGCAGCGTCGCGGCTGGTTCGACCGCGGCTATGCCAGCGGCGAGCTCGCCGCCTGCGATACCGGGCTCTGAGCCCGGATCGCTCGGGACGCCGCCGCCCCCTTCATTGACGGCTCACGGGGGCGCGGCTATTGCCGGGCGGGGCGGCCGGGCGCGATAGGCGCGGCCCTCGGGCCGGTGTGGCGGAATGGTAGACGCAGGGGATTCAAAATCCCCCGTCCGAAAGGGCATGTCGGTTCGAGTCCGACCACCGGTACCAGCGACGCGATCCCCGGACATCCTGTCGGGCGGCCGACTCGTTCGCCTTTCGGTTGTTCGGGCGTTCATCCTCAGGTTGCCTTACTTTCGCCGCGATTCCGGCAACCGCGTTGCCGGTGCCGCGCCAATCTATTCCGACCGGCCGAATTGGTTCGCTCGATTCGACGGCCGATCCGGTCGAAGATGGCGGAAATGAGGCGCTTGACCGGCGATCCCTCTGTATGGCGATAGTTTCCCATACGAAGACGATGTCGATGCGGAACTGAAGCGGATCTCATTCAATCCTGCGGATTCCTCGGGTCCTGCCCGGACGGCCCGCGCGGTTTGCATCAGGATCGAGAAACAATCCCCGCCCCGTCTCGGCGGAATGACGGCCGCCCTAAGGCCGTCTGGACGACGCGGCGCCCCGTGGCGGCCGCGTTCCGAACACTTTTCGCTTTGTTTGCCGTGAACGGGTCTCTATCTCTGACCGCAGGCCCCGATCGGGGCACCGGCCATGGGGGTGGCCGCGCGGACCGGACGTCGGAACGCGGAACTGTCCAGTGTCTGCGAGCGGGCCCGGTCGGGTCCATCTCTAGCGGAACAAATCAGCCGGCCGGACACCCTCCGGCCGCACGGCCCGGCTTTGTGCGCCGGGCCGGAGATGTCACCCGCGGCCCAGCCGCCGCCCCCTGGGGGGAGAGGAGTTTCGACCATGCCGACCGTGAATGGCACGACCGGAGACGACCAGATCGACGTCGATTTCATCGATGCGAGCGGCAACCGCATCGACACTGCGCCGGGCGCGACGAACCGCATCATCGCGGGCAACGGCGAGGACACCGTGACCGCGGGCGCTGGCGACGACACGATCGAGATGGGCGCGGATGCCGATTTCGCCTATGCGGGCGCGGGCAACGACACGGTCTACGGCAACGAGGGCGACGACTTCCTGCGCGGCGGCGAGGGCGACGACGTGCTCTACGGCGGCACCGGCAACGACACGCTGAAGGGCGATGACGGGGCCGACACGATCTATGGCGGCGAGGGCGTCGACTTCATCGGCGGCGGCGCCGATGCCGACGTGATCGTGGGCGGCACCGCGGGGGACCTGATCTACGGCGGCGAGGAAGGCGACGACAACGACACGCTCGACCTGTCCGGCCTGGCAGAAGGCAGCTACCGCGTCGTCGACCTCGTGACCGACGCGAACGGCAACGGCTACAACGGCACGGTCGAGTTCCTCGGCCAAGACGGCAAGCCGACGGGCGAGAGCTTCCGCTTCGAGGAGATCGAGCACATCAAGACCGACCCGCCGGTGCCGCCGGCCGGCCCGGACGGAACGGTCGAGGGCACGTCGGGCAACGACGTCATCGACCTGGGCTATGACGGCGATCCCGAGGGCGACCGCATCGACAACAACGACGCGCTGCTGCCGGGCGAGGTGGGCAACGACGACCTCGTCTACGGCTATGGCGGCGACGACACGATCCGCGGCCTCGACGGCAACGACGAGATCTACGGCGGCGCGGGCAACGATTCGATCTCGGGCGGGGCCGGCGACGACACGATCTTCGGCAATACCGGCGACGACATCATGAATGGCGCCGCGGGCAACGACTACATCCAGGACAGCTCGGGCTCGGACACCGTCTACGGCGGCAGCGGCGACGACACGATCCGCCTCTCCGGCCCCGGCGATGACAGCATCCTCGGCGGCAGCGGCAGCGACACGATCTACGGCGGGATCGGCAACGACGTGATCGACGGCTCTGCCGGCGGACTCGGCCGGTTCGACAATCCCTACCCGGGCGTGCCGGGTGATCCCGACCCCTATGACGACCGCGACGTGGTCTATGCCAGCGACGGCGACGACATCGTCCGCACCGGCGACGACCGCGACACGATCTACGGCGGCCTCGGCGACGACACGCTCGACGCCGGGATCGACGACGACCTGGTCCATGGCGACCAGGGCGACGACACCATCGTGGGCGGCGAAGGCAACGACGAGATCTACGGCGGCGCCGGCAACGACCTCATCTACGGCGGTCTCGACCCGCGCTTCCCCGACGAGCTGAACATCCGCGACGACGAGGGCGACCTCGTCACCGATAACGGGATGGACACGATCTACGGCGGCGCCGGCGACGACACCGTCTATGGCGAGGACGACGACGACGTCATCTACGGCGGCGGCGGCAACGATCATCTCGACGGGCAGATCGACGACGACACGATCTACGGGGGCCAGGGCGACGACACGGTCATCGGCGGGCAGGGCAACGACCAGCTCTTCGGCGGCAACGATCGCGACATGTTCTTCGGCGGCAATGGCGGCGACCACGTCGATGGCGGCGCGGGCGGCGACGATTTCGACACGCTCGACCTGACCGGGTCCGGCGTCGACTTCATCACCTACACCTCCGCCGACCGCGAGGACGGGATCGTCACCTTCCTCGACGGCTCGACCATGACCTTCGAGGAGATCGAGAACGTCGTGCCCTGCTTCACCCCCGGGACCCTGATCGCCACCCCGCGGGGCGAGCGGCGGGTCGAGGACCTGCGCGAGGGCGACCGGATCATCACCCGGGACAACGGCATCCAGGAGATCCGCTGGGCCGGCCGCAAGGAGATGTCGGGCGCGGCTCTGCAGAAGGCGCGGCACCTGCAGCCGGTGCTGATCAAGGCCGGCGCCCTCGGCAACGGTCTGCCCGAGCGGGACATCACCGTCTCGCCGAACCACCGGCTCCTCGTCTCGGGGGACAAGACCCAGCTCTATTTCGAGGAGAGCGAGGTCCTCGCCGCGGCGAAGCATCTCGTCGGCCTGCCGGGCATCCACCAGGTCGAGGCGATGAGCGTCAGCTACATCCACTTCATGTTCGACCGGCACGAGGTCGTCCTGTCGAACGGCGCCTGGACCGAGAGCTTCCAGCCCGGCGATTACAGCCTCAAGGGCATCGGCGGCGCCCAGCGGGCCGAGATCCTCGAGCTGTTTCCCGAACTGGCCACCACCTCCGGGATCGAGGGCTACGCCTCGGCGCGCCGCTCGCTGAAGAAGTACGAGGCCAGGCTGCTGGTCGCGGGAAACTGATACGGCTCGCTCCGCCGCCCCCGGGCTGAGGGGCGGCGGTCGCGCGGGACGGGGACGGCTGCCGGGGGGCGCCGTCCCCGTTTCCGTCGAGGGGGCAGGCGCCAGCCGGAAGACCGGCCGGCGGGAGCCGGTCGCGGACCGATCCGGAACGAGAGGCACGGGCGACTCCGCCCCCGGGGCCACCGATCCGGCGGGATGGGAGATGCTGGAGGGGTGCTCCGTCGCCGCGGCGGGGATCGGGCGGGGCGGCCGGCCTGCCCTGAAGTTCGGCGCCGGGTCGCGCGGGCAAACCGGAGATGGATGCGGACGCGACGGGCCCGAACCGGGGCGCGCTCGCGCGGGGGCGTCAGAGCCCGGTCTCGGCGCGGAAGGCGGCCCAGGCCTTCGGCGTGTCGAGATCGCGCGTGGCGGCGCGGCCGGGCAGGGGGACCGGGACGAGCCGGCCGCCGCGGTTCCTGACGATCGATCTGGCCCCCTCGTCGCCCGCAAGATCCGCGAAGGCGGGGCGCAGCGCGGCGTCGAACAGGATCGGGTGGCCGAGCGCGCCGTCCGCGTCCGTGCCCTGCCAGATCCGGGCGCCGGGATCCGCCGCGCCGGCGGCGATGACGGACGCCATCTCCTCGGTTCCGATTCCCGGCAGGTCGGCCAGAAGGACGAGGAAGCGCGGCGCCGCGGGCAGCCGGGCCACGCCGTCCCGCAGGGTCGCGCCCATCCCCTCGGCCGCGCGCGGGATGACGAGGGCGGTGACATCCAGGCCCTCCAGCAGCGCGGCGCGGGGATGATCGGGACCGGGCAGGGCGACGAAGACGGGCTCGCCCGTCGCGGCGGCGGCCGCGGCCTGCCGGCGCAGCAGCGGCACGCCGCCCACGGGTTCGGCCAGCTTGTCCCGCGGCGCCATCCGGGACGAGCGGCCCGCCGCGAGGATCAGGATCGGGGTCATGCGCGCAGCCTAAGGTCCCCCGGGGCGCCCGCCAAGGGAACCCGCGCGGGTCGCGGCGGCTTGCCCCGGGAAGGCCAGGGGGGCGGCGGATGACGGAACGGTTGAGGCGCGCGATCGGCCGCTTGTGGCGGCGGCTCTGGGTGCGGGCGGTGCTGGTGGCCGTGCTCGGCCTCTCGCTCGTCGGCCTGTCGCGGCTGATCGGCGGGCTGGTGCCCGTCGGGGTGGCCGAGGCGCTGGGTCTGAGCGCGCTGCCGGGCCTGCTCGAGATCCTCGCAACCTCGATGCTGACCGTCACCACCTTCTCGCTGACGGCGGTGGTCACCGTGTTCCGCTCGGCCAGCCAGCAGTTCACACCGCGCATGCACCGCGACCTGATGACCGACCGGCCGACCCAGACCGCGCTCGCCACCTTCATCGGGGCGTGGATCTTCGCCCTGGCCGCGCTGGTCGCGATCGAGCAGCCGACCTTCACCGAGGACGACCGCGCGGCCCTGTTCCTCGCCACGCTGCTCGTGGCGGCGGTCATCGTGATCGAGATGCTGCGCTGGATGGTCCACCTGCAGGGGGTGGGCTCGCTCCTCCATCTCGGTGCGCGGGTGGAGCGCGAGGGGCTGATGGCCCTGCGCGACCGTCAGGACGGCGCCTGGGCCGAGTTCGGTCGGGCCGGGCCCGGCACGCCCCCGGGCCGCGAGATCCGGGTGGAGGAACCGGTCTACCTGCAGCAGGTCAACCCCGCCGACCTGCTGCGCCTCGCCGCGGCGGACGGGGCGCGGATCCACCTGGCCGCGGGCCCGGGCGCCTTTCTCGATGCGGGCGCGGTGCTGGCCCGGATCGAGGGCGGGACGGAGCGGACCGAGGCGCGGCTGCGCAAGGCGCTGCACCTGGGGGCCACGCGGACCGAGGAGCAGGATCCCCGTTTCGCCCTCGTCGAGCTGAGCGAGCTCGGCTCCAAGGCGCTCAGCCCCGGGGTCAACGACCTCGGCACCGCGATCGACGTGACCGGACGGATCGCCCGGGTGCTGCAGCTCGCCTGGCCGCCCGCCCCGCCGCGCGAGGGCGCGCGCGTGACGATCCCGGCGCTGCGGGCCGAGGACGTGCTGGACGACGGCTTCGCCGCGATCGCGCGGGACGGCGCGCACCTGATCGAGGTGCAGCTCTTCGTGCTGGGCCGGCTGCGGGCGCTCGCCGGATCGGGCGATCCCGGCATGCAGGCGGCCGCGCGCGAGATGGCCGCGCATGTCGCGCGGCAGGCGCGCGGCGCGCTGTCCAGCGCGCGCGACATGGGCCGGCTCGAGGCGGCCTGCGGCTGGATCGAGGACCGCGCCGCACGTCCCGGCCGGGGCCGGGGGGCCGGTGCTACGGAATGATCCGGGTGTATTTCGTCCCCTCGAGCGTGGCGCCGACGCGCAGCCCGGTCTGGGCGAAGATCACCGCGATCACCGGCGAGAGCGAGGTCGTCGTCTCGGCCCGCAGGGTCTCTCCCCGGTCGAGATAGGCGAACTCGATGTCGCCGCCCACCGCCCAGCCGTCGGAGGTGCGGAATTCCATCAGCGCCTCGGGGGTCATGAAGAACAGGACGTGGCTGTATTGCTGCGCCCCGATCTGCAGACCGCCCGAGACCGAGCCCTGCGAATAGTAGTCGACCGTGGTCTGGCCGATCACCAGGGCGCCGCGCCCGTAGGCGCCGCCGAGGCCGATCCCCGCCTCGGTCACCAGCGGCATCACCAGCAGGCCCGAGGCCCGCGTGGCGAGATCCTGCGTGCCGGGAAACTCGCGGTACATGTATTGCAGCGTCTGCGCGACGCGCGCGTCGATGATCGCCGGCCCGTCGCCGCCGATCGGATTGCCGCATGCGGCGAGCCCGGTCGCCGCGCCCGCCAGCGCGAGGCCGAAGCCCCGCCGTGTGAAATCTGTCATTGTCCCGCTCTCGATGCCTGTGGGGCCGCCCTTGCCGCCCCGGTTGATCCCGGGGTCGCGGACGGCTCTCGCCCCCATCCTAGGCGCAAAAGGGGCGGCTTGTCATCCGTTCCGGGCCGCCGGGCGCGGGAATGGCCGGCCGCCGGCCCTCCGCCCGCCCCGAAAGGCAGGCGAAAGGGCATTGTCCGCCCCCCTTTCGGTCGTCGCTCGGGGCGATCTCCACGGCAGCGAGGTCGAGGGTGGCGACCCTGGCGTCGCCCTGGAACAGGACGGCGGTCCCGGGATGATGGGGCCGCCGCGCAACGGGGCGCGTGGCGGCGGACGTGGCGCACCGCCGCCCCCGAAATGCGAACGAGCGGCCCCCGCCCGGGAGGCCGCCCGTCCTCCGCGACCCTCGGACGCGGCCGGTATCAGCCGTCGAAATCGACCTCTTCCATGATCCGCAGCGCCTCGGCCCGGTGGCTGGCGATCTCGCTCAGGTCGGTGCGGTCGCCCTCGAACGTGCCCCAGGAGGCGACGAGCTCGGACGGGGCGGCGCCCTCGATCACGGGATACTCGTTGTTGACCTCGGCGTAGATCTCCTGCGCCTGCGGCGAGACCAGCCATTCCATCAGCTGCAGCGCCTCGTCGCGGTTCGGCGCGGCCTGCGTCATCGCGATGCCCGAGACGTTGATATGCGTGCCGCCATCCTCGAAGGTCGGGAAGACGATGCGCACGCTGTCCGCCCATTCCTGCTGTTCGGGGTCGTTCACCATCAGGCCCATGTAATAGGTATTGCCGAGCGAGATGTCGCATTCCCCGGCCCAGATGGCGCGGACCTGGGCGCGGTCGTTGCCCTCGGGCGCGCGGGCGAGGTTGGACTTCACGCCCTCGGCCCAGTCCCGGGTATAGTCCTCGCCGTGATGGGCGATCATCGCGCCGGTGAGGGCGAGGTTGTAATCGTGCAGGCCCGAGCGGGTGCAGATGCGCCCGTCCCATTCGGGATCCGACAGCGCCTCGTAGGTGGTCACCTCGCCGTCGGCCACGCGCTCGCGGCTGGCATAGACGATGCGGGCGCGCTCGGTCAGGGCGAACCACAGGTCGTCGGGCGAGCGCAGCTCGGCCGGGATCGCGTCGCGCAGCACCTGGCTGTCGACCGGCTGGACGACGCCGGCATCGACGATCTGCTGCAGGTTGGCGATGTCGACGGTCATCACGAGATCGGCGGGCGAGCGCGCGCCTTCGGCCCGCAGACGCTCCACGATGCCCTCGTCCACGAAGGCGAGGTTGACGGCGATGCCCGTCTCCTCGGTGAAGGCGTCCATCACCGGCTCGATCAGCTCGGGCTGGCGGGTGGTGTAGATGTTGACGTCGGCGAGGGCCGGGGCGGCGGCGAGGGTCGCGGCCGAGGCGGCGAGGACGGTACGCAGGGACATCGTCGGGGTCTCCGTGGGATCGGTTGGAGGCTCTATGTCCGACGCTATCGCTCGGGTCAATCCGTTTCCGACTTTTTTGCTCGGGTCACTCGGGCGAGGTCGCCCAGTCCGGCATCCGCTTGCCGAGGAAGGCGTCGATGCCCTCGTCCGTATCGCGCAGAAGCATGTTCTCGGTCATCGCCGCCCCGGCGCGGGCATAGGCCTCGGCCTCCGGCAGCGCCGCCTGGTCGTGGAACAGCCGCTTGCCGATCCGCACGGCCGCGCCGAGCTTGCCCGCGACACGCGCGGCGAGCGCGGCGGTCTCGGCCTCCAGCGCCTCGGCCGGGACCACGCGGTTGATCAGGCCGAGCGCCCGTGCCTCCTCCGCCGCGATCAGACGGCCCGTGGTCAGCATCTCGAACGCGGCCTTGGGGGGGATCGCGCGAGTGAGGGCGACCATCGGGGTCGAACAGAAGAGGCCGATATTCACCCCCGTCACGCCGAATCGCGCCTCCTCGGCCGCGACGGCCATGTCGCAGCTCGCCACCAGCTGGCAGCCCGCGGCGACCGCGGCGCCGTGGACGCGGGCGATCACCGGCTGGGGCAGGGCGCGGATCGCCAGCATCACCCCGGCGCAGCGCTCGAACAGGTCGCGGAAGGCGGCGGCGCCGGCATCGGCCTGCCGCCGCCGGTCCTGCATCTCCCGCAGGTCGTGGCCCGCGCAGAAGGCGCGCCCGGCCCCGGCGAGGATCACGCAGCGCACGGCATCGTCGGCCGCCAGCTCCGCCAGCCGGGCCCGCAGCGCGGCGAGCATGGCGTCCGAAAGGGCGTTCAGCCTGTCCGGCGCGTTCAGGGTCAGCGTCGCGACCCCGCCGCTGTCGTCGCGTCCCACGAGGTCGGTCATGGCTTGTCTCCTCCTGTCCTCATCGGCCAGCCTAGGGGGGCGCCCGCCGGAGGAACAGGCATGCCGATGATGGACGAGGCCGCGCTGACGGCCTTTCTCGCGCGGGATTTCGCGCAGGTGGCCGACCAGTTCGCGGTCGAGGCGGTGGGCGAGATGACCGCCCGGATCCGGCTGAAGGTGGCAGAACAGCACCTGCGCCCGGGCGGCACCGTCTCGGGTCCCGCCATGTTCGCGCTGGCCGATGTCGCGGTCTACCTCGCCATCCTCGCGCAGGTCGGGCCGCGGGCGCTGGCGGTCACCACGAGCTGCGCGATCGACTTCATGCGCCGCCCCGCTTCGGGGGTCGACCTGATCGGCGCGTGCCGGATCCTCAAGCTCGGGCGGATCCTGGCGGTCGGGGATTGCCTGATCTTCCAGGACGGGCTGGAGGCACCTGTGGCGCGCGCGTCGCTGACCTACTCGCTGCCGCCCGAGTCCGCCTCCTCGCCCTCGTCTTCGCCCGCGAACGGGTAGGTGCCCGCCCGCGCCCACGGGCCGCCCCGGTAGTGCCAGAGCAGAAGGCCCGTCGCCCGGGCGTCGAAAGGGGCGAAGCCGGCGGAGAGCTGCGGATAGGCGCTGTCCTCCTTCGCGACCTTGTTCTGCAGGGTGACATGCGCGCGCCAGCCCTGCCGGTCCTGGGCGGTGAGCCAGCCCTGCCAGTCGCGGGCGAGGCGGGCGCGCAGCGCCCCGGCGGCGGGGGCCTCGAACCGGACGGCGGCGCCGGGCCGGAAATCCAGCAGCTCCGCCGCCCGCAGGGGCAGGGCCCGGGTGGCGGCCGCGACCTTCGCCAGATGCGCGTGGATTTCGGGCAGCGCCTCTCCGGGCAGCTTGTGGAAGAGCGTCAGATGCGCGGGCAGGGTGTAGCCGCGATCGGGGAAGTGCCGCTGCCGCGCGGCGTCGAGCCGGGCGAAGGTGGCCGCGTCGAGGCGGAGCGTCAGGATCAGGGGATCGGTCATGGCGGGCAAGATGGCGCGGCGGGGGAAACGGGCCAGACAAGTATGAGGTATCTGGATACCATAATTGCAAGTCGTTGTTTTGGCTTGTGTTTGCGGACGAACTGCGGCTTGACCCGGCGCGCGCGATGTCTATAACGCCGCCATTGCCCGAACGACCGGGGGCCGGGCCGCTCGCTGACGCGACGCAGGTCCATCCCCCCAAGACCGTGAGAGAGAACATGAAAACCTATACCGCGACCCCGGCGGATATCGAGAAGAAGTGGGTGGTCATCGACGCCGAGGGCGTCGTTCTCGGCCGCCTCGCCTCGATCATCGCCATGCGCCTGCGCGGCAAGCACAAGGCCACCTTCACGCCGCACATGGACATGGGCGACAACGTGATCGTGATCAACGCCGACAAGGTCCAGCTGACCGGCAGGAAGCGCGACAAGCCGAACTACTGGCACACCGGCTATCCGGGCGGCATCAAGTCCCGCACCACGGGCCAGATCCTCGAGGGCGCGCATCCCGAGCGCGTCGTCATGCAGGCCGTCAAGCGGATGCTCCCCGGCAACCGCCTCAGCCGCAAGCAGATGACGCATCTGCGCGTCTTCGCCGGCGCCGAGCACGGCATGGACGCCCAGCAGCCCGAGACGCTCGACGTCGCCGGGATGAACAAGAAGAACACGAGGACCGCGTAATCATGGCCGACCAGATCAATTCCCTCGAAGAGCTCGGCCAGGCCGTGACGAACGAGGTCGGCGGCGTGCAGGGCACCGCGGCCGAGGATTTCGCCCCGCGCGAGCCCGTCCGCGACGAGCACGGCCGCTCCTACGCCACCGGCAAGCGCAAGGACGCGGTCGCCCGCGTCTGGATCAAGCCGGGCAACGGCACCTTCAAGATCCGCGACCACAAGGGCGAGTACATCGACTACACGAAGTACTTCGCGCGCCCGGTGCTGCAGATGATCCTGCGCCAGCCCTTCCAGGTGGCCGGCGTCGAGGGCCAGTTCGACGTGATGGCGACCGTCAAGGGCGGCGGCCTCTCGGGGCAGGCCGGCGCGGTCAAGCACGGCATCTCCAAGGCGCTGCAGCTCTACGATCCCGAGCTGCGCTCGGCGCTCAAGGCCGCCGGCTTCCTGACCCGCGACAGCCGCGTGGTGGAGCGCAAGAAGTACGGCAAGCGCAAGGCGCGCCGCAGCTTCCAGTTCTCCAAGCGCTGATCGCCGCATCCTGAATCGCGATATCGCGGGCCGCCCTCGGGCGGCCCGTTTCCGTTCCGGCCCCCCGGCCGCGGCGCGATGCGGAGGATGCGGACGGCCCGAGCCGCCGCTGCGACCGGGGGCGGACGCACCGGCGGGCATGCGGGGGCAGCGGTTGGACCCGGCCGGCGGAACCGGGGGGGCGGGGCCTCGTTCCCCCCTCGACTTCAGGAGGCCCCATGACGCACATCATCGAACTGCAAGAGATCGCGCCCGTCACCCACGACACGTTCCACCTCGTCCTGACCCGGCCCGAGGGCATCTCGTGGACGCTCGGGCAAGCGACGAAACTGGCCGTCGACAAGGACGGCTGGCGCGACGAGGGGCGGCCCTTCACGATGACGGGCGACCCGCAGGCCGATCACCTGGAATTCGTCATCAAGACCTATCCGGACCATGACGGCACGACGAACCAGATCCGCCAGCTGACGCCCGGCGACACGCTGCGGATGGGCAGCATCTGGGGCGCGATCGAGGACAAGGGGCCGGGCACCTTCCTCGCCGGCGGGGCCGGCCTCACGCCCTTCATCTCGATCCTGCGCCAGCGCGAGAAGGACGGCGCGCTGGACGGCTGCCGGCTGATCTTCTCGAACGCGGCGGAGGAGGACATCATCCTGCGCGACGAATGGGAGCGGATGCCGGGGCTCGAGACGACCTGGGTCCTGACGGAGGAGGACAAGGCCGGGTTCGAGCACGGGCAGATCGACGGCGACTTCCTCGACAGACAGATCCGCGACTGGCGGCAGCACTTCTACATCTGCGGCCCGATCCCGATGGAGGAGGCGCTGAAGAAGGCGCTGATGGAGCGCGGCGTCGACCGGTCCCGCATCGTGATCGAGAACCACCCCGATTGAGGTCGCGTCGGGGCGCCGCCGCTCCGGATGTCGGGGGGGCGTGTCGCCAGGGGGGGTGGGTGCAACCCACCCTAAAGATTGGTGGCAGGATTAGTGTCATCCGCCTCGACGCCGCGCCGATGCGGGGTGGGTCGCATCCACCTCGCCGGTAAAAGGTGCCGTGTTGCGAGCCGGGTGGGTGCAACCCACCCTACGCGGCAAGGGCCATCCGTCCCGGTACCGCGCCCATGCAGGGTGGGTTGCACCCACCCGCTTCCCGTCGGTGCCGCGCCGGTGCCCGTCCGGCGCCCGGCCAACCCTCAGGTCGCCCGCGCGCGGTCCTCTCCGGTCAGCTCCTCAGGGATGTCGTCGAAGCTGGCATAGTTCATCGAGTAGAGCCGGGAATAGAGGCCCTTCGCCGCCATCAGCTGGTCGTGGCTGCCTTCCTCGATCTTCACCCCCTGCTGGAGCACGACGATGCGGTCCGCGTTGCGGATCGTCGCCAGCCGGTGCGCGATGACGAGGCCGGTGCGTCCCTCCAGCAGCGTCTCGAGCGCGCGCTGGATCTGCATCTCGGTGTAGCTGTCGATGTTCGCCGTCGCCTCGTCGAGGACGAGGATCCGCGCATCCGCCACCAGCGCCCGCGCGAAGGACAGCAGCTGCCGCTGCCCGAGCGAGAGGTTGCCGCCGCGCTCGTCCAGCATCGTGTCGTAGCCCTGCGGCAGTGCGGTGACGAAGTCGTGGGCGCCGACCGCGCGTGTCGCCTCCTCCACGTCCGCGTCGGAGGCCCAGTGCGAGGAATAGCGGATGTTCTCGCGCACCGTCCCGGTGAACAGGAACGGCTCCTGCAGGACCATCGCGATGTGCCGGCCGAGGCTGGCCTGCGTCACGTCGCGCACGTCGCGCCCGCCGACGCGGACCGCGCCGCCCTGCACGTCGTAGAAGCGGTGGATGAGCGCCATGGACGAGGACTTGCCCGAGCCTGTCGGGCCGACCAGGGCGACCGTCTCGCCCGAATTCACGCGGAAGGAGACGTCCTTCAGCACCGGATGCTTCGGGTCGTAGCCGAAGGTCACGTGGTCGAACTCGACCGAGCCGTCGTCCTCGCGCTCCAGCGGGACGGCGTCCGGCGCGTCGGTCACGTCGACATCGACGTCCAGCACCTCGGTCAGGCGGTGGCCCGAGGCCATGGCCCGCTGCATCACCGAATACTGCATGGTGAGCGAACGGATCGGGTCGAAGAAGCGCTGGATGTAGAAGAGGAAGGCGACCATCACGCCCACCTCGATCCGGCCCTCGACCACCATGTAGCCGCCGACCAGGATCACGACGGCCATCGCGATGCCGGTCAGCGAATCCACGATGGGGATCATGATCTGCGCCAGCCGCGAGGCGCGCAGATGCGCCCGGTAATTGTCGTCGACGAGGCCGGTATAGAGCCCGTGGTTGACGCGGCCCCGGTCCATCCCCTGCACCGCGCGCACGCCGTGGATCGCCTCGGCCAGCGCGCCGTTGGTGATCGAGTTCGCCTCGTGGGCGGCCATGAAGGCGGCGCGGGCGCGCTGCAGCCAGAAGAGGCGCACGATCAGCAGGATCGGCAGGACGGACAGGACCAGCAGGCCGAGCTGCCAGTCGAGCCAGAGCATCGCGACGACGATCCCGATCAGCAGCAGGATGTCCCCCACCGACAGGACCGAGGTCTCGAGGAATTCCTGCATCGAGTTCACGTCGCCCTGCAGGCGGCTCATCAGGCGGCCGACCTCGGTCTTGTCCATGAAGGACAGGCTGACCCGCTGCAGGTGCGAGAACATCTTGCGGCGGATGTCGAAGAGCACGTTCTCGGCCATCCGCCCCGTCACGCCCTCCTGCACCCAGGAGGCGGCGAAGTTGACCGCGATGACGAGGGCGAAGCCCGCGACGGTCCAGTAGAGGACGGGCAGATTCACCCCGCCCACCATGCCGTTGTCGATGGCGTGGCGGATCAGCAGGGGGATCGCCAGCTGGCTGAGGGTGAAGATGGCGACCGCGACGACCGAGATCACGACCTGCCGGCGATAGGGGCCCACGAAGTCCCAGATGCGCGAGATCACGCGGCCGTCGAAGGCGCGACCGAAGATCTCCTCGTCGACGCGGTGGCTGCCGACCACGGCGCGCAGGCGCGGGCGGCCGTCGTCGCGGTGATCGTCTGCGGGCTCGGCGGTGCGGCTGGGGCTCATGGCTGCGCCTCCATCATGTCGGCCTCGGGGCGCATCTGCAGCTCGTGCAGCGCGGCGTAGCGGCCCCCCAGCGCGATCAGCTCGTCATGGGTGCCCTGCTCGACGATGCGGCCGTCCTCGAGGAAGAGGATCCGGTCGGCATGCGAGAGGGAGGAGAGCCGGTGCGCGACGATCAGCGTCACGCGGTCCGCCGCGTAGTCGCGCAGGCCCTTGCGGATGCGGCTCTCGGTGCCCGCGTCGATGGCGGCCGTGCTGTCGTCGAAGATCAGCACCGCCGGCTCCAGCATCAGCGTGCGCGCGATGGACAGGCGCTGCCGCTGCCCGCCCGAGAGCGAGACGCCCCGTTCGCCCACGACGGTCCCGTAGCGTTCGGGCAGGCCGACGACCCAGTCGTGCAACTGGGCCGAGCCGGCCGAGCGTTCGATCCGGCTGTCGGTCGCGCGGGGATCGCCGTAGGCGATGTTGTTCTCGATGGAGGTGGTGAAGAGGAAGCTGTCCTGCTGCACCACCGCCACGGCCTGCCGGACGGAGGAGAGCGTCACGTCGCGGATGTCCTGCCCGTCGATGGTGATGGACCCGGCATCGACATCGTAGAAGCGCGGGATCAGGTGCATCAGCGTCGTCTTGCCCGATCCCGGCGGGCCGACGATGCCGACGGTCTCGCCCTTGCGCGCCTCGAACGAGATGCCGGTCACCGCCCGGTGCCCCTCGGCCCCCTGATAGGCGAAGGCGACGTTGTCGAGCCTCAGCGTGCCTTCGGTCACCTTCAGGTCCGGGGCGCCCTCGGCGTCGTCCACCTCCACCGGCATGTCGAGAAGGGCGAAGAGGCGGGCGCCGCAGGTCGAGGCGCGGGCATAGGCGTTGACCATCAGCCCCAGCTGCCGGACCGGCATCTGCAGGATCGTCATGAAGGTGAGGAAGGTGGCGAGCGTGCCGACGCTCATCTCGCCCTCCGCCACCAGCGTGCCGCCATAGAGCAGCACCGCCCCCATCGCGGCGAAGAAGGCGAGCGTCATGGCGCTGGTCGACTTCACCCGCACGTCGATCCGGCGATGCGAGAGGGCCAGCGCCTCCTCGCTCGCGGCGTCGAACTTCTTCATCTCGTGCGGGGCCGAGGAGAAGGCCCGGACGACGCGGATCCCGGCGAGGTTCTCCTCCATCACGCGGGACAGGATGGCGAGCTTCTCCTGCAGGATCAGCCAGGTCTTGCGCAGCGTCAGCTGCATCGCGGTCGAGCGCCAGGCGGCGAAGGGCGCGAAGCTGAGGGCGAGGATGCCGAGAAGCGCGTGGGTCGAGATCAGCAGGTAGGCCCCGATCCCCAGCAGCAGCGTCAGCAGCACGGTGCGGACGAGCGCGGTCGAGAAGTACATCCGCACGCCTTCCAGATCGAGCATCCCCACGGTGATGAGGTCGCCCGAATGGGTCCGGTCGTGGAAGCTGAAGGGCAGGCGCTGGATCTTGTCGTAGACGGCCAGCCGCAGATCGTGGGCGAGGGCGTGGCCGACGCTCTCGGCGCTGTAGTTCTGCGCCAGGGTGAAGAGCCCGCGGAGGACCGAGACGGCGAGCAGCGTCAGCGCGATGGTCCGCAGGGCGGCCTCGTCGGCGGTGGCGCTGCCGATGGCCTGCGTGGCGTCGACCGCCCGCCCCAGCAGGACGGGGATCGACAGCTGCGCGGCGGCGGCCAGCACGGTGGCGATCATCGCGACGGCGACCCGGCCGGGATAGGCCAGGCACATCCGGGTGATGCGGCTGACCGCGTTGACCCCCTCGCCGGCGGCCGTGGATTCGGTGCGGCGGAAAATGCGTTTGGGATCCGTGGCGCCGGATCCATTCGCGACGGCGGTATTCGTCATGCCCGTATCGCCGCGGGGCCCTTGCCCGGCGGCGCCTCGTTCTGTCGGCCGTAGGCCCGACATGCGGACCGGCGGTCTTGCGGTGTCTCGTTGTGTCGAAGGCCGCTCCCTGCGGCCCTCCTCCCGTGCGGGCCGGGGCGGGGCGATCCCCGGAGCGGCCTGCATCCTCGCGCCGACCTAGGGCGGTGCCGGCGCGGGGCCAGCCCGGATCGGCAACGGGGATGGACCGAGTGAGTAGACCCGTTCTGTCCGAAAGGCCAGTGCAGACCAGAAGAGAAAATTGGTATCTATTTGGTTTGACCTCCCCCGCGCCCGCCTCTACGCTGGCCAGAACAGGGGAGACCTCGATGTCCCGACTCACGCTCCGCCAGGTCCGCAAGTCCTTCAAGCAGACGGAAGTCCTGCGCGGTATCGATCTGGAAATCGCGCCGGGCGAGCTGATCGTCTTCGTCGGGCCGTCCGGCTGCGGCAAGTCCACGCTCCTGCGCTGCATCGCGGGGCTGGAGGAGATCACCGGCGGGGACATCGCGCTTGGCGACCGGTCGCTGGCCGGGGTCGCGCCCTCGCGGCGGGGCATGGCGATGGTGTTCCAGTCCTACGCGCTTTACCCGCACATGGACGTGCGGGGGAACATGGCGTTCGGGCTGAAGCTGATGGGCCTTTCCTCGGACGAGGTCGAGGCGCGCATCGCCGAGGCGGCGCGGATGCTGCAGCTGACGCCGCTCCTGGACCGCAAGCCGCGCGAGCTGTCTGGCGGCCAGCGCCAGCGCGTCGCCATCGGCCGGGCGCTGGTGCGCCAGCCCGAGGTCTTCCTGCTGGACGAGCCGCTGTCGAACCTCGATGCCGCGCTGCGGTCCGAGGTGCGGCTCGAGATCGCCAAGCTGCACGAGACGATCGGCGGCACGACGATTTACGTCACCCACGACCAGGTGGAGGCGATGACGCTGGCCACCCGGATCGTCGTCATGCGCGACGGCCGGATCGAGCAGGTCGGCACTCCGCGCGAGCTGTTCGAGACGCCGGCCAACACCTTCGTCGGGACGTTCATCGGCTCGCCCCGGATGGCGCTGCTGAAGGCCAGGGCCGAGGGCGGCCGCTTCGGGATCGAGGGATCGGGCGACGTCGCGCTGCCGGATGCGCCCGGCGGCGCGCGGGCCCTGACGCTGGGCGTGCGGCCCGACGCCTTCGAGGTCGTGCCCGAGGGGCAGGGCTGGGGGGCCGATGTCGTCTATACCGAGTATCTCGGCACCGACGCCTTCCTCTATGCCCGGCTCGGCGACGGCACGCTGCTGAGCGTGCGCACCGACCCCGCCGCCCCCGAACACGCGACCGGCAGCCGTATCGCCCTGCGCCCGCGCGCGGGGGGGCTGCACTATTTCGACCAGGATACCGGGCACAGGCTCGCCGCCTGAGAGAACCCGGAGACGACCGACCAGGACAACCCACAGGGAGAGACCCATGACCAGAACCGCAACCGCATCCATCCTCGCGCTGCTCACCGCCGCGCCCGCCTTCGCCCAGGACCTGTCCTTCTGGTCCTGGCGGCAGGAGGACCGCGCCGTCTACGAGCAGCTGATCGAGGAATTCGAGGCCGCCAACGAGGGCATCACCGTCACCTTCGAGCCCTACGAGGCCACGAACTACAACACGATCCTCTCGACCGCGCTCGCTGGCGAGACGGGACCCGACGTGATGATGGTCCGCGCCTATGGCAGCTTCGAGGTCGTGGCCGCCGCCGGCTACCTGATGCCGCTGAGCGAGGAGGACATCCCGGCCCTGGCCGATTTCCCCGAGGCCGCGCTGCAGGCCGAGACGCTGCGCGAGGACGACACGCTCTACGCCGTGCCCTTCGCCTCGCAGACCATGCTGGTGATCTACAACCAGGACATCTACGACCAGCTCGGCCTGTCCGTCCCGACCACCTGGGACGAGCTGATGTCGAATGCCCAGGCCATCGAGGAGGCCGGCATGTTCGGCTTCGCCAACGGCACCGCCACCGCCTGGCAGAACGAGACGATCGTCTCGGCCCTCGGCGCCTCCACCATGGGGCAGGACTTCTTCGCCGAGGTCGTGGCCGGCGACACCGACTTCACCGACGAGCGCTTCGTCGCTGGGCTGGAAGCCGTGCAGCAGGCGGCGGAATACTTCCCCGATGGCTACCAGGGCCTCGACTACGCCTCGGCGCAGCAGCTCTTCACCTCCGGCCTCGCGGGGATGTTCGCGGGCGGCTCGTTCGAGCTGGCGAACTTCGCGGCGCAGAACCCCGACCTCAATCTCGGCGTCTTCGCCGCCCCCGGCCAGAGCGCCGAGGATCCGGCGCTGGTCGGCCTGTTCTACGACGGCGGGTACGCGGGCAATGCCGCGACCGAGCATCCCGAGGCGGTGAAGACCTTTCTCAACTTCCTCGCCAGCCAGGAATTCGGCCAGACCTTCGCCAACGAGCTCGGCAACGTCTCTCCGATCCCGGGCGTGACCTTCGAGAACGACCTGCTGCAATCGGTAGCCACGCTGAACGAGACCAGCGTGCCCTACGTGATGCTGACGAACTTCCGCTTCGAGGAGCCGTCGGGCTCGGTCCTGCTCCAGACCGAGGTGCAGCGGATGCTGGCGGGCGAGAGCGACCCGCAGACCGCCGCGCAGACGATCAACGACGGGATCGCGTCCTACTACGAACCCTTCCAGGACTGATCCACGGTCCGGCGGCGCGGGCCCCCTCGCGCCGCCATCCCCTTTGAGACGAAAGCGCCCAATGCCCGTCGTTCACTACGATTCCGAAGCCGTGGAGGGGGAAGCCCTGCCGCCCACCCGCCGCCGCTTCACCCGGCGGGGGGCGTGGATCTCGTTCCTGCTGATCCCGCCCATCGCGGTGATGGCGCTGTTCGTCGTCTACCCGATTCTCTCGGCGCTGGCCTATGCCTTCTACGACTGGACGGGCCTGCGGCGCGAAGGCTTCGTCGGGCTCGAGAACTTCCGCCGCGTCCTGTTCGAGCCGCCCTATGCCGCGATCACCTGGAACGCCTTCCAGCACAACGTGATCGTATTCTTCGTGCTGATGGTCGTGCAGAACGGCGTCGGCTTCCTCCTGGCCTGGTGCCTCTGGCGCGAGCTGCCGGGCGCGCGGTTCCACCGCGTCGCGGTCTTCCTGCCGGTCGTGCTGTCGACCGTCATCATCGGCTACATGTGGAAGCTCTTCTTCCACCCGATCTTCGGCGTGGTGAACCAGCTTCTGGAGCTCGTCGGCCTCGGCGCGCTGGCCCAGCCCTGGCTGGGGCAGTCGGACACCGCGCTCGGCGCGCTGATCCTCGTCAACGCCTGGGCCTGGGTCGGTTTTCCGACGCTGGTCTTCCTCGCCGGTCTGCAGCGCATCCCGACCGAGGTACTGGAGGCCGCGCGGATGGAGACGGACAGCGAGTGGACCATCACCCGCAGGATCGTCTGGCCGCTGGTCGCCCCCTCGACCACGGTCGTGTTCATCCTGCTCTTCATCGGCTCGTTCAACTGGTTCGAGCTGCCCTACATCATGGTCGGCCTCGACGGCTCTCCCTTCGGGTCGACCGACGTGCTCGGCCTCGTCTTCTACCGGACCGCCTTCGGCAACGTCTCGGCCGGGGTCCAGGATTTCGGCCTCGGCTCGGCGCTGGCGGTGCTGATGTTCCTCTTCATCGCCGTCTTCGCCACCGGCTGGACGCTCTACCTGCGAAAGAGGGAGCTCGACGTATGAGCGTGGCGGCGGACGAACGGCACGGGGACCGGGGGGGCAGGGGGATCCTCTCGACCTACGGGCGCGACGGGCTGATCCAGATCGTGCTGATCGCCAACAGCGTCATCATGCTGTTCCCGGTCGTCATCATGGTCTTCTCCGGGTTCAAGACGAACATGGAGATCTTCCAGGCGCCGTTCCGGATCCCCGACTTCACCGATATCGGCAATTTCGTCACCATGGCGACGCAGACCAACTTCCTGCGCTACCTGCTCAACTCGCTCTTGGTCACGGGCACGGCGCTGCTGGCGACGGGGATCCTCGGCATCATGGCGGCCTACGCGCTGGCCCGCTACACCTTCGCCGGCGCCTCCTTCATCCTGCTCTTCTTCATGTCGGGGCTGATGCTGCCGCTGAAGCTCGCCGTGATCCCGCTCTTCATCCTGTTCCGCGACCTCGGCATCCTAGACAGCTACTGGGCGCTGATCGCGATCTACACCGCGATGGGCCTGCCCTCGACGGTCTTCATCCTGACCGGCTTCATCCGCACCCTGCCGAGCGAGCTCGAGGACGCGGCGCGGATGGACGGGGCCTCGGAGGCGCGGATCCTGTGGCAGATCATGCTGCCGCTCTGCCGGCCGGCGCTGGTCATCGCGGGGATCTACAACCTCGTGCCGATCTGGAACGACTTCTTCTTCCCGCTGGTCTTCATCCAGACCGACGCGCTCAAGACGCTGCCGCAGGGGCTGACCACCTTCATCGGGGAATACTCGACCGATTATGGCGCGATGTTCGCGGGGCTGACCCTGGCGGCGGCGCCGATCACGCTGCTCTACATCGCGCTCAGCCGGCAGTTCATCAACGGCATGACCTCGGGCGCGGTGAAGTGATCCTGCGGTCCGGCCTGATCGTCTCGGCCCAGGCGCGGGCCGACAACCCGCTGCACGGGCCGGTCCACATGGCGGCGATGGCCCGCGCGGCGGAACAGGCGGGCGCGGTCGCGATCCGTGCGAACGGAGGGGCCGACATCGCCGCGATCCGGGACGCGGTCGGCCTGCCGGTCCTCGGCATCGTCAAGCGGCTGGACAGCGGCGATCCCGTCTACATCACGCCCGACCTCGCGGCGGTGGAGGAGGCGGCCTCGGCCGGCGCGCAGGTCATCGGCCTCGACGCGACGGACCGGCCCCGCGCGACTCCGTGGCGGGAGGTGCTGGGGGCGATACATGCCGCCGGATGCGAAAGCTTCGCCGACATTTCCACCTTCGACGAGGGCATGGCGGCGGCCGAGGCGGGGGCAGCCTATGTCGGCACCACGCTTGCCGGTCATACCGAGGCGACGCGGGGCCGCAGCCCCGACCTCGCCCTCGTGGAGCGGCTGGCCCGGGCGGGCGTCAGGGTCGTGGCGGAAGGCGGGTTCGACACGCCGGCCCTGGCGGCGGAGGCGATGGCGCGCGGCGCCCATGCCGTCGTCGTCGGCACCGCGATCACCAATCCGCGCGAGATCACGCGCGGCTTCGTCCGGGCGCTGGCGTGACGCGCGCCCTCGGCGTCGACGTGGGCGGCACCGCCGCGCGCTGGGTGCTGCTGGACGGGGATCGCGAGGTTGCGCGCGGCGCGGCGCCGGGGGCGACGGGGCATCCCTCCGCGGCCGCCCGCGCCCGGCTCGCCGAGAGCCTGCGCCTCATCCGGGGAGCGCTCCCCGCGGCGCCGGACGCGGCGGGGTTCGGCATCACCGGGGCGGGGATCCCGCCCGATCCTGCGCTGACGCCGATCCTGGCGGAACTCCTCGGCCTGCCCGAGACTGCGCTCTGGATCGCCAACGACATCGTCCTTGCCTGGCACGGCGCCTTTCCGCAGGGCGGGCCGGGGCACCTGATCTCCAGCGGGACCGGCTCGGTCGGGGTGGCGATCACCGCCAAAGGGCCGGTCGTCGTCGGCGGGCGGGGCACGCTGATCGACGATGCGGGCTCCGGCGCCTGGCTGGCGCTGCGCGCGCTCGACCTCGTCCTGCGGGACGTGGACGAGGGCCGGGCGGAGACGCCGCTCCACCACGCCTTTGCCGCCCGGATCGGCTCGCTGGAGCGCGGAGCGGTCACGGCCGCGATCTATGGCGGCGAGCGGGGCGAGGTGGCCCGCCTCGCCCCCGCGGTGGCGGAGGCGGCCGCGGCGGGGGACGCCCGCGCGCGCGATCTGCTGACCCGCGCGGGGGAGGAGCTGGCCCGCCTCGTGCGTGCGCTCGATGCCTGCGCGGGGCCCGCGCCGGTCGCCCTGATCGGCGGCGCGCTAGCGCTGCACCCCGCCATCGGCGCCGCCTTCGACGCGGCGCTGCCGGGCCATACCATCACCAGACCGGGGATCGACGCCGCCGCCACTGCCGCGCGGCGCGCTCTCACGCTGACACAGACGAGGACGCCATGACTTCCACCGAATCCGCCGCACGCCGCTACCGGGGCATCGAGGGCTGGCCGACCGAGGATCTGGTCGGCGCCATGGTCGAGGCGCAGATGGCCGCCGTCGCGGCGCTCGGCCCCGCCTCCGGCGCGCTGGCGCGCGCCGTCGACGCGGCGGCCGAGCGGATCGGGCGGGGCGGGCGGCTGCTCTATCTCGGCGCCGGCACGTCGGGCCGTCTCGCCACGCTCGACGCGGCCGAGCTGCCCCCGACCTACGGCTTCCCGGCCGAGCGCGCCCGCGCCTTCATCGCGGGGGGCGCGCGCGCCATCACCCATGCGGTCGAGGGGGCCGAGGATGACGGCGCCGCCGGAATCGCGGCGCTGACCGGGGCCGGGATGGGCCCGGACGACGTGGTGATCGGCGTCGCCGCCTCGGGCCGGACCCCCTTCGTGGTCGAGGCGGTCCGCCATGCCCGGGCGGCGGGCGTGCTCACCGTCGCGGTCCTGAACAATCCCGCCGGCGCGCTGGCCGAGGCGGCGGAGATCCCGATCGTTGCCGCGACCGGAGCCGAGATCGTCGCCGGCTCCACCCGGATGAAGGCGGGCACCGCGCAGAAGGCCGCGCTGACCTGCCTCTCGACCGGGATCTTCGTCCGGCTCGGCTATGTCTGGCGCGGCCGGATGGTCGAGATGGGCCCGACCAACGACAAGCTGCGCGAACGGGCCGAGCGCATGGTCGCCGACCTCGCGGACGTCCACCCCGAGGAGGCGCGCGAGGCGCTGGCCCGGGCCCACGGCTCGATCAAGGTGGCGCTCGTCACGCTGGAGAAGGGCTGCGATCCCGCCGAGGCGCAGCGCCTGCTCGACGAAGCCGGGGGGCGCCTGCCCAGCGTCCTCGGCGCCTGATCCGCGATCCCCGCGCGGCGCGGCGGCGGGGGCCGGGCGCGTCTTCCCCCCTTTGCAGGGTCTGCAAATACCGTGGCGGCCGCGCCTCACGGGCGGACCGCCAAGAAGGGGGCCACCGCGCCGCCCCGCAGCCCATCCGCCCCGGGACCACGGCGGGCCGACGACGCAGACTGAAGCGCCTGGCAGGCACCGTAGCACACCCGCCCCGCCGGCCCGGACCGATCGCCTCCGACCGGTCCGGGGGCCCGGACTCCGCGCCTCAGCCGCCCAGCGTCAGCTCGGCCATGAAATCGTAGCGGTCGCCGCGATAGGCCGAGGTGGTCACCTCGATGGCGCGCCCGCTGTCGAGGAAGGACCGCCGCTCGATCCGCAGGACGGGCAGGGGGGCGGCGTCGCCCCCGACCAGCAGGCGCGCCTCGCCGGGTGTCGCGATCCCGGCATGCAGGCGCTGCAGCGCCCGCGCCGGGGCCTGCCCGGCCGCGCGCAGCGCGTCGTAGAGAGAGGCGCCGACCTCCACCGCGCCCAGGGCGGCGGCGGGGACCACGGCATGCTCGATGGCGAGCGGCTCGCCCTCGGCCATCCTGACCCGGTCGAGGCGGAAGACCTTCTCGCCCGGCGCGAGGCCGAGCTTGAGCACCTCGGACGGGGTCGGGAAGGCGATCTCGCGGCGCAGCTCCTGGCTGGTCGTGTCCGCGCCGCGCCGCTTCATGTCCTCGGTGAAGCCGAGCAGGATCGAGAGCGGTTGGTCGATCTGGGCCGCCACGAAATTGCCCGCGCCACGCTTGCGCTGGACGAGGCCCTCCTCCTCCAGCGTGTCGAGCGCCTTGCGGATCGTGACGCGCGACAGGCCGGTGGCCTGCGTCATCGCCCGCTCCGGCGGAAGGGCGAGGCCGCCCCGCCATTCGCCCAGCTCGATCAGCCCGCGCATCGCCGAGGCGAGCTGCAGGTAGAGCGGCCCCTGCGCCGCATCGCCCTTGCCCATCGCCTCGGTCAGGCGGTCCAGCGCCCCGCCGCTCACGAGGCCGCCCTCAGCCGGGGGTCGAGCGTGTCGCGCAGCGCATCGCCCAGCAGGTTGAACCCGAAGGACAGGAACAGGATCGCGAGCCCGGCGAAGATGCCGGGCCAGGGCGCGAGTCGCAGGAAGTTGCGCCCCTCGGACAGCATGAGGCCGAGCGAGGGGGTCGGCGGCTGCGCCCCCAGGCCGAGGAAGGAGAGCGAGGCCTCGACCAGGATCGCGGCCGAGAGCAGCAGCGAGGTCTGCACCAGCACGATCGAGACGAGGTTGGGCAGGATGTGGGAGAGCACGATCCGCGCGCCCCCCGCGCCCACGGCCCGCGCGCCGGCGACGTATTCGCTCTCGCAGATCACCAGCGCCGGGCCGCGAAGCAGCCGCGCGAAGATCGGGGTGTAGACCACCGCGATGGCGATGGCCGCGCTCCACGCATTCGGGCCGAGGACCGCGATCACGCCGATGGCGAGCAGCAGGATCGGGAAGGCGAAGACCACGTCCATCAGGCGCATGGTGATCCGGTCCCACCATCCCCCCAGATAGGCGGACAGGATCCCGATCGTGCCGCCGATCACCAGCGCGATCCCGACCGAGATCGTGCAGGTGAAGAGAGAGGTGCGGTAGCCCCAGACGATCCGGGCCAGCACGTCGCGTCCCAGCTGGTCGGTGCCGAGAAGGTTCGTGGCGTTCGGCCCCTTCAGGCGGTTCGCCACGACCTGCGCGAACGGATCCTGGAAGCCGAGCCACGGCGCCAGCAGCGCGACCGCGACCTGGAACACGACGATCCCGCAGGCGACGGCCAGCAGGGGGCTGCGGCGGAGCGTGGCGACGGCCGCGCTCATCGCCGCACCCGGGGGTCGAGCACCGCGTAGAGCAGGTCGACCGCAAAGTTCACGAAGACGAAGCTGGCGGTCATCACGAGTATGGTGGCCTGGACGAGCGGGTAGTTCCGCTCGCTGATCGCGCCGAGCACCAGCCGGCCGAGGCCGGGAATGGCGAAGACCTGCTCGACCACGATGGCGCCCCCCAGCATGTAGCCGACCGCCACGCCGACCGAGGTGACATAGGGGATGAGCGCGTTGCGCAGGGCGTGGACATAGGTCACGCGCCGCGCGCTCGCCCCCTTGGCGCGGGCGGTCCGGACGTAATCCTGCCCCATCGCGTCGAGCATGGCCGAACGGACGAGGCGCGACAGGTTCGCCAGCATCGGCAGCGACAGCGCGATCACCGGCAGGACCATGCGCTGCAGGTTGCCGAGCGGATCCTCGGTGAAGGGGACGTAGCCGAGGACGGACAGGCCCGGAAAGGCGGAGGTGACGACGAGGATCGACAGGATCCCCAGCCAGAAGGACGGGATCGTCAGCCCGGCGATGGCGCCCACCCGGACCGCCACCTCCGCCCCCGACCCGCGCGCGCGGGCCATGAAGGCGCCGATTGGGATCGACAGGCCCGCCCCGACCAGCGTGGCGAGCAGCGTCAGCTCGAGCGTCGGCCACATCGCGGCGGCGATCTCGGCCGAGACCGGGCGCCCGGTCCAGATCGAGGTGCCGAAATCGAGCCGGGCGGCGCCCGAAAGCCAGTCCCAGTACTGCACCAGCAGCGGCTGATCGAGGCCGACGCGGGCCCGCAGCTCGGCCACCCGCTCCGGCGTGATCTCGGTATTGGCGCCGAGCATGATCTGCACCGCGTCCCCGGGCACCAGCCGGATCATCGAGAATACGATGAAGCTGACGCCCAGAAGGACGAGCGCGAGGTCGAGGACCCGGCCGAGGAGGAAACGCGTGCGCATCGGGGAAGTCCCGGGCGGCGCGGGGCAGGGCCCGCGACGCCCCTGTCGTCACTCGGCGACGTCGATCGTCGCGATGTCGGCGATACGGCCGATCGGGCTGATCGTGTAGCCGCTCACCCCCTCGGCCACGGCGGCCGACAGGTCGGCATAGGCGATATGCGCGACCGGCCCCTCGCAGGCGAGCTTGCGCTGGATCTCGTCGTAGATCTCCTTACGCGCCTCCGTGCCCGTCAGGCTGCGCGCCTCGTCCAGCATCGCGTCGAGCTCGTCGTCGGCATACTGGAAGACGTTGGTCGAGCCGCCGCCGAAAAAGGTGCGGTAGAAGTAGAGGTCGGGGTCCACGTTACCGCCGTTGGCGCTGACGAACATGTCGAAATTGCCGTTGCGCCAGTCCTGCACGAAGGTGCCGATCTCCTGGTTCTCGAGCGTCAGCTCGAACCCGCCGGCGGCGAGCTGCTGCTGGGCGACCTGCGCGATGTCGCGCGCGTCCTGCCGGGGCAGGACGATCATGCGGACCTGGACCGGCGTCTCGACACCCGCCTCCTCCAGCAGGGCCGTCGCCGCGTCGACATCGGTCGTGTAGCAGTCGAATTCCGACACATCGAGCGCCCAGGAGGTCAGCGCGGGCGAGAGCGGCCCGGCCGGCACCCCGGCGCCGAACAGCGCGGCGTCGATGATCTCCTGCCGGTTGAGCAGCAGGTTCACCGCGCGGCGCACCTCCGGCTGGTCGAAGGGGGGAACGGAGGCGTTCATGCCGATCAGCGTGTAGGCGAGATCGCGGGTGGTCTGGATGTTCAGGTCCGGCTGGCCCTCCAGCATCAACGCGGTGGCGGGGTCGATGGTGGGAAGAAGGTCGTAATCGCCCGAGAGCAGGCCCGCCTGCGCGGTCGCGCTTTCGGGCACGAAGTGGAAGCGCACCTCGTCCAGCGCCGGCTGCCCCTCCACCCGGTATCCGTCGAAGGCGGTGAGGGAGATGTATCCGTTGGGCTGCCATTCCTCGAAGCGGAACGGGCCGGTGCCGACCGGTGTCTGCTGCAGCGCCTCGGGATCGGTCTCGAACTCGGCGGGGACGATCGCGATGCCCGCGAGCGAGGCGAGGAGCGGCGCGAAGGGGGCGGAAAGCGTCAGCTCGACCGTCGTGTCGTCCACCGCCTCGATCCCCGTCACGAGGTCGATCCGGCTGGCCAGCGGCGAGGCGATGTCCTCGGACTGCACCCGGCGGAGCGAGGCGGCCACGTCCTCGGCCGTCAGGGCCGAGCCGTCGTGGAAGGTCGCGCCCTCCACGATGGTGAAGGTGTAGGTCAGCCCGTCCTCCGAGATCGTCCAGTCGGTCGCGAGGCCGGGCTGCACGTTCAGGTCATTGTCGATGCTCGTCAGCCCCTCGTAGATCGCGGGCGAGGCGATGAGGACCGAGTTGAACGCGGTGACCAGATGCGGGTCGAGCCCCGCCGGCGGCACGTCGAGCGCGACGTCGAGCGTCTGGGCGGCCGCGGCGGCGCCGATCAGGCAGGCGGTGGAGGCAAGAAGGGTGGTGCGGATCATGGCGGCATCCTCTGCTGGCGCGGGGCCGCTCTCCCGGCGGCCTCTTCCATCCCGCGTCTGATACCAATACCGGACCAACGCTGGACAGTGGTCACGCTATGGCATTACCAATGACCTGTCCAGCGAGACCGCTGCCCTGTCCCGAGGCCCCCCTTTGTCCGACCCGCTCCTGTCCATCGAGGACCTGCAGATCTCTGCCGGCGGCAAGGCCGTGGTAGAGGAGGTGAACCTCTCGATCGCGCCGGGCGAGATGGTCGGCCTCGTCGGCGAATCGGGCTGCGGGAAGTCGGTGACGGCGCTGTCGGTCCTGCGCCTGCTGGCCGAGCCGCAGATCGGCGTCACCGGCGGGCGGCTGATCTATGACGGGACCGACCTGCGGACCCTGCCCGAGAAGCGGATGGAGGCGATCCGCGGCGACGAGATCGCGATGATCTTCCAGGAGCCGATGACCTCGCTCAACCCGGTCTTCACCATCGGCGCGCAGATGGCGGAATCGCTGCGCCTGCATCGCCGCCTCTCGGCCCGCGCCGCGCGGGACGAGGCCGGGGCGCTGCTGGCCCGGGTCGGCATCCCGGCGCCGCAGGCCGCGCTCGACCGCTACCCGCACGAGATGTCGGGCGGCCAGCGCCAGCGCGCGATGATCGCCATCGCGCTCGCCTGCGGGCCGCGCCTGCTCGTCGCGGACGAGCCGACGACGGCGCTCGACGTCACCGTGCAGGCGCAGATCCTCGACCTTCTCGACGGGCTGCGGCGTGAGACCGGGATGGCGGTGCTGCTGATCACCCACGATCTCGGCGTGGTCTCGCAATATTGCGACCGGGTCGCGGTCATGTATGGCGGCCGCATCGTCGAGGAGGCGGCCGCCGAGACGCTCTTCGCCGCGCCGCGGCACCGCTATACCGAGGCGCTGCTCGCCACGATCCCCGCCGCCAATGCGCCGGGGGCGAAACTGCCCGCGATCCCCGGCCTCGTCCCGCCGCCGGGCCAGCGCCCGCCCGGCTGCGCCTTCGCGCCGCGCTGCCGCCACGTGATCGAGCGCTGCCGGACCGAGATGCCCCCGCTGGACGGCGACGCCCACAAGGCCCGCTGCTGGAACCCCGCATGACCCTCCTTTCGCTCGACCGGCTGTCCAAGACCTTTCCCACCCGCGAGGGCGGCAGCGTGAAGGCGGTGACTGAGGTCAGCCTCGACATCGCCGAGGGCGAGGTGCTGGGGCTGGTGGGCGAGAGCGGCTGCGGCAAGTCCACGCTGGGGCGCACGCTGCTGCGCCTGATCGAGCCGAGTTCGGGGCGGATCCTGTTCGGCGGCCGCGACCTCGCCGCTGCGTCCCCGCGCGAGATGCGGGCCGTGCGGCGCGACCTGCAGGTCGTGTTCCAGGATCCCTTCGGCGCGCTCAACCCGCGCCATTCGGTCGGCCATGTCATCGCCGAGCCGCTGATCGTGCAGGGCATCGGGACCCGCGCCAGCCGGCGCGCCCGCGTGGCCGAGCTGTGCGCGCTGGTCGGCCTGCCCGAAACGGCGCCGTCGCGCTACCCGCACGAATTCTCGGGCGGGCAGCGCCAGCGGATCGCCATCGCCCGGGCCCTCGCCCTCGATCCAAAGATGATCGTGATGGACGAGGCGGTGAGCGCCCTCGACGTGTCGATCCAGTCCCAGATCCTGAACCTGATCTCGGACCTGCGGGCGCGGCTCGGCCTCGCCATCCTGTTCATCAGCCACGACCTCAGCGTCATCCGCCATGTCAGCGACCGGATCGCGGTCATGTATCTGGGCCGCGTGGTCGAGATCGGGCCTGCGCAGGAGGTGATGGAGCGTCCGCTGCATCCCTACACGCAGGCACTGATCTCGGCGATCCCGCAGGTCGGCGCGCGGCAGGCGGATCGCATCCGGCTGGAGGGCGAGGTGCCGGATCCCGCGCATCCGCCCGCCGGCTGCGCCTTCCACACGCGCTGCCCGCGGGCGATGGAGGTCTGCCGCGGCGCCGTGCCGCCGCTCGGCCGGCCGGCGGATACCGGCCGGGCGGGGCAGGTGGCCTGCTACCTGCACCCGGTCGCATCGTGACCGCCCGGCTTCTGTCGATACCGCCAGCGACCCGCCCCATTCCGCCAGGATCGAGACCCAGATGACCGACGCCCCCCCTTCCGGCCCCCCCAGGATCGACCGGGCCTTCGCCCTCGTCGAGCGCGCGGTCGTGGCCGGCCGGATCCCCGGCGCCGTGCTCGGCGTGATCGCGGCCGACGGCACCCGGCAGATCGTCCATGCCGGTCGGGCCGCGACGATCCCCGACCCCGCGCCGATGCGCGACGACACCGTCTTCGACCTCGCCTCGCTCACCAAGCCGGTCTTCACGGCGGAGGCGATCCTCGCCCTCGTCGAGGAGGGGGCGATCGCGCTCGACGATCCGCTGACCACGCTGATCCCGGACCTGTGCCAGTATCACGGCGGCGGCTGGCAGCGGGACGTGACCTTCCGCGACTGCCTTGCGCACCGCACCGCCTTTCCGAACGTCCACCCGGTCTACACCTACGGCTCCGACCCCGCCACGCTGCGCGCCTTCGTGCTGCAACGGGACTGGAGGCGGGGGCCGGCGGTCTATTCCGACCTCAACTTCATCCTGCTCGGCATCGCGCTCGAGCGGCATCACGGTCGCCCCCTGCGCGAGATGACGCCGCCCCCCGGGTTCACCTTCTCCCCCGATCCGGGCGCCTGCGCGGCGACCGAAGCCTGCGCCTGGCGCGGCCGCGTCCTGCGCGGCGAAGTCCATGACGAGAACGCCTTCGCCCTGCGGGGGGCGGGGCATGCGGGCCTCTTCGGTACGGCCGGCGCGCTGCTGGATTTCGCCGCGCGCGTGCTGGACCGGCCCGCCGACCATCCCGTCCGGACCCCCGTGGCGGGGCACGAGACGCAGGCCGACCGCCTGACATCCGGCCGGGCGGCGCCCGTCACGCGGACCCATGGATGGGAGCTGCGCCATGACGGATGGTCCGGCGGCGACGCGGCCGGCGAGGGCGCAATCGGCCATACCGGCTTCACCGGGACCGGCCTCTGGGTCGATTTCGCGCACGGCCATGCCTGGACGCTGCTGACCAACCGCGTGCATCCCACCCGCCATGCCGAGAGCGGCATCGTGGAGCTGCGGCGCGCCGTCGGCGACGCCCTCAACGACGCCTGAGGGGAGAGAGCGGATGGATCCGATCTGGGTGGCCGGCCTGATGACCGGCACGGTGCTGGACGGCAATATCGACGTCGCGCTCCTGCGGACCGACGGGGAGCGCGTGACGGAATTCGGGCCCGCGCGCCTCGCCCCCTATCCGCCGGGCCTGCTCGAGCTGCTGCAGGACACGCTCGCCGCCGCCCGCGACTGGGCCTTCGAGGGGCCCGAGCCCGCGATCTTCGCCGAAGCCGAGGCCCGGCTGACCGAGGCGCAGGCCGAGGCGGTCGCATCCCTCGTGGCGGACGCGCATCCCCCCGGCATCGACCTCGTCGGCTTCCACGGGCAGAGCGTGCTGCATCGCACCGCCGCGCCGGGCGTGCCGGGCCGCACCCGCCAGCTCGGCGACGGGGCGGCGATGGCGGCCCGTCTGGGCGTGCCGGTCGCCTACGACTTCCGCAGCGCCGATGTCGCGGCGGGCGGGCAGGGGGCGCCGCTGGCCCCGGTCTACCACGCGGCGCTCCTGGACAGGCTGGACGCGCCGGACGGGACGGCGGTGCTCAATCTCGGCGGGGTCGCCAACGTGACGTATCGCGCCCCGGACGGGACGCTCGCCGCCTTCGATACCGGCCCCGCGAACGCGCCGATCAACGATTTCGTCCGCGCGCGCGGCCGGGGCGAGATGGACCGCGGCGGCGCGCTCGCCCGTGCGGGCCGGGTGGACGAGGATAGGCTGGCGGCCGCGCTGGGTCATCCCTACCTCGCGCGGCCCTATCCCAAATCGCTCGACCGGTTCGACTTCGGCCCCGCCCTCGCGGACGGCCTCTCGGACGAGGACGGGGCCGCGACGCTGACCGCCTTCACCGCTGCCGCCGTCGGTCGGGGGCTGGACCTGCTGCGGGAGCGGCCGGTCCGCCTGATCGTCTGCGGTGGCGGCCGCCGCAATCCGGCGCTGATGGACGCGCTGCGGATCCGGGCGGGGGTCGAGCCCGTGCCGGCCGAGGAGGTCGGCTGGCGCGGCGATTTCGTCGAGGCGGAATGCTTCGCCTTCCTCGCCGCGCGCACCCTGCGCGGCCTGCCGATCAGCTTTCCCGGCACGACCGGGGCCCCCCGGCCGCTGCAGGGCGGGCGGATCGCGCGCTAGAAGCCCGAGACCGCCTCGCGCGCGACCGAGACCGCCTTCAGCACGGCGAAGACCTCGCGCCCCGGCGCCAGTCCCAGCGCGTCGAGCGAGCGGCGGGTGATCCGGGCGAGGATCGGCCCCGCCGGTGTGGCGAGGCGCACCAGCGCGCCCGGCCCGTCGCCCGCGCGCACGCTCTCCACCGCGGCGGGCAGCACGTTCAGCGCCGAGATCCCCTCGGGCCGCGTCAGCGCGATCATCACGTCCTGCGCGTCGATCCGCACCCGCAGCATGGCGCCGGGATCCCCGGCGACGCGCGGCAGCCAGAGCGGGCAGCCCCCCGCCTCCAGCCGGCTCAGCCCGTCCGCCTCGTGCGCCGCGAGCCGCGCGGTGACGAAGGCGCCCGCCGCCCGCACGCCGAGCGGGGTCACCGCCGGGTCGGCCAGCACCTCCTCCGCCGGGCCCACGCGCGTGACCCGCCCGTCCTCCATCGCCACGATGGTCGTGGCGAGGCGCGCCACCTCCGCGGGGTTGTGCGAGACGTAGAGGATCGGCACCTCGCCCTCGTCGCGGATCCGTTCGAAGAAGGGCAGGATCTCGGCCTTGCGCGCCTCGTCCAGGGCGGCCAGCGGCTCGTCGGCGAGGATCACCCGCGGCGACGACAGCAGCGCCCGGCCCAGCGCGACGCGGCTGCGCTCGCCCCCCGACAGGCCCGCGGGGCGCCGGTCCATGAGATGCCCGATCCCCAGCATCTCGATCACCCGGCCGGCCCCGCCGGGCCGCCCGTCGCGCGCGCCGTAGAAGAGGTTCCGCCGGACGCTCATATGCGGAAAGAGCCGCGCATCCTGGAAGACGTAGCCGACGCCGCGCCGGTGCGGGGGCCGCCAGGCGCCCCCGCCCTGCCAGTCCTCGCCGCCCACCGCGACGCGCCCCTCCGCCCGGAGGAGGCCCGCAACCGCCTGCACGACGCTCGTCTTGCCCGAGCCCGACCGGCCGAAGAGCACGGTCAGCCCCGGCGGCGCCGCGAAGGCCGCGTCGAGCAGGAAGTCGCCCCGCCTCAGGCGCAGCGCGACCTCGATCGCGGCCCCGCTCACGCCGATCCCCGCCGGGCCAGGCGCTGCGCGAGCCATTCCGACAGGGCCAGCGCGGCCACCGCGACGCCGATCGACACCGCCACCAGCCGCAGCGCCGCGCCGTCCCCGCCCGGGCTCTGCAGGAAGGCCCAGATCGCCGAGGGGATGGTCCGCGTCTCACCCGGGATGTTCGAGACGAAGGTGATCGTCGCCCCGAACTCGCCCATCGCCTTGGCGAAGGCGAGGACAGCGCCGGCCAGCACGCCCGGCAGCGCCAGCGGCAGCGTGACCGTCAGGAAGACGCGGGCACGAGAGGCCCCCAGCGTCGCCGCCGCCGCCTCCAGCCCCGGATCGACCGCCTCGATCGACAGCCGCATCGCCCGCACCATCAGCGGAAAGGCCATGATCGCCGACGCCAGCGCCGCCCCCGTCCAGCGAAAGGCGAGCGGCAGGCCCAGCGCCTCCAGCCCCGCCCCGAGCGGCGCGCGGGGCCCGAAGGCCAGCAGCAGCAGGTAGCCGGTCACGACGGGCGGCAGGATCAGCGGCAGGTGGACCAGCGCGTTCAGCGCCGCGCGCCCCGGAAAGCGCCACCGGGCGAGGGCATGGGCCACCAGCAGCCCGAGCGGCAGGCTGGCCAGCGTCGCGACCGCCGCCACCCGCAGCGACAGCGCCACGGCCGCCCATTCCTCGGGGCCGAGAAAGGTCATCGGCCCATCCGCCGCATCACTCCCCCGGCAGCAGGGTGAAGCCCGCCGCGGCGAAGCGCGCCCCCGCCGCCTCGCCCCGAAGCCAGGCCAGGAAGGGAGCGCCCGCCTGGGTCAGCGCCGCCGCCGGATAGGTGATCGGCGCGTGGCTCTCCGGCGGGAACCGGTCGAGGATCGCCACCCGCGGCTCCAGCGCCGCGTCGGTGGCGTAGACGATCCCGTAGGGCGCGGCTCCCGTCGCCACGAGCGCGAGGGCCGCGCGCACGTTGTCGGTCTCGGCGAGGCGCCCCGACAGCGCGTCCCACAGACCCAGCGAGGTCAGCGCCGCGCGCCCGTAGATGCCCGCCGGCACCGCCTCGGTCAGCGCCACGGCCAGCCGCCCGTCCCCCAGTTCCGCCGGCAGGTCCGCGATCTCCAGCGCCGGGGCGCCCGCCGGCCCGACCAGCACCAGCGCGTTGCCGAGCAGCTCCGTCCGCGCCGCCACCAGTCCGGCCTCCTCCAGCACGTCCATCCAGTCGGGATTGGCCGAGACGAAGACGTCGGCCGGCGCCCCCGCCTCGATCTGCCGGGCGAGGAGCGAGGATCCGGCATAGGAGATCGCGACCGCCTCGCCGGTCCCGGCGGTGTACTCCGCCGCCACCTCGTCCAGCACCCCGCCGAGCGAGGCGGCGGCGAAGACCGTGATCTCCGCCGAGGCGGGCAGCGCGGCAAGGCACAGCGACAGGGTCAGGGAACGCAGCATGGTACCTCCGATCATTCTCCTGTCGTCGCGCGCCACGACCGCGAAGACAAGATCGCGAAGAGAGGGCTGAGGAGACTGGGCCGCGAAGGTTGGTCCACGAAGACTTGGCCGCGCGACTTCGGATGATGCCGACGCCCCGGCCGGCGCCCCGCCCGCGCACCGACGCCCGCGCCGCCTGCCGCATCCGCCCCGCCCGGCTCCAGGCCAGCCGTTCGCCCGGTCCCCGCAAGGGCCCGGCCGCCGCCGGCCTGCCGGCCCCGGGAGGGCGATCCGTCCCGCCCCCTTATCTTGCCCGAAATACTCCGGGGGGTGAGGCCGCAGGCCGAGGGGGGCAGCGCCCCCCTTGCCCCGCCCGGAACCCTAGACCTCCCGCTCGATCCGCACGGCGACACTCTTCGAGGCCGGCGTCTTCGAGAGCCTGTCGTGATGCCCGATCGGCACCAGCACGTTGCATTCGGGATAGTAGGACCCGACGGTGCCGCGCGGCAGCTCGAACGTCACCACCTCCAGCCCGCCGAGCCGGGCCGCGATCCCGCCATCGGCGACGAGCGCGACGCGGTCCCCGTGGGACAGCCCCGCCTCCTCCATGTCGGCGGCGTTCATCAGGAGGACGTCACGCGTGCCCTCGATCCCCCGGAACCGGTCGGAATAGCCGTAGATCGTGGTGTTGAACTGGTCGTTCGAGCGCATGGTCAGCAGCCGGTACCGCCCGGGCTCGTCGTCGAAATCCATCGCGTTGAGCTTGTCCGGGATTGTGAACTCGGCCTTGCCGCTCTCGGTCTTCCAGACCCGGTCATGGGCCGGGTTGCCGCGCCAGAAGCCGCCGGGCTCGTTCATCCGCGCGTTGAAGTCGCGGAAATCCTCGGGATAGGTCGCCTCGATCAGGTCGCGGACCCGGCCGTAATCGGCGATCCACTCGTCCCAGCGCAGCCTGTCCGTGAGTCCCGCGATCGCCTTGCCGAGCAGGGCGGTGATCTCCAGCTCGGACCGGAGCTGCCTGGAGGCGGGCGTGCGGCGCCCCTGGCTGCCGTGGATGCAGGAGAAGCTGTCCTCGATCGTGATCCACTGGTTGCCGCTCTCCTGCATGTCCTCCTCCGACCGGGCGAGGCAGGGCAGGATCCAGGCGTTCCGCCCCGGAAACAGGTGCGAGCGGTTGAGCTTGGTCGAGATCATCACCGTCAGCGGCAGTTTCTCCCAGGCCGCCTCGATCCGGTCGCGCTCGGGCAGGGCGCGGACGAGATTGCCGCCGAGGCAGAGCATGGCCGAGAGCCGCCCCTCGGTCATCGCCTCAGCGGCGTCGACGACGTGCATCCCGTCCTTTTCCGGCGGCTCGAAGCCGAAGAGGTCGCGCAGGCGGTCCATCGGCACCAGCTTCGTCTTCTCGGCGATGCCGACGGTGCGCTGGCCCTGCACGTTGGAATGGCCGCGCACCGGGCACATGCCGGCGCCCGTCTTGCCGATGTTGCCGCGCAGCAGCAGCAGGTTCGTCAGCATGCCGATGTTCCAGGATCCGTGCGCGTGCTGCGTCAGGCCCATCCCGTAGACGCCGATCACCTTCTCGGACGTCATGTAGATCTCGGCCGCGTCGCGCAGCGCCACCTCGCTCAGCCCCGTCTCGGCGCAGATCGCCGCCCAGGTCGTTTCGCGCGCGAAATCCATGAAGCCGTCGAACCCGTTGCAATGCTCGGCGAGGAAGGCGTGGTCGATCACGTCCCGCCCGGCATCGTCGGCCTCGATCACGGCCTTGCACAGGCCGAGGATCGCCGCGATGTCCGATCCCGCCTTCAGCTGGTGGTACTGGTCCGAGATGATCGTCTCGCGCCCCGTCGCCATCTCCACCGGGTCCTGCGGATCGACGAAGGAGACCAGGCCCTGCTCGCGGACCGGGTTGAAGGTCACGATCCGGGCGCCGCGCTGCTTGGCGTATTTCAGCGGATGCAGGAAGCGGGGGGAATTGGTGCCCGGGTTCTGTCCGAAGAAGAAGAAGCAGTCCGTCTCCTCCAGATCCTCCCACACCACCGTCCCGACGGGCGAGCCGATGACCTGCGTCAGCCCCACGCTCGTCGTCTCGTGGCACATGTTCGACGATTGGGGCAGGTTGTTGTTGCCGTAGAGCCGGGCGACCAGCGCCCAGAGATACGAGGCCTCGAGTCCCGCATGGCCGGAGGAGTAGAAGACGACCTCCTCCTTCGGCAGGGTCGCCAGCACCTCGGCGATGCCGGCGATGGCCTCGTCCCAGCCGGTCTCGACATAGCGGCCGGTCCCGTGGTCGAAGCGCATGGGCGCCGTCAGCCGGCCGGTCTTCTCGAGTTCGTGGTCGGACCAGCCGCGCAGCTCCTCCAGGCTGTGCTTGCCCAGGTCATTCGGCGTGCAGCGGGCGGACGTGCTCTCCCACAGCGTCATCTTGGCGCCGTTCTCGCAGAATTCGAACGGGTGGTAGTTCGCGGGCTTGGGCCAGGCGCAGGACGAGCACATGAAGCCGCCGGGCTTGTTCTGGCGCCGGAGCGTGTCGAGCACGGCGGGGCTGGGCACGCTCTCGCCGAAAATGCGGCTGATGCCCTTCAGCGATCCCCAGCCGCCCGAGGGGCCGTGATCCTTGGGCAGGTCGTCGGTCTTGGTCATGGCGTCACCTCGGGGGCTGGGGAACGCACGTCACATCCGGGCGTGCTGGTTGAAGAGGATCCAGATCGTTCCGCCGATCATCAGGCCGATGATGAGGGCGGTGAACAGGATCAGCTGCAGGTCGTCGCGATGCGACTTGCGCAGGTCGATATGCAGGAAGAAGCGGAGCTGCGCCGCGATCTGCACGATCGCGAGCCCGCCGAGGACGAGCAGCGTGGTCCGCAGCGACAGGGCGCGCGAGGCCACCAGCCAGAACGCCGCGCCGGTCAGGGCGAGCGAGAGGATGCCGCCGATGGCGTAGGACCGCAGCTCCGCCCGCAGGCCCTCGTCCTCGGAGACCGGGATGCCCTTGGTCATTGCACGACTCCGAACAGGAAGACGAAGGTGAAGATCCCGATCCAGACCACGTCGAGCAGGTGCCACAGGATCGCCAGCCGCATCACCCGCAGCTTCACCTCCGGTTTCAGGCCGAACCGGCCGATCTGCACCAGCATCACGCCGATCCACACCATCGCCGCCGAAACGTGCAGGAAATGGGTGCCGGTCAGCGCGTAGAAGATCGACAGGAAGCCCGAGACCTGCGGCACCGCGCCATGATCCCGCGCCATCCGCAGCCAGTCCGCACCCTCCAGGTAGAGGAACGTCCCGCCCAGCGCCGCCGTCACCAGCAGCCACAGGACGAGCCGGCGCCGGTCGTCGCGGTATTTCAACGCCAGCGCGGCGAGGCCCATGGTGAAGGACGAGGTCAGCAGGACCAGCGTCTGCCACAGCGTGCTCTTCAGCTCGAAGATCTCGGCCGGGGCCGGCCCGCCGGCGATGCCGTGCACGCTCTGCGCCGCATAGGTGGCGAACAGGACGGCGAAGAGGACGAGATCGCTCATCATGAAGACCCAGAAGCCGAACATGACGGATTCGGCGCGATCGTGGGTCTCGCGGTCGGTGTGGTTGAGGTTGAGCCCCGGATGCCGGGTGGCGGTGACGTCGCTCATTGCTGCGGCCTCGCGCGACCGCGGTTCGCGCCCGTCGCCTCGGCGCGCCGGGGGCAGGGGGTGGCGACGCGGGCGATGCTGCGCCAGCCTTCGGTCACCTGGCGGACATGGGCTGCGGGGATCGTGCGCGTCGTCTCCGTCACGAAACTGCGGGCGACGATCGCGGCCAGCGCCGCGGCGAGGCCGAAGGCGACCAGCCACCAGATATGCCAGACGAGACCGAAGGCGACGGCGAAGGCGGCGGCGCCGAGCGCCGGGGCGACCGCGCTGTTGGCGGGCATCTCGATATCCTCGTAGCGGTCCGGCAGGGCGTAGGCGATGCCGGCCAGCTTCGCCGCGTCGAAGGGATCGCGGCGATCGACCTCGGGCAGCACGGCGAAGTTCCATTCGGGCGGGGGGGCGGGCAGGGCCCATTCCAGCGTCCGGCCGTCCCAGGGATCGCCATGCGGCACGGCCAGCCGGTCGCGGTGCCGGACCGACCACCAGAGCTGCAGGACGAAGACGGCGAAGCCCGCCGCGATCATCAGCGCGCCCAGCAGCGCGACGGCGAGGAGGGGGCCGAACGGTCCCTCCGGCAACTGCGCCATCCGGCGCATCCCCCCCATCAGCCCCAGCGCGTAGAGCGGCATGAAGGCACAGAGGAACCCGCCCATCCAGAGAAAGGCCGAGAGCACGCCGAGCCCTTCGTGCAGGCGGAACCCGAAGGCCTTGGGAAACCAGAAATGGATCGCCGCGAACATCCCGAAGAGCAGGCCGGGGATCAGCATGTTGTGGAAATGCGCGACGAGGAACAGCGAGTTGTGGGTGCCGTAATCCACCGTCGGATTGGCCAGCAGCACGCCCGTCAGCCCGCCGATGACGAAGGTGGCGAGGAAGTAGCAGCCGAGGATCAGCGGCACGCGGAACCGGATCCGCCCGCGCACCATCGTCAGCAGCCAGTCATAGACCTTCACCCCCGTCGGCACGCCGATCAGCATCGTCGCCACGCCGAAGACCGCGTTGATGCTGGCCGCCTGTCCCATGGTGAAGAAGTGGTGCAGCCAGACGGTGAAGCTCAGCACCGCGATGCACATCGTCGCGATCACGAGGGAGGTGTAGCCGTAGAGCGTCTTGCCCGAGAAGGTCGAGAACACCTCGGACCAGACCCCGAAGGCCGGCAGGATCAGGATGTAGACCTCCGGATGCCCGAACAGCCAGAAGAGGTTGGCGTAGTTCATCATGTCGCCGCCCGACCCGGCGGTGAAGAAGTGGAAGCCCGCATAGCGGTCGAGCGCGAGCATCAGCGTCGCGACCGTCAGGGGCGCCATGGCGAAGATCATCAGGATCGAGGTGCAGAGCGCCGTCCAGGTGAAGAGCGGCATCCGGAACAGATGCATCCCCGGGCAGCGCTCCTTGTAGATCGTCACGGCGAAGTTCATCCCCGTCAGCGTCGAGCCGAGCGAGGACAGGGTCACCGCCCAGATCCAGTAATCCACGCCCTCGCCGGGCGAGAAGGCGGCCCCGGTGAAGGGCGGGTAGCCCGACCAGCCGCCGGTGGAGAACCGGCCGACCACGAGGGACACCATCAGCAGCGCCGCGCCCGCCGCCGTCAGCGCCAGCGAGACCGCGTTGACGAGCGGGAAGGTCACGTCGCGGGCGCCGATCTGCAGCGGCATGACGAAATTGATGATCCCCGTCAGCAGCGGCATCGCGACGAAGAAGATCATGATCGTGCCGTGGGTGGTGAAGAGCTGGCCGAAATGCTCGGCGCTCAGGAATCCCGGCTCTCCGAGGGCGGCCATCTGCTGCGCCCGCATCACGCTCGCCTCGGCGATGGCGCGGGCGAACATGACGAGGCCGAGCACCACGTACATGATCCCGATCCTCTTGTGATCGAGGCTGGTCAACCAGCCCGACCAGAGCGGGCGCCACCACCCCTTCACGGTCAGGACGACCAGCGCCGCCACGGCCCCCAGCACGGCGAAGGCCCCGGCGGCGGAGGCGACCGCCTCGTTCACGGAAGGGTCGCGCAGGAAGCCGGCGAAGACGAGATCCGACCAGTCCAGCAGGCCGAAAGGGGTCAATGCACCATCCCCGCCATCCGGGGATCGGCGTAGCGGCCGACGATCTCGGCCAGGAACCCATCGGACACCGCGCCGAACCCCTGGGGGCGTGCCGCGTCATCCCCCTTGAGCGCGTCGAAGCCGGCCGCGTCGAGAGTGCCTTCCATGGCCGCAAGCTGCGCGATGCGCGCGTCGTATTCCCCGGCGGGCAGGGCGATCACGTCGAAGCTCTGTGTCGCGAATCCCGGGCCGTTGTACTGGCTGTTGCGCCCGGTGAAGGTTCCGGGTCCGTCCGCGGCGAGGTTGAGCTCGGTCACCATGCCGGGCATCGCGTAGAGCTGGCCTGCCAGGCGGGGGATGAAGACGCTCTGCATCACGCTGTCCGACGTCATGCGCAGCGTCACCGGCCGGCCGGCCGGGATCGTCAGCCGGTCGACCTCCGCGACACCGGCGGCGCCGTGCACGAAGACAAAGCCCCAGTTCCAGGTGACGACGTCGATCACCAGCGGATCGGGGCCGAGCGGGGCGTAGGGATCCATCCGGAGCGTCTCGGTCCAGAGGTTCCAGCCCAGCACCGCGACGAGCAGGGCCGGCACCCCCCAGAGCACGGCCTCGCCCAGCGGCGAGTTGCCCCAGTCCGGCCGGAAGGCGCCGGGCCCGCCCGCCCGGTAGCGCCACAGGACGACGGGCAGGGCGACGAAGAGCGGGACGATGACCACGCTCATCCACCCGATGATCGAGAGGAAATGGGCCCGCTGCGCCTCGGCGATCGGGCCCGCGGCCCAGAGGAACCCCGCCTGCGTCCCCGTCTCCGCCACCGCCGGTCCCGCGAGGGAGGCGGCGAGCAGGACGGGCAGGCAGGGGATCAGGCGCATCCGGATGTCATCCGACAGGTGGTGTCTCGGGGCAAACTGTCACCGGGCGGCGTACCGTCAAGGCACCCCGTCTCGGAAGGGGTGGTTTCGCGGGACGGCCGGGGCCGCGGGGGCCGGAGCCCCCGCAGCCCTCAGTCCCAGTCGGGGCCGTCGGCGGGGTCGATCAGCCGGCCGTCCGGCCGGGCCAGCCCGTCGATCCGCGCCAGCTCGTCCGCCGTCAAAGTCAGGTCCGCGGCCGCGAGGTTCTGCGCCAGCCGCTCGGGCGTCGCCGTCTTGGGGATCGCGATGCCGCCGGGCTTGGACAGGATCCAGGCCAGCGCGACGGTTCCGGCCTGGGTCCCGTGGGCCTCGGCGATCGCGGTCAGGACGGGATCGTCCTTCACCCTGCCCTGGGCGAGGGGGGAGTAGGCCTCGAACGGGATCTGGACGGATTCGAGGTGCGACAGCAGCTTCGTCTGGTCGAGGAACGGGTGCATCTCGATCTGGTTGGCGGCGATCGGATGCGAGAGGATGCCCCGCGCCTCGTCCACCAGCGCGATCGGGTGGTTCGAGATGCCGCCGAAGCGGACCTTGCCCTCGTCGATCAGCGCGTCGAGCACCGGCAGCGTCTCGGAGAGCGGCACGTCGCGGGACGGCCAGTGCAGCAGCAGCAGGTCCACGTGATCGGTGCCGAGCGTCCGGAGCGAATCCTCGGTCGCGCGGCGGAAGGCCTCGGCGCCGTGGTCCTGCTGCGGGATCTTGGTGGTGAGGAAGATCCGGTCGCGCGCCACGCCGCTGTCGCGCATGCCCCGGCCCACCGCCCCCTCGTTCTCGTACATCCGGGCGGTATCGATATGGGTGTAGCCGGTCCGCAGCGCCTCGGCGACGATGCGGGCGCCTTCGTCGCCGCGCAGGCCGAAGGTGCCGAGGCCGAGATTGGGGATGCCGGCGGGGCCGATGGGTCTGACAGGCATGGGACGTCCTTTTCTCTGGTCCCCGGCCCAACGCCGCCCGGGCGGGCCCGGGTCCGGGGCAAGGCGCCCCGGACCCCCGTCCGGTCAGCGCGGCAGGCGCAGCTCGCCCGCGCGGGTGACGCCCAGCTCGTGCTCGATCCCCTCGGCGCTGCGTCCGATCCGCAAGGTATAGCGTCCGGGCGCCACGACCCAGTCGCCGCGGTCGACGTCGTAATAGGCGAAGGCGCGCGGCCCGAGCTCCAGCTCGGCCAGGGCCTCGCCCCCGGCGGGAACGCGCAGCTTGGCAAAGGCCTTCAGCTCCATCGCCGGGCGGTCGACAGGCGCGCCCTCCGGCGCGACGTAGAGCTGCACCACCTCGGTCGTGTCGCGATCCGACGGGTTGGACAGCGGCACGCGGACGCGCACCTTTCCCTCGCCCTCGAACCCCGCATCGGCCAGTTCGGGCGCGCCGTATTCCACCCGTCCGTAGCCGAGGCCGTGGCCGAACGGGAACAGCGCGGGAATCCCGGCCCGGGCATGGTGACGGTAGCCGATATGCAGCCCCTCGTCGTAATGGACCTGCAGGTCGGTGCCGGGATAGGTCCGCTCTCCGCCCGTCATGGTCGGGCTGTCCTCCAGTCGGGCGGGGAAGCTCTGCGGCAGGCGGCCCGTGGGCTCGACCGCGCCGGTCAGCACGTCGGCGATGGCGTGGCCCGCCTCCTGCCCGGGATACCAGGCCTGCAGGATCGCATCGACCTCTCCCGCCCAGGGCATCTCGACGGGACCGCCGGTCTGGAGCAGGACGATCGTCCTCTTCGCCACCTTCGCCACCCGGCGGACCAGCTCGTCCTGATCGCCGGGCAGCCTCATCCCCGGCAGGTCCCAGCCCTCGGTATCCCACTCGGCCGAGCGCCCGACGCAGACCACCGCCACCTCGGCCTCGGCCGCCGCCGTCAGCGCCTCCTCCAGCGATTGCGCGTCCGCCGGACGGCCGATGCCGAGATACCAGCCCCAGACGCCGAGATCGTGGGTCTGCGCGGAGCGGAACTCGACCGTCCATTCGACCGTCTCGCCGGCGGCCAGCTCGCGTTCGACCGTCACGGGGTCCGAGCCTTCCTCGAAGAAGGTGCGGCCCCGGCTCCAGTCGGCATCCTCCCAGAGGTCGATCGCCGTCTCCCCGGCGAGCAGGACGCGCCCGCGTCCCGCGACGTGGAAGCCGATCCGGTGCGTGCCGCCCCGTTCGGCCGTGTAGGTGCCGCGCACCCGGACCGAGAAGGGGGCCCCCGTCACCGCCCCGCCCGTCATCTCGGGCATGACGAACTGGTTCGTCTCCTCGATCGTCCCGCGATGGACCGGCTCGCCCGACAGGTCGGCATTGTCGAACCAGTCCGCCTCGAACTCGCCGGTGAGCGACGGCTCGAACCGGTGATTGTCCACCCCCTTCGCGGCGATGATCGCGTTGCCCGACAGCGCGGCGCGCATCCCCTCGGCGGGCGAGACGAGGCGGTGGGCGTTGAGCTGCGCCGAGCCGCCGCCCATGGCGCGCGCGGTCTCGGCATTGGGGCCGACCATCGCGACGGGCGAGACGCCCGCAAGCGGCAGCACGCCGTCGTTCTTGAGCAGGACCATCCCCTCGGCCCCGGCGCGGCGGATCAGGGCGCGGGTGGCGTCGCGTTCCACCGCCTTCTCCTCGAAGGGACGGGTCTCGCGCAGCGCGCCGGTCCGCTGCGCCAGCCGCAGCACGTTGGTCGCGGCGGCGGCGACCTTGCTCGCCTCGACCTCGCCGCTCTCGACCGCCGCGACCAGCGTCTCGCCCCGGTCGCGAGACGGGCCCGGCATCTCGAGGTCGAGCCCGGCCTCGACCGTCGGCGCGGTCGTGCGGCTGCCGTACCAGTCCGACATCACCACCCCGTCGAAGCCCCATTCGTCGCGCAGCACGTCGGTCAGCAGCCAGCCCGTCTCGGCCGTGTAGGTGCCGTTGAGCTTGTTGTACGAGGTCATGATCGCCCAGGCGCCGCCTTCCCTCACGGCGGCCTCGAAGGGCACGAGGTAGAGCTCGCGCAGCGTGCGCTCGTCGACGTTGGACGAGGCGACGGTGCGGCGGATCTCGCTCTCGTTGCCGACGAAATGCTTCGGCGTCGCGGCGATGCCCTGCGATTGCAGACCCTGCACGTAGGCGACGGCGAGCCGCGAGGTCAGCCAGGGATCCTCGGAATAGCACTCGAAGTTGCGCCCGTTCAGCGGGCCGCGCTGCAGGTTGATCGTCGGGGCGAGCAGGACATGCGCGCCCTTGTCCCTGACCTCGTCCGCCAGCGCCGCGCCGATCTCGGCCACGAGGTCGGGATTCCAGCTCGCGCCGAGGCAGATGCCGACCGGGAAGGCGGCCGATCTCACACCGCCGACCAGGCTGCCGGAGCCACGGGCACCGTTCGGCCCGTCGGTGACGCGCAGCTTGCCGATCCCGTGGTCCGGCAGGGCGGGCAGGGACCAGAAATCCTCGCCCGACATCAGGGCGACCTGCTCGGCAAGGGACAGGGCGGCGGCGAGATCCTCGGGGGTGTCGGTCATGCGGGGGGCCTTTCGGAGAGCGTGTCCCGCACCAGTGCGGGGAGATCGTCGAACGCGGCGAAGGACGCGGCATGGGGCAGGGCGGCCTCGGGCGCCTGGCCGTAACCGCTCGAATAGAACAGGAACGGCACGCCCGCGGCCCGCGCGGTCTCGGCGTCGATGCCGCTGTCGCCGACGAAGAGCCGCGGCCCGTCGCCGAGCCCGTCGAACGCGGCCAGAAGCGGCGCCGGGTCGGGTTTGCGGGCGGGCAGGCTGTCGCCCCCGATCACGTTGGCGAAGAGCGGGGCGAGGCCGGCCGCCTCGAGGATCGCCGCGGCGTGCCGCTGCACCTTGTTAGTGCACAGGACCAGTGCGGCCTCCTCTGCCAGGACCTCCAGCGCGGCGCGCGCCCCGTCATAGAGCGGCTGGTCGGTCTTGGCCCCGTCGATGGCGAGGTAGCGGTCGAGCAGATCCGCCTGGTGCTGCGCCCCGATCTCGCGGGCGGCGCGCACCCGCTCGATCAGGACGGCCGCGCCGGAGCCGACCATGCCGGCGATGCGGTCCTCCTCCAGCGGGTCGGCGCCGTGTTCCATCAGCACCGCGTTGACGCTCGCGGCGATCGACGGCGCGCTGTCGATCAGCGTCCCGTCGAGGTCGAAGCCGATCACCGCCTTGCCGGTCATGCCGCCTTCCACTTGATCGAGCAGCCCATGGACGGTACCTGCGCGCGCGGTCCCTCGCCGGTCTCGGCGACCTGCCGCATCGCCTCGAAGAGCTCGCGCCGGGCGCCGGGGGCGGCGGGCGCGTTGCGGCTCTCGTCCAGCCGGCCGCGATATTGCAGGCCGAGATCCGCGTCGAAGCCGAAGAAGTCGGGCGTGCAGGCGGCGACCCAGGCGCGGGCGACGGACTGGTCCTCGTCCCGCAGATAGGGGAAGGGCAGGCCCCATTCGGCGGCCCTGACCTTCATGTGCTCGAAATCGTCGTCGGGATGGGTCCGCGCGTCGTTGGAACAGATCGCCGCGACTCCGATCCCCAGGGTCTGCAGCGCGCGCGCGTCGCGCACGATCCGGTCGATCACCGCAAGGACGTAGGGGCAGTGGTTGCAGATGAACATGACCAGCGTCCCGTTCGGGCCGCGGATGTCCTGCAGGCTCCAGTCCCGGCCGTCGGTGCCGGGCAGGGTGAAATCGGGGGCGATCCAGCCGAAGTCGCAGACGGGGGGCGTGGTGGCCATGGGCGATCCTCCTTGGTCCCGCGATGTAGCGGCGCGGCGGGACGAGGGCAAACGCCGGCGCCGGGCGACCCGGGATCGGCGCCCGTCCCTTGCACGGGGCGGCGGGCAAGTCGGCGATGGTGTGAAATGGTCGGGCTAGCAGGACTTGAACCTGCGACCTTCCGTCCCCCAGACGGACGCGCTACCAGGCTGCGCTATAGCCCGACTTGGCGGCCTTCTGCCGCAAAGGGCCGGGGGGCGCAAGGGGCTGGAACAGGGTTTTCCGCCGCACCCGGCGGCAGGCTTGAGGCGCCGCAGGGATCAAGGGTTGGGGCGAACGAACGCGGCAGGGATCGGACGCCGCAGGCGAGCGCGGCAGGGATCAGGCGCCGCGGGCGAGCGCGGCAGGGATCAGGCGCCGCGGGCGAGCGCGGCGTCGAGCCGGTCGAGAAGCGGGCCCAGAAGGTCCGCCCGCGACCGCAGCGCGGCCGGATCGGCCCGCAGCAGCGGCCCCAGAAGCGGGCCCGGCCCGGCGGGCAGGCGCGAGACCGGATCGGCGCGCCGCGCCCGTTCCCGCGGGGGGATCGGGTCGGGGACGCCCTGATGGGGAGCGGCATCGTCCAGAGCCACCGGCTCGTCCGGCGCCGGTTCGTCCGGCGCCTGTTCGTCCGGCGCCTGTTCGTCCGGCGCAGGCCCGGCCGGCGCCCCGGCCGGGGAAACGGCGGCGGCGGCCTGCGCGGCGGCATCCTCGGGCATGGCGCCCGATCCCGCGGCATCGGCACTGGCGGCCCCCGCACTGGCGGCATCGCCAAAGGCAGGATCGGCACCGGCGGCATCGGCAAAGGCGGAATAGGCACTGGCGGGGTCGTCGCCGCGTGGGTCGGCGTCGTCCTGCTCCGCGGTCTCGTCCCGCGCCCGGTCGATCGCGGACGGATCGTCCCCATCCGTTCGGGCCGCCGCGACCTCGGCGTCGGACGGTTCCGGGCCGGGCGCGGTCTCGTCCCCCGCCGCGGGCGGGAGCGCCGAGGGATCCGCCGGAAAGTCCTCCACCGGCATGGCCGGGGGCAGGGGGGCTGCCTCCTCCTCCCCGATCGGAGGCGCCGGGTCCGCACCGGCCCCCTCGTCCGTGGCATGGACCGCCTCGGACCCGGCTCCGGCCAGCGGGGCGCCGGGGCCGTCCTCCTGCGGGTCCGCGAGGATCGTCTCGCCCGTGTCGTGGTCGACAGGGTCGGGCGCGTCGCCCGGCTCGCGCGGGGCGCCGTCGTCCGGTTCGGGCGCCGTTCCCATCGTATCGACAGGGGCGCGCGCCGGTTCGTCCGTCGCGGGCGGCACCTCCCCGGCAGCGGGCTCGCCCTCGGCGGCGGGGCCGGGAAAGGCGAGGATGGTGGCGTCCGGCGCCTCTTCCGGTTCGACCTCGATGAGCTCGGCCTCCTCGACATCGTCGCGGATGCGCGCGGACGGGGCCTCCGCCGGGTGGGCGGGGGGCGCGTCGTCGAGCGGCGGGGCAAGATCGGCGACATGGCGCACGCCCTTCTCGCGCAGGAGCTTCTGCACGCCCTTGATCGTCAGCCCCTCGTCATGGAGAAGCGCCTTGATGCCGCCGAGAAGGCGCATGTCCTCGGGGCGGTAGTAGCGGCGCCCGCCGGCGCGCTTGACCGGCCGCACCTGCGTGAACTTGCTCTCCCAGAAGCGCAGGACGTGGGCCGGCGTGTCGAGCCACTCCGCGACCTCGGTGATCGTGCGGAACGCGTCCGGGGATTTCGCCATCGCCTCAGCGGCCCGCGTTGCCCGTGGCCACGCGTTCCTTGGTCAGGTGCGAGGGGCGGAAGGTCAGGACCCGCCGGGGCGAGATCGGCACCTCTTCCCCGGTCTTGGGGTTGCGGCCGACCCGAGCCGACTTCTCGCGCGTCGAGAAGGTGCCGAAGGACGAGATCTTCACCTGCTCCCCCTGCACGAGGGCGTCCGAGATGTGCTGCAGGACGGCCTCGACCAGTTCCGCGCTCTCGTTCCGCGACAGACCCACCTCGGCGTGAACGGCCTCGGCGAGGTCCATGCGGGTCAACGTGCTATCGGCCATACTGGTCCCCGGATGATCCGGGGTCGAACGCTAGGGGAGGTCACGGTTTCGTGTCAATGAGGACCGGGCGGCAAGGGGCCGGAATGACCGGATTTTCGCCTACCAGCGCAGGACAACCGATCCCCAGGCGAGGCCGCCGCCGATCGCCTCGGTCACGACGAGGTCGCCGCGCTTCACCTGGCCGCGCTGCACCCCGACCGACAGGGCGAGCGGGATCGACGCCGCCGAGGTGTTGCCGTGATCCTGCACCGTCACGACGACCCGGTCCATCGGCACGTTCATCGCCCGCGCCGTGGCGGTGATGATCCGCAGGTTCGCCTGGTGCGGCACGATCCAGTCGACATCGTCCCCCGTCAGGCCGACCTTGCCGAGCGCGGCATGGGCCGTCGCGGCAAGCTTCTCGACCGCGTGCCGGAACACCTCGCGCCCCTCCATCCGCAGCACGCCGGTGCTGCCGGTCGATACGCCCCCGTCGACATAGAGCAGGTCCCGGTAGCGCCCGTCGGAATGGAGATCGGTGGCGAGGATGCCGCGATCGTCGTTGGTCCCGTCCCCCTCCTGCGCCTCGAGCAGCAGCGCGCCCGCGCCGTCGCCGAAGAGCACGCAGGTCGAGCGGTCGCTCCAGTCCATCAGGCGCGAGAAGGTCTCGGCCCCGATGACGAGCACCCGCCGCGCCTGGCCCGACAGGATCAGGGCATGGGCATTGGTCAGGGCATAGACGAAGCCGGCGCAGACCGCCTGGACGTCGAAGGCGAAGCCGCCCGTCATGCCGATCGCGTTCTGCACCATCGTCGCGGCGGACGGGAAGGTGTTGTCGGCCGTCGACGTGGCGAGGACGATCGCGTCCACATCGGCCCCCGTCAGCCCCGCATCGGCCAGCGCCGCCTCGGCCGCCCGCGTCGCGAGGTCCGAGGTCATCTCGCCCTCGGCGGCGAAATGCCGACGCTCGATCCCCGAACGGGACCGGATCCATTCGTCGGTCGTGTCGAGGCTCTCCTCGAAATGGGCGTTCGGCACCACCCGCTCCGGCAGGTAATGTCCCACGCCGGTCACCACCGCTCTCGTCGTCATGATTCAGGTCCGTCCCGCTTGGTCCGTCTCGGCGCCCGGCGCGTCCTGCCGCGGCCCGCCCCGGCCGGCGTCCTGGTCCGCGTCCCGGTCGGTCCGCGCAGATTGGTCGAGCGGTCCGGCGGACGCAACCCGCGCCGCGACGCGCTCTGCAAAGCCGGTGCGCGCCAGCCGATAGGCCAGGCCGACCGCCGCCCGCACGCCGGTCTCGTCCGACGAGCCGTGGCTCTTGATCACCGTCCCGTTCAGCCCGAGGAAGACGCCGCCATTGACCCGGCGGGGGTCGATCCGCTTGCGCAGCTCGCCGAAGGCGCCGCGCCCGAGCAGTCCGGCCACCATGGCCAGGGGGCCCGACCGGAACGAGGCGCGCATCGTCTCGGCGATGAAGGTGGCCGTCCCCTCGCCGGTCTTGAGCGCGATATTGCCGGTGAATCCGTCGGTCACGATCACGTCGACCCGGTCGGAGGGCAGGTCCGAGCCCTCGACGAAGCCGACGAAGTCGAACTGGTCGCGCGCGGCGAGGCCGGTCAGCATCTCGTGCGCGGCCTTCAGCTCGGCCCGGCCCTTGTGCTCCTCGGTGCCGACGTTCAGCAGGCCGACGCGCGGCCGGTCCACCCCCAACCCGTTGCGGGCATAGGAGGTGCCCATCAGCGCGTAGACGACGAGGTCGCGCTCGTCCGCGCGCACATCCGCGCCCATGTCGAGCATCACGTTGAACCCGGACGGGTTGCGCGAGGGCCAGAGCGCGGCGATGGCCGGGCGGGTCACGCCCTCGGCCTTGCGCAGCTGCAGCATCGACACCGCCATCAGCGCGCCGGTATTCCCGCAGGAGACGCAGGCCTCGGCCTCGCCCGCCTTGAGCGCGGCGATGGCGGACCACATCGAGGTTCCCTTGCCCGAGCGCATGACCTGCGCCGGCTTGTCGTCCATCGAGACGACATCCGCGGCGTGGCGGATCGTCACGACATCGGACAGGCCCGCATCCCGCACCAGCGGGGCGAGCACGGCTTCATCGCCATGCAGCAGGAACCGGGCGTCGGGTTCGTCCCCCCGGAATCGCTTCAGGCCCGCGACCACCGCCGCGGGCCCCTTGTCGCCGCCCATCGCGTCGATCGACAGCACGCGCCCGGCCCGGGCGGCCGCCCTGCCGGAGGTGGTGCTGCCGGTCTGGGAGGCCACGCTCACCGGATGCCGGGACGCCGGGCCGATCAGGCCGCGTCGTCGTCCAGGTCGATCTCGTTCGCGGCCGCCACGACCTCGCGGTCGGCGTAATGGCCGCAGGACGGGCAGACGTGGTGCGGGCGCTTCAGCTCGCCGCAGGACGGGCATTCGTTCGGGTTCGAACCCGAGAGCGAATCGTGCGCCCGGCGCATGTTGCGGCGGGACTTGGAAACCTTGTTCTGCGGGACGGCCATGTCTCGCTCCTATCCGGTTGGCGGGGCCGCGCATCGGCGGGCCCCGGCTTCGTCCTTGCCCCCTCGGGGCGCGTGGTCCGGACGGGATCGCACCGTCCGCGGGGATTCGCTGTTCCGATGGGGGCGCTGCTTACAGACCGGCCCGGACCCTGTCGAGCCATCGCCCCGGTCCGCCCGTCGCCCCGTCCCCGGAAGAGAGAGAGCGTCCCTATAGCGATCCTGCGCGCCCGCGCAAGCCCCCGGGGGGGGGCAGGCCGGGCGGGCCGCGCCCGCATCCCGGCGGCTGGGCCGCCGCCCCCCGTCGCGGGGACCGGGACGCCCCGCGACCGGCCGTCCCGCTCGGGGGAGTGGCGGGAAGGCGGAGGGGGAAGGACGCGCAGGGTCGCGCCGCCGCGCCGCCGCGCCGCAGCGGCGCCCGGACCCGTCATTCCCCCATGCGGTCCTTCAGCTCCCTGAGCCCCGCGAAGGGTTTCACGTCGTCGTCGCTGAGCGGGGTCTTGCCGGGTTCGGTCACGCTCAGCTCCACCTCCTCGGTCCCCGGCGCGCGGGGATAGTCGGGAAGGGCGAGGGCCAGCGCCTCGGCGGCGAGCTCGAAGAGGTCGAGCGTGTCGGGCAGCGGCTCGAGGCTGTCGTCCTCGGGCATCTCGGCCTCGGCCTCCTCGGGCTCGTGCCAGTCGGCGAGATAGGTGCGCGCGACGGGGGCGTCGACGCGGCTGGTGACGGGCTCGAGCGTGACGACGCATTCCTGCATCGCGGTGGCGCCCAGCGTCGCCGCCAGGTGCCAGTCGCCCTTGCCGCGCGGATGCAGCGTGCCCTGAAGGCGCAGCTTGCGCACCGAGGGCACGTCGATCCGCCGGGCCATCTCGACCCGCTCCTCGGGCGTCGGTTCCCAGTCGATCGCGGTCTCGGACCGGCGCGGCAGCTCGGCAAGGCGCAGCCGTCGCCGGGCGGAGGGTTTGGCGGCGGCGGGCCTGGGGCCGGTCGGGGCAGGGCGGGGCATGGGGCGTCTCCCTTCGGTCTGGGGGCGGATCCGGGCCGGGACCAGGGTCCGGACCGGCGCGTCTCGGGGCCCGGCGCCGCGTCCGGGGCAGGCGCGCGGCAGGCGGGCGTCGCGTCGGCCGGGCCCCGTCGCTTGAAGCACCGGGCGTTCGCGGGTAATCCGCGATGTGGGCCGCAAGCGGCGGCAAGGCAAGCCGCCCGGGGCCCGGGAATCGACGGATGCGGCGGGCGGGACCGACCCGGACACGCCGGGATCGAGCGGGGAGAGACGCAGATGACAACGACGCACCGCGCCGTCCGACTGGCCGCCCTGCTCGCCCTCGGGCTCCTGGCCGCCTGTTCGACCCGCTACCGCTATCACGGCTACGTCCCGCTGGCCGAGGACCTGGCCCGGATCGAGATCGGGCGCGACACGCGCGAGAGCGTGGCCGAGATCGCGGGCACGCCCACGGCGGGCGGCGTGCTGGACGAGGACGGCTATTACTACGTCCGGTCCCAGTTCGAGCATTACGCCTTCTACGCGCCGGTCGAGATCGACCGGCAGGTGCTGGCGATCACCTTCACCGAGGCGGGCGTGGTGCGGAACATCCAGCGATTCGGCCTCGAGGACGGGAACGTCATCGTGCTGGAGCAGCGCGTGACCGACGACAACATCCCCGACAACACCTTCATCCGGCAGCTGCTGAACAACATCGGCAACGTGCAGGCCGGCCAGCTGCTGGGCGAGGGCTGAGGGCGCGGCCCGTCCCGGGTGGCGGAAGGGGCGGCGCGGTCGGGAGCACGGTATCGGCAGGACCGCGAAGGCAGGCGCGCGACGAGGCGCGGAGGCCGATCCCCGGCCGGCGGGGTCGCGCCGCGCCGAGAGGGGCGCGGCGGCGGATACCCGGGCGCCGGAGCCGGGGGCGGGCTCAGGCCCCGGTCGTGGTTTTCGCGGGCGCGCCCGCCGCTGCCTCGGCAGGCTGGAAGTCGAGCGCCACGCCGTTGATGCAGTAGCGCAGGCCCGTCGGCTGCGGTCCGTCGGGGAAGACATGCCCCAGATGCGCCGCGCAGCGGGCGCAATGCACCTCGGTGCGGCGCATGAACCAGGACCTGTCCTCGCTCTCGCCGACCTTCTCGCCCTTCACGCCGTCGATCGGCCGGGTGAAGGAGGGCCAGCCGGTGCCGCTGTCGAACTTGTCCTCCTGCGAGAAGAGCTCGGCCCCGCAGCAGGTGCAGGTGAAGGTGCCGCTCTCCTTGGGGAAGTCGTCATGGGTGAAGGCCCGCTCGGTCCCGTGCTGGCGCGTCACCTTGTAGGCGAGGTCCGAGAGCTGGGCCTTCCATTCGGCATCGGTCTTCTCGATCTTGTCCATCAGGGCTTGTCTCCCGTGTCATGTTCCTCCGCTATCTAGGCAGCGGCCCCCCCGCTTCCAAGGCGGGGACGGGGGTCGGGCCCCCCGTGGGCCCGGCGCGCAGGCAAGGCAGAGAGGCGGGGAGCGGGCGATGCCCTTCGACGTATCGGTGGCAGGTTGGCGGGTCCGGCGTGCGGGGGACGCGGCGGACCTCGCGGCCGTCCGGCGCCTGCGGCACGCCGCGTTCCGGGCCGGAACCGGGGCGGCGGCCGGGGGCGCCGCGAGGCCGGACGCGGGGGCGGAAGGCGGGCCGGTCTCGGGGCCTGTTCCGGATGCTGTGCGGGGCCCCGTCCCGGGTGCGGGACCCGGATCCCGCGCGGGCGCAGGCGGGGGGGCGGGCGCCGGGCCGAACGAACCGGGCAGGCCCGGACCGGGCCCGGGGCGCGGGCAGGAACTCGACGCCTGTCCCCACGATCCGGACTTCGAGCACCTGATGGTCGAGGCGGCGGAGGACGGCCGCTGCGTCGCGACCTTCCGGCACCGCCTCCTCGGTCCCGGCGACATGGCGGGCAGCTATTGCGGCGCCGCCTACGACCTGTCCCCCCTGGCGGCGCGGGGTCTGACGGCGCTGGAGCTGGGGCGCTTCTGCGTGGCGCCGGGCCTGGACGATCCCGCGCCGATGCGCCTCGCCTGGGGGGCGGTCGCGGCGCTGGTCACGGCGCGGCGGCCGGACCTGCTGATCGGCTGCGCCTCGCTGCCCGGGGCCGATCCGGCGCGGTACGGGCCGGCCCTGTCCGTGCTGGCGGGGCATGTGGGGCCGGAGGGGATGCGTCCCGGGCGGCGCGCTGCCGAGACCTGCGACCTGCCGCCCCCCGGGGCAGGCAGTCCCGCGACCCTGCCGCCGCTGCTGCGCTTCTACCTTACGCTCGGCGGGTGGGTGTCGGACCACGCGGTCATCGACCGCGACCTCGGCACGCTCCACCTGTTCTGCGCGATCGAGATCGCTCGGATCCCGCCGGCCCGGGCCCGCGCGCTGGCCGGCCTCGCCGCCGCGGCCGGGCTGGGGCCGGAAACGGGGCCGGAGACGGGGGACGGGAGCGCCACTGTGGACTGCGCACCTCTTGCAGCGGGGGCGGGGCGGGTCTAGCTGGCGCGCCATGGCCCGCGCACCCCTTCTCCAGCTCTCCGACATCTCGCTCACCTTCGGGGGGGATCCCGTCTTCGACGGCGTCTCTCTCACCGTGCAGCCGGGCGACCGCGTCGCCCTGGTGGGCCGGAACGGGTCGGGAAAATCCACGCTGATGAAGGTGATGGCGGGGCTGGTGGAGCCCGATGCCGGGGCCCGCACGCTCGCCCCCGGCACCTCGACCGGCTACATGGAGCAGGATCCCCGGATGGACGGGTATCCTACCTTGCGCGACTTCGCCGCCTCGGGGCTGGAGCCGGGCGAGGACTGGCGCGTCGACGCCGCCGCCGAGGGGCTGAAGCTGGACCTGTCGCGGTCTCCGGACACCGCCTCGGGCGGGGAGCGGCGGCGCGCCGCGCTGGCCAAGCTGCTGGCCGAGGCGCCGGAACTGATGCTGCTGGACGAGCCGACCAACCATCTCGACATCGAGGCGGTGGAATGGCTGGAGGCCGAGCTGAAGGGGTCGAAGACCGCCTTCGTCCTGATCTCGCACGACCGGACCTTCCTGCGCGCCCTGACGGGCCAGACGCTGTGGATCGACCGGGGCGAGGTGCGCCGGCAGGAGCGCGGCTTCGAGCGGTTCGAGGAATGGCGCGACAAGACCTGGGAGGAAGAGGACCAGCAGCGCCACAAGCTCGACCGCAAGATCAAGGCCGAGGCCCGCTGGGCGGTCGAGGGGATCTCGGCCCGGCGCAAGCGCAACATGGGACGCGTGCGGGCGCTGCAGGACCTCAGGGCCGAACGATCCGGCCAGATCCGGAGACAGGGCGCGGCGGCCTTCGATTTCGCGGACGGGCCGACCAGCGGCAAGAAGGTGATCGTCGCCGAGGGGCTGGCCAAGACCTATGACGGCAAGCCGGTCGTGCGGGATCTCTCGCTCACCGTGCAGCGGGGCGACCGGATCGCCTTCGTCGGGCCGAACGGGGTCGGAAAGACGACGCTGATCCGGATGCTGCTGGGCGAGGTCGCCCCGGATGCGGGCCGCGTGCAGCACGGCACCAACCTCGCCCCGGCAGTCTTCGACCAGGCGCGGGCCGTGCTCGACCCCGACCTCTCGCTCTGGGACACGCTGACCGGCGAGCCGGGGATGCGGGTCTCGGGCAAGGCCGACCAGGTGATGGTGCGCGGCGAGCCGCGGCACGTCATGGGCTATCTCAAGGACTTCCTCTTCACCGAGGAGCAGGCGCGCGGGCCGGTCCGCGCACTCTCGGGCGGCGAGAAGGCGCGGCTGCTGCTTGCCAAGCTGATGGCGCGGGAGAGCAACCTGCTGGTGCTCGACGAGCCGACCAACGATCTCGATCTCGAGACGCTGGACCTGCTGCAGGAGGTGCTGGACGGCTACGACGGCACGGTGCTGCTGGTCAGCCACGACCGCGATTTCCTCGACCGGGTGGCGACCACCACCGTGGCGATGGAGGGGGGCGGCCGGGCGGTCGTCTATGCCGGCGGCTGGTCGGATTATCGCGCCCAGCGCGGGGAAGGGGCGGCGGCGCCGGCGAAGGGCGAGCCGAAGGCGCCGGCCCGCCCCGCCGCCGAGGCGGCGCCGAAGCCGGGGCCGGCCCCCGGCGGGCCCGCGAAACCCGCCGGCCGGGGGCTCAGCTATGCCGAGCGGCACCGGCTGGAGGAGCTGCCCGCCCTGATCGACCGCCTCGGGGCGGAGATCGGCAAGCTGGAGGCCGCGATGGCCGATCCCCAGATGTATGCCCGCGAGCCGGTCAAGTTCGCCAAGGCCTCGGAGGCGCTGGCGGCGCGGCAGCAGGCCCTCGCCGCGGCCGAGGAGGAATGGCTGGCCCTCGAGGAAAAGGCCGAGGCGGGCTGATCCGGCCCGTCCGGGGAGGGGAAGGCGCGCCGCCCCGGCGGATGGCGGCGATCCGGATCGGCGGAGGGGGCGCTGCCCCCGCTGCCTGCGGCAGCCCCCCGGAGTATTTCGGGCAAGATAAGAGCATGGGCGGCGCGACGGGGGCGGTGCCGCGGCGCGCCCCGGGGGCGGATCAGCCGTTCAGGATGCGCGCCGCCTCGGGGGCGAAATAGGTCAGGACGCCGTCGCAGCCCGCGCGCTTGAAGGCCATCAGGCTCTCCATCATCACCTTCGGTCCGTCGAGCCAGCCATTGGCCGCCGCCGCCCGCAGCATCGCGTATTCGCCCGAGACCTGGTAGGCGAAGGTCGGCACGCCGAAGGCGTCCTTCACGTCGCGGCAGATGTCGAGATAGGGCATTCCGGGCTTCACCATCACCATGTCCGCGCCTTCGGAGAGGTCGCGGGCGACGAGGCGCAGCGCCTCGTCCCGGTTGGCCGGGTCCATCTGGTAGGTCTTCTTGTCGCCCGTCAGCGCGGCGGAGGCGCCCACCGCGTCGCGGAAGGGGCCGTAGAAGGCGCTCGCATACTTGGCGGCGTAGGACAGGATCGTCACGTTCCGGTGGCCGGCCCCCTCGAGCGCGGCGCGGATCGCGCCGATCCGCCCGTCCATCATGTCGGAGGGGCCGAGGATGTCGGCCCCCGCCTCGGCCTGGGCGAGCGCCATCCGCACCAGCGCCTCGACCGTCTCGTCGTTGACGATCTCGCCGTCCACGACGAAGCCGTCATGGCCGCTGGCATTGTAGGGATCGAGCGCGATGTCGGTCATGACGGCAATGTCCGGGCAGGCGGACTTGATCTCGCGGATCGCGCGGTTGGTGAGGTTGTCCGGGTCCCAGGCCATCGCGCAATCGGCCGTCCGCGCGTCCGGCCCGGTATAGGGAAAGAGGCAGATCGCGGGGATGCCGAGGCCCTGCGCCTCGCGCGCGGCGGCGCCGATCCGGTCGACGCTGCGCCGCACCACGCCGGGCATCGAGGGGACGGGCACCTCGAGATCCGTTCCCTCGGTCAGGAAGACCGGCCAGATGAGATCCGACGGCGCCAGATGCGTCTGGCGCACGAGGGCGCGCAGGGCGGGGGTGGCCCGGGTGCGGCGCAGGCGGGCGGCGGGGAAGGGGGCGACGAGGGGCGTTTTCATGGCCGTGCTGCCTTTCATGTCACACCGCCCGCGTTCGCACATGTTCCTCGCGCCCTCAAGCCTCGCCATTCTCGGCCCGGCCCCCTAGGGTCCGGCGCGGATCCGGGCCCCGCGCCGGGCCCGTCCGCCTGCCGTTCCTCCCGAGACCACCCTACAAGACTGCCCCCCGCGTGACCTGGACCGAGACCCTCACGGAAGTCATCGACACGCGATCCTTCTCGAACCTGTGGTTCTGGATCGTGGTCGCGGTGACGTGGTCCTCGGCCAGCTACTTCGTCATGGGCGTGCCCTTCGACCTGATCCAGCGGGCGAAGCGGCAGGGCGGGCAGGCGATGCAGGACCTGCAGGACGCGGCCCGCATCTCGTGCAACCGGTTCCTCCACATGGCGGACACGGCCGGGCTCTGGCTGGTCGGGTTCGTCACCTTCTTCCACAGCGCGATGCTGGTGATCGCCTTCTGGTACTGGGTCGAGTTCGCGCAGGCGATCGAGTTGATCGCGCTGCCGATGACGCTGGTCTTCGAGCTGACGCTGCGGCTGGCGCGGGAGGTGCGCGAGCGCGGGCTGGAGGGGCCCGAGCTGGTCCGCAAGCTGATGCGGCACCGGTTCTGGACCCAGCTGATCGGGATGGTCGCGCTCTTCGTCACCGCGATGTTCGGGATGTACCAGAACCTGACGATGTCGCCGATCCCGGGCTGGTGATCGCCGCGCGCGATTCCGCCGCCGCGGCCCCATTGACATGGTCGCCCCCGCGCGTAGGTCAGCCGCCATGTCAAAGAGCCCTTCCCACGTCACCGTTTCGGGCGCGCCCGAAGGGTTCGACGCCCGCCTGATCCTCGACGAGATCGCGAGGTCCGGGTCCGCCGTCCTCCACGTCGCCCGCGACGACCGGCGGATGGAGGCGATGCGCGCCGCGCTCGCCTTCTGGGACCCCTCCATGCCGGTCGTGACCTTCCCGGCCTGGGATTGCCTGCCCTACGACCGCGTCTCGCCCAATGCCGACATCACCGCCACGCGGATGGCGACGCTGGCGGCGCTGGTCCACGGCATGCCGGACCGGTTCGTGCTGCTGACGACGCTGAACGCCGCGACACAGAGGATCCCGGCGCGCGAGGTGCTGAAGGACGCGGCCTTCGCCGCTGAGGTCGGCAGGCGGGTCGACGAGAAGGCGCTGCGGGACTTCCTCGTCCGGATGGGCTTCACCCAGGCGCCCACGGTGACCGAGCCCGGGGATTACGCGGTGCGCGGCGGGATCATCGACGTCTACCCGCCGGGCGAGAGCGGGCCGATCCGGCTCGACCTGTTCGGGGACGTGCTGGACGGGGCGCGTCGCTTCGATCCCGCGACGCAGCGCACCACCGAGAAGCTGGACCGGATCGAGCTGGCGCCGGTCAGCGAGGTGATCCTCGACGAGCCGTCGATCACCCGCTTCCGCCAGAACTACCGGGTGGAGTTCGGGGCCGCCGGCACCGACGATCCGCTCTACGAGGCGGTGAGCGCGGGGCGCAAGCACCAGGGGATCGAGCACTGGCTGCCGTTCTTCCACGAGCGGCTCGAGACGCTGTTCGACTACCTGCCCAAGGCGACGGTCACGACCGACGACCAGATGGACGCCGCGCGCGACGCGCGCTGGACGCTGATCGAGGACGCCTACGAGACCCGCAGGATCGCGATGTCCGCCAAGGGACGGATCGACAGCGTCTACAAGCCGAGCCCGCCGGACGCGCTCTACGTCATGCCGGACGCCTGGGACGCGGCGCTGGCATCGCACCGCCGGCTGTCCTTCGCGGCGTTGCCCCGGTCGACCGGCCCGGGGGTGACCGATGCCGGCGGGCGGATCGGCCGCGACTTCGCCCCCGAGCGGCAGCAGGAGAAGGTGAACCTCTTCGAATCGCTGGCCGGCCATATCCGGGCGCGGCTGAAGGACGGGCCGGTCGTCATCGCCTCGTACTCGAACGGCGCGCGCGAGCGCCTCGAAGGGCTGATCGAGGACGAGGGCATCGAGGAGACGATCCCCGTCCCCGATTTCGGCCGCGTCGGGAAAACGGGCGTCCATCTGGTCGTCTGGGCGCTGGAGCACGGCTTCACCGGCGAGGTGGACGGCCGCAAGGTCACCGTCATCTCCGAGCAGGACGTGCTCGGCGACCGGCTGATCCGGCAGGGCCGCAAGCGCAAGCGGGCGGAGAACGTCCTTACCGAGGCGCAGCAGATCACGCCCGGCGATCTCGTCGTGCATGTCGATCACGGGGTCGGGCGCTATCACGGGCTGGAGGTGGTGACCGCCGCCGGCGCGGCGCATGAATGCCTGAAGATCGAATATGCCGAAGGCTCGACGCTCTTCCTTCCGGTCGAGAACATCGAGCTGCTCAGCCGGTACGGTCACGAGGAGGGGCTGCTTGACAAGTTGGGCGGCGGCGCCTGGCAGGCCAAGAAGGCCCGCCTGAAGGAGCGCATCCGCCAGATGGCGGAGCGGCTGATCCGGGTCGCGGCGGAGCGCGCGCTGCGCAAGGCGCCGCTCTTCGATCCGCCCGAGGGCATGTGGGAGCAGTTCCTCGCGCGCTTTCCCTACGACGAGACGGACGACCAGCTGAACGCGATCGAGGACGTGCTGAACGATCTCGACAGCGGCACGCCGATGGACCGGCTGGTCTGCGGCGATGTGGGCTTCGGCAAGACCGAGGTGGCGATCCGCGCCGCCTTCGTTGCCGCGATGTCGGGGGCGCAGGTCGTGGTGATCGCGCCGACGACGCTGCTGGCGCGGCAGCACTACAAGAGCTTCGCCGAACGGTTCCGGGGCTTCCCCATCAATGTCCGGCAGCTGTCGCGCTTCGTCTCGACCACCGAGGCGGCAAAGACGCGGGAAGGCATGGCGAGCGGCGACGTGGACATCGTCATCGGGACCCACGCGCTGCTGGCCAAGGGCGTGAAGTTCCGCAACCTGGGCCTTCTCATCATCGACGAGGAGCAGCATTTCGGCGTCGCCCACAAGGAGCGGCTGAAGGCGCTGCGCACGGATGTGCACGTCCTGACGCTGACCGCGACGCCGATCCCGCGCACGCTGCAGATGGCGCTGTCGGGCGTGCGGGAGCTGTCGATCATCGGCACGCCCCCGATCGACCGTCTCGCGATCCGCACCTACGTGTCCGAGTTCGACACCGTCACGATCCGCGAGGCGCTGCTGCGCGAGCATTACAGGGGCGGGCAGAGCTTCTTCGTCGTGCCGCGGGTCAGCGACCTGGCCGAGATGGAGGACTGGCTGAAACGCGAGGTGCCGGAAGTCTCCTACGTCGTCGCCAACGGCCAGATGGCGGCGGGCGAGCTCGACGAGCGGATGAACGCCTTCTACGACGGCAAGTACGACGTGCTGCTGGCCACGACGATCGTGGAGAGCGGTCTCGACATCCCCACCGCCAACACGATGATCGTGCACCGCGCCGACATGTTCGGCCTTGCCCAGCTCTACCAGATCCGGGGGCGGGTCGGCCGGTCCAAGACGCGCGCCTATGCCTATCTCACGACGAAGCCGCGCGGCAGGCTGACCCCACAGGCCGAGAAGCGGCTGCGGGTGCTCGGCAGCCTCGATTCGCTCGGAGCGGGGTTCACGCTCGCCAGCCAGGATCTCGACATCCGCGGCGCGGGCAACCTCCTCGGCGAGGAGCAGTCGGGACAGGTGCGCGAGGTGGGCTACGAGCTCTACCAGCAGATGCTCGAGGACGAGATCGCCAAGCTCAAGGCCGGCGGCGGCGAGGGCGTGCCGGAGAGCGACGGGCAATGGGCGCCGCAGATCAATCTCGGTGTGCCGGTGCTGATCCCCGAGGACTACGTGCCGGATCTGGACGTGCGGCTCGGCCTCTACCGGCGCCTGTCCGACCTGACCACGAAGGTCGAGCTCGAGGGCTTCGCCGCCGAGCTGATCGACCGGTTCGGCGAGCTGCCGAAGGAGGTCAATTCGCTGCTGACGATCGTGCGGATCAAGGCGATGTGCAAACGTGCGGGGATCGCCCAGCTCGATGCAGGACCCAAGGGCGCGACGATCCGCTTCCACAACGACAAGTTCGCCTCCCCCGAGGGGCTGGTGGAGTTCATCCAGGCGCAGGACGGGCTGGCCAAGGTCAAGGACAACCGCATCGTCGTCCGCCGGGACTGGTCGAAGGACAAGGACAAGATCCGCGGCGCCTTCGCCATCGCCCGCGACCTCGCCGAGAAGCTGGCCGAGAAGCGCAAGGCGACCGACGCGGCGAAGGGCGCGAAGGGCGCGAAGGAGAAGGCCTGAGCCTTCGCCGCAGGCGCGGGCCCCGGCCGGGGAAGGGGGGATATCCGGACCCCGGGCCGTTCACGTCAGGAGGGGTGTCCGGGGCGACCGGCGGGAAGCAGCGCCAGGAGTCGATCGCCAGCCTCGGCCCTCGGGGTCAGTCGGCGGGGACGGCGAAGGTGAGGTTGGCCCAGAGGCTCTCCCAGTCCTGCGCGATCCCCTCGGCCGGGACGCGCAGCACCACGGCGTCGAGCATGTAGGTCGTGCCCCGCTCCACCGGGACCGTCGCGATCCCGTCCGCGTCGGTGCGCAGGTAGACCGGCTCGGCCGTCTCGTCGCCGGTCCTGGCGAAGACCTCGATCCGGGCATCCGCGCGGACCTTGCCCGCATACCAGAGCTGCACGTCGATCCCGTCGGCCATGTCGCCGGTATAAGGGTTCTCGAGCGCGACGATCTCGGTCTCGAGCCCCAGCCGCGTGTCGGTTCCGGCCGCGTCGCCGGCACCGATCAGCGCCTTGGAGTAGCGGGTGTAGAGCTCGGTCACCGGCTCGTCCGGCAGGCCGCGCTCCTCCTCCAGCGCCGCGATGGCCTCCGGCCCGCCGAGCAGGTCCTTGTGGGCCACAAAGCGGTCGAACACCGCGTGCTCGCTGTAGGTCAGGGCGGTGGGGGTGGAGACGTAGGCCAGCACGATCAGACCGTCCCCCGCCTCGGCGCTGGCGATGGCGGGAATGTCGCCGATCCGCGCCCGGAGCGGGGCGGGCGCGCCGGCCTCGCCCCGGATCATGTCCAGCCGCTCGGTATTCCGGGGCAGGAAGGGAAGCCGGGTGCCGGCGAAGCCCTCTCCGTTGACAAGGTCGGCCTCGAGCATACCCTCCGCGGGCGGTTGCCAGTCCCGCGCCTCGATCCAGAACTCGTGCGCCTGCGCGGGAAGGGGGACGAGAAGCACGACGGCGCAGAGGCGAAAAGCGGGAAACGGCATGTCGAGGGTCCTTTCGGTTGCGGCAACACTCGTCCGCGCGGTCATCCTGTCAATGGCGGCGGCGTTCACCGCCTCGTCAGCGGCGGCGCACGAGGTGCTGCCGGCCATCGGGGACATGGAGCTGGCCGAGGGCCGGCTGGTCTTCGACGTGCAGGCCGATATCGAGGGCTTCGTCGCCGGGATCGACCTCGGCGCGGTCGCCGACACGGACGATGCGCCGCAGGCCGGGCGCCACGACACGCTGCGCGCGATGGATCCGGCCGAGCTTGCGGCCGCGTTCGAGACGGCCTGGCCGCGAATCGCGCCCCTGATCGACATCCGTGCCGGGCAGACGCGGCTGGAGCCGGAGCTGACGGGCGTCGCCGCGGGCCCCGTGGGCGAGGTGGACGCGCCCCGCCCCTCCACCTTCTCCTTCGCCGTGGATCCGCCCGCCGGCACGGCGAAGGTGACCGTTCGCTGGGACAGCCGCCTCGGCTCGCTGGTGCTGCGCCAGAACGGGGTCGAGGCGCCCTATGACGGCTATCTCGAACCGGGGCAGTCCAGCCCCGGGATCGCGCTGGGGGGTGGCAGCGCACTGGGCCCCTGGGCGACCTTCGCCGCCTACATTCCCGTGGGGTTCGATCACATCGTGCCGCTGGGGCTCGACCATATCCTCTTCGTGCTGGCGCTGTTCTTCCTCTCGACGCATCTGCGCCCCCTGCTCTGGCAGGTCACGGCCTTCACCGCCGCGCATACGATCACGCTGGCGCTGACGGCCTTGGGGGTGATCTCGCTGCCGGGCAGCGTGGTGGAGCCGATCATCGCCGCCTCGATCGTGTTCGTGGCCGTCGAGAACATCTTCACCCGCGGCCTCTCGCCTTGGCGGCCGGCCGTGGTCTTCGTCTTCGGCCTGCTGCACGGGATGGGCTTCGCGAGCGTGCTGGCGGAGTTCGGGCTGCCGGAGGGCGCCTTCGTCCCCGCGCTTCTGGGCTTCAACGTCGGCGTCGAGGTCGGCCAGCTCTTCGTGATCCTGATCGCCTTCCTCATCGTGCGCGAGGCGATCCGCATCGACCGCGGCCATGACGAGGTGCGTCTGGCCAGGGATCTCTACATCCTGCTGCCGGGGATCTTCGTCGGGGCGGCCTTCCTCTGGATGGCCTGGGGGCAGCCCGAGGTGGGGCCGATGGTCTTCGCGATCCCCGCCGCTTTCCTGTCGCTGCTGTGCTGGCTGTCGGTCGAGCGGCGGGACCTGGTGGACAGCTACCGCCGGATCGTGGCCGTGCCGGCCTCGGCCGCGATCGCCCTGATCGGGGCCTGGTGGTTCGTCGAGCGGGTCTTCCTCTGAGGCTGGGCCGCGACCCGATCTCGATGCGTTGAAGGGAAGCGCTTCCGCGAAGGCGGGGTCGGTTCACTCCCGACCAGCCTCCGATCTACGAGCACAAGTCAGTTTACGTGGCGTAAACATGCGGGGAGGAGCATGATAGGGATGCCCATTCACGATCCCCGTCGGTGGGATCCCCTGCCGGAGCGTCTCTCATGGACCTCGTACCGATCAAGCAGCTGACCCGCTCGCAATTGCTGGGCGAGGAGTCGGAGGACGAGCGCAAGGGCGTCGACTTCGTCTCTTATGTCGGGGACGACAACGACAATACGTTCTACGGGTTCGCCTCCGACGATCATGCCGAGATGCGGGGCGGGAACGATACCGTCTACGGCTATGGCGGTGACGACATCGCCTATGGTGGAACCGGGCGGGACACGCTCTACGGCGGGACGGATGACGACACGCTCTACGACGACGACGGCAACGACTATGTCTATGGCGGCTCCGGACGCGACACGGTCTATGGCGGTGCCGGCAACGACACCTTCGATACGGTCAACGCCGACAGCGAGGCCGTCTACGGCGGTGACGGCGAGGACCGGATCTACAGTGGAACCTTCAGCACCATCAGCGTCGATGGCGGGTTTGGCGACGACTATCTCTACATCGACTCGGTCTCCGGCGAGTTCGACGGCGACTGGAACGACGACGTGATCGAGGTGCAACGGCTGGATTTCGGCACCGTGCTCGGCGGCGCGGGCAACGACGTGATCCGTCAGGCGAACCTGATCACGGGCGACGGGGGGTCGGACGTGACTATGATCTGGAGATCCTGTTCGTCGGGCTGACGCTCGACGAGGCCAACGGCGTGCGGAATTCGATCAGCTTCATCAGCGAGGCCGAGTACCAGATATATTCCGACTTCTAGGGCATGCCGGCCCGGCCGGCTGCCCCCGCGGGACGGCGCGCGCCGCGACTTGCTAACGCGGCGCCCATGGCCTATGTGGCGCGCACTTCACAGGCGGAGGCGGGCCTTTTCGGGGAGACATCCGGAAGGGTCCACCGGTTGGGGAAACCCTGATCCTCCGTCCAAGGGAAAAACCGGAAAGGAAAAGGCATGGCTCTTCCCGAGTTCACCATGCGCCAGCTTCTCGAGGCCGGCGTTCACTTCGGCCACCAGACGCAGCGCTGGAACCCCCGCATGGGCGAGTTCATCTACGGCGCGCGCAACGGCATCCACATCATGGACCTGACGCAGACCGTCCCGATGCTGGACGCCGCTCTGAACGTCATCCGCGAGACCGTGGCCCGCGGCGGCCGCGTGCTCTTCGTCGGCACCAAGCGGCAGGCGCAGAAGCCGATCGCGGACGCTGCCGAGAAGTCGGCCCAGTTCTTCATGAACCACCGCTGGCTCGGCGGCACGCTGACCAACTGGCAGACCGTCAGCCAGTCGATCAACCGCCTGCGCGCCATCGACGAGGCGGCCGAGAACGGTTTTGCCGGCCTGACCAAGAAGGAGCGTCTCGGCATGGAGCGCGAGCAGGCCAAGCTGACGGCCTCGCTCGGCGGCATCCGCGAGATGGGCGGCGTTCCGGACCTGCTCTTCGTTATCGACGTCGGCAAGGAAGACCTCGCCATCAAGGAAGCCAAGAAGCTCGGCATCCCGGTCGTGGCCGTGGTCGACACCAACTGCTCGCCCGACGGCGTGGACTACATCATCCCCGGCAACGACGACGCCGCCCGCGCCATCGCGCTCTACTGCGACCTGGCCGCCCGCGCCGCGCTCGACGGCATGTCGGCTCAGCTCGGCGCCGCCGGCGTCGACATGGGCGAGATGGAGCAGCTGGCCGAGCAGGAGCTGGCCGGCGAATCGGCCGAGGGCGAGTCCACCGGCGTCGAGACCGGCCACGCCACGACGACCATCCCCGAGGATGCGCCCGTCGAGATGAAGAACGACGCCTGACGTCGTCATAAGCGTGTTGCGCGGCCGGGGCAGGGCGTCTCGGCCGTTCCCCCATTTGACGAAGGAGACATGACATGGCGATCACCGCGAGCATGGTGAAAGACCTGCGCGAGCAGACCGGCGCCGGCATGATGGACGCCAAGAAGGCGCTGACCGAGACCGACGGCGACATGACCGCCGCGATCGACTGGCTGCGGACCAAGGGCCTCGCCAAGGCCGCCAAGAAGTCGGGCCGCACCGCGGCCGAGGGCCTCGTCGCCGTCGCCGTCGAGGGCGGCAAGGGCGTGGCCGTCGAGCTGAACTCCGAGACCGACTTCGTCGCCAAGAACTCCGAGTTCCAGGCGCTGGTGAAGAAGATCGCGCAGGCTGGGCTCGGCGCGTCCGATCTGGAGGCGCTGAAGACCACGGATGTCGACGGCAAGCCGGTCGAGAGCCACGTGACCGACGCCATCGCCAAGATCGGCGAGAACATGACGCTGCGCCGGATGGAATCCGTCACCGGCGACCGGGTCGTGACCTACGTGCACAACGCCGCCGCGCCCGACATGGGCAAGATCGGCGTGCTGGTCGCGATGACCGGCGGGGACGAGGCCTTCGGCCGCCAAGTCGCGATGCACATCGCCGCCGCCAGCCCCGCCGCGCTGGGCGAGGCCGATCTCGACCCGGCGCTGGTCGAGAAGGAGAAGCAGGTCCAGATGGACATCGCCCGCGAGAGCGGCAAGCCCGAGCAGGTCATCGAGAAGATGATCGAGGGCCGGATGAAGAAGTTCATGGCCGAATCCACCCTGCTCGGCCAGGCCTTCGTCATCAATCCCGACCTGACCGTCGCCCAGGCCGCCGAACAGGCGGGCGCCACGATCACCGGCTTCGTCCGGCTGGCCGTGGGCGAGGGCATCGAGGTCGAGAAGGAGGATTTCGCCGCCGAGGTCGCCAAGACCGCCGGCCGCTGAGCCGCCGCCCGCGCGAGCGGGACAGGGACAGGGGGCCGCCGGGGAACCGGCGGCCCCTTTTCGTGCGCGCTACTCGGGGACCGGGAAGAGCCGGTTGTAGAACGCGGCCTTGAGCACCGCCTGCGCCGTCGTCTCGACCTCCATCGCCTCGCGGGCGAGGCGCAGGTGCTTCTCGACCGTGGCGGGCGTCACGCCCAGCAGCAGGGCGATATCGGCCGTCGTCTTGCCGTCACCGACCCATTGCAGCACCTCGACCTGGCGCGGGGTCAGTCGCCGGGCCCAGGATTGCGGCAGGCTCGCCAGCTTGAGGTGCAGCACGTTGCTCAGCGCGACGATCTCGCGGCCATGCGCCTGCCAGATCGCGTCGACCTCGTCCTGGCTCAGGCCCGGCGCGGCTGTCAGCGCCATCGCGCCCTTCGCGCGGGGCGAGATCGAGCGGAAGCTGATCGTGTAGCCGGCGGTCACCTCGTGGACCTGGTTGAAGGCGATGACCCTTCGCTCGCCCTCGCTCAGCTCGACGCGCCGGGCGGGGTCGGCCAGCCAGGTCCATGACTGCGCGCCATCGTTCTCGAGCGCCCAGCGCAGCATCGGCGAATCCCGCACCAGCCCCTCGCCGATATAGCCCCTGACATAGGCGTCGGAATGGTTGGTCAGCAGCACCCAGTCCCGCGCATTGCCGAGACCCCTGTCGCTGCGATAGCGGGTCAGGCCGTAGATCAGGCGGTCGAAGCCCAGCCGGGCCAGCCGCGCGCAATAGGCGTCCCACAATTCGGAATCGCTGGTCGCGTTGGTGATCCGCTCGAGGCGGGAAAGAAGGTCGGGCATTGTGTCGGCTCCGGCGCGGCGGCGAAGGAAAGGCCCCGCGAACCACGCGGACCCGGCTGGCGCCCGACCCGCATGAGGGTGCAAGCTGGGGGAACGCGGCGGATTTTGCAATTCGCCCCAAGTCGTAGTCGCCGCGATGCCCCAAGGGGCCGCGGCCGAACCAGGAAGGTCCCCGATGCCCAGCGCCCGCACATCCCCGTCCTTCGAGACGCCCGAATACCTCGTGCGGATCGCGCGCACCCGCGCCGCGATGGCCGAGGCCGGGCTCGACGCGATCGTGGTCTCGGATCCCTCGAACATGGGCTGGCTGACCGGCTACGACGGATGGTCCTTCTACGTGCACCAGGCTGCCGTCCTGACGATGGAGGGCGAGCCGCTCTGGTGGGGCAGGGGGATGGACCGGGCCGGCGCGCTGCGGACCGCCTTCATGGAGGAGGACCGGCTCTTCGGCTATGCCGACAGCTACGTTCAGAACCCGGACGCCCATCCGATGGAGGATCTCGCCCGGCTGCTCGCCTCTCACGGGCTCGAGCGGGCGCGCATCGGGGTGGAACTCGACAATTACTACTACAGCGCCAAGGCCGACGCCGTCCTGCGCAAGGCCCTGCCAGAGGCGCGCTGGGAGGATGCGACGGGACTGGTCAACTGGCAGCGAGCGGTGAAATCCGAGCTGGAGATCGTGTACATGCGCCGGGCCGCCGCGATCGTCGAGGCGATGCACGCCCGCATCCTCGAGCTGGCGGAACCCGGCATGGCGAAGAACGAGCTTGTGGCCGAGATCTTCGCCACCGGGATCCGCGGGGCGGACGGGCATTGGGGCGACTACCCGGCCATCGTGCCGATGGCGCCGTCCGGCCTCGACGCCACCGCGCCGCACCTGACCTGGGACGACACGCCGCTGCGGCCGAACGAGGCGACCTTCTTCGAGATCGCGGGCGCGCACCGGCGCTACCATTGCCCGCAATCGCGCACCCTGTTCTTCGGCCGGCCGCCCGATCACTACCGCGCCGCCGAGGCGGCCGTGGGCGAGGCGACGGAGGCGGCGCTGGCGGCGATCCGGCCCGGCGCGCTCTGCGAGGACGTGGCCCGCGCCTTCAACGCCGCGCTGCGCAAGGCGGGGTTCGAGAAGGACAGCCGCGCCGGCTACTCGATCGGCCTCAGCTACCCGCCCGACTGGGGCGAGCGCACGATGAGCCTGCGCGCCGGCGACCGCACGGTGCTCGAGCCGGGAATGGCCTTCCACTTCATGCCGGCGCTCTGGCTCGAGGATGGCGGGATCGAGATCACCGAGCCCGTCCTGGTGACCGGGACGGGGTGCGAACGATTGACCGGCACACCGGGAAACATTTACGTCAAATAAGCGGTTGCGGGACTTCTCGCGGGCCGGCCCCTGCGAGACACTCGCCCCCGGACGCGCCCGCGCAATGAGGCCGTCGCACAGGGAGGATACGATGACGAAGACCATTCGCGCCGCGATCGGCGGTGTCGCGCTGTCCGCGCTGGCCGCCACCGGCGCCCTCGCGCAGGACGTCACCCTGCGGCTGCACCAGTTCCTGCCGCAGCAATCGGGCGTGCCGGCCAACATCCTGCAACCCTGGGCCGACCGGCTGGAGGAGCAGTCGAGCGGCCGCATCGCCGTCGAGATGTTCCCGGCCATGTCGCTGGGCGGCGCCCCGCCCGAGCTGATCGACCAGGCGATCGACGGCATCGCGGACGTGATCTGGACCGTGGTCGGCTACACGCCCGGCCGGTTCCCCTCGACCGAGGTCTTCGAGTTGCCCTTCTTCGTCGAAAGCGCCGAGGCCGCGTCCTGCGCCTACTGGACCATGTTCGAGGAGCGCATGGCCGGGACCGAGTTCGCCGAGGTCAAGGTGCTGGGCACCTGGGTGCACGGGCCGGGCCTGCTGCACACCAACACTCCGGTCAGCACGCCTGCCGACATGCAGGGGCTGCAGATCCGCGGCGGCTCGCGCCTGGTCAATCGCCTGCTCGAGGTGCTGGGCGCGACCCCCGTCGGCCTGCCGGTCCCCGGCGTGCCCGAGGCGCTGAGCCAGGGGGTGATCGACGGCACGACCGTCCCCTGGGAGGTGACGCCTTCGATCCGGCTGACCGAGCTGGTGACCAACCACACCGAGTTCACGGGCCCCGCGCTCTACAACCTGACCTTCGTCCTCGCCATGAACCGCGATACCTACGAGAGCATGCCGGAGGACCTGCGCGCGATCGTCGACGCCAATTCCGGGCTCGACTTCTCGATGGAGGCCGGACGCATCCAGCAATCGCTGGACGCCGCGCCGCGCGAGGCGGCCATCGCGGCGGGCAACAACGTCATCGTCCTGGACGAGGCGCAGACGCAGGAATGGCGCGACCTCGCCCAGCCGATCTACGACGAATGGGTGGCCGACATGGACGGCCGCGGCCTGGACGGGCAGGCGATGATCGACGAGGCCCGCGCCCTGATGGAGACCTGCCCGGCCGAATAGGGCCCGGCGAGACCCGAACCGGGGGCAGGGGCCGGCCCACCGGCCCCGCACCTCCGCCTCAGGCTCAGGAAAGGGCCTTTCGATGCACCGCGCCGTCCTCGTCCTGTCCCGCCTGATGGCGCTGCTCGGCGGCGCCGTGCTGTGCCTGCTGATTGCGGTCGTCTGCCTCTCGATCCTCGGCCGCAGCCTGAACGGCGCGCTGCATCACGCATTCCTCCAGTCGCTGGCGCCCGGCGCCGCCGACGCCCTGATCGCCGCGGGGATCGGGCCGATCCGGGGCGCGTACGAGCTGGTCGAGGCGGGCATGGCCTTCGCCGTCTTCGCCTTCCTGCCACTGGCGCAGGTGAGCCGGGCCCACGCCACGGTGGACATCTTCACCGGGCCGCTGCCGGAACGGGCGCAGCGCTGGCTGAGCGCGGCGATCGAGGTCGTCTTCGCCGCCGCGCTGATCGTCATCGCCGTGCAGCTGAAGGAGGGGATGGACGGCAAGATCCGCTCGGGTCAGACCACCCTCCTGCTGCAATACCCGGTCTGGTGGAGCTATGCCGCAAGCCTCGCCGCGGCAGGCATCGCCGCCGGGGTCGCGACCTGGATGGCGCTGGTTCGCGTGGCAGAGGCGCTGCGAGGCAGGGCGCTGGTCGGGGGGCCGGCCTGATGTCCGACCTTGCGATCGGGCTTCTGTCCTTTCCGGCGCTGCTGCTCGCGATCTTCCTGCGGGTGCCCATCGGTCTGGCCATGTTCCTCGCCGGGTTCCTCGGCCTCTGGATCACCCAGGGCGCGCCGACCATTCCGCTGGCGAAGCTGAAATCCGAGCCCTACACGGCCTTTTCCAGCTATTCGCTGTCGATCGTGCCGATGTTCCTGCTGATGGGGCATTTCGCGACCCTCGGCGGGATGAGCCAGGCGCTGTTCCGCGCGGCCGAAGGGTTCCTCGGCCACCGCCGGGGCGGCGTGGCGATGGCGGCGATCGGGGCCTGCGCGGGATTCGGCGCGATCTGCGGCTCGTCCCTCGCGACGGCCGCCACGATGGGGCGCGTCGCGCTGCCCGAGCTGCGCAGCTACGGCTATGCCGGCGGCTTCGCCACCGCGACGCTCGCGGCGGGCGGCACGCTCGGCATCCTGATTCCGCCTTCGGTCATCCTGGTGATCTATGCCATCCTGACCGAGCAGAACATCGCGAACCTGTTCCTCGCCGCCGTGGTGCCGGGAATCCTTGCCGCGATCGGCTACATGATCGCGATCGCGATCCATGTCCGCGTGAATCCCGGCTCGGCCGGCACGCGCCCGCCGGTGCCGATGGCCGACAGGTTCCGCGCGCTCGGCGCCGTCTGGCCGGTGCTGATCGTCTTCGTCGCCGTGGTGGGCGGCATCCACGGCGGGATCTTCACCCCGACCGAGGGGGCGGCGGTCGGCGCGCTCGGCACGGCGATCATCGCCTGGGCCGCCGGGGGGCTGACCCGCGCCAGCTTCGCCGAGAGCCTGACCTCCACCGCGAGATCGACCGCGATGATCTTCTTCATCGTGCTGGGGGCCGCGTTCTACAACGGATTCCTCGCCATGGTGCGCGTCCCGCAGGAGATCAGCGAATGGGTGACGGGGCAGGGTTTCTCGCCGATGACGATCCTGATCATCATCCTGGCCTTCTACCTCGTCTTCGGCTGCCTGATGGACAGCCTCAGCATGATCCTCCTGACGATCCCGATCTTCTTCCCGACGATCCGGACGATGGATTTCGGCCTGACGCCGGACCAGACGGCGATCTGGTTCGGCATCCTGGTGCTGATCGTGGTCGAGGTCGGGCTGATCACGCCGCCCGTGGGCATGAACCTCTTCATCATCAACGCGATGGACCGGGAGACGCCGATGACCCGGACCTACCGGGCGGTGGCGTATTTCGTGGGGTCGGACATCGTGCGCGTCGCGATCCTCGTCGCGTTCCCGTCGATCACGCTGTTCCTGCTAGACTAGGGCGCCGGACCCCCGTCCCACTCTGAGTCTCATAATCAGTATTATGTAATATTCGGAGATCGACGGATCGCCGCCCGCCGATCCATCAATGCTTATTCCAGAACGAAATCAGGCACGTCGCGCCCTTTCTTCATCGCCCGGCGGCGATATTCGGGCGCCCAGTGCAGATAGCGCCCCATCGCCGCCTGCTGCGCCATCACCAGCGCGACGAAGCCTTCGGCCCGGTCCCGCTTCTTCAGCGACTTCGCGATCTTCTTCTGCGGCTTCGTCATCGAGCAGCCGATGCAATGCGCGCCGGCCGGCCCCGGGCGGCGGAACTTGCAGATGCCGATGCAGGGTGACTGGACCTTCGCCACGGAAATGGATCCGATTGCCGGGAACGCGGTCCCCGGCAGATAGGATGATCGTCCCCGCGCCGCCAGAGCGGTCAGCCGATGCCGTAGCCCGCGCCGCGCACGGTCCGAACCGGGTCGGTCTCGCCGTTCGCCATCAGCGCCTTGCGCAGCCGCCCGACATGGACGTCGACGGTGCGCGTGTCGACATAGACCTCGCGCCCCCAGACCCGGTCGAGCAACTGCTCGCGGCTCCAGACCCGGCCGGGCCGTTCGAGGAAGGTGGCCAGCAGCCGGAACTCGGTCGGGCCCAGCTTCACGTCGCGGCCCGCGCGGCGCACGCGATGCGTCTCGCCGTCGAGCTCGATGTCGTCGTGGCCGAGGACCTGGCCGACGCTGGCGGGCCGGGAGCGGCGCAGCTGCGTCTTGACCCGGGCCATCAGCTCGCCCAGCGAATACGGCTTCACCACGTAATCGTCGGCCCCTGTCTCGAGCCCGCGCACGCGGTCGACCTCCTCGGACCGGGCCGAGAGCATGATGATCGGCACGTCCCGCGTCTCGGCCCGTGCCTTGAGCCGGCGGCAGACCTCGATCCCGGACAGTTCGGGCAGCATCCAGTCCAGAACGATCACGTCGGGCACGTCCTCGGCCACCGCGAGCAGCGCCTCGTCCCCGGTCTCGGCGGCGGTGATGCGGAAGCCCTCGGCGCCGAGGTTGTAGGTCAGGACCTCGCGCTGCGAGGGTTCGTCCTCGACGACGAGGATATGGGGCTGAGGGCCGGCCATGATCTCACTCCGGCGCCGTCATGTAGGGCGTCTGGTCCTTCTTGACCCGCTCGTCGTCCGGCCGCTCGCCGGTGACGAGATAAACGACCTGCTCGGCCATGTTGGTGACGAGATCGCCCATCCGCTCGGTGTTCTTGGCGATGAAATGCAGGTGCATGCAGGCGGTGATGTGGCGCGGATCCTCCATCATGTAGGTCAGGATCTCGCGGAACAGCGCGTTGTACATCTGGTCGACATCGCCGTCTCGGTGGATCACGTCGCGGGCCAGTTCCGCGTCGCGCCGGACGAAGGCGTCGAGCAGGTCGCGCAGCATGCCCTCGACCTCGCGCGACATCCGGCGGATCATCACCTCGGTCCCCTCGACGGGGCGCAATTCGCTAAGGGTTCCAACGCGTTTTGCCATGTTCTTCGCGTAGTCGCCGACCCGCTCCAGCGCGCCGGCGAAGCGGATGATGGCGAGGATCATGCGCAGATCCTTCGAGACCGGGGCGCGCAGCGCGATCACGCGGGCACCCTCGTCGTTGACCTGGTCCTCGAGCGCGTCGACCGCCTTGTCGCCGCGGCGCACCGCCTCGGCCTTCTCGACGTCGCGCGCCTCGAGCGCGTTCGACGCGTCGTGGATCGCCGCCTCGACGAGGCCGCCCATCTTGAGGATCAGCGCCTGCAGCGATTCCAGGTCGCGGTCGTAGGCGGAGGCGATGTGCTGGTCGTTCATGGGGCCCTCCTCAGCCGATCCGGCCGGAAATGTAGCTTTCCGTCCGGGGATCGGTCGGGTTGGTGAAGATGCGGTCGGTCTCGTCGAACTCGACGAGGTGGCCGAGATGGAAGAAGGCGGTGCGTTGGCTGACCCGCGCGGCCTGCTGCATCGAATGGGTGACGATCACGACCGAGTAATCCTGCCGCAGCTCGTCGATCAGCTCCTCGACCTGCGCGGTCGCGATGGGATCGAGCGCCGAGCACGGCTCGTCCATCAGCAGCACCTCTGGCTCGGTGGCGACGGCGCGGGCGATGCACAGGCGCTGCTGCTGCCCGCCCGACAGGCCGGTGCCCGGGGCGGCCAGCCGGTCCTTGACCTCGCCCCAGAGCGCGGCGCGCTTCAGCGCCTTCTCGACGATCTCGTCGAGTTCGGCCCTGTTCTTCGCCATGCCGTGGATCTTGGGCCCGTAGGCCACGTTGTCATAGATGGATTTCGGGAACGGGTTCGGCTTCTGGAAGACCATGCCGACACGGGCGCGCAGCTGCACGGGATCGACCCGTTTGTCATAGATGTCCTCGCCGTCGAGCAGGATGGTCCCGTCGACCCGCGCGCTGGCCACGGTGTCGTTCATCCGGTTGATGCAGCGCAGGAAGGTCGACTTGCCGCAGCCGGACGGCCCGATGAAGGCGGTGACCATCTTGTCGGAGATGTCGACGGACACGTCCTTGATGGCGTGGTTGTCGCCGTAATAGACGTCCACGCCCTCGGCCCGGATCTTGATCTCGTTCGTCATCGTGCGTCTTTCGCTGATCCTGTTGTCGAACATGGCGTCCCTGCCCTTTCCTACCAGCGCCGCTCGAAGCGCCGCCGCAGCAGCACCGCCAGCACGTTCATCACCAGCAGGAACAGCAGCAGCACGATGATGCCACCCCAGGCCCGCTCGTAATAGGCCGGGTCGGCGCGTTTCGCCCATTCGTAGATCTGCGCCGGCATCGCCGAGTTGGGCGAGACGAAGCCGTCGATGAAACCGTCCGGCGGGTTCGAGGCGATGAAGCCGACCATCCCGATCAGCAGCAGCGGCGCCGTCTCTCCCAGGGCCTGCGCGAGCCCGATGATGAGACCCGTGAGGATCCCCGGCATGGCGAGCGGCAGGACGTGGTGGAAGACCGACTGCATCTTCGAGGCCCCTACCCCGAGCGCGGCGTCCCGGATCGAGGGCGGCACCGCCTTCAGCGCCGCGCGGGTCGAGATGATGATCGTCGGCAGCGTCATCAGCGTCAGCACCAGGCCCCCGACCAGCGGCGCCGATTGCGGCAGGTGCGCGAACTGGATGAAGGCGGCGAGGCCGAGGATGCCGAAGACGATCGACGGCACGGCGGCGAGGTTCGAGATGTTCACCTCGATCAGGTCCGTCAGCCGGTTCTGCGGGGCGAATTCCTCGAGATAGATCGAGGCCGCGACGCCGATCGGCAGCGCCAGCAGCAGCACGGTCAGCATCATGTAGAACGAGCCGATCATCGCCACGCCGATTCCCGCCTCCTCCGGTCGGCTCTCGGAGGCGTCGGCGCCGAGGATGAAGTCCCAGTTGAAGGCGCGCCGTGCCAGGTCCTGCTCGACCAGCGCGTCGAGCACGTCGAGATGGGCGGGCGAGAGATTGGTGTCGCGGGCGAGGCTCTCGCGCGTCACGCGCCCCTTGAGGTAGCCGTCCGCCCGGCCGGAGGCGAGCGCCTCGACCTGCACGGTCTGACCGACGAGGGAGGGGTCCGCCGCGACCATGTCGCGCAGCGTGGCGGCGACCCCGGGCGAGAGCAGCTGCGGCAGCTGGCTCGACGTCAGCTCGGTCTCGACTCCCGTCGCGGCCACAGTGCCGGCGAGGCCCCGCTCGATCAGCGGCGCGTAGCCGAAGGTCAGGACCGACCGGATCACCTCGGGATCGCCGGTCCCGTTCGGGTCGAGCACGGCGGCGTCGAGCGGCACCTCGATGGTGATCGTCGTCTGGGTGAAGGCCGGGAGGCCGCGGGCGACGATCGTCCCGAGCAGGATCACGATGAACACCATCGAGAGCGCGATGGCCCCGATCCCCAGCCAGCGGAACGCCCCTTCCGAGCGGTTGCGGCGGCGGGTGCGGTCGTCGAGATCGAAGAGCGAGCGGCCCCGCCGCAACTCGTGCGGGTGGCTGCCGGTGGCGCCGAAATCGGTCATTCGTACTGCTCCCTGTAGCGGCGCACGATCCAGAGCGCGAAGACGTTGAGCGCCAGCGTGATGACGAAGAGCGTCATGCCGAGCGCGAAGGCGACCAGCGCCTCGGGCGACGAGAAGTCGGCATCCCCGGTCAGCTGGCTGACGATCTTGGCCGTGACGGTCGTCATCGCGTCGAAGGGATTCATCGACAGCTGCGCCGCGGCCCCTGCCCCCAGCACGACGATCATCGTCTCGCCGATGGCGCGGCTGGCGGCCAGCAGGATCGCGCCGACGATCCCCGGCAGCGCCGCCGGCAGGATCACCTGGCGGATCGTCTCGGACTGGGTGGCGCCGAGGCCGTAGGACCCGTCGCGCATCGCCTGGGGGACCGCGTTGATGATGTCGTCCGACAGCGAGGAGACGAAGGGGATCAGCATGATCCCCATCACCAGGCCCGCGGTCATGACGGCCGTGGCGCCGCGCATCCAGCTCACCCCCAGCACGCCCCCCGCCCCGAAGATGTCGAGCAGGAACGGGCCCACCGTCACCAGCGCGAAGAGGCCGTAGACGATGGTCGGGATGCCGGCCAGGATCTCGAGCGCGGGCTTGGCGATCGAGCGGACGCGGCTCGTCGCGTATTCGGACAGGTATATGGCGGCCAGCAGGCCGATCGGCACCGCCACGATCAGCGCCACGAAGCTGATGTAGAGCGTACCCCAGAGCAGCGGCACGAAGCCGAGGGTGGAACCTCCGCCGAAGGACGGGCTCCAGGTCAGGCCGAAGAGGAACTCGTCCGCCGGGTAGAGACCGAAGAACTTCACGGTGTTGAAGATCAGCGACAGCACGATGCCGAGCGTCGTGAGGATCGCGATCAGCGCGGCGGAGAGGAGCGCGTAGCGCATCACGCGCTCGACCCCGTTGCGGGCCCGCGTCTCGGGCCGGGTCCGCAGCCAGATCCAGGCGGCGCCCGCGACGGCGAGCGCGAGGACCACGACCGACATGGCGGCGGTGCCGGCGCTCTGCCCCGCGCGGTAGACCTCTGCGGCGGCCAGCGTCTGCGGCGACACCTCCGAGCCGAGCGCGACCCCGATCGCGCCGAGGGTGGAGCGGACCTCCTCGGGGGTGATGGAGGCGACCTGGTCCGGGGTCAGCACCCCGCTCGACAGGCCGAGGGCGAGGCCGTTCGCCACGCGGCGCACATCGGCCATGGCGAGGGCGGCGGCGCCGCCGGCATCCATCTCCAGCAGCGGCGCGGCCCGCATGTTGAGGAAGATCGGCTGCAGCACCACCCAAAGCGCGAGCATGGCGAAGGCCGGCAGCATCGCCGCGATGGCGGCGGACCAGCCGTAATAGTTCGGCAGCGAGTGGAGCGAGCGGCGGTCGGCCCCGGCGAGCGACAGCGCCCGGTGACGCGCCCCTAGGAACCCTGCGACCGCGATGGCGAGGACCGCCAGGATGAGCCAGAAGATCGGCATGAGGCCCCCACCCCTTCTTTCGTGAATGGACCGGCGGGGGCCCTTCGCCCCCGCCGGCCGCATTGAGGTCAGGTCGTTAGTGGCCCATCAGCGTCCGGTTGGCCACAGCCGCCTGCGTCGCCGCCAGCTCGGGGTCGGAGACGAGGCCGTAATTCGCGAGCGGGCCGTTCGGGCCGGCCAGCTGGTCGGACACGAAGAAGGACGCGTATTCCTGCAGGCCGGGGATGACGCCGATATGCGCGTTCTTGATGTAGAAGAACAGCGGACGCGAGACCGGGTACTCGCCGGAGGCGATGGTGTCGGTGTTCGGCTCGACGCCGGACATCGTCGCGACCTTCAGGCTGTCGGTGTTGTTCTCGTAGAACGCCAGGCCGAAGACGCCGACGCCGTTCGGGTTGGACGAGATGCGGGCCAGGGTCTCGGTGTAGTCGCCGTCGATGTCGACCGAGGCGCCGTCGGTGCGGACCGACATGCAGGCGGCTTCGGCGTCGTCCTCGGACAGGCCGGCCTCGATCATCGCGTCATAGGCGCCGGCATCCTCGCAGCCCTGCAGCAGGACGTTCTCCTCGAAGACTTCGCGGGTGCCGTGGCGGGTGCCGGGAATGAAGGCCAGGATCTCTGCCTCGGGCAGTTCGGGCAGGTCGGTCATGCCCATGCCCTCGAGCGCGGCGTTCACCTCGGACCAGTTCGACAGGCCGTTGGCGGTCATCCCGCCGTCCATCGGGTGCTCGGCGGCCAGCGCGGCCCACCACTGGGCGGGAACGAAGGCATCGAAGGCCGGCCCGTCGATCTGGCTGGCGAAGACGATGCCGTCGTAGCCGATGCGGACCTCGATGATCTCTTCCACGCCGTTGGCGGCGCAGGTCTCGATCTCGTTCTCGCGGATCGGGCGCGAGGCGTTGGCGATGTCGATCTGGTTCGGGCCGACACCCTCGCAGAAGCGGGCGAGACCGGCGGAGGAGCCGCCCGATTCGACGACCGGCGTCGGGAAGTCGAAGTTCTCGCCGAAGGCCTCGGCGACGATGGAGGCGTAGGGCAGCACGGTCGAGGAACCGGCGATCTGGACGTTGTCGCGGTCCTGGGCGGCGGCGCCGGTGGCGACAGCGGCCAGCGCGAGCGCGGACACCGAGATCTTGGTGAAGGACATGGAAGTCTCCCGTCGGGATTGTCTGTCAGCGGCCCGCCCCCCTGGCGTGACCGTCGCCGCCCGTCTAGGCGCCCTGCCCCAAGCTTTTGTGACGTTTTTGTAAGGGTTTTATGACAGTGGGCCGGTGCGGCCAGTTCTTTTCTCAAAGGCTATTCCTGCCAGGGACTTGTAGCCCGTAAGGCGGCCGGATCAGGCGACGGGGATCCAGATCCCCACCCGCCCGGTCCCCGTTTCGGCGTCGTGATCGGCCCCGTAGCGCTCGAATTCCGGTGCCGGGCGCGGGGTGAACCCGGCCTCGCGAATCCCGTGGTGCCAGATCGCCATCACGAAGGGCCGGATCCCCGAGACATGCCCGTCGAAGGTCCAGACCGCGTAATCCCCGGCCGGGATCACGACGGGCTCCAGGTCGGCGGGCGCGCCCTCGCCCGGATGCTCCATCGCGGCGAGGTAGCGCAGCGGGCCCGACTGGTAACACACCCCATAGCCGTCGCCCGACGCGGCGGGCAGCGCCGATGTCAGCCGCGCCTAGAGCGCGGGGATCGCGGCGGCCCCCGCCTGCGCCAGGTCGAGGGAATAGCCTCGCAGCGTGAGCCCGGCGAAGTGGCGCCGCTCAGGCTCCGGCAGGGTGACGGCCGTGGCGGCGTCGTCGGTCATCGGGGCAGCTCCTTGCGATCCGGTCCTGCCGCCGTCCTGGCACCGGCGGCGCCGCCCGTCTGCCCCCCGCGCGTCAGGAGGCGGGCAGGATCGCGGTGAAGGTCGTGCCCTGCCCCGGCGCGCTCTCGACCCGCAGCCGCCCGCGATGGCGCGAGACGATATGCTTGACGATGGCGAGGCCGAGCCCGGTTCCCCCCACCTCGCGCGAGCGGTGGTTGTCGACGCGGTAGAACCGCTCTGTCAGCCGCGGGATGTGGTGGGCGGCGATGCCGGGCCCGGTATCCGACACTTCCAGCCGCACGCCGGGCACCCGCAGCGCCGGCTCGGGCGCGGGCGCGGTCAGGCGCACCGTGACCGTGCCGCCCCGCCCGCCATACTTGATCGCGTTCTCGACGAGGTTGGCGATCACCTGGCCGAGCTGGCCCTCGTCGCCGGGGATCCGGATCTCCTCCTCCGGCAGGTCGGTGACAAGGGTCACCGCCTCGGCCCCCGCGACGTGATCGAGCGATTCGAGCGTCGCCCGGATCAGCCCGCGCAGCGCCACGGGGGCCACGGGGCGGACACGCTCGTCCTTCTCCAGCCGCGAGAGCGAGAGCAGGTCCGCGACGAGACGCGACATCCGTGTCGCCTCGCGCTCCATCAGCCCGAGGAAGCGCTCGGTCGCCGCTGGATCGCGCTTCGCCGCGCCCTTTAGCGTCTCGACGAAGCCGAGCAGCGCCGTCAGGGGGGTGCGCAGCTCGTGACTGACATTGGCGACGAAATCGCGGCGCATCCGGCCTGCATTCTCGAGCTCGGTCGTGTCCTCGAACGAGACCAGCACCGGCGCGGCCGGCCCTGGCCCCACCCGCGCGGCGGTGAAGGCCCAGACCGTGTCCCCGCCCGGCCCATGGCCGAGATAGCGGCCCCGGGCCGAGTCCCCCCCGCGCAGGGCCGCCTCGATCCCGTCGAGGACCGGGGGCTGACGCAGGGCGGTGATGTAGTGCCGGCCCTCCCCCGCATTGGGCAGCAGCGCCGCCGCGGCCGGGTTGAGCGCCGCGACGCGTTCGTCCGCGCCGATGAGCAGCGCGGGGATCGGAAGGGCCGAGAGAAGGTGCGCCGGCGTGGTCATGGCCGATGCTTAGCCGTCGAACGGCGCGGGGCTCAAGACCGCAGGACGGGCGCGGTCCCCGCTGCGGCCGGGCCCTGAACGGAGTGGAACGCCGAGGCTATCGCGCGCCCACATCCTCTGGTAGAATGAACGGACGCCAACCGAAGTCCTGACCCATGTCGACGCCGTGTCGCGGGGTTCCGGCGGCCTCTCCGACCGGCCCGCCCATCCTTCTGATCGCGGATCGTCCCGGCGTCTCGGCGCCGGGCCTGACACGAGCGGTGCGGGGCCTGGAGGCGTCCCTCGGGGCCGGCCCCTTCGCCGTGCGGTCCGCCCGGTCCCTCGACGTCGCCACCCTGCAGAAGCTGGCGCCCCGGGTCGTACTGGCGCGGCTGTCGGGCGACGCGCTCGACGCCGCCGAGATCGCGGCGCTGCTCGAGGCGGCGGGCTTCACGGGACAGTTCTTCGCCGTCGCCACCGGCATCGGCCATGCCGGGATGATCGCGGACGAGATCCGCGCGCGGCATCCCGGTTTCGCCTTCGAGATCCTGAAGGCCGGCCGCTGATCCCCGATCAGTCCAGCGGCCGCAGGCCCGCCCGGAACCGGCGGGCATTCTCGCGGTAATGCGCGGCCGAGGCGCGAAGGGCGGCGATCGCCTCGTCGTCGAGCGGGCGCACGACACGGCCCGGCGCGCCCAGCACGAGCGAGCCGTCGGGGATGCGCTTGCCCTCGGTCACCAATGCCCCAGCGCCGATCAGGCAGCCCTGCCCGATCACCGCCCCGTTCAGCACCGTGGCCCCCATGCCGATCAGCGTGCCGTCGCCGATCGTGCAGCCGTGCAGCATCGCCTTGTGGCCGATCGTGCAATCGGCGCCGATCGTCAGCGGATACCCCATATCGGTGTGGAAGACGCAGTTCTCCTGCACGTTCGACCCCTCGCCCACGGTGATCGGCTCGTTGTCGCCGCGGATCGTCGCGCCGAACCAGACCGAGGCATGGGCGGAGAGGATCACCTTGCCGATCACGTGCGCGCCCGGCGCGACCCAGGCGGTCGGGTCGAGATGGGGCCGCGCGCCGTCCAGGTCGTACATCATCCCGCCGTCTCCTCGAACTCGTCCTGCAGCTTGGTGACGTGCCGGCCGATTCCGGGCTGGCGCGGCAGGCGCAGACGCTCGGCCGTGATGATCGCGCGCAGGCGGTCCTGCGTCTCGGTCACGTCGTCGTTGACCAGAACGTAATCGTAGCCCTGCCAATGGCTGATCTCGTCCCAGGACTTGCGCATCCGGGCCTCGATCACCTCGTCGCTGTCCTGGCCACGCTGGATCAGGCGGCGCCGCAACTCGTGGATCGAGGGCGGCAGGATGAAGATCGACAGCACCTGCTCGCGCAGGCTGGAGCGCGCGATCTGGTCGGCGCCCTGCCAGTCGATGTCGAAGAGCACGTCCTGCCCGATCTCGACCGAGCGGGCGACGGGCTCGCGCGGGGAGCCGTAGTAATTGCCGAAGACGCGGGCATGCTCGAGCATCTCGCCGTCCTTGACCTGCCGGCGGAAGGTCTCGTCGGTGACGAAGTAGTAGTCCTGGCCGTCGACCTCGCCCGTGCGGGGCGGCCGGGTCGTGGCGGAGACCGAGAAGCGGATCGTCGGATCCCAGTCCCGCAGGCCGCGGGCGAGAGTCGATTTCCCCGCGCCGGAGGGCGAGGACAGGATGATGAGTAGGCCCCGCCGTGCGCTCAAGGGTCGGTCTCCCGCTGGGTTCGGTGGCGCCGGTCTCGGGCAGGACGGGCCCGGGGTCAAGGCCGCAGCCCGGCGGCCGGCGCGTCACGCGGCAGGGTCGCGAGGCGCGCCGGCCGGGAGAAGGGGCGGCCCCGATCGCGGCGTTTCCGGGGCATGGCCCGTCAGGCAGCGGAATTCCGCCGTCCCGCCGTGACGCGCGTCGGGCCGGACAAGGCCCCGGGATCTTTCGTTTCCTGCGCCCTGCCCCCCGGGAATGCGCCCGAGGCGTTAACCCTCAGTAAAATCGAGCCGGGAAATGGCAGGAATATGGCGCTAGGTGAATCGGGGGTGAACGGGCGAGCAGAACTGAAGAGGACAGGGCCAATGATTGGTGGGATACGGAGGGGCACGGATGCCGAGACACGCGCCGAGGCAGCGGCGCGGATGCGGGCGATCCTGGTCCAGATGGAGCGCTACTGGCAGCAGATCCGCGCCGCGGACCGGCTGCCGGCGCGGACCGATGTCGACCCCGCCCGGATCGACGCTTGCCTGCCGCACTCTTTCATCGTGGAGCGCGTGGGCCCCGGCATCCTGCGGCTGCGGGTGGCCGGATCGCGCCTGTCCGACGCGCTGGGGATGGAGGTGCGGGGCATGCCGCTCTCCGCTCTGTTCCTGCCCGAGGGGCGCGAGGTGCTGGGCGCGCATGTCGACGCGGTCTTCGACGATCCCGCGATCATGGAATTCGCCATCACCTCGCCCCGCGGCCTGGGCCGGCCGCTGATGACCGGGCGCCTGCTCCTGCTGCCGCTGACCGACCGCGACGGCGGCGTGACCCGCGCGCTCGGCGCGATGATCACCGAGGGCGAGATCGGCCGCGGTGGCCGCCGCTTCACCATCGACCCCGCCGCACCGATCCGCCGCGACCCCGCGCTGTCGCCGGTGATCCAGCCCCTGACCTTCGACACCCCGCGGGAGGATGCCGTCCCGGCGCGGCCCGCCACCCCACCCGGCCGCGGCCATCTGCGGCTGGTGGTGGACAATTCCTGAGCCCGGCGGCGGGGGCGCGACGGAAGAAGGGCCCCGGAGGATCGCTCCGGGGCCCATTTTCGCAGACGAATCCTGACAGGGCGTTAAGCCAGGGCGGCCGCCGCAAGTTCGGTACGCCGGGCGGACAGCTCCTCGGCCACGAGGAAGGCCAGCTCCAGCGATTGCGAGGCGTTGAGCCGGGGATCGCAGGCGGTGTGGTAGCGGTCGGACAGGTCCTCGTCCGTGACCGCCCGGACGCCGCCGGTGCATTCGGTCACGTCCTTGCCCGTCATCTCGAAATGCACGCCGCCCGGGATCGTCCCCTCGGCCGCGTGGACCGCGAAGAACTCGCGCACTTCGCGCAGGACGCTGTCGAAGGGCCGCGTCTTGTAGCCCGACGAGGACTTGATCGTGTTGCCGTGCATCGGGTCGCAGGACCACACGACGTTGGCCCCCTCCTCCTGCACGGCGCGGATCAGGCGCGGCAGATGCTCGCCCACCGAGCCCGCGCCGAAACGGGCGATCAGCGTCAGGCGGCCGGCCTCGTTGCCGGGATTGAGCGTGTTCATCAGCGCCTTGAGATGCCCGCTGGTCATCGAGGGGCCGCATTTCAGGCCGATCGGGTTCTGCACGCCCTTGCAGAACTCGACATGCGCGCCGTCGGGCTGGCGGGTGCGGTCGCCGATCCAGATCATGTGGCCCGACCCGGCCAGCCATCTGCCGGAGGTCGAATCGACGCGGGCCAGCGCCTCCTCGTATTCGAGCAGCAACGCCTCGTGGCTGGTGTAGAAGTCGACGGTCTGAAGCTCGTGATTGCGCTCGCCCGTCAGGCCGGCGGCGGTCATGAAATCGAGCGCATCGCCGATCTTGCCGGCCATGTCGCGATATTTCTCAGCCTCGTCGCTGTCGGTGAAGCCGAGCGTCCAGGCATGCACCCGGTGCACGTCGGCGAAACCGCCCGTCGAGAAGGCGCGCAGCAGGTTCAGCGTCGCGGCGGCCTGCGTATAGGCCTGCAGCATGCGGTCCGGATCGGGGATGCGCGCCTCGGGCGTGAAGTCGAAGCCGTTGACGATGTCGCCCCGGTAGGAGGGCAGCTCCTGCCCGTCGATCACCTCGGTCGGGGCCGAGCGCGGCTTGGCCATCTGGCCCGCCATCCGGCCGACCTTCACCACCGGCACCTTGGCGCCGAAGGTCAGCACCATCGCCATCTGCAGCATGACCTTGAACGTGTCGCGGATGCCGTCGGCGCCGAACTCGGCGAAGCTCTCGGCGCAGTCGCCGCCCTGCAGGAGGAACGCCTCGCCCCTCGCACATTTCGCCAGCTCGGCCCGCAGCTTGCGCGCCTCTCCGGCGAAGACGAGCGGCGGATAGGAGGCGAGCTTGCGCTCAACCGCGCCGAGCCGTTCGGCATCGGTATAGTCGGGCATCTGCACCCGCGGCTTGGTGCGCCAATCGGATTTCTGCCACTCGCTCATCGGTCTCGCTCCGGCTCTGTCGTTCGCTCCCAGGGTCTGCGCGCCCGGCCCTCCCCGGCCGGCCGCGCGGAACCCGCCTTATAGGGCGGCCCCGTCGCGGGGCCAATGGCAAAAGGCGGCGCGGTCGGCCCTTGCGGGCGCGCGGCAAACCTGTTGCTCTCCGCGTCAGTCCGGGGCGCCGCCCGCGGCCAATGACCCGATGTGCCCATGGACCAGCTTCCCGATCCCGTCGCCCTGACCGCCGACCCCTCGCGCACCCGGCGCTTCGTCTTCGTGCTGCTGCCGCGGTTCACGATGCTCTGCTTCGCCAGCGCGGTGGAGGCGCTGCGGATCGCCAACCGGATGGCGGGGCGCGAGCTCTACACCTGGCGGCTGATCGGCGAGGGCGGGACCGAGATGGCCTGCTCGGCCGGGATCTCGTTCCGCCTGCAGGGCGATCTCGACGAACTTGGACGCGACGACACGGTGATGGTCTGCGGCGGCATCGACGTGCAGGAGGCGACGACGAAGCGCGTCGTCAGCTGGCTGCGGCGCGAGGCGCGGCGCGGCCTGCCGATCGCGGGTCTCTGCACCGCCGGCTACACGCTGGCGAAGGCCGGCCTGCTCGACGGCAAGCGCGCGACGATCCACTGGGAGAACCAGGACAGCTTCGCCGAGGAGTTCGAGGACGTGCTCCTGACCAAGGCCGTCTTCGCGGTCGACGGCAACCGGATCACGACGGCCGGCGGCACCGCCTCGATCGACATGATGCTGAAGATCATCGCCGACGACTGGGGCGAGGATCTGGCCAACGCGGTGGCCGACCAGCTGATCTACTCCTCGATCCGCACCGACCAGGACACGCAGCGCCTCTCCACCCCGACCCGGATCGGCGTGCGCCACCCCAAGCTCAGCCGCGTCATCCAGCGGATGGAGCAGGCGATCGAGGACCCGATCTCGCCCGCCGTCCTGGCGCAGGAGGTCGACATGTCGACCCGCCAGCTCGAGCGGCTGTTCCGCCGCTATCTCAGCCGCAGCCCCAAGCGCTACTACATGGAGCTGCGCCTCGCCCGGGCCCGCAACCTGCTGATGCAGACCGACATGAGCGTGATCAACGTCGCGCTCGCCTGCGGCTTCACCTCGCCGTCGCATTTCTCGAAATGCTACCGGGCGCATTACGCGACCACCCCCTACCGCGAGCGGGGCAGCCACGCGTCGAAGGACGCAGCGGCGGGTCTCTAGGGCGTTGCGCGGCCTCGGCGAAGGCGCCGGCCGCAACGTCGCGCGCCCTTCGGCATGAAGCCGCTTGCCCCCGTTTGGGCCATTGCATAGCGTCCCGCGCAGAACGCCGCCCAAGGCGTCGTCGACAGACATCAGGGAGAGACCCCATGAAGAAGATCCTTCTCGCTTCCGCCGCGACCGCGCTCGTCGCCGGGGCCGTGTCCGCGCAGGATGCCGATCCGGTCCGGATCGGAATCATCCTCGGCTTCACCGGCCCGCTGGAATCGATCACGCCCGCCATGGCGGCCGGCGCCGAGCTGGCCATCGCCGAGGTGAACGAGGCCGGCGGCCTGCTGGAGGGCCGCATGGTCGAGCCCGTGCGCGCCGACAGCACCTGCATCGACAGCGCCGCCGCCACCGCCGCGGCCGAGCGCCTGGTGACCACCGATGGCGTCGCCGCGATCATGGGCGCGGACTGCTCGGGCGTGACCGGCGCGATTTTGCAGAACGTCGCGCGGCCGAACGGCGTGCTGATGATCTCCCCCTCCGCCACCTCGCCGGGCCTGACCGATGCCGAGGACGACAACCTGTTCTTCCGGACCGCCCCGTCCGACGCCCGGCAGGGCGTTGTGATGGCCGAGGTCCTGCAGGAGCGCGGGATCACCGAGGTCGCCCTGACCTACACCAACAACGATTACGGCCAGGGCCTCGCCGACGCCTTCACCGCGGCCTTCGAGGAGACCGGCGGCACCGTCACGATCTCGGCCAGCCACGAGGACGGCAAGGCCGACTATTCGGCCGAGGTGGGCGCGCTCGCCTCCGCGGGCGGCGAGATGCTGGTCGTGGCCGGCTATACCGACCAGGGCGGCAAGGGCATCATCCAGAACGCCCTCGATGTCGGCGCCTTCGACGCCTTCTTCCTGCCCGACGGCATGGTCGGACAGGTGATCGTGGACGAGCTCGGCTCGGGCCTCGAGACCTCCGTCGGCACCCTGCCCGGCACCGACAGCGCGGGCGCCGAGACGTTCCAGGGCCTCGCCACCGAGGCCGGGTTCGACGGCACCGGCGCCTATGCCGGGGAGAGCTACGACGCCGCCGCGCTGATGATGCTTGGCATGGCCGCCGCCGGGTCGACCGACAGCGCCGCCGTCTCGGCCACGATCATGGATCTCGCCAACGCCCCCGGCGAAGAGATCCTGCCCGGCCAGCTCGGCCGCGCGCTCGAGCTGATCGCCGCCGGCGAGGACATCGACTATGTCGGCGCGACGGCGGTCGAGCTGATCGAGGGCGGCGAGAGCGCGGGCAATTTCCGCGAGGTCGAGTTCACGGACGGCTCGATCGAGACCGTGAACTTCCGCTGATCGGCTGAGAAACAGGCGCGGGCGGCCCCCTCCCGGGGTCGCCCGTGGCTTTAGGTGCGAAGGACAAGTCCTTGATCCGGGTCGAGAACCTCCACAAGCATTTCGGCGGATTCCACGCGGTCGACGGCGCGAGCCTCGAGATCCGCGCGGGCACGATCACGGGCCTGATCGGGCCGAACGGCGCCGGCAAGACCACGCTGTTCAACGTGATCGCCGGCCGGCTGTCGCCCACGTCGGGCCGCGTGACCATGGCGGGCGAGGACATCACCGGCCTGCCGCCGCACGCTCTCTTCGGAAAGGGGCTGCTCCGCACCTTCCAGATCGCGCACGAGTTCGGCTCGATGAGCGTGCGCGAGAACCTGATGATGGTGCCGCCCGGCCAGGCCGGCGAGACGCTGTGGAACGCCTGGTTCGCCCGATCGCGCATCGCGCGGGAGGAGGAGGCGTTGCTGCGCAAGGCCGACGAGGTGCTCGACTTCCTCACGATCTCGCATCTGAAGGACGAGAAGGCCGGCAACCTGTCCGGCGGACAGAAGAAGCTGCTGGAACTCGGCCGCACGATGATGGTCGATGCCCGCATCGTCTTCCTCGACGAGGTCGGCGCGGGCGTGAACCGCACCCTGCTCAACACGATCGGCGACGCCATCGTGCGCCTTAACCGCGAGCGGGGCTACACGTTCTGCGTGATCGAACACGACATGGATTTCATCAAGCGCCTCTGCGATCCCGTCATCGTCATGGCCGAGGGCCGCGTGCTGGCGGAAGGGTCGGCCGACCAGATCATGGCCGACGAGCGCGTGATCGAGGCCTATCTGGGCACGGGGCTGAAGAACAAGGACGCAGCGGCGGGGGCGACGGCATGAGCGATCCCTATGGCAGCCGCGGCAACAACGACCGGTCGATCACCAAGTCGAACGAACCGCTCGGCGGCGTGTCCGGCGACATCGCCGGGACGGGGCCCGCGGCCGATGGCGGCGCGGCGGCGAGTGCCGCCGGCACCGCCTTCCTCGCCGGCGAGGGGATGACCGGCGGCTACGGACGCGGCGCGGACATCCTCCACGGCTGCACCGTCGCCGTCGACAGGGGCCGGATCGCCGTGATCGTCGGCCCCAACGGGGCGGGCAAGTCCACGGCGATGAAGGCCGTCTTCGGCATGCTGACCCTGCGCGCGGGCCGCGTGGTGATCGACGGCGAGGACATCACCCACCTGTCCCCGCAGGACCGGGTGGCGAAGGGCATGGCCTTCGTGCCGCAGACATCGAACATCTTCCCCTCGATGAGCGTGGAGGAGAATCTCGAGATGGGCGCCTTCCTGCGGCGCGACGACATCCGGGGCACGATGGCGCAGGTCTACGACCTGTTCCCCATCCTCAAGGAGAAGCGCCGCCAGAATGCGGGCGAACTCTCGGGCGGGCAGCGACAGCAGGTCGCCGTGGGCCGGGCGCTGATGACGCAGCCGAAGGTCCTGATGCTGGACGAGCCGACGGCGGGCGTGTCGCCCATCGTGATGGACGAGCTCTTCGACCGGATCATCGAGGTCGCGCGCACCGGCGTGACCATCCTGATGGTCGAGCAGAACGCCCGGCAGGCGCTGGAGATCGCCGATATCGGCTACGTGCTGGTCCAGGGCGCGAACGCCCATACCGGGACCGGCGCGGAGCTGCTGGCCGATCCGGTCGTGCGCCGGACCTTCCTGGGGGGATGAGGATGCGGCGACGTCCGGGCGGGGCGCGGGCGGAGGCGGGGGGAGCCTCCGGCGGGAGTATTTGGCGCAAGATAAGAGCCGCTCGCCCTCCGGCCTGGCCGGGTGTCCTGGCTGCGCTCGCGGCGGGGCCCGCGCAGGCGGAGGGCGCGGTGGTGGAGCTGCGATGCGCCGTCACCACGGCCTGCGAGGCGGAAACGGGCACCTGCAGGGCAGGCGCGGGCGACCGCGAGGTCACGCTCGCCCCCACCGGCACGTCGGATTCTGCCTCCTACTGGGATGTCACGATCGACGGGCGCACCTTTCCGGCGATGACCTCCACCGCGCTCGGCCCCTGGCAGTGGGAGGAGAGCGCGCAGGACAGCGCCTGGCTCTTTCCGTCGGGCCCCTCCTCGATGATGCTGGTCCGCCAGAGGATCGCCGGGGACGAGCTGTCCACCACGACCGAATACCTGTCCTGCGAGGAGGGCTGACGCGCATGACCATCCGATCCGGGGCCCGCGCCTGATGGAACTTCTGAACGCGCTCGTGGCGCTTGCCAATTACGTGGTGATCCCCGCCGTGGCCTACGGCTCGCAGCTCGCCCTCGGCGCGCTGGGGGTCACGCTGGTCTACGGCATCCTGCGCTTCTCGAACTTCGCGCATGGCGACACGATGGCCTTCGGGACGACCATCGCGATCTTCTTCACCTGGGCCTTCCAGGGGCTGGGCGTGACGCTCGGGCCGCTGCCGACGGCCCTGCTCGCCCTGCCCCTCGGCATCGCGGGCTGCGCGCTCTTCGTCCTGGGCACCGACAAGGTGATCTACCGCTTCTATCGACGGCAGCGGGCCGCGCCGGTGATCCTGGTGATCGTCTCGATGGGCGTGATGTTCGTGATGAACGGCGTCGTGCGGTTCATGATCGGGGTGGACGACCAGAACTTCGCGGACGGGGCGCGCTTCGTCATCGACGCGCGCAGCTTCCGCGACGCGACGGGCCTCGACGAGCCCCTGGTCCTGCGCCTGCCGACGCTCATCACGCTGGTCACGGCGGCCATCGCGGTCGCGCTGCTGTTCTGGTTCCTGAACCGCACCCGCACCGGCAAGTCGATGCGCGCCTTCTCGGACAACGAGGATCTGGCGCTGCTCTCCGGCATCAATCCCGAGCGGGTGGTCATGGTGACCTGGATCATCGTCGCCGCCCTCGCCACCACGGCGGGCGTGCTCTACGGGCTGGAGAAGTCGTTCAAGCCCTTCGTCTACTTCCAGCTCCTGCTGCCGATCTTCGCCTCCGCCATCGTCGGCGGGCTCGGCAACCCGGTCGGCGCGGTGGTCGGCGGCTTCGTCATCGCCTTCTCCGAGGTCGGGATCACCTATGCCTGGAAGAAGGTGCTGGAATACCTCGCCCCGACCGAGGCGCTGGAGCCGTCCGGCCTCGTCCAGCTGCTCTCCACCGACTACAAGTTCGCGGTCTCCTTCGCGATCCTGATCCTCGTCCTGCTGTTCCGGCCCACGGGCCTCTTCAAGGGGCAAAGCGTATGAGCGCCGTCACCGACACGAGACACGAGGGCGTGGAGCGCGGCTGGGCGCGCGGCGCCATTCTCTTCGCGGGGATGGCCGCGCTGCTGGCGATCACCGGCGCCACGATGAGCTGGAACGTCGCGCTCACGGTCCTGAACATGGGGCTGGTGAGCGGGATCATGGCGCTCGGCGTCAACCTGCAATGGGGCTTCGCGGGGCTCTTCAACATCGGGGTGATGGGGTTCCTCGCGCTCGGCGGCCTGGCCTGCGTGCTGGTCGCCATGCCCCCTACGGGCGAGGCCTGGGCGGCGGGCGGGCTGCGCCTGATGGCGGGCCTGGCGCTCGGGGCGGGAACCGTGGTCGCGGCGGTGCTGCTCTGGGGACGGATGTCGCCCGGGCGGGCGCGCACGCTCGCGATGCTGGCCGTGCTGGTGGGCGGGTTCTTCCTCTACCGCGCGGTCCTCGACCCGGCCGTCGCGGCGGTGGAATCGGTCGATTCGGCCTCGACGGGGTATCTCGGCGGCCTCGGCCTGCCGATCCTGCTGGCCTGGCCCGTGGGCGGGCTGGTCGCGGCGGGCGGGGCCTGGATCATCGGCAAGATCGCCCCCGGCCTGCGCTCGGACTACCTCGCCATCGCCACGCTCGGCATCGCCGAGATCATAATCGCGATCCTCAAGAACGAGGACTGGCTGGCGCGCGGCGTGAAGAACGTCTCGGGCCTGCCCCGGCCGGTGCCGCTGGAGGTCGACCTGCAGGCCTCTCAGGGCTTCGTGGACCGCGCCGCGAGCCTCGGCCTCGACCCCGTCACGGCCTCCACCCTCTGGGTGAAGGGGCTCTACGGGCTGCTCTTCGCGGCCGTCCTGCTGATCCTGCTGTGGCTGGCGCAGATGGCGCTGAACTCGCCCTGGGGGCGGATGATGCGCGCGATCCGCGACAACGAGGTCGCGGCCGAGGCGATGGGCAAGGACGTGACCCGCCGCCACCTGCAGATCTTCATCCTCGGCAGCGCGATCCTCGGCATCGCGGGGGCGATGATGACGACGCTGGACGGGCAGCTGACGCCGGGCACCTACCAGCCGCTGCGCTTCACCTTCCTGATCTGGGTCATGGTCATCGTCGGCGGGTCGGGCAACAATTTCGGCGCGGTCCTGGGCGGCATGCTGATCTGGTGGCTCTGGGTCATGGTCGAGCCGATGGGCCTGTGGCTGATGGGCGCGATCACCGCCCCGATGCCGGACGGGCTGTGGCTGAAGGACCACCTGCAGGACGCCGCCGCCCACATGCGCCTCCTGACGATGGGACTGGTGCTGCTGCTGGTGCTGCGGTTCTCGCCGAGGGGCCTGCTGCCGGAGCGGTGATCCCCGCTCCGCCGCCGCCTCACTCGCAGCGGCGGGAGCAGAGGCTTTCGCAGGGGATTCCGTCTCCATCTCCATCGCGTGCCGTATGGCCGCATTGTATCAGCTTGTAGCACGCTTCGGCGCAACTCGAGATCTGGCCGCAGGTGAGGTTGCGGCAGTCGAAGGCTTGCGCTGTCAGAAAGGGCGCAAGAAGCGGGTGATCGAGCGTCGCCGGCACGACCTCCCGGCCCGGCCCCTCGTCGGCGGAAGACGCCACTGCCGGAAGCGACAGGGAAAGGGCGAGGCAGAACGCGCGAATCATGCTTCGGTCCCCGTCGGATCAAGGTTAAGAAATTGTTAACGTCCCGGGGCGGGCCTGCCTATCTCCGACATCGCGGTCGCCGACGCCTTGACCGTCTCTCCCGCCTCGCCCATTGCCCCCCCATGACAGACCGTCCCGACATCCTTTGCATCGGCGCCGTCCTGTGGGACATCATCGGGCGCACGCCCGCCCATATGCGCGTCGGCTCGGACGTGCCCGGGCGCATCGTCCGCCTGCCCGGCGGGGTCGCGATGAACATCGCGATGACCCTGGTGCGCTACGCGATGAGCCCGGCCCTGCTGACCGTCGTCGGCCGCGACGCCGAAGGGGACGAGCTGCTGGCCCGGGCCGGGGCGATGGGGCTGGAGACCGCCCATGTCTACCGCTCGGACGACCTGCCCACCGATCGCTACATGGCGATCGAGGGGGGCAACGGCCTGATCGCCGCCGTGGCCGATGCCCATTCGCTGGAGCGGGCGGGCGCGCGCATCCTCGCCCCGCTCGAGGACGGCCGCCTCGGCACCGCCGCGACCCCCTGGGACGGGCCGGTCGCGCTGGACGGCAACCTGACCGAGGCGCTGCTGCACGAGATCGCGCGCTCGCCGCTCTTCGCCGCCGCCGACCTGCGCGTGGCCCCCGCCAGCCCCGGCAAGGCCGAGCGGCTGCTCGCCCTGCTCGGCCATCCGGGCGCGACGCTCTACGTCAATCTCGAGGAGGCGGGCCTGCTCTGCCACGAGAGCTTCGACGGGGCCGAGGATGCCGCCCGCGCCCTCGTCGCGCGGGGCGCCGCGCGGGCGCTCGTCACGAATGGCGGCGCGATGGCCGCCGAGGCGACGCCCGAGCGATGCCTCACCGCCCAGCCGCCCGAGGTCCTCGTCACCCGCGTGACCGGCGCGGGCGACACCTTCATGGCCGCCCATATCGCCAGCGAACGGGAGGGGCGCGATCCCGACGCCGCCCTCGCCCGGGCGCTGAAGGCCGCCGCCGACTACGTTTCCGGAGATCCCGCCTCATGACCCTGCCCCTCTCCCATTCGCCCGAGGTCGCCGAGGCCCGCGCCGCCGGCCGCCCCCTCGTCGCGCTCGAATCGACGATCATCACCCACGGCATGCCCTTTCCTCAGAACGTCGAGACGGCCCGCCGGGTCGAGGCGACGATCCGCGCGGGCGGCGCAATACCGGCCACCATCGCGGTGCTGGACGGCACGCTCCATGTCGGGCTGACGGAAGCCGAGCTGGACCGGCTGGGCGAGGCGCAGGGCGTGGCGAAACTCTCGCGCGCCGACCTCGCCGCCTGCATGGCGCGCGGCGGGACCGGGGCGACGACCGTGGCCGCGACGATGATCGCCGCCCGTCTCGCGGGGATCGGCGTCTTCGCCACCGGCGGGATCGGCGGGGTCCATCGGGGCGCGGAGCAGAGCTGGGACGTCAGCGCCGACCTGCAGGAGCTGGCGCAGACCCCCGTCACCGTTGTGGCGGCCGGGGCGAAGGCGATCCTCGACCTGCCCAAGACCTTCGAGGTGCTGGAGACGCTGGGCGTGCCGGTGATCGCCTATGGCCAGGACGCCATCCCCGCCTTCTGGTCGCGCGATTCGGACCTGCCCGCCCCGCTGCGGATGGAGACCGGGGCCGAGATCGCGGCCGCGCACCGGATGCGCGGCGCGCTCGGCCTGCCGGGCGGGCAGCTCGTCGTGAACCCGATCCCGCCGGAGGACGAGATCGGCCGCGACGTGATCGGTCCGATCGTCGAGCAGGCGCTCGAGGATGCGGCGCGGGACGGGATCGCGGCCAAGGCCGTCACGCCCTACCTGCTCGACCGGATCTTCCACCTGACGGAGGGGCGCAGCCTGACCGCGAACATCGCGCTGGTGCTGAACAATGCGCGCCTCGGGGCGGAGATCGCGAAGGGGCTGGCGGACTAGACGCTCCATTCTCGGACGTCCGGGCCGGTTGCGGCCCGGGGCCGAGGTATCTGCATTCCCTGCGAAGCGGCAGGCCGGGCGCCAGCCCCGGGGCCGAGAGGCCGGGCGGGCGGGGATCGCCCGGCATCCGCCCTCTCTGCCCGGTTTCGCGCCGGTCGCGCGGCTTCGCGGGAGGGCGGGATGGCCTGGCGGCCGCCGGCCATTGTGAGCCCCCCGAAGGCGGCATATCTGTAGGTCGATCCCGCCCCGGCCAGAGCCGCCCCCTCCCGTGACACGCCCAGACCTGACCGAGCCCCTGCCGCCGCCGCCGCCGCCCCGCCGCCGTGGCCTGTTCGGGGGCCTGCGCAACAACTTCCTCGCCGGGGTGGTCGTGATCGCCCCGATCGGACTGACCGTCTGGCTGATCTGGACCGTGGTCGGCTGGGTCGACGGTTTCGTCATGCCCTTCGTTCCGCGGCAATGGCATCCCGAGCAGCTGGTGAACTCCATCCTCGGGCGGGGACCGGACGACTGGATCACGGTGAACATCCGCGGCGTCGGCGTCGTCGTCTTCCTCATCTTCACCGTCATCATCGGCTGGCTGGCCAAGGGCTTCTTCGGCCGGTCGCTGCTGCGCACCGGCGAGAGCCTGGTCGGGCGGATGCCGGTCGTGCGGTCGATCTATTCGGGGGCGAAGCAGATCGCCGAGACGGTCTTCGCCCAGCAGGAGAGCAGCTTCGACAATGCCTGCCTCGTCGAGTATCCCCGGCGCGGGGTCTGGGCCGTGGCCTTCATCTCGACCTCCGCAAAGGGCGAGGTGCGGCGGCGCGTCGATGCCGAGGACCTGCTCACGGTCTTCCTGCCGACGACGCCGAACCCCACCTCGGGCTTCCTGCTCTTCGTGCCGCGGTCCGAGGTGATCGTGCTCGACATGACGGTCGAGGACGCGGCGAAGCTCGTCATCTCCGCCGGGCTCGTCTATCCCGCCGACCGCGAGGCGCCGGCCCCCGGCGCGCAGGCCCTGCCGGTGGCGGATCGCGGGCGGGCGCGCGCCTCCTGATCCCGGGCGCAAGGTCGGGTCAGCCGAACATCGCCCGCAGGTCGCAGGTGCCCCGGTGGCCGAGATCGCCGCGATGCGCGGCGAGGAAACCCCCGGCCGCCTCCTCCCCGGCCGCCTTGAGCCGGGCGAGCAGGACCGGGTTCGGGATCGTCTTGGTCGCCACGTTCAGCTCGTTCATCAGCACGTCGTTGGCGATGACGTGGACACGCACATGCTTCATCGCGCCCCGGGCCACGGCGCCGCTCTCGATCAGGCGCTGGACGAAGGCGATCGCGCGCAGGTCGCGCAGGAGCGCCGAGTTGAAGCTGATCTCGTTGATCCGGTTCGCGATCTGCTGGCTGTCCCTTGGCAGCTCGTCGCGGCGGATCGGGTTGATCTGCACCACGACGAGATCGTCGGGCAGGTCGGGCGCGTAGAGCGGATGGAGCGGCGGATTGCCGGTATAGCCGCCGTCCCAGTAGGCCTCCACCTCTCCAGTTGCGGGATCCTCGATCTCGACCGCGCGGAACAGCGTTGGCAGGCAGGCCGAGGCCATGACCGCCTGCATCGTGATCTCGTCCCCCGAGAAGACGCGGGACTTGCCGCTGCGCACGTTCGTCGCCCCCAGGAACACCGCGGGGGCCGAGGCGTGGTCCATCGCGTCGAAATCGAGATCCGAGAGGATCCGGGCCAGCGGGTTCTTCATCATCTCGCCGAACACGTAGGGCGAGCTCATGCGCGACAGCGCGTCGAGGCCGAGCCAGGCGGGCGAATACTGGGTCGCCTCGGCGATCATCGGCACCGACGGCGCCAGGGCGGCCAGCCAGTCCGAGGCCCAGTGATCCTCGACCGCGCCGACACGGCCCCAGAGATGCGCCAGCGCGGCCCGCGCCCCCTCGGCCCCGCCCGCGACCATCCCGGCCTTGAGCGCGACGGCGTTGAGCGCCCCGGCCGAAGTGCCGGAGACGGCCGCGATCTCGATCCCGTCCTCCTGCAGCAGCCGGTCGAGCACGCCCCAGGTGAAGGCGCCATGGGCGCCGCCGCCCTGCAGGGCGAGGGTCAGGCGGACCGGATTCGCCACGGCGTCACGCCGCCGTCCAGCCGCCATCCATGGCGAGCGAGGTGCCGGTGATCTGGTCCCCCGCGGCGGAGCAGAGGAACAGCACCGCCTCGCCGATCTGCTCGACCGTGACGAAGTCCTTCGACGGCTGCTTGGCGAGGATGACCTTCTCGATCACCTCGTCCTCGCCCATGTCGTATTCCTTCGCCGTGTCGGGGATCTGCGCCTCGACCAGCGGGGTCAGGACGTAGCCGGGGCAGATCGCGTTGCAGGTGATCGGCTCCTTCGCGGTCTCCAGTCCGACGGTCTTGGTCAGGCCGAGGATCCCGTGCTTGGCCGTGACATAGGCGGACTTGTAGGGCGAGGCGCGCAGCCCGTGGGCCGAGGCGATGTTGACGATCCGTCCCCAGCCGGCCTGCCGCATCATCGGCAGCGCGACCGCGATCGTGTGAAAGGCCGAGGACATGTTGATCGCGATGATCGCGTCCCATTTCTCGACCGGGAACTGGTCGACCGGCGCGACGTGCTGGATGCCGGCATTGTTGACGAGGATGTCGCAGCGGCCCGCCTGCTCGACCAGGGCGCGCGCCTCCTTGCCCTTCGACAGATCGGCCCTGATGTAGCGCACCGCGGTGCCGAACTCGGCCGCCATGTCGGCGGCCAGCGCGTGATCCTCGTCCCGGTCGGTGAAGGAGTTGAGAACGACGTCCGCCCCCGCCGCGGCCAGCGCCCGGGCGGCGCCGAGGCCGATGCCGGAATTGGAGCCTGTGACGATGGCGGTCTTGCCGGTCAGACGGGACATGGGAGCGCTCCTTGGGTCGGTCGCGCCGATCATAGCCCTCCCGCGGCGCCTGTGAAGCGCTGCAGTGCAGAAGACGCGCCCGTCGCAAGGGTCACGGCGGCGTCCCGAACCTGCCTCAATTTCGACACGTTCGGGCCGCGATATGGAAACAATCGCCGGGCAGCGGGCGGGATCGCTGCCGGCCCCCCGCGGGATTCGCCGGGGGCGAGTCGCCGGCGCGAAAACCGCGCCGTGCATAAAAAAACGCCCGCACGAGGCGGGCGTTGAGTTATTGAGGCAGGTTTCATACAGGCAAGAAACCTATCGAGCAGTGCTCTCTCTATAAGCGATGACAAGCCGTTGGCCAAGCTTAAAGTTTGCCAGCGCAATTCGGGCCGTCTACGCTCCGTCCCAACCAGAACACCGGAGCAGGGAGTCCGTCGCAATGCCGACATCGCAACCAACCGGGCGGGGCCGTCCGCTGCGGAGGGCGCTCGCCGCCTCCGCGCTGGCCCTCGGCCTCGCCGCCGGGCCGGCCTTCGCCGACAGCCACGGCATCGCCATGTACGGAGAGCCGGCGCTCGGCCCGGACTTCGACCACCTGCCCTATGCCAATCCCGACGCCCCCGCCGGCACGGGCGAGATCGTGACCGCCGAGATCGGGTCCTTCGACAGCCTCAACCCCTTCATCCGCAGGGGATCCGTGCCATGGCAGCTGCGCTCGCTGCAGGGCGAGACGCTGATGGCGCGGACCCTGGACGAGCCCTTCACGCTCTACGGGCTGCTGGCCGAGACGATCGAGGTCGCCGAGGACCGGTCCTGGGTCGAGTTCACCCTGCGGCCGGAGGCCGAGTTCTCGGACGGCTCTCCGGTGACGGTCGAGGACGTGATGTGGTCCTACGAGACGCTCGGGACCGAGGGAAACCCGCGCTATGCCGGCTTCTGGGCCCAGGTCGAGAGCATGGAACAGGTGGGCGAACGGGGCATCCGCTTCACCTTCGCCGAGGACAATGCCGAGCTGGCGCTGCTGGCCGGGATGCGACCGATTCTCAAGAAGTCGCAGTGGGAGGGGATCGACTTCGCCGAATCGGACGGGCAGGTCGTGCCGATCGTCTCGTCGCCCTACATCATCAGCGATTACGAATACGGCCGATTCGTCGAGCTGACCCGCAACCCCGATTACTGGGGCTGGGACGTGCCGTTCAACCAGGGGCTCTACAATCTGGAAACGATCCGGATGGAGTTCTTCGGCGACGAGACGGCGGCCTTCGAGGCGTTCAAGACCGGCGAGGTCAATTCCAACCGCGAGTTCAACGTCGCGCGCTGGGAGAGCCAGTACGACTTCCCCGCCGTGCAGGAGGGCGACGTCGTGCTGTCGGTCCTGCCCCATGCGCGGCCCACGGGCATGACCGGCTTCGTGATGAACACGCGCGAGGCGCCGTTCGACGACTGGCGCGTGCGCGAGGCGATGATCCAGGCCTTCAACTTCGAGTTCATCAACGACGCGGTGACGGGCGGCGCCCAGCCCCGGATCACGTCCTACTTCTCGAACTCGCCGCTCGGGATGACCGAGGGGCCGGCCGAGGGCCGCGTGGCCGAGCTGCTGGCCGAGTACGAGGCCGACCTGCTGCCCGGCGCGATGGAGGGCTACGCCCTGCCCGTCTCGGACGGGACCGAGCGCAACCGCGCCAATATCGGCACCGCGCTCGAGCTTCTGAACGAGGCCGGCTGGAGCGTGCAGGACGGCACGCTGCGCAACGAGGGCGGCGAGCCCTTCGCCTTCGAGATCCTGCTGCAATCGGGCAGCTCGGAGAACGCCTCGATCATCGACATGTACACCCAGTCGCTCGAGCGGCTCGGCATCGTGCCCGAGGTGACGGTGGTCGACAGCGCCCAGTACAAGGAGCGCACGGACGCCTACGATTTCGGCATGACCTACTTCCAGCGCGGCCTGTCGCTGTCGCCCGGCAACGAGCAGTATCTCTACTGGGGGTCGGAGATGGCGGACGAGCCCGGCGGGCGGAACCTGATGGGCGTGCGCTCCGCCGCCATCGACGGGCTGATTGGCGAGCTGCTCGCCGCCGCCAGTACCGAGGATTTCTACGCCGCGGCGCAGGCCCTCGACCGGGTGCTGACGACGGGGCGCTACGTCATCCCGATCTACCAGTGGAACATCAGCCGTCTCGCCCATTCGGCGAACCTGCACTACCCCGAGGAGCTGCCGCTCTTCGGCGACTGGCCGGGCTGGCAGCCCGACGTCTGGTGGTGGGAGGAAACCGCCGCCGAGTGAGGACGGCGATCCATCACGACGACGGGGGCCCGCGCGGCCCCCGTTTTGCCTCCACGACGCCGGAACCCCTCGCGCCCGCTTCCCGTTGCGCCTGACAACGACCAAAGGAGCCGTGCCATGAACTGGAGCACCATCGAGACCCACTGGGTGTCCTTCCTCGACCGGATCGAGACCCGTTGGCCCGAGCTCGACCGCGACGAGGTCGCGGATACGGACGGCAATTTCGATGCCTTCCGCGACCTGCTCGCCGCCACGGAAGGGCGCGACCAGAAGATCGCCCGCGACGAGATCGCCGACTGGGCGCGCGGCGAGGTGCCCGCCGACGTGATGACGGACGAGACCAACGACAACGAGCGCATCATGGCCAGCCGGCGCGAGATGTCGCCCGACGAGGACGCCTATTCCGACGATTCCAAGTTCGGCGACGAGGAGACGCCCCAGCCGCCCGTCGGCCGCGAGGACTGACATCCGGGCGCTGCCCCGCCTTGCCCTCCGCGCGCCCCGGCCCTAGGTCCGGGGCGTTCCACTTTCCACAGCGCCGACCATCGCCGCCGGCCCGCACCCGCGCAAGGGAGGCCGCCATGGTCCGTCTCGACATCCTGTCCGATCCGATCTGCCCCTGGTGCTACATCGGCAAGCTCCGGCTCGACCGCGCGCTCGAGGCGCGCCCGACCCATCCGCTCGCCATCGAGTGGCACCCGTTCCAGCTCAATCCCGACATGCCGCGAGAGGGGATGGACCGCGCCGCGTATCTCGCCGCCAAGTTCGGCGGGGCGGAGGGCGCGGCGCAGGCCTACCGGGCGGTCCGCGACGCTGCGGCCGAGACCGGGATCGAGATCGATTTCGACGCGATCCCGCGCGTGCCGAACACGCTCGACGCGCACCGGCTGATCCACTGGGCGGGAATCGAGCAGCGCCAGACTGCCGCCGTTTCGGCCCTGTTCCGCGCCTATTTCGTCGACCACCGCGACATCGGGAACCGCGAGGTCCTGTGCGACATCGCCGACGGGCTGGACCTCGACGCGGCGATGATCGCGCGCCTGCTGGACAGCGACGCCGACGAGGCGGACATCCGGGCCCGCGACGCCCATTCGCGCGAGATGGGGATCACGGGGGTGCCCACCTTCATCGTCGGCCAGCGCCACGCTGTGCCGGGGGCGCAGCCGACCGACCTGTGGATCAAGGTCCTGGACGAGATGATGGCCGAGGGCGCCGGGGAGGATCCGCAATGACCGACGCGACCGAGACCGATCTCGACCGGCCCGCCCCGCCCGGTCGCCGCCTGTCGCGCCCTGAATTCGTGGGCATGACGGCGCTGCTCTTCGCCATCGTCGCCTTCTCGATCGATTCGATGCTCCCCGCCCTGCCCGACATGGCGGCCGAGCTGACGCCGGACGATCCCAACCGCGCGCAGCTGATCCTGACCGCCTTCGTCTTCGGCATGGGGCTGGGCACTTTCGCGGCCGGCCCGCTCTCGGACGCGCTGGGGCGCAAGGCGATCATCAACGGGGGCATCGCGCTCTACATCGTCGGCGCGCTGCTCGCCTCGGTCGCGACCTCGCTCGAGACGCTGCTGGCGGCGCGCGTCCTCCAGGGCCTCGGCGCCGCGGGGCCGCGGATCGCGATCCTCGCCATGGTGCGCGACCTCTACGGCGGGCGGCGGATGGCGCAGATCATGTCCTTCGTGATGATGGTCTTCATCCTGATCCCGGCGGCGGCCCCCTCGGTCGGGGTGCTGATCACCGACGGCTTCGGCTGGCGTGCGCTCTTCATCGCCTACTGCATCTTCGCCGTCGTCGCCTCGTCCTGGTTCAACCTGCGCCAGCCCGAGACGCTGCCGCCCGGGCGCCGGCGTCCGGTGCGGATCGGCACGATGAGATCGGCGCTGAAGGAGGTGTTCTCGCAGCGGGTGGTCGTGATCTATCTCGCCGTGCTGACGCTCGGCTTCGGGCAGATGTTCGCGCTCCTCTCCTCGATCGCGCAGATCTACGTCACCGGCTACGACATGGAGGCGAGCTTCCCCGTCTGGTTCCTGATCGGCGGCCTGCTCTCGGGCGTCGGGACGGTGTCGAATGCGGGCCTCGTCATGCGGCTGGGCATGCGCCGGATCGCGATCTTCGCCTATGCCATGCTTTCCCTCGCCAGCCTCGCGCTCCTCGCCCTCGAATGGACGGGCGTCGTCGGAGAGCTGCCGCCCTTCGGCCTGTTCTTCGCCTGGCAGGTGATCGTGCTGGCCGCGGCGGGCCTGACCTTCGGCAATCTCAACGCCCTCGCGCTCGAGCCGCTGGGCCATATCGCGGGCCTCGCGAGCTCGGTGATCGGCGCGGTCTCGACCGTGCTGGCCGTCGCCATCGCCGCCCCGATCGGGCTGATGTTCGACGGCACGCCCACCCCGCTGCTCTGGGGCGTGCTGGTCTGCTCGGTCCTGGCCTTCGTCCTGATGCGGGCCTCGGTCCGGATCGACCCGGAACGATCGGGGGCGGACTGATCCGCCACCCCGTCCCTTATCTTGCCCCAACTACTCCGGCCGCCGGCCCGCCCGGGGATCCCACATCCGGGCAGGAGCGTCAGTCCAGCCGCGAGAGCAGCGCGGCGGTATCCCGGCGACCGGGGAAGGCGTGAAGCGCGGCCCCCTCCCTTATCTTGCCTCAAATACTCCGGCCGCCGGCCCGCCCGGGGGCCCCGTCGCCGGGCAGGAGGGCCTTCAGTCCAGCTGCGAGAGCAGCGCGACGGTATCCCGGACATCCGGGGCGGACCGGACCGTCGCCCCCTCCATTATCTTGCCGCAAATACTCCGGCCGCCGGCCCGCCCGGGGGCCCCGTCGCCGGGCAGGAGGGCCTTCAGTCCAGCTGCGAGAGCAGCGCGACGGTATCCCGGACATCCGGGGCGGACCGGACCGTCGCCCCCTCCATTATCTTGCCGCAAATACTCCGGCCGCCGGCCCGCCCGGGGGCCACGTCCCCGGGCATGGGCGCCGTCGATCCAGCCGCGTCAGTCCAGCCGCTCGAGCAGCGAGGAGGTGTCCCAGCGCCCGCCGCCCATCTTCTGCACGTCCTTGTAGAACTGGTCGACCAGGGCGGTGACCGGCAGGCTCGCCCCGACCTCGTCCGCGGCGGCGAGGCAGATGGCAAGGTCCTTGCGCATCCAGTCGACCGCGAAGCCGTGGTCGAACCGCCCGTCCAGCATCGTCTCGTGCCGGTTCACCATCTGCCAGGACCCGGCCGCGCCGCCCTGGATCACCTCGACCACCGCGCGTCCGTCGAGCCCGGCCTTCTGCGCGAAGGACAGCCCCTCGGACAGGGCCTGGACGAGCCCCGCGATGCAGATCTGGTTGACCATTTTGGTCATCTGACCCGCCCCGGATCCGCCGAGCCGGCGGCAGAGCTTGGCATAGGCCTCGATCACCGGCGCGGCGCGGTCGAAGGCCTCCTGATCGCCGCCGCACATCACGACGAGCTGGCCGCTCTCGGCGCCGGCCTGCCCGCCCGAGATCGGCGCGTCCACGAAGGCGATTCCGCGCTGGCCCGCCGCCTCGGCCATCTCGCGGGTCACGCCCGCCGAGACCGTCGTGTGATCGACGAAGACCGCCCCCTCGGACATCGCGCCGAGCGCGCCGTCCGCGCCGGTGCAGATCGCGCGCAGGTCGTCGTCGTTGCCGACGCAGGCCATGACGAAATCCTGCCCCGCAGCGGCCTCGGCCGGATTCGCGGCGGCGCGGCCGCCGAACGCGTCGGCCCACCGCTCGGCCTTCGCCGCGGTGCGGTTGTAGACCGTCACCTCGTGTCCGGCCTTCGCCAGATGTCCGGCCATCGGGTAGCCCATGACCCCAAGCCCCAGGAACGCGATCTTCGCCATGGCGATCTCCCCTCGTCGTGACAGGGCCGGCGCGGGTGGCGCGCTTCCCTTTCGTCCATCGGGCAGGTAGCTAACCGCACGCTGCCGACCGTCAAGAAAGCCCCGCCCATGGCCGTCCTCTTCCGCTGGCTCCTGCGTCTCGCCACCGGGCTGGTGGTGCTGATCGCGGGAGGGGTGCTGCTGGTCTACTGGTTCGCCTCGCGCTCGCTGGTCGATTACGACGGGGTCGAGGAAGTGGCCGGCATCTCGGCCCCGGTCGAGATCGTGCGCGACCATGCGGGCGTGCCGCATGTCTTCGGCGCCTCCGACGCGGACGTCTTCTTCGGCCTCGGCTACGCCCATGCGCAGGACCGGTTCTGGCAGATGACGATGCTGCGCCGCACGGTGCAGGGCCGCCTGAGCGAGCTCTTCGGCGCCCGCACCCTGCGGACCGACATGCTGCTGAAGCATCTCGGCCTCTACGAGGCGGCGCGTGCCTCACTGGACGACCAGACCGACGAGACGCGGGCCATGCTCGCCGCCTATGCCGACGGAGTGAACGCCTGGATCGGCGAGGTGAACGAGGGGGCGCGCGGCCGCGGCGCGCCCGAGATGTGGATCTTCAACCATCCCGTCGCGCAATGGACCGAGGTCGACTGCCTCGCCATCCTCAAGCTGATGGCGCTGCAGCTGAACGCCCATCTCGCGGACGAGGTGCTGCGCGCCCGCACCTCGCTGCTGGTCGAGCCCGAGCGACTGGCCGACATCCTGCCCGACATTCCCGGCCCCGGAACCGCCGCCCTGCCCCGCTACGCCGCCCTCGTCGAGGACGTGCCGCGCTACGCGGCCGCGACGCCCGCGCCGCGCGACCCTCTCTCGCCGCTCTGGGGGCGCGAGCTGGCGGGCGCCTCGAACGGCTGGGCGGCGGGGCCCTCGCGCTCGGCCACCGGCTCGACCCTTCTGGCGAACGACCCCCATCTGGGGCTGACCGCACCCTCGATCTGGTACCTCGCCCGGGTGGAGCTGGAGAGCGGCGGCGTCATCGGCGGCACGATTCCCGGCATGCCGCTGATCCTCACCGGCCGGTCCGAGGATGTCGGCTGGGGCATCACCTCGTCCTATCTCGACGATACCGACGTGCATATCGAGGAGGTGAACCCGGCCGATGCCGGCCAGTACCGCACCCCGGGCGGCTGGGCCGATTTCGAGACCGAGGAGCGGATCGTCTTCGTGGCCGAGGGCGAGCCGGTGACGGTGCAGGTCCAGCGGACCGAGACCGGCGTGGTCCTGCCGCCCGAGCAGTTCGATCTCGGCACGATCCGCCCGCCGGGGCACGTCACCTCGATCTCGTGGACCGCGCTCGCCACCGACGACACGACGATGAGCGCGGGCCTCGCCCTCATGCAGGCGCACAACGTACGCGAGGCGATCGCGGCGGGCGAGATGTTCGTCGCCCCCTCGCAGATGCTGACCGTCGCCGACCGCAACCGCGTGGGCATGAAGCTGATGGGGCGGATGCCGGTCCGCGATCCGGCCCACCAGTCGCTCGGCCGGATCCCGACCTACGGCTACCTGCCCGAGAACCGATGGCAGGGGTTCTACGACTACGCCGACAATCCCGAATGGGTCGAGCCGGCGGGCGGCCTCGTCGGCAACACGAACAACAAGGTCATCGACGCCCCCTTCCCGCGCCATGTCAGCTTCCGCTGGGGCGACAGCCAGCGAATCGAGCGCTGGCGCTTCCTGATGCAGGAGCGCGAGGTCCATACCCGCGATTCCATGATCGAGGCGCAGCTCGACACGGTCAGCTACACCGCCCGCGCGCTGCTGCCGCTGGTCGGGGCGGATCTGTGGTTCACCGGCGAGAGCGCGCCGGAGGGCACGGCCGAACGGCAGCGGCAACGCGCGCTCGCCCTCCTGGCCGAGTGGAACGGCGAGATGAACGAGCACATGCCCGAGCCCCTGATCTACGCCGCCTGGATGCGCGCCCTGCAGGACCGGCTGATCCGCGACGAGCTCGGCCCGCTGGCCGAGGAGTTCACCCATGTCGAGCCGCTCTTCATCGAGCGGGTGTTCCGCGATGCGGGCGGCGCGTCGGCCTGGTGCGACGTGACGCAGTCCGCCCCCGAGGAAAGCTGCTCGGACATCGCACGGATGGCGCTGGACGACGCGCTCGTCTGGATCGGCGAGAAATACGGACCCCAGCTGGAAAGCCTGCGCTGGGGCGACGCGCACGAGGCGGCGCAGGACCACCAGACCCTCGGCGCGGTGCCGGTGCTGAACTGGTTCGTGAACATCCGGCAATCGACCTCCGGCGGGGACAACACGCTGATGCGGGGCCGCACCTCCGGCGATCCGGCGCATCCGTTCCGGAACGTCCATGCGGCGGGCTACCGGGGCGTCTACGATTTCGCCGATCCCGACAGCTCGGTCTTCGTGATCTCGACCGGCCAGTCGGGCCATTTCCTGTCGCGCCATTACGACGATATCGGCGAGCTGTGGCGGCGCGGGGAATACCTGCCGATGTCGCTCGATCCCGCCCTCGCCCGGGCCGCCGGGATCGGGACGATCCGCCTTCTGCCGGAGGGCTAGGCCGGACTCCCGCGTGCGGCCGGGGGGCGCTGCCCCCGTCGCCTTGCGGCGACTCCCCCGAAGTATTTCCGGCAAGATAAGAGCGGGAAAGGAGGGCGGACCGCGTCCGTTCCGCGGTCCCCGGCGCCGGCGCCGTCCTAGAGCCGGGCGAACCGCTCCTTCTGGCGGGCGGTCCAGCGGACGTCGATCTCGGTCCCTGCCTCGGTCGGGCGCTCGGCCTCGATCACGCCCTCCTCGTGGAGCCAGGCGCGGGCGCGGCCCTCGGCATGGGCGAGGTGCAGCGTCTCGCGCGTGGTGGGCGGGCGCAGGCGCTCGGCCACGGCGCGGGTCAGCTCCTCGACCCCCTCGCCCGTCCAGGCGGAGATGGCGTGAATCTCCTCCTTGCGGCCGGCCGTGGTCAGGGCCGCCTCGCGGTCCTGGGCGGGGATCCGGTCGATCTTGTTCCAGACCTCGATCTTCGGCGTGTCCTCGGCGACGCCGAGTCCGGCCAGGATCGTCTCGACCTCGGCCGCCTGCTCGGCCGACTGGGGATGCGAGATGTCGCGGACATGGAGGATCAGGTCGGCGTCCAGCACCTCTTCCAGCGTCGCACGGAAGGCCGCGACCAGTTCCGTGGGCAGGTCCGAGATGAAGCCCACCGTGTCCGAGAGGATGATCGTCTGCCCGCCCGCGATCTCGATCCGGCGCATGGTCGGGTCGAGCGTGGCGAAGAGCATGTCCTTGGCCATCACCTCCGCCCCGGTCAGGCGGTTGAAGAGCGTGGACTTGCCCGCATTGGTGTAGCCGACCAGCGCCACGATGGGGAACGGCACCTTGGCCCGCGCCTCGCGGTGGAGGGTGCGGGTGCGCGCGACCTTGTCGAGCTGGCGGCGCAGCCGGACCAGCTGCTCGTCGATGGCGCGCCGGTCCGCCTCGATCTGGGTCTCGCCGGGGCCGCCGACGAAGCCGAGGCCCCCGCGCTGGCGTTCGAGGTGGGTCCAGGCGCGGACGAGCCGCGTGCGCTGGTAACTGAGGGCCGCCATCTCGACCTGCAGCACGCCCTCGCGGGTGCGGGCGCGGTCGGAGAAGATCTCGAGGATCAGCCCCGTCCGGTCGAGCAGCTTGACCTTCCATTCCTTCTCGAGATTGCGCTGCTGCACCGGCGTCACCGGGCCGTCGACGAGGACGAGGTCGACCTCCTCGGCCTTCATCCGGGCGCCCAGCTCCTCGATCTTGCCGGAGCCGAACAGCGCGCCGGGATGGACGCGCGGCAGGCGCACGATCTCGGACCCCGCCACGGTGAGGCCGGGAAGAGCGGCGGCGAGCGCGACCGCCTCGTCGAGCGCCGGGGCCGGCTCGCGCCGGTCCTGGTCGTTCTTGATCTCGGGGTGGATCACCCAGGCCCGGGTCTCGGGCGGGGCATGTTCCTCCAAGCCGCTACTCTTCGCTGTCGTAGAGGTTGATCGGCTGCGACGGCATCACCGTCGAGATCGCCGACTTGTAGACGAGCTGCGACTGGCCGTCCCGGCGCAGCAGCACGCAGAAGCTGTCGAACCAGGTGATCACGCCCTGCAGCTTCACGCCGTTGATCAGGAAGATGGTGACGGGCACCTTGATCTTGCGGACGTGGTTGAGAAACGCGTCCTGCAGGTTCTGCTTGTCCGAGGCCATCGCCCCCCCTCGTTCTTCTTGCCGGGCCGCCTTGTCCGTTCGGCGGCCGCCGGATCGTTCACGGATTGTCCGGTGACACTATGTCGGACCATCGGGGGGGTTTCCAGCCCCAGATTTCCACCATTGCCCGTAGCCGGGCCGGCGGTCAGGACCGCCAGATCTGCGGGTCGAGCAGCGCGATCAGGGCCAGCAGCTCCAATCGGCCGAGGACCATCGCCCCGGCCAGCACGGCGCGGGCGCTGTCGGGAATGCCGGCATAGGAGATCGGGAACTCGCCCGCCACCTCGGCCAGCGGCCCGGTGGTGGAGAGGGCCGCGACCGACAGGACCATCGCCGTCTCGAACTGGACGCCGGTCAGGGCGAGCAGGCCCATCACGACCATGATCGAGATCGCGAAGAGCATGAAGAAGATCCATGCGATCCGCGCGCCCTGCTTGCGGATGCGGCGCGATTCGCGGGACGAGCCGCCGATCGAATGGGGGTGGATCAGCCGCTCGAGCTCGCGCTGGCCGTGGCGCGACAGCGCGTAGACGCGCAGCAGCTTCACCCCGCCCGCCGTCGTGGCGACGCCCCCGCCGACAAGGGCGAGCCCCACGAGGATCAGGCCGGGCGTCGGCAGGCCGGACCATTCCGTCGCGCCGAACCACCAGAAGCTCTCGAACCCCGTCGTCGTGAGGAAGGAGAGCGTGGTGAAGAGCGCGCCCCACAGCGCGGCGAGCGCGGAGCGCACGTCGTTCTGACCCATCGGTTCGCCCGCGCCGAGGAAATGGCGCAGGAAGAGGAAGGCGGTGACCGCGCCGACGAGGGTGAGGGCGAGCCGGATCTCGGGATCCTCGATCAGCCGCGTCTTGTCGTCGGGCAGCAGGCCGCGCGAATAGGTCGCCCGCGACAGGGCAAAGAGCAGGAAGAGCGCGATCAGACCCTCTCCCGCCAGGCCGGAGGCGCCGTAGGTCGTCCCCCCGATAGGCGAGATGCCGGAGGTGGCGATGGTGCTCATCGCGTGGCAGATCGCGACGATCGGCACCTCGCCCGTGATCAGGAGGCCGAGCCAGAGCACGGCCGTCAGCCCGGCATAGATCGGGGCGAGGCGGATCGTGTAGCGCGACAGACGCTCGCGCGGATCGGCGGCGCGCAGGAACCGGTCGAGACCGGCATCGGTCTCGCGGATGCCGCGGGCATAGCGCACCTCGAAGCCGCCGATGTTCATCGGCTGCATCACGGCGAGCGCGGTGACCCACATCAGCAGCCCGCCCAGCCAGCCGACCGTCGCCCGCCACAGATGGAGCGAGGGATCGAGCCGGCCGGGATGGTCGTAGACCGTCGCTCCGGTCGTGGTGAAGGCGCTGACCATCTCGAACCAGGCCTTCGGCATCGTCGTCGCCCCGTGCGCTATGGCGAAGGGCACCGCCATCAGCACCGGCAGCGCGCCGAAGGCGAAGACCAGCGTGCCGAGCTGGCCGCGGGCGCTGCGCGAGGTCGGCGCGGTGACGGAGGCGAGGCCGATCAGGACCGAGAGGCCGAGGCCGAGCAGGGCCGCGGCGCCGAACACGGCCGCGGTGCCCCCCCGCCCGCCGGTCAGGGCATGGACAGCCGGCAGGGCCGCCGCGAGCGAGGCGAGGGCGAGCAGCTGGACGTAGAAGGGCAGCCGCGCGAAACGCGTCAGATGCCGAACGCGCTGCCGCGTCCGGGGCCGGACCGCGGGCGGCGGGGCGGAGGAGTCGAGGCCGGTCGGCTCCAGCATGGCGTCAGAAGTAGTCGATCGAGACCTGAAGCAGGCGCTCGACCTCGTTCACATCGCCGCTGAGGGCGAAGAGCGCGATCACGTCGCCCTCCTCGATCCGCGTGGCGCCCTCGGGCTTGACCACCTTGTCGCCCTTGAGGATGCCGCCCACCAGCACGCCCTCGGGGAAGGCGATGTCGCGCACCGTCTTGCCCGCGATGGGCGAGGTGCCGAGGACCTGCGCCTCGATCAGTTCGGCCTCGGCGTCGCCGATGGAATAGACGCCGCGTACCCGGCCGTGCCGGACATGGCGCAGGATCGAGGACACCGTCACCGCGCGGGGGTTGATATAGGCGTCGATGTCGAGCTGCCCCATCAGCGAGACCAGCGTGGGATCGTTGGTCAGCGCGATCGACATCCGCGCGCCCATCCCCTTGGCCCGGACGGCGGCGAGCAGGTTCGTCTTGTCGTCGTCGGTCAGCGTCAGGACCGCGTCGGCATTGCCGATCCCCGCCTCCTCCAGCACGTCGGCGTCGAGCCCGTCGCCGTTCAGCACGATGGTGCGGTCCAGCGCGTCGGCCGCCCGCTCGGCAAAGGCGCGGGACTTCTCGATCACCTTGACCCGCACGCGTTCGGTCCGGCTCTCCAGCTGGCGGGCGACGCCGAGGCCGACATTGCCGCCGCCGATGATGACGACCCGTTCGGGCCGCTTCTGCCGCTTGCCGAAGATCTCGATCGTGCGGCCCATGTCCTCGGTCACGCAGAAGACGTAGACCTCGTCGCCCACGAAGATCTGGTCGTTCGATTCCGGGGCGAAGAGCTGGCCCTCGCGCCGCACGCCGACGACGATGGCGCGCAGCGTCGAGAACAGGTCGGTCAGCTGGCGCAGCGGCGTGTTCACGATCGGGCAATCCGCGTCGATCGCGATGCCGAGGAGCTGCGCCTTGCCGTCGAAGAAACTCTCTGTGTCGAAGGTCGCGGGCGCGGCGAGGCGCTGCAGCGCGGCCTCGGCCACCTCGGTCTCGGGCGAGATGACGACGTCGATCGGCAGGTGATCGGCGCGGAAGAGGTCGGAATAGATCGCCTCGAGATAGGATTTCGCCCGAAGCCGCGCGATCTTGCGCCGGATCGAGAAGACGGAATGGGCCACCTGGCAGGTGACCATGTTCACCTCGTCCGAATGGGTGGCCGCGATGATCATGTCGGCGTCGCGCGCCCCCGCGCGTTCCAGCACGTCGGGATAGCTCGCATGGCCGGTGATCCCGCTCACGTCGAGGCTGTCGGTGGCGCGGCGCACGAGGTCGGGATTGTTGTCCACGACCGTGACGTCGTTGCGCTCGCCCGACAGGTGCCGGGCGATCTGCCAGCCGACCTGCCCCGCGCCGCAGATGATGACCTTCATCGCCGCTCTTCCGTGGTTTCGCGTCCGGCCGGTGTGGCAGAGCCCCGCGGGGCGGTCAACGCGCGCCTGCCCCCGGCGCCGCAGCGTCGGACCCCGTCACGGGCGCATCGAGGAAGTCGCGGATCTCGCGCGAGACGCGCCCGGGACAGTCGCGCGGCGGCCAGTGGCCCGAACGCAGGACGACCAGCCGGGCGCCCGGGATGGCGGCCGTTGCCGCGCGGGCGTGGCGCAGCGGGACCAGCGGGTCGCGGGCCCCGTGGATGAACAGCGCGGGCCGCGTCAGGCCCGGCAGGCGCGCGGTCAAGTCGCCCCGCAGCCCGCGTCCCTGCCCGGCCAGCTCGCCGGCGAGGAAGGCACCGAAGCTGCGGCGCTCCGCCTGCTCGGCGGCGACCTCGCGGATCTCGGCGACCACGTCCCGCGGCACGGTCCAGGGGCGGCTGACGGCCATGAAGAGGCCCGCCCGCACCGCCAGCGCGCTGCCGGCGGCCGCGTGGTAGAAGGCGAGCCGCGTCTCGGACCGAGCGAGACGCCGGGCGGCGGCGTCGAAGGGCAGCCGCCCGGTCAGCCCGTAGGAGGCGACGGGAACGAGGCGCCGCACCCGCTCCGGCGCGTCGAGGGCGAGGCGCAGCGCCATGCCGCCGCCCATCGACAGGCCCGCGACGTCGATGCGGGGCAGGCCCAGATGATCGAGGAACTTCCGAAGCCAGTCCGTCAGGTCGCCCAGATCGTGCGGCCGGCCGAACCCGTCCGTGCCGCCATAGCCCGGCAGATCGGGCGCGATCAGCCGCCTTTCGGCGGCGAGGCGGTCGATCACCGCCCCCCAGCTGAGGTCGGCGCGGTCGAAGCCGCCGCCATGCAGCAGCACCAGCGGCGGGCCCGCGCCCTCCGGCCCCGCCTCGACCCAGGCGGCGGCGCGGCCCCCGACCGTCGCCCTCCGGCGCGGCCTCAGACCGCCTCCTCGTCGAGATAGGCCATCCGCGTGCCGCCCTTGGCGCCGGTCACCACGCCCAGCGACTTGAGCTTGCGGTGCAGCGCCGACCGCTCCATCCCGACGAAGGCCGCGGTGCGCGAGATGTTGCCCCCGAACCGGTTGATCTGGCTGAGGAGGTATTCCCGCTCGAACGCCTCGCGCGCCTCTCGCAGCGGCATCGTGGCGAGCGAGCCGGACAGCACCACGCGCCCCTCCTCGCCCGCCGTCTCCTCCATCGAGGGCAGCTCGCGCGCGGTGATGTCGCCGCCCCCCTCGCCCAGGATCAGCACCCGCTCGATCACGTTGCGCAGCTGGCGCACGTTGCCGGGCCAGACCATCGTCTGCAGCAGCGCGCGGGCATCGTCGGCCAGCCGGCGCAGCGGCAGGCCCTGTCCACGGTTGAACTCGCCGAGGAAGTGCTCGGCCAGCAGCGGAATGTCCTCGCGCCGGTCGTCGAGGCCGGGGACCGCGACCGGGACCACGTTCAGGCGGTGATAGAGTTCGTGCCGGAACCGGCCCGCCTCGATCTCGGACGGCAGGTCGCGGATGGTCGAGGAGATGACGCGCAGGTCGACCTGCACCTTCTCGGTCCCGCCGAGGCGCTGGAAGCGCTGGTCGACGAGGACCCGCAGGATCTTGGACTGGGTGCCGAGCGGCATGTCCGCGATCTCGTCGAAATAGAGGACGCCGCCATCCGCCTGCTCCAGCAGGCCCTTCTCGACGCCCTTGCCGGCGCTCTCGCGGCCGAACAGCACCTCCTCCATCCGGTCGGGCTCGATCGTCGCGGACGAGACGGTGACGAAGGGCCCGCCGGCGCGGGTCGAGTTGCGGTGGATGTAGCGGGCCGCCGTCTCCTTGCCTGCGCCGGGGCCGCCGGTCAGCAGGATCCGGCTGTTGGTCTTGGCCACCTTGTCGAGCTGTCCGCGCAGCGACTTGAACGACACGCTCTCGCCCAGGAACTCGGTCGGGCCGGTATCGCCGCGCCGCAGCTCCTGGTTCTCGCGCCGCAGGTTCGACGTCTCCATCGCGCGGCGGATCACCACCATCAGCTGGTCTATGTTGAACGGCTTCTCGATGTAGTCGTAGGCGCCGAGCTTGATCGCCGCGACGGCCGCCTCGATCGAGCCATGGCCCGAGATGATGACGATCGGGATCTCGGGATGGTCGCGCTTGACCGCCTTGAGGATGTCGATCCCGTCCATCCGGCTGTCCTTGAGCCAGACATCGAGGATCATGAGCGAGGGCTTCTCGGCCGCGATCTCGTTCATGCATTGATCCGACGTGCCGGCGAGGCGCGTCGTGTAGCCCTCGTCCTTCAGGATGTCCGAGATCAGCTCGCGGATGTCCCGCTCGTCGTCGGTGATCAGGATGTCGCCCATGTCGTCACTACCTCTCGTTATTATGGCTTATGCGGCGCTCGTCTCGGCCTCGGGTGCGAGGACCTGCGCCAGCGGCAGGCGGATCACCGCCCGCGCCCCCCGGTGCATGTCGCCGCCTTCCGCCCCGAAGGCCTCGGCATCCTCGAGGACGAGCGTGCCGCCGTGTTCCTCGATGATCTTCTTCACGATGGGCAGGCCGAGGCCGGTGCCCTTGGCGCGGGTCGTCACGTAGGGCTCGAAGAGCCGCGCCCGGTCCTCGGGCAGGCCGATGCCGTTGTCCTCGATCGCGATCTCGGCCTCGCTCGGTCCCGTGCTCATGGTGACGCGGATGCGGGGGACGTAGCCCTCGGGCGCGCCGGCCTCGATCCGGCTCTCGGTCGCCTCGCCCGCGTTCTTGATGAGGTTGGTCAGCGCCTGGCTGATCATGCCGCTGTCGAGATCGGCCCAGGCCGGACCCTCGGGCACGCGGCTGTCGAAGGCCACCTCGGGCTGGCCGGCCTCCTGCAGCGCGACCGCGTCCCGCAGGATCTCGGCCAGGTCGCCGCGCATCCGGTCGGGCTCGGGCATCCGGGCGAACTTGCTGAACTCGTCGACGATGCGGCGCAGGTCGTTGGTCTGGCGCACGATCACGTCGGTCATCTGGTCGAGCTTGTCGGCCTCACTCACCTCGGGGCGGAACTTGCGCTTGATCCGTTCGGCGCTCAGCTGGATCGGGGTGAGGGGGTTCTTGATCTCGTGCGCGATGCGGCGCGCCACGTCGCCCCATGCGGCCATGCGCTGCGCGCTCACGAGGTCGGTCACGTCGTCGAAGGCCACAACGTAGCCCTCGAGCTCGCCATCCTCGGCCATGCGCTGGCTCATCCGCACCAGCAGGCTCTCCTGCTTGCCGCCGCGGACGAGGTTCACCTGCTCCTGCACCACCTCCCGCGCCTCGGTCCGCAGCTGCTCGAACAGGGCGGCGAATTCGGGGACGGCGACGGAAAGGGCCATGTCCTCCTGCGCCTCGCCCACATAGAGCAGCCGCCGGGCCGAGCGGTTGGCGAAGGTCACGCGCCCGCTCTCGTCGAGTCCGACCACGCCCGAGGTCACCGAGGACAGCACGCTGTCGAAGAGCCGCCGGCGCCGCTCGATCTGGGCGGCGCTGTCGATCAGGGTCTGGCGCTGGGCGCGGATCTGGGCGGTCATCGCGTTGAAGTCGCGGCCGAGCTGGGCGATCTCGTCGTCGCCCTCCTCCTCGATCACGCGCACGTCCAGATCCCCGGCCCCGACCCGCTGGCTGGCGCTGACGAGCCGCCCGACGGGGCGCGACAGCCGTTCGGCGAACCACAGGCCCAGCCAGGTCGCGGCGAGGATCAGCAGCGCCGCGAACCCCATGTAGAGCAGGCCGAACTCGAAAAGCAGCCGGCCCCGGTCCGCCTCGAGCTGCTCGTAGAGGGCGACCGTCTCCTGCGTGTCGTCCAGCAGGCCGAGGATCTCGCCGTCGACCTCGCGGCTGACCCAGAGATAGCGGTCGACGAAGCTGTCCAGCGGCAGGAGGGCGCGGAACTCGTTGTTGTCCCAGTCCTCGACGATGGCGAGGCCGCCGCCCTCGACCTCGGCGAACAGCCCCTCCGGCGGGCGCTCGTAATCGAACTCGTAGGACCGGGCGCCGCGGACGCGGATCGCGCCGGTCCCGTCGATGACGAAGACCTCGGACAGGTCGCGCTGGATCTGCCCCTCCATCCGGCCGAGCGCCTGCCGCAGCTCGCCCTCGGACATGAAGAAGTTCTCGCGCCGCGCCTCGTCCAGCTGCTGGGCCAGCGCGCGGGCATCGCGGGTCAGCTCGACACGGTGCTCCTCCTCGTAGGCCTGCGCGGCGGCGAGCGAGCTGCCGACGACGTTGCGGACCCGGTCCGAGAACCAGCCCTCGAGCCCGACATTGATCGTCAGGACCGAGAAGACGGCGACGGTGACGGTCGGGATCAGCGCCAGCAGCGCGAAGGCGCCGGTCAGCCGCAGGTGCAGGCGCGAGCCGGCCGAGCGGGCACGGCGGGCCGCGATCATCTGCGCCACCCGGCGCAGCACCATCGCGGCGACGACCGAGACGTAGACGAAATCCCCGAGGAGGACGATCCGCAGCATCGGCGCCGTCGAGCCCTGGTCGAGCGGGCCCAACACGAACCAGGTCGCGGCCGCGAGTATCGGGCCCAACACCACGAGGGCGAGGGTGAAGAAGGTCTGCGTCCGCCGCTGGCGGCGCCAGCGGTCGATCCGGGTCAGGGTGTGACCCGGCCGGATATAGGACGACAGCCCACCGCTGGTGGGTGTTCGGGGCCGCATGCGAGCTTCCCGCCTGGATGATCTACCGCTCTTCGTGCCGGGTTGCCCCGGCGGCCGTTTCTTGTCGGTGCGGGCGGACTATGCCCCCCGCGCCACGGCTCTGTTGCGGTTTTACATCAACTTGCGGCGGCGTGTCACCTGAATATCGAGGTCGGTGATCTTTTTTCTGAGCGTATTGCGGTTGATGCCCAGCAGGTCCGCGCATTTGGCCTGGTTGCCCCCCGTCGCGTCGAGCGCGATCTCGATCAGAGGCATCTCGATCTCCTTCAGGATTCGCTGGTAGAGGCCGGGCGGCGGCAGCGCGCCGCCATGCAGGTCGAAATACCGTTTGAGGTGCTTGGCGACAGAGGCCGAGAGCTTCTCGCCCGGCTGGCCGCCCTTCAGCGGCTCCATCGCGGGCTGCGAGCCGAGCACGGCCTCGATCTCGGGCCGGGTGATCTCCTCCTCCGGGGCCGTCGCGACGAGACGGCGGACCGTATGCTCCAGCTGGCGCACGTTGCCGGGCCAGGAATAGGCCCGCACGAGGTCGAGCGCGGGCCGCGAGAAGCGGCGCAGCGGAAAGCCGTCGCGCTCGGCCCGGGCGAGGAAATGGTCCGCCAGCAGCGGGATGTCGTCCACCCGTTCGCGCAGCGACGGAACCGACAGGGTGACGCCCGACAGGCGGTAGAACAGGTCCTGCCGGAAGCTGCCCTCCTCGATCAGGGCGTTCAGGTCGCCCTGCGAGGTGGCCATGACGCGCGGCCCACCGTCGCCGAGCGCGTCGAGCATCCGCACCACGCGGGCCTGCGCCTCGGCGCCCAGATCGCCCACCTCGTCGAACAGGATCGACCCGCCCCGCGCCCGCCCGACGACGCCGGACGGGCCGTCCGCCCCGGCGAGGTCCGCGGCCGAGACGGTGACGAAAGGCATCGCCCGCCGGTCCGAGAAATCGTGGATCGCGCGCGCGATCAGCGACTTGCCGGTCCCGCTCTCGCCGGTGATCAGCACGGGCAGCGGCGTGTTCATCACGCGCGCGACCAGCCGGTAGAGCTGCTGCATCGCCGGGGTGCGCCCGACCAGCGGCAGATCGCCCGCCTCGGCCGCCGGCTCGGGCTTGGCGCCCGGCTGGACCGGGCGGCGCTTCACCTCCAGCGCGCGGGCCGCCCGCTTCATCAGGTCGGGCAGGTCGAAGGGCTTGGGCAGGTAGTCGTAGGCCTCCTTCTCGGCCGCCTGGATCGCCGTCATGATCGTGTTCTGCGCGCTGATGACGATGACCGGCAGGCCCGGCCGCGCCTCGGCGATCTTGGGCAGCTGGTCCAGTCCGTTGCCGTCGGGCATGACCACGTCCGAGATCACGAGGTCGCCCTTCCCCTCGTCCACCCAGCGCATCAGCGTCACCAGGCTGGACGTGGCATGCACCTTGCAGCCGGCGCGCGTCAGCGCCTGCGTCAGAACGGTGCGGATCGTGCGGTCGTCGTCGGCGACGAGGATCGTGCCGTCCATCAGGTCTCTCCTGTTGTCATGTCGCCCTCGCCGGGCGCCTCTTTCGGCGCGCGCGGCAGGGAAATCCGGAAGACGGTGCGGCCCGGCGCGCTGTCGACGCCGATCCAGCCGCCCATGCCGCCGATCAGCTTGGCCACCAGCGCGAGGCCGAGCCCGGTGCCGTTCTCGCGGCCCGAGACGAAGGGCTCGAACACGTCCCCCGCGATGTCGGGCGGCAGGCCGGGGCCGTTGTCGATCACCTCGACCTGCAGCGGCAGCTGGGCGCGCGTGCCGTCCGCGCGCACCACCTGGAGCGAGCTGTCGTAGAAGGTCCGCAGCCGGATCGACCCGCCCTTCGCGCCGGCCTCGGCCGCGTTCTTGACGAGGTTGAGGAAGACCTGCGTCAGCTGGTCCGCATCGGCGAGCGTCTGGGGCAGCGAGGGGTCGTAATCCTCGACGATCATCATGTGCCGCGCGAACCCGACCGAGGCCGAGGCCCGCGCCCGGTCGAGCACGTCGTGCAGGTTCACCGGCCGCAGCACCGGCGGCGAGAGGTTGCCGAACTCCTCCACCTGCTCGAGCAGCTTCACGATGCGCCGGCATTCGTCGACGATGAGGTCGGTCAGCTCGCGGTCGCCCCCCTCGAGGTTCATGCTCAGCAGCTGCGCCGCCCCGGTGATCCCGGCCAGCGGGTTCTTGATCTCGTGGGCCAGCATCTCGGACATGCCGATGGCCGAGCGCGCGGCCTTCAGCGTGACCGCGTTCTGGCTCATCCGGCTGGCCACGTCGCGGGGCGAGATCATCATCAGCATCGTGTCGGTGCCCTGCAGCGGCGCGACCTGGATGTTGCACTGCACGGGCGCCCGCTCGACCGAACCGATGTCGATGTCGTTCACGATCAGCGAGGTGCCCCTCGCCCGGGCGCGCATCAGCGGCTCCTGCAGGGGGCCGCCGATCGTGACCCGCTCCCACAGCGGGTGCCCGACCACCGCGCGGGAGGACAGGTTCAGGAAGAGTTCCGCCGCCGGGTTGAGGTCGGCGATCACCTCGCCCTCGGCGATGAGCAGCGCCGGGACCGGAAGCGCGTTCCACAGCGCCTGGTCCGGGATCCCGCCGGGCATCGCGGCGGGACTCACGCGGCACGCTCCTGCGCGGCGAGCGCGTCGGGCAGCAGCGCCTGCACCTCTTCCGCCCCGCCGGTCAGCACGCGGCGCCGCAGCTCGCCCGGCGTGCCGGCCGCGTCCATGTACCAGCCCAGGTGCTTGCGCGCGACGCGGACGCCGAGCGCGCGCCCGTAGAAGGACAGGATCGCCTCGTGATGGTCCCCGACCAGCCGGGCGAGATCGCCGCCGCGCGGGATCGCGGGCGGGCGCCCGCCGCTCAACGCGGCGCCGATTTCGGCCAGCCGCCACGGCGCCCCCTGCGCCCCGCGCCCGACCATGATTCCGGCCGCCCCCGACCGGGCCAGCGCGGTGCGCGCGGTCGCGGCGTCGATGATGTCGCCGTTGGCGATGACCGGAATGCGGACCGCCTCGACCACGTCGCGGATCGCGGCCCAGTCGGCTGACCCCTTGTAGAACTGGCAACGGGTCCGGCCGTGGATCGTGACCATCGCGACCCCCGCCCCCTCGGCCCGGCGGGCCAGCTCGGCGGCGTTGCGCTGCCCGTCGTCCCAGCCCAGCCGGGTCTTCAGCGTGACCGGCACCGACACGGCGCCGGTCACGGCGGCGATCAGCCCCTCGGCATGGTCGAGGTCGCGCATCAGGGCCGAGCCGGACCAGCCGTTCGTCACCTTCTTGGCCGGGCAGCCCATGTTGACGTCGATCACCTCGGCGCCCTGCCCCTCGGCGATGCGGGCCGCCTCGGCCATCCAGTGCGCCTCGCGGCCGGCGATCTGCACGGCCGTCCCGCCCGCGCCGAAGCCCAGCTCGGCCTTCGCGCGGATGCCGAGATGGCCCTGCACCAGCTCCTGGCTCGCGACCATCTCGGACACGACCCAGCCCGCCCCGAATCCGGCGACGAGGTTGCGGAACGGCAGGTCGGTGATTCCCGCCATCGGGGCGAGCGCGACCGGCACGCGTCCGGCGAAGGGGGCCGGCAGGTCCGGACGGAATGCTGCGGAATAAGTGGTCAAGTGCACAGGCCTTGGGCGTTTCTCTGGTCAGGTAAGCGAGCGCCGGGTGTGGCACAACATGGCGGCAGTGCCGCGACACCTCGTCTTCGTGCGGTGCCTAGATTTTGGGCGGGATTCGTCCCGCCCGGCGGCGATTTGCAGCGGATGCCGCGCAGGTCTAGGTAACGCGCGAGAGGCCGCTACCGGAAGTCCCGCCAGATGAGAACAGCCGCGCTGATCGTCGCCGCCGGTCGCGGCCTCCGCGCCGGGGGCGGCGTGCCGAAGCAATGGCGCGACCTCGGCGGACAGCCCGTGGCGGCGCATGCCCTGCGGGCCTTCGCGGGGCACCCGGGCATCGACCTCGTCGTCGTCGTCGCGGATGCAGACGCGGCCCACGCCGCTCTCGGCGCCATTCTCGGTGCAGATCCCGGTGCCGTCGAGATCGTCGCCGGCGGGCCGACGCGCCGCGACTCGGTGCTCGCCGGGCTGCGCGCGCTGGAGGGACGGGCGGAGCGGGTGCTGATCCACGACGCGGCGCGGCCCCTCGTGTCGCGAGCCGTGATCGACGGCGTCCTCGCGGCGCTGGAGGACGGCCCCGCCGCCGCGCCGGGGCTGCCGGTGGTCGACGCGCTCTGGAAGGCCGCGGACGGCGCGGTCGCCGGAAGCCATCCCCGCGACGGCCTGGTGCGGGCGCAGACGCCGCAGGGCTTCCACCTTGCCGCGATCCTCGCGGCGCATCTCGCCTGGGAGGGAGAGGCGGCCGACGATGTCGAGATCGCCCGTGTTGCAGGCCTGCGGGTCGCCGTCACACCGGGCGACGCCGCGAACTTCAAGATCACGACCGCCGCCGACCTCTCGCGCGCGGCAGAGAATCTAAGTCGAAACAACGGGATGTCAGGCGACATGGATGTAAGGCTCGGCAATGGCTACGACGTGCACCGCTTCGGCCCCGGCGACCATGTCTGGCTCTGCGGGGTGAAGGTGCCGCATGGGCGCGGCCTGCAGGGCCATTCCGATGCCGATGTCGGGATGCATGCGGCGACAGATGCGCTCTACGGCGCCCTGGCCGCGGGGGATATCGGACGGCACTTTCCGCCCAGCGATCCGCGATGGAAGGGCGCGGAGAGCCATGTCTTCCTGCGCCATGCCTGCGACCTGGCGCGGTCGGCCGGCTGGCGGATCGGGAATGTCGACGTCACGCTGGTCTGCGAACATCCCAAGATCGGCCCGCATGCCGATGACATGAGGGCGACCATGGCAGGGATCATGGGGCTGGACCCGGACCGGGTGAGCGTCAAGGCCACCACGTCGGAGCGGCTGGGCTTCACCGGCCGCGAGGAAGGGATCGCGGCGCTCGCCACAGCCACGCTGGTGCGGCCGTGAGGGCGCTCGCCACCTTCTTCGGCGCGGGGCTCCTCCGGCCCGGCCCCGGCACCTGGGGATCGCTTGCGGCGATGGTCGTTGCCTGGCCGATCCTCTGGCTCGGCGGACCGGTCCTGCTGGTCGCCGCGACGCTGGGTGTCGTCGCGATCGGCCTGCCCGCGATCCGGGCCGAGGTAGCGGCCAGCGGCGCGGAGGATCCGTCCCATGTCGTGATCGACGAGGTGGCGGGGATGTGGATCGCGCTGATGCCCGTCGGCTTCGGCGCCTGGCATGTCGGCGCACCGCTCCTGGCGCTCTGGCCCGGCTGGATCGCGGCCTTCGCGCTGTTCCGCCTCTTCGACATCTGGAAGCCGGGGCCCGTCGGATGGGCCGACCGGCGCGGCGACGGCTGGGGCGTGATGGGCGACGACCTCATCGCAGGCGCCTTCGCGGCGCTCGGGGTCGTCCTGCTGGCCGCCCTCGCCCACGGGGTCCTGATGACATGAACCTCGCCGCGGAAGTCATTGCTCTCGCTTCGGATCAAGGCGCGACGCTTGCCTGCGCCGAGAGTTGCACGGGCGGCCTGGTCGCGGCGGCGCTGACCGACATCGCGGGATCCTCGGCCGCGTTCGACCGGGGCTTCGTCACCTATTCCAATGCCGCCAAGACCACGCATCTGGGCGTGCCGGAGGCGATGATCGCCGCCCACGGCGCGGTGTCGGAGGAGGTGGCGCGGGCGATGGCCGAAGGCGCCCGCCGGGCTGCGGGGGCGACGCTCGCCGTGTCCACGACGGGCATCGCCGGGCCGGGCGGGTCCGAGCACAAGCCGGAGGGGCGCGTCTGCTTCGGCCTCGCCACGGCCGGCGGGACGCGCACGGAAACCGTGGAATTCGGCGCGATCGGCCGGTCCGAGGTGCGTGCCGCGGCGCGGGACCACGCCCTGCGGCTGCTTCTCGGCGCGCTGTCTCAGCCGTAGAGCTCGGCCGCCCGCCGTTCGAAGGCGCGGACGATGCGGCTCATCGCCTCCATGAAGAACATGTTGGCCGCGCCCTGTAGAAGGCGGCTCTTGAACTCGAAATCGACATGGAACTGGACCTCGCAGCCACCCTCGACGTCGCGGAACTGCCAACGGCTGTCCATGTAGCGGAATGGGCCGTCGATATAGGACGTGTCGATCCGCTTTTCTTGAGGATAGAGAAGGACCTTGGACCCGAAGCTCTCGCGGAACACCTTAAAGGAGATGACGAGGTCGGCCAGCATCTCCTCGTGGTCGGCCTTCTCTTCGCGCGACCGGATCCGGGCCGCGGCGGTCCAGGGCAGGAAGCGCGGGTAGCTCGGCACGTCGGCGACGAGATCGTACATCTGGTCCGCCGTGTAGGGCAGGACGCGGGTCTCGGAATGGGTCGGCATGTCGCTCGTCTGTCGTGCGGTCGGTCTCTCGTCCGAAGATGACCGCGCCGCGCCGGGATTCAAGGCGCCCCTTCCGCGACCCGTTGCCCGGGGGGGGGGTCGGACCGCTTGTCAAACCCCGGCCGCCCGGCGCAGAAACGGGGCCGCAGCCAGCCGAGGATCCCGATGCCCGACACGACGCCCTACGTCATCGACGAGATGATCTCCGCCAAGTCGATCGCGGCCCGGATCGAGGCGCTGGCCAAGGAGATCCGCGCCGAGTTCGACGGATCCGAGCAGCTCGTCGTTGTCGGCCTGCTGCGGGGAAGCTTCGTCTTCATCGCCGATCTGGTCCGCGAGCTCGACCTGCCGGTCGAGGTCGATTTCATCGAGGCCAGCTCCTACGGCGACGGGATGGAGAGCTCGCGCGAGGTGCGGATCCTCAAGGACCTGCGCTCGGGGATCGAGAACCGCGACGTGCTGGTCGTCGAGGACATCGTCGATACCGGCTTCACCCTCTCGCATGTCGAACGGCTGCTGCGGAACCGCGCGCCCCGCCGGCTCAAGACCATCGCCCTTCTCGACAAGCCGACACGGCGCGAGGTGGACGTGCGCGCGGACTGGACGGGCTTCGAGATCCCCGACGAGTTCGTCGTGGGCTACGGGATCGACTACGCGCAGCGCGACCGCAACCTGCCCTATATCGGCAAGGTGCGGTTCACGTCGGATTGACGGGGCCCCGCGTGGGGGCGCTCGAATGATGGGGTTCCACTGGCTGCTGCGCGCCTCGCGCTGGGCGCGCCACCCGCCGCCGCTCTCGCGGGTGCTGCTGGTGCTCGCCGTCGTCGCGGCCTGCGCCGCGCTCTGGGGAGCGGAGCGATGGGGGCTCCTTCCGGACTGGATGCAGTCCGAGCGCCTGCCGGGCCGCGTCATCCGCTGATTTCGAGAGAGTCGCTGTGCGCAAATGCGGGGGCTGGGAATGCGGCGGCGCCGGGCTAGTCTTGCCGCGATGGCCTGACGGCCCCAATTCCGGAGAGACTTCCATGCGCACCGCTTTCGTCGCCCTCGGCCTTGCCGGCCTCGCCACCATCGCCGCCGCCCAGAGCGACCCGCTGGAGGCCGCGGCCGAGGCCCGCGAATCCCACATGCATCTCTACCAGACCAATCTCGGCGTGCTGGGCGGCATGGCGCGCGGCAACATGGACTACGATGCAGAGGCGGCGCAGGCCGCGGCGGACAACCTCGCCAGTCTTTCGGATCTGGACGAGCGGTTCTACTGGGTCGAGGGCTCCTCCAGCGAGGAGATCGACGACACCCGCGCCCTGCCCGCCATCTGGGAGAACATGGACGACTTCATGGCCAAGTCGGACGCGCTGCACGAGGCCGCCGTCGCGATGGCAGAGGTCGCGGGCGACGGCGTCGAGGCTGTTCAGGCCCAGATGGGCGCGCTCGGCGGCGCCTGCGGGTCCTGCCACGAAACCTACCGCGCCGCGGACGATTGATGCGCGCTCTCCTCGCGTTGGTCCTTGCCGGGCTTCTGGGCGTCGCGGCCTTCTGGTGGATCAGCGCGCCGCGCCCCGCCTCGGCCGCGCTCTACGAGGGGCTGGACGGGGACCCGGCGCGGGGCGAACGCATCTTCTGGGCGGCCGGCTGCGCCGGCTGCCACACCGCGCCGGAGGCCGAGCCGGGCGATTCCCCGGTCCTGGCGGGCGGGCAGAGGTTCGACACGCCCTTCGGCACCTTCGTCGCGCCCAACATCTCGACCGACGAGACGCACGGGATCGGCGCGTGGAGCGATCTGGGCCTCGCCAACGCGATCCAGCGGGGCATCGGGCGGGACGGGGCGCATCTCTACCCCGCCTTTCCCTATGCGTCCTACATCCGGGCGCGGCCGGCCGAGATCGTCGACCTCGTCGCCTTCCTGCGGACCCTGCCCGCCGATGCGACGCCGTCGGAAGCCAACGAGGTCGGCTTTCCGTTCAACATCCGGCGCGGGCTGGGGCTGTGGAAGCGGCTCTACCTCGATCCCGATCCGGTCGTCGGCGGCCTGACCGGTGCGGCGGAGGACGGGCGCCATCTCGTTGAGGCGCTCGGCCACTGCGGCGAATGCCACACCCCGCGCACCGCGCTGGGCGGGCCGGACCTGTCGCGCTGGATGGCGGGCGGGCCGAACCCGGCGGGAGAGGGACGGATCCCCGGCCTCACGCCCGGCCAGCTCGGCTGGTCCGAGGGGGACATCGCCGCCTTCCTGCAGAGCGGGCTGACCCCGGACTTCGACTCCGTCGGCGGCGAGATGGCCGAGGTCATCGCCAATACCGCGCGCCTGCCGGACGAGGATCGCGCGGCGATCGCGGCCTACCTCGTCGCGCTGCCGGATGTCGAAACCGCGGTGACGGCGGGCGAGTAGTCGCGCGTCGGCGGGGCCCGGCGCCCGGGCGGGCGCGGCAGGTCGGGCCGGGTCATCCAGAATGCCCCGACGATCGCGCCCAGCAGCGCCCAGCACAGCCCGGATGCGGGCAACGCGTCCCCGACCGACGGGTCCGGCGCCGCGAGGGTGGCGCCCGCGCACAGGATTGCGGGTGTCAGACCCAGCAGCCATCGCATCATCTTGCGTCCCCTTCCTCTCGAACGGGGACAGGTTGGCATCGCGCGCCTGAAGACGGGGTTAAGCGCGCGCGAGTTTCGCCAGCCGCGCCGCGCGCAGCCGCGCGAAATCGTCGCCCGCATGATACGAGGACCGCGTCAGCGGCGTGGCGGAGACCATGAGGAACCCCTTGCCGAGCGCCGCCTTCTCGTAGCCGGCGAATTCCTCGGGCGTCACGAACCGTTCCACCGCGTGATGCTTGGGCGTCGGCTGCAGGTACTGGCCGATGGTCAGGAAATCCACATCGGCCGAGCGCATGTCGTCCATCACCTGCCGGACCTGCGCCGCCTCCTCGCCGAGGCCGACCATGATGCCGGACTTGGTGAACATCGAAGGGTCCAGCTCCTTCACCCGCTGCAGCAGGCGCAGCGAATGGAAGTAGCGCGCCCCGGGCCGGACAGAGGGATAGAGCCCGGGCACCGTCTCGAGGTTGTGGTTGAAGACGTCCGGCTTGGCGGCGACGACCACCTCCAGCGCCTCGGGGCCGCAGCGCAGGAAATCCGGCGTCAGGATCTCGATCGTCGTGCCGGGGGCCTGGCGGCGGATCGCGCGGATGGTCTGGGCGAAATGCTCCGCCCCGCCATCGTCCACGTCGTCGCGGTCGACCGAGGTGATGACGACGTGGTTGAGGCCCAGCTTCTTGACCGCGTCCGCGACCCGCCCCGGCTCGAACACGTCGAGCGCGTCGGGACGGCCGGTGGCGACGTTGCAGAAGGTGCAGCCCCGCGTGCAGATGTCGCCCATGATCATCATGGTCGCGTGGCCCTGGCTCCAGCATTCGCCCACGTTCGGGCAGCCCGCCTCCTCGCAGACGGTGACGAGCCCGTGTTCGCGGATGATCTCGCGCGTGTCCTTGTAGCCCTTCGAGGTCGGCGCCTTCACGCGGATCCAGTCGGGCTTCTTGGGCTGCGCCGCGCTGTCGGCGCGATGCGCCTTCTCGGGATGGCGCTGGTCGGGGATCTTCAGGTCGCGGGGCATCGCGGTCCCTCTTCTGGGGGGTCGCCCCTGATCTATACCTCGCCCGGGCCGCTGCCAACCGGGCGGCGGCCCTGCCCTTCCCGCATGGCTCACCCCAGGATGTCCGCGACCTCGGCCCGGTCGAGCAGGGGATAGAAGTCGGGGCCGAGCAGCGTCGCGCGCCCGGGCGCGTAGAGCCGCAGCCCCCCCGCCGCCCAGAGGCATTCCTCCTCGGCGAAGACGGGCCGGACCAGCGCGGTGGTCCGCGCGCGGCGGAGGGCGATGCCGCGATGACCGACCAGATGCTCTGCCCGGGCGAGCGCGACGGGCACGTTCAGCCATTCCATCGCCGCCCCGGTGCCGACGAGGACCGCCTGGCCCGGCGAGAGCAGCGTCTCGGCATCCGCGCCGAGCACGCCCGCGGGCACGCGGATCGCGTCCTGCGGGCCGGGGATCGCGCGCAGGTCCAGCAGCGGCGCGAGGCCGCCATCGACGGTGTGCAGGCGCTCGCCGGGCCGCAGCGCGCCGAGGGGCCGCCAGCCGTCCTCCGTCTCGACCCGCAGCGCGGGGTCGAGCGCGCAGGGCGCGAGGTCGAGGGCACAACCGGCGGCATCGAAGAGGCGGGGATCGGGCTGGAACATGGGATCTCTCCTGAGCTGTCGGGGCCCCGTCACGGCGCTGCCCCGGTGTTGACGCGATGTCTCCATGCTGGCGCACCGATCGCGCCGGATTTCCGACATGATCGGGGTGATCGCGTGGCATCGTCCCACCCCCCGCGCCTGTGCGGGCCGGCCGCGCCCCATCGTTCGCGCCGCGCTGCGCCGGCAAGAAATCGTCAACCTATCCGGCCTATTACCGGGCGAAGGATCGAGGCGGCGCCGATCGACCCGATTCGGGCCACGGCGGGGAAGCCCGCTCAACCGATGACCGGGCCGTAGGCCCCCTGGGCGTCATAATGCGCCTTGAGCCGCTGCAGGGCGATCCGCAGCACGACCTTGGCCGAGCGGGAGGACCAGCCGAGCGAGCGTTCCAGAGTCTCCAGCCCCTCGAGCTCGCAGCAGCAGCGCAGCGCCACGTCGGCGAGGCCGGGCCCGAGGTCGCGCAGCGCGCGCCACAGACGGTCCGCCGCGCGGCCGGACGGGGTGTCGGGCCGGTCGGCCGGCCCCCTGCCGTCGATGGCCGCGTGCCAGTCGATCCCGGGATCGCCCTCCAGCCGGGCGAGTTCGAAATCCTCGCGCAGCCGCTCGCCCACCGCGACGAGCGATCGCGACAGGAACGGCCGGCCGTCCCTGTCCCTCCGCCGCGCGAGCGAGACGAGCGGGCTCTCGGCCAGCGCGGACCGGGCGTGCCGCAGCATGCCCTCCGGATCGCCCGTGCCGGAGCGGCGGAACGGCGCGGGCGCCTCGGCGAGGCCGGCCTCCGGCCGGGCGGCCCCCAGCAGCGACCGCCCGGCCCCGGTAAGGCGGTAGCGCAGGACCCGGGCCCCCGGATCGGAGGCGGCGATCCATTCGGCGAGGGCCATCGCCCGGGCGAGCGCCCGGTCGACGATGGCGACCCGCTCGGGCTCTCCGCCCGCGCTGTCGCGCACGACGACGCCGCGATCCAAGCCGCGGGCAAGCGCGAGCATCGACTCGCCATTGTCGAGTTCCGACAGGATGGGCAGCGCGGCCGCCTCGAGTCGCGGCGCCTCGGCAAAGAGGATGTCGTCGGGGCCTCCGGGCGGCGCGCCCAGATCGCGCAGCCCCTCGTCCACCAGCGGATCGTCCCGCCGCCCCTCGATCCGGCGGACCTGCCGCAGGATGGTCGAGGGATGGACCCCCGCCTCCCGCGCGATGGCGCGGATGGATTGGCCCGCATCGGTATGCAGCAGGTAGTTCCGCACCGCGTCCGGAACCCAGCCTGGCAGCATGGCGGGCCGGTAGCGGTCGTCGAAGGCGTGTCTGGTCATCATGCGCGTCACCCGTTCCCCATCCCGAAAATCGCGCCAATATCCTTTAAGTTGTATCTATTACCCCAAGGTTAACGCGCCGCCTCCAGCGTTTGGCACCCGTTATCAATTGGTTACGGAGAGTTTGCCGCATCGCCCTGTCGGCCCGATCCCGCAACGTCGGTCGCATTTGTGCAATTGTGGCGGAATCGGGGCATTGCCATAGGGGACGCACATGCTGGATCTCGCCACTCGGATCGCCGGTCTTCGGCGCCCGCGCCTGCTGGTCACCGCCGCCCGGTTCGGGCTCGATCGCTACGACAGGGGCGTGACGCTGCCGCGCCTGCTGCACGGCCGGACGCCGGCGCGGCCGGGGGCCGCGATCGTGCAGCTGCTCGAGCTGGAGTCAGAGCTGGAAGCGGCCCGCCTCGCGCGGGCGGCGGAGTATACCTATGCCCGTCATGTCGAGGTGCTGATCGCGCTGATGGGCGAGGCCGCGCTGATGGGCGAGGCCGCGCTGCTGCGCGGCCCCGGCCCGGCGGCGCCGGATCAGCCGAAGGCGTCGGGCATCCCGGCCTTCTTCTCGGCGACATAGGCGTCCAGGGCCTGCCGCACGGCGGGATCGAGAATCGGCTCGCGGTAGCTGTCGAGCAGCTTGCGGACCCGCGCCGAGGCGAGCTGCCGCGTGTCGCGCGCGCCTTCCTCGTCCCAGGTCTCGAACGGCTTGTAGTCGAGCAGCTCGGTCCGCCAGAAGGCGCTCTTGAAGTTGGCCTGGGTATGGGCGCAGCCCAGATAGTGCCCGCCCGGGCCGACCTCGCGGATCGCGTCCATCGCCTGGCCGTTCTCGGTCATGTCGACGCCGCGGGCCAGCTGGTGCAGCATGCCGAGCTGGTCGGCATCCATCACGAACTTCTCGAACGAGGCGACGAGGCCCCCTTCGAGCCAGCCGCAGGCATGGAGCATGAAATTCACGCCCGAGAGCAGGCCCATGTTCAGCGAGTTCGCCGTCTCGTAGGCCGCCTGCGCGTCGGGCAGCTTCGAGCCGCAGAACGCCCCGGCAGAGCGGTAGGGCAGCCCCAGCCGCCGCACGAGCTGGCCCATGCCGTAGGTGACGAGGCTCGCCTCGGGAGTGCCGAAGGTCGGCGCGCCGGAATTCATGTCGATCGAGGTGACGAAGGCGCCCGCGATCACGGGGGCGCCCTGCCGGACGAGCTGAGAATAGGCGACCCCGGCCAGGATCTCGGCCAGGACCTGGGTCAGCGTGCCGGCCACCGTGGTGGGGGCCATCGCCCCGCCGACGATGAAGGGCGAGACGATGCTGGCCTGGTTGTTGCGGGCATAGACCTCGAGCGCGCCCATCATCACGCCGTCGAAGGTGAGCGGCGAGTTGATGTTGATCAGGCTCGTCATCACCGTGTTGGCCTGCACGAAGTCCTTGCCGAACAGGATCCCGGCCATATCGACGCTGTCCTGCGCCCGGCTGGGCTCGGTAACCGAGCCCATGAAGGGCTTGTCCGACAGGGTCATGTGGGCGTGCAGCATGTCGAGATGCCGCTTGTTCACCGCGATGTCCGTCGGCTCGCAGACCGTGCCGCCCGAATGGTGCAGCCATTTCGACATGTAGCCGAGCCGGACGAAGTTGCGGAAATCCTCGATCGTGGCGTAGCGGCGGCCGCCCGCCTCGTCCCGGACGAAGGGCGGGCCGTAGACTGGCGCGAGGACGAGGTTGCGACCGCCGATCTCGACGTTGCGCTCGGGGTTGCGGGCGTGCTGGACGAAACTGGACGGCGCCGTCGCGCAGAGCTGCCGGGCGAGACCGCGGGGAATGTGGACCCGCTCGCCCCGCACGTCGGCGCCGGCCTCGCGCCAGAGCTCCAGCGCGGCGGGATTCTCGACGAAGTTGACGCCGATCTCCTCGAGCACGGTCTCGGCGTTGCGCTCGATGATCTTCAGCGCCTCCTCGTTCAGGACGTCGAGATTGGGTACGTTGCGCTCGATGAAGCGCGCGCTCTCGTAGCTGACGGAGGTGCGCTCGGCCCGGCGGGCGGCGCCGCCGCCGCCGCGCGCGCGGCGACCGGAGGCGGCGGAGCCGGCGGGGACGCTGCTCTCGGTGGTCGCGGAATCGGTCATCGGGGCGTCCTCGCTCGCCTGGGGGTCAGGTCCTCTCTCCCGTGCATTACCGAAGGCGGAGACTGCAAGGCGGGCAATTGCGCCATAGCCCCGCCGGTTTGCGACATGGGGCCGGCAAAGCGCGCCCCCGGAACGGCAGAAGGCCCCGCCGGGGCGGGGCCTTCGCAAGGGGATCGATGGTGGTCCGGTCAGCCGGTCGCGGCCTGCGGATCGCCGCCATCCTGGCTGCCGTCTACCTGCCCCTCGCCGTCGCCGGCGGCCTTGCGGGGGCGCCGGGCGCGGCGCGGCTTCTTCTCGGGCTCGCCCTCGGACGCGCCGCCCTGGTTCTCGGGCGTGTCGACGAGACCGCTGTCGGAGGAATCGGCCTGGTTGGCGGACTGGGACTCGTCGTCCGACCGGTCGGCCCGGCGGCGCCGGCTCCGCCCCGATCCGCCGCCCGAACCGGACGCGGTCTCGGCATCCTCTCCGCCGCCCTGCGGTTCGGTGCCGTCACCGCCCGACGCCTCTTCCTGCGCCTTCAGGCGCGCGGCGCGTTCGCGGTCGCGCTCGGCCTGGCGCTGGCGGTTCTGCTCTTCCTGGTCCTCGCGCTGCTTGTCGATCTCGCGCTGGGCCTCGGCGAGCATGCGCAGGTAATGCTCGGCATGCTGGGCGAAATTCTCGGCCGCGACCCGGTCGCCGGAGAGCTGGGCGTCGCGGTGGAGCTGGTTGTACTTGTCGATGATCTGCTGCGGCGTGCCGCGCACCTTGCCCTCGGGCCCGGAGCTGTCGAAGACCCGGTTGACGACGTTGCCGCCCGAGGGCCGGTTGTTGCGGTTCTTGTTGCCGCGCGAACGGGATTTGGAAGATCTCATGTGGCTCTTGCTCGGGGCCGCTCTGGTCGGCCTGGGTCAGGAAGGATGCTCGTTGGCCGGGACCGACGACCCCCGGTCCAACGGAGGAGGCGGACGATCCCACGACTGATCTGACGACCGGTCATGCGTGGAGGGCGGTCGCCGCCCTCGCCGCGCTGACTGCACCCGACTAAACATGCCGGCCGCCGCATTACAAGGCCAAACCGGCCGGGTTCGGCGCGGTTTCGGCGGGTTTTCCCCGGCTTTCGCCCTAGAACGGCAGGCTCCTGCCGTCGCGCGCCGCCACCACCCGGTCGCGCCCGTCCATGTCGGGGACGATCGAGACGTCGTCCAGCCCGGCGGCGAGCGCCATGGCCGCGACCTCGTCCCCCTGCTCCGGCCCGATCTCGAGCAGCAGGCGCCCGCCGGGCACGAGATGGGACGGCGCGGCGGAGAGGATCGCCCGGTAGGCGCCGAGCCCGTCCGCCCCGTCGGTGAGGGCGAGGGCCGGCTCCCAGTCGCGCACCTCGGGTTCGAGGCCGGCCATCTCGTGATGGGCGATGTAGGGCGGGTTCGACACGATCAGGTCGAAGGCGCCGTCGACCGGGGCGAGCCAGTCGCCCTCGATCATCGCGGCGCGATCGGACAGCCCCAGCGCCTCGGCATTGGCGCGCGCGACGGCGAGGGCGGCGGGCGAGACGTCGACGCCCTGCCCCGTCGTGCCCGTCGCCTCGGCCAGCAGCGTCAGCAGCAGGCAGCCCGTCCCGGTCCCGAGGTCGAGCACCCGCTCGAACGGCTCGGCCAGCGCCGCCTCGATCAGCGTCTCGCTCTCGGGGCGGGGGTCGAGCGTCGCGGCGGTCACGCGGAAGCGGCGGCCGTAGAACATCCGGCTGCCGGTGATCTGGCTGACCGGCTCGCGCCGGGCGCGGCGGGCGACATAGGCGGTGTAGTCCCGCGCGGCCTCGGGGCTCATCACGTCCGACAGGTGCAGGGTGAGCCGCCCCGGATCCACGCCGAGCGCATGGGCCAGAAGCCGCCGCGCGTCGCGCCCGGGATCGGGCACCCCGGCCTCGGCCAGGCGGTGCGTCGCGTCGCGCAGGAGCGCGGCGGCGCTCATCGGGCGATCCCCGGCCTGCGCGCCCCCGGATCTCCACCGGCACGGACCGGTGCGGCGCGGCGGGTCATTCCTCCGCCTCCGCCAGCGCGCGGGCCTGCGCCTCCTCGGTCAGGGCGTCGATCACCTCGTCGAGCTCGCCCGCGATCACCTTGTCGAGCGAATAGAGCGTCAGGTTGATGCGGTGGTCCGTCAGGCGGCCCTGCGGGAAGTTGTAGGTCCGTATCCGTTCCGAGCGGTCGCCGCTGCCCACCTGGGCCCGCCGGTCGGCCGCACGGTCGCCCTCCACGCGGCTGCGCTCCATGTCGTAGAGCCGCGAGCGCAGCACCTCCATCGCGAGATCGCGGTTCCGGTGCTGGGACTTCTGGCTGGAGGTGACGACGATCCCCGTCGGGACATGGGTGATCCGAACGGCCGAATCGGTCGTGTTGACGTGCTGCCCCCCCGCGCCGGAGGACCGCATCGTGTCGATCCGCAGATCGTTCGGGTCGATCGCGATGTCCACCGCCTCCGCCTCGGGCAGGACGGCGACGGTCGCGGCCGACGTGTGGATGCGCCCCCCCGATTCGGTCTCGGGCACGCGCTGCACGCGGTGGACGCCGCTCTCGAACTTGAGCCGGGCGAAGACGTTCTCGCCCTCGATCCGCACGGTCGCTTCCTTGATCCCGCCGATCTCGGTCCCCTGCTCCTCGATCACGTCGAAGGTCCAGCCGCGCCCCTCGGCGTAGCGCTGGTACATCCGCATCAGGTCCGCGGCGAACAGCGCCGCCTCCTCGCCGCCCGTCCCGGGCCGGATCTCGAGGATCGCGGGGCGGGCATCGGCCGCGTCCTTGGGCAGCAGCGCCACGCGTACCGCCGCCTCCGTCTCTTCCAGACGGGCGCGGAGGGCGGGCAGCTCCTCCTCGGCCAGGGCCTTCATCTCGGGATCGGCGCGCATCGCCTCGGCCTCGGCGATCTCGGCCAGCAGGGCGCGGTAGCCCGCGACCGTCTCGGCCACGGGCCGGAGCGCGGCATAATCGCGCGACAGGGCGGCGATCTCGTCGGCCGCGGGCCCGGCATTGAGCCGCGCCTCGAGATACTCGAACCGCTCGCGGATCTGGTCGAGACGCTCGGGCGCGATCATCCGGTCAGCCCCAGCTGGGACAGCCAGCCCTGCACCCGGCGCCGGTTCACGCCCCCGTCGCCGTAGCCGAAGCGCGAGCGTCCGAGGACGGCGAGATTGCCCTGCTCGTCGAGCCAGGCGGTCGTGTAATCGGGAAATCCCCAGAGCAGCGAACGCGTCTCCCAGGTCACCGGCCCGCGGGTCAGGTCGCCGCCGAGCCGGCGGGTGCGGGCGGTCTCCTCGGCGACGACGTCGAGCCGGCCGAGCACGTCGGGCGCCACGGCGCGCCGCGCCTCGAACCAGTTGCGGCCCGAATAATCGCCCGGCGGCTTCGCGGGGCCGGCGACGTTCCACGTCTCGAGCGAGGTCGGGGCGAGGCGCACGTAGAGCTGCGCCGCCGCGATCGCGAGGACGATCAGGACCAGCCATTTCATCTGTAGGGCACTCCCGGAAGGACGCAGAGCATTTCGTAGACGATATTCGCCGCGGTGAGCGCGGTCGTCCCGGCCATGTCGTAGGGGGGCGACACCTCGACGAGGTCGGCGCCGACGATCCGCAGCCCGTGCAGCCCCCGGATCAGCTCCAGCGCCTGCGGCGTGGTCAGGCCCGCGATCTCGGGCGTGCCGGTGCCGGGCGCGAAGGCGGGGTCGAGCGCGTCGATGTCGAACGAGACATAGACCGGCGCGTCGCCGATCTGGTCCGCGATCTCGCGCGCCAGCGCCTTGAGCGGCTGGTGCCACAGTTGCTGGGCCTGCCGGATGTGAAAGCCCCAGCCGGCCGCCTCGCGGAAATCCTCCGCCGTGTAGCCGGTGCCGCGCAGGCCGATCTGCCAGACCTTCGACGGGCGCAGCAGCCCCTCCTCCCGCGCGCGGCGGACCCAGGTGCCGTGGCATTCGCGCACGCCGAACATCGTGTCGTTGACGTCGGCATGGGCATCGACATGGACCAGCGCGACCGGCCCGTGAACCCGCGCGATCGAGCGCAGGACGGGCAGCGACAGCGTATGGTCGCCCCCCAGCGTCAGCGGGACCAGCGGCTGGCGCAGGATCCGGTCGTAGCTGCGCGAGACGGTGCGGATCGTCTCGGCCAGCGAGAAGGTGTTGATCGCGACGTCGCCCAGATCGGCCACGTTCAGCCCGTCGAAGGGCGCCGCCCCGGTCTGCAGATTGAAGGGACGCAGCATCGCCGATTGCTCGCGGATCTGCTTCGGCCCCATCCGCGCGCCCGACCGCCACGAGGTGCCGATATCCATCGGCACGCCGATGATCGCGGCGTCCAGCCCCTCGGGCGAGGTCGCCTCGGGCAGCCGCATGAAGGTCTGCGGGCCCGAGAACCGGGCGAGGTCGTTGCCGCCGAGGGGTTGGTTCGTCACGGGGGGTAGGGCCCTGTCTGCTGGTCGGGCGCCGCAGCGCCGCCCTCCTATCCCACGAGGCGGGGCCGGAGTTCCAGCCCGCACGGGCCTCCGATCATCCCTCCCCCCGCGGCAGGGCGCGCTCGACCAGCCGGGCGAAGAAACTGGCGCCGTAGGGCGCGGCCGCATCGTCGAAATCGTAGCGCGGATCGTGCAGACCCGCCGAATCGCCGTTGCCGAGGAAGAGATAGGCTCCGGGCCGTGCCTGAAGCATGTAGGCGAAATCCTCGGCCCCCATCTCGGGATCCATCGCCGGCTCGACCGAGAGGCCGATCTCGCTCGCCACCTCGGCCGCGAAGACGGCGCGGGCGGGGTCGTTGATCGTGGCCGGGTACTCGACATGGTAGACCAATTCGGCCTCGACCCCGTGGGCGGCGGCGGTGCCGGCGACGATCTCCTCCATCCGGCGGCGCGCCATGGCCTGAACGGAGGGCGCGAAGGTGCGGACGGTCCCGTTGATCCAGGCGGTATCGGGGATCACGTTGTCGGCGCTGCCGGCATGGATCTGCGTCACCGACAGGACGAGCGACTCGTGCGCACGGTGATTGCGGCTGGGAATGGTCTGCAGGGCCTGGACGATGGCGGTCGCGGCGATCAGCGGATCGCGGGCGAGATGCGGCATCGCCGCGTGCCCGCCCGTCCCCCGGACATGGATGTCGAACACGTCCTCGGCCGCCATGATGGGGCCCGGCGCGGTGGCGAAGGCCCCGATCGGCCGCCCCGGCGCGTTGTGCAGCGCGTAGACCTCTTCGATGTCGAAGCGGTCCAGCACGCCCTCGCGCACCATCACGTCCGCGCCGCCCCCCTTCTCCTCGGCCGGCTGGAAGATCAGCGCGACGGTCCCGGCGAAGTTGCGCGTCTCGGCCAGGTAGCGTGCCGCGCCCAGCAGCATCACGGTATGCCCGTCATGGCCGCAGGCATGCATCGCGCCCGGCACCTCGCTGGCATGGGGGGCGCCCGTCTTCTCGTCCATGGGGAGGGCGTCCATGTCGGCGCGCAACCCGATCACGCCTCCCTCGCCCCGTCCCCGGATCAGGGCCACCACGCCGCTCGTCGCGATCCCCTCGTGGATCTCGTCCACCCCCATCGCGCGCAGACGCTCGACCACGAAGGCGGCGGTGGCGTGGCAGTCGAATCGCAGCTCGGGCCGCCGGTGCAGCGCACGGCGCCACTCTGCGAGCTCGGGCGCGAACTCGGCGATCCGGTTGAGGACGGGCATGACTGGACTCCGGGACTGGCGCGGCTAGGGTCGCGCGCCTCACCTGACACCACGGGGACGGACGATGCCAGACAATCCGGGGCCAGACAATCCGGGGCAAGATCATCCGGGGCCAGACCATCCGGACGCGCCGTTCGACGACGCGATCTTCGATGCCTCCGGCGATTCCGCCGCGCAGGTCGAGCGGCTGCGCCTCATCATGGCGGCCCTGCGCGATCCGGACCGCGGCTGTCCCTGGGATCTCGAGCAGGATTTCGCGACCATCGCCCCCTACACGATCGAGGAGGCCTACGAGGTCGCCGACGCGATCGAGCGGGGGGCCTGGGGCGAGCTGAAGGGCGAACTCGGCGACCTGCTCTTCCAGGCGGTCTATCATGCGCGGATGGCCGAGGAGGCGGGGCATTTCGACCTCACGGACGTGGCCCGGGCCATCGCGGACAAGATGGTCGCCCGGCACCCGCATGTCTTCGGCGACCAGAGCCGGGACAAGAGCGCGGACCAGCAGACCGAGGACTGGGAGAGCGTGAAGGCCGCGGAACGCGCGGCGAAGGGCGCGGCCGGCGTGCTCGACGACGTGGCGCTCGGCCTTCCCGCCCTGATGCGCGCGGCCAAGCTGCAGAAGCGCGCCGCCCGCGTCGGCTTCGACTGGCCCCGGACGGCGCAGGTGCTGGACAAGCTGCAGGAGGAGGCGCGCGAGCTGACCGAGGCGCGCGACAGCCTGACCCCGGCCGAGATCGAGGAGGAGATGGGCGACCTCCTCTTCGTCATGGCCAACCTCGCCCGGCATCTCGGCGTGGAGCCCGAGACCGCGCTGCGCGCCGCGAACGCCAAGTTCACCCGCCGCTTCGCGCATATCGAGGCCGAGCTGGCCCGCCGCGGCAAGCGCCCCGAGGACAGCGACCTGGCCGAGATGGACGCGATCTGGAACGAGGCGCGCGCCGCCGACAAGGCGTCCCGGAGCTAGGCGCGGGACCGCCCCGCGCGATCCGCTCCCCGCCGCCGGGCGCGCCGCTCCCCCGCGTCGCAGGGAGGACAGAGACCCGATCCCGTCGCCCCGGCCGCCGGGACGTCCGGCGCAGGGCGACGCCGCCCCGCCCCCGCCCGGACCCGGCGCGCCGTGCTCAGAGCCCGTAGATCGCCCCGAACTTCGCCTCGAGATAATCGAGCAGCGGCCCCTCGCTCGGCGCCGCCCCGGTCGCATGCACGATCGTCTCGCGCGGGGGGCGCAGCCCGCCGTGCCGCTGCACCTTCTCGCGCAGCCAGCCCGTCGCGGGCGCGGTGTCGCCGCGCGCCAGCGCGGCGTCCAGATCCGGCAGGTCGGCCCGCAGCGCCGCGTGCAGGCAGCCGGCATAGACGTTGCCCAGCGTGTAGGTCGGGAAATAGCCGAACAGCCCCTCGGACCAGTGCACGTCCTGCAGCAGTCCGTGCGAGGGCCGGTCGACGGGATACCCGAAATCGGCCGCGAAGCGGTCGTTCCACGCCGCCTCCAGGTCCCCGACCCGCAGATCGTCCGCGAAGAGCGCCCGTTCGAGATCGAAGCGCAGAAGGACGTGCAGGTTGTATTGCACCTCGTCGCTCTCGGTCCGGATATGGCCCTCCCCGACCCGGTTCACCGCGGCGAAGAACGCGTCCGGCCCGTCCAGGCCCAGATCGCCGAACGTCTCGATCATCCGCCCGTAGAGCCAGCCCGTGAAGGCGCGGGACCGGCCGAGCTGGTTCTCGTAGATCCGGCTCTGGCTCTCGTGGACCCCCATCGACACGCCCTGTCCCAGCGGCGTCAGCAGATGGGTCTCGTCGATCCCCTGCTCGTAGGCGGCGTGACCGACCTCGTGGATCGTCGAGTAGAAGCAGTTGAACGGATCGAGCGGATCGCTCCGCGTCGTGATCCGCACGTCGAGGCCGGAGCCGGACGAGAACGGGTGCACCGCCCTGTCGATCCGCCCGCGCGTCATGTCGTAGCCGAAGGCCTTCGCCAGCTCGGTCGAGAGCTTCAGCTGCCCCTCCTCGGGAAAGGTCCCCTCCAGCGCCGGGGCCGGGCCCGCCTGGCGGATCGCGTCGCGCAGCGCGACCAGCCGCGGGCGCAGACCGTCGAACATCTCGCCCATGCGCGCGGCGGACGCGCCGTCCTCGTAATCGTTCAGCATCGCGTCGTAGCGGCTGCCCTCGCCCCGCAGGCAATCGGCCTCCTCGCGGCGCAGTTGCAGGACCCGCTCGAGGATCGGCAGGAAGGAGGCCACGTCCTCGCGCGCCCGCGCTTCGGCCCAGATGCCATGCGCGGTGGATGTCGTGCGCGCGATCTCAGAGGCGAGCCGCGCCGGGACCCTGGCCGCCCGGTCGAAATCCCGCCGGATCAGGGCGAGCTGCCGTTCGGCCACCGCGTCCGCCGGCACGGAAGCCGCCAGCCAGTCCCCGATCCGCGGATCGGTCCGGCGGGCGTGCAGGATGCCCGCCATCGCCGCATGCTCCTCGGCCCGCTGGGGGCCGGCGCCGCGCGGCATCACCGTCTCCTGGTCCCAGCCCAGGCGGCCCGCCACCTGCGCCAGCGCCTCGGTCTCGCGCTGGAAGGCCATGAGGTCGTCATAGGCGGTCATCGGATCGTCCCGCGGATCGAGGTGACGCGCGGATACCGCGCGAGGAACCGGCCGCGCAGGATCAGCACCCACAGCACGACCGCCCCGATCTGGTGCAGCAGCGCAATGCCGAGCGGGGCCGCGTAGAGCGCCGTCATGATCCCGATCGCCACCTGCAGCGCGGTCATGGCCAGCACCGCGTTGAAGGCGAGCCGCGTCTGCGGATGGGGCGACCTGCGGGCCCGCAGCCAGACCACGACGACGAGGGCGGTCAGCAGGTAGGCGACGATCCGATGGACGAACTGCACGAGGCCCGGATTCTCGAAGAAGGCCCGCCAGGCCGCGCCGCCGCTCGGCACGTAGAACGGGTCGGGCGGCACGAACGAGCCGCCCATCAGCGGCCAGGACGGGAAGGACCGCCCGGCATCGATTCCCGCCACCAGCGCCCCCAGCAGGATCTGCACGAATCCCAGATGCATCAGCCCTGTCGCCCCGCCCCAGAGACGGCGCTCGCCCGAGCGGCGCGCCTGCAGCAGCTCCGCCTCGCTCCGCCCCAGCCTGAAGACGTACCAGGCGATCAACCCGAAGATCGCGAAGGCGAGGCCGAGATGAATGGCGAGACGATAGGAGGCGACGTCGAGCATGCCCGGCCGCAACCCGGACGAGACCATCCACCAGCCCACGGCCCCCTGCAGCCCGCCGAGCGCGCCGACGCCCAGCAACCGCCCGGTCCAGCCGGCGGGGATCCGCTTCGTCAGCAGGAAGAAGAGGAATCCGATCCCCCAGACGAGGCCGATCACCCGGCCGAGCTGCCGGTGCCCCCATTCCCACCAGAAGATGCTCTCGAACTCGGCGAGGCTCATGCCCTCGTTCTGCAGGCGGTACTCGTCGGTCTGGCGATAGGCGTCGAACTGCGCCTGCCATTCGGCCTGCGACAGCGGCGGCAGCGCCCCCGAGATCGGCGCCCATTCGGTGATCGACAGGCCCGAATCCGTCAGCCGCGTCGCCCCGCCCACCGCGATCATCACCGCGACCAGCGCGAAGAGGACCATCAGCCAGACCCGGATCGCGCCGCGCGCCCCGCGCCGCCCCCGGTCGATCTGCCCCGGCGTCGCGGCAGAGCGCTCGGTTGTGCCGACCTCCTCGAACAGGGCGCGGCGCGGGGCGTCGGGAGAGCGGGCCATGGGGCACCTTCGGACTGTGGAAACGGGCGGGCGGACGCTATGCCAGCGGGGCGCCGGCAGCAACCCGCGCGCCGGCGCCCGGAGGCGCGACAGATCGCCCGCGCGGCAGGCCCCCCCGGGGCGACGACCGGGCGACGACCGGGCCCCACGCCCCGGCGAAGACGGGCGACAGCCCGCGCCGGGCCCGCTAGAGAGGCCGCCATGACCGTGATCCTGCTCAACAAGCCCTTCGACATGCTCAGCCAGTTCTCGCCCGACGGGTCGGGACGCGCGACGCTGAAGGACGTGGTGGACGTGCCGGGCGTCTATCCGGCGGGCCGGCTCGACCGCGACAGCGAGGGGCTCCTCGTCCTGACAGATGACGGCCGGCTGCAGGCCCGGCTCGCCGATCCCCGCCACAAGCGCGGCAAGGTCTATTTCGCCCAGGTCGAGCGCATCCCGGACGCGGACGCGCTGCAGGCGCTGCGACAGGGCGTCACGCTGAAGGACGGCCCGACCCGGCCGGCCGAGGTCGCGCGCGTCGAGGCGCCGGACTGGCTCTGGCCGCGCGAGCCGCCGGTGCGCTACCGCAAGTCCGTGCCCGATTGCTGGCTGCGCCTCACCCTGCGCGAGGGGCGCAACCGGCAGGTCCGCCGGATGTGCGCCCATGTCGGCCACCCGGTCCTGCGGCTGGTCCGCTGGTCGGTCGGCGAGTACACGCTCGACGGCCTCGCGCCCGGCGCGTGGCGGCGCGCCTGATCCCGGCTCCCCGCCCGCGCCCGGCCCGGTCCGGCGCGCCGCGCCCGCCTCCTTCGCAGGGTCTGCAAATACCGTCCGCCCCCGCCACGGGCACGAGCGCCGAGCCGCCGAGGGCTCGCCTCCCCGCCGGCTCCGGAAAGGGGAACGCGGCCGCGAGGCCGCACCGCCGGATCCGGCGGACCCGGTGGCGCGGCAGGGCCGCTCAGCGCAGCCCGTCGCGTGCGATCGTCTCGGCCAGCTGCGCCATCGCCGCCGCCCGCGCCGCGGCGATCTCGGCGGGGCCCGCCTCTGCCGGCAGCGGGGCCGACAGCTCGAAGAGCCGCGCCCGGTCCCGGCCGCTCTCGTCCAGCGCGGCGATGAAGTACTGCCCCGACAGGCGGAAGGCGCCGGCGCGCGAGGCCACGAATTCCTCCACCCGCACCTCGACCCGCGCCGCGGGGAAGAGGTCGAAGGGCCAGGGCTCCGGCGCCACCACGACCCCGGTCAGCGAGGACAGGGCCCGCGCCAGTTCCAGCGTCGAGGCGCGCGAGGGATCGTCCGCCCAGAGCAGGTCGGTGGACGAGACCAGCGCCCCCGTCTCGTCCTCGACGTAGATCTCCTCGGACTGGGCGTAGAGCGGCAGCTCCACGTCACGCACCTCGACCGAGGAGAAGCCGATCGAGACCCGCTCGGCCGGGGTGACCTGCGGCACGGCGTAGCGCAGGGCAGGATCGCCGCAGGCGGCGAGCAGGAGGAGGAGGCCGGGGGCCAGGAGACGCGTCATCATCACCGTCCGAGAATGAGGGAATTGGGCCGGCGCTCGATCTCGCGCGCGAGGCTGGAGAGGGTTTCGGCGGCCTGCGCGACCTCGCGCAGGGTCTGGCGGAGCTCGCGGGCGAGCGTGCCGTTCTCGCCGTAGGCGGCGACCGTGTCGCCGGTCGAGACGACGAAGGACCCGGTGCGGTCGATCAGGCCGGGCAGCCCCTGCACCGCCACCGACAGCTGGTCGGCGGCGTTGCGGGCCGAGACGAGCGCGGCGTTGACGTTGTCGACCGCGCCGCCCTCGCGCAGGTCGGCGAGGACGCCGCGCAGCTCGGTCACGGCCGCGCCGAGTTCGCCCGGCAGGTCCTGCGTGCCCTGGTTCGACAGCAGTGCCTGCGCCGAGGCGAGCGTCGCCTGCGCCTGCGCGGTCACGCCCGCCAGATCGGCGGCCTGGGCGTTCGCCGCCACCGCGTCGATCCGCTCGATCACCCCCGGCACGCCCTCGACGGCGCTGCGGGCCGCCTCGGCGGCCGCTCCGGCATCGTCGATCGCGGCCAGCAGGCGCTCGGCCCCCTGCCCCTCGTTCACCGTCGCGACCGCTCGCTGCACCTCGCTCAGCGCGGTATCGAGCGTCGCCAGCGTCGCGTTCAGCTGCCCCGGCAGCGCCTGCGTCCCCTCGGAGGAGAGCAGCGCGTCGGCCGACCCGGCGAGGGTCGAGACGCGCGCCACCAGCACGTCGAGCGGCAGGGCGCGGGCCTCGGCCACCAGTCCCTCGGTCTCGTCCAGCAGGCCGGGCAGCCCGGCCAGCGCGGTATCGACATTGGCGACCGCGGCGCTGACGCCGTCGACCGCGGTGCCGATCCGCTCGACCAGGGCCTGCTCCTCGACCGCGGCAAGGATGTCCGAGACCTCCGCCGCCGACCCCTGCAGGTCGGCGAGGATGGCCGAGACCTGTTCGGGCGCGCCCTGCAGCGCCGCGTCCCCGGTGATCCCCCGCACGTCGGCGAGGATCCCCTGCACCTGCCCGGGCACGCCCTGGATCGCCTCGGAGCCGAGCACGGCATTGAGATTGGCCACCGCGGCCTCGATCTCGGACACGGCGCTGCCCAGCGGCAGGGCCCGCACGTCCCCGATCAGCCCGGGCACGTCCGCGACGGCGGCGTCGATGCTGGCGAGCGTGGTCTCGGCGGCGGTCAGCACCTCGCCGACCTGCGCGGTGATCGCCCGGGCCTCTATCTCGCCGAGAATGCGCTCGACCTCGGCGGTCGATCCGGCGAGGTCGGAGAGGATCGCCGCCACCTGTTCGGGCGCGTCCTGCAGCGCCGGATCGCCGGCGAGGGCGTCGACATTGGCGAGGATCCCCTGCACCTGCCCCGGCACGCCCTGGATCGCCTCGGATCCCAGCAGCGCCGAGAGGTTGTCGAGCGCGTCCTGCGCGGAATCCACCACCGCCTGCAGTTCCAGCCCGTTGGCGGTCGCGGCGACGCCCGTCGCCTCCTCGATCAGGGCCGGCACGCCGGTCAGCGCGGTCTGCAGCTCGGTGAGGGTGCCGCGCGCGGCCTCCACCGTCTCGCTCGCCGACCCGACGAGGCCCGCGGCGTCGATCTGCGCCAGCAGGCCCGCCACCTCACCCGTCGCCTCGGACAGCGAGCCGAGGATCTCGGCAACGCGGTCGGGCGCGGCCTGGATGCCGTCGGCCGAGGTCACGGCCCGCAGATCGGCGAGGATCGCCGCGAGCTCACCCGGCAGGGCCTGCGTCGCGTCGTTGCCGACCAGCCGCGCGGTGTTGTCGAGCAGCGACCGGGCCGAGGCGAGGATCTCCTCGATCGGCAGGTTGTTGATCCGGTCCAGCGTGTCCTGCGCGCTGTTCGAGACATCGACGATGTCGGAATCGGTCGTGGGAAGCTCGGGATAGGGCGCGGCGGTCAGGTCGAGCGCCGCCTCGCCGGCCGGGGCGTCCTCCACCAGCTGGACCTTCAGCCCCCCCGTCAGGATGTTGCCGGTCGCAAGCCGGGCCCGCAGCCCCTGCTCCACCTGCGCGGCAATGTAATCCAGCGCGTCCTCGCGCCCGCCGATCCCGTCGAAGCCCAGCCGCGCGGGCTGGATGGACAGGACCGCCTGCAGCTTCACCTGCTCGGCCGCGTTCTCGCCCTCCTCGACGACGCCGTTGATCGCCGAGATCTGGCCGATCCGCAGCCCCTCCAGCTCGACCGCGGCCCCGACCGACAGGCCCGAGACGTTGCCGTCGAAAATCGCGACCAGCTCCAGCGGCGGGCCGGCATTGCGCGAGAAGACCGAGGCGCGGGCGGTCTCGGCATCGGGATAGATCGTGAACTCGGCCGAATCCTCGGCCAGCGGCGCGCCCGAGACGAAGGTCTCGAAGGTGACGCCGCCGACGATCAGCGAGGACAGGCTCTCGAAATTGACAGAGGCGCCGCCGGTCCCGACCGAGAAGGAGAAGCCCGACGTGTCCCAGAAGCGCGTCTCCTCGGTCACGAGCGCGTCGTAGGGCGCGTAGATCACCGCCGGCGCCTCGACCCGGAAGCCGTCGACCGACACCTCGGCCGCGCCGACCCAGCCGACCTCGACCCCCTTGTAGAGCAGCGGCGTGTTCCCCGTCAGCGCGTCCCCGGTCGAGGACAGCTCGATCCGCAGGCCCGCCTGGCTGCCGGTCAGCAGCGGCGCGCTGAAGAGTCCGTCGAACTCGTAGGTCTGCTCGCCCGGCTGGCCGTCCCATTCGCCCTGGATGTAGACGCCCGTCAGCACGGTATCGAGGCCGGTGATCCCCTGCGTCGTGACCTCGGGCTGCACCACCCAGAACTCGGCCCCCTCGTCGACATAGGGCGCCACGTCCTTGTCGAGGCGGATCTCCACCGCGACGCGGTCGAGATCGGCAGTGAAGGCCACGCCCTCCACCTCGCCCACCGCGACGTCGCGGTAGCGCAGCTCGGTCTCGCGCGCATGCACGCCCGCCGCCTCGTCGAAATAGACGGTGATGAGCGGGCCGCGATCCGCGTAGTTCTGCCACGCCACGCCGAGCGCGATGACCAGCGCGGCGAGCGGCACCAGCCAAACGATCGAGATCCGCTGCCAGAGAGAGCGGCGACGCGGCTCCACCGTGGCGCGCGGGGGAAGGGTCGTCTCGTCGCTCATGCTTGCTCACCGCGTGGGGTCGGTCCTGCCTCGTCCGCGGACCGGCCCTCGGGGCCATCCGCCTCCGCATCGGCCTCGATCCGGTCCCAGATCAGACGCGGGTCGAAGGCCTGTGCGGCCAGCATCGTGAACACCACCGACAGCGCGAAGGCCAGCGCCGCAGGCCCGGGATCGATGCGGGCGACGACGGACAGTTGCACCAATGCCGACAGGATCGCCACGACGAAGACGTCGATCATCGACCAGCGGCCAATATATTCCACCACTTCCAGTAGATGGTGACGGCGATGCGCGTTCAGCCGCGCCGGGTTCTGCACCGATAGGGCGAGATAGGCGACGGCCACGAACTTGCCGATCGGGATCCCGACCGAGGCGATCAGGATGATGATCGCGATCCCCAGCGCGTCGTGCTGGATCAGCTCGATCGCACCGCCGACGATCGTCGCCTCGGACCGCGAGACCAGCGTGTCGGTGATCAGCATCGGATAGATGTTGGCGGGCACGTAGGCCATCAGCCCGGCCACCCACCAGGCCCAGACGCGGCTGAGGCTGCCGGGATCGCGGCTGACCAGCCGCGCGCCGCAGCGCCCGCACCGCTCGCGCCCGCGGGGCCAGACGCGGGTGCAGCGCCGGCAGGCGACGAGGCCGGCATCGCGCGCCGTCAGCGCCTCTTCCCCACTCATGCGCGCGCGGTCCGTGCCGCCCGGGCGACCTCGCGGTCGAGCGTGTTCCAAACCAACCAGCGGTCCAGCCAGCGGTCCTGCAGCACGATCACCACCGTCAGGACCGCGAACATCCAGAAGGCCGGCCCGAATTCCAGCGTGGCGAGGTCGGCGACCTTCACCAGCGCGACGGCGCAGCCGATGGCGAAGATCTCGGCCATCGACCAGGGCTGCAGCGCCTCGGACATGCGGAAGGCCTGGATCGCGCCCGGCCAGGCGGGCCGGTCGAAGACGAGCGGGGACAGGACGTAGATCGTCAGGGCCGCCCGCGCGACCGGGACCAGCACGATCAGCGCCAGCACGGCCAGCGACAGCACCAGCAGCGGGCCATCGGTGAAGGCCAGCGCCGTGTCGAGGATCGTGGCGCTGTTGCCGAACCCCGCCGTCGAGATCCGCAGGAAGGGAAAGAACACCGCCCCGCAGGTCAGGATCACAGTGGCGAGGGCGAGCATGATGATCGACATCCCCGCCCGGCGGCGCGGCGCGATCAGGACGTGCCCGCAGCGCGCGCAGACCGCCCGCTCGCCATGCGCCGGCTCCTCCACGCGGTAGAGGGCGTCGCAGATCGGACAGGCGATCAGCTCGGCCGGCTCGGCCGCATGCAGGTCGGTCTGATCGGTCATCTGGTCCCCCGTGGACGGCGCCGAACCGGGCCGCCGCGACGGGGGCAGTCTATATGTGCCACAGGCGGTTGCAATGACCGCAAGGGGCGGGACGGCCCCGCGACCGATCACATCGCCTCGCGCCGGCCGGTGCCGCCCGGGCCATCCCCTCTGGTGCGACGGCGCCGCGTGACTAGGTTGCGGGGCATGAGCCTGCAGATCGCCTTCGACAACAGCTATGCCCGCCTGCCGGATCGGCTGTTCACCCGCCACGGCGCCACGCCCGTCGCCGCCCCGCGCCTGATCGCCCTCAACGAGGGGCTCGCCCGCCGGATGGGGCTGGACCCCGCCTCCCTCCGCGGGGCGGAGGGTGTCGCGATGCTCGCGGGGAACGCCGCGCCGGAGGGCGCCGCGCCGCTGGCGCAGGCCTATGCCGGGCACCAGTTCGGCAACTGGAATCCCGGCCTCGGCGACGGGCGCGCGCTGCTCTTGGGCGAGATCGTGGGCCCGGACGGGGTCCGGCGCGACCTGCAGCTCAAGGGATCGGGCCGCACGCCGTATTCACGCGGCGGCGACGGGCGGGCCTGGCTCGGCCCGGTCCTGCGCGAATACCTCACGTCCGAGGCGATGGCCGCGATGGGCGTGCCGACGACGCGCGCCCTCGCCGCCGTGGCGACCGGCGAGACGGTGCTGCGCGAGGCGCCCCTGCCCGGCGCGATCCTCGCCCGGGTCGCCGCAAGCCACGTGCGCGTCGGCACGTTCGAGCGCTTCGCCGCCGCCGGCGATGTCGCGGCGCTGGAGGCGCTTCGCGATCACGTCCTCGCCCGGCACTACCCGGAGGCCGACGGGACCGAGGGGCTGCTCGCCGCCGTGGTCGAGGCGCAGGCCCGCCTGGTCGCGCAATGGATGGCGCTCGGCTTCGTCCACGGGGTGATGAACACCGACAACATGGCGATCTCGGGCGAGACCATCGATTACGGCCCCTGCGCCTTCATCGACGCCTACCGCCCGGACGCGGTCTATTCCTCGATCGACGTCCACGGCCGCTACGCCTGGAACGCGCAGCCGCAGATCGCGCTGTGGAACCTCGCCCAGCTGGCCTCGTCGCTGGTCCCGCTGATGGACAGCGAGGAGGCCGCGATCGAGCGCTTCACCGCCATCCTCGACGGCTTTGCGGGCACCTACCAGGCGGAATGGCTGCGCCTCTTCGCCGCGAAGCTGGGCCTGCCGGCGGACCGGGCCGACCGAGAGCTGGTCGAGAACCTGCTTGGTCTGATGGCGGCGGGCGGATCGGATTTCACCAACACCTTCGCGGCGTTGGAGGACGATCTTGCCGGAACGCGGGGCTCCATCGCGCCGCTGCGCGACCAGGTCGCCGACCGCGCGGGGCTGGAGGCGTGGCTCGCCGAGTGGCGCGGCCGGGGGCCCGAGGCGGCGCGCATGGCGGGCGCCAATCCCCGGATCGTTCCGCGCCTGCACCTGGTGGAACGGGTGATCACGGCGGCCGTCGCGGGGGACGAGGCGCCGTTCCACACCCTGCTGGCCCGCGCGACGGATCCGTTCGCCGATCCGGGCGCCGACTGGACGACCCCGCCAGCAATGGACGAGAGGGTGACGCGGACTTTCTGCGGAACCTGAGGAGCGCCCCGCAAGCGCCTGATCCATCAGTTTTCTTCGTGCCCCGGCGCCTTGCCCGACGGGGCGGCATAGGGCCGGGTCACGTCTCGCAGCACGACCTCCAGCGCCTCGACCGCCACCTCGATCTCGCCGTCGCCGGCGAGGACGAGCCGCAGCGTGCCCGTCCCGTCCTCGCCCGGCTCCCACCCCAGCGAGAGCAGCGACAGCACGGTCTCGGAATCGCCGCGCGGCACGCCTTGGCTGCGGACCGCCTGCACGTCCTCGACGACCAGCATGGTGCGCACCCGCTCGTAGTCGCGGCGGCGCGCCTCTGCCCGGTCCTTGTCCTCCCAGCGGAAGCGGCCCAGCAGCAGCGCGAAGCGCCGCTCGCGCGGCTTGAACACCATGTCGGACCCGTTGAATACGGCATCCTGCACGAGGGCCGAGATCACGCCCAGATCCTCGGCGTCGAGCGCCTTCAGGCGCAGCGGCCGCTCCGCCCCGTCGGCGAAGCTGGCATCCCGGGGGCCCTGATCGCTCATTGCCCGGCCACCCGCTCGACGCGGGCGCCGACCGCGCCCAGCTTCTGCTCCAGCCGTTCGTAACCCCGGTCGAGATGGTAGACCCGGCTCACCACGGTCTCGCCCTCGGCGGCGAGCCCGGCCAGGATCAGCGACACGCTGGCCCGCAGGTCGGTCGCCATGACCGGCGCCCCCTTCAGCCGCTCGACCCCGCGCACGGTGGCATGCCCTCCCTGCACGTCGATGCTGGCGCCCATGCGGATCAGCTCGGGCGCGTGCATGAAGCGGTTCTCGAAGATCCTCTCCTCCAGCACGCTGGTCCCCTCGGCGGTGCAGAGCATCGCCATCATCTGCGCCTGCAGGTCGGTGGGAAAGCCGGGAAAGGGCTCGGTCGTGACGTCGACGGCGTGCGGCCGGCCGTTGCGGCGCGCCACCTTCAGCCCGCGCCCCGTCTCCTCGACCGAGATCCCGGCCGCGTCCAGCTTCTCGGCGAAGGCGGCGACGAGGTCCATCCGCCCGCCGAGGCATTCGACCGACCCGCCCGCGATGACGGGGGCGAGCATGTAGGTGCCGAGCTCGATCCGGTCGGTCACGACCGGATGCGTCGCGCCGCCCAGCCGGTCCACGCCCTGCACCTCGATCCGGCTCGTGCCGTCGCCCTCGATCTGGGCGCCCATCCGGCGCAGGCAGGTGGCGAGGTCCACGATCTCGGGCTCGCGCGCGGCGTTCTCGATGATCGTCGTGCCCCCGGCCAGGGTGGCGGCCATCAGCACGTTCTCGGTCGCGCCGACGGAGGGGAACTTGAGCGTCACCGTCCCGCCCTTGAGCCCGCCCGGCGCCTCGGCGTGGAGATAGCCGTCCTTCAGCTCGATCTCGGCGCCCATCGCGGTCAGCGCGTCGATATGGATGTCCATCGGCCGCGCGCCGATCGCGCAGCCGCCGGGCAGCGAGACGACCGCCCGCCCGTGCCGCGCCAGAAGCGGGCCGAGGACCAGGTTCGAGGCGCGCATCTTGCGCACGATGTCGTAATCCGCCCGTTGGCCGTTCAGCCCGTGCGAGGACATCACGATGGTCCTGCCGTCGTTCATCGACGACACCTCGGCGCCCAGCGATTGCAGCAGCTGGGTCATCGTGCGGATGTCGCTGAGGCGCGGCGCGTTGGTCAGCGTCAGCGGCTCCTCGCTCAGCAGCGTCGCGGGCATGAGGGCGAGGCAGGCGTTCTTGGCCCCCGCGATGGGAATCTCGCCGGACAGTTCCTGCCCGCCGGTGACGACGATCGAATCCATTATCCGTCCTGCTCCTGCTCGCCCGGGTCCTGGGACCGGGCCTTTGCCTGCGCCTTGCGCCGCGCGATATTGGCCTTGAGCGCCGCCTTCAGACGGTCTTCCCGGGCCGTGCCGCCCTTCGGCGACGTCCGCTCCGGGTCGCTGGTCCTGGGGGCGCGCGGCTCTTTCATCCGCCCGGACATAACGCCGCGCCCCCGGCCCGTAAAGCGCGCGACCCGCCCGCGCGTCACCCCCGCGCGCCCGGTGCAGAAAACGGCTTGCACCCCGCGCCGGGCCGGGTAAAAGGCCGCCCACGGTCGCTGCCGTAGCTCAGGGGTAGAGCACTCCCTTGGTAAGGGAGAGGTCGAGAGTTCAAATCTCTCCGGCAGCACCAGTTTCCCCGACATCGCCGCCCCTGCCCCTCGCCATCCTGCGCGGGCGGCTCTAGGTCCGGGGCATGGCACAGGCGCACGGGCACCATCACCACCACCATCCGGCCGATCTCGGCGACCGCCGGGTGCTGGGCGCCGTCCTCGTCAATCTCGCGCTGACCGTCGCGCAGATCGTCGGCGGGATCCTGTCGGGCAGCCTCGCGCTGATCGCGGACGCGCTGCACAACCTCTCGGACGCGGTCTCGCTCGTCATCGCCTTCGCCGCGCGGCGGATCGCGCGGCGCCCCTCGGATGCGGGGATGACCTTCGGCTATGTTCGGGCCGAGGTTGTCGCGGCGCTGGTCAACTACACGACGCTGATCCTGATCGGCCTCTACCTGCTGTGGGAGGCGTGGGCGCGCTTCCTCGACCCGCAGCCGATCGAGGGCTGGACGGTGGTCTGGATCGCCGCGCTGGCCCTGCTGGTCGACGTGGTCACCGCCTGGCTCACCTTCGCCCTGTCGAAGGAAAGCATGAACATCCGCGCCGCCTTCCTGCACAACGTCGCCGACGCGCTGGGATCGGTCGGGGTGATCGTGGCCGGGGTGCTGGTGATCCTCTACGGCTGGTGGATCGTCGACCCGATCGTCACCGCGATGATCTCGGCCTACATCCTGTGGCACGCGATCTCCGAGATCGGCGGTGCGATCCGCATCCTGATGCTGGGCGCCCCCGAAGGGGTCGAGACCGGCGAGGTCGTCGACGCCCTGCGCGCGGCCGACGGGGTGCGCGACCTGCACCACGTCCATCTGTGGCAGATCGACGAATCGAAGCTGGCGCTCGAGGCGCATCTCGTGGTCGATCCCGGGGCCGGGATGGACCGCGCGGATGCGGTCAAGGCGCGGGTCAAGGCGATGCTGGCCGAACGCTTCGGCATCGGCCACGCGACGCTGGAACTCGAGAGGCCGGGCGATGCCTGCGGCGAGGCCGAAACGATCGGCCACGATGCCGAGCGCGATCGGGAAGAGGACCCCGGACGGGACCCCGCCCACGCGCACTGAGTCCAGAGGGACAGAAGGTCACCAGCTGATTTAAGGGCTCAGAAGGTCACCGCCTGTCCCGTCGCCGCGCTTTCCTGCGCGGCGAGGCCCATCCGCACCGCCCAGGCGCCGTCCGCCAGCGTGACCTCGACCGGTCCGCCGCCCCGCACGGCCTGGGCGAAGCGCAGGTGCTGAAAATAGGTCGACCCGTTATGGTCCCCCGCCGCCAGAAGCGCGGGATCGATCGGGAAATCCTCAATCGCCGGCCCCTTGGGGGACCGGGGCGAGCGGATCACCCGCGGCATCGGCAGCGGCCCCGCCTCCACCGGCCAGAACCGTGAGGGGCCGGGAACATGCGCCTCGATCTTGCCCGCCGGGCCCAACGCCCAGACCTCCTCCTGGTAGCGAGCGCCCTCGGCGAACATGCACAGCTCAAGCATCGCCCGGGCGCCGCCCTCGAAATCGACGATCGCGTAGGCATGGTCCCAGATGTCGGGGGCGCGGCCGCCATAGCTCTCGTCGAGATGGTTCACCGCCTGCCCGCCGCTCGCCATCACGCGCACCGGGTCGGCGCGCAGGATCAGCCGCATCAGGTCGAAGAAGTGGCAGCATTTCTCGACCAGCGTGCCGCCGGTCTGCGCGTTGAAGCGGTTCCAGTCGCCGACCTTGGGCAGGAAGGGAAAGCGGTGCTCGCGGATCGTCAGCATCCGCGGCCCGCCGGTCGCCGCGTCCACGTCCCGCACCAGCGCGGCGATGGGCGGCATGTAGCGGTATTCCATCGCCACCCAGACCGGCGCCGGGTAGCTGTCGGCAAAGCGCCGGACGGTCTCGGCCTCGTCCGCGCGGGTGAAGAGCGGCTTCTCGACCAGGATCGGCCGGGGCGGTCCCGCCGCCGCGATCATGCGGATCTGGTCCAGGTGGTGATGGTTGGGCGAGACGATGACGAAGGCGTCGAGATCCTCGCGCGCGACCAGCGCCGCGACGCTCTCCTCCACCGCGGCGCCGCCCGCCAGCACGGCGGCGGCGGCCGCGTTCTCGGGCACCGGATCGTGCAGCGCGGCGACGCGCGCGCCCTCCACCAGGGCGATGTTGCGGATATGCTCGCGCCCCATCATCCCGGCCCCGATGAGGCCGTAGCGCAGCTCCCGGATCATGGCGTCAGCCCTTCCCCATGCGCGAGACATAGGCCGCGCGGTCCGGATCGAACCAGGTGCGCGACACCTCGACCGGCCCCTCCACCGCCGGCGCGCCGGCCGCCCAGCCCCGGCGGTCGACCCGGCCGACCACACTCCCCGGCGCGGGCGCGAATCCCGCCGGCGCCCAGTCCGGCGCCGCGCCGATCCCGACCCGGTCCTCCACCCGGCCGATGATGAGCCCGAAGCGCTCGCGCCAGGCGCGGTAGAGGGATTCCCCCAGTTCCGCGACGGTCAGCCGCGGCACCGCCCCGGCATCGAGCCAGATCTCCTCCACCGCGACGGCCACCCCGTCGAGCCGCCGCAGGCGCCGGATCCGGTGCGCCTCGGGCGACGTGCCGAAGGGCGGCAGCGCCGCCGGCTTGCTCAGCCGCCGCACCTCCAGGATCTCGGCGGTCGGCAGGCCGCCCCCGCCCGGCCCCTCCAGCCGGAACAGCGAATAGACCGACGCCACCTCGCCCTTGTGCCGCACGTAATTGCCCGAGCCCTGGATCCGCCTCAGCAGGCCCTTGCCCTCCAGTTCGGCCAGCGCCTTGCGCAGCGTGCCGACGCTGATCCCGTGCGAGGCCGCCATCTCGCGTTCCGGCGGCAGGCGCGCCCCGTCGGGCAGCCGACCGGCGAGGATCTCGCGGATCAGCGCCTCGCTGACCTGAAGCCAGCGCGGCAGGCCGGCACGTTGCAGGGGGGCGGGTCCGTCCATGGCGTCCTCGGACAATTGATCCACGATTGATGCACTCATTCCCCGCTGCTATGCAAGGGGCGGCATCGCGCAGGAGACCACGGAAAATGACCGTCGTTCCAATCACCTCGCCGGATCTGGATGCGGCCGAGATCTCGTGGTTCTCGGCCCTGTGCAGCGACGATTACGCCCAGCTCGGCGTGCCGGAGGGCGCGCTGCGCTCGTCCTTCGCCCATTGCCGCGACATCACGCTCGAGGCCGAGCGGCAGGGCTTCCGCAACATCCTGTGCCCCTCCTCTTACCAGGTCGGGCAGGACACGCTCAGCTTCGTCGCCGCGATGGCGCCGCTGACGAGCCGGATCAACATGCTCGCCGCGATCCGCTGCGGCGAGATGCAGCCGATCATGCTGGCCCGCACGATCGCCACGCTCGATCACATGCTGCAGGGGCGGCTGACGCTCAACGTCATCTCCTCGGACTTCCCCGGCCAGAAGGAGCCCTCGCCCTTCCGCTACCGCCGCAGTCACGAGGTGGTCGAGATCCTGCGCCAGGCCTGGACGCGCGACCGCATCGACTATCACGGCGAGATCTACGGTTTCACGGACGTGCCCACCGACCCGGCGCGGCCCTACCAGCAGGGCGGCGGCCCGCTGCTCTATTTCGGTGGCTATTCCCCCGACGCGCTCGAGCTCTGCGGGGCCCAGTGCGACGTCTACCTGATGTGGCCCGAGGCGAAGGACCAGCTGGCCGAGCGGATGCGCGCCGTCCATGCGCGCGCAGAGGCGCATGGCCGCACGCTCGATTACGGGCTGCGCGTCCACGTCATCGTCCGCGACACGGAAGCCGAGGCGCGCGACTACGCCGAGCATCTGACGGCCCGGCTCGACGACGAGTACGGCAGGCTGATCCGCGAGCGGGCGCATGACGCGTCCTCGCTCGGCGTGTCCCACCAGGCGCGCGCCCGCGAACTTGCCGACCAGTTCGGTTATGTCGAGCCGCATCTGTGGACCGGGATCGGCCGCGCCCGGTCGGGCTGCGGCGCCGCAATCGTCGGCAGCGCCGACCAGGTCCTGTCGGAGCTGGAGGCCTATCGCCGGATGGGCATCCGCGCCTTCATCCTGTCGGGCTACCCGCATCTGGACGAGGCGCAACATTTCGGCCGTCTCTGCCTGCCGGCGCTGGACACCTGCTCTCTGCCGCATATCTACGGCCGGGTTCCCGACACTACACCGCCGACCCCACTCGGCACCGGAGAGAGGCGCTGAGAATGGAGCGGATCGAGATCGCGGAGGGGCTGGACTTCTCGCGCCTCGTCTACGGGATGTGGCGGCTCGGCGACGATGCCGATACCTCGCCCGCCCATGTCCGGGCCAAGGTCGAGGCCTGTCTCGACCAGGGCATCACGACGATGGACCAGGCCGACATCTACGGCGGCTACATGGCCGAGGAGATCCTCGGCCAGGCGCTGAAGGGCACCGACCTGCGCGACCGGATCGAGATCGTCACGAAATGCGACATCGTCGCTCCGATGGGCCGCCATGCCGGCGCCCCGGTGAAGCATTACGACACCTCGCGCGCCCATATCGAGGCGTCGGTCGCGCAATCGCTGCGGCTGATGGGGATCGATCGGATCGACCTGCTGCTGATCCATCGCCCCGACCCGATGATGGATCCCGAGGAAACGGGGGCCGCGCTCGACGGGCTGGTCGCCTCGGGCAAGGTCCGCGCGGTCGGCGTGTCGAACTTCCGCCCCTGGGACTGGGCGCTGCTGCAGGGCGCGATGGAGACCACGCTGGTCACCAACCAGATCGAGCTCTCCCTCGCGATGCACGAGGGGTTCACGAATGGCGACGTGGCGCATCTGCAGGCGCTGCGCCGCCCGATCATGGCCTGGTCCCCGCTCGGCGGCGGCTCGCTCCTGGCCGGGGCGGCACCGGCGCTCGGCGACGCGTTGCGCGCCGTGGCCGCGGAACAGGGCGGGGATCCGGCGGCGGTGGCGGTCGCCTGGCTGCTGGCCCATCCCGCCCGCATCCTGCCCGTGATGGGCACCAACAACCTGGACCGGATCCGCCGCCTCTCCGAGGCGACCCGGATCGAGATCGACCGCCCCACCTGGTTCCGTCTCTATACCGCCGCGCTCGGCCACGAGGTTCCGTGACCCGCTTCGACCCCGCCACGGATCCCCGCGCCTTCCGCGGCGCGCTCGGCGCCTTCGCCACCGGCGTGTGCATCGTGACCACCCGCTCGCCGGAGGGCGCGCCGGTCGGCATCACCGCCAACAGCTTCGCCTCGGTCTCGCTCGATCCGCCGCTGGTGCTGTGGTCGCCCGCCCGCGCCTCCAGCCGGTTCGAGCTCTTCGCCGCGGCGCCCCGGTTCGCCATCCACGTGCTGCGTCACGACCAGCACCCGCTCTCCACCGCCTTCACCCGCGACGCCGATCCCGGCATCGACTGGGACGAGGGGATCGACGGACTGCCGCTCCTGCCCGAGGCGCTGGCCGTGTTCGAGGCCGTGGCCGAGGCGCGGCACCCGGCCGGGGATCACGACATCGTCGTCGGCCGGGTGATCGCGGCGCGGCTCGAACGCGGACAGCCGCTCGTCTTCCAGCACGGCGCCTACGGGACCTTCGCCGCGCTCGAAGGCGGCTCGCCCCCCGAAGGCTAGGCGTCCGTCCCGTCACTTCGCAGGGATCGAGACCACCTCGGCGACCGGCCCGCCGCGGGCGCGCCGCCTTCGGGGGCGGGACTCACATCAGGTCCGGCAGGTCGCAGGACATGCTCCATTCCAGCCGGCAGCACAGCGCCCGGGCCGCGGGGCCGTAGGGTCCGCCCAGGCACATCGCCCCCCGCGGTACCGCGCCCGGCACCGGGGTGAAGGCCGCCGCCGCCGCGCCCACGCTGGTGCGCGACAGGCGGTTCAGATGCTCGATCGTCGCGGCCCCGCGCCAGGCATCCATCGGCTGCGGCGCGAGATGGACGCCGGTCAGGGGCACTGCCTCGAGCGCGGTCAGGCGCGGGCCCTCCGCCGAACCGAGCTCGAAATAGGCCCGGCCCAGCAGCCCGTAATCGTGGCCCACCGGCAGCCCGTCGCGGATCGCCCCGCCCACGAAGAGCAGGTTTCCGAGCGAGTAGAAGATCGCGTGGTCCGGCCCCGCCTCGACCGCGCGGGGGACATGCGGATGATGGCCGATCACCAGGTTCACGCCCGCCTCGTCGACGGCGCGCCGGAACGCCTCGGCCTGACCCCGGTCGAGCGCGATCTCGTTCTCGATCCCGGCATGGATCGACAGGATCTTCAGCTCCGCCTCGGCCTCGGCCAGATGCCGCAGCACGGCGTCGTACTGGCCCGGCACGCGCCACATCGCCATGCCGGTCACGCCGTCCGCGGCGGCGAAGCTGGCCGAGCCGATCCCGATCGCCGACATCGCGACCCGCACGCCGCCGATCTCGGCAATGGCGGGGCGCAGCGCCTCCTCTCCCCGGCCGATCCCGGCGAAGAGGATCGGGCCCCCGCCCTGCGCCGCGCGCTCGAAATGCTCCAGCGTCGCGGCGAGGCCCGGCCAGCCGTGGTCGTAGGCGTGGTTGTTGGCCAGCGAGAAGGCGTTGACGCCGATCTCGCGCAGGTGGTCGATCTGCGCCGGGTGCGAGCGGAAGACGAAGCTCTTGGGCTGGGCCACGCCGTCCGTCTCGCTCACCACCGTCTCGACATTGACGAAGACGAGGTCGCCCGTCAGCTCGGTCGCGAGGAAGTCCGTCGTGTGGCCGAGCGGGAAGGTCCCGAACTTCGACACCGTCCCGGGGCGCGGCGCGGTCCGGCTCTGCGCGAAGTTGACGTCGCCGCCGAAGGTGACGACGAATTCCTGCGCCGCGGCGGGACCGGCGAGCGCGAGGCAGAGCAGCAGCGCGCGGATCATTGCAGCAGCGCCGGCAGGTCGGCGGATCCGGCCGCGAACGGCCCGTCCCCGTCGCAGACGAGGCGCGGCATCAGCGCACGGCCCGGAACGATGCGCTCGACCAGGTCGTGCGCGGCCCGGGCCGCGGGGGCCACCCCGCCCTCGTCCGCGACCGCCAGTTCGCGCCCCGCGCCCCGGACCATGGCGAGCGCGACCCAGCCCAGTTCCGCGACCGCCGCCCGCGCCCCCAGGCCGAGGGCGAGGTCCCCCTCCGGCGCGGCGAGGCAGATCCCGATCCGCAGCAGCATCCCCGTCTGCCGGGCAAGCCCGACCTGGCCCGAGACGAAATTGCCGGTCGAATAGGCGACCGGCACCGCGCCGGACGGGCCCGGTACCGTCTCGACCGGCTGGACGACATGGGGATGGGTGGCGATCACCGCCATCGCCCCGGCCGCCGCCATCTCGGCGGCGAGCGCGCGCTCGGCCTGGCCGGGAACGTGGGTGTATTCCACCCCCCAATGCGGCAGCACGATCACCCCCGCCACGCCGGGCCGCGCCGCCTCGGCCCGGATCGCGGCCATGACCTCGTCCCGGTCGGCAAAGCAGTTCAGCGCCTGCCGCCCCGGATCCGGCACGCCGTTGGTCGAGAATGTGCAGGACAGCAGCGCGATGCGCCCCAGCGCCGAGGGCAGGTGCAGGACGAAATCCCGCGGCGCCCCCGTCCGGATCGTGCCGCTATGCGGCAGGCCCGCCGCCTCCAGCGCGTCGATCGTGGCGTCCGCCCCGGCCGAGAACCGGTCGAGCGCGTGGTTGTTCGCCGTGCTCACCGCGTCGATCCCCAGATCGCGCAGGGCCGGCAGCAGCGAGGCATGGTAGTTGAAGAGCGGGTACGAGCTGTGGACCGTCCCGTCGAACACCGCGCCGGGATCGCCCCGGAAGCCGGACAGCGCAAGGCCCGTGGCGACCGGCCCTTCCAGATTGGCCACCGCGAGATCGGCCTCGCGCAGGAAGGGCGCCGCCGCGGACCAGAGCGTCCCGAAGCCCGCCGCGTAGGCCTGCCGCTGCAGCGGGGAATGCAGCAGCACGTCCCCGACGAAGGCGAGGGTGACGCGCCTGTCGTCGCCGCAGGCATTCACGGCCGGCGGCGCGCGGTCATAGGCGGCCCGGCAGGTCTGCGCGGTCGCCGCCCCGCCCGCGAGGGCGAGGCCGAGGCCCAGGGCCCGAACGAGGGCCGCCGCCCTCACAGGTCGTCGCGGAAGAACACGAAGAGCGCGGTATAGCCCCGCTTGGTCAGCAGGGCCCCGTCCTGGTCCCGGAGCCAGGTCCCGTCGCGGCTGTATCCGGTCCGGGCCGCGGGGCTGTCCTCGGGCGTGCTGGCGAAGAGGCGCGGCACCTCGCCCCACAGCGGCGTCCCCTCGCCCCGCGCGCCGCCGGGGTGCAGCATCTCCCACGCCATGTCCATGTTCTCGCAGCGCATCCGCACGCAGCCATGCGAGGCGGGCCGTCCCAGCCGGACGTACTGCCCGTGGGTCGTGCCGTGCATCGCGACGCCGGATTGCCGTCCCGACGTGTAGTGAAGGTCGATGTAGACGGCGCGGTACATGCCGGGCGAGCCCCAGCCGGTGCGGAAGCGGTGGCTGCGCTCGTCGAGGTTGTAGACCCCCGTCGGCGTCGGCCCGGCCCGGTCGTTCCCGGGCCAGAACGTGCCGGTCGAGACCGGCCAGGACCAGCCCGCCTCCTCCGGCAGGCCGGGCTCGCGCAGGGCCAGGTCCCAGCCGGACCCCGCGCGGCCCAGCACCCACATCTTCTGCATGCCGCCGCCCGAAAAGGCGGTGTTGACGTAGAAGGCGTGGGTGAAGGCCCCGGGAATGTCCGAGGGGCGCAGATAGCCCGCGAGGTCCAGCCCCTCGAGGTAGTCGATGCCGAAATCGGGCGCGGCCATCGCGCGCAGGGGCGCCGCCACCGCGGCCAGCCCCGCCGCCCCGCCCGCCAGGACGGCGCGCCGCGTCGGGCGCGGGTTCTCTGTCATGACGGCAGCCCTTCTTCCCTAGCCGAGGCCGAAGGTCCGGTGCAGCAGGCCGCGCCACGACGCGAAGAGATCGGGCGCCCCCCAGGCGGCCCGCATGTCCTCTGCCCGGACGACGATCCCCAGCAACCAATCGTCCACTGCCCCAGCGTCAGGCATGGCGAACATCAGGTCAAGGAATTGTTCGCCCGAGAAGATCCAGGCCAGGATCAGCGCCGCCCAGAGCGTCGCGAGAAAGGTCGGATTTCCGCGCGTGCCCATCCGAGCCCCCCTAGAACTGGAAGTAGATGAAGGGCGCGACACCGTCCTGCGCCGCGGCGAAGAGCGTGACCGTCCCCGCCGCGAGGAGCGCGGCCTGCGCCCAGGCCGGCAGGCGGATCACCCCGCCCTCGACCCGGTCGCGCCAGCGCATCGGCAGCCAGTTCATCGCCAGCCCCAGGGCGATCAGCGCCAGCGCCGGACCGGTGATCGCGGTCGCGGCAAAGCCCTCGGCCCGCGTCAGCGCGGACAGGATGGCGAGCGTTCCGTCCCAGTCCGAGGCGCGGAACGGGATCCAGAGCGCCAGCACGATCAGCAGCGTCACCGGGATCGACAGCACCGAGAGCGCGCCGGTCCGCCCCCGGATCGCCCGCTCCGCCGCGAGGGCGAGCCCGTGCAGGAACCCCCACGCGAGGAAGTTCCACCCCGCCCCGTGCCACAGCCCCGCCAGCGTCATCGTCAGGAGAAGGTTGACCGTCACCCGCGCGGGCGTGCCGCGGTTGCCGCCCAGCGGGATGTAGAGGTAGTCGCGGATCCAGGACGACAGCGAGATGTGCCAGCGGCGCCAGAAATCGCTGAGGCCCCGCGCCCGGTAGGGCTGGTCGAAGTTCCGCATGAAGCGGTAGCCCAGCAGCAGCGCGATGCCGATGGCGATGTCGGAATAGCCCGAGAAGTCGCAGTAGATCTGGATCCCGTAGCCCAGCACGGCCAGCGCGGTCACGGCCGCGTCCTGCCCCTCGGGATAGGCGAAGACGGGGTCGACCAGCAGGACCGACAGGTAGTTGGCGACCACCATCTTCTTGAACAGGCCCGACAGGATCAGCACCACCGCCGCGCCGCGCATCGCGGCGTCGACCGCGAAGGGCCGGTCGATCTGCGGCAGGAAATCCGCCGCCCGGACGATCGGCCCCGCAACGAGTTGCGGAAAGAACGAGATGTAGAGAGCGACGTCGAACGGGTTCCGCCGCGGCGCGATCTCTCCCCGCGCGCAGTCCATCACGTAGGAGATCGCCTGGAAGGTGTAGAACGAGATCCCGACCGGCAGGATCACCCGCAGCAGCGACAGGTCCCGCGCCAGTACGCTGTCCTGCAGCAGCTGCGCCAGCGAGAGCGTGAAGAAGTTGAAGTACTTGAAGAGGGCCAGCGTGCCGATCAGCAGGACGATCGACAGCCCCCTGGCCCAGCGATGCCGCCGCGCGCCGAGGCCGCCCGCCCAGGCGATGGCCGAGACCCCCGCCATGAGTAGGCAGAACCGCCAGTCCCAGGCCGCGTAGAACACGTAGGAGGCGGCGATCAGCAGCGCCTTGCGCCACGCGGCCGCCCCCGCCACGGCGAGGTTCAGGCCGTAGACGACGGCGAAGAACAGGACGAACTGGAGCGTCGGAAATACCAAGGAAGGCGCGCCGACCTATTGCAGCGGCAGGTCGACCCCGCCCCCGGGGACCGAGGCCAGCACCGGCGAGACGCCGCCCCCCGGTACCGGGGCCAGCTGGGGAAAGCGCTCGATCAGCGCGTCGAAGACCCGGTCGGCCACCATCCGGTAGCCGGTCCCGGTGAAATGCGAGCCGTCGGCGGTCCGCATGGCCACGCTCTGACCGTCGATCGTCACGTTGCGCTCGAACACGCCGTTCGGCGCCGTCCAGGTCAGCGGAAAGAACGTGCCCCCCGCGGCCAGGATCTCGTCCTCGTAGACCGGATTCAGCCGGGCCAGATGCGCGTTGAGGTTGGTATGGCTGTCCGGCCCCGGCCCGATCCAGTAGATCACGGCGCCGGCCTCGGCCGCGACGGCGAGGATCTTGCGGATCTGGTCCCGATAGGCGCCCTCCCACGCCTCGGTCCCGTAGCCGGTGCGGCCCTCGGGGGCGAGGATGGTCTGCATGTCGTTCGCGCCGAAATGCGCGACCACGATGTCCGGCTGCAGCTGCGCCGCCTGCGCGGCGAAGTTCTCGGGCCAGTCGTAGTAATCCGCCCTTGCAAGGCCGGTCGAGACGCGCCCGCGATTGGTCACGTCGATCGGCAGGTCGCGCGCGGCGGCCTGCTGGACGAGCAGCTGCCCGAACCCGTCGGCGAGGCTGTCGCCGATGACCAGCAGCCGCGCCGGGTCCGCGGCCGAGATGCCGGGGCGCAGCGTCGCGGCTGTCTGGGGCGGGGCGGCCTCGGCGCTCACGAGGTCCAGCCCCATGTCCTGGGCATTGGCGCGGCGCCCGTCCGACGCGCAGGCGGCGACCAGCGTCGCCGCGGCGGTCAGCAGCATGAGCGGGCGCATCATTGCAGCGCCAGGCCGTCGATCGCCGCCTCGCGCCCGGCGGAGAGGAAGATCCGCTCGACCTCGCGCGACAGCAGGCCCGCCACCACGTCGTAGCCGATCTCGGTGAAATGGACCTGGTCGGTCACGCGGACCTGGCGGAGCGTGCCGCCCACCTCGGCCGACATGACGAACCCGCCGAGGCCGAAGGTCGTGGGCTCGTGCGTGTCGACGAAGAGGATGCCCGCCTTCTCGGCCGCGGCGGCCTGCAGCGCGGTGATCGCGCGGTAGCTGTCCTCGAACCGGGCCTCGCCCACGATCGGCAGGCCGAGCCAGACCACGTCGGCCCCCGTCGCGGCCAGGGCGGCGCCCAGGCTCTCGGCCCGGGCCGCATAGGCCGCGTCCCATTCGGGCGAGCCGAAGACGGCGCGGGTCGTGCCCTCGCGGATGTTCTGGATGTCGTTCGCGCCCATCTGCACCACGATCAGGTCGGCCCCCTCGGCCGGACCCGCGATCCGGCCGACCCATTCCTCGGGCGCGGTGCGGGTCAGCCCGTCCGAGACGGTCGTGCCGCGATGCACCTCGACGGTGCCGCAGCGGGCGAAGGCGCGGAAGAACGAGCCCCACAATCCGTCGGCCAGGCTGTCGCCCAGCACGACGATGGACACGTCGTCCTGCGGGCAGCCGGCGGAATCGAGAAGCGGTCCGTCATAGGCGAGGGCCGGCGCGGCGAAGGTCAGGCCGAGGCAGAGCCCGGCCGCGGAAAGGGCGTGGCGCATCAGCCGGCCTCCTGCAGCTCGAAGAAGGCGTCGACGGAGCGCGCCGTGTTGGTGCCGCCGATCCCGTCGATCCGGCCGGCAAAGACGCCGGCATCGCGCAGGCGGGTCTGGATCTCGGCCACGACGGCGTTGGTGCGCCCGTCGAGCCCGTCGGTCAGCCGCCCCCGGGCGGTCTCGTCCCCGAGTTCGAGCGCCGACCAGTAGAGGTCCGCCGCCCGCGCCGGATCCGGCTCGATCCCCTCTCCGCCGCGCTCGTAGAGCTCGGCGAGGAAGGAATTGGCATGGGTGTAGCCCTGCTCGACCGCGCGGGCGAACCACTCCTCGGCCAGCCTGTCCGACTGCTCGGCGCCCTGCCCCGTCCGGTGGAAGTAGCCGGCGAAGAACTGCGCCGCGGGATTGCCCGCCTCGGCCTGGGCGCGGGCGATGGCATAGGCGTCCTCGGCCGTGCGCCCGTCGATCAGGCCGCGCGAATAGAGCACCGTCAGCACCTCGCCCGAGAGCCAGTCGCCGAGATCGAGCCCGGCCAGGGCCAGCTCCTCGGCCGCGGCGTAATCGGCCGCCTCGCCGGGGCCGGGCGCGTAGGTCAGGTGGGCGAGCAGGCCATGCGCCTCCGGCAGGCCGGCCTCGACGCCGGCGCGGTAGGCGTTGCGCGCGGCGTCGAGATCCTCCGCCGCCTGCGCCACGCGCCCGAGCGCGGTCGCCACGACGGGAGAGCCGGGATAGCTGGTCAGCGCGGCGCGGCAGGTCCGCTCCGCCGCCGCCTGGTCGATATCGGCCAGAAGGCGCGGACCGCCCTGCTGCGGCAGACCGGCCAGCGCGAGGCACGGACCGGCGGCCGTCGCCTCCTCGGACAGGCGGGCTAGGGTCGCCTCGGCCCCTTCGCGGCCGCCGCAGATCTCGCAGGTCTCCAGCCAGTCGCCGATCATGCTGGCGTTGCGCCTGGCAAGCGCCTCTTCGAGCCGCGCCTGCTCCTCCTGGAAGACGCTGTCGGTCTGCAGCGCCTCGATCTCGGCCTCGGCCGCGGCGGCGTTGTCGCAGGCGATGCAGCTGGCCAGCCAGGCCTGCAGCCCCGGCAGGTCGCGCGCCGCGACCAGCCGTTCGAACGCCGCGTTCTCGTCCGCGCGGGCGGCGGCGGCCTCACGCAGGGCGGCGATGCGCGCCCCGGCCTCGTCCTCGAAGGCGCAGAGCTGGCAATTGGCGAGGTAGATCTCCAGCCGGCCGGGCGTCTCGTCCGCGCGGATCGTCTCCCACACGCCGGTCTCGAGGCGCAGCGCCATCGCGCGCTCCTCGATCACGGTCAGGCGCGCGGCCAGCGAGGCCTCGCCCGGGCAGTAGGCGCAGGTCTGCAGGTATTCCTCGATCGCCGCGGCATCCTCGGAAGAGGCGAGGAACAGCGCCTCGAACTCCTCCAGATAGACCGCGCTTTCCATCTCGGGCAGCAGCGGCGCCTGGGGCACCGAGACGAGCGCCTGGTCCGGGCCGTCGCCGCGGCTGAGGATCAGCGAGTAGCGCGCCGCGCATCCGGCGCCGCGATGCACCTGCCGCTCGAGCGCGGCGCGGATGTAGCCCTCGGCCTCCGCCACCGTGACCGTCCCGTCGGCGTCGCCGAACGGCGTGCGGTCGGGCAGCCCGGCCAAAGCCTCGTAATGCAGCGCCGGACGCGCGGCCTCGCAGGTGCCGCCGGCGCCGATCATGGCGACCGACATCGCGAAGCCCGCCGACTGGAACGCCGATTGCAGCTCGGTCAGGGCGCCGGGAAAGCGGTCGTCCGGATCCTCGATCCGCAGGAAGGCCATCTGCGCCGCCTCCGGATCGAAGGCGGACATCAGGGCGCCCAGCCGATCCTCGAGCGCGGAGACCGGCATGGTCTCGCCGCCGATCGTCACGCTGGTCTGCGCCCCTTCGCTCGCCGCGCCGAGCGCGAGATCGATCACCAGCGACAGGTCGCCCGAGACGAGGCCGGCGCTGCCCGGCGCCGAGACGAAGGTCGAGACCGGGTTGGCCCGCAGCAACGCGGACAGCACGTCGAGCCCGGCGGTCGCCCCGTCGGGCAGCGCCGGCAGCTGCAGCACGCTGAGTTCGCCCTGGACCGTGCCCGGACGGCCCTCGGCCGGGTCGGAGGCGACGAAGATCAGGCGACCGGGGCCGGTCGCCCCCGCCGCCTGCGCCGCGCCGGGCGCGGCGGCCCCGGACGGGCCGTCCTCCTGCGCCGCGGCCGCGCCGGCCAGAAGGGCGGCGCCCAGAAGCGGGGCCATGGCGGCGCCCCTCGGCGCGATTGACAGCGCCGCCCGGAAAAAGCTCCGCATGGTCAAGACACCCTCCATCCGCGCCGCCCCCGGACGCCCTTCCGGCACGGCCCGGCCCGAAAGTCCGCCGTCCCGCCCATTCCCGTTCGCGGAGGCCGCGCGCCGTCCCCCGGACGCGCCCCCGTGCGGCAGGAAAGGCACGGGTGACCGCGGCGTCAAGGCAAAGCTTTCCCGTCCGGACGGGCGGTTGCGGGCCGTTGCAGAATCGCGGCGGCGCGGGCCCCGCACGATGCGGCGGCCGACCGGCGGTCTCGACCCGGGGCCTGCGCGACGCGGCGACCGGACGGCGGTCGTTCCGCACCCGCACGATGCGCGGGCCGACCGGCACTCCCTCCGGGCCCCGCGCGATGCGGCGGCCGACCGGCGGTCGGCCAAGGGCCAGGCCCCGCACAATGCGGTGGCCGACCGGCGGTCGGCCAAGGGCCGGCACGACGGCGGTGGCCGACCGGCGGTCGGCCAAGGGCCGGCACGACGCGGCGACCGGACGGCGGTCGGTCCGCACCCGCGCGATGCGCGGGCCGACCGGCACTCCCTCCGGGCCCCGCGCGATGCGGGACCGGATCGCAGCCCGCCGCACCCGCATCATGCGTCGGCCGGATGACCACGCCCCGCGGCCCCGCGCGACGCGCCGGCTGCGGATCATCTCCGGCCGGCTGCGACCGGGGTCGTCCGCGGCCACCGGCAGCCGCGGCAGCGCGAGCTACCGGCCGAGGCGGATCGTCACGGCCGTGCCGCCCCCGGGTCCGTCGTCGATGCGGAGATCGCCCCCGGCCCGATCGGCGATCTTGTGCAGGATGGCCAGCCCCATTCCCGGCCCCTCGTCCACGTCGCGGGAGGAAAGCTTGACCAGCGGGCGGATCACGGCGGCCCGCGCCTCGGCGGGGATGCCGGGTCCGTCGTCGGTCACCGTGATCTCCCACGCGCCGTCGACGACGCCGCCCGTGACCGCGATCCGCGCCGGGCGGGCGGGATTGTGCCGGATCGCGTTCGTCAGGAGGATCATGAAGACGCGCCGCAGATCCGTCGCGCCGAAGCACAGGACGCCGGCGGGCAGCCCGTTCTCGATCGTGACGCCGCCGGGCGGCCCCAGATCGTCGATCACGTCATCGAGCACGTCGCCCGGGGACAGGCGCGCCACCGTCTGCAACCGTCCGACCCGGGCATATTCGAGCAGGCCGTTCAGCATCTGGTCGAGCCGCCGCGCGTGAGAGGCGATGTGCGACAGGTGCGACCGGGGAGAGGCCGTCCCACTGTCGCCGAGATCCTCGATGATCCAGGAGGGCAGCTCCTGCAGGGCGCGGATCGACGCCCGCAGATCGTGTGAGATCCGGTAGACGAGCTCGTCGACCTCGTCCTCCGGCGCGACGGGCGGCCCCGCCCCGGCGAGGGCACCGATCGGCGGGGCCTGCGGGGGAGGATCACGCAGCGGGACGTTTTCTGGAACCATCGCCGTACCTTCGACTGTGTCGCGTCGGGCCGGGAATAAGCCGATTCGCTTTAACCATCGGTGAACGTTCACCCGCTAGACGGGTCCGGTCGAGATGCAACGAAGGCGCGACGCCATGGCCCCCGACGGAACGATCGACAGCCTGCCGGATCCCGGCCCGGCCCAGCCCGGTCCCGCTCCGACCGGGCGACCCGGCGCCCCGCCCGGGGGGCACGGACCCCCGCGCGCCCCTCAACCGGCCGGCGCCGCCCAGGCCCGACGATCCCTCATTTCACGGCGACCGGCCCCCCGGGCCCCGGCGGCAGCCGGCCCGCCCCTCACGCGACGGGAATGCACCGATGAGCCATGACGTGACCTTCCTCATAGTCGACGACGACCGGGTCTCCGTCATGGCGATCGAACGGGCGATCCGGAAACTTCGGCTCGACAACCCGATCGAGGTCGCGGGCGACGGGCTCGAGGCGCTGGACAGGCTTCGCGAGGGGCCGCGGGACCTGCGTCCCTACATCATCCTCCTCGATCTCCACATGCCGCGCATGGGGGGACTCGAATTCCTGTCCAATGTCCGCCAGGACGTCGAACTGCGCAATTCGGTCGTCTTCGTCCAGACGACCTCCTACGCGCCGGCCGACATCGCCAAGGCCTACGAGCACATGGTCGCCGGCTACATCGTCAAGGACAACACGTTCGAGTCCATGCGCCGGGCGATGGAGATGCTGGGCGCCTACACCCGGATCGTGCGCCTGCCCGGCGAGCGCAGACCGCCCTACGTCACCGCGGCGCGCGCCCTGTAGGCGGGCCGGTCCCAGAGGCCGTCGCGCATGATCCCGGCCAGCACATCGACCGCGCGGTCGATCTCCTCCGTCCCGAGATAGAGCGGGGCGAAGCCGAAGCGCAGCAGGTCCGGCGCCCGGAAATCCCCGATCACGCCCCGGCCGATCAGGGCCTGCATGATCGCGTAGCCCTCCGGATGGGCGAAGGAGACCTGGCTGCCGCGCAGCGCGGGGTCGGCCGGCGAGGCGAGCCGCAGGTCGGGACAGGCGGCGCGCATTCCGGCGACGAACCGCTCGGACAGCGCGATCGAGGCCGCCCGGATTTCCGCCATGTCGACGCCCTCCCAGGCGTCGAGCGCGGCCCCGAGCGCGGCCATCTGCAGGACGGGCGGGGTGCCGACGCGCATCCGCTCGATCCCGGCGCCAGCCCGGTAGCCGGGATCGAAGTCGAAGGGGGCGGCATGGCCGAGCCAGCCCTGCAGCGCGGGGCGCACCCGCCCCGCCAGGTCCGGCCGGACATAGATGAAGGCGGGCGCCCCGGGTCCGGCATTCAGATACTTGTAGGTGCAGCCGACCGCGAAATCGCAGCCGCTCGCGGTGACGTCGACCTCGATCGCGCCGGCGGAATGGGCCAGATCCCAGATCATTACCGCCCCCGCCTCGGCCGCGCGGGCCGACAGGGCGGCCACGTCGTGACGGCGCCCCGTGCGGTAATCGACCTCCGTCAGCATCACCGCCGCCACGGTCCCGTCGATGGCGCCGAGCACGTCCTCCGGCGCGGGCGTGCGAAGCTCGTGCCCCCGCCCCAGCGTCCGGACCAGCCCCTCCGCCATGTAGAGATCGGTCGGGAAGTTGCCGGAATCGCTGAGGATCACGCGGCGGTCCGGCCGCATCTCGAGGGCGGAGGCGAGCGCCTGGTAGACCTTGATCGACAGCGTGTCGCCGACGACCACCGACCCTGCGGGCGCGCCGATCATCCGGCCGATCCGGTCGCCCAGCCGCGCGGGCTGGGCCATCCAGCCGGCGGCGTTCCAGCCGCGGATGAGCATCCCGCCCCATTCCTCGGCCACGACGCGGTCCATCGCGGCGCGCGCCGCCTTCGGCAGCGGGCCGAGCGAATTGCCGTCGAGATAGATCACCCCTTCGGGGATCTCGAAGAGGTCGCGTCGCGGCAGGCTCACGGATTCGTCTCCAGCCAGGTCGTCACGATGTCCGAGGCGGGATCGGCCAGCCCTGCGATCACCGTGAAATGGTTCAGGCCCGGGGCGTAGATCTCGGCCGCCGGGCGCCCGGACCGGCTCCGCGCCTCGCCCATCAACCGGGTCTGGCGAAGGAATTCGGGCCGCTCCGCCGCGCCGACCCAGAGGGTCATCGGCGCGTCCGAAGGCTCCAGCAGGGCCGGGCTCTCGGCCGCCGCCTCGGCCGCGTCCAGCTGCAGCTTCGCATTCATCGCCGACGCCGTCAGGGGCGCGAGGTCGAAGATCCCGCTGATCGGCAGGACATGCGCGATCCGCGCCGCGACGCCCGGATCCAGCGCGCCGGCGCAGGCGAGGCGGGCGACGAGGTGGCCGCCCGCGGAATGCCCGGAGAGGCGGATCGGGCCGGCGACGGCCGAGGCGGCCAGCTCGACCGCGCGGGCCACCTCGCGGCCGATCCCGGCGATCCGCGCCTCGGGGGCGAGCGTGTAGCCCGGCTGCGCCACCGCCCAGCCGCGCGCCAGCGCGCCGGCGGCGAGATGGGCGAAGTCCTGCGGCGCGCGCGAATGCCAGTAGCCGCCATGCACGAACACGGCGAGACCGCGCGGCGCCCCCTCCGGCAGGTAGAGGTCGACGATCTGCCGCGCCCCATCGCCGTAGCGCAGCGTGCGGGGCGGGGTCGCGGCGCGGAACGCGGCGGCGTCCCGCCCCCAGCCGGCGGCGATTTCCTCGGCCCCGGGGATGTAGGCGCCGTTCTCGAAGGCGTCGGTCCAGTCGATGAGTTCCATGCGCCCGGGCTACCCCGCCCCGAGCGGCCTGTCGAGCGCGGCCTCGAGCGCGGCCTGTCGGGCCTGGCCAGTCTGGCGGCCTCACATGTCGAAGAACACCGTCTCTCCCTCGCCCTGCAGGCGGATGTCGAATCGGTAGGCCCCCGGCCCGGTGCGGGTCGCGATCAGGGTCGGCACGCGGTGTTTGTGCTCGATGCGGGCGAGGACGGGGTCGCCCTCGTTCCGCTCGTCCTCGAAGTAGAGCCGGGTCTGCAGCCCGACATTGATCCCGCGCGCCACGATCCACAGCGCGACATGCGGCGCCATCGTGCCGCCGGCGGGATGCGGCACCCGCCCCGGCTTGATCGTGCGCAGCGTCCATTCCCCCGTCGCCGCGTCCGCGCAGATCCGGGCGAATCCGCCGACGCGGGGATCGGCGCCCGCCTGGCCGGCATAGAGGCCGCCCGCATCGGCTTGCCAGGCCTCGATCAGCGCGTCGCGCAGCGCCCAGCCGGTGCCGTCGAGCACCCGGCCCGTGATCGTGACGACCTCGCCCGCGGCGCCCGCCTCGAAGGTCGATCGCCCTGGCTCGACCCCGTAGATCCCGCCGAGGCCGGCATGGCCCGGGGCGAGCCCGATATGCACGTAGGGCCCGGCGGTCTGCGAGGCGCTCTCGCGCAGATTGTCCCGTCCGCCCGCCATGTCAGAGCCCCTCCGGCCGGTTCTCGAACATCGTCTGGCGCCGGCCGCGCAGCACGATGTCGAACCGGTAGGCGAGAAAGTCCATCGGCTTCGCCATCGCCATGTCGAGCGGCGCCACCAGCGCCTCCAGCTGGCCGCGATCGCGCACGGTGGCGGCGATCGGGCAGTGCGCGATCAGCGGATCGCCCTCGAAATACATCTGGGTGATCAGGCGCTGGCCGAAGCCAGAGCCGAAGATCGACACATGGATATGCGCCGGCCGCCATTCGTTGCCCCGGTTCGGCCAGGGATAGGCGCCCGGGCGGATGGTGAGGAACTGGTAGTCGCCGCGATCGTCGGTGATCGTCCGCCCGCAGCCGCCGAAATTCGGATCGAGCGGGGCGAGGTAGCCGTCCTTCGCGTGCCGGTAGCGACCACCCGCATTGGCCTGCCAGATCTCGACCAGGGTTCCCGGGACGGGGCGGCCGGTCTCGTCCCGCACCCGCCCGTGGACCAGGATCCGCTCCCCCAGCGCTGGGGCGGCGCCCTTCGTCCAGTTCAGGACGAGGTCGTTGTCCAGCGGGCCGAGCAGGTCGTGGCCGAAGCGGGGGCCGTGTTCCTCGGTCGGGGTGCTGTCCATCGAGATCAGCGCCTGTCGCGGCGCGCGGGCGACGCTGGTCTTGTAGTCGGGATCGTAGGCCGGCGGATGCGCCGCCCGGTCCCGGGGAATGAGGGGAAGGCTCCGGTCGCTCATGAATACGGCAGCCCCACGTAGTTGCGCGCCATCGCGCGGCGATAGCTGTCATCGTCCCGCAGGAGGGCGATCTCGGCCTCCTGCATGCGGCGGTCGAAGTCCGACCGTCCCGGAAACCGGTGCAGCAGCGTGGTCATCCACCACGAGAACCGCTCCGCCTTCCAGACCCGGGCGAGAGCCCGCGCGGCGTAGTGATCCGCCTCGGACTGCGACCCGCCGTAATGCCCGTGCAGCGCCTCGAAGGCGTAATGCACGTCCGACGCGGCGGTGTTCAGCCCCTTCGCCCCGGTCGGCGGGACGATATGCGCCGCGTCCCCCAGCAGCAGCAGACGGCCCCAGCGCATCGTCTCGCAGACGAAGGAGCGCAGCGGCGCCACGCTCTTCTCGATCGCGGGGCCGGTCACCAGCGCCTCGGCCCGTTCGGGCGGGATCCGGGCGCGCAGCTCGTCCCAGAACCTCTCGTCGGACCACGAGGCGGGATCGGTTCCCGTCGGCACCTGCACGTAGTAACGCGACAGATGCGCGCTGCGCATCGAGCAGAGCGCGAAGCCCCGGTCCGAGCTGGCATAGATCAGCTCGTCATGGACGGGCGGCGTCTCGGACAGGATGCCCAGCCAGCCGAAGGGATAGACCTTCTCGACCTCGCGCCGCCGGTCCCGCGGGATCGCCTGCCGAGAGGGGCCGTGGAACCCGTCGCAACCGGCGATCCAGTCGCAGTCGACGCGGTGCGCGATGCCGTCCTGCCGGAAGGTGACGAAGGGGGCCGCGCCGTCCGGATCGTGCAGCGCGACATCCTCGACCCCGAAGAGGATCGTCTCGCCCGCGCGCTCCTTGGCGGCGAAGAGATCGCGCGTCACCTCGGTCTGGCCGTAGACGACCACGCCCTGACCGGTCAGCCCGGCGAAGTCCACGCGGAACGCCTCGCTGTCCACCGACAGCACGCAGCCCCCGTGGACCTGCCCCTCGGCGTCGAGGCGCCCGGCGCAGCCGATCTCGCGCAGCTGCGCCACCAGCCCGGCCTCGAGCACGCCGGCCCGGATCCGGGACAGGACATGCGCCTTCGTCCGCCGCTCGATCACGATCGTGTCGATCCCGGCCCGGTGCAGCCGGTGCGACAGCAGCAGCCCCGACGGCCCGCCGCCGATCACGCAGACCTGCGTGCGCCGCCGGGTCACTCCCGCCCCTCCACTCTGGCGAGCAGCCGGTTCAGCGCCGCACGCTCTTCGGCGTCGAAACCGGCGAAGAGCCGCGCCTCGTGAGCGTCGTTCAGCGCCTGCGCCCGCCGGAACAGCTTCTGTCCCGCCGCGGTCGGCAGCAGGGCGAAGGACCGGCGGTCGCTCTCGCGCCGCTCGCGCCGGATCAGGTCGCGGGCGGCCAGCTCGTCGAGCAGGACCACCAGGTTGGGCCGCTCGACCGCGATCGCCTGCGCGAGCTCGGTCTGGGTGAGACCGGGCCGCGTGCAGACCATGGCGAGGGCCGAGAAGGTCGAGTTCCGCAGCCCCACCGGGCGCAGCGCCTCGGCCATGTCCGCCTGGACCACGCCCCAGGCGCGCCGCATCCGGTAGCCGGTATAGCGCCAGAGCGCGGCGTCGAACGCCTCCTCCCCGCGGCCGTCTCCGGCCGCGCCGGGCCCGGACCCGACCGGGCCGGGCGCCTCCTCCTCGGGCGGTGAGGCCATGGCTGTCGTTCCCCCCCGGGGGGGGGCGCGCAGCCCCCGCCCCTCGATCGGTATAAGCCATACGCAAACCGGTCAAGCGCGCCGACCTGCGCAGCCCGGGCCCCGCACCGGGGTCGCGTCCGGTTGCCGCACTCCCCTTCCGCCCCCGCCCACCGGATTATATGCCCGGTACCGGATACAGCAGACGGAGCCCGAAGATGCTCGCCAGCGCCACGGCCGAGACCCTCGCTCGCATCCAGTTCGCGTTCACCGTGTCGTTCCACATCATCTTCCCGGCCTTCTCGATCGGGCTGGCGAGCTACCTCGCGGTGCTGAACGGGCTGTGGCTGAAGACGCGCGATCAGGTCTACCGCGACCTCTTCGACTACTGGAAGAAGATTTTCGCCGTGGCCTTCGGCATGGGCGTCGTCTCGGGCATCGTCATGTCCTACCAGTTCGGCACCAACTGGTCGGTCTTCTCGGACCGGACGGGGCCGATCCTCGGCCCGCTGATGGCCTACGAGGTGCTCAGCGCCTTCTTCCTCGAGGCGGGCTTCCTCGGGATCATGCTGTTCGGCCGCCACCGCGTCGGCGACGGGCTGCACATGTTCGCGACCGCCATGGTCGCGCTCGGCACGCTCGCCTCCGCCACATGGATCCTGTCGGTCAATTCCTGGATGCACACGCCCGCCGGCTATTCCATCGCCGAGAACGGGCAGTTCGTGCCCGAGGACTGGCTGGCGATCGTCTTCAACCCCTCCTTTCCCTACCGGCTGACGCACATGGTGCTGGCCGCCTACCTCACGACCGCCTTCGTCGTCGGCGGCGTCGCCGCCTGGCACCTGCTGCGCAACCGCACGGATCTCCGGGCGCGGCGCATGTTCTCGATGGCGATGTGGATGGCCGTCATCGTCACCCCGCTCCAGATCGTCGCCGGCGACATGCACGGCCTCAACACGCTCGAGCATCAGCCGGCCAAGGTCATGGCGATGGAGGGCCATTTCGAGAGCCACCCGGAGGGCGCGCCGCTCTACCTCTTCGGCATTCCCGACCAGGAGGCGCAGGAGCTGCGCTACGCCGTCGGCATCCCCAAGCTGTCCTCGCTGATCCTCGAGCACGACCTGAACGCGCCGATGGCCGGGCTCGACACGATCCCCCGGGACGAGCAGCCCCCGGTCTCCATCGTCTTCTGGACCTTCCGGGTCATGGTGGGCCTCGGCTTCGCGATGCTGGGGATCGGCCTGTGGTCCGCCCTCGCCCGCTGGCGCGGGATGCTCTACGACAGTCCCTGGCTGCACCGGACCTGCGTCGCCTTCGGCCCGGCCGGCTTCGTCGCCGTCCTCGCCGGATGGATCACGACCGAGGTGGGACGCCAGCCCTACACCGTCTACGGGCTGATGCGGACCTCCGAGTCGCTCTCGCCCATCGACGCGCCCGCCGTCGCGACCTCGCTCGTCGCCTTCGTCATCGTCTACTTCTTCGTCTTCGGCGCGGGCACCTGGTACATCCTGCGCATGATGTCGAAACCGCCGGGCACGAAGGATCTGGGCCTGCGCGACGGCCCGATCCGGACGGCCGGCATCACGCCCGGGCCGACCGAGATCCGGCCCGACGCGATCCCGGGGGAATGATCATGGGCGCCGAATTCGAGATCCTCGCCTTCACCTGGGCCGGCCTGATCGCCTTCGCCGTCCTGGTCTACGTCATCCTCGACGGGTTCGACCTCGGCCTCGGGATCCTGTTCCCCTTCGGCGGCAGCCACCGGAACCGCGACGTGATGATGAATTCCGTCGCCCCGGTCTGGGACGGGAACGAGACCTGGCTGATCCTGGGCGGCGGCGGTCTCTTCGCCGTCTTCCCGCTGGCCTATGCGGTGGTGATGCCGGCGCTCTACATGCCGATCCTGCTCATGCTGCTCGGCCTCGTCTTCCGCGGCGTCGCCTTCGAGTACCGCTGGCGCACGGTGCGCTGGCGGGGCGTCTGGGACGCCGCCTTCTTCGGCGGATCGGTGATCGCCGCGCTCTGCCAGGGGATCGCGCTCGGCGCGCTGGTCCAGGGGATCGAGGTCGAGGGTCGCGCCTATGCGGGCGGCTGGTTCGACTGGCTGACGCCCTTCTCGGCGATGACCGGCCTCGCCGTGCTCACCGGCTACGCCCTGCTCGGCGCGACCTGGCTGGTGATGAAGACGGAAGGGCCGCTGAACGCCCGGATGCGCGGCTTCGCCTGGCCGCTCGGCCTCGCCACGGTGGGCTTCGTGGGCCTCGTCAGCCTCTGGACCCCGTTCCTCGAAGGGGCCTATTTCGAGCGCTGGTTCTCGCTGCCTTTCTCGGTCTTCACGGTGCTGGTGCCGCTGCTGGTCGCGGGGCTCGCCGCCCTCTTCGTCCACGGGCTGCGCTCGGGGCATGACCGCACGCCCTTCCTCGCCGCGCTTGGCCTCTTCGTCGTGGCCTATGCGGGGATCGGGGTGTCGTTCTACCCGATGATGGTGCCGCCGGACATCACGATCTGGCAGGCGGCCGCGCCCGAATCCTCGCTCTGGTTCGCGCTGGTCGGCGCCGCGATCCTGATCCCGATCATCCTGGCCTACACGGCCTATGCCTACTGGGTCTTCCGCGGCAAGATCGACCCCGAGGAGGGCTATCATTGACCCCGCTGTGGAAGCGGCTGGGCTGGTTCGTCCTGATCTGGCTGGGCGGGGTCGGTCTGCTGACGGTGGTCGCCCTGATCATCCGCACGTGGCTCGGCGTCTGACGGCTGCCCGTACCCGGTTGGGCGCAGGGTCGGGGCATCTTCGCCCCGCCCCCACGATCCTCAGGCGGCGTCGGCGACGCCGCGCCTCGTCATCACCCCGATGAGATGCGCCCGGTAGGCCGGCGTGCCGTGCAGGTCCGAGATCAGCCCCTCGGACGGATGCGACAGCCCCGCGACCGCCTCGGCCGACCATCCGGCCGACAGCGCCTCCTCGGCCTCGCTCCAGCGGAACACCCCGTCCTCGCCCGCCCCGGTCACCGCGACGCGCGCGCCCTCCCCGGTCCGCGCGACGAAGACGCCGACGAGGGGGAAGCGCGAGGCCGGCTGCGCGAACTTCTGGTAGCTCGAGGCCGCCGGGACCGGGATCCGGATCCGGACGATGATCTCCCCCTCCTCCAGCGCCGTGGCGAACAGCCCCTGGAAGAAATCGGCGGCCGCGATCTCGCGCCGGTCGGTGACGATCGTCGCCCCGGTCGCCAACGCCATCGACGGATAGCAGGCCGAGGGGTCGTTGTTGGCGAGGCTGCCGCCCATCGTGCCGCGGTTGCGCACCGCCGGATCGCCGATCTGCCGCGCCATCATGGCGAGGCCGCGAAAGCCCGCCTCCTCCGCCGCGGCCGCGATCTCGCCATGCGTGGCGCCGCCGCCCACGACCAGCGCGTCGCCCTCGCGGGTGACGCCCTTGATCTCGTCGATCGCGGACAGGCTCACCAGCTTCTCCGGCATGGCGAGCCGCTGCTTGAGCGAGGGGATCAGCGTCTGCCCGCCCCCCAGCGCCTGCGCGCCCTCGTCCTTCAGCGCCGCGACCGCCGCGCTCAGCTCGGTCGGCCGCTCGATCTCGAATGCGTACATCTCGTCCCTCCTTGGGGGGCCATCCCCCCGGGGCCCGGACCGCGCCCGCGGCCCTCCCCTTATCTTGCCTCAAATACTCCCGGAGGTCCGGGGGCGGGAGCCCCCGGCCTTGCCCGCTCAGAGCGACCGCCCCTCCGCGCTTTCGGACGATCCCGCCGCCGGTTGCGCCGCCCCCTCGTTCGGGCGGGCCCCCGCCATCGCCGCCCAGACCCGCGACGGCGACAGCGGCATGTCGATATGCGCCACATCGTGCCCCGCCGCGTTCAGCGCGTCCAGAACCGCGTTCACCACGGCCGGGGGCGAGCCGATGGCCCCCGCCTCGCCGCAGCCCTTCACTCCCAGGGGATTGTGCGTGCAGGGCGTCTGGCACGACGCGCTGTCCACGGTGAAGTTCGGCAGGGCATCGGCCCGCGGCATGGCGTAGTCCATGTAGCTGGCCGAGATCAGCTGGCCCTCGGCATCGTAGGCGCAGTTCTCCATCAGCGCCTGCCCGATCCCCTGCGCGAGGCCGCCATGCACCTGCCCCTCCACGATCATCGGGTTCACCACGTTGCCGAAATCGTCCACGGCGGTGAACCGCTCGATCGTGACCGCGCCGGTCTCGGGATCGACCTCCACCTCGCAGGCATAGGCGCCGGAGGGATAGGTAAAGTTCGCCGGATCGTAGAAGGCCGTCTCCTCCAGCCCCGGCTCGATATCCTCGAGCGGGTAGTTGTGCGGCACGTAGGCGGCGAGGCAGACATCCCCCCAGGCCACCGACTTGTCGGTGCCGGCGACGCTGAACTTTCCGTCCTTCAGCTCGATGTCCCCGTCCGAAGCCTCCATCAGGTGGGCCGCGATCTTCCTCGCCTTGTTGATGACCTTCTCGGCCGCACGGACCATGGCCGAGCCTCCGACCGCGAGCCGTAGGTGCCCATGCCCATCGGGGTCCGGGCGGTGTCGCCATGCACGATCTCCACCTGGTCCTCGCCGATGCCGATCATCTCGGCGATCACCTGCGCGAAGGTGGTCTCGTGCCCCTGCCCGTGCGAATGCGAGCCGGTCATCACGACGAGGCCGCCGGTCGCGTTCACCCGGACGGTCGCGCTCTCGTAGAGGCCCGCCCGCGCGCCGAGCTGCCCGACGAGGTTGCTCGGCGCGATGCCGCAGGCCTCGATGTAGCAGTTCATGCCGAAGCCGCGCAGCCTGCCCTTCGCCTTGGACGCCACGCGCCGCGCCTCGAATCCGGCCACGTCGGCCAGTTCCTTCAGGCGGTCCAGCGTCGCGTTGTAATCGCCGGTATCGTATTCCACCGCGACCGGCGTGGCATAGGGAAATTCGGTGATGAAGTTCTGCCGGCGCAGCTCCATCGGATCCACGCCGAGCTCGCGCGCCGCCTTGTCGATGACGCGCTCCAGCTGGTAGGTCGCCTCCGGCCGCCCCGCCCCGCGATAGGCGTCCACCGGCACGGTGTTGGTGAAGACGGCCTTCACGTTCACGTAGATCAGCGGCGTCCGGTAGTTCCCCGCCATCAGCGTCCCGTGGAGCCATGTCGGCACGCTCGGCGCGAAGGTCGACAGATAGGCCCCCATGTTCGCGTGGGTCTCGGTCCGCAGCGCGGTGAAGTTGTTCTCCGCATCCAGGGCCAGCTCGATCTTCGTCACGTGGTCGCGCCCGTGGGCATCGGACATGAAGGCCTCGGACCGGGTCGAGGTCCACTTGACCGGCCGCCGCAGCTCCTTCGCCGCGAAGGTGCAGAACGCCTCCTCGGCATAGTGGAAGATCTTCGTCCCGAAGCCGCCGCCCACATCGGGCGCCACGACCCGCAGCTTGTGCTCGGGAATGCCGAGGACGAAGGCCCCCATCAGCAGCCGGATCACGTGCGGGTTCTGGCTGGTGGTGTAGAGCGTCGATTCCCCCGAATGCGAGGCGTAATCCCCCACCGCCACGCGCGGCTCCATCGGGTTCGCCACCAGGCGGTTGTTCACCAGCTCCAGCGTGGTGACATGCGCCGCCTCGCGGATCGCCTTGTCGACCGCCTCGCGGTTGTCCTCGACGAAGCCCCAGTCGTAGCAGAGATTGTCCTTCAGATCGTCATGGACCTTCGGCGCGCCCTCCTGCAGCGCCGCCTTCATGTCGATCACCGCCGGCAGCGCCTCGATGTCGAGCTCGATCGCCTCGGCCGCGTCGCGGGCCTGGGCCCGGCTCTCCGCCACCACCGCGCAGATCGGATCGCCCACGTGACGGACCTTGCCCTGCGCCAGGACCGGATGCGCCGGCTCCTGCATCGGGTTGCCCTGCCGGTCGGTGATCTGCCAGCCGCAGGGGATCGAGCCGATCCCCTCGAAATCCTTGCCGGTGAAGATCCGGACCACTCCCGGCATCGCCTCCGCCGCCGCGGTGTCGATCCCCCTGATCCGCCCATGCGCCACGTCCGAGCGCAGGAAATGCACATGCGCCTGGCCCGCCAGGTTGATGTCGTCGGTATACTGGCCCTGGCCGGTCAGGAAGCGGACGTCTTCCCGCCGCTTCGAACTCGCACCGATCCCGTGATCCTTGGGCATGCGCCCCTCCTCCCTGTGACGTTCCACCGGGACGGCACCCAGCCTCCGAGGCCCCCGTTCCCGCTCTTATCTTGCCTCAAATACTCCCGGGGGGAGCCGGAGGCGTGGGGGGCGGAGCCCCCCGCCGGGTCCGCCCGGACCCGGGCGGAGCCGATTCCGGTCGGTTCGCTACTCGGCCGCGACCGGGGCGACCTCCTGCCCCGACGCCGCCATCACCGCCTTGACGATGTTCTGGTAGCCCGTGCAGCGGCAGAGATTGCCCTCGAGGTAATGGCGGACCTCGCTCTCGGTGGGCTTGGGGTTCTCCTCCAGCAGCGCGGTCGCGCTCATCACCATGCCGGGCGTGCAGAAGCCGCATTGCAGGCCGTGATAATCGCGGAAGGCCTGCTGCACGGCGCTGAGCGTGCCGTCCTTGCCGGCGATCCCCTCGATCGTCGTGACCTCGGCGCCCTCGGCCTCGGCGGCGAACATGGTGCAGGCCTTCACCGCCTTCCCGTTCACGTGGACCACGCAGGCGCCGCATTGCGACGTGTCGCAGCCGACATGGGTTCCGGTGAGCTTCAGCCCCTCGCGCAGGAACTCGACGAGCAGGGTGCGCCCCTCGATCTCGCCGCTGCGCTCTGTGCCGTTCACCTTCATCGAGACCTGTGGCATCGCGTTCCTCCCCGGGCGGGGCCCTGCAGGCGGCCCGCCTTTCCTGTCGTTCCCTCGCGCCCCCGACGAGGGGGCAATCCTCGGCGCCACGCTAGCGCGGGCCGCCGGGCGCAGGATACGCGACCAAGGTCGGCATGGCCACGCCCCGGCGCACCTCCCGGCCGGGGCCGCCCCGCCGGACCCGACGGAAGCCGGCGGCCCGCGCCGGGGCCGGCGCGGCCGGCCCGGCCGACGCCGCACCGGCCCGCCACGGGGACCCGCCGCCGCGCCCCGGTTGCAGGGGCCCGCCACGGGGACCCGCCGCCGTGTCCCGGTTGCAGGGCCGGCGCCCGGGCTCGCCCCGGGACGGGCGCGGGGTGGTCCGGCGGGCGACGCGCGCCCCGCCTCCGACATTGGTGCCGCTGGGCGCGCGCGCCCTCCTCCCCTAGTCTGGCAGGCGCGCCGGCCTGCGGCGTGCCTGCCGGAGCCCGCACCGCCATGCCCGATCCCGCCCGTTTCGCCCGCGCCCTGATCGTCGACGATCACCCGCTCTTCTGCGACGCGCTGGCGCTCACGCTGAAATCCGTCGCCGGTCTCGGCGCGAGCGAGAGCGCGCCGACCCTCGGCGCGGCCCTCGCCCGGATCGAGGGGCCGGGACCGGCGCTCGACCTGATCGTGCTGGATCTCGACCTGCCCGACGTGACCGGGCTGGAGGGGCTGGCGCGGATGCGCGGCGCGGCGCCGCTCGTGCCGCTGATCGTCGTCTCCTCGATGACCGAACCGCAGCTCGTCGCAGCCGCCATCCGCGCCGGGGCGCGGGGCTTCGTGCCCAAGCATTCCCCGCGCGAGACCTTCCGCGCCGCCCTTGCCGCCATCGCGGCGGGGGGGCGCTGGGTGCCCGAGGGGGTCGACATCGACGACGCCGCCCCCGGCGCGCAGGAGGAGGCGATGGGCCGGATGGCCTCGCTCACCCGGCAGCAGGCGCGGATCCTCGAGCTGATCTGCGAGGGCAAGCTGAACAAGCAGATCGCCTTCGACCTCGACATCGCCGAGGCGACGGTGAAGGCGCATGTCACCTCGATCCTGCGCAAGCTCGGCGTGCAGAGCCGCACCCAGGCGGTCCTGCTCGCGCGGCAGGTCAGCTTCGACGCCTTCGCCGCTGGCTGAGCGCGCCCGCCCGTCGCCCTCCCGCCGGCCCCGCTGCGGCCCGTCCCCCCTGCCTGTCCCGCGTCCTGGCCGCCGGCCTGACCCCGGCTTGTGCGCGGCCGCGCAGCCCCGCTACGCTGCCGGACGGGGAAGCGGCGGAGGCGCGATGCGGCAGGCGGTGGAGGATGGCGGACTCGTCCGCTCGGCCGAGATGCCGGCGCGGGATTCCCGCGCGGCCGCCCGGCTGGCCGCAGCGCTCGGCCCCGGGCCCTTCGGCCTCGTCGCGGTCTTCGCGCCCCCCGCCGCGGACTTCGCCGCCCTCATGACCGGGCTCGCCGCCGCCCTGCCCGGCGCGCCGCTGATCGGCTGCACCACGGCGGGCGAGATCGGCGCGGGGGGCTATGTCGAGGACACGATCCTCGCCCTCGCCCTGCCGGCGGCGCATTTCGCGGCCAGGACGATCCCGCTGCCCGACCTCGCCGCCCCGATCCCGCCCAGGACCCTGGCCGAGGTGGTGCGCGCCCGCTCCGCCGCCGATCCCGCCCGGCCCCATGCCTTCGCCTTCCTCGTCGTCGACGGCCTGTCGCGGCGCGAGGACGCGCTGGTCGCCGCCCTCGCCCCCGCGCTGGGGCCGGTGCCGCTCTTCGGGGGCTCGGCCGGGGACGGCACCCGGTTCGAGCGGACGCTGGTCGCCGCGGGGGCCGAGACGATCCCCGGCGGCGCGGTCCTCGCCGTGATCCGCACCGATTGCCCGGTCCGGGTCTTCTCGCTCGACCACCTGCGCCCCTCGACGCGGCGGATGGTCGTGACCGATGCCGATCCCGCGCGGCGTCTCGTGCGGCGGATCAACGGAGAGCCGGCGGCGCGCGAATATGCCCGCCTGCTGGGCAAGGATCCGGGCCAGCTCTCCACCTTCACCTTCGCCGCGCACCCGGTCGTGGTCCGTCTCGGCGGGGCGCATCACGTGCGGGCGATCCAGCGCGTCACCCCGGAGGGGGAGCTGGTCTTCTTCTCGGCCATCGACGAGGGCCTCGTCCTGACGCTGGCCGAGGCCGAGGACATGGTCGCCCATCTCGACCGGTCCCTCGCGCGGCTGGGCGAGGGCGGCGCGCCCGCCGCGATCTGGGCCTGCGACTGCATCCTGCGCCGGGTCGAGGCGCGGGAATCGCAGGCCCTGCCCGCCCTCGGCCGGGTGCTCGCGCGGCACCGGGTGCGCGGCTTCTCGACCTATGGCGAACAGATCAACGGGCTGCACGTGAACCAGACGATGACCGGCGTCGCGATCTACCCCCCGCCGGGGGCCGGGGCATGAGCGATCCCGCCCGCGACCTGCTCGATCCCGCCGATCCGCCCGAACGGCAGGTCGCCAAGCTGGCCGAGATCTGCGGCGCGCTGATGCGCCGGGCCGAACAGCTCGACGACGGGCGCGGCGCGGCCTACGCCCAGTTCGAGCGCGCCGTCCTGCTGGAGGAGCAGGTCCGCGAGCGCACCCGCGACCTCGAACGCACGCTCGACCTGCTCAACCTGTCAAATGCCCGCCTCGCCGACGCGACCCGCGCGGCCGAGGCGGCGCATGCCCATCTCGCCGGCGCGATCGAGACCATCCAGGACGGGTTCGGCCTGTTCGACGGCGAGGACCGCATGGTCCTGTGCAATTCCCGGTTCGGGATGCACCTGCCGGACGTGCGGGCGCGGCTGCGCCCCGGGATGGCGTTCTCGGACTATGTCGCCGCCATCTCGGTCTCGCCCGGGCTCGACCTGCCCGCCGGGACCGGCCCCGCCGACTGGGCGGTGGAGCGGCTGGCCCGGCACGGGCAGGAGCATACGCTCTTCACCGTGCGGCTGCGCGGCGACCGCTGGCTGCAGGTCGGCGAGCACCGGATGGCCGGCGGCGAGACGGTCGTGGTGCAGACCGACGTCTCCGACATCCTGCGCGCCGAGCGCGAGGACCGGGACAAGGTGCTCGACGACCAGGCGCGGCTGGTGCGCGCGACGCTCGGGCATCTCGCCCAGGGGGTCGCGGTGTTCGACGCGCGGGGGCGGCTCGCCGTGTTCAACGACCGTCTGGGCGAGATGCTGTCGATCCCCCGCACCGCCCTGCGCCCCGGCCTCGACGCGGCGGTCCTGGTGGGGCGGCTGCGGGCGCAGGTGCGGATGGACCCGCCGATGGATGCCGACGCGCTGGCCCGGTGGATCGCCCGCCCCGGCGCGCGGGGGCGGATCGAGTTCGGCTTCCGCCGCGGCGCGGGACAGTTCTTCGACGGGCTGGGCGACGCGATGCCCGATGGCGGCTTCGTTCTGTCGATCACCGATGTCAGCGCCGAGCGGGCGGCGGCCCTCGCCCTGCGCGAGGCCCGCGACCGGCTGGAGGAACGGGTCGCGGCCCGGACGCTGGAACTCGGCGACGCGCTCGCCGCCGCCGAGCGCGCCAATGCCGCCCGCTCGCGGTTCGTGGCCGCCGCCTCGCACGACCTGCTGCAGCCGCTCTCGGCGGCGAAGCTCTACATCGGCTCGCTGATCGAGGACTCCCCGCAGGACGAGGAGAGGTCCGTCGCGGCCAAGGCGCTCGGCGCGCTCGCCTCGGTGGAGGAGATCATCGCCGCACTGCTCGATATCTCGCGGCTGGAATCGGGGCGGGCCAGCGTACAGGTGGGCGAGATCGCGCTCGGCCCCTTGCTCGCGCGGCTGGCCGACGAGTTCGCGCCGGTCGCGGCGGCCAAGGGGCTGCGGCTGACCGTCCGCCCGACCGCGGCGCGGGTGCGGAGCGATCCGGCCTATCTGCGGCGGATCCTGCAGAACCTCATCTCCAACGCGGTGCGCTACACCGAGACCGGCCGGGTGCTGGTGGGTCTGCGGCGCGCCCCCGGCGGCTGGCGGGTCGTCGTGGCCGATACCGGTCCCGGCATCCCGGTGGAGGAGCAGCAGAACGTCTTCCGCGAGTTCCACCGCATCGGTCCCCGCGCCTCGGCGAGCGAGGGGCTGGGCCTCGGCCTCGCCATCGTCGACCGCGCCTGCGCGATGCTGGGCCATCCGCTCGACCTGCGCTCGGTGCCGGGTCGCGGCACGTCCTTCTGCGTGACGCTCCGCGCGGCGGGCCCGGCCCGCCTCTGACCCCGCGGGGCGACCTCCCTACCACGCTTCCGGTGCGTCCGGGCGGGCCAGCGCCGCCGGGGAAGTCGGCGGGCCACGATCGGACCGGAAGGTCGGCGGGCCACGGTCCGACCGGAAAGTCGGCGGGCCACGATCGGACCGGAAGGTCGGCGGGCCACGGTCCGACCGGAAAGTCGGCGGGCCACGATCGGACCGGAAGGTCGGCGGGCTACGGTCCGACCGGAAGGTCGGCGGGACACGATCCGACCGGGCACGCCGTGATCCGGAGGGAGGCGGGCCCCCGGGCAAAGCCGCCCCCCCACCGGCAGGCCTGCCGGTGAGGGCGGCCCCGGCGGTGCGGACCGGGTGCCGACCCGGCGTTCGCATCCCTCGACGGGACGACAGGCGCGCCCGCCGAACCGCCTCCCCTAGCGGGCCAGCCAGCCGCCGTCGACGTTCAGCACCGCGCCGGTGACGTAGTCGGCCGCCGGCGAGCAGAGGAAGGCCGTGGCGCCGGCGATGTCGGCCGGATCGCCCCAGCGCCCGGCGGGGATGCGCTCGAGTATGGCCTTCGACCGCTCGGGATCGGCACGCAGCGCCTCGGTATTGTTCGTCGCGATGTAGCCGGGCGCGATTGCGTTGACGGTGATCCCCTTGCCCGCCCATTCGTTGGCCAGCACCTTGGTCAGCCCCGCCACGCCGTGCTTCGAGGCGGTGTAGGACGGCACGCGGATTCCCCCCTGGAAGGACAGCAGCGAGGCGACGTTGACGACCTTGCCGGACGCTCCCCGCGCGATCAGCTCGCGGCCGAAGGCCTGCGCGGTGAAGAACACCGCCTTGAGGTTCACGTCGATCACGTCGTCCCAGTCGGCCTCGGTGAAATCGACGCTGTCGGCGCGGCGGATGATGCCGGCATTGTTGACGAGCAGGTCGTAGCCCGCCCCCGCGAACAGGCCCGTCGCCGCCATCGGGTCGGCGAGATCGAGGCGGATCTGGTCCCCCTGCCCGCCCGCCGCCGCGATCCTCTCCACCGTCTCGTCGCAGGACCGCCGGCCCGCGGCGGTCACTTGCGCGCCCTCCTCGGCGAGGGCCAGCGCGATCGCCTGCCCGATCCCGGTATTGGCCCCGGTGACGAGGGCGCGGCGCCCCTCGAGCGAGAATCTGCGGCTCATGACGGTCTCTCCTGCGCGTGACGGCGGCACCCTAGCGGGCCGGGCCGGGATGGCCAGCGGCGATCAGGGGGTGAAGGCGGCGCGGAACGCCTCCAGCGCGGCCTCGGACTCGCCCGATGCCCAGGCCTCCAGCGTGACGGGACCGGCATAGCCCATCGCGGCGAGGCCCCGCGCCACGGCGGGCCAGGCCACCTCGCCCGTGCCCGGCTCGTAGCGGCCGGGATTGTCCGCCACCTGCACCTCGCCGATGAAGGGCAGGCATTTCTCCGCCCAGCGCAGCAGGTCCCCCTCGCCCAGCTGCGTGTGGTAGAGGTCGAGGTTCATCCGCAGCTCCGGCCGGTCCACCGAGGCGACCAGCGCGAGCACATCGGCCGTCCGGGCGAGCGGCACGCCCGGATGGTCGAGCGGGTTGAGGTTCTCCAGCGCGAAGGTCACGCCGAGGTCGGCGCCGAGATCGGCGAGCCGCTCCAGCGTGTCCCGCGCCCGCATCCAGGTCGCGCCCGTCGGCGCCTCGATCGCGGTCAGCGGCCGCCCGCCCTCGCCCAGGGCCGAGCCGGTGATGCAGAGCCGCTCCACCCCCAGCCGCAGACCCGCCTCGGCATGGGTCCGGGCGCTGGCCAGCAGCCGCGTCGCCCCGTCCTCCGTCGCGATGTCGCCGTCCGCGGCGGCGTTCATGATCGTGAACCAGGCGCCGGTGCGCCTCAGCTCCTCGATCCCGTCGGGGATCTGCCACAGGCCGATGCCGAACCCCATCTCCGCCAGCCGCGCCACGCGCCAGGGCAGCGGCCGATCGGGCCAGAGCATCTCCGCGCAGGCTGCCAGGCGGAATGGCTCCGCGCCCCCGGTCCCGGTCTCGGTCATCGTCGCATCCTCCCTCGGCGATCCGCACCGTGACCTGCGCCGCAGGAAAGGTCCACCGCCCGGAGCAGCGGCACGCCGCCCCGGCCCCGGCCCCGCCGGCGCGCGCGCCCTGCCCAAGCGGGCGCCAATCGCCCCTGCCGCCGCGTAAAACGTGGGCGTTTCGCGGCGGGCCCCGCCGCCGCGCCGCGCCGCCGCTGGTCACCGGAGCGGGCCCGGCGCCTCATCCGACCGCCGGGACGGAGAGACCGGTGCCGGACGACCCCCGCGCCACTGTCATGGATCATGCGAGGGCCGCCCGGGCTGCAACGAGGAACCGCTGCGACGGGGGATATAGCGGGCGAGCGGGCGCGGTCACGCGCCGCCATCCCGGACCCGACCGGCACAACGATGGGGACGATACCCGTGAAGACTACGCATCTGACATCCGCTCTCGCCGCGGCGGCGGCGCTCGTGGGCGGCGCCGCGCTCGCGCAGGAGAGCTGCGAGGACCCGATCCGGGTTGGCGTGCTGCACTCGCTCTCGGGAACGATGGCGATCTCGGAGACGACGCTCAAGGACGCGATGGAGATGCTGATCGCGCAGCAGAACGAGGCCGGCGGGCTGCTCGGCTGCGAGATCGAGGCGGTCGTGGTCGACCCCGCCTCGGACTGGCCCCGCTTCGCCGAACTCGCCCGGCAGCTGATCGAGGTCGACGAGGTCGACGTGATCTTCGGCAACTGGACGAGCGTCAGCCGCAAGTCGGTCCTGCCGGTGCTGGAAGAGCTGAACGGCCTGCTCTTCTACCCCGTCCAGTACGAGGGCGAGGAAAGCTCGCGCAACGTGTTCTACACCGGCGCCGCGCCGAACCAGCAGGCGATTCCGGCGGTCGACTACTTCCTCGAGGAGCTGGGCGTCGAGAAGTTCGCCCTGCTCGGCACCGACTACGTCTATCCCCGCACGACGAACAACATCCTCGAGAGCTACCTGCAGGAGCAGGGCATCGCGAGCGAGGACATCTTCGTCAACTACACCCCCTTCAGCCATTCCGACTGGTCGACCATCGTCGCCGACGTGATCGAGCTGGGCGCCGATGGCAGCCAGGTCGGCGTGATCTCGACCATCAACGGCGACGCCAATATCGGCTTCTACACCGAGCTGGCGGCGCAGGGCGTGAGCGCGGACGACATTCCCGTCGTCGCCTTCTCGGTCGGCGAGGAGGAGCTGTCGGGCCTCGACACGTCGAACCTCGAGGGGCATCTCGCGGCCTGGAACTACTTCATGAGCGCCGACACCCCCGAGAACGCCGAGTTCATCGCCGCCTGGCACGAATTCATCGGCGACGAGGCCCGCGTCACCAACGACCCGATGGAGGCTCACTACATCGGCTTCAACATGTGGGTGAACGCGGTCGAGGAAGCGGGCACCACCGATGTCGACGCCGTGCGCGAGGCGATGTGGGGCCAGGAATTCCCGAACCTGACCGGCGGGACGGCCGTGATGGGCACCAACCATCACCTGTCGAAGCCCGTCCTGATCGGCGAGATCCGCGCCGACGGCCAGTTCGACATCATCTCGCAGACCGATCCCGTCCCCGGGGATGCCTGGACCGACTACCTGCCCGACTCGGCGGTCCTGGAATCCGACTGGGAGACGCTGGAATGCGGGATGTACAACACCGAGACCGAGACCTGCGTCCAGCTCACCTCCAACTACTGAGCTGACGCGGACACCCCCCGCGCCGCCGATCCCTCGCGGCGCGGGGAACCTTCCCCCCCCCTCACGCAACAGGCAGACCGTCATGGCCCGTGCGCTCCTTCTCCTCGTGCTGATGGCTCTTCCCCTGGCGCTTCCCGCGCAGGAGCTGCAATCGCTGCTCCAGGCCCATGCCGAGGAGGTCGCCGATCCCTCGCGCTCCAGCGTCGACACCGTGCTCGACCCGCTGGTCGAGAGCGGCCTGCCGGCCGTCGCCACCTTCCTTGCCCGCTGGCAGGACCGCGAGGTGGTCCGCAATACCGGGGACGGGCTGTTCTACTACGCGGGCGGGACCGAGGGCGGCACCGTCACCCTGCTCGACATCGCCACTGGCGAGGCGGCGGGAGAGGCCCCGGCCGACGCGGTCGAGGAGATCCGCCCCAATGGCGGCGTCCGGCGCGAGATCGCGGGCGCCCTCGTCGCGTTCCAGCTGTCCGATCCTGACATTCGCGCCCGCCGCGCCGCCCTGGCCGAGATCGCCCGCAGCCCCGACGAGAGCCAGATCGAGCCGCTGCTTGACTCGCTCGCCGGCGAGGAGGACGACGCGATCCGGGCCGAGAAGGCGCGGCTCGTCGACATCCTGCGCGCCCGGTTCGGCGACGATACCGAGACGCGCGTCGCCGCGATCGAGGGGATGGCGGGCGACATGTCCACCACCGTCCGGGGCGCGCTGTCGCAGATCCTCGCCACCTCCGCCTACATCGACACGGCCGAACCCACGGGAAACGTCGCGCGCCTGCTGCGTCCCGGCACAGACATGACGATGGACGAGGCCTATGCCCGGCTCGTCAACGCGGGCCTCGCGCCGCCCCGCATCTCGCCCGAGCAGGTCCGGGCGGCGCTGATCGCCAACATCGCGGACGGCTCGGTGGGCGGCGAGCCCGTCTCCGCCCTGTCCTCCGACGCCGCCCGCATCCGCGCCTACGAGGCGCTCGCCGCGCAGGGCCTCGCCGAGCCCTTCGTCACCGAGGAGGAGCTGCAGGCGGCGGTCGCGGCCCATGTCTTCGCCGAGGTCCACGACGAGGACGACCCGGCCGTCACGGACGCCGCCCGCGCGGTGCTGACGGGGATCGAGAGGAAGGTCGGCGTGAACCAGGCGGCGGACCTCGCGCTCGACGCGATCTCGCTCGCCTCGATCTACTTCCTCGCCGCGATCGGGCTCGCGATCACCTTCGGCGTGATGGGCGTCATCAACATGGCCCATGGCGAGTTCATCATGATGGGGGCCTATACCGGCTACCTCGTCCAGACCGTCATTCCCGACTACACGCTGTCGCTGATCGTCGCCGTCCCTCTCGCCTTCGTGGTGGGGGCCGCCGCCGGGATCGCGATGGAGCGGCTGGTGATCCGCCACCTCTACAAGCGCCCGCTGGAGACGCTTCTCGCGACCTTCGGCGTCTCGATCGCGCTGCAGCAGCTGGCCAAGGTGATCTTCGGCACGCAGGCGCGGCCGCTGACCTCGCCCGCCTGGCTGAACGGTCAGCTCGCCTTCAACGAGATCGTGGCGATCAGCTACATCCGCGTCGCGATCTTCGTCCTGGCGCTGATCTTCTTCGGTCTGCTCCTCTTCATCCTCAGGCGCACCCGGCTGGGGCTGGAGGTGCGGGCGGTGACGCAGAATCCCGGCATGGCCGGCTCCATGGGGATCGATCCGGGCCGGATCAACATGCTGACCTTCGCGCTCGGCTCGGGCATCGCGGGGATCGCGGGGGTGGCCATCGGCCTCTACGCGCAGGTCACCTCCGAGATGGGCGCCAACTACATCGTGCAGAGCTTCATGACCGTGGTCGTCGGCGGCGTCGGCAACATCTGGGGCACGCTGGCGGGCGCCGGCCTGATCGGCGTGCTGCAGAAGGGGATCGAATGGCTGAACCCGTCCAACACGCTGGCGGCGCAGACCTACATGATCCTCTTCATCATCCTGTTCATCCAGGTCCGGCCGAGGGGCATCGTCGCCCTCAAGGGCCGCGCGGCGGAGGCGTGAGTCCATGACAGACACCCGTGGGACCGTTATGATGACGCTGCGGCAGCAAACGGCCGCACGGATGGATGGAGATCGCTCCGATGACCCGACGCCGACTGCCCTGCCTCGCCGCGCTGCTCGCGCTCGCCGCCCCGCCCGCGATGGCGGACGGGTTCGGATTCCGCACCCCGTCGGGCAACATCTACTGCAACGGCTCGGTCGACGGCGGCGACCTGTCCTGCACGATCGTCTCACGCGATACGGGATCCGCCCCGGCGGGGATCGCCTGCCCGGCGGGGAACGAGCTGCACGTCGACATGCTGCAGACCGGGGCCGTCCGGGCCGGCTGCGGCGGGCCCTCGGGCCGGCCCTCCGCCTACACGGATGTCGCGGAATACGGCGCCACGGCCGCCTTCGGCCGGATCAGCTGCGTCTCGCAGCGGACCGGGTTCGAGTGCCGGAACGCGGACGGACGGGGCTTCCTGCTGTCGCGGGCCGCGCAGCGGATCTGGTGACCGCGGCGGGACGGGGGGCGGCGCGATGAGCGACGCCGTCCTCGCCCCGCCCCGCCGCCGGGCGCTGCCCGGCTCGACCCTCGTCTTCCTCGCCCTGCTGGCCGCGCTGGTGATCGCGGTCACGCTGCTCGCCTCGGCCGGGCTGGTCTCGGTCTCGATGGTCAAGCTGCTGGGACGGACACTCTGTCTCTGCCTCGCCGCCATCGCGATGGACGTGGTCTGGGGCTATACCGGCATCCTCAGCCTCGGCCACATGGCCTTCTTCGGACTGGGCGGCTACGCGATCGGCATGTGGCTGATGTGGGCCCGCACCGAGGTCATCGTGGCCGCCAGCCTCGCCTCGGCGCCGATCCCCCCCACCCCGGCCGAGGTCGAGGCGGCGATCGGCACGCAGATCTTCGGCGTGGTCGGCACCTCCGACATTCCCCTCGTATGGGCCTTCGCCCATTCGCTTCCGCTGCAGCTGGCGCTGGTCGTGCTGGTGCCGGGCCTGCTGGCGCTGGTCTTCGGTTGGCTGGCCTTCCGCAGCCGGGTCACCGGCGTCTACCTGTCGATCCTGACGCAGGCGATGACACTGGCCCTGTCGCTCTACCTCTTCCAGAACGACAGCGGTCTGCGCGGCAACAACGGGCTGTCGGGCCTGCAGAACATCCCCGGCTTCGAGGCGGCGGGACAGGCGGCGGTCAGCCTCGCCTTCTTCTGGGGCTCGGCGCTGGCGCTCGGGCTCGGCTACGTGCTGCTCGCCTGGGTGGTCTCGGGCAAGATGGGCAGCGTCCTGCGCGCGATCCGCGACGACGAGGCGCGGGTCCGCTTCCTCGGCTACCATGTCGAGAGCTTCAAGCTCTTCGTCTTCACGCTCACGGCCGTGGTCACCGGCATCGCGGGCGCGCTCTACTATCCGCAGGCGGGCATCATCAACCCGGCCGAGATCGCGCCCATCGCGTCGATCTACCTCGCCGTCTGGGTCGCGATCGGCGGGCGGGGCCGGCTCTACGGCGCGGTGATCGGCGCGGCCCTCGTCTCGCTGATGTCGAGCTGGTTCACCGGCGGGCTCGTGCCGGATCTCGATCTGGGGATCTACACCCTGGTCTGGACGGATTGGTGGCTGGTCCTGCTCGGTCTCAGCTTCGTCGCCGTCACGCTCCTCGCGCCGAAGGGGATCGGCGGGCTGGTCGATCTGTGGACCGACCGGCGGGCCCCGGACCGCACCGGCGATTACGGCCCCGACAAGGGATCGCTCCGCCGCGAGGAGGGCATCGCCCGGGAGGCCGGGGAATGAGGCTGCTCGAGGTCTCCGGCGTGTCCGTCACCTTCGACGGGTTCCGCGCCATCGACAACCTCTCGCTCGCGGTCGAGGATCGCGGCCTGCGTGCGGTGATCGGCCCGAACGGGGCGGGCAAGACGACCTTCATGGACATCGTCACGGGCAAGACCCGCCCCGACGAGGGCCGCGTCGTCTGGGGCGAGGAGAACGCGAACCTGCTGAAGCTGCGCGAGAGCCGCATCGCCCAGGCCGGGATCGGCCGCAAGTTCCAGCGCCCGACCGTGTTCGAGGACCAGACCGTGCGCGAGAACCTCGCCATGTCGCTGAAGGCGCCGCGCGGGCCCTTCGCCGTCCTCTTCGCCCGCCGCGCGGAGGAGGGGCGGATCCGCGGGATCGCCGACGAGGTCGGGCTGGCCGGCCAGCTGTCGCGCCGCTCGGGCGAGCTCAGCCACGGACAGAAGCAATGGCTCGAGATCGGGATGCTGCTGGCGCAGGATCCGCGGCTCCTGCTGGTGGACGAACCGGCGGCCGGGATGACGCCGGCCGAGCGCGAGCACACGACCGACCTGCTCCGGCGCCTCGCCCGGGACCGGGCCGTGGTGGTGGTCGAGCACGACATGGACTTCGTCCGCCGCCTCGACTGCCGGGTGACGGTGCTGCACGAGGGGTCGGTACTGGCCGAGGGCTCGCTCGACTTCGTCACCTCCAATCCCGACGTCATCGACGTCTATCTGGGGCGCTAGGACATGCTGGACGTGACGGGACTGACGCTGCGCTACGGGCAGAGCCGCATCCTCCACGGCATCGACCTCGCGGCGCGGCCGGGCGCGGTGACGGCGGTGATGGGCACGAACGGGGTGGGCAAGACATCGCTCCTGAAGGCGATCGCGGGGCGGCACCCCTTCGTGGACGGGCGCCTCGCGGTGGACGGGACCGATCTCGGCCACCCGACCGCCTTCGCCGCCGCGCGGGCGGGAATCGCCTACGTGCCGCAGGGCCGCGAGATCTTTCCCCTGATGAGCGTGGCCGAGAACCTGGAGACCGGCTTCGCCGTGCTGCGCGCCAAGGGCCTGCCGCGCGAGGTGCCGGGCCGGATCTTCGAGCTCTTCCCCGTGCTGGCCGAGATGCGCCACCGGCGCGGGGGCGACCTCTCGGGCGGGCAGCAGCAGCAGCTCGCCATCGCGCGGGCGCTGGTGACCCGGCCCAAGGTGCTGCTGCTGGACGAGCCGACGGAAGGAATCCAGCCCAACATCATCGCCCAGATCGGCAAGGTGATCGGCCAGCTGCGCGAGGAGGCAGAGATGGCGATCGTGCTGGTCGAGCAGCGCTTCGACTTCGCCGTCGGCCTCGCCGACCGGGTGGAGGTGCTGACGCGCGGCGCGGTGACCTACAGCGCAGGCCGCGCCGAGCTGGACCGCGAGCGGCTGCTGGGGGCCGTCTCGGTCTGAGGCGGCCGGCGGCGGGGAGCGGCCGAAGGCGCCGGGGCGGTCGCCGCGGGCGACCGTTCGGCCTGCGGCCGCCGGAGCCGGGGCTCCGCCCCGGACCCCGCGGTATTTGACACCCTGCGAAGGAGGGGCGGACGCTCTATCCCCCCCGCCCCCGCGGCGGCCGGAGCGTGCCCCGGCGGTCCTTGCCCGGCGGGCGTTCGGGCGCGAGGCCGGGAGCCGCCTTCCGCCCCCCCGGGCGCGAGACAAGCCGGGGCGGCGGCAGGGCGGCCCGTGGCGGCGGCGGGGCGGCCCGTGGGGGCGCCGCCCCGCCCGCGCCCCCCGCGGCCTATTCCAGCAGCCAGACCTGCATCGGGTTCGGACCGCGATTGCACCACAGGTAGTAGGGCAAGGCGGTGAGGCGGACGTCCTTCTCCGCCGCCCGCGTCGGGCGGTAGAGCGCGTGCTCCCAGGGGGCGTCCTCCTCGGCCCGGGCGGGGGCGTCGATCAGGACCGTGCCGCCCAGCAGGTCGGGCGCGGGGCGGTCGCTCAGGGGGGCGTCCGCCGGCAGGCGCAGGCGCAGGACGGGGGCGTCGTTGTCGGCCTGCTCGGCGCAGTAGACGAGCGGCCCGCGGCGCAGCGCGACCCGGCCGGCATCGCGGACCACGTCGGGATGGGCGTAGAGCCGGCCGGGCACGAGCGGCAGGTCGAGCTCGACCACGTCGCCCGCCGCCCAGTCGCGCGTCAGCTTGAGGTAGCCGCGCTCGAGCGTCACCTCCACGTCCGCGCCGTTGACCGCGGCGCGCGCCCCCTCGCACCAGGCGGGGATGCGCAGCGACAGGGTGAACGGGCCCGTCCCGTCCGGGGTGACGGCGATGCGGATCCGGCCGTCCCGGGGATAGTCGCTCGTCTCCTCCAGCGTGACGTGGCCGCCCGCGACGGGCAGCGTCGTCGTCGCGCCGCCGTAGAGATGCACGGCGATCCCGTCCTCGCTGCGCCCGTAGAAATAGCCGGCGACCGAGGCGACAAGGCGGGAGACGTTCATCGTGCAGCAGGGGCACATGTGCCAGGCCCAGCGATGGTGCGTCCCGTCGCTCTCGAGCTTGTTGTCGTAGAAGTAATGCTCCCCGTCGCAGCCGAGGCCCGCGAGGCAGGTGTTGTAGAGCGCGAGCTCGAGCATGTCGGCATACTGCCCGTCGAGGTCGAGGTTCAGCATCCGCGCCGCCCAGAAGACCATCGCCACGCTCGCGCAGGTCTCGGCATAGGCGGTGTCGTTGGGCAGGTCGTAATCGCGGGTGAAGCCCTCGTTATGGGCCGAGGGGCCGAAGCCGCCGGTGACGTACATCCGCTTCTCGGTCGCGTCCTTCCAGAGCGCCTCGCAGGCCGCCTTGAGGCCCGCATCGCCGTGCTCGGCGGCGAGGTCGGCCATCGCGGCGTACATGTACATCGCGCGCACGGCGTGGCCGACGACCTTGGTCTGCTCGCGGACGGGGATGTGGGCCTGGGAATATTCGTACATGCCCGACGAGGCGAAATGGTACGTCGCCGGGTCCGCGCCGCGTTCCTTCGCCTCCTTCGTGAAGTAGTGCTCGACCCCGTCGGTATTGCCGCGCTCGTCGATGAAGTAGGTGGCGAGGTCGCGGTACTTCTCCTTGCCCGTCGCGTGGAAGGCGCGGATCAGCGCCAGCTCGATCTCCTGGTGGCCGGGATAGCCGCGCCGCTGGCCCTCGCCCCGCCCGAAGGTCGCGGCGATGTGGTCCATGTAGCGTTCCATGATGCCCAGGAAGCGGTCCTTGCCGGTGGCGTGGTAATAGGCGACCGCCCCCTCCAGCAGGTGGCCGGCATTGTACATCTCGTGGTTGTCGCGCAGGTTGGTCCAGCGGTTCTGGGGCTCGCGCTCGGTGTAGAAGCAGTTGAGGTAGCCGTCGGGCTGCTGCGCCGCCTCGAGATCGTCGATCATCGCCTCGACCTCGGCCTCGATCGTCGCGTCGTGCCGGTGCGAGAGCGCATAGGCCGCCGCCTCGATCCACTTGCCGATGTCGCTGTCCCAGAAATACTGGACGGTGAAGCCGTTGGGCTGGCGCGGGATCGTGAGCGGCGGCACGGGCTTCGGCAGCCTGATCGAGCCGCGGATGCCGCTCTCCTCCAGCTTCCTCAGCTGGGACGGGATCGTCCTCTCGAGGACGGTGTCCAGCCGCTCGCGCCAGAACTCGCCGGTGATGGTGACGTCCGAGAAGGGGACGGAATGGTAGGTGCGCATGTCTGCCTTTCTGCCGGACGCGTCAGAGCGCGAGGCCGGTCTTCGGATCGAAGAGGTGGATGTCGCCCGGCGCGATCGAGAGCGGGGCGGCGTCGCCGGGGCGCAGCTTGCCGCGGCCCTGCTCCACCAGCATCAGCTCGGGATCGGTGTCGGTGGTGTAGTAGGCGACCGAGCCGGTGCTCTCGACCACGCGGATCGGCACCGTGATCTGCGTCTCGCCGCCCGAGAACAGGTGCTCGGGCCTCAGACCGGCGGTGACCGGGCGACCCGGCTCGATGCGGCGATCCAGCCGCAGCACCGGCGCACCGGGCAGCGCGTCCAGCCGGACCGAGGATCCGTCCTCGCCGCCCGTGCCGTCGACGAAGTTCATCGCCGGCGAGCCGATGAAGCCCGCGACGAAGCGGTTCGCCGGCCTGTCGTAGAGGTCCAGCGGGCTGCCCTGCTGCTCGATCCGGCCCTCGCGCATGACGACGACGTGGTCGGCCATCGTCATCGCCTCGATCTGGTCATGGGTGACGTAGACGCTCGTGGCCCCCAGCCGGTCGTGCAGGGCGCGCACCTCCATCCGCATGTGCACGCGCAGCGCCGCGTCGAGGTTCGAGAGCGGCTCGTCGAAGAGAAAGGCCTTGGGCTCGCGGATGATGGCCCGGCCCATCGCGACGCGCTGGCGCTGGCCGCCCGAGAGCTCGCGCGGGTAGCGGTCGAGCAGCTTCTCCAGCCCGATCGTGCTGGCGACCTGGTTCGCCTTCTCGCGCGCGTCGGCCCTGGCCACGCCCTTGAAGCGCAGTGAATAGGTGAGGTTTCCCAGCACGTTCATGTGCGGGTAGAGCGCGTAGGACTGGAACACCATCGCCACGTCCCGCTTGCGGGGCGGCATGTCGTTCATCCGCTCGCCCGCGATGCGCAGATCGCCCGAACTGATGCTCTCCAGCCCCGCGATGGACCGCAGCAGCGTGGACTTGCCGCAGCCCGACGGGCCGACCAGGGCGACGAAGGACCCCTTCGGAATGGTGAGGTCGATGTCCTTCAGCGCATGGAAGGCGCCGTAATGCTTGTCGACGTTGGAGATCTCGATCTGGGGGGTCATTTCAGGGCACCCGAGGTCAGGCCGGCGACGATCCGGCGTTGCAGGAGGACGAAGATCGCCACGATGGGGGTCACGTAGATCGCGGCATAGGCCATGATCCCGTTCCAGTCGGTCGAGTTGGGACCGAGGAAGCCCGACAGCCCGACCGAGGCCGGCTGGTAGGCCGGGGTGGTGATGATCGACTTGGAATAGATGTACTCGCCGAAGGCCTGCATGAAGGTCAGGATGGCGAGGACGAGGATGCCGTTCCGCGCCAGCGGCAGCACGATGAAGAAGAACGCCCCCCAGCGGGAATTGCCGTCGACGAGGGCCGCTTCCTCCAGCTCTCGCGGCACGTTCATGAAGGTCGCGCGGACGAGTACGATGTAGAACGGCATCGCCTTGGCGGCCGTCGCCAGGATCACCGCGAAGCGCGGGTAGTCGAGCAGTCCCAGCTGGTTGAAGCCGACATAGATCGGCGTGATCATCACGCTCGCCGGCAGCACCTGCAGCATCAGGATCACGAAGAGCGCGACGTCGATCCAGGCCGAGCGGTAGCGGGCCAGCACGTAGGCGCAGCCCGTCCCCAGCAGCACCGTCAGCGCCGTCACGCCCGAGCCGATGACGAAGCTGTTCCAGAGGTAGACGGACATGTCCCGCCGCGCCCAGGTCTCGGGGTAGATCGAGGGGTCCGGGTCGCGCGGCCAGAAGGTCGGGGGCGAGGCGAAGATCTCGGACCCGCCCTTCAGCGAGGTGACGTACATCCAGTAGAGGGGGAAGAGGTAGAGCGCCGCCAGTCCCAGCGCGAGGACGAGCAGGAGATAGGGAACGGGGGCCCGGGTCATCCGCGCACCTCCGCCCGGGTCGACCAGACATAGACGGCCGAGGCGATGAGGACGAAGGCCAGCATCATCACGCTGACGGTCGCGCCCTTGGCGAAGTCGAAGATCCGGAAGGACCATTGCCAGGCCCAGTACTGCGCCACGTTCGAGCTGTTGGCCGGGCCGCCCTCGGTGATCGCGGGGAAGAGGTCGAACTGCTGGAGCGTGTAGATCAGGCCGAGCGCGAGGACGGCCCCGATGGTCGAGCGCATCATCGGCACGGTGATCGTGGTGAAGCGCTGGAAGCCGTTCGCCCCGTCGAGCTCGGCCGCCTCGTAGAGGTCGCGCGGGATCGCGGCGAGGCCGACGCTGAGCAGCATCATGTTGAAGGCGAGGCCGAGCCAGATGTTCGCCATCGTGACCGCCCAGATCGAGAGCGCGGGGTCGGATTTCCAGAACATCGTCTCGTCGATGATCCCGAGGCCCTGCAGCACCGCGTTCAGCACGCCGAAATCGCCGGCGAGGATCCAGCCCCAGATCGCGCCGACGACGAGGCCGGGCATCACCCACGAGACGAGGAACAGGCCCCGGATGGTCGAGGCGAAGGGGAACTTCGCCATGAAGAAGATCGCGAGCGCGAAGCCGAAGGCGAACTGCCCGGCGATCGAGCCGAAGACGAAGATGCCCGTATTGCGCATCACCAGCCCGAATTCGGGCTGCGAGACGATCTCGCGGTAATTGTCGAGCCCCGCCCAGGGCCGCGAGAAGGCGGCGAGGTTGAACATGTCCACCTCCTGGAAGGAGAGCAGGACGTTGTAGACCAGCGGCAGACCCGCCAGGAGGATCAGGAAGATCAGCGTGATCCCGACGAGCAGGAGATCGAACCCCTTGCCGTCGGTGAGGCTGGACAGGATGCGGCGCATGGCCCTTCCCCCTTGTTCGGGTCGCACGGGAACGGGTCCCCGGACCGGCCAGCGGTCCGGGGGGTCTCGGCCGCCGGGGGCCGGGCCGCGCGGTCCGGGAGAGACCCGCGCGCCCGCCCCCCGGGGGGACCGATCAGTTGAGGATGCCGTCGATGGTGCTCTGCGCCTGCGACAGGGCCTCGTCGGGGGTCATCTGGCCGGTCAGGGCCGCCTGCTCGGCATCGTAGATCGCCTTGGAGATCTGCTGCCAGTCCGGGTGCGGACCGCGCGGCTGCGCGTATTGCAGCTGCTCCTGGAACAGGGTCAGCGCCGCGTCCTTCAGCGGCACGCCGCTCTCGGGCAGCTCGACATCGCCCCGCGTCGGCAGGTAGCCGAATTCGGGGAACAGCCGGTCGTCCTGGCTGACGAAGTATTCGAGGACCTCGAACGCCTCCTCGGGATGCTCGGTCGTCGACATGATGCCGAGGTTGAAGCCGCCCAGCGCCGAGGACCGCTCCGCGCCCTCCTCGAAGGTCGGCAGCAGCGTCACGCCCCAGTCGAACTCGGCATCCTCGACCATGCGGTCGATCTCCCACGGGCCGGAAATGGCCATCGCGGCGTTGCCGTTGTTGAAGGTGCCCGTCGAATCCCACTGGCCGAGCGAGAGTACGTCCTGGCTCATGATCCCGTCGTCGATCATGCCCTTGACCATGGTCAGCCACTCGCGGGCGCCCTCGGTGTTCACGTTCTCGTAGGACCCGCCGGACATCTGGATCACCGGCAGGAACTGGAAGGTGCCTTCCTCGTTGCCGCGCGCCGAGAGCGTCGCGCCGTAGACGCCCGCCTCGGGATCGGCGAGGGCGCGGGCGGCCTCCTCGAACTCGGCCCAGGTCTGCGGCGGCTCGATCCCGGCCTCCTCGAGCATGTCGGCGTTGTAGAACAGGCCGATCGTGTCGGTGTACTTGCCCACCCCGTAGAGCCGGCCGTCCCACATGACCGAGTTGAGCGGCCCCTCGAAATAGGCGTCCTGGTCGATCACGTCGCTCTCGGCCACCATGTCGGTGATGTCGAGGAACGCGCCCCGGCTGGAGAAGAGGGCGAAGTCGGGATTGTCGAGGCTGACGATGTCGGGCGCGTTGCCGGTGGCATAGGCGCGCAGCGTCTCGTTGACGATCTCGTCGAAGGGCACCACGCGGTAATCGACGGTGATGCCGTTGTCCATCTCGCTGAACTCGGCCGAGAAGGTGTCGGACGGGCCGGGCCGGTCGTCGCCGTCGATCGACCAGACGGTGATCGTCACGTCCTCCTGCGCGGCGGCCGCGCCGGCGATGGCGATGGCCGAGGCCGCTCCGAGCAGGATCCTCAGGTTGCGTGTCATGTCGTCCTCCCAATCGCGGCCCCCTCGGGCCGCTTTCCGATGATGCCGGGCGGGGCTCCTCTTCCCCGTTCCCCGGCGATTGATCCCGCATCCGGTTGCCCCCGGATGTCGGGGAAACCCCTTCACCCCGCAGCCGGGGCGGAGCCGCCGCAGCTGTCGCGCACGACAAGGCGGCATGGCAGGCGGCGCGGCCCGGGGGCCACGTCCCCGCCCTCGATCAGGGCGCGGACCAGCCGACCCGCCTCGCGGCCGATCCCGCCCAGGCCCATGTCCACGGTGGTCAGGGGCGGGCGCGTCGCCGCTGCGACGATCGACCAGTTGTCGAAGCCGACGATCGACACGTCGCCCGGCACGTCCACGCCGCGCTCGCGCAGCGCGTCCACGACGCCGCGGGCGATCTGGTCGCTGCCGCAGAAGATACCGTCGGGGCGCGCGCCCTGGCCCCACAGCCGGCCGATCGCCGCGTGGCCCCAGGCCTCGGACCAGTCGCCGTGCAGGACCGGCGCGCCCGGCCCCGCGACATCGCGGAACGCCGCGGCGCGGATCCGGGCGGCGGCGAATTCCTCCGGCCCGGTGACGTGGGCCAGCCGGCCCCGGCCCAGACCCGAGAGCCAGTCGGTCGCAAGTCGCGCGCCCTGCGCGTCGTCGGCCGTCAGCGAGACCGCATTCTCCGGCGCGGCGGTGAAGGCGTAGACGACCGGGATCGGCACCTCCGCCAGGTCGAGCGGCAGCGCGGTGTCGATCCGCCGCCCCGTCACCACCAGCCCGTCCACCTGCCGGTCGAGCATCGTGTCCAGGTGGCGCCGGGCGGCAACGGGATCGTCCTCGACATTGGACATCAGGACGGAGATCCCGTCGTCCACCAGCGCGTTGGACAGCCCCGACATCACCGGCAGCGTGAAGCGCCCGTAACTGTCGTTCGTGATCAGCCCCACCGTCAGGCTGCGCTGCGAGCTGAGCGCGCGGGCCATCGCGTTGGGGCGGAAGCCGAGCGCGTCGGCCACGTCGCGCACACGGCGGCGCGTCTCCTCGGTCATCCGGCCCGTGCCGTTCAGCGCCTTGGACGCCGTCGCCACGCTGACCTCGGCCGCCGCGGCGACGTCGGAGAGGCGGATACGGGTCGGGGCGGAGGCCATCGCACACTCTTGGGAAACCGATTTCCCGTTATGGGAAACCGTTTTCTCGATTCGTGTCAACGGCCAGTGGAACGACATGCCCGGCTCCCGATCAGGCCAGCGACGGATCGCCGCCGCCATATTGCGCGGCGATGTCGACGAAGGACCCGCCCCGGCAGCGCTTGAGATGCTCGAGCGCGTGGATCTGCCCGGTCATCTCGAGCGCGTCCCTGTAGACCGGGTCGTGCCAACCCTCGATGTCGATGGCGCCTTCGTAGCCCGCGAGGCGCAGCTCGCTGATGATGTCGGTCCAGTTGCTGTCCCCGAAGCCGGGGGTCCGCATCCAGACGAAGGGCTCCTTCCCGAAGATGCCGTGCTCGCGGATCACCTCCCACCGCACGGTCGCGTCCTTGCCGTGGACGTGAAAGATCTTCGGCGCCCATTTGCGGATCTGCGGGAGCGGGTCGATGAGGTAGACGAGCTGATGGCACGGCTCCCATTCGAGGCCGATATTCTCGTCCGGCGTCTCGTTGAAGATCAGCTCCCACGCGTCGGGATTGTGGGCGATGTTCCAGTCGCCGGTCTGCCAGTTGCCCTCCATCGCGCAGTTCTCGAAGGCGATCCGCACGCCCCTGTCGGCGGCGCGTTTCGCCAGCTCGCTCCACACCTCGCGGTAGCGCGGCAGGCTGTCGGTCAGCGGCTTGCCCCGCACCCGGCCGGTGAAGCCGGCGACGCAGGTCGCGCCGAAATGGTGGGCGTTGTCGATGCAGTCCTTCCAGCCCTGCAGCGTGTCGCGGTCGAGCGGCTGATCCTCGAGCGGGTTGCCGAACATCCCCAGGGTCGAGATCGTGATGTCCCGGTCCCCGATCGCCTCGCGGCACCGCTTGCCGAGTTCGGCAAGGTCCTGCCCGTTCGTCGTCTGCCAGAAGAACGGCTCGAAGCTCTCGAAGCCGAGATCCGCTATCTCTGCGATCCGGTCCGCGGCCTCGCCGCCGCTGGCGCTGATCATGGTGCCGATGCGGATGGATCTGGCGGGGTCGGTCATGGGGTCTCTCCGATGGTGACGCGCGCCCCGCTCTCCGCGCTCTCGATCGCGGCGAAGGTCATGGCGAGGCTGCGGATGTTGTCGTGATTGACGGAAAGGGGATCGCGCCCCTCGTCCCGCGCGGTCAGGAAATCGAGGATGACGCCGGCATGGCCCTCGGCCGGCACGTCGGGCACGGGCGGCAGCGCCACGGGCCGCGTCTCGCGGAAGAAGCCCTCCGTCCCGTCGCGCACGGCCCCCTCGATCCCCAGATTGCCGTCCCACAGGATCGAGCCCTTCGTCCCGGTGATCCGCCAGGCGGATTCCCAGCTCGTCGGCGCGCCCTCGGCCACCCAGGATCCGCGATAGGTGATGCAGGATCCGTCGGCGCAGTCGAACAGCACGTTCGCGCTGGCGCCGTGGGCGAACCACGACCCCTTGGGGTTCGTCTCCTGCGCGTAGACCCGCACCGGCTCGGACGGGGCGAGGAAGCGGGCCGCGTCGAAGGTGTGGATCGCCATGTCCAGCAGCAGGACGTGCTCCATCTCCTCGCGGAAGCCGCCGAAATGCGGGCCGAGGAAGAAATCGGCGTGAAGGCCGGTGATCTCGCCCAGCTCGCCGCCCTCGATCAGGGCGCGGACCTGGCGGATGCCGGGCAGGTGGCGGCGGTTCTGGACGATCGCGTGCAGGCGGCCCTGCTCGCGCGCCAGCGACAGCAGCCAGCGCGCCTCGTCCAGGCCGTTGGCCATCGGCTTCTCGGACAGCACGTCGCAGCCATGGGCGAAGGCGGTCTCGACGACGGACCGGCGGGCCGGCGGCACGACGATGTCGAAGACGAGCTCGGCGCCGGTCTCGTCCAGCATCGCGGCGAGGTCGGTCCCGGCCCGGGCGCCCTGCCCCCAGTCCGCCGCGCGCGCCTCGGCGGCGGCGGCCGAGAGGTCGACGAACCCGGCGATCTCGATCCGGTCGGCAAGCGCAGGCGTCTCGCGGATGGCACGAAGCCACCCCGCGGACATCTGCCCGCAGCCCGCCATAACGGCGCGCGTCATGATGGTATCCTCCCACATCCGGCGGCCCTCCTCGACTCGCCGGAAACGTTTACGACGCTACCCACGGCCCGCCGGACGTGTCAAAGGATTTCTCGGAAACGTTTCCGAACCGGAAGGATCCGCGTGACCGGCATCAAGGCCCTGGCCCGCCATCTCGACCTCTCCATCGGCACGGTCAGCCGCGCGCTGAACGCCAAGCCCGATGTCAGCGCGGCGACCCGCGACCGCGTCCTCGCCGCCGCGCGCGAGCTGGGCTACCGGCCCAACCATTCGGGCCGCGCCCTGCGGCACGGGCGGACGGGCACGGTCGGCCTCGTGGTCGAGACGGGCAGCCCGACCTCGCTCGCGGGGGACGCCTTCTTCATGCAGCTCACCGACGCGATGCAGGAGGTGCTGGCCGGCGCGGGGACCGATCTCGTCCTGCTGCCCTGCCGCAGCGCGGACGACCCGATCGAGTTCCTGCGCCGGCAGGTCGCGCGGCGCATGGTCGACGCGCTCGTCATCACCGCCACCCGCCGGCAGGATCCCCGGATCGCGATGCTGCTCGAGGAGGGAATGCCCTTCCTCGCGCTCGGCCGCAGCGAGACGCCGGGCGACTGGCCGTGGATCGACCTCGACTTCGACGGCGTCGTGCGGCGCGCGGTGACCGAGCTGGCCGCGCTCGGCCACCGCCGGATCGCGCTGGTCGCGCCGCGCCGGGACGTGAACCTCGCCCGCCTCTGGACGGACGGCTACCGCGCCGCGATCCGCGAGGCGGGGCTGGTCGCGGACGAGGGGCTGATCCTGCGTCTCTCGGTCAGCGAGAACGGCGGGCGGCAGGCGGCCGAGGCGGTGCTGGGCATGAAGCCCCGCCCGACCGCGATCCTCCTGGTGAGCGAGATGCTGGCCACCGGCCTCTACGGCCGCCTCGCAGAAGCGGGGCTCGAGGTGGGGCGCGATCTCTCGGTCATCGGCTTCCGCCGCAATCCCCAGCTCGGCTTCCTGCGGCCAGGCCTCGCGGGCTTCGCGCTCGACCTGCGCGCGCTGGGCGAGGCGGTCGGCCGGGCGGCGCTGGCCCTGTCCGAGCCGGGCGGCCCGGCGGACGGGGTGGTCTGGGGAATGGACTGGGTGCCCGCCCCCTCGGTCGGCCCCGCGCCGGCGGGCTAGGCTCAGGCCGGCACGACCAGCCGCCGGCCGGCCACGGTCTCGACCGCGAGCGGCGTGTCGAAGAGATCGCTCAGCAGCGCCCCCGTCAGCCGCAGCTGGGCCGGGCCCGCGGTGACCAGCCGCCCGTCCTTCAAGGCGACGATCCGGTCGGCGTAGCGCGCCGCGGTGGCGAGGTCGTGCATCACGACGACGACGCTGCGCTGCCCCGGCCCGGGGCGCGAGATCGCGTGCAGCCGCTCCATCAGGTCGCGGACATAGCGCGGGTCGAGCGCGGCCAGCGGCTCGTCCAGCAGCATCCAGGGCGTGCCCTGGGCATGGGCCATGGCGACGAAGGCCCGCTGGCGCTGCCCGCCCGACAGCGTGTCGAGCAGCCGGTCCCGCAGCGGGCCGAGGTCGAACAGCTCCAGCGCCTCGTCCACCGCGGCGCGATCGTCAGGGCCGGGGCGTCCCCCGTGATGGGTCCAGCGCCCGAAGGAAACGAGGTCTTCCACATTCAGCCGCGCCGTCACCCGGTCGGTCTGGGTCATCAGCGCGACCACCCGCGCCCGCTCGCGCGGGCGGGCATTCGGCATGTCCAGCCCCTCGACCGTCACGCGCCCGGCGGCGAGCGGCAGCAGCCCCGCCATCGCGTGCAGCAGCGTCGACTTGCCGGCGCCGTTCGGGCCGATCATCGCCGTCAGCCCCCCCTGCCCGAAGCGCAGGTCGATCCGGTCGAGGATCCGGGCATGGTCCCGCTCGACGATCAGGTCGCTCAGTTCGATCACGGGCGGGACCTCCGCAGGACGAGGAAGAGGAAGAGCAGGCCGCCGACGAACTCGACGATCACGGCCAGCGTGGATTGCAGGCCCAGCACCCGCTCGAAGACGAACTGCCCGGCGACCAGGATCGCGGCGCCGATCAGCGCCGCGGCCGGGATCAGCGCGGCATGGCGCTGCGCGGGCAGCACGGCCTGGGCGAGGCTGGCCGCGATCAGGCCGAGGAAGGTGACGGGGCCGACCAGCGCGGTCGAGACGGCGACCAGCGCCGCGACCAGCAGCAGCGTGCCGAGGACCAGCCGGTCGTAATCCATCCCCACCGCCCGGGCGCCTGTCCGCCCCAGGGCGGCGGCGTCGAGCGCGGGGGCCAGGCGCAGCGCGATCCCCAGCACCGGCAGCAGCACGATCCCGGCGATGGCCAGCTGCGCGGGATCGACCGCCCCGAAGGACGCGGCGCTCGCCTGCTGGACGACGGCGTATTCCGACGGCTCGAGCATCCGCGCGGCGAGGCCGGACAGCCCGCGCAGGAACACGCCGAGGATGACGCCGGTCAGCACCATCCGCAGCAGGTCCTCCGCCCCCCGCCGCAGCAGCAGGCCGAAGAGGCCGGTCGCGGCGGCGGCCATCACCGCCGCCTCCGCCAGGAACTTCGCCATCGGCGGCAGCCCGGCGACGGAAGTGGCGCCGAGCGCGAAGACCAGCCCGGTCTGGACGAAGACGAAGAGCGCGTCGAAACCGACGATGCCGGGGGTCAGCAGCCGGTTGCGCGTCACCGCCTGGAACAGCACCGTCGCCGCCCCGACCGCCGCGCCCGTCGCGATCAGCGCGCCGAGGCGGATGCCCCGGATCCGGATGATGTAGCCGTAGGGCGCCCCCAGCCGCCACGCCATGAAGAGAGCGGCCAGCACGGCGAGTCCGAGCAGGAGGAACAGGATGCGCCGCCGCTCAGCCATGATGCCCCCCGCGCGGGGCGGCATGCAGCAGCCACAGGAACAGCCCCGCCCCCAGCACGGCGAAGATCGTGCCGGCCGGGATCTCGTAGGGCCAGCGGATCACCCGGCCGAGGATGTCGCAGGCCAGCACCGCCCCGGCCCCGCCCATCGCGATGAGCGGCAGGTTGCGTCGCAGGTTGTCGCCGCGCCAGCGGCTGACGAGGTTCGGCACGACCAGCCCGACGAAGGGAATCGACCCCACCGTCACCACCACCGCCGCGACGCAGACCGAGACCAGCGCCAGCCCCGCCAGCAGCGTGCCCCGCGCGTCGAGGCCGAGCGCGCGGGCGGTGTCCTCGCCCAGTCCCAGCAGCGTCAGCCGGTCGGCGGCGGCGTAGAGCGCGGCGGTCGCGGCGGCGCCGATCCAGAGCAGCTCGTAGCGGCCGCGCAGCACGCCCGAGAACTCCCCCGACATCCAGGTGCCGACATATTGCACGAGGTCGGTGATCCAGCCGAGCCAGAGCGCGGCCGCGCCGAGGATCCCGCCGTAGATCAGCCCGACCAGCGGCAGCAGGACCGGGTCGCGCCGCGGCACCGCCCGGGCGAGCGCGAGGAAGCCGAACGTGCCGGCCAGCGCCGCGAGGCCCGCCACCGCCATCTTGACGATCAGCGGCGCGCCCGGCGCCATCAGGGTGATGCCGAGCAGGCCCAGCGTCGCCGCCTCGGGCGTGCCGACCAGGCCCGGCTCCACCAGCCGGTTCTGCACGGCGAGCTGCACCACCGCCCCCGCCACGGCCAGCGCCGCGCCGGCCAGCAACGCGGCCAGCGTGCGCGGCACGCGGCTGACGGCGACCAGAAGCCCGGCGTCGAGATCGCCGCCGAACAGCGAGGCCGCCCCGACGAGAACGCTCGCCCCCGAGAGGAGGGCGAGCGCGAGAAGCCCGAGGGCGAGGTGCGCCCGGGGGGCCGTCATCGCGGGCACTGGATCAGCTGCCCGACGCATCCGCGCCGAGGGCTTCGGCGATCTCGGTCGTGGTCGCGATGAGCGAGCGGATGCCGCCCCCCGCGAGGTAGAGCGGCGCGGGATCGAGATAGACGATCTGCCCTTCCTGCGCGGCCGTGGTCCCGGCGATCAGCGGATTGTCCAGCGTCGCCGCGGCGGCCTCGCCCTCCTGCCCGATGGCGGCGCCGCGATCGACGACGAAGATCCAGTCGGGATCGGTCTCGGCCACGAACTCGAAGGACACCGCCTCGCCATGCGTCTCGGCGTCGAGGTCCGGCACCGCCTCGGCGAGGCCGAGATCGGTGTGAATCCAGCCGAAGCGGCTGCCCGCGCCGTAGGCCGAGAGGGTGCCGCCATTGGCGAGCAGGATCAGCACCTCGCCCTCATCAGCCGCGGCGTCCTGCACGTCGGCCTGCACCGCGGCGAACTCCTCGCGCAGCGCCTCGGCCTCGGCCTCGTGGCCGAACAGCGCGCCGTAGGCCTCCAGCCGGGCGAGGCCCTGCTGGACCACGTCCTCGCCGATGGTCATGTCGAGCGTCGGCGCGATCTGCGACAGCGGCTCCACCTGGCTCTGCGAACGGCCGCCCGCGACGATCAGGTCCGGGCCCATCGCGGCGATCGTCTCGAAATCGGGCTCGAACAGGGTGCCGACGATCTCGGCCTGCGCCAGCGTATCGGCCAGATAGGCGGGCGGAGTGATGTCGGGCACGCCGGCGACCGTGACGCCGAGCGCGCTCAGCGTGTCGATGGCGGCGAGGTCGAGCGCGACGACGGTGCCGGGCACGCCGTCCAGCTCGACCGGGCCGGTCGCCGTCTCGATCGTGGTGGCCTGGGCGAGGGCGGCCCCGGGCAGGAGCGTCGCGGCAAGGAGAGAGGTGCGAAGGATCATGTCGAGTTCCGGTGTTGCGCGGCCCCGGGCCGCTGGCGGTGATGCACGGCCTGCCGGCCGCTGGCGGTGTTGCGCGGCGTCGGCGCCGCTGGACAGTCCCGACTTATTCGGTCAGGTAATATCCGACAGCAATAGTAGGAAACGACGGACGTGCAACCCCCCTTCGCCGCGACAGGAACCTTCCCCACGGGGAAGGCGAGTCAGTATCTCCAGCAGCTCTGCAAGCACTTCGCCCACAAGATCGAGGTCCGCTACGACCCGACCAGCGCCGAGGCGGCGCTGCCGACCGGCCCCTGCATCATGGCCGCGGGCGACGATCTGCTGACCATCGGCGTCACCGCCCCCGATGCCGAGGGGCTGGCCCGGGCCAAGGCGATCGTCGACGATCACCTTGCCCGCTTCGCCCATCGCGAGGACTTCACCACGATGGACTGGACCGACCACCCCGCGGGGTAGATCGCGGCGCGCGGCCCCTGCCCTCCGCCCCTGCCCTTCGTCAACTGCGCCTGCTAGACCCCTTGCCAGCGGACGAAGGGAGCGCGCGATGGGACGGACGAACTGGGCCGGGAATCTGACCTACGGGGCCGAGGCGCTCGCCGCCCCCCGCTCGGTCGAGGAGGTGCAGGACCTCGTGCGCGGGACGGCCCGGCTGAAGGCGCTGGGCTCGCGCCACAGCTTCAACGGCGTGGCCGATACCTCAGGCACGCAGGTCTCGCTCGCCGCGATGGACCGGGTGACCGGCTTCGACGCGGCGACCGGGCGCGTGACGGCCGGGGGCGGCATCCTGCACGCCACGCTGGCCGAGGCGCTGCAGCGCGAGGGGCGCGCCCTCTCGAACCTGGCCTCGCTGCCCCATATCTCGGTGGTCGGCGCGGCGGCGACGGCGACGCATGGCTCGGGCTCGCGGATCGGCGGCCTCGCCGCCCAGGTGGCGGGCCTGCAGATCGTGGACGGGACCGGCCGGCTGCGCGAGATCACCCGCGCGGGCGATTCGGACCTGCTCGACGCGATCGTCGTGGGGATCGGCGCGCTCGGCATCGTGACGCAGGTGACGCTCGACACCGAGCCGACCTACGACATCCGGCAGGACGTGTTCGAGGACCTGCCCTTCGCCCGGCTGGAAGCGGAGTTCGACGCGATCATGGGTGCGGGCCACAGCGTCAGCGTCTTCACCGAATGGGCGGGCGAGAGCGCAAGGCAGGTCTGGGTGAAATCCCGCACCAGGGGCGAGCTTGCCCCGCGCGGCCCGTTCCACGGCGCCCGCCCGGCCAGGTGCGACACGAACCCCGTCCCCGGCGCGCCCGCCGTCAACGCGACGCCGCAGATGGGCGTGCCCGGCCCCTGGCACGAGCGGCTGCCGCATTTCCGGATGGGATTCGCCCCCAGCAGCGGCGAGGAGATCCAGGCCGAGTACTTCGTCGCCCGCGAGGATTCGGCGGCGATGATCGCCGCGCTCCGCCCGCTCGGCCACGAGATGCGGGACGCGCTCGTCTCGTCCGAGATCCGCACCGTCGCCGCCGACGAACCGTGGCTCAGCCCCGCCGCGCGCGGCGACCGGACCTGCGCGCATTTCACCTTCCGCCGCGACGCCGCGGCGGTCGCGCGGCTGCTGCCCCGGATCGAGGACGCGCTCGCCCCGCTGGGCGCCGTGCCGCATTGGGGCAAGGTCACGGCGATGCCGCCCGAGCGGATCGCGGCGCTGTTTCCCCGGCTGCGCGATTTCCGCGAGATCGTCCGCGATTTCGATCCCGAGGGGAAGTTCGCCAACGCCTTCACCCGCCGCCTTCTGGAGGCGGCGGCCTGATCGGGCGGCCGGGCCGGAAGAGCCGACGCGGCGCCCCGCCCCTTGCCCCCTGCCCCTCGACTTTTTAGAACGCTTCCAAACACCACCGCATGAGGAGCGTCGTCATGGATGGCAACGATACGGGTACGGGGTCGGGCGGCTGCCCGGTGATGCACCACACCTTCCGGGGCCGGAAGAACAAGGACTGGTGGCCGAGCCAGCTCTCTCTGAAGATCCTGCACCAGAACGGTCTCAGCGGCGACCCGATGGACAAGGACTTCGACTATGTCCGCGCGTTCAAGGGGCTCGACCTCGCCGCGGTCAAGCAGGACATCTACGCCCTGATGAAGGATTCGAAGGAGTGGTGGCCCGCCGATTGGGGCCATTACGGGCCGTTCTTCATCCGCATGGCCTGGCACTCGGCCGGATCCTACCGCACCGGCGACGGCCGCGGGGGCGCGCGCTCGGGCGCGCAGCGCTTCGCGCCGCTGAACTCCTGGCCGGACAACGCCAATCTCGACAAGGCCCGCCGCCTGCTCTGGCCGGTCAAGAAGAAGTACGGCGCCGCCCTGTCCTGGGCCGACCTCATCATCCTGGCCGGGAACTGCGCGCTCGAGGACATGGGGCTCCGGACCTTCGGCTTCGCCGGTGGCCGCGCCGACATCTTCGAGCCGACCGAGGACATCTACTGGGGCTCGGAAGAGGAATGGCTCTCGACGTCGGACAAGCCGAACAGCCGCTATTCGGGTGACCGCGTCCTCGAGAACCCGCTCGCCGCGGTGCAGATGGGCCTGATCTACGTCAATCCCGAGGGACCGGACGGCAAGCCCGACCCGGTCGCCGCCGCGCACGACATCCGCGAGACCTTCGGCCGGATGGCGATGAACGACGAGGAGACGGTCGCGCTGATCGCGGGCGGCCACACCTTCGGCAAGACGCACGGCAAGGGCAACCCGGACGACATCGACGTCGAGCCGGAAGGCGCGGACATCACCGAGCAGGGCTTCGGCTGGAAGCACAAGCACGGGTTGCACGGCGCCGACACCTTCACCTCCGGGCTCGAGGTCGTCTGGACGACGACCCCGACCAAGTGGGGCATGGGCTACTTCAAGAACCTGTTCGAATACGAATGGGAGCTGACGAAGAGCCCCGCCGGCGCCTGGCAGTGGAAGCCCAAGGACGGCGCCGGCGAGGGCACGGTGCCCGAGGCGCACGGGACGGGGACGACCCATCCCTCGATGCTGACCACCGACCTGTCGATGATCGCGGACCCGGCCTACGAGAAGATCTCGCGCCGCTTCTACGAGAACCCCGACGAGTTCGCCGACGCCTTCGCCCGCGCCTGGTTCAAGCTGACCCATCGCGACATGGGCCCGCGCGCCTGCTACCACGGCCCCGAGGTCCCGTCCGAGGTGCTGATCTGGCAGGATCCGGTGCCCGAGGTGGATCACCCCCTGGTCGACGCCGCCGACATCGCGGCGCTGAAGGCGAAGGTGCTGGATGCGGGCGTCTCCCCGCGTGACCTCGCCTTCGTCGCCTGGGCCTCGGCCTCGACCTATCGCGGGTCGGACCGGCGGGGCGGCGCCAACGGCGCGCGCATCCGCCTCGCCCCGCAGAAGGACTGGGAGGCGAACGAGCCCGAGACCCTCGCCCGGGTGCTGGGCGCGCTGGAAGGCGTGAAGGCCGGTTTCGACACCGAAGGCGGCAAGAAGGTCTCGCTCGCCGATCTCATCGTCCTCGGCGGCGCCGCCGCGGTCGAGCGAATGGCGAAGGAGGCCGGCCACGAGATCGAGGTGCCCTTCACCCCGGGCCGGACCGACGCCACCGACGAGATGACCGACGCCGAGGCCTTCGAGCCGATGAAGGTCCGCGCCGACGGCTTCCGCAACTATGTCGACGCCGAGTTCACCGTGCCGGCCGAGCAGCTGCTGCTCGACCGGGCGAACCTGCTGACGCTGACGGGGCCCGAGATGACCGTCCTCGTGGGCGGGATGCGGGCGATGGGCCTGAACCACGGCGGCACGTCGCACGGCGTGCTGACCGACCGGCCCGGCCAGCTGACGAACGACGTCTTCGTCAACCTGCTGGACATGGAGACGGCCTGGGCGGCGTCGGACAGCCATCCGCACACCTATGTCGGCACGAACCGCGCCACCGGCGAGGAGAAGTGGACGGCGACGCGCGTCGATCTCGTCTTCGGCTCGAATTCCGAGCTGCGGCACATCGCCGAGATCTACGCGGCCGAGGATGCGGGCGACAAGTTCGTCCGCGACTTCGTCGCCGCCTGGACCAAGGTGATGGAGGCCGACCGCTTCGACCTGCGCGCGGCCTGATCCGGCCCGACCGGCGGCCCGCCCCCGCGGCGGGCCGCGCTGCCGCCCGTCCCCGCCGCCGGGGGCGGGCGGTTCGCGTTCCGGTGGGCCGGGCCGGCGCCGGGCTCAGGCCGGCGCGGTGTCGACTACCTGCTCGATCGTGCCGAAGAGGTCGCGGCCGGACCCGTCCTCCATCCGGATGGTCACCCGGTCGCCCCCCGCGAGGAACGGCGTGACCGGGGCGCCGGTTTGCAGCGTCTCGACCATCCGCTGCTCGGCGAGGCAGGAATAGCCGCGACCGCCCTCGGCCACCGGGCGGCCCGGGCCTCCGCCCGCGTCACGGTTCGACACCGTGCCCGACCCGATCACCGTCCCCGCCGACAGATCGCGCGTGCGGGCCGCATGGGCGATCAGGCGCGGGAAGTCGAAGGTCATGTCCTCGCCCGCCTCGGCCCGGCCGAAGGGGCGCCCGTTCAGGTCGACCCGCAGCGCGCCGTGCAGCCGCCCGCCATCCCAGCCCGGCAGGTCGTCCGGCGCCACGGCCAGCGGCGCGCAGGACGAGGCGGGCTTGGACTGGACGAAGCCGAACCCCTTCGACAGCTCCTCCGGGATCAGCGCGCGCAGCGAGACGTCGTTCAGCAGCGTGACGAAGGCGACGAGGGCGCGCGCCTCCCCGGGGGACGTCCCGCGCGGGACGGCCCGGGTCATGACCGCCACCTCCGCCTCGAAGTCGATGCCCCATTCGGGCGCCCCCCGGATCGGCGCGCGCGGGCCGTCGAAGACCGAATGTCCCTGGTACATGAGCGGGTCATGCCAGAACCGCGCCGGCATCTCGGCACCCCGCGCCCGGCGGACGAGGTCGACATGGTTCACGTAGGCGGACCCGTCGAGGAAGAGGAAGGCGCGCGGCAGCGGGGCCATCGCCGCGGCGGGATCGAAGGGGCGCGCCTCCCCGGCCGCCTCGAACCCCGCGCCGGAGCCGTCGTCGAGGGCCGCCTGCAGGGTGCGGGCGGCGGCCGGCCGGCAGGTCGCGCCATCCTCCGCCACGAGGACGAGCCGCCCGTCCGGCGACCCGTCGCGCAGGGTGGCGACCCTCACCACGGGTCCCGGCGCCCGTCGAACCGCTTCTCGATCCCCTCCCAGCAGGTGACGTAATCGTCCTGCAGCGGCGCCTCTTTCCCGGCGAATTCTGTCAGATGCTGCGGGAACCTTGTCTCGAACATGAAGGACATCGTGTCCTCCAGCTTGACCGGCTTCAGCTCGGCCCGCGACGCCTTCTCGAAGGCCTCGCGGTCGGGGCCATGGGGCAGCATCATGTTGTGCAGGCTCATCCCCCCGGGGACGAATCCCTGCGGCTTGGCGTCGTACTGTCCGTGGATGTTGCCCATCAGCTCGGACATGACGTTCTTGTGGTACCAGGGCGGGCGGAACGTGTCCTCGGCGACCATCCAGCGGTCGCGGAACAGGACGAAGTCGATATTGGCCGTGCCCGCCACGCCGGAGGGGGCGGTGAGGACCGTGAAGATCGACGGGTCGGGGTGGTCGAACAGCACGGCCCCGACCGGACAATATGTCGTCAGATCGTACTTCACCGGTGCGTAATTGCCGTGCCAGGCGACCACGTCGAGCGGGCTGTGCCCGATCTCGCATTCGTGGAAGCCGCCGCACCACTTGATCGTCAGGCGGGCCGGCCCCTCGCGGTCCTCGAAGGCGGCCACGGGCGTCTTGAAGTCCCGCCGGTTCGCCATGCAGTTCGCACCGATGGGCCCGCGTTGCGGCAGCTCGAAGGTCTGGCCGTAATTCTCGCAGACGAAGCCGCGCGCCGGCCCCTCCAGCAGGTCCACCCGGTAGACGAGGCCGCGGGGCAGGATCGCGATCTCCTGCGGGGCGAGGTCGATCACCCCGAGCTCGGTCAGGAACCGCAGCCGCCCTGCCTGAGGAACGACCAGCAATTCGCTGTCCGCGCTGTAGAAATACTGGTCCTCCATCGACCGGGTGACGAGGTAGACATGCGCGGCCATGCCGACCTGGATGTTGACGTCGCCGGCCGTCGTCATCGTCCGCATGCCCGTCAGCCAGGTCAGCGGCGCCTCCGTATGCGGCACCGGGTCCCAGCGATACTGGCCGAGGCTGGTCACGCCCCGCAGGATGTGCGGCGCGGTCTTCCAATAGGGCAGGTCGAGAGGAGCGAAGCGGCCGGTATGCTTCACGCTGGGGCGGATCCGGTAGCACCAGGTCCGCTCGTTCTGGTGCCCCGGCGCGGTGAAGGCGGTGCCGGAAAGCTGTTCGCCATAGAGGCCGTAGGCGCAGCGCTGGGGCGAGTTCATCCCCTGCGGCAGCGCGCCCGGCAGCGCCTCGGTCTCGAAATCGTTGCCGAAGCCCGGCATGTAGCCGTCATGGGGGCCGCCCGGGCCGGGCGCGCGGGTCAGGCCGGGCGGCAGATCGGTTGATGTCATGGCGATCCTCCCTGCCCGGAAACGGGCGGTTGCAGTATTCGTTGCAATTGCTACGATGTCAAACGGGCGAGGGTGGAGGGGCGCGATGGACGACGGACCGGACGATCTGCCCCCGTTCGACCTCGGCACGTTCCTTCCCTACCGGCTGGCGGTCGCGGCAAAGCGGTCGAGCGAGGATCTCGCGCGGCTCTACCGCGACCGGTTCGGGCTGACCGTGCCCGAATGGCGGGTGCTGGCCCATCTGGCGGGGGCCGGTCCCGACATCTCGGTCCGCGATGTCGAGGCCGGGATCCAGCTGGAGCGCTACGAGGTCAGCCGCACGGCCGCGCGGCTCGCCGCGAAGGGATTGCTGGAGAAGACCGCCTCGCCCGCCGACCGGCGCCTCGTCGTGCTGCGCCTGACGCCCGCGGGGCGCGCCCTGCTGGCCGAATTGCTGCCGCTGGCGCAGGCCTACCAGGCGCGGATCGAAGCGCGGCTGGGGGCCGCCGGCTATCAGGGCCTCGACGCCGCGCTGCGGGCCCTGGAGGCAGAGGAGGACTGACCGGGGTTCCGGCGGCGCGCCGCGCCCGGCCCTTCCAGCCGCAGAGGCGCCCTCCGGACCCCTCTCGCGGCCGCCGCCCACCGGGGGCCGCCCCCGCCCCCGCCCCCGAAGGTGGTCGCGCCGCCCGACGAGACGCCCTATGAGACGGGCACGGGCGCGACCGTCCCGCTGACGATGCCCCGGCGACGGCCCGTCAGCCGACCGGCCGCGACGCCGCCCCGACGACCAAGGACCGCAGGAAAGACCCGACGATGATCCGAAAACGCATGCTTCCCGCCCTCGCCGCCCTGCTGCTCGGCTCTGCCGCGCAGGCGCAGACCCTCTATTTCTCGGCGATCCCCGACGAGGACGAGACGGCGCTGATCGCCCGCTTCTCGGCCGTCGCCGACTACCTGGCCGAGGAGCTGGACGTCGACGTCGCCTTCGTGCCGGTCAAGAGCTATCCCGCCGCTGTCACCGCCTTCCGCAACGACCAGGTCCAGCTCGCCTGGTTCGGCGGGCTGTCGGGCGTGCAGGCGCGGCTCGCCACCCCGGGCGCAGAGGCGATCGCCCAGGGCACCGAGGACGGCGCCTTCGTCACCTATTTCATCGCCAATACCGAGACCGGGATCGAGCCGGGCGAGGAGTTCCCCGCCGATTCCCTCGCGGGGCTCACCTTCACCTTCGGGGCGCAGACCTCGACCTCCGGGCGGCTGATGCCCGAGTTCTGGATCCGAGAGGAGACGGGCCAGGCCCCCGACGCGCTGTTCGACCGGGTCGGCTATTCGGGCGATCACAGCCAGACGCTGCGGCTCGTCGCCTCCGGCGCGTGGGATGTCGGCGCGCTCAACTACGCGGTCTACGACAGTGCGGTGGCCGAAGGCGCGCCCGAGATCGACACGACCACGGTGATCTGGCAGACGCCGCCCTATCCCGATTACAACTGGACGATCCGGGGCGATCTCGACGACCGCTTCGGCGCGGGATTCTCGCAGCGGCTGACCGATGCGATCCTGGGGATGGACGATCCCGCGATCCTCGCCGCCTTTCCCCGCAGCGGCTTCGTGCCCGCCTCCAACGCGGATTACGCCCCGATCGAGGATACCGCGCGCGCGCTCGACCTGATCGAGTGAGCGCGGTGCCCCTCGTCGCGCTGCGGGACGAGGCGCTGGGCTACGGCGCCGGCGCGGTCCTGCGGCAGATCACGCTCTCCGTCGCGCCCGGCGAGCGGGTGGTCCTGCTCGGCCGCAGCGGCGCGGGCAAGTCGACCCTGCTCGGCGCCCTGCACGACCGGATCGTGGGGGGCGGCCACCGGGTCGCGCTGGTGCCGCAGGACCATGCGCTCGTCCCGCAACTCTCGGTCCGGCACAACGTGCTGATGGGGCGGCTGGACGACCGTTCGGCCGCCTACAACCTGACGTCGCTGCTGCGTGTCCGGTCGCGCGACCGGGCAGAGATCGACGCGATTCTCGACCGGGTCGGGCTGGGCGAGGAGGCGCCGCGCGCGGTCGAGGGCCTGTCCGGCGGGCAGAAGCAGCGCACCGCGCTGGCCCGTGCGCTCTATCGCGGGGGCGCGGCGCTGATCGCGGACGAGCCCGTCTCGGCGGTGGACGAGGGCCAGGCGGGCCGGTTGCTGGACGAGATGTCGGCGGCGTTCGGCACCGCGATCCTGGCGCTGCACGATGTCGGCCAGGCCCGCGCCTTCGCCACCCGGCTGATCGGGCTGCGGGGCGGGCGGATCGCCTTCGACGCGGCGCCCGGAGAGATCGGGGCGGGCGAACTGGAGCGGCTCTATGCTGCCTGAGACGCTGTCCCGCCGGTCGGTCGTCCTGCTCTTCGTCGCGGCGGCCGCGCTCGCCCTGCCCTTCGCCGACATCGCCCCGGCCGGGCACGATCCCTGGGCCGTGCTCGGCCGGATGGCGCGGGGGGCGCTCTCGCCCGATTTCGGCGCGGTGGACCGGATCGGCCGGGCGCTGTGGCTGACCGTCACCTTCGCCATCGCGGGGGTGGCGGCGGGCGCGGCCGCCGGTTTCGTCCTCGCCCCGTTCTACGGCGCGCGGCCGGTCCGCGCGCTCTGCATTGCGCTGCGCAGCGTGCACGAGCTGTTCTGGGCGCTGCTGCTGATGCAGGTCCTGGGGATCAGCGCCGCGACGGGGGTGCTGGCCATCGCCCTGCCCTATGCCGGGATCTTCGCCAAGGTCTTCTCCGAGCAGATGGACGAGGCCGATCCCGCCCCGCTCGCCGCGCTGCCGCCGGGGACGGATGCGCTGTCGCGGTTCCTCTATGCCCGCCTGCCGGTGATCCGGGGGCAGATGTGGACCTACACGATCTACCGGCTGGAATGCGGCATGCGGTCCTCGGCGGTTCTGGGCTTCGTCGGGCTGCCGACGCTGGGCTTCCAGCTCGACGGGTTCTTCAAGCTGGGGGATTACGGCGCGGCGAGCGCGATCCTGATCCTCTACGTGCTGCTGATCGCGAGCCTGCGGCACTGGATGCGGCCGCGGCTCGTCCTGCCCTGGATCGCGGCGGCCCTGGTCTCGGTGCTGATGGTGCGCAGCCCGCCGATGGGGTCGGGGGCGCTATGGCGGTTCCTGAGCCAGGACATCGTGCCCGCCCCGCTGCGCCGGGGCGAGGGCGCGGGCGCGGTCTGGGACTGGCTGCAGCCGCTGCTGACGGGACAGGCGCTGCCGGGACTGATCGCCACGTTGATCGTCGGGCAGATCGCGCTGGTCCTGACCGGGGCGCTGGCCTTCGCCGCCTCGGGGCCGCTGGTTCCGCGCGTCTCGGGCCGCATCGGGGCGGCGGCGACGCATCTGGTGCTCGTGATCCTGCGGAGCCTGCCGGAATACATGCTGGCCTACCTGTTCCTGCAGGTCTTCGGCCCCTCGATGCTGCCCGCGATCCTGGCGCTCGCGCTGCATAACGGGGCGATCATCGGCCACCTGACGGGGCGCGAGGGGGCCGCGCTGGTGCCGGGGCTGCGCCGGGACGCGCCGCGCGGGCTGTCGCTCTGGGGCTACGAGCTGGCGCCGCGCCTCTTCGGCCCGTTCCTCGCGCTCTGCCTCTACCGGTGGGAGATCATCCTGCGCGAGACGGCGGTGATGGGCCTGCTCGGGGTCGCGACGCTGGGCTTCTTCGTCGACATGGCGGTGGCCGAGCTGCGGATGGACCGGGTCCTGGTCCTGCTGGTGGCGACCGGGCTGATGACCAGCGCGGTTGACGCGCTGTCGCGCGCGCTGCGGCGCCGCGTCGGGCGGGCTCCGCTGCGCAGCGGGGCAGAGGGCCGCGGCGGCGCGGCGGTCGAGATGGCGGCGGACCGGACCGCCTGAGGGCGGGGCCCGCCGCATCGTCCGGCGGCCCCTTCCCTCGCCCGCCCGCCTCCCCCATGGTCGCGCGGCCCGGGAAACGGAGAGACGTCATGAGGTTCTGGATCGCGATCGGCCTGATCCTGCTGCTGTCCGCGGTCGGACTGACCTACGAGATCGCGGCAGGGCGCGTCCTCGCCCCCTATCACGGCACCTCGCTGCTGACCTGGACGACGGTGATCGCCGTCGTCCTGGCCGGATTCGCGACGGGCAGCGCCTGGGGCGGGATCATCGCCGACAGGCCGCGCCCCGCCGCGCTGTCCGCGATCCGCACCGGCCTGGTCGCGACCGCCGTGCTGATGGCGCTGTCGCCGGCCCTGCTGGGCGCCCTGGCGGGCTGGGGCGCGCGGGGGACCGGGGGGATGGTGCTGAGCGCCGTCCTCGCCTTCTTCCCGGCCTCGGTCGGGGTCACCCTGCCCTCGCCGCTGCTGACGAAGCTGGCGATCGAGGCGCGGCCGGGACGCGAGGGATCGGCCCTCGGCCTCGCCCTCGCGGCCGGCTCGGCCGGGGCGATCGGGGGCGCGGTACTCGCCGGGTTCGTCACGCTGCCGCTGATCGGGTCGGTCGCGACCTTCGCCGGTTGCGGGGCGCTCGTCCTGGCCTGTCTGCCCTTCCTCCGGGGCGGGCCGGGGACGCAGCCGCTCGCCATCGTCGCGGCGATCGGCTTCACCGGGCTGGCCGGGGTCGCGGGCAATCCGGTCTGCGAGTTCGAGTCGGGCCTGTCCTGCCTGCATGTCGAACGCCGCGGCGGCGAGATCCGGCTGTTCTCGGACCGCACGCTGCAGGCGGCGGAGCCGGTGGCGGAGGAGGGGGACCTGGCGATCGCCTATACCCGCTGGATCCGCGACCGGCTGGACCGCGATACCGGGCCCGAGGCGCGCGTGCTCTTCGTCGGGGGCGGCGGCTACACGCTGCCGACCGCGCTGCTGGCCGCCCGCCCCGAAGCCCGGGCCGTCGCGGTGGAGATCGATCCCCTGATCACCGAGGTGGTGCGCGCCGGCCTGCCCCGCGCCTCGGCCGTGATGGCCGGGGCGGAGGACCGGCTGCAGATCGTGCACGCGGACGGCCGGGTCTACCTGAACGAGGCGGAAGGCCGGTTCGACGCGGCGGTGATGGACGCCTTCTCCTCCGGCTCGGTGCCGGCGCATCTGGTCACGCGCGAGGCCTTTGCCCGGCTGCGCGCCATCACGGACGGGCCGGTCTACGTGAACCTGATCGACCGCCCGGACGGTCCGCTCGCCCGGGGCGTCGCGGCGATCCTGCGCGAGCTGTGGCCGCATGTGACGGCGGTGCAGGGCCCGGTCAGCGGGCGGGGCCGCGCGAACGTCCTGCTCGCCGCCGCACCCGCCCCCCTGGAACCGCTCGACGGCCTGCCGGAGGGATTCGCCCCCGTGGGGATCACGCCCGCCCGCGCCTTCACCGACGATCGCGGCTGGGTCGGGCACAGGTAGGGGCGCCCCGGGGCGGCGGTTCCGCTCCCTGCCCCCGGGGCTGCGCCTGATCGCCGTGTCGAGGCCCGCGCCGCGCGGATCGGTGCTGCGACCGGGCAAGGCAAGCGCGCGGGAGGATGTCGCCCTGCGCGGGCGGTCCGCCCCCGCCCCGACGGGGGACCGCAGCGACCCCGGCCGAGCCCCCGCGCGGGGGCCGGGGGGCCGCCCGAAGGCCTACCAGCGCTGCGCGGGCGCGAGGGGGCGGCGCGTGCGGTTGAGGACGCCGCGCTGGCGGAGCCGGGCATGGCCCGAGGCGGCCAGCGCCCGGCAATCGTCAAGCCCCCGGCCCAGCCAGGCGGCATTCTCGCGCGTCAGCAGCCGCGCCGCGAGAACCGGCTCGCCGGCCGCGATCAGCAGCTCTGCGCTGCGCAGCACCCTCGGCAGGTCGGCGGCGATCTCCGCCTCCATCGCGCGGAAATGGTCCCAGGCCTCGACCCGCAGCCCCTCGTCCTGGAAGGCCAGGTGCATCAGGCGCTTGAATTCGGCCACCGCACAGGTCGACACCTCGATCCCCTGGGGGACATGGCTGACCGTCTCGGGATCCTTCACCTCCTTCCGGCGGTCGAGGAAGCGGTGCGCCTCGCCCGTCGTCAGGTACCGGTGCTGGGCGTATTCGTCCGGCACGCCCGCCTGGCCGAGGAAGACCGGGACGAGCGGCGCCGTGACCGGGCCGACCGGTGCGTGCCACATCACCCGCAGCGCCGGGTCGGCGGGATGGACCAGCGGCACGACCTGGCCGTAGCCGGCGGTATCGCCCGTCAGCACCTCGGTCTGGATGGCCCAGCAGACATCGGCGAAGGTGATCGGCCCCGCCTCGGCGCGCCGGCGCATCTCGGCCTCGACCCAGGCCATCCCCTCCCACCGGCCCTTGCCGTCGCCGTAGATCGCGTTGACGTCGAAGGGCGCGCCGGAGGCGGGGTCGAACCAGCCGAGCTCGACGGCGGTCGAGATGAAATGCGCGGGGTAGAGGAATCGCTCGTCCGGCTGGGTCGGCACCACGCCGACATAGCCGGGACGCGAGGCGCGGATGTCGTCCGCGCCCAGCCGCTCTGCCACCCACAGCCCCTTGCCGCCGGAGAACTGGATCACCACCCAGGCCTCGTCCGGGTCGGCGATGATGTGGGAATTGCCGCCGTAGTCGGAATAGCCGTGCTCGGCGATCAGCGCGGCGATGAGGTCCACCCCCTCGCGCGCGGTGCGGGCGCGCTCCATCACGATCCGGGCGAGGTCGGAATAGTTGGGGCCGGTCTGGTCGGCCGGGGTCATCGCGATCAGCGCATCGCGCGAGGTGGACCAGATGTCGCGCACGGCGACGCCGTGCTCGTTCAGCCCGCCATTGGTGATCGGGGCCGGCACGCCGAGGTAGTAGCTGTAGCTGACCCGCATGTGCCGGGCCGTCCGCGCGGCCTGCGGGATCTCGGTCCGGCGGCCGGGCATGTCGCTCTCGGGGCCCACGCCGACGGTGACCGTCGCCCCCTCCTCGTGGTCGGCCGCCGGCACGATCTCGAGCCAGTGGCTCGACGGCTCGTCGCCGTAACCGGCGAGCCAGGCATGGCCGGTCTCGGTCAGGTTGCGGCCGATATAGATGCCGTAGCTCATCGAATCCTCGTCGTGTCGTTGGCGCCGCGCAGCGGGAACAGGCAGGCATGGGTATGGCCGGGGGCGATCCGGGCGTGCGGCGGCTTGGCCTCGCGGCAGGCCTCGCGCGCATGGGGGCAGCGCGCGGCGAAGTCGCAGCCCCGCGGGCGACGCAGCAGGCTCGGCACCTCGCCCCCGATCGCGGATCCGGGCGGGCGCCGCCGGTCCGGATCGGGATGGGGGACGCCGCCGACCAGCGCGGCGGTGTAGGGATGGGCCGGCGCGGCGAAGATCTCGGCCGCCGGGCCCGCCTCGACGATGCGGCCGAGATACATGATCGCGATGCGGTCCGCGACGTGCCGCACCACCGGCAGGTTGTGGGTGATGAAGAGGTAGCTCAGCCCGTGCTCGGCCTGCAGGTCCGACATCAGGTTCAGGATCTCGCCCTGGACCGACACGTCGAGCCCCGCCGTCGGCTCGTCCGCGACGATGAGCCGGGGGTTCAGCGCCAGCGCCCGCGCCACGCCGACGCGCCGCGCCTGCCCGCCCGACAGCTCGTGCGGGTAGCGGGAGAGAAAGCCGCGCGGCAGGCGCACCATGTCGGCCAGCCGCTCCGCCTCGGCGTCGAGGTCGCGCCCGGCGACGCCGTGGATCAGCAGCGGCTCGGTGATGAGGGCGCGGACCGACTTGCGCGGGCTGAGCGAGCCGACAGGGTCCTGGAACATCATCGCCATGTCGCGGCGCAGCGGCTTGAACCGGCGTTCGGGGGCATTGGCGATCTCGGCCCCGTCGAAGCGGACGGACCCGCCATCGACGGGCTGCAGGTTCAGGATCGCGCGGCCGAGCGTGGTCTTGCCCGACCCGCTCTCGCCGACGAGGGCCAGCGTCTCGCCCGCGCGGATCGTCAGGCCGGCATCGAGGACCGCATCCACATGGGGGTCGGCGACGCCGCGCAGCCGGGCCCGGATCGGGCCCATCGTGCGGAACCGGACGTTGACGTCGCGCAGCTCGAGCAGCGTCCCGCCATCCGGCCGGGCGGGCGGCGCGGCCGCCTCCTGCCGCGGCACGGTGGCGGTGCCGGCCGGCGGGGGCCAGTCCGGATCGGCGAGCGGGCCGTCCAGCAGGTGGCATTTCGCCGCCCCGGTGCCGCGCGGCACGACGGGCGGCGGGATCGTGGCGCAGCCCGGCATGGCGCGCTGGCAGCGCGGGGCGAAGATGCAGCCCTGCAAGGGGCGCGTCAGGTCCGGCAGGTCGCCCCGGATCACCGGCAGCCGGCGGCTGACCTCGGCGATCCGGGCGGGGTCGCATTCGAGCAGGGCCCGCGTGTAGGGGTGACGCGCATGGTGGAAGATGTCGCGCACCTCCCCCGTCTCGACCACCTCGCCGGCATACATCACCACGACGTCGTCGCAGAGTTCGGCGATCAGGCCCAGATCGTGCGAAACGACGACGATGGTCGTCTCGAACTCGGTCTGCAGGTCGCGCATCAGGGCGACGATCTGCGCCTCGGTCGTGACGTCGAGCGCGGTCGTGGGCTCGTCCGCGAGCAGCAGGTTCGGGCCGGTGAGCATCGACATGGCGATGGCGGCGCGCTGGCGCATCCCGCCCGAGAACTGGTGCGGGTAGGCGTCGATCCGGCTGTCCGGATCGGGGATGCCGACGCGGCGCAGCAGGTCGACCGCCGCGTCCCGCTTGGCCGCGCGGGACAGGGGCCGGCGATAGAGGATGTCCTCCATCTGGCGGGCATAGGGCAGGACGGGTATCTGCGAGGTCATCGGATCCTGGAAGACGACGCTGATCTTCTCGCCCCGCACCGCACGCAGATCGGCGCCGCCGAGCGTCAGCAGATCGCGCCCCTCGAAGTCGATCCGCCCCGCCGTCACCTCGGCGTTGCGGGCGAGCAGGCCCAGGATCGACCACAGGACCGTGCTCTTGCCCGAGCCGCTCTCGCCCACGATGCCGAGGATGCGGCCCCGCCGCACCGGGAAGGAGACGTCGCGCAGCGCCCGGACCCGGCCCCGCCCGGTGCGGAAGTCGAGCGAGAGGCCATCGACGGTCAGCAGGTTCTCCGCCATCCTAGCGCTCCCGTCCCATGCGGGGGTCGAAGATGTCGCGCAGCGCCTCGCCGAGGAAGGTGAAGCCGAGAGTCGTCAGGATCAGCGGGATGCCCCCGGCCACCACCATCCACGGCGCGTCGCGGATGACGAGGTACCCCTCGTTCAGGATCGTCCCCCAGCTCGACCGGGGGGGCAGGACGCCGATGCCGAGGAAGGACAGCCCCGCCTCGATCGACACCACGACCGGCACCTCCATCGCGGCGAGGATCAGCAGCGGGCCGATCACGTTCGGCATGACGTGGTGCAGCAGGATCCGGGGAGTGGAGGCGCCGAGCGAGCGCTCGGCCAGGATGAACTCGGTATGGCGCAGCGCCATCGTCGCGGTGCGGGCGACGCGGGCATAGCTGGGAATCGTCGTGACGATGACGATGGCCAGCACCACGCCCAGCGAGGGCCCGGTCAGCGCCACGGTGGCGAGCGCGAGGATGATCGCCGGGAACGAGCGCACGGCGTCGAAGACCAGCAGCAGCAGGCTGTCCAGCCAGCGCGGCCCGAACCCCGCCACCATGCCGAGGACGAGGCCGAGGACCAGCGAGACCGATACCCCGATCGAGGCGATGTAGAGCGCGACGCGCCCGCCATGCAGCACGCGCGAGAAGGTGTCGCGCCCGAGCTGGTCGGTCCCGGCGAGATGGGCGAGCGAGGGGCCGGACATCCGCGCGGGAATGTCCATCGCGTTGGGGTCGTAGGGCGCGAGCCAGGGCGCGAGGATCGCGCTGGCGAAGAACAGCACCACCAGCGCCAGCCCGGTCACGCCCTGCCAGTCCGACAGGAAGCGGCGCAGCTTGTCCCGCCGCTCGCGGCCGGCGCTCTCGCGCCCCGGGCCGTCGGCCGGGCCGGGCGGCATCTCGGGAATGGCGGTCTCAGAGGGAGGAACGGACACGGGGATCCAGCCAGGCGATGACGAGGTCGGAGAGCAGGACGACGAGGATGTAGAATCCCGTCGCCACCAGCACGCCGCCCTGCACGAGGGGGAAGTTGCGGTCCGAGACCGCGTCGAAGATCAGTTTCCCGACGCCGGGCCGGGCGAAGATGATCTCGGCGAAGACGGCCGAGGAGATGAGCCCGCCGAACCCCATCCCGATCAGCGTGATCGTCGGCAGGATCGCGACCCGCAGGGCATAGCCCAGCACGACCCGGCGCGGGGTGAGGCCGAAGGCCCGGGCCGAGCGGATGTAGGGTTCGCCCAGCACCTCCAGCATCGAGGCGCGGACCATCCGGGCGAGGTAGCCGACCCAGCCGAGGCCGATGGCGAAGGCCGGCAGGACGAGGTGGCTCAGCTGGTCGGGCAGGTCCCCCGGCTCCCCCGCCCCGATGGCGGGCAGCCAGCGCAGCTGGATCGAGAAGAGCAGCAGCGCCCAGATCGAGACGAGGAAGGACGGCACCGCGATCGTGCCGACGGAGAGGATGCCGGTCACCCGGTCCAGCCAGCTGCCCGGCCGGACGGCGGCGAGGCAGCCCAGCGGGATGCCGAGCAGCACCGCCCATCCCATCCCGGCGCAGATCAGCGCCAGCGAGAAGCCGATCCGCTCGGCGATCACCGCCGTCACCGGCCGGTTGGAGAAGACGTCGGCGCCGAGGTCCCCCTGCAGCGCGTTGCCGATGAAATAGGCGAACTGCACCCAGACCGGCTCGTCCAGCCGCATCCGGGCGGAGTATTCCGCGATCGCCTCGGGCGAGGCGCGCGTGCCGAGCGCCAGGATGGCCGGGTTGCCCGGGATCATGTGCAGCAGCGAGAACAGCGCCAGCAGCACCGCCACGACGACGAGCGCGGCGAGTCCCAGCCGTTTGACGAGATAGGCGATCATGGAATCGGGAACGGTCCGGTATCGGACGCCCGCCCCCCGGGCCGGGAGGCGGGCGGCGTGTCAGAGCGGCTGGAAGCGGTGGTAGTTCAGCTCGCCCGAGGGCGCGGCCACGACATCGATGTCGGCGCGGTGGGCGTAGACCTCGGGCTCGTGGTTGATCCAGACATAGGCGCCCGTATCCTCCATGATCTGCTGCATCCGCAGGTAGATCTCGGCGCGGCGCGCCTCGTCGCCCTCGGACAGGCCCTCCTCGTAGAGGCGGTCGAATTCCGGATCGGTCCAGCGCTCCCAGTTCCAGATGCCGACCTGTTCCGAGACGAACCACTGGGTCGCCTCGTAGGGATCGGGCACGGTGGCGAAGCGCATCAGCCAGAGTTCCAGCTCCTGCCAGGTCTCGCCGGCCTCCTCCATGCCCATCTCCCAGAACGGGCCGCTCTCCATCGGCAGGATGTTGAGGGTGATGCCGACGGCGGCGAGATTGGCCTGGATGATCTGCGCGGTCAGCAGCCGCTCCTGCCAGTTCAGGGTGCGCAGCGTCAGCTCCAGCCCCGAGACGCCGGCCTCGTCCAGCAGTTCGCGCGCGCGGGCCGGATCGTAGCTGTAGGACGTCTCCATCCGCTGGCCGAGCAGGCCGGGGCAGACGATGCCGTGGGATTTCGTCGAGGTGCCGGAATAGGCGCCGGCGAGGATCGAATCGACGTCGACCGCGTGCTGGATCGCCTGGCGCACACGGATGTCCGACAGCTTCTCGTGCTGGGTGTTCATCCCCATCCACATGTACTGCAGCTCGCCCGCCGTGGTCAGGACGGTGCCCTCGGGCATCGCCTCGGCGTAGCGGGCGAGGCTGTCGGGGCCGAGCTCGGTGCAGTCGATCTCGCCCGCCTCGAAGGCCAGCTCGGCGGCCTGCACCTCGGTGATGACGTGGCAGACGACCCGGTCGAAGCCCGGCGCGGGGCCGGTCCATTCGGGGTTGCGCTCGAACACGGCGCGCTGGCCCGGGGTCTGGCTGTAGGTGTAGGGCCCGCAGATCGCAGGGAACTCGGTGGTGAAGCGCCCGCCCGCCGCCTCGGTCGCGGCCTCGCAGACGATGGCGCCCGGCCCGTGGCAGAGCGTGACCATGATGAAGGGCGCGAAGGGCTTGTTGAGGACCAGCACGCCGGTCCGCTCGCCCGTGACCTCGACCGTCTCGAGCGCGTCGAAATAGCCCGACCACTCGCTCTCCTTCATCCGGGCATAGCTGTATGCCACGTCGGAGGCGCTGACCGTGCCGTTCCCGCCGGACCAGACGAGGCCCTCGGCCAGCTCGAATTCCAGATGGGTGTCGTCGGCATATTCGAGCCGCGTGACATAGGCCGTGGGCTGCCAGCTGAACGTGTCGCCGTCGCGAACGTATTCGGCGAGGAAGGGCAGGCACTGCTTCTGCGCCTCGACCTCGGTCCCGCCGACCATGTAACCGGGATCGAGGATCGAGTTGTCGCCGTCGAGCCGCAGGTTGAGCACCCTGCCCTCCTGCGCGCGCGCCATCCCGGGGCCGCCGGGAAGGAAGCCCGCCGCGCCGAGCGCGGCCCCGGTGGCGAGGAAGGTCCGCCTGGTCGTCATGATCCGTGTCACGATTGTCGCTCCTGCTGGGGGCGCCCCGTGCCGGTCGGCCGGGCCGCGCGTTCGTTGGTCGCAGGATGACCTGCGCCGCCTGCGCGCACAATTTCGCGGATATGCGCCACTTGACAGCGAAACAGCGTCAGTATGCGATAGGCGCCATGTCCGATTTCAGCGACAATCTCTCCATCGCCTGCAGCTACCACCGGTCGATCTCGGACGTGTGCCGCCGGATCGGGATCAACCGGCAGCAGTTCAACAAGTATCTCAGCGGCCAGACCTTTCCCTCGCGGCACAACATGCGCCGGATCGCCGACTTCTTCGGGGTGACGGAATCCGAGATGCTGCTGGACGAGGCGCGCTTCGCCCGGCTGATCGGGCTGCGCCGGGCGCCGGCCGGCCCCGCGCGGCTCGAGGCGCCGATGCGCCATGTCGAGAGGCTGCTCGCGGTGAGCCACCCGGTCGACCGCTACGCGGGCTGGTATTTCCGCTACTTCTTCTCCTTCGGGAATGTCGGCTACGTGATCCGCTCTCTCCTGCGCGTCGTGGTCGAGGACGGGCGCGGGCATTTCAAGAATGTCGAGGTGCTGCACGACCCCGTATCGGGGCGGTGGACGCGGACGAACAAGTACGAGGGGGTGCTGTTCCAGCTGGCCGACCGGCTGCAGGCCTTCGAATACGAGACGACGGCGATGAACTCGGTCACGCAGATGACGCTCTACCCCGATTACCGCAAGCGGATCGACTACCTCGTCGGGATCCAGACCGGGGGACCGACCCGGCGCGGGCGCAAGCCCGGCGCGTCGCGGGTGGCGCTGGAGTATCTCGGGCCCGACATCGACATCCGGCGGGGCCTGCGGCAGACCGGCCTCTACCGCCCGGACGATCCCGACCTTCGGGCGGACATCGTGGCGGCGATCACGAACCGGATCGCGCCGGGGGACTGGGTGCTGGACATCGAGGAGCCCTGACGTGATTCCGTCGCCCGCACGGGCCCGCCGCGCGGAAGGCCGGACGAGAGGACGCCAGTGCCGGCAATCGACGATCCCCCGTCCGGTCGCCGGCCCGGAACCGGGTTCACCCTCGACATCGCGCCCGCAGGCCGGGATCTAGAGCAGGTTGAGGCTGCGCGCCCGCTGGATCGCCTCGGGCGTCGTGCGCGCCATCAGCCGTTCCCGGGCGGAGGCGAGACGCAGCTTGAGCGCCGATTCCGAGATGCCGAGCAGATGGGCCGCCGCCGCGTGGCGATGCCCCTCGGCGATCAGGGACAGGGCCTCGACCTGGGCCTTCGTCATCTGGCCCTTGGGTTCGGTCAGGCCGTGCAGCCGGGTGACGATCGCCTGGATCGCCTCGATCTCGTCATCCTCGAAGTCCCGGCTCGAATGGGCGACCGAACAGACGGTGCGGGACTTGACCGGCCCGACCGAGATCGTGACCCCGTAGCGCAGGCCGAAGCCCCGCGCCTCCTCGACCATGCCGTAGGGATCGACGAGCTTGCCGTCGCTCCAGCGGGTGGCCCCGGACTGGGCGTAGGACCATGCGATCATCGGGTCGCGCAGAACGTAGCCCTGCTCGGCGTAATGCTCGATCCAGGCCTCGTCGAAGGTCTGGAACAGCATCAGCGGCGATGTGAACCGGAAATGCAGCGCGAGGAAGTAGCCGGCCTCCGCGAACGGATCCAGCCGGGCGAGTTCGGCCTGCAGACGTCGATTGTCGAGTCCATTGCTCACGGTCAGGGGTCCTGCGCGGCCATTCGTCTGGGAAGGGATGCTGGCGAAACGGGGGGAGTCGGGACGGCCCCGCGACCTTCACGGATGCGGGACCGGGTGGAGGGGCGAAGATATTGCGCGATCATTGTGGGGCAAGCACACCGTCGACGCCAGACTGCGCGTTCACGGGGCGGGACGGGGCCGCCCCGTCATCGACCGGCCGCGAGTCGGCGATGCTCTCGAATTCCAGGAAGAAGACGGTCCCGACGCCGAGCTTGCTCTCGTAGCGGATCGTGGCGTTGTGCCGCTCGGCGATCTGCTTGGTGATGTTGAGGCCGAGCCCGGTGCCCCCGACCTTGCGCTTCTCGGAGGAATCCACCTGCGTGAACTTGCCGAAGACGCGGTCCTCGGCCCCGTCCGGAATGCCGACGCCGGTATCGCGGACCGAGACCCGGGCCCGCGATCCGTCGGTCCGGGCCGTCACGGTGACGGTCCCCCCCTCGCGCGAGAACTTCATCGCGTTGGAGAGCAGGTTCTGCAGCGCCTGCACCAGCCGGTCGTGGTCGCCCATGATCCGGCAGCCCGGCGCCTCGAGCCGGGTCTCGACATGGATGCCGAACTTCGAGGCGAAGCCGGTGGTCGATTCGATGGCATCGCGCACCGTCTCGTGCAGGTCGAGCGGCTCGAGCCGGAAGGACATCTCGCCGCTCTCCATCTTCTGCAGGTCGAGAAGGTCGTCGATCAGCAGGGCGAGCCGCTGGCTGTTGCGCCCCGCGATGTCGAGGAGCGAGCGCGTCTTGGGCGACAGCTCGCCCGTGCGGCCCGAATTGATCAGGTCGATCGAGCCCTTGATCGAGGTGAGCGGAGTCCGCAGCTCATGGCTGACGATCGAGACGAATTGCGACTTCACGACGAGCGCGGCCTTCGCGGCCTCGGCCTCCTTCTCGATCATCTTCATCTGTTCCAGCCCCCGGCGGTAGCTCTGGTAGAACTGCCACGAGATGTCGGCGACGAAGTACATCACCAGCACGATGGTGAAGAACTCCAGCCAGACCGGCGAACTCAGGGGCGGGTAGTACCGAATCACGTCGAGAGAGGCGATGACGATGAACGCCACGGCGTAGATCGACAGGCGCAGGATCAGGATACCGAGGAGCTGGCTGGTATACATCGCGGCGAAGATCGCCCCGGAGAACAGGAAGAACAACGGCGTGAAGTGACCGCCCGTATGCTGCTGGACGGCGATGCTGATCAGGAAACAGCTGATCGAGGTCGCGCTGAGGATCGTGTTCAGCGTGATGCGCCTGAGGATCCTGCGCCCGAACGCCACGTCCCCGCCATCCCACTTCCGGGCCTGCACGCCCAGCCTCTGGTCGAAGAACTCGGAAACCAGGACGGGAACGATGAAGACGAAGGCGATGAAGGGATCGAAATAGATCGCCGACAGCAGGAAACTGGACACGAACGTCGCCAGCCGTTTCCAGGTCAGGTCCGTCAGCAGGACCGAGTATTCGCGGATCTCCTGCTCGCGGCCGACCGGGTCGAACCAGCCCTGCCATCCTGCCCTGAGCCAAGTCGTCAGCGACATTTCCACACCTCGGTCATTGGGCCTGCCGGGCCCGTTCCTTCGGAACCTAGCCCCCCAATATGGTGAAAACCTGCCCCGGATCAGGCGAGGTTCGGCGACCGATGCCAGAATCGGAGGATACCGGCCGCCCCGTCCGACCCCGGCGCCCCTTCGGGCCCGGGGTCGGACGGGGCGGCCGGCATTCAGGCCGCGTCCGACTCGTTCGGCCGGGCGGCGACGACCCGCAGCCGGGACAGGCTCGGGAACGGCACGTCCGCCTCCGGCAGTCCGGGGATGGGCCCGAAGACGGGCGCCCGCTGCAGGATCGCGTCGCGTTCGACCCGGACGTCGGTCACCATCAGCTGCAGCTTCTTCTTCAACCCCAGGTAGTCGCGCGGGCCGATCGCCAGCTCGGAGTTCAGATACCGGCGGTAGAACGGGGCATGCTCCGGGCGGACGGGGATCAGGCAGAGATCCGTGTCGTAGAACATCGTGCCGAGCAGTGGCACGCGCACCCCCAGGAAGTGGAGCGGCAGCTTCTGCTGGCGCGCCGACGGATCGACGACGAACCGGGTCGGATCGAGGATCGTGAGACCCCGGTCCAGTCCCTCCGCGACCTCGGGAAAGACGCGGAGCGTCGGCGAGACGGGCGCCCTCTTCGTGACCAGATGCAGTCGCACCGCGGCGAGCAGCTTGCCGTCGACGTCGATGGCGACGTTGACGCAGTTCTCGAGCTCGTCGAACGCGTCCGCCATGAGCCCGTGCTCGTTCGCCGAGATCGAGCGCTCGGCGAGATAGCACTTGTAGCGGAGGCGATGGATCTCCTCCAGTTCCGTTCCGCCGGTCACGACGCGATATCTGGCGCGTTTCAGCGCTGCCAGGACCTGTTCGTTCACTGATGCCCCCAGTTCATTGCACTCACTACGATTTCCGGCAGACGACGAGGTCGCTGTAGCCACGATAGACGATGTCCTGCCGAAGCACTTCCAGCCCCGCTTCCCGCGCCTTGCGGGCAAGCGCGCCGGCCTCGTAGGTCCAGTAGGTGCCGGCCTGCTGCGAGCGCCCGATCTCGGTATTCGCCCGCGTGATCTCGCGGCCGCGCCAGAAGATGCGCAGCGCCCCGAGGAGGCCCTCCTTCGCGGCGACCTGGCGGAAGAGGTAGCCGCGCCAGTCCTTGAGATCGAGGTAACGGCCGATGTCGACGAGGTAGAGGATTCCGCCCGCCCGGAGCAGCCGGGCGAGATCGCGCAGACGTTCCTCCTGGTCGGGCATCGTGTAGAGCGCGTGGACGCAGACGACGAGGTCGGCCTCCTCCGTCGCGGCGACCTGTTCCAGGGGGCGCTGGTCGTAGCCGACATTGGGAAGGTCCGACATCTTCTCCTTCGCCCGGGCGATCATGCCGCTGTCGGGCTCGACGAGCCGGACCCGGCTGTCCGGAAAGGCGCGGGCGGCGATGCGGGTGTAGTTCCCGGTCCCCCCGCCGATATCGTAGACGACCTCCGGCCGCTCGATGGAGCCGACGAACCTCTCGAAATCCTCCATCAGCGCGCGATAGGCCGGATTGTGGTCGGAGAGGAGGTCGTAGGAGGTGGCGTAGGCCGTCCAATCGGTCCGGGCGGATTGACCGGACATCGGACCGTTGTTAAGTGACGCGGGGGAAGGTTGTGCCTGGGTATTCGAGTTCATGGGCGCGTCGCGTCTCCGCCTGGACCGGGTTATGGCCACGACGCGAGGTCCCCCCCGCAGCTGCGGGGCCGAGGCCGTGGTGCCTTCTGCTTCAAATTATCGAGAATGTGGCAACATCGCGTCAAGCGATTTTTACAACCATTACGAGAGTTTGTCGCCCGATTACCCCGAAAGGTCAGGAAGCCAGCGTCGAAGTTGGATGATAGGCTCCACATTCTCGACCAAAGTTCGCCGCAATTGGGCGTGACAAGGGCGAGGTCTGGTGGGGGCCGACCTTTGGAAACAGTCATGAAGCGCGTCGAAATCCTGAACGATCCCGTCTTCCTGGACATCCTGCCCCATTTCCTGGGGATCGCGACGCACGACAACATCGACGGGCCGCCGACGGGCACCGTGTCGCTGCGCGCGGGAAGCGCCCGGGTGACGCTGCTGCGCGAACGGGCATATCGTGTCGCGGACGACACGACGCGGTCGAACCGGGCGCGCTGAACCTCGCCCCCTCGTTCCGAGGGAATCGCAGCCGGGCCGGCCTCGCCGGCCCTGACCGATTCGGTCTGACGCTCCGTTCGGTAGCGGTGCGTTCGCATCTGACGGCTCGGAGGTGGCGGAACCCCGCAGGTCCGGATAGCGGGATGCGTCAGCGCCTGTCCGGCGCCCAGTCCTGCCGCGTGTCGATCACCTGACCGATCGCTTCGGCCAGGCGGCCGATCACGGTTCCGGCGGCGTCGGTCGCGGCGGAATCTTCCGGCCGGGCGATCGCGGCCGCGATCTCGACCTCCACGTCCGAGGCCAGCCGCCCGAGTTCCGCGAGGCCCAGCGAGCCCGCCACGCCGGAGATCCGGTGCGCGATCCGCTCGGCCGATCGGAGGTCGGCGGCTTCCCCGCCCTGCCCCGCAATCGCGGCCAGGAGGCCGTCCCGCCGCTGGGGAAGGTCGTCGAGGAAGCGCTGGCGGATCGGCTCGAGCCGGTCCGAGAAGCTCGCGCGTGCGGGTGTCGCAGGAAACGTCATGGATGTCTCACCATCTACCGGGAACCAGGGAACGGGCCGAGCGGGCGCGCCGTCGGGCCGCCCCGCGCGAAGGCGCCCGCGGGATCAGCCGCGATGATCCTCCCAGATCCGGATCAGCTGCTCGGACAGGGTGATCGGATCGAAGGGCTTGGAGATGACGCCGATCGCGCCGTTTTCGAGAAGGGCACGCGTCACGTCGCCCTGCACCCGCGCGGTCATGTAGATGACGGGGACGGTCTCGAGACCCGGGAGCTCGTGGAGACGGCGGGCCGTCTCCTCTCCGTCCATGCCCGGCATCATGTAGTCGAGCAGGAACAGATCGGGCGCGAAACCGACGGCCTTGTCGAGGGCGTCGGGGCCGCTGTCGCAATAGCACACCTCGAGCTCGCCGATCGTCTCGAGGGCCATCCCCGCGATGACCCTTATGTCCTCGTCGTCGTCGACATGGAGAACGCGTCTCAGCTCAGACATCGTGTCGCCCCTCCCCGGACGGACTGCGCGGGACCACCGCCTGGCGTCCGCGCACGCCCCGCTCCTCAGCCGATGATATCCTGCGCGGAGGCGCCGGACAGCAGGCAATTGCGTTCGTCGATCGAGCGGCTGCGCGGGACGAAAGGCTCGGCATAGACGAGGGAGGCGCGCTTCGACGGCTCCACCCCGACATCGGACTGCATCTTCTGCAGGATCTCGTTGGCGAGCCGGGCCTTCTCGAGCACGTTGCGCGCGCCGTTGCGCGCCATCACCGCGATGAACTGCCCCCCGCCGGTATAGGTGATCATCGGATCCACCGCGCGCAGCGCCAGCGAGATGGCTTCGGCGGCGTCGGCGAGGATCGGATGGTATTCCTCGGCCTTCATCGCCGCCTTCAGCTGCCGGAACTCGGGGATCTGGAACCGCAGCGACATGCTGTCGAGGATCATCCGCTGCGAGATGCTGCTGAGATAGTTCATCATCGCGGGAAGGGTGATGACGTTCTGGATCGTGCGGAACTCGGCCGTCAGCAGCCCCCGGTGGCCGACCGGCGCGTCGGCCTCCTTGCGGGCTTCCGACAGGATGATGTTCCGGTTGCGGATCATCGCGGCATCGACGAGGCACGAGCCGAGCGCGTCGAGGTTGACCGGCTTGGACAGGTAGCCGCTGGCCCCGATGCGGAAGGCCGAATGGATCGTCGGCTGGTCCCGCCGGGCGGTGACCATGATGATGACGGCGTCGCGGTAGCGGCGCAGGGCACGGATGTTCTGGCCGAGCTCGATGCCGTTCATCCCGTCCATGTCGACGTCGAGCAGGAAGACGTCGAACTGGTCGGGCTCCTTCAGCCGCTCGAGCGCCTCGGCGGCGGAGGTCGAGACGCAGACGTCGTCGTAGCCGAGCTCGCTCAGCGACACCGTGAGCAGCGAGATGAAGATGGGATCGTCGTCGACGAGGAGAATTTTCATTTCAGCCTTCTCGTTTCATCGGGTGACAACCTGAACCATTCACCGGGCGGAGCAAACAGGTCCTCGTGAGAGGATTCGGCAGATGACGGGCCTGCGAGCTCCGAACATGCTATTAACCTGTTTCCCGAAATGGTCGAATGTATGTTCCAAAAGCGTTCGCTGGGTGGAAACGCCGCCGGCGGGGGCGTTGCCGTCATGGCGGTCGGGGGCCCGCGGGAGCGCGGCTTTCCCGCGGATCTGCCCTTCGTCCCGCTCCCCCGGGCGGGTGAGCGGGCGCGACTACGCCAGAAATGCCGCCTTGCCCAGAGCCGTCGCGCGCGCCGGGCGGGCCCGCACCCCGCCCCGCAAGGCCGGATCGACGTGGGCGTGTCACTTGGACGCAGGTCGGGACCGGCCGATCCCCGGTCCCGCAGGTCGGCGGCGCCGCCACCGCCCTCGCCCCCCCTGCCGATCAGGCTCGATCGTCGAGCCCGGCCACCGCGATGCGGTAGCGGATCGTCGTCGAGTCGCCCGGGTGCAGCTCCAGCGCCGTCGGCGTTCCGTCGCGGTCGACCCGATTCTCGGCGCGGGAACGCGGGAGGTCTCCGGCGACAGACCGAAGGCCGTGCAGGCGGGCTCGATCCCGAGAACCAGGTTCCGCGCGTTCCAGGGCGCGTGGGTCCGGCCCCGGTTGGAATACCACAGCACCACGCTCGGCAGTCGGGTCCGGTCCCAGGCGATCGTCACCCGGTAGCCCCTCGCCTCGTTCGTCAGCCCCACGGGCCCCTCCGGACGGTCGAGTTGCAGAAGCTCCTCGCCCCCGCAGGACGCGGGCAGCCGGGTCGCGTCGTCGGTGCCGCCGTCGCGGCCGGGCACGGCTGTCAGGTCGGTGAAGGTGCGGTCCGGCGCGAACAGTCCGGCGCCCGGCGCGACCGTTCCGGGATGGCCCTTGATCGCCCGCAGGCAGCATCGCGGGGTGATGGAGCAGCGGCCGGCCGGGCCGGACCCGACGGAACGGGATCCGTCCCCGGTCAACGCGCGACCTGCCCCGGCCGCGCGCCGACCGGGGGCCGGATCAAGAGGGAGGCGACGGACCGGCAGCGGCCGGTCGGCGCCGGCGGCGACCCGCCCGGAAGGACGATCCGGACGTCCCGCCCCCCGTCTCGTCGGGCAGTGGCACGGCGCGAAGCCGCGGCCGGATCGCGGAAAATGCTGAACCCGCTGCGCCTGCCCCGCGTTCGCCCGGCATCGTGGAGCGTCAGGGCGGCTCGGGACGCGACCGGGCCGGATGACGACGCTCGTCCCGACCGACCGACGGAGCGAGACATGTGGGCCGACCTTCCGACGCTGATCCTGGTCGGGGCGTTCGTCGTCGCGAGCGCCGTCATCTTCGTCTCGGGGTTGAACATGACGGGGCTCGCCGACCGCCTGGCGGATCGGACCGGCCTCGGCGAGGCGCTGATCGGGGGCGTCCTGCTGGGGGCGGCGACGTCGCTGGGCGGCATCATCGTCTCGGTCACCGCGGCGCTGGACGGCCACCCCTCGCTCGCCTTCTCGAACAGCGTGGGCGGGATCGCGGCGCAGACCCTGTTCCTCGCCGTCGCGGACATGTTCTACCGCAGGATCAATCTCGAACATGCCGCGGCCGATCTCGGCAACGTCTTCCAGGGCATCGTCCTGATGGTGCTGCTGACGCTGCCGTTCCTGGCGATGTCCTCGCCCGAATTCACCATCTGGGCGGTGCATCCGATCTCGTTCGTGATCCCGCTCGTCTATGCCGGCGGGCTGGTCGCGCAGAAGACGGTGCGGGATCACCCGATGTGGGAGCCGGTCGCGACCCGGGACACCAAGGAGGACGAGCCCGAGGAGGAGGACGAGGGGGGGCGCGCGCAGAGCACCGGCCGGATGTTCGTGACCTTCGGCGGATTGATGCTGCTGATGGGCGTGGCGGGCTACGTGATCGCGAAGACCGCCTCGCAGCTCGCGGACCGGACGGGCCTGTCGGACTCCCTCGTCGGGGCGCTCGCGACCGCCCTGGTGACCTCGATGCCCGAACTCGTCACCACGGTCGCGGCGGTGCGACGGGGCGCCCTGCAGCTCGCCGTGGGCGGCATCATCGGCGGCAACACCTTCGACACGCTGTTCCTCATGGCCTCGGACATGTCCTACCGGGACGGGTCGCTCTACCATGCCGTCGGCGCGGCGGATTTCTACTGGATCGCGACCGCGCTCGTCATGACGGGCGTGCTGATCGGCGGCCTGATCCTGCGGCAGCGGCAGGGCCCGGGCCGGATCGGCGCGGAGAGCCTGCTGCTGCTGGGAATCTACGCCGCGGCCGTCGCCGTGCAGTTCATGGGGGGGCCGTGACCCCGGCGCGCCCGGCGGGTCCGGGGCCGGCCCCGGGTGAGGGCCCCCGACACCGGCTGCCGGGCCGTCCCTGCGCGCGGCGTTCGAGCGGGCCGGGCGCCGATCAAGTCGCGGAAGCCGGGCGGGCGCCGGATCGGCCGCGCGGCGGCCCGGCGGGGGGTTCCGGGCAATCGGCGTCCGGCCGGACCGGCCGGACCGGCCTCAGGCGATCCCGGCCCCTCCGGTCACACCGTAGACCTCGCCCGTGATGTAGCTGGCCTCCTGCGAGGCCAGCAGGACGTAGACCGGGGACAGCTCGACCGGCTGGCCGGGCCGACCGAAGGTGCTGCCTCCGCCGAAGGATTCCACTTTTTCCTGCGGGGCGCCGCCGCTGGGATTGAGCGGCGTCCAGATCGGGCCCGGTGCGACCACGTTCACCCGGATGCCGCGCGAGATCAGCTCCGAGGAGAGGGCCTTGGCGAAGGCGGTGATTCCGGCCTTGGTCGTCGCGTATTGCAGGATGGCGGCCGAGGGGTCGTAGGCCTGGACCGATCCCGTCGCGATGATGCTGGCGCCCGGCGGCAGGATCCGGGCCGCCTCCTGTGTCGTCCAGAAGAGGGCGTGGAGATTGGTCCGCATCGTGGCGTCGAAATCGTCGCTCGTCAGGTCGTCGAAGGACGGAAAGGACTTCTGGTGCGCGGCGTTGACCACGAGGATGTCGAGGCCGCCCAGCGCCCTGGCCGCCTCGTGCGGCAGGCCGCGCGCGAAATCCTCGTCCTTCACGTCCCCCGGCAGGAGGACGGCCTCGCGCCCCGCCTCGCGGATGAGGGCGCCGACCTCGTCCGCATCCGGCTGCTCGTCCGGCAGGTAGTTGATCGCCACGTCGGCCCCCTCGCGCGCAAAGGCGATGGCGACGGCGCGCCCGATCCCCGAATCCCCGCCGGTGACCAGCGCGCGGCGCCCTTCCAGTCGGCCGGACCCCGCATAGCTCGTCTCGCCATGATCCGCCGGCGGGTCGAGGCGCTTCGCCAGGCCCGGCGCGGGTTGCGGCTGGCGCGGGAAAGGGGGCGCAGGGTACTGGTTCCTCGGGTCCTGCATCCTGTGGCGATCGGTCATCCTGACCTCCTGAGCGGTGTGGAACGTGCCACGACCAACACCCCGGACCCCGCTTTTGTTCGCGCGCGGGATCGTCTTTCGGCGGCCCCGCGACAGTGGCGTCCCGAGATCGCGGGCGAGGCACCGGCGCGGCGGTCGCGCCCGTCCGGCGGGGAGCGGTGCCGGACGGGTACCTGACGGGTTCCGGACCCCGTGGACCGATCCCAGCGCCCGCCTCCCGCAACGTCGGGGCCGGCGCCACGACGCCCCCGCGGTATCGCACATGCCGGGTCCGTCGTTCCGCGACGACCGTTTCATCCGGTATCGACCCGCTGCCCGGTCCGGAGGAACGGGCACGCCGCGCATGAAGTTCGGGGCGCGTCCCGCCGCCTGCGGCTCCCCTGCCCCGTGCCGACTGGACGACGCGGCCGGGGATCGCCCGGCTTCGCGCCCGATGAGAGGCGAGCGCGCGCGCTCGGCTGCCCTCGGGGTCCGCAGGTCCGGATCCTGTTGTGCGGCTTCGGAAACGAACGCAGTATTGCGATGCGTCCTGCGGCAGGGGAACCCGCCCTGCCACGATGCGACATGACGGACCGCGGGCGAGCGGCTCCTGCGCGGTGGCGGAGGATCGTCGCGCGGTCCGACGGCGGAGCGACCGATGAGCAAGACCAATCCGACCCGGCCCGGTTCGGCCGACGACGACGGCCTCCAGGCCAGGGCCGATCAGGAAGCCGGTGCGGCACGGGGCACCGACCGGTCCGCGGCCCTCAACAAGCTCATCCTGAGGTCCATCGTCGATCACGCCATCGTCACGCTGGATGCGGACGGCGTCGTGACCAGCTGGAACAGGGGCGCCGAGGACATGATGGGCTGGACCTCCGAGGAGGCGGTCGGCCGTCACGCCGACTTCTTCTTCACCCCCGAGGACGCGCAGCGCGGCCGGCCCGAGGTCGAGATGCGACAGGCGGTCGAGGAGGGCCGGGCGGAGGACGAGCGCTGGCACAGGCGCAAGGACGGCAGCCGGTTCTGGGGATCGGGGCTGATGATGCCGCTGCTCGCCGGGACGGATTCGGCCGGCGACGCCGTGCAGGCCGATGGCGGCGTCGGCGGCTTCGTGAAGGTGTTCCGCGACCGGACCATGGTCCGGGAGGGGCCGGATGACGGGCGCGCTGCCTTCGGGCGGTCCTGGTCGGAGCCTCGCCGGACCGGAACCGTCGGCGCCTTCGACTTCGACATGCTGGAGAACAGGCTCATTGCGGACGGCGTCGCCGCCCGGCTGCACGGCGTCCCGGCGGATCGGGCCGCCAAGGGCGCGCCGCCCGATCCGTTCTATGCCCGCATCGATCCCGAGGACGAGGCGGCGGTCCGGTCCGCCACCGATGCGGCGCTGCGCGAGGGGCGCGACCTCGACGTGGTCTACCGGATCAGATCCGATGGCGGGCCGCCGCGATGGATCCATTCGCAGGGCGCGGTGCACCGCGACGGGGACGGCCGGCCCGCCCGCCTGTCCGGACTGGTCGTCGACGTGACCGAGCGCGAGGAGCAGGCGCGGATGCAGGAGGCGCGGCTGCGGTTCGGCGAGGCGGTGCGCGACCTCGACGACATCGACGGGATCGCGCGCCTCGTCGTCCGCACCGTCGCCGAGACCCTCTACGCCTCTCGCGCCGGCCTGGGTGACGTGGGACCCGGCCAGAACATGATCGACATCCGCGCCGAGTGGATTCCGCCCGGTGGCCGGAGCATCGCGGGACCCCGCGATGCGAGCGACTTCGATTCCTTCGGAGAGATCCTGCTCGGGAACCGTCACGTGGCGATCTCGGATACGCGGCAGGACCGCCGGGCGCAGGACCGGGCGCGGCTCGATGCCCTCGGGATCCGCGCCAGCCTGGGGGTGCCGATGCTGAAGCGGGGCCGCGTCGCGGCCCTCCTCTTCGTGGCCGACGACCGGCCCCGGGGCTGGACCGACGGCGAGGTCGCGTTCCTGCGCTCGATGCTCGACCGGGCGGATGCCGCGATCGAACAGGTGCGCTCGGAACGGGAGCGGGACGTCCTCGCCGGCGAACTCGCCCACCGCATGAAGAACGTCCTGACGCTGGCCCAGGTCGTCGTGACGCAGAGCCTTCGCGGCGTTCCGGGCATCGAGGACCGGCAGCGCGCCATCTCGGGCCGCCTGCATGCCCTCGCCGCCGCCCAGGATGCGCTGACCGCCGCGCATCAGGGTCCGCTCGACATAAGGGCGGTGCTCGAAGCCACGCTCGCGCCGCACCGCGCCTCCCACGACGCTGCCAGCGACCCGTTCGAGCTATCGGGACCCCCCGTGATGCTGGATGCGCAGCAGGTCACGGGACTGACCCTGTCGCTCCACGAGCTTGCGACAAACGCGGCCAAGCACGGCGCGCTGACGCGGGCGACGGGCCGGATCCGGATCGCCTGGTCCCGCGACCCCTCCGGTCGGTTCGAGCTCGAGTGGAAGGAGAGGGGCGGCCCGCCCGTCGCCGAGGCCGACAGGCAGGGCTTCGGCTCCAATCTCCTCGAGCGGGTCGCGGGCAGCTATTTCGGGGGACGCTCGGGCATCGCGCTCGAGAGCGACGGCCTCCGGTTCAGGATCGACGGGCAGCTGCCGGCCTAGATCGCCCGGTGCGGGCGCGCCCTGCCTGCCGCCGCACGTCATCCCGGTCCGATGCCGGCCCCGATGCCCGGCCCCGATGCCCGTCCCCAATGCCCGGCCCCGATGCCGGCCCGGCCGACCCGGATCATCCGGCCGGCAGGCCCCCCCCGCTCAGCCTCGGGCGTCGACGGCACTCGACGGCGGCCGGCGCCGTGGAGCGCCCGCGACCCGCCGGGCCGAAGCGATCCCGGGAGCATTGCCGGCTTCCGCCGGTGGCAGCGGGCGATGTGGACCTGGCTCTCCTCTTACGCCGCCCAGATATCGGCCATCGCCGATGTCGCGATGGTGCTGATCTGGCTGACCTACCTGCATGTCTTCGTGATCAGCTACCTGCGCTCGAACCGCACCGCGATCCATATCGGGATGGTGACGGGCGCCCGGGCCGATGCGCGCTGCGTCATCGCCAATGTCGGGTCGGCGCCGGTCTACCTGCTCGGCGTCGCGGCCGACATGGACTGCGCAGGCACGATCCAGCCGGTCCTCCTCACCGATCGGCTGGAGCTGCAGGACCAGGATCTGGCCGATCCGCGCCAGCGCACCACGCAGGGAACGCTCGGCCCCGGCGAGGCCCGCGACATCGGCAGCTTCCGCGATCTTGTCGACCGGGCGGCGATCCGGCTCGGCCATGACCTGCCGTTCGACGGCTGCGAGGCGATGACGCTGACCGCCGTGGTCGCGACACGCGAGGCGAGCAGCAGCCTGCAGGGCGGCTTCAAGCGGTTCGGCATCGCCTGGGAGGACGGACAGGCGATCTTCAGCTCGCCCGACCTGCTGACCCGGCAGATCCGCTCGGGGCGGCGCCGGAGGCGGCTTCGCAAGGTGCTGACCGAATGAGATCGGCCGGCGGCATCGCCGCGCGGGGGGATCGCTCCGGACCGGGACAGGCCGCGGATCCCGCCCGCCGGCCCCCGGGGCGGATCGCGCTCACCCCGCCAGGGCCAGCGTTTCGCCGGGATAGCTCTCCGGCGCCTGGCCGAGTTCGGCGGCCAGCATCGTGCGCGCCCGGTTGAGCCGGCTTTTCACCGTGCCCATCGGGATATCGCAGATCCGGGCGACGTTGTCGTAGGATTCCCCGACCATGCCGATGAGGATCAGCACCTCGCGGTAATGCGGCGGCAGGCGTCCGATCGCCGCCCAGACCTCGACCCCGGTCATCGACCAGTCCTGCGTCGCGGGCACCGAAACGCCGATCGACGCGCAGTCCGCGGCGGCGGGCCGCTCGCGCGCACTCTTCCTGGCGTTGTTGTAGAAGCTGTTGCGCATGATGGTGAACAGCCACGACTTGAGGTTGGTCCCCTTCTGGTAGCGGTCGAAGGCGGCGATCGCCTTCATCAGCGTCTCCTGCACGAGGTCGTCGACCTCCTGGTCGTTCCGGCACAATGTCCAGGCAAAGGCACGCAGGGCCGGGATCCAGTCGGTGACATCGTCGCTGGGGGCCTGACGGCTGTTCCGTCCCGTCATGCGATCACTCCTTTGGGGTGTTCGGGATCAACACGGGCCGGCTTGGCACGGTTCCGCCCCGGGTTGTGTTCGGACGGGCCCATCGGCGGCTAATCTCAAAAAGGGGCGATGCCGTTACGGCAAGCCGGAGCGGGCGCCCGGAAACCAGGCGATCCCCGGGGGCGCCCGGCCCGCGATCGCCGGTGGCGGGTCGGATCGGGCGACGCGCAAGACGGACCGGCCCCCCGTGTCCATCCCCCGGTCCCCGATCCACCGGTGCGGGAATCCGCGGATCGCCGGGCGGGCACGGATCCGGCAGACATCGCGGAGGGTCCTCCGCGCGCCCCGGCAGTCGCGGCGCTGCGCTGGAACATTGCCCCCGGGCATTTGTTCGCCAGGTCCCATCGAAACGGAGACGCAGCACATGGCACTGTTCTCGAAAGACATCGAAACCATGGACGATCTCTTTCTCCACACGCTTCAGGACGTGTACTACGCCGAGCAGAAGATCGAGCAATCGCTCCCCGACATGATCGAGAAGGCGAGCGAGGGCGCCCTTCGCGACGGCTTCCGGACCCATCTCGAAGAGACGAGCGGACATGTCGGGCGGCTGGAGGAGGTCTTCGGCCGTCTCGGCCACAGCCCCAAGGGCGTGACCTGCCCGGCCATCGACGGCATCGTGAAGGAGGCGAACGAGATCGCCGGAGATGTCGCGGACGCCTCGGTCCTCGACGCGGCGCTGGCGGCGGCGGCACAGGCCGTCGAGCATTACGAGATCAGCCGCTACGGATCCCTGATCGCCTGGGCCAGGGAACTGGGTCATCCCGACATCGCGGACCTGCTCGGACAGACCCTCGCCGAGGAAAAGGCGACCGACGCCAAGCTGACCGAACTGGCGGAGAGCCGCTTGAACCACGCCCGGTGATCGATGCCGGGCGAAGGCCCGCCGGCCGTTCCCGCCCCCCTGCGCGGCCGGTCGCCCCTCCGCCTGCGGCGCCGAAGCCATGCGCGGCGGCCGATGCCGAAAGCCGCCGCGCCCCTGGCGCACCGGGGACGGCCTGTCCCGGCCCCGGTGCGGGGAACGTGGCGGGATACCTGCCGACCTTCCCAGGCCCAGGCCTCCGGCCCGGCCCCGACCGTTCGGGCGTGGGGCCGGAGGCCGGAAATACCCGGGAAAACCGTCGAAACCCGGGAAAGGGACGCTTGGATCCCGGCCTCCGGGACCGGTGACGGATCCGGGGCCGGCCTCCCCGTCGTGACGGTCCCGGGCGATGCGGCCGCGCCGCAGGTTGCCCTCGCGGAGGGGATGGACATGGCGCTTGCCCACGACAGGCGGCTGCCCCCATGATCGCGGGACGCCGGCCGCCCCCGCTCCGGGGGCCGCCCCCGACTCCCGTCCTGCGAGGTTTCGATGAGACTGACCCGCCGCGCCGCCTGCCTGGGCCTGGCGTCGCTTGCCGCCTGCGGCCCGCGCGGGGGCGCCGTCCCGGCCGGCCTGCCCGGCCGCGTGCCCCTTCCGACGGCCGTGCGCCCGCCCCGTTTCGGCGACCGCGACCCGGTCACGAACTGGAGCGGCGGGCCCGCCCCCTCGACCTACGCCGTGCACGGCATCGATGCCTCGAGATTCCAGGGCGCCATCGACTGGCGGAGCGCGGCAGCGGCGGGGGTCAACTTCGCCTTCCTCAAGGCGACCGAGGGCGGCGACCGCCTAGACGAGCGCTTCGCCGAAAATTTCGCGGGCGCCGCGGCGGCGGGGGTGCCGGTGGGGGGATATCACTTCTACTATTTCTGCCGCAGCCCCGAGGATCAGGCGCGCTGGTTCATCCGGAACGTGCCCCGCACCCCCGGCGCCCTGCCCCCCGTCCTCGATCTGGAGTGGAACCCCTTCTCGCCGACCTGCGTGACGCGCCCGCCCCAGGCAGAGGTGCGGCGCGTCGTGGAGACGTGGCTCTCCATCGTCACGCAGCATTACCAGCAGCGCCCCATCGTCTACGTGCCGATCGAGTTCTGGCGCGACCGCGACGTGAGCCGATTGCCGGCCGATTACTGGCTGCGCAGCGTCGCAAGACACCCCGACGAGGCGTTCCCCGACGGCTCCTGGACGTTCTGGCAATACTCGGCAACGGGGATCGTGCCGGGGATCGAGGGCGATTGCGACCTCAACGTCTATGGCGGCGGCGAGACGCTCTGGCGCCGCTGGCTGGCGGCCCGCCGCCACGGCTGAGACGGGACGGCCCAGGGCCGAGGCCGTCCGGCAGCGGCCCTCCCGCGCGCGCGAGACGGCACTCGGACGACCAGTTCCCCGTCATCGCTGGGGGCGATGCCCCTCCGTCGCAGGCAGGACGGTCATTTCCCGTCGCCGTCGAGGAGGTCGAGCAGCTGCCGGGCCAGATCGCTCCGCCGGTAGGGTTTGCGCAGGATCCGCTGCTCGGGGCGCTGTGGCTGCGGCGCGGCGCCCTCCTCCGCCGCATAGCCCGTCGCGAACAGGACCTTCAGGCCCGGGCGTTCCGCGACCAGCCGTTCGGCCAGCGCCCTGCCGTCGATGTCCGGCAGGACGATGTCGGTGAAGAGCAGATCGATGTGACCGGCATCGCGCGAGGCGGTCAAGGCTTCCGCCCCCGAACCGGCGGAGGTGACGCCGAGTCCGAAGGACAGCAGGAGCTCCTCGGCATTGGCCCGGACGTCCGGATCGTCCTCGACCAGCAGGACGTGGCGATCCCGTCCCTCGAACCGGGCGCCATCGACAGGGCCACGACGCGGCGCCGCGCCCGAGGAGGCGGGCAGGAACAGGTGGACGATCGTGCCGGCTCCGGGCTCGCTCTCGATCTGGACATGACCTCCCGATTGCTTGGCGAAGCCATAGACCATCGACAGTCCCAGGCCGGTGCCCCTGCCCCCCTTGGTCGAGAAGAAGGGATCGAAGGCGCGCTCCGCCACTTCTCGCGACATCCCGGCCCCGTCGTCGGCGATCCGGATGGCGATGAAATCCCGCAGTTCGGATCGTTCGTCGTCGAGCTGCCGGGCGAGGGCCTTCCCGTCGTCGCCCAGCCGGATCGTCACCTGACCGCCCTCCGGCATGGCATCCCGGGAATTGATGACGATGTTGAGGAGCGCGATCTCGAGCTTGCCGGGGTCGACCAGAGCGGGGCGCAGGCTCGGGAGCGACTCGACGACCAGCGAGATCCGCTGACCCAGCCCGCCTTCGAGGATCGGCCGGAACTCGTCGATGAGCGCGGCGACATCGGTGGGAACGGGGCGCAATTCCTCGGCCCGCGCGAAGGCGAGCATCCGGCTGGTGAGCTCGGCTCCGCGCTCGGCGGCGGCGATGATCGTCCGGGCGCGATCGCCTCCCGGCGCCGCGCCGAGCTGAAGCTCGAGGGCATCGGCATTGCCGAGGACGATCGTCAGCAGGTTGTTGAAGTCATGCGCGACGCCCCCGGTCAGCTCGCCGATCGCCTCGAGTCTCTGCTTGCGCCGCAGCTGCCGGTCGAGGCGGCGGATCTCGGTCACGTCCTTCATAGTGCCGACCAGACGGACCACGGCACCGGTCCGGTCGCGGATCGCCACGGCGCGGTCCTCGACGTCGATATAGACGCCGTCGGCGCGACGCAGGCGGTAATCGTCGCTGACGATCTCGGCGCCGCCCGACCGCAGCTCCTCGACGCCTGCGCCGACACGGTCCCGATCCCCGGGATGGACGAGCGACAGCCAGTCCCCGATGGTGCCGGGACGGGTTCCGACGACATCGTTCGCGTTCTCGCTCCACCACAACGTCTCGGTCCCGACGTGCCAGTCCCAGATGATGTCGCGGGTTCCGTGGACGACGAGGCGGTAGCGCTCCTCCAGGTTCTCGAGCTGCCGCTGCCATGCCCGGCGTTCGGTCACGTCGCGCTGGACCGCCACGAAACAGGCGGGACCGCCGCCGCGGGGCCCGGCTGGCGATATGGTGACCTCGTTGTAGAAGGTGCTGCCGTCCTTGCGGTAGTTCAGGAGCTCCTCGGTGACCTGCTCTCCCCTCTCGAGGGCCCCCCTTATGCGCTCCAGCGACTCACGCCGTGTCAGGGGCCCCTGCAGGATCCGCGGCGTGCAGCCCAGCACCTCCGCCAGGCCGTATCCCGTGGCCCGCTCGAACGCGGGATTGACGAAGACGATCCGCGGCCCGTCCGGCCCGTCCAGGGAGGACGCTTCCGTCACGAGGACCATCTCGTCCAGCGACTCGACCGCCATCTCCGCAAGGCCGCCGACCGGCGCGCCGGCGGGCGACGCGATGCGTCCGACCAGCCGATAGGTCCGGTCCGGGTCCTCGGGATGGGGGCCGCCCGTGACGGCAACGTCCGCGAAATCGCCCGCACCCGTGGCGGTCGCCGTCCGGGCCCGCACCGAGAACTCGACGGCCCGCCCGTTCGCAGCCTCGCCCGCGGCTACGAGGGCGGTGCCGCGGTCCGCGGGATGAACCAGGCGCAGCAGTCCTGCCAGGGTCTGCGGCCTGCCGGAGAGAGGCCACGGTCCCGGCAGGCAAAAGGTCCAGCCGACCGCGCCGGACGTCCGCTCCAGATGAAGGACGATCAGAACCTCGCCCGTCCCGTCGGACTCCGGACCGGATCCCGACGGGGTCCTTGCGTGCTGCCGTACCATTCCATCTCCGGATACCGATCCCACCGAACGGCGACCTCGCGTCAATGTTCCCGGGCGGGCGCGGTTCGGTTCTTGCGGCATCCAGCGCCCTCGGCGATGGAGCCGGCGCGGAGCGCGCCCCCCGGGGATGACCGTCTCGCCGATCCCGACGCCGCCCTGGAACGCCCCCGATGCCGGACGCCGACATACTTCTCCTCGAAGACGAAGAAGGCGTGGCCGATCTCGTCACCGAGACGCTCGAGGCCGACGGCCTGACCGTTATGGTCGCCGGCAACTGCGCCGATTTCCAGTCCTGCGTCGAGGATCGGATGTTCGACCTCTACATCCTCGACATCCTCCTCCCCGATGGAAGCGGGTTCGATGTCGCCCGGGACGTGCGCAGGTCGGATCCCCGTGCCGGGATCATCATGCTTTCGGGGAAGGCCGCCGAGGTCGATACCGTCCTCGGCCTCGAACTCGGGGCCGACGATTACGTTCCCAAGCCTTTCCGGGGCCGCGAACTGCTGGCGCGGGTGCGCAGCCTGCTGCGGCGGCTCGGCCCGTCGCCGGACCTCGCCGGCTCGGACGACAATCGAGGCGTTCCCCTGCCGGGCGGCTGGACGATGGACCCGGCGCTCCGACGGGTCCTGGACAGGGACGGCGCCGATGCGGGCCTCACCCCCACCGAATACGACGTCCTGCGGATCCTGCGGACCCATGCCGGCATTCCGCTCTCGCGGGACAGGCTGATCGAACTCCTGAAGGGCACGGAATGGTCGGCGAACGACCGTTTCATGGACGGCGTCATCTCGCGCCTCCGCCGGAAGCTCGGCGAGGCGGGACGCGCGATCCGGACGATCAAGAAGGTCGGCTACGTCTACGCCTCGGCTGCCCCCGATCGGGTCGCCGGGAACGATCGCGGGTAGGACGCGTCCCGGGCGCCTCCGGCAGGATCGCCCCGGCACTCCGGCCCCTGCGGCGCCGGCCCACACCGCGGAGCGGCCGGGCGATCCGCCACCCCCCGTACACGATCCGTAAGGTCCTGCCACAAATTCGGAGGGCCGGGGCGTCAGACCGGCATGTGGCCCGGACCTTCGGGCCGCGTCATCCGAGCCCGCCCCCGGTCGAGCGCACGGCCGGGCAATCCACTCGACGATCCACCTGTCCAGATGCGGAGGAAGCATTGAATCAGGCCGTCATCCGATTTCCCTTTCCCCCCGACGAGGTCGCGCGCCTGCAGGCGATCCGGCCGGTCCTCGGGCCGAAGCCCTTCCATGACCCCGTCATAGCCGGGATCGTCGAACGCACGCGGGATCTGCTGGGCAGCCCGGCCGCGCTCGCCTCGGTCGTCGAGATCGATCACCAGTGGTTCCTCGCGAGCACCGGCATAAATGTCGGCTCGACGCCCCGGTCCCATTCCCTCTGCTCGCGCACGATCCTGTCGGATCGCCCCCTGATCCTGACCGACACGCTATCGCACGAGGATTTCTCGACGCACCCGGCAGTCACCGACGATCCCCATGTCAGGTTCTATGCCGGCGCCCCGATCATCCTGAGATCGGGATCCGCGGTGGGAAGCCTGTGCGGGATCGACATGCGCCCGCGCGAGGCCCCCTCGCCCGAGGCGGTCGCCGAACTCGTCGGACTTGCCGCCGAGATCGCGCGACATCTGGACGCCCGGCACGAGCGGATGTCGGCATCCCCGGATGCGCCCGGCCCGATGGCCGACGATCCGCGAAACGAGTTCCTCGCCCTCGTCGGCCACGAGCTGCGCACGCCCCTGACGGTGATGCAGGGGAACGCCCTGCTCCTGCGCCGCAGGCTGGCGGGAGAACAGGAAAGGCGGATGATCGACGCCATCGCGGCATCCGGTCGACACCTGCACGAGATGATCGAGCGGGTCATCTATTTCAGCGGCCTCGGGAGCGAGCGACCGCTTCTCGTCGAGGATCGCCATCCGGTGGCGGAGCTGATCGGTTCGGCGGCCGCGCCGGCGGCAGCGATCCTGGGCGACACCCGCAGAAGGCTGACGGTCTCCGGCGCTTCGGGGGAGGCGAGCGTCCTCGTCGATCGGGACCAGTACGGCCTCGCTGTCTCGTCGATCATCTCCAACGCCGCTGTGCATGGAGCGGGCGATGTCGACGTGAGGATCGACCGCTCGACGGATCGCGGGCTCCGGGTGACGATCCTCGACGACGGACCCGGATTGCCGCGGGGAGTGCTCGACGGCGCCGACCGACCCTTCGTCGTCGGCGAGAGGCTCAATACCAGGATGCGGGGCGGCCTCGGTCTGGGATTGCCGCTGGCCAGGAAGTTGATGGAGAATCACGGCGGGGAATTGTCCTCCGGCTTCGAGGAGGGGCGCGCCTATGTCGCGCTGACCCTGCCGGCCTGGCGGGGCGGCTGACGGCCCCCGGGGGGGGCGCCCGTCCCCCCCTCGCCACTGCCCGGCTGCCCGCCATCCGTCGCGGCCCCTTCGGCATCTCACCGCTTCCGGGGAGCAATGGCGCCCGGAGCGTAGGCCCCTGCCCGGGTCCGGCTGCCGCAAGCCGGCCCCTTCCGGCGCCTCGATGCCCGGGGTCACGCGGCGATCAGGGCGCCTCGGCGGAGGCGCGGCAATCGTAGAACACGCGGAAGCCGGTATTGCTCGCGCCGCTATCCGCGGCGACGGCGGAGCGGGCGGCGATCCGGTAGCGGTAGCAATAGCTGGCATGGCACAGGAAGCTGCCGCCCTTCATGACTCGCATGTTCTCGGATCGGGCGCGGGCGTTGCGCGCCTCGGCCGCCTTCTTGCGGGACCGGACGCGGAAGGCGTCGGCGGTCCATTCCCAGACATTGCCGGCCATGTCGTGAAGACCGGCGCCGTTCGGCGGATAGGCTCCGACGGGCGAGGTGCCGCGATGTCCGTCCGCGCCGGTATCCTCCACCGGGAAACGGCCCTGCCAGATGTTCGCCGGCAGGAAGTCGGCGTCGTCCGGCTCTCTCGCGCCCCAGGGAAAGCGGGGATCGCCGGGCAGGCCGCCGCGCGCCGCGTGCTCCCATTCGGCCTCGCCCGGCAGACGCCCGCCGGCCCAGGCGGCGAAGGCGGCGGCATCGGCGGCCGAAACGTGGACCACAGGGTGATCCGCCCGGGCGGCGAGGCCGCTGCCCGGCCCTTCGGGCGCGTGCCAGCTCGCGCCCGGCACGGCGACCCACCAGGGCGTGCCGGGAAAGGCGGCGGTGGCGAGCGAGGGATCGGCCATCAGCGGGGCGAAGACCTGCCCCCAGCCCAGCCGCTCCGCCTCGGTCACGTAGCCGGTGGCGGCGACGAAGGCGGCGAAGCGGGCATTGGTCACGGGTACCGTGTCGCAGGCGAAGGGCTTCAGCCGGACCTCGCGCGGGGGGCCCTCGCCGTCCTCGGGGATCGCCGGGGATCTCGTGCCGACATGGCTGCGCCCGCCCGCGAACTCCGCCCGTGGCGGCGGCGCGGCGTCCGCGATCTCGACGATCTCGGCCGAGGCGAGGCGGCGGCCCTCGATCCGGCCGGGGCGGTCCGAGCGGGTGGCGCAGCAGCCCATCTCAGGCCCCGGCGCGCCGGGGCGCGGGCGTCGGCTCCGCCGCCATCGTGGCCTGCAGGAAGGCGTGCAGCATCCGGGATTTCAGCGGCGCGGCCCCTGCCTCGTCCCAGAGGTTGCGCAGCTCCCCCGGATCGGCGGCCAGGTCGAAGAGCTCGCCCGCCCCGCCCTGCCGGTAGACCGTGATCTTGGCGTCCCGTTCCACGTAGGTCCGCAGATGCGGCATGACCGGGTTGTGGCGGTTCTCGACGATCACGTGGTCGCGGGCCGGCGGCCCGCCGGACCAGGCGGCCAGCTGCGAGACGCCCTGCACCCTGCCCGGGCAGTCGACCCCGGCCGCGTCGAGGAAGGTCGGCATCAGGTCCACGAGGCTCACCATCGCGTCCGACACCTCCCCCGCCGGGATCCGCCCCGGCCAGGCGGCGACGAAGGGCAGCCGGATCAGGTCCTCGTAATGGAACGGACCCTTCGCGACCAGCCCGTGCTGGCCGAGGAAATGGCCGTGATCGGTGGTGAAGACGACGAGCGTGTCCTGCAGCTGCCCCCGCGCCTCCAGCATGTCGAGCAGCCGGCCGACCTCGGCGTCGATGAAGCCGACCATCCCGTAATAGACGGCCATGTCCTTCTTCAGTTCGTCCTCGGGGTAGAGGTGGCTCTCGCAGCCATGGGCGTTCCAGGGGCGGTGCCAGTCGCCGAAATCGGGGGCCTCCTCCTGCGTCATCGCGAAATGGGGCGGGTTTGCGTCGTGCTCGCCGGGGGTCAGGCGGCCCGGGACCATGTCGGCGGGGTCGTAGATCGACGCCCAGGGCTCCGGCACCGTGTAGGGCGGATGCGGGTCGTGGAAGCTGGCCCAGAGGAAGAACGGCCCCTCCCCCTCCTCGATGAAGGCGGCGGAGCGCTCGCCCGTCCAGCGGGTGTAATGCAGGTCCTCCGGCAGGTCCCAGGCGCGGCCCTCGCGCGCCCAGTAATGGCCCGACGGATGCCGGGCCGGCGCATGGGGCGCGGCGTCGCCAAGGAGCGGCTGGAAGTAGTCGGCCCAGTCGGTCAGGCCCTTCTCCTCGAGCCAGAGCGCGTAGTGCTGGCCGACATGGCTCTCGTCCGCGTGGTTGCGGGCCAGCTCGACATGCCGGAAGCCGTACCAGGGGCCGTTGAAGCCGCGCCAGAAGTCGAGGTCGCGCAGCGTCGGCTGGCTCTCCTTCGACGGGGGCGCGAGGGACTGGAAATGCGCCTTGCCGATCAGGCCGGTGCGGTAGCCCGCGCGGGCGAGGTGGTCGCCGAGGAAGTCCCGATCCTCGGCCAGGTCGACGCCGATGGTCCAGGCGCCGTGCTGCGAGGGGTACTCGCCGGTGATGATCGACGCCCGCGACGGCGTGCAGACCGGGTTCGGGCAATAGGCCCGGTCGAAGCGGGTTCCCATCGCGCAGAGCCTGTCCAGGTTCGGCGTCGAGATCCGGTCGTTCACCGCCCCCAGCGCGCTGAAATGCTGCTGGTCGGTGGTGATGAGCAGGATGTTCGGCCGATCCGTCACGCCGCCTTCGCCCGCTCGGCCAGCACCGCGCGGCTGTCGTGGCAGGGCACGTCGCCGATGGCGGCCATCCTGGCGTCGAGCTTGCCCAGCATCTCCTCGAAGACCTGCGCGTAGGCGGGGTCGTGCGCGACGTTCCGCAGCTCCATCGGGTCGGCCTCGCAGTCGAACAGCTCCCATTCGGGGGGCGCGCCGTTCTCGCGCGCGCCGAGCTGGCCGAGCGCCTCGTTGTACCAGTAGATCAGCTTGTAGCGGGGATCGCGGACCCCGTAATGCGCCCAGGCCTCGTGGATGACGTCGTTGTGCATCCAGTAGCGGTGATAGGCGAGCTGGTCCCAGTCGTCCGGCGTCTTTCCCTCCAGTACGGGGCGCATCGAGCGGCCCTGCATGTAGGACGGCACCGGCAGGCCCGCCCAGTCGAGGAAGGTCGGCGCGAAGTCGACGTTCTGCGCGATGTCGCGGCTGGTCGTGCCGGAGGCGATTCCCGCCGGGTAGCGGCAGAGGAAGGGCATCCGGTAGCTCTCCTCGTACATGAAGCGCTTGTCGAACCAGCCATGCTCGCCCAGGAAGAAGCCCTGGTCCGAGGTGTAGATCACCACCGTGTTCTCGGCGATGCCCTTCGCCTCCAGAGTGTCCAGCATCCGCCCCACGCCATCGTCGATGGCCTGCACGGTGCGCAGGTAGCGGGACATGTAGCGCTGGTACTTGAACTCGGCAAAGGCGGCAGAATCGTCGAAGGTGAAGGTCTCGCCGGTCTCGGAGCAGATGACGGTGATGCTCTCGCCGGGGGCGAGGTCCGGCACCTTGCGGGGCGGCCAGCCGTCGACCATCTGCGGCCCGGCCCGGTCCGCGCCAGCCTCCGGCTGCACGAGGGCAAGGTCCTCGTAGAGCATGTCGGACTTCACCCGCATCTTCGCGGCCGCGGCAGCGGCGGCGCGGTTCGCGTAATCGTCGCGGAACGTCTCCGGCAGCGGGATCGTGCCCGGCGCGTGGATGTCGCGGTAGCGCGGGTGGTACTGCCAGTTCCGGTGCGGCGCCTTGTGGTGGCACATCAGGAAGAACGGCCGCTCACCGCTGGGGTCGGCGTGGCGCTCGATGAAGTCCACCGACTTGTCGGTGATGATGTCGGTGGCATAGCCCGGGATGCGCTCGCGCCCGCCGGGGCCGATGAAGGCCGGATCCCAGTAATCGCCCTGCCCCGGCACGACGGACCATTCGTCGAAGCCCGTCGGCTCGTGCGCCGGCCCCTCGCCGAGGTGCCACTTGCCGAAGATCGCGGTGGCGTAACCGCCCGCCTTGAGGTGCTTGGCCACGTTCGGCCAGAGGTTGTCGATATGGGTATCGAGCGTCGTGACGCAGTTCACGTGATTATGGGTGCCGGTCAGGATCGTCGCGCGGGACGGCGTGCAGATCGAGTTGGTGACGTAGGTCGCGTCGTGGCGCACCCCCTCCTCCGCCAGCCGGTCGAGGTTGGGCGTGTGGTTCAGCCCGTGGCCATAGGCGCTGATCGCCTGCGCCGCGTGGTCGTCGGACATGATGAAGATGATGTTGGGGCGCATGCATCTGGCCTTTCGCGTGTCGGGGTCAGGCGGCGGGACGGAGCGCGGCGTCCATCGCCTGCCCGTCGGCGTCGAACAGGTGGCGCGGACCGGCGATGTCGAAGCGCAGCTCCTCGCCCGCGCGGATCTCGGTGCCCGGATCGAAGCGGGCGACCAGTTCCTGCCCCCAGGGCGTGCGGAAATGGGCGAAGACGGCATCGCCCAGCTGCTCGACGACGGAGACGGTGCCGGCGAGCGGGCCGTCGGCCGAGCGGCGCAGCGCGTCGGCCCGGAACCCCAGGGTGCGCGCCGTCCCGGTCTGCGCCACCGGCGTGCCGTCAGGCATCGCGCCGCTCGACAATTCGACGAAGTTCATCTTCGGCGAGCCGATGAACCCGGCGACGAACAGGTTGGCGGGGTTGCGGTAGAGCTCCATCGGCGGGCCCACCTGCTCCACCCGCCCGTCGCGCAGGACGACGATCTTGTCGGCCAGCGTCATCGCCTCGACCTGGTCGTGCGTGACGTAGACCATCGTGGAATTGCCGAGCGTGCCGTGCAGCTTGGCGATCTCCAGCCGGGTCGCGACGCGCAGCTCGGCATCGAGGTTCGAGAGCGGCTCGTCGAAGAGGAAGACCTCGGGGTCGCGCACGATGGCGCGGCCGATGGCGACGCGCTGACGCTGGCCGCCGGACAGGGCCTTGGGCTTGCGGTCGAGATACGGCTCCAGCTGCAGGATCCGCGCGGCCTCCTGCACGCGGCGGTCGACCTCGTCCTTCGGCCAGCCGTTCATCCGCAGGCCGAAGCCCATGTTCCGCGCCACGTCCATGTGGGGATAGAGCGCGTAGGTCTGGAAGACCATCGCCGCGCCCCGGTCCTTGGGGTCGAGGTCGTTGACCCGGCGCCCGCCGATCTCGATGTCGCCGCCGGTCGTCTCCTCCAGCCCCGCGATCATCCGCAGCAGCGTGGACTTGCCGCAGCCCGAGGGGCCGACGAAGACGCAGAACTCGCCCTCGCCGATCTCGATGTCCACGCCCTTGATGACCTTCACGGCGCCGAAGGTCTTGGTGACGTTTCTGAGGGTGACGCCCGACATGGGGGACCTCCGATCAGCCCTTCACCGCGCCGGCGAGGCCGTCGATGAAGTAGCGTTGCAGGAAGAGGAAGAGGATGACGATCGGGATGATCGTGATGGCCGAGGCGGCGTTCATGCCGCCCCAGTCGATGAAGTGCTCTCCCCGGAAGGAATAGACGCCGACCGACAGGGTCCGCAGGTCCGGGTTCGCCAGCGTGATGACCAGCGGCAGCAGGAAGTCGTTCCAGGCCTGAAGCGTCTGCAGCACCACGACCGTGACCACGATCGGCTTGGACAGGGGCAGCATGACGTACCAGAAGGTCTTGACCGGTCCCACGCCGTCCATCCGGCTCGCCTCTTCCAGCTCCTTCGGCATCTGCGCGAAATAGCCGGCGAAGAGCAGGGTGAAGATGACGACGGAATGGCCGCAGGTGGCCAGCATCAGCCCCCAGAGCGACTGGCCGAGGCCGGCCGTGGTCAGCAGCTCGAAGACCGGGATGATCGTGTAGCCCTGCGGGATGAACAGGGTGAAGACCATCAGCCCCATCAGCAGCCCCCGGCCCGGAAAGCGCCGCCGGCCGAGGACGTAGCCCATCAGCGCGGTGGCGATCACGGTGACGACGACCGAGCCGACGGTCACGAACATCGTGTTGAAGAAGTAGCGGCCGATATTCGCCTCGCTCCAGGCGCGGGCGTAGTTCTCGACCGTCGGGGCGTCGGGGATCAGCCCGGTATCGCCGAAGATCTCGTTGTTGGTCTTGAAGCTGGCCGAGATCATCCAGACGATCGGGTAGACCCAGACCGCGCAGAGCACCGCCAGCACGACGCTGGTGATCGTGCGCCGCGCGCGGGGCGAGACCATCGCCTCGCGCCGCGCCGGGGCGCGGGCCGTCCGGCCCATCGTCGCGTCAGCCATGGCCCGGCTCCTTTCGGCGGGTCCGGCGCACCGCCAGCACCTGCAGGATGGTCAGCCCCATGATCGCCAGCCCGAACAGCACGCCGGCGGCGCTGGCATAGCCCAGCTGGGGAAAGGTGCCCGAGGGCGGGGCGAAGGCGGTGCGGAAGATGAACACCTCCATCACCTCGGAGGCGAAGAACGGCCCGCCCTGCGTCGTCGCCTGGATCAGCGGAAAGACGTTGAGCGCCGAGATCGCGGAGATCAGCCCGATGACGACGGCGAAGGGGGCGATGATCGGCATCACGACGTACATCGTCACCTGACGGCCCGTGACCCCGTCGAGCCGCGCCGCCTCGTAGAGCTCGTCCGGCACGGTCTGCAGCGCGGCGAGCCAGTAGATCATCGTCACGCCGGTCCATTTCCAGACGTAGATGCCGGCCAGCGACCACATCACCAGCTGCGGCGAGCCGAGGAAGTCGACGGCGCGCTGGACGAGCCCCGCCCCGGTAATCAGGTCGTTGATCGGCCCGTTGAAGGGCGAGAGCATCAGCGCCATGACGATGGCGATCACCGCCACGGGCGTGACCACGGGAAGGAAGATCAGCGTGCGGAAGACGGCCGACAGCTTCAGCAGGCGGTTGTTCAGGATCACCGCCAGCACCAGTCCCAGCAGCATCTGCAGCGGCACGGTGGCGAGCGTGAACCAGACCGACCGCCAGAAGGCGGCGACGAAGAACTCGTCCGCCAGCAGCTCGCGGTAGTTCCGCAGGCCGACGAAGATGCGGCGGCTGTCGAAGCCCGACCAGTCCAGCAGAGAGTAGTATTGCGAGGCCAGCATCGGCCACAGGATGAACGCGCCGAAGATCACCAGTCCCGGCACGAGGAACAGGTAATCGACCCGGTGCGCCCAGAGGCGCGTGCCGAGGCCGGTCCTCGGCCCGGCGGCGGGGATGTCGTGATCGGCGGTGCTCATGGGCAGCCCTTCGGGGTCGGGGACCGGGGCGACGGCGGGCCGCCCCGGTGGTCGGGTCCGGGCAGGGTCAGCCCGAATAGTCGGTCATCGGATCCCAGTCCGCGAAGACCAGCTCGTCGCGGGTGACGTTCGCGCCGCCCGCGTTCGCCTCCTCGATGGCGGCGTCGAGCGCGTCGCTCATCGCCTGGTTCAGCGTATCGAGGCTGCCCTGCACGTCCGTCAGCTGGCCCGCGAAGAGGCCCTGCACGGTCTGCGCGATGTCCGGGGTCGGCATCTGGAAGAGCCGCGCCACCTCGACGAAGCCGGTATTGGCTGAATAGGGCACCGGCGTCGCGCGAACCTGCTGCTCCTGCAAGGCGATGACGGCGCGGGACCGGTCGGACATCTGCGCCTGCTCGTTCGCGGCCGGGAAGATCGCCGGGTCGGACGGGCCGACCACGTTGGCCCAGGCGGTCTGCCCCTCGAGCGTACCCATCAGGCGGAAGACCTCGGCCGCATGGGCGGGGTTCTGCGCGTCGGCGTTGAGGAACATCATGTTCGCGGTGGCGGGCAGCGAGTTGGTGTAGGTCCTGCCGTCCGCGCCCTCGGGCGCCGGGGTCCAGGTGAAGCCGAAGTCGAAATCCGGGTTCTCCGCCTCCCAGATCGGCACGTTCCAGGGCCCCTGCAGGATCATGCCCGCATTGCCCTGCGCGGTGAAGGCGCGGGCCTGCGGGGCGTTCAGCGACAGCACGCCCGGGAAGACCGATCCGTCGTCGCGCATCGCCAGGAGCAGCTCGACCGCGCCGACCACCTCGGGCGAGTTCAGCTTGTACTCGCCGTCCGTGTAGTCGAACCCGGTGACGAAGCCGGCCATGCCGAAATGCGCCCCGGCGCGCGAGGCCATCTGCAGAGTCACGTCGCGCCAGCGGTTCACCTGCGCGCCGCCGATGATGAAGCCGGGGATCTGGCCGCCCGAATTCTCGGTGATCTGGCGGGCCGCCGCGCGGAACTGGTCCCAGGTCAGCGGGTTCTCGGGGCTGGGCTCGAATTCGGTCAGGGCCATCGCCTCGCGCCCGAAGAGCAGCAGGCAGGACGACCGGCGGTCGGAGGTGAAGGGCAGGCCGTAGGTCTGCCCGTCCCGCATGTTGATCCCCTCCACGAAGGACCCTGCGGGGAAGCCCGCGCGCCACTCGGCGATGTCGGGGATGTAGGGGTCGAGCGGCTGCACCCAGCCCTGGTCGATCGCCACGGCGGGCGGCATGTCGAGCGGCAGCGTGAAGGCGTCGGGGGCCGAGCCGTTGCGCACGCCGAGCGGGACGACGGTCGCGATCTCGGACCAGGGCAGGCCGTCATAGACCGTCTCGATCCCGCGGGCCTGACCGTATTCGGCGAGGAAGGGTTCGAAGAAGACGCCCTTCTGGTCGCCGCTGTCGAGCCAGCGCAGCGGGCCGTTCGGCGCCGGCATGTCCATCATCGGCTCGCCGAAGTCGAAGGCGGCGTCCTGGGCAAAGGCCGGGCGGGCCGCCGCGGCGATTCCGAGGGCGCTCGCCCCCGCCAGGAAGCCGCGCCGGGACATCGGGGTTCTGCGGTAGATCATTGGTTTTCCTCCCTTGCCGGTCCGCCCCTCCTCAAGGACGGCGCTGGCGTCTCCCGGACGTTAGGCATTGCCGGGCGATAAGGAAAGTGCAATTAATCTCCTGACCGATGCAAGGACTTTATCGCTTTGATCGACCTGATGACCCATCTGTTCCGCCTTCAGGCCATCGTGGAGGAGGGGTCGCTCCGCCGCGCCGCGGTGAAGCTCGGCGTCACGCAGCCCGCCCTCTCGCGCTCCATCGCGCAGATCGAGGAGCGGCTCGGCCAGCCCCTGCTGGAGCGGCACGCAAGGGGGGTGGAGCCGACCGCCTTCGGCCGCGAGGTGCTGTCCTCGGTCCTGCGCCTGTCGCGGCAATGGGAACTGGAGGAGCAGGAACTGCTGACCTCCGCCGGCCCGGCCAAGAAGGTGCTGCGGATCGAGGCGGGCCCGCTCTGGCGGGTCGTCGTGCTGCCCGCCCTGCTCGGCCCGCTGAAGGAGGCGCATCCCGACCTGAAGGTGGAGCTCGCCAACCTCAAGAGCGGATCGACGGTCGAGGGCATCCTGGAGGGCCGGGTCGACGTGATGTGCGGCGGCCTGCAATTCGCCTCGGACCTGCCGCCGCGCCTGTCCCACCGCTCCTTCACCGTGTTCCACGACAGGGTGATCGCGCGCGAGGACCATCCGCTCTTCGACCGGGCCCAGGGGGGCGAGCTGCCGCCCGAGGCGCTGCTCGATTATCCCTGGCTGGTCTATTCGGGCGACCCCGTCTACGAGCTGGAGATCGCCCATGCCGCGACCGAACGGCTGGGCCGCGAGCCGGACATCCGGATCACCTGCGAATCGCTCAATTCCGCGATGCGGGTCCTGCAGCAGAGCGATTGCATCTCGATCCTGCCCGACGGCGCGCTGGTCGAGACGCGCGATCCCGCCCTCGTCCCGGTTCCCGTCGCGATGGGGCGGCGCCGGGCGCCCTCCGGCATGATCTTCCGCGACGAGATGGCGGACTGGCCGCCATTGCGGACCCTCATGGCGCTCTGCGAGGCGCATTTCGGCGAGCACGCGGCACAGGAGGCCATCGGATGAGCCAGACGACCCGAACCCCGCCCGGCCCCGCCGGCGAGCCGCCGCACATCATCCTGATCATGACCGACCAGCAGCGGTTCGACACGATCCGCGCGACGGGCGCGGACTGGATGCACACGCCGAACCTCGACCGGCTGGCCACCGAGGGCGTGGTCTTCGACCGCTGCTTCGTCAACGCGCCGTCCTGCGTGCCGTCCCGCGCCGCGCTCTTCTCGGGGGTGGAGCCGCATGTCTCGGGCGTGCTGCGCAACGGGCAGGCCTGGCAGGAGACCTGGGTCGGCAACCTCGCCGCAGCGGGCTACCACTGCGTCAGCGTCGGCAAGATGCACACCATCCCCTACGACGCGCCCGCCGGCTTCCACGAGCGGTTCGTGGTCGAGAACAAGGACCGCTTCTACGAGGGGCGCTGGTTCGCCGACGAGCTGGACAAGGCGATCGCGGCCCACGGCCTGACGAAGCCCTCGCGCGCCGGCTACCGCGCCCTGCCCGATTACCGCGACCGGCTGGGCGCGGTGGACTGGACCCTGCCGGAGCATCTGCACCCCGACAGCTTCGTCGCCGGCACCGCGCGCTGGTGGCTCGAGACACGGCCGAAGCCCGAGCGCCTGTTCCTGCAGATCGGCCTGCCCGGGCCGCACCCGCCCTACGATCCGCCGCCCGCCGACACCGCGCGATATGCCGGATCGGACCTTCCCCTGCCCGAGGTCACGGAAGAGGAGCTGGCCGCCCTGCCCGCCTACCTGCAGGAGAAGCGCCGCCACGACGTCGAGGTGGATCACGACGCCGTCGCCTGGAAGGCCGCGCCGACGCGGGCGGAGCTGCAGCGCCTGCGCGCCCATTACGCCGCGAACGTCACCCTGATCGACCGCGAGATCGGCCGGCTGATGGAGGTGCTCGAGGCGCAGGGCTACCTCGAGAACGCCGTCGTCGTCTTCTGCTCGGATCATGGCGACGCGCTCGGCGATCACGGGCTGAGCCAGAAGTGGTCGATGTACGAGCCGGTGACCCGCGTGCCGCTGATCGTCTGGTCGCCGGGGCGGTTCGCGCCGCGACGCGACGACCGGCTCTGCCAGCTCTTCGACATCGGCCCCACGATCCTCGACCTCGCCGGGGCGGCGCGGCCCGATCCCTGCCATGCCCGGACGCTGCTGCCCGCGCTCGAGGGCGACGACGGCGGGGGGCGCGACATCGTCGTCTGCGAACAGGCGGGGGACGTGTCGATGACCGGCGCGCGGCTCGTCACGATGATCCGCGACAGGCGCTGGAAGGCGGTCTTCATCCACGGCGCCTCGGACGGGCAGCTGTTCGACCTCGAGACCGACCCGGACGAGCGGACGAACCTCTGGGCGGACGAATCCGCGCAGGACCAGAAGCGCCGCCTGTCGGACGCGCTGGCCGAATGGCGGACCGAGACGATGCTGCAGGGAATGGATCGCTTCGCCCGGGCGCGGTGAGGGGCCGGGCGCGCCGAGCCGGCCCGGGGGTCCGGGTGACGGGCACCGGGACGCGCCCGGGGGGCCGACCTGCCCAAATTTCGGTGACGTGGCGCCTGATGCACTTTCCCGAGGGCGAGAGAAGTGTATGATGTCGGGCAACTTCGACCCGGATCAGCTGAAGCAGCCCGACGCCGCCCCACGACCTTGACGTGATCAGGAAACCGACGACTTGACCCTTTTTCTGATCGTCGCGCTGCCGTTCCTCGGCGCGCTCCTTCCGGGCGTCATGAACGGGGCCGGGCGTGCGGCCACTGCCGCCGTCACGTTCATCGTCACGCTCGCGGCCTTCATCGGCCTGCTGTCGAACCTGCCGGCGATCTGGGCGGGCGAGGTGGTGACCGCCCGGCTGAGCTGGATGCCCCTCCTGGGGCTCGACGCCAACTTCATGCTCGACGGGCTGGGCTTCTTCTTCGCACTGCTGATCCTCGGCATCGGCCTGCTCATCATCGCCTATGCACGGCACTACCTGTCGCGCGACGACAATGCGGGGCAGTTCTTCACCTACCTGCTGCTGTTCCAGGGCGCGATGGTCGGCATCGTCCTCAGCGACAACATCCTGCTGCTGCTGATCTTCTGGGAGATGACCTCGCTGTCCTCGTTCCTGCTGATCGGGTTCTGGAAGCACCTGCCCGAGGGACGGCAGGGCGCGCGGATGGCGCTGACGGTGACCGGGGGCGGCGGGCTGGCGCTGATCGGGGGGATGCTGATCCTCGGCAACATCGCGGGCAGCTACGACCTCAGCGTCATCCTGTCCGAGCGCGAGGCGATCCAGGCCTCGCCGCTCTACCTGCCGGCGCTTCTGCTGATCCTGCTGGGCTGCTTCACCAAGTCGGCCCAGTTCCCGTTCCATTTCTGGCTGCCGCACGCCATGGCCGCGCCGACGCCGGTCTCGGCCTACCTGCACTCGGCGACGATGGTGAAGGCCGGGATCTTCCTGATGGCGCGGCTCTGGCCGGTGCTGGCCGGGACGCCGGAATGGTTCGTGATCGTCACCACGGCGGGGCTGGTGACGATGGTGCTGGGGGCGCTGATCGCGCTCTTCAAGAACGACCTCAAGGCTCTGCTCGCCTTCTCCACCGTCAGCCATCTCGGCCTCATCACCATGCTTCTGGGCACCGGGACGGCCTTCGGCGCGATGGCGGCGGTGTTCCACATCCTGAACCACGCGACATTCAAGGCCGCGCTCTTCATGTCGGCCGGCATCGTCGATCACGAGGCGCATACGCGGGACATCCGGCGTCTGGGCGGGCTCCGGCGGCTGATGCCGGTGACCTTCGTCATCGCGACGCTCGCGGCGCTGTCCATGGCCGGGATCCCGTTCCTCAACGGCTTCCTGTCCAAGGAGATGATGCTGGAGGAGACGACGCACACGGTACTGTTCGGGCTCGACTGGCTGGCCCCGGCGCTGGCGACCTTCGGCGCGCTCCTCTCGGCGGCCTATTCCTTCCGGTTCATCGGGCACACCTTCCTCGGCCCGGTGCGCGACGATTACCCGGCCCGGCCGCACGATCCCGGCCCGGGCCTGTGGGTGCCGCCCGCGATCCTGGTGACGCTGTTCATCGTGATCGGCTGCGCCCCCTTCCTCGCCGAACCCTTCGTCAAGCTGGTCACGGCGGCGCTGCTGGGCGACGCGGCCGAGGTGCCCTACGCCTATCTCGCGATCTGGCACGGGCTGGTGCCGGCGCTCTTCCTCTCGATCACGGCGCTCGTCGGGGGCATGATCCTGTTCCTCGCCTATGCCCCTCTGTCCCGCCTGTGGGAGACCGCGCCCCGGCCCGAGGCCAAGTCGATCTTCGACCGGGTGATCGCCGCGTCGGTGCGGGGGGCGTCGGCGCTGACCCACGGTCTGCACAACGGTGCCTTCACCCGCTACGCGGCCATCGCGATCCTCGCCATCCTCGTCTTCGGAGCCCATGCCTGGGTCACCGGCACGGTCGGGGCGGTGACGCGGTCGGTCCAGTCGGCCGGGCCGATCCCGGTGATCGGGACGCTGATCCTCGCCGCCGCGACGGCCGGCCTCGTGATCCTGCACCGCAACCGCTTCCTCGCCCTCATCCTCATCGGGATCGTTGGGCTGATGGTCTCGATCGGGTTCGTCTACCTCTCGGCCCCCGACCTCGCCATGACCCAGTTCACGGTCGAGGTGGTGACGATCATCCTGCTCCTGCTGGCGCTGAACTTCCTGCCGAACCGCAGCCCGGTGGAGAGCGGCGTCCTGCGCCGGGTCAGGGACGGCGTGCTGGCGGTGGCGGGCGGCGTGGCCACCTTCACGCTGGCCTATCACTACATGCTGCGCGACGCGGTCGCGACGCCGATCTCGGAGTTCCATCTCGCCAATTCCTACAAGGGCGGCGGCGGCACGAACGTCGTGAACGTCATCCTCGTCGATTTCCGGGGCTTCGACACCTACGGCGAGATCATCGTCCTCGGCATCGCCGCGCTGCTGATCTACGCCCTGACCGAGGCCTTGCTCGACGGTCCGGTCCGGCGGCGGCTGCTCAACCGCATCCCCGACCAGCGGCGGTCCGGCGACATGCATCCGATGATGATGGTCGTGCTGACCCGCGTCATCATGCCGGTGGTCCTGCTGGTGGGCTTCTACATCTTCCTGCGCGGCCACAACGAGCCGGGCGGCGGCTTCATCGCCGGACTCATCGTCTCCATCGGGGTCGTGATGCAGTACATGGCCTCGGGCTTCGCCTGGACCTCGGCGCGGCTGCGCTATCCCTATCACGGGATCATCGGCGCGGGCGTCCTGATCGCGGGCTTCACCGGGATCGGCGCCTGGTTCGTCGGCAAGCCGTTCCTGTCGACGGCCTTCACCTATGTCCGCATCCCGCCCTTCGCCGAATTCGAGATCGCCACGGCCATGGGCTTCGACCTCGGCGTCCTGCTCTGCGTCGTGGGGGCGGTGATGCTGTCGCTCGAGAGCTTCTCCCGCCTCGCGCGGCGGGCGGACACGCAGGACTCCGATCACCCGATGGATATCGACCCGTCCCGCGGAGAGGATGCCGGGCAGCAGGGGGGGACCGCCTGAGATGGAACTCCTGGTCGCGCTCATCGTCGGCGTGCTGACTGCGGGCGGCATCTACCTGGTGCTGAGGTTCCGCACCTTTCCGGTGATCCTCGGCATGTCGCTGCTGACCTATGCCGTGAACGTCTTCCTGTTCTCCTCGGGCCGGCTGACGATCGGCGCCCCTCCGATCCTGTCCGACGACGTCACGCTCTACACCGACCCCCTGCCCCAGGCCCTGGTGCTGACGGCCATCGTGATCTCCTTCGGGATGACGGCCGTGGCGGTGATGATCGCGCTCGGCGCCTATCTCGGCTCCGACGACGACCGCATCGACGACACCCCGCAGGACCGAGAGGGCACGTCTTGAGCCACTGGATCATCCTGCCGATCGTCCTGCCGGCCTTCGTCGCGCCCTTCATCGTGCTGGCGGCGCGGCATCACGTCCCGATCCAGCGGGTGCTCTCGCTTGCGAGCGTGCTGACGCTGGTGGCGCTGTCGGCCGGGCTGGCCTGGCAGGTCTCGGACGGATCGGTGCTGAACTACCGGCTGGGCGACTGGGCCGCCCCCTTCGGGATCGTGATCGTCGGCGACCGGCTGTCGACGCTGATGATCCTGCTGACCTCGACCCTCGCCCTGTTCGTCCTGCTCTATGCCGTGGGATCGGGTTGGGACGCGCGGGGAAAGCATTTCCACGCGCTCTTCCAGTTCCAGCTGATGGGCATCCTCGGCGCCTTCCTTACCGGCGATCTCTTCAACCTCTTCGTGTTCTTCGAGATCCTGCTCATCGCCTCCTACGGGCTGATGATCCATGGCGGCGGGGACGCACGTCTGAAGGCGGGCACGCAGTACGTGCTCTACAACCTCATCGGCTCGACCCTCTTCCTCTTCGCCCTGGGGTCGATCTACGCCGAGACCGGGACGCTCAACATGGCCGACCTGGCCGATCGCGTCGCGCTGATCGGCCCCGAGGGGACCGTGGGCATCCGCGTCGCCGCGGTCCTCCTCATCCTCGTCTTCGCGATCAAGGCGGCGCTGGCACCGCTGCATTTCTGGCTCCCGGCGAGCTATGCCGAGGCCCCCGGCCCGGTCGCCGCGCTCTTCGCGGTCATGACGAAGGTCGGCGCCTACGCAATCATCCGGGTCTACACGATGATCTTTCCGCCCGGGCTGGAGGCGACCGCGGGGCTGCACACCCTCTGGCTGCCGCCGCTGGCGGTGATCTCGCTCGCCGTCGGGATGATCGGCGTGCTGGCGGCGCGGCGGGTCGACCGGCTGGTCGCCTATTCCGTCGTGGGATCCATGGGGACGGTGATGATCGCGATCTCGCTCTTCTCGCCCGAGGGGATCGCCGCAGCGCTCTACTACATGGTCCATTCCACCTTCGCCGCCGCAATCCTGTTCCTGATCTCGGACCTGGTGCGGACGGGCCGGGGCGGCGTCCGGCTGGATGCCGCGCCGCCGATGGCCGGGGGGGCGCTGACCGCCGCCCTGTTCTTCGCCGGCGCCGTCGCCATGACCGGCCTGCCGCCGCTCTCGGGCTTCCTGGGCAAGCTCCTCGTCCTCGACGCCTCCCGGTCCAGCCCCTGGGCCGTCTGGATCTGGGCGGTGATCCTGTCCTCGAGCCTGGTCGCCGTCCTGGGCTTCGCCCGCGCGGGCAGCATGCTGTTCTGGAAGGCCCATGACGAGACGGTGCCGGTCCCGGAGGAGGAGAACCCGGTCGCCCCGGCGCCGCTGGCCTTCGTCGCCGTCGGCGGCCTGATCGCCGCGCTGGTCCTCCACACCGCCTTCGCCGGTCCGATCCACGGCTACATGACCGACCTCTCCGCCGATCTCTTCGGGGCAGAGGCCTACCGCGAGACCGTGCTGGACGGGATCGGCAAGATGATCGTGCCGGACGAGGAGGGCTGAGATGAGCAGGGCCTGGCACTGGATCCTTCCCCACCCCTTCCTGACGCTGGTCCTCGCCATCGTCTGGATCCTGCTGCAGAACGACCTCACGGCGGGGATGGCTGTGTTCGGCCTCATCCTCGGCATCCTGATCCCCCGGGCGACGGCGATCTGGTGGCCCGACCAGCCGCAGGATTTCCGCATCGGCCGGATGGCGCGCTACGCGATCATCGTCCTCGGCGACATCATCGTGGCCAACCTCGAAGTCGCGTGGATCGTGCTCACCGTCCCCAACGACCGGCTGAAGCCCGCCTGGATCAGCGTGCCGCTGGACCTGAAGGAGCCCGAGGCGATCACCCTGCTCGCCGGGACGATCACGTTGACGCCCGGCACCGTCTCGGCCGACCTGTCGGAGGACGGGCACTTCCTGCTCGTCCATGTCCTGCACACCGACGATCCGGACAAGGTCCGCGACGACATCAAGTCGAGATACGAACGCCGCCTGATGGAGATCTTCGCATGAGCGCCGCCGCCCTGCTCGACATCATGATCGTCGTGTCGATGGTCGCCCTGCTCATCGGATCGGTCCTCTCCATGCTGCGGCTGGCCCTCGGGCCGACCACCGGCGACCGGATCCTGGCGCTGGACACGATGGTCATCAACGCGCTCGGCCTCGTCGTGGTGCTCGGCATCTACCAGGGCGTCCAGGTCTATTTCGAGGTGGCCCTGCTGATCGCGATGCTCGGCTTCGTCTCGACCGTGGCGCTGGCCCGGTTCCTGCTGCGGGGGGACATCATCGAATGACGCTCGCCGATCTCGCCATGCTTCTCACCGCCCTGTTCCTGCTGATCGGATCGGCCTTCGTCCTGATCGGCGTCGCGGGACTGCTGAAGTTCGACGGCCCGATGACCCGCCTCCACGCGCCCACCAAGGTCGGCACGATCGGGATCGGGATGCTGCTGCTCGCCTCGATGACGAACGCCGCCGCGCTGGGGGAGCCGTCGTTCCACGAGGTGCTGATCATGGCGTTCCTCTTCGTCACGGCGCCGGTCTCGGCCAATTTCATCGCCAAGGTGAACATCCATCGCCGCGACTGCGACCCGCCGCCGAAGCCCCCCGGCGCGCGGGGCTGGGCGACGCTGAAGCCGACCGAGGACGCGGCGGGCGCCGGCGACCGTCCGGCCGGACAGGACGATCCCGACGCCGTCGCGCGGTAGAGCACCCGCCGGAGATCCGTGGATCATCCCGGCCGCGCAACGGGCGCCACCCCAGGCGGAAATCTCGTGACTCGGGGAGGGCCGCGTCGCGGTTCGGTGTCGGGTCGCCCAGCCGAAGAGACCGCGCCCGGACCCGGCGGCGCCCGGCATTCCGGTCCGCTCGCCCCGCGCTTTCGACGAAGCAATGGGGCCGCGGCCCTGCGGGACGCCTCTCCCGTCGGGGATCGTCCGCTTCGCCGTCCCGTCCCTCGCCTGCCTGAGGCAGGTGCGGGCCGCGGGGGACGGCGCGACCATCCGGGTCGGCATGCAGGACCCGCATCGGGCGAAGGAGGGGCGGGAGCGGCTCGGGTCCGGGGCCTGCTGCCAGTTGCCTCGGACAGGCACTTCGCGTAGGGTCCGGGCGCCCTGAAGACGATCTCCTTCCATTGCCGCCAGAGGGCCAGCGGCGGGGCGCCGATTGCCGACATGAGTGACCTTGCACCTGCGCAACTGCCCGGCGCCGCGGACCGGCGGGCCGCGCTGGCCGGATACGGGATCCTGGACACGCCGCCCGAGGCGGAATTCGACGATATCGTCCAGCTCGCCGGCGAGATCTGCGGGACCGAGATCGCGCTCATCACGCTGCTGGACGGCCGCCGCCAGTGGTTCAAGGCGCAGGTCGGGGCCGACAGGTCGGAGACCCCGATCGAGCAGGCGCTCTGCGTCCATACGCTCAACGAGGGCGCGACGCTCGTCATCCCGGATCTGACCGCGGACCCGCGGACGCGCGGCAATCCGCTCGTCACCGGCGCGCCGTTCCTGCGCTTCTACGCGGGCGCCCCGCTTCGGACCCCCGGCGGCACGATCCTCGGCACGCTCTGCGTGATGGATCGCGCGGCGCGCCGGGAGGGGCTGGATCCGCGGCGGAGGACGAGCCTCGAAAGGCTCGCCCGGCTGGTGATGGGACAGCTGGAACTCCGGCGGGCCGTCTCGGACAGCCGCGCGATCACGCTGCAGAGCCGCGACGCCGAGACGCGGCACCGCCAGATCCTCGACAGCGCGATCGATTACGGGATCATCACCCTCGACCTGCGAGGGAACATCACGAGCTGGAACACCGGCGCGGAGCGGATCCTCGGCTGGTGCGCGGCGGAGATCGTCGGCCGCCCGGCCGACGTCTTCTTCACCCCCGAGGACGTGACGGCCGGGATTCCCGAGGCCGAGATGCGCAGCGCGCGCGATCATGGCCGGGCCAGGGACGAGCGCTGGCACATCCGCAAGGGCGGGGAACGGTTCTACGCGCTGGGCGAGATGATGCAGCTCACCTCGGCGGAGGGCGCGCAGGTGGGCTATCTCAAGATCCTGCGGGACCGCACCCGCCAGCGCGAGATCGACCGGCAGCTGCGGGAAGCGGCCGAGCGCCTCGAGATCGCGCTCGACGCCTCGGGCGTCGTCGGGCTCTGGGACTGGATGGTGGATACCGACCTGCTGCACGGCGATGCCAATTTCGCGCGCCTCTACGGGCTCGATCCGGACCGGACGGCGCAGGGCCTGACCATGGAGCAGTATCAGCACTTCGTCGTGCCCGCCGACCTGCCGGACCTGCGCTGGCGCATCCGGGCGACCTTCGAGACCGGTTGCCCGTTCGAGGTGGAATACCGGCTGGCCCTTCCGGGCAGGGACCTGCGATGGATCGAGTGCAAGGGCCGGATGGTCCACGACGCGGAGGGCCGGGCGGAGCGGTTCTCCGGCTCTGCCGTCGACGTCACGGACCGGAAGGAGGCGGAGGCCGAGACGCGCCGCCTCGCCGCCATCGTCGAGCAATCGGGCGATTTCATCGGCGTCGCCGGGCTGGACGGCCGCGTGTCCTGGCTGAACGAGGCGGGACGGGCCCTGGTCGGGCTTCCGGACGAGGCGGCGGCGCGGGCGACGACGATCCGGGACTATTTCGACCCCGCCGACTGGGATGCGATCGCGGCCACCGCTTTCCCCGCCATGGAGGCGTCCGGCCAATGGCGCGGCGAGGTCAACTTCCGGCACTTCGGGACGGGCGAGCCGATCCCGGTGATGTGGGACGTGATCGCGCTGCGCGACGACCGCGGCGCGGCGACGGCCTATGCGACCGTCACCCGCGACATCCGCGTCCGGAGGCGGGCGGAGGCGCAGCAGCAGGTGCTGAACGAGGAACTCTCGCACCGGATGAAGAACACGCTGGCGATGGTGCAGGCGATCGCGTCCCAGACCCTCCGCAGCACGACGGATCCCTCGGCCCTCACCGCGTTCCGCCAGCGGCTGCAGGCGATCTCGTCGGCGCACGACGTCCTGCTGAAACGGCAATGGACGGCCGCCGAGATGGAGGAGGTAGTGCGATCCGTCCTGGGCAATTTCGGCATGGACGAGAGGTTCGACATCTCCGGCCCCTCGGTGCCGCTGGGATCGCGCGCGACCCTGTCGCTGTCGCTGCTGCTGCACGAACTGGCGACCAACGCGCTCAAGCATGGCGCGCTGGCCTCCGAGATGGGCCGCGTCGCCGTCGACTGGCGGCTGGAGGACACCGGCACGGCCGCCGAACTGCGCCTGTCCTGGACCGAGACCGGGGGCCCACCGCCCCGCCTTCCGGACGAGCGGCGCCAGGGCTTCGGATCCCGGCTGATCGGCATGGGACTGGTAGGAACGGGGGGCAGCGACCTTCGCTACCGGGACGACGGTCTGCGGGCGGAATTCACGGCGCCTCTCGAGCAGATGCAGCTTTCCTGACGGCCAGGACGGCGCGAAGATCGTCCCGCGACATCGGGGGTCCGAAATGGAACCCCTGCAGCCTGTCGCATCCCAGCTCGCGCATCAGGTCCGCCTGTTCCCGGGTCTCCACCCCCTCCGCGGTCATGGCGATGCCCAGTCTGCGGCACATGTCCCCGATGGCGAGCACCATCGCGCGGGCGCCCGTGCTTTCGCTGACGGCGGCGCGCGTGATCTCGCCGTCGAGCTTGACCCGTTCGGGCCGGAACCTCAGGAGCGAGGTGAGCGATGCCCGCCCGCTTCCGAAATCGTCGATCACGATCGCGATTCCCTTCTTGCGGACATGGGCCATGAGGCCCTCGATGCCGTCGAAATCCCCGTCGACGTCGAGCGTTTCGAGGATCTCGAGATTCATCCGGAACGGCAGGGCGGACGCGTTCTCGAACCAGGGAAGGTCGCCGGCCTCGGCGAGCCTCTTGAGGCTGAAGTTGATCGAGATCCCGGGGAGCGGCGTTCCGCCCTGGCTGAAGGCCCGCCCGGTCTCGATCGCGTGCAGGTAGACCGTCCGGTCGATCCTGCCGGTCTGGCCCAGATCGTCCGCCAGGGCGAGGAAATCCCGGGGGCCGAGCAGACCCCTCGTCGGATGCTCCCACCGGGCCAGCGCCTCGGCCCCGACGATGTCCCCCGTGCGCGCGCAGACCTGCGGCTGGTAATGGGCGATGATCTCGCCCCGTTCGAGCCCCTCGAGCAGGTCGTCGGACAGCGTCTTGCGCGCCTCGATCCGCTCGCGCAGGGGTTCGCCGAAGACGTGGGACCGGTTTCGCCCGGAGCGCTTGGCCTCGTAGAGGGCGATGTCCGCGTCCTCCTGCAGGCGCGCCAGCTCCGCCGCGGGCCCGACGGCGATCCCCGCGCTCACGCCGTAATGCAGAATCCGGTCCTGCCAGAGGACGGCATCCTGGCACCGGGCGATGATGCGCGAGGCGATCCGCCGGGCCAGGGTCTCGGTGCAGGGCCCCCTCAGCACGACGACGAACTCGTCGCCCCCGACCCGGGCGACGCCATCCCCCCCGCGCACGCTCGAGCGCAGGATGTCGGCCACATGCCGTAGCAGATGGTCGCCGGCGGCGTGCCCGAAGACGTCGTTGATCGGCTTGAAGCGATCGAGGTCGAGATGGATGACGCCGAAGCTCTCGTCCGGGACGGACGCGAAGCCCTGCCGGTAGGATTCGAGGCCGCGGCGGTTCAGCAGGCCCGTGAGAGGATCGGTCAGGGCGGCCGCCTCCAGCGCCTCGGCCCGGACCTTCAGCTCGCGTTCCTGCCTCCGGAGTTCCGTGACGTCGACCCTGAAGCCGACCGTGTCCCCGTTCGGCAGGCGCGCCTCGTGGACCATGACGTGGCGGTCGCCGGGCAGCTCCTGCGCGACGGGCCCGGACGGGTTGCGGTGCCGCTCGAGCCGCTCCTCGAGCCAGGCCTGCTCCCGGCCGATCGCTTCGGGATACTGCCCGTGGCGCAACCCTTCCCGCAGGATGGCCTCGAAAGTCTGCCCGACCGCGACCACGTCGCCGGAGGCCGCGTAGAGGTCGCGATACTTCTGGTTGAACATGACGGCCCGATCTTCGGAATCGAAGAGGGCGAAGGCATCCGGCACCGCCTCGACGGCGGCCCAGAGGCGCTGCTCCGCCTGCTGGGCGGTCTCGCGGGCCCGGCGGAGCTCCTCGTGCTCCCGGCGGCGATCGGTGATGTCCTGGAATGCCCCGAACAGGCTGCGGGCCCGGCCGTCGCGAAGCTCGACTTCGCCGATGGCCCGGACCCAGATCCGCTCGCCAGTCGCGCGAACGAAGGGGAGCTCCAGATCCCAGGGGGTGCCGTGGGACAGCGCCCGGTCGACGGCCTGGCCCACCTGCTCCCGCGCTTCGGGGGCGTAGAAGTCGAGGGCCTTCGCGACATCGGGCCGATACGCCCTGTCCACACCGTGGATGCGCCGGGTCTCGTCGGTCCACAGCAGCTCGTTCGTCTCGAGATCCAGCTCCCACCCCCCGATCCCCGCCGCGAGACCGGTGCGGTTGAGCAGCCGCTCCATCCGCTCGGCATTGCGTGCCCGCTGCCGCTGCTCGTCGAGCGAGAAATGGGTCCCGAACATCCATTCCGGCTCGCCGTCCGGGGTCCGCGTGAAGACGCGGCCGCGGTCATGCACCCAGACCCAGTGTCCGTCTCGGTGCCGCATCCGCGCCTCGACATCGTAGGACTCCGTCTCGCCGTCCCAATGCCGCTGCAGCGCGTCCATCGATCGCTGCAGATCGTCGGGATGGGCAAAGGCCCTCCACGTCTCGGCCGAGATCGGCTGGAGATCCTCCAGCCGGTAGCCCAGCATCGCCGCCCACCGTTCGTTGACGCTGGATTCGCCCGTCTGGACGTTCCATTCCCAGATCCCCGCCTCGGTGGCCTCAAGGCAGGATTGGAGGCGATAGGACTTGCGGCCGAGCTCCTCGACCACGTCGCTTCCCACCTCGACGGGCGTCAGGACCGCGACCACCCCGAGCGGCTGGCCGCCCTCCTCCGCCACCGGCTCCACCGACAGGCGGAAGGGGACGACCTTTCCGGCCTTGCTGACGAACTCGCAGACGAGGTCGTCCTTCCGTCCCTCTCGCAGGATGTCGGACATGCGCGCCTGCGCGCTCGCCGCGCAATCCTCGGCGAGAAAGGCGGCGTTCCGGCTGCCGACGACCTCCTCCCGGTCGTAGCCGAGCGTGGCGAGCCACTGGTCGCTGACCTGGACGATCCGCCCGCTCGTGTCGGTGACATGGAACATGCAGGGAAAGCTATCCGGCATCCCGAGGGCCCTCGCCGCGGAGCGGTCGGGCGGAGAAATCCTGTCGAGCCTGGTCACTGTCGGTCCTCCCTGAGCGTGCCCCCGCGCGGAGGGCCGGCCCGACCGCCGGGGCCGGAGATCGTCCGTTAACCTTTTAGGCGAATCCGGTCCATATTAAGGTGAGGACGTGCATCTGCCGGTCGACCGGCGGCGGCCTCTTCCCCGCCCATGACCTCGCGTCCCCGGCCGTGACGGACGACCGGATCACGGCCCGGACCCGGGCGTGCCGCCCGGTCGGAACAGGCGCCCTCGCCCTCCGGATCGGCTTCCATCGGACCGGACCGGTGACGGGCTCCCGGCCCGGGGCGCCCGTTGAACGGGGTCCCGGCCGCCCCCTCCCGCGCACCGGGCGGCCGGCGGCCCTCTCTTCATCCGACCAAGGTCCGTTGCCGGGGCGGCGGGCGCCGTGCCAGATGCCGCGATGGACGTCCGGCCTGCCGAAACCACAAGTAGCGAGGGACCGTGGCACCGCCTGTCGCTGGCGTCGCGCTATGCCGTCGCGTCCGGCCTCGTCCTGGGGCTCGCCGCGCTCGCCGTGGGCTGGGTGGTCGTGCGGGTGATCGAGGACGGGGTGGTGCGCAACAGCGCCAACGCGACCGCGCTCTACATGGAGAGCTTCGTCTCTCCCATCGGCGACCAGCTCGCGGCGGACGGCGCGCTGTCGGCCGGCGCGCTGCGGGCCCTGGACGAGCTCTTCGAGAACACGCCGCTCGGTCAGCGGGTCGTCTCGTTCAAGCTCTGGGCCCCGGACGGCACGATCCTGTCCGCCCGCGACCCCGCCCTCGCGGGACAGGGATTCGCGCTGACCGACGGACTGCTCCGGGCCTTCGACGGGGCCATCGTGGCGGAGTTCGACGAGCTCGGCGATGCCGAGAGCGCGGGAGAGGCGGCGCTCGGCCTGCCGCTGCTCGAGATCTATTCGCCGGTGCGCGGGACATGGAGCGGCGAGGTCGTCGCGGTGGCGGAATTCTACGAGATCGGGACCGAGCTGGCCGGCGATCTCGCCCGCGCGCGGGGGCGGGCCTGGGCGGCGGTCGCGGGCACGCTCGGGGCGCTGGGGCTGCTGCTGTGGGGGATCGTCCGGGGCGGCAGCCGCACGATCGAGGCGCAGCGCGCGCGGCTCGACGCGCAGGTGGCCGAACTGGCCGCGCTGTCGGCGCGCAACCGCGACCTGCGCCTGCGCGTGCAGGCCGCCGCCAGCCGCGCCACGACCGAGAGCGACCGGCAGCTGCGGCGGCTGGGCGCCGACCTGCATGACGGGCCGGCGCAGAACCTCGCCTTCGCCGCGCTCCGTCTCGACGCCGTGCGCGGGGCGCTGGCGGAAGGCGCGCCGCGCCGCGAGGTGGATGCCGTCGCCCTGGCCGTGGGCCGGGCAATGGACGAGGTGCGCGCCCTGTCACGCGGCCTCGCCCTGCCCGACCTCGCCGGGCGCGGTCTGCGCGGCATCGTCGAGAGCGCCATCGCCGCCCACCGCGCGCATCACGGAACCGACGTGTCCCTGGCGGTGGAGGGAGAGCCGCCCGCCGTGCTGTCCGAGGGCGCGCGGCTCTGCGCCTACCGTTTCGTGCAGGAGGGCCTGACCAACGCCGCGCGCCATGCCGGCGGCGCGGGAGTCGATGTCGCCCTGGCGCAGCGCCCGGCGGGCTACGCCCTGGCCGTCCGCGACCGGGGACCGGGCCCTCCCTTCGCCGCTGGGCCGGGCCTCGGGCTGAACGGCCTGCGCGACCGGGTCGAGAGCCTCGGCGGGCGCTTCGCGCTTACCCCCCGGCCGGGCGGCGGCACGGCGCTGGAGATGGAACTGGAGGAAGAGACATGACCCCGATCCGGGTGCTGATCGCGGACGACCATCCGCTCTACCGCGACGGGGTCGCGCGGACCCTGGCCGAGGCCGGGTTCGACATCGCGGGAGAGGCCGCGACCGCGGACGAGGCTGTCGCGATGGCGGCGGCGCTGCGGCCGGACCTCGTCCTCCTCGACATCTCGATGCCGGGTGGCGGCATCGCCGCCGCCGGCCGGATCGCCGCGCTGCCGGACCCGCCGCGGATCGCCATGCTCACCGTGTCCGAGGAAGGCGACGACGTGGTCCGCGCGCTCAAGGGGGGAGCGATCGGCTACGTGCTGAAGGGCGTGGGCGGCGCGGACCTCGCGGCCATCGCGCGGGAACTGGCGGCGGGGCGCACCTATGTCGCCCCGAACGTCGCGGGCGAGGTGCTGCGCGCACTCAGCGCCCCCCGCCCCGCCGCGCGGGCCGAGACCTCTCCGCTCGACGAGCTGACCCGCCGCGAGGAGGACATCCTGAGGCGCGTGGCCAGGGGCCAGTCGAACCGCGAGGTCGCGGCGGCGCTCGGCCTGCAGGAGAAGACGGTGAAGCACTACATGACCGCGATCCTGCAGAAGCTGCAGGTCCGCAACCGCACCGAGGCGGCCCTCTTGGCACGGGACCGCTGGTCCTGAGCCCTCAGCGGATCAGGGCGCTCATCCGGTCGTAATCGCCGCGCGTCGCCGCGCGCTCGTTCACGCGCCGTCCGCGATCGTCGATCAGCTCGTACCGACCGGCCCGGATCCGTTCGACCCAGCCGTCGGGATAGAGCAGCGCGAGATCGGGGATCCCCGCCGGCCCGCCATCGTCGCCGCTGCGCCGGTCGGCGCTTTCGTCATCGCCGGCCCGGCGGTCGTCGTGGCCGGCGCCGTCCTCTCCGCCTCCCGGACCGCTCCGGTCGTCGTCGCGGCCGGGGCCGTCCTCCCTGTCGGATTCGCGCCCGTCCCCGTCTCCCCCCCGTCCGCGTCCGCGGCCCCGCCCGCTGTCGTCCCCGTCGTCATGTCCGCCGTCGTGTCCGTCGTCGTCCTCGCCGTCCCGCGCCAGGGCCCGGACCGGCAGCAGGCCGAGGGCGCCCCCCAACAGCAGCGCGCGGCGGGAAAGCGGGTGAGGCGAGGCGGATGGGGCGGGCATCGGGCAACCGGATCTCGGACGCGGGGGGCAGAGGGGCCGGTCCACACTACCGGGCGGCGCGGTCCGGACCACCGACCAAGGTCCGACGATCCGTCCCGCCCATGGTCCCGCGACCGGAGCGAGATCGCCGGACCCCGGTCGGTGCCGCGGGACGGGGCGGAAGGGCATGGTGCTGTCACGGTCCAGTCAACAAAGGGAGACCCGACATGAAGACCCTTACCACCCTCGCCCTTCTCGCCCTCGGCGCCGCCGCCCCGCTCGCCCCGGCCCACGCCGCCATCCACGGTCCGGCCTTCGCCATCGACGGCCCCGTCGCCGAGTTCGACCGCCGGGGGCGCGGCCGGGGGCGCGACGATACCCACGTGGAGGATCGTCGCCGGGACGACCGCTCGGACGATCGCGGGCGGCGGCGGCCCCGCGTTCCGGGCGGCTCGGGCTGCGACGACGCACGGGACATCCTCGAACATCCCGAATGCCGCGTCTGACACTACCGCGCCCGGTCGGAACTTCGACCGGGCGCATTGCCCTGCAGGTGCGAAACCCGGCGCCCTCCATCGCGCCCTGCCCCGCACCCCGGCGGATCGCCCCGCCCCCCGGCGCCGCCGGTCGGCCGACCCGGGGAGGCAGGTCGGGTTATGCCGGGCGACGCGGAAATTCCTCGTGCCGGCTCGCCTCCTGCACCGGCACGCCTGCCGCACCGGATCCGGCCCCGTCGCCGCGCCCGGCCGGAACCGGGCACCGGGGGAAACCCGGCCACCGGGGAACGCGCGGCTGCGGTTCAGCGCTTCCCGCTCCGCGGGGCGGAGGCCGGGTTGCCCTCCTCGCGCCCCGTCAGGCCGAGCGACTGCATGGCGGAGCGGACCGCCTGTACGAAAGTCTCGAGGCCGGCCCGGTCGGTCGCCAGCCTGCGCCGCAGCGACATCGGAAGTTCCATCTGCACGCCGGCTCCGGATCGGGTCCTGTTGCAGATGTTCGTCTCGTGCAGGCCGGGCAGGCGCGTGCCGGGTTCCGCCGCGAACCCCGCGCGGCGCAGCGCATCGCCGATCGCGTCGCGCAGCTCGGCGGCGCGGCCCCCCAGCCAGACGGTATCGGTCCCGTCATCCTTGCGTCCGTGGATGGCGAGGGCGAAGCGGGACCGCCCGACGAGATCGAGTGCCCGCGGCTCGTCGAAGCGGTGGGACGTGATATGGAAGTCCCCGTGCGCTCCGGGCTCGAGCGCCTCGAAGGCGTAGAAGGAGACGTCGGCGCCGGCCAGGGCCCCGGCGATCCGCGCGGTCCCGGGCTCGATGGTCCCGCCATGCGGCGCGATCACGACGACCGGCGAGCCGCGATCCTCCACCCGGATGCGATAATCGACCCCGCTGCGGGAGGCGGCCTCGAGATCGGCGAAGCGGCCGTAGCGATCCGTCATCGGACACCCCTCCCGATCACGGGTCGAGCCGGCTGACGGTTTTCGAGATGGTGCTCCCCTCGCGGCGAAGAAAGACGATCGTGCCGAACTCGACCCGCATCCAGTCCTCGCCGTTCTCGGTCAGCGGCTCGGAAGCGAGGATGGCCGAGGTGGCCTCCCCTTCCGGGCAGACATCGACGTCGTACGAATCCTCGTAATCCTCGAAGTTCCGGCCCAGCAGGACATACATCGGCTCCAGCAGCATCGAGAGCGGCAGATCGGTCTTCCGCAGCGCTTCCCAGTCGCCCGTCACGTCCGTTTCGCCCGCATGGCCGCAGCCGTAGTTCACGCCGATGATCCGGTCGGACGTCACGAGCGCGATCTTGAGCTTGGTCAGCGCCGCCAGGTCGAGCCTGCGCATCGCCTGCAGGATCAGGGCCAGCATCCGTTCGAACGCCGCCTTCACCTCGGCATCGCTGTTCCCCTCGAGCAGCGACAACAGCAGGACGTAGAGGAATTCCGTGTCGGTCGTGCCGCGCATCTGTTCGAGGTAACGGTCCTCGCAATGCCGGAGGAGTTCCTTCTGGAGACGCCGCCAGTTCGGCAGGGCGCCGTTCTGGGCGATGATCCAGGGCGTGCCGTCGAAGGCGAAGGGATGGCAGTTCTCGTCGGCCTGGACGACGCCCGCATCGTAACCCGATGCCCGGACATGGGCGAGAAGCGTGCTCGCCTGCAGGCTCGGGATGATCCCCCTCACGTTGTCGTCGTAGAAGGCGGCCTTCGGGCGGTGGTAGAGGAGCGGTTCTGCGGGCTTGAGCAGGTGCTCGCTCCAGGCGCCGAAACCCCAGCCGGCGAGCTGGAGGTCCGGATGCAGCTCGGGATCGAGGCTCTGGTTCAGGAGGCTGTTCTCGGGATTCGTCAACAGGTTCTCGAGCGGAAGGTCGGGCCCGATATAGGCGAGGACGCGGCACATGGGATCTCCGATCGCGATGGATCGACGCCCTTCCGGCGCCTGAGGATCCGCGAGAAGAGAGCGCCGTGTTCGGCGGGCAATCTGGCCCTGTCGGACCGCCCGGCAAGTCGGCCGCTTTCGGGCCGGACGGTCGCCGTGCCCGGCGCCTGCCCCCGCCCGGCCGCCACGGGGGGCCCCGCCAGCGGCCCGTCTCGGAGCCTCGCTCCCGGGCCCCGAGAACGACCGCCGGGCCCGTGCGGGAGCGGTCATCTCGCGGTTCCGGCTGTGGCGGCCCTTCGGACCCCCTCGATCCCGGCGATGCGGGCGGCCATCGCGCCGCCCCGGCCGCCGCGAATGCCGTGCGCTCAGGCGGCGTCGTAGCTGGAGAAGATCCCGGTGCTGCCATCCCTGCCGATCAGGTAGACATCGTAGGCCTCGCGCGCGTCCTGAGGCCCCATTCCCGGCGATCCGTAGGGCATGCCGGGCACGGCGAGACCGACGGCATCGGGGCGCTCGGCGAGCAGCCTCCGGATGTCGGCCACCGGCACGTGTCCCTCGATCATGTAGCCCTCGATCTCGCCGGTATGGCAGGAGGTCATGTCCGGGGGGATTCCGTTCTCGAGCTTGTGCCGGATCAGGAGCGTGCCGAAGCTGCGCTCGGTGGTGACGGTGAAGCCCTCCGCCTCGAGGATCCCGATCCAGGCGGTGCAGCACCCGCAATTCGGATCCTTGAGGACATGGATCGAGAGCGGGGCCTGGGCCGGGCCGTCGGTCGGCGCCGTCGCGGCGAAGCTGGCGGCGAAACTCGCGGCGGAGGCCATCATGGCACGTCGGGTGAGGATCATCGGTCTCTCCTGTTCAGGTGGTTGCGGAGGCGGGACCGGGGCGGACCGGCCCGGTGGCCCGGGCCGCGCGGCCGGCGCGGCCGGGCGCGCCCGTGGGCCGGAAGGCCAGCAGACGGAGGGCGTTCATCGTCACGAGCACGGTGGCGCCGGTATCGGCGAGGATCGCGATCCAGAGGCCGGTGATCCCGAGGATCGTGGTCGCGAGGAAGACCGCCTTCAGCCCCAGAGCGATGGCGATGTTCTGGCGGATGTTCGACATCGCGGTCCGGGCGAGCCGGATCGTGCCGGCGACGTCGGTCACGCGGTCGCGCAGGATCGCCGCGTCGGCCGTCTCGAGCGCGACATCGGTGCCCGATCCCATGGCGACGCCCACATGCGCGGCGGCGAGCGCGGGCGCGTCGTTGATGCCGTCGCCGATCATCATCACGCGGCCCTCCGCCGCCAGGTCGCGGATCGCCGCCACCTTGTCCTCCGGCATCAGGTCCGAGCGATGCTCGATCCCCAGCCCCGCCGCGATGGCCCGGGCGGTGCGGGCATTGTCCCCGGTCAGCATGATCGACGAGAGGCCGAGGTCGCGAAGCTGCGCGACGGCCTCGGCCGCATCCGCGCGCGGCTCGTCCCGCAACGCGACGAGGCCCAGGGGAGCGTCGTCGCGCAGCACGACGACCACCGTCCTGCCCTCGGCCTCCAGCGCCGCCACGCGGGCGCGCAGACCGTCCGTGAGGGCGCCGCGCTCCTCCGCCAGGCGGGGGGAGCCGACGCGGACGGTCGCGCCGTCGATCACCGCCTCCGCCCCCTTGCCGGGCAGCGCGCGGGACCGGGTCGCGGGGGCGGCGTCCACGCCCCGCCTTTCGGCCTCGGCCGTGATGGCGAGGGCCAGCGGATGACTCGCCCCGACTTCGACCCCGGCGGCGAGTGCCATGAGGTCATCCTCGCGGCCGCTCAGCACCGTGACGTCCGTCACGCGCGGATGGCCCTGCGTGAGCGTCCCGGTCTTGTCGAAGGCGACATGCGTCGTTCGGGCCGCCGCCTCGATCACCGCGCCGCCCTTCATCAAGAGGCCGTGGCGCGCCCCGGTCGACAGCGCCGAGGCGATCGAGGCGGGCACCGAGATGACCAGCGCGCAGGGGCACCCGATCAGCAGCAGCGCCAGCGCACGATAGACCCATTCGCCCCAGTCCAGTCCGAAGGCCAGCGGCGGGACCACGGCGACGAAGGCTGCCGCCCCGACCACGGCCGGCATGTAGACCCGGCTGAACCGGTCGATGAAGCGCTCGGTCGGGGCGCGCGCGCTCTCGGCCTCTTCCACGAGCCGGACGATGCGGGCGATGGTGTTGTCCTCGGCAGACTTTGTCACCCGCACGCGCAGCAGCGCCTCGGCGTTGATCGACCCGGCGAAGACCGCCGCACCCGGCTCCTTGAGGCGCGGAACGCTCTCGCCGGTCACGGGGCTTTCGTCGACGCCGGACGTCCCCTCGATCACCTCGCCGTCGCAGGGCACGCGGTCGCCGGGGCGGACCCGGACGACCTGGCCCACAAGGAGCGTCCCGGCCCGGACCTCCCGCGTCGTGCCGCCCACCTCGAGCCGCGCCGTCTTCGGCACGAGCTTCGAGAGCGCCCGGATGCTGTCGCGCGCCTTGCCGGCCGAGACGCCTTCCAGGAGTTCGCCCACGGCGAAGAGAAAGACGACCAGCGCCGCCTCCTCCGGCTCGCCGATCACGAGGGCGCCGCCGGCGGCGATGGTCATCAGCATCTCGATGGTGAAGGGCATGCGGGCCCGCGCCATCAGGGCGGCGCGCCGCGCCACGGGCAGGATCCCGATCAGCGTCGCCAGCACGAAGGCCCAATGCGCGATCCCGGCCGGCAGGACGAGCCGCGAGGCCCAGGCCACGGCCAGCAGCGCGCCGGTCGCGATCACCAGCCGCCCCCGGGCGGACGACATCCACGAGGGCGATGCGCCGCCGGCCGGCTCGTCGCTCTCTGCCGGATCGGTGTCGCCCCCGGCCTTCGCCGCATCCGGAAACGCCCCGTCCGGCAGCACGAAGCCGCCCGTCGGCCTCTCCGGCGGTGCGCCCGCGGGCGCGATGCCGAACCCGACGCCGCGGACGGCCGTCTCGATCCGCTCGGGCGGCGTCCGGCCCTCGTCGAGGGTCAGCCGCAGCCGCTCGGCCATCAGCGCCACGTCCACATCCGCGACGCCGGGCAGACGCTCGACCGCGCCGCGCACCTTGGCGGCGCAGGCGCCGCAATCCATGCCGGTGACGCGCCATTCGCGCCTGGCCGCAATCCCGCCCGCCATGCTGTTTCTCCGTCGTGATTCTCCACTCGAACCGCGATATAGGGTCTACAGCAACTGTAGGTTCAAGACGCCACGGGAAGACATCCGCATCGCCCGCGAGGTCGCGGGGCCCCGTGGTCCAGACACCAGAGCCCGGAGGGACACCCGCATGCTTTCGATCGGCACGCTCGCCAGACGGACCGGCACGAAGGTCCAGACGATCCGGTACTACGAACAGATCGGCCTGATGCCCGAACCCGGTCGGACGGAGGGCGGGCAGCGGCGCTACGGGAATGTCGAGCTGGACCGCCTGTCCTTCATCCGGCATTCCCGGCAGCTCGGCTTTTCGCTGGAGGCCATCCGCGAGCTGCTCGATCTGTCCGACAGCCCGGAACGGTCCTGCGCCGAGGTCGACGCCGTCGCGCAGAGGCAGCTTCGCGAGGTCGAGGCACGCATCGCCCGGCTCGAGGCGCTGCGGGTCGAGCTGCGACGGATGCTCCGCGACTGCGATGCGGACCGGGTCGCCGATTGCCGCATCCTCGAGGTTCTGCGCGACCACGAGCAATGTCTCAGCGATCACGACCGGGCCGGCGCCTGATGCCGGCGGCCCTCGCCTACCCGCTGGCCGCCTTGGCAGAGATCGCCGGATGCTTCGCAATATGGCACTGGTGGCGCGGCGCCTCGAGCCTCTGGCTGGGTCCGGGGCTCGTGGCGCTCGCGCTGTTCGGCTGGCTCCTCGCGCAGGTCGGGGCGGGCTTCGCCGGACGCGCCTTCGCCGCCTATGGCGGCATCTACATCGTGGCGTCGCTCCTCTGGATGTGGGGGGCGGAAGGGCAGCGGCCGGATCTCTGGGATCTCGGCGGCGCGGGACTGTGCCTGATCGGAACCGTGCTCATTCTCGCCGCGCCGCGGGCCGGATAGCTGCGTGGCGCTGGGCGGCCGGCCGCGCGGGCGGTCTCAGGACTTCGCGCGCGATTGCGGGGCGCCTTCCGCTGCGTTCGCCCGTACCTTGCCGGGGACCGTCCCCTTCGCCGGCGGGGCGCCCGCCGACCCATGGCCTAGCCCGGACAGCCGTAATGCCCGCGGAAGCCGGCGCCGTAGGTCTCGCCGGCGGACATGAGCAGGTCGGTATAATCGCCGTCGCCCGTGGGGCGCAGCTCGGCCGACAGGGGGCCGGCGGTCAGGGTGCCGCCCGATGCATCCGCGGTCCCGTCCAGCCGCACGAGGTCGCCGCTGATCCGCAGCAGCGCCGCGGGGGCGCCGTCGATTTCGCCTGTCACGAGGACGGGCGGGCTGCCCACGGTATAGGAAAAGGCGCAGGCCCGGCCGTCCGGAAAGACGCGGTCGATCTCCTCCCCGGTCAGGAATTCGGGATCGATTCCGGCGAGCGATTCCGTCGACAGCGCCTCCTCCGCCGGGACCAGCTCGACGGAGGCGCCGCCCTGGATAGGCGCCGCCGCCTCCGCGCCGGTGGACAGCTCGGCGGTCAGCCAGCGCATCTCGGCGATCTCCTTGTCCTGCGCGTAGATGATGTCGTCGGCGAGGCGGCGGACGCGCGGGTCGGTGATCTCGGCCCGGGTGGAGGTCATGATCGCGATGGAATGGTGCGGGATCATCGCGGACATGTAGCTGCGGTCCTGCACGGTGACCTGGCTGCGCACCAGCCACAGCGCCCCGGCGAAGACGAGGACCGATCCGGCGAAGATGGCCGCGTTGACCGCCCGGCTCGAATACATCGACAGCATGAAGGCCAGCATGATGAAGGCCATCACCGCCCCCATCAGCAGCGCCATCCAGGCCCGCGTCTCGGACCAATAGACGTGCTCGATCTCGTAGGTGTTCAGATACATCAGCCCGAACATGACGATCGTGGAGGTCGCGATCATCGCGGCGAAACGCCAGTAGGACATGCGGTGTCTCCTTCCGTCTGGACCCGGTCCCCCTGCCCCGGGCCGGACGACCTTGTGCGGGCGGAACGACCTTCCCGCCCTGGAGGGTTCCGGCAGACGGGCCGTCCCGGCGCCGCCGGCGGGACGGGGTCAGGGGCCGAGGTTCTCCTGGTGGGCCCGTTCGCGCTCCGGCCAGGTGCTCTTGATGTAGGCGAGGACCGCCTCGATCTCGGCGTCCGAGAGGATGCCGCCGAAGCCCGGCATGTCGCTCTCGTAGCCGCCGCCGACGATGGCGGCCGTCCCCTCCCGCACGATGCGGAACAGGATCCGGTCCGGATGGTGCCAGGTATGGCCGCACGCGTCGTGGGGCGGCGCCGGAAGCCGGCCGGAGGGGAGCGGCCTGCGCCAGTCCGGTTGCCCCTCCAGCTGCGCCCCGTGGCAGGACGCGCAATGCGCCTCGTAGAGGGCGCGCCCCTCGGCGAGGAGTGCGGCATCGGGCGGGTGGGTGTCGCTCGCCCCGCCCGATGCCGTCAGCAGGACGGCACCGGACAGGAGGCCGCCGCCCAGAAGCAGCGCCCTGGCCCCTGCCCTCATTCCGCGGTCTCGGCGATCCAGTTCCGCAGGAAGGCGATCTCGGCTTCCTGCGCCGCGATGATCTCCTCGGCGAGCTGCCGCAGGTCCGGATCCTCGCCGTGCTCGAGGACGATCCGCGCCATGTCGATGGCGCCCTGGTGGTGCCCGATCATGCCGCGCGCGAAGTCGATGTCGGCGTCGTCGGTGAATTCGATGTCCATCGCGGAATGCATCGCCATGTTGGCCGCGCGGTAAGCCTCGGTCGAGGGCGACCCCGCCGGCCGGGGTGCGTCCGTCGCCATGTGACCGCCGTGCCCGCCCGAGGGAACAGCGCCGTCCTGCGCCATCATCCCGCGCATCATCTCCTGCATCATGGGGCGCATCATCGCCTCCATCCCGGCGCGCATGTCCTCGGACATCGCGCCCTGCTGCATCATCGGCATGGGGTCGTCCCCATGCGCCCCGTGGTCGGCCATCTGGGCGAGTCCCGCCCCCGGCACCGCGAGAGCGACCGAGAGGCCGCCCGCAATCCATCGTCCGCGTGTCATGTCGTCATTCCTCCTGGTTCGATGGACTCCGCCGGTCAGGCGGCCTGTGAGGCCCCGTAGCCTTCGTCCTCGATGGCGCGTCGGACGGCCTCGGGATCGGCGGGGGAGTCGACCGTCACGCGCTCGGCCGCCCGGTTGACCGTCACCTCCGCCAGCGGATCGACCGAGTGGATCGCCCGGGTCACGGCGGCCTCGCAATGGCCGCAGGTCATGCCCGTCACGTGCAGATTCAGCATCTTGTTTCTCCTTGTCGGATCTCCCGGAACGGATGTCGGGTCTTCCCACATGGGAAGGTCAAGACGGGAGCGGAAAGGAATTTCACGGGGCTTGACCCTCCCACCATGGGAAGCCCTATCTGGGTCGTCGATTGCGAGACTCGGGGGGCCTTCATGCCGGACGGACAGCGGAGCATCGACGAGGGCGGCGCGGGCCGCGTCTTCGACATCGGCATCGACGGGATGACCTGCGCCTCCTGCGTGGGGCGCGTCGAGCGCGCGCTCGGCAAGGTGCCGGGTGTGAGCGAGGCGAGCGTCAACCTCGCCACCGGGCGCGCGCGGGTCCGCGCGGCGGCCGGCACCGGGATCGGCGCCCTCGTCGAGACGGTGGAGGCGACGGGATACCAGCCGCGGCTCGAGCAGGTGACGCTCGCCGTCGAGGGAATGACCTGCGCCTCGTGTGTGGGGCGGGTCGACCGGGCGCTGAAGGCGGTGCCGGGCGTCCTCGACGCGTCGGTGAACCTCGCTGCGGGAACGGCGGTCGTGCGGATACCGGCGGGCGCCGTCAGCGCGGCCGACCTCGTCGCCGCCGTGGGGCGGGTCGGATACGAGGCGAAGCCCGCCAGCGGCAGTGGAGAGGAGCGGGCGGAGCGCCAGGCGGCCCGCGACGAGGATGCGCGGCACCTGCGCCGGCAGCTGATCCTCGCGGGCGCGCTGACGCTGCCGGTCGTGGTGCTCGACATGGGCAGCCACCTCGTGCCCGGCTTCCACCACTGGCTGCTGGGGTGGACGAGCCAGCAGAACATCCACCTGATCCTCTTCGCGCTCGCCACGTCCGTGCTGTTCGGGCCGGGCTGGCAGTTCCACGCAAGGGGCTGGCCGGCGCTGCTGCGCGGGGGCCCCGACATGAACAGCCTCGTAGCGCTCGGCACCTCGGCGGCGTGGGGCTATTCGGTCGTCGCGACCTTCGCGCCGGGCCTTCTGCCCGCCGGCACGAGCGGCGTCTACTTCGAGGCGGCGGCGGTGATCGTCACACTGATCCTCCTCGGCCGCTGGCTGGAAGCGCTGGCCCGCGGCCGGACCTCGGCCGCGATCACCGGCCTGCTGAAGCTGCAGGCCCGGACGGCGCGCGTCCTGCGGGACGGCGACGCGCGCGACGTGCCCATCGAGGAGGTCGTCGTGGGTGACCGGGTGCGGGTCCGCCCCGGCGAGAGGATCCCGGTCGACGGGCTCGTGCTGGACGGGTCGAGCTTCGTCGACGAGGCGATGATCAGCGGCGAGCCGGTGCCGGTGCAGAAGGGCGAGGGCGACGAGGTGATCGGCGGCACGATCAACCGCACCGGTACCTTCACGTTCCGCGCCACAAGGGTCGGCGCCGACACGCTGCTCGCCCGGATCGTCCGCATGGTCGAGGAGGCGCAGGGCGACAAGCTGCCGATCCAGGCGCTGGTCGACAAGGTGACGCTGTGGTTCGTGCCGGCCGTCATGGCGGCGGCGGCGCTGACCTGTCTCGTCTGGCTGGTCTTCGGGCCCGATCCGGCGCTGACCTTCGCCCTCGTCAACGCGGTCGCGGTCCTCATCATCGCCTGCCCCTGCGCGATGGGCCTCGCCACGCCGACCTCGATCATGGTGGGCACCGGCAAGGCGGCCGAGCTCGGCATCCTGTTCCGCCGCGGCGAGGCCTTGCAGACGCTGCGGGGCGCCGAGGTGATCGCGCTCGACAAGACCGGCACCCTGACCCGCGGCCGGCCGGAGCTGACGGACCTCGAGGTAGCGGACGGTTTCGACCGCGACGCGGTGCTCCGGCTCGTCGGCGCCGTGGAAGCCGCCTCCGAGCACCCGATCGCCGAGGCGATCGTCGCCGCCGCCCGCGCCGCCGGTGCCCTGCCGCAGGCGCAGGGCTTCGAGGCGCGGCCCGGCTTCGGCGTGACCGCCACGGTGGAGGGCAAGAGCGTCGCCGCGGGCGCCGACCGGCTCATGCGGGAGATGGGGCTCGACGTCGCAGCCTTCTCGGCGGTGGCCGAGCGGCTTGGCGACGACGGCAAGACCCCGCTCTATGCCGCCATCGACGGGCGGCTGGCCGCGATCCTCGCCGTCGCGGACCCGGTCAAGGAGACGACGCCGCAGGCGATCCGCGCCCTGCACGCGCAGGGCCTGAAGGTCGCGATGATCACCGGCGACAATGCCCGCACCGCACGCGCCATCGCCGCCCGGCTCGGCATCGACGAGATCGTGGCCGAGGTTCTGCCCGGCGGCAAGGTCGACGCGATCAGGGCGCTGCAGCAGGGCGGCACCCGCGTCGCCTTCGTCGGCGACGGCATCAACGACGCGCCCGCCCTCGCGCAGGCCGATATCGGTATCGCGATCGGGACCGGCACCGACATCGCCATCGAGGCGGCGGAGGTCGTGCTGATGTCCGGCGACCTGCGCGGGGTGGTCGACGCGCTCGCGCTCAGCCGGGCGACGATGGCGAACATCACGCAGAACCTCGGCTGGGCCTTCGTCTACAACGCCGCGCTGATCCCGGTCGCCGCGGGCGCGCTGTGGCCGGCCTTCGGCATCCTGCTCTCGCCGGTCTTCGCCGCGCTCGCCATGGCGCTGTCCAGCGTCAGCGTGCTCGCCAATGCGCTGCGCCTCAGGCGGTTCGCCCCGCCCCGCGCCGCCACGACCGACGGATACAGGGCGGTCCACACCGCCGCCCGGGAAGGGAGGACCCGATGAACATCGGAGACGCGGCCAAGGCTTCCGGGGTGAACCAGAAGATGATCCGCTACTACGAGAGCATCGGCCTGATCGGGTACGTGGCGCGCAGCGCCAACGGCTACCGCACCTATACCGAAAGCGACGTCCACACGCTCGCCTTCATCCGCCGCGCCCGCCGCCTCGGCTTCCCGATCGAGCGGATCCAGGCGCTGATGGCGCTCTGGCGCGACAAGCGCCGGTCGAGCGCCGAGGTGAAGGCGATCGCCAGGGGCCATATCGACGAGCTGCAGGCGAAGATCGAGGAACTGGCCGAGATGCGGAGGACGCTGGAGCATCTCGTCGCCTCCTGCGCCGGCGACGACCGCCCCGATTGCCCGATCCTCGACGGCCTCTCGGCGCAGACGGAGGCCGCCGATCCTCGCCCGGCGGGGCCTGCCAGCCGGCGGGGCGGGGCCCCCGGCGGCGCCTGACCCCCCTTCGAAGGCGCCAGCCCCGCGCGCGCCTTGTCCCCGGCGGCGCCCCGGGGCGATCCTGCAGGACGCGGTCGTCCCGGGCGGCCCCCTTGCATCGCTATGGCGCTTTCCGCAGACTGGACGCGGGCCGATACGACGCGCTTCGCCGTCGTTCCGCGGAGCCGGAAACGCCCAAGGGAGGAAGATACATGATGAAGCGAATCCTTGCGACTTCGGTCGCAGCCATGGCCCTCGTCTCGGCGGCGGCCGCACAGGACAGCATGGAGCTGCAGTTCCAGAGCAGCGACAATTCGGGCACCGCCGCCTTCGAGATCCAGCAGGAATGGGCCGCGCGCGTCGGCGAGATGTCCGAGGGCCGGATCACCGTCGAGATGCTGCCCGTGGGCTCGATCGTCGAATACAACGAGACGCTCGATGCCGTCGGTGCCGGCATCCTCGACGGCCATATCACCGACAGCTCCTACTTCACCGGCAAGGACGCCGCCTTCGCGCTGATCGGCAACCCGGTCGGCGCCTATTCGTCGCCCGAGGAGTTGCGCGGCTTCTTCAACGACGGCGGCGGCACGGAGCTCTACAACGAGATCCTGGAGCCCTACGGCGTCCATTTCATCGGCCCGGCCGCCCAGCCCGCCGAGGCGATCCCCTCCACGATCCCGATCGACTCCGTCGCGGACCTGCAGGGCGTGAAGATGCGCGCCCCCGAGGGCATGGTGCAGTCGGTCTTCGCCGCCGCCGGCGCCGCACCGGTGAACCTGCCCCAGTCCGAGGTGTTCACCTCGCTCGACAAGGGCGTGATCTCGGCCGCCGACGCGACCACCCTGGCGACGAACCATTCGATGGGCCTGCACGACGTGGCCCTGCATCCGATCTGGCCGGGCTTCCATTCGCTGCCGCTGAACGAGGTCTCGATCAACGCGGCCACCTGGGACTCGATGTCCGAGGAGGATCAGCAGATGCTGACCGAGTCGGTCGCCTGGTATGCCGAGACCCTGGCCGAGCGGATCGGGCAGCGTGACGAGGAGGTCGCCGAGGAGCTGCGCGCCACCGAAGGCGTCACCATCCACACCTGGTCGGAAGAGGCCAAGCGCGAGTTCCGGCAGATCGCGCAGGAACAGTGGGCCCCCTTCGCCGAGCGGTCCGAGAACGCGCAGCGCGTCTACGAGGCGCTCACCACCTACCTCACGGACCAGGGCCTGCTCTGATCGCACGGTCGGGAGCCGACCGCTCCCGTCGACCGGCCGGGCGGATCCTCCGCCCGGCCCATTCCGGAGGCCGCCTTGGATCCCGAAGAACACAATGCCCGCGATCCGGTCCTCGTGCCCCAGGACGCGTTGTCCGCGTGGCTCGTCCCCCTGGGCCGGGTCGTCAGCCTCGCCTTCCTGTTCATCACCGCCATCACCTTCCTCGAGGTGGTGCTGCGCTACGGCTTCAACTCGCCGACGCAATGGGTCCACGAGACGACGATCGCGCTGACCGCCATCTGTTTCGCGTTCGGGGGGGCCTACTGCCTCGCGCTCGACCGGCACATCCGCGTCGTCCTGATCTACGACGCCCTCTCGCCCGCGATGCGCAGGTGGTTCGACGTGGCCATCTCGATCGTCGGGGCGATGGCCTGCGCGCTGATGGCCTGGGCCGCCTGGAGCCTCGCCTACAGGGGCTTCGTCTCCGCCGGCGGCCAGTTCCGGCTGGAGACCAGCGGCAGCGCCTGGAACCCGCCGACTCCGGCCATCGTGAAGGCCGTGCTCTTCGTGACCCTCGTGGTGATGTGCGCCCAGTTCACCCTCCAGGCGATCCGCCATCTGCGGCGCGATCCCCATGCGGAACCGCCGCGCCCCGTCGCGAGCGCAGGAAACGTCGAAGATGTTTGATCTCTCCGCGCTGGGAATCGGCGGCGGCAGCCTGATGATGTTCGGCATGCTGCTGGTCCTGCTCGTGACCGGCATGCCGCTCGCCTTCGTCACCATCCTGGTGGCCCTGATCTTCGCGCTCGGCTGGTTCGGCCCGATGGCGGTGCCGATCGTGACGACGCGCATCTACTCCTTCATCATGCAGTACGTCTTCGTCTCGGTCCCGATGTTCGTGCTGATGGCGTCGATCCTGGACCGGTCGGGGATCGCGCGGGACCTCTTCGACGCGATGCGTCTCGTCGCCGGGCGGATCCGCGGCGGCGTCGGCGTGCAGACGCTGCTGGTCGCCGTCGTCCTGGCCGCCATGTCCGGCATCATCGGCGGCGAGATCGTGCTCCTCGGCCTCCTCGCCCTGCCGCAGATGCTGCGGCTCGGCTACGACCGGAAGCTCGCCATCGGCATCGTCTGCGCGGGCGGCGCGCTCGGCACGATGATCCCGCCCTCCATCGTGCTCATCATCTTCGGCCTGTCGGCCAACGTCTCCATCGGCGAGCTCTTCACCGCCTCGTTCGTGCCGGGCGTCATGCTCGCGGGCTTCTATGCCGGCTATGTCCTGCTGATCGGCTGGCTCCAGCCGCACAAGGCCCCCGTCCCGACCGAGCTGGATACCCGGCCCCTCGCCGAGCGGCTGAAGCTGCTGCGCGGCCTCGTCCTGCCGCTGCTGGTCGTGGTCTTCGTGCTCGGCTCGATCTACGGCGGGATCGCCTCGGTGACCGAGGCCTCGGCGATCGGTGTGGTCGGGGTGATCCTCTCGACCGTCCTGCGGGGGGAATTCACCCTGCGGATGATGTCCGACGCCGCGCTGCAGACGCTGCGGACCTGCGGGATGATCGTCTGGATCGGCGTAGGCGCGACGGCCCTCATCGGGGTCTACAACCTGATGGGCGGGATCGACTTCATCGAGCAGCTCCTCCTCGGCGTGTCCGAGAACCCCATGGTGGTCCTGCTGGTGATGATGCTGATCCTCGTCGTCCTCGGCATGTTCCTCGACTGGGTCGGGATCGCGCTGCTGACGGTGCCGATCTTCACGCCCATCGTCATCGAGCTCGGCTACGATCCGATCTGGTTCGGCGTGCTCTTCTCGCTGAACATGCAGATCTCGTTCCTGTCGCCGCCCTTCGGTCCCGCCGCCTTCTATCTGAAGAGCGTGGCCCCGCCGGACATCTCCCTCGGAACGATCTTCGCCTCGCTGCTGCCGTTCATCGGATTGCAGATCCTGGCCCTCGCCCTCGTGATCACGTTCCCGGAGATCGCGCTGTGGTATCGCTGATGGCGAGACGGCGGCACGGGGGCTCCGCCCCCGCTGCCTGCGGCAGCTCCCCCGGAGTATTTGCAGCAAGATAAGAGGGAGGCCGCGACCTGCGGCGACGGTCAGGCGAGGATGATCCCGACAACCACCAGCATCAGCCCCAGGAAGGACAGGAACAGCGCGCCCACGTTCATCGGCATGATCCGCTGCAGCCGCGCCCGCAGCGCGGCGTCGTCCAGCCCCGCGCGGCGCGCGCGCGAGACGGCGATGATGGTCCAGACGATCCCGGCAAATCCCGCGACGGTGATCGCGGCCCCGATCCAGACGAGCGCTTCCATCCCGTGCGGTCCCCCTCGGCGTGACCCCGCCGCCCTAGCGCCGGGGCGGCCGCCCCGCAAGCCTTGCGAGGGGGGCGGGCAGCGGCTAACCGGGGGCCCTTCCGCCACAGCCGCCCCAAGGAGCGCCCGATGAGCATCACCGACACCCCCTCCTCCGTCGCCGGCGAGGAGCTGCGCCAGTTCATCGAGCGGTACGAGCGGCTCGAGGCCGAGAAGAAGGACATCGCCGACGCGCAGAAGGAGGTGATGGCCGAGGCGAAGGGGCGCGGCTACGACACCAAGGTGATGCGCAAGGTCATCGCCCTGCGCAAGCGCGACCGCGACGACATCGCCGAGGAAGAGGCGATCATGGAAATGTACATGCAGGCACTCGGCATGAACTGAGCGCCACCGGGCACGGCGCGGTCGGCGCCACCGGGCACGGCGCGGTCGGCGCCACCGGGCACGGCGCGGTCGGCGCCACCGGGCACGGCGCCGGTCGGCGGCTCCCGGGGGGTACGTCGCCCTTCGCCGCCGTCCCCGCCCCGCCGGCCGGGGGCCGCGTCGGGCGGGCCGATCGAGGCGCGCCCGGTCCCCCGCCGCCCGTTCCCCGACGCCCGGGGCCATGTCCCGAGACACGTCTCCCGGAGCGGACCCCGACTCGCGGCCTTCTCCGGCGCGCGGCCCCCTCCTTCGCAGGGACGCGCATGCCCTCTGCCTGTCGGCCCCCGCGCGAGGGCCGGGACGGGGCACACGGTCAGGGGCGGATCATCTCCACCCCGTCCATCGCGGCGATCGCGTCGAGGTCGGCCTCGTAGCCGGCCGTCACCTCGGCGATCACCGCCTCGGGCCAGTCCGGCAGATCCTCCTCCTCGATCTCCTCGGGGCGGACGTACTTGTCGAGGAAGGCGGCGATGATCCGCGCCGACTGGGCGGCCGATTGCGGCGGATGGGTCCGCAGGTAGGCGACGTAGCGGCGCAGCCCCTCCTCGGTCATGATCTGCGCCAGCAGGTCGTGCTCGCCCAGCAGCGCGCCGCTGCCCGCCGGTCCTCCCTCGGCGGCCCCGGCCGCCCCGGCGCGGCCCGCGAGGCGCCGCACGAGCCGGCCCCAGATCAGCGGGGCGTCCTCGTGGGCCCAGACGACCAGCCGTGCGCCCGGCGCCGCCTCGCGGGCCCGCGCGATCGCGCCGCTCCAGCGGATCGCGGCGGGGGCCAGACCGTCGAGCAGCGCCGTCTCGCTCGTGGCCTTGGCCCGGGAGAGGACGGCGGGGACGAAGGTCGCCGGGTTGCGCAGCGCCAGGAACAGCTCCAGCCGGTCGGGGGCGAAGACCGCGCTCAGCGCGCGGAGCTTGAGCCCCAGCATCGGGTAGAGCTCGCGCCCCTCGAAGACCCGGTTGGGCGTGCAGAGGAAGGCCGGGTTCGCCATCACCAGACGGTCGGGCCGCGCGGCACCGAGGATCGCGTCCAGCGCCCCCTCCCGCGCGGTGGAGGGGTCGAGCGTGCCGCCGGCATAGGCCTGCATCAGTTCGCGCAGCGTCCGGCGATACTGGACATGGGGCGGCACGAGGATGCCCGCGGCGGCCAGCGCCTCGGCGTTCTTCTGGACCGAGCGGAGGAGCCGCTCGCCCTCGGTCGCATGCGCGCCGATATGGAGTGCCACCTGCATTGCCGCCTCGCTCGTCTCTCCGGCGCGGACCGGAACGCGGCCCCTTGTCCCGGACCGGGCCGCCGCTGTCGCCCTGCCCCGCCGGCGCGCACCATAGGGCCCAAATCTGGACAGAGAAACCGCTTTCGGCTAGGCGGCGGCCGATGTCCGAGCCATTGACTCAGAGACCGGGCGCCCCGCCCCCCGGACCCGCCGCCGCGCCCCGCACGGCAGGGGGTGCGGCGCGCGGGCGGCGCCGCGGGCCGAGCGGCTGGGCGATCGGCGCGGCGCTGATCGCGGCGGCGATGCTCGGACCCGTGGCCGGGGTGATCTGGTTCGCGCTCAATCCGGCCGAGAACATCTGGCCGCATCTCCTCTCGACGACCCTGCCCCGCTATCTCGGCAACACCGCGCTCCTGATGGCCGGGGTCGGGCTGCTCGCCGCCTCGGTGGGGACCGGCGCGGCCTGGCTGGTGACGATGTACCGGTTCCCGGGCCGCGCCTGGCTGCAATGGGCGCTGCTCGCCCCGCTCGCCGTGCCGGCCTATGTCGGGGCCTACGCGCTGGTGGACTTCCTCGAATATGCCGGCCCCGTGCAGCGGGCCCTGCGCGCGGCCTTCGGCTGGCAGACCGCCTCGGATTACTGGTTCCCCGCGATCCGGACGCGGGGCGCGGCGATCCTCGTCCTCGGCGCCGCCCTCTACCCTTACGTCTACCTCCTCGCCCGGGCGGCGTTCCGCGAGCAATCGGGCGCCGGCTACGAGGTCGCGCGCGCGCTCGGCGTCGGCCCGTTCGGGCGGTTCTGGCGGGTCGGGCTGCCGATGGCGCGCCCCGCCATCGCCGCCGGCACGGCGGTCGTGATGATGGAGACGGTGAACGATTTCGGGACCGTGGACTTCTTCGCCGTCCAGACCCTGACCACGGGCATCTTCACAATCTGGCTGCAGGCCGGCAATCTCGGCGGCGCGGCGCAGCTGGCGACGCTGTCGCTGGCGCTGATCGTGGCGCTCGTCACGGTCGAGAAGCTGTCGCGACGGCGCGCGCGGACCCACGCCCCGGCGCGGGGCGCCCGCCCCGCCACCGCGCAGCCGCTGGCCGGCTGGCCCGGCGCGCTCGCCACCACCGCCTGCGCGCTGCCGGTCCTCGCCGGATTCGTGCTGCCGGTCGCGGTGCTGACCAGCCACGCCTTCGACGCCGCCGAATGGCAGGAGCCGGGCCTCCTGCGCGCGCTGGTCCACACGCTGGCGACGGGGGGCGCCGCGGCGGTGATCACGGTCGCGCTCGGGCTCTTCATGGTCTACGGCGCGCGGCTCTCGCGGTCGCGCCTGCCGGTGCTGCTGCTGCCGGTCAGCGCGATCGGCTACGCGGTGCCCGGCGCGGTCCTGGGGGTCGGGCTGCTCTTTCCGCTGGCCGCGCTCGACAACCGGGTGGCCGATGCCTGGACGGCGCTGACCGGGACCGATCCGGGCCTGATCCTGACCGGCAGCGCGGCGGCGCTCACGCTGGCCTATGTCGTGCGGTTCTTCGCCATCGGGCAGGGCACGGCGGATGCGGCGCTGGGGCGGATCTCGCCCTCGCTGCCGATGGCGGCCCGCTCGCTCGGCCGCTCGGCCGGGGGCACGCTGCGCGCGGTGCACCTGCCGCTGATCCGGGGCAGCGCGCTCTCGGCGCTGCTGCTGGTCTTCGTCGATTGCGTGAAGGAGCTGCCCGCCACGCTGCTGCTGCGCCCGTTCAACTACGACACGCTCGCCACGCGTACCCATGCCAAGGCGAGCCTGGAGAAGATCGCCGAGGCCGCGCCCGCCGCGCTGACGATCACCGCGGTGGGCCTCTGCGCCGTCGCACTGCTGGCGCGCGCCAATCGCTGAGAGGCGCGGCTTGCCCGGCCCGCGCCGGGCGCCTACCTCGTGCCCCCGACCGACCGGAGACGCCCATGCCCCTTGCCCCCGACGCCCCGCTCGACAGCCTCGTCCTCGACGAGCCGACCCGGCCGAAGGCGCCGCCGATCCCCGGCGCGACCGAGGGGCAGCGCCGGGCCGGGCGGCACCTGGCCATGATCCACGCCCACCATCTTCGCGACCTTCTCGGCATCGGCCAGCTGGTCGAGCTGGTCGCGGCGGGCGAGGCGGGCGCGCAGCATCTGCCGAAGGCGCTGCAGGACATGGAGCTGACCGAGAACATGGCCCTGACCGGCACGCTCTGCGGCCGGGAATGCGCGGTGCTGACGATGCATCACGACATCGAGGAGACGAGCATGTTCCCCCATCTCGACCGCGTCGGGGATCCGGGGATCAGCGCCGTCGTGCAGCGCCTCAAGGACGAGCACGAGGTCGTCCACGCCCTTCTCCTGCGCCTGCAGGGCGAGGCCGCGACGCTGGCCGAGGCCCCGACCGAGACGGCGATGCAGGCCGTCCGCGCCACCTATGCCCGCCTGACCGAGGTGGTCCGCTCGCATTTCGGCTACGAAGAGACCGAACTGCAGGAGGCGCTCGGCGTCCACGGCGGCCTCTGACGCCCCCGGCGCGGGGGCCCCGCCGCCCCGCCCCGCCCTTGTCGTGCACCGGACCCTCAGGGGGGCCGGACCAGCGCCCCACGCTGTCCCGGGCCGCGCGCCGCCGCCCCCCCGGCGTCACGCTGCCTCACGTCAGCCGCCGCACCCAGGACACCTACCCGGACCTGTACCCAAACCCGGGCCCGAGCCCGGCCCCGGACGCCCGTCACGCCCCCCTCTTATCTTGCTCCAAGTACTCCGGGGGTCCGGGGGCAGCGCCCCCGGCCTCCCCGTCCGCGCACGGCCGGGCCCGGACCACAAAGCCCGCCCCGCCCCGCTCTTATCTTGCTCAAAGTACTCCGGGGGTCCGGGGGCAGCGCCCCCGGCCTCCCCGCCCGCGCGCGGCCGGCCCCGGATCACGCCCCCCGGACCGCCCCCTCCAGCGCCCCGAACCCGGTGAAACGCCGCTCGAAGGCGAGGCCCATCCGCCGCGCGCAGTCCTCGGCCCGGGCGGTCAGGTCCGGATCGTCGGCCTGCGCCTGGTAGACCAGCGTCCGGTACTGGCCGAAATACATGTCCCGCAGCTCGGGATGGCGGTCGAGGCCGAGCGGCTCCCAGACGAAGGCGTCGAACTGCCTGCAGAGGAAGTCGGTCAGGTAGAAGGCGTCGATCTCGTCCCGCGCGGCAAAGGTCTCCAGCCCCTCGTAGAAGGCGTAGCAATGGGGGCCGGCGATCATCTCCACCCCAAGGCCCTCGCAGGTGCGGGCCAGCGCGCCGCCGGTGCCGCAATCGGCATAGGCGACGAAGACGCGGTCGTAATCGGCCCGGCGCGCCCGCACCGCCGCCTCGACCGCCGGGGCGATGCGTTCGGGCCGGTTGTGCAGGATGGCGGGAAGGCAGTGCAGGTCGATATGGGCCAGGCCGGACGCGTCGCGGATCGCGAGGATCTCGCGCGCCAGCGCCCCGCAGGCGAGGATCAGGATCCGGCCGGTCCCCCTCGCCTCCAGCCCCTCGCGGGTCAGGGCGCGATCGGAGGGCGCCCCTCCCCCGCGGGCGCGGGGCTCGTCGGCCGCCTGCCGCTGCGGCCCCGGCGCGCCGTCCTCGGCCGGTCCGGACACGGGCCTTACCAGCCGGCCGGCCCCCGCCGAAGGCGTCCTGCCCCGTCTCACGCCAGCCGCACCGCGGTGCCGTAGGCGACGATCTCGGAGGCGCCGCTCATCACGCTCGACGTCTCGAGCCGCACGGCCACGACCGCGTTCGCGCCGAGGCGGCTCGCCTCCTGGCTCATGCGGTCGATCGCCTGCTCGCGCGCCCCGGCGAGGAGCGAGGAATAGGATCTGACCTCGCCTCCGACCAGACCCCTGAGCCCCGCCACGATGTCGGTCCCGACATGCTTGGCCCGGACCGTGGCGCCCCGGACGAGGCCCATCACCTCGACGATCTCGCGGCCCGGCACGCCTTCGGTCGTGACGATGATCATCAGTGCCTCATCCCGTCGTACCGGTCGTCCTCGGGATCGGACCGCCGCTCGGCCACGAGGCGCCAGAGCACGTAGAGGACCAGCGCCAGCGGAATGCCGGAGAGAAGCGCGGCCTCCATCGGCCAGGCGAAGGCGGCGACGAGGGTCGCGGCGGCCCAGATCGTCAGGCCGGCCGCCACCATCGCGGCGACGAGGATCAGCATCAGTTTCTCGAGCGGCATCGGCGGTACCTCCTGCGGTCAATATGGGCCCGCAGCGGCCGGGCCGGAACCCCCTCAGCGCGAGGCCCGCTCCCACAGGACCCGCGCGACGAGGGCGAGCGCCAGCGCCGCCGGCATCGCGAAGGTCGGCGGCGGGCCGCCCAGCAGCGGCTCGGCCAGGGCCATCGCGATCAGCGTCGCCGCGAGCCCCCCGAGGAGAAGGGCGAGGACGCGCTTGATCGGGTGGGAGGGCATGACGCGGTCTCCGGGGGGCGGGGCGCCCCGCCGGCAGAGGTGGGGATCGCCCGGCCCCCGCGAAAGGGGCCGGGCCCGCCCGGATCAGGCGTTCGGCTGGTTGTGGCGGCGGGCCACGAACTGTTTCGCCGTCTCGACCGCCACGGCCGCGTCGCGGCAATAGGCGTCGGCGCCGATCGCCTTGCCGAATTCCTCGTTGAGGGGGGCCCCGCCGACGAGGACGATGTAGTCGTCGCGGATGCCCTGCTCCTTCATCGTGTCGATCACGACCTTCATGTAGGGCATGGTCGTGGTCAGCAGCGCCGACATGCCGAGGATGTCCGGCTTCTCGGTCTCCAGCGCCTCGAGATACTTCTCGACCGCGTTGTTGATCCCGAGATCGACCACCTCGAAGCCGGCGCCCTCCATCATCATCGAGACGAGGTTCTTGCCGATGTCGTGGATGTCGCCCTTGACCGTCCCGATCACCATCTTGCCCATGCGGGGCGCGCCGGTCTCGGCCAGCAGGGGCTTGAGGATCGCCATCCCGCCCTTCATCGCGTTCGCGGCGAGCAGCACCTCGGGCACGAAGAGGATCCCGTCGCGGAAGTCGCGGCCGACCACGGTCATGCCGCCCACCAGCGCCTGGGTCAGCACGTCGTAGGGCTGCCAGCCGCGATCGAGGAGGATGCGCGTGCCTTCCTCGATCTCTTCCTTCATCCCGTCGTAGAGGTCGTCGAACATCTGCGCGACGAGTTCCTCGTCGTCGAGTTCGGACAGGATGATCTCGTCGTCGTCGTCGGCCATGGCGGACCCCGGAAGTTGAACTGTCCCCAGCCTGTGCGCGGATAGGCCGCAACCGTCTGAGCGGATTGCGACAACACCTGCACCGGCGGCGACGCGCTGGCAAATGAGAAATGCGGAGGATGATGCTGCGCCGCTTTCATATGTTCCGCATTTGTTCTAGTCTTGAGCCATGGACGAGGCCCCGATTCCCTTCTCGCGCGCGCGCCGGCCGGGCCGCGCGGCCACCGACAACCCGGCCATCCGCTACGAGTCGCTGACGCGCGAGCGGATCGACGACGGATGGGGCCCGGACGAGGACCTGCCGCCGCTGCGCACCGAGGTCAGCGACGAACGGCCGCGCCGGGTGATCAGCCGCAACACCTCGCCCGACATCTCGTTCGATCGGTCGATCAATCCCTACCGGGGCTGCGAGCATGGCTGCATCTACTGCTTCGCCCGGCCGTCTCACGCCTTTCTCGGCCTGTCGCCCGGCCTCGATTTCGAGACGAAGCTGATCGCACGCCCGGACGCGCCCGCCCTCCTGGAGAAGGAGCTGCGGGCCAAGGCCTATGTCCCGCAGGTCATCGCGATCGGCACGAATACCGATCCCTACCAGCCGATCGAGAAGGAGCGGCGGATCATGCGCGGCCTGCTCGAGGTTCTGGCCGCCTACGACCACCCCGTCTCGATCGTGACGAAGGGCACGCTGGTCGAACGCGACATCGACATCCTCGCGCCGATGGCGGCGAAGGGGCTGGCGCGGGTGGGCATCTCGGTCACGACGCTCGATCCCGCCACCTCGCGCGCGATGGAGCCGCGCGTGCCTTCCCCGGCACGGCGCCTCGCCGCGATCCGGCGCCTGTCCGAGGCGGGGATCGAGGTGCGGGTCATGGTCTCGCCCGTCGTGCCCGCCCTGACCGACCACGAGGCGGAGGCGATCCTGGCGCAGGCGAAGGCGGCGGGCGCCGTCGCCGCCTCCTGCATCGTCCTGCGCCTGCCGCAGGAAGTGTCGGGCCTGTTCCGCGACTGGCTGGAGGAGCGGTATCCGGACCGGGCGCGGCGGGTGATGAACCGCGTGCGCGAGCTGCATGGCGGCCGGGACTACGATCCCGAATGGGGCAAGCGGATGACCGGGTCGGGCGAATGGGCGCGGCTCTTCGGGCAGCGCTTCGACCTCGCCCGCAAGCGGCTCGGCCTCAGGAAGGACCTGCCGCCGCTGCGCTGCGATCTCTTCGCCCCGCCGCCCCGGCCGGGCGACCAGCTGTCGCTGTTCTGAAGGGCCCTTCTGCGATCGAAGCCCGTCGGTGTCCCGGCGCCACCGGGGCCGGCCGGGGCCGGATCGGCTCGCGGAAGGTCGCACCCGCCCCCCGGGGTCGGATGCGCGAAGGGCCCGGGGGAACGCCCCCGGGCCCGTCGACCGGATGCACCGGACCGAGGGGGACTCGCTCAGCCCCTGGCCTCGAGCGCGGCGATCACCTTGTCCGGCGTGGCCGGGTAGTCGTGCAGTCTCGCCCCGGTCGCGTGGGCGATCGCGTTGAAGATCGCCGCTCCCGCCCCCGAGATCCCGAGCTCGCCGATCCCCTTGGACTGGATCGGGTTCGCCATGTCGTCACGTTCCTCGAGGAAGGTGACGACCATGTCCGAGGGCACGTCGAGATGGCTCGCCACGTGGTAGTTGGCGAGATCGCGCGTGACGACATGGCCGTCGCGGCGGTCCATCTGCATGTCCTCGGTCAGGGCCGAGCCGAGCCCCCAGACCATGCCGCCGATCGCCTGGGAGCGGGCCGTCTTCTCGTTGAGGATCCGGCCCATCGCCATCACCCCCAGCATCCGGCGCACCCGGACCTCGCCGGTCCATTCGTTGACCGCGACCTCCGCGAAATGCGCGCCGAACCCGGCGGAGAAATGGCTCTCCGCCGTCTTGCCGCCCTCGATGCTGGCCTCGGCCACGATCTCGGTGTCCACGAGTTCGGCCAGCGGCTTCTCGATGTTGCCGCCGCGCGCGATCCCGTCATTCAGCGTCAGGTCGTCCGCCGCGCAGCCCAGCTTCTCGGCGATCCGCTCGCGGATCTCCTTGGCGGCGAGGAAGGTCGACGATCCCGCGGACGAGGCGCCGAACGACCCGCCCGAGCCGGAGGCGCCGGGCAGGTCGGTATCGCCGAGGCGCACCTCGACCGCGTCGACGGGCAGGCCCAGCATCTCGGCCGCGATCTGGCCGAGGATCGTGTAGGAGCCGGTGCCGATATCCGTCATGTCGGTCTCGACCACGGCGTGGGCGCCGTGCAGCCGCACGCGGGAGGCGGACTTCACCAGCATGTTCGACCGCGCGGCCGAAGCGACGCCCATCCCGATCAGCCAGTCGCCCTCGCGCCGCGAGCCCGGCGCGCCGCGATCCGCCCAGCCGAAGGCGGCCGCGCCCTCGGTCAGGCAATCGGCGAGCCGGCGGGCCGAATAGGGCTGACCCGTCATCGGATTCTTCTCGGGCAGGTTCTTCAGCCGCAAGTCGACCGGGTCCATGCCCAGCTTGTCCGCCAGCTCGTCGAGCGCCGCCTCGAAGGCGAGCATGCCCACAGCCTCGCCGGGGGCCCGGACCGAACCTGCAGGCGTGGCGCTGATCCGCGCGACCGTCTGGGTGAAGCTGAGGCCGTCCGCCCCGTAGAGGAACTGCGAGGCCTGCGTGGTCGGCTCGGCGAAGCTCTCGCCGTCGAGATTGGAGACGGTGTCGTCATGGCTGATCGCGGTGATGCGACCGTCCCGCGTCGCGCCGAACCGGACGCGCTGCCTGGTCTCGGACCGCCGCAGCACGCTGTCGAAGACGGTCTGGCGCGGCATGACCACGCGCACCGGGCGGCCCAGCTTCTCTGCCGCGACGCAGGCGGCGACCGCCTCGGGGCCGATGCCCAGCTTCGAGCCGAAGCCGCCGCCGATATAGGGCGACAGGATCCGGACCTTCGAGGGGTCGATCCCCAGGCTGTCGGCCAGCTCGTTCCTGTTGAAGCGCAGCATCTGCTGCGAGCCCTTGAGCGTGACGCGGTCCCCGTCCCATTCGGCGAGGGCGGCATGAGGCTCCATCGCGGCAGAGACGTGGGAGGGCGTGGTGAACTCGAGATCCACCTTCACCTCGGCCGCGCCCCAGGCGGCGTCGAAATCGCCCGCCGTCTCGGGATCGGCGATCTCGGTGTCCTTCGGCTTGTCCGGAGACACGCCGCCCGGATCCGTCGTCTCGTAGCGCACCGTCAGCCGCTGCGCGGCGTCGCGCGCGGCCTCGAAGGTCTCGGCCACGACGAGCGCGATGGGCTGGCCGTGGTAATGGACCTCGTCGCCCGGCTGGACCGTCGCCTCGCCGGCCATGCCCTGCGTCGGATTGCGGCTGAGGCGCGCATCGGTGACGATCTCGATCACGCCGTCGATGTCCGCGATGCCGGCGCGGTCGAAGCCGGCGACCCGGCCGCGCGGGATCGTGGCCCGGACGAGCACGCCATGCGCCATCCGGGCGGGATGCGGCGTGTCGGCGGCATAGGGCGCGGTGCCCGAAACCTTCAGCTTGCCGTCCCGCCGGGGAAGCGGCTTGCCGATGATGCCCATGCCGGTCTGGTCGAGGAGGCGCGGCTGCGCCTCGTCCATGGTAAAGTCCTTCATGCCGGAATCCTCGCGGTGTCGACGCCGTGGGCGCTCTCGCTGAGGCCCGTGGCCTCGCGCAGCGCGGCGATCAGGGTGCGCCGCAGCAGCGGGCGCTTGTACTCGGTATCGGGATGGGGGGCCGGCGCGGCGGTCAGCGCCTCGCCCGCCCGGGCGAAGAGATCGTCCGACGGCGCCTGGCCGACCAGCATCTCCTCGACCGCGTGGTTCATCCAGGGATGCGGTGCGATACTGCCGTAGGCGAGGCTCGCTTCCGCGATCCGGCCGTCCTCGACCTTGACGATGGCCGCGACGGAGACGAGCGCGAAGGCGTAGGAGGCGCGGTCGCGCACCTTGCGGTAGGTCTGCTTCGTCCCGGCCCGGGGCGCGGGCAGAAGGACAGCGGTGACGATGTCGTCGGGGGCCAGCACCGTCTCGATGTCGGGGCTGTCGCCGGGGCCCCGGTAGAATTCGTGCATCGGAACCGTCCGGATCTCGCCCGAGGCGGCGCGGATCTCGACCGAGGCCTGCAGCGCCGTCAGCGCCGTCGCCATGTCCGAGGGATGCGCGGCGAGGCAGTCCGGCGACGTGCCGAAGAGCGCGAGCATCCGCCCCGCCCCGCCCTGCGCGGCGCAGCCGGTGCCGGGCGCGCGCTTGTTGCAGGCCTGCGAGGTGTCGTAGAAATAGGGGCAGCGCGTGCGCTGCAGCAGGTTGCCGCCCGTGGTCGCCTTGTTGCGGATCTGGGCAGAGGCGCCGGCGAGGATCGCCCGGCTCAGCAGCGGCCAGCCGGCGCGGATGCGGGAATCGCCCGCAAGATGCGTGTTCGTCACCAGCGCGCCGATCCGCAGATTTTCGCCGTCGGCCTCGATGGCGGACAGCCCGTCCAGCCGGGTGATGTCGACGAGGCGCTCGGGCGTCATCACCTGGATCTTCATCAGGTCGAGCAGGTTGGTGCCGCCCGCGATGATCGCCGCCTCGCGCCCAAGCGCGCCAGCGGCATCGCCGATCTCGCCGGATTGATGGAAGTCGAAGCTGCGCATCACTTCACCTCCCGCGACATGGCGATCGCCTCGCGGATCATCGGGTAGGCCGAGCAGCGGCAGAGATTGCCGCTCATTCGCTCGGCGATCTCGGCATCGTCGAAGGTCGGGGCCTCGAGATCGGCCGAGACGTAGGAAGGCGCGCCCTTCTTCACTTCCTCGAAGAGGGCGGTGGCCGACATGATCTGGCCCGGCGTGCAGTAGCCGCACTGGTAGCCGTCGCTTTCGACGAAGGCCTTCTGCAGGGCGTTCAAGGTCTCGGGCGTGCCGATCCCCTCGATCGTGGTGACCTCGTCGCCGTCATGCATCGCGGTGAGGCAGAGGCAGGAATTGACACGCTCGCCGTTCAGCAGGACCGTGCAGGCGCCGCACTGACCGTGATCGCAGCCCTTCTTGGTGCCGGTCAGGCCGAGGCCGTCGCGCAGGGTGTCGAGAAGGGTCTGGCGCGCGTCGTGGTCGACCTCGCGCGTCTGCCCGTTGACCGTCAGGCTGGTCTGCATGGGTGTCTCCGGATTGTTGGACCGCGGCTGCCGGGCGACAGGGCCGCTACGCGAGGCACAACCTCGGGCACGGCGATGCGTTCCACCCCGGGGCGTTTCCGTGGCGGAGCGGCGCGCCTGCCGCGCCCGCGGGACGATCGGGCGCGGGGGCGGCGCGGAACGGGAACCCGGATCCTCGGGGGTGGCGGCCCCGCCCCTGCCGGGGGAGGGCCGCGGGCGTCAGCCCTTCTCCTTCCAGCGGACCATCTGGCGCAGCACGCCGTGGAGGATCTGGGCGTCCGCGCGGGTCAGCGGCATCCGGCTCCACAGGTTGCGGAGCGCCATCTTCATCGACGGGGCCTTGGCCTCGGGAAAGAAGAAGCCGGCGCGGTCCAGCGTGTCCTCGTAATGGTTGGCGAGGGCGGCGATCTCGGTCTGGGTCGCGCGCTCGGTCCCGGCCATCTCCTCGCGGATCTGCGGCACCTCGGCGCTGGCGCGGCGCCACTCGTAGGCCATCAGCAGGACGCATTGCGCCAGGTTGAGCGAGGGGAATTCGGGATTCACGGGCACGCTGACGATCACGTTGGCACGGGCGATGTCGTCGTTCTCCATCCCCGCGCGCTCGGGACCGAAGAGGATGGCGACCCTCTCGCCCCGGGCCGTGCGGGCGGCGGCGTCGCGCATCGCGGCCTCAGGCGTCATCACAGTCTTGGTGAGGCCGCGCGGCCGGGCGGTCGTGGCGTAGACGAAGGCGCAGTCGGCGACCGCGCCGTCCGTCCCGTCGAAGAGCTGCGCATCGTCCAGCACCCGCCCCGCCCCGCTGGCCATCGCGACCGAGGCGGGATTGGGCCAGCCGTCGCGCGGCGCGACGAGGCGCATCCGGTCGAGACCGAAATTCCACATCCCCCGCGCCGCCGCGCCGATGTTCTCGGCCATCTGCGGGCGGATCAGGACGAAGGCGGGGCGGGTCGGGGCCCGGGGGGCGTCGGTGCTCATGGGGGCGGGCTTTAGGGCCCGGCCGGGATCGGGGCAAGGCCGGGTTCGGGGCCGGTCGCCCCCGCGGGCCCGGCGCGGCGCGTCCCGCTGCGCGCGGGTGCCGCCCCCCTCAGCCCGTGCGCCCGGCCCGCCCGCCGCGGCGGCGGGGCGGCGCCGCCTCGTCGAGGCCGCGGGACAGCACCTCGGTCATCGGGTGGGCGGGATGGGCGCCCCGGTGACGGGCCAGCATCTCGGCGATGGCGCGGGGCGCGTCCTGCCCGTCGGGCAGCCCCATCGCCCAGTCGAGGAAGATCGACCGGCATTCGGGGGCGGTGATGCCCTCGATCCGGTAGGATTCGGCGATCAGGTCGCGCGGGTCGAGGGGATCCTTCATGGCGGGCTCTCCAGCAGCCGGTCGAACGCGGCGGAGGCCGCGGCGCCCGCCTCCTCCATCGCTAGCCCCAGCGCCTCGGTGCTGTCGAGACCCGTGCTGCGCAGGACGAACCGGCAACCGCCCGTTCCCAGCTCCTCGGGGTGGAGCGCGCCGCCGGTCAGGAGCCGCGCCGCCGATTGCAGCGACCAGAAGAGATCGTCCGCGCGCGACAGGGCAGCCCGGTCCGCCGCCGCGAGCCCCTGCGCCATCCCGCCCTGTTCCGCCCCGCCCTGCCCCGTCCCGCCCTGCCCCTTCCTGGCCGAGCCCGGATCGGTCCGGCCAACGGCGATCTGGCCCGGCACGTCCCGCACCGGCGCGCCGGCCAGCAGCGCGACGGTCTGGGCGGCGAGCTCCACCTCCATCAGGCGGCCGGGGCCGAACTTGGCGTCCCATCGGCCTTGCGGCGGCTTGGCCTCCCTCAGCCGCGCGCGCATCGCGGCCACGTCCTCGCGCAGGCTCGCCCCCTTCGCCTTCTCGATCAGCACGGCACGGCGGATCTCCTCGACCTCGGCGCAGAGGCCGGGATCGCCGGCGATGCCGCGCGCGCGGGTCAGGGCGAGATGCTCCCAGGTCCAGGCCTCGCCGCGCTGGTAGCTCTCGAACCCCGCGAGCGAGGTGGCGACGGGCCCCTGCCGGCCCGACGGACGCAGGCGCATGTCGACCTCGTAGAGCCGCCCCTCGGCCATCGGGGCGGAAAGCGCGGTGACGAGCGACTGGGTGAGCCGCGCGAAATAGGTGCGGGCGGGGAGCGGGCGGCGGCCCTCGGACGCCTCCTGCCCGGCCGCGTCGTAGATCACGATGAGATCGAGATCGCTGGCCGCATTGAGCCGCCCCGCGCCGAGAGAGCCCATGCCGAGGACCATCGCGCCGCGGCCCGGCGCGGGGCCGTGCCGGCGGGCGAACTCGGCGCCGACGACCGGCCAGAGCGCGGCGATCACCGCCTCGGCGAGGTCGGCATATTGCGCGCCCGCCTCGGTGGCCGGGATCAGGCCGCGCACCTGGTGCACGCCGGTGCGGAAATGCCATTCCTTCATCCAGGCCCGCGCGCGGTCGAGGCGGGCCTCGTAGTCCGGCACGAGGGCGAGCGTGCGTGCCAGTTCCTCGGTCAGGGCCGCGGCCCCCGGCCAGGGGGCGAAGAAATGGCCCGCGATCACCGCGTCCAGCACCCGCGCGTTCGACGACAGGTAGCGGGCCAGCGCGGGGGCGGTGGCGCAGATCTCGGCCAGGAGGGCGATCAGGTTCGGGTTCGCCTCGAACAGCGAGAAGAGCTGCACGCCCGCCGGCAGCCCGGCGAGGAAGGCGTCGAAGGCGGCCAGCGCCTCTTCCGGGCGGGCGGCCTGTTCCAGCCGGGCGAGGATCTCGGGCTCCACTCGGCGGAAGATCTCGCCCGCACGGGGCGAGCGGAGGGCGGGATAGGACGGCCAGCGCGCGACGATCTCGGTCCCGAAGGCGGGACGCGGCGCCGCGCCGTCACCGCCGTTCGGGGCGAAGAACTCCTCGGTCGTGGCGTGGACCGCCTCGAGCCTGTCCTTCAGCGCGGCCTCGAGCGCGGCGCGCTCCTGCCCGCAGAAGGCAGCAAGCCGGTCCCACCCCTCGGCCGTCTCGGGCAGCTCCTGCGTCTGGGTGTCGGCGATCATCTGCAGGCGATGCTCGATCTCGCGGTGAAAGCGGTAATGCCCGGTCAGGGCTCCGGCCACGTCCGCGGGGATCCACCCCGCCGCGGCCAGCCGGTCGAGCGCCGGGACCGTGCCGCGCACCCGCAGGGAGCGGTCGCGCCCGCCCGCGATCAGCTGCCGCGTCTGGGCGAAGAACTCGATCTCGCGGATGCCGCCGCGCCCCAGCTTCATGTCGTGGCCGGGCAGGGAGAGCGGCCCGCCGAGGCCCTTGTGATCGCGGATCCGCAGCCGCATGTCGTGCGCGTCCTGGATCGCGGCGAAGTCGAGATGCCGCCGCCAGACGAAGGGGGTCAGCGTGTCCTGGAACCGCTCCCCCGCCGCGACCGCGCCGGCCGCGGACCGCGCCTTGATCCACGCCGCCCTCTCCCACGTGCGGCCGACGCTTTCGTAATAGGTCTCGGCCCCCGCCATCGCCATGGCGACGGGCGTGACGCTGGCATCGGGGCGCAGCCGCAGGTCGGTGCGGAAGACGTAGCCCTCGGCCGTGACATCGCTCATCGTCTGGGCCAGCTTGCGGACCACGGCGACGAAGCCCGCCCGCGTCTCGGGATAGTCCTCGCGGCTGATGCGGCTCTCGTCGAAGAGGCAGATCAGGTCGATGTCCGAGGAATAGTTCAGCTCGAAGGCGCCCATCTTGCCCATGGCGAAGATGGCGAGGCCCCCGGCATCGGCCACGTCCTCCTCTCCCAGCCCCGGCATCCGGCCGCGCGCGATGCGCTGCCCGACCAGCAGCGTCGCGGCCCGGTGAAGGGCCGTGTCGGCGAGGCGGGTCAGCGCGCCCGTCACCTCCTCCAGCGGCCAGGCGCCGGAGAGGTCGGCGAGAGCGGCGATCAGCGCGACCCGCCGCTTCGCCTGCCGCAGCCCGGCGTCGAGCTCGCCGAGGTCGAGCGCCTCGATCCCGGCCAGCACGCCGTCCACCGCCCCCTCGGGGTCGTCGAGGGCGGGGCCCAGCCATTCCGCCTCGCGCGCGATCAGCCCGGCGAGATAGGGGCTGCACCCGGCGGTGCCGGCGATCAGGTCGCGCAGCCCCTCCCCGCCGGGATCGAAGCAGTCCAGCGCCTCGCGCCCCCTGTCGGCATCGAAGGGGCGCGGCGCGCGGGTCTGCCGGGCGGCGAGGCTGCGGATCGGGGGGGGCATGGCACCTCTCGGGGCGGGTCGGGGGCAGGCTAGGGCCCGCGGCCGGGGCGGGCAACCGCGGCGGGGCGGCCGTCGCGGGGCCCCGGGCCGTCGAGGCGGTCGCGGCCTTCCCCCGGCGGCCCGCAGGACGGGCCACACTGGCGCCCGGCCCCGCGGTATGGTCAATCCCGGGACCAGCACAGAGCCGAGAGGGACGACCATGAGCAAAAGCCTCGCCCGCGTGGCCGCCGCCCTGCAGGAGGCGGGGCTGACCGAGGGCCCGCGCGAGGTCGGCGAAAGCCGGATGGCGCTGCAGGCCGCCCGGGCCGTGGGCTGCGAGCTCGACCAGATCGCCAAGTCCATCGTCTTCGTCGGCGCGCGCAGCCGGAGGACCTACCTCTTCCTCACCGCCGGGGGGAATCGCGTCTCGCCCGAGAAGGCGGCCGATCTGGTAGGCGAGCCGCTGGCCGCCGCGAACGGGGCCGAGGTGCGCGAGAGGACGGGTTTCGCGATCGGGGGCGTCTCGCCGGTGGGCGCGACGGGGCCGATGACGATCCTGCTCGACCCGCGCCTGACGGGGTTCGACATCGTCTGGGCGGCGGCGGGCACGCCGCGCCACGTCTTCCCGATCTCTCCCGCCGATCTGCAGCGGATCACCGGCGCGGCGCCCGGCGACTTCACCGAATAGCGCGAAAACTTCCCCAGCGTCATCAGGCGGTTGGAAACCAAGGCCGACCGGGCATGTGAAAAACCTTCACATCCACTCTTGAAGGCGCCGGCCGCCCTGCCGATATCCCGTCATGTGAAGGCCGTTCACATCCGAGCGGGCCACGACAGACCGGGAGGTCAGACGACGATGAGTTCCTACGATACCCACCCCCCGCGGCACCGCGCGGACGACCTGACGGTGCAGGCGAAGACCTGGCTGGGCAAGACCGAAGCCTGGCTCGACGACCGCGGCAAGGGCGCGTGGATCGCCGCCATGGTCCTCGGCTTCATCGCCTTCTGGCCGATCGGCCTCGCCCTTCTCGCCTACATGATCTGGAGCAAGCGCATGTTCTCCTCGAATTGTTCGTCCCGCCGGTCCCGGCGATCCGCCCGCAGCTTCCGCGGCACCGGCAACGCCGCGTTCGACGCCTACCGCAGCGACACCCTGCGCCGTCTCGAGGACGAGCAGGCCGAGTTCGAGGCCTTCCTCGCCCGGCTGCGCGAGGCCCGCGACAAGGCGGAGTTCGACGAGTTCATGGACGAGCGTGCCAAGCGGGCGGGCCGCCCCACCGGCGGCGACGATCCCGAGCGCGACGCGGCCTGACGGGCAAGGGCCGTTCCCTATCGGGGGGACGGCCCGTCCGGCCCCGGCGCGCGGACGGAGGGGCGCAGGCCCCGCCCCCCGCGCCCACTCTCCCCCTTCACCGGCCGCGTTCCGGCCCCCATCTCACCCCCCATGCAGACCGAGAGAACCAGGATGTCCTTCGCCGCCCCCTTCGCCCCCGCCGCCAGCGGCCTGCCCGATCCCGCCGGGCGCCCCGAATTCTATCGCGGCACGCAGGGCAAGCGCGCGGTCGCCTGGGTGATCGACGTGGCCCTCATCTGGCTGGCGACGCTGGCGCTGATGCCCTTCACTCTGTTCCTGGGGCTGTTCCTGCTGCCGGTCATCGTGCCGGTCGTGGGCTTTCTCTATCGCTGGGGGACCATCGCCTCCGGCTCGGCCACCTGGGGCATGCGGCTGACCGGGATCGAGCTGCGCGGCCATGACGGCGGGCGCCTGTCGGGCGGCGAGGCGCTGGCCCATACCGGCGGCTACGCCCTCTCGGTGGCGGTCTTCCCGGCCCAGCTCGTCTCGATGGCGCTGATGGCGGCCACTCCGCGCGGGCAGGGGCTGACGGACCACGTCCTCGGCACCGCGGCCATCAACCGGCCCCATTCACGATAGGGCCGACACCGCAATCGCCGGGTTGGCGAGGGCGGGGCGGGACGCTACCCTTGCCCTCGCTCCGCCGACAGGGACCGCATGCGCCACTCGCTTCCCCTCGCCCCGCAATTCTACGTGACGGCCCCCCAGCCCTGCCCCTACCTCGCGGGCCGGATGGAGCGGAAGCTGTTCACCGCGCTGCAGGGCGAGCAGGCGGGCGAGTTGAACGACGCGCTCAGCAAGCAGGGATTCCGCCGCTCGCAGAACGTGCTCTACCGTCCGTCCTGCGCCGATTGCGCGGCGTGCCTGTCGGCCCGGATCGACGTCGCCGCCTTTCGTCCGACGAAGTCGCAGCGGCGGGTGATGCGGCGCAACGCCGCCCTCTCCCGCACCGCGACCAGCCCCTGGGCCTCGGACGAGCAGTACGATCTCTTCCGCACCTATCTCGACGGCCGGCATGGCGACGGGGGGATGGCGGACATGGACATGTTCGAGTTCGCCGCCATGGTCGAGGAGACGCCGATCCGCACCCGCGTGATCGAGTACCGCACCGGAGAGGCCCCCGCCCCGGGCCGAGAGGCGCCTCTGGCAGCCGCGAGCCTGACGGACGTGCTCGATGACGGGCTGAGCATGGTCTACTCGTTCTTCGATCCCGCGCTGCAGCCGCAATCGCCGGGAACCTACATGATCCTCGACCACATCGCCCTCGCCCGCGAACAGGGGCTGCCTTACGTCTATCTCGGCTACTGGGTGCCGGGATCGCCCAAGATGGGCTACAAGGCGAATTTCTCGGGGCTGCAGGTCTATCGCGGCGGACAGTGGCAGACCGTGACCGACCCCTTCGCCTACTCGGCCGACACCCATCCGCTCTCGGTCGATCCGATCGCCGAGCAGGTGGGGCGGATCACCCTCCCGGGCGTGAGGCCGGTCGGACGCTGAGACGGCCTCAGGGGTCGCGCCGGCGGGGCAGGTTCAGCCGTGCCGCCGACACCCGGTAGTGAAGCGTGAAGCAGACCGCCATGCCGAAGGTGATCGCGGCAAGGACCCGCGGGTCCGCCATTCCCCGCACGTGGAACGGGACGAAACCTGCCCGGAGGCGGACCAGTGCCGTGCCCCCCATGGTCGCGATGACGAAAGGCCCCGGCGAAGACGACGAGCGCCGGGGCGGGCGAGAAATGTCCCCGGTCCGAGGCCGATGGCCCCGAGCGCCCGGAAGGCCGGAGGGTAGGACAGGCGAGGCGGGACACCCCGGCGGTCCAGCGGGGCGAGGGGCAAGGGTCCGGGCGAGGGCGTCCAGGTGCCCCGGCCGCTCCCGCCGCGCCCCGAAGTCGTCGGTGCTCGAGCTGCCCCCCGCATTCCGGACGGGGTCATCCGGCAGGCGCGCTTGCCCCCCGTACCTCGGTACCGAGACCCTAGCCGCCCAGCAGGTTCGGCACGATGGTCACCACCCCCGGCACCAGCGCCAGCATCAGCAGCGCGCCGATCTGGATCAGGACGAAGGGGATCACGCCGCGGTAAATGTGTCCCGTCGTGACCGAGGGCGGGGCGACGCCGCGCAGGTAGAACAGCGCGAAGCCGAAGGGCGGGGTCAGGAAGCTGGTCTGCAGGTTCACCGCGATCATGATCGTCACCCAGGACGGGTCCAGCGTGCCCCCGTAGATCACCGGGCCGACGATGGGCACGACGATGTAGATGATCTCGAGGAAGTCGAGCACGAAGCCGAGGATGAACAGCACCAGCATCACCAGCAGGAACACCGTCCACTCGCTGTCGAAGCTGCGCAGGAACTGCTGGATGTAGTGCTCTCCCCCGAAGGAGATGACGACGAGGTTCAGCAGCTGCGAGCCGATGAGGATGGTGAAGACCATGCTCGTGACCTTGGCCGTCTCGCGCACGACGGGCGTCAGCACCCCTCCCGCGAAGAGCACCCAGCAGGCATAGAGCAGACCCGCCATCGCCGTGAGGAAGGCGGCGAAGGCCGCGAGATAGGCGATGATCGTCCAGCCGGTCGCCGTCTCGGCGCCCAGCCGCAGGTCGAAGTTGAAGCCGATCAGCAGCATCACGACGATCGCGGCCGAGCCCCAGAGGATCAGCGCCGCCCCTTTGCCCTGCTCGCGCCGCTTGCGGTAGGCGGCCAGAAGCAGCGCGCCGCCCGCGCCGAGCGCGGCGGCCGGCGTCGGGTTGGTCACCCCGCCGAGGATCGAGCCGAGCACGGCCACGATCAGCACCAGCGGCGGGAAGACGACGCGCAGAAGCTCGTTCTCGGCCAGCATCGCGACGGCGCCGCGCGCGCCCCACAGGATCACCGCGAGCGGGATCAGCATGAACGCGACGGTCAGCCCCGGCGAGGTCGTTGGCCCGATGAACAGGATGTCGGCAAGCAGCAGCAGGCCGATCCCGGCGCTGCCGATCACGAGCGGCCGCGGGCTGTCGAGCGGCGCCACCGCCCGGGCGAGCGAGAAGAGGATCCCGAAGAGGACCGCGATCATGGCCATGCCTATGCCGATCGGCGCGGCGGAGGCGATGAGCGCCTGCCGCAATTGGGCCCGCTCCTCCTCGGTGCGCAGCGTGGCCTGCGCCACGCCGCCGCCGGCGTCGATCTCCGCCTGCTGGGCGACGGCCGCGTCCCAGGCGCGCTGGCCGTGCAGCTCGATCATCGCCTCCTGGCAATCGGGCGAGACGTTGGTGCGCAGTGCGGCGCCCGTTCCGGCCTGGGAATAGCTGTCGACGACGACCGACTGGCTGCCGACGACGTTCACCGATTGCAGCCCGACGAAGAGCGCGATCAGCAGCAGCGGCACGCCGAGATAGAAGGCCAGCTTCTCGGACCGGGGCGCGGGCTGTCCCATCGTGCCGGTCGAGGGCATGGCCGGCGCCTTGGACGGGTTCAGCATCGCGTAGCCGAAGGCATAGGCCCCGTAGAGCACCGCGAGCAGGATCCCCGGCAGCAGCGCCGCCTGGAACAGCGTTCCGACCGAGACGACCGCGGGCTCGCCCAGATAGGTCAGCGCGTCGGTGCAACCGGCGAGCTGGGCGCGCGTCTCCTGCGCGGTCGAATAGATGTCCCCCGCCAGCGTGCCGAGCAGAACGATCACGATCGAGGGCGGGATGATCTGCCCCAGCGTGCCGGAGGCGGCGATGACGCCGGTCGCGAGCTCGGGCGAATAGCCGTTCTTGAGCATCGTCGGCAGGGCGAGCAGGCCCATCGTCACGACCGTCGCGCCGACGATCCCGGTCGAGGCGGCGAGGAAGGCGCCGACGACGACGATCGACACGGCGAGGCCGCCCGGCAGCGGGCCGAAGACGCGCGCCATCGTGGTCAGCAGGTCGTCCGCGATGCGGCTGCGTTCCAGCACGATGCCCATCATCACGAACATCAGGACGGCGAGCAGCGTCTCGATGCTGGCCCCCGCCAGCACGCGCTCATTGATGCGGTTGACGATGAAGCCGAGGTTCCGGTCGAGCGCGAGTTCCCAGCCGCCGGCGAAGAGGTGCTCGCCCACGCGTGGCAGTTCGGGATAGCGGAAGACGGATATGGCGTCGGGCCGGACCCCGCTGGCGGTCAGGTCTCGATAGGCCTGCGAGGAGGTGTCGATCGCCTGGTGGACCAGCAGCCCCGCGCTGTCGAGCGCGGCGATGATCGCGAAGGAGATGACCCCGGCCCCCGCGATGGCGAAGGCCACCGGAAAGCCCGACAGGATCGCCCCGAAGAGCACCAGGAAGACGATCAGTAGGCCGATCTCGATGCCGTCGAGTCCGAAGAGCATGGTATGGAATCCCGGTCGTGCTGATCAGTGGGTGCGCTGCGGCGCGGCAAGGTCGGCGGAATGCTCGGGCTCGCGGTCGAAGTCGCGGTAGCGGTCGGCGCTCGTCTCGCCCTCGCGGTATTCCAGCCAGGACCGCCAGAAGAAGGCGCAGGCCTGCAGGAAGACCAGCACGACGAAGAGGCAGAGCAGGACCTTGAACAGGAAGTAGCCGTTGAAGCCGTTGGGGCTGAAGCTGATCGTCTCGATGTTCCAGCGCAGGGCGCGGGCCTTGTTCAGCAGGCGGTCGAGCGATTCGGAAGCCGAGGGGTTCGGCACGACGAGATGCCGCCAGAGGAAGAACCAGGCGTAGAGCCAGATCAGCATCGCGGCCGGAACCATGAAGAGAAGCGAGCCGACCATGTCCACCACCTTCTTGGCGCGGAAGCTGATCGGCGAATAGACGAGGTCGACCCGCACATGGCCGCCCTGGACGAAGGTGTAGGCCACGCAGAGCGCGACGACGGCGGCATTGTAGAGCTTGAGCTCCTCCGACCACCAGCTCACGTCCTTGGTGAAGACGCTGCCGAAGCCGAGCGAGATCTCGGACACCGCGAAGACGCGCTGCATGAAGATCACGACGATCTGCTGCAGCACCATGAGCAGGCCCGCCCAGGCCGCGACCCGCCCGATCGCGTTGCCGAAGCCCTCGAGCCCGCGCACCATCCCCCAGAGGAAACCGGTGCGGACGTAGCCGACGATCGTGATGACGAGGAAGACGAAGAGCAGGAAGAAGAACAGCTCCTTCGAGGCCGCGAAGTAGACGAAGCGCATGAGCGATTCAGCGATGGCCTGGTCGGGCATCGAACCCGAGAAGGTGACATTCGGCACCCAGGCGAGCCAGTCGCCGGGATGGAAGATCGCGTAGGCGACGTTGTAGGGCACCTCGATCAGGCCGCCGATCACGTAGAGGATCGCGTTCCAGATCGCCACGAGCGCGCCGCCCGTCACCTCGACGCTACCGTCCACGGACTCCGCCGTGGCGCCCATCAGCCGGTCGGTGAAGCGCGTGAAGGCGTTCTCGTATGTCGGCCAGAAGCCGGCCGCCGCGACCTCGTCTTCCATCGGTGCTGTCCCTCGGGAATGGCGGGCCGGCCCTCCGGCCGGTCCCTGTCAGGCGACGCGGCCCGCCCCCGCGGGGCGGGACCGGGCGCGCGGCGGTCGGGGGCGGGCCGGGATGGCCCGCCCCGCCCGGGCGTTCAGAAGCCCATGATGCGGTCGCGCTGCCGCGTGAACGTGCCCTCGGAGCGCGAGATCCACTGCGCCGAGCTCTGCATCGAGGCCATGTAGCTGTCGTAGACGCGGGCATAGAGCTCGTCGCCCATCGGCTCCTGGATGACGTCCTGCGCGGCGGTGCCGAAGGCGTCCCAGACGGCGTCGTTGAACTCGAGCAGCTGCACGCCGCCCTGCTGCAGACGCTGCAGCGCGGCCGAGTTGTTCGCCATGAACAGCGACATGGTCCACAGGTTGCTGGCGGTCGTGGCCTGGGCGATGATCTGCTGCTGCGTGGGCGTCAGGCTCTCGTAGACGTCGAGGTTCAGCGTCAGGTTCAGGTTCGGGCCCGGCTCGTGGAAACCGGCGGTGTAGTAGAAGTTCGTCAGTTCCTGGAAGCCGGCCTTCTCGTCCGCCCAGGGGCCGATCCACTCGGTCCCGTCGATCGAGTTCGAGGCGAGCGCCTGATAGACCTCGGCGCCGGGCAGGTTCTGCACCGACGCGCCGAGCGCGCTGAGCACCTGGCCGCCCTGCCCCGGCATCCGGAAGCGCAGGCCCTGGAAGTCCTCGGGGCCGTTGATCTCGGAGGCGAACCAGCCGCCGGACTGGGGCCCGGTATTGCCCGCGGCAAAGGCCTTGAGGCCGAAGATCGAGTAGAGCTCGTCGCCCAGCTCCATCCCGCCCTCGTGGTACCACCAGTTGTTGTACTCCATGAAGGTCATGCCGAACGGGATCTGGCTGAAGAACGACAGGGCCGGGTGCTGGCCGAGGAAGTAGTAGTCGACCCCGTGATACATGTCGGCCTGGCCGGACGAGACCGCGTCGAACACCTCGAAGGCGCCGACGAGCTCGCCCGCGGCGCGCAGGTCGACCGTCAGCTGGCCGTCGGTCATCGCTGTAATCATGTCGGCGCAGTACTGGGCGCTGTCATGCACGCCCGCGAGGCCGCGGCCCCAGGTGGTGACGAGCGTCAGCGTGCGGTTGCCCTGCGCGATCGCCGGAGCGGCGAGGCCGGACGCCGCCGCGGCGGTCGCGCCGACGGTGGTCGCGCGGATGAATGAACGACGATCCATGATGTTCCTCCCAAGATCGGACCCTGTACGACACGCGCGCCGCCGTCTCCTCGCCGGCGCCGCAGGTCCCTGTTATCGATCCGGGCACCTTAGGTACGGATTACCGGAACGCAAATACCGGATAGTGCGTAGGACGGCCCGCCCGGACAGGTTTCTTGCGCCAGGGGCGGGGGACGGCAGGGCGGGATCGCTGCGATCCTCGCGCGGCGCCGCGCCGGGTCGTGCCGGTCCGATCCCGCCGGCGAGGCCCGGGGGCACGGCCCGGCGCGGGTGGTCTGACGGTCGCAGGGCGTAACCGGACCCGTCCCGGGCCTGACCCGCCCCCGGGCATGGAAGGGTGACGCCGACCCTGTCCCTTGCCTGCCCCGGGACCCCGACGGGTGGAGGGCCAGGGCCGGCGCAGGCCGCCCCCTCCCGGCTTGGTCCCTCCCCGCCCGCCGCGACGCAACGCCACGACCCGGTGCGGGGAGGGAACCGTTCCCTTGGTACGTCCGAGCGGCTATGAATGTCGCCCGATGACGTGGCGTTCCGCCCTGCCTCGCCGGTCGCTTCCGGCGCTGTCCACCGGCCAGAAGGTGTTCCTTCTGGCGGCGGTCCCGCTCGTCCTCGCCTCGGCCCTCATCGTCGCGGTCAATGCCCGCCAGACCCGGCAGCTCGCCGACCGCGAGATCGCGGCGCTGGAGGCGCAGATGCTGGAGGCGACGCGCGAGGAGCTGCGCAACTACGTCGCCATTGCCCGGACCGCCTTCCTCAACGTCTACGGCCGGGCCGCGCCGGACGATGCGGCGGCGAAGCTGGAGACGACGCAGATCCTCGCCTCGATGATCTACGGTCAGGACGGCTACTTCTTCGTCTTCGACTATGACGGGGTGAACCTCGTCGCGCCGCGCCAGACATGGCTGATCGAGCGCGACTGGTCGGGGCTGACCGATCCGAACGGCGTCGCCGTGGTGGACGAGCTGATCGCCATCGCCCGCGCCGGGGGCGGGTTTCTCGAATTCGACTGGCCGCGCCCCTCGACCGGCGAGACGGGGCGCATGATCGCCTATGTCAACGGCCTGCAGGACTGGCGCTGGGTCGTCGGCACGGGCGTCTTCATCGACGACGCACTGGCCTCGGTCGCCGCGGCCCGGGCCGAGGTGGAGGCGCGGATCGCCCGGACCTCGGCGCAGATCGTCGCCATCGCCCTCGTCGCGCTGATCGGCGTCTTCGCCACCGGCATGGTGCTGAACCTGCGCGAGCGCCGGCTGGCCGACGCCAAGCTGCGCGCCCTGACCGAGCGCGTGATCGACACCCAGGAGGAGGAGCGCGGCCGCGTCGCGCGCGAGCTACACGATTCGATCAGCCAGATCCTCGTCGGGACGCGCTACGCGCTGGAACTGGCGCGGCGGCGGCTGGCCGGGGGCGATGCCCGCGCGGCCGAGAGCCTGGAGAAGGGCATCGCCGGGATCGGACAGGCCACGCAGGAGGTGCGGCGGATCAGCCGCGACCTGCGCCCCGGGCTGCTCGACGATCTCGGCCTCGGGCCGGCGCTGAAGCAGCTGGCCGAGGATTTCTCGGCCCGGACCGGGATCGAGACCGATCTCGAGACGGTGGTCTTCCGCAACCGGATCAGCGCCGATGCCCGGATCGCCTTCTACCGCGTCGCGCAGGAGGCGCTGACCAACGTGGAGCGCCATGCCGGGGCGACCGCCGTCGCCATCCACCTGCGCGGCCATCGCCGCGGCGCCCTGCTGCGGATCAGCGACGACGGGCGGGGCCTGACGCGCGAGGACCGGCGATCCGGCGGCCTCGGCCTGCGGAACATGCAGGAGCGGATGGAGCAGCTCGGCGGCTCGCTGCGCCTGATCTCGACCGCGCGCGGCACGGTGATCGAGGCGCAGGTGCCGCTGAGCCACATGCTCCCCCCGGGCAGCCGCACCGGCGAGACCCGCCCGGGAGAGGCGGCCGGGGCCGGGATCCGCCCGACCCTCGCCCGACTGCCGGGTCCCCCCGCCGCCCCGCCGGCGGAGGCGCCCGTTCCGGTCCGGCACGGCGCAGGTCCGGGGGCCAGGCCCGCGCCCGGCGAAGGACCGCCGCCCCCGGCCGATACCCGGAAGGAACCCGCATGACCCCGACCCGCGTCCTGATCGTCGACGATCACCCGATGGTGGCCGAGGGGATCCAGTCGATCCTCGAGACCTACGACGACATCGAGGTGGCCGGCGCCCTCACCAACGGCCGCGAGGCGGTGGAGCAGGTCGAGGCGCTGGCCCCCGACGTGATCCTGCTCGACCTCAACATGCCCGTGCTGGGCGGGCTCAGCGCGACCGAGATGATCCTCGAGCGGCGGCCCGGCACGCGCGTGCTGATCCTGTCGATGCATGACAGCCCCGAATATATCGGCGCCGCCCTCGCCCACGGGGCGCGGGGCTACGTGCTCAAGGACGTGCCGACCGACGAGATCAAGGTCGCGATCGACACCGTGATGGCGGGCGAGCGCTATCTCTGCCCGGGCACCCGGTCCTCGATGGCGCCGCGCACCACCGACGGGCGCGAGGCGCTGACGAGCCGCGAGCAGGAGATCCTGCTGCGCCTTGCCCAGGGCAAGGCGAACAAGGAAGTGGCGTGGGAGCTCGACATCTCGGTCCGCACGGTCGAGACCCACCGCAAGAACATCAAGCGCAAGCTCGGCATCTCGTCCACCGCCGGCCTCACGCGCTACGCGCTGGAGAACGGGGTGCTGCAGGGCACCGGAGTCTGAAGGGAACGCGGCGCCTCGGGGCGCGCTGTCGCGCGGGATCCCGGTCGGATCTCCTCGAAGCGCACGACCGGGAGCCGTCCCGTTCCGGACGCAGCCCCGCCACCCCCGGGGAACGGTGCGATCCCGCCAGGCCGGAGGCGTCGTCCTGCGGCGTCCCGGCCCCGGGGCCGTGGCGGGCGCCCGTTCAGCGCCGCTCGCCGCCCACCCGGTACCATTTCCAGTCGTGTGGGCGCAGGGTGAAGCCGCTTCCGGCAGGGACGTCCTCGTCGCAGCGCAGGAGGCCCTTCAGATCTTCGTCGCCCACGTCGGGCTTCACCTCCACCGCGCAATCGGCGAGATTGTGGTAGGTGACGACCGCGTTGCCGCGCCAGTCGTGGCGCAGGCCGAGTACCCCGTCCGGCAGGTCCTCGATCACCGAGCACGCGCCCCAGCCGATCTCGGGTGCGGCGCGGCGGGCGCGGATCAGGCGGCGCAGCTCGGCCATGAGGGAATGTTCCTTGTCGATCTGCGCCGCGACGTTGACGCTCCGATGATCGTAGGGACCCTCGCTCGCCAGCGGGCGGACCAGCTCCCCCTCGGTGCAGGAGAAGCCCGCCATGTCCCCGGCGTTCCACGCCATCGGCGTGCGGACGGAATTGCGCTCGTCGAGGTCGAGGTTCTCGCCCATGCCGATCTCGTCGCCGTACCACATCACCGGCGTGCCCGGCAGCGCGAAGAGCAGCGAATGGGCCAGCGCCAGCCGCGCCGGATCGCCCCCCAGCATCGGGGCGAGCCGGCGGCGGATGCCGCGCCCGTAGATCTGCATCCCGTCCTCGGGCGCCCAGGCGTCGAACACCTCCTGCCGCTCTTCCTCGGTCAGCTTGTCGAGCGACAGCTCGTCGTGGTTGCGCAGGAAGTTGGCCCATTGCGCCTGCAGCGGCGGCGGCACGGGGCGCGAGAGGATCGCCTCGCGGATCGGCGCGGCATCGCCGCGCACCAGCGCCAGCGCGACCGCCTGGTTGAGCGGGAAGTCGAAGCACATGTGCATCCGCTCGTCGGTGCCGAATTCGTGGCCGCCGAAATATTCCGGGATCTTGTCGTGGGTGACGTTGGTCTCGGCCAGCAGGATCGTCCCCGCGCGGCGCCAGGAGAGGAAGTCGCGCATCTCGGACAGGAGGAGCATCGGGTCGCGGTCGGGTTCCTCCTTCAGCCCCTTGTACTCGACGAGATAGGGCACCGCGTCGACGCGGAACCCGCTGACCCCGATCTCGAGCCAGAAGCCCATGATCCGCATGATCTCCTCGCGGACACGGGGATTGGCGATGTTGAGGTCGGGCTGGAACTCGTAGAAGCGGTGCATGTACCACTTCCGGGCCTTCTTGCAGTAGGTCCAGACCGCCTCCTGCACGCCGGGGAAGACGATGCCCTTCTTGAGGTCGTCCGGCTTCTTGTCGGACCAGACGTACCAGTCGTGGCGCGGGCTGTCCGGGTCGCGCGCCTCCTCGAACCAGGGGTGGTCGATCGAGGTGTGGTTCACGACGAGGTCGACGAGGATCATCATCCCCCGCTCGCGTGCCGCGCGGCTGAACTCGACGAAGTCGCCCAGCGTGCCGAGCCGCGGATCGACGCCGTAGAAATCGGTGATGTCGTAGCCGTTGTCCCTGTTCGGCGTGGGGTAGAAGGGATTGAGCCAGAGGCAGGTGACGCCCAGCCCCTCGAGGTAGTCGAGCCGGTCGGTGAGGCCGCGGAAATCGCCCACCCCGTCGCCGTTGCTGTCCATGAACGTCTCGACATCGAGACAATAGACCACCGCGTTCTTGTACCAGAGGTCGAGCATCGTTCCGTCAGTTCCTTCTCGGGTCAGGGCCGATCTAGGCCGGGCGCCGCCCCGGGCGAGCGCGAGGGCCCGCGTTCAGGCCCCGTTCACATCCCCTGTGCGAATGTGCTGCGGTGGCGCCCGATCTCGACACCCTGCTCGCCGCCCTCGCCCATCCGGTGCGGCGGCGCATCCTGGACCGGCTCTCCTTCGGGGCGCGGGACGTGGGCGCGCTGACCGCGTGGCTCGGCCTGGCCCAGTCGACGGTCTCGGGCCATCTTACGGTGCTGGAGGGGGCGGGTCTGGTCGCGCGGGCGCGGGAGGGCACGCGGCGGATCGTACGGCTCGACCCCGCCCCGCTGCGCCTGCTCGCCCCCTGGGCCGTCAACCGGCTGGCCGCCTGGTCCGGCGCGGCGGACCTCCTGCATCTGGAAAGCGCGCTGCGCTACGGGATCCCGGCCGGGAGAAAGGCGAGCGTGGCATCGATCAGCGCGTCCAGCGCCCCGGCCCCGGCCCCGATCCCCAGCGCGTGCCCCGCCTCCACCGGGACGAAGAGTTCGCGCCCCTCATGCGCCGCGAGGAAGGCCTGCGCCGAGGCGGGCGCGACCACGCCATCCGACTGCCCCTGCGCGACGAGGAGCGGCCCGTCGAACGCGGCCAGCGCCCCCGGCGGGTCGAGGGCGGCGAGACCGGCGAAGAAGTCGCGCCCGAGGGACAGGTCCGTTCCGGGCACCGGAGCGACTGCGCCACCCGGCGCCGCCGCCATCCGCGCCAGCGTGCCGGGGGGAAACAGCGCGCCGTAGGTCGCCTGCGGATCCGCGACCGCGTTCCACAGGACCACGGCGTCGATCCCCTCGGACCGGCCCGCCGCGAGCGCCGCGACCATCCCCCCCTGGCTGAAGCCGAGCAGGACGAGCGGACCGTCGGTCCGCTCCGCCAGCCAGGCCGATGCGGCAAGGGCGTCGCCCACCTGCCCCTCGATCGTGGTCTCGGCGAAGGTCAGGTCGCGGAGGGACTCGCCGGACCCCCGGAAGTCGATCCGGAGGCTCGTCCAGCCCGCCTCCGCCAGCCGGTCCGCCGTGTGACCCAGCAGGCCGCGCGGGACCGGGGCGCTCGCCGCCTCGTCCCGCGTGCCGGTGAACCCGTGGAGCAGCAGCACCGCGCCCCGCGCGGGTCTGTCCGGCTGCGCGAGCGTCCCCGCGAGCGCGCCGCCCCCAAGGGTCACGTCGCGCTCGCCCGGGCCCGCGGCGACGAGCGCCGGCTGGCAAACCAGGGCCAGGGCCAGGGCAAGGACGGGGATGGGACGGGCGGGGATCGGACGGGCGGGCATGGGCGGCTCGGGTCGGGGCGGGGCGGGGCGGGGCCAGTCTGGCGCGGCGGCCGCGCCGCTCCAACCGATTTCCCCACCGGGGGGAACAGGGCGGGCAAGGTCGCGTTGGCGAGGCAGGATCACTGCGAGGAGCGACCATGGCGGAGCGCACGGCCCCACCATTCTACCGCCGCGAGGGCGACCGCGTCGTCCGCGCGGACCATCCCGCCCCCCGGCCCCGGTCACTGCCCCGGGGCGAGGCCGAAGCCCAGACCGACGCCGAGGACATCGGCAGCCGCCCGCCCCCGTCCGATCCCTCCGCCCAGCCGACCGACATCGCAGGGCAGGGCTGGTGGGCGGTGCTCAAGCGCACCTACGCCGAATCGGTCGAGGACCATGTCAGCCTGATCGCCGCGGGCTGCGCCTTCTACGGGTTGCTCGCGCTGTTTCCCGGCATCGTCGCGGCGCTGGCGCTGGCGGGGTTGCTGACCAGCCCGCAGATCCTGGTCGACCAGCTCTCGTCGCTGGCGAACATGCTGCCCGAGGGGGCCGCCGACATCATCATCGACCAGGCGACCGCGGTCGCCGGGTCCGAGACGGGGGGGCTGACGCTCGCCGCGCTCTTCGGTCTGCTCGTCGCGTTCTACTCCGCCTCCAAGGCGATCCAGTCGATCGTCGAGGGGCTGAACGTCGCGTTCGACGTGAAGGAATCGCGTGGATTCGTGGCAGTCTACGCGACGAACTTCGTCCTCACGCTGGGGGTGATCGTCGGCTTCCTCCTGATCGCGGTCCTCGGCGCGGCGCTGCCGACCCTGCTGGCCTGGGTGCGCTTCGGCGCACAGGCCGAACTGGCCGCGCAGATCCTGCGCTGGCCGCTGATGCTGGCCGTGGTCGTGGGCGGGCTGTCGATCCTCTACCGCTTCGGGCCGAACCGGACGGTGCGGTGGCGCTGGATCACGCCCGGCGCGGCCTTCGCGACGCTTCTGTGGGTGATCGGCACCGTGGCCTTCACCTTCTACGCGTCGAATTTCGGCTCGTACAACGAGACGTTCGGGACGCTCGGCGGCGTGATCATCCTGCTGACCTGGCTCTGGCTCTCCGCCTACATCGTCCTGCTGGGCGCCGAGATCGACAGCGAGATCGAGCGCCAGGCCAAGCACGACCCCGCCGGGACCGGCCGGCTCAAGCCCTGAGGGAGGCAGATCAATGTCCGAGCGCTGGTGGGCCGACAAGGTCGGCTATCAGGTCTATCCGCTGAGCTTCCAGGATTCGAACGGCGACGGGATCGGGGACATTCCCGGCATCACGTCCCGTCTCGACCACCTGTCCGATCTCGGGATCGGGTTCATCTGGCTGTCGCCCGTCTATGCCTCGCCGCTGGCCGACAACGGCTACGACATCAGCGATTACCGCGCCATCGAGCCGCGCTTCGGCACGATGGCGGACATGGACAGGCTGATTGCCGAGGCGAAGGCGCGCGGCATCGGCATCGTCATGGACCTCGTGGTGAACCATTCGAGCGACCAGCACGCCTGGTTCCGGAATGCGCTGACCGGGCGCGGCGCCGAGTTCCGCGACTTCTACGTCTGGCGCGACCCGGCCCCGGGCGGCGGGCCGCCCAGCGACCTGCGGTCCTATTTCGGCGGCCCCGCCTGGCACCTGCACGAGGCGACTGGGCAGTACTACCTCGCCCTCTTCGATCCGGGCCAGCCGGACCTCAACTGGGACAATCCCGCGATGCGGGCCGAGATCTGGGACATGATGCGCTGGTGGCGGGACCGGGGCATCGCCGGCTTCCGCATGGACGTGATCGACCATATCGGCAAGGACATCGACGCGGGCATCCTGACCGACGGCCCCACCCTTCACGAGCGCCTGCAGGAAATGCACCGCGAGGTGCTGGCCGGGTCCGACCTGCTGACCGTGGGCGAGACGTGGTCGGTCACGCCGGAGACGGCGCCGCTCTATGTCGATCCGGACCGGGACGAGCTGCACACCCTCTTCCAGTTCGCCCATATAAGCGCCCATTGGGACGAAGCGCACGGCAAGTGGAAGCCGCTCGATTTCCAGCTGCCGACACTGAAACGCGTCTTCCAGGACTGGCAGGACGTGCTGGCCCCGTTCGGGCCCGGCGCGCTGTTCTGGTCGAACCACGACCTGCCGCGCGCGGTCTCGTCCTTCGGCGATGCGGGGGAATGGCGCGTCCGCTCGGCCCGGGCGCTGGCGCTGGCGCTGCACGGGCTTCAGGGCACGCCCTACATCTACCAGGGCGAGGAGGCGGGCTTCACCAATGCCGGCTTCACCTCGATCGACGAATACCGCGATGTCGAGACGCTCAACATGCACCGCGAAAGCCTGGAGGCCGGGATGGACGAGCCCGACTTCCTGCGCGGCGCGGGCCGCAACAGCCGCGACAATGCCCGCGCCCCCGTCGCGTGGGAGGCGGGGCCGGGCCACGGCTTCACGACCGGCGCGCCCTGGATCGGCTTTCCGTCGAATGCCGAGGAGGTGAACATCGCCGCCGACCGCGCCGATCCCGAGGGGGTCTTCGCGCTCTACCGCCGCCTCGTCGCGCTGCGCAAGGAGCAGCCGGTGCTGGTCCATGGCCGGACGCGCCTGTTCCTGCCCGAGCATCCGCAGGTCTGGGCCTATACGCGCACCCATGAGGGGCTGCGCCTGGCGGTCGTTGCCAACCTCTCCTCCGAGCGGGCGGAGGCCGAGATCGACCCCGAGCTCGCCGTGACCGGCGCGGGCCTCGCCGGCAGCGTGGAGCCCCGCGACCGGATCGAGGCGGGACGCCTCGTGCTGGAGCCCTGGGAAGCGATCTGGGTCCTCGGGGCGGCCTGATCGTGAAATCTTGTTGCGCCGGATCGCGCCGGCGCGACATTTTATCCGCGCCGCCCGGTTGACGCGTCCTGCCGCGCATGCATAAGTCCGCCCCGCACGACAGGAGAGCCGGGATGAGCACCGTCCTTGTAATCGTAGGGAAGATCATGCGCATGGGCCGGTGACGGCAGGATCCATATCCAGACCCATGCGCCCTCGGATTTCCGGGGGCTTTTTTGTCGGCAAGACCCGAGTGGCGAGACGCGAGGAGCGAGAGATGCCAGCGCAAGCGAACCGGCCCGGAATGACGGGCGCGAAGATGGTGGTCCAGGCGCTGAAGGATCAGGGCGTGGAGGTCGTGTTCGGCTATCCGGGCGGCGCCGTGCTGCCGATCTACGACGAGATCTTCCAGCAGAACGACATCCGCCACATCCTCGTCCGGCACGAACAGGGCGCGATCCATGCGGCCGAGGGCTATGCCCGCTCGACCGGCAAGCCCGGCGTCGCGCTCGTGACCTCCGGCCCCGGCGCGACGAACGCCGTGACCGGGCTGACCGACGCGCTGCTCGATTCCATCCCGCTCGTCGTGCTGACGGGCCAGGTCCCGACCTTCCTCATCGGTTCGGACGGGTTCCAGGAGGCGGACACGGTCGGGATCACCCGCCCCTGCACCAAGCACAACTGGCTGGTGAAGGATCCGGCGAAGCTGTCCGGCACGATCCACGAGGCGTTCCACGTCGCCACCTCCGGCCGGCCCGGCCCGGTCCTGGTCGACATCCCCAAGGACGTGCAGTTCGCCTCGGCCGAGTACACGCAGAAGCAGGCGGTGAAGTCCCATTACCAGCCGAAGGTGAAGGCCGACCCCGCCCCGATCGAGGCGCTGGTCGAGGCGATGGAGCGGGCCGAGCGCCCGGTCCTCTATACCGGGGGCGGCGTCATCAATTCGGGCCCCGCCGCCAGCCAGCTGCTGCGCGAACTGGTCGGGGCGACGAACATCCCGATCACCTCGACGCTGATGGGCCTCGGCGCCTACCCCGCCTCCGGCCCCGCCTGGCTGGGGATGCTCGGCATGCACGGCACCTACGAGGCCAACATGACGATGCATGGCTGCGACCTGATGATCTGCGTCGGCGCCCGGTTCGACGACCGCATCACCGGCCGCACCGACAGCTTCTCGCCGCAATCGATCAAGGCGCATATCGACATCGACGCCTCGTCCATCAACAAGGTCATCCATGTTGACATCCCGATCCTCGGCGACGTGGCCCACGCGCTCGAGGATATCCTGAACGTCTGGAAATCGCGCGGCCGGAGGCTGGAGCGCGAGGCGCTGCAGGGCTGGTGGACGCAGATCGACGAATGGCGCGCGGTCGACTGCCTCGCCTTCAAGCCGTCGGAGCGCACGATCAAGCCGCAGCATGCCGTCCAGCGGCTCGAGGCGCTGACCAAGGGGCGCGACCGCTACATCACGACCGAGGTCGGCCAGCACCAGATGTGGGCGGCGCAGTACATGGGCTTCGAGGCACCGAACCGCTGGATGACCTCCGGCGGGCTCGGCACGATGGGCTACGGCTTCCCCGCCTCGATCGGCGTGCAGCTCGCGCATCCGGACGCGCTGGTCATCAACGTCGCGGGCGAGGCGTCCTGGCTGATGAACATGCAGGAGATGGGCACGGCGATGCAGTACCGCCTGCCGGTCAAGCAGTTCATCCTCAACAACGAACGGCTCGGCATGGTCCGCCAGTGGCAGGAGCTGCTGCACGGCGAGCGCTATTCGTCGAGCTGGTCCGAGGCGCTGCCGGATTTCGTCAAGCTGGCCGAGGCCTTCGGGGCCAAGGGCATCCAGGTGAGCGACCCGGCGGACCTCGACGACGCGATCCGGGAGATGCTGGACCATGACGGGCCGGTCATCCTCGATTGCCTCGTCGAGAAGCACGAGAACTGCTTCCCGATGATCCCCTCGGGCAAGGCCCATAACGAGATGCTGCTGGGCGAGGCGAGCACGCAGGGCGTGATCGATTCGGCGGGGGCCGCGCTGGTCTGATGCGGCGCGCCCTCCCCCTCGCCCTGCCGCTGCTGCTCGCCGCCTGTTCCGGCGACGGGGTCGTCGACCTCGCCGGTCGCGGCGAGCGGATCGAGATCGGCGGCGATGTCTTCGACGTCGCGGTCGAGGGGCGGCGCGCGATGGTGCGCAACTACTCGACCGGGATCGCCAACCAGGCGCGCCTCTTCCGCAACGCCGAGGCGGCGGTGGTGATGGCCACCGGCTGCGACGTGACCGAGATGACCCAGCGGATGGGCGTCAACACCTACGATGCGCGCTTCGATTGCGGCGCCTGACGAGCAAGGAAATCCCATGTCCCTCAACATCGAGAAGGGCTCGACCAGCCATTCGGCCTACAACCTGCGCCCCGACTGGTCCGAGACGGTCGAGCGGCACACCCTCGCCGTCGTGGTCGAGAACGAACCCGGCGTGCTGGCCCGGGTGATCGGCCTGTTCTCCGGGCGCGGCTACAACATCGAGAGCCTGACCGTGGCCGAGATCGACCACGAGGGACACCGGTCCCGGATCACGATCGTCACCTCCGGCACGCCGCAGGTGATCGAGCAGATCAAGGCGCAGCTCGGCCGGATCGTGGTCGTGCACGACGTGCACGACCTGACGGTCGAGGGGGCCAGCGTCGAGCGCGAACTGGCGCTCTTCAAGGTGAAGGGCACGGGCGACAAGCGGGTCGAGGCGCTGCGCCTCGCCGACATCTTCCGGGCCTCGGTCGTGGATTCGACGCTCGAGAGCTTCGTCTTCGAGGTGACGGGCACGCCCGAGAAGGTCGACGCCTTCGCCGACCTGATGCGCCCGCTCGGCCTGATGGAGGTGGCGCGGACCGGCGTCGCCGCCCTGTCGCGCGGCCACGGCTGACTCCGCCCGCATTTCCGTCGCCCCGGTCGTCGGGGGCGAGGCGTGCCGGGTCGGCGCGCCGCGGGGCGGGGCCGGCGGACCTTCTGACCGGCTCCAGTTTCCCCGGCCCCGGCAGCCCCCGTATCGAACGACGCCGCCCCCGTCCGTGCGGACCGGCCGGCCGAGGACTGGCCGGCCGAGGACCGGACCCGCTCCCCTTTCGCCGGCGCCCCTGGGGAGGAATGCTGCCGGACAGGGGCGCGGGGCCGGAGTCCTTGGCCCCCGGGCTGCGGGGACCGTCCAGGCGATCATCGTGCCACGGCTCGCCCCCTTACCGCGAGGGGGCGTCCTCCCTGCCCCGCCGGCATCGGCCATGGATGGCCGGGCCGCGCCCCTGCCCTGCGCCAGGCGACGCCGAGCGTCATCATGTCGCGCTCTGGCGCCCCGCTCCCCCGTCTGGTTGAAAGGGGAGACGACGCCCCGAAGGGGCCCCTGACCGGAGACGCGCCCGATGCCTCAGAAGATCATCATCGACACCGATCCCGGCCAGGACGACGCCGTCGCGATCCTGCTCGCCCTCGCCTCGCCCGAGCTGGACGTGCTGGGCATCACCGCGGTGGCCGGCAACGTGCCCCTGGCCCTAACCGAGCGCAATGCGCGGATCGTCTGCGAACTGGCCGGCCGCCCCGACATCGGGGTCCGCGCCGGCTGCGACGCGCCGATGTCGCGCCCCCTCGTCACGGCCGAGCATGTCCACGGCAAGACCGGGCTCGACGGGCCGGAGCTGCCCGAGCCGACGATGCCCCTGGCGGAGGGCCATGCCGTCGACTGGATCGTCGAGACCCTGCGGCGCGAGCCCGCCGGCAGCGTGATCCTCTGCCCGCTCGGGCCGCTGACGAACATCGCCACCGCCTTCGCCCGCGCCCTCGACGTGGTGGAGCGGGTCCAGGCCATCGTCCTGATGGGCGGCGCCTATTTCGAGGTGGGCAACATCACGCCCGCGGCCGAGTTCAACATCTATGTCGATCCCGATGCGGCGGCGGCGGTGTTCCGCTGCGGCCGGCCGATCACCGTCCTGCCACTCGACGTCACGCACAAGGCGCTGGCCACGAAGGCCCGCGTCGACGCCTTCCGCGCGATGGGCACCAGGGTCGGCGACATGGTCGCCGCCTGGACGGATTTCTTCGAGCGCTTCGACAAGGAGAAATACGGCTCGGAGGGCGCGCCGCTGCACGACCCCCTCGTCATCGCCTGGCTGCTGAAGCCCGACCTCTTCTCCGGTCGCCACATCAATGTCGAAATCGAGACCGGCTCGGATCTCACCCTCGGAATGACCGTCGCCGATTGGTGGCGGGTGACGGACAGGGCGCCGAACGCGACCTTCATCGGGGACGTGGACGCGGAGGGCTTCTACGCCCTGCTGACGGAGCGTCTCGCGCGGCTCTGAGCCGTCTCCCCCCGCGCGCCCCCGCCCCCTTATCTTGCCCGAAATACTCCGGGGGAGTCGCCGCCAGGCGACGGGGGCAGCGCCCCCTCCCCCGAATCCCGTCAGCATACCGGTCCCCGGGCCTTGCGGAGTCGCGCCTCGCGCGTCATCGCTCTTATCTTGCCGCAAATACTCCGGGGGAGTCGCCGTCAGGCGACGGGGGCAGCGCCCCCGCCCCCGTGTCCGGTCAGCGCGCCGATCCCTGGGCCGCGCCGTAGCCCCCCGGTGTCGGCGTCACCACCGTGACCGCCTCGCCCGGGGCCAGCCTTGTCTGCGCGCAGGCGGGCAGCCGCTCGACCGACCCGTCCGCCCGGCGGATCTCGGTCCGTCCGACCTCGCCGGGGCCCCCGCCCGCGATCCCCTCCGGCGGGCGGGCACGGTGCGAGGACAGGATCGCGCAGTCCATCTCTGCCAGGAAGCGGATGGTCCGGCGCGTGCCGTCCCCGCCGGGGCACGCCCCCGCGCCACCCGACCCGTCCCGCAGCGCGAATTCCTCGAGCAGCACCGGGAACCGCATCTCGAGCACCTCGGGATCGGTCAGGCGCGAATTGGTCATGTGGGTATGCACCCCCGCCGTCCCAGCAAAGCCCCGCCCGTCGTTCATCACCCCGGCGGGAGAGCCGGAACAGATCGTCTCGTAATACTGGTAGGCGTCGTTGCCGAAGGTCAGGTTGTTCATCGTGCCCTGCGCGTTGGCGAGGCTCCCCAGCGCCATGAAGAGCGTGTTCGTGACGTGCTGCGAGGTCTCGACATTGCCCGCCACCACGGCGCGCGGATAGGCGGGCCGCAGCATGGACCCGTCGGGGATCACGATGTCCACGTGCCGCAGGCAGCCCGCGTTCATCGGGATCGGGCTCTCGACCATCACCCGGAAGACGTAGAGCACGGCGGCCCGCGCCACCGGCTCGGGAGCGTTGAAGTTGTTCTCCATCGCCGCCGACGTGCCGGTGAAGTCGACCGTCGCGCGGCGCGCCTCGCGGTCCACCGTGATCCGCACCCGGATCGTCTGCCCGGTATCGGTCTCGTAGGACGCCTCGCAATCCGAGAGCCGCCCGATCAGCCGCGCGACCTCCTCGGCCGCGTTGTCCTGCACGTGGCCCATATAGGCCTGCACGACGTCCAGCCCGAACTCGCCCACCATGCGCCGCAGCTCGGCCGCGCCGCGCTCGTTGGCGGCGACATGTGCCTTGAGGTCGGCGATGTTCATAGCCGGATTGCGGCACGGATAGGGATGGTCCGTCAGCAGATGCAGCGTCGCCTCCTCGCGGAACACGCCCTCCTCGCAGAGCAGGAAGTTGTCGATGAGCACCCCCTCCTCGTCGACGGATGTGGCGAGCGGCGTCATCGACCCCGGCGCGGTGCCGCCGACATCGGCGAAATGGCCCCGGCTCGCCACCCAGAACAGGATCTCGGTCCCGCATTCGTCGAAGACCGGCGAGACCACGGTGATGTCCGGCAGGTGCGTGCCGCCATTGTAGGGCGCGTTGAGCGCGAAGACGTCGCCCGGCCGGATCGTCTCGTTCTGGCGGATGATCGCCTCGACCGAGCGGTCCATGCTGCCCAGATGCACCGGCATGTGCGGCGCGTTCGCCACCAGCGCGCCCGAGGCGTCGAACACCGCGCAGGAGAAATCGAGCCGTTCCTTGATGTTGACCGACTGCGCCGTGTTCTGCAGGGCCACGCCCATCTGCTCGGCGATGTTCATGAAGAGGTTGTTGAACACCTCCAGCAGGATCGGGTCGGCCTCGGTCCCGGCCGCCAGCTGGCGCGGCGCGGCCTCGTGCCGGCTCAGCAGGATGTGGTCGGCGGCGGTGAGCTCGGCCGTCCAGCCCGGCTCGACCACGATGGTCTGGTTCGCCTCGATGATCAGCGCCGGGCCCCGCGCGCGCATCCCGGGCGCCATCGCCTCGCGGCGATGGATCTGCGCGTCGTGCCATTCCCCGCTGGAGAACAGGCGCCGCGTCCCGGCCCCGGCGGCGTCGCGCGGTTCGGCGCGCGCGACGTCCGGGGCGCTCGCGTCCGGCCGCGTTTCCGTCCCCTCGACCTCGACCGCCTCGATCACGATGGCCCGGCCGGGCGAGAGGAAGCCGAACTGCGCGCGGTGGGCTGCCTCGAAGGCCGCCCCCGCCCCGTCCATCTCGCCAGCATAGGCGACCGGCAGCGCGGTATCCGTCCCCTCGTAGCGCAGATGCAGGCGCACGGCCCGGTCGTGCCGGGTGACCCCCTGCGCCGCGAGATCGGCGGCGACGGCGCGCGACAGCTCGTCGATCGTGGCGCCCAGCGCGTCCCGGCTGTCCGAGGAGAGGTCGCGCACCAGCCCCTGCTGGCGCGAGGCCGAGACCCGCGCCAGCCCGATCCCGTAGGCGCTGAGCAGACCCGAGAGAGGATGCACCAGCACCGCCTCCATCCCCAGCGCGTCGGCGACCAGGCAGGCATGCTGCCCGCCCGCCCCGCCGAAGGAATTCAGAAGGTAGCGCGTCACGTCGTAGCCGCGCTGGACGCTGATCTTCTTGATCGCGTTCGCCATGTTCTGCACCGCGATCCGCACGAAGCCCTCGGCCACCTCCTCGGCAGATTTCCCCTCGCGCTCCGCGATCCCGGCGAAGCGGGAAGCGACGGCGTCCCGGTCCAGCGGCTGGTCCTGGCCGGGGCCGAAGATGGAGGGGAAGAGGTCGGGCTGCAGCTTGCCGAGCATGACGTTTGCATCCGTCACGGTCAGCGGCCCGCCCCGCCGGTAGGCGGCGGGCCCGGGATCGGCGCCGGCGGAATCCGGCCCCACCCGGAACCGCCCCGGCTCGGCATGCAGGATCGAGCCGCCCCCCGCCGCGACGGTATGGATGCGCATCATCGGCGCCCGGATCCGCACCCCCGCCACCTCGGTGTCGAAGGCCCGCTCGTACTCGCCCGCGCTATGGGCGACATCGGTCGAGGTGCCGCCCATGTCGAAGCCGATCACCCGGTCCCAGCCCGCCGCGCGGGCCGTCTCGACCATACCGACGACGCCGCCGGCGGGGCCCGAGAGGATCGCGTCCTTGCCCTGGAACGCCTCGGCCGCCGTCATCCCGCCCGAGGACATCATGAACTGCAGTACCGGCCCCGGCGCGCCCGCCGGGGTCGCCCCCAGCGCCTCCGCGACGCGGGCGACGTAGCGCGACAGGATCGGCGTGAGATAGGCGTCGACCACCGTCGTGTCGCCGCGGCCCACCAGCTTGACCAGCGGCGAGACCTCGTGGCTGACGCTGACCTGCCCGAACCCCGCCTCGCGCGCGGCGGCCGCCAGCGCGGCCTCGTGCGCGGGATGGGCCCAGGCATGCATCAGGACGATGGCCACCGCGTCGATCCCGTCCGCCTTCGCCTCCGCCAGCGCCGCGCGCGCGGCGGCGGGGTCGAGCGCGCGCTCCACCGTGCCGTCCGCGCGTACGCGCTCGTCCACCTCGACGACCCGCTCGTAGAGCATGTCCGGCAGCAAGATCTCCTTGGCGAAGATGTCGGGCCGCGCCTGGTAGGCGAGCCGCAGCGCGTCGCGGAACCCCTTCGTGATCAGCAGCAGCACCCGGTCGCCCTTGCGCTCCAGCAGCGCATTGGTGGCGACGGTCGTGCCCATCTTCACGGTGCCGATCCGGCCGGGCTCGATGGCCCCGCCCAGCAGCCGGCGGATCCCCTCGATCGCGGCGTCCTCGTAGACGCCCGGATTCTCGCTCAGCAGCTTTAGCGGATGGAGCCCGCCGTCCGGATCGCGGCCCACCACGTCGGTGAAGGTGCCGCCCCGGTCGATCCAGAAATCCCAGACGCTCATCGCCGCCTCCGTGACGAAGGGGGGGCAAGGCGTGCCCTGCCCCCCTTATCTTGCCGAAAATACTCCGGCGACCGGCCTGCCACGGGCGCGCCGCCCGGGCAAGCGCGGCCCCCGCCTCAGAGGTAGCGGTTGACCAGGTTCTCGAGCCGCTCCTGCCGGCCGGATCTGGGCGCGGGATTGATCCCCTCGGCCAGTACCCTGTCGGCGATGGCGCCGAGATCGCTGGACAGCAGGTCCGATCCCTCCCAGCCGGCATAGCGGGCATCGCGCGCCGCCTCGAGCTTGCCGTCCTCCAGCATCCTGGCCGCCGCCTTGAGGCCCGCCGCGCAGACATCCATCGCGCCGACATGGCCGAGGATCAGGTCCTCGGGGTCGAGCGACTGGCGCCGCAGCTTGGCGTCGAAATTGGTGCCGCCGGTCGAGAAGCCGCCCGCCTTCAGCACCTCGTAATAGGCCAGCGCGACCTCGGGGACGTTGTTCGGGAACTGGTCGGTATCCCAGCCGGACTGGTAGTCGTTCCGGTTCATGTCGATCGAGCCGAGCAGCCCCATCGACCCGGCCAGCGCCAGCTCGTGCTCGAAGCTGTGCCCGGCGAGGATCGCGTGGCCCTGCTCGAGGTTCAGCTTCACGTCGTTCTCCAGCCCGAACTCCTTGAGGAAGCCGTAGACCGTGGCGACGTCGTAATCGTACTGGTGCTTGGACGGCTCCTGCGGCTTGGGCTCGATCAGGATCGTGCCGTCGAAGCCGATCTTCTTCGCGTAGTCCACGACCATCGTCAGGAAGCGGCCGGCCTGCTGGCGCTCCTTCTTGAGGTCGGTGTTCAGCAGCGTCTCGTAGCCCTCGCGCCCGCCCCAGAGGACGTAGTTCTGGCCGTTCAGCTGCTTCGTCGCGTCGATGCAGGTCTTCACCGTCGCGGCGGCGAAGGCGAAGACCTCCGGATCGGGATTGGTCGCGGCGCCCGACATGTAGCGGCGATGCGTGAAGAGGTTGGCCGTGCCCCAGAGAAGCTTCGCCTTCGAGCCCTCCATCTTGCCCTCGATGTAGTCGACGACGGCCTTGAGGTTGTCGGTGTTCTCCCTGAAGTCCTTGCCCTCGGGGCGGATGTCCGCGTCGTGGAAGCAGAAGAACGGCACGTCCAGGATGTCGAACATCTCGAAGGCGACGTCGGCCTTCATCTTCGCCAGGTCGAGCGAGTCGCCGAACCAGGGCCGCTCGAAGGTCTGGCCGCCGAAGGGATCGCCGCCCTGCCAGGCGAAGGAATGCCAGTAGGCCACCGAGAAGCGGAGGTGATCCTCCAGGCGCTTGCCCATGACGATCTCGTCCGGGTTGTAGTGCCGGAAGGCGTAATCGTTTTCGGACTCGGGGCCTTCGTACTTGACGGGCGACATGCCCTTGAAGAAATCGGTCATCGGGAACCTCAGTTTCGGGGTTTGGTATAGGCTGCGCGGTACCGCGCGTGGCCTTCGGCGAAGGCCTCGGTCAGATCGCCGGCCGGCTCGACGGTGCGGGCGATGTCGGGCGGGGTCGCGATCTCCGCCCCGGCGCCGGTCGCGGCCATCATGGCGAGGCGCGCCGCGCCGAAGGCACCGCCGAAATCGCCGGCCTGCGGGATCTCGACGGGAATGTTCAGGGCCGTCGCGATGGCGCCGACCCAGTAGTCGGATTTCGACCCGCCCCCGACCGCGATCAGCCGGTCGATCCGGGTGCCGGTGGAGGTCAGCGCGTCGTAGCTGTCGCGGATCGCGAAGGTCACGCCCTCGAGCACGGCGCGGGTCATCGCGTCGCGGTCGGTGACGTGGTCGAGCCCGTGGAAGCTGCCGCGCACCGCGGCGTCGTTATGCGGCGTCCGCTCGCCCCCCAGATAGGGCAGGAAGACGGCGCGCCCCGGGGCCCGGACCGGGCCGAGCGCGCCGGTCAGCGCGGAGGCGTCCGCGCCCGCGACGCGGCCCCACCAGTTCAGCGCATCCGCGGCGGCGAGGATCACGCCCATCTGGTGCCAGGTGTCCGGCAGGGCGTGGCAGAAGGTGTGGACCGCGCTCGCCGAGTCGGGCTGGTAGGCGTCCGAGGCGGCGAAGAGCACCCCCGACGTGCCGAGAGAGACGAAGGCCTGCCCGGCCTTGACCACGCCCACGCCCACGCCGGAGGCCGCGTTGTCGCCGCCCCCGCCCGCGATCACCACGCCCTCGGGCAGGCCCCAGCCCTTCGCCAGGTCGGGGCGCAGCGTGCCCGACACCTCGGACCCCTCGACGAGGTCGGGCATGTAGGACAGGTCCATCGTGGTGGCCTCGAGCAGCGCCTCGGACCAGCAGCGGCGGCCGGTATCGAACCAGGCCGTGCCGGCGGCGTCGGACATCTCGGCCACGTGGCGGCCGGTGAGCCAGAGCCGCAGGTAATCCTTGGGCAGCAGCACCTTGCGGGTCGCGGCGAAGATGTCCGGCTCGTGCTTCGCCACCCAGAGCAGCTTGGGCGCGGTGAAGCCGGGAAAGACGATGTTGCCGGTGATCTGCCGGAACTGCGGATCGGAATCGAGCGCCGCCGCCTCCTCGTGGGCGCGGGTGTCGTTCCACAGGATGCAGGGCCGCAGCGGATGGTCGTCGGCGCCGAGCAGCGTCGCGCCGTGCATGTGCCCGCTGAGGCCGATGCCGCGGACGGCGCCGAGATCGGCCTTCGCCGCGAGGGCGCGCATCGCCTCGCCGCAGGCGGCGATCCACGAGGCGGGGTCCTGCTCGGACCAGCCGTCCCGCGGGCGCTGGACGGTCAGGGGGATCGTCTCTTCCGCGACTGCCCTCTGCCGCTCGTCGATGAGCAGGGCCTTGAGCCCCGACGTTCCCAGGTCGATCCCGATATACATGGCTGGCCCTCCTCGCGCGGGGCGCACCCTAGACGACGCGGCGCCCGTGTCGAGCCCCGATCGCCGCGCCGGCGGCGCCGATCCGCGGGCCCCGCCCGGCCGGGGACGGCGCGTCCCGGGCGGCGCGCCCCGGGACGCGCCCGCGGCGGCCCGCGGCGGCGCGTGGCGGCGCGTGGCGGCGCGTGGCGGCCCCGGGGCGGCCCGGGGCGGCCCGGGGCGGAAGGACCGCGCCCCTGTGGCCGCGCGGGCGCAACCCGCGCCCCATCCCCGCCGCCGCGCCCCGCCCCGGTTCCGTCCGCGCGGGGGCGCCCCTAGAAAGGCGCCATGCGGATACTCATCACGAACGACGACGGGATCAACGCGCCGGGCCTTGCCGCGCTGGAGGAGATCGCGGCGCAGGTCGCGGGCGACGGCGGCGAGGTCTGGACCGTCGCCCCCGCCTTCGAGCAATCGGGCGTCGCCCATTGCATCAGCTATTCGCGCCCCTTCCACGTCGCCGAACTCGCCCCCCGCCGCTGGGCGGCCGAGGGCAGCCCGGCCGATTGCGTGCTGGCGGCCCTCTTCGAGGTGATGGCGGGCTCGCCGCCGGATCTCGTCCTGTCGGGCGTCAACCGCGGCAACAACGCCGCCGAGAGCGCGCTCTATTCCGGCACTCTGGGGGCGGCGCTCGAGGCGGCGCTGCAGGGGGTGCCGGCGATCGCGCTGTCGCAGTTCTACGGTCCCGGCAACCGCGACCTCGCCGACCCGTTCGAGGCGGCGCGGGCGCATGGCGCCGACCTGGTCCGCCGACTGATCCCGACGATGACGGCGGACAGGACCGGCTACGGTCTCTTCCACAACGTCAACTTCCCGCCGGTCCCGGCGGCCGAGGTGCGGGGTGCGATGGCGACCCCGCAGGGCCGCCGGCCCGGCATCGCGATGGAGATCGCGGCCCAGGATTCGCCCTCCGGCCGCAGGTTCCTGTGGATCCGCAGCGGCGACCAGCAGGTCGCGTCTCCCGCGGGGACCGACGCCGCCGCCAATCTCGACGGCTGGATCTCGGTCGTGCCGATGCGGGCCGATTTCACCGACCACGCCGCCCTCGACGCGGTGGCCGGGGCGCTGGCGTGAGCGCGAGCGCCGAGGAACTGATGCAGTTCCTCTTCACCCTGCGCTCGCGCGGGGTGACGGACAGGCGCACGCTCGAGGCGATGGAACGGATCGACCGCTCGGCCTTCGTGCGCGGCCTCTTCGCCGACCGCGCCTGGGAGGACATGCCGCTGCCGATCGCCTGCGGGCAGACGATCTCGCAGCCTTCGGTCGTGGGGCTGATGACGCAGGCGCTCGACGTGCAGCCGCGGGACAAGGTGCTCGAGGTGGGCACCGGCTCGGGTTACCAGGCCGCGATCCTCAGCCTGCTGGCGCGCCGCGTCTACACCGTGGATCGCTACCGCCGGCTGGTGGCCGAGGCGCGCGCCACCTTCGAGGCGATGGGCCTCGTGAACATCGTCGCAGCCACCTCCGACGGATCCTTCGGCCTGCCCGAACAATCGCCCTTCGACCGCATCCTTGTCACCGCGGCGGCCGAGGATCCGCCGCCCCCGCTCTTGGCGCAGCTGCGCGTGGGCGGTATCATGGTCCTGCCGGTGGGGCAGTCGGACCACGTGCAGAGCCTGATCCGCGTCACCCGGCACGAGACCGGCTACCACTACGAGGAGCTGCGCGAGGTGCGCTTCGTTCCGCTCGTCGAGGGGCTGGGGCAGGATTGACCCCGCGCCCGAGGCAGGGCATCCCCCGCCCGCCGACGGACCGGGGCCGCAAGGACACGGCAGACGGGGAACCGGCGGCAAGACCGGCCCTCCGGGCAGCGAGCAGGAGATACGGGACATGACGCGACGCGACGGCAACGGGCGCCCGGGACGGGTGCTGAACGGGGCGGGACCGGTCCTGATGGCGGTGATCCTCACCGGGTGCAGCGCGATGCCGGATGCCGACCTCCGACGGCGGGGCGACGGTTTCTCGACCGCCGAGGCGGCGGCGAGCTTCGCCGACCGGCCGCGGCCCGATGCGCGCGGCGTCATCTCCTACCCCAATTACCAGGTCGTCGTGGCCCAGCCGGGCGACACCGTCGACTCGATCGCCGGGCGGCTCGGCCTCTCCTCCGCGACGCTCGCCAGCTACAACGGGCTCGAGCCGGGCACGCCCCTTCGGCGGGACGAGGTGCTGGCCCTGCCCGGCCGCGTCGCCGAGCCGAGCGCCGCCACCGGCGCACCGGTCGCCGCCGCCAGCCCGGCCCCGCTCGCCGGCAGCGGCACCGTCAGCGTGACCGACCTCGCCTCGGCGGCGATCGACCGGGCCGATGCCGGCGCGGCGCCCGCGCCCCTCCCGGCCGCCGCGCCGGCCCCCCTCTCGACCCCGGCGCCCGCGCCCGCGATCCCCGCGGGGGCCGAGCCGATCCGCCACCCGGTCCAGCGCGGCGAGACCGCCTATTCGATCGCCCGGACCTACGACGTGCCGGTGCGGACCATCGCCGAATGGAACGGCCTCGGCCCCGACCTCGCCGTGCGCGAGGGCCAGCAGCTGATGATCCCGCGCTCGACCGCCCCGTCGGCGACCCCCGCGGCCGCCCCGGCGCCGGCGGCCGCCCCCGCCGCCACGCCCGAGCCGCGCCCGGGCGAGGGCTCGGTCGCGCCGACCCCGCCCTCCGCCGCACAGCCGCTGCCGGAAGAGGACCTGCCGAGCCCGTCCGAGAGCGCCGAGGCGGAGGAGCCGCCCGTCGCCTCGCCCGAGCTCGCCCCCAGCGAGGCGCCCTCGGCCGCCTTCGCCCGCCCCGTCGAGGGGTCGATCATCCGCGACTTCGCCCCCGGACGGACCGAGGGGATCGATATCGGCGCGGGCGCGGGCAGCCCGGTCCGCGCCGCAGATGCCGGCACGGTGCGCGCGATCACCACCGATGCGAACGGCATCCAGATCGTGGTGATCCGGCACGCGAACGAGCTGCTGACGATCTACACCCATCTCGACCAGCTGAGCATCGAGACCGGCGACACGGTGAGCCGCGGCCAGCAGATCGGCGCGGTGCGGGCGGGCGATCCGTCCTTCCTGCATTTCCGCGTCTATCGCGGGCAGGAAGTGCTCGACCCGACCGATTACCTGCCCTGAGCCCGGCCCTGCCCGCGCCGGGCGCGGGCGCCGACGGGCGGACCGGGTATTCCCGATCCCCGCGAAGATGGGGGCCGGTCCGGGCCCCGGGCCGGCTGGCGGCGACGCGCGCCCAAGGGGTCCGGGCTATCGGTGGTGAGCCCTCTTCCCGGGGCGAGAGACCGAGCCACGGACCCGCGGCCCGGAAGGCGCCGCCCCGCCCCCGGTGACGGGACCAGGACGGTCCCGCCCGGCTATCCCGCCAGCGGCATCCGGCTCTCGACGATGCCCGCCCACCAGGAACAGCCGGCGGGGATCGCCTCGTCGTTGAAGTCGTATTCGGGATGGTGGACCGGCGCGCTGTCGCCGTTGCCGACGAGGATGTAGGCCCCGGGCCGTTCCTCGAGCATGTAGGCGAAATCCTCGCCCCCCATGATCAGGGCGGCATCGGCGCAATCGCCGGACACGGCCCGCGCCACCTCGGCGGCGTAGCCGGTCTCGGTCTCGTGATTCGCCATCACCGGATAGCCGTCGTGCAGCGTCACCTCCGCCCGTGCCCCGTAGGCGGCGGCGGTGCCCTCGGCGATCGCCCGCAGCCGATCCCGGGCCTGGGCGCGCACCTCGTTCGACAGGGTCCGGATCGTGCCCTTGATGTGGACCCGCGCGGGCAGGACGTTGAACGCCTTCGACGAGGTCTCGAAGGACGTGACCGAGACCACGACCTGCTCGACCGGATCTACGTTGCGCGCGGCGATGCTCTGCAGGGCCAGCACGACGTGGGCAGCGGTGAGCGTGCTGTCCACCGCCTCGTGCGGCTTGGCGGCGTGGCCGCCGCGCCCGTGGATCGCGATCTCGAACTGGTCCGTCGCGGCGAAGAACGGGCCGGGGCGGATCGCGAACTGCCCGGTCGGAATGCCGGGCCAGTTGTGCATGCCGTAGACCTCCTGCACGCCGAAGCGGTCCATCATTCCGTCGGCGCACATCTCGCGACCGCCGCCGCCGCCCTCTTCTGCGGGCTGGAAGATCACGACGACCGTGCCGTCGAAATTGCGCGTCTCGGCCAGGTACTGCGCCGCGCCCAGCAGCATGGCGGTGTGCCCGTCATGGCCGCAGGCATGCATCGCGCCCTCGTGGGTGCTGGCATGGGGCAGACCCGTCGCCTCGGTAATCGGCAGCGCGTCCATGTCGGCGCGCAGGCCGACGACCCGACCGGACGTGTCGGCGCGTCCGCGGATCACGCCGACGACGCCGGTCCGGCCGATCCCGGTCTCCACCTCGTCGCATCCGAACTCGCGGAGCCTCTCCGCCACGAGGGAGGAGGTGCGGTGCGTGTCGAACAGGATCTCGGGATGGGCGTGCAGGTCGCGCCGCCACTCCGTGATCTGGGGCAGCATCTCGGCGAAACGGTTGCGGACGGGCATCGGCGGCTCCTTCTGGCGGGACTTGGGACCCAGAATGGGGCGCGCCCGCCCCGGTCACAACCCCGTCCCGGCGGCAGCCCCGTCGCCTGCGCCGCGTCCCGGGGGCGCGGCGCCCCGTCCGCCCCCCATCTCGCCCGAACCGCTCGGGCGGGAAGAGTGCAGAGAGGGCGCCCCCCTCCCGCCCTCAGAAGGTCGGTCCCATGACCAGGGGCGAGCCGTCGTTGAAGCGCGACAGCCGGAAACGGTGCAGATCGTGTCCCGGCGCGCGGCCCCGCACGAGGTCCGCGACGACGCGGCCCATGCCGGGCCCGATGCCGAAGCCGTGCCCGCTCATCCCGGTGGCGACGGTCAGGCCGGGGATCGCCGCCACGCGGTCCACGACCGGCACCTCGTCCGGCATCGTGTCGATCATCCCCGCCCAGGCCGCCCGGGCGCGCACCTCGCCCGCCTGCGGAAACAGCCTGGCGAAGGCCGCCGGAAGCTGGCGCACCTTGGCCGCGTTCGGCCGCGGGTCGAGCACCCGCACCGCCTCGAAGGGCGAGGGCGCGTCGAGCGACCAACGGCGGGGCGTGCCCCAGGCGTCGGGGTAGCCCTTCGGCGCCATCGGCAGGAAGCGATGCCCGAACGGATCGTTCCGGATCTGGGGGAGGAAGGCGCGCAGCGAGGCGAAGGCGTCGCGCCCGATGAAGAGCTCGTGGAAGCCGCCCCCCGCAAGCGTATAGCCGCCATCCGAGCGGCGGCGAAAGGCGAGGCCGCTCTCGACCCCGCTCACCCCGGCGACCTCGGGCCCCGGCGCGGTCGCCACGACCGTGGCGCGGACCGAGAGCTGGGGAATGGCCACCCCCTCGGCGCCCAGAAGCAGCCGCGACCAGGCACCGCCCGCGACGACCACCTCCGGGGCGCGGATCTCGCCCGCCTCGGTCGCCACGCCCGCGACCCGGCCGCCCTCGCGCAGCAGCCCCCGCACGGCGCAGCCCTCGACGAGGGTCAGCCCCTCCTCCGCCGCCATCCGCGCCAGGACGGGCAGCGCGATCCATGGCTCGGCCTTGAGGTCGGAGGGGGTGTGCAGGCCGCCGGCATAGCGGCGCGAGGCACCGGGCAGAAGCCGCGCCACCTCGTCCCCCGAGAGGAGGCGGGTATCGAGCTGGTGCTGCCGCGCCGTGTCGAGCCAGCTGTCGTACCGGGCGAGCGCGGCATCGTCCTCGGCGAGGTAGAGCACGCCCGGCTGGCCGAGCCCGACCGCATCCTTCGCCGCGTCCGGCAAGCCCTGCCAGAAGCGGTGCGCCTCCATCATGATGGGCAGCTCGGCCGCGTCGCGGCCCTGCTGGCGCACCCAGCCCCAGTTGCGGCCCGACTGCTCCCCCGCGACGCGGCCCTTCTCGAGCACGACCGCCCGCAGCCCCGCCTTGGCCAGGAACCAGCCGGTCATCACCCCGACGATCCCGCCGCCGACGACGACGACATCCGCCTCGCGCGGGGGCGGGCCGGGATGGGCGATGGGCGTCGCCCCGGTGATGGGAATGCCGGGAAGATTCATGCGGGTCCGTCCGTCAAGCTGGGCATGGGGTCCGGCGCGGCGGGCGGCCGGGCCGTGGCATGGTGCCGGAACGACCGGCCCCGGCGGGGCGAGGCTGCGGCGACCGCCCGGCAGGGTCAAGCGGGCAGATCGCGCCGCCCGGCTCGGGACGGATCGGGGTCCGGGGACCGGGCGCGCCGGTCCGGGCCGGAGACCGCGACCGGCTTCGCCGGGGCCCGGGGAATCCGGCGAGACCATCGGCCGCGGACCGGCCCCGGGCGGCTGGCGCGCCGCCCCCCGGCCGGGCTAGCCTGACCGGGCGGGCCGCTTGCTGGCGCGCCTTGAGGAAGGGGCAGCGGATGGACGAAGAGGAAGCGGCGCTGGTCCTGCGGGGCCTCCGGGTCGTGCATCGCCGCTGGCGGCGGGTCCGGCACCTGGTGGACGGGCTCGACCTGGCCGTGCCGCGCGGGAGGGTGATCGGACTCCTCGCCCGTCCGGAAGCGGGGGCCGAGGACGCGGTGCTCGCGCTGTTCGGCCGGGCGCGCCGGACCGGCACGACCGTGATCTCGGGATCGGTCCGGCTGGCCGGCGAGGAGCTGGTCGGACAGGAGCCCGCGCGGTGGCAGGGGCGCGTGCGCGGCCGCATCGCGCTGGCTGGCGCGGAGCCGTCCGCGAGACGCCGCACGCTCGGCGCGCAGCTGCGGCGGGCCCTGCGCGGTCTGCCCCGTCGCGCGCGGGAGGCGGCGGCGCTGGACCTGCTGCGCCGCGCGGGGATCGCAGAGCCGGGCGCGGCGCTGACCCGACGGCCGGCCGCGCTGGAGCCCGGGGACCGTGCCCGGGCCGCGCTGGCCCTCGCGGTCGCCGGCGCGCCCGATCTCGTCGTCGTGCAGGCGCCGCGGATCGGGACATGCCTGCCGGGCGACCTGCGCCGGCTGCTCGGACCGGGCGGGCCGGGGGCGCTGGTCGTGTCGGACCGGCTCGAGGACCTGTCGGGCGCGGACGGGATCGTCGTGCTGCATGCCGGCCGCGCGATGGAGGAGGCGCCGCCAGCCGCCCTGCCCGGCGCTGCCGCGCACCCCTTCACCCGTGCCCTGAGCGCCGGCACCGTACCGGCAGAGGCGCCGCGGCTTCGACCCGCCCCCGGCTGCCCGCACGCCCCCGATTGCCGCTACCGGATGGCGATCTGCGCCGAGATGCCGCCGCAGGCCTATCCGGTCGGCGACGCCCATCTCTCCGCCTGCTTCCTCGCCGATCCCGGCATGGTCGAGATCCACGGCGCCTCGGCCGCCGCCCCGCCGCCGCACTGGGCCACCCGCGCTGCGGACCGGGCGCCCGCCCGCGCTGTCGGCCCGGCGGCGCCCCCGCTGGAGAGCGGGGACGGGCCACCGACCGGGCCCGGGGCGCAGGCCGCCGACGCCGATCCGGTCGCAGCGGCCACCGCCGCCGCCGCCAAGCGGCCGAACGTACCGGAAGGGCGCACGGAACCGGGCCGGTCGGCCGCCCCGCTTCAGACCCGCCCACCCTCGGAGCCGGACGGTCCGAAGGTTCCGCGCACCGCCACCACCCGCTCCGCCACCACCCGCTCCGCTCCGGCGGAACCGGATGCCGGACCCTCCGCCGCCGCCCCCACGCCCTCCGTGGACACCGCCCCCGGGGAGTCCGGCCGGCCCGGCCCGGATGCGGCGGTCGGGGCCCCGCCCGCCGCCCCTTCGTCCCGCGGCACGCCGGCGATGGCCGCCCCCTCCGCCCGAGACGCGTCCCCGCCCAAGACCTCCAGGCCCGACCCCTCCAGGCCCGACTCCTCTAGGCCCGTCGCGTCCGGGACCGCTACGCCGGGCCCCGACGGCACCCCGCCGGTCCGGGGCGAGGCTCCGCGGCCGGCCGGACGCGCCGATCCCCGGGCCGCACCCCCCGGCCCCTCCCTCGCCTGGCCCGACCCGAAGGACCTCGCAGAGCGCGGCGGACCGGGATGACCCCCTTCCCCCCGGCGGCCGCGATGCCTAGATCGCCCGCATGACCCGGTATTCCCTCCTCGACCTCGCCCCCGTCACCGATGCCCAGACCCCCGCCGAGGCGCTGGAGGCGACGATCGCCCTCGCCCGCTCGGCCGAGGAGCACGGCTATGCCCGCTTCTGGCTGGCCGAGCATCACAACATGCCCGGCATCGCCTCGGCCGCGACCGCCGTGGTGATCGGCGCCGTCGCGCAGGCCACAAATTCGATCAGGGTCGGGGCGGGCGGCATCATGCTGCCGAACCACCCGCCGCTCGTCGTGGCCGAGCAGTTCGGCACGCTGAACGCGCTGCATCCGGGGCGGATCGAGCTCGGCCTCGGCCGCGCGCCCGGCACCGACCAGCTGACGATGCGGGCGCTGCGCCGCTACGGGCAGAGCGCCGACAGGTTCCCCGACGACGTGGTGGAGCTGATCGGCTATCTCGACGATGCGGCCGGAGAGGCCCCGGTGACCGCGATCCCCGCCCCCGGCCTGCCGGTCTGGATCCTCGGCTCCTCGCTCTTCGGCGCGCAGCTCGCGGCCTATCTGGGCCTGCCCTACGCCTTCGCCTCGCATTTCGCCCCCGCGATGCTCGGGGACGCCATCGCGACCTATCGCGCCGGCTTCCGCCCGTCGAAACGGTTGGCCGAGCCGCATGTCATGATGGCCGCAGGCGCAGTGGTCGCCGACACCGACGCCGAGGCGGAGTATCTGCGTTCGTCGCAGATGCTGGCCTTCGCGCGGCTGCGCACCGGCAAGCCCGGACGCCTGCCCGCGCCGGTCCGCGACATCGCGTCCGAGGTGCCGCCGCAGGTCCTGGCCGGCGCGGCGGAGGCGCTGAGCGTCTCGGCGGTCGGCGCGCCCGCGACGGTGCGACGGCAGCTCGCGGACCTGCTCGACGCCTACCGCCCGGACGAGATCATGCTGACCGGCATGATCCACGATCCCGAGGCGCGGCGCCGCAGCTTCGCCCTCGCCGCCGAGGCGATGGACGACGTGTCGCGGGCCCGCGCCGCCTGACCGGGGAACCCGTCCCCCGCCCCGCCGTTCGCCTCCGGACGACGAAGGGAACGGCCGCATGGCGGGGCGAAGTCGCGATCTGAACGAAGGCCCGGTGTGGCGCGCGCTCGCCAGCGTGTCGGGGCCGATGATGCTGGGCATCGCGGGCGTGCTGTCGGTCGGCCTCGCCGACGCGTTCTTCCTCGGCCAGCTGGGCGGCGCGCCGCTCGCCGCGGTCGGCTACATCTATCCCGTCACGACGGCGATCACCTCGCTGTCCATCGGGCTGTCGGCGGCCGCCAACGCGATGGTCTCGCAGGCGATCGGCCGCGGCGAGGACGGGGAGGACGTCGTGCGTCGGGGCCTGCACGCGGTCGGCACCGGCATGGCGCTGGCCGGGATCGTGGCGACGCTCTTCTGGCTCTTCTCCGGCCCGCTCTTCCGTCTGATCGGGGCGGGCGACGGCCCGATGGCGGAGATCGCGGCCTACGTCCCGTGGTGGGCGCTCTCCTTTCCCTTCCTCGTCCTGATGATGCAGCTGAACGCGGTGTTCCGGGCGCATGGCCGGGCCGGCGTCGCCATGACGACGATGGTCGGGGCCGCGATCGTGAACATCGCGCTCGACCCGGTCCTGATCTTCGGCTGGGGCCCGATCCCCGGCCTCGGAACCGGGGGCGCGGCGATGGCCACCTTCGTCGCCCGCACCCTCGCCGCGCTCGGCATCGCCGCCTGGGCCTGGCGCGAGGGGCTGCTCGCCCCCTGCGGCGCGCCGCTCCGGCATATCGCCCGCTCGATGCACGAGCTCTTCCGCATCGGCGCGCCCGCCGCCTTCTCCAACGCCATCAATCCCGCCGGAATGGCGGCGGTGACGGCGGCAGTCGCGACGCTGGGAACCGAGGCCGTCGCCGGCTTCGGCGCCGCGACGCGGGTGCAGTCGCTCGCCATCGTGCCGCTGCTGGCCCTGTCCTCCGGCATCGGCCCGGTGGTCGGGCAGGCCTGGGGCGCCGGACAGCGCGAGCGGGCCGGCCGCGGCACGATGATCGCGCTCGGCACCTGCCTCGTCTACGGCCTCGCGGCGGGGCTGCTGCTGGCCTTCGCCGCCGGTCCCGTGGCCGGGCTGCTCGCCCCGTCCGAGGCGGAACGCGAGGTCGCCGCCACCTATCTGCGCGTCGTGGGATGGAGCCTGGCCGGCTACGGCTTCGTCATCGTCGCCAATGCCGCGATGAACGCCCGGGACAGGGCGGTCTGGTCGATGGCGCTCAGCCTGACGCGGATCCTCGCGCTCTACCTGCCGCTGGCCTGGGCCGGAGTGACGGTCTTCGGCTTCGCCGGCATCGTCGGCGCGGCCGTCGTCGCGAATGTCGTCGGCGGGATCCTCGCCCTCGCCGCGCTCGGGCGCACCCGGCTCTGGCCCGAGGCCGCCCCCGCGCCGGACCGCCTCCGCCACGCGATCGAGCCCGCCGAATGACGCGGGCAGGCCGGCCGGCGGAAGGCCGGGACCGCCTGCCCCCTTATCTTGCCGGAAATACTCCGGGGGGGCTGCCGAAGGCAGCGGGGGCAGCGCCCCCTGGCCCCCGCCGGCGGCAGCCGACGGCGGGCCCGCTCAGATCGCGATCACGTCGAGCGGCGGAAAGCCGTTGAAGCAGACCGAGGAATAGGTCGAGGTATAGGCTCCGGTATTGCGGATCAGCACCCTGTCCCCGGCCTCGAGCGCGAGGGGAAGGTGCATCGGGCGCTTCTCGTAGAGCACGTCGGCGCTGTCGCAGGACGGCCCGGCGAGGATGCAGGGACCCGTCGGGCCGCCATCCTTCTCGGTGACGAACTCGTAGCGGATCGCCTCGCCTTCCGTCTCGGCGAGGCCCGAGAACCGGCCGATCGACAGGTAGACCCAGCGGTGCATGTCGCGCTCGGACTTGCGCGAGGCGAGCATCACCTCGCAGGCGATCACGCCGGCTTCCGCGACGAGGCCGCGGCCCGGCTCGGCCATGATCCTCTCGGCGCCGGGAAAGGCCTCCTCGACCAGCCGCATGACATGGGCGGCGTAATCGGTCGGGGCCTCGATCGCCTCGCCGTAGAAGGCGGGGAAGCCGCCGCCGATATTGATCAGCCGCAGCGCATGGCCGGCCGCCTTCGCGTCGGCCCAGACCTCGGCCATCTCGGCCAGCGTCGGCTCCCAGAACTCGGCGCGCCGGGTCTGGCTGCCGACATGGAACGAGAAGCCGAGCGGCGTCAGCCCCAGCTCCCTGGCGTAATCCAGAAGCTCCAGCGCCATCGCGCGGTCGCAGCCGAACTTGCGCGTCAGCGGCCAGTCCGCGTTCGATGTCTCGACGATGAGGCGGATATAGACCTGCGCGCCCGGGGCGTTCGCGGCGATCTTGTCCAGCTCCTGCGTGCAATCGGCGGCGAAGACGGTGATCCCGGCGGAATGGGCCCAGGCGATGTCCGCCGCCCGCTTGATCGTGTTGCCGAACGAGACGTGTTCCGCCCGCGCGCCGAGCGACAGGCAGAGCTCGATCTCGCCGCGCGAGGCGGCGTCGAAATGGGATCCCAGCGCGATCAGCCGCTCGAGGATCGCGCGGTGGGGATTGGCCTTCACGGCGTAGTGGATATCGGCCCGGCCGAGGCCGCGCTTCAGCGCGTGGTACTGCTCCTCCATCCGGTCGACGTCGAGGACCAGCGTCGGCCGGTCGAAGGTCGCGGTGGCGGCATAGGCCTCCAGCCGGTTCTGCACGGGCAGGCGCGTTTCGGGCGTGGGCTGAATCTGCTGGGTCATCTCATCTCCTGAAGAACCCGGGCCCCGCGGGACCCGACCAGTGCTTGGGGAGACGTTACCGTCGCTGCGTGTGCGCGTGCCGGTCCAGTGGATCCTGTCGGGGGATCCTCCCGGGCGTGGCCAGAGGCGCGTGCGTTGGCGTCTGTGCGCGCCGACATGGGGCAGAATCCGTCCCCGATCAAGAATTCATTTTCGTGCCCTGCCCGGAAAGCGGTCTTTCCCCTGCGTCAGCGGGCAATGTCGCGCCGGCGGCGTTCCAGGGGTCCGCGCCTGCAGGCCGTACCGCCATCACTCCACCGCTCCGCCGGGCGGTGGATTCAGTCCGCCGGCCGGTCCGGTGGAAGCGTCCCGCGCGAGGTCTCGTCCTCGGGCTCCACTTCCCCCCGGGCCCGGGAGACCAGCGCCCGCGCCGCGCTCCGGTCCATGCCCGGCACGGCCAGGAGCGTGTCGACCGGCGTCGCGGCGAGGCCCTCGTCGGTGGTCACGCCCAGCGCGGCAAGCGCCGCGCGCTGCGCGGGGGCGAGGGTGTCGATGGCGGATCGCGGCGCGGACATGGGGCGGCTCCTTGTTCTTGCAGCGATCAGCTATCCCGCACCGCCCCGCCGGCAAGCCGCGTTTGCCCGGCCGGGCCCGGCCGGCTAGACTGGGGTCCATGACAGACGGACCCGATCTCGAGCGCGCCTACCGGCTGAGCGGCGCGGACGACAACCGCCGCCTCTACCGGGACTGGGCGGCGACCTACGACAGCGACTTCACCGACCGCCACGGCTACCGCCTGCCGCTCGCGGTCGCGGGGCATTACATGCGGTCCGGCGGGGCGTGGCCCTGCCTCGATGTCGGCTGCGGCACCGGCGCGGTCGGCGCGGCGCTGCCGGACGGCGCCGTGGTCGACGGGCTGGACCTCTCGCCCGAGATGCTGGACCGGGCGCGGGCCAAGGGGATCTACCGCGCCCTGCACGAGCGCGACCTCGGCGCGGGCCCGGACCTGCCGGAGGGCAGCTATCGCGGCCTCGTCAGCTCGGGGATGTTCACCCACGGCCATGTCGGCCCGGGCGCGCTCGGGCCGCTGCTGCGGCTTCTGGTGCCGGGCGGGATCGCGGTGATCGCGGTGAACAGCGAGGTCTTTGAGGGGGCGTTCGACCTGGAGCTGGACCGCCTGCGCGCGGCCGGCCTGATCGGGCCCCCCCACCGCGAGGTGGAGCGCAACTACGCCGATCCCGCGAAGGCCCCCGAGGGGCATGGCGAGGACACGTCCGAGGTCCTGATCCTGCGCCGCCCGGACTGAGCGGCGGCTTCCCTGCCAGGGCGAAGGAGGCGGCCGCCCGGCGGTGGCGGAGGCGGAGGCCGCGGGCCGGGTCACCGTCCGGGTCCGAACACGGGTCCGGACCCGCCCGCGCCCGCGCGGCCGGGCCCCGGCATGGCGGTCGCCTCCGACCGGCGCCTCGTCCGGGTTGAAGGGGCGCGGCCGCCCGGCCCGCGCCGGGATCCGATGTCCCCCCGGGGCGACGCGACCGCGCGTGGGCGACGCGACCGCGCGTGCCGTTCGGTCTCCCGGCCCGTTGCGGCCCGGCGGGCGCGCCCCGCTCGGGGCGACGCCCCTGCGGGCCCGGCGGGGCGAGCGGGTGGCGGCCCCCTCAGCCGATCTTGGGCAGGAGCGCGTCGAGCGAGGCCTTCGCGTCGCCGTAGAACATCCGCGTGTTCTCCTTGAAGAAGAGCGGGTTCTCGATCCCCGAATAGCCGGTGCCCTGCCCCCGCTTCGAGACGATGACATGCTTGGCCTTCCAGACCTCCAGTACCGGCATGCCGGCGATGGGGGAGTTCGGATCGTCCTGCGCGGCTGGGTTCACGATGTCGTTCGAGCCGATCACGATGACCACGTCCGTGGCGGGGAAGTCGTCGTTGATCTCGTCCATCTCGAGCACGATGTCGTAGGGCACCTTCGCCTCGGCGAGAAGCACGTTCATGTGCCCCGGCAGGCGGCCGGCGACGGGATGGATGCCGAAGCGCACCTGCTTGCCGCTGCCCCGCAGCCGCCGCACGAGCTCGGCCACCGAGCCCTGCGCCTGCGCCACGGCCATGCCGTAGCCCGGCACGATGACGACGCTGTCCGCCTCTTCCAGCAGGGCGGCGACGCCGTCGGCGTCGATGGCCACCTGCTCGCCCGACACTTCCATCGCGGGGCCGGACGTGCCGCCGAAGCCCCCGAGGATCACCGAGACGAAGCTGCGGTTCATCGCGCGGCACATGATGTAGCTCAGGATCGCGCCGGACGAGCCGACCAGCGCGCCGGTCACGATCAGCAGATCGTTCGACAGCGAGAAGCCGATCGCCGCTGCCGCCCAGCCCGAATAGGAGTTCAGCATCGAGACGACGACGGGCATGTCGGCGCCGCCGATCCCCATGATCAGGTGATAGCCGATGAACAGCGCGAGCAGCGTCATCAGCGCCAGCGGCCAGCCGCCCGCGCCGCCCTCGTAGCCGACGAACATGAAGAGGAAGACCACCGACAGGATCGCCGCGCCGGCGTTCAGCAGGTGCCCGCCCGGCAGCTTCTCGGCCCGGGAGGTCACACGCCCCGACAGCTTGAGGAAGGCGACGACCGATCCGGTGAAGGTCACGGCGCCGATGAAGATCCCGAGGAACAGCTCGACCCGCAGGATCGACACCTCCACCGCGCTCTTGTGCGCGACGACGGCGGCAAAGCCGCGGAACCGCTCGGTCAGGGTCGCCGCGACCACCAGCGCCTCGGCGCTCAGCGCGTCCGGCAGCGGGAACGGCACGCCCATCGCGGCATGCGCCTCGGCCACGCGGCCGAGCTCGATGAAGGCGTTGTAGCCGACGAAGACGGCGGCGAGGCCGACGAGCGAATGCATCGCGGCCACCAGTTCGGGCATGCCCGTCATCCGGACCCGGTTCGCGACCTGCCAGCCGATTGCCCCGCCGCCCGCGATCAGCAGCAGCGACAGCAGCCACAGCCCCGAGCCCGGCCCGATCAGCGTGGCGAAGACGGCGAGGGCCATGCCGGCGATGCCGTACCAGACCGCGCGCTTGGCGCTCTCCTGTCCCGACAGCCCGCCGAGCGAGAGGATGAAGAGGACGGCCGCCACGACATAGGCGGCCACGGTGAACCCGTTTTCCATTCCCGCGGCCCCCTTACGACTTCTGGAACATGGCGAGCATCCGGCGAGTCACCATGAAGCCGCCGACGATGTTGATCCCGGCCATGAAGACGGCCAGCGCGCCCAGCAGGATCACGAGGAACGACCCCGATCCGATCTGCAGCAGCGCGCCGAGGATGATGATCGAGGAGATCGCGTTGGTGATCGCCATGAGCGGCGTGTGCAGGCTGTGCGCGACCCCCCAGATCACCTGGAAGCCGACGAAACAGCTGAGCACGAAGACGATGAAGTGCTGCATGAAGCTGGGCGGCGCGACGAGCCCGACGAGCAGCAGCAGCACCGCCCCGCCCGCGATCAAGCCGACCTGCACACGCGTCTCGCGCCGGAACGCGGCGGCCTCGGCCGCCCGCTTCTCCTGCGCCGTCGGCACTTTCGGCTTCTCGCGCTTCGGCGCGGCGGCGATGGCGGCGGTCCTGGGCCGGGGCGGCGGATAGGTGATCTCGTGCCCCTTGGCGGCGGTGGCGCCGCGGATCACGTCGTCCTCCATGTCGTGGACGATCACCCCGTCCTTGCCCGGGGTGAGGTCGGCGATCATGTGCCGGATGTTGGTCGCGTAGAGGGTCGAGCTCTGCTGCGCCATGCGGGAGGGAAAGTCGGTGTAGCCGACGATGGTCACGCCGCCCTCGGTGACGATCCTCTCGTCCGGGACCGTCAGCTCGCAGTTCCCGCCCCGCTCGGCCGCAAGGTCCACGATCACCGAACCGGGCTTCATCGCCGCCACCATGTCGGCGGTCCACAGGACCGGCGCGTCCCGGCCCGGGATCAGCGCGGTGGTGATGACGATGTCCATCTCGGGCGCGAGGGCGCGGAACTTCTCGAGCTGCTTCTCGCGGAATTCGGGGCTGGAGGGCGCGGCGTAGCCGCCCGTCGCGGAACTGTCCTGCCCGCCCTCCTCGAAGTCGAGATAGACGAACTCGGCGCCCATGCTCTCGATCTGCTCGGCCACTTCGGGGCGCACGTCGAAGGCGTAGGTGATCGCGCCGAGCGAGGTGGCGGTGCCGATCGCGGCGAGGCCGGCGACGCCGGCCCCGACGACCAGGACCTTCGCCGGGGGCACCTTGCCGGCCGCCGTCACCTGCCCGGTGAAGAAGCGGCCGAAATGGCTGCCCGCCTCGATCACCGCGCGGTAGCCGGCGATGTTGGCCATGGACGAGAGGGCGTCCATCTTCTGCGCCCGGCTGATCCTGGGGACCATGTCCATCGCCACGAGCGTGGCGCCGGTGCCGTTCACCCGGTCCAGCAGATCGGCGTTCTGGCCCGGATGGAAGAGGGAGATCAGCGTCTTGTCGGCGTCGAGCCGGTCGACCTCCTCGTCCTGCGGCGGGCGCACCTTGACCACGATGTCGGCCTGCGACCACAGCGCGGCGGCGTCCGGCACCACCTCGGCCCCCGCCTCGCGGTAGGCATCGTCGGCAAAGCCCGCGGCCCGCCCCGCCCCGGCCTCGATTAGGCTCTGATGGCCCAGCCTGGCCAGGTCGCGGACCGAGGCGGGGGTCATCGCGACCCGCGCCTCGCCCGGCGCGATCTCCTTCGGTGCTCCGATCCTCACGGGCGATCCTCCCCCCTCGCATGATGTCGCGGCAGAGGAGTAGCGGGGGGCCCGGCGGCGCACAAGCGCGGCACCGATGCCCCGCCGGTCCCGCCCGTTGCCCGGCCTCGCCACCAGCGCGCCGCATTGCGGCGACGACACGGCGGGACGGCCGCAATCGTCCACGCCCGCTCCACAACTCGGCCCGGTGGCCGTCTTAGGATTTCGTCAGGGTATGAGCCCTAGAAGACCGAGGTCGCCCGACCGAGGGCCGGATCCGCCGGGCCCGGGTCGCGCGGCCGATTACCTCAGGGCGGACCGATGGCCGAATATTTCGGGGGCAGCAGCAACGACACGCTTGTCGGCACGACCGGGCGGGACACGATCTCGGGCAATGCGGGCAACGACACGCTGGATGGCAGCGGCGACGACGACACGATCTACGGCGGCGACGGCAACGATGTCCTGCTCGGCGGGCCGGGCGCGGACAGCCTCGATGGGGGCGGCGGGGACGACGTGCTGCAGGGCGGTTCGGGAACCGACCGCCTGACCGCCGGCCCGGGCGCCGACACTCTCAATGGCGGCACCGATAACGACACGCTCTGGGGCGGTGCGGACGACGACCGGCTCTATGGCGGGGGCGCGGACGACACGGTCTTCGGCGGCACCGGGGCGGACACGCTGAGCGGCGGCGACGGGGCCGACCGGCTGCATGCGGGGGACGACGACGACACGCTCTACGGCGGGGCCGGGAACGATGCCCTCTTCGGCGAGGGCGGGCGCGACACGCTGCAGGGCGGGACCGGCGCGGACGTGATCGACGGCGGCCTCGGCAGCGACACCCTGTCCTATGCCAGTTCCGAGGCCGGGGTGAATGTCCGCCTCAGCGATGGCGGCCCCACGACGGGCGGTGGCGGCGATGCGGAAGGCGACACGATCAGCGGCATCGACAGCCTGCAGGGGTCGCAGTCCGGCGACATGCTGACCGGCTATGACGGCACCCATGACGGGGGCACGATCTCCAACTCCCTCGGCGGGATGGGCGGCGACGACACGATCGACGGCGCGGCGGGCAACGACCTGCTCAGCGGCGGCGCCGGATCCGACACGATCCAGGGCGGCGCCGATCACGACACGATCTACGGCGGCGGCGGGTCCGACCGGCTGGAGGGCGGGTCCGGCGCCGACACGATCGAGGGCGGCGGGGGCGCCGACACCATCCTCGGCGGCGATGGCGACGACGTGATCCACGGCGACGCGGCCGCCGGGGCCACCGCGGGCCCCTCGCACATGTCGTGGCTGGATTTCGGGCCGGCCGGAACCGACCTCGCCGCGGGCGGCACGATCGAGGCGGACGGCCTCTACATGCATGCCGTCTTCACCGATATGGGCGGCAATACCGGGGTCTCGATCTCGGACAACACGCAATATGTCGGCGCGGGCGAGCCCTTTGCCACGACCTCCTCGCTGCTGTTGCAGGGCGGTGCCGGCCCGGACATGCGCGCCGACCTCTACTTCGAGGCGACCGAGACCTCGGGCCTGCGCGACGCCGTATCGGGTCTGACCTTCCGCCTGAACGACGTCGACGTGGACGCGTGGCAGGACATCGTCACGGTCGAGGCCTGGGACGAGTTCGGCAATCCGCTGACCGTGACCCTCTCGCCCGGGGATCCGGTCAACGACACGGTCGCGGGCCAGACGGTCACGGCGGGCGGCGGGGCCAACACCGCGGCAGAGCTCGGCGGGTCGGTCCTCGTCAGCGTCTCCGGCGCGGTCCACCACCTGCGGATCAGCTATTCGAACGGCGGCGGCGGCGAGCAGGCGCTGTTGATCAGCGACCTGCACTACAGCTCGATGGTGCCGACCGCCTCGGACGATTCGATCGACGGCGGGGCGGGCAACGACCTCATCTACGGGGGGGCCGGGACAGACGGGATCTTCGGCGGCGACGGCAACGACACGATCCATGGCGGCGACGGCGACGACCGGATCGAATCCGGCGCGGGCGCGGACATCGTCTATGGCGGGGCGGGCAACGACGTCATCGACGACGCGGCGGGTACAGGGTCGAGCGGCAACGACCTCGTCCATGCCGGCAGCGGCGACGACCGGGTCCGGACGGGCGACGGCGGCGACACCCTGCACGGAGAGGCGGGTGCCGACCAGCTCTCCGGCGAGGGGGGCGACGACACGCTCTACGGCGGCGACGGGGCCGACGAGCTCTTCGGCGGCGAGGGCGACGACACGCTGTTCGGCGGGGCCGGCGCCGACCGGATGCTGGGCGATGCCGGCGCCGACCTGCTGACGGGCGGCGACGGCGACGACGTGCTCTTCGGCGGGGCCGGCAACGACACCCTCTCGGGCGGGCCCGGCAGCGATACGCTCTACGGCGGCGACGATGCGGACACCTTCGCCATCGACATGGGCGGCGGCTACGACGTCGTCGTCGGCGGCGAGGGCGGGATCGATGACGACCATCTCGACCTGACCGCAATCGACCTGTCCACCTACGGCCCCGGCATCGGGGTGACGCTGGTCGCCACCGGGAACGAGGCCGGGACCGGCGGCGTCATGGGCTATGACGGCGGCCGCTATTCCGAGATCGAGCGCTTCACCCTGACCGGCGGCAACGACAGCGCCGACTTCTCGGTCACGACGATCGGCACCTCGGTCGATGCCGGGGCGGGCAACGACACGCTGATCGGGGGCGGCGGCGACGACACGCTCACCGGCGGGGCGGGCGACGACCGGATCGTCCTGCGCGACGGGTTCGGCGACGACAGCCTCGACGGGGGCGCGGGCACCGACACGCTCGACGGCGGGTCCGTCACCGGGACCCTCACGGTGGTCTATTCCGCCGCCGGGGCGGGCACGCTGGCGGGCGGCGGCGACCTTCTGACCTTCGCCTCGATGGAGCGGCTCGTCACCGGCTCGGGGGGCGATACCGTGACGGGCTCGTCCGGAGGCGACCGGATCGAGACCGGGGCCGGGGCCGATGTGGTCTTCGGCGGCGGGGGCAACGACAGCGTCGACGGCGGGTCCGGGGACGACCTGCTGGACGGCGGCGACGGCAACGACACGCTCACCGGCGGTGCGGGCGCCGACACGCTGATCGGCGGGGCCGGGACCGACACGCTCTACGGCGGGGCCGATTCCGATACCTTCGCCCTGACGGACGGGTTCGGCACCGACATCATCCAGGGCGGCGAGCTCGGCGTCGATGTCGACACGATCGACGCCTCCGCCCTGACCTCGGGCACCACGGTCGTCTTCACCGGGGACGAGGCGGGGATCCTGACCGGGCTCGGCGGCGGGGCGACCAGCTTCAGCCAGATCGAGGCGCTGATCCTGACGGCGCAGCACGACACGCTCGACGCCTCGGCCGCGACCGCTTCTGTCACCGCCGATGCCGGCGCGGGCGACGACGCGCTGGCCGGCGGTGCGGGTGCCGACACGCTGAGCGGCGGGGACGGCGACGACACGCTCTCGGGCGGGGCGGGCGACGACAGCATGGCGGGCGGGGCCGGGAACGACCGGATGCAGGGCGGGGCCGGGGCCGACCGGCTGGAGGGCGGGCTGGGCGACGATACGCTGGAGGGCGGGCTGGGCGCCGACACGCTGAGCGGCGGGGCCGGCAACGACGACATCACCGTCGCTTCCGGCGACACCGTCTATGGCGGCGACGGCGACGACCATATCCGTCTCGCCGATCTCGGCGAGGCGCCGGGCGGGACGATCCACGTCTTTGGCGGCGAGGGCGGAGAGACCGGGGGCGACACGCTCGATCTCGGCACGCTCGCGGACCTGCGCACGCTGGTCTACACCAATGCCGATCCGGACGTGGGCGGGGGCCTTGCGGGCCACGTCTTCCTCGACGACGGCACGCGCCTCGACTTCGACGGGATCGAGACCGTCATCTGCTTCACCCCCGGCACGCGGCTGGCCACCGCGCGGGGCCTGCGCGACGTGGCCGATCTCGCCCCCGGCGACATGGTGGTCACCCGTGACCACGGGCTGCAGCCCGTGCGCTGGATCGGGCGCCGCCGCGTCTCCGGTGCCGGTCGCTTCGCCCCGATCGAGTTCGCGCCCCGCAGCCTGACCGGGCTGGAGCGGCGGATCCGGGTCTCGCCGCAGCACCGGATGCTGATCAACGGCCCCCGGGCCGAGCTGCTCTTCGGCGAGCGCGAGGTGCTGGCGGCGGCGACGCATCTCGTCGACGGGCGCGGCATCCGACAGGTCGCGGGGGGCGAGGTGGATTATGTCCACATCCTCTTCGACGCGCACGAGATCGTCTATGCCGAGGGCGCGGCGACCGAGAGCTTCCATCCCGGCGATGTCGGCCTGGCCTCGCTGGCCCCGGCCGCGCGGGAGGAGCTCTTCGCCCTCTTCCCCGAGCTGCGCGCCCTGCCCGCCGCCTATGGCGATACCGCGCGGCGCACGCTCAAGCGGCACGAGGCCCGGCTGGTGACGGCCTGACGGGCGGCCGGGTCGCCGGCCCCGGGGCGATCCGGCGGCCGGTTCCGGAGGAAGGGCGCGTCACGCGCGGAATGCCCGGCGGGCTTCGCGGTCCTCGGCCCCGCCCCGGACCCGCGGCGCCCGCCGTCTCCCGGGCCGCCCCCCCCCCGCGCGCCGGCGGGGGCCGCCGGCCGGCGCGTCAGGCGACCTCGGCCACCGGCACCGGGCGCCGCCCCTCGGCCCAGGCCGCGCAGGCCCGTCCGAAGGCGCCGAAGAGCACGCGGCTGACCGGGTCCATCCCGGCATTGTATTCGGGGTGCCACTGCACCGAGAGGGTGAAGCCCGGCGCGCCGCGGACATAGCTCGCCTCGGGCGTGCCGTCGGGCGCGTGGCCGTCGATCACCAGCCGCGGCCCCGCCACCTTGATCCCCTGCCCGTGCAGCGTGTTGGTCATCACCTCGCGCGCCCCCATCAGCCGGTGGAACGGCCCGCCCTCGGCGAAGGTCACGACATGGCGCAGGGCGAACTTCTCGTCGATCGTGCCGTCGGGCGGCATGCGGTGATTGTCCCGCCCCGGCAGGTCGCGGATCTCGGGATGGAGGGTCGAGCCCATCGCCACCGCCACCTCCTGGAAGCCGCGGCAGATCCCGAAGATCGGCTGCCCCCGCTCGACGCAGGCGCGGATCAGCGGCAGGGCCAGCCCGTCGCGCCCCCGGTCGAACGTGCCATGGGCCGGCGTCTCCTCCTCGCCGTATTCGCCGGGATGCACGTTCGGACGCCCCCCCGGCAGCAGGAAGCCGTCGCAGGCATCGAGCAGGTCGGCGAGCGGGACCGAGACCGGGTCGGCCGGCACGATCAGCGGCAGCCCGCCCGATACCTCGGCCACGGCGACGGAGTTCATCGCCCCCGCGGCCTGCGCCTCGTACTGGTCGTTGATCAGGTGGAAATTGCCGATGATGCCGATGACGGGCCGGGCCATGCGCCGCGTGCTCCTCTCGCAGGGGGACCGGAGACGAGCATAATCCCCCGCCGCCGCGGCGAAAAGCCCGCCCCCCGCACACCCGCCCTGCGGCGCGCGCGCCCCGGGCAGGCAGCCGCAGGCTGCCCGCGAAACGCGCGATCGAGGGCCCCGGGCGCCTCGGGAAAGAGCGAATGACCGATCCGGTCCGGGACCACGGGGGTCATGCGGCCCCCGGGCGTCCCCGCAGGGCGGCGGCGCGGCCCCGGTCCCGGCGGCAGGTGCCTCATCGTCTCCTCCCGCCGGGTCCCGGCGGGAAGGTCGCCGTGCACGAGGGGGACCGGCACCCCGTCTTCCGGCGCGGCGAAAGGACCGCGCGGGGGCGCCGTTCGGGCTGCTCTCGATGATCGTGGGGGGCCGGGGCGTACCGCCCGCCGTTTCCCCCGGCCCGCCTTCGGCCGCCACCGCCGCGAGCCGCCTTCCCTTCCTGCCCCCCCCCCCGGGAACGCCGCGCCCCCGCCCCCGCAGGGTCGCGTGCACGGCGGCGACCGGCCGCCCGGAAACCCTCCGCCACGGCACTCCCCCGGGATCACGCCGCGTCCCGCCCGTAACGGCGCGCCCCACTCCCTCCTTCGCAGGGTCTCAAATACCGCGGCGACCGGTCCGCAGGCGGGATGCCGGCCCGGCAGGCAGGCCCTCGCCGCGACCCACGGCCGTCCTATCCTTGCGCCATGCCCGTGCTGACCTTCACCGACCGGGGGATCCACTGCGAGGCCGGGGGCTTCTTCGTCGATCCCTGGCGCCCCGTCGACCGCGCCCTCATCACACACGGCCATTCCGACCATGCGCGGGACGGGATGGGGGCCTATCTCTCCACCGACATCGCCGCCCCGGTGATCCGCCAGCGGCTGGGAGAGGACATCCGGCTCGACACGATCCGCTATGGCGAGCGGCGACGCATCGGCGGCGTCACCGTCAGCTTCCACCCGGCCGGCCATGTCCCCGGCTCGGCCCAGATCCGGATCGAGCAGGACGGCGAGGTCTGGGTCGTCTCGGGCGATTACAAGACCGTGCCCGACGGTCTGAGCGAGCCTTTCGAACCTGTCCGCTGCCACGCCTTCATCACCGAATGCACCTTCGGGCTTCCGGTCTTCCGCTGGACCGACCCGGCCACGCTCAAGGCGCAGATGATGACCTGGTGGGAGGGGAACCGCGCGGCGGGCCGCGCCTCCATCCTCGGCGCCTATGCGCTGGGCAAGGCGCAGCGGCTGCTTACGGCGGTGGACCCGATCGGCCCGATCCTGACCCACGGCGCGGTCGAGAACGTGAACGAGGTACTGCGCGGACAGGGCATCGCCCTGCCGGACACGATTCGCGTCACGCCCGACATGGATCCCAAGGCCCATCCCGGCGCGCTCGTCCTCGCCACGCCGAGCGCGCTCGGCACGCCCTGGGCGCGGCGCTTCGGCGCGGCCTCGACCGCCTTCGCCAGCGGCTGGATGGCGCTGCGCGGGGTGCGGCGGCGGCGGGCGGCGGATCGGGGCTTCATCGTCTCGGACCACGCCGACTGGCCCGGCCTCAACGCCGCGATCCGCGAAACCGGGGCCGAGCGCATCTTCGTCACCCACGGCTACACGAGCCAGTTCCGCCGCTGGCTCGAGGGCGAGGGTTACGACGCGCAGATCGTCGCCACCGAATACGAGGGCGAAGGGCTGGAAGGCGGCGGCGAGGAGGAGGCGGCGTGACCGGCGGGCAGGATCGCCCCGCGACGGCCTGCGCCCCCGGCGCGGCTGCGGGGGGTCTCGGCGCGCCTCGGCCGGCGGAGAACGGGCGGATCGTGGCACCAGCCCGGCACCGGCCCCGCCGCCCGCACCGCGCCCGGATCGCCCACGGCGCCCGGAGGATTGCCGCGGCCACTCGCATGGGACGGACATACTCCCGCCGGGGGCTCCCGCAGGCCGGGACCGCGCCGGCCGCCGGGGGGCCGGCGCGATGAAGCGCTTCGAGGCCCTCTTCACCGCCGTGGACCAGACGACGAAGACCAACGTCAAGGTCGCGGCGCTGGCCGAGTATTTCCGCGCCGCCCCGCCCGAGGACAAGCTGTGGACCGTGGCGCTGTTCACCGGCCGCCGCCCCCGCCGCACCATCACCGCCTCCCGCCTGCGGGACTGGGCGGCCGAGCGGGCGGGGCTGCCGCTGTGGCTGTTCGAGGACAGCTATGCCGTCGTCGGCGATCTGGCCGAGACCATCGCCCTCATCCTGCCCCCCGCGGCGGAGGACAGCGACGAGAGCCTGTCCTGGTGGATCGGCGAGATCCGCCGCCTGTCGGCGCTGGACGAGGAGGCGCGCAAGGCCGGCATCCTCGCCGCCTGGGACCGGCTGGGGCCGACAGGGCGGCTCCTATTCACCAAGCTTCTGACGGGCGGCTTCCGGGTCGGCGTCTCGGCCAAGCTGGTGACGCGGGCGCTGGCGCAGGCGACGGGCACGCCCGAGCCCGAACTGCAGCACCGCCTGATGGGGGCGTGGACGCCCGGGAGCGTGACCTGGGAGAGCCTGATCGAGGAGCACGACCCGACCGCCGACGCCTCGCGCCCCTACCCCTTCTACCTCGCCTACCAACTCGACGAGCCCGGCGACCTCGGCGCCACGGCGGACTGGTTCGCCGAGCGCAAGTGGGACGGGATCCGCGGCCAGATCGTGCTGCGGGACGGCGAGCACTGGCTCTGGTCGCGGGGAGAGGAGCTGATGACCGACCGCTTCCCCGAATTCGCCCGGCTGCGCGACTACCTGCCCGCCGGCACGGTGATCGACGGCGAGGTGCTGGCCTTCGCTTCGGACGCCCCCCTGCCCTTCGCCCGGCTGCAGCCCCGGATCGGGCGCAAGACGGTTCCGAAGAAGCTTCTGGCGGAAGCGCCGGTGATCCTGATGGCCTACGACCTGCTGGAGGACGGGGGGCAGGACATCCGCGACCTGCCCTTCGCAGAGCGGCGCGCCCGGCTGGCCGCCCTGGTGGGGGCCCTGCCCCCCGAGGCCCCGATGCGCCTGTCGCCCGAGGTGCCGATCCGCGACCTGGACCACCTCGCCGAGGAGCGGGCCGCGAGCCGCGATCTCGGCGCCGAGGGGCTGATGCTGAAGCGGCGGGTCTCGCCCTACCTCGCGGGGCGCAAGCGGGGCGACTGGTGGAAGTGGAAGGTCGATCCCCTGACGATCGACGCGGTGATGATCTACGCGCAGGCCGGCTCGGGTCGGCGGGCGAACCTCTATACCGACTTCACCTTCGCCGTGCGGGACGGCGAGGAGTTCGTCCCCTTCACCAAGGCCTATAGCGGCCTTACTGATGCCGAGTTCCGCCAGATCACCGCCTGGGTCCGGCGCAACACGCTGCAGCGCTTCGGCCCCGTCCGGTCCGTCCCGGCGCAGCAGGTCTTCGAGATCGCGTTCGAGGGGATCCAGGCCTCGCCCCGGCACAAGTCGGGCGTCGCGCTGCGCTTTCCCCGGATGCTGCGCTGGCGCAAGGACAAGCCGGTGGCCGAGATCGCGACGATGGACGAGCTGAAGGAGATGCTGGCCGCCTATGGCTGAGGCTGCCCGCCTATGGCTGAGGCCGCCCGCCTGTGGCCGAGGCTGGCCGCCGGCGGCCGGGGGACTAGGTCGCAGGGCAGAATCACGAACCCGTGAAGGAAAGACATGAAGACCGCCCTGCGCTGGATCGTCGGCCTCGCGCTGGCGGGCCTGTCGATCGCCTCGCTCGTGCCGCTGCTCGAGACCAATGCCTGGTGGGCGCGGATGCTCGATTTCCCCCGGATGCAGGTGCTCGGCCTGCTGGTGGCGCTGGGGATCGTCTTCGCCGCGCTCGGCGGGTTCCGCCGGGCCGGGTTCGGGCTGTTCCTGCTGGTGCTGGCGGCGGTGATCTATCAGGGACGGGTGCTGTCGCCCTACACCCCGCTCGCGGCCAAGATGGACCCGGGCGGCGCGGCCTGCGGACCGGACGCGCGCCTGTCGGTGCTGGTCGCGAACGTGCAGAAATCGAACCGGCATGCCGAGGCGGTGCTGCAGATGGCGGCCGCGCAGGATTCCGACGTGCTGGTCCTGCTCGAGACGTCGGAATGGTGGAACGGGGCCCTCGCCCCGCTCGACGACCGCTATGCGCACCATGTGCAGGCGATGCCGGAGCAGGCGGAATATTTCGGGATGCACGTCTTCTCGCGATTCGAGTTGAGCGAGGCCGAGATGCGGATCCCCTTCAACACCGACACGCCGCTCTTCGCCGGCACGCTGCGGCACCCGGCGGGGGACATCCGCCTCTTCGGCATCCATCCCCGCCCCCCGCAGAGCTTCGACCAGGGGACGACGATGCGCGACGCGACCCTGCTGGAGGCGGCGATCGAGGCGGCGGACGATCCCCGGCCCGCCATCCTCGCCGGCGACTGGAACGCCACCCCGTGGGAGCGGACGGCGCAGCGCGCGATGCGCCTCGGCCGGCTGGCGGATCCGCGCGTCGGGCGCGGGCCGCTCCTGTCCTTCGACGCCAATTCCTGGTGGATCAAGTGGCCGCTCGACCAGATCCTCTGGCAGGAGGGGCTGTCCCTCGCCACCTTCCAGGTGCTGCCCGGGATCGGCGCGGATCACTACCCGGTCCGTGCCGATCTCTGCGTCGGCGGCGGCACCGGGCTGCGGCTGGTCCCCCCGCGCGAGGACGACATCGAGGAGGCGCGAACCTCGATCGCAGCGGCCCGGCCGATGCCCGACGACGCGGTACGCGGACCGATGGCGGACGAGTGAGGCGCGCCGGCGGTTGAGCCGGGCGGCCGGCGGACCTATGTCTGCCGGCACCGCAGACAGGAGCGCCAGATGACCCTCGCCACCCGCCACCGCCCGCTCCACGATGCCGCGACCGGCGGCGGCAAGGATCTGGGCGACCTGCCCGAATGGGACCTGACGGATCTCTACGACTCGCCCGACGCCGCCGAGCTGAAGCGCGATCTCGACTGGCTGGAAGAGGCCTGCCGCGAATTCGCCGAGGCCTTCGAGGGCAAGCTGGCCGGGCTCCACGCCGAGGGGCTGCTCGACGCCGTCCACCGCTACGAGAAGATCGACGTGGTCGCGGGGCGGATCATGTCCTATGCGGGCCTGCGCTACTACCAGGCGACGACCGACGCCGCGCGCGCCAAGTTCCTGTCCGATTGCCAGGACCGGATCACCAACTTCACCACGCCCCTCGTCTTCTGGAGCCTGGAATTCAACCGGCTGGAGGACGAGCACCTCGACCGGCTGCTGCACCAGAGCCAGGAATTGATGCGCTACAAGCCGGTCTTCGACCGGATGCGCGCGATGAAGCCCTACCAGCTGTCGGACGAGTTGGAGCGGTTCCTGCACGACCAGTCCACGGTCGGTGCGACCGCCTGGAACAAGCTGTTCGACGAGACGATCGCGGGCCTCACCTTCGAGGTGGAGGGAGAGGGCGACGATCTGGGAATCGAGAGCGTGCTCGACCTGCTGACCGAGCCCGAGCGCGAGCGGCGCGAGGCGGCGGTGCATGCCTTGTCCAAGGTCTTCGGCGAGAACATCCGCACCTTCGCCCGCGTGCACAACACGCTGGCCAAGGAGAAGGAGATCGAGGACCGCTGGCGCGGCATGCCCACCCCGCAGACCGGACGGCACCTCGCCAATCATGTCGAGCCCGAGGTGGTCGAGGCTTTGCGCGACGCGGTGGTGAACGCCTATCCGCGCCTCTCGCACCGCTACTACGCGCTGAAGGCGAAGTGGATGGGGCTGGACCGGATGCAGGTCTGGGACCGCAACGCTCCCCTGCCGATGGAGACGAAGCGCATCGTCGGCTGGGACGAGGCGCGGGCCACGGTGCTGGACGCCTATGCCGGCTTCTCGCCGAAGATGGCGGATCTGGCGGAGCCGTTCTTCGATCGCGGCTGGATCGACGCGGCCGTGAAGCCGGGCAAGGCGCCCGGCGCCTTCGCCCATCCCACGGTGAGCGAGGTGCATCCCTACGTCCTGCTGAACTACCTCGGCAAGCCGCGGGACGTGATGACGCTGGCCCACGAGCTGGGCCACGGGGTGCACCAGCGCCTCGCCGCGGATCAGGGAGAGCTGCTGTCCTCGACCCCGCTGACGCTGGCCGAGACGGCGAGCGTCTTCGGCGAGATGCTGACCTTCAAGGCGCTGCTGGCGAAGACCACGGACCCCAGGGAGCGCAAGGTGCTGCTGGCCGGCAAGGTCGAGGACATGATCAACACGGTGGTCCGGCAGATCGCCTTCTACGATTTCGAGTGCAAGCTGCACGATGCGCGCCGCTCCGGCGAGCTCACGCCCGAGGACATCAACGCGCTGTGGATGTCCGTGCAGGGCGAGAGCCTCGGTCCCGTCTTCGACTTCGCGGAGGGGTACGAGACCTTCTGGGCCTATATCCCGCATTTCGTCCACTCGCCCTTCTACGTCTATGCCTATGCCTTCGGCGACGGCCTCGTGAACGCGCTCTACGCCGCCTACGAGGAATCGGGCGAAGCCGGCGCGGGGGACTTCCAGGACAAGTACTTCGCGATGCTGCGCGCCGGCGGGTCCAAGCACCACAAGGAGCTGCTCGCCCCCTTCGGCCTCGACGCCTCCGATCCCGCCTTCTGGGAGAAGGGCCTCGGCATGATCGAGGGCTTCATCGACGAGCTCGAGGCGATGGAGGGATGATCCGGCTGCGCCGGGGATCGGAGGCCGATCACCCGGCGCTGCTGACGCTCCGGTCCGGTCCGGGACAGGAGCGGTTCGCGGGCCGCTTCGCCGACTGGCCAGAGGCGGCCCGCGACCCCCGCTACCTGCACGTGATCGAGAGGCAGGGGCGTATCGTCGGGCTGTTCCGGATCGACCCCGCCTTCGATGCGCGGGTGCCGGGACTGCCGGCGGGGGCGCACGGGGTGCGCGGGCTGCTGATCGACGCAGCCAGCCAGGGAACCGGGATCGGAACGGCCGTCATGGAAGGCCTGCCGGCGCATCTGCGCGCCTGCCATCCCGGGCTCCGCCTGGTCTGGCTGACGGTGGATCACGACAATCCGGGCGCGCGCCGCCTCTACGAGCGGACGGGCTGGGTGCGGCACCTGCCGGATTTCGCCGGAACGGACGGTCCCGAGCACGTCTTCCGGCGGGAGCTCGGGTCGGCCTAGGCCATCATCGCCTTCAGCACCTCGGCATTGCTCTCGGCCTCCTCGTCTTCCTTGCGGGCGGGGGCGGGATAGGCGCGGGACCAGATGCCCTGCTCCACGCAGTCGAGCATGAAGCCGGCAAGGTCGGCGTGGCGGGTGCGGATCAGCCCTTCGGCGATCTCCCCCTCCTGCACGACGAGGCCGCCGGTCTTCTCGCCCGCCATCAGCCAGCCCGGGCGGACCGCGGTCCAATCGAGCGGAGAGGCGGCCAGCATGCGCTCCATCTCCTCCATCTGCTCGAGGACGTTGTGCAGGGCCGGGGCCGTGCCGAGGCGGAAGAGCAGCGGGCCGCGGTCGTTGGCGGCGACGAAGGTCGCCGAGATGACGACGATGCGCGACACGCCCGCCCCCTGCATCGCCTGAACGATCCGCTCGGTCCCCGTCGAGTAGAGCGGCGGCGGGTCGATGAGGGTGGCGATCGCGTTGCCGACCCCCAGACACGAGATCACGGCCGACGCGCCGTACATGACTCTGGTCAGGTCGTCCTCAAGCACGTTGGCGTCCACCTGGACGGCCCCCTCCGGCAGGGCATCGTCGCCCCCCAGATCGACGCCGACCATCTCGTAACCGCGGGCGACGCCCTGCTTCAGGACCTCCTTCCCGGTGGTTCCTGTGGCGCCGAAGACGACGATGCGGGCGGGCGGGGCGATGGGGGCTGTCTGTGTCATGATGCGCGAACGCCGCTGGTGCCCCATCGTTCCCGGCTGCGGCAGCCTGTCGCCTATTTGCCCTCGGCGGCCGCGAAGACCGCGTCGATCATCGCCTGCGAGCCCCGGCTGAACTCCAGCGGACAAACATAGGACGCCCCCTCGCGGATCGCCTTGCAGGCGGCTTCGACCTGCAGCACGTACTGGTTCACGCCCGGCCAGCGCCAGGTCGTGACCTCCTGCCCGATCTCCATGTGAAGCTGCGCCTCGCCGTAGCTACCGGCATTGAAGGGCGCGGTCAGCCGCAGCGTGCCTTCGGCCCCGTGGAACACCATTTCCTGCCGCATGGCCATTCGCATCGAGACGTAGGCATCGGCCCTGAAACCCGGGAAGGCGGCGGCGAAATGCACCGTCGCGTCGATCCCGCCCTCGCGCCGCACCTCGGCATGAAGGATGCGGTCCGGCTCTGCCCCGGTGGCGAAGCGCAGGCCCCCGACGACGTAGACGCCGATATCCCCCATCGCCCCGCCCGCCGCGTCCGCCCGGTTGCGGATATTGGCGGGGTCGGGATTGTTGAACGAGAAGGCGGCCGTGATCTGGCGCAGCTCACCCAGCATTCCGCCGGCCACGATCTCCCGCGCCTTTGTCCATTGCGGATGGTGCACGACCATGAAGCCTTCGGCGGCGAAGAGGCCGGTCTCGTCGCGCAGGCCGATCAGGCGGTCGATCTCCTCCGCCCGCTGGGCGAGCGGCTTCTCGACGAGGACATGCTTGCCCGCGCGCAGCGCCCGCTCAGCCCATTCGACATGCAGGTGGTTCGGCAAGGGGATGTAGACCGCCTCGACCGCGTCCGAGGCAAGCAGCGCCTCGTAGCTTGGCAAATGCGCGATGCCGGGGGCGAAGGCGGCGAAGCCCGCGGCCTTTTCGGCGGAGGAGGAGGCGATGGCGACCAGCTCGGCCCCCCGCGCCCCGTGGATGGCGGGGCCCATGGCGCCGCGGGCGAAATCGCTGGCGCCGAGGATGCCCCAGCGGACGGAATCCGTCATCGTGTCGCCCCCTCATGGTCCGGCCCCCCCACAGACCAAGGCGCGGGCGCGCGGTCAACCGCGCCTTGGTCCGGCGCCGCCCTGCCCTAGCTGGCAGGCCACGCGCAGGAGGAGCCCCATGAGCAAGCTGCAGGTGCAGGGCGTGCACCACATCACCATCGTCGGCGCCGACCGGCAGACGAGCATCGATTTCTGGGAAGGCACGCTCGGCATGCCCTTCGTCTTAGAGCAGCCCAATCTCGACGCCCCGGATCAGAGTCACCTCTATTTCGATCCCGGCGACGGCCGGCTGATCACCGTCTTCTGCCACGAGGAGACGGTGCCGCAGGGCCGCCGCGCCCCCACCGATCCCGGCTGCCTGCATCACCTTGCCTTCACGGTGTCGAACGTGACCTTCCGCCAGGTGGCGGAACGGCTGGATGCCAGGGGGATCCGCCATTCGGGGCCGAAGGATCGGGGCTTCATGGATTCGATCTACTTCAAGGACCCGCTCGGCATGCTGATCGAACTGGCGAGCTACCGGTTCGAGCCGCCGGCGGGTCACAGCCATGCCGACGTGCTGCACGTCGCGCACAAGGTTCGGGTGGCGGCAGGCGACGACCATATCGAGCCGAAACACCTCGCCGCGGCGATCGAACGGCTCTGCGCCCGGCGGCCCACCCTGTCGGAGGAGGAATGATGGGACAGCTGGACGGACAGATCGCGCTGGTGACGGGCGCCTCGCGCGGGATCGGGGTCGCCCTGGCCGAGGCCTTCGCGGGCGCCGGGGCGCAGGTCGTGGGCCTGTCGCGCAGCGAGGCGGACCTGAAGTCGGCCCTGTCGGACGTGGCGGGCCCGGATGGGCGACGGGCGAGCTGGGTCGCGGCGGACCTGACGGACTGGGATGCGGTGCGGGGCGCGGTCGCCGGGATCGAGGAGCGACATGGCCGGATCGACCTGCTCTTCGCCAATGCCGGCAGGTTCGAGAGCCTGGCCGGCCTTCGCGAGGCCGATCCGGGCGAATGGTGGCGGGACGTGACCGTCAACCTGCTCGGCACGATGCAGATCGTCAGGGCCGTGCTGCCGGGCATGATCGACCGCCGCTCCGGCACCATCGTGACGATGAATGGCGGCCGCCCGCGCGGCGGCTCGGCCTATGCCGCGTCGAAGGCCGGGATCGTGCAGCTGACCGAGACGCTGGCCGAGGAATTGCGGTTCGAGAAGGTCGAGGGCGTGCGGGTGCTCTGCGCCAATCCCGGCCTCAACGAGACCGACATGACCCGCCTGCAGCGCGACAGCGGGTCCGGCCATCGCTGGATCCCGGAAGTGGGCGACATGCTGAGGGACGGCCGCGTCCGGCAACCGCGAGAGATCGCGGAACGGACATTGCAGATCCTGACGCAGGCCACCCCCGCCGATAACGGGCGGCTCTACGATCCCGACGGCTGGGTCTGATCGGCGCCCGGGCAGCGATGCCCGGGTTTCTCGCCTTTCGTCCCCACGCCGCCGCATTTCGGCCACAAAGTCCGGCAAGCAAAGGGCGTGGGTTGGGTTAAGAGGTAAACGTATGATTATGAATCCGGACGTGAAGACCAGTTTCGGCTTCATGGCCGGCGTGACATCCGCGATCGCGCTGTTCTGCGCCGCGGGTGTGACCGGCGCCTACATCTTTACGAGACTCGCCACGGACGTGGAGGAACGCCGCCTCGCGGCCGCCGTCGCGCAGGCCTGCGGCGCGGATCTGGACCCGCAGAACGCCCGTGCCGGTCAAGGCATCGCGGCCCCGCAGGATCCGGCCACCGGACAGCCGGCCGAAACCGGCTGCATGTCCGCCCTCATGGCCTTCAACGACTACAAGTTCGGCGTGCCGCTGCCATACGAGGTGCGGGAGTAGCTGAACACCGGGCCGCGGCCGACCCCTGCCGGGGCCGGCGCGGTCTCAGGCGGGTTCGGTCATGCCCCGCTCGCGCGCGAGATCCTGCATCCGCTTCTGCAGCTTCTCGAAGGCGCGCACCTCGATCTGGCGGATCCGTTCGCGGCTGACGTCGTAGACCGAGGACAGATCCTCCAGGGTCACCGTCTCGTCCGAGAGGCGGCGACGCATGAGGATGTCCTTCTCGCGCTCGTTCAGGACCTCCATCGCCTCGGCCAGCATCTCGCGCCGGTTCTCGAGTTCGTCGCGCTCGGCATAATCCTCGGCCTGATTGGCGCTGTCGTCCTCGAGCCAGTCCTGCCACTGGGTCGTGCTGTCGCCCTCGCCCCCGCCGCCGATCATCGCGTTCAGCGAGGCGTCGCCGCCCGAGAGACGGCGGTTCATCGAGATCACCTCGTCCTCGGTCACGCCGAGGTCGTTCGCGATCTGCGCGACGTTCTCGGGGCGCAGGTCACCCTCCTCGAGGGCGCCGATCCGGGCCTTGGCCTTGCGCAGGTTGAAGAAGAGCTTCTTCTGCGCCGAGGTGGTACCGAGCTTCACCAGGCTCCACGAGCGCAGGATGTATTCCTGGATCGAGGCGCGGATCCACCACATCGCGTAGGTGGCGAGGCGAAAGCCCTTCTCGGGATCGAAGCGCTTGACCGCCTGCATCAGGCCGACATTCGCCTCGGAGATGACCTCCGCCTGCGGCAGGCCGTAGCCGCGATAGCCCATCGCGATCTTGGCCGCGAGGCGCAGGTGGGACGTGACCATCTTGTGCGCGGCCTCGCGGTCCTCGTCCTCGACCCAGCGCTTGGCCAGCATGTATTCCTCTTCCGGCTCCAGCAGGGGGAACTTGCGGATCTCCTGCATGTAGCGGTTCAGCCCCTGTTCCGGGGACGGGGCCGGAAGGTTCGCGTAACTCGCCATTCGATGCCCTCCTTGCGGGTTGCCGATGTTAATCGGCGTTACATATCATATGGGACGGACCGGACGGCCCATCAAGGTCGGCTGATGCGTCGCTTGGATAACAGCGCCGCGTTGACGTTTCTCTGACAGGAAATGAACGTGTGTGCAGCCGCGTTCCGTCGCACGCTGCCTGTGCGGGCGCGCATGGCGCGGGCGCAGGGCGGACCGCGCCCCGTGGCTCAACGGAGCCGGGCCCTGCGAGCGATATGGAGGCGCCGTCGCCCGGATTCAAGACTGCGTGATGTCGCCCCGCAGAGCCGCAAGCAACGCCGAAAGGTCCCCCGGCAGCGGCGCCTCGAAGCGCATCGCCTCGCCCGTCGCGGGATGGACGAATCCCAGCGTCGCCGCGTGCAGGGCCTGCCGGGGAAAGGCGGCGGCCGCTTCGGCCCCCGGCGCCCCCGACGGCATCCGCCGCCGGCCGCCATAGACCGGATCGCCGATCAGCGCGTGGCCCGCATGGGCGAGGTGCACCCGGATCTGGTGCGTCCGCCCGGTCTCGAGCCAGCAATCCAGCAAGGCGGCGCCCGCGTATCCCTCGACCACCTGTGCCCGCGTCACCGCGTGCCGCCCCTCGTCGAAGCTGACCGCCTGTCTCTGGCGGTCGGTCCGGTGGCGACCGAGCAGCGACTGCACCTTCATCACGCCCCCCGCCTCGAACCCGACGCCCCGCACGCCGCGCAGGCGCGGATCGCCCGCATCCGGCACGCCGTGGCAGATCGCGCGGTAATGCCGTTCGACGCTGTGATCCTTGAACTGCGCGGCGAGGCTGGCATGGGCGCGATCCGTCTTGGCGGCGACCAGCAGACCCGAGGTGTCCTTGTCGATCCGGTGGACGATGCCCGGCCGCCGCTCTCCGCCCACGCCCGAGAGCGTGTCGCCGCAATGGTGGATCAGCGCGTTGACCAGCGTGCCGTCCGGCGAGCCGGGCGCGGGATGCACGACCATCCCGGCCGGCTTGTCGACGACGATCAGCTCGTCATCCTCCCAGATCACGGAGAGGGGAATCGCCTCGCCCACCATGTGGCTCTCGGCGGCTTCGGGCACGTCGATGGCGATCTCGGCCCCCTCGGCCACCGGCGCCTTCGCCTCGGTGACGATGACGCCGTCCACACGAACCGCCCCCTCCGCCAGCAGCCGGGCGAGGCGCGAACGCGAGAGCGCGGCCTCCTCTGGCACATCGCGGGCGAGTGCCTTATCGAGCCGGGCGGGCGGCTCGGCCCCGATGCGATAGGTGACGCGTGCCATGACGGACGATCCCGAGGAGCTGAGGGTCCCGCCCGAGCTGCGCTGGCTGAAGCGCCTCGTCCAGACCCTGACATTGGTGATGATCGCGGGCTTCGTAGTCCTGATCGCGGCGCTTGTCATCCGCCTGAACGAGGATCCGCCCCCTCTCGCGCCCGAGACGCTGGCACTGCCGGAGGGTGCGCGGGCGATCGCGTATACGGAAGGTGACGGCTGGGTCGCGGTGGTGACCGATGGGGACGAGATCCTGATCTACGACCGCGACACGGGCGCGCTGCGCCAGACGGTGACGCTCGAGCGGTAGACCTGTCGCGCGCAATTCGGGGTCACACGCATTTCGGGGAAGTGGTACCGCCTCCCCGGCTTGAACGGGGGACCTCTGGATCCACAATCCAGCGCTCTAACCAACTGAGCTAAGGCGGCACTGGCGCGCCTCCTACCGTCTCCCCGGGGACGGATCAAGACCCGGGCGGCGGGAAAAGCGCTTGACGTCAGACCGCCCCCCTGCCCTGCCTGCCGCATGAGCCCGCGCCTGCGCCCCGCCCGCCCCGAGGACGACGACTGGATCCTGTCCGAGCATCGCCGCCACTATGCCGAGGTGGAGGGGTTCGACGCGGGATTCGGCGCCGCCGTCGCCTCCGCCCTCGCCGACTTCCGCGCCGCGCCGCAGGCGGCGCGACAGGCGGCCTGGCTGGCGGTGGAAGGCACCGCGCGGCTCGGCTGCCTGTTCTGCACCGAGGCCGGACCGGACACGGCGCGGCTGCGCCTCTTCTACGTGGCGCCCGCCGCGCGGGGGACCGGACTGGCCGGCGACTTGCTCGATGCGGCGGAGCGGTTCGCGGCGGGGGCCGGCTTCGCCCGGCTCGCCGTGTCGACCTACAGCGCCCACGCGGCGGCCTGCGCGCTCTATGCGCGGCGGGGCATGGCGGTCACGGCCCGGACGCCGGAGAGGGCCTTCGGCCGCGACCTCGTCCGGCTCGACTTCGCCGCCATGCTGGACGCGCCGCCGGCGGGCCGCTAGATCGCCGGTCGAGGCCGCGAGGGCCGGACGAGAGGCGAGGCCATGGGCATCAACACCGAGCGCGACATCGAGGCGAACCTGCAGATCGGCCCGACCGATCAGGGCATGGTGCGCCTGTTCATCGAGGGCAGCGGCATCGAGATCCCGATGGATTTCGAGCCCGACGAGGCGCTGGAGATCGCCGAGGAGATCCGCGCCGCGGCCGAGGCGGCGGCCGACATGGCCTCCGGCGGAAAAGGCGGCAAGGGCGGCAAGCGCCGCCGCTAGGGCCCTACCAGCCCAGCCGCGCCCCCGGATCGCGCAGCGCCTGCGCCCGGAGCGCGGCATGCCGGGCGAATTTCTGCGTCACCGTCTTGCGCCGCGCACCGGCCAGCTTCGTCTCCGGACCCAGGCGCAGGATCTCGGCGTCGTATCCGTCCGCGACGATCAGCCCCGTCTCGGCCGGCAGCAGCTCCGACGGAAAGGCCTCGTCGACCGCCCAGAAGAAGCGGTCGCACCATTCGAGATAGCCCTGCCACTTGCGATCCGAGGTATAATCGGCGCGGCTCGACTTGCACTCGATGACCCAGACCTCCCCCTTCGGACCCAGGGCCATCACATCGACCCGCAGGCCCTGCACGGGCGTCAGCTCCTCGACCGTGACGAAGCCGTGCGACAGCAGGTGCCGGCAGACCCCCCGCGCGAGGACCTGTCCCGGCCGCGGCTCTGGCTGATCGGCGGCGAGGCAGAGGAGGGCCTCGGCCAGGGCATCCGACGGAGCCGGAGCGCGGTCGTCCGGGCCGTCATGGGCAAAGGGATCGTGGCGATCGTCGGGCATGGCTCAAGGTTGAACGTAAGGTGAACAAGCGTCAAGCCCGCCCTCGCGCGCCGGTGATCGTCGATCCGTCCCTTCCGGCCCTTGCCGGCCCGGGGTGCCGCCCCTAACTTGCGCAGTGGCGGGCTGCTGCTCTTCGCGTGAAACGGGTCAATTCCGGTGGCCTTAATCAACTCCGAGGGAGCCGGCTCTTGCGAGACCCTGGTTTCGTAACCTGGCGCCCACCTGTGCAAACAGGTCCTCGGGAATTCAACCCCACGGTCGCGGCGGGGCCCGCCACTTCCTTTTTCTCGGGGCGCCCCACCGGCCTTCTGATGAAGGCGCGTGGCACGAACGCCGCCAACGGCTGGCGGCGGGACGCGCCAACCCCGCCCGCTCCACTTGGCGCCAGGAACTGGCGGGCTCGGATTTGCGAGCTGTATTGCGACAGAGTGGAAAACGCCGAAAGGCGGCCGGTCGGGACCGCCAATCCCGCGCGTCCTCGAGAGGCGGCTACAATCACATCCCGGCCTCGAGCAGCCCGAGGGGCGGCAGCTCGACAGGAACCGGCCTCAAGCAGCCCGAAGGGCGGTAGGCCAACAGGAACCGGCCTCAAGCAGCCCGAGGGGCGGTAGGCCGACCCCGAGATGGTGCCCCCAGAGAGACTCGAACTCCCGACCCCCTGATTACAAATCAGGTGCTCTACCAGCTGAGCTATAGGGGCACGCCTCCCCCGATCTGCCGCAAAGCGGGGGCGCGCGCAAGCGTCAGGCGGCGGCCTCGGCCACGCCGCGCAGCCGCTCGACCATCGCCCGCACCCCGTTCGACCGCTGCGCCGAGAGATGCGCGTCGAGGCCGAGCCGTGCGAGTTCGGCCCGCGCGTCGATCCCGGGGACCTGGTCGACCGGCACACCGGCATAGAGCGCGTGGAGGATGGCGATCAGCCCGCGCACGATCATCGCGTCGGACGTGCCGGCGAAGTCGAACCGCCCCTCCGCCACCTCGGGCACCAGCCAGACCTGGCTCGCGCAGCCGTTCACCTTCGTCGCCGGCACCTTCAGCGCGTCGTCGAGATCGGGGAAGTCGCGGCCTAGCTCGATCACGTGGCGGTAGCGGTCCTCCCAGTCGTCCAGGAAGTCGAAGGTCTCGACGATCTCCTCGAAGGCCTCGGTCGCCATGGCGCGTCTCCCCGTTGTCGGTGCGTCCGCGATGTAGGCAGCGGCCCCGCCGAGGTCCAGCCCGGCTTTCCTCGCGCCCCCGGCTGGGCTAGCCATGGGCGGACGATGCGGACGGACGGAGGAAGCGCAGTGAAACCGATGATCCTGGCCCTGGCGGCGGGCCTCGCGCTGGCGGGCTGCGGCCGCCTGTCCTTCCTCAACCCGGTCGGCTGGTTCGGCGCGGCGAGCGAGGCGGCCCCGACCGGCCCGCGCCGTCCGCTGCTGCCGCAGGGGCGCGCCGCGATCCCCGATCCGCGCCAGCCTGTCGCGCAGGTGACCGGGCTGGCGCTTGAGCCCGTGCCGGACGGCGCGATCCTGCGGGCCGAGGGTCTGGCCGCGGGGGGCGGGTATTACAATGCCGAACTGCGCCGGCGCGGCGCGGCAGGCGGCGTGCTCGTCTTCGATCTGGTGGCCGCGCCCCCGCCGGCACCGGTCGGCGGGGCCGCCCAGCGGCTGAGCGTGGCCGAGACGCTGAGCGCGACCGATCTCGCCGGGATCCGGCAGGTCCGGGTCGAGGGCGCGGCCAACGCGCTGGTCGTCGCGCGCTAGCCCTCGATCCGGGTCAGATCCGCGACCCGGCCGACGATGATGCGGATCCGGTTCAGCAGGTTGAGCCGGTTGCGGCGCAGGATGTCGTTCTCGGCATTGACCTGCACCGCCTCGAAGAAGGCGTCGATCGGCCCGCGCAGCCCGGCCATGGCCTCCATCGCGGCGGCGAAATCCTCGCGCTCCATCGCCGGGGCGATCCGCGCCTCGGCCGCGTCGAGCGCGGCGAAAAGGGCCTTCTCCTCGTCGCTCTCGGCGAACTTGAGGTCGGGGCCGAAGCTGTATTCGACGCCGTCCTTCTCCTCGGCCTGGGCGAGGATGTTGTTCGCCCGCTTGAACCCCTGGACGAGGTTCGTGCCGTCCTCGGTCCCCATCACGGCCTGAAGCGACTCGGCCCGCCGGACCAGCAGGGTCAGGTCGTCCGCGCCCGGCATGGCGAGGCAGGCGTCGATCACGTCGTGCCGGATGCCCCGCTCGCGCAGGTGCACCTTGAGCCGGTCGTGGAAGAAGGAGAGGAGGTCCGCCGCGTCCGCCTCGCCGTTCGCCAGCGTGAAGATCCCGCCCAGCGACAGCCGCAGCCCGTTCGACAGCAACAGCCGGATCGCCCCGAGCGCGGCGCGGCGCAGGGCGAAGGGGTCCTTCGACCCGGTCGGCTTCTCGTCCACCGCCCAGAAGCCCGCCAGCGTGTCGATCTTGTCCGCCAGCGCCACGGCGACGCTGACCGGGGCGGTGGGCACCTCGTCCGAGGGGCCGAGCGGGGCGTAATGCTCCTCCGCCGCCGCCGCGACCTCGGCCGGCAGGCCCGCCGCCCCGGCATAGTAGCGGCCCATCAGGCCCTGGAGTTCGGGAAACTCGCCCACCATCTCGGAGCGCAGGTCGAGCTTCGCCACCTCCGCCGCCTGCCGGGCGAGGCCCGGATCCGCCCCCACCATCGGCGCGATCGTCTCGGCCAGCGCGGCGACGCGCGCGACCTTGTCCGCCTGGCTGCCCAGCCGGTTGTGAAAGGTGACGTCCCGGTTCGCGGCGGCCCAGGCGCCCATGCCGGCCTTCGCCTCCGCCAGATCGCGCTCCCAGAAGAAGCGCGCGTCCGACAGCCGCGCCGCCAGCACCTTGCCGTTCCCGGCGAGGATCGTCGCGCCGTCGTCGGCGGTCTCGATATTGGCGACGGTGACGAAGCCCTCGATCCGCCCGGTGCCCGGATTGCGCACCGAGAAGAACTTCTGGTGCTCCTTCATCGAGGTCCGCAGCACCTCGGGCGGCAGCGAGAGGAAATCCTCGCCGATCGGGCCCATCAGGACGACGGGCCATTCGACCAGCCCCGCCACCTCGGCCAGGAGGCCCCGGTCCTCGACCACCTCCAGCCCCCGGGCGAAGGCCATGTTGGTCGCGTCGTGCCAGATCGCCTCTTCCCGCTCGCCCGGGCGCAGCATGACCTTCGCGCGCTTCAGCTTCGCCTCGTAATCGTCGAAGGAGGTGACGGAAAACGGCTCCGGCGCCATGAACCGGTGGCCGCGCGTGGCGTTGCCCGCGCGCAGGCCCTCGACCTCCACCGGCACGATTTCCGCGCCGTCGTCCCCGACCAGCAGGCAGAGGATGGAGTGCAGCGGCCGCACCCAGCGCAGCGACGAGGTGCCCCAGCGCATGGATTTCGGCCAGGGGAAGCGGCGGATCGTCCCCTCCAGCACCTCGGCCACGATCCCGGCGGCGTCGCGGCCGGGCGTCTCGATCACCGCGAAATAGGCCTCGCCCTTGCCCGCCGCGCGGATCTCCAGCCGGTCCCGCGTCAGGCCGGTGGACCGCAGGAAGCCCTCCACCGCCTTGTCCGGGGCCGTGGTCGCGGGGCCCTTGCGCTCCTCCCGCGTGGCCTGGCTCCGCGCGCTCAGTCCCTCGACGGAGAGGGCCAGCCGGCGGGGCGTGGCGAAGGCGGCGGCCGAGGCATAGGTCAGCCCCGCCTCGACGAGCCCGTCCGTTATCATCTTCTTCAGGTCGGCGGCCGCCCGCGCCTGCATCCGGGCCGGGATTTCCTCGGAGAAGAGCTCGATCAGAAGGTCCGGCATGGCTGCCCCCGGGATGTCAGACTTGAGGTGCCGGGACCGATAGTGGAGTGCGGGAGGGGCGACAAGGCCGGGGGAGCCGAACCGCCCTGCCCCCTTATCTTGCCGCAAGTACTCCGGGGGGAGCTGCCGGAGGCAGCGGGGGGCAGAGCCCCCCTCCCTCCTGTCCGGGATGGGACTGCCTCGGCGGACAGCCCGTCAGAGCGCGCCTTCCGCCTTGGCCTTGGCCTTGGCCTTCTGCGCCATCGTCATCACGTCGTCGCCGGCGGCCCGCGGCACCACCCGGTAGGCGGCCTCGAGCATGTTGTAGACCGCGTAGCAGACCATGCCGAGCGCGACGATTCCGAGCAGGACCTGCCCGTAGGGCTGCGAGCGGATCGTGGCGAAGGCCTCGCCGAAGCCGCCCGCCTGCTCGGGATCGTGGTTGATCGCGGCGAAGAGGACGAAGAGGCCGACCAGCGCCAGCACTCCGCCGAAGGAGATCAGCCCGGCCTTGGCCAGCGGGGTCAGCTTCTCCATCCGGGGGGTCGCGCGCATGTACTTGCGGAACTTCTCCTTCCAGCCCTTGTGGATGTAGAAGAGTCCCGCGCCGATCACGATCAGCCCGACCGCGCCGACCAGCCACACCCCGAAGGGCAGCGACATCAGTCGCGACGTCCAGTGCTCGGCCTGCGCGTCGCCGCCCGATCCGCCCGAGCCGCCGAGGGCCATCCGGATCGCCGAAAGGCCGAGCGCGAAGTGGATGGCGCCGGTCACGACCTGGCCGATCCGCGCGATCGTGCCCTCGCCGTCATGGCCCCGGTCCTCGAGATCCATGCCCGCGCAGAAGAAGCGCCAGACGGCGTACATCCACAGGCCGATCCCGACGATCCAGAGCAGGAAGATCCCGAAGGGCATGGCGCGCAACTGCTCCAGCGCGCCGGACTGCCCCTCGGCCTGGCCCCCCGAGAAGGCGGCCGACAGGGCGAGGCCGCCGACGATGAGATAGACGACCGCGCGGGCGCTGTAGCCCGCCCGCATCATGGGGACGACCCAGCCGGGCGCTTGGGTATCGGACATCGCGGCGATCACTCCGTCGTGAGGGTTTCGCCGGCCCAACGCGACGCGGGCGCGCCCCGTTCCGCTAGCGGAATTCCTCGGGCGCCTCGGGGCAGCCTTCGGGGGGCAGCTCGCCGTCGAAGACGGCGGTGCCGCATTCGTTGATCTGGGTCCACATCCAGCCCCGCCCGTCCGGCGCCAGGGCCAGGATCCGGTCGATCCCGTAGGGGGCGTTGCGCCGCGCGATCCAGGCCTGGGCCTGCCCTGCCTCGAGCGCGGGGCCGATCTCCTCGGCGTCGAAGCAGTCGAACCAGCCCGGCGCGATCAGGGGCACCGCATCCTCCGCCGGCACCGCCCAGGCGAGGTCGTCCGCGCGGATGCCGGTGTCGAAGCAGGCGCGGAACCGGATCGGCGAGCTGTCGCTGTCGATGCCCTGGAAGCCGGAGACCGCGATCTCGCGCGGCTCGCCCGTCACGCGGTCGAGGGCGGTCACGCCGCCCGCCTCCGCGAGGCTCACCTCGTCGTAATAGGCGTAGACCTGAGCGTAGTAGAGCCCGCCCCCGACGAGGAGCGAGGCGACGACGATCATGATGACGGCGAGGCGGGCGGTCATGCCGCCTCCGTCGCCCCGGCGGCGGCGGTGGTCACGAAGGCGTCGGCGCACATCTTCGCCAGCGCGCGGACCCGGCCGATATAGGCCTGCCGCTCGGTGACCGAGATCACGCCGCGCGCGTCGAGCAGGTTGAAGAGGTGACTGGCCTTGATGCACTGGTCGTAGGCGGGATGGGCCATGACGATGCGCTTGCCCGTCCGGGGGTCTGTCGCCGGAACGGCCAGGAGGCGCGCGCATTCGGCCTCGGCATCCTCGAAATGGCGCAGCAGCGCGTCGGTGCTGGCCGCGTCGAAGTTGTGGCGGGAATATTCCTCCTCCGTCTGGCGGAAGACGTCGCCATAGGTCAGCGGGATCGGCGCATCCGGATCGTTGAACGGCATGTCCATGACGTGATCGACGCCGAGGACGTACATCGCCAGCCGCTCCAGCCCGTAGGTGAGCTCACCCGAGACCGGGGCGCAGTCATGGCCGCCGACCTGCTGGAAATAGGTGAACTGGCTCACCTCCATCCCGTCGCACCAGACCTCCCATCCCAGGCCCCAGGCGCCGAGCGTGGGGCTTTCCCAGTCGTCCTCGACGAAGCGGATGTCGTGCAGGGCGGCGTCGATGCCGATCGCCGCGAGGCTGCCGAGATAGAGCTCCTGCAGGTCCGGCGGGCTCGGTTTGATGATGACCTGGTACTGGTAGTAATGCTGCAGCCGGTTGGGGTTCTCGCCGTAGCGCCCGTCCGTGGGGCGGCGCGAGGGCTGGACATAGGCCGCCGCCCAGGGCCGCGCGCCGAGCGAGCGCAGCGTGGTCGCCGGATGGAAGGTGCCGGCCCCGACCTCCATGTCGTAGGGCTGCAGCACGGCGCAGCCCTGGCCGGCCCAGTAGGCCTGCAGCCGCAGGATGATCTCCTGGAAGGAACGGGGCGTGTCGGCCATGGCGTGTCTCCGGGTCGGCGCAGGCGGGTCTGCCGGCATCGCCGCGTCGATAGCCCCCGCCCCCCGGGCGGTCAACGCGGCGCCTTGCCCCGCCCGCGGGCGGGGTCGGAGGCGGCCGACAGCGCCCGCCGCGCGGACCACCCTGCCGGGGGGTGGGCGCACAGGACCCCGGGGCCGCCCCTCGCGCCCGGCCCCGTCCCCCGTGTGGCTCGGTCGGGGCCGGCTCACCGCCCTTTGCCGCGCGTGGAGGGAGGCCGGGTGCCTCGGCCCCTGCCGATGCTCCGGCCCGTCTCCCTGCCCCGCCCGCGGGCCGGGGCCGTCCATCCTGTCGGAGCCATGCAACGCTTTGCATGAAACGCGCCGGGGGGCGCGGCGATTCGGGATGCGCCCGGCGGCCCGGTCGCTAAGGTCGATCCCCGACGGGATCCCGTGCCGCGCAAGGGGCGGCGCCGCGCGGGGGCGACAGCAACGGATGGGGTCGCGCGAAGCGCGACGGTGACGGATAGAGGCGACAGATGAAGACGACATTGACAGGCCTGGCCCTGACCGGCTGGCTCGCCGCCGCCGGGGGTGCCTGGGCGCAGGATTACTGGGTGCAGGTCGAGGCGCAGCCGACCCTGTCCGAGGCGCAGGACCGCGCCCGCGCCTATGCCGCGCGGCTGCCCGAGGTGGCGGGCTTCACCCTGTCCTCCGGCTGGTACGCGGTCGCGCTGGGGCCCTTCGAACAGGCCGAGGCGGGCAGCGTGCGGGCCCGGCTGCTCTCGTCCGGCGCGATCCCGCGCGACGCCTTCATCGTCGAATCCTCTGCCTATGGCGACCGGTTCTGGCCGGCCGGCGGCGTGCCTTCGGCCCAGCCCGCCGCCCCCGCGGCAGCGGCCCCCGCCCCGGCCGCCGAGTCCCCGGTCGAGCCCGAGCCCGAGCCCGAGCCGCAGGAGACCCTGGCCGAGGCGCAGGCCGCCGAGGCGGCCCTGTCGCGCGAGGAGAAGCAGTTCCTGCAGATCGCGCTGCAATGGGCCGGCGTCTACGAGGGCACGATCGACGGCCTCTTCGGCCGCGGCACCCGCGGCTCGATGGCCGCCTGGCAGCAGGCCAGGGGCTACGAGACGACGGGCGTGCTCACGACGGCCCAGCGGGCCGAGCTGATCGAGGACTACAATTCCGTGCTCGACGGCATGGACATCGCCCGCGTGGTGAACCGGCAGGCCGGCATCGCCCTGGCCATGCCGACGGGCGCGGTCGAGTATACCGAGCTCTCCCCTCCCTTCGCCCGCTACGACGGCACGGGCGACGTGCCGGGCGCGATGGTGCTGCTGATCAGCCAGCCCGGGAACCAGGACACGCTCTACGGTCTCTACGAGATCCTGCAATCGCTCGAGATCGTGCCCGAGGAGGGCGAGCGCGAGCGCCGCGCCGACGGCTTCACCATCACCGGGCAGAACCGCGACATCGTCAGCCGGACCGAAGTCGTCCTCGACGGCGACACGATCAAGGGCTGGATGCTCGTCTGGCCCGCCGGCGACGAGGAGCGGCGCACGCGGATCCTTCAGAACATGATTCCCAGCTTCGAGATCCTGCCCGGCCGGCTCGACCCCTCGGCCGCGTCGGCGGGCGAGGACCAGGCGATCGACCTCGTGTCGGGGCTGGAGATCCGCCAGCCGCTGCGGACCCGCTCGGGCGTCTTCGTCGACGCGGCGGGCCGCGTGCTGACCATCGCCGAGGCGGTGGCGGGCTGCGGGTCGGTCACGATCGACGGCGACATCCCCGCCCGCGTCAGCCGGCAGACCGACCGGCTCGCCCTGCTGGAGCCCGGGATCTCGATGGCGCCCGGCGGGACGGCGACGTTCCAGACCGGCGTGCCGCGCATCGGCTCGGAAGTGGCGATCGCCGGGTTCCCCTTCGGCGGCGTGATCGCCGCGCCCGCCCTGACCTTCGGCACGCTCGAGGATATCCGCGGCCTCGAGGGCGAGGAGGACATCAAGCGGATCGAGGCGACGATCAGCGAGGGCGATGCCGGGGGTGCAGTGATCGACCCGACCGGCGCGCTGCTCGGCCTGCTGCTGGCGGACAGCGACGCAGGGGGCCGCCAGATGCCCGAGGGCGTGCATTTCGTCTACGAAACCGACGCGATCCTCGCCGACCTGGAGGGCACGGGCGTCAGCCTCGCCACCGCGACGGGCGGCGCGACCGCGACGCACGAGCAGCTGACGCGCCGGGCGGCGGAATTCGCGGTCTCGGTGAGCTGCTGGGAATAGGGCGGGCCCGCCGGCCCGGGCGGGGGCTGCCGGCCCCTTCCCCGGCCGCGCCGCTTGCCCGGACGGGCCCCGGATCGGCGGGGCTTCGCCGGGGCGCGGTCCTTCGCGTTGCGCGCCCCCCGTTTCCCCCGCAGAAGACGGGGGCCACGCCACGACATCCGGAGATCGCCCCATGCCGTCCGTCAGCCGCCTCGCCCTCGCCTCCGCCCTCGTTCCCGCCGCGATGCCGGCCGTCGCCGAGACCGACCTCTGGGCGCTGATCGAGGGGGTGACCGTCGACGAGATCGTCACCGACACGAGCTACGAGGTCCGCAAGACCTTTCCCGACGCGCTGCTCGGCGGGGTCGAGAACGTCTCGATCACCGGCTACGCGATGCCCTACACGGACATGGACGGCACGGTGCGCGAGCTGATGCTGGTCTCGGACATGGGGCTCTGCCCGTTCTGCGGCAGCCCGGACCATCCCGGCGCCCTGCAGGTGCTGCTCGCCGACGCGGCGACCGGCATCGAGGAGGGCGCGCGGATCACCGTGACGGGCGACCTGCGCGCCGTCACCGACCCCGAGACCTGGCAGGCGGCCGTGCTGGAAGGCGCGCGCCTCTCGGGCTCCTGAGGGCCGGGTCACGCCCCGCCGCAACCGCGTCCTGCCCACGGGCGAGATCGTCGCGCATCCCGCGCGCGGCGGGCTCATGGGCAATCGCGGCATCCTCCACGATGCGGAGGGGCGGATGGGGCCAGCGCTCTGGCGGCACCGGGCCTGGATCGCCTGCCGGCTGGATTTCGGGGGGCGCCGGCGAAGGCTGATGGCGCCGGGGGCCTATACCGAGCTCTTCTTCCACGACGAGGCGGTCGCGCTCGCCGCGGGGCACCGGCCCTGCGCCGAATGCCGGCGCGCGGATCATCTGGCCTGGCGCGCGGCCTGGGCCGATGCCTTTGGCACCGCGCCCACCGCGCCCGACATGGACGCGATCCTGCACGCGGCCCGGGCCCATCCCGGCGCCCGCCGCATGCGGCGGTGGGAGGCGGAGACGGCCGATCTGCCGGACGGGACCTTCCTGTCGCTGCCCGGCGGCCCCGCGCTGCTGTGGGAGGGCGCGGCCCTGCCCTTCGCCCCCGGCGGCTACGCCGCGCCGCAACCCCGGCCCACCGGCCGCGTCACGGTCCTGACGCCCGAGCCCGCGGTGCGGGTCCTGCGCGCGGGCTATGTCCCGCAGGTGATCCGGTAGGGCGCGGCGACGGGCGATGGGTCCGGGCAGGCCCCCGGACGGCAGAAGGGGCGCGGCCGTCCCCGGCACGCGCCCCTCCTTGCAGATCGCCTGCGCCGGTCAGCCGACCAGCTTGGCGTCCATCGTGATCTCGCAGTTCAGGAGCTTGGAGATCGGGCAGGTCTCTTCGGTGGTCTTCGCGATCTTCTGGAACTGCTCCTCGCTCGCGCCGGGCACCTTGGCCTCCACCTCGACATGCGCCTTGGTGACGGTGAAGCCGTCACCGTCCTTCTCGAGCGTGATGGTGGACTTGGCGTCGATGCTGTCCGCCTTCAGGTCCTCGCCCTCGAGATTGCCGGACAGCGCCATCGCGAAGCAGGCGGCATGCGCGGTTCCGACCAGCTCTTCGGGGTTGGTGCCGGGGCCGCCCTCGAACCGGGCGTTGAAGCCGTAGGGGTGCTGCAGGATCGACTTGGTCTGGGTGGTGACGTGGCCGCCGCCCGTCTTGATGCCGCCGGACCAGTGCGCCGAGCCGAATTTCTCGATAGCCATGATGTGCCCTCCTTTGCTTGATAGAGGCGTTCGTATCGGGCCCGCCTGTCATCCGAAGGCGCGGGGGTCAAACCGATCGTCCGGGAAGGCGGGACGGAGGCGCCGGCCTGCCGGGCCCCCATTGCCGGAACTACGCCCCTGTCACGCGGCGGGTTCCGCGCCTGCGATGACGTCCCCGTTTGTTGACGAAAGGGCAGAAAGGGCATAGAGGGCGACGCCAGATGGTGCGCCCGCAATCCGGCCGGCGCGCCTCGGGCCGCGTCAAGGTGAAAGCGGCCAAGAGCAATGCCGCATCCCCCATCCGACGCCGAAAGAGGCCCGATGACCCAATTTACCGACCTGAACCTCGACCCCAAGGTGCTGCGCGCCGTCACCGAAGCCGGCTACGAGACGCCGACCCCGATCCAGGCGGGCGCGATCCCCGAGGCGCTGGCCGGGCGCGACGTGCTGGGCATCGCCCAGACCGGCACCGGCAAGACCGCGTCCTTCACGCTGCCGATGATCCACAAGCTCGCGCGCGGCCGCGCCCGGGCCCGGATGCCCCGCAGCCTGGTGCTGTGCCCCACGCGCGAACTGGCCGCGCAGGTGGCCGAGAACTTCGACACCTATTCCAAGAACGTGAAGCTGACGAAGGCGCTGCTGATCGGCGGCGTCAGCTTCAAGGAGCAGGACACTCTGATCGACAAGGGCGTCGACGTGCTGATCGCGACGCCGGGCCGCCTGCTCGACCATTTCGAGCGGGGCAAGCTGCTGCTGACCGGCATCGAGATCATGGTCGTGGACGAGGCCGACCGGATGCTCGACATGGGGTTCATCCCCGATATCGAGCGCATCTTCGGCCTGCTGACCAAGAGCTATCAGACGCTGTTCTTCTCGGCCACGATGGCCCCCGAGATCGAGCGCATCACCCGCACCTTCCTCAAGGATCCCGCCCGGATCGAGGTGGCCCGGCAGGCCACCGCGTCCGAGACGATCGCGCAGGGCGTGGTCATCTTCAAGGGCAGCCGCAAGGACCGCGAGGCGAGCGAGAAGCGCGCGCTCCTGCGGGCCCTGATCGACCGCGAGGGCGAGGCGCTGACCAACGCCATCATCTTCTGCAACCGCAAGTCCGAGGTCGACATCGTCGCCAAGAGCCTGACGAAGAACGGCTACAACGCGGCCCCGATCCACGGCGATCTCGACCAGTCGCAGCGGACGCGCACGCTCGACGGGTTCCGCGAGGGAACGATCCGGCTGCTCATCGCCTCGGACGTGGCGGCGCGCGGGCTCGACATCCCCGCGGTGAGCCACGTCATCAACTTCGACGTGCCGAGCCATGCCGAGGATTACGTCCACCGGATCGGCCGCACCGGCCGGGCCGGGCGGTCGGGCAAGGCCTTCACCATCTGCCAGCCGCGCGACGAGAAGTATCTCGACCAGGTCGAGGCGCTGCTCGAGAAGCAGATCCCGCGGATCGAGCTGCCTAATGCCGGAGCTGCGCCGTCCGGCGAATCCGAGGCGGCCGAGACGGGCCGGGACGACAGCCAGGGCGACCGGCCGCGCCGCACCCGCTCGCGCCGCAGCCGGTCCCGCATGGACGAGGACACCCCGCAGCAGGTGGCGGCCGAAGAGGAAAACGCGCAGGACGATCTGGGCGACGACATCCGGGACCGCCGGGACGAGGCGCTGCAGGACGCCCCGCGCGAGGATCGGCCCCGCCGCAATCGACGCGGCGACCGGCCCGGTCGCGAACAGGCCAACCGGGATCGGACGCCCCGGGATCAGGAAGACCGCGATCAGGCAGGCCGCGACCAGCCGGCGAAGGACCGGACCGAAGGAGCCCGGGGCGATCGCTCGCGCGGGGATCGCGGGGGCCGCGGCGACCGGCAGGGCCGGAACGAGCCGCAGGTCGTCGGCATGGGCGACGACGTGCCCGCCTTCATCGCGCAGAGCTTCGCCGAGCGCCGCTCGGAATGAGGCGGATCGGCGCGGCAATCCTCCTCACCCTGCTCGCCGCCCCCGTGGCGGCGCAGGACTGCCGCGCGATGATCAACGGCGCCGAGGTGCTGATCGCCGAGGACGTGGTGGACCGGCCGGAAAGCTCGCTGCTCGGCCGGTTCGGCGCGGCGACGCGGGAATTCGTCCGCGATCCGCTGAACCGCCGCGCCCCGCCCTGCGACGGCGAGACGACCATCGCCTTCATGGCCGCCGTCGAGGGGCTGGGCGCTGACCAGGCCGCCACGCTCTGCCTCGCGCCGGACGCGGCGGGGGGAGAGGGCTACCAGCTGGTCCCGGGCGAGCGGTCCTCCGACGGGACCTGCCGCCGCACGGTCTGCGAGCGGATCAACCTCGCCGCCGAGGACGTGCTGGCCCTGACCGATGCAGCCCGCTCCGTCGTCGCGGGCGACCCGGTCGAGGGCGTGACGGGCGAGGACCGGCTGTCGGGCGCGCTCCTCCTCTCCGGTCAGACGGGGCTGCTGGGCGCGATCCTCAACCAGGGGGGCAGCACGCTGGGCTCGCTGGTCATGTCCAACCCGATCGCGCTGGGCGCCGCCGCCACGACCGTCGTGGCCACGGGCGGGGCGCTCTATCTCTGCGCCGAGGAATGAGGGTCAGAGCGGCAGCGCCGCGGTCGACTTGATCTCCTCCATCGAGAGCAGCGCGGTCACGCTCTGCACCCGCACCTCCGAGATGAGCGCCTGGTAGAACACGTCGTAGGCGCGCGCATTCGCCACCCGGACCTTCAGGATGTAGTCGATGTCGCCCGCCAGCCGGTGCGCCTCCTGCACCTCGGGGCGGGATTTCAGCGCCGAGAGGAAGCGGGCCTGCCAGGCGGCCTCGTGCTCGGACGTGCGGATCAGGACGAAGAAGGTCGCCTCGAATCCCAGCTTCTCGGCGTCGAGTTCGACGATCTGCCGGCCGATGATCCCCGCCTCGCGCATCTTGCGGATCCGGGTCCAGACCGGCGTCTTGGACGAGCCCACCGCCTTGGCGATCTCGTCCAGCGAGCGCGAGGCGTCGGTCTGCAGTTCGACGAGGATCTTCCGGTCCAGCGCGTCGATACGGTCGGCCATTCCACGTTTCCCCGTTTTCCGGAACATGCGGCCCGCCGTTTCGACGAGCGCGAACACATGTTCCTTATCTCCCGCCCCCCGGTGACTGGCAAGGGACGTCCGTTCTATATCTGCCCCAACCGACGCGGAGCCGTGACATGCGCCACTTTCCCCTCTTCCTCGACCTGCGCGGGCGCCGCGTGGTGCTCGCCGGTGGCGGCGAGACCGCGCTGGCCAAGCTGCGCCTGATCCTCAAGACCGAGGCCCGCGTCACCGTCTTCGCCGCCGATCCCGCCCCTGCGCTGGAGCGACTCGCGGACGAGGGGAAACTGACCCTCGTCCGGCGCGACATCGACGAGGGAGACGCGGTCTGCGCCGCGCTGGTCTACGCGGCCGCGGACGACGACGAAGCCGATGCGCGCACGGCCCGGATCGGACGGCACGCGGGGGCGCTGGTCAACGTGGTCGACAATCTCGAGGCGAGCCAGTTCATCACCCCGGCCATCGTCGACCGCGACCCCGTCGTCGTCGCCATCGGGACCGAGGGCGCGGCCCCGGTCCTCGCCCGCCGGATCAAGGCCGATCTCGAAAGCCGCCTGCCCGCGTCGCTCGGCCTGCTGGCCCGGATGGGCCGCGCCTTCCGCAAGGCGGCCGAGGCCCTGCCGCACGGCGCGCAGCGCCGCGACTTCTGGGCGCGCTACTACGACCGCGCAGGCCCCGAGGCTCTGGCGCGGGGCGGCGAGGCGGCGGTGGAGCGCGCGCTGTCCGACACGCTCGACGCGGTGGTGATGGGCGGCCGCGCGCCGGGCCATGTCTGGTTCGTCGGCGCCGGTCCGGGCGATCCCGACCTGCTGACGATGAAGGCGCGCCGCGCGCTGGACGAGGCCGATGTCGTCATCTTCGACCGGCTGGTCGCCCCGCCGATCCTGGAACTCGCCCGGCGCGAGGCGGTGATGATCGATGCCGGGAAGGAGGGATTCGGCCCCTCGGTCCCGCAGGCCGAGATCGACGCCACGATCGCGGATCACGCGAGGAAGGGCCGGCAGGTCGTGCGCCTGAAATCGGGCGATCCCACGATCTTCGGCCGTCTCGACGAGGAGATCGCGGCCTGCGAGGCGGCCGGCGTCGACTTCACCATCGTCCCCGGCATCACCGCCGCCTCCGCCGCCGTCGCCGGCATCGGGCAGAGCCTTACCCGGCGCGGCCGGAACGCGGGCGTGCGCTTCCTGACCGGCCACGACGTGCAGGGCTTCGCCGAGCACGACTGGCAGGCGCTCGCCCGGCCGGGCGAGGTCGCGGCCATCTACATGGGCAAGCGCGCCGCCCGCTACGTCCAGGGCCGGCTGATGATGCACGGGGCCGATCCCGCGACCCCGGTCAGCGTGATCGAGAACGCCTCGCGCCCCGATCAGCGGATCCTGTCGACCACGCTCTCCCGGCTGGAGCCGGACCTGACCGAGGCGGGCCTGACCGGCCCCGCCCTCATCCTCCTCGGCCTCGCCCCGCGGGCGGCCCTCGCCCTCGCCGCCGACCACCCCCTCGAAAGGATCGCCAGATGAGCCGCGCCTTCACCCCCAAGGTCGTCACCGCCAATTCCCTGCTGGAAGGCGACGCCGTCTGGCTGACCGAGGACGACCGCTGGACCAAGGTCATGGCCGAGGCCGAGCTGATCGAGGACGAGGCCCACGCCCAGATCCGTCTTCTCGACGCGCAGGCCCGCGCCGGCGAGGTGGTCGGCCCCTATCTCGCCGATGCGAGAGAGGGCGAGAACGGCCCCGAGCCGGTCCATTTCCGCGAGGAATTCCGCACTCGCGGCCCGTCCAACTATGCCCATGGCAAGCAGGTCGAACGCGCCTGAGTGACACAAGCCCCGGCCCCGCGCCGGGGCCCCGACGAACGACGCGCCACGGCCGCCGCAGGGCCCCGGATCAGGTCCGGGGCGGGGCGCACCGGGAGCGACCCGCGAGAGAAAGGCACGAGACGCCATGTACCAGTATTCCGACTTCGACGAGGCCTTCGTCCGCACCCGCGTCGCGCAGTTCCGCGGCCAGGTGGAGCGGCGGATCGACGGCTCGCTGACCGAGGACGAGTTCAAGCCGCTGCGGCTGATGAACGGCCTCTACCTGCAGCTGCACGCCTACATGCTGCGGGTCGCCATTCCCTACGGCACGCTGAACGCGCGCCAGATGCGGCAGCTCGCCATGATCGCCGAGCGCTGGGACAAGGGCTACGGCCATTTCACCACGCGCCAGAACATCCAGTACAACTGGCCCGAGCTTCGGCATGTCCCCGACATCCTCGACGCGCTTGCGGATGTCGAGATGCATGCGATCCAGACCAGCGGGAACACGATCCGCAACGTGACGGCGGACCATTTCGCCGGCGCCGCGGCGGACGAGATCGACGATCCGCGCCCCTATGCCGAGCTGCTGCGGCAATGGTCGACCGACCATCCCGAGTTCCAGTTCCTGCCCCGCAAGTTCAAGATCGCCGTGACCGGTGCCGAGCATGACCGCGCCGTGACCCGCGCCCACGATATCGGGCTGCGGATGGTGCGGCGCGGGGGCGAGACGGGCTTCGAGGTGATCGTGGGCGGCGGCCTCGGCCGGACACCGATGATCGGCAAGGTGCTGCGGGACTTCCTCCCCGTCGAGGATCTGCTGCCCTATTGCGAGGCCATCGTCTCGGTCTGGAACCTGCTCGGCCGGCGCGACAACAAGTACAAGGCGCGGATCAAGATCACCGTGCACGAGCACGGCGTCGACGAGATCTCGCGCCTCGTGGAGGAGCGGTTCGAGACGGTGAAGGCCGCCTTCGACGGCACCGCGATGGACCTGCTGGAGGGGATCCGCGCCCAGTTCGCGCCCCCCGCCCTGCCCCCCCGCGGCACCGGCGCCTACGACGCGGCGCGGGACGCCGACCCGGTCTTCCGCGCCTGGGCCGACACGAACCTGACGCCGCACCGGGCGGCCGGCCACGCCATCGTGTCGATCAGCCTCAAGAAGCACGGCGCGACGCCCGGGGATGCCAGCGCCGAGCAGATGCGGGTCATCGCGGAGCTGGCCGAGCGCTACGGCCATGACGAGATCCGCATCAGCCACGAGCAGAACGTCATCCTTCCGCATGTCGCGCTGGACGACCTGCCGCAGGTCCATGCCGCGCTGAAGGCGGCCGATCTCGCCACCGCGAATATCGGCCTCGTCTCGGACATCATCGCCTGCCCGGGCATGGATTACTGCGCCCTCGCCACGGCGCGGTCGATCCCCATCGCGCAGGAGATCGCCGAGCGGTTCGAGGCGCTGAAGATCGAGCACGAGGTGGGCCCGCTCAAGATCAAGATCTCGGGCTGCATCAATGCCTGCGGCCACCACCATGTCGGCCATATCGGCATCCTCGGCCTCGACCGCGGCGGGGTGGAGACCTACCAGATCACGCTCGGCGGGTCGGGGGCCGAGGATGCGACGATCGGCGAGAAGACCGGCCGGGGTTTCGGCGCGGAAGAGATCACGGGCGCCATCGAGCGCATCGTCTTCGCCTATCTCGACCTGCGGCAGGGCCGCGAGGAGACGTTCCTCGACGCCTATCGCCGGGTCGGGGCGGCACCGTTCAAGGCCGCGCTCTACGCGGCCGACGAGGACGCCAAGAAGGACCGGGCCGATGCCGCTTGACGCCACAACGGCCGAGACCCGGGCCGCCGCGCTGAACGCGCGCTACCGGCATCACGGCGCGACCGCGGTGCTGGAGCACGCGCTGCGCGACGCCGATGTGGGGCAGATCGCGCTGGTCTCGTCCTTTGGGGCGGAATCGGTCGCGCTGCTGCATCTCGTGGCGATGGTCGATCGTTCGGTGCCGGTGATCTTCATCGACACGCGGATGCTCTTCGCCGAGACGCTGGTCTACCAGCAGGAGCTCGCCGAGCGCCTCAACCTGAGCGACCTGCGGATCATCCGCCCGGGCCGCGAGGCGCTGTTCGCGCGCGACAACGAGAACCTGCTGCACCAGCACGACAAGGATGCCTGCTGCACGCTGCGCAAGGTCGAGCCGCTGGCGGGCGCGCTGTCCGGCTTCGACGCATGGATCACGGGGCGCAAGCGCTACCAGGGGGGCCAGCGGACGGCGCTGGAATTCTTCGAGGCGGCGGACGGGCGGATCAAGGTGAACCCCCTCGCCCACTGGTCGACCGGCGACGTGGCCGACTACATCGCCGAGAACCGCTTGCCCCGGCACCCGCTGGTCGCGCAGGGCTATCCCTCGATCGGCTGCGCCCCCTGCACCAGCCGCGTGAAGCCCGGCGAGGATGCCCGCGCCGGCCGCTGGCGCGGCGAGGAGAAGCAGGAATGCGGCATCCATTTCGAGAACGGCCGGATGGTGCGCGGCTGACCCGACCGCCGGTCCCGGCCCAGCCGGCCGGATCCGGATATACCCAATCCCTGCGAAGGGGCGAAAGCCGCCCCCCCGAGGAGACCGAGATGAGCGTGATCGTCACCGACGCGGGCTTCGGCCCCGACACATGGGAGGCGGGCTTCGTCCCGCTGGACGAGATCGAGGGCGACCCCGCCGCGATGGGGATCGACCTCGCCTCCGATACGCCGCCGGCCCGGCTGGCGGAGCTGACCGAGGCCGGCGCGGTCCGGATCGACTTTCCGAGCTTCTCCGACGGGCGCGGCTTCACCCTGGCCCGCCTCCTGCGGCTCGCCGGCTTCGCCGGACGGCTGCGCGCCCATGGCCATGTCATCGCCGACCAGTACGCGATGGCGCGGCGGTCGGGCTTCGACGAGGTGGAGATCCCGGACGACCTCGCCGCCCGCCAGCCCGAGGCGCAATGGCGCGCCCGCGCCGACTGGCAGGCCCACGACTACCAGTCGCGGCTGCGCGCCTCGGCCTGACCCCGCCCGGTCCGGCACGACACTCCGCCCCCCGGGGGCGGAGTCGCCCGACCTTTCGCCCGATCCCCCGACCGACTAGAGAAGGGCCGGCCCCGCCGGGGCCGCGCAACCAGACATGACAGAGCAACGCCCCGTGACCGAGACTTCCGCCCAGAAGGTGATCCTGCCCGACGCGCAGACCGTCACCGAGGTGCGCCACTATACCGACCGCCTCTTCGCCTTCCGCTGCACGCGCCCGCCCTCGCTGCGCTTCCGCTCGGGCGAGTTCGTGATGATCGGGCTGATGGGCGACAACGGCCGGCCCCTGCTGCGGGCCTATTCCATCGCGTCCCCCTCCTGGGACGACGAGCTCGAATTCTACTCGATCAAGGTGCCGGACGGCCCGCTCACCTCGCGGCTGCAGCACGTCCAGCCGGGGGACCAGATCATCCTGCGGCCCAAGCCCGTGGGCACGCTGGTCCATGACGCGCTGCTGCCGGGCAGGCGGCTGTGGCTGTTCTCGACCGGGACGGGGTTCGCGCCCTTCGCCTCGCTGATCCGCGATCCCGAGACCTTCGAGAAGTTCGACGAGATCATCGTGACGCATACCTGCCGCGACGTGGCCGAGCTGACCTATTCCCGCGAGATCGTCGAGGCGGTGAAATCGGACGAGATGCTGGGCGAGCTGCTGGGCGCGGACAACCTCGCCAAGCTGCGCTACTACCCGACCACCACCCGCGAGCAGAGCCCGAAGATGGGCCGGATCACCCATCTGATCGAGAGCGGCGAGGTCTTCTCCGATCTCGGCGTGCCGCCGCTCGACCCGGCGGTCGACCGGGGAATGGTCTGCGGCAGCCTCGCCTTCAACCTCGACATCAAGGCGCTGCTCGAAGGGGCCGGCCTGCGCGAGGGCGCCAATTCCGAGCCGGCGGAATTCGTCATCGAGAAGGCCTTCGTCGGCGAAGGCGTCTGATCCGGTCCGGCGGCGGGGCCCCGGCCCCGCCCCGTCCCTCCGCCCGGTGGACTCAGATCTCCAGCGCGGCGCGGATATCCTGCTGGACCGCCTCCTGGAGGGCGGCATTCTGCTCCGCCCCCTCGATGCGGCCGATCAGGTCGGCCTGCGCTTCGGCATCGAGATCGCTCTCGCGCACCAGCGCGATCAGCTCGGCCGCGTCGAAATTGCCCGGACGGACCGCCTCCTGCGGGGTCATGCGGGCGATGGGGCCCACCTCGGCCGCGTCGGGCGCAGCGCCCACTTCCTCGGTCGCCGCGCTGTCGACGTCGGAGGGGGCGTCGGGGGCGGTCACGTTCGCCGCGACTGGTCCTTCCTCCCCGGCGGATCCGTCCGCCGCCGCCGCTCCGGCCGCCTCGTCCCCTGCTGCGTCCAGCACCGCCTCGCCCGTCGTTTCGGCGGTGTCGCCGACCACCTCCGCCGCCGTGGCGACATCCTCGGCGGCCTGGGTGCCGGCCTGTTCGACATCCGCCGAGCCGGAGGCCCAGACCCACCACCCGGCGAGGGCGATCAGGACGGCGACGAGGGCGAGGATGACGGAACGCATGGGAATGTCCTTTGCCTTGGAGGGCCGGCATGGCGCGGGCCCGGGTATCGGTCCGGGGAGGGTGCGGCCCGGATCCGGCCGCCCGCGCCCCTTTTCCAGCGCCTGATGCGTCGTATCCCGCTTGAAGAAAAGCCCGATCGCGCCTATTTTTCACGCCTGACCATCCATGGCACGAAAGGATTCACGCCATAGCCCGCAGACCTCACAACGCCCCGCCGGTGCGCGACACCGGCCCCCGGGTCAACGACCGCGTTCGCGCCACCGAAATCCGCCTGATCGGCCCCGACGGACAGAATGTCGGCGTCGTGTCGCCGGACAAGGCGCTGGCGGCCGCCGAGCAGCTCGGCCTCGACCTCGTGGAGATCTCGCCCAACGCGAAGCCGCCCGTGTGCAAGATCATGGATTACGGCAAGTACAAGTACGAGACCCAGAAGAAGGAGGCCGAGGCACGCAAGAACCAGAAGGTCATGGAGATCAAGGAGGTCAAGTTCCGGCCGAACACCGATACCCATGACTACGACGTCAAGATGAAGAACGTGTACAAGTTCCTCGAGAATGGCGACAAGGTGAAGGTGACGCTCCGCTTCCGGGGCCGCGAGATGGCGCACCAGGATCTGGGCCGCAACCTGCTGGAGCGCGTGGCCGAGGATGTGAGCGAGCTCGGCAAGGTCGAGAACATGCCCAAGATGGAAGGGCGTCAGATGGTGATGATGATCGGCCCGCAGAAGTAACGCGCGTCCATCACCCCCACGACCCGCGGGCCGCCCTTCGAGGCGGCCTGTTTCGTTCTCAAGGGGTCGGGCCGGTCCGCGGATCCCGGGAGTGTGGCGGCGGTCGATCCGCCCCCCTCCGACGCTGGCGCCGCCTGCCCTGCGTCGTGGCGTCCCGGGATCCGTGGGACGGATGCGGATCCGGGAAGGGCGGCGCTTCGGATACATCCAGGATCACGCCCCATGCCGGGGCCCGTCATCGCTTCGCCGACCTGCCGCCGGGAGTCTCGGCATCGACCGGTCCGCCTGCGACCCCACCGCGATGGGCCGGGCCCGCGGGCGAGAGATGATCAACGCGCAGCGCCGCATTTCGCACCGAGGGATGCCGACCGACGGCACCGGCCGGATCCGATGGCCGGCGCGCCGTCGGGGTCCCTCGCAGACCCGGCTTCCCCACTGTCGGCGGCCAGGGGAACGGGCCCGGGGCTGCGTCCCTCCCAGTCCCCCCCCCCGGCAAGACAAAAGGGGGCGGACGGGCCGCCCCCTTCCATTCCGGGCCCGTGCCGAGCGTCAGGCGCCGCGCAGGAGCTCGGTGATGTTGCGGACCGAAGCGCGCCGGTTCTCGCGGATGTCGCCCTCTTGCGGAACGAGCAGATCGCTCTCGCCGTAGCCCTGCGTGATCAGGTTCTCGGGCGGGATGCCGAAGAACTGGGTCAGGGCGAGGGCCACGGTCTCGGCCCGGCGGTCGGACAGGTTCAGGTTGTAGGCCGCGTCGCCCACCGTGTCGGTATGCCCCTCGACGAGGAAGACCTGGGTCGGATCCTGGTCGATGATCGAGGCGATGGCCTGGCCGAGGCCGACCAGCGCGTCGGCCTGCGCCGGATCGATCGCGGCCGAGCCGGTCGCGAAGGTCAGGTTGTCGAGCGCGACGTCGGGCGCCAGTGCGCGGACCTGCTTGTATTCGCGGATCTGGGCGAGGCTGAAGGTCCGGTCGGGCTGTACCGCCAGACGGGCGAGCAGCGCGTTGCGGATCGCCTGCTCGTCCGACGTGGACAGCTGGGCCTGCGCCTCCTGCTGGGGCGCGGCGGGTAGGGCGGAAACCTCGACCGGCTGCACCTCGACCGTGTCGTCGAAGAGCTGGTACTCGGTCCCGTCCACCGCGATCAGCGTCCGGCGCAGCACCGTGCCGTCGGCCGCGCGGATCGTCACGACCTGGCTGCCATCCTCGCGCGTGATGAAACTCCGGGTGGACCCGTCGTCGAAGGTCTCGGTCCGCACGTCCGATCCCGCCTGCCGCAGCAGCACGTCGTCGTTCTTGAGCACGCGGAGGCCCCGATCGGTGTCGAGCACGACCCGGTCGCCGGTGTTCGAGACGACGCGGTTGCCGTTGTTCAGTACCGCGCCGACGGCGACCGCGCCGAGGCCGACCAGCAGCGCGCGCTGGAAGTTCGACATTCCGCCGTCGTCATCGTCTCCGGCCTCTGCGTCGTCCGTGACGTCCTCGTTCGCGGCGGTGTCGAAATCCTCTTCGGCGGTGCGCACGTCCTCGGCTTCGACCGTCTCGGTCTCGACCTCGGCCTCGGCCGGGGCATCCGCCGCGCCTGCGGCCGCGGCGGCGGACGGGGTATCGGTCTCGGCCGGCAGCCCCAGCTCCTCGCGCAGCTGTTCGAGCACCTCCGCGGCCTGCCCGTCGGTCTCGGCACGCGCGAAGTCGCGGAAGGCGGGGTAGTCCTCGACCACGGTTCCGTCGGCGAGCACACAAGGCACCGTCGGCGAGTCGATCGAGCAGGTCGGAAGGTCCGCGGCCGGTTCGCCTTCTCCGGGTTCCGCGACATCCGTCCCTTCCGGCGGGGTCGATGTCTCGGCCGTGGTATCCTCTTCGATATCCGTCACCGCATCTTCGGCCGAAGCGGTCTCACCCTCGGGGGTTTCCGTTTCGGGGGCCGTCGTCCCATCGTCTGCCGCGGCCTGATCCTCGAGAGCCTGCTGGATATCCTCCTCCGTCAGCTCGCCGTTCTCGGCGGGCGCTTGGGCCGTCTCTTCCGGGGCGGGCGCGACATCCTCGACCGGAGCGTCAGCCGCTTCTTCCGGAGCAGGCGCGGGATCCTCGACCGGGGCATCGGCCGTCTCTTCCGGAGCAGGCGCGGGATCCTCGACCGGGGCATCGGCCGTCTCTTCCGGGGCGGGCGCGACATCCTCGACCGGGGCGTCAGCCGTCTCTTCCGAGGCGGGCGCGGGATCCTCGACCGGGGCGTCAGCCGTCTCTTCCGGGGCGGGGGCGACATCCTCGACCGGGGCATCGGCCGTCTCTTCCGGGGCGGGCGCGACATCCTCGACCGGGGCATCGGCCGTATCATCCGGCGCATCGGCCGTCTGTTCCGGCGCCTCGTCCTCGGCAGGAGTCCCGGCGGTATCGGCCGGGACCTCGTCGGTGGTTCCGGGTTCGCCGTCTGTCGAGAGAATGCCGGCGAGCATGTCCCGCATGTCCTCCGGGACGGTGCCCTCGTTGGCGACGATCGTGGCGATCACGTCGTCGGGGGACGCGATCCCCTCCTCCTGGAGCAGGGCGCGCACATCGTCCAGATCCTCGAGGACATCGCCCTGCGGAAGCGCGCAGGGCAGTTCGAACACCTCCAGCGAACAGACGGGTGCGTCGCCGGAAGGGGCGCTTTCCTGCGCGAAGGCCGGTATGGGTGTCGTGACCGCCAACGCGAGGGCCGCGGTCGATTTCATCAGCGTCTTCATCATCGATGTCATTCCTTCGGAACGGATCCGTGCTCCCAGTCGGAAAACCGAACGCGCAGCGGGAAGGTTTGGCTCCGCCGGATGCCCCGAGGACAGGCGCGCCGGTTTTGAAACCCGGGTCGTTTCTCCCTACATCCGGGGAGAAGGGTCGCGACGCGGCCCGCCTGCTACAGGGAGTACGAGACATGACAGACCGCGCCGTTCTCGCCGGGGGCTGCTTCTGGGGAATGCAGGACCTGATCCGCAAGCTGCCGGGGGTCGAGAGGACCCGCGTCGGCTATACGGGGGGCGACGTTCCGAACGCGACCTACCGGAACCACGGCACCCATGCCGAGGGGATCGAGATCCTCTACGATCCCGAGCGGATCAGCTATCGCCGGTTGCTGGAATTCTTCTTCCAGATCCATGACCCGACCACGCCGAACCGGCAGGGCAACGACCGGGGTATGTCCTACCGTTCGGCCATCTACTACGTGGGCGACGAACAGAAGCGCGTCGCCGAAGAGACGATCGCCGACGTGAACGCCTCGGGCCTCTGGCCGGGCAAGGTCGTGACCGAGGTGGAGCCTGTCGGCGATTTCTGGGAGGCCGAGCCCGAGCACCAGGATTACCTCGAGCGGATCCCCAACGGGTATACCTGCCACTTCCCCCGCCCCGACTGGGTGCTGCCGCGTCGCGAAGCGGCCGAGTAGAGGCGGGCCGGGACGGATCCGCCGGGGCGGTCCCGTCCCGGCGGTCGCGGCAAGGGGGCGGCTTTTCCGCCCCCTGCCCCCCCGCTCCGGCGGGCCCCGGATGGCCTGCCCCCCCTTCCTCCCCCCCTTGTCCCCCGCGTCCCCTCCGGGCAGCCTGTTTGCGCAGGAGGATGCCGCGATGGACACGTTCGAGACCGACCTCGCCCAGGAACCCGAGCGCCTGATCGACGAGCGCTTTCCCGACCCGCGGGGCGGGACCTACTGGCCGCATCTCGTCTACGCGCGGCCGGACGGGGCGCGGCCGCTGATGCTGGATCTGCGGGTGCCGGAGGGGGCGGCGGCCCGCCCGCTCGTCGTCTACATCCACGGGGGCGGCTGGCGGATCGGCACGCCGAAATACGACAACCCGACGCTCCGCCGCATCGACGCGCCGGGACGGCTTCACGCGGCGGGCTTCGCCGTGGCCCGGATCTCGTACCGGCTGTCGGGCGAGGCGACCTGGCCCGTCCCCCTCCACGATTGCAAGGCGGCGATCCGCTGGCTGCGGGCGCGGGCCGACACGTTCGGCGTCGATCCCCGGCGGGTGGCGGTGATGGGCGAGAGCGCCGGCGGCCACCTCGCCGCGATGGTCGCGCTGACCGGCGACGACCCGGAGATGGAGGGCGCGGTGGGCGAGACCGGCGGCTCGACCCGCGTCGCGGCAGCGGTGAACTGGTACGGCGTCACCGATCTGTGGTCGATCGGCGAGCGACGCGAGCCGCCGCCGGACGGCGCGCCGCGGATGGAGGAGGCGCTGATCGGCGGCCCCCGCGCCGCCAATCGGACAGCGTTGGAGGCCGCCTCGCCGGTCCGCACCGTCGGCGCGGCGGCCCCGCCCTTCCTCCACCAGCACGGGGATGCCGACCGCATCGTGCCCCATTCCCAGGCGGAGGCGCTGCACGCGGCGCTGAAGGAAGCCGGGCACGACACGATCCTGGACCTCGTTCCCGGGGCCGATCACTGCTTCTGGGGGGCGGCTCCGGCCGACCGGGACGGCGGGATCATGGACCGGGCCATCGCCTTCCTCGGCGCGCATCTCGGCCACGCCGCGCCGGGCTGAGCGCCCATGGGCGTTGCGCTGTCCGCGCCCCGCATGCCACAGAGTCCCCCATGCCGCCGCGCAAGGATACGGAGGGCCGACGCGGCCCGGTGACGCTCCGCAATATCGCGGACCGGGTCGGCGTATCCGTCGCCACCGTCAGCCGTGTCCTGAACTTCGACCCGGCCCTCTCGGTCAGCGAGGCGACGCGCCAGTCCGTGATCGAGACGGCCGAGGCGATGAACTACGAGCCGCGCCGGCGGCGGCCGCGCGCCGTCGCCCCCACGGGCCTGAAGCGGATCGCGCTGCTGCATTTCCGGGGCCCGCGCTCGGAACTCGCCGATCCCTATTTCGTCGCCATGCGCCTCGGCATCGAGACGCGCTGCGCCGCGCTGCAGCTGGAAGTGACCAAGATCTACCGCGGCGAGGACGACAGCCCCGCCCGGATCCCGCGCGAGGCCAAGGGCGTGATCGTGATCGGCCGGCACCCGGACGAGGAGATCGCGGTCCTGCGCGCGCGGCACCCCAACCTCGTCTTCGTCGACTGGGCGCCGCCCGGCGACGATGTCGACTGCGTCGCCTCCGATCTGGAGCTCGCCGCGACCAAGCTGCTGACCGGGCTCGAAGGGCTCGGCTACCGACGCATCGCCTTTGCCGGCTGGGCCGAGGACACCGATGCGACCACGCCCGAGGCGCGGGCCCGCGCCTACCGGGCCTGGGCCGAGGGGCGCGGCGCCTTCGACCCGGACCTGCTGCGCATCGGCGTCAACAGCGAGCAGAGCGGGCACGACGTGACGGGCGCGTTCCTGTCCCTGCCCCGCCCGCCCGACGCGATCGTGGTCAGCAACGACACGATGGCGATGGGCGCCTACCGCGCGATTCAGGAGCGCGGGCTGAAGATCCCCGGCGATGTCGCGCTGGCCAGCTTCAACGACATCTCGGCCGCGCGCTTCCTGTCGCCGCCGCTGACGACGGTCCGCCTGCCGGCCGAGGCGATCGGGGTCCAGGCCGTGGATCTGCTGGCCGAACGGATGTCCGGGCGCGACCTGGCCCGCCAGGTCAAGATCGAGACCAAGATCGCGTGGCGGTCCAGCACGCGGTCGGCCGCCCCGGCAAGGGCGCCGCGCGACCGGACCGACGGACCGGCGGCGGGCCGCGCTACCGGTCCGGCCGCCGGCCAGGCCGCCGAGTAAACATCCGCGGCGCGCGGGGTAAACTTTACTAAATCGTTGATCGACTCGCCCCCTCGGCGCTAGGCTCCGATTCGACAGGGGGCCCACCGGGAGACGGACCCCCGTCCAATGGGAGGAGATATCACCATGACGACCGCATTCCGGCGTACCCTCATCGCGTCCACCGCGCTCGGCCTCGTCGCCGGGGCCGCAGCGGCGCAGGAGCTGACCGTCTGGGCATGGGACCCCAACTTCAACGGCGCCGCGATGGAAGCGGCGGCCGCCGCCTACCAGGAGATGGGCAACCCCGACTTCACGCTCGACTACCAGGAATTCGCCCGCGAGGAGATCGAGCAGAAGCTGCAGACCCAGCTCGCCGCCGGCACGATGGACGGCCTGCCCGACATCGTCCTGATCGAGGATTACTCGGCGCAGAAGTTCCTGCTGTCCTTCCCGGGCGCCTTCGAGCCGCTCACCGACGTGATCGATTACAGCGGCTTCGCCGACTACAAGGTCGCGCTCGCCTCGGTCGACGGCGAGACCTACGCGATGCCCTTCGACAGCGGCGTCACCGGCCTCTTCTACCGGTCCGACCTGATCGAGGAGGCGGGCTACACCGCCGAGGACATGCAGGATCTCACCTGGGACGAGTTCATCGAGATCGGCGAGGCCGTGACCGAAGCGACCGGCACGCCCATGATCTCGCTCGACATCAACGATCCCGGCCTCTTCGTCGTCATGCTGCAATCGACGGGCAGCTGGTTCTTCAACGAGGACGGCAGCCTCAACATCGAGGGCAACCCCGACTTCCGCGCGGCGATGGCCGACTATCAGGAAATCCTGCAGTCCGACATGTGGACGCAGGTCAATTCCTGGGCCGATTATCAGGCCAGCCTCGCGGGCGATGTCGCCTCGACCGTGTCGGGCGTCTGGATCACCGGCACGATCAAGGCCGCCGACATGTCCGGGCAATGGGCCGTCGCGCCGATCCCGCGCGTGGCCGAGGCCGAGAACGGCACCAACTACTCGAACCTCGGCGGGTCGAGCTGGTACGTGCTCGCCTCCTCCGACGACAAGGAGCTGGCCTTCGACTTCCTGACCTCGGTCTGGGGCAGCGACGTGGAGTTCTACAACCAGATCCTCGTCGACCAGGGCGCCGTCGGCTCCCTCCTCGCCTCGCGCGAGGGCGATGCCTATCAGGAGGCCGACGCGTATTTCGGCGGGCAGGAAGTCTGGCAGGACTTCTCCAGCTGGCTCGGCCAGGTGCCGGCGGTCGATTACGGCATCTTCACCTACGAGGTGCGCTCGGCCATCGCGTCGAACATCCCCGCCATCGCGGACGGGGCCGATCTCGACGAGGCGATCTCCTCCATCGCGGCCGAAGCGGCAGTGCTCACGCAGTGACGCCTACCGGGAAGGGGCCGCAAGGTCCCTTCCCTCCACCGCGGTGAGCTGGGAGGAGAGCCGTGGCGCAGACGAGACTGGGACGGGCCGAGAATCGCGCCGGCTGGGCATTCGTCATGCCCGCGCTGGTGCTGGTCGGCATCTTCATGATCTACCCGATCCTCTGGTCGCTGTGGATGAGCCTGCAGACCGGGCGCGGCATGACGACCTCGTTCGGGGGGCTGGCCAACATCCAGCGGCTCTTCGCGGACCCGATCTTCCTCACCGCGCTCAGCAACACCATGATCTTCCTGGCGATCCAGGTGCCGATCATGATCATGCTGGCCCTGGTCTTCGCGGTGATGCTGAACGACCCCAAGACGAAGTTCCGCGGCCTCTTCCGCACCGCGATCTTCCTGCCGGCGGTGACCTCGCTCGTCGCCTACTCGATCCTCTTCAAGTCGATCTTCTCCAATGACGGGCTCGCGACGACCATCGTGACCTTCTTCGGCGGGCCCGAGATCTCGTGGCTGGGCGAGCCCTTCTGGGCCAAGGTCGTGATCATCCTCGCCATCACCTGGCGCTGGACCGGCTACAACATGATCTTCTACCTGGCCGCGCTGCAGAACATCGACCGCTCGATCTACGAGGCGGCGCGGATCGACGGCGTTCCCGCCCGGGCGCAGTTCTTCCGCATCACCATCCCGATGCTGAAGCCCGTGATCCTGTTCACCACGATCATCTCGACCATCGGGACGCTGCAGCTCTTCGACGAGGTGCAGAACATCACGCAGGGCGGGCCGTCCAACGCCACGCTGACCCTGTCGCAATACATCTTCAACCTGACCTTCCGCTTCATGCCGAGCTACGGCTACGCGGCCACGGTCAGCTACGTCATCGTCGTGCTGGTGGCGGTGCTGTCGGTCATCCAGTTCTGGATCGCGAGGGACCGCAAATGAGCGACGTCGCCGCCCATCGCCTCGACCCCGAGGCGGCCGAACCCTCGGCCCGCGCCGCGCTGCGGGGGCCGGACGGCCCCGGCCGCGACATGATCGGGCCGGCGGTGAAATACATCGTCCTGAGTCTCGCCGCCTTCGTGTCGGTTTTCCCCTTCTTCTGGATGCTGGTCGGCACCACGAACAGCTCCTACGACATCGTGCGGGGCAAGGCGTGGTTCGGCGACCAGCTCTTGGTGAACCTCGGCAACCTGATCGAGCAGGTCGACCTGCCGCGGGTCCTGTTCAACTCGTTCTACATCGCCATCATCTCGACCGTGGCGACGCTGCTGGTCAGCTCGCTCGCCGGCTACGCCTTCGAGATCTTCCGCCACAAGTGGCGCGAGCGGATCTTCGCGGCGCTGCTGCTGATGCTGTCGATCCCATTCGCCGCGCTGATGGTGCCGCTCTTCGTGATGATGGCGAGTGCGGGCCTCATCAACACCTACAGCGCGATCATCCTGCCGACGATCGCGAACATCTTCATCATCTTCTACTTCCGCCAGGCGACGAAGGCCTTTCCGCACGAGCTGCGGGACGCGGCCAAGATCGACGGGCTGAAGGAATGGCAGATCTTCCTGCGCGTCTACATGCCGGTGATGCGGTCGACCTACGCGGCGGCGACGATCATCGTCTTCACGCTGACCTGGAACAACTACCTCTGGCCGCTGATCGTCCTGCAGACCAACGACATGAAGACGATGGTCCTGACGATCTCGTCGCTGAACTCGGCCTACACGCCCGATTTCGGCGTCATCATGGTGGCGACCGTCATCACGACGCTGCCGACGCTCATCATCTTCTTCCTGCTCCAGCGCCTGTTCGTTCAGGGCATGCTGGGCTCCGTCAAATAGGACTTCTTCCAATGAAAGACGCCGCAAGCCGGGCGGGCCGCGCGATCCTCGACTTCTGCGACGGCTGGTCGTTCGAGGGCGAGACGGTCCGCCTGCCCCATACCGCCGTCGAGCTGCCGTTCAACTATTTCGACGAGACGGCCTACCAGCGGGCCTTCACCTACGAGAAGCGGTTCGACGCCGATCCCGCCTGGGCCGGGCGCGAGGTGACGCTGCGCCTCGGCGCCGCGATGGCGGATGCGAAGGTCTCGCTGAACGGGAGCGAGATCGCGCGGCACCGCGACGGCTATACCCCGATCCTCGCCCGGATGACGGAGCATCTGAAGGATGGCGAGAACGTCCTGACGGTCGAGATCGACGGGTCCGAGAACCCAGAGATTCCCCCCTTCGGCGGCCAGATCGACTACCTGACCTATGCCGGCCTCTACCGCGAGGCCGAGCTGATCGTCGCGCCGAAGGTCCATGTCGCGAACGCCAAGGTCGAGACCCCGGACGCGCTGGCGGAGGCGAAGCGCGTGACGGTCCGGGCCGAGATCGCGGATCCGTCCGGGGCCGGGATCGAGGGCATCCTGACGGCCACGCTGCTGGACGCGGACGGGGCCGAGATCGCGGCGGTCGAGGCACCCGCTGCGGACCGCGTCGACCTGGCCTTCGCGGACCTTCGCGGCCTCTCCCTGTGGGAGCCGGACTCGCCGTTCCTCTACACCCTGCGCCTGACTCTGGGCGACGATGTGTGGGAGACGCGGTTCGGCTTCCGCACCGCCGAATTCACGCCCGAGGGCTTTCGCCTGAACGGCCGCCCGCTGAAGATCCGCGGCCTCAACCGGCATCAATCCTGGCCCCATGCGGGCTACGCGATGGGCGCCGCCCAGCAGCGGCGGGACGCCGACATCCTCAAGGACGTGCTGCGCCTCAACCTCGTCCGGACGTCGCACTACCCGCAGCACCCCGCCTTCCTCGACCGCTGCGACGAGATCGGGCTGCTTGTCTTCGAGGAGATCCCGGGCTGGCAGCATATCGGTGGCGAGGGCTGGAAGGCCGAGAGCGTCGAGAACGTCCGCCGGATGATCCGGCGCGACTGGAACCACCCCTCCATCGTCATCTGGGGCGTGCGCATCAATGAGAGCCGGGACGATCACGACTTCTACGCCGAGACGAACCGGGTGGCGCGCGAGCTGGACCCGACCCGGCAGACGGGGGGCGTGCGCTACATCACCGAGAGCGAGATGCTCGAGGACGTCTACACGATGAACGACTTCGTCCTGGGCGAGTTCGAGAACCCGGGCAGCAACCGCCCCCGCATGGGCCTGCGCGACCAGCAGGAGGTGACGGGGCTGGACCGCAAGGTCCCCTACCTCGTGACCGAGTACAACGGCCACATGTACCCCACCAAGAGCTTCGACCAGGAGCAGCGGCAGGCCGAGCACGTCCTGCGGCACCTCGAGGTGATGGACGCAGCCCATGGCGACGATGCCGTCTCGGGCTGCATCGGCTGGTGCGCCTTCGACTACAACACGCACAAGGATTTCGGCTCCGGCGACCGGATCTGCCATCACGGCGTCATGGACATGTTCCGCGAGCCCAAGTTCGCCGCCCATGCCTATGCCAGCCAGGGGGACATCGCGGGCGGCGCGGTGCTGGAGCCCGTCACCTTCTGGGCGCGGGGCGAGCGCAATATCGGGGGCGTCCTGCCGCTGGTTATCCTGACGAATTGCGACGAGGTGGAGCTGCGCTACGGGAACAACCCGCCCAAGCGCGTCGGCCCCGACCATGCGCGCTTCCCCCACCTGCCCCATCCGCCGGTGATCGTGGATCACCGGCACTTCACGGCCGAGGAGCTGGGCCGCTGGGGCATGACATGGGAAAGCGCCGAGGTGATCGGCTATTCCGGCGGACAGGAGGTGGCGCGGCGCCGCTACGTCGCCGATCCGCTGCCGACCACGCTGGAGGTGGCGCCGGACAGCGGGACGGTGCGGGTCCACGACGAGGTGCGGGTGATGATCCGCGCGCTCGACCAGGCGGGCAACCGGCTGCCCTTCCTCGCGGAGAGCGCGACGGTCGAGCTGGACGGCCCGGCCCGGCTGATCGGCCCCGCCACGCTGCCGCTGCGGGGCGGCGTCGCGGGCCTGTGGCTGCGGGCGACGGGACCGGGGGAGATCACGCTGCGGGTGAGCCATCCCCGCTTCGGAGGCGAGACCATCAGGGTGAGGGCAGAGGCATGAGCGCGGGCGTCCGTCTCGAAGGCTTGCGGAAATCCTACGGCGCGGTGGAGGTGATCCGCGGCGTCGATCTCGACATCGAGCCGCAGGAATTCGTCGTCTTCGTCGGCCCCTCGGGCTGCGGCAAGTCCACCCTGCTGCGGATGATCGCGGGGCTGGAGGAGATCACGGGCGGCGATCTCTATATCGGCGAGCGCCGGATGAACGACACCGACGCCTCGCGCCGGGGCATCGCGATGGTGTTCCAGTCCTACGCGCTCTACCCCCACATGACGGTGCGCGAGAACATGGGCTTCGCGCTGAAATACGCGGGCGTGAAGAAGCCCGAGATCAAGGCCCAGGTCGACGAGGCGGCGCGGATCCTCGGCCTCGATCAGCTGATGGACCGCCGGCCCAAGGACCTGTCCGGCGGCCAGCGCCAGCGCGTCGCCATCGGCCGCGCCATCGTGCGGCATCCCGAGGTGTTCCTCTTCGACGAGCCGCTGTCGAACCTCGATGCCGAGCTGCGCGTGCAGATGCGGATCGAGATCGCGCGCCTCCATTCCGAGCTGAAATCGACCATCGTCTACGTCACCCACGACCAGGTCGAGGCGATGACGCTCGCCGACAAGATCGTCGTGCTGCGGGACGGGCGGATCGAGCAGGTGGGCACGCCGCTGGATCTCTACGACGATCCCGACAACCTCTTCGTCGCCGGATTCATCGGCTCGCCCAAGATGAACTTCCTCCCCGCCGAGCTGTCGGGCGGCGCGCTGACGCTGGTAGAGCATGGCGGCCAGACGGTTCCCCTGCCGCCCCTGGGCCGCGCCCCGCAGGAGGGCGAGCGCGTGACGCTGGGCATCCGGCCCGAGCATTTCCGCAAGGAGGGATCGGCCGCGCTGGAAGTGGACGTGGAGATCGTCGAGAACCTGGGCGGCGAGACCTATGTCTATGCCCGGCAGGCCGGATCGGACGTGCTGACCATCGCCACGGGCGGCGCCCGGGGGCTGCGCCAGGGCGACCGGATGACCGCCAGGTTCGATCCCTCCGACGCGCTGCTGTTCAATCGCGAGGGCCTGCGGATCCGCTGAGGCGGGCGGCCTGCGGCCGGCGGGGGCCGGGGGCGCTGCCCCCGGACCCCCGCGGTATTTCCTCCCCTGCGAAGATAGAGGCTGGACCATTTCCGAGGTCGGGCGCCCCCCCGAGCGCGTCGCGGCCCCGTGATGGCGGCGCGGGGGCGGCGCGGGGCCGGCTGGGGTTGCTTCCGGCCCGAAGCGGCGCATCCCCCGGGGCGGCGCGCGGCGCGCCCCGGGGGGAGCCGCGTCAGTCTTCGAGGTTGAGCCAGAGCACCTCGTCCGGGGTCAGCTCGACCGAGAGGCCCGGCAGGGTCGAGACGATCTCGCCGGGGGAGCGGGGGCCGATCAGCGCGACCGAGGGGAAGCTCTGGCCGAGCACCCAGGCGGTGGCGATGTTGTGGGCGCTGACGCCCTTTCTCTGCGCCAGCTCCTCTGCCCTGCGGCGGCGCTCGGCATTCGCCGTAGAGCCGAAGCAGGTCTCGGGCCGCGTATCCTCGGGCAGGCGGTCGCGCAGCTCGGCGGGGAGGAAGTAGCCCCGCGCCTGGCTCGACCAGCTGACATGGGCGATGCCGCGCCCCCGCAGGAAGGACAGCATCTCGGGCGTGTTCGAGGTGACGCAGCCCGGCCAGACCGGCTTTTCCATCACTGCGAGCGAGAGGTTGTTGTTGAGGATGCTCGGCGGCGTATGGCCATGCGCCTGCGCGTAGTCCATCGCCTCGGCGAAGCGGGCGGGGGTCCAGTTGGAGCCGCCCCAGACCCTGCCGATCCGGCCCTGTCCCTGCAGTGCGGCGATCGCCTCGACGAATTCGCCGACCGGGACGTCGGGATTGTCGCGGTGCATGATGTAGATCGGCGCGCGCTCGAGCCCGAGCCGGTCCAGCGACATGGCCAGCTGCACGCCGATCGCGTCCGGCACGCAATAGGGCGAATGGGCCCCCTTCACGATCACCGTGGCCTCCTGCGCCACGCCGCGGGACCTGAGCCACTGGCCCAGCACCGCCTCGTGCCGGCCGGCGCCGTAGACGAAGCCGGTATCGAAGCTGGTGCCGCCCAGCTCCCACCAGGCGTCCCACATGATCGCGCCCTCGGCCGGCGTCTCGCGGTTGTCGCAGCCGAGGACGAGCTTGTTCAGCGTCACGCCCCCGACATCCGTCGTCGGGACGCGCGGCAGGCCGGCGGGGAGGACGCCCGGCAGGGTGCGGACCAGGCCGGGCTCCTCGGCGAAGGTCCGATAACCGACCTGCGCGCGCCAGGCGTCGAGCACGCGGGCATTGCCGATCGAGCCCTCGGGCGTCATCGCGGGCCAGTCCATCGACGTGCGGCCCTCGGCCACGGCGCGGGACAGGGCCTCGGCCTCGAAGGTGAAGAGCATGCGGGGGTCCTGCACGGGGATCTCCTCGACCGTGCCGTCCTGCTCGACCAGGATCACCGTGTCGGAGGGGCCTTCGGCCCGGCCGGGGATCCAGGGATTGGGCAGGGTGAGCGTGCCGCCCTCGCACATCACGTCGATGCGCTGGCCCATGTCCTCGGCCACGGCGCAGGCGACGTCGGCGGTCACGCCGTCGGCGAAGCGCAGCACCGCCCGGGCGCTCTCGTCCACGCCGGTCGTGCCGATCCGGCCCACGCCCTTCACCTCGACCGGGTCGGCCCAGGCGCCCTCGGCGGCACCGGCGATCAGCCGCGCGGCGCTGACGGGATAGCCGCCCACGTCGAGGATGCCGCCCCCCGCGAGATCGCGCGCATAGAGCCGGCCCTCGGGATTGACCGGCGCGGCGAAACCGAAGACGGCGCGGACATGGCGCACCTTGCCCAGCCGGCCGGACCGCAGGATCTCGAGCATCTTCGCGATCTGCGGGTGGTGCAGATACATGTAGGCCTCGGCGAAGAGGACGCCCTCCTGCCGGGCCGCCTCGACCAGGGCCGTCACCTCGGCCTCGTTCAGGCCGGCGGGCTTCTCGACCGAGACCGGCTTGCCGGCGCGGATCGCCATCAGGGCCTGCTCGGCATGGAAGGGGTGCGGCGTGGCGATGTGGATCGCGTCGACCGCGTCCGAGGCGGCGAGCGCCGCGTAATCGTCGAGGCGTCCCTCCTGCGGGACGCCGAAGCGCTCGCCGAAGGCGGCGCGGCGCTCGGCCGAACGGCTCGCGATGGCGGCGAGCGTGCCGCTCTCGGCCTCGCCCAGCCCGGTGGCGAAATTCGCGGCGATGGATCCGGGGCCGATGATGCCCCAGCGGGTCGTGGTCATGATGTCTCCTCCCGACTCGTCGGTTGCCTCATTTTTAGTAAACTTTCCGGGCGGCGTCTCGGGCTTTCGCCCCGGCATCGATACGGGCCGGCGGGAATGACGGCTTGCGGCACCGGCAGACTGGCCCCGTGCCCGCCGCGGGTTATCTGCGCGGGACCGGGGCAGGAAACGGACGGATGATGAAGGTACTCGTGGTGGACGACGAGGCGCTGATCGCGCTGGACATGGTCGGGATCGTGGAGATGGCGGGACATTCCGTCCTGGGGCCGGCCTTCTCGCTTGATGCCGGTTTCTCGCTTCTCGAGACGGAGGTGCCGGATGTCGCGCTGCTGGACATCGATGTCGGCGGCCGGCTGGTCTGGCCGCTGGCCCGGCGGCTGGTCGATATGGGCGCGGTGCCGGTCTTCATCAGCGCCAATTCGGCCCATCCCGAGCTGTCGGGGGAATTCGGGGGCTGCCCCTTCATCGACAAGCCGGCCACCCCCGCCGATATCGACGCGGCCCTGGCCGGGGCATGGGCCATGACCGCCGCTAGCGCGCCGGAATGACCAGGCTCCGGCGGTAGCCGGTCCCGGTCGGGGATCCCTCCACCTCGGCGCCGAGCTGGCGGGACGTGGCGGCGATGAGCGTCGTGCCGAAACCGCTCCCGCCCTCGTCGCCCGCTCCGTCCGTCACGGCGCCCTGGCCGCCCTCCTCGTCCCAGGTGATCGTCATGGCGCCGTCCGGTGCGGTCTGCCAGTCGATCGACAGCCGTCCGCCGCTGGTCGAGAGCGCGCCGTACTTCGCGGCGTTCGTCGCCCATTCGTAGAAGATCAGCGCGAGCGGCGTCAGCCGGGCCGTGTCGATCTGCAAGTCGGTCCCGCCGAGATTGACGTCCTGGCCGTCGCTCATCGGCTCGATCACCGCGGCGACGAGGTCGCGCATCGTGATCTGCCCCGAGGGATGACCGTCATTGGTCAGCGAATGGGCCCGGCCGAGGGCGTGGATCCGGGTCCGCAGCGTCTCGGCGAAATCGTCCAGCCCTTCGGCGTCGCGCCGGCAGATCGAGACCATGGCCGCGATGATCGCGAAGAGGTTCTTGATCCGGTGATTCATCTCCCGGATCATCAGCTCGCGCTGCGAGAGCTGTTCCTGCTCGGCGGTGACGTCGTAGGTCACGCCCACGAACTTGCGCGCGCGGCCGGTGCGGATCCGCTTGCCGAGGCCGTGCAGCCAGCGGGTCCGGCCGCTATGCAGGGTGAGACGGAACACCTCGTCGAAGTCGGTCTCGCCGTCCATCGCGCGGCGCAGCGCGCCGTTGACGCGGTCGCGGTCCTCCTGCTCCAGCCGGGAGAGGATCGGATCCAGCCGGTCGCCGCTCTCGCCCTCGCCCATGTCGAGGAGCCGGCGTTCGGTCGCGTCGAGCGTTGTGACGTCGGTTGCGGGATCGTATTCCCAGACGCCGATCTGCGCCACTTCGAGGGCGAGGCGCAGCCGCTCGCGCTGCTCGTCGAGGTCGCGTTCCAGCGACAGGGCGTGCGTCACGTCGGTGAAGACCAGCGACGCGCCGTCGACCTCGCCGTCGGAGCGGCGATAGGGCACGGCGCGGACGATCAGCTGCAGCTGCCCGTCCGCCGCCGTCGCCCGCCATTCCGAACCGGTCCCCTCGCCGGCCGCATCCGCCACGGCGCGCAGGTGTTCCGTCCCGTCGAACCGGCTCTCCAGGCTGGAGAGCGCGCGGCCGCGCTCTATCCCGCCCAGGGGAAAGACGGATTGCACGGCCCGGGTGTAGTTCCGCACCCGCAGGTCGCGGTCGACGACGATCACCGCGATGTCCGTCGAAGCGAGGAAGTTCTCGAGGTCGGCATTGGCGACGAGCAGCTGATCGACCTTCGATTTCAGCTCGTCGTTGACGGTGGTCAGCTCCTCGTTCGTCGACTGGAGCTCCTCGTTCATCGACATCATCTCTTCGTTCGAGGATTTGAGCTCCTCGTTCGTCGTCTCCAGCTCCTCGACGGTGGAACGCAGCTTCTGCCGGGTGGAGAGCAGCTCCTCCTCGAGAAAGCGCATCTGGCCCTCGTCGTCCTCGATCTCGTCCAGCTCGTCGGCGGCGAAGGGTTCGAGCTGGCCGGTCTCGCGGATGACGAGGAGGAAGGTGCCGGCATCCACCGGCTCGCAGAACACGTCGCAGACCAGCGTGCCGAAATCGGTCCGCACCTCGACCCCGCGGCTGGCGGCGCGGCGCCGGTCACCGCGCGCCTTGTGCAGCACGCTCGCGACCGCCCCGCGCAGGCCGGGCCGCGCGAGGACGGGGACGAGGACCTGCCGGTCGCCGCGGTCGGGAAAGTCGAGATAGCGCCCGACCCGGCCCCAGCGGTCGAGGAGGGTGCCCTCGCCGTCGACCAGCATCGAGACGGGCGCATAGCCTTCGGCGATGCGTCGCAGCGCGGCCTGCTCGGGCCCGGACTCGCGCGGGTCGGCGGCTCTGCGCGGCGCGGCGACGCTGCGCGCGGCCCCGGGCGCGGTGCGCGGGCCGAGCCGCGGCAGGTAGCGGCTCTTGACGTCGCGCCGCCGGAAGATCTTGGCCGTCTGGTCGGTCGCGGCGAACAGATCCTCGAACCGGCCGACCGATTCCGACGAGCCGAGGAACAGCGCCCCGCCTTCTCGCAGCGCGAAATGGAACAGCGGCACGACCTGCTTCTGCAGTGCCTCGTCGAAATAGATCAGGAGGTTGCGGCAGGACAGCAGGTCGACCCGGCTGAAGGGGGGGTCCTTGATCAGCGAGTGCAGCGAGAAGCGCACCATGTCGCGGATCTTGGGCGACAGGGTGAAGCTGTCGGTGCCGGCGATCGTGTAGGCGTCGCGATACTCGGTCGGGATGTCCGCCTGGGCTGAGAGCGGGTAGCTCGCCGCGCGCGCGATCGACAGCATCTTGTCGTCGATATCGGTCGCGAAGATCTGGATGTAGGGCCGCTTGTCCTGCTCTCGCGCCGCGGCGTGGAACAGCATGGCGAGGGTATAGGCCTCTTCGCCGCTGGAGCAGCCCGGCACCCAGACGCGGATCTCCTGCCCGTTCCGTGCCGCGCGGACGAGCGGATCGATCACCTCGCTGCGGAGGGTGCGGAACTCGTCGGGGTCGCGGAAGAAGCGCGTGACGTTGATCAGCAGGTCGCGGAACAGCGCGTCGCACTCGCCCGGCTCGTCGCCGAGATGGGCGATGTACTCGCCCGTCTCCTCGATCCCCAGCACCTGCATCCGCCGGGCGATACGCCGGGTGAGGGTCGATCGCTTGTAGCGCGAGAAGTCGTGGCCGAGCGTGGCGGTCAGGATGCCGCAGATCTCGTCGATATGGTCGCCGTCGGCCGCCGCGATCTCGATGTCGCCGGGCACGCTGCCCCGGCCGAAGAACTGGGCGAGCGAGGCGATGACCTCGCCCGGGCGGGCGACGACGTCGACGAGACCGGTGCCGATGGCCGAATAGGGCATCCCGTCGTAGCGGGCGCTTTCGGGATCCTGCGCGACGCAGATCCCGCCATGCTCCTTGATCGCGCGCAGCCCGTTGCTGCCGTCGGCGCCGGTGCCCGACAGGATCACGCATGCGGCGCGGTCGCCGCAATCCTCGGCCAGCGAGTGGAAGAAATCGTCGATCGGGCGGCGCATGCCGCGCGGATCGGTGAATTCGGTGAGGTGTAGCACCCGGTCCTTCACGGCAAGGCCGTGCCCCGGCGGGATCACGTAGACCTCGTCGGCCTGCAGCGCCTCGCCGCCCTCGGCCTGGCGCACGCCCATGCGGGTATAGCGTTCGATCAGCTGCGCCATCAGGGATTCGTGCGTCGGGTCGAGATGCTGGATCACGACGAAGGCCATGCCGGTCCGTTCGGGATGACCGGCGAAGAACTCGCGCAGGGCCTCCAGCCCGCCGGCCGAGGCGCCGATCCCGACGACGGGCACCCCGGCGACGGCCCCGGACTCCCCGGCCGCCCCGGGGACGGGGAGCGCCGCGTCCTCGGCGCCCCCTTCGGTCGGCGCGCCGTCGTCAGCCATCGAGGCGGGCCTGCACGATCAGGGACTGGCTCGAGGCGAGGGATTCGTAGGTCCCGAGAAGGACGAAGTTGGTCTCTCCGAACAGCTCCGACAGGCGCCGCAGGTCGCGCGAGAGCGCGTCGTCATAGGCCCGGGCGGCGGTCGGATTGCTGCGCGTGATGTCGAACTGCGAGCCGAGGATCAGCGATTTGCGCCCGTCGCGGCTGAGCTTCGTCATGTAGACGAGGCTGAGGAACCTCTCGCCCGACCGGCGGACATTGGGCACGACGAACTTGTCGTTGATTCGGTCCGGCTCCGCGATGAAGGCGCGCATCCGGTCGCGTACCGGCCCCGCGCCGCCCTCGGGCTGCATGAAGCGGCAGTTCCGGCCCAGCACCTCGTCCGCGTCGTATCCGCTGAGGCCGAGGAAACCGTCGTTGACGCCGACCAGCGGGCAATCCTCCCGCCGGTCGTCGGCCAGCACCAGCGCCACGGTGCTCTTGTCGAAGAAGGTCCGGACGCCTTCCGAGATGTCTGGCGTGTCGTCGAGAAACGGCATGTGCAAGTCTTATGGACGGAACGCCCGGATGCCAAGGCTTCGCCCGGCGTCAGGCCCCGCCCCGCCACGGGGGCCCGCGGGCCATCCGGTGGCGGCCGGACCGCGCCCGCGACTTTCCGGCCTGCCCAATCCCGAGGCATGTCGCCGCTTGTGGCGGCATACGGCGCACCGGCCCGCGGCCTTGCGCCCGATACGGTCCCGCCGCGGATGGAACTCGGCCGGGCGGACGGCCGAGATGGGCGCCGGATCGCAACAGGAGCCGCCCTTGCCCCTCACCCTCGCCCCCGCCGCGCCGCCGGGCCCGGAGCCGGCCGTTCGGCCGGTCCCGCGCCAGCCGCGGGCGGCCGGGGCGGTGCGTCTCGACGTGCGAGGAGAAGGGGCGCGCTCGCGCGTCGCCCGGTTCCGGGCCGAGGGCGCGATGCGTGCGCTGTTCCCCGCCCGGCCCGACGAGGCGGCTCTGGAGGCGATCCTCGTGAACACCGCCGGGGGTCTCACCTCGGGCGACCGCCTCTTCGTGACGGCCGGGGCCGGCCCCGGCGCCGCGCTGACCCTGACGACCCAGGCGGCGGAGCGGGCCTACCGGGCCCCGGACGGCCCGGCCCGGGTCCGCACGGCCCTGTCCGCCGCCGCGGGGTCCCGGCTGGACTGGCTGCCGCAGGAGCTGATCCTCTACGACGGCGCCCGGCTCGACCGGAGGCTGGAGATCGACCTCGCCCCCGGCGCGCGGCTGCTCGCGGTCGAGCCGGTCATCCTCGGCCGGGCCGCCATGGGCGAGGTGCTCCGTGGCTTCGCCCTATCCGACCGGGTGACGGTGCGGCGCGGCGGCGCGCCGCTCTGGATCGACGCGACGGATCTCACGGCCGCCGCGCTGGACCGGCCCGCCGCGCTGGCCGGGCTGCGCGCCTATGCCGCGCTCATCTACGTCGCGCCGGATGCCGAGGCGCAGCTGGCGCCGATCCGCGATGGCCTGCCCGAGGCCGGCCCGGCCATCGGGGGGGCGAGCCTGATCGCGGCGGACACGCTCGTCCTGCGCCTGCTCGCCGAGGACGGGTTCGCGCTGCGCCGGGCATTGCTGCCCGTGCTCGACCGGCTGACCCGTGATACGCTGCCGAGATCCTGGAGGCTGTGACATGAACCTGACCCCGCGCGAGAAGGACAAGCTCCTCGTCGCCATGGCCGCCGAGGTGGCGCGCAAGCGCCTCGCCCGGGGGGTGAAGCTGAACCACCCCGAGGCCATCGCCCTGATCACCGAGGCGGTGGTCGAGGGCGCCCGCGACGGCCGGTCCGTCGCCGACCTCATGGAGGCGGGCGGCCACGTCGTCACCCGCGCGCAATGCATGGACGGGGTGCCCGAGATGATCCCCGAGGTGCAGGTCGAGGCGACCTTTCCCGACGGGACGAAGCTCGTCACCGTCCATTCCCCGATCCGCTGAGGTGACCCGATGATCCCCGGAGAGCTCTTCCCCGCCGACGGCCAGATCGAGCTGAATGCCGGCCGCGAGGCCGTCACGCTGATGGTGGCCAATACCGGCGACCGCCCGGTGCAGGTCGGCAGCCATTACCATTTCGCCGAAGCCAATGCCGCGCTCGACTTCGACCGCGCCGCGGCGCGGGGCAAGCGGCTGGACATCGCCGCCGGCACCGCCGTCCGGTTCGAGCCGGGGCAGCGGCGCGAGGTGCAGCTGATCGACTATGCCGGGGGCCGCGCCGTCTGGGGCTTCACCGGCGCCGTGATGGGGGATCTCTGAATGCGCGCGTTCTCCCTGTCCATCGCCCTCGCCGCCCTGCCCTTCGCCGCGCCGGCCGCCGCTCAGGATGTCGATTGCGCCCGCGACCAGACCCAGATGGCGCTGAACATCTGCGCCCAGCGAGACTGGCAGGCCGCCGATGACGAGCTCAACCGCCTCTGGGCCATCCTCAAGCCGCGCGCCGATGCCGGGGGGTGGGGCCAGCGGCTGCTGGAGGAGCAGCGCACCTGGCTACGCGCCCGCGACGCGCAGTGCGAGGGCGAGCGGGACCGGTATGCGGGCGGGTCGATGGCCCCGCTCGTCTACTGGACCTGCATGGAACAGACGACGCTGCGCCGGAACGACGATCTCCGGCGGATGATGTAACCCACGGGGCCCCGCCGGCCCCCAGACGAGGAGACGACGCCATGTGTCATGCCTGCGTGATGGACAGCGTGAAGGAACGGATGCTCTCGCGGCGCGCCCTGTTCCGGGGGGTCGCGGCGACCGGACTTGCGACCGCCGCCACGGGGCTGATTGCCGCGCGCCCCGCTCTCGCCCAGTCCGGCGGCCGGGTGATCGACCTCACCCACACGCTGACGCCCGACTTCCCGACATTCGACGGCCGCCCCGGCATCGAGATGGTGGAAAGCGTGAATTTCGAGGAGAGCGGCTACCAGCTCTACCGCGTCACATTCGAGGAGCATTCGGGCACCCATATCGACGCGCCCCTCCATTTCAGCGAGGACGGGACCAGCGTTGACGAGCTCGATCCCGCGACGCTGGTCTGCCCGCTCTGCATCGTCGATATCAGCGCGAAGGCGGCCGAGGATCCGAACGCGATGGTCGAACCCGCCGACATCGAGGCGTGGATCTCCGCCAACGGGGACATCCCGGCCGGCGCCTGCGTCGCCATGCTGTCGGGATGGGCCGACAAGGTCGGCACGGAGGCGTTCCGCACCGATGCCGACGGCAATTTCGCCTTCCCGGGTTTCTCGGTCCAGGCGACCGACATGCTGGACGGGATGGGGGTCGCGGCGATCGGGGTGGACACGCTCTCGCTCGATCCCGGCAATTCCGCCGATTTCGCGGTGCATTACGGCTGGCTCCCCGCGGGCCGTTACGGGATCGAGAACCTCGCCAACCTCGCCCAGCTGCCCGCGACCGGCGCGACCCTCTTCGTCGGGGCGCCCAAGCATGGCGGCGGCACGGGCGGGCCGGCCCGCGTCCTGGCGGTCCTCTGATGGCGACCGTCCGGCCCCTCGCCGACGACGAGGCCGCGCCCGAGGCGCGGGCCGTCTTCGACGACATCCGCACCGCCCGCGGGACCGACTACGTCAACGACTTCTGGCGCGCCCTGGCCCACGATCCGGCGCTGCTGCGCGCCACGTGGGAGCGGCTGAAATCGGTGATGGGACCGGGCGGGATCGACCCGCTCACCAAGGAGATGGTCTATCTCGCGGTGTCCGTGGCGAACGGCTGCAGCTACTGCGTCCATTCCCACACCGCCGCCGCGCGCGGCAAGGGCATGACCGACGCCCAGCACGGCGAGCTCATGGCCGTCATCGGCATGGCGATGCAGACCAACGGACTGGTGACGGCGCTCGGCATCCCGCCCGACGAGGTGTTCCGGGCGTGACGATGCAGACGACAGGGAGGGCGCCATGCCCCGCATGATCTCGCGCGGCGATTATGCCGCCATGTTCGGCCCCACCACGGGCGACCGGCTCCGTCTCGCAGATACCGAGCTGGTGATCGAGGTGGAGCGTGACCTGACCGCGCTCGCCGCCGGGGCGGCGATGGGCGGCGCGCCTGCGCTCTACGGCGAGGAGGTGAAGTTCGGCGGCGGCAAGGTGATCCGCGACGGGATGGGCCAGTCCCAGCGCAGCCGGGCCGAGGGCGCGGTCGATACCGTCATCACCAACGCGCTGATCGTGGACTGGACGGGCATCTACAAGGCCGATGTGGGCCTGCGGGACGGACGCATCGCCGCCATCGGCAAGGCCGGCAATCCCGACACCCAGCCCGGCGTCGACATCGTGATCGGCCCGGGGACCGAGGCGATCGCCGGCGAGGGGCGGATCCTGACCGCGGGCGGCTTCGACAGCCATATCCATTACATCTGCCCGCAGCAGATCGACGACGCGCTCCATTCGGGGCTGACGACGATGCTCGGCGGCGGCACCGGCCCCGCCCACGGCACGCTGGCGACGACCTGCACGCCGGGCCCCTGGCACATCGCGCGGATGATGCAGGCGGCCGAGGCCTTCCCGATGAACCTCGCCTTCGCGGGCAAGGGCAATGCCTCGCGCCCCGAGGCGCTGCGCGAGCAGATCGCGGCCGGGGCCTGCGCGCTCAAGCTGCACGAGGATTGGGGCACCACCCCCGCCGCCATCGATTGCTGCCTCGGCGTTGCCGACGAGATGGACGTGCAGGTGATGATCCACACCGACACGCTGAACGAGAGCGGCTTTGTCGAGACGACCGTCGCGGCGATGAAGGGCCGCACCATCCACGCCTTCCATACCGAGGGCGCGGGCGGCGGACACGCCCCCGACATCATCCGGATCTGCGGCGAGGAGTTCGTGCTCCCCTCCTCCACCAATCCGACGCGCCCCTTCACCGTGAACACGATCGACGAGCATCTCGACATGCTCATGGTCTGCCACCACCTCGACAAGCGCGTGCCCGAGGACGTGGCCTTCGCCGAGAGCCGCATCCGGCGCGAGACCATCGCGGCCGAGGACATCCTGCACGACATGGGCGCGTTCAGCATCATCGCCTCCGACAGCCAGGCGATGGGCCGCGTGGGCGAGGTGCTGATCCGCACCTGGCAGACCGCCGACAAGATGAAGCGCCAGCGGGGGCGACTGGCCGAGGAGAACGGCGAGAACGACAATTTCCGCGTCCGCCGCTACATCGCGAAATACACGATCAACCCGGCGATCGCCCACGGGATCGCGCACGAGATCGGGTCGATCGAGGTCGGCAAGCGCGCCGACCTCGTGCTCTGGCACCCCGCCTTCTTCGGCGTGAAGCCCGAGATGGTGCTGCTGGGCGGCACCATCGCCATGGCGCAGATGGGCGATCCCAACGCCTCGATCCCCACGCCGCAGCCGGTCCATTCGCGGCCCATGTTCGGCGCCTATGGCGGCGCGCGCCGCGCCTCCTCGGTGATCTTCACCTCCGAGGCGGCGATGGGCTCGGACCTGGCCGGGCGGCTCGGCCTCGGGAAGGAGCTGGTGGCGGTGCGCAACACCCGCGGCATCGGCAAGCGGGACCTGAAGCTGAACGACGCGCTGCCCACGGTCGAGGTGAACCCCGAGACCTACGAGGTCCGCGCCGACGGCGAGCTGCTGACCTGCGAGCCGGCCGAGGTGCTGCCTATGGCGCAGCGCTATTTCCTGTTCTGATGCGCCCCGGTCCATCCCTGCCAGTCCCGCAGGCCCCGGTCCCGCGGGCCCCGGTCCCGCAGGCCGCGGTCCCCGCCGACGCATGAAGGAACCGATCCGATGACGTCCCTCCCCGCCCGTCTCCATCACCGCGCGGGCTTCTGGTCCGGCGCCGCCGACCGGCTCGTGCTGTGCTACGAGGACCGCTTCCTGCGGCGGCGCGTCCTGCGCAGCGAGGGCGGCCTCGACATCCTCGTCGACCTGCCCCGCACGACGGACCTCGCCGAGGGCGACGCGCTCGAGACCCTGGACGGGCAGCTCGTCGAGATCGTCGCCGCGCCCGAGACACTGCTGGAGATCCGGGGGGACCTGCCGCGCCTCGCCTGGCACATCGGAAACCGCCACACGCCCGCGCAGATCGCGGCGGACCGCGTCCTGATCCGCGAGGATGCGGTGATGCGCGACATGCTGGTCCGGCTGGGGGCGGAGCTGTCGGCCGTGTCCGAGCCCTTCCTCCCCGAGGGCGGCGCCTACGGGATGGGCCGGACGCACGGGCACGATCACGGGTTCGGATACGGGTCGGGGCATGGACATGGACATGGACATGGGCACGATCACGGGCGCGATCACCGGCACGGGCACGATCACGGAACGGCGCACGCGCAGCCCCACGACCACGGGCAGAGCCACGGTTTTTCCCACGGCCATCCGGATGTCCACGGCCATGCCCACGGCTCCCCGCCCGTCCACCGCGCCGATGACTGATCTCGACCTGCTGACCCTCGCGCAGTGGATCTCGCCGGCCTACCCGGTCGGCGCCTTCGCCTATTCCCACGGGCTCGAGGACGCGGCGGCGGAGGGGATCGTGACTCCGGACAGCCTGCAGGACTGGCTCGCCGACCTGCTGGAATTCGGCGCCGGCCAGGTGGAGGCCCGCCTGATCGCCGCCGCCTGGCATGCCGATCCCGGCGTCATCCCCGTCATCGACGCCACCGCCCGCGCCCTCGCCGGAAGCCGGGAGCGCCTTATCGAGACCGAGCGGCAGGGCGCGGCCTTCGCCCGGATCACGGGGGCGGTCTGGGATCTGGACCTGCCCCCCCTCGCCTACCCCGTCGCCCTCGGCCGCGCCGCAGCGCTGCGCGGGCTGCCGCTGGCACCGGTCCAGATGCTGCACCTGCAGGCCTGGCTGGCCAATCTCGCCGCCGCCGCGCAGCGGCTGATGCCGTTGGGCCAGACCGGGGCGCAGCGCATCGTCGCCGCTCTCGCCCCCCGCCTGCCGGGCATCGCCGCGGCGACCGGGGACGGCGCGTTGTCCGCCCTGTCCAGCTGCGCCTTCCTGTCCGACATCGCCGCCATGCGGCACGAGACGCTCCAGCCGAGGATCTTCGCGACATGACCCCCTCCCCCCACGGCCCGCTCCGCATCGGCATCGGCGGCCCCGTCGGCGCCGGCAAGACGACGCTGACGGCGGCCCTGTGCGAGGCGCTGGCCCCGCATCATTCGCTCGCCGTGGTCACCAACGACATCTACACGCAGGAGGATGCCGAGGCGCTGGTGCGGATGCAGGTCCTGCCCTCGGACCGGATCGTCGGCGTCGAGACGGGGGGCTGTCCGCATACGGCGATTCGCGAGGACGCCTCGATCAACCTTGCCGCGATCGACGGGCTGATGGCGCGCCATCCGGGGCTGGAGGTGGTAATGGTCGAGAGCGGCGGAGACAACCTGTCGGCCACCTTCTCGCCCGAACTCGCGGACCTGACGATCTACGTCATCGACACGGCCAGCGGTGAGGACATCCCCCGCAAGGGCGGGCCGGCGCTGACGCGCTCGGACATCCTGGTCGTGAACAAGACCGATCTCGCGCCCCATGTCGGCGCCGACCTCGAGGTGATGCGCCGCGACGCGGCCCGGATGCGGGGCGGGCGGCCGGTCCATTTCGCGCGGCTGAAGTCGCGGGACGGGGTGGCCGGGATCGTCGCCGACATCCGCCGGATCGGCGGGCTGACCCTGCCGGAAGCGGCCGAGACCTGAACTGGCCCGCCCCCGATGGCGGGGCCCCCGCCCTCTCCCTCCCGGCGGGGAACCGGCCCGGTCCCGGCAAAGGGGACCGGACCGTCCCGGCAGACCGGTCGCCCCCCCGGCGGAGGCGACGGAGGCAGGGCCCGCCCCCCCGCGGGGTCCGCGGGACGGGACGGGCCGGCGCCCAGGATGGATCGCGGAAGGCTCGGCCGATCCGGCATGGGCCCGGTCATCGCGGACCGCCCGGCTCGGAAGGCTCCCGCGTGCAGGGGCGACCGCGCGGGGGGCGGGGGGCCCGATCATCGAAGGCCGCCCGGATCGGACGGCCCCTGCGTGCCCGGGCGGCCGCGCGCAGGCGCCCGCGCCCGGTCCCGATCAGTCCTGGAGGGAGCGGAGGTACTCGGCCAGCGCGAGCAGCTGCGCCGGGACCGGGGTGCCGACCCCGTCCTCGAATTCCACGACCACGGTGGGGCCCAGATCGCCCTCGCCGAAGGCGGGCATCCCGCTATGGGCAGGAACCGTTCGGCCGTAGCCGTCGATGGTGGAGAGGACATATTCCATCGGGAAAGTGCCGCCGTTGCGGTCCGACAGCCCCGTCAGATCGGCCGGCGCGGGGTCGAGTCCCGACGCCGCGGGCCCGTCCCCCTGCCCGGCGGGGCCGTGACAGGCGGCGCAGCTCTCGGCAAAGAGGAGGGCGCCGCTCGGCGTCTCCTGCGGCATGCAGCCCGCGAGGGCGATCGGGACGAGGGCGAGAGCGAGGGCGATGCGCATGGGGGGCCTCCTTCGACGTGCCCCCCGGTGATAACGCCGCCGTGATCCCGGGGCCAGTGCCCGGTCCGCGCTACATCAGGTCGACCGGCGAGATGGTGCCGGCGGACCGGGTGCCCGTCGTGTCGGCATCGGCCGAGATCGCCATGCCGATGAGCGCGCCCGGCGCCTCGCCGGAGGCCGCGCGGAAATCGGAAGCAAGATCGACGCTCTCCTCCGCCATGCCGGTCCCGGCGGGTTGCAGCTGCACCGTCCAGCCGCGCCCGTCGAAATAGGGGTTCGCGACGATCCGCTCGGCCCCGTCCAGCCCGCCCCAGACATATTGCAGGATCCGCACGTCCTCGTCGGTGGTCAGGTCGCGGATGCTCGCCTCGGCATAATCCCCGGCCCGCCCCTCCGGCACCCAGAGGAAGTAGACCGACAGGTTCCTGTCGTCGGCGCCGCGTTCGGCCAGGTCGGTGGGCGGCACGCTCTCGGTCACCGCCCAGGACCAGCCCGCCGTCGTCGCGTCGGCGAAGCCCTCGGCGAGCCGGGTCCAGTAGATCGAGATCGTCGCGTCCGAGACGACGGAAAGCGTCCCGTCCCCCTCGACCTCGAACTCGTTCGAGGAGAAGAGCCGCATCGGCTGCTCCGCCCAGGCCCCGTCATAGGGCACGGCTTCGGCCAGGGCCGGGCCGGAAGGCGCCAGTATCGCGAAGGCCGCCGCCAGGATGCGCCGCATCGTCCGTCTCCTCCTCGGGTCGGATGGGCCAGATGGGGCGGCCCGCCGGGACGGCAACTCACGCCTCCGTAGGGTGCGGCCCGCCGGCACCGTCAGGGCCGGCCGGTCGGGCCCCGGGTCAGCCATGGTCAGGCGGCCACGATCCGGCCCGCCTCCAGCCGGACCTGCCGGTCCATCCGGGCGGCGAGGTCGAGATTGTGCGTCGCGATCAGCGCTGCGAGGCCCGTCCCCCGGACGAGGTCCATCAGCGCGCCGAAGACCCGGTCCGACGTGGCCGGGTCGAGATTGCCCGTCGGCTCGTCCGCCAGCAGCAGGCGGGGCGCGTTGGCGAGGGCCCGGCAGAAGGCGACGCGCTGCTGCTCGCCGCCCGACAGGGCGGCGGGGCGGTGCTTGCCCCGGTTCTCCAGCCCCACCTGCGCCAGCAGACCGGCGGCCCGGCTGCGCGCCTCCGCCCGGGAGGTGCCGTTGGCCAGCTGCGGCAGGACGATGTTCTCGATCGCGCTGAACTCGGGCAGCAGGTGATGGAACTGGTAGATGAAGCCCACCTGGTCCCGCCGCGCCGCGGTGCGCGGCCGATCGCCGAGCCGCGTCATGTCGCGCCCGCCCAGCGAGACCCGGCCAATATCGGCCGTGTCGAGCAGGCCGGCGATGTGCAGCAGGGTCGACTTGCCGGCGCCCGACGGCGCGACGAGCGCGACCACCTCGCCCGGAGCCACGTCCAGATCGACGCCGCGCAGCACCTCCACCGCGTTCGGGCGGCCGGGATTGTAGGTCTTGCCCACCCCGGCGAGGGACAGGGCCGGCGCGGTCCGGTCATTCATAGCGCAGCGCCTCCACGGGGTTCATTCGCGCGGCGCGGCGCGCGGGAAGGATGGTCACGACCCAGGACAGCAGCAGGGAAAGCGATACCGCCTTGAGGATGTCGGCGCCGCGCAGCTCCGCCGGCAGGGCGTAGATGCCGCGGATCGACGGGTCCCAGACGCCGCCGCCCGAGACGTAGTTCACCAGGCTGAAGATGGGGTCGATCCAGGTGGCGAAGGCGATTCCGAGCGCGACGCCGAGGATCGTGCCGATCGTCCCGATGCTCGCCCCGCAGAGGAAGAAGATGCGCAGCACCGATCCCTCGGTCAGGCCCATCGTGCGCAGGATCCCGATGTCGCGGCCCTTGTTCTTCACCAGCATGATGAGGCCCGAGATGATGTTGAGGCTCGCGATGAGGACGAGGATCGACAGGATGACGAACATCACGTTGTCCTCGACCGTCAGCGCCCGCAGGAAGCCGCCCGCGCTGTCCCGCCAGGTCCAGAGCTGCACCCCCGTCTCCCCTGCGGCCGCCGCGAGGGCGGGCAGGTAGCGCTCCACCTCGTCGGGATCCTCGACCATCACCTCGATCTCGTCGGCGACGCCGTCCTTGTTGAAGAAGCTCTGCGCCTCGGCCAGCGGCAGGTAGACCCGCGTCCGGTCGATGTCGTAGCGTCCGGCCGAGAAGACGTAGACCACCTCGTAGGCGCTCACCCGGGGGCTCGTGCCCATCGGCGTGCGCGCGCCGTTGGGCGAGATGATGCGGATCATGTCGCCCACGCCGAGGTTCAGCTCGCGCGCGACGCCCGAGCCGATGGCGATCCCCTCGTCCAGGCGCGAGAGATCCCCGATCCCGGTCTCGGGATCGGCGATGCGCGGGATCCGCGCCACGTCCTCGAGCGCCATGCCGTAGACCTCGACCCCGGCATTGGCCTGGCCGTTGTTCGCCATGACCTGCCCGCGCACCATCGGGGCCGCACGGACCACGCCCGGCGCGGCGGCAAGCGCCTCGGCCAGCGGGGCGTAATCGGTCAGGCGGCGGACGATCACCTCGGTCCCGGGCACGACCTCCGGAACCGGGTAGACGGTGACATGGGCGTTCGCGCCGACGATCGTGTCGACGAATTCCGCCCGGAACCCCGCCCGCACGGCCAGCGTCGCGATCAGCGCGAAGACGGCGAGCGTCACCCCGACGAGGCTGATCCAGGTCATGACGCTGACACCGCCGGTGGCCCGCCGCGCGCGCAGGTAGCGCCAGGCGATCATCCATTCGAACGGGGCGAAGGGGGCGGTGCGTCGGGCCATGGGATCCTCCGGGCGCCGGGAGAGGCAGGCCGCGGCTTCGCCCGGCGCGGCCCCGCCGTCAAGTCACGGGCCCGTTGCCGGGGCCCGGGCGCAGAGGAGGGGCCGGACGGGCCGGGCGGGAGACCGGACGGGGCGAAGTGACGCCGCCCGTACCCTGCCCGTCCTTCGCCCGGCCCCGAGGCTTCGACCCCGCGCCGCGCGGCTCCGCCCCCCCGCCGGGGCCGGAGGCAGCCCCTTCAGTAGTGGTTGCCCTCGGCCGCCCAGCGCGAGACGTCCCCGGCGCCGGCCGCCGCCTTGCCCTCGGCCGCCCAGACGAGGCCGCGGCGCAGCATCTCGTGGGCCGGGCCCTGCGCGATGACGGAGGCCTTGTGGCCCAGCGCGTTGTAATAGACCCGGCCGTTCCCCCAGACCCGCTTCCAGGCGACCGGCACGTCCACCGGCCCGTTCGCGGCGTGATACCATTCGACCGTCGGAAAGCGCGTCGTGGCCAGCACCTCGTTCGCCGGGTCGACATGCAGGTAGTACTGCTCGGACGAGACCGGGAAGGACTCGATCCCCGCGACCAGCGGATCGTCCGAGACGATGTCGACGGTATAATCCACGCCGTCGCCGCCCGGATGCGCGACCCAGTTCGCCCCGGTCACGAACTGCCACAGCACGTTCGACCGGAAGGCGTCGCACATGCCGCCATGGCACCCGGCGAGGCCGGTTCCCCGTGCCACCGCCTCGCTCACGTTGCGCGCGGCCTCCTTCGACAGCTCGGACATGGTCCAGACCGGCACGATCAGCGCGTAGCCGCGCAGCGCCTCGCCGTCGTCGAACGGGGCGAGGCTGTCGGTGAGATGCACCTCCATCCCCTCGCCGTCCAGCATGCGGGCGAAGATCCCCGCCACCTGCTCGGGCTCGTGCCCCTCCCAGCCGCCCCAGGTGATGAGTGCCTTGGCCATCGTCTCGTCCTCCACTTGATCGGCGCGGACCCTGCGCCGGGGACGGTGGACATGCAAGGCCGCGTCGCGCGCCCGTCCCCCGGGGGGGCGCGCCGCCCCCGGCCCGGGCCGCCGGGAGCCGTCTCCGCCGTCGCCCGATCCCGGAAGCGCCGACGCTCCCTGCCCCCCGCCGGCCACAGGATTCGCGGAAAGACACGTCCCGTCCGCACCCGCCTCCGGCCCCACCGGCCCCGCGGCGCTCGTCGGACCGCGGCGCTTCGCCCCGCCACCTGCCTTCGCAGGGGGGAAGCACCTTCTGCGGCCACCGCCGCAGGCACCGCGGGAACAGGGGCTCCGCGGCCGACGCGGGGCCCCCGGAACCGCGGCTCCCGGCCCTGGCCCGCCCCCTGTCTTCGCAGGGTCGCAAATACCGTCCGCACCCGCCACCGGCGCCACCGCCGGGACAGGGGGCTCGCACCGCCGCCCGCTCCGAAAGACAGCGTGCGGGCCGAACGTCCCGCTCCGCCGGATCAGCGGCCGTAGATCGTGGCGATCCGGTCGATCACGGCCTCGACCGACATCTCCTCGGCCTCGCCCGTGCGGCGGGAGGTCAGCTCGACCTTGCCGTCCTTCAGGCCCCGCGGGCCGACCGTGACGCGCCAGGGCAGGCCGATCAGGTCCATCGTCCCGAACTTCTCGCCCGCCCGCGCATCGCGGTCGTCGACCAGCGCCTCGAGCCCGCGCGCGGCCAGACCCGCCTCGATCGCCGCGCAAGCGGCATCGCAATCGCCGTCTCCCGCGCGCAGGTTCACCACCCCCGCGTGGAACGGCGTGACGCCTTCGGGCCAGACGATGCCCTTGTCGTCGTGGCTGGCCTCGATGATCGCGCCGAGCAGGCGCGACACCCCGATCCCGTGCGAGCCCATGTGGACCGGCACCTGCCTGCCGTCCGGCCCCTGCACCACGGCGCCCATCGGTTCGGAATACTTGGTCCCGAAGTAGAAGATCTGCCCGACCTCGATCCCGCGCCCGACCCGGCGATGCGCCTCCGGCACCTCGGCCTCGTAGACGGCGGCGTCATGCGTCTCGTCGGTGCGCGCGTAGAGCGTCGTGAACTCCTCGCAGATCGCGGCGATCTCGGCCCGGTCGTCGTAATCGACCTCGCGCGCGCCCAGCTTCAGCCCGGTGACCCGGTCGTCGTAGAAGACCTCGCTCTCGCCCGTCTCGGCCAGGACGAGGAATTCGTGCGTGTCCTCGCCGCCGATCGGCCCGCTATCGGCGCGCATCGGGATCGCCGTCAGGCCCATCCGCTCGTAGGTGCGCAGGTAGCTGACCATGTGCCGGTTGTAGGCGTGGAGCGCGGCCTCCTTGTCGAGGTCGAAATTGTAGCCGTCCTTCATCAGGAACTCGCGGCCGCGCATCACGCCGAAGCGGGGGCGCATCTCGTCCCGGAACTTCCACTGGATGTGGTAGAGCGTCAGCGGCAGGTCCCTGTAGCTGCTGACGTGGGACCGGAAGATGTCGGTGATCATCTCCTCGTTGGTCGGCCCGTAGAGCATCTCCCGGTTCTGCCGGTCGGTGATCCGCAGCATCTCGGGCCCGTAGGCGTCGTAGCGCCCGCTCTCGCGCCAGAGCTCGGCCGGCTGCAGCGTCGGCATCAGCAGGGGAATGTGGCCCGCGCGCTCCTGCTCCTCGTGGACGATGCGCTCGATGTTCTTCAGCACCCGCCAGCCGAGCGGCAGCCAGGAATAGATTCCCGCCTGCTGCTGCTTGATCATCCCCCCCTGAAGCATGAGCCGGTGGCTGACGATCTGCGCCTCGCGCGGGGTCTCCTTCAGGGTCGGCAGGAAGTAGCGGGTCAGGCGCATGGTCACACTCGCGGAACTGGGGCGAGAGGCTGCATAAGCGCTCCCCCGGGGCCGTGACAAGCGGCCTCGGGGGCCTTTGGCGCTACTCCGCGGGCCGGACCGCGTGGCGGTGCGGCCGGACCGTGCCCTCCGCGCCGAACCCGTAGCGGAACAGGACGACCAGGAAGGTGAGCATGGAGGCGATCGTGACGAAGCTGCCCACGATGGCCAGGATCTCGGACCCGCCGGAAGTGGCGAGCGCGATGCCGGGCACCAAGAGGACGACGCCCGCCACGGCGACGACGAAATGGATGCCGGCCAGGCGCGAGGCGTTCGCCGCGGGCGTCGTGCGATAGTAGAGCCCGAACAGGCCGAGCGTCACCCAGCCCACGAGATTGAGATGCGCATGCGCGCCGACCATCATGTGGTTCTGGCTGGCGGCCATCTGGATGCCCCAGGCCATGCCGATCGTGACGCATATGGCGCCCGCGGCGAAGAAGCGGAATGCGATGTCCTTCATCTGGTTCTTCCCTCGTCTGTCGCGGCCGGCGGGGCCGCCCCGGGGCGGACGGGCGGGCGGGGTGGGTCTCGCCCGCCCGTCCCGACCTGCATCATTCCGCGCCGAGCGGCGGCCCGGTGAAATCCAGGTTGTGCCGCTTCGCGCTCTCTATCACCGCCTCCATGTCCTCGGGGATGCGGTACCGTCCCTCGGCCATGTCGCGGAAGAAGCCCTCGAACCCGCCGGGCGTCAGGATGACGAGGTGCCGCGAGGGGATGTCGCTCACCACACGGTAGGTGTGTTCCCGCCCGCGGGGAATGAAGGCGGTCTCGCCGGGCCCGCGGACGAAGCTCTCTCCCTCGAGCCAGAACTCGACCTGACCCGAGAGCACGACGAAGCATTCGTCCTCGGCATGGTGGACATGGCGCGGCGGTCCCGAACGGGCGGGCGAGACGCTGTCCACGATGGACATGGCGCCCCCCGATTCCTCGGGGGCGAGCACCACCTTGTAGAGCGTGCCGTTCCAGTCGAGCGTGCCGGGACCGAGATCGGTGGAAAATGTGTCGAGCATGTAGGTCGTCTCCAATGCGACAGCGGCAAGGCGGGGGCGGCCGCAGGCCGGACCTTTCGTCCACCCCCGCGCGATGCTGCTGAAACCGTTTTTTCAAATCATGCCGGGATGCGATGATCGCGGCTGCCGGCATATAAAGGCAACGTGCCCCCCGGACCAAATCGATTGATTGTATGGTATCTATCGATCCCATGAATTTGGCCGGATTCGATCTCAACCTCCTCAAGGTGCTCGACGCGCTCCTGCGCGAGGGATCGACGGTCCGCGCCGGCCAGCGGGTGGGCCTGTCGCAGCCGGCGGTATCCGCCGCCCTGGGGCGGCTGCGCCATGCCCTGGCCGACCCGCTCTTCGTTCGCGCCGGCCAGAGGCTGCAGCCCACGGAAGTCGCCCGCGCCCTCGCCCCGCAGGTCCGCGCGGCGCTGGAGGCGGCGGAGCGGGTGCTGGCGGGGACCGAGCTGCTCGACCCCGCCCGGCTGGAGCGGACCTTCCATCTGTGCGGAGCCGACTACGTGTCCGAGATCGTCCTGCCCCCGGTCCTGCGGCGCCTCTCCGTCGAGGCGCCCGGCGTGCGCACGACCATCGTGGACGAGATTTTCGAGCATTCGCTCGACCGGATGCGGGAAGAGGAGATCGACGTCCTCGTCGTGCCGAGATTCCCCTTTCCGGACGACCTGGAAAGCCGCGTCGCCTTCACCTCGCGCTTCGTCGTGGCGTCGCGTCCGGGCCATCCGGCCCTCGCCCGCGCGGGGCTTGCGCCCGGCGACACGCTGCCGCTCGACCTCTTCTGCGAGATCCCGCAGGTCCGGTTCGGCTTCGACCGGGGGGCCATCGCCCGTCTCGGCAACGAGGACGCGGAACTGGAGCGCCTGGGCCGCCGCCGCCGGATCGTCGCCACGGCGCCGGGATTCAGCCCGCTGACCGCCATGGTGGCGGGCACGGACTGCCTCGCCGTCCTTCCCGAACTGATCGGCCTGCGGGAGGCGGCCCTGGGCCGGATCGACCTCTGGGGCGCACCGATCCCGCTCCATCCGCTCGACCTCTGCCTCGTCTGGCACCGCCGGCACAACGAGGCGTCGGCCCATCGCTGGTTCCGCGACCTCGTCGCGGAGGAGGCGGCGGCGGCGCATGCCCTGCCCGCGGGCACGGCCGCGCCGCACCCGATGCGATCGGACCCGCTTGGCGCTTGATCGCCGCCGGCTGCTGGCCCAAACAGGCGGCATGGCGCTTCAGGTCTCGCAACAGCTGAAATACTGGGGAATCGCGGCGGCGATCCTCGTCCTGCTGCTCTGGCTGCTGGGGGACGTGATCCTGCCCTTCGTGCTGGGCGGGGCCATCGCCTACATCCTCGACCCGCTGGCCGACCGGCTGGAGCGGCTGGGGCTGAGCCGGGCCGCCTCGGTCGCGGTCATCACCGTCTTCTCGATCCTCGTCTTCGTGCTGCTGATCCTGCTGGTGATCCCGACGCTGGTGCAGCAGGCCACCAATCTCGTCGAATTCGCGCCCGAGCTCTTTGCCCGGGTCTACGGCGCGCTCGACACCCGCTTCCCCGAGCTGATGGCCGAGGGGGGCGCGGTGCAGGAGCAGCTGGCCACGATCGGCGCCGCCATCCAGGAGAGGGGCGGCGCGCTGATCGCGGCGCTGTTCTCCTCGGTCTCGGGCCTGCTGAACGTCGTCCTGCTGCTCGTCGTGGTGCCGGTCGTCAGCGTCTACCTGCTGGTCGACTGGGACCGGATGGTCGCCAAGGTCGACGAGCTGCTGCCGCGCGAGCATGCGCCGACGATCCGGCGGCTGGGACGCGAGATCGACACCACCCTCGCCTCCTTCATCCGGGGCCAGGGCCTCGTCTGCCTGATCCTGGGGACCTGGTACGCCATCGCGCTCGCCCTGGTGGGACTGAATTTCGGCCTGGTGATCGGGGCGGTCGCGGGCTTCCTGACCTTCATCCCCTATGTCGGCGCGCTGGTCGGCGGCGGCCTCGCCATCGGGATGGCGCTGGTCCAGTTCTGGGGCGACTGGGTGTGGATCCTGGTCGTCTGGGCGATCTTCCAGTCCGGCCAGTTCGTCGAGGGCAACATCCTGACGCCCAAGCTGGTGGGATCGAGCGTCGGGCTGCACCCGGTCTGGCTGCTCTTCGCGCTGTCGGTCTTCGGCGCGCTGTTCGGCTTCGTCGGATTGCTGGCCGCGGTGCCCGTGGCGGCGGTGATCGGCGTGATCGCCCGGTTCGGGGTCGACCGCTACAAGGACTCGCAGCTCTATACCGGCACGCCCGAAACCGGTCCCGCCACAGGTCCCACCACCGGCCCGGCCCCCGTCGTCGCCCACTCGGGCCCGCCCGCCCCCTGACGATGGCCCGGCAGCTTCCCCTGCACCTGCCGCCGGACGTCCGGCTGGGGGCGGCCGACTTCTTCGTCGGGGCGCCCAACCGCGCCGCCTACGAGCTGGTGACGGGCCCCGCCCCCTGGCCCGAGGGCAAGCTGCTGGTGCACGGGCCCGCCGGCGCGGGCAAGAGCCACCTCGCCCGCCTCTGGCTGGAGAGCGTGGGCGGCGCGCGGATCGACGCGCGCCGGATCGAGGACGCGCCCCGCCCCCCGGACGATGCCGCGGTGGCGGTCGAGGATCTCCAGCGCCTGACGCCGGACGGCGAGGTGGCGCTCTTCCACCTGCACAACCGCCTCCGCCAGGGGGGCGGCCGTCTGCTGATGACCGCCGACCGGCCGGCCGCGCGCCTCGCCGTCGCCCTGCCCGACCTCGCCAGCCGGCTGCAGGGCACGCTCGCCGCGGGGATCGGCGACCCGGACGAGATGCTGACCCTGGCGCTGCTGGCCAAGCTCTTCTCCGATCGCGGTCTGGCCCCCGCGCCGGGCGTGCTGTCCTACCTCGCCGCGCGGATCGGCCGGTCACACGCGGCGGCGGCCGAGGCGGTGGCCGCGCTCGACGCGGCCTCGCTCGCGCGCAAATCCGCCGTCACCGTGCCGCTGGCCCGCGCCTGGCTCTCGGGCGATCTGGACAGCGGGGGCCCGGGGGCGCGATGATCGGGCCATGCCCGACGACCTGCCCGCCCCCCGAATGTCATCGCCCCGTCACGAGCCGCCCGTATCGCCGCTCTCCATGAGCCTGGCGAACTTCCTCGACGCGCCCTTTCCCGACCCGGTCGACCTCGGCGAGGTGCCGGAGGGACCGGCGCGCTTCTTCAACCGCGAGCTGTCCTGGCTCGGCTTCAACTGGCGCGTCCTCGGCGAGGCCGAGAACCCGCGCGTGCCGCTGCTCGAACGGCTGCGATTCCTGTCGATCTCGGCCAGCAATCTCGACGAGTTCTACACCGTCCGCGTGGCGGGCCTGCGCGAGCTGGCGATGGCGGGCAACCTCACCCCGTCCTTCGACGGGCTCACCCCGGCCGAGCAGCTGACGCTGATCGACGAGAATGCCCGCGCGCTGATGACCCGGCAGCAGGAGGTGCTGTCGGAGCTGCTGGCCCTGATGGCGCAGGAGGGGATCCGTGTCCTCACGCGCGAGGAGGTCACGCCGGAGGAGCGCGCGCACCTGACCGAGGTCTTCCTCGACGAGGTGTTTCCCGTCCTCTCGCCCCTCGCGATCGACCCCGCCCACCCCTTCCCCTTCATCCCGAACGAGGGGCTGGCGCTGGCGCTGCAGCTCGAGCACGAGGAGGAGCGGCGCAGCCTGCGCGCCCTGCTGCCCGTGCCGCGACAGATCGCGCGGTTCCACGACGTCTCGCCCTCGGGCGACGGACGGCGCGTCCTGCCGCTGGAGGAGCTTTGCCTGCTCTTTCTCGGTCAGCTCTTCCCGGGCTACCGCCTGAAGGGGCACTGCATCTTCCGCGTGCTGCGCGACAGCGACCTCGAGGTCGAGGAGGAGGCCGAGGATCTCGTCCGCGAGTTCGAGACCGCGCTGAAGCGCCGCCGCCGGGGCGAGGTGGTCCGGCTGAAGCTGTCCTCGGGCGCGCCCGCGGGGCTGCGCAGGGTCATCGTGGAACAGGTCCACATCACAGAGCGCGAGGTGGTCGAGGTCGAGGGGCTGATCGGCATCGGCGATCTTTCGGAACTCGTCACAGACCGCCGGCCCGACCTGCTCTGGCCGCCCTTCACCCCCCGCGTGCCGGAGCGGGTGCAGGACCATGACGGCGACATGTTCGCCGCCATCCGCCAGAAGGACATGCTGCTGCACCACCCCTACGAGACCTTCGACATGGTGGTGCGCTTCATCCGGCAGGCCGCCGCCGATCCCGACGTGGTGGCGATCAAACAGACGCTCTACCGCACCTCGCGCAATTCGCCCGTGGTCGAGGCGCTGTGCGAGGCGGCGGAGGACGGCAAGTCGGTCACCGCGCTGGTCGAGCTGAAGGCCCGGTTCGACGAGGCCGCGAACATCCGCCAGTCCCGCCGGCTGGAACGGGCGGGCGCGCATGTCGTCTACGGTTTCACCCAGTACAAGACCCACGCCAAGGTCAGCGTCGTCGTCCGGCGCGAGGGCGACCGGCTGGTGACCTATTCGCATTTCGGCACCGGAAACTACCACCCGATCACCGCACGGATCTACACGGACCTGTCGCTCTTCACCTGCTCGCCGGCACTCGGGCGGGACGCGACGAAGGTGTTCAACTATGTCGGCGGCTATGCCGAGCCGATGGGGCTGGAGAACCTCGCCCTGTCGCCCAAGACGCTGAAGCCGCGCCTGATGGACTTCATCGAGCGCGAGATCGAGCATGCGCGCGCGGGGCGGCCGGCGGTCATCTGGGCCAAGATGAACTCGCTCATCGAGCAGGACATCATCGAGGCGCTCTACCGCGCCAGCCAGGAGGGCGTGCAGATCAGCCTCGTCATCCGCGGCATCTGCGGGTTGCGGCCGGGCGTGAAGGGCCTGAGCGAGAACATCCGGGTGAAGTCGATCATCGGCCGGTTCCTGGAACATTCGCGCATCGTCTGCTTCGGCGGCGGGCTCGGCCTGCCCTCGACACGGGCGCGGGTCTTCATCTCGTCGGCGGACTGGATGGGCCGCAACCTCAACCGCCGGGTCGAGACGCTGATCGAGGCGACCAACCCCACGGTGAAGGCGCAGATCGTCGAGCAGATCATGGCCGCCAACCTCGCCGACGTGGCGCAGTCCTGGCTGATGCAGCCCGACGGCACCTTCGTCCGGGCCGAGGACGACGCGGACGGGCGCCCCTTCTCGTGCCACCGCTTCTTCATGGAGAACCCCTCGCTCTCGGGCCGCGGTTCGGCCGGGGCCGAGGACGTGCCGCACCTGACCCACAGCCACGACGACTGAGGGGAAACCTCGGCCCGGACGCGCCGCCCGGCCCCGACCGGGCCGCGTCCCCGCGACGAAACCGGCGGCAGCCGGGCGAATGGGCCGTCGACCGGTCCTGCGCCCGGACTCCCGCGCGGGGATGCCTCGGCAGCGGTCGGACCTGGATGCGCCGCCCCGCCCCGGCCGCCTCGGCCCCGCATGGCGGGACGAGCGGGCTTCGGGCGCAGCGACCGGGCAGGCGCGCGCCAGCCCACGGTGGGGCACGCCGCCGCACCGGGCGGCCCCGGGTGACGCTGGGGCGGCGCGCGTCCTGCGCGTTGACTCGTGCGACCCCGACTTACATGGTCCCGCCGACCGGCACGACCTTGCGGGATGCGATGGACATGATCTCCGACACCGGCGCCGTCCGGCGGGCCGTCTTCAAGCCGACCGCCTCGATCCCCGACGAGACCCAGACGCTCACCCATATCGGCGTGGTCGATGTCGGGTCGAACTCGGTGCGGATGGTGGTCTTCGACGGGGCGGCGCGCAGCCCCGCCTATTTCTACAACGAGAAGATCATGTGCGCCCTCGGCGCCGGGCTGTCCGAGACCGGACACCTGTCGCCCGAGGGGCGCGCGCGCGCCCTCGCCGCCCTCGCCCGCTTCGCGATGCTGGCCGAGGGGATGAAGCTGCCGCCCCTCTCCATCGTCGCCACGGCGGCCGTGCGCGAGGCGTCGGACGGTCCCGATTTCTGCCGCGAGGTGAAGGAGCTGACGGGCCTCGACGTAAAGGTCATCGACGGCGACGAGGAGGCGCGCCTCTCGGCGCAGGGCGTGCTGCTGGGCTGGCCCGGCTCCTACGGCCTGGTCTGCGACATCGGCGGCTCGTCGATGGAACTGGCGGACCTCTCGGACGGCGAGGTGGGGCGGCGCCTGACCTCGCCGCTCGGGCCGCTCAAGCTGCGCGAGGTGCCGGGGGGCAAGAAGGGTCTGAAGGCGCATGTGCGCGGCGTCGTGCAGACGCTGCACCAGAACATGGGCGAGGAGACGGGGATGCGCCTGTTCCTCGTCGGCGGATCCTGGCGCGCCATCGCCCGGATCGACATGGAGCGCCGGGGCTACCCACTGCACGTCCTGCACGAATACCGCATGACCTCGCGGGCCGTCAGCGCCACCCGTGACTTCATCGAGGAGAGCGACCTCGAGGACCTGCGGGGCCGGCTGTCGATCAGCTCGGAGCGGATGAGCCTCGTGCCCTACGCGATCCACGTGCTCGACAACGTGGTCCGGACCTTCCGGCCCAAGGACATCACCGTCTCGTCCTACGGCATCCGCGAGGGGCTGCTCTACGAGGCGATGGATGACGGGCTGCGCACCCGCGACCCCCTGATCGAGGCGGCACGCTTCGCCGAGGCGAAGGATGCGCGCCTGCCCGGCTTCGGCGACCGGCTCTACGATTTCGTCGCCCCGCTCTTCACCCGGGCGGACTGGCAGAAGCGGCGCATCATCCATGCCGCCTGCCTGCTGCACGATGTCAGCTGGCGCGCCCATCCCGACTACCGGGCCGAGGTCTGCTTCGACAACGCCACCCGCGCCAACCTGGGCGGGCTGAAGCACCGCGAGCGGGTCTATCTCGGCCTCGCCCTCCTGCACCGCTATGCCTCCAAGCGCGAAGGCACCCGCATCGAGGCGCTGCTCGGCCTGCTGGAAGAGGACGAGATCCGCGAGGCCGAAGTCCTCGGCCGGGCGATGCGCCTCGGCGCCATGCTCTGGCTCGGCGCCGAGGCGGTGCCGGCGAAGCTTTCCTGGCACCCCAAGAAGAAGGTGCTCGACTGCAAGGTCAGCCCCGCCGCCGGCGCACTGTTCGGCGAGGTCGCCGAGAAACGGTTCCAGGCCCTCGCCGCGGCGATGGGGGCCGAGGGCACCGTCTCGCGCTGAACGGCGCCGCCGGCCTCCGACGGCGCGCGGGATCCTCGCCCCGTCCCGGCGGTGGCGCGAGCGACGCGTGCGGACGGTATTTGGAAACCCTGCCAAGGGGGAGTTGGGCGCGCCGGACCGGGGCGGGCGCGGGCGCGGGAGATCGACCTCGGTCGTCGCGTGCCAAGGGCCGGGGGCGGCGCTCCGCCCCGGCGGTGGCGCGGGCGGCGCGTGCGGACGGTATCTGGGAACCCTGCGAAGGGGGGAGCGGGGCGCGCCGAACCGGGGCGGGCGCGTCCCGGGGGATCGGCCTCCGTCGTCGCGTGGCGGGGGCCGGGGGCGGCGCTTCGGCCCGGCGGTGGCGCGGGCGGCACGTGCGGACGGTATTTGTGAACCCTGCGAAGGGGGGAGCGGGGCGCGTCGGACCGGGGCGGGCGCGGGCTGCGGAACCGGGACCTGCGAGCGTGCGGGACTGACGGCACGAACCTTCCGGGGGCGGGCGGGTTCTCGGGCGGCGACCGAACGGATCGGATGGGGGAGACCGGTTCTGTCGGGCGCGCCGGCGCGGACCGGCGCGACCCGATCCCGAACCCCGGAGTGCCGCCCGGGCAGGCGGGCGGCCCGGGCCGCTCGCGTGGAATGCCCCGGGGCAGGGGCGGACCGACGCACGGGGGGCGGGCCTAGAGTTCGACTTCCTCCCCGGGGACGATGTCCTCGGGACCGGGCAGGTCGTCGGCCGGCGCCCCGGGCGCCTCGGGCATGGCGGGCTCGCTGTCCTCCTCGCCCTCGCCGCGGAGATCCGGCGGAACCCAGGCGGGCGCGTCCTCGCGCCGGCGGATCAGGATGTCGCCGTTGTCGAGGATGACCGGCGCCTCGTAATTGCGGATGTCGTCGAGCGTGCCCATCATCTCGACGAAGCCGTCCCCCAGGCCCCGGGCGAAATCGCGGAAGGCGGGGGCGAAGTCCTGGGCGAGCCCCTGGAACTCGTCCATCGTCGGCTGCGCCTCGTTCATCAGGCCGCGCAGGAAGGTGCGGGCGCCCTCCTCCATCAGGTTGAAGCCGTCCTCCCCCTCCGCCTCCTGGGCGGGGGCGGCGAGCGGGGCGAGGAGCGCGAGGGCGAGCGGAAGGGCGATCTGTTTCATGCCGCTTCAGGTAGCGGGCGCGGCGGGCAGGTCCAGCGTGACCGGGAAATGGTCCGAGGCGTGCAGCAGCGCCTGCCGCAGGCCGGGATCGCCCCAGGCGGCGGAATTGTCGAACGGGTGCCAGATCGTCCAGGTCGGCGCGGTCGCGGCGAGGTCCGGCGAGACCATCGCGTAATCGAGCAGAGCGGACAGCCAGCCCCGCCCGCCCGGCAGGCGGAACCGCGCCGTGGCGGGCTGGGCAATGGTGGGCCCGGCCAGGGCGAGCTCTGCCGAGGGATCGTGCAGCCGGGCCGGCCCGGGCGGGCCGACGACGATGGACAGCGAGGACGGGCCCGGCCCGTCGCCGGTCGCCCCCGCCGCCGGGCCGTCGTTGAAATCCCCCAGCACCACCAGCGCCTCGCCCCGCGCAAGCACCTCGTCCACCCGGGCGCGCAGCCAGGCGGCCTGGGCGCGCTGCTTGGCCAGGTTGCGCCGCGCCAAACGCCGCGCATCGGCCGCGTCCTCGGCGCCGATCGGGGCCTTGGACTTCAGATGCACCCCGATCAGGCGGAGCGCGCGTCCGTCCGGCAGGGTCAGCGCCGCCTCGAGCGGGGGCTTGGACCAGCGGACCGGCCGGCCCTCGACCAGCCCGGGGCCGTTACCGTCGAAGGGCGGCGAGGGGCCGGACATCGGGGCGTGGCGGGCCTGCAGGCGGCCGGGATCGTGGAGCAGCAGGATCTCCTGCTGGGTGTCGTTGCCGGGGCCGGCGAGCACGGCCCGCGCCCGGATCCCGGCGCGGGCGGCGAACGCCTCCAGCGCGGCCGCGCCGTTGCGGCGGCGCGAGATGTCGGGCGCCTCGACGATCAGGACCGCGTCGGCATCGAGCGCGGCGAGCACGCGGGCGATCGCCCACCCCTGCTCGGCGCGGCCGATCCCGTCGCGGCCCGACGGCCCGTCCGGGCGCAGCCGTCCGCGATCGTCGAAGAGGTGATCGAACCATTCGACGTTCCAGGTGGCGAGCCGGATCGGGCGCCCCGGCGCCGCCTGCGCGGGGATCCCGGCCCCGGACGCGCTGGCCCCGGACATGTCAGGCCGCCCTGCCCTCGATCTCTTCCCAGGCCCGGTTGACCGCGACGAGCCGCTTCTCGGCCAGCTTCACCGCCTCTTCCGGCACGCCGCGCGCGATCATCCGGTCGGGATGGCTCTCGCGCACGAGGCGGCGCCAGGCGGCGCGGATCTCGTCCCGCGGGGTATCGGGCGCCACGCCGAGCACGTCGTAGGGGTCGCGCTCGGCCTCGGGCACGAAGCGGCCGCGGATGCCGCGGAAGGCGCGTTCGTCGAAGCCGAAGATCGTCGCCACCTCGCGCAGGAACGCGTCCTCCGACGGATGGTAGCCGCCATCGGCGACGGCGATGTGGAACAGCCCCTCCAGGAGGTCGGACAGGGTCTCGGACGCGTCCTCGAACATCCGGGCGATGCGGCGGGCATAGGTGTCGAAGCCCGCCACGTCCTGCCGGGCGAGGTCGAAGACCCGGGCGGCCTGCGCCTCTTCCTCGGGGGGGATGTGGAAGACCTCGCGGAAGGCCATGACCTCGGCCCGGGTGACGAGGCCGTCGGCCTTGGCCATCTTGGCGCCGAGCGCGATCACCGCGATGGCGAAGGCGACGCTGCGCTCGCGCGGGCCGCGCAGGATGTCGAAGACGGCCGCCAGCCCCTCGCCCTTGGCGAGGGCGGCGAGCGCGTCTGCGATGCGGGACCACAGCGACAGGGACTCCCTGGGCGGGGCGTTCGGGCTGGGCCGGTTCGGCGGAGAGGTCTGCGACATGGCCGGGAGTGTAGCGCGCCGCGGCGCGGCGGTCAGAGGAATTTCTGCAGGAGCAAGAGATCGTGCGGTCGGTCGAACTTCCACCCCACCCGCGGCAGGCGCGCCACCTCGTGAAAGCCGATCGCGCGGTGGAAGGCGAGGCCGGCGGCGTTCTCGCCGGAGACCCCTGCCATGAGGGCATGGATCCCCCGGTGGCGGGCATCGTCCTGCAGCGCCGCCATCAGGGCGCGGCCGAGGCCGCGGCCGCCCTGCCCCGGCGACAGCAGAACGGTATGCTCGGCCGTGCGGGCATAGCCCCGGCCTGAGCGGAACGGAAAGCAGCGGGCGAAGCCGATCGCCGGATCCCCCGCGACCCAGAAGCCGTGATCGGCCCCCATCGCGCGGCGCACATCCTCTTCCGTCTTCTCGTCGGGGAGGAAGGTGACGATCGTCTCGCGGATGTAGTGGTTCCAGATCGCGGCGACGGCCCCGGCATCGCCCGGCCCGGCGCGGCGAATCACAGGATCGCCTCGCCGGCGGGGGTGGCGATGCGGGCCTTCAGGCCCGGAACCGCGGCCGGGACGAAGGCGATGCGCGGATCGGCGAGGCGCGGCGACAGGCGGCGGGACAGCGCCTCCGCCTCCGGGTGGCGGATCTCGAGGGCGACGAGCGAGAGGCCGTCATCGGGCAGGCGCGCGGCCGGGTGCGTGCCGGTCCCCCATTCGATCAGGGTCGGATGCCCGCCCTGCAGGGGCAGGCCGCCATCGGCGGGCACGGCGATCCGCCAGGTCAGGTCTTCGCGGGCGAGATCGAGCGGGAGACCCGCGACCGGCGTCTCGGCGTCGAGGTCGGGCACGGCGCAGATCCAGTTGCCGAGGCGCGGCTCGTCCGGCGCCCGGTCGAGATCGAACCAGCGCGGCCCCGCGGGGGGCGACGCACCGGGATCGGGGGCGATCACCTCGAGATATTCGCCGGAGCCGAGCCGGACCAGCCGGTTCCAGGTCCCGAACCGGGCATGCCGCCCTCCGGCGCGCAGCGGCACGCCGAGACGGTCCTCCGCCCAGGCCGCACCGGTATCGAGATCCGCGCAGACGACGGCAAGATGATCGAGTTTCACGGGGGCGGGTCTCCTCGCAGGCGCCGGTCTCGTGGCGGATCGCCCCCCGCGCCGCGTTTCCGGGCGCCGGGCGGCATCACGGAACCGAGAGACCACCTGGGAGGGAAAGGTTCAAGCGCGCCGAGCGGCGACGGGCCGGGTTTCGGGGCCGGAAGGAAGCCCGGGCGGATCGCCCGGCCCCCGAGGCGTCGCGGGGCGGGAGCGTGACGGGGCCGCGCGGGCGAAGCGCGGACGCCCGGGACCCGGCCCCGCCAGCCCCCGGGCCTCCGGCGCATGCTGACCGGCTGGCGCGGCTGCGCCGAAGGATCTTCGGGGGCGGACCCGGCGTGCAACCGGGGCGGCCCGGGGGCCATCCCGGGGGCGGCACTCAGTCCCGCGCCTGCCGGATGAGGTCGAGGATGCCGCGCGCCGCCTCGGGGATGTTGGTGCCGGGGCCGAAGATCGCCTTCACCCCCGCCTCGCGCAGGAAGGCGTAGTCCTGCTGCGGGATCACCCCGCCGCAGACCACGATGATCTCCTCCGCGCCCTGGTCCTTGAGGGCCTGCACCAGCTTGGGCGCGAGCGTCCTGTGCCCGGCCGCCTGGGACGAGATGCCGACGACGTGGACGTCGTTGTCGACCGCGTCCTGCGCCGCCTCCTCGGGCGTCTGGAACAGCGGGCCCATGTCCACGTCGAAGCCGATATCGGCAAAGGCGGTGGCGATCACCTTCGCCCCCCGGTCATGGCCGTCCTGACCCATCTTGACCACCAGCATGCGCGGCCGGCGACCCTCCTCCTCGGCGAAGGCCTCGACGTCCTTCTGGATCGCCGCGAACCCCTCGTCGCCGGCATAGGCGGCGCCGTACACGCCGGCGAGGGTCTTCACCTCGGCCCGGTGGCGGCCGAACACCTTCTCCATCGCCATGCTGATCTCTCCGACGCTGGCACGGGCGCGCGCCGCCTCCACCGCCGCGGCGAGCAGGTTCCCGTCCCCCCGCGCGGCCTCTTCCAGCGCGGCAAGGGCGGCATCGCAGGCGGCCTGGTCGCGGCCGGCGCGGATCCGCCCAAGCCGGGCGATCTGGCTGTCGCGCACCCTGACATTGTCGACGTCGAGGATGTCGATCGGATCCTCCCTGTCCTTGCGGTACTTGTTGACGCCGACGATCACGTCCTCGCCCCGGTCGATCAGCGCCTGCCGCCGGGCCGCGCTCTCCTCGATGCGCAGCTTCGGCATGCCGCTCGCCACCGCCCTGGTCATGCCGCCCAGCGCCTCCACCTCCTCGATCAGGGCCCAGGCCTTCTCGGCCAGCTCCGCGGTCAGGCTCTCGACGTAGTAGCTGCCCGCCAGCGGATCGACGACATGGGTCACGCCCGTCTCCTCCTGCAGGATGAGTTGGGTATTCCTCGCGATCCGGGCGGAGAAATCGGTCGGCAGGGCGATCGCCTCGTCCAGCGCATTCGTGTGCAGGCTCTGCGTGCCGCCGAGCACCGCGCTCATCGCCTCGTAGGCGGTGCGGATGACGTTGTTGTAGGGATCCTGCTCCTGCAGGGAGACGCCGCTGGTCTGGCAATGCGTGCGCAGCATCAGCGAGCCTTCCTTCTTCGGCGCGAACTCCGACATGATCCGGTGCCAGAGCAGACGCGCGGCGCGCAGCTTCGCCGCCTCCATGAAGAAGTTCATGCCGATGGCGAAGAAGAAGGACAGCCGCCCGGCGAAGGCGTCCACGTCCATCCCCCGCGCGATGGCGGCGCGGACGTATTCGCGCCCGTCGGCGAGCGTGAAGGCCAGCTCCTGCACCAGGTTCGCCCCGGCCTCCTGCATGTGGTAGCCGGAGATCGAGATCGAGTTGAAGCGCGGCATCTCGGCCGACGTGTATTCGATGATGTCGGCGACGATCCGCATCGAGGGCTCGGGCGGGTAGACGTAGGTGTTGCGGACCATGAACTCCTTGAGGATGTCGTTCTGGATGGTCCCGGAAAGGGACGCGCGGTCCACGCCCTGCTCCTCTCCCGCGACGATGAAGCTCGCCAGGATTGGGATCACCGCGCCGTTCATCGTCATCGAGACGCTGATCTCGCCCAGCGGGATGCCGTCGAAGAGGATCTTCATGTCCTCGACGCTGTCGATCGCCACGCCCGCCTTGCCGACATCCCCCTCGACCCGGGGATGGTCGCTGTCGTAGCCGCGATGGGTGGCGAGGTCAAAGGCGACGGAGACGCCCTGCTGCCCGCCCGCCAGCGCCCGCCGGTAGAAGGCGTTGCTCTCCTCCGCGGTGGAGAAGCCGGCATATTGCCGGATCGTCCAGGGCCGGCCGGCATACATCGTGGCGCGCGGTCCCCGCAGGTAGGGCGGCGCGCCGGGGATGGTGCCAAGGTGGTCCAGCCCGGCGATGTCGTCCTCGGTGTAGAGCGGGCGGATCTCGATCCCCTCGAGCGTGCGCCAGGTCAGGTCCTCGGGATCGCGGCCCTTCAGTTCCTTGCGGGCGCGGTCGGCCCAGGCGGTCTTGTCGGCCATCGTGCCTCTCCTTCCCTCGCGGTGTCGCCGCTCCGGCGCGATTTTGGCCCGCCCGGGGGGGCGAGGGCAAGCGGGCGCGGCGGGTAGCGGCCCGGTGTCGGGGCCCCGTGTCGCGGCCCGGTGTCGCGGGTCCCGCGTCGCGGCCCGGTGTCGCGGCCCCCGTGTCACGGGCCCCGTGTCGCGGCCCCCGTGTCACGGGCCCCGTGTCGCGGACCCCGTATCGCGGGGCGTGGCTCCCCGGGCCCAAATCTTCGTCAGCGGCAACGGGTCGCCCTTCGCATCGGCCTGCCGGACCCCTATCTTCGGAGGCATGGGACATGCCCGACAGATCGCCGCCGCCCTCGCCCTCTGCGCCGCCGCCGCGCCGGCCCTCGCGCAGGAGAGCCTCGCCTCGACCGAGGCGCCGGCCGTCAGCGATGCGAGCGAGCTGAGCGCGGTGGAGCGCTGGGAGATGGATCCCGGCGTCTTCCTCGACGCCGCCGACGTGACCCTGGCCGATTTCCTCTACATCGCCCGGCCCGTGATCGTCTTCGCCGACAGCCCGAACGATCCCCGCTTCGCCGAGCAGGTGGCGATGCTCGAGGCGGATCTGGGCCAGCTCGTCGTCCGCGACGTGGTCGTGATCCTGGATTCCGACCCGTCGGCGGAATCGGATGCACGCGCGCAGCTCCGGCCGCGCGGGTTCGGGATCGTGCTCATCTCGAAGGACGGGCGGATCGCGCAGCGCAAGCCGGACCCCTTCACCGTGCGCGAGATCGGGCGGGCCATCGACAAGATGCCCCTGCGACAGCAGGAGATCCGCGAGGGCGGCTGAGCGCGTCGTGCCCCCCTCGCGATTGCGCGGGGGGGCCGGCGGCCCTATATCGAAATCACGAGGACAGGAGGCGCACCATGGAACGTCAGACCGACATCCCGCTCACGCCGATCCCGGTGAAGGGTCAGACGGGCCCCCGGCCCGGCTACTGAATCGTTCGGCGGCCCGCTCGGCCGCCGGCGTTCCGCCCTCGGCAAAGGCGGCGATCAGCGACAGCGCGTATTCCCCCAGCGTGAAGGCCACCTGCCGCATCTGCAGGAAATCGGCGAACATCGCGATCCGGCGCTGCTGCGGCAGGGCGATGAACCGGGGCGAGCGCAGATCCTCGGCCATGCGCCCCACATCCTTGATCTGCTTGTAGAAAGCGACGGTCGGGTCGATCGTCACCCGCGGCAGCACGTCGAGCGTTCCGACCACGGCGTCGAAGATCTGGTCGTGGCTCTCGGCCGGGACGAAGGGGACGAAGTCCGGCTCGCGCCGCATCCGGTCCAGCACCTCCGCACCCCAGCGGCCGCCCTCGCCTCCGCCATGGATGGCCGAGAGCGCGCTGCGGATCTCGGCGAAGAGCGCCTTGTGCGTGTCGCGAAGCCGCTCGGCCTTGTCCCGCGCCCGCGCCAGCCGGTCGAAGATCGCGGTGGTGAGCCACCCCGCGACGATCACCACGCCCGCGATCAGCGCCTGCCAGACCCTCTCGTCCATCTCGACCAGCAGCGACAGCAGGGCGAGCGGCACGCCGAGCAGCACGAGCAGCGGCAGGAAGGCCAGCAGGAAGAACTGGGCGAAGAGCCCGCGCACCGCCGCCGATTGCCGCGTCGCGAAGAGCGCACCGTAGAGGATCAGCGCGGAGAGGATCGCGCCGACGAGCCAGAGAAGGGGCGACGCGGCCGGCACGGGATCACTCGAATTCCAGGATCACCTCGTCCACCGCGAGGCTGTCGCCGGGTGCGGCATTAACCGCCGCCACGACGCCCTGCCGCTCGGCGCGCAACATGTTCTCCATCTTCATCGCCTCGACGATGCAGAGGGCCTGCCCCTCCTGCACCTCGTCGCCCGGCCCGACATTCAGCTTCACCAGCATGCCCGGCATCGGGCACAGCAGCTGCCGCGACGTGTCGGGCGCGATCTTCTCGGGCATCAGCCGCGCGAGTTCAGCCTGGCGGGGGGTGTAGACATGGACGCGCAGATCCGCGCCCCGGCTGCGCAGGCGAAAGCCCCCCGTCGCCTTGCCGACCTTCAGCACCAGCGGCGCGCCGTCCACCACCAGCCGCGCGAGCGATTGACCCGGCGTCCAGTCCCCCTCGACCCGCAGCGTGACGCCCCCGTCGAAGGTCACGTCGGCCCCGCCCGGCCCGGCGGCCACCCGCACCGGCCATTCCGCCCGGTCGATCACCACCACCCAGTCGTCGCCAACCTTGCGTTCGTGGTTTCCCAGGCGACCCGAGACGCGGGTCCGCCGGATCTCGGCCACGCGGTTCATCGCGGCCGCGGCGGCGGCGACGCGGCGCAGCTCGCCCTCCGGCAGGGCGACGCCGTCGAACCCGTCCGGCCATTCCTCGGCGATGAACGCGGTCGTCAGCTCGCCCGAGACGAAACGGGGGTGATCCATGACCGCCGCGAGGAACGGCAGGTTGTGCCCGATCCCCTCCACCTCGAAGGCGTCGAGCGCGCCGCGCATCGTCTCGATGGCGCTGGCGCGGTCCGGGCCCCAGCTGCAGAGCTTGGCGATCATCGGGTCGTAGAACATGCTGATCTCGCCGCCCTCGAACACGCCGGTATCGTTGCGGATCGCGGTCTCTCCGGTCCCCGCCTCGCCGTGCCAGGTTCCCGCGTCCAGCATCGGCCCCGCCGCGCGTTCCGCCGGGGGGCGGTAGCGGGTGAGCCGCCCGATCGAGGGCAGGAAGCCGCGATACGGGTCCTCGGCATAGAGGCGGTTCTCGATGGCCCAGCCGGTCAGCCTTACGTCCTCCTGCCCGAAGGAGAGCCGCTCGCCCGCCGCGACGCGGATCATCTGCTCGACGAGGTCGATGCCGGTGACGAGCTCGGTCACCGGATGCTCGACCTGCAGGCGGGTGTTCATCTCGAGGAAGTAGAAGTTGCGGTCCCCGTCGACGATGAACTCGACCGTCCCGGCGCTGGCATAGCCGACGGCCTGCGCCAGCGCGACGGCCTGCTCGCCCATCGCCTTGCGGGTGGCGGCGTCGAGGAAAGGAGACGGCGCCTCCTCCACCACCTTCTGGTTGCGGCGCTGGATCGAGCATTCCCGCTCGCCGAGATAGAGGCAGGTGCCATGCGTATCGGCCAGCACCTGGATCTCGATATGGCGGGGCTGGGTGACGAACTTCTCGATGAAGATGCGGTCGTCGCCGAAGGAACTGGCCGCCTCGCTGCGGCTGCTTTCGAACCCCTCGCGCGCCTCGGCCTCGTCCCAGGCGATCCGCATGCCCTTGCCGCCGCCGCCGGCGCTGGCCTTGATCATCACCGGGTAGCCGATCTCGCCTGCGATCCGGGCCGCCTCGTCCGCGTCGCCGATCAGGCCCATGTAGCCCGGAACCGTGCTGACCCCCGCCTCGGCCGCGATCTTCTTGGACGTGATCTTGTCGCCCATCGCCTCGATCGCCTTCACCGGCGGGCCGACGAAGGCGATGCCCTCCGCCTGGAGCGCCTCGGCGAATCGCGGATTCTCGGAGAGGAAGCCGTAGCCGGGATGGACGGCATCGGCGCCGGAGGCGCGGATCGCCTCCATGACCCGGTCGATGGCGATGTAGGACTGGGCGGCGGGCGCGGGGCCGATCGCCACCGCCTCGTCGGCGAGGCGGACATGCAGCGCGCCGGCATCCGCCTCGGAATGAACCGCGACGGTCGCGATCCCCATGCGGCGCGCGGTCCTGATGACCCGGCAGGCGATCTCGCCCCGGTTCGCGATGAGCAGCTTTCGGATCATGCGTCCCCCCTCCCCCGTCGTCCCGCCGCGCAAACGAAAAGGGCCGCCGGGGCGATCTGCCCCGGACGGCCCTGTCCGGTCCGGCCCGGGGGCCGGTGCGCGATCGGCTTAGTAGCAGCCGTCGCCGTAGGTCGCCTGACGCGCGCCGAGGCCGGCCGCGGCGCCGAGCAGCGCGCCCGAACCCACATCCTCGCCCGTGACGCGGGCGGCGGCGGCGCCGAGGACGCCCCCGGTGGCGGCGCATTCCGCAGCGGTCTGGCCGCAGGCGGAAAGAGCGGTGAGGCCCATGAGGCCTGCGATGGCGGCAAACTTGATGCCCATGACGTTTCTCCTGTCGTGACTGCCCCAGTCGTGTGCGTCGGTTGCACGGGTCCGTGCCGGTGGCAAGAACGCTCGGCCCCGCGGGGCGGTTCCCCGCCGAACGCGGACAGCCCCCCCTCGAATAAAGACGACCCGCCTTCCGAAAGGAAGACGGGTCGCCCGGTAGGGGAAGGGTAACGGTCTTGACGTCGTGTGGCCGGGGACTTGCTGGACCCCCCGTCCACATCCCGAACATGACACGCCGACGTCGCCCGATCCATCGCGAACTCGCCCCGCCCCGCCGTCTCGGCGGCGGTCCGCGCAACCGCAGGGCGAGCCGGCGGGAAGACGCTCATGCGAAGACCTCCGGAAAGGACGCGGCCGCCCGATCGACGTCGATCCTCAGCATCGCGTCGTAGGAGGCCGGGTCGAACGGCTCCTCGGCGGGGATCACCTCGCGCCCGAAGAGCCAGCTGAGTCGCCCCGCATCGAGGTTGCCGCGAACGAAGGGCTCCTCCCCGAAATGCTCCCAGAGCGCGGCGAGGAAGGCCTCGTCGGCGATCCTGTCCGCCTGCCGGCGGTCCTTGAAGCGCGGCCTCTCCGTCAGCGGGGTCACGCCCTTCGGGTTCGCGCGGCGGATCACGAACTGGTAGTCCGATCCGGGCAGGCGGCCGGGAAAGCCGCGATGCTTCACCATGTCCTCGCGTGGCATCAATAGGGCTCCCACTGGCAGGTGCCGTCCGCGGCGATCGAGTAGCCCTCGAAGAACTGGACGGCGTCGGGGTCCATCTGGCCGAACGGGATCTCGCGGTCGGCGATGGAGATGACGACCTGCCGCGCGGCGAGGTCGTTGGCGACGATTGCGGGCACGCCATGGACGTCGCAGAGCCACTGGAAGTCGCCCGACACCTCCGAGAAGGCCATCGGCGCGCCGTCCTCGCCCGTCCCGCCCAGCGCGGGGGCGACGAATCGCAGGCGCACCGTCGCGGTTTCGGCCTCCCAGATCACGTCCTGCAGCACGAGGTGCAGCCCGGACGGGGCGTCGATCTCCTGCGCGGGCGCGGCGAGCGGCGCGGCGAGAAGCGCGAGGATGATCGCGGCCCTCACAGCTCGGTCCCCGCATCCGACAGGCAGCGCCCGTCCACCACCTCGAACTCGCGGGTGACGGACCGGGACAGGGTGATCACGCCCCCGCTCGAGACCCCGGCCGAGATCCGCAGGTCGAACAGCGTCTCGCCCAGCCGTTCGTGAAAGGCGGCGAGCTCGCGGCAGGCGGCGTAGAAGGGGAAGGTGCGCGGGTTCGGCGCGTCCCCCTCGCCGGTCCAGAGGAACCGCGCGATCTTGGGCGCGCCGGGGAAATCGGGCCGCGCCTGGAGCCGGTTCATCCGGTCCTCGTAGCCGATGGCGCCGAGGCTCCAGCCCTCGGGAATACCCTGCCCCGGCGCGGCGAGCGGCGCCAGGATCAGGCAGAGGGCGGTCAGGATGCGCATGCGGAAGGCGCCTTCGGTCAGGGACGGTTGGTAGGAAGGGGTCAGAGGGGGATGTTGTCGTGCTTCTTCCACGGGTTCGACTGCCGCTTGCCCCGGAGCGAGGCGAAGGCCCGGCAGACCCGCCGGCGGGTCGAGCGGGGCATGATCACCTCGTCGATGAAGCCGCGCTCGGCCGCGACGAAGGGATTGGCGAAGCGGTCCTCGTAGTCGCGCGTGCGCTGCGCGATCCTCTCGGGATCCCCCAGCTCGGAGCGGTGCAGGATCTCGGTCGCGCCCTTCGCCCCCATCACCGCGATCTCGGCCGTGGGCCAGGCATAGTTGAAATCGCCCCGCAGGTGCTTGGACGCCATCACGTCGTAGGCGCCCCCATAGGCCTTGCGGGTGATCAGCGTGACCTTCGGCACCGTCGCCTCGCCATAGGCGAAGAGCAGCTTCGCCCCGTGCTTGATGACGCCGCCGTATTCCTGGCCCGTCCCGGGCAGGAAGCCCGGCACGTCGACCAGCGTCAGGATCGGGATCTCGAACGCGTCGCAGAACCGCACGAACCGCGCCGCCTTGCGCGAGCTGTCGATGTCGAGGCACCCGGCCAGCACCATCGGCTGGTTCGCCACCACGCCGACCGTCTGCCCCTCGAGCCGAACGAAGCCGGTGACGATGTTCTTCGCGAACTCCTGCTGGATCTCGTAGAAATCGCCCTCGTCGGCGACCGCCGCGATCAGCTCCTTCATGTCGTAGGGCATGTTGGGGTTGACGGGGATCAGCTTGTCGAGCGCCGGCTCGATGCGGTCGACATCGTCGAAGAAGGGGCGGACGGGCGGCTTCTCGCGGTTCGACAGCGGCAGCAGGTCGACGAGGCGGCGCACCTCGATCAGCGCCTCGACATCGTTCTCGAAGGCGGCATCGGCGACCGAAGACTTGCGCGTATGGGTCACGGCCCCGCCCAGTTCCTCGGCCGTCACCACCTCGTTCGTGACCGTCTTCACCACGTCTGGGCCGGTGACGAACATGTAGGAGGTGCCCTTCACCATGAAGATGAAATCGGTGATGGCCGGCGAATAGACCGCCCCGCCCGCGCAGGGTCCCATGATGACGGAGATCTGCGGCACCACGCCGCTGGCCATGATGTTGCGCTGGAAGACCTCGGCATAGCCGGCGAGGGATGCCACGCCCTCCTGGATCCGCGCGCCGCCCGAATCGTTCAGCCCGATCACCGGCGCGCCGTTCTGCATCGCCATGTCCATGATCTTGCAGATCTTCTCGGCATGGGTCTCGGAGAGCGAGCCGCCGAAGACGGTGAAGTCCTGGCTGTAGACATAGACCATCCGGCCGTTGATCGTGCCCCAGCCCGTCACGACGCCGTCGCCGGCCGGACGCTCGGCATCCACGCCGAACTCGGTGCCGCGGTGACGGACGAACATGTCGAATTCCTCGAAGCTGCCCTGGTCGAGCAGCAGGTCGATCCGCTCGCGCGCGGTCAGCTTGCCCTTGGCGTGCTGCGCCTCGATCCGCCGGTCCCCGCCGCCGAGCGCCGCCTCGGCGCGGCGATCCTCGAGCTCCGTCAGGATGTCGCGCATCTCCCGTCCTCCCGCATAGCCGGCCATCCGCAAAGCTATGCAAAATGCGCGCCCCCGCCGCAAGCGCGCGGACCGGAAGGGGCGCCCCCCTTCCCCTCGCTCGCGGGGATCCCGGATCCCGCGGCCCGCCAGATCGCCCGCGCAAGCTCCGGCCGGCGCGCCCGTTCCCCCTTCGCAGGGATCTCAGATACCTCGGCCCGGGCCGCTCCACGGGGGCCCGGGTGCGGGCGGCGCGCCCCACCCCCTCCTTCGCAGGGTTCCCAAATACCGCGGCCCGGACCCGTCCGCCCGCGCGAGGTGCGGCCAGGGCGCCCCCGGGCAAGTCACGGCCGGAGCGGCCGGCCTCGGGGAGGGCGGATGCCGGGCCGCGATCCCGCAGGCGCGGGCCCGAATGTCCGACAATATGGACACCGTTCCGCTCCCGGCCTACCTGACGCGCCATGACCCTCGCCTCTCCCCTCGGCCCGGCGGGGACGCCGCCGCGCCCCGCATCCCGTTTCCTCGACCCCGCCACGCCGCCGCATATCGCGACGCTGATCCTGCTGGCGGGGATCTCGGCGCTCAACATGTCGATCTTCCTGCCCTCGCTTCAGGGGATGGCCGATCATTTCGGCGCCGATTACGCGGTGATGCAGTTCGCCGTGTCGGGCTATCTGGCGGCGACGGCGCTGCTGCAGCTCGTGATCGGCCCGCTCTCGGACCAGTTCGGGCGGCGGCCGGTGGTGCTGGGGGCGCTGGCGATCTTCGTCCTGGCCACGATCGGCTGTCTTCTCGCGCCAAATACCGGCACCTTTCTCGCCTTCCGCTTCCTGCAATCGGCGGTCGTGGCGGGCATGGTCCTCAGCCGCGCCGTGGTGCGCGACATCGTCCCCGCGGCCGAGAGCGCCTCGATGATCGGCTACGTCACCATGGGCATGTCGCTGGTGCCGATGGTCGGCCCGATGATCGGCGGCGCGCTCGACCAGCTGGCGGGCTGGCGGGCCTCGTTCACCTTCCTCGCGCTGGCGGGAGCGGGCGTGCTGCTCCTCGCCTGGCGCGACCAGGGCGAGACGGCGACCGGCATGGGCCGCGGCCTCGTGGCGCAGATCCGGGCCTATCCGCGCCTGCTGACCTCGCAGCGGTTCTGGGGCTACTCGCTCTGCGCCGCGATGGGGTCGGGCGCCTTCTTCGCGCTTCTGGGCGGCGCCTCCTTCGTGGCGCAGGGGGTGTTCGGCCTGTCGCCGCTGGCGACCGGGATCGCGCTCGGTGCGCCGGCGGTGGGCTACATGGCCGGCAACGGGATCTCGGGGCGCTACGCGGTGCGGGCGGGAATCGACCGGCTGGCGCTGATCGGGGCGGCGGTGAGCTCGTTCGGGATGGGGCTGTCGCTGGTCCTGTCGCTGGCGGGCGTCGACTCGGCCTGGGTGTTCTTCGGCCTCTGCACCTTCCTCGGACTCGGCAACGGGCTGCTGATGCCGAACGCCATCGCCGGCTCGCTCTCGGTCGTGCCGGAACTGGCGGGCAGCGCCTCGGGCCTCGGCGGGACGATCATGATCGGCGGCGGGGCGGTGCTCTCCGCCCTCGCGGGCACCTGGCTGACCGAGGAGACGGGGATCCTGCCGCTCCAGGTCATCATGCTGGTCACCTCGCTCCTGGCCGGCGTCGCGATCCTGTGGGTGATGGCGCGCGCCCGCGCGGTCGCCGCGCGGGGCTGAGCCCATCGGCCGGGCGGGGCGGCCCCGGCGATGGTCGCCGATGGTCGCATTGCGTCCGGCCGTTCCAGCGACCAAGGTGCGGCGAAACGCCCGAGGGAGGAGCGACATGGAACTCAACGGCACAAGAACCATCGCCGCCGACCGCCGGACGGTCTGGGCGCATCTGAACGACCCCGAGACGCTCAAGGCCTGCATCCCCGGCTGCCAGGAGCTCACCGGCTCACCCGAGGAGGGGTTCGAGGCCGTGGTGAAGCAGAAGGTCGGCCCCGTCTCGGCCACGTTCAAGGGCGCCGTGACGCTGGAGGACGTGAACGCGCCCGACAGCTACCGCATCGTCGGCGAGGGCAAGGGGGGCGTCGCGGGCTTTGCCAAGGGCGCGGCGATCGTGAACCTCACCGACGTGGAGGAGGGCACGGAGCTGGCCTACAACGTCGAGGCGCAGGTGGGCGGCAAGCTCGCGCAGCTCGGCAACCGCATCGTCGGCGGCTTCGCCAAGAAGATGGCCGACCAGTTCTTCGAGACCTTCAAGGACATCGTGGAAGGGGCCGGCGTGAAGGAGAGCGGCGCGGCCTGACGCCCCGCCGCGCGCGCCCGGCCCTAGCGCCGGGCCGCGCGCCAGCCCGCCGCCTCGGCCTCGGCCGCCGAGCAGAACCACCGTTCCCCCGCCCCCTCGTCGATCCGGGTGCGGTCGTAATGGTCCTGTCCCGGCATGTGGTAGATGCGGCCGTTGGACGAGATGTTGCCCTTGATCGCGCAATCGCCGGAAGCGCCCTGCGGCATGGCCTCCTGCGCGGCCGCCTGCCCGGCGCGGTACTCGGCCGGGCTCTCGAACGCGCCGCTCCAGAGCCCGCGGCCGAGCGTGGCGGCCTGTTTCTCTTCCAGATCGTAATCCCAGGAATAGTCGCGATAGGCGAGCGCGATCCCCTCCGCCACCATCACCCGGGCGATGTCGTCGCTGCCGACATGGCAGCGGGCGACGATCCGCCCGTAACGATCGGTATCGAGCGGCTCGCAGCGTGCCTCCTGCCCTTCCCAGCGGCGGCGCGCCTCCGAGGCGGCCCAGGTGCCGCAGGCCCAGGTGGCGCCGCTCTCGCCGCAGATCTGGGACAGCTCCGGCGCGTCGATCCCGAAGAGACGCACCCTGGCGCCGCCGACGTCGATCGTGTCGGCATCGACGACCGAAAGCCGGCCATCGGGCGCGGCCACGGCGGGCGCGGCGAGAAGGGAGAGGAGGAGGGCGGCGGCGGGCACGGAACGTAGATCGAACATCCCGTCACTATGCCCGCCCCCGCGGCGCCGACAACAAAAAGGTTAAGATCAGGTTAACACGAGGGCGGAAAAATCATCTGCCCCTCACCTCTGTGCCGTCCGCCAGTCCGGGTGGATCCACGGCTCGGCATTCTCGCGCGGCAGCATGCCCCGGCCCAGCACGTGGTCTGCCGCCTTCTCCCCCACCATGATCGAGGGCGCGTTGAGGTTTCCGTTGGTGATGCGCGGGAAGATCGAACTGTCGGCGACGCGCAGCCCCTCCACCCCGATGACGCGGGTCTCGGGATCGACCACGGCGCCGGGATCGTCCGCCCGGCCCATCCGGCAGGTGCCGCAGGGATGGTAGGCGCTCTCGGCATGCTCGCGCACGGCGGCGTCGATCTCGTCGTCGGTCCGGACGCCCTGCCCCGGCTGGATCTCCACCCCTCGGAACTCGTCGAACGGCGCCTGCGCGAAGATCTCGCGCGTGAGCCGGATCGCGGTGCGGAAATCGCGCCAGTCCTCGTCGTGGGACATGTAGTTGAACAGGATCGAGGGCGCCTCGGCCGGATCGGCCGAGCGCAGGCGGACATGTCCGCGAGAGGGCGAGCGCATCGGCCCCACATGGGCCTGGAAGCCGTGGCCCTTCACGGCCGAACGCCCGTCGTAGCGCACCGCGAGCGGCAGGAAGTGGAACTGGATGTCGGGATATTCCACCCCCGCACGCGAGCGGATGAAGCCCGCGCTCTCGAACTGGTTCGACGCGCCGGGACCGGACCGGGTCAGCAGCCAGCGCGCGCCGACATAACCCTTCCCGAAGAGGTTCCAGTACCGGTAGAGGCTGACCGGCCGGGCACTGGTCATCTGGATGTACATCTCCAGATGGTCCTGCAGGTTCTCGCCCACGCCGGGACGGTCGGCCACCACGTCGATCCCGTGCGCCGCCAGCTCGGCCCCCGGCCCGATGCCCGAGAGCTTGAGCAGCTTGGGCGAGTTGATGGCGCTCGCCGCGACGATGACCTCGGCGCGGGCCTTCAGGATCTCGGTCCGGCCGCTGCGCCGGATCTCGACGCCGCGCGCGCGTCCCTCCTCGATCACGATCCGGCTGGCGAGGCCGCGGACCAGAATCGCCCGGCCGCCCCGCAGGGCGGGCTTGAGATAGGCCTCGGCCGCCGACCAGCGGCCGCCCTTCCAGATCGTCGCGTCCTTGGGACCGAAGCCTTCCTGCCGGTGGCCGTTGTAATCGGCGGTCGCGCCGTAGCCCGCCGCCTCGCCCGCCGCGACGAAGGCGCGGGTCAGCGGGTTCGACCGCGCCCCGCGCGTGACGTGCAGCGGGCCGTCCTTGCCCCGCCAATCGGGGTCGCCCCCGTGCAGGCCCGGATGCCAGTCCTCCATCCGCTTGAAATAGGGCAGCACGTCCGCATAGGCCCAGCCGGTCGCGCCCGCCTCGTCCCAATGATCGAAGTCGCGCGCATGGCCGCGCACGTAGACCATACCGTTGATCGAGGAGGAGCCGCCGACCACCTTGCCCCGCGGACAGGCGAGGACGCGGCCCCCCAGATGCGGCTCGGGCTCGGTGACGAAGCCCCAGTCGTAGCGGCGCATGTTCATCGGGTAGCTGAGCGCGCCCGGCATCCCGATGAAGGGGCCGGCATCCGAGCCGCCGAACTCGACCACAATGACGGATCTTCCCGCCTCGGTCAGCCGCCAGGCCATCGCGCAGCCCGCGCTGCCGGCGCCGACGATGACGTAGTCGGCCTCCATCGCGGGGGGGTCAGAACGGGGCATCGACGCCCCCCATCGCGACGTAGACGCTCTTGAGCTGGCTGTAATGCTCGATCGCGGCGCGGGCATTCTCGCGCCCCAGCCCGCTGGCCTTGACGCCGCCGAACGGCATCTCGACCGGCGTCAGGTTGTAGGTGTTGATCCAGCAGGTCCCGGCGCGGAAGGCCGAGACGACGCGGTGCGCGCGGGCGAGATCGGCGGTGAACACCCCGGCGGCCAGCCCGTATTCCGTCGCGTTCGCGCGGGTCACCGCCTCCGCCTCGTCCTCGAAGGTCAGGACGGACATGACGGGGCCGAACACCTCCTCGCGGGCGATCTCCATCCCGTCGGTCACGTCGGTGAAGACCGCCGGCTCGACGAACCAGCCCGGCCGGTCCGCGCGGGCGCCGCCAATCACCAGCCGCGCGCCGCCCTTCTTCGCGCGGTCGATGAAGCCGAGGACCTGCCCCATCTGCCGCTCCGAGACGAGCGGTCCGATATTGGTCGCCTCGTCCAGCGGGTCGCCCATGACGATGCCCGACGACATGCGCGCGGTCAGCCGGGCGAGGAACGCCGCCTCGATCCCCTTCTGGACGAAGACGCGGGTGCCGTTGGAGCAGATCTGACCGGACGAGTAGAAGTTGCCGTTGATCGCCGCCGAGACCGCGTTCTCGACATCGGCATCGTCGAAGATCACCAAGGGCGACTTGCCCCCCAGCTCCATCGTCACGTGCTTCATTCCGCGCGCGGCGAGGGCATAGACGTGTTTCCCGGTGCGGGCGGAGCCGGTGAGCGACACCTTCGCCGCGCGAGGGTCGGTCACCAGCGCCTCGCCCACGGCGCCCGCGCCCTGCACCACGTTGAAGAGGCCGGCCGGCGCGCCCGCCTCGGTCAGGATCTCGGCCAGCTTCAGCGCGCAGAGCGGCGTCGTCTCGGACGGCTTGAAGACCATCGCATTGCCGCAGGCGAGCGCGGGGGCGGCCTTCCAGGCGGCGATCTGGGTCGGGTAGTTCCACGCGCCGAGGCCGACGCAGACGCCGAGCGGCTCGCGGATCGTGTAGGCCCAGTCGGCCCCGAGCGGGATATGCTCGCCCGTCAGCGTCGCGGCGAGACCGCCAAAATATTCCAGCGCATCGGCGGCGGAGGTGGCGTCGGCGACCAGCGTCTCCTGCAGCGGCTTTCCGGTGTCGCGGGTTTCGAGTTCGCTGAGCTCGCGGTTGCGGGCGCGGATCAGGTCGGCGGCGCGGCGCAGGACCCGGCCCCGCTCCACCCCCGGCAGACGGGCCCAGTCCCGCTGCGCGGCCTCGGCGGCGGTGAAGGCGCGGTCGATCACCTCGGGCGTCGCCATGTGCAGGCGCGCGATCTCCTCGCCGGTGGCGGGATAGATGACGGGCAGCGCCTCGCCCCCGGCATCCTCAAGGTATTCACCGGAAACGTGATGGCTGGCGGCAGGTTGCGGGTCGTAGCTCATGTCATTCCCCTCGCGGAAAGCGCTGGTTCTCCTCCAGCACGTTGAGGTCCATGTGGTTGCGCATGTACCGCTCGGAGGCGTTGCGCAGGGGCTGCCAGTCCCAGGGGTAGTAGCCCCCCTGGCGCAGCGCGGGGTAGACGACCCAGCGCGCGGCTTGGCTGGCGCGCACCTCGTCATCGGTCCGTCCCAGATCCCAGCGGGCGGCGGCGAGGTCGCGGAAATGCTTGAGCCGCCCTTCGTACCCCGGCGCGCCGGCGAGGTTATCCCTCTCCCACGGGTCGTTCTGCAGATCGTAGAGCTCCTCGGGATCGACCGGGCAGGCGGTGTATTTCCACCGCCCCTCGACGAGGCAGACCATCGGCGCGACGGATCCCTCGGCGGCGTATTCGATACCGACCGGGGGCCGCTCGCCGCCCGCGGCGACGGGGGCGAGGTCCACGCCGTCGGTCCAGGGCGTGACGCCCGCCATGTCGGCCCCGCCGATGGCGGCGAGCGTCGGCGCCAGATCCACGGTAGAGACCGGCGTCTCGACCCGACCCGGTGCCCATCCATCGCCCGCGATCATCAGCGGGACCCGGGACGAGCCCTCGCGGAAGCTCATCTTGAACCAGAGACCGCCCTCGCCCAGCATCTCGCCGTGGTCGGAGAGGAAGACGATGGTCGCCTCCTGCCGGGTCCGTTCCAGCACGTCGAGGATCTCGCCGATCTTGTCGTCGACATACGAAATGTTGGCGAAATAAGCGCGGCGCGAGCGGCGCACGTCCTCGCGCCCGATCTCGAATTCCCGCCGGTTCGAGGCATCCATCAGGCGCTGCGAATGGGGGTCCAGCTCGGCATAGGGGATCTCGGGGAGCTCGGGGTCGAGCGGGCCGTCCTCGTAGAGATCCCAGTACCTGCGCCGCGCGACGAAAGGATCGTGCGGATGGGTGAAGCTGACCGTCAGGCACCAGGGCCGCCCGTCATGCCCGCGCGAGAGGTCGTAGAGCTTCTGCATCGCCTGGAAGGCGACGTCGTCGTCGTATTCGAGCTGGTTCGTGATCTCGGCCACGCCGGCCCCGGTGACCGAGCCGAAATTGTGATACCACCAGTCGATCCGTTCGCCCGGCTTTCGCCAGTCCGGGGTCCAGCCGAAGTCGGCGGGATAGACATCGGTCGTCAGCCGCTCCTCGAAGCCGTGCAGCTGGTCGGGGCCGACGAAGTGCATCTTTCCCGACAGGGCGGTATGATAGCCGGCATTCCTCAGGTGATGCGCGAAGGTCGGGATCGCCGAGGCGAATTCGGCGGCATTGTCATAGACGCGCGTGCGGTAGGGCATCTGCCCCGCCATCACCGCCGCCCGCGCCGGCGCGCAGAGGGGCGAGGGCGTATAGGCGTGGGCGAAGCGGGTCGACCGCTCGGCGAGGCGCCTCAGGTTCGGCGCGTGCAGGAAATCGGCCGGCCCGTCCGGGAACAGGGTGCCGTTCAGCTGATCCACCATCAGGACCAGGATATTCGGGGCATTCATTGCAGCATCTCCCTCGCAAGGCTTTCGAGCATCTCGGCGGTCGCACGGGCGCCGTCGGGGGCGGTGCCGGACAGCCCCTCGCGCAGGTAGAGGCCGTCGATCCCCGCCGCGAGCCTCTCGGCCGCCGCGGGCGCGCCGGCCCCGGCCAGCGGGCGCAGGGCGTGCCGCAGGTTCGACCGAAGCCGCTGCTGGTAGGCGCGCAGCATCCGCCGCGCCTCGGCATTCGTCAGCGCGAGGACGTAGAAGTTCAGCCAGGCCGAGACCGTCTCGGCCCGGAAGTTCACCGGCGCGAAGCTGGCCCGCAGGATGCCCTCGGCCCGCCCGCGCGGCCCCTGCGCCGCCGACAGTTCGCTGCGCACGGCGCGGCCGAATTCCCGCAGGACATGGCGCATCGCGGCGAGGAAGAGATCCTCCTTGCCGCCGAAATAATGATGCGCCAGCGCGCTCGACACGCCCGCGCGGCGCGCGATCTGCGCCACCGTCACCTCGAGCGATCCGCGCGCCCCGATCTCGTGGATCGCGGCGTCGATGAGCGCCGCCTTCCGCTGCGGCTCCATTCCGATCTTTGGCATTTCGCGCGGTCCCCCCTATCCTTTGCGTCGGGACGGGATCCTGCATAGGCTTCCGTTTATTGACTCGTCAATCAAGAACCCAGGGAGACACCACATGCCCCTTCGACAGATCCTCGCCGCCACGGCCTTGACCGCCGCCGGCACCGCCGCGCTCGCGCAGGATGCCTGCGAGAGCGTGACCTTCTCGGATGTCGGCTGGACCGACATCACCGCGACCACCGCGACCACGACCTTCCTTCTCGACGCGCTCGGCTACGAGACCGAGACGCTCGTGCTGTCGGTGCCCGTCACCTACACCTCGATGGCCGAAGGCGATGTCGACGTCTTCCTCGGCAACTGGATGCCCACGATGGAGGCCGACATCGCCCCCTACCGCGAGGACGGCAGCGTCGTGACCGTGGGCCGCAACCTCGAGGGCGCGAAATACACGCTCGCCACCAATTCGGCCGGCGCCGCGCTCGGCATCACCAGCTTCGAGGACATCGCCGCCAATGCCGAGGCGCTGGACGCCGAGATCTACGGGATCGAGCCGGGCAATGACGGCAACCGCCTGATCCTCGACATGATCGAGGCCGACGCCTTCGGCCTGGCGGAGTTCGAGGTGATCGAGAGCTCCGAGCAGGGGATGCTCGCGCAGGTCGACCGCGCCACGGGCCGGGACGAGCCGGTCGTGTTCCTCGGCTGGGAGCCGCACCCGATGAACGCCAATTACGAGCTGACCTATCTCGAGGGCGGCGACGAATGGTTCGGCCCGAATCTCGGCGGCGCCGAGGTCTACACGAACACCCGCGCCGGCTTCGCCGAGGACTGCCCGAACGTGCAGGCCCTGCTCGAGAACCTCACCTTCTCGCTCGAGATGGAGAACGAGATCATGGGCGCGATCCTCGATGACGGGCAGGACCCGACCGAGGCGGCGAAGGCCTGGCTCGCGGCCAATCCCGACGCCTGGTCCGGCTGGCTCGACGGCGTGACCACGCTCGATGGCGGCGACGCGGCCGGGGCGGTGACGGCAGCGCTGAACTAGGCGGCGCCTCCTTCCTCGGGCGGGATCGACGTCCCGCCCGGGGGAACCGGCCACAGCCCGCCGCGCGGCGACGGCGACCGGTCAAGACAACGTGAGTTGCCGCGAGGAACCGCGATCCATCTGTGGAAGGCGATCCCACCGATGCCCGGTGGCGATCGCTCTTGCTGGAAGGATCTCTTGTGAAACTGCATCTCTGCCTCCCTCTCGTGCTGCTGGCCGGGCCAGCCCTTGCCGCCGGGATGGACTCCCCCGTGATGGAGCCGGCGCCCGTCATGCCGGTGGCCCAGCCCGCTCCGCGCCTCAGCTGGGACGGCTTCTATGCCGGCGCTCAACTCGGCGGAGCGTTCGATGACGAGACGGGGGTGCTGTCGCTGGAGGCCGCGCCCTCGGCTCCGCCCGCCGCGGCGTTCGGCGACAACTTCTACGGCGCCTTCGATTCCGGTTTCTCCGGCGGCGTCCATGTCGGCTACGACCGCCAGTTCGGCGGCTTCGTGCTGGGCGGGATCGCGGATATCAGCGCGCTCGACGTGACCGAAACGCAGGGCGGCGACAGCGCCACGCCCGCATTCTACCGCGAGGTCCGATCGCTCGACTACTATGCCACGCTGCGTGGCCGGGTCGGCGTCCCGGTGTTCGAGCGCGGCCTGTTCTACGTCCACGGCGGGCTGGCCTACGGTGATGTCGATTACCGCTTCGACACCAACACTCCGGCGACGGTCACGACCTCCGGGGACGGGGACGGCGAGACCGGCTACGTCGTCGGCGCCGGGATGGAGACGATGCTGACCGACTCGTTCTCGTTCGGTGTGGAGTACCAGTACGTCAATCTGGGCGAGAGCGACTTCAACACCACGCTGAGCGGTCCGGGTGCGCCCGGCGGTCCGTTCGGCGCCGGCGTCGACGCATTCGGCTCGGAAGACGATTTCGACTTCCACGTGATCCAGGCCCGCGTCTCCTACCGGTTCTGAGTCCGGTCGGACTCGAGGCCACCGGCCCCGGCGGAGCGATCTCCGCCGGGGCCGTTCGCGCTCCGCACACCACCGGATCCACTACCAGGCCCTTTCGACTTTCCATGCGGGGCCGCCTCACCTAGCTTCCGCGGCACCCATTCCCCGGAGGCGCCATGCTGGACTGGCTGACCGAGACCAAGATCCCCGTCGGGCGCCTCGCGGCGGACGGCTTCGACTGGCTGGAAAGCTCGGGCGGGATCGTGTTCGACACCATCTCGCTCTGGCTCGAGACGATGATCGACGCGATCCTCTGGCTGCTGCAGGCCCCGCCGGAGCTCGTGGTGATCGGCGCCTTCACCCTGTTCGCATGGGTGCTGCAGCGGCGCTGGCAGACGCCGCTTCTGGTCGCGCTCGGCTTTCTCTTCATCGTGAACCAGGGCTACTGGGAGGAGACGACGGAGAGCCTGACGCTCGTCCTGTCGGCCTGCGTCGTCTGCATGGGGATCGGCGTGCCGGTCGGGATCTGGGCGGCGCACCGGCCGCGGGTCTATGCCTGGATGGCGCCGGTGCTCGACCTGATGCAGACGCTGCCGACCTTCGTCTACCTGATCCCGGCCATCGTCTTCTTCGGCATCGGCATGGTGCCGGGGCTGATCGCGACGGTGATCTTCGTCCTGCCCGCGCCGATCCGGCTGACGCATCTCGGGATCAGTCGCACGCCCGTGGCGCTGGTCGAGGCGGGGCAGGCCTTCGGCGCCACGCCCCGGCAGCTGCTGTGGAAGGTCGAACTGCCCAGCGCCTTCCCGCAGATCATGGCGGGGCTGAACCAGACGATCATGCTGTCGCTCAGCATGGTCGTGATCGCCGCCCTCGTCGGGGCGGCAGGGCTCGGCGTGCCGGTGGTGCGCGCGCTGAACTCGGTCAACACCTCGCTCGGCTTCGAGAGCGGGATCGTGATCGTCGTCGTGGCCATCGTGCTCGACCGGATGCTGCGGGTGAACCGGTGAGCGGGGCGGCCGTGACCTTCGACCGGGTGTCCATCGTGTTCGGCGACGCGCCCGCCAGCGCGCTGCCCCTGATGGACGAGGGGCTGGACCGGGCCGAGATCCAGCGCCGGACGGACCAGGTCCTCGGCGTGCACGATTGCTCGCTGGAGGTGCAGGAGGGCGAGATCCTCGTCCTGATGGGCCTCTCGGGCTCGGGCAAGTCGACGCTGCTGCGCGCGGTGAATGGCCTCAATCCCGTGGTGCGCGGCGACGTGACGGTCCGCACGCGCGAGGGCAAGGTCAACGTGACACGGGCCAGGGGCGCCGAGCTGCGGCGCGTCCGCCGGCACGAGATCGCGATGGTCTTCCAGCAGTTCGGCCTGCTGCCCTGGCGCAGCGTGCGCGACAATGTCGGCCTCGGGCTCGAGCTGTCGGGCATGGGCAAGGCCGCGCGCCGCGAGAAGGTCGACGCGCAGCTCGCCCTCGTCGGGCTGGAGGACCGGGCCGAGGCGCTGGTGGGCGAGCTGTCGGGCGGCATGCAGCAGCGCGTCGGCCTCGCCCGCGCCTTCGCCACCGACGCGTCGATCCTGCTGATGGACGAGCCCTTCAGCGCGCTCGACCCGCTGATCCGGGGCCGCCTGCAGGACGAGCTTCTCGACCTGCAGCGCGAGCTGAAGCGCACGATCATCTTCGTCAGCCACGACCTCGACGAGGCGTTCAAGATCGGCGGGCGGATCGCGATCATGGAGGGCGGGCGCATCGTGCAATGCGGCACGCCGCGGCAGATCTACACCGACCCGGCCAACGATTACGTGGCCGAGTTCGTCGCCCACATGAACCCGCTCGGCGTGCTCTGTGCCCGCGACGTGATCGACCCCGACGCGGGTCCGGCCCCGGGCGAGCCGGTCCCCGCCGCGACGGACATCCGCGCGGTGATGGAGCGGATCCGGGCGGGCGGCGGCCCGATCCCGGTCGCCGAGGACGGCCGGGTGATCGGCGCGGTGACGGAGGGAAGCGTGCTGGCCCGGCTGCTCGATCCGCGGGGCTGAGGGGAACCCGCCCCCGCCGCGCCCCGTTCTGCCGCAAACGCGAGGTGAGAGATGGCAGGCGCGGCGCAGGACCTGATCGACGAGCTGGACGAGGCGGCCGGATCGGACGAGACGACGAGGATCGAGGATCTGATGGACGCCTTCGGTTCGCGCGGGTCGGGGGCGTTCCTGGTGATCCCGGCGCTGATCGGGATCTCGCCCATCGGCGCGATTCCCACCGTACCCACCCTGATCGCCGTGTGCACGCTGATCCTGGCGGTTCAGATCGCGATGGGCCGCGACCGCTACTGGCTGCCGGGCTTCATCGAGTGCCGCGAGGTCTCGACCGACAAGATCCACAGGATCACCGACAAGCTGCGCGGCCCCGCGCACTGGCTCGACCGGCATTTCGGCGAGCGGCTGACCGCGCTGACCGGCGAGGCGGGCGTGCGGGTCTCGGGCTCGATCTGCGCGGCGCTCTGCCTGCTTGTCCCCCCGCTGGAGGTCGTGCCCTTCGGAGCGGCGATCCCCTTCGCCGCCATCGCGATCACCGGCGTCGCGCTGACCGTCCATGACGGCATCGCCATCCTGATCGCCTGGCTCGCCTCGGCGGCCTCGGTCGCGGCGGCCGTCTGGTTCCTGATCTGAGGCGTCAGAGCCGCGCGCCCTGCCCCTTGGCCGAGCGCAAACGCCGCGCCCGCGCCTCGCGCAGGGTCAGCACGCTGATCGCGCCGACGATGGTCAGGCCGCCCAGGATCACCCACCCGTCCACCCGCTCGGCAAAGAAGACCGCCCCCAGCGTCACGGCCCAGACGAGCTGCAGGAAGGTGACCGGCTGCGTCACCGTCAGCGGGGCGGCGGCGAAGGCATAGGTCATCGCGTAATGCCCCAGCGTGGCGAAGATTGCGGCGAGGGCGAGGAGGCCGAGGGTGGCGAGGTCGGGCGCCACCCAGTCGAGCAATGCGAAGGGCAGCAGGCCGATCGTCACCGTCAGCTGCAGCATCCCCACCACGACCGTGGCCGAGACCTCTCCGGACAGCTGCTTGGCGATCAGGTAGCCCGCGGCGAAGGACGCGGCGGTGAAGAGCATGGCGAAATGGCCGGGATCGAGCTCGCGCGCGCCGGGCCGCAGGATGACCAGGGCCCCCGCCAGCGCGACCGCGATGGCCAGCATCCGCCGCCAGGCCATCGTCTCGCCCAGGAACAGGGCCGCGCCGATCGAGACGTAGACGGGATTCAGGTAGTTGAGCGCCGTCACCTCGGCCAGCGGGATCCGCGTCATGGCGTAGAACCAGGTGATGACGCCCAGCGTGTGCGCCAGCCCCCGCGCGCCGAAGAGGCCCAGCTGGCGGCGGCTGAGATGCGCGCGGCGCAGGGGGCCGATCATCGGGATCAGGATCGGCAGGGCGAGGGCGTAGCGCAGGAAGGCGCTCTCGGCCGGCGGCACGGCATCGCCCACCACCTTCACCGTCGCCGTCAGCGCCACGAAGCAGAGGCCCGAGGCGACCATCCACAGGATCCCGATGGTGGGATTGCCCTCGCTCGCGGGCGGCGGGGCGATTGCGGCATCGTGTTGCGACATGTCGGACTCCTTCAGTGATCGGCGAAGAGGAGCCCGGCGGCGATGCTCCACATCAGCAGCCCGACGAAGAGGTCCAGCAGCCGCCATGTCGCCGGCCGGGCAAAGAGCGGTGCCAGCGCCCGCGCCCCGTAGCCGAGCGCGAAGAAGAACGCGAACGAGGCCGAGGTCGCGCCGAGCCCGAAGGCGAGGCGGCTGCCCTCCAGCCCCGCCGCCACCGAACCGAGCAGGACCACCGTGTCGAGATAGACATGCGGGTTCAGCCAGGTCAGGGCGAGGCAGGTCAGGATCGCCGCGCGCCGCGACTGCTCGCCCTGCCCCGCCGCCCGCAGCGCTTCGCCCCCCCGCCAGGCCGACAGGATCGCGCGGGCCCCGTAGACGACCAGGAAGGCGGCGCCGCCATAGCGCATCACCTTCTCGAGCCAGGGCGCCGCCTCGGCGAGCGCGCCGAATCCCGCGACCCCGGCCGCGATCAGCACCGCGTCCGACAGCGCGCAGGTCAGCACGACCGGCAGGACATGGGCGCGCCGGATCCCCTGCCGCAGGACGAAGGCGTTCTGCGCGCCGATTGCGAGGATCAGGGACAGGCCGAGCGTGAACCCGGCAAGGGCGGTGGACATGGTCGGGCTCCCTGCGGCCGGGGATGGCTACACCCGCCCCGCCGGAATGGCGAGGGGCGCGCCGCCGCCCGGGCCCCCGCCCGTGACCTGCCGATGCCGGCGCCCCGATCCGGTCCGACCGGGCCCGTCCGCAGCGCAAGGCCGCCCGGCCGGTTCGGTCCGGCCTGCGGGCTCTCCGCCTTTGAGCGTGCTGCGCTAGTGCCATGGGCGACCCCGGCGGGCCCACACCGGGATCGGCGCCGCCCGGCCGGCGCCGATCCCGGGCGATCCGGCCCGCCCGGGCCGCCGCCCTGGCTCGCCCCCGGCCCGATCCGCCCGCCGCCTCCGGCCCCCCACCTTGGCCTGGTCCGGCCTTGCCCCGGCCCCGCCGGGACTTGCCCCCGGCCGCGCCCCGGACTAGCCCCGTCCCATGCGTATCCTCTTCCTCGGCGACGTCATGGGCCGCGCGGGCCGGTCCGCCATCGCGGAGGGCCTGCCCGCCCTCCGGCGCGACTGGAAACTCGACTTCGTCGTGGTCAACGGCGAGAACGCGACCTCCGGGGCCGGTCTGTCCGCCGATCACGCGAAGGGCCTGCTCGAGGCGGGGGCCGACGTGCTGACGCTCGGTGACCATGCCTTCGACCAGAAGGACATGCTGCGCTTCATCGAGACCGAGCCGCGGATCCTGCGCCCGCTGAACTTCTCGAAGGCCGCGCCGGGCCGCGGGCACGGCGTGTTCGAGGCGGGGCGCGGCCGCAAGGTGCTGGTGGCGCAGGTGCTGGGCCAGGTCTTCATGAAGCGGCCCTTCGACGACCCGTTCTCGGCGCTCGACCCGGTGCTGAAGGCGCATCCCCCCGGCGGCCTCGTCCAGGCCAGCCTGATCGACATCCATGCCGAGGCGACGAGCGAGAAGATGGGCCTCGGCCATTGGTGCGACGGGCGCGCCAGCATGGTCGTCGGTACCCATACCCACGTCCCCACGGGCGACGTGCAGATCCTGCCGAAGGGATGTGCCTACATGACCGATGCCGGCATGTGCGGCGACTACCTCTCGGTGATCGGCATGGACCCGGCCGAGCCGCTGCGCCGCTTCGTCACCGGCATGCCGAAGGACCGGTTCACCCCTGCGCTCGGCGAGGCGACGCTCTCGGGCCTCTATGTCGAGACCGACGACCGCACCGGCCGGGCGATGCGCGCCCTCGCCGTGCGGCAGGGCGGTCGGCTCGCCCCATCGGGCCCCGACGCCGCGGCCTGATCCCGGCCCTCGATCCCGGCCCCGGAACCGACCCCGGAACCGGCCCCGGAAGCGGCCGGCTCGATGCCGGGCCACGGCCGCCCCCGCCATCCTGCCCGGACCGGCTCGCGGCGCCCGCCCCGGCGCCGCGCCGCCCCCTGCCCGGGCGGCCCGGACGCGGCAATCCCGCCACGGTCGGCACCGCCCCGTCCTCGCGTGCCCGGGCCGGACCGGGCGCCCCCTTCCGCGCCGCGCGCGCTTCGGGATATGTCTTCCCGGCCCGGATCCCCGATCCATCAATCGAAGGCCACCGCCCGACGTGTTCGGACTGACCGTTCCCCCCGACTGGCAGCCGCTGGCGGCTTCCCTCGTCATCCTCGCGATGCTCATCGGCTTCGTGCGCGAGACCTACCCCGTCGAGGTAGTCGCGATCTTCGGCGCGATCGCGATGATCGTGCTCGGCCTCATCCCGCAAGCGGATGCGATCGAGGTCTTCGCCAACCCCGCGCCCTGGACCATCGCCGCGCTCTTCATCATCGTCGGCGCGCTGGTGCGCACCGGCGCGCTGGCCTGGATCTCGGGCCGGGCTGCGGCCCGGGTGGAGAAACGTCCCAGATCGACGCTCGTCGGTCTCGTCGTGACGGTGCTCTTCATGTCGGCCTTCATCAACAACACACCCATCGTGGTGGTGATGATCCCGATCTTCGTGCGGCTGGCGAAGCAGCTGAAGCTCTCGCCCTCCAAGGTGCTGATCCCGCTCAGCTACTTCGCGATCTTCGGCGGGATGATCACGCTGATCGGCACATCGACGAACCTGCTCGTCGACGGGATCGTGCGGCAGGCGGGACAGGCGCCCTTCGGCATCTTCGAGATCACCGGCCCCGGGCTGATCCTCGCCGCGGTGGCCGCCACCTATCTCGGCCTGTTCGGCCGGCACCTGCTGCCGGACCGCGACTCGATGGCGGGCCTGCTCTCGGACAAGAGCCGGATGCGCTACTTCACCGAGGCGGTGATCCCCCCCGAAAGCAACCTGATCGGACGCGAGGTGACGGGCGTCCAGCTGTTCCGGCGCGACGGCGTGCGGCTGATCGACGTGATCCGGGGCGACGCCTCGCTCCGCCGCAACCTCGCGGGGGTCGAGCTGCAGGTCGGCGACCGGATCGTGCTGCGCACCGCGATGACCGAGCTGCTCTCGCTCCAGGCCAACAAGGACCTCAAGCGCGTGGACCAGGTCTCGGCGGTCGAGACGACGACGGTCGAGACGCTGATCTCGCCCGATTGCAAGATGATCGGCCGCCGCCTGGGCGATCTGCGGCTGCGGCGGCGCTTCGGCGTCTACCCGATCGCGGTCCACCGGCGCGACCGGAACATCGGGCGCCAGATCGAGGATCTGGTGGTCCGCGTCGGCGACACCCTCCTGCTCGAGGGCGCGCCGGCCGACATCCAGCGCCTCGCGGCCGAGATGAACCTCGTCGACGTCACCCAGCCCACCGAGAAGGCGTATCGCCGGGCGCAGGCCCCGATCGTGATCGCGGTCCTGGCCGCCATCGTGGTGCTCAGCGCGCTCGGGATCGCGCCGATCGGCACGCTCGCCTTCATCGGCGTCGCCATCGTCTTCGCCGCGCGCTGCATCGACGCGGACGAGGCCTTCGGCTTCGTCGAGGGTCGGCTCCTGGCGCTGATCTTCGCCATGCTGGTGGTCGGCGCCGCGCTGGACCGGTCGGGAGCGGTGCAGATCCTCGTCGACTGGCTCACCCCCTGGCTGGCGGACCTGCCCCCCTTCCTGCTGGTCTTCTGCGTCTACGCACTGACCTCGATCCTGACCGAGATCGTCTCGAACAATGCCGTGGCGGTGATCCTGACGCCGGTCGCCCTCGGCCTCGGCGCCTCGCTCGGGATCGACCCGCGCCCGCTCGTCGTGGCGGTGATGTTCGGCGCTTCCGCCGCCTTCGCCACCCCGATCGGCTACCAGACGAACACGCTCGTCTACGGGCCCGGCGGCTACCGCTTCACCGACTTCCTGCGCGTGGGCGTGCCGCTCAACGTCCTGACGGCCGTGGTCGCCGCGCTCGTGATCCCGGTCTTCTTTCCGCTCTGAGCGACGGGCCGGCGCCCGCCCCTTATCTTGCTTGAAATACTCCGGGGGGCTGCCGCAGGCAGCGGGGGCGGCGCCCCCTCCCCGGCCCGCCGTCCCGCGCCGCACCTTGATCGGCCCCCGCGCGCCGGCCTATATGGCCGCCAATCCGTGACAGGCAGAGGTACGACATGGCCGGCCATTCCAAATGGGCGAACATCCAGCATCGCAAGGGCCGGCAGGACGCCGCGCGCTCCAAGCTCTTCTCCAAGCTGGCGAAGGAGATCACCGTCGCCGCCAAGATGGGCGATCCCGATCCCGACAAGAATCCGCGCCTGCGCCTCGCGGTGAAGGAGGCGAAGTCGCAATCGGTGCCGAAGGACGTGATCCAGCGCGCCATCGACAAGTCGCAGGCCGCCGGCGGCGAGGATTACAAGGAGATCCGATACGAGGGTTACGGGCCGAACGGGGTCGCGATCATCGTCGAGGCGATGACGGACAACCTCAACCGCACCGCCTCCTCCGTCCGCTCCACCTTCGGCAAGAACGGCGGCAATCTCGGCGAGACGGGCTCGGTCAGCTTCATGTTCGACCGCAAGGGCGAGATCTTCTACCCGGCCTCGGCCGGTGATTCCGACACGGTGATGATGGCCGCGATCGAGGCCGGCGCCGAGGATGTCGAGAGCGACGCGGACGGCCACTGGATCACCTGCGCCGACACCGATCTCAGCGAGGTGGCGAACGCGCTCGAGGCCGAGCTCGGCGAGAGCGAGACCGCCAAGCTGGTCTGGAAGCCGCAGACCACCACCCCGGTCGATCTCGATACGCTGAAGACGCTGATGAAACTCGTCGAGACGCTCGAGGACGACGACGACGTGCAGAACGTCACGACGAATTTCGAGGCGTCCGACGAGGTGATGGCCGCCTACGAGGACGGCTGAGGAGGCGGGGGAAGCCGGCCGGGCCTCGCCCTCCCGGGGAAGGATCGCGGGGGACGCGCCCCCGGTCCCCCCCGGCTCGAGGACGCGGCCACCCGGACCGCCCGCCCGGCCCCGCGCGCCCATCCCGGCAGTCGGGCCCGGCAGTCGGGCCCGGCGGCCGGCGCAGGGCGCCGTCAGAACCGCACGGCGCCGGCCCCCTGTCCTTATCTTGCCGATAAATACTCCGGCGCTCCCGATCCACATGGAGAGACGCTTCAGAACGGGGCGCTGACAGGGCGCTCCGGGCCGCCCCGACCCCGCCGTCAGATGCAGCGCCCCCCGTCGACCTCCATCGCCACCCCGGTGACCATCGAGGCCTCGTCCGAGCACAGGAACAGCGCCGCCGCGGCGATGTCGGCGGGGGTGGAGAAGCGCCCGATCGGGATGGTGGAGAGGAACCTCGCGCGCATCTGCGGCGTGTCCTCGCCCATGAAGCTCTTCAGCAGCGGCGTCTCGCCCGCGACCGGGTTCACCGCGTTGACCCGCACGCCGAAGGGCGCCAGTTCCACCGCCATCGCCTTCGTCGCGGTGATCATCCAGCCCTTCGAGGCGTTGTACCAGCTCAGGTTCGGCCGCGGGCTCACCCCGGCGGTCGAGGCGATGTTGCAGATCGCGCCGGTCCCCCGCGCCTTCATTCCCGGAACGAAGGCCCGCGCGGTCAGGTAGACGGATTTCGCGTTCACCCGCAGCACCCGGTCGAAGACCTCCTCCTCCACGTCCTCCAGCGGGCCCGGCAGGTGGGTGATGCCGGCATTGTTGACCAGGATGTCGGTCTCTCCCGCCGCCTCCGCCAGCGCGCCGACCGAGGCACGGTCCCCCACATCGACCTCGGCCCAGCGCCCACCGATCCCGGCCGCGACCTCGCGCGCCCCCGCCCCGCTCAGGTCGGCGACCAGCACGTCGGCCCCTTCCTGCGCGAAACGGCGCGCGATCCCCGCGCCGAAGCCCGACGCTGCGCCCGTCACCACCGCCCGCCTGCCCTGCAGCCTCATGCCGTCCCCCTATCCGTGCCAGGCCGCGACGGTCTTGAGCGTCGAGAAGCCGTAGAGCGCCTCGAACCCCTTCTCCCGCCCGTGCCCCGATTTCCCGATCCCGCCGAAGGGCAGCTCGACCCCGCCCCCGGCGCCGTAATTGTTGAGAAAGACCTGCCCCGCCCGCAGGGCGCGCGCCATGCGCAGCTGCCGCCCGCCGTCGCGGGTCCAGACCCCCGCCACCAGCCCGTATTCGGTGCCGTTGGCGATGCGCACGGCCTCGTCCTCGCCGTCGAAGGGCAGGATGACCTGGACGGGGCCGAAGATCTCCTCCTGCGCGAGGGCGTGGTCCGGGGGCACGCCGCCCAGCAGGCGCGGCGGAACGTAGTGCCCGCCCTCCGGCAGCCCCTCCGCCCGCGCCTCGGCCAGCACGTCGCCGCCCCGGGCGAGGTGGCCCTCGACGAGCGCCTTCTGCCGCGCGCTGATCAGCGGGCCGACATCGGGATCGGACAGCGCGGGGCCGAGGCGCAGCGCCCGGTAGGCGGCCGACATGCGCCCCGTCACCTCGTCCAGCACCGCCCGCTCGACCAGGATGCGCGCGGCGGCGGAGCAGGTCTGCCCCGCATTCTGGATCCCCGCCCGGACGAGGAAGGGCAGCGCCCGATCGAGATCGGCATCGGCGAAGACCACCTGCGGCGATTTCCCCCCGAGTTCCAGCGTCACCGGCCGGACATTGTGCGCCGCGGCGATCTGCACCGCTTCGCCCGTCGTCACCGACCCGGTGAAGCTGATGTGATCGACGCCCGGATGCCCCGCCAGCGCCGCCCCGGCATCGCGGCCCGTCCCCGGCACCACGTTCAGCGCGCCGGCCGGCAGGCCGGCCTCCTGCGCCAGCCGGGCGAAGGCGAGCGCGGTGAGGCAGGCCTCCTCCGCCGGCTTCAGCACGCAGGCATTGCCCATCGCCAGTGCCGCCCCGACCGAGCGGCCGATGATCTGCATCGGGTAGTTCCAGGGCACGATATGGGCCGTCACCCCGTACGGCTCGCGCAGGGTCCAGACGGTGTAGCCCCGCTCGAAGGGGATGGTCTCGCCCATCACCTTGTCAGCCGCGCCACCGTAGAATTCGAGGTAGCGGGCAAGCGCCAGCGCGTCGGCCCGCGCCTGCGACAGCGGCTTGCCCACGTCCAGCGCCTCGAGCCGGGCCAATTCCTCCGCCCGGGCCTCGACCAGCCGGCCGAGCCGCGCCAGCAGCCGTCCCCGCTCCGCCGCCGTGCTGCGGCCCCATTCGCCCTCCGCCGCCGCCCGCGCCGCGGCGACGGCCGCGTCCACCTCCGCCGGCCCGCCCGCCGCGATCTCGGCCAGACAGGTCCCGTCGGAGGGATTGCCGAGCGGCAGCGTTCCGCCTTCCGCCGGGCGCCAGCCGTCCCCGATCAGGCAGTGCCGCGTCTCGAACCCGATGTCGCTCATGCGCTCTCCTCCCGCGCCGTCCAGTCCGGAAGGACCGGCGCCGCGGCGATCAGTTCGGCCGTGTAAGGGTGGCGCGGCGCGGCGAAGACCGCCTCCGTCGCCCCTTCCTCGACGATGCGGCCCGCCTTCATCACCAGCACCCGCTCGGTCACGCCGCGCACCACGGCGAGGTCGTGGCTGATGAAGAGGTAGGCGAGGCCCAGCCGCGCCGACAGGTCCGACAGCAGGTCGAGGATCCGCGCGCGGACGCTCACATCGAGCGCGCTCACCGCCTCGTCCAGCACGATGAGGTCCGGGCGCAGGATCAGCGCCCGGGCCATGGCGATGCGCTGGCGCTGCCCGCCCGAGAATTCGTGGATGTAGCGGCCCGAATCGGACGCGCGCAGCCCGACCGCCTCCAGCGCCTCGGCCACCCGTGCCGCCCCTTCGCGGGTGCCGGGCCTCCGGGGCAGCAGGTGGAACGGCTCCGAGACCAGTCGCCGCACCCGGTGGCGCGGGTTGAAGCTGCCATAGGGGTCCTGGAAGACGACCTGGATCCGCCCCCGCACCGCCTCCACCGGCTGCCCGTCCAGCGCGATCGACCCGGCCTGCACCGGCTCGAGTCCCAGGATCGCGCGGGTCAGCGTCGACTTGCCGCAGCCGCTCTCTCCCACCAGGCCGACGCGCTCGCCCTGACCGATCGTCAGGGACACGCCGTCCACCGCCGTCACGGGGCGCCGCGCGCCGAACAGCCCGGCCCGCGCCCCGGGATAGGTCCGCACCACGTCCCGCACCTGCAGGAGCGGCGTCCCCTGCCGCGCGGGCGGGGCGGCGGGCCGGTGGGACGACGCGGCGAGCAGCGCGCGGGTATAACCCTCGCGCGGGGTCCGCAGCACCTCGGCCGTCGCCCCCTGCTCGACCACGCCCCCGTCCTTCATCACCACCAGCCGATCCGCCATCCCGGCGACGACGGCGAGGTCGTGGGTGATGAGGATCAGGCCCATCCCGAACTCCGCCACCAGCGCGCGGAGCAGGTCGAGGATCTGCGCCTGGGTCGTGACGTCGAGCGCCGTGGTCGGCTCGTCCGCGATCAGCACCTCCGGCCTCTGGCAGATGGCGAGGGCGATCACGACGCGCTGACGCTGCCCGCCCGACAGCTCGTGCGGGTAGCGCGTCAGGGGGAAGCGCTCTTCCGGCAGGCCGACGCGGGCCAGCATGTCGCGCGCCTTTGCCTCCGCCTCGTCCCGGCGCACCCCGGCATGGAGGCGCAGCGTCTCGGTCACCTGGGCGCCGATCGTCTGGACGGGGTTGAGCGCCGTCATGGGCTCCTGGAAGACCATGCCGATCCGCGCGCCCCGGACGCGGCACATCTGCCGCTCCGTCAGCGCGCCGAGGTCCGTCCCGCCCAGCGTGACGCGGCCCGCCTTCTGTTGCAGCCCCTCGGGCAGCAGCCGCATCAGAGACAGCGCGGTCATCGACTTGCCCGACCCGCTCTCGCCGGTCAGCGCGACGATCTCGCCCGGCCCCACGGCGAAGGACACGTCCTGCAGGATCGGGCCTGCCGGCCCCTCGACGCAGAGGCCCTCTACCGCCAGCCCGCTCATGCCCGCACCACCCGCAGCCGGGGGTCGAGCGCGTCGCGCAGCCCGTCGCCCAGCAGGTTGAGCCCCAGCACCGTGAGCACGATGGCGAAACCCGGGATCAGCGCGACGTGGGGCGCCAGCGCCACCAGCGTCTGCGCATCCGCCAGCATCCGCCCCCAGGAGGGCACGGGCGGCTGCGCGCCGAGGCCGACATAGCTGAGCGCGGCCTCGGCCAGGATGCCGAGGCTGAACTGGATCGTGCCCTGCACGATCAGCAGCGCGGCGATGTTGGGCAGGATGTGCTCGGCACTGATGCGCGCCCGCCCCTTGCCCGCAACCCGCGCCGCCAGGATGAACTCGCGCCGCCAGAGCGGCAGCGCCCCGCCCCGCGTGATCCGGGCGAAGACGGGAATGTTGAAGATGCCGATGGCGAGGATCGCGTTGACCGCCGAGGGGCCGAAGACGGCGGTGATCAGGATCGCGATGACGAGGGCGGGAAAGGCGAAGGCCAGGTCGTTGCCCCGCATGATGATCTCGTCGATCCAGCCCCCCGCATAGGCGGCGGCGGCAAGGCCGAGCGGCACGCCGAAGCCCATCCCGATCCCCACCGCGACGATGGCGACGGCGATCGAGGTCCGCGCGCCCACCATGACCATCGACAGGATGTCGCGCCCGAAATGGTCGGTCCCCAGCCAGTGCGCGGCGGACGGGCCCTGCAGCTTGGCCGGGATGTCCATCGCCTCGACGCTGTGGGGCGTCCAGAGGAAGGACAGCAGCGCCAGCCCGGCGAAGAGGCCGAACAGGACCGCCCCCGCGATAAAGCGCCCGCCCCTCATCGCGCCCGCAAGCGCGGATCGACCGCCGCATAGGCCAGATCGACGAGGAAGTTGACGAGGATGACGGCGAAGACCAGCAGCATCACCACGCTCTCGACCACGATCAGGTCGCGGGCCGAGATCGCCTGGAAGATCAGCCGCCCCAGACCCGGCAGGTAGAAGACCTGCTCGATGATGATCCCCCCCGCCAGCAGGAAGGCGAACTGCAGGCCGAGGATGGTCAGCACCGGGATCAACGCGTTGCGCAGCGCGTGGCGCCGGATCGCCTGGCCGCGCGTCAGCCCCTTGGCCCGGGCCGTGCGGATGTAATCCTCGCCCAGCGTCTCGATCAGGGCCGAGCGCATGACGCGAGTCAGGATCGCCGCCTGCGGCAGGGCGAGCGCCACCGCCGGCAGGACCAGCGCCTTCAGCGCGGGCCAGGGTCCCGCCCCCCAGCCCGGAAAGCCGCCCGCGCCGAACCAGCCGAGATTGATCGAGAAGACCAGCACCAGGATCATCGCGAACCAGAAGTTCGGCACCGCGATCCCCGCCTGCGTCGCCAGCGTCACGCCCGCATCCCCGGCCCGGCCCCGGCGCGCGGCGGCGTAGATCCCGGCCGGAAAGGCGATGGCGGTCGAGAGGGCCAGCGCGATCAGCGCCAGCGGCAGCGACACCCAGAGCCGGTCGGCGATCATCCCGGCCACCGGCGTGCGGTAGGTGTAGGACGTGCCGAAATCGCCCCGCAGCATCCCACCGACCCAGTCGAGATAGCGGACCGGCGCGGACCGCCCCAGCCCCAGCTCCTCGCGCAGGGCCGCGACCGTGTCGGGCCGGGCATTGATCCCCAGCATCGTCGTGGCCGGATCGCCCGGCACGATCTCGATCACGGCGAAGATCAGGACCGACGCCACGGCGAGAGAGGCGATCAGGATCGCGGTCCGGCGGAGGAGATAGCGCATCATCGTCGGGCGCGCCCCGCCCCCCATCCGGGCGACGGCCGGGCGGGCCGGGCGCCCGGTCCCCCCCGTCGCGGGGATCGCAGATACCTTCCGCAGGGGCCGCAGGCGCGGCGGGCCGGTGCAGTCGCGCCGCCCCGGGCCGTCATTCCGTCCAGGACACGCCGGTCAGGTCGACCGCCTGCGTCGGCGCATCCACCCACAGCCCCTCGATCCCGGCCTTGGCGATGGTGATCCGGGGCAGCTGGAACAGATAGGCGTTGACGAAATCCTCCGCGATGATCGTCTGCGCCTGCTGCAGCAGATCGGTGCGCGTCTCCTGGTCGGTCATCGCGCCGAGCTCGGTCATCAGCGCCTGCAGCTCGGGATTGTCGTAGCCGAAGTAGTAGTCGGGATTGGCGTAGATGTTGATGTCCATCGGCTCGGTATGGCTGATGACGGTCAGGTCGAACCCCGAGCCCGCGAAGGTCGTCTCGAGCCATTGCGCCCAATCCTGGTTCTCGATCTCGGTCTCGATCCCCACCTCGCGCAGCTGGGCGGCGATGATCTCGCCCCCGCGCCGGGCGTAGGAGGGCGGCGGCAGCTTGAGCGAGAGGGTCAGGTCCTCGGCCCCCGCCTCGGCCAGCAGTTCGCGCGCGCGGTCCGGGTCGTAGGCGCTGAGCCCGGTCAGGTCGAGATAGGCGGGGTTGTGGGGCGCGAAATGCGTGCCGATGGGCGTGCCGTAGCCGAACTGGACCCCGTCGATCAGCGCCTGCCGGTCGATGGCATGGGCTATGGCCTCGCGCACGCGCGGATCGCTCACAGTACGGTTGTTGATGGCGAGGATCGTCTCGCCCTCGGTCGAGCCGACCAGCACCTGGAACCGGGGATCGGCCTCGAACTGGACGACGTTCTCGGGCGCGGGGAACGCGGAAAAGGCGTCGAGATCCTCGGCCATCATCGCGGCGAAGGCGGCGGTGGGGTCGGTGATGAAGCGGAAGGTCGCGCTCTCCAGCGCGGCCGGCTCGCCCCAGTATCCGTCGTAGCGGGCCAGCTCGATCCGGTCGCCCTGCACCCAGGCCTCGAAGGTGAAGGCGCCGGTGCCGACGGGCTGCTGCATGTTCCCCTCCGCCGTCTCGGGCGCCACGATGGCGGCGTCGCCCCAGGCGAGGTTGAAGGGAAAGTTGCCGTCGGTGGCCGAGAGGACGATTTCGACCGTCGCGGGGTCGATCACGTTGACCGCCTCGATCCCCTCGAAGAGCGCCTTCTGCGCGTTGGTCGAATCCTCGGCCCGCGCCCGGTCGAGGCTGAACTTCACGTCCTCGGCGTCGAAGGTCGAGCCGTCGTGGAAGGTGACGCCCTGCCGCAGCGCGAAGGTGTAGACGGTGCCGTCCTCGCTCACCTCCCAGCTCTCGGCGAGCGCGGGCACGACCGAGCCGTCCTCGGCGAAGCGGGTGAGCCCCTCGAAGATGTTGGCGTAGGTGATGTCGTCGATCGCCCCCGCGGCGCCCGCCGTCGGGTCGAGATGCGGCGGTTCCAGCTGGATGCCGATCGACAGGTGGTCCTGCGCCAGCGCCCCGGTCGCCATCAGGGCCAGCAGGCTGGCCGTCATCATCCTGGTCATCGTCGTCCCTCCCTGTCCGGGCCCAGCAGCCGGGCGAGGCTCAGCGCCATCACCTCCGCGCTCTGGACCATGTCGTCGATGCCGATCCATTCGTCGGGCTTGTGGGCAAGTTCCAGCAAGCCGGGCCCGTAGGCAATGCAGTTCTTCAGCCGCCCGATCCGGTCGATATGCTTCTGGTCGTAGGTGCCGGGCGAGGCGACGAAGGTCGCCTCCTGCCCCATCACCTCCGTGATCGCCCGCGCGACGGTGGTGACGATCGGCGCCTGCCGGTCGGTCATCGACGGGGCGACGTGGTTGAGTTCGCGGATCCGGTAGTCGAAGCGGGGGCGGGAGGCCTTCAGCCCCTCGAGCAGGTCCACGATCTCGGCCCGCACGTCCTCGTGGCTCTCCTCCACCAGGTAGCGGCGGTCGATCACGATCCGGCAGCTGTCGGGCACGCAATGCGAGGGCAGCGAGGTGTCGCCGGGGCCCGGCTCGGCCTGGCCCCCGTGGATCGAATTGATGTTCATCGTCGAGGAGCGCGCGCCCTCGGGCACGACCGGCATGTCCGTCCTGCGCGCGGCCATGGCCGGAAAGAGATCGCGCTCGAAGGCGTCGAGCACGGCCCCCATGTGACGCACCGCGCAATCGCCGAGGAACGGCATGGAGCCATGCGCAATCTCGCCCGCCGTCTCGATCTCGGCCCACCAGCCGCCGCGATGGCCGAGGCAGATCCGGTCCTTCTGCAGCGGCTCGGGGATGATGACGTGCTGCACGCGGGCGGGGTCGAACCATCCGCGCTCGGCCAGATACGCGACTCCGCCATAGCCGCCCGATTCCTCGTCCGCCGTCGCGCTGATCTCGACCGCGCCGGCGAAGCCGGGACACAGATCGACGAAGACCTCGGCGGCGACGATCGACGCCGCCAGCCCCCCCTTCATGTCGCAGGCGCCGCGTCCATAGACGCGGCCCTCCGCCACTTCGCCGCCGAAGGGGTCGCGGGTCCAGCCACGGCCGACCTCGACGACGTCGTGATGCGAGTTGAAGTGCACGCACTCGCCGGGGGCCCGTCCCTCGCGCCGCGCGATCACGTTCCACCGGGGATAGAGGTCGCTGTCGCCGGGGGCGCCCAACGCCCGCTCATGACGGATCTCGAAGCCCCGCGCGGCGAGGCGGGTCCCGACCAGTTCGCAGATCGCGCGGTAATCCTGCCCCGGCGGATTGAGCGTCGGCACCCGGATCAGGTCCCGGGTGAGCGCGACGATCTCGTCCCGGCGGGCGGCGATCTCGGCGCGCAGGCGATCGGTCAGGGGGGCGGCGGCTTCCATCGGCATCGTCCGATCCGGGCGGGTCGCCCCACGCTGGGCAATCCCGGCCCCCGTTGCAATCCCCCCGGCGCGTCGGGCGCCGCCGCCGCCCGACGCGTTGACGCCGGCCGGCCCCGCCCGCCATATCGGCGGCAGGACGAGGGAGGAGGATCCGATGGACAGCCCGGCCATCATCTGCGTCGCGATCACCGGCAGCCTGCCCACGAAGGCCGACAATCCCGCGGTGCCCCTGACCGTCGAGGAGCAGATCGCCTCCACCCGCGCGGCGTTCGAGGCCGGGGCGACCATCGCCCATTGCCATGTCCGGGACGGGGCGGGAAAGCCCAGCTCCGACCCCGCCCGCTTCGCGGCGCTGAAGGCGGGGATCGAGGCGGCCTGTCCCGGCATGATCGTCCAGCTCTCGACCGGCGGGCGGTCGGGCGCCGGGCGCGCTCGCGGCGGGATGCTGGGACTCGCGCCCGACATGGCCTCGCTCTCGGTCGGGTCGAACAACTTCCCGACCCGGGTCTACGAGAACCCGCCGGATCTCGTCGACTGGCTCGCCGCCGAGATGCGGACCCATGGGGTCACGCCCGAGATCGAGGCCTTCGACCTCAGCCACATCTTCCGCGCCCACGCGATGTGGCAGGACGGCGCCCTTGCCGCCCGTCCCTACGTGCAGGTCGTCATGGGGGTGCGCAACGCCATGCCCGCCGACCGGCGGGTCTTCGAGTTCTACGTGGAGACCGTGCACCGGCTCTTCGGCGACGACGCGCCCTGGTGCGCGGCCGGGATCGGCCGCCACCAGGCCGAGCTGAACGACTGGGCGGCCGAACTCGGGGGGCATCTGCGGACCGGGCTCGAGGACAATGTCCGGCTCGACAGGACCACGCTCGCCCCGTCGAACGCGGCGCTGGTCGAGCGGGCGGCAGAGGCGGTGCGCCGCCACGGCCGCCGGGTGGCCGGCGTGGACGAGGCGCGCGCGATCCTCGGCCTGCGGCCCGCCTGAGCCGCTCAGCCGCGCAGCAGCGCCAGCGCGGCCGCGTGGACCTGCGCGTTCGCCGCCGCGATCACCCGCCCGCCGCCGGCCGCGTCGCCGCCCGACCAGTCGGTGACGATGCCGCCCGCCGCCTCGACCAGAGCGAGGGGGGCTGCGATGTCGTAGGGGGCGAGGCCGGCCTCGATCACCAGATCCGCCTGGCCCGCGGCGACCAGCGCATAGGCGTAGCAGTCCATCCCGTAGCGGGTGAGCCGCGCCGCGCCCGAGACGCGGGCGAAGGCGGCTCGGTCCGCCTCGGTCCCGATCTCGGGAAAGGTGGTGAAGAGCGTGGCACGGGACAGCTCGCGCGGCGCGGCGGTCCTGAGTGGGCCCGTGCCATGCGGCCCGTCATAGCGCGCCTGCCCGCCCCCGCCGGTGAACCGCTCTCCGATGAAGGGCTGGTCGACGAGGCCGAGGATCGGCCGCCCGTCCCGGCTGGCGGCGATGAGGGTGCCCCAGGTGGGCGTGCCGCTCATGTAGCCGCGGGTCCCGTCGATCGGATCGAGTATCCAGGTGATCCCGCTCGTCCCGGGGCTCTCGCCGTATTCCTCGCCCAGGATCGCGTCGTGCGGGCGCAGTTCGGCCAGCAGGTCGCGGATCGCCCGCTCGGCCGCGCGGTCCGCCTCGGTCACGGGGTCGAAGCCGGGGCGGTCGCCGGTCCCGCCCTTGTCCTCGACGGCGAGGCCGGTCGCGCGGAAGTGGCGCAGCGTCTCCGGCCGGGCCGCATCGGCGAGGCGATGGGCGACGGCGAGGAGAGCGTCGAGGTCGGGCATGTCGGTCATCGGCCCTGATTGGGCGAGGGCCCCGACGGGGTCAAGCCGGGGGCGTCGTCCCCCTGACCCTTTCAGGCGGCGTCGCTGAGAGAGCGCGCCAGATCGAACAGGCGGCGGCGCTGCTGTTCGGGGATCGCGTAGTAGGACCGCAGCAGCTCCTGCGCCTCGCGGTCGCTCAGCATGTCGTTCTGCTGGGCGGGGGGCGCCATCTCGGCGCTGCGCTCGGCCTCGTCGATCCCTTCGAAGAAGAACGTCACCGGGACGGTCAGCGCATGGGCGATGTCCCACAGGCGCGAGGCGCTGACGCGGTTCATGCCGGTCTCGTATTTCTGGATCTGCTGGAACTTGATGCCGACACGATCCGCGAGCTGCTGCTGCGTCACGCCCGTCATCCAGCGCCGGTGACGGATCCGCTTGCCGACATGCACGTCCACGGGATGCTTCATCTCAAATCGTCCTCGCTCTGCGAATGGTCATCGGCCCGGCGCCACATGCTGGCCGGTCCCGTCCCACGCCCCCACGACTGGCGTCGAATTGGCGAGAGGGAAACACGCAGGGGTTGAATTTGTCAGCCTGCCCTTTTGGGCAGGTGATTTGACGCTGGGGAAGACGCGGTGTTTCCGCCAGCCTATCAAGGACTTGCGAGATCCCTCGCAGCGAACGGTCGCGGCCCGGAAGAGGGGGGAGAAGACCCCCAGATGCAACCGGAAGCGCTCCTGCGCCCTCGCGCCGCGCCTATTCCGCCGCGACGCGGGCGGCGGACCGTGGCCGGGGATAGCCGTCGCGGATCGCCCGGTAGGATTGCCGCAGTTCCTCGGCCAGATGGGTGACGGGCAGCCCGCCCCCCGAATGAAGATAGAGGTTGATCTTCTGAACGCCCAGATCGGGCAGCAGGCCGCCATGCTCGACCAGCTCCGTCCCCATCGGCAGGCCGGTGGCGATCGAGGCGGCGATCCCGAGATCGGCCGCCACCGCGGCGTCGGCCGCGTTGTCAGAGGCGGTCTCGACCGTCAGCGTCCAGTCGATCCCCGCCGCGTCGAGGGCGCGCAGGGCGCCGGGACGGAAGATGCAGCTGCTGCAGAAGGCGAGGGGAAGCGGGCGCTGCCGCCAGGCGGCGCCCTCCTCGGCCCCGATCCAGACAAGGGGCCGTTCGCACAGCGTCTCGCCCCCCGCGCCGCATTCCGCCTCGGTCGTCAGGATCGCGTCGACCTCGCCGCGGGCGAACATCGCCCGCAGCCGCCGCGTCGGCTCGGAGATCAGGGTGACCTGCACCCGCGGGAACTCGGCCGAGAAGCGCTTGAGCGCGCGCGGCAGGGCGGGGTGGATGATGTCATGCGGCGCGCCGAGACGGATCTCGCCCTCGTAGACATCCGATGTGAGGCGGGCCCAGACCTCGTCGTTCAGGGCCAGCATCCGCGTGGCATAGGTCAGCAGCTGCTCGCCCTCGGCGGTCAGGGTCACGCCCCGCCCGGTCCGGTCGAAGAGGGAGACGTCCAGCGCCTCCTCGAGCCGCTTGACCTGCATCGAGACCGCCGACTGCGTCAGGTTAAGCAGGCCGGCGGCCCGGGTCACCCCGCCGCTTTCGGCGACCGTCGCAAAGGACCGGAGGGCGGTGAGATCGAGATTGCGGGGCATCACGGATCCTGATGATCGGCATTCGAAACATTCGTTTTCAATATGCCGGCGCCCCGCCCATATATCAACCATCGGAATGACCAGCGCCGAAAGCATCACGAGAAACAGCGTTCAGATCGACAAGGACACCCGCCCATGACCGCCCGCATCGCCACCCCGCTTCTTGCCCCCGCCGCCGCCCCGCGCCGGCCGCGCGCGCTCGGCTACCTCGCCCTCTGGGCGCAGCGCCGCGCCCTCGCCCGGCTCGACACGCGCGCGCTGGCCGATATCGGCCTGTCCCGCCGCGAGGCCGAGATCGAGGCGACGCGGCCGATCTGGGACGTCCCCGCCGGCTGGCGCGCCTGATCCTGCCCCCCTTCCCCGTCCTTTCTGTCGCCTCTCCAGTTCCCCCTGCCCCCGGGTCCGGTCCCTCCGACCCGGGGGCCTTTTTCGTCCCGGTTGCGACATCGCGCCGGGGCCGGTCCGATATGTCTTGAATCGCTGATGTATCGTGCCGATATTCCTCGGGACCCCGCCCGATCCTGGGCGGAGACGTTGGAACCCCGGAGGATACGAATGGCGGAACTCAACACCATCCGCGCCCGCGCAGGCGCACGGACGGCGCAGATCGACGAGGGCCTGCGCGCGCATATGAACAAGGTCTACGGCACGATGTCCGTGGGCATGGTGATCACGGCGCTCGCCGCCTGGGCCATGTCCGGGCTGGCCGTGTCGGATGCCCCGACCGCCTATGCGATGGGCGACGGCACCTACCTGACCGAGTTCGGATACGCGCTCTACGCCTCGCCGCTCCGCTGGGTCGTGATGTTCCTGCCGCTGATCATGGTCTTCGCCTTCGGGGCCCTGATCAACCGCATCTCCGCCGCGGGCGCGCAGCTGTTCTTCTACACCTTCGCTCTGGCGATGGGCGTGTCGATCTCGTGGATCTTCATGGTCTTCACGGGCTTCTCGATCGTGCAGGTGTTCCTGATCACCGCGATCTCCTTCGCCGGCCTCAGCCTCTGGGGCTACACGACGAAGAAGGACATCTCGGGCTGGGGCAGCTTCCTGATCATGGGCGTGATCGGCCTGATCGTCGCCTCGATCGTGAACATCTTCCTCGCCTCGCCGGCGACCATGTTCGCGATCTCGGTGATCGGCGTGCTGCTCTTCGCGGGCCTGACGGCCTACGACACGCAGAACATCAAGAACCAGTACCTCGCCCATGCCCGGCACGGCGACGGCGAATGGCTGGCGAAGTCGGCGATCATGGGGGCGCTGAACCTCTACCTCGACTTCATCAACATGTTCATGTTCCTGCTGCAGCTCTTCGGCAACCGCGAGTAACCGCGCGCGCAGGACGACGGATCGGGCCGCCCCTCGGGGCGGCCCCTTTCGTTTCAGGGCCCCGGCTGGAGTTCCGCCCGCATCTCGATCGCCGGGAAGGCGATTCCGGGGGCCAGCGGGACGGTGACGCCGCGCAGGGCGCGAAAGCCGAGCGCGGTGTAGAACGGCACCGCCGTCCGGGTCGCGGTGCAGTGCATCCAGGTCATCCCGGCCTTTCGCGCCCCCTCCATCGCCCGCTCGACGATGCGCCGGCCGATGCCGCGGCGGGTCCAGGCGGTGTCGGTGACGACGTGGCGCACGTTGCCCCGCCCCCGCATGATGCGGCGGTCCTGCCCCGGCAGTGTGGCGGTCCAGCCGCCCGCGCCCCGCAGCACGCCCTCGGCATCCTCGACCACGAAATAGCTGCCGGAGGTGAGAAGGCGCGGCTGCGCCCGGGCGATCAGCGGCACGGCCGTCACCAACAGCGAGGGCGGGTAGTCGACGGCGAGCTGGCTGCCATAGGCGCGCGCCAGAAGGTCGTCCAGCGCGGCGAGATCGGTTAGGGACGCGCGGCGGAGCGTCAGCGGCGGGGCGTCAAAGTCCGGGCTCGCCATGACAGCGCCTCCATCCGCAGCCGACGGACAGGAGCGGGGCCACGGCCTTTGCCGGCGCGGTCACGTTGCGAGGGAAACGGCGATCGGCGGCACGGGTCATCGGGGCACTCCTGTTGGCGGATGACGAAGGGGATCGGAAAACGAAAAGGGCCGCGCGAGGGTGTCTCGCGCGGCCCGGCATTTGGAAGTCTGGAAGGCGACTTACTTGATCTTGCCTTCCTTGTATTCCACGTGCTTGCGCGCGACCGGGTCGTACTTTCGTACGGCCATCTTCTCGGTCATGGTGCGCGCGTTCTTCTTGGTCACGTAGAAATGGCCCGTCCCGGCGGACGAGTTGAGGCGGATCTTGATGGTCGTCGGCTTCGCCATGGACTGTCTCCTGCTCGCTGGACCCTGCCCCGATCCGGGCCAGACGGTCCCGGGCGACGAGGCGCGCCCGCGTGAATCTCTCGAAGCCTGCCTTTTACCGATGCGCGGAGGGCTGTCAACGGGGACCGGCCGGCGGCCGGCTCAATCCAGCGGGCGCAGGATCACCATCAGGCTCTCGACCTCGCCGGCGCGGTTGGTCACCGGGCTGACGGTCACGTCCCAGTGCCGCAACCGGCCTGCCAGCGTCTCGCAATGGCCGCGCAGCCGCTCCGTCGCGCCGTCGCGGGCCCGGTCCAGCGCGGCCCGCAGGCGGACCTGCTCCTCCTCCGGCCAGAGCTCCCACCAGGGACGGGCGGTGATCGGCCCGGGAGAGCCCAGCTCGAGCAGGACCTGCCCGCGTTCGCTGACGAACGAGACGCGATCGTCGGAATTGAGCAGCAGCACCCCGTCGGCGGAGGAGCGCAGGAAGGCCAGGGTGAAGGCCGGCACGTTCTCCATCCCCAGCGCGTCGAAGGCGGCACGGTCGGGTGATGTCACGGCGTCTCTTCCCCGGGTTGCTGCTCCGGCGACAGGCCGGGCCATCCTGTGGAAAAATCGTTAACGCCGCGGAAACACGGCGCAAGTCGCGCGGAGGGCCTGTAAGCCGGATTCTGTGTCCCCGGCGCCACGCCCCGGGGGGGCACGGGTCGGGGCGACGACCATTCCTCTCGGGCGCGCGTCGCCGCGCGCCTCCAGCTGCCTACCCGGGCCTCTCGGGGTCGGACGTCCCTGCCCCGGCTCGCGCCGGGCACGAGGCCCCTATTCGGCATTGCTCCCGGTGGGGCTTGCCATGCGGGTCCGGTTGCCCGTCCCCCGGTGGGCTCTTACCCCACCGTTTCACCCTTGCCGCCCCGGAGGACGGCGGTCTGTTCTCTGTGGCGCTGTCCCTCGGGTTGCCCCGGCCGGGCGTTACCCGGCACCGTGTCCGACGGGAGTCCGGACTTTCCTCGATACCCCTTGCGGGGCGTCGCGGCCGTCCGGCCCTCCGCGCGAGCCCCGCCCTTACGCGCCGCCGCCGGGCCGGTCAATCGCCCGGGCGCGGCGCCCCGCCCAGCGCAAGGGCCAGACCGGAGAGTTCGACGAGATGCGGCTCGTCCGCCCCTCGCTCCGGCAGCAGGGGGGCGTCGCGCCAGAAGGGGAGGAAGCGGTCCTTGACCGCGATCAGCATCGCCCGGCTCTCGTCCGCGCCCTCCGGCCGGCGGTAGCCGAAGCGGCAGAGCCGGCCGATCACCTCGGCGAGGGAGAGCGGCCGGCCCCTGGCGGGGATCACGGGCGGCGGCGCGACGGCGAGGCCCGCCTTGTGCAGGCGCCCCCAGGGGAAAAGCGGGCCGGGGTCGGACTTGCGCAGGTAGGCCATGTCGGCATGGCCGATGACCCCGTCCGCGCCGATCTGCCACCGGGTCCGGATACCCCGCAGCACCGCCTCGAGCGCGGCGATCTGCGCCCCGGGAAACGCCGAGCGTCCGTCATTGTCGAGCTCGATCCCGATCGAGGCGGAATTGATGTCGCGGCAGCCGCGCCACTCCCCCGCGCCGGCATGCCAAGCGCGCCTCTCCTCGGGGACGAGAGAGATCACCTCGCCGTCCCGGCCGATCAGCCAATGGGCCGAGACCTCGAAGGCGGGGTCGCGCAGCCGCGCCTCGGCGGCGGCGCAACTCGCCATCGCGGTGTAGTGGATCACGACGAAACGCGGGCGCGCGCCGTCCCGTCTCTCCCCGTGATTCGGGGAGGGCGAAAGGCGATGCGTCAGCTGCGCCCCACGGCAGCGAGGAAGGGCGCGGGATCCCAGCCGCAGGCGAAGCCATCCCCGTCGGGGTCGAGGCCCAGACGGTCACGCTCGGGCCCGCCGCGGGCGAGAAAGTCGCGCTGCGCCTCGTCGGGGCTGCGATAGGCCGCGCAGTTCCGCTCGAACCGGCCCTGGGTGGCGAGGATCGAGCGGGAATACCATTCCTGCCCGCGCCGGTTCGGCGCGTTCAACGCGTATTCGACGATGTTCGGGCCGGTCTGCGTCCGCTGCGGCAGCGCTGTCGGCTGCACGACCTGATAGGCGGCGGCGTTCTGGGCCATCCGCTGCGCATCCGATTCGATGCTCTCGCGCGAGGCGACGGCGTCGAAGTTCTGCTCGTCCGAGATCGCGGCGTTCGAGGGCGAGGCCTGCACGCCCATCGTCCGGTCCGGGTCGTAGGGGGTCGAGGGCGCGGTCGGCACGGCCCCCGCCGGGGCCATGGGGGCGGCGGCCGGCGCGCCGAGGGGCGCGGTCGCGACGGGGGCGGCCGGGCCGATCCCGGCCGCGGCCAGATCGGTGGCGCTGACGCCCGGCGCCGCGACACCCGCGGGCCCGGAGGGCGGCACGATCGGCGTGCCGGTCGGCAGACCGCGCAGCGCCGCCTCGCGCTGCGCGCGCTCCAGCTCGTAGAGCGAATAATCCGACGTGCCGACGCCACGCCCGCTATCGGGCACCTGCCCGGCGCAGGCGGCGAGGCCGGCAAGGGCGGCGGTCAGCAGAAGGGGACGCAGCATCGAACGGCTCCGGTCGAGGGGATCGCCCCAGTTACCACCACTTTTCGGGCTTGGCCACAAATCCGGCGGCCCGCTCGAGCGCATAGGCGGTGTTCAGCAGATCGCCCTCCTCCCACGGCCGGCCGATCAGCTGCAGGCCGAGGGGAAGTCCCTTGCCGTCGAGGCCCGCAGGCACCGAGATGCCCGGCAGGCCGGCGAGGTTCACCGTCACCGTGAAGACGTCGTTCAGATACATCTGCACCGGATCGGCATGCGCCATCTCGCCCAGCCCGAAGGCGGCGGACGGGGTGGCGGGCGTCAGGATCGCGTCCACGCCCTCCGCGAAGACCTGCTCGAAATCGCGCTTGATCAGCGTGCGGACCTTGCGGGCGCGGTTGTAGTAGGCGTCGTAGAAGCCGGCCGAGAGGACGTAGGTCCCGACCATCACGCGGCGCTGCACCTCGTCCCCGAAACCCTCGGCCCGGGTCTTCTCGTACATGTCCGCGATGCCGTCGCCCTGCGCCAGCTTCGCCCGGTGGCCGAAGCGCACCCCGTCGTAGCGGGCGAGGTTGGACGACGCCTCCGCCGGGGCGATGACGTAATAGGCCGGCAGGGCGTATTTCGTGTGCGGCAGGGAGATGTCGACGATCCTGGCGCCGGCATCGGCCAGCATCTCGCGCCCGCGGGTCCACAGCGCCTCGATTTCCTCCGGCATCCCGTCCATCCGGTATTCGCGGGGGATACCGATCGTCTTGCCCCGGATGTCGCCCGTCAGCGCGGCCTCGAAATCTGGCACGGCGAGGTCGGCCGAGGTGCTGTCGAGCGGATCGTGCCCGCACATCTCGCGCAGCAGGATCGCCGCGTCGCGCACGTCCTTCGTCATCGGTCCCGCCTGGTCGAGCGAGGAAGCGAATGCGATGATGCCCCAGCGGCTGACGCGGCCATAGGTCGGCTTGATCCCTGTGATGCCGGTGAAGGCGGCGGGCTGGCGGATCGACCCGCCGGTATCGGTGCCCGTCGCCGCGAGGCAGAGATCCGCCGCCACGGCGCTGGCCGACCCGCCGGAGGAGCCGCCCGGCGTCAGCTTGCGGTCATCCGTCCTCCAGGGGTTCACCGCGTCGCCATAGGTGCTGGTCTCGTTCGACGAGCCCATGGCGAACTCGTCCATGTTGAGCTTGCCCAGCATGACCGCGCCGCTCTCGAACAGCTTGCGGGTGACGGTGCTCTCGTATTCGGGGCGGAAGCCGCTCAGGATCCGGCTGGCGGCCTGGCTCGGCACGCCCTTCGTGCAGAACAGGTCCTTGATCCCGAGGGGTATGCCGTTCAGCGCGGGCGCGTCCGCGCCGCGCCGCGCATCGGCGGCCCGGGCCTGGTCGCGGGCGATCTCGGGCGTGTGGTGGACGAAGCCGTTCAGCGCCCCCGCCCCCTCGATCTCGGTCAGGCAGGCCTCGGTCAGGTCGGCGGCGGTCGTCTCGCCCTTCGCCAGCGCGTCGCGGGCGGCGTGGATGGTCAGGCGGCTCAGCTCGGACATGGGGTTACTCCACCACCTTGGGCACGGCGAAGAAGCCCTCGCGGGCATCGGGCGCGTTCTTCAGCACCGCGTCCTGCTGGCCGCCATCGGTCACCACGTCGTCCCGGCGCTTCAGCCGCATCGGCGTGACCGAGGTCATCGGCTCCACCCCCTCGACATCGACCTCGTTCAGCTGCTCGATGAAGCCGAGGATCGTGTTGAACTCCTGCGCCAGCGCGGGAAGTCGGTCCTCCTCGACCCGGATCCGGGCGAGATGGGCCACGCGGGCGGCGGTCTCTGTGTCGATGGACATGGGGCCCTCGTCGGTTTGGGGTCAGGCCGGGCTTTACCGCCCCGCCCCCCGGCCTTCAAGCACGCGCCGCCCCCCCAAGGTGCCGCCGCCGCACCTCGATCATCCACCAGAGCGCGGCGGCATTCAGCAGGTGCCAGAGCCAGTGGGTCCCGATCGACAGGCTCCCGCACAGCCGGCCGTCCAGCGCGCGCAGCAGGATCGACAGGCCGAGGATCACCGCCGCGATCAGCAGGCCCCGCCCCGCGGCGAGTCCCATGCCCCGCAGCCCCAGCCCCCAGCCGAGGATCAGCGCCCAGATCCCCAGATAGGCGGCGTTCTCCCCCAGGACGGGGGCGGTGATGACCGCGTAGCGGACCGCCGCGACCAGAAGCAGGACGAACCCGGCGAAGACTCCCGCCCGCAGCTTTCCGTGCAGGCCGAGGAAATCGCCCGTCGCCAGCCAGAGATAGGTGAAGGCGAAGACGGCGATGGACAGCGAGTCGAGTGCCCCGGTCGCGACGGTCGCGGCCGTGTGGAACAGCCCGCTCGCCACCCCGATCACGCCCAGCATGGCCGACAGCGTCCAGCCGCCCGGCTCGCGCGCGGCGCGCCAGGCCAGAACCGCGACGAAGAGGAAGGCGAGGTTCGTCACCGCGTTGACCGGTTCGGCCCAGAGACCCGGCCCCACGCGTTCGCAATAGCCGTCCACTTGCGCGGTCCAGTCCACTGGCAACGCCCCTCCCCGGTCCTACCTGCCCGGCCAACCTACATGCGCGGGAGCGGAAAGTTGAAGATCACCTGGCTGGGTCATGCGAGTTTCCGGATCGAGATCGAGGACCAGGTCCTGCTGCTGGACCCCTGGCTCGACGGGAATCCCTCCTTTCCCGACGCGCATCGGGAGGAGGCGATCGGGGGCGCGACGGCGATCCTGCTGACGCATGGCCACGGCGACCATGCCAGCGAGGTCGGCAGGATCGCCACCGAGCTCGGCGTGCCGGTCTACTGCATCTTCGAGCTGGGCGAATCCGGCTATTTCGGCGAGGCGGAACTGCGGCCCTTCGGCAAGGGCGGCACGGTCGCCATCGGCGCGGTGAAGGTCAGCATGGTCAACGCCGTCCACTCGGCCTCTGTCGACTGGCGCGGCAAGGGTCTGGAGCCGGCGGGATCCGAGGCCGGCTTCATGATCGCGGGCGAGGGTCACACGATCTACGCCACGGGCGACACCGACATCATGGCGGATATGGGCTGGTTCGGCGAATACTACGCCCCCGATATCGGCATCCTGTGCTGCGGCGGGCACTTCACCATGGACATGGACAAGGCGGCCTGGGCGGCGAAGCGGTATTTCGACTTCAGGACCGTCATCCCCTGCCATTACGGCACGTTCGACGCCCTCGCCCAGTCCCCGCAGGAGCTGGTGGAGAAGCTGCCGGGTGTCGATGTCAGGACGCCGAAGGTGATGGAGAGCGTCGAGATCTGAGCGCGCGGCCCCCGGCCCCCCGCCGGCGATGCCGCGGCCGGACGGAAGTACATGGCCGAAATCCCGACCCGTCTCGGGGCGGGACGCCGGAAGCGCCGCTGCCGCGGGGACAGGGGGCGCGCGGCCCCCTTCCCCGCTCAGTCGTAGAGGCCCGCCACCGGCGCCTCGGCCGAGATGTCCAGCAGCTTGCGGACGTACTCCGCCACAGAGCGGAAGCAGATCACCCGCGCCTCGGTCTCGGACACCAGCCAGAATGCCGCCGCCACCTGGTTCAGCCGGGTGCGGCGGAAGGCGCCGACCGGGAAGACCGAAGGATGAAGGTCCACCGGCGCCAGCTTGGCCAGAACCTCGCGCACCGCGCCCTCGACGACGAGGACCGTCCGCGCGTCCGAGATGTCGAGCGCGAGGTGATGGACTCCGTCCAGCCGGGCGGAGAGATCCGCCGCCAATGCGCCGGCCTCTCCCCGGTCGCAGACCAGCATCAGCTCGTCCGGCGACATCCAGAGCAGCGTGCGCGCGCCGATCGCGGCACGGCCCCGCTCCGGCAGGTCCAGGCCCGCCACCTCGCCCAGCGCGCGCTGCACGGGTTCCGCGCCCAGGTCGCCGCGGAAGGTCACCATGCCGACGGGCCCGGCCTCCCGGATCGTCGCCTCAGCCATGCAGCTTCTCCCCGTCCTTGTCGTAGACCACCGGGTCGACGATCCGCGCGGCGACCGCGCCGCCGTCGAGCGTGCCGATCCGCACCGTCTCGCCCATCCGCTCGGTTCCGCGCCGGATGAGCGCCATCGCGATTCCCCGATCGAGCGTGGGCGAGTAGTAGGTCGAGGTGATCCGCCCCTCGACATTGCGCTGCCCGTTCGCGTTCTGCCCCGAGGCGACGGCGTAGCCACCCTCCGGCAGGACCGACCCGTCGGTCGATTGCAGCCCGACCAGCTTCCACCGCTCGGGATCGGCGAGGAAGGACCGCTCCATCCCGCGCTTGCCGATGTAGTCGTCCTTCTTCTTCGACAGGGCCCAGTCGAGATTCAGGTCGCGCGGCGAGATGGTGCCGTCGCTCTCGTCCCCGACCATGATGAACCCCTTTTCGGCCCGCAGGACGTGCAGGCATTCGGTGCCGTAGGGCATCGCGCCGAACTCCGCCCCCGCCTCGATCAGCCGGTCCCACAGCTCCTGCCCCCGGCTGGCGGGAACGGCGATCTCGTAGGAGAGCTCGCCCGAGAACGAGATGCGGAAGACCCGCGCCGGAATGCCCGCGATCTCGCCCTCCGCCCAGTGCATGAAGGGCAGCGCCTCCCGGCCGACATCCATCCCGCCGAGCTTTTCGAGCACGTCGCGGGCATGGGGGCCGACGACGGCGATCTGGGCATAGGCCTCGGTCACGTTGGCGACGTAGACCTTCCAGTCCCACCATTCGGTCTGGAGCCATTCCTCCATATGGGCATGGATCCGGTCCGCGCCGCCGGTCGTGGTATGGCAGAGCCAGCTGTCCTCGGACAGGCGCGCGACCACGCCGTCGTCGATCAGGAAGCCCTGCTCGTTGCACATCAGGCCGTATCGGCATTTGCCGATGGGCAGGGTGCTCATCATGTTCGTGTAGAGCATGTCGAGGAAGCGGCCGGCATCCGGCCCCTTCACCACGATCTTGCCGAGGGTGGAGGCGTCGAGCAGCCCCAGCTTCTGGCGGGTGTTCAGCACCTCGCGGCGCACCGCCTCCTCCCGGCTCTCGGATCCGCGGCGGTAGCAGTAGGGCCGCCGCCACTGGCCCACCGGCTCCCAGTCGGCGCCATGCGCCTCGTGCCAGGCGTGGATCGGGGTACGGCGCACCGGCTGGAACACTTCGTCCCGCGCCGCGCCTGCGATCGCGCCCATCGAGATGGGCGTATAGGGCGGGCGGAACGTCGTGGTGCCGACCTGCGGGATCGGCGCGTTCAGCGCGTTCGACAGGATCGCGAGGCCGTTGATGTTGCTCAGCTTGCCCTGGTCGGTCGCCATGCCGAGCGTGGTGTAGCGCTTGGTGTGCTCGACGCTCTCGTAGCCCTCCTGCGCGGCGAGGCGCACGTCCGACACCTTCACGTCGTTCTGGTAGTCGAGCCACATCTTCGCGCGCTTGTCGCGGCCGGCGCCCTGCGGCATCAGCCAGACGGGCACGAGGGGCTGCTCCGGCACCTCCTCGACGCCGGGGACCGGCCCCTCGCCCGCCTCGTGCCCCGATGCCGCCGCCGCGCGGCGGCCGGCCTCGGCGGCGTCCGACAGGACGGCCCCGGTGAGCAGCGCGCCATTGGCGGCGCCGGCGCAGATGGCCATCGCGGCGCCGTCCGCTCCGGTCGGGGGCTTCGCCCCGTCGGGGCGGAACATCGCGGCCCCCTCGTCCCAGAGCAGCTTGCCGCCGACATGGGACCAGAGATGAACCACCGGCGACCAGCCGCCGGACATGGCGACCGCGTCGCAGGCGATCTCCTCCAGCGACGCGCCCTCGCCGGCCTGAAGGCAGACCGAGACCGACTTCACGCCTTTGCCGCCCTTGGCCGAGGCGATGCCGCGCCCGGTCTCGACCCGGATCCCGAGGGCCCGGACCCTCTCGGGCAGCGCGCCCCGCGCCTCCGGCCGGGCGTCGAGGATTGCCGGCACGACCAGGCCGGCCTCATGCAGCGCGATGGCGGTGCGGTAGGCGTCGTCGTTGTTCGTGACGATCACGGTGCGGTCCCCGGGGGAAACGCCGTAATCGACGACATAGTCGCGCACGGCCGAGGCGAGCATCACGCCCGGCAGGTCGTTCCCGGCGAAGGAGAGCGGCCGCTCGATCGCGCCGGTAGCCACGATCGTCTGCGCGGCGCGCACCCGCCAGAGCCGATGGCGCGGCCCGTCCGGCACCGCCATGTGGTCGCCCAGTCGCTCGTAGAGCAACGCGTAGCCGTGATCGTAGAGCCCGGCGGCCATGGTCCGCAGGCGCAGCGTGACGTTCTCCATCGCCTCCAGCCGATCGACGGCCTGCCGGACCCAGCTCCCGGCCGGGATGCCGTCGATGTCGGGCGCGTCGAGCGGCGCGCGGCCGCCCCAATGGGCGGTCTGCTCGACCAGTAGCACGCGGGCGCCCGCTTCGGCCGCGCTCAGCGCCGCCTGCAGGCCCGCGATGCCGCCGCCCGCCACCAGCACGTCGGCATAGGCGTAGAGATGCTCGTAGGTGTCGGCGTCGCGATGCTTCGGCGCCTTGCCGAGGCCGGCCGACCTGCGGATGAACGGCTCGTAGACGTGCTTCCACAGCGGGCGCGGATGGATGAACATCTTGTAGTAGAAGCCCGCGGGCAGGAAGCGCGAGAGTCGCGCGTTGATCGCGCCCACATCGAAGTCGAGATTGGGCCAGCGGTTCTGGCTCTCGGCCGTCAGCCCGTCATAGAGCTCCTGCGTGGTGGCGCGCTGGTTCGGCTCGAACCGGCCCCCCTCGCCGAGATTCATCAGCGCGTTCGGCTCCTCGGCGCCCGAGGCGACGATGCCGCGCGGACGGTGATACTTGAACGACCGGCCGACGACCGTCTGGCCGTTCGCCAGCAGGGCCGAGGCCAGCGTGTCGCCCTCGAACCCCGTCATCTTCCGGCCGTCGAAGGTGAAGGAGACGGCGCGGCGGCGCTCGATCTTCCGCCCTCCGCGGGACAGGCGCGTGCTCATGCGAATTCCCTCCAGCTCCAGCCTGGCCGTCTGGCCGAGATGCGGTCCCGGATCTCCTGCGGGGGCTCGGTCACCTGCGCGGAATAGGTGCCGAACACATCCATCGTGACGGTGCAGCGGGCGGCGTGGAACCACTTGCCGCAGCCATAGGCGTGACGCCAGCGCTCGAAATGGACGCCCTTCGGATTCTCGCGGAGGAACATGTATTCCTCGAAGGCCGCATCGTCCGACCCCGGCCCGACGCGCTTGAGATGCGCCTCGCCGCCGGGAGCGAATTCGGTCTCCTCGGCGGTCGTGCCGCAGCAGGGACAGGTGAGGGTCAGCACGTCGGGGCCTCCACGCACGAGAACGGGCCCGCAGGGCGGCAAGCGCCTGCGGGCCCGGGATGGAACGTGCCGCGGCCCGGACGGGCCGCGGCGGCAATGGCGGAGCGGGGCGCGACCGCGCCCGCGACCGGATCAGTTGGCCGTTTCGTCCACGACTTCGGCGTCGACCTCTTCGTCGCCATCGGCGGCGGGGCCAACCTCGGCGTCGATCTCGGCCGCAGCGTCGTCGGCAGCGCCCTCGACCGCGTCGCCGGCATCCTCGACGGCATCGGCAGTGTCGGCGGCAGCGTCGTCGACGGCAGCCTCGGCATCGGCGGCCGCATCATCGATCGCGGCGCCGGCATCGTCGACGGCTTCCTCGGTCTCGGCGGCAGCATCGTCGAGCGCGGCATCGGCACCGGCCGCGGCGTCGTCGATCTCGGCGCCGACATCCGCGGCCTCCTCGTCGATCTCGGCCTCGGCGCCGGCAGCGGCGGCTTCGGCATCCTGCTCGACGGCCGTGTCGGCGTCACCGCTGAAGAGCCAGAACAGGACGATGACGACGATGACGACCGCCGCCAGGATGAAGGCGATCGTCCCGCCTCCGCCAGACTTCTTGACGGTCGTGGACGAGGACGAGGCGTTTGTGCGCGCCGGGTCGTTGGGGCGGTTCGGATCGGCCATGGGAAGGTCTCCTTGGGGTCTTCGATTGACCGCCCAACGTAGGAGAGTTCCCACCCGTTCCCGATTATGTGATTCCGTGCGCGCGATGCGCGTTCTTTCGCCGAACCGCGATCATTCGGCCACGGTGACGGAATCGTCCTCGGGCCAGCCGGACAGGCCGTCGAGCACGGCGAGACCGACCACCATCGAGGCGATCCCGGCGACGACGAAGAGGGCGATGCCCCCGCCGGCACTTCCGCGCGATGCGCGATTCGAGACGTAATCGACCATGTCGGAACCTCCGGGCTGACAGCCCCGCCCCGATGCACCCGCCGCGGGGCGGGCGAAAGCCCCCCCGTCGACGCTCGGCGCCCGGCAGCCGAGCGCCGCGCGGCCACTCGGCCAAGCGTCGCCGGTGCGGGCCCCGGGGCCGGAATGTCACGCATCGTGGTCAATGCGCCACACCGGCCGCGACGCTCTCGTCGATGAAGCGCCCCTCGCGGAAGCGATCCATGCCGAAGGCGGCCGTCAGGGGCCCGGGCTCGCCCTTGGCCACCAGCTCCGCCATCGCCCAGCCCGATCCCGGGATCGCCTTGAATCCCCCCGTGCCCCAGCCGCAATTGACGAAGACGTTCGGCACCGGCGTCTTCGACAGGATGGGCGAGCGGTCGCCCGTCATGTCGACGATCCCGCCCCATTGCCGCAGCATCTTCAGCCGCGAGATCATCGGGAAGGTCTCGACCAGGGCGCGGCCCGTCTCCTCGATATGGTGGAACGAGCCGCGCTGGGTGAAGGCGTTGTAGCCGTCCGTGCCGCCGCCGATCACCATCTCGCCCTTGTCGGACTGGCTCATGTAGCCGTGCACCGTGTTGGCCATGACGACCACGTCCATGCAGGGCTTGATCGGCTCCGACACCAGCGCCTGCAGCGGCAGCGCCTCGATCGGCATGCGGAAACCGGCAAGGCCGCAGACTTGGCCCGTATGCCCGGCGACGACGATGGCGAGCTTGCCGCAGGCGATCTCTCCCTTCGTTGTGGAGATGCCGCTGACCGCGCCGCCCTCGCCGTTCCGGTGGATCGCCGTGACCTCGCATTGCTGGATGATGTCCATGCCCATGGCGCTGCAGGCGCGGGCATAGCCCCAGGCGACGGCATCGTGGCGGGCCGTGCCGCCGCGCGGCTGCCAGAGCGCGCCCAGCACCGGGTAGCGCGGCCCCTCGATATGGATGATCGGGCAGAGTTCCTTGACGCGCTCGGGACCGATGAACTGCGTCTCGACGCCCTGCAGCGCGTTGGCATGGGCGGTGCGCTTGTAGCCGCGCACCTCGTGCTCGGTCTGGGCCAGCATCATCACGCCGCGGGGCGAGAACATGACGTTGTAGTTCAGGTCCTGGCTCATCGTCTCGTAGAGCGAGCGCGACTTCTCGTAGATCGCGGCCGAGGGGTCCTGCAGGTAGTTCGAGCGGATGATCGTCGTGTTCCGGCCGGTATTGCCGCCGCCGAGCCAGCCCTTCTCGATCACCGCCACATTGGTGATGCCGAAATTCCTGCCGAGGTAATACGCCGTGGCGAGGCCGTGACCGCCCGCGCCGACGACGACGACGTCGTACCGCGCCTTGGGGGCCGGCGATCTCCACGCCCGCTCCCACCCTTCGTGGTGGCGCAGCGCCTCGCGGGCGATGGCGAAGACGGAATAGCGCGTCATCGGGCGGGCACTCCTGCAGGCGGTGGCGACGGGGCGTCTCCTCGCGCCTCATTGCCCCGGACGCAAGCGCGGCATCGGACCGCAGGCGGCGCCTCGATGGGCGAAAACGACACGCGCCTCGGAGAGCACGGCGGAGGCGCGGCCCGGGGTCGCGGGGGCGTGATCGGCCCTTCCGCCGCGGCGGCGCGGCCGGTAGGAACGGTTGCGATCCGATCCAGGGCCGAAAGGGGCCGTCCCGCCATGCTGTCATGGGCCGTCTTCGCGCTGCTCGCCCTGCTCGTGGCGGCCTATGTCGCCCGTCCGCTGCTGTCCGCCGGTCGCCGCGAGACGGAGGTGCGGTCCGATGTCGCGCTCTACCGGGCGCAGCTGGAGGAGGTCGATCGCGACCTGGCCCGCGGCACGATCGGCGCCGAGGAGGCCGAGCGCGCGCGGGCCGAGATCGCCCGCCGCCTTATCGCCGCCGACCGGGCCGGGGCCGCGCGCGCGACCGAGGGGCCGGCCCGCTGGCCGGCCGCGCTGGCGGGCCTGGTGGTCCTGGCCGGGGGGCTGTCGCTCTATGCCGTGATCGGCGCGCCGGGCGCGGGCGACCTGCCGCGGGCCGAGCGGATCGCCGCGTCAGCCGCGATGCGGGACGGGCGGATGGACCAGACCGCCGCCGAGGCCGAGGCGGCCGCGATGCCGCAGCCCCCCGCCCCCGAGATCCCCGAGGATTATGCCGCCCTGATCGAGCGGCTGCGGCAGATCGCGCCCACCCGACCGGACGACATCGAGGGCTGGCGCCTGCTGGCCCGGCACGAGGGGCAGCTCGGCAATTATGCCGCGGCCGCCCGCGCGCAGGAAGAGGTGCTCCGCCTGCGGGGGGACGAGGCCGGCATCGCCGACCGGACGCTGCTGGCCGATCTCTACGTCGCCGCCGCCTCCGGCTATGTCTCGCCCGAGGCCGAGGCGCTGGTGCGCGCCGTGCTGGCCGAGGATTCGGACGAGCCGGCGGCGCGCTACACGCTTGGCCTGCTCTACGCGCAGACCGACCGGCCGGACCTCGCCTTCGAGCTCTGGCGGCCCGTCGCGGAAGGCGGCGATCCGGCGTCGATCCATACCCGGCTGGCCCGCGACCAGATCCCCCTCGCCGCGCAGGCGGCCGGGATCGACTACGCCCCGCCGGCGCAGCGCGGGCCGAGCGCCGCCGACATCGCGGCGGCCGAGGGGATGGATCCCGGGTCGCGGCAGGCGATGGTCGAGGGGATGGTGGCGCAACTCTCCACCCGGCTCGCCGAGGAAGGCGGACCGGCCGAGGACTGGGCCCGGCTCGTCACCTCGCTGGCCGTGCTGGGCGAGACCGAGCGGGCCGCCGCGATCCTGGGCGAGGCGCGCGAGGTCTTCGCCGCCTCCGAGCGGGACATGGCGATCATCGACGCGGCGGCGGAACAGGCGGGGCTGGACGGATGATCCACGAAGAGATCGGGGACTTCGCCGCTGCCCTGCCCCCGATGCGCGGGCTGCTGGGGCTGGATCTCGGGACGAAGACGATCGGCGTCGCGGCGTCGGACCGGTTGCGGACGATCGCCAGCGCGGTCGAGACGATCCGGCGCAGCAAGTTCACCGCCGAGGCGGAGCGCCTGATCGCGCTGGCCGAGACGCGCGAGGCGGGCGGGATCGTCCTCGGCCTTCCGCGCAACATGGACGGAAGCGAGGGGCCGCGCGCCCAGTCGACCCGCGCCTTCGCCCGCAACCTCTCGCGGCTGACCGACCTGCCCATCGCCTTCTGGGACGAGCGCCTCTCGACCGTCGCGGCCGAGCGCGCGCTGATCGAGGCGGATACCTCGCGCCGGCGCCGGGCCGAGGTGATCGACCAGGTCGCGGCGGGGCTGATCCTGCAGGGCTGCCTCGACCGGCTGGCCCGTCTGGGGGGCGCGCGATGAATGATGCCGTCTGGACGCGGCCCGAGCCGCAGAGTCCCTGCGTGAAGATCTGCGTGATCCATCCGCAATCCCGGCTCTGCACCGGCTGCAAGCGCACCATCGACGAGATCGCCGCCTGGGGCCGGATGGATGCCGCGGCGCGGCAGGCGGTGCTCGACGATCTGCCGAACCGGGTCGTGGCGACGCGGCGCGGCGGTCGGGCCGGACGGCTCCGCGACTAGGCCCCGTCCATCGCCTCCGGGCGGTGGATCCTCACCGGCGCAGCACGTCCACCGCCGCGACCGCCTCGCGCACCTCCCGCAGCGGATGACGGCAGCGCAGGTCCTTCGGCAGGCCGACCTGCGGGCCGGACCGGGGGCCGTAGCCGAACCGGGCCGCGACCTCGGAGACCGGAGCGTCCCCCTCGGCCGGGTAATCTGCATTGCCGTCCCGCACCGCCTCGGGCGGCGCGATGCCGTCCGTGGACAGACCGAGAAAGGCGAGCGCCGCCGTGAGCTGGCCGGCCGTGTCCGCGACCAGATCCTCGTATCGCAGGATCAGGCAGGCATGCAGGTAGGGCAGATCGCCGAGGACCAGCCGGTGGGCGATGTCCCAGTGTTCGGCCAGCCGCGCCGGTCCCTCGTCGCTCCACTTCGCCACTGCCGCGACCGAAGGGCCCGGATGACGGGTGATGAGGATGAAATGCGCGCCCGGAAAGAGCTGCTGGTAGAGCCGGGTCCGCAGCAGGTTCACCGGCGACTTCTCGATCCGCCACGCCGCGCCCGGGGCGAACCACGGCGCCCAGTCCCGCTCCAGCCGCAGGGCCGTCTCCAGCGTGTCGTGGCGGCTGCCCTCCACCAGATGCTGGTCGGCGTCGCGGGCGAAGGCGCCGGGAATCCCGCTGAGCGCGGTATGCGGGATCGCGCCCTGCAGGAAGACGCCCTCGTTCTCGGGCACGGGGGCGCCCTCGATCCCCGAGACCGCGGGATGGGCGGAGATGAGCCGGGTCAGCAGAGAGGTCCCCGACCGATGCAGCCCGCCGACGAAAACCCAGCGTGGACGGGGCTCCGGCCGGTCGGCGCGTGACGATGACGGGGTCATGGCGGCCCTCCTTTCCGGCTCAAGCTTCCCCTGCCGCGACGGGTTCCGAGACTCTTCGGAACCCGTGGAGGGGGGGGGAGGTTATCTGCCCAACTGCGAGCGCCCGAAGCGGTCTCCCGACATCGATGATTTTGCCAGAGGAGGTGTGATGCACGTCATCCACGTCGCCCTCGGCGGTTGCCTCCGGCGGCCGCCCGTCGCCTATGGCCTGACGGAAGATACCGGCGGTCACATCGCCTATGTCCTCGGCGCCGCGATGGCCCAGGCCGAGCGGCCCGGCACCCGGATGGTGGAGATCGTGACCCGTGCCTTCGACGCGCCCGCGCTCGGCGCCTGCCACGCCGAGCCGGTCGAGGAGGTCGCGCCGCGCTGCCGTATCCGCCGGCTCCGGACGGCGCGTCGCGACTACCTCAGCAAGGAGGCCCTCGAGGCCGAGATCCCGGCCCTGTCAGACGCTTTCCTGGCGATGCTGGCGGAGGGCCCCCGCCCCGACGTGATCCACGCCCATTTCGCCGATGCCGCCGTGCTGGCACGGGCGGCCGAGGCGCGGTTCGGGATCCCCTGGATCTACCACAGCCATTCGCTGGGACGCGAGAAATCCCAGGCCGGGCTGCCGGCCGAGGGCGGCCTCGCCCGGCGCATCGCGCGCGAGGACGCGGCCATCGCCGGCGCGGGCGCGATCGTCGCCTCGTCCCGGGACGAGGCCGAACGCCAGCTGGTCGTCGCCGACCCCGGGGCCGAGGGGCGGATCCACCGCGTCAGCCCCGGCGTCGCGACCCGCGAGGTGGGCGATCCCGACCGGGCCCGCGCCCTTCTCGCGCCGCATCTGGACGATCCGGACAAGCCCGTCGTCCTCGCCGTCGCGCGGCCCATCGCCAAGAAGAACCTCGGCGCGCTGGTCGAGGGCTGGGGCGCGGATCCGGACCTCGTCGCGCGGTCCAACCTCGTCATCGTGGCGGGCCTCCATGCCGCGCCCGACGCCACCGACGAGGCAGCCCGCATCCACGCCGCGCTCGCCGCCGCGGTCGAGCGGCTGGGCCTGCGCGGGCGGGTCGCGCTGCCGCCGCATCACGACGGCGCCGACATCGCCGCGCTCTACGCCCTCGCGGCGCGGGGCGGGGTCTTCGTCAATCCCGCGCATCACGAGCCCTTCGGCCTGACGCTGATCGAGGCGGCGCAGGCCGACGTTCCGGTCGTGGCGACCCGGAACGGCGGGCCGGTCGACATCCTGCGCAATCTCGGCTCGGGCGAACTGGTCGACCCGGCCGATCCCGCCGACATCGCCCGCGGCATCCGTGCCGTGCTCGAGGATCCGCAGGCCCGCGACCGCGCGCGCAGGGCCGGAAGCCGAGCCCGGCGCCTCTACAGCTGGCAAGGCTGGGCCGCGCGGGTGGAGGGGATCGCGGCATCGCTCCATGCCCGGGCGCCGCGGCCCGGGATCGCGCGCCATCTCTTCGCCTCCGATCTCGACGGGACGCTGACCGGCGACCGGGCGGCCGCCGCGCGCTTCGCCGGCTGGCACCGGAACCGCCCGGCGGGACTGCATTTCGCCATCGCCACCGGCCGATCCCTGCCCGAGGCGCGCCGCGTCCTCGCCGAATGGGACCTGCCGATGCCCGACCTGTTCCTCTCCTCCGTCGGGACGGAGATCTGGCGCCCCCTGCGCTCGGGCGCCTTCGCGCTCTGCCCCGACTGGCAGGCAGAGGCGGACCGGGACTGGGACCAGGCGGAAATCGCCGCGTCGCTCGCGCCGATCGGGCTTCGGCCGCAGGCGGCGCACGACCAGCGGCGCTGGAAGCTGAGCTTCGTCGCCGACGCCTCCGGCGCGCAGGCCGCGCGGCATGCGCTGGACGCGGCCGGGCTGCCGGCCCTCGTCGTCCATTCCCACGACCGCCTGCTCGACGTGCTCGCCCCGCATACGGGAAAGGCCGCCGCCGTCCGCTTCGAGGCGCGCCGCCTGGGCCTCGCAGAGGACCGGGTCGCGGTGGCTGGCGACAGCGGCAACGACCTCGACATGCTGCAGGCCTTTGCCGGCATCCTGCCGGCGAACGCCTCGCCCGAGACCGCCCCGGCCCGGACCGCCTGGCGCGCAGGCCGTCCCCATGCGGACGGCGTGCTCGACGGGCTGGCGCGGCTCGGCCTCGCCCCCGCCGCCCGCCCTCCCCGCCGGGGCGTCGTTGCCGCCGAATGATCCCGAGAAGGAGCCGATCCGATGCGTGACACGATCGACCTGCCCGGCAGCCCGGCCCGCCCTGTCGGCTATTTCGTCCATCACCAGGGCCGCGGCCATGCCGAGCGCTGCGCGGCCCTCGTCAACGCCCTGCCCGAGGATCGCCCGGTGACGATCTTCTGCGCGCGGGACGACATATTCCCCCCGCTCCGGAGGGGCGCGCGGATCGAGCGGATCCCCTCGCTCTTCGAGCGCCCCGAGGACGCCGCCGAGATGGACTGGGTCGCGACGCCGCAGACGCTGCATTGCGCCCCGCTCGGCTGGGGGTCGATCCGGCGGGCGATGGCGACGATGACCGCCTGGTTCGATGCCGCCGATCCCGCGCTGATGATCTCGGACGTGAGCGCCGAGGTCGCGCAGCTGGCCCGCATCTGCTCGGTCCCCCATGTCAAGGTGCTGCAGCACGGCGACCGGAGCGATCCCGGCCACCGCGCCGCCTATGACGGGGCGGCGGGCCTGCTCGCCCCGTTCCACGAGGCGCTGGCCCAGCCCGGCTGGGATGCGGCGATGCGGGGCAAGATCCATTTCGCCCCCGGCCTCGGCATCGACGCCGGGATGCCGGACGCGGCGGCTGCCCGCGCGCGGCTCGGCCGGACCGGGGATCGCCCGCTGGCCCTCGTCGTGTCGGGCGGCGGCGGCAACGGGGTGGCCGAGGCGCCGCTCGGCGTCGCCGCCCGGACCTTTCCCGACATGGACTGGGTGGTGATCGGCGCGGTCCAGCGCGACTGGCACGCCACGCTGCCCGCCAACCTGTCGCTGCCCGGCTGGGTCGACAACGCGGCCGACTGGATCGCCGCCGCGGACCTCGTCGTCGCCTCGACCGGGAACACGACCTGCCACCAGGTCCTTGCCGCCGGCAAGCCGTGGCTCGCCGTGCCCGAATGGCGCTACTTCGACGAGCAAATCGAGAAGGCCCGCGCCCTGCAGGCGGCCGGCGCCGCGACGCACCTGCCCCACCTGCCCGCCTCGGCCCATGCCTGGCAGGCCGCCGTGGCGCGGGCCCGCGCCGACCATGATCCGCACCGCCAGCGCGCCCTCGTCGCGCCGCGCGCGGCCGCCGAGACCGCCGACTGGATCGAGGGGCTGATCGGGCGGCTCTGGCGTCCCGCCGCCGCCCCGTCTCCCCGACCCGACACCGCCAAAGCCTTCGAGAAGGAGCTACAATGAGATCCGTTTCCGCCCTGACCATCGCCGCCGGCCGCGATGCGCATCTCGCCAATGTGGTGCGCGGTTTCGCCGCCCAGACCCAGCCGCCGGTCGAGCTGATCGTCGGCGTCATGCAGGACGCGCCCTACGAGGCGCTGCCCGAGGCGCCCTTCCCGGTCCGGCAGATCCTCGTCCGCAAGGTGCGGGGCGAGCTGCCCCTGGCCGCGGCGCGGAACGCGGTCGCCGCCGCCGCGAGCGGCGAGGTGCTGGCCTTCGTCGATGTCGACTGCATTCCCGCCCCGACCCTGGTCGCCGACTATGCCGAGGCCTGCTCCGACGGGCGCGGCCTGGTGATGGGCGAGGTGCTCTACCTGCGCGAGGGGGCAACGGCGCAGGGGCTCGATTTCGAGCGCTTCGCGGCCGAGGGCGTGCGCCATTCCGACCGGCAGGGACCGCCCGATCACGGGCTGAAGGCCTGCGAGGATTACCGCTGCTTCTGGTCGCTGAACTTCGCCATGCACCGGGAGGACTGGAGCCGCTCGGGCGGCTTCGACGAGGGCTATTACGGTTATGGTGGCGAGGATACCGATTTCGGCCGGGTGCTCGACGACCGCGACATCGACATCTGGTGGACCAGGGGCGCGCGCGTCTACCACCAGTATCACGCCCATTGCATGCCGCCGATCCATCAGGTCGCCAGCGTGATCCGCAACGCGGAATATTTCGCGACCCGCTGGGGGCACCGGACGATGGAACACTGGCTCTACGGGTTCCGCCTGATGGGGCTGATCGAGCCGACGGCGTCGGGCCTGCGGATCCTGCGCGAGCCGAACGAGGCGGATTTCGCGCTCTGCCGGCAGACCGGGAACATGCCCTATGCCAATACCCGCCGCGTGCTCGACAAGCTGCAGCGGATCGAGCCCGAGCGGGTCGCGACGGTGGAGCGCGAGAAGGAGGTGGAGCGCGAGCAGTCCGCCCTCCTCGGCATCGCGGCGGAGTGAGCTGACATGCGCCCCCTCTCCATCGCCCTTGTCAGCCATATCCGGCATCCGATCCGGGCCCCGTTCATGGGCGGGATGGAGGCGCATTCCTGGCATCTCGCGCGCGGGCTGGCCGCGCGCGGGCACGAGGTCACGCTGTTCGCGGCGGGCGACAGCGATGCGGGTGTCACGCTGCGGCCAGTCGTCGCCGAGCATTACGACCGCGCCTATCCCTGGCACGAGTTCCACGGCACCGACACGCTGAACCGGGTGCTCGACGATGCCTTCGCGGCCGCGCTGCCCGAGATCGGGTCCGGGGCCTACGACGTGGTCCACAACAACACGCTGCACCGCTACCTGCCGCGCCTCGCCCGGCGGGACCGGGTGCCGACGCTGACCTCGCTGCATGTCCCGCCCTTCGACGCCCTGCGCCGCGCGGTCCATGCCAGCGCCGCGCCCTGGTCGCGCTTCACCGTCTGCTCCGAGCGGCAGCGGCAGGTCTGGTGGCCGGAGGGCGCGCCCGAGGCGGCGCATGTCGTCGGCAACGGCATCGACCTCGCCGACTGGCCGTTCTCGCCCGCCGGCGACGGCAGGGCGGTCTGGGCGGGCCGCATCACCCCCAACAAGGGCACCGCTCTCGCCGCCGAGGCGGCGCAGATCGCGGGCGTGCCGCTGACGATCTTCGGCGCGATCGAGCATCGCGACTATTTCGAGGGCGAGGTGCGCCCCTTCCTGCGCGGCGACGTGCGCTATGGTGGTCATCTTTCGGGGGCCGATCTCGCGCGGGAATTCGGCCGCGCCTCGGCGCTGATGTTCACGCCCCACTGGGACGAGCCCTTCGGCCTCGCCGCGATCGAGGCGATGGCCTGCGGTCTGCCCGTCGCCGCGACCGAGATGGGCGCGGTGCGCGAGGTGATCGGCGAGAGCGGGGCCTATGCCCCGCCGGACGATGCCCCGGCCCTGGCCCTGGCCCTGCGCCAGGCGCTGGCCCTGCCGCGCGAGGCGGCGCGCGCCCGGGTCGAGGCGCGGTTCTCGCTCGCCGCGATGATCGACGCCTACGAGGCGCTCTACGACCGCGCCATCGCCGGACGGGATGCCCCGGCCGGCCCGGTGGACTTCCCCGCGATCGAGCTGCCGCCCGCCGCCCGGGCCGGGACGCCCGCGCCGCCGGCCCCGGCGGTGGAACAGCGCCCGGTCCCGCCGACGATCGCCGCGGAATAGGCACGCGAAGGGGGCGGGAGCGGCGCGCGAGGGAAGGTCAGGTCGCCTCGCCCTCGCCCTCCTCCGGCTGGCCCTGCGCCGGGCTGGACGATGCGGCCGCGGGCGTCCCGTGCGAGACCGGCTGGCGGAGCGTTTCGGGATTGCGCAGCCACAGATCCTGCTGCGGGAAGGGGATCTCGATCCCCGCCTCGGCGAACTTCTTGGCGATCTCGAAATTCATCTCGGATTGCACGTTCAGGACGAAGTTGACGTCCCGCAGGATCGCCCGGATCTCGAAATCGAGCGACGAGGCGCCGAAACCGCGGAAGAGCACGGCCGGCGGAGGGGTCAGCACGACCATCGGATGCCCCTCGGCCACCTCGCGCAGCACGCTGGCGACCCTGTCGGTGTCCGAGCCGTAGGCCACGCCCACCGGCACGATGACCCGGCCGACATTGTTGCCCCGCGTCCAGTTCGTCACCTGGCCCGAGACGAGATCGGCGTTCGGCACGATCACGTCCGTGCGGTCGAAGGTCTCGATCCGGGTGGACCGGACCGAGATGTCGCGCACATAGCCCATCTGGCCGCCCACCTCGATCCAGTCGCCCTCGCTGATCGGGCGCTCGATCAGCAGGATGATCCCGCTGACGAAGTTCGACACGATGTTCTGCAGGCCGAAGCCGATCCCGACCGACAGCGCCCCCGCCACGATGGCGAGCGAGGAGAGGTCGATCCCGGCGCTGACGATCGCGACGAGCGCGGCCAGGAAGATGCCGACATAGCCGAGACCCGAGACGATGGCCGTCCGCGCCCCCACGTCGAGCCGCGTGCGCGGCAGGATGGTCGAGCGCAGCAGAGATTGCAGCATCCGCGTCAGGACGTAGCCCGCGACGAAGACGACGAGGAAGAACACGAAGTCGGAGGGCGAGATCCGGGTCTCGCCCAGCGAGAGCCCGGCCTGGAACCGGGACCAGATCTCCCACAGGTCCTCGGGCCGGGCGCCCCAGACGAGGGCGAGCAGCGGGATCGACAGGAAGAACAGGATCGTCGCGGCGAGGACGGGCAGCAGCGCCTCCTCGACCCCGCGCTGGCCGCGGGTGAAGATCGTGTAGAGGCTGAAGACCAGCCGTTGCAGCACGACGAGGACCGCCAGCACCTCCAGCGTGCCGATGGCGGCGCGGATCGCGGCGCCCGCGGCGGTCGCATAGCCGAGGAGGCCCGCGATCGTGGCCACGATCGCCACCGCCATCGCGGCCCGCCCGAGATTGGCGAGCAGGGCGTGCCGGAACGAGCTTTCCGAGACGTCGTCGACGGTGTCCTCGCCCGTACCGGTGCCCGATTGCGCGAAGAGCTTGCCCAGTCGGTAGAGGGTCACCGCGATGACGAGGTTCAGCACCAGCCTCAGGACGACCTCGCCGTCGGTGCTGGCCTGCTCGCCGAGGCCGCGCAGCAGCCCGTCGAGCATGAAGAGGGCGGCGGATCCGATCCCCAGCCGCAGGATCAGCCGGCGCGCCTTGCGTCGCACGGGATCGGCGAAGTCGAGCGGGACCGGCGGGGGCGGGATGCTGCCGAAGAGATGGCCGCCGATCCAGCTCGCCACGAACAGGCCGATCGCGGCGGTCGGCGCGGCCCCGGCCAGGGCGGTCAGGACGGGCGCCTGCACCAGCAGCACCTCGGCCGCCACGGCCAGCAGGACGACGCCCAGCACGGGCCAGACGATGAAGCCCAGCGAGACGAGGAACAGCAGCGCCGGCGCGGCCCGCCGGTCGCTGACCGAGAGACGCCGGATCAGCCGGCTGCCCGGCAGGCGCAGCAGCGTCAGCAGCACCGCGCCGAGCGCGATCAGCGCCATCGCGGTGACGACCTCTTCCCCGTGCTGGCCCGACGCGACCACCCCGGCCGTGTGCCGGACCTCCGCCGCGATCTGCCGGCCGCTCTCGGCCACCAGATGCCCCGCCGCCTGCCAGGTCGAGGGCAGCAGCGGCGAGAGCGAGCGCGTGGCGAGACGGTCCATCTCGCGCTGGCGCAGGATCGTGTCGATCTCGGTGATCAATCCACCGGCCTGGGCGCGCGCCTCGGCGGCGAAGACGGCCGGCATCGACAGCTGGGCGATCTCGGCCTTCAGCGCCTCGCGCAGCTCGGTCACCGCCTCCGCCTCGGTCGCGGCATCCTCGGGCGCGGGGTCGAGCGCGGCGAGCCGGTCCTGCACCGTCTCGATCCGACCCGCATTGGTGTTCTCCGCGGCGAGGAACCGGTCGCGCCAGGTCACCAGCTCGCTGCGCAGCCGGTCGAGCCCGAAATTCGACCCCGCGCTGCCCGAGACCATCGTCTCGGCCCGCTCGACGGTGCGCGCCCAGTCGGCGTAATCCTCGGCATCGAGCACGCCGGAAGAGATCTGCGGCACGCCCGCCCCCTCCGCAGCCCCCTCCGTCGCGGCGAAGGTCGGTGCGGGCACCGACCCGTCCGCGGGCTCTTCCCCGGGACTCTCCCCCTCGGCCTCGCCCCCGTCCGCCCCATCGCCCGCGCCCGCCTCTTCGGCCGTGTCGGTCGGTCCGACCTCGGGCACGGCATCGACGATCTCGTCGACGATCGACTCGACGGGCGACTCGGCCGGCGCGGGTTCGGCACCCGGCGTCTCCGTTGTCTGCTGCGCCGGCACGGCCGACGCCGCCCAGCCGAGCGCCAGGGCGAGGACGGCGCCCAGCGCCGCCGCGGGCGCGCGGGTCATGAATCCTCGAAGACGCCGGGAATGGACCGGGGGCCGTCCGTCATCCAGGACGGCACCGGCAGGTTCCGCCCGCGCAGGAAGTCCGGATTGTAGAGCTTCGACTGGTAGCGCGTGCCGTAATCGCACAGGATCGTCACGATCGTGTGGCCCGGACCCATCTCCTTCGCCATGCGCATCGCGCCCGCGACGTTCACGCCCGACGATCCGCCGAGGCAGAGCCCCTCCTCGCTCAGGAGGTCGAAGCAGATCGGCAGTGCCTCGGCATCGGGAATGCGCCACGCGAAATCGGGGGTGAACCCCTCGAGATTGGCGGTGATGCGCCCCTGCCCGATCCCTTCCGTGATGGAATCGCCCGGGTTCTCCTGTCCGGTATAGATCTGGAACAGGCCCGCCCCCTCGGGATCGGCGAGCCCGATCTTCACGCCCTTCGGCTGCAGCACCTCGGCCACGCCCGCCAGCGTGCCGCCCGAGCCGACGGCGCAGACGAAGCCGTCGACCTTGCCGTCGGTCTGGGTCCAGACCTCCGGTCCCGTCGTCTCGACATGGGCCTGCCGATTGGCCGTGTTGTCGAACTGGTTCGCCCAGATCACCCCCGCCGGGCTGTCCTTGGCCAGCTCCTCGGCGAGACGGCCGGAATAGCGGACGTAGTTGTTCGGGTTCTTGTAGGGCGCGGCGGGCACCTGGACGAGCTCGGCCCCGGCGAGGCGGAGCATGTCCTTCTTCTCCTCGCTCTGCGTCTCGGGGATGACGATCACGGTGCGAAAGCCCATCGACGCCCCGACGAGGGCGAGGCCGATGCCGGTATTGCCGGCCGTGCCTTCGACGATCGTCCCGCCCGGCTTCAGCTCGCCCCGCGCGATCGCATCCTTGATGATGTAGAGCGCGGCGCGGTCCTTGACCGACTGACCGGGGTTCAGGAACTCGGCCTTGCCGAGGATGGTGCAGCCCGTCTCTTCCGACGCGCGGCGCAGCTTGATCAGCGGCGTGTTCCCGATGGCGTCCGCCAGATTCGTCCTGAAGTCCATGGATCCGTCCCTTCGCCGCAACGCGCCTCTTCGCAATGTCCTATGGCCCGCCCCCGCGGGGTTCAAGGAGAGGCGGCCTCACGACCCCGCGGGAGCGGCCCTCAGCCGGTGGCGGTTCCGCTCGAGCCAGAGCAGCATCGCGATCAGCGGGCCGGCCGAGATCTCGCCGGTATCGACGAGATCGAGGGCCCGGGCCAGCGGGATCACGTGGGCGCGCAGATCCTCGGCCTCGCTGTCGAGACCGCCCAGATGCCCGTCATGCGCCGAAAGGTCGGCGGTCGCCGCGAAGGCGTGGAAGTAGTCGGTCGAGGATCCGGGCGACGGGTAGAAGGCGAACATGCGCGTCAGCCGGATGCCGGTCAGGCCCGCCTCCTCCGCCGTCTCGCGCAGGGCGGCGGCCTCGACGCTCTCGCCGGCATCGACGATTCCGGCCACGGGCTCCAGCGTCCAGGGGTTGGACGCGCCGCGGAGGAAGGGGCCGACGCGCATCTGCTCGATCAGCAGCACGCGGTCGGTCGCGGGATCCCAGGGCAGGACGAGCGCGGCGTCGACCCCGACCAGCACCTCGCGCGAGAGGACCGGGCTGGTCCCGCCGGAGAAGGTGCGGTGCCGCAGGTCCAGCCGGGCGAGGCGGAAGAAGCCGCCCGCCAGCTCGGGCGGCCCCCCGGGGACGACCGCGTCCGGGGCGGGATCGGTCCGCAGCTCGGCAGGCGCGGCTTCGGCCGAAGCCGCGAGCCGCGCGGCCGCGCGGGCCCGCACCATGTGCCAGTTCCGCGCCAGCGCCTCGGCCGGCATGGCGCATACGCTGATGTCGAACTCCTTCGCGGCCTCGCGGCTCAGCGGCCCGTCCGCCGCCTCCCATGTCGCCAGGTCCCAGGGGGGCGCGTCATCGGGCGGCGGTGCGGGCGGCAGATAGACCTGCGCCGACACGACCTCGCCATCGACCCGCGCGGGCCGTTCGGCCCGCACGTAGCCGAAGGGCACCTCGTAGGCGTCGAGCCGGGCCAGCACCTCGCCGCCGGCCTCGACCAGCAGCCCCTCGACCCCGGACCCGCCTTCCGCCAGCAGCGGCAGATGCTCCGCCCCCGTGCGGACCTCGTGACCGGGCAGGATTGCAGCGCGGCCGTCCAGAGGGCGACCGGCGACGCGGGCGCGCAGAACGGGATCCCGCAGCGTGCCGTAGAGAAAGAGCAGCAAGTGGGCCCCTAGCGGTAGTTCCGACCGAAATATTCCGTGACGAGCGCGGCCAGGATGCTCCCGACGAAGAGCAGGACGACCGTGTCGGCGACCAGGACCCGCGTCCCGAGATCGATCATCTCGCCCACCATCGCGACCAGCGCCTCGACCGGGCCATCGTAATACTTGCGGAAGGCGTTCGCCAGCATCTCGTCGAAGCCGTGGACCAGAAGCATCCAGAACAGGAAGACGGACAGCCCCGTCACCCCCAATCCGAAGGCGGGGATGTAGCCGCGTCCGGCCCGGCTGCCGACGGTCACCCACCCCGCGATCGCGGCCGCCCCTAGGTTCACCGCGAGAAAGTTGCGCGGCGCGGCATTCTCGGGGAAGAGCGGCAGCATCGCCTGCGTCGCGAGAAAGGCGAGGATCAGGAACGTGACGGCGCCGGAGAGGCGGGCTGCTGTGGGCATCGGCGGACTCTTCGATGGGACGTCCGATCGCCCTGCCAGTCCATTGTGGCCGGATCGGGGCCATTCGACGCCCCCGCGGGGAATGGTTGACGATGGGCGCCTCCCTGTTGCCGCTGCGTCAGAAGTCGCGCTTCTCGTAGGCCTCCAACGCGCGCCTGCGCCCCTCGCCGGCGGGCACCAGCGGCTCGTCCGGGTAGGCGTCGCCCGGGTCCATCGCCCAGTGGCGGGGGATCGCGTCGAAATAGGACAGCGCGGTATCCGGCGGATCGTCCGACAGCTCGGCGATCCAGGCGCGGCGATAGGCGCCGTCCTTGTCGAACTTCTCGACCTGCGTCTCGGGGTTGAAGACGCGGAAGAACGGGGTCGCGTCCGGCCCGGACCCGGCCGACCATTGCCAGCCCATCGCGTTGTTGGCCGGATCCCAGTCGATCAGGCAGTCGGCGAACCAGTCGCAGCCGATCCGCCAATGGGTCATGAGATGCTTCGTCAGGTAGCTGGCGACGATCATCCGGCCGCGATTGTGCATCCGGCCGGTGACGTACATCTCGCGCATGGCGGCGTCGACGAAGGTCATGCCGGTCACGCCCCGCTTCCAGTCGCGCACCTCCTTGAGCCGGGCATCCTCGTTCCAGGGGAAGGCGTCCCAGTCCTGCCGCCAGTTCGCGGTCGTCAGGCGCGGCGTGTGGAAGGCGAGATGATGGGCGAAGTCGCGCCAGACCAGCTCGCCCACCCAGGTCTCGGCGCCTTTCTTGCCCTCCTCCATCGCGCGCCGGCCGCTGTCCCAGCAGGAGCGGATCGAGATCTCTCCGTAGGTCAGGTTCTCGCTCAGGCCCGACGTGCCCTCCTGCCCCGGCAGGTCGCGGGCGGTCGCGTAATCCTGCACCCCATGCGCCATGAAGGCGCCGAGCCGGTGCGAGGCCGCGCTCTCTCCCACGGTGGCGTGCGGCTCGATCACGGCGGCGCCGCGATCCATCGCGTCGCCCATGCCCCACTCCTCGAGCTTGTCGGAGGCCGGCCAGCTCTCCGGCGCCGGCACCTTGCCCGGCGTGGGACAGGTCGAGCCGGGGTCGCGGCTGCGCACGTTCTTCCAGAAGGGGGTATAGACCTTGTAATAGCCGCCCGAGCCGGTCTCGACCGTCCAGGGCTCGAAGAGGACATGGCCGGGAAAGCTCCTGGCCTCGGTCCCGTCCTCGCGCAGGCCCGCCTTGACGCCCTCGGCGATCCGGCGCGCCTCGGCATCGTAGAGCCGGGTCCACCAGACGGCGCCGGCGCCGGTCTCCTTCACCAGCTTGCGGAGCGTCGGCAGCGCGTCCCCGCGGCGCAGGATCAGGCGCGAGCCCTTGTCCTCCAGCGCGGCGGCGAGAGAGGCGACGGACCGGGCCCAGCGCCAGCGCGGCGCGGCGCCGGCCGCGGCCACCATCTCGTCATGGACGAAGACCGGGATCACCGGGCGCCCCGCCCCGCAGGCCTCTGCCAGGGCGGGATGGTCGGAGAGGCGCAGGTCGCGCCGCAGCCAGAGCAGGATCGGGGTCTTGTCGGGATCGGTCATCTGGCCTCCGGCGGTCGTGTGGCCGGCAATCTAGGGCGCACGGGGCCGGGTCCAGCCACCGGCGTCGCGCGCCCCCCTGAACCCGGGGCCCGCGAGCCGATCCTCTGCGCATCCCTCCCGGGCGCGGTGCATGTCGCGCGCCCACGCGAAAGGGGCCGGACCTTTCGGCCCGGCCCCCCTGATTCCGGCTTGCGCCCTGCGCCTAGCGCAGGATCGCGCGCTCGGACTGGAGCCCCTTGAAGATGGCCCAGCACATTGCGAGCAGCACCAGCGTGAAGAGCAGCCCGGTCGAGATGACCATCGATTGCAGCGATCCCAGCCCGCCGCCGATCAGCAGGGCGATCGCGACCGCACCCTCGAAGACGCACCAGAAGACCCGCTGCGGCACCGGGGCGTCGACCTTGCCGCCCGCCGTGATCGTGTCGATCACGAGGGAGCCGCTGTCCGACGAGGTGACGAAGAACACGATCACCAGCACGATCCCGACGAAGGACGTGATCGCGGCCAGCGGCAGCGCGTCGAGCATCGAGAAGAGCTGGAGTTCCAGCGGCGCGTCCTGCGCGGCGGTATAGCCGTCGGCCACGACCTGGTTGATCGCGGTGCCGCCGAAGATCGACATCCAGAACACGCAGACGAAGCTGGGAATGATCAGCACGCAGGTGATGAACTCACGCACCGACCGGCCCCGGCTGACGCGGGCGATGAACATGCCTACGAAGGGCGACCAGGAAATCCACCACGCCCAGTAGAACGCCGTCCAGCCCTGGCTGAAGTTCACGTCCTCGCGGCCGAACGGGTTCGACAGCGCCGGCAGGTGCACCGCATAGGAAAGCAGGCTCTCGCCGAAGAACTTCAGCAGGAACACGGTCGGGCCGACGATCAGCACGAACAGCGCCAGCAGGGCGGCGAGGCCCATGTTGACCTCCGACAGCACCTTCACGCCGCCGTCGAGGCCGCGCACCACCGAGACGAGCGCCACGGCGGTGATGAGCGAGATCAGCACGATCTCGGTCGTGGTGCCGACCGGGATCCCGAACAGCGCGTTCAGACCGGCATTGGCCTGGGTCGCGCCGAGGCCGAGCGAGGTGGCGAGGCCGAACAGCGTCGCGAAGACCGCGATGATGTCGACGATGTGCCCCGGCCAGCCCCAGATCCGGTCCCCGAGGATCGGATAGAAGGCCGAGCGGATCGTCAGCGGCAGGCCCTTGTTGTAGCTGAACAGCGCCAGCGCGAGGGCCACGACCCCGTAGACCGCCCAGGGATGCAGCGCCCAGTGGAAGATGGTCGCCGCCATGCCCAGTTCGATCGCCGCCCGCTCGTTTGCCGTCGCCCCGCCGAGCGGGGACCAGTCGCTGCGGCCCTCGGAGGGTCCGAACAATGCGCGCGCATCGCCCTGCACCGCCTCGTCGAGCTGCGCCGTCAGGGCGCCTGCATTCGGCGCCGTCAACCCGTTCACGTTGTCCCATTGGGCCCGGCTCTCGAAGCCCGGGGGAACCTCGTCCTCGCCGACCTCCGGGCCGGTATAGACGACCGAATAGCCGGGGCCGGTCGTGGCGGTGGAGAAGTGGGTCAGCGGTTCGGACACGCCGTAGAACATCAGGCCGATGCCCATCCCGGCGGCGAAGAGCATCGCGAACCAGCCGGTATAGGTGTAGTCCGGCGTCGCGTCCTGCCCGCCGAGGCGGATCTTGCCGTAGGGCGAGACGACGAGGAACAGGGCGAAGATCACCACGATGTCGGCCGCGCCGATCAGGAACCAGTCGAATGTCGTCGTGGTGAAGGCGAACATCGACGCGAAGAAGCTCGCCGCCTGGTCCGGCAGGGCCAGCGTGTAGAACACGAAGAGCACGATCGCGATGCCCGAGATCACGAAGACCGGGTTATGGATGTCAAAGGCGAACCGGCCGAGCGATCCGTCGATGTTCTGCTGGCCGATCTCGTAATCCGTCTCGATCAGGCCGGCCCGTCCGTCCGGCTCCGGGATCCCCGGCGAGGTTTCCTGTGTCTGGTCGGTCATCGTCCCTCCGTTCTTCTTCTTCGGGTCGCCGGCCAGGTTGGGGTCGGGCCGGCTTCTGGTCCGCGGACAGCTTGCCGCAGGGTGAGCCTCGCAACCTCACGCCCGTGGGCGGGAACCGCGGGCGGCACTGGATGCGCCGAAAGCGACGCATTCCGGCCAGATATCGCACATGCGCCTGAGGACAAGCGGATTTCCGCCGGACGCGGCGCGGCGGCCGCTGCCGCCTCGCGCAAGCGTGACCCGCGCGGCGTTGCCCGCGGGCCCTCCCGACCGCAGGGTCGTGCCGTCGCAGGAAACCGTCGCCCGAACAGGCCCGCCCGATGTCGCCCCGTGCCCTCCTCGCCCTTCTGCTCGCCGTCGCGGTGCTGCCGTGGGGCACGGCCGTGCGCGCGCATCAGGCGGCGGACCTGGCGGCCCTGCAGGCCGCCCGGGTGGTGATCGCGGTCGAGGCGGCGACCGGTCCGGCGCTGGCGCCCGCGCCGGCCAGCGTCTCGCGGGCGCTGCCCTGCCGCGGCCCGGCACTGCCCGGCCAGGTCTGTCATCCCGACCACGCCGTCCTGCCCGAGGCGGCCCATAGGCCCGCCTCGCCGGGAACGCGGCTCTCGCTGCAGGCCGGCCGGTCCTGGGCCGACGGGCGCGCCCCGCCGGGCCCGCGCCGCCCGCCCCGTCTTCCGGCCTGAGACCCCGCGACCGCCCCGACCGGGCGGCCCCCCTTCTCATGCCCTGGAGGACGATCCGATGATGATCCGTCGCCGATTCCTCGCCGCGCTGGCCGCGGCCCCGCTCGCCGCCTGTGCCCGGCCCGCCGCCGAGATGGCCTTCGCCCCCGTGACGCCGGCGCCCGCCCCCGCCCTGCGCCCGACCGACCCCGCCCCCGCGGTGCCGGACGCGCCGCCCCTGCCCGCCCGCTACGGCGCGATCCCGGACGAGCCCTTCCCCGTCCCCGCCGTGCCGGAGGGGGTGGTCGATCCGCGCCTCTGGCGGCAGGAGGTCGAGACGCCCGATCCGACGCTCGCGGCCGGCAGCATCCTCGTCGATCCCGATCGCGGCTACCTGTTCCTGATCGAGCCCGGCGGACGCGCCCTGCGCTACGGTGTCGGCGTGGGCGGGGCGGGCTTCGCCTGGAACGGCGATGCGCGCGTGCAGTTCACCCGGGCCTGGCCGACCTGGCGCGTGCCCGACGAGATGATCGCCCGCCGCCCCGAGCTGGAGCCCTACAGCGTCGCCAATGGCGGCATGCCGCCCGGCCCCGACAACCCGCTCGGCGCGCGGGCGCTCTATCTCTTCCAGAACGGCGAGGATACGCTCTACCGCATCCACGGCGCCTGCGAGCCGCAATATCTGGGCCGTGCCGTCTCGTCGGGCTGCATCCGGATGCTCGATCAGGACGTGATCGACCTCGAGGAGCGCACGCCCCACGGCGCCACGGTGCGCGTCCTGCCCTCGCTGGCGGAGGGGCGGCTCGGCGCGCTCTACTGACGCCCCGTCCCGGAACGGGGCGCGCGGCGGCTTAATCCGGCCCGAATCCTCCGCTAGCCTGCGGCGGAGGACCGACCGCCGAGAGCCCGCCATGACGACAGATCCCGCCCCGTTCCGGCGCAAGGTGTTCTACATCCCCGGCTACGACCCGATCCATCCGCGCCGCTACCGCGAGCTCTACCGCAAGGAAGGCGCCGCGCAGGCCGCCCTGTCGGGCTACGGGATCGCTCTGGCGCCCAAGGCGCCGGGCAGCGGGGCCTATGGCTGGCACGTCACCGGCCGGATGGAGGGGCGAAGCTGCGAGACCGATGTCGAGGTGCTGGTCTGGTCCGACATCGTCCGCGGCTCGATGCCGGGCTCCATCCCCGCGACCTACGCGCAGCTCGTCCGCACCGCCTGGACCTACATCTCGACCGGTGCGCTGCGGCGGCTGATGTGGCTGCGCAAGGGGCCGGTGATCGCCGCGCTCTATCCGGTGGGGGCGCTGCTGCTGCAACTGGCGCTGGCCTGCGCCGCCGGGGCCGCCGCCTGGTGGGCGCTGACCGCGGCCGTGGCGGCGGCGTTCGCCCTCGCCGGACTGGCCGGACCGGCCGGCGGCCCGGTTCCCGCGCTGGCCGGCCTCGCCGCGGGCGCGGCGCTCGCCGCTCTGGTCCTGCGCTGGTTCAAGCGCCGGGACGGACGGTTCTACGCCTATTACCTGATGCACGACTACGCCTTCTCCGCCCGCTGGCGGGGGGCGAACCCGCCCGCGCTCGAGGCGCGGATGGACGCGTTCGGCGCGCAGGTCGCGGCGGCGCTGGGCGAGGCCTACGACGAGGTGCTGGTCGTCGGCCATTCCTCGGGCGCGCATCTGGGCATCTCGGTCCTCGCCGACCTGATCCGGGCGGGCCGCGTGCCCGCCAACGGGCCGGCCCTGTCCTTCCTCTCGCTGGGACAGGTGGTGCCGATGATGTCCTTCCTGCCGGACGCGCATCGCCTGCGGGCCGACCTCGCCTTCCTCTCCATGCGCGCCGAACTCGCCTGGATCGACGTGACCGCGCCCGGCGACGGCTGCGCCTTTGCGCTCTGCGATCCCGTCGCGGTGTCGGGCGTGCAGCCCGCAGGCGCGCGCTGGCCGCGCGTCTACTCGGCCGCCTTCACGCAGACCCTGCGGCCCGAGACCTGGAAGGCGCTGCGCTGGCGCTTCTTCCGGCTGCATTTCCAGTATCTCTGCGCCTTCGACGCGCTGCCGGGCAGCCCGTCCGATTACGACTATTTCCGCGTCACGGCCGGGCCGCGCACCCTGGCCGAACGGTTCGAGGGCCGCCCGCAGAGCGTCAGCCGCATCGACGTGCCCGCGTCCAAATACACCTCCGTCGCCGCGTGAGCGCCCTGCCGCCCGACCGTCCCCTGCCGCCGAAACCCGCCTCGCGGCCGGGCCGGGTCTCGCTCTGGCGCTACCTGCGCCTGTTCCGGGCCGACATCCTCTCGGCCCAGCCCGAGCGGCTCTACCGCGCCTGGATGGCCGAGTTCCGCACGCCGTTCTTCCGGTCCTACCTGGTGAACGACCCGGCGCTGCTCGATCTCGTCCTGAAGGAGCGGCCGCGCGACTTTCCCAAGTCGGACCGGATCGGCGCCGGGCTCCGCCCGCTGCTGGGCGAGTCCGTCTTCCTCACCAACGGCGCCACGTGGGAGCGTCAGCGGCGGATCATCGACCCCGCCTTCGAGGGGGGACGGCTGCGCAACACCTACCCCGCGATACGCGGCGCGGCCGCGGCGGCGGTGGGGCGCCTCGCGTCGCGGACCGGGCGGCCGGTCGAGATCGAGGCCGAGACGAGCCACGCCGCCGCGGACGTGATCTTCCGCACGCTCTTCTCGCGCACCATCGAGGACCGCGTCGCGGCCGAGACCTTCGCCGCCTTTCGCGACCATCAGCGCGGCCAGCCGATCCTGAACCTCGCCGCCTTCCTGCCGCTACGCGGTCTGCCGCGGCTGCATTCGCGCCGGACGCGGGCCACCGCGCGGCGGATCCGGGCGCTGATCGCCGCGATGACCGAGGCGCGGGCGGCCGAGATCGCGGCCGGCACCGCGCCGGACGATCTCGCGACCAAGATCATGACGACGCGCGATCCCGTGACGGGCCGGACCTTCGCCCCGGCCGAGATGGTCGACCAGGTGGCGATCTTCTTCCTCGCCGGACACGAAACCTCGGCCTCCGCCCTCGGCTGGGCGCTGTGGCTGCTGGCGACGCATCCCGAATGGCAGGACCGGGTCGCGGCCGAGGCGCCGGACCTGACGGACCAGTTCGCCTCGCTGTCGCGGCTGCGGATCACCCGCGACGTCTTCCGCGAGACGCTGCGGCTCTACCCGCCGGTGCCGATGATGGTGCGCCAGACGGCGCGCGCCGAGACCTTCCGCGGCCGCGCCGCGCCGCCCGGGGCGCAGGTCGTGCTCTCGCCCTGGCACCTGCACCGGCACGAGCGCCTCTGGGACGATCCCGACGCCTTCGATCCCGGTCGCTGGGCCGATCCCGCCAGCGCCGAGAGCCGGCGCCGTGCCTATATGCCCTTCTCCGCCGGGCCGCGCGTCTGCACCGGGGCGGGTTTCGCGATGGCCGAGGGGGTCATCCTGCTCTCCGCCATCGTCGGCGCCTACCGGATCGCCCCCGCCCCCGGCCCGCCGCCGCGTCCGGTGGCGCATCTGACGGTCCGCTCGGCCGACGGCATCCGGCTGGTGCTCACGCCGCGACAACCGTGACGGGAGGGGCGTGACGAGGGCGGCCATCGGGCCCCGCGTCCGCGGATCCGGCTCGGAGCGAGCCCGGCGGCTGCCGCTTCCGCCGTAGTCGCCCCCGGGCGCCCTGATCCGGCGGGTGATCCGCTCGGGACAGGAAGAGGAAGGGGCAGCGTCCCTGCCCCCGGCCCGTGCGGGTCGCCCGGCATATGGGCGGTCCCGCGCCGCGGCTGTGCGGTCCGCCCCGACGCGCCGTCCGGGGACGGCGCGCCCGCCTCAGCCCTTCGGCCTGCGGGGGCCGCCCGGGCCGCGTTTCGGCCCGCCGTCGCGGCCCGGCTTGCCGCCCGCCTTCGGGCCCCCGACCTTCGGTCCCGCGTGCTTTGGGCCCCCGGATTTGGGCCCCCGGGGCTTGTAGGGGCGGGTCGCCCCGTCCCGATCCGCTTCCGCGTCATTGGCCCGCCCCGGGCGTCCCTTTCCAGGACCCTTGCCCCGCGGACGGTCCCCCTCAGGGGCCGCCCCCTGCGGGGCCGGCCGGTCGCCCCGGTGCGGGGGCTTGCCGCCGGGGCGGCGCGGCGGGCCGCCGCGCGACGCGGGGCCGAGATCGGGCTCTCCCTCCATCCGGCGGGCATTGACCCCTTCCTCGAGCTGACCGCCCGCGCCGAGCGCCGCCTCGAACCCGGCCGCCCGCCCCTCGGCGATCTGCACGTAGGTCTCGGCCCCCTGGACCCGGATCGCGCCGATCGCGTCCGGGGTCAGGTCGCCCGCCCGGCACAGCAGCGGCAGCAGCCAGCGCGGCTCGGCCCGCTCGGCCCGGCCGACGGACAGGGCGAACCATACGCTGGGTCCGAAGGGCGCCCGCTCCTTGGGGGCGGGGCGCATTTCGGGATCGGCGAGGTCCTCGGGCGCGGAATGGGACTGCCGGTAGAGACGCAGATAGGCGGCGGCGATCTGCTCGGGCGATTTCTCGGCCAGCAGGCGCGCGGCGAAGGCCGCCTCGTCGCCGCCGGGCGCCTCGTCCCAGACCGGATCGGCCAGCAGCCGTTCCTCGTCGCGGCGCAGGATCTCGTCCGCGCCGGGCGCGGCCATCCATTCGGCGGTGACGCGCGCGGTCTTCAGCAGGCGCTCGGCCTTCTTCGCGGCCTTGGGCGGAACGATCAGGGCCGAGGTGCCCTTGCGCCCGGCCCGGCCGGTGCGACCCGACCGGTGCAGCAGCGTCTCGGCATTGCTCGGCAGCTCGGCATGGACGACGAGCTCGAGATTCGGCAGGTCGATCCCCCGGGCCGCGACATCGGTCGCCACGCAGACCCGCGCGCGTCCGTCCCGCATCGCCTGCAGGGCGTGGGTCCGCTCGGCCTGGCTGAGCTCGCCCGAGAGCGAGACGACCGAGAAGCCGCGATTGGCGAAGCGGGCGGTCAGCCGGTTCACCGCCGCGCGGGTATTGGCGAAGACGATGGCGTTCTGCGCCTCGTGGAAGCGCAGGACGTTGATGATCGCCGTCTCGGCATCCTGCTGGGAGACCCGCAGCGCCTGGTAGGCGATGTCGGTGTGCTGGCTGCGCTCGGACAGCGTGGTCACGCGGACCGCGTCGCGCTGGTAGCGCTTCGCCAGCGTCACGATCATCGGCGGCACCGTGGCCGAGAACATCAGCGTGCGCCGCCCCTCGGGCGCGGCATCCAGCATGAATTCCAGATCCTCGCGGAAGCCGAGGTCCAGCATCTCGTCCGCCTCGTCCAGCACCACGGCCCGCACGTCGCCGAGATCGAGCGAGCCCCGCTGGATGTGGTCGCGCAGGCGCCCCGGCGTGCCGACGACGACATGCGCCCCGCGCTCGAGCGTGCGCCGCTCGTCCCGCATGTCCATGCCACCCACGCAGGACGCGATCCGCGCCCCCGCTCCGGCATAGAGCCAGTCGAGCTCGCGCTTCACCTGGAAGGCCAGCTCGCGCGTCGGCGCGACGACGAGGGCGAGCGGCGCGGCGGCCGGGCCGAAGGCGCCGCCCTCGCCGAGGATCGTCGGCGCGATGGCGAGACCGAAGCCCACCGTCTTGCCCGAGCCGGTCTGGGCCGAGACGAGGAGATCGGATGCCTCCAGCCCCTCGGCCGTCACCGCCTCCTGCACGGGGGTGAGCGTGTCGTAACCGCGCTCGGCGAGCGCATCGGAAAGGGCCTGGATCATCTGTGGGAGCCGTTCTGTGGGCGGATGGCGACGCGGCGCCGGCGGCGCGCGTCCCGCCCGCGGGAGAGGGGGAAGCGCGGGCACCTATCGCAACGCGGCGGCGCTGTATAGGGCCGACCGTGCCCCTGCCCCCCGGCATCGGGGCGCCCCGGGACAGGATCCCGTGAGCGGGCCACTTCCGGGCCGCCTTCGGACCGCAGGCCGGCCCGCCTCATCGTGGCGGACAGACGCGGGGGACGTTCCGGAAATCGGGCCGAGCCGCCCCTGCCATCGGTCGGCCCCCAAGGGGGCATGGGGCCGGAGGCGCTGGCCCGACGGGGGCTCAGCCGCCGGCGGCGCGGCCGGCCGCGGCGGCCTGCATCTCGCCCAGGACGAAGACGCGGATCGCCGAGGCGAGGCCGACCTCGCCCCGCCCCTCGTCGACCTGCGCGGCGAGCTCGTTCACCGCCACACCGCGACGGGCCGCCAGGGCACGGAAGGCCGCCCAGAATTCCGGCTCGAGCGTGACGCTGGTGCGATGCCCGCGCAGGGTCAGGGAATGCTTCTCGGGGCCCTTCACGGCGCGTCGGGGTCGCGGCGATGGGCCTCCAGCCGGGCGACGGCCTTCGCGGCATCCTCCTCGTCGCGCGCCTTCTGCGATCTGGTCCTGCCGAACCGGGCGGCATTGGCGTCCGCCCGCGCGCGGTCCTCGGCCCGGGCCCGCGCCTTGCGGGCCTTGTTCAGGTTGATCGGCGCGTCGGCCATGTCGTCCCCCTTCTGCAGCGTCGGTCCCATGTTGCGATGCCGGCGCGGGGGCCGGCAAGGGCGGTCCATGGCCCCGGGGCGGGCGCCGCCCGACGAGAAGGGCCGGCAGCGACGCTGCCGGCCCGTTCCTCGCCCCCCGGACGGGATTCTCAGATCCAGTAGGGATTCATCCCGTAATAGTCGTGGAGCCGCATCTCGTAATCCCGGTCGGCCACCCCGGAATCGCCGCGGGCCGGCGCGGTGTCGAGCTGCTCCTTCGTGATGTCGGTCACGAACCCGTCGCGCGAGGTGTCGTAGCTAAGCTTGCGCCAGGGAATCGTCTGCTCCTCCTCGCCCATCCCCAGGAAACCGCCGAAATGCATGACGGCATAGGCCACGTTGCCCGACTGCTTGTCGATCATCAGGTGGTCGATGTGGCCGACCTTGTCGCCATTCGGCGAATAGACATCTGTTCCGTCGACGGCGGTCGACGGGACGAGCGAGTTGGGCGCGCGGCCCCCGGTATCGACATCGGTGGACGTCATGATCGAACTCCTTTCGGATCAGGTGCTCGAAAACACGGGGGGCCCGGCCGATGTTCCAGCCCCGGGGGCGAGGGGCGCGGCGATGCGCGCCCGCCCGCGCATCACTTCGGCCCGATCATCTCCTCGGGGCGCACGACCCTGTCGAAGGTCGCCTCGTCCACGAAGCCGAGATTGACGGCCTCCTCCTTCAGCGTGGTGCCGTTCTTGTGCGCCGTCTTGGCGACCGTGGTGGCGTTGTCGTAGCCGATCGTGGGCGCGAGCGCGGTGACGAGCATCAGGCTCTCGCGCATCAGCCGGCCGATGCGCTCCTCGTCGGCCTCGATCCCGGCGACGCAATTGTCGGTGAAGGCCACGGCCGCGTCGCCCAGCAGCTGCATGGATTGCAGCACGTTGTAGGCGATCATCGGCTTGTAGACGTTCAGCTCGAAATGTCCCTGCGATCCGGCGAAGCCGACGGCGGCGTCGTTGCCGATGACATGGGCGCAGACCTGGGTGATCGCCTCGACCTGGGTCGGGTTCACCTTGCCGGGCATGATCGACGAGCCGGGTTCGTTCTCGGGCAGCTTCAGCTCGCCCAGGCCGCAGCGCGGACCGGACCCCAGCAGGCGGATATCGTTCGCGATCTTGAAGATCCCGGCCGCCGCCGCCTTGAGCGCCCCCGACATCGCGACCATCGCGTCATGCGCGGCCAGCGCCTCGAACTTGTTCGGGGCGGTGACGAAGGGCAGGCCCGTGATCCGGGCCATGTTGGCCGCGACCGTCTCGCCCCAGCCCTCGGGCGAGTTGAGGCCGGTGCCCACGGCGGTGCCGCCCTGCGCAAGCTCGTGGATGTCGTTCAGCGCGTGCTCGATCCGCTCGATCGCCTTGCGGACCTGCCAGGCATAGCCGCCGAATTCCTGCCCTAGCGTCAGGGGGGTGGCGTCCATCGTGTGGGTGCGGCCGATCTTGATGATCCCCTCCCAGGCCCGCGCCTTCGTCTCCAGCGCCTCGGCGAGGTGCCGCAGCCCCGGCAGGGTCACGTCGCGGGCGGTCATCGCAACCGCGATATGCATCGCCGTGGGGAAGGTGTCGTTGGAGCTCTGCCCCATGTTGACGTGATCGTTCGGGTGGACCGGGGACTTCGACCCCATCTCGCCGCCCAGCAACTCGATCGCGCGGTTCGAGATGACCTCGTTCGCGTTCATGTTGGACTGCGTGCCCGACCCCGTCTGCCAGACGACCAGCGGGAAGTGGTCGTCGAGCTTGCCCTCGACCACCTCGGCCGCCGCGGCGATCATCGCCTCGCCGATTCCGTCCAGCTTGCCCCGCGCGACGTTGGCCTCGGCGCAGGCCTGCTTGATCACGCCGAGGGCGCGGACGATGGCGACCGGCTGCTTCTCCCATCCGATGGGGAAGTTCATCAGGCTGCGCTGCGTCTGCGCGCCCCAGTAGCGGTCGGCGGCGACCTCGAGCGGGCCGAAGCTGTCTGTTTCAGTGCGGGTCTGGTTCATGTCCGTGCTCCGGCTGGTCGCGTCGACAGGGCAATAGCGGCTGCGGGCCCGGCTTGGCAACGACGCCGGCGCCCGCCGCCGGGCCCGACCGCCCTTCCCCGGCCTCCGCCGCCGCGCTAAGACGGGCCCGATACAAGCGACGTTTGCGCTAACAACGCCAAGGGAGACCCCCATGAGCACCATCATCGACATCCACGCGCGCGAGATCCTCGACAGCCGCGGCAATCCCACGGTCGAGGTCGACGTGACGCTCGAGGACGGCACGATGGGCCGCGCCGCCGTTCCTTCCGGCGCGTCGACCGGCGCCTACGAAGCGGTGGAGAAGCGCGACGGCGACAAGTCCCGTTACAAGGGCAAGGGCGTGCTCGAGGCGGTCGCGGCCGTCAACGGCGAGCTGGGCGAGAACGTCGTCGGCATGGACGCGACCGAGCAGGTCGAGATCGACCGCATGATGATCGAGCTCGACGGCACCGAGAACAAGGGCCGGCTCGGCGCCAACGCGATCCTCGGCGTCAGCATGGCGGTCGCCAAGGCGGCGGCCGATTTCTGCGGCCAGCCGCTCTACCGCTATGTCGGGGGCACCTCGGCCCGGGTCCTGCCGGTGCCGATGATGAATATCATCAATGGCGGCGAACATGCCGACAATCCGATCGACATCCAGGAATTCATGATCATGCCGGTCGCCGCGGAGAACATCCGCGAGGCGGTCCGCATGGGCTCGGAAGTGTTCCACACGCTGAAGAAGGAGCTGAGCGACGCCGGCATGGCGACGGGCCTCGGCGACGAGGGCGGCTTCGCGCCGAACCTCGGCTCGACCCGCGACGCGCTCGACTTCATCCTCAAGTCGATCGAGAAGGCCGGCTACAAGCCCGGCGAGGACATCTTCCTCGCCCTCGACTGCGCCGCGACCGAATACTTCAAGGACGGAATCTACGACATGAAGGGCGAGGGCAAGAAGCTGTCCTCGGCCGAGAATGCCGATTACCTCGCCGCGCTGGTCGACGCCTACCCGATCATCTCGATCGAGGACGGCATGAGCGAGGACGACTGGGAGGGCTGGGCCGCGCTGACGGCCAAGCTGGGCAACAGGGTCCAGCTGGTGGGCGACGATCTCTTCGTCACCAATCCCGCGCGGCTCAGGACCGGGATCGAGAAGGGCACCGCCAACTCGCTGCTGGTCAAGGTCAACCAGATCGGCACCCTGACCGAGACGCTGCAGGCGGTCGATATGGCGCATCGCGCCCGCTATACCTGCGTCATGTCCCACCGCTCGGGCGAGACCGAGGACGCGACCATTGCCGACCTCGCCGTCGCGACGAATTGCGGGCAGATCAAGACCGGCTCGCTCGCCCGGTCGGACCGGCTGGCGAAGTACAATCAGCTGATCCGCATCGAGGAGATGCTGGGCGAGACGGCCGAATATGCCGGCCGCTCGATCCTGCGCGGCTGATCCGGCCGCTGCGGAACAGGAAGGGCCGCCCCTCGGGGCGGCCCTCGTCGTTCGGCCCGGATCGCGGCGTCAATCGTCGCCGACGACGTTCTCGATCTCCTCGGCTTCTTCGAGCTGCTCCGCCGACATGCGCGTGACGACGTAGAAGTCGTCGTCGTCGTCCGGACGCTGGACCAGACGCATGTCCTCCAGCGGGATCAGCACGGTCTTCTCGCCGAGACCGAGAAACCCGCCGACCTCGACCGTGACACCGATCACCGCGCCCTGGTTGTCGATCAGCAGGTCCTCGACCTCGCCGATATCGCCCCAGTCCGCCGCGATCGGGCCGAGGGGCTGGCCGCTGTCCCAGAACGAGGAATCGTAGGCGTCGCCGATCGTGTAGACGCGCGCGTCCTGCACGTCGTCCGCCTCGATATAGGGGCCGGCCGCCGGCATCGTCTCGGGCGCGACTTCGGTGGCGTCGAGTTCGGCCGGATCGACCGAGACGGCATCCTGCGCGAGGGCGGCGCCGGGCATGAGGGCGATGAAGGCGACGAGGGGCATGCGGGGCATGGATGAACCTTTCGTGAGCGTGACACGTCGAGGGGCGAACGTCCCGCCGCGTGGCGCGGTTCCGGCCCCGCGCTGGACGTAGCCTGCCGCGGCCGGTAGCGTGCCGCGCCATGGACGCCGAGACCCTGATCGACCGCCTCGACCTCGCCCCGCATCCCGAGGGCGGCTGGTTCTGCCAGACCTGGATAGCCGCGGCGAAGGACGGGACGCGCCCGGCCGGGACCTGCATCTACTTCCTTCTGCGGGCGGGGGAGCGGAGCCACTGGCACCGGGTCGACGCGACGGAGATCTGGCATTTCTATGCCGGCGCCCCGCTGATCCTGCAGCTGGCCGAAAGCGCGGACGGCCCCGCGGAAGCCCTGCCCCTCGGGCCGGGCCTGGACGGCGCGGAGATGCCGCAGCGCATCGTCCCCGCCGGGTGGTGGCAGGCGGCCGAGAGCACGGGGGACTGGACCCTGGTCGGCTGCACCGTCTCGCCCGCCTTCCGGTTCGACGGGTTCGAGCTGGCGCCGCCGGGCTTCGACATTCCGCCCGGGGGCGGCAGGTGACGACGCACCGCTACGACGCGCGCGGCCTGCGCTGTCCCCTGCCCGTCCTGCGCGCGCGCAAGCTGCTGGGCGATATGGCGCCGGGGGCGGAGCTGGAGATCGTCGCCGACGACCCGATGGCCGCGATCGACCTGCCGGTCTTCGCTCGCGAGGCCGGGCACGCGCTGGTCGAGAGCCGCGAGGACGGGGACGGGGCGACGCTCTACCGACTGCGCCGCGGCGCGGGGTGACCGCGCGCCCCGGGTGAGGCCGCCCCCCGCCATTCCGCACCTTGCCGGCCGGTCCTGCCCGGTGCGGTGCCCGGCCCCGGAACGGGAAAGGCCGGGCTCCGCGCCCGGCCTTTCCCTCGTCACATCACGATCGGACTTTCCGCTCAGCGGCCGATGGACCACCAGCCCCGGCGCTTCGGCTTCGACGGCTCGTCGGCCTCGGCCATGGCGGGCTCGTCCGCCTCCTCGGGCTCCGGCTCGGCCGGCGCCTCGTCGGTCGCGGGATCGGCGGCCGGCTCGACGGGCGTCTCGGCCTGCTCCGCCGGCCCGGCCTCCGGGGCCGGAGCCGCCTGCTCCGCCGACTCGGCGGCGGGCACTTCGGGGGCGGCCGGCGTATCGGCGGCAGCCTCCTCGGCCGGGACGGCCTGCGGCATCAGGGTCGGCTCCGGGGCGGGTTCGGGCGCGGCCTCGGCCTCCGGCTCGGTCGCCGGGGTGGCCGGCGCGTCCTCGGCGGCGGCCTCCTCGGCCTTGCGCGACCGGCGGCGGCGACGCGGCTTGGGCGCCTCCTCCTTGGACGCGGCCGCGTCCGCGGGCGCGGCCTCCCCGGCCTCCGGTGCGGCCTCCGACGCGGTGTCGTCGCCGGACTTGCGGCGCGAGCGGCGGCGGCGCTTGGGCTTCTCGGCCGCGTCGTCGCCGGCAGTCTCGTCCGGCGAAGCGGAGGCGGCGACGGGCGCCTCGTCGGCCGGGGCCTCCTCGGTCTCGCCCTCGTCCTCGGGCGAGCCGTCGCCCGAATCCTGCCCGTTCTCCTGCCCCTCGTCCTCGCCGCGGCCCTTGCCCCGGCGGCGGCGGCGCCGACGGCGCTTCTTGGGCTTGTCGTCGTCCTCCGACGCCCCGGACCGGGGCTCGCTCCGCGCCTCGGCGGCGGCGGGCGCCTCGTCCCGATCCTCGTCCTCGTCCTCGTCGGGCAGGTCGGCGACGTCGTCCTCCTCCTCCTCGACGGGCATCAGCTTGGGATCGGCCTGGATGAAGGCGGTCGCCTCGGGCACGGCGCGGGTCGCGGTCTTGAACTTCTCGATCGCGAAATCGGGCGAGACGAGCGTCAGGTCCGCCTCCATCCGCACCGCCATGCCGAAGCGCATCTCGATCTGGGCGAGATGCTCGCGCTTGTGATTGAAGATGTAGTTCACGATCCCGACCGGGGCGCGGACGAGCACCTCGCGGGTGCGGCCGCGCGTCCCCTCCTCTTCCAGCTGGCGCAGGATGCCGAGCGCGACGTTGTCGTCGGACCGCAGCAGGCCCGTGCCGTGGCAATGCGGACAGGGCTGGGTCGTCGCCTCGAGCATGCCCGGCCGCAGGCGCTGGCGCGACATCTCCATCAGGCCGAAGCCCGAGATGCGGCCGACCTGGATCCGGGCGCGGTCGGTCTTGAGCTTGTCCTTCAGGCGCTTCTCGACGGCGGTGTTGTTGCGCCGCTCGTCCATGTCGATGAAGTCGATGACGATCAGACCGGCGAGATCGCGCAGCCGCAGCTGGCGGGCCACCTCGTCGGCGGCCTCGAGATTGGTCTTGAGCGCCGTCTGCTCGATCGAGCCCTCCTTGGTGGCCCGGCCGGAGTTCACGTCGATCGCGACCAGCGCCTCGGTCACGCCGATCACGATGTAGCCGCCGGAGGGCAGCTGCACGACCGGGTTGAACATCGCGCCCAGCGTGCTCTCCACCTGGTGGCGGGCATAGAGCGGCATCGGGTCGGTATAGGGTTTCACGTTCTTGGCGTGGGACGGCATGATCATCTTCATGAAGTCCTTGGCCGTCCGGTAGCCCTCGGCCCCCTCGACGATGACCTCGTCGATCTCGCGGCTGTAGAGGTCACGGATCGACCGCTTGATGAGGTCGCCCTCCTCGTAGATCTTGGCCGGAGCGATGCTCTTGAGCGTCAGCTCGCGGATCTGCTCCCACATGCGCTGCAGGTATTCGTAGTCGCGCTTGATCTCGGTCCGGGTCCGCTGGGAGCCAGCGGTGCGAATGATGAGCCCCGCGCCCAGCGGCACCTCCATCGCGCCCGCGATCTCCTTGAGCTTCTTGCGGTCGGCCGCGTTCGTGATCTTGCGGGAGATGCCGCCGCCCCGGGCGGTGTTCGGCATCAGGACGCAGTAGCGACCGGCGAGCGAGAGATAGGTGGTCAGGGCGGCGCCCTTGTTGCCGCGCTCTTCCTTGACGACCTGGACCAGCATGATCTGCCGGACCTTCACCACTTCCTGGATCTTGTACTTGCGCAGGCGCGGCTTGCGGACCGGGCGCACCTCCTCGGTGTCGTCCTCGTCGGCGACGGATTCGATCTCGTCGCGGGCATCGCCCTCGCCCTCGTCGTGGTCGTCCTCGTCCGCGGCGGGCGTGTCGACCGGGGTCTCGGCCACGGTCTCCATCGGAGAGGCGCCTTCCTCGGCCCCCTCGTCCTCGTCGAGGTCGATCGTCTCCATCCCCTCGGGGGATTTCGTCGCGGTCTCGTCGGTCTTCGCGCGGGCCGAGCGCGAGCGCGAGCGGCTGCGGCCGCGCGGCTTGTCCTCGCCCTCGTCCTCGCCCTCTTCCGAACGCTGGTTCTCGGCGTAGGCGCGTTCCTCGGCGAGCAGCGCCTCGCGGTCGGCGACCGGGATCTGGTAGTAGTCGGGGTGGATCTCCGAGAAGGCCAGGAAGCCGTGGCGGTTGCCGCCGTAATCGACAAAGGCCGCCTGCAGCGACGGTTCGACCCGCGTCACCTTGGCGAGGTAGATGTTCCCGGCGAGCTGCCGCTTCGCGGCGCTCTCGAAATCAAACTCCTCGACCTTGTTTCCGTCCACCACCACGACCCGGGTCTCTTCCGGGTGGGTGGCATCGATAAGCATTTTCTTTGCCATTTGAACCATTCGCACGCGCGCATGCCCGCGGGTCCGGGGACCGGCGGGGCACGGGGGCGTGACTGTCAGGGGCGAGGTCCGGCGCGACCGGAGCGAGGCCCCTCAGGGGCCCTGACCGCTCTGTCACTGTCGGCGCGCGAAGCATCGCGTTTCTTCTCCGACGCGGGGGATCGCTCATGCCGCCCTGGGCGGCTGGTCGGGCCCGCGCCCGTTCCAATCCCCGTCGCGGCGCCGGTCCCCTGGGGGAATGCGGCACGCCTGCACCGGGGCAGTTCAGCGGCCCATCGCTGGGCCGAACCAGTCTGAACGGGCACCGGCAATGGTGCGGCCGGCGATCGTCCCGTTCAGAAATTCCATCCGCATCGGCAAGGGCGCATTCGCCCTTCGATCCGTGAGACGGGTATACGGGAAGAGATGCCGAATTGACAATCGGAAAACTCCGGCCGGGGGTCGCAGGCCCGGCCCGCGAGGACGGACGCCCCTTCCGACACGAAGGGGGCCCGCCTGCGAAGGCGGGCCCCCGGGGCCGGTGGCGGCCGGTTGGGGCCGGTCGGGGCCGGTCGGGGCGGATCCCTGCCCCGCCAGTGCATGACGGACCGCTACCGCTCCGCGATGCCGAAGCCGTAGACCTGCTCGGTCTCGCCGCCCATGATCGCCGTTCCGTCGAACTGGAGCTCGGCGGTGCCCGCATCGGCACCCCGGAAGAACCCGGCCATGTCGAGGTCGAGCTGCGCGTCGCCCGACTCGAAGGCGACGGTGCCCGTCACATCCCCGTCGAGCGCGCCGTCCGCGAGTGTCCCGTTGGTGATCGCGATCCCGCCGGAGCCGGACTCGTAGACCTCCTCGTCGGGGTCGCCATAGACGAAGTTGTCCAGCCGTCCGGTCACCGAGCCGTCGTCGAACCCGACATCGACGCGCAGATCGGAATAGACCGAAATGTCGTCATTGAAATGGTTGCTGCGGATGTCCTCGACCGTCGAGAAGCCCGCCGCGCCCTCGTAGGTCGCGGTTCCCGCGGCCGGGAGGGCGGAGGGGTCGGTCGGCGCCAGCTGCCGGGCGGCGACGTCGAGATCGTAGAGGCGGCCCTGGGCGCGGCCGAATTCGCCGTCGCCGACGCCGCCCCCGGCCATCCCCTCGATCCCGCCGCAGGCCGTGAGGGCCGCGAGCGCAAGCATGAGGGTCGTGCGGCAAACCAAGCTGTTCATTCGATATTCCTTACTCACATGATCGTGAGCGGACCCTGACCGGATGACTCCCGAGAGGCCAACCGTATCGGGCACGGAACGTCAGCCGGCGTGACCTTTTTGCACTAATCCCATGTTTACGCTCGATAATTCCGAAGACAGGTTCGCACGCAGATGGCGAAACGATGACCTTTCAGAGGTAATCCGCCCGCTGCAGGCCGTATTTCGCCATCTTCTCGTTCAGCGTCCGGCGCGGCAGCTGGAGTTCCTCCATCACGCTCACGATCGAGCCCTTGTGCCGGCGCATCGTGTTGTCGATCAGCATGCGCTCGAAGGCCTCGACGAATTCCTTGAGGGGCTTGCCCTCGGTCGTCATGGCGGGCCGGGCCTCCTCGGTATCGGCCATCAGGAGCGAGGCGATCGACCCCGTGCCGCGCCGGTTCTGCAGCACCGCGCGCTCGGCCACGTTGATGAGCTGGCGCACGTTGCCGGGCCAGGGCGCCTGCAGCAGTTGCGCCGCCTCCTGCGCGGTGACCTCGGGCGGCTCGCAGCCGTATTCGTCGGCATATTGCTCGCCCAGCCGGGTGAAGAGCGTGAGGATGTCCTCGCCCCGCTGGCGCAGCGGCGGCACGACGATCCGAAGGGCGGCGAGGCGGTAGTAGACGTCGGGCCGCATCTGGCTCTCGCAGGTCTTGCCCTCGTCCTGGAGGTTGCAGATCGCGACGATCCGGGTCTCTGCCGGGGTGCCCTGGTCGTTGATCGCCGTCAGCAGGCGGGCCTGGGTCTGGGTCGACAGCGTCTCGATGTCCTCGAGGACGAGCGTGCCGCCCCGCGCTTCCTCGATCGCCGGGATCGGGTCGTCCTCGCCGGCGGGGCCGAAGAGGCGGGTGGTCAGCGCCTCTTCGGAATAGGCCCCGCAGGAGACGATGACGAACTTCTTGGATGCCCGGGCACCGACGGCATGCAGGGCGTGGGCGACGAGCGTCTTGCCGGTCCCCGTCTCGCCCTCGATGAGGACGTGGCCGTCGGCCTGGCCGAGGTCGAGGATGTCCTCCTTGAGCCGCTCCATCGCCGGGGAGGAGCCGATCAGCTTCTTCATCAGGGCCGAGCCGTCCGAGAGCTCGCGCCGCAGCGCCCGGTTGTCGAGGGCGAGGCGGCGGGCATTGGTGGCCTTCTTCGCCAGTTCGGTCATCCGGTCCGGATTGAACGGCTTCTCGAGGAAGTCGAAGGCGCCGATCCGCATCGCCTCCACCGCCATCGGCACGTCGCCGTGGCCGGTGATCATGATGACCGGCAGCGAGCTGTCGACGCCCTTGAGCTTCTTGAGCAGCTGCATCCCGTCCATGCCGGGCATGCGGATGTCGGTCACCACGATGCCGGGATAATCCGGGCCCACGCCCTTGAGCGCGTCCTCGGCCGAGGCGAAGACCTCGGTGTCGAAGCCCGATAGGGCCAGCCATTGTCCTATGGACTGGCGCATGTCCTTCTCGTCGTCGACGATCGCGACCTTCATCGTCTTGGCCATCGATTGCCCTCCTTGGTGCCGGAAGGGCCCGCCCCGCTATTCCGCGGCCTGACGGGACACCTCCATGATCGGCAATTGCAGTTCGAAAACGGCCCCCCCGTCGGGCGAGTTCCGGGCGGTGAGCCGCCCGCCGAGATCGGCGACGATCCCCGAGGAGATCGCGAGTCCGAGGCCGACGCCCTCGCCCGCCTCCTTGGTGGTGTAGAACGGCTCGAACAGCTTCTCGAGATCGTCGATCCCGGGGCCGTTGTCGCGCACGGTCAGGCGCATCGTCTCGCCTGCCGCCAGAAGGATTTCAATCCGCGGTGCCGCGACGTCCTTGGTCGCGTCGATCGCGTTTCGCAGAAGATTGATGATCACCTGTTCCAGCCGCAGCCGGTCGCCGAGGATCATCACCGAATGGGCGGGCAGCGTGCGGTCGATCCGGATCGTCCGGGTCTTGAGCTGCGGCTCCATCATCGACAGCGCGCTGGACACGGCCGCCCGCGCATCGACCGGGGCAAAGGCATCCTGCCCCTTGCGGGCATAGGATTTCAGCTGCCGCGTGATCGCTCCCATCCGGTCGATCAGGTCGTCGATCCGCTGGAAGCTCGACAGCGCCTCGTCCGGGCGCTTGCGCTGCAGCAGCAGCCGCGCGCCGGCCAGATAGGTCTTCATCGCGGCGAGCGGCTGGTTCAGCTCGTGGCTCACGCTCGCCGACATCTCGCCCAGCACCGCCAGTTTCGAGGATTGCTGCAGCGACTGCTCGGCCACCTGCAGGTTCGCCTCCGCCCGTTCGCGTTCGGCGATCTCGCTCTGCAGGCGCGCGTTCAGGGCCCGCAGCTCGGCCGATTCCCGCTGGAAGAGGACCAGCCGCGACGCCGTCTTGCGCGAGGACAGCCAGAAGCCCGCCGCGAGCAGGATGGCAAAGCCCATGATCTCGAGCGCGAGAACTCCGTTCACGCGCTCGCGGACCGAGGTGTAGGTCGTGTAGCCGACGATCTTCCACCCCTGGAACGGCACGCGCAGTTCCTGCCGCATCACCGCCTCGCCGCGGAAATAGGCCTCGAAGGGCAGCGCGGTCCAGTCGCGGCTCTGGCGGAAGGCGCGCTCGATCGCCGAGGGGGGATCGGTCACGGCGAGCGCCTCGGTCTCGGTCAGGCCGCGCCAGCGCGGCTCGGTCGACAGGATGATCGTCCCCTCGCTGTCGGTCACGATCACCGCGTCCGACGTCCCGGCCCAGCTCCGCTCCAGCTTGGCGAGGTCGACCTCGACCGAGATCACGCCGAGCACGTTGCCTCCGCTCTCGATCTTGCGGGAATAGGAGAAGGCGTAGGCCCCCGATTCCCGCCGCCAGCTGGTGAAGACGGTGGTCGAGGCGCGCAGCGCGTCGACGAAGAACGCGCCCTGCCGGTGCGTCTCGCCCAGCCGCGAGCGGTCGGTCGCGGCGACGATGCGCCCCTGCCGGTCGTAGAGCACGATCGAGGCGGCGCCGATCTCGTCCACGAATGTCAGCAGCCGCTGGGTGGAGCGCGAGTAATCGGCGCTGTTGAGCGCCCCGATCAGCTCGGGGTCGCGGGCCAGCAGCTGCGGCACGGTCGAGCTGCGCTGCAGCTCGGCCACCAGCGTGCCCACGTTGAGGGTCAGCCGGACCTCGGCGCGGTTGCGCGTCGTCTCGGTGAAGCGTTCGGTGAGGTACTGGTTGGTGAACCAGACGACAGCGACGGCGAGCACGCAGAAGGCGAGGGTCGCGCCGCGCGCGATCCAGGTCCGCCAGGCCTCGGCCCGGGCGCCGCCATCGATGGGGTCCTCCGCCATTCCGGCAAGTTAGGGCCGCCTCGCCCCGCGCTCAAGTCACGCGTGGGCCAGCGCGGTCACCATCCCGTCGAAGAAGGCGGCGCCATCGGTGCCGCCATGGCCCGGATCGGCGGCGCGCTCGGGATGCGGCATCATCCCCAGGACGCGCCCGTTCTCGGACAGGATACCGGCGATGTCCCGCTGCGAGCCGTTCGGATTGCCGAGGTAGCGGAACGCGACGCGCCCCTCCCCTTCCAGCCGGTCCAGCGTGGCGCCGTCGGCGTAGTAATTGCCGTCGTGATGGGCGATGGGGATCTCGATCCGCTGCCCCAGCGCGTAACCGCGCGCGAAGAGGTTGTCCTGCGACTCCACCCGCAGGGTGACGGTCCGGCAGATGTATTTCAGCCCCGCGTTCCGCAGCAGCGCGCCCGGCAGAAGCTTGAGCTCTGTCAGCACCTGGAAGCCGTTGCACACGCCCAGCACGTAGCCGCCCCGCACCGCGTGGTCCGACACGGCCCGCGCGATCGGCGATTGCGCCGCGATGGCGCCGCAGCGCAGGTAATCCCCGTAGGAGAAGCCGCCCGGCACCGCGACGAGGTCGATCCCGTCCGGCAGGCGATCCTCCTTGTGCCAGACCATCGTGACCTCTGCCCCTGCGCGGCGCAGCGCCACGGCGATGTCGCGGTCGCAGTTCGAGCCGGGAAAGACGGTGACGGCGGCTTTCATGTGCGTCCCTTTCCGAAGACGAAGCGGTCGAGCGCGGCCCAGGTCGGCAACGCGACGATTGTGAAGCCCAGCGTGAACAGCGCCAGCATGGCGGGGATGAACCACAGCCCCCGCCACGTGTCCATCCGCACGTCGCCGGTCCCGCCGGGGAGCGCGCGGATCGGGGCGGTCTCGCCGACCGCCAGGTCGGACGCGCCATGGGCCGGGCCGATGCTGGCCCGGCGGGTCTCGCCCCCCAGCTGGTAAGTGAAGATCGGCTCGTAATTCGTGACGCCCGCGTCGAAGAGCGTCTCGCCCGGACGTTCGTGGAGTTCGGCCACCGTGCCGTTCACCGGGACCGAGCGCAGGTACCAGAGCCCGTCCGCGGCGAGGAAGCCCAGCGTCGCCAGCGCGAACAGGACCGGCCCCGCCCAGATCACGATCGCCATCCGTCCCCGCCAGGTCGGGCGCCACGCCGCGGCGCCCCCGGACGGCCGGCGGCTGGGGCGGCGCGGGCCCATCACCGGGCCGCGATCCGCCCCGCGCCGGGACCGGGCGCGCGGGCCATGCGCTCGATCGCCTCGACCGCGTCGCCGTCCTCGTCCCCGGTCCAGCCGGTCAGGCGGAAGGGCCAGTCCGACAGGCGGTTGTGCGGCGCGTCGAACAGGATGCCGCGCCCGGCGAACCTGGCGAAATGGCGGAGCGAATCGTCGATGAGCAGGTCGGCGGCGATCACGCTCTTGTCGCCGCAGAAGACGAAGTTCTGCACGTCGAGGAAGGGAAAGTGATCCCTCAGCCACTCGAACTTGTGGGCCAGCGACATCGGGTAGTCCATCGCGGCCGTCGCGATGAAGAGATCGTGCCGCGCATGCAGCGCGCGCAGCGCCTCGGCCGCGCCCGGCATCACGGCGAAGGTGCCGTAGATCGCCCCGCGCCGCAGCTCCTCCTCCAGCGCCTCGGCCGCCTCGGGCGGGATCACGTCCTTGAACTTCCGCCCGTCCATCTCGGCGTCGACCACCTCGACCCCGCAGGCGCGGCGGATCGCCTCGCGCTTGCCGGCCAGGGTGTCGGCGATCACCTCGTCCATGTCGACCGCGATCCTCATGCCCCGGTCCCCGTCATCACGGGCACGCCCGGAGCCGTCGGTCCGTCGAAGGCGGCGAGCGCGTCCGAGACGCCCGCGAGGTCGATCCGCTGCCCGATCATCGGCGCGAAATCCACCGCGCCGCCCGCGATCAGCGAGAAGAGCGAGGGATAGCGATGCGCCGGCATCCCCTTCGAGCCGTAGAGGGCGAGGTTCTTCATGAAGACGGCGTTGAGATCGATCTCCATCCGCGCGGTATGGCCGATCGGCATGCCGCATTGCACGTGCCGACCCAGCGGCCGCAGACAGGCGAGCGAGGCGTTGAGCGTGGGCTCGATCCCCACCGCCTCGACGCTGACATGGGCGCCGCCGCCGGTGATCTCGCGGATCCGCTCGACCGCGTCCGGACCCCGCGCGTTCACCGCCGCCTCGGCGCCGTGCGCGCGGGCGAAGTCCAGCTTCTCGTCCACCACGTCCACGGCCACGACCCGCGCCCCCATCGCCCGGCCGATCAGCAGCGCGGCAAGGCCGACGCCCCCCGTGCCGTGGATCGCCAGCCATTCGCCGGGGGCGAGGGCGGCGCGGTCCGTCAGCGCGTGGTAGGCCGTCATCACCCGGCAGCCGAGGCCGGCCGCGGTGACGGGGTCGAGGAAGTCCGGCAGCCGGTGCAGGTTCTGCGCCGCCCGCGGCACCGCCACGTAGTCGGCGAACGCGCCCGGCGCGCCGAGGCCGGGATAGACCATGTCGGGGCAGGTATGCTCCTGCCCCGCACGGCAGGCCGGGCATTGCCCGCAGGACACCAGGAACGGCGCGACCACCACCTCGCCCGCGGCCCAGCCGGCGCGGGGCCCCGCCTCCACCACCTCGCCGCAATATTCGTGGCCGAGGATCGCGCCGGGCTTCACCCGCGGATGCTCTCCCGTCCAGGCATGCCAGTCCGACCGGCAGACGCCGCAGGCCAGCACCTTCAGCACCACCCCGTCCTCGGGGCACGCCGGGTCCGGCGCGGTCTCGATCTGCAGCGGCGCGCGGTATTCCCGCAGGATCGCCGCCCGCATCAGGCCAGCTCGACCCGGTAGCTCTCGATCACGGTGTTGGCGAGGAGCCGCTCGCACATGGCGCGCACCTCCGCCTCGCCGGTGCCGTCGGCGAGGTCGAGCTCGATCACCTTGCCCTGCCGCACGCCGCCGACCCCGTCGAAGCCCAGCGCGCCCAGCGCGTGGCGGATCGCCTCTCCCTGCGGGTCGAGCACGCCGTCCTTCAGCATCACGGTGACACGGGCTTTCATGGGCGCTCCCCTTCCCTCTTCGCAGGGATCACAAATACCTCGGCCGGACGCTTCAGTTGATGAGCGTCGGCTTGGGCCGGTGGGTGACGTTGGACGGCAGGACGCCCAGCCGCCGGGCGACCTCGGTATAGGCATCGGCGAGGCTGCCGAGATCGCGGCGGAACACGTCCTTGTCCAGCTTCTGCCCGCTCTCGATGTCCCACAGGCGGCAGCTGTCGGGGCTGATCTCGTCGGCGACGACGAGTCGGGGATAGTCGTTCTCCCAGATCCGGCCGATCTCGATCTTGAAATCGACCAGCTTGATCCCGACACCGTGCATCACCCCGGCCATGAAGTCGTTCACCCGCAGCGCGAGGGCGACCATGTCGTCCATGTCCTGCTGCGACGCCCAGCCGAAGGCGATGACGTATTCCTCGGGGACGAGCGGATCGCCCAGCGCGTCGTCCTTGTAGCAGAACTCGACGATCGGGCGGGGCAGCGCCGTGCCCTCCTCCAGCCCCAGCCGCTTGGCCATGGATCCGGCGGCGAAGTTGCGCACGATCACCTCGAGCGGGATGATCTCGACCTGGCGGATCAGCTGCTCGCGCATGTTGAGGCGGCGGATGAAATGGGTCGGCACGCCGATCGCGCCGAGGCCGGTCATGAAGAACTCGCTCAGGCGGTTGTTCAGCACGCCCTTGCCGTCGATCACGTCCTTCTTGGCGCCGTTTCCGGCGGTCGCGTCGTCCTTGAAGTACTGCACGAGCGTGCCCGGCTCCGGCCCTTCGTAGAGGATCTTCGCCTTGCCCTCGTAGACTTTCTTGCGACGCGCCATCGACAATACTCCGCTGCCCCGCCGGGAGGGGCAGGGCCTTGCGGCCTCTTACGGCAAGGCCCCCTTGCGGGCAAGCCGGGCGCTGGTCATATCCTCCCCCGGAGACAGCAGCTTGCCGAGGAGAATGCAGATGGCCCAGTTCGACGACCGTCAGAAAGGCTTCGAGGCGAAGTTCGCCCACGATTCCGAGATGCAGTTCAAGGCCGAGGCGCGGCGCAACCGCCTGCTCGGCCAATGGGCCGCCGGAAAGCTGGGCAAGACCGGCGACGAGGCCGAGGCCTACGTCAAGGAGGTCATCCGCGCCGATTTCGAGGAGGCGGGGTCCGAGGACGTGGTGCGCAAGGTCGCCGCCGACCTGCAAGGCAAGGCGACCGAGGACGAGGTCCGCGCCAAGCTCGACGAATGCCTGGTCGAGGCGAAGGGCCAGCTCGCCGACGAGAACTGATCGCGACCCGCCCCGCCTTAACGCGCCGTTGAGACCCCGCCCCTAGACCGCCCCCCGGGACAACCGGGAAGGGTCGGATGATGGCGGTCGGGATCGCGGCAGGCGGCGCGCGGCGCGGGTCATGGCGCATGGCGGCGGGGCTCGCGGGTCTCGCGCTGGGCCTGTGGTTGCTGGGGCGCATCGGGCAGGACCTCGATCTCGGCGACCTGCGCGGGGCGCTCGGTCGGGTGCCGCCCGCCGGTTACGGCATGGCGCTGCTGGCCGCCGCCGCCGGGCTCTGGGCGATGGGGCGGCTCGACGCCGCGATGCACCGGGCGCTGGGAACCGGGATCGCGCCGGCCCGCGCCGCGCGGGCGGCGACCGTGGCGGTCGCGATCAGCCAGACTGCGGGATTCGGCCTGGTCACCGGCGGCCTCGCCCGGTGGCGCGCTTTGCCGGGGGCGGCACCGCTCGCCGTCGGGCACGTCACCGCCTTCGCCTCGCTCTCCTTCCTCGCCGCGGCCGCGGCACTCGCGCTCGCCGCGCGGGCGCTCGGCGCGGGCGAGGTGCTGCCGCTGGTCGGGCTGGCGCTGGTCGGGGGCGCCCTGCTGCGCGCCGGTCTCGTCCGGCCGGCCTGGGCCGCGCTCTGGACCACCGCGCTCGACACGGCGCTGGCGGCGGCCGCGCTCTGGCTGCTCTGGGGGGGCGGCCCGGCCAGCGGGCTGTCCTTCACCGCCTTCTACGCGATCTTCGTGCTCGCCTTCTGGACCGGACTCGTCAGCCAGTCGCCCGGCGGGCTCGGCGTGTTCGAGGCCGCGATGATCGCGATGCTGCCGGGGGGCGCGACGGCCGACCTCGTCGCGGCGCTGCTGGTCTGGCGGCTGGTCCTCTTCGCGCTGCCCGCCATCCTCGCGCCGCTCGCCCTGATCCGCCCGCGCCCCGGGGAGGACCTCGCCCCCCTGCCCGCTTCGGCCGCCCGCGCCCTCTCGCGGCGGATGGACGATCCCGACTGGGCCCTGATCGCGCAGGGCGGCGGCATCGTCGCCCCGGGCGGAGGCATCGCGTGGCATCGCCGGGTCTGCGCGGGCCTGCTGATGACCCTCGGCGCGCCGTCGCGTCTGCCGGGCCCCGCGGACCTCGCCGCCCTCCGGCGCGCGGCCGAGGACGAGGGGACCACGCCGCTGCTCTACCGCCTGCCGCCGCGCGCGGCGGCCCGGATACGACAGCTGGGCTGGGCGGTCGTGCGGGTCGGGCGCGAGGCGCGGATCGACCTGCCCGCATGGCGTCTCGACGGCCCCGAGCGCCGGCAGCTGCGCCGCAAGGTCGCCGCCGCGCGCAAGGCCGGCCTGCGGGTCGAGATCCGCCCCCCCGGCGCGCCCCTTCCGCTGGAGGCGATGGAGGCCATCCACCGGGAATGGGAGGCCGGCCGCCGGTTCGAGCGCGGGCTGGTCATGGGCCGCTTCGCCCCCGATCTCTTCACCACGCAGAGCGTCGCGCTCGGCTGGCAGGACGAACGCCTCGTCGCCTTCGCCAGCTTCCTCGTCACCGACGTGATCTGGGGTCTCGACCTCATGCGGCAGCGCGCGGACGTTCCCCCCGGCACGATGCAGGGCCTCGTCGTCGCCGCGATCGAGGCGGCGGGGCGGGCCGGGGCGCGGACGATGTCCCTCTCGACCCTCCCCGATCCCGAGGGGCGCCTGGTCCGCGCCCTCACCCGGCGGACACGCACGGGCCTGCACCAGTTCAAGGCGTCCTTCGGCCCCGACTGGCGGCCGGTCCATGCCGCCGCGCCGAACCGGATCGCCCTCGCCCTCGGGCTCGCGCGGCTGACCCAGGCGATCCGCTGGCCGGGCCGGCTGCCCCCCGGGGCGGTCACGACCCTCGCGATGCGATCCGGAGGCGCGGCAGGGCCCGTCGCGCCCCTTCCGGCGCGGTGCCCCCCTGCAGAAGCGTCGCCCCACCGGCTCGGGCGAGCCGGCGCGAAGGGGGGCGGCCCCGCCAGCGACATTGCCGGGGACAAAGTGCACCGGCGCGTTTCGGTTTGATCTTGGCCCGCCCTCATGGCATGGCCCGCGCCGTGTCCGCCCCTTGCCGCAGAAAGCGACGCCCATGTCCGACGACGCCCTCAGCCGCCTGCTCGCGACCCGCGGCTGGCTCCTCGCCGACGGGGCGACGGGGACCAACCTCTTCAACATGGGCCTGCAATCGGGCGACGCGCCCGAGCTGTGGAACGTCGACGAGCCCGACAAGATCCGCGCCCTCTACCACGGCTCGGTCGAGGCGGGGAGCGACCTGTTCCTCACCAACACCTTCGGCGGGAACGCCGCGCGGCTGAAGCTGCACGACGCGCAGGACCGCGTGCGCGACCTCAACCGCGTCGGGGCCGCGCTCGGCCGCGAGGTGGCCGACGCCTCGGGCCGCGACGTGATCGTCGCGGGCTCGGTCGGGCCGACGGGCGAGATCTTCGCCCCGATGGGCCCGCTGACCCACGAGGCGGCGGTCGAGATGTTCCACGAACAGGCCGAGGGCCTGAAGGAGGGCGGCGCCGACGTGCTCTGGGTCGAGACGATCAGCGCGCCCGAGGAATTCCGCGCCGCGGCCGAGGCCTTCTCCCTCGCCGGGATGCCCTGGTGCGGCACGATGAGCTTCGACACGGCGGGCCGCACGATGATGGGCGTCACCTCGACCGACATGGTCAAGCTGGTCGGCAAGCTGGCCGCGAAGGGGCAGGCCCCCCTCGCCTTCGGCGCCAATTGCGGCACCGGCGCCTCGGACATCCTGCGCACCGTGCTCGGCTTCGCCGCCGCCGGGCCGGACTGGCCCATCATCTCGAAGGGCAATGCGGGCATCCCGAAATACCAGGGCGGGCACATCCATTACGACGGCACGCCCGAGCTGATGGCCGATTACGCGGCGATGGCGCGGGATGCGGGCGCGACGATCATCGGCGGCTGCTGCGGCACCACGCCCGAGCACCTGGTGAAGATGCGCGAGGCGCTCGAGACGCGGCCGAAGGGCGAGCGCCCGACGCTGGACCGCATCACGCAGGCGCTCGGCGCGTTCTCCTCGGCCAGCGACGGGACGGGCGACGATCCGGGCCCCGCGCGGCGCACGGGCGGCCGGCGTCGCCGCGGCTGATCCCGCGCAGACACCTCGTGACGACGAAAAAGAGGCCCCGCGGGGCCCCTTTCACGTTCCGGCGGTCGGGGCGGCGCTCAGCCGACCAGCTCGAGCCCCGAGAAGAAGAACGCGATCTCCTCCTTCGCGGCCTCGGGCGAGTCGGAGCCGTGGACCGAGTTCTCGCCCACGCTCTCGGCGAATTCGGCGCGGATCGTACCCGGCGCGGCATCGGCGGGGTTGGTCGCGCCCATCACGTCACGGTTCTTCTGGATCGCGCCCTCGCCCTCGAGGACCTGCACCACGACCGGCTCGGAGGCCATGAAGGTGGTCAGCTCGTCGTAGAAGGGACGCTCGGCATGGACCTTGTAGAACTCGCCGGCCTGCGCCTTGCTCAGGTGGATGCGCTTGGAGGCGACGACGCGCAGGCCCGCATCCTCGAATTTCTTGACGACGGCGCCGGTCAGGTTGCGGCGGGTGGCGTCGGGCTTGATGATCGACAGGGTGCGTTCGGTGGCCATGTTGGGCTCCTCGGATGGTGGATCGGGGCCGGCCGGTCGGGCCGCCGCCTGCGGTTTGCGCGCGCCCCCTAGCACGGGGGTCCGGGCTGGGAAAGCCGCCGCTCACGCCTCGGGCAGGACCGAAGCCTCGCGCCGGGCCGGGCAGTCCGCCCGGGGACAGATCCGGCAGCCGGGCCCGGCGGGATGGGTCGGGGCGGCGCCCGCCGGCGCGGCGCGCACCAGCATGGTCGAGAGCAGCAGTTCGGGGCCGCCGAACCCGGCGGGCCCCGACCGCTCGGCGACGGCGTGGACGGCGAAGCGGGGCGTGCCGTGGGTCGGCAGATCGACGATGCCGGCGATCCCCCGGCCCGGCGCGGCGAGCGCGGCGTAGAGCGGCCAGACCGGGCATCCGGCCCCGGTCCGGGGCAGCGCCAGCCCCGGCAGCGCGCGCAGCGACAGCAGCGCCCCCGCCCCGTCGCAGAGGGCGAGGCCGAAGGCCGGGTGCCCCGCCGATGGCGGCAGGGCGCCCAGACGCCGCAGCACCCGCGCCAGCGGCGCGTCGAAGCGGCGGGCGAGCGCGGCGGGATCGTGACCGCAGTCCCGCGCGGCCGCCGCGAAGGGGCCGAGCGGCAGCGAGGCCGCGTCCGCCCGGTAGCGGGCGAACCAGGCGGCGGCGAGCGGGCGCGCCCGCGGACCGAGGCCGGGCACGGCCGCGGCCAGGGCCTCCGGCGCGGCGGGCCGGTCCCCTTCGAGTTCGGCGACGTGATGCCCGATCCGGTCAAGATGGACGGCGAAGGCGTCGGCCCCGCTGGTCCCCGCGTCGCCGCCCTCCGGCGCGACCGCCTCGGCGAGCGTCCGGCTCGCCTCGGCCAGGCGCACGCTGTCGGCATGGATGTTGCGATGGAAACGGCGCAGCCAGTCGCCGTCCAGCGGCTCTCCCCCGTCGAGGATTGCGGCGGTGGAGCGGATCGCGGTCACGGTCGAGACCACCTCGTGCAGCGAGGCGGCGAGCCGGGGGTCGTGGCCCAGCCGATCGGTGAGGGCGGCGATCTCGGCCCGGAGCGCGGCGATCCGCTCTGCCTGGGCGACGATCAGCCCGGCCCAGCCCGGCCAGGCCTGGGCCAGCTCCTCGGCCCGGTCGATCTCGGGGGCCTCGCCCGTGTCGCCGCCCGCTCCGCCCTCCGTTCCGGCCCCCGTCCCGGCCCCGGTCCCGGCCCCCGTCCCGTCCCCTGTCCCGGCCCCGGCTGCGACGAGGGCGTCGAGCAGCTGCGTGCCCACCCCTTCGGTCAGGGCGGCGGGGGGCGCCTCGAGCAGGGCCGCGATCCGCAGCAGCAGCCGGCCGCCGATGCGGCGGCGATTGTGCTCGATCAGGTTCAGATAGGAGGGCGAGATGCCCGCCGCCTCGGCCAGGGCCGCCTGGGTCATGCCGCGGTCGATCCGCCGCGCGCGGATCCGCGTTCCGGCGAGCCGGTTGCGCGGCGATGCGGCAGAGGTTCGATCCCTAGCGACCATTGGGCGGAGCCTCGCGAATGCTGCAGGTGCGGGAAAACGGATTGACGGATTTACCGCTACACTTGTCGACAGATTTACAGAAAAACCGTGACGGGGGAACCGCTTGTTGAGAACGACCCCGCCTGCCCCGATGCTGGATCCGCGCGGGGTCCGCCCCGCATGCGACGGGGCGCGGCCAAGGGGGAGGAGACCCGGCCACCGCGCCCGCCGGATCGCCAACAAGGGAGGAAACGATGTCCAGACACTTCACCCGCCGCGGCGTGCTCCGCACCGGCGCCGTGGCCGCGGGCGGCCTCGCGCTGCCGACATACCTGCGCGCGCAGGAATCGGGCTACACCAATGCCCCGCAGGGCGACACGGTCGTGCTCGGCTTCAACGTGCCGCAGACCGGCGCCTATGCCGACGAGGGCGCGGACGAGCTGCGCGCCTTCGAGCTCGCGGTCGAGCATCTGAACGGTGAAGGCGACGGCGGGATGCTGAACACCTTCTCGAACAAGAACCTCGACGGGACGGGCATCCTCGGCAAGCGGGTGGAATACGTCACCGGCGACACCCAGACGAAGTCCGACATCGCCCGCGCCTCGGCCCAGTCGATGATCCAGCGCGATGGCGCGATCATGATCTCGGGCGGCTCGTCCTCGGGCCCGGCCGTCGCGGTCCAGGCGCTCTGCCAGGAGGCGGGCGTGATCTTCATGGCCGGCCTGACCCATTCCAACGACACCACCGGCAAGGACAAGAAGGCCAACGGCTTCCGCCACTTCTTCAACGCCTACATGTCGGGCGCCGCGCTCGGCCCGGTGCTGACGCAGGCCTATGGCGAGGGCCGTCGCGCCTATCACCTGACGGCCGACTACACCTGGGGCTGGACGCAGCAGGCCTCGATCGAGGCGGCGATGGGCTCCATCGGCAACTGGGAGATGGTGGAGAACGTGCTGACGCCGGTCGGCGCCGGGGACTTCTCGTCCTACATCGCGCCGGTGCTGAACTCGGGCGCCGACATCCTGGTCCTCAACCATTACGGCGGGGACATGGTGAACTCGCTCACCCAGGCGGTGCAGTTCGGGCTGCGCGACCGGCAGGTGAACGGGCACGACTTCCAGATCGTCGTGCCGCTCTATTCCGAGCTGATGGCCGCGGGCGCGGGCGAGGCGATCAAGGGCGTCTACGGCTCGATGAACTGGAACTGGCAGCTCCAGGATGCCGGCTCGCAGGCCTTCACCCGGTCCTTCGGCGAGAAGTTCGGCTTCCCGCCCTCGAACGCGGCCCATACCTGCTACGTGCAGACGCTGCTCTATGCCGACGCGGTCGCCCGGGCGGGCACGTTCAATCCCTGCGGCGTCGTCGAGGCGCTGGAGGGGCGCGACACTCCCGGCAGCCTGGAGGGGATCGACAGCGAGTCGAATACCGGCTTCCTCTTCGACGGCCTCGGCAACGGGCAGACGCTGTACCGCGCCGCCGATCACCAGTGCTTCAAGGACGTACTCGTGATGAAGGGCGCCGAGGCGCCGACCTCGGCCTACGACACGCTCGAGATCGTGGAGGTCACCCCGACCGCGCAGGTCTGGTACGAGCCCGACAACCCGATGTTCGAGGGCGGCGACCTCGGGGAATGCAACCCGGGCGCCTGACGCCGGATGCGGGGCGGGCCGGCGCCCGTCCCGCACCCTCTCGCGCGGGGCGGCCCCTCGCCCGCCCCGCCCTTTCGCCCTGCCCCTTGGCCCGCGCGGCCCCGACCCGGCCCGCCGAACATCCGAGCGAGACATGGACGCCTTCCTGCTGCAAATCCTGAACGGCCTCGACAAGGGCTCGGCCTATGCGCTGATCGCCCTCGGCCTCACCCTCATCTTCGGCACGCTGGGGGTCGTGAACTTCGCCCACGGGGCGCTCTTCATGATCGGCGCCTTCTGCGCGGTGACGCTGAACGCCATCCTCGGCCTGTCCCATCAGGTCACCGACCCCGAGCGGACCGACTTCCTCGGCAACCCGCTGCAGGTCGACGTCCCCTACGTCTACGACATCTTCGGCGAGAGCGCGGGGGCCTGGATCCTCGACTGGTCCGTCCCGCTGGCGATCCTGCTGGCGATCCCCGTGATGCTGGTGATCGGCATCGTGATGGAGCGCGGCCTGATCCGCCACTTCTACAAGCGCCCGCATGCCGACCAGATCCTCGTGACCTTCGGCCTCGCCATCGTGCTGCAGGAGATCATCAAGGCCTTCTACGGTGCCAATCCGATCCCCACCCCGGCGCCCGACGCGCTGCGCGGCTCGGTCGATTTCGGCGCCTGGCTCGGCCTGCAGGCGGGCAGCGTGATCTACCCGGTCTGGCGGCTGGTCTACTTCTTCTTCGCCGGGATCATCATCGCCGGGGTCTTTGCCTTCCTGCAGTTCACCACCTTCGGCATGGTCGTCCGCGCCGGCATGGCGGACCGCGAGACGGTGGGCCTGCTCGGCATCGACATCGACCGGCGCTTCACGCTGATGTTCGGCCTCGCCGCGATCGTCGCGGGGCTGGCGGGGGTAATGTACACACCGATCCTCTCGCCCAACTACCACATGGGAATGGACTTCCTCGTCCTCAGCTTCGTCGTGGTGGTGGTGGGCGGCATGGGCTCGCTGCCCGGCGCCGTCGCCGCGGGGTTCCTCCTGGGGATCCTGCAGAGCTTCGCCTCGATGAACGCGGTCAAGTCGCTGCTGCCCGGCATCGACCAGATCATCATCTACCTGGTTGCCATCGTCATCCTGCTCACCCGGCCGCGCGGCCTGCTGGGCCGCAAGGGCGTGATGGAGGAGTAGGACAATGCTCGGACTTCACGGACGCGATCTCACCCTCTTCCTGGTCGTCACGGCGCTGGTCGTGTTCGCCCCGGTGATCCTCAACCCCTTTCCGATCGGGTCGAGCCTGGCCCAGTTCAACGCCGGCTACCCGGACCTGATGCAGCGCTTCGTGATCTACGGGATCTTCGCGATCGGCTTCAACATCCTGTTCGGCCTGACGGGCTACCTGTCCTTCGGCCACGCGGCCTTCCTCGGGCTCGGCTCCTACGCCGCGGTCTGGATGTTCAAGCTGCTCAGCATGAACGTCATCCCGGCGCTGATCCTCAGCACCGTGGTGGCCGGGCTCTTCGCACTGGTGATCGGCTTCATCTCGCTGCGGCGGTCGGGGATCTACTTCTCGATCCTGACGCTGGCCTTCGCGCAGATGATGTACGCGCTCGCCTATTCGGTGCTGACGCCGATCACCAACGGCGAGACGGGCCTGCAGCTGGCGCTGGACGATCCGCGCATCCTCGACGGGGGCGAGCGGCCGACCTCGCTGCCGGTCACGGACCTCTTCGGGCTCGAGATGCGCGAGACCACGGTGCTGCACATGGGATCGTGGGAGTTCACCATCGGCGCGGGCTACTACTTCGCCGGGATCCTGATGCTGATCGCCTTCTACCTGTCGATCCGGATCTTCCGCTCGCCCTTCGGGATGATGCTGCGGGCGGTGAAGTCGAACCAGAACCGGATGAACTATACCGGCCTCAACACCCGGCCCTACACGCTGGCCGCCTTCGTGATCTCGGGCATGTATGCCGGCCTCGCCGGCGGGCTTCTGGCCGCGATGGACCCCCTCGCCGGGGCAGAGCGGATGCAGTGGACCGCGAGCGGCGAGGTGGTGCTGATGACCATCCTCGGCGGGGCGGGCACGCTGCTGGGCCCCGTCCTGGGCGCCGGCCTGATCAAGTACTTCGAGAACATCTTCTCCAAGATCAACGACGGTGTCCTGCATGCCTGGTTCGGCGCCGTGCCCGACGGGATGGAGGATGTCCTCGTCACGGTCTTCCACCCCTTCGTGGGCAAGGGCTGGCACCTGACGCTGGGTCTGATGTTCATGGCCGTCGTCATCTTCCTGCCCGGCGGGCTGGTCGAGGGCGGCACGCGGATCGGCCGGCTGTTCCGCCGCCGGGGCCGCAACGCGGGCGGCGCCGAGGCCGAGGCCGCCGCCAAGCACCCTGCCGAATAAGGAGCGCGCGAGATGGGCATTCTCGAGGTCAAGGGCGTCAACAAGCGCTTCGGCGGCTTGCAGGCGCTGGGGGACGTGAACCTCTCCGTTGCCGAGCGGACGGTCCACGCCATCATCGGGCCGAACGGGGCGGGGAAGTCGACGCTGCTGAACTGCCTCGTCGGCAAGCTGATCCCCGACAGCGGGTCGGTCATGTTCGACGGCAAGTCGGTGCTGGGGCGCAAGCCGCACGAGATCAACCAGATGGGCATCTCCCGCGTGTTCCAGACGCCCGAGATCTTCGCCGATCTGACGGTGCTGGAGAACGTGATGATCCCCTGCTTCGCCCGCCGCGACGGGGCGTTCCGGATGCACGCGCTCCGCTCCGTCCGGTCCGAGGGCGGGATCCGCGACCAGGCCGAGGCGATGCTGGCCGACGTGTCGATGCTGGAGAAGGCGGGCGCCCATGCGGGCAGCCTGTCCCGCGGGGACAAGCGGCGGCTCGAGATGGCGATGTGCCTGGTGCAGGAGCCGAAGCTGCTGCTGCTGGACGAGCCGACGGCGGGCATGGCGCGGGCCGACACCAACAACACGATCGACCTGCTGAAGGAGATCAAGGACAAGCGCCCGATCACCATGTGCATCATCGAGCACGACATGCATGTCGTCTTCAGCCTCGCCGAGCGGATCACCGTGCTCGCCCAGGGCACGCCGCTGATCGAGGACACGCCGGACAACATCAAGGGCCATCCCAAGGTGCGCGAAGCGTATCTGGGCGAGGCGCAGGTCTGAGGGACGAGCGAGAAATGACCCATATCGAGGCGATCCGCCCCCACGGGGCCTTCGACAGGAACCGCAACATGGCCGGCACCTCGGCCAAGTATCTCTCCGTCTGGGGCATCCAGGCCTATTACGGCGAGAGCTACATCGTGCAGGATGTCAGCTTCGACATCCACGAGGGCGAGATCCTCGCCCTGCTGGGCCGCAACGGGGCGGGCAAGACCTCGACCCTGCGGACGATCGCGCGGCTCGACAACCCGGCGCTGAAGCACGGCGAGATCTGGCTCGACCACCAGCCTCTGCACACGATGCGCGCGCATCAGGCCGCGCAGGCCGGTATCGCGCTGGTGCCCGAGGACCGCCGCATCATTCCCGGCCTGACGGTCGAGGAGAACCTGCGCCTCGCCCAGATCCAGCCCCCCGTCGGCTGGTCGCTGAGCCGGATCTACGAGCTCTTCCCCCGCCTCGGCGAGCGGCGCCAGCAGGAGGGGGTGACCCTGTCGGGGGGCGAGCAGCAGATGCTCGCCATCGCCCGCGCGCTGGCCCGCGACATCAAGGTGCTGCTGCTGGACGAGCCCTACGAGGGCCTCGCCCCCGTCATCGTGCAGGAGATCGCAAAAACGCTCGCCATCATCCGCGACCAGGGGATCACCACGATCATCGTGGAGCAGAACGCCGTGGCCGCGCTGAAGCTTGCGGATCGCGCCGTGATCCTCGACACCGGGTCCGTGGTCTTCGACGGCTCGGCGCAGGAGGTGCTGGACGACGAGGCGCTGCGATCGAAATACCTCGCCATCTGAGGCGAGACGCCCCCGGGCGCGGCTGCGGCCCCCGGGGGCGCCAACGGGAGGACAGGACATGAAAGACAGCTACGAGCCGAATGCCGAGATGGCCCGCGCCGCCCATGCGGACAAGGCGACCTACGACCGGATGTATGCCGAGTCCGTCGAGGACCCCGCCGCCTTCTGGGCCGAGCACGGCAAGCGCCTCGACTGGATCAAGCCGTTCACGAGGGTCAAGGAGACAAGCTTCGACTTCGGAAACGTGTCGATCAGGTGGTTCGAGGACGGCACGCTCAACGTCGCCGCCAATTGCATCGACCGCCACCTCGCGGAGCGCGGCGACCAGACCGCCATCATCTGGGAGCCGGACGAGGCGGGCGACGAGGCGCAGCATATCAGCTACCGCCAGTTGCACGCCCATGTCTGCAAGTTCGCCAACGTGCTGAAGGAGCTGGGCGTGGGACGGGGCGACCGGGTCGTCCTCTACCTGCCGATGATCCCGCAGGCCGCCTATGCGATGCTCGCCTGCGCGCGGATCGGCGCGGTCCATTCCATCGTCTTCGCCGGCTTCTCGCCCGACGCGCTGGCGAACCGGATCGACGATTGCCAGGCCAAGGTCGTCATCACCGCCGACGGCGCGCCGCGCGGCGGCCGGGTGACGAACCTCAAGGACAACGTGAACAAGGCGCTGGTGAACTCGAACGAGGATCCCAAGGTCCTGATCGTCAAGCGCACCGGCCAGCAGATCGCCTTCCGCGCCGAGGGGGATTACTGGCTGCACGAGATGGAGGCGCAGGTCTCGAACGATTGCCCGCCCGAGGAGATGGGGGCCGAGGATCCGCTCTTCATCCTCTACACCTCCGGCTCGACCGGCAAGCCGAAGGGCGTCGTCCACACCTCCGGCGGCTACCTCGCCTATGCGGCGATGACCCACCAGTACACGTTCGACTACCATGACGGCGACGTCTTCTGGTGCACCGCCGATGTCGGCTGGGTTACGGGGCATAGCTACATCGTCTACGGCCCGCTCGCGAACGGGGCCACGACGATCATGTTCGAGGGCGTGCCGACCTATCCCGATGCCGGCCGCTTCTGGGCCGTCTGCGAGAAGCACAGGGTCAACCAGTTCTACACCGCCCCCACTGCGATCCGCGCCCTGATGGGCAAGGGGACCGAGCCGGTCGAGAGATACGATCTCTCCGATCTCAAGGTGCTGGGCACCGTAGGCGAGCCGATCAATCCCGAGGCCTGGACCTGGTACAACGAGGTCGTCGGCAAGGGCCGCGTGCCCATCGTCGACACCTGGTGGCAGACCGAGACGGGCGGCCACCTGATCACCCCCCTGCCCGGCGCGACGGCGACCAAGCCGGGATCGGCCACCCTGCCCTTCTTCGGCATCCGGCCGGTTGTGCTGGAGGCCGAGAGCGGCAAGGTCGTCGAGGGGAACCCGGCGGAGGGCGTCCTCGCCATCGCGGACAGCTGGCCGGGGCAGATGCGCACCGTCTGGGGCGATCACGACCGGTTCGAGGCGACCTACTTCCAGCAGTACAAGGGCTATTACTTCACCGGCGACGGCTGCCGCCGGGACGAGGACGGCTATTACTGGATCACCGGCCGCGTGGACGACGTGATCAACGTGAGCGGTCACCGCATGGGCACGGCCGAGGTCGAGAGCGCGCTCGTCGCCCACGAAAAGGTCGCCGAGGCGGCCGTGGTCGGCTACCCGCACGACGTGAAGGGCCAGGGCATCTACGCCTATGTCACGCTGATGGGCGGGCAGGAGCCGTCGGACGGGCTGAAGAAGGAGCTGGCCGACTGGGTCCGGCAGGAGATCGGACCGATCGCCAAGCCCGACCTGATCCAGTTCGCGCCCGGCCTGCCCAAGACCCGCTCGGGCAAGATCATGCGCCGGATCCTGCGCAAGATCGCCGAGAACGATTACGGCGCGCTTGGCGACACCTCGACCCTGGCCGAGCCCGAGGTCGTCGACGACCTGATCGAGAACCGGCAGAACCGGCGCTGAGGCGCCGCCCCCGGGCGCCCCGCTTGCGCCCGGGCCCTTCGGGACTGCCGGGTGGGGTGAGCCGGGGTTAATGCCCCGGTTACCACCTGCCGCGATTCCCGGCCGGATCATGGCGCCGCCGTGGTAGGATGGGACCGGAAGGCCAGAACCGGCCTGCAATCCCGAATGGAGAGCCTCATGGAACCGATCGCCCCGGCGACGTCCATGGCGGCGGTCCCCCGCCCCATGGCCGACCTACGCCCCGCCGCCGACGCGGCGGCCCTGACCACCGACCCCAATCCCGCCGCGCCGCTGGGCGCCGCCCCGGCCTTCGCCCCCGCCTCCACCGCGCAGGCGGGAGAGGTCGCGCGCGCCCAGATCGGTGCGCCGGACGGCCTGCGCGGCACGCCGCGCGTCCTCAAGCCCTTCGGCATCACGATGCTGCCCCGCGACGCCGAAGGCGGGCGCACCCCGCCGGGCGGCGCGGGGGGCGGGGACGAGGCCGGATCACCGGACGCGGCCGCATCCCGCGCGGCGCCGCGCGGATCGGATCGGCCGGGATCGCCGCCGCCGGGTTCGACCCCGCCGGTCCCGCAGCAATCGGACGCGGAGCCGGGGGATTCGGCCCCGCCCGGGCCGGCCAACGACGGGGCCGGCCCGAGCGATCGCTCCGCCGCTGCGCCCCGATCCGACCCGGTACCTGACGCGCCCCCCGCCCGGTCCGGCGACCGGTCCAGCGACCAGTCCGGCGCCCCGGACACTCGCGCCGCACCGGCCGACCGCGACCCGCCCCCCGCCTGACGCTGGGGCAAGGGGCGGTCCCGGGCCGCCCCGTTTCGCCCCGGCTTTTCCGCGCCCTCCCCTTGGCCTATAACACCGGGCAAACCGCCGGATCGGCGCCCGCTCCCGGGCGTCCGGGACAGAGCGGGGAACATTCGCCGGGCGCAAGGGGACAGACCGATATGGGCAAGGCCGACACACACGAAAGCGACGTCAGCTTCATCCGCGCGCTCGCCGAGCTGCTGCAGGAGAACGACCTGACCGAACTCGAGGTGAAACGCGAATACGGCGACGAGGGGCGGCTGAACGTCCGCGTCTCCCGCGCCGCGCCGCCGGCCCCGGTCCAGCAGCATGTCGCCCCCGCCCCCGCCGCGCCGGCGACGCCCCAGGCGCCCGCGACGCCCCAGCAGGCGGCGACCCCGACCGCCGACCCGGCCAGCCATCCCGGCGCCGTCACCTCGCCCATGGTGGGCACCGTCTACCTGCAGGGCGAGCCCGGCTCTCCGCCCTTTGTCAGCACCGGCGACAGCGTGAAGGAGGGCGATACCCTCCTAATCATCGAGGCGATGAAGACGATGAACCAGATCCCGGCCCCGCGGTCGGGCACGGTCAAGCGCATCCTCGTCGAGGATGGCGGGCCGGTCGAATACGGCGCGCCCCTGATGATCATCGAATGAGGGCAAGCCCATGTTCGACAAGATCCTGATCGCCAACCGGGGCGAGATCGCCCTGCGCGTCATCCGCGCCGCGCGCGAGATGGGCATCGCCACCGTGGCGGTCCACTCGACGGCCGATTCCGACGCGATGCACGTGCGCATGGCGGACGAGGCCATCTGCATCGGCCCCCCGCCCAGCCCGCAATCCTACCTCTCCTTCCCCGCGATCCTCTCCGCCTGCGAGATCACGGGCGCGCAGGCGATCCATCCGGGCTACGGCTTCCTGTCCGAGAACGCCGCTTTCGTGCAGGCGGTCGAGGATCACGGCCTGACCTTCATCGGCCCCTCGGCCGAGCATATCCGCATCATGGGCGACAAGATCACCGCCAAGGAGACGGCGAAGCGGCTGGGCATCCCGGTCGTCCCCGGCTCGGACGGGGGCGTGCCCGATCTCGTCTCGGCCCGGGCCGTCGCCCGCGACATCGGCTACCCGGTCATCATCAAGGCGACGGCCGGCGGCGGCGGCCGCGGCATGAAGGTCGCCCATGACGACCGCGAGATGGAGCGCGCCTTCCAGACCGCGCGGTCCGAGGCGAAGGCCGCCTTCGGCAACGACGAGGTCTATATCGAGAAGTATCTCGGGCAGCCCCGCCACATCGAGATCCAGGTCTTCGGCGACGGCAAGGGCGGCGCGGTCCATCTCGGCGAGCGGGACTGCTCGCTGCAGCGGCGCCACCAGAAGGTTCTGGAAGAGGCCCCCGGTCCCGTCATCACCCCCGAACAGCGCGCGCGGATCGGCAGGATCTGTGCCGATGCCGTGGCCGAGATCGGCTATGCCGGCGCCGGCACGGTGGAATTCCTGTTCGAGAACGGCGAATTCTATTTCATCGAGATGAATACCCGCCTGCAGGTGGAGCATCCGGTCACGGAAGGGATCTTCGGCGTGGACCTCGTGCGCGAGCAGATCCGCGTCGCCTCCGGCCTGCCGATGTCGTTCGGGCAGGACGATCTCGTCATCAACGGCCATTCCATCGAGGTGCGGATCAATGCCGAGACCGTGCCCGATTTCGCCCCGCGTCCCGGCAAGATCACCCAGTACCACGCGCCGGGCGGTCTGGGCGTCCGGATGGATTCGGCGCTCTACGACGGCTACCGCGTCCCGCCCTACTACGATTCGCTGATCGCCAAGCTGATCGTGCATGGCCGCGACCGGCCCGAGGCGCTGTCGCGCCTCGCCCGCGCGCTGGGCGAGCTCATCATCGACGGGGTCGAGACGACGATCCCCCTCTTCAACGACCTGCTGGCCGAGCCCGCGATCCAGTCGGGGGATTACGACATCCACTGGCTCGAGCGCTGGCTCAAGAGCCGTTACGCCTGAGGCCCGCCCGGCCATGGCCCTGACGGCCCGCACGCTGCTCTCGGCCTATGCGGCGGGCGTCTTCCCGATGTCGGAAAGCCGGACCGACCCGGACCTGTTCTGGGTCGATCCGAAGCGGCGGGGCATTATCCCGCTGGAGGGCTTCCGCATCTCGCGCTCGCTGGCGCGGGTGCTGCGGCGGGACCGGTTCCACATCACGATCGACACCGCCTTCGACGCGGTGGTCGACGGCTGCGCCGACCGGGACGAGACATGGATCAACCCGACGATCCGCCGGCTCTACGGCGAGCTCCACCGGCTGGGCCACGGCCATTCGGTCGAGGTCTGGGACGGCCCCGCCCCCGGGGCCGCGCTGGTCGGCGGGGTCTACGGCGTGACGCTGGGCGCGGCCTTCTTCGGCGAGAGCATGTTCTCGCGGCAGCGGGACGCGTCGAAGGTGGCGCTGGCCTATCTCGTGGACCGGCTGCGCGCCGGCGGCTTCGCCCTGTTCGACGTGCAGTTCCTGACCGATCATCTCGCCAGTCTCGGCGCGATCGAGGTGGACCGCAGCACCTACGGCACCCTGCTGGAGCTGGCGATCCGCGAGACTGCCTCGTGGGAGGCGCCGGGGCCACCCGGCCCCGGTCAGGGGGTTGTGCAGCGCAGCGCCCAGACGTCGTAGCGCGGATGGTCCATCGCGTTCAGCGCGGGGGCCGAGGCGACCATCCAGCCCTGGAAGACCGGGTCCGGCACCGCCTGGTAGAAGATGGTGAGCCATTCCCAGGCGTCGCCCGCCGCGTTGCCCGCAGGATAGCGGCACTCGCCCAGCGCGATCGACAGGTGCCCGACCGACGCCGCCTCGCCATTGGCGAGTTCGAGATCCGTGACCTGCCCGGTGATCTTGTCGAGCACGCGGATCGTGCCGCCCGTCCCCGTCTCGGCCTGCTGGGCGGCGGCGCCGCCGGCCGTGCCGAGGCACAGCGCCACGATCGCGAGGGCGCGCGGAAGGCGGATCATTCCGGGGACCAGGCTTCGTAATCCGAACGCGGCGCGGGTTCACCCCGCAGGATCGATCCGGCGGGGGCATAGGCCTGCGGCGTCCCGGTCAGGTTCGGCAGGTGCGGCTTCTCCCAGGACTGGCGCCTCAGCGGCGCCTGCGTCGGCGGCTGATCCCAGGTCCGGTGCAGCCAGCCGTGCCATTCGGGCGCGATGCGGCTGCCCTCGATCTCGCCGTTGTAGATCACCCAGCGCTTCGTGTCGTCCGAGTTGCGGTAGTAGACGTTGCCCTGCTCGTCCTCGCCCACCTTCTCCCCGTGCCGCCAGGTAAAGAACTGGGTGTTGAACGTCTGGCCGTTCCACCAGGTCAGGGCGCGCAGGATCTTGGTCTTGAGGCTCATCGCTGTCTCCTCGGAGGCTCGCCTCCTCATGCCAGAGGGGGGCGGTCCCGTCCAGTCACCCCCGGCGGAGCCGTGCCGTGGCCTCGATCTCGATCCGCATCTCGGGCTCCTGCAGGCCGGCGACGATCATCGTCGCGGCGGGACGGCTGGCGCCGAAGGCTGCGGCGGTCACGGGCCAGCAGGCGGGCCAGTCCGCCGCGTCGGGCAGGATGTAGCGGATGCGGACGATGTCCGAGAGGTCGCCCCCCGCCTCTTCCAGCGCGCGGCCGATCGTCGCCAGAGCGTTGCGGCACTGGTCGGCCACGTCCGACGGCATGGTCATCGTGGCATAATCGTAGCCCGTCGTCCCCGAGACGAAGGCCCAGCCATCCGCCACGACGGCGCGGGAATAGCCGATCCGCTCCTCGAAAGGGGATCCGGTGGTGATCAGGCGGCGATCCATCCTGCCACGCTAGGCGCCGCCCCGGGTCGCCGCAAGATCGGCGGGCGCTAGCTGGCGCCGCACAAGGAGGAGCCGACATGGACCATCATCCCGCCACGTCCCGCCCCGTCACGGACGGCGCGCCCGAAACCTTCACGGGCCGGGTCCGCATCGCCCCGGTGATCGAGGCGCCCGAGCCGTCGCAGCTGCGATCCTACCTCGTGACCTTCGCGGCCGGGGCCCGCACCCACTGGCACACCCATCCGCTCGGCCAGGCGATCCACGTCCTCTCGGGCGAGGGCCGGGCCCAACGCGACGGGGGCGAGATCCTCACCCTTCATCCCGGGGACACGGTCTGGTTCGCCCCCGACGAGCGACACTGGCACGGCGCCGGACCGGACGGCGAGATGACCCATATCGCGATGCAGGAGGCGCTGGACGGCAAGGCGGTGGACTGGTCCGACCCGGTCGAGGAGGCGCATTATGCCGGCACCGGGCGGGCGGTGCCCGGCTGAGGGGCGCCGGAACGGAAAAGGGGCCGGACGATGCCGGCCCCTTTTCCCCGAATGCGTCGGTCCGTCAGCTCGCCGTCGCCTTGGCGCCGGACTTCTTGCCCGCCTGGTCGGCGTAGATCATCAGCGGCGCGGCGTCGGGGCTCACCGCTTCCTCGTTGACCACCACCTCGGACACGTCCGTCAGGGACGGCAGGTCGAACATCGTGTCGAGCAGGATGTCCTCCATGATCGACCGCAGGCCGCGGGCGCCGGTCTTGCGCTCGATCGCGCGGCGGGCGATCGCCTTCAGCGCGTCGTCGGTGAAGGTCAGCTTCACGTCCTCGATGTCGAAGAGGCGGGCATATTGCTTGACCAGCGCGTTCTTCGGCTCGGTCAGGATGGTGACCAGCGCGCCCTCGTCCAGATCCTCGAGCGTGGCGATCACCGGCAGGCGGCCGACGAATTCGGGGATCAGGCCGAATTTCAGCAGATCCTCGGGCTCGAGATCGTGGAAGATCTCGCCGATGCCGCGGCTGTCGGGGTCGCGCACGTCGGCGCCGAAGCCCATCGCGCTGCCCTTGCCCCGCTGGGCGATGATCTTGTCGAGTCCCGCGAAGGCGCCGCCGCAGATGAACAGGATGTTCGTCGTGTCCACCTGCAGGAATTCCTGCTGCGGATGCTTGCGTCCGCCCTGGGGCGGCACGGAGGCGACGGTCCCTTCCATGATCTTGAGCAGGGCCTGCTGCACCCCCTCGCCCGACACGTCGCGGGTGATCGAGGGGTTGTCGGACTTGCGGGTGATCTTGTCGACCTCGTCGATGTAGACGATGCCGCGCTGCGCCCGCTCCACGTTGTATTCGCTGGCCTGCAGCAGCTTGAGGATGATGTTCTCGACATCCTCGCCGACATAGCCCGCCTCGGTCAGCGTCGTCGCGTCCGCCATGGTGAACGGCACGTCGAGGATGCGGGCCAGCGTCTGGGCCAGCAGCGTCTTGCCGCAGCCGGTCGGGCCGATGAGCAGGATGTTGGATTTCGCCAGCTCGATATCGGCGGATTTCTGGGCGTGGTTCAGACGCTTGTAATGGTTGTGGACCGCGACAGAGAGCACGCGCTTGGCGTGAAGCTGGCCGATCACGTAATCGTCCAGCACGTCGCAGATCTCGCGCGGGGTCGGCACGCCGTCCGAGGCCTTGAGCCCGGCGGACTTCGTCTCCTCGCGGATGATGTCCATGCACAGCTCGACGCATTCGTCGCAGATGAACACGGTCGGTCCCGCGATCAGCTTGCGCACCTCGTGCTGCGACTTTCCGCAGAAGCTGCAGTAGAGCGTGTTCTTGCTGTCGCCGTTCGACGTAGTCGCCATCTCGCTCACCTCCGGCCCGGTGGCCGTTCGCATGTTGTTCGTGCTGCCCTATCGGCGGACGATAGGGCAGCCGTTTTGCAGGCTCAACGCCAAAACGTCGCCGTGGTGTTCACGCCCCCTTGGGGTCTCAGCTCACAGCGTCCTGCTGGGCGTCGCGGCTTTCCACGATCTCGTCGATCAGGCCCCATTCCTTGGCGTCCTGCGGCGACATGAAGTTGTCGCGCTCCAGCGCGGCCTCGACCTTCTTCAGCGGCTGGCCGGTATGCTTGACGTAGATCTGGTTCAGCTGGTCCTTCAGCTTCTGCGTCTCCTGCGCGTGGATCATGATGTCCGTCGCCTGGCCCTGGTAGCCGCCGGAGGGCTGGTGAACCATGATCCGGCTGTTGGGCAGCGAGAAGCGCATCCCCTTCGCCCCCGCCGTCAGCAGCAGCGACCCCATCGAGGCCGCCTGCCCCACGACGAGGGTCGAGACGGCGGGGCGGATGTACTGCATCGTGTCGTAGATCGACAGGCCCGCGGTCACGACGCCGCCGGGGCTGTTGATGTACATGGAGATCTCCTTCTTCGGATTCTCCGCCTCGAGGTGCAGCAGCTGCGCCACGACGAGCTGGCTCATCCCGTCATGGACGGGACCGTTGAGGAAGACGATCCGCTCCTTCAGCAGGCGCGAGAAGATGTCGTAGGCCCGTTCGCCGCGGGAGGTCTGCTCGACCACCATCGGAACGAGGTTCATGTAGGTTTCCACGGGGTCGCGCATGTCGGGGGGCCTTTCGGGACATTCGCCCGGGCGCGGGGGCCACGGGCGCTTTACGGGTAGGGAAAAAGTCCTGAGCGAATCTTAGGTATCCCGCCGGGGGCTCGCAAGGGCACCTGCCGGCGCGCGGAGGGCCGCCGCGACGTCGGCCGGCGGCTCAACCCAGCGGGGCGTTCTCGCTGCCCGCCTCGGGATGGGTCAGGTGCGCCGGACGCGGATGGTCGCGGGCGAGACCGCGCCGCTCGAGCACGACGTTCACCGCGGCGCCGAGCAGGATGAGGTAGGCCGAGATGTAGAGCCACATCAGCATCGCCGCCGCCGCCCCGATCGAGCCGTAGACCTCGTTGTACCGGCCGAAATTCGACAGGTAGAGCGAGAAGCCGGTCGACGCGAGCAGCCACAGCAGGATGACCAGCAGGGCCCCCGGCGTGATCCAGCGCGGGCGCGCCTCGCGCCGGTTGGGGCCGAAACGGTAGAGGATGCCGAGACCCACGATCAGAACCGAGATCGCGATCAGCCAGCGCGACAGCTCGATCACCGCCGCCGCCTGCCAGGGCAGCGGCAGGAAGTCGATGACGACGGGCACGATCACGACGAGGGTCAGCGCGGTGAAGGCCACGCCGATCAGCGAGGCGGTCATGCCCAGCGCCACCAGAAGGCTGCGGACCCCGCCCCGCAGCGGGCGGTCGTAGATCGCGTTCAGCGCCCGCATCAGCGCCGCGATGGCGACCCGGGCCGAGAACATGGCGATCGACAGCGACAGCACCGCGCTGAAGGTCAGCGTCTCGGGCCGGGCCGAGAGCAGCGCCTCCATCTGCCGGAAGAGCACGTCGTAGACATCGCCCGGCACCAGCTCCTGCATCAGCTGCAACTGCGTCAGCACGACGCGCGGATCGGCGAAGAGGCCGAAGATCGAGATCAGCGCCGCGACCGCGGGGAACAGCGAGAACATCCCGAAGAAGGCGACGGCGGCCGCGATCAGGCCCAGATGGACCCGGTCGGCCACCATCCAGACCTTCAGGAAGGTCCCGCCGAAATCCTTGATCCGTTCCATGCCGTGGGGTCCATCCTGAGGGCGGCACGGCTGCGCCTGCCCGAGGAGGGGTAGTGCGCGGATCCCCGCTTGTCGAATCCGCGCGGCGTCAAATCGTGCCGGCTGTGGCCAATGCGTCGAGATAGGTCGTCGTCCACCAGTCGATGTCGTGTTCGCGAATGGCGGCGATCAGCGACAGGTGGCGGGCGATGCGCTCGTGCTCGGGCATCGACAGCGCGGCACGGATCGCTCGGGAGGTGTCGCCGATATCGTAGGGGTTCACCATCAGCGCGGCGTCCAGCTGCTCGGCCGCGCCGGCGAAATGCGACAGGATCAGCACCCCCGGATCGGCGCCGTCCTGCGCGGCGACGTATTCCTTTGCCACCAGGTTCATCCCGTCCGCCAGCGGCGTGACCAGCATCGCGTCCGCCCGCCTGTAGAGACCGGCGAGGATCTCGCGCGGGATGTTCTTCCGGATGTAGCGGATCGGCGTCCAGTCGAGCTCGGCATGTTCGCCGTTCACCCGGCCGGCCATCTCCTCCAGCTCCTCGCGGATATCGCGATAGGCCTCGACGTCCTCGCGGCTGGGCGGCGCGATCTGCAGCAGCGTCGCGCGCGGCTCATCCGGCTGGCCGGTGCGGAGGAACTCGCCGAAGGCGGCGAACCGGTTCGGGATGCCCTTGGAATAGTCCAGCCGGTCGACGCCGAGGACCAGCTTCTCGCCGGGGTCGAGCCGCAGGGTTCGGTCGGCATCCCCGGCCGCGTCGGCGGCCTCGGCGAAGTCGTCGACATCGATCCCGATCGGAAAGCTGGCGAGGCGGAACTGCCGGTCGCGGAACTTCATCCGTCCCTTCAGCAGCATCTCGGCCCCGTTCTCGCGCAGGACGTTGATCGCCGCCGAGACGTCGCGCACCGTCTGCAGCCCCACGAGGTCGTAGGCCGCGACCCATTCGGGCAGGTACTTGTTCTCGGGCAGGGCCGGCACGTCCGAGACGTTGGGGAACGGGATGTGCAGGAAGAAGCCGACCCGGTTCTCGACCCCCTCGAGCCGAAGCGCCCGCGCGAGCGGAAGGAAGTGGTAGTCGTGGACCCAGATCATGTCGTCCGGCCCGGCCTCGGCGGCGATCAGCCGGGCGACCTTGCGGTTCACCTCCCAGTAGGTCCGCGCCGCGTCCTGGTCGAGCGTCATGAGGTCCGCCCGGTGATGGAAGAGCGGCCAGAGCGTCGAATTGGCGTAATCGAGGTAGAAGCCCTTGTGTTCCGCCGGGGTGAGGTCGAAGGACCGCCGCCGGTAGGGCTCGTCCGCGATCGGGGTCAGCCCCTCGGCCGGGCTGTCGGTGACCTTGCCGGAATTGCCGATCCAGATCCCGCCGCGGGCCTTGAGCGCGTCGTGCAGCGCCACGACCAGCCCGCCGGACGGCGCGCTGTCGGTGGGGATCCGGTTCGAGACGACGATGAGACGGCCGGCCACGGGTTCACTCCTCTGTGATCGTTATCCACGCGGACAAAACGCGTCGGACGGCGGACGGGTCCGCCAGGCGGTAGGGCGCGGTGGTCTCGCCCTCGCCCACCTTGACCGCGATGCCGCCCTGCCCCGCCACCCAGGCGAGCGCCGGCTCGTCCGTGGCGTCATCGCCGAGGAAGACCGGCGTGCGGCCGGCCCAGCCCTCGCGGTCCATCCGGGCGGCGATGGCGGGGGCCTTGCCGATCCCGTCGGGGCGCAGCTCGGCCGCCATCTTGGCGGCATGGAACTCGAACTCGGGATAGGCTGCCGCCTGCTCCTCGATGAAGGCGGTCGCCTCCGCCGCGCGCTCCGGGGCGCGACGGTAGTGCAGGACGACGCCGGTCGGCTTGCGCTCGACGATGAGCCCCGCCTTGCCGGCTGCGAAGGCCTCCGTCGCCTCGATCACGCGGCCGAGCGCGTCGCCGGTCGCGGCCGGGTGCCGCTCGAGCCTGTCGCCCTCGCGCTGCTCGGCCCCGTGGCCGCCGATCAGAAGCCCCCCGAAATCCGGCAGGAAGCCGGCGAGGTGCGGCACCGCGCGCCCGCTGACCAGCGCCGCATGTCGCTCCGTGCGGTCCAGAAGCGCGGTCAGAAGCCCCGGCAGGTCGGCGCCGACGACGATCCCGTCCGGCGTCTCGGCCAGGTCGACGAGCGTGCCGTCGAAATCGAGGAAGACCGCCGCCTCTCCGGGGTCGAGCGCGCCCAGCGCCAGGTTGAGATCTCTCTCGTCGCCCTCGATGAGGTTGCTCATGCCGGTCCCCGCGCCCGCAGCCGGTCGCTCCGGCCTATCGCGCGGTCATCTAGGCCGCCGCCCGGGACGGGAAAGTCGCGGGGCGGCTTCCCTTGCGGCGCGGCCGGCGATCTAGTTCGCGATCTGCAGACCCCGCCCAGCCAGAAGAAGCTGCGCCTGCACCGGCTTGATGGCCCCGCCCATGGCCCGCGCCTCGGGCCCGCAGCTGCCCGGCAGGATCCGGGGCCGGACGAGGCCCTGCAGGTCGAGCCGGGGCAACTCCTCCTCGATCGTGGCGACCAGCCGGTGCAGCACGTCGCGCGGCATCGCGCCGTCGATCACCACCGCCTCGACATCGGTGACGGCGGTCACGGTCCGCGCCGCGTCCGCCAGCGCCCGGCCGGCATTGGCGACCCAGATCGAGACCTGCTCCTCGAACTCGCTCCAGTCGTCGAGCCTCTGCCAGATGCCCGTCCCCTCCTGCCCCGCCGCCTCGATGCTCGCCTCGAGCAGGTAGAGCGACGCGGTGTCGATCAGCGTGCGCGGGTTGCCCCCCGGCCCCCGGGACGGAAGCGAGCCGAATGCCGCGGCATTGCCCCGCGCCCCGTCGAAGACGGTACCGCCGAGGACCAGCCCGCCGCCGATGAAGGCCCCGATGAAGAACGAGGCCCAGTTGTCCGCGACCCGGCCGTGGCCCCAGACCTGCTCGGCCCGGCAGGCGGCGGTGGCGTCGTTCTCGAGAAAGACCGGCAGATCCGTGTAGCGGCCGAGCTCGGCCGGGAAGTTCGTCTCCTTCCAGGCGTTCAGCGCGTCGGCGGGCGCGCCGACCGAATCGTGCCAGTTCCAGAGCTCGAAGGGCTTGGCGATGCCGATGCCCGAGATCCGGTCGCGCTGCGCCTCGGACAGGCCGCCGGCCAGATCCTCGATCGATTCGCGCACGAAGGGCAGGACGATCTCGGGGGTCGGCCAGCGATAGGTCGTGCGGCGGCGGTCCCGGATCTCGCCGGTGAAGTCGATCAGCACGACCTGCGCCGAGCGGCGGCCGATATTGACCCCGATCGACAGCGCCCCGCCGGGGGCCAGCGCCATCGGCACGCGCGGCTTGCCGACCGTGCCGCGGATCGGCTCGCCCCGGACGATCAGCCCGTCCTGTTCCAGCCGCCGCAGGATCACCGACACCGTCTGCGGCGAGAGGCCCGCCTGCCGCGCGATGTCCGCCCCCGGCAACGCGCCGGCCTTCTGGATCATCGTCAGGATCAGGCGCTCGTTGTAGTCCCGCAGGCCCTGCTGGTTCACGCCGGGCGTATGGGCACGAAGCTGTTCGATGGGCACCGTCATTCCTCCCTTATAGGTTGAACCGCCGGCGCTGGAAAGGAATTAATCACTAACACTTACTTATTGACCGACGGGTCGGAACCTGCTTCTCTTCAACGAGGGTCGGGTCAATCCCGATCCCGAGATCCGGCGGGAGGACGCCGGGTCCCTGTAACCGGGAGGACAAGATGAAGACCTATATCGCCTGTTCGGCACTCGCCATGGTCGCGCTGGCCGGCCCCGCCTTCGCCGAGGCCCACATGGCCCCCGAGGGAACGAGCGCCTGCCTCATCACCAAGACCGACACCAACCCGTTCTTCGTCAAGATGCGCGAGGGCGCGCAGGCGGCGGCGGACGAGCTGGGGATCGAGCTCAACGCCTATGCGGGCACCGTGGACGGCGACAACGAGAGCCAGGTCGACGCGATCGAGACCTGCATCGCGAACGGCGTGGACGGCATCCTGCTCACCGCGTCCGACACCTCGGCCATCGTCTCGTCGGTGCAGCAGGCGCGCGACGCGGGCATCCTGGTTATCGCGCTCGACACCCCGCTCGAGCCGGCGGACAGCGCCGACGCGACCTTCGCCACCGACAATTTCCTGGCGGGCGAGCTGATCGGCCAGTGGGCCGCGGCACAACTGGGGGATGAAGCGGCCGATGCGCGCATCGCGATGCTCGACCTCAGCGTCAGCCAGCCCTCGGTCGACGTGCTGCGCAACCAGGGCTTCCTCCAGGGCTTCGGCATCGAGCTCGGCGATCCCAACGTGATCGGCGACGAGGAGGACCCGCGCATCGTCGGCAACGACGTGACCGCCGGCAACGAGGAAGGCGGACGCACGGCGATGGAGAACCTGCTCGCCGTCGATCCCTCGATCAACGTCGTCTACACGATCAACGAGCCCGCCGCCGCCGGCGCCTACGAGGCGCTCCGCTCCGTCGGGATGGAGAGCGACGTGCTCATCGTCTCGGTCGATGGCGGCTGCCCCGGCGTGCAGAACGTGGCCGACGGCGTGATCGGCGCGACCTCGCAGCAATACCCGCTCGACATGGCACGGCTGGGGATCGAGGCGATCGCCGCCTACGCCGCCGACGGCACCCTGCCTCAGCCGACCGAGGGCAAGGACTTCACCGATACCGGCGTGCGCCTGGTGACCGACCAGCCGGCCGAGGGCGTCGACAGCATCGACAGCGCCGAGGGCACGGATCTCTGCTGGGGCTGATGCCCGCGCAGGATCATCGACACGCTTGATCCGGGGCCCCGCGTGGGCGCAGGATCGACCCATGGGGGCGGGCCCGGAGGGAGGAGCCGGGCCCGCCCCTTCTCACTCGCGGCGGGAAGGGAGACCCCATGTCGAGCGACAGCGACCATTACGAGACGTCCGTGCGCGAGCGCCGCGAGGAGGCGGTCGCCGCCTTCGACGAGCGCGACAAGGGCCTGATGGGCCGGTTCCACCACGCGCTGCACGTCACCCCGGCGCTCGTGCCGCTGATCGTGCTGATCGCCTCGATCGCGGTCTTCGGCCTGCTGATCGGGGACCGGTTCTTCTCTCCCTTCTCGCTGACGCTGATCCTGCAGCAGGTGCAGATCGTCGGCATCGTGGCGGCGGCGCAGAGCCTCATCATCCTGACGGCGGGCATCGACCTCTCCGTCGGCGCGATCACCGTCTTCTCGTCGGTCATCATGGGCCAGTTCGCCTTCCGCTACGGGATCCCGCCGGTCTTCGCCGTCTTCGCGGGGCTGATCTTCGGCCTCCTCTGCGGACTGCTGAACGGCTTCCTCGTCAGCCGGATGAAGCTGCCGCCCTTCATCGTCACGCTGGGGACGTGGCAGATCATCCTCGCCTCCAACTACCTCTATTCCGCGAACGAGACGATCCGCGCACAGGAGATCGAGGCGCAGGCCCCGTTGCTGCAGTTCATGGGCACCAAGTTCACCCTGGGCGGCGCGGTCTTCACCTACGGCGTGATCTTCATGCTGCTGCTGGTCCTGGTGCTGGCCTGGGTGCTGAAGCACACCGCCTGGGGGCGCCACGTCTATGCCGTGGGCGACGATCCCGAGGCGGCGCAGCTGTCCGGCGTCAACGTGCGCGGCACGCTGCTCAGCGTCTACGGCCTGGCCGGGCTGATCTGCGGCTTTGCCGGCTGGGCGCTGATCGGGCGGATCGGCTCGGTCTCTCCCACCTCGGCCTACGAGGCCAATATCGAGAGCATCACCGCCGTCGTGATCGGGGGCATCTCGCTCTTCGGCGGGCGCGGGTCGATCCTGGGGGCGCTGTTCGGGGCGCTGATCGTGGGGGTGTTCTCGCTCGGCCTGCGGCTGCTCGGCGCGGACGCGCAATGGACCTACTTCTTCATCGGCCTTCTCATCATCGCCGCCGTGGCGGTGGACCAGTGGATCAGAAAGGTGACCGCCTGATGGACCCCATCCTCAAGGGTCGCAACCTGGTGAAGCGCTACGGCCGCGTCGTCGCGCTCGACCACTGCGATTTCGACCTCTACCCGGGCGAGATCCTCGCCGTGATCGGCGACAACGGCGCCGGCAAGTCGACGCTCATCAAGGCACTGTCGGGCGCCGTGATCCCCGACGAGGGCGAGGTGACGCTCGAGGGGCGCCGGGTGCGCTTCGCCTCGCCCAACGACGCGCGCGAGGCGGGGATCGAGACGGTCTACCAGACCCTCGCCATGTCGCCCGCCCTCTCCATCGCGGACAACATGTTCATGGGCCGCGAGGTGCGCAAAGCCGGGATCATGGGCAAGCTGTTCCGCCAGCTCGACCGGACCCACATGGAACAGTTCGCGCGCGAGAAGCTGAACGATCTCGGCCTGATGACGATCCAGAACATCACCCAGCCGGTCGAGACGCTGTCCGGCGGGCAGCGGCAGGGCGTCGCCGTCGCGCGGGCCGCCGCCTTCGGCAGCCGCGTCATCATCCTCGACGAGCCGACGGCCGCGCTGGGGGTCAAGGAGAGCCGGCGCGTCCTCGACCTCATCAAGGACGTGAAGGCGCGCGGCATCCCGATCATCCTCATCAGCCACAACATGCCGCATGTCTTCGAGGTCGCCGACCGGATCCACGTCCATCGCCTGGGCCGGCGGCTCTGCGTCATCGACCCGCGCGATCACTCGATGTCGGATGCGGTAGCCTACATGACGGGAGCCAAGGTGCCCGAGGGAACGTTAACGCCGGCCTGATCTCGCCGGACGCTGCGCGCATGAAGAACATCACCGCCCAGGTCACCCTCCTCTCCGACCGGCTGCACGAGCTGCGCCGCTGGCAGGACCGGCTGGTGGTCGGAATCGCCGGGGCGCCCGGGTCGGGCAAGTCGACCCTGGCGGGCGAGCTGGCCAAGCGGATGAACGTGCAGAAGGTGCCCACGGTCGTCGTGCCGATGGACGGCTTCCACCTCGACAACGCGGTGCTGGAGGCGCGCGGACTGCTGCCCAGAAAGGGCGCGCCGGAAAGCTTCGACGCGAACGGCTTCCTGTCGCTCATGCGCCGGATCCGCGCGGGCGAAGAGGTGTTCGCCCCCGTCTTCGACCGCACGCGCGACATCGCCATCGCCGGCGCGCAGGAGGTTGCGCCCTGGCACCGGGTGGTGATCGTCGAGGGCAACTACCTGCTGCTGGACGAGGCGCCGTGGTCGGCGCTGGCGGATCTGTGGGACGTGTCGGTCTATCTCGACGTCGAGCTGCCCGAGCTGCGGGCCCGCCTGATCCAGCGCTGGCTGTCGCACAACCTGTCCCGGGCGGCCGCGACGCGCCGGGCCGAGGCGAACGATCTGGTGAACGCGACGCGGGTGATCGAACGGCGGCTCGAGGCGGACCACGTCCTGACCTGAGGGCCGCACCCCGCCGATGATCGCCGCCGTTGATCGCTGCGGAGGGCGGCCTATCCTGAGGAAACGGGGAGGAAAATCATGGCCGACCATCTCGACGCCGACACCCTCGCCCGCCTCAACGAGGCGCGCCACGACGATCCGTTCTCGGTCCTCGGCCCGCACCGGGTCGGCCGGTCGCGCTGGGTCACCGCGATCGATCCCGGCGCGGACCGGCTGGAGGCCGTGATCGCCGGCAAGGCCCACCCGCTGGACCGCGCGGACGGGGCGGTCTTCACAGGCAAGGTCCCGGGGACGAAGCCCTACATCCTGCGCGGCCACGGCGCGGACGGCGCGACATGGGAATACGAGGACGCCTATCGCTTCGGCCCCGTCCTCGGCGAGCTCGACGAGTATCTGCTGGGCGAGGGACGGCATCACCGCCTCTGGGATGCGCTCGGCGCGCACCCGGCCGAGGTCGAGGGCGTGCGCGGCGCCCGCTTCGCCGTCTGGGCGCCGAATGCACGCCGGGTCTCGGTCGTCGGAGACTTCAATTCCTGGGACGGCCGCCGTCACGCGATGCGCCGCCGCGGCGGGACCGGCGTGTGGGAGATCTTCGTCCCCGGCGCCCATGACGGACAATCCTACAAGTACGAGATCGTCGGCGCCCACGGCCAGTTGCTGCCGGGCAAGGCCGACCCGGTCGGCTTCGGCGCGCAGCACCCGCCCGAGACGGCGAGCGTGATCCGCGACATCGCCGGCTACGGCTGGAGCGACGGCGCGTGGATGGCGGGGCGCGCGGCGCGCGGGCGGCGCGACGCCCCCGTGTCCATCTACGAGGTGCATCTGGGCAGCTGGCGCCGCCGCTGGGACGAGGGCGGACGCCCCCTCTCCTACCGCGAGGCGGCCCGCGACCTCGTCGGCTACGTGCGCGACATGGGCTTCACCCATATCGAGTTCATGCCGCTCTCCGAATACCCGTTCGACGGCTCATGGGGCTACCAGCCGGTCGGCCTCTTCGCCCCCTCGATCCGCTTCGGCCCCCCGCACGAGTTCCGCGACCTGGTCGCCGCGGCGCACGAGGCGGGGCTCGGCGTGCTGCTGGACTGGGTGCCGGGACATTTCCCGGCCGACGCCCACGGGCTGGCCCAGTTCGACGGCACCGCGCTCTACGAACATGCCGACCCGCGCGAGGGGTTCCACCAGGACTGGAACACGCTGATCTACAATTACGGCCGGGCCGAGGTGCAGAACTTCCTCGCCGCGAACGCGCTCTACTGGCTGGACGAGTACCATGTCGACGGGCTGCGCGTGGATGCGGTCGCCTCGATGCTCTACCGCGACTATTCCCGCCGCGAGGGGGAGTGGGTGCCGAACCGGCATGGCGGGCGCGAGAATCTCGAGGCGATCGAGATGCTCCGGCGGATGAACACGCTGGCCTACGGGGACCATCCGGGCGTGATGACCGTCGCGGAGGAGAGCACGTCCTACCCGCAGGTCTCGGCCCCCGTGGATGCCGGCGGGCTCGGCTTCGGCTACAAGTGGAACATGGGCTGGATGAACGACACCCTGTCGTACATGCAGCGCGATCCGCTCTACCGGTCCCACCACCATCACCAGATGACCTTCGGCCTGCACTACGCCTTCAGCGAGAACTTCATCCTGCCGATCAGCCACGACGAGGTCGTGCACGGCAAGGGATCGATGCTGCAGAAGATGCCGGGGACCGAATGGGAGAAGTTCGCGAACCTGCGCGCCTATTACGGATTCATGTGGGGGCATCCGGGCAAGAAGCTGCTCTTCATGGGCTGCGAATTCGCCCAGGGCCACGAATGGTCCCACGAGGGCGAGCTCGACTGGCACGCGGCCGGGCAGCCGATGCACGCGGGCGTTCAGACCCTGGTGCGCGAGCTCAACCGCCTCTACCGCGAGACACCGGCCCTGCATGTCAGGGATTGCGACCACGACGGCTTCCAGTGGATCGACGCCAGCGATGCCGATGCGTCGGTCTATGCCTGGCTGCGCAAGGGCGGGCCAGGGGACGCGCCGGTCCTCGTCGTCTGCAACATGACGCCGGTCGAACGCACCGGCCATCGGATCGGCGTGCCGCGGGCGGGCCACTGGACCGAGATCCTGAACACCGATGCCGGCCTCTTCGGCGGCGGCAACAGGGGCAACATGGGCGGGGCCAGCACGCAGGAGGAGGGCGCGCACGGTCACATGCAGTCCCTGTCGCTGACCCTGCCGCCGCTATCGACGCTGATGTTCCGGCTGGATGGCCGGACCGGCGGATGACACCGAGGGAGGACGTGATGGACAACCGCAGACTGGGCCAGCGCTCGATGGCGTTCGTGCTGGCGGGGGGCCGCGGCTCCCGGCTGAAGGAGCTGACGGACCGGCGGGTGAAGCCGGCCGTCTATTTCGGCGGCAAGGCCCGGATCATCGACTTCGCCCTGTCGAACGCGATGAATTCCGGCATCCGCAAGATGGCCGTCGCCACCCAGTACAAGGCGCACAGCCTGATTCGTCACTGCCAGCGCGGCTGGAGCTTCTTCCGGGCCGAGCGCAACGAGTTCCTCGACATCCTGCCCGCATCGCAGCGGATGGACGACGTCAACTGGTATCGCGGCACCGCCGATGCCGTGACCCAGAACATCGACATCGTGGACAGCTACGGCGTCGACTACATCGTGATCCTCGCGGGCGACCACATCTACAAGATGGATTACGAGATCATGCTCCAGGAGCATGTGGAAAGCGGCGCCGACGTGACCATCGGCTGTCTCACCGTGCCCCGGATGGAGGCGACCGCCTTCGGCGTGATGCATGTCGACGCGCAGGACCGGATCACCGACTTCCTCGAAAAGCCGGCCGACCCGCCCGGCACGCCCGAGGATCCCGAGGTCGCCCTCGCCTCGATGGGGATCTACGTCTTCTCATGGCCCTACTTGCGCGAATTGCTGACGAACGACGCCGCGGATAACAGCTCCAGCCACGATTTCGGCAACGACCTGATCCCGGACATCGTCAAGAACGGCAAGGCGATGGCCCACCGCTTCGACCGGTCCTGCGTCCGGGCCGGGGGCGCGCCGGCCTACTGGAAGGACGTGGGCACGGTCGACGCCTTCTGGCGGGCCAATATCGACCTCACCGACTTCACCCCCGAGCTCGACCTCTGGGACAAGGACTGGCCGATCTGGACCTATTCGGAAAGCGTCCCGCCGGCGAAGTTCATCCACGACGAGAAGGACCGTCGCGGCATCGCGATCAGCTCGATGGTGTCGGGCGGCTGCATCATCTCGGGGACCGAGGTGCGCAACTCGCTGCTCTTCACCAACGTCCACACCAACAGCTACGCCGTGCTCGAGAACGCGGTCGTCCTGCCGCGGGTGAACGTGGGACGGCGGGCGCGGCTGCGGAACGTGGTGATCGACAGCGGCGTGCACATCCCCGAGCGGCTCGTCGTGGGCGAGGACGCGACCGAGGATGCCAGGTTCTTCCGCGTCTCCGACAAGGGCGTGACCCTCATCACCCAGCCGATGATCGACGCCTGGAAGGCCGCGCATTGACGCGCGTCCTCTCCGTCGCCTCGGAATGCGCGCCGCTGGTCAAGACCGGCGGGCTCGCCGACGTGGTGGGCGCCCTGCCCGCCGCGCTGGCGCCCGAGGGGGTCGAGATGCGCGTCCTGCTGCCCGGCTACCCGGCGGTCATGGCGGCGATGGAGGACGGGATCGTCCTGACCTTCGATCCGCTGATGGGCGGGGTCGGACGGCTGCTGCGCGGCCGCGTGGCGGGGGTCGAGCTCTACGTGCTCGACGCGCCGCATCTCTACGACCGCGGGGGGTCCGTCTACCTCTCGCCCGAGGGGCGGGACTGGGCGGACAATCCCGAACGCTTCGCCGCGCTCTGCTACGCCGCCGCGGCGATCGCGGATGGCGAGGCGGGCGACTGGCGGCCGGACATCGTCCATGCGCATGACTGGCAGGGCGGCCTCGTGCCCGAATTCCTCGACCAGCGCGGCCTGCGGGGACGCGTCGGGACCGTGCTCACGATCCACAACATCGCGTTCCACGGATACGCGCCGCCCGAGAGGGCCGGGGCGATGTGGCTGCGGCCGGAGGGCTTCACCCCGGAGGGCTACGAGTTCTGGGGACAGATCTCGGCCCTGAAGGCCGGGCTCGCCATGTCGGACCGGCTGACGACCGTCTCGCCCACCTACGCGGCGGAACTGATGACCGGGGCGTTCGGCATGGGGTTCGAGGGCCTCCTGCGGGCGCGGCGCGGCGACCTGACGGGCATCCTGAACGGCATCGACGAGGCGGTCTGGAACCCGGCCACCGACCCCGCCATCGCCGCCTACGACACGCCGAAGGGCAAGGCGAAGGCGAAGGCGGCGCTGCGCGTCGAGATGGACCTGCCGCAGGCGGAGGGACCGCTCTGCGTCGTCGTCAGCCGCCTGACCGAGCAGAAGGGCCTCGACCTGCTGCTGGAGGCGCTGCCGGTCCTGACGCGGCGCGGCGGGCAGCTCGCGCTGCTCGGCTCGGGCGATCCGGGGCTCGAATCGGCGTTCCGGGACCGGGCGGCGTCGGAGGCGAATGTCGCCGTCCGGATCGGCTACGACGAGGCGCTGTCGCACCGGCTGATCGCCGGGGGCGACGCGATCCTCGTCCCCTCCCGGTTCGAGCCCTGCGGCCTGACGCAGCTCTACGGCCTGCGCTACGGGACCGTGCCTGTCGTGGCGCTGACCGGCGGGCTGGCGGACACGATCGTCAACGCCTCTCCCGCCGGGCTGGCGGCCAGGGCGGCGACGGGCCTGCAATTTCATCCTGTTGCCCGCGAACCGCTCGAAGCGGCCCTCGATCGGCTTTGTGACCTCTTTGCGGACCGCCAGATGTTTACCCTTCTGCAAAAGAACGCGATGAAACATCCCGTCGGCTGGCAGCAGTCGGCCCGGGCCTACGCGGCCCTCTACCGGGACCTCCTTTCGCACTGATCCGGGGACATGGCGGGAAACATCGCGATCCGGGCCGGCCGCCCGAACCCCCTCGGCGCGACCTTCGACGGCGAGGGCACCAACTTCGCCGTCTTCTCGCAGCATGCGACGCGCATGTCGCTGTGCCTGTTCGACAGGGCGGGCAACGAATACCTGCTGATCGACCTGCCCGAGCGCAACGGCCATATCTGGCACGGCTACCTGCCCGGCATCGGGCCGGGCCAGCGCTACGGCTACCGGGCCCACGGCCCCTACCGCCCGGACGAGGGGCATCGCTTCAACCATCACAAGCTGCTGCTCGACCCCTATGCCAAGCAGCTGACCGGCCATCCCTACTGGCATGACGCGCTGATGGGCTACGAGGCGGGCAGCCGGCATGCCGACCTCACCTTCGATACCCGCGACAGCGCCCGCTACATGCCCAAATGCATCGTGGTGGATCCCGCCTTCTCGTGGGGGGCCGATAGCCGGCCCTCGCGCAAATGGTCGGACACGGTGATCTACGAGGCGCATGTCCGGGGCCTGACGATGCAGCGCGGCGACGTGACCGCGCCCGGCACCTTCCTCGCCATGGCGTCGGACCCGGTGCTCGACCACCTGACGAAGCTCGGCGTCACCGCGATCGAGCTGCTGCCCGTGCAGGCCTTCCTCAACGACCGCTGGCTGATCGAGAAGGGGCTGACGAACTACTGGGGCTACATGACCCACGGGTTCTTCGCCCCCGACCCGCGCTACCTGCATCACGGCCAGATCGCCGAGATGCAGCAGATGGTAGCCCGGTTCCACGCGGCGGGGATCGAGGTGATCCTCGACGTGGTCTACAACCACACCTCCGAGGGCAGCCAGCTGGGGCCGACCCTGTCCTTCCGCGGTCTCGACAATGCCAGCTATTACCGCCTGGCCGAAAGCCCGCGCTACTACATCAACGATACCGGCACAGGGAACACGCTCAACATGGATCACCCGATGGTCGTCCGCATGGTGCTCGACAGCCTGCGCTACTGGGCCGAGACGTTCCGCGTCGACGGCTTCCGCTTCGACCTCGCCACCACGCTGGCGCGGCGGGCGAGCGGGTTCGACCGGGACGGGCCGTTCCTGCAATCGATCCGGCAGGATCCCGTCCTCAGCCAGCTGAAGCTCATCGCCGAGCCCTGGGACGTGGGCCCCGGCGGCTATCAGCTCGGCGCCTTCCCCTATCCGTTCCGCGAATGGAACGACAAGTTCCGCGACCAGGTGCGCCGCTACTGGCGGGGCGATGACGGGCTGATGCGCAAGCTGTCCTCGCGCATCGTCGGCTCGGCCCCGCAATTCGACCACGACGACCGGCCCGCGACCTCGTCGGTGAACTTCCTCACCGCGCATGACGGCTTCACCCTGACCGACCTCGTCTCCTACGCGGAAAAGCACAACGAGGCGAACGGAGAGGAGAACCGCGACGGCCATTCGGACAACCATTCCGACAATCTGGGGGTAGAGGGGCCGACGACCGACCGCGCGGTGATCGAGGCGCGCGCCCGGCGGCGGCGGAACCTGATGGCGACGCTCCTGCTCAGCCAGGGCACGCCGATGATCCTCGCCGGGGACGAGATCGGCAATTCGCAGGGAGGCAACAACAACGCCTTCGGCCAGGACAACGCGGTCGGCTGGGTCGACTGGGACCATGCCGACCGCGACTTCCTGCTCTTCTGCCGCCGGATGATCTCCTTCCGCCGGGCCCATCCGATCCTGCGGCAGTACCGCTTCCTGCACTCCACCGCGCGGCGGATCGACGGGCGGGCCGACCTCTTCTGGTGGAACTACGACGGCACCCCGATGGCCGAGGCGGACTGGAACGATCCCGCCCACCGTTACCTCTGCGCCGAGATGCGCATCGCCTCGGGCACGCCGGAATACGCCAACAGCGAATTCACCGTCTTCCTCGTCCTCAATGCCGGGCCCGGCCTGACCGTCACCCTGCCCGCCCCCGCGCGCGGCCGCCGGTGGGTCCGCACGCTCGACGCGGGCAGCGGATCGTTCGAGCCGAAGCGCGTCTCGCAGCGGCTGCGCGTCGCTGCGGACACGGTTGTCGTCCTCGTGCAGGAGACCACATGATGCGCTGACGGCCCGGGCGCTTTCCGGGCTCCGCAACAAGACAAAGGAGGAGGGAGCCCCGTGGAACATTCCTACGTCGACAGCCGCCCGATCGCGGGCCAGAAGCCCGGCACCAGCGGCCTGCGCAAGAAGACGAAGGTCTTCATGCAGGCCCATTATCTCGAGAACTACGTCCAGGCGATCTTCGACGCGATCGGCGGGGCCGAGGGCAAGACGCTCGTCGTCGGCGGCGACGGGCGCTACTTCAACGACCGGGCGATCCAGGTGATCCTGCGGATGATGGCGGCGAACGGCGCCGCGCGCGCCGTGGTCGGGCAGAACGGCATCCTCTCCACCCCCGCGGCGTCGAACCTGATCCGCCAGCGCGGCACCGATGGCGGCCTGATCCTCTCGGCCAGCCACAATCCCGGCGGCGAGGACGAGGATTTCGGCCTCAAGTACAACACCCCCAATGGCGGCCCCGCGCCCGAGGCGGTGACCGACCGCATCTTCGTCGCCAGCCAGGCGATGGTGCGCTACCGGATCGCCGAGACGCAGGACATCGACCTCTCCGCCATCGGCGAGACCACGCTCGGCGACATGGCCGTCGAGATCGTCGATCCGGTCGTGGATTACGCCGCCCTGATGGAGCGTCTCTTCGACATGGACGCGATCCGGGGATGGATCGCGGACGGCCATTCCATCCGCTTCGACGCGATGCACGCCGTGACCGGGCCCTATGCCCGGGCGATCCTCGAGGGGCGGCTCGGCGCGCCCGAGGGGACGGTGGTGAACGGCACGCCGAGCCCCGATTTCGGCGGCGGCCATCCCGACCCGAACCCGACCTGGGCGAAGACGCTCTACGACGAGATGATGGGCAGGGACGCCCCCGATTTCGGCGCCGCCTCGGACGGGGACGGCGACCGCAACATGATCCTCGGCAGGGGGGTCTACGTCTCGCCCTCGGACAGCCTCGCGGTGCTGGCGGCCAATGCCACGCAGGCGCCGGGCTATGCCAGGGGCCTTGCCGGGGTCGCGCGGTCGATGCCCACCTCGGCGGCCGTCGACCGCGTGGCAGAGGCGCTGGGCATGGCGGCCTATGAGACGCCGACGGGCTGGAAGTTCTTCGGCAACCTGCTCGATGCCGGCAAGGTCACGCTCTGCGGCGAGGAGAGCTTCGGCACCGGATCGGACCACCTGCGCGAGAAGGACGGGCTCTGGGCGGTCCTGCTCTGGCTCAACATCCTCGCCGCGACCGGCAAGTCCGTGGCCGAGCTGATGGCCGATCACTGGCGGACCTACGGCCGCAACTACTATTCCCGCCACGATTACGAGGCGGTCGAGACCGAGGCGGCGAACGGTCTGATGGCGGGCCTGCGCGGCAAGCTGGACAGCCTCGTCGGCTCCACGGCCCGAGAGCTGGTCGTCACAAGCGCGGACGAGTTCGCCTATGACGATCCCGTCGACGGATCGCGGGCCGAGGGTCAGGGCATCCGCATCGGCTTCGAGGGGGGCGGGCGCGCCGTCTTCCGCCTCTCCGGCACGGGGACGGAAGGGGCGACGCTGCGCGTCTATCTCGAGCGGGTGGAGACCGATCCCGCCCGGCTCGACCAGGATCCGCAGGAAGCGCTGGCCCCCGTCATCGCCGCCGCGGATGCGGTCGCCGGCATCCGCGAGCTGACCGGCCGGGTCGCGCCCGACGTCGTGACCTGACGCGGAAAGGGGGGGCGGCGCCCCGGGCCGCCAAGCCCCCGCCGCCCTGCACGCAGCCCGCCGGGCCGCCCGCGACCGCGTCCGATCCGCGCCGCCGGCCCCGTCATCGGCGCGCGGATGCCGCTCGGCCCGGGCCGTTGCCCGTCATCGGCGCAGGGACTAGGATGGGGGTTCGGCCCACCGGGCGGCAGCCCCCGACAGGACAGGTCCCTTGACCGATACTCCCGATTTCTCGGATCCCGGAACGCTCGACAGGATGGGTGCGCAGGCGCTGGAGGCGGTGGCGATGCTCAAGGCGCTCGCCCATGAGGGGCGGCTGACGATCCTGTGCCAGCTCGCCGGCGGCGAGAAGTCGGTCTCCGAGCTCGAGGAAGTGCTGGGCGCGCGGCAATCGGCGGTGTCGCAGCAGCTCGCCCGTCTGCGGCAGGACGGCTTCGTCACCCCCCGGCGCGAGGGCAAGTCCATCCGCTACGCCCTCGCCGACCCGCGCGCCAAGCGCATCGTCGAGACCCTCTACGACATCTACTGCCGCTAGGCGGGACCGCCGGACCGCCCCGGCGGGGCCCGGCATCGCGTCGCGCGGGGCGGACCCTAGCCCTCGCGCGGTCGGCCCCGGTCAGGCGTCTCCTTCAGGAGGCCCCCGACGCCCATCCCCGCGATGTCGGCGCCGTCCACCGGGACCCCGCAGGCCACGCGCTCCAGCACCCAGTCCGCGCCGTTGCGCGCGGGTGACCGCGCGCAGCCCGGCAGCCCGATCACCGGCCGGTCTCCGAGCGCGCCGAGGAAGAGCAGGTTGCCCGGGTCCACCGGCATCCCGAAATGATCGACCCTTCCCCCCGCGGCGACGAGGGCGGCGGGGGCCACGTCGTCGATGTCGGACGTGGCCGACCCGGTGAGGATCAGGACGAGGTCGGCCTCCACCTCCGCCGCCAGCGCCCGGGCCAGCGCCCCCGTCTCGTGCGGGACCGACCGCTCGGGCAGCGACTCGAGCCCCAGCGCGGCGAGCCGGGCATGCACCGCCTTCGACTTGCCGGCCCTGTCCCCCGTCACCGTCTGGATCAGCCGGGCCCGGCGCCGCGCGACGCGATGGAAGGCGAAGGCGCCCCGCCCCGCCGCCGCCGCGCGGTCCAGCGCCTCCTCCGGCACGGCGTAGGAGATGATCTTGATCGTCGCCAGCATCGTGCCGGCATCGGCGCGGTACCATTCGGGCACCGTGGCGAGGGTGATCATCGGGTGGACCCGGTTCAGCGCGTCGACCGCCGCGCGGTCGATCCGCAGCACGCCCTTGCCGCGCGCGTAGAGGTTGGCGCGCCCCGTCGCCGCCCGCGAGGCGCGCAGCCCCGGGGCCAGCAGCGCGGCGGCGAGCCGGTCCGCGGCCGGGTCCTCGCCGATCTCGCCGGGATCGGGACGGGCGACGGTGACGCTGTCATGCCCGGCCCCGGCCAGCGCGGCCACGTCCTCCGCGCTCAGGACGCGGCCCTTCCTGAGCCGCGCGCCGGGCAGCTGCGTCGAGTGGGCGAGGATCGCGCCCGCCGCCTCGTCCACGGGGACCGGCCCGAATCTCATCGCGCGCGCCTCATCCCCGCCGCAGCCGCTCGGTGATCTGGGCGAGGATCGAGACCGCGATCTCGGCCGGGGAGCGCGCCCCGATGTCGAGGCCGACCGGCGCGTGGATCCGCGCGATCGCCGCCGCGTCGAACCCCGCCTCGCGCAGCCGCTCCACCCGCTTGGCATGGGTTCGGGTCGAGCCGAGACAGCCGAGATAGAACACCTCCGATCCCAGCCCCGCGCGGATCGCCGGGTCGTCGAGCTTGGGGTCGTGGGTCAGCGTCACCAGCGCGGTCCGCGCGTCGAGGCCGTGGCTCTCCAGCGCCGCGTCGGGCCAGTCGTCGAGGATCGGCGCGTCCGGGATCCGCGCGGCCGAGCCGAAGGCGGGGCGCGGGTCGATCACGGTCACGTCGTAGCCCGCGATCCGCGCCATCGGCACCAGAGCCTGGGCGATGTGGACCGCGCCGACGATCGCCATGCGCAGCGGCGGATTGTGGATCGCGACGAAGGTGCGCCCGTCCTCCTCCACGCCCGACCGGTCGAGGCGGAAGCGGTCCGGGTGATCCCCCGGCCCGGCGAGGCGGGGGGCCCCTCCCTCCAGGTCCGTGACGTAGGCCGCCGGCCGCCGCGCCGCCCGCGCCGCCACCAGGTCGGCCAGCACCGCCTCGGGCATCGCGGTGCCGACCGGCTCCACCAGCACCCGGATCGTGCCGCCGCAGGCCAGCCCCACGGCGAAGGCGTCGTCGTCGCTGACCCCGTAGGTCAGCAGGCGCGGCGCCCCGTCCTCCAGCGCCTCCAGCGCCTCGGCGACCACGGCGCCCTCGACGCAGCCGCCCGAGACCGAGCCCTCGATCGCCCCCTCCCCGTCGATGGCCAGCTGGCTGCCCACGGGACGGGGGGCCGAGCCCCAGGTCTCCACCACGGTGGCGAGCGCGGCGCCGCGTCCGGCGCGGTGCCAGTCGAGCGCGAGGGTCGGGATGTCGGGCGTCATGGGCGGATCCTCCTCGCGCGGAGGATGCGCCCCGCGCGGTCAGAGCGCAACCGGGCCCGGAGGGGCGGCGGGATGCGATCCGGGTTTGACCGGCGGCGCGACTCACCCTAGAACGGAGAGAGAACATAAAGCGAACATCCAGACCCAGAGGATCCCTTGTCGTGCACCCCGCCCGATCCCGCCTCGCCCCTTGCCGACCTGCCCGCGCCGCGGCAGCCCAGCCGCCTGCGCCAGAAGGGCGACAGGCCCATGGGCACCCTGTCAGAGGTCTTTTCCGACAGCGCCGCGGACGGGGCGGCGACGGGATTCGTCCTGGCGCAGCTGCCCCTGGACGGGCCGGTGCTCTGGGTGCAGGACCGGCTCTCCCGGCGCGAGGCAGGAATGCCCTGCATGGCCGGCCTGCCGGAGGGGTTCGACCCGATCTACGTCACCGTCCCGCGCCCCGTCGACGTGCTCTGGGCGCTGGAACAGGGGCTGGGGGCCGCGGGGCTCGTCGGGGCGATCGGCGAGGTCTGGGGGGATCCGCCGCAGCTCGACTTCACCGCCAGCAAGCGTCTGGCGCTGCGCGCCGAGGCGCAGGGCGTGCCCTGCTGGCTGATGCGCCGCGCCGCGACGCCGGCGCTCTCGGCCGCGCGCGAGCGATGGCGCGTCGGCTCGCTGCCCTCGCTGCCCGATCCGGACGATTCCCGCGCGCCGGGACAGCCGCTCTGGCGGGCGGAGCTGTTCCGTTCGCGCTTCCGCGCCCCCGCCTCCTGGGTGGCACGTCATGAGGAAGAGCGCGGACTGGTGCTGGAACACGGGATCGAGGCTGGCCGCGAGGCCGCCCCGGGCGGGGGCCCGGAGGCGGACATCGCGGCGGGGCCCTGACGGCACGAGCATGCCGGGGCATGCGCCGGTCCGCGGCCTCGCGCTCCCGTCAGATAGCCGCCGCGGCATGTGCGATCCCCGCAAGAAAGGGGCGCGCGTCCCGTCCCGCGCGGAGACGGAGGGCCCGGGGTCAGGCCCGGGGTCAGGCCCGGGGTCAGGCCCGGGGCCAGGCCCGGGGCCAGGAAGGAATCTCGCGATCATGACCCCCAGGATCATGCGGCCCGGCACCACGGCAGCCGGGATCGCGGGCGACGGAGTGACGCCGGCAGGCAGGAGGACACGATTCATGGACCCGCATCGATGCCCCCCCGGGGGGCCCACCTCCCCCGGAATGGCCGGAGGCCCCCTGCGATGACGGACGAGGACAAGCTGCCGGTCCTCTCCGCCCCCGCCCGCCACCGGCCCCGTTCCACCATCGCAGCGCCCCCGCGCCCCGAGCGTCGCTCCGCCGCAGGGGTCGTGCCGCTGACCCTGCCCGCCGCGCCGCCCCGACGCGACGCGGATGCGGACCTGCTCGCCCAGGCCTTCGCCGCCCTTCGCGCGGCGGAACGGGCGGAACGGGACGATCCCGGGCCGCCCGGCGCCGGTTCGGGCTCCGGCTCGGGCCCTGGCCGCGCCGACGAGGACGCCTTCTCTCCCGTGGGGACCCCGCCCCGCACCCCCGGGCCGGCGACCGCCATGCGCCGCCCGGCCGGGCGCGCGCCGGCTTTCGCACCCGGCGGGAGTTCCGCCGGCGGCCAGGCGGCGGAGCCGGCCGAGCCACGGGCCGCGGCGCGGCGGATCCTGTCGATCCACCTGCCCCGCTTCTCGATGACGCGCTACCTGCGCCACCGTGCGCGCACGGGCGAGGCGGTGGCGCCGGACCTGCCGATGGCCCTCGCGGTGGAGGGCGCGCACGGGCCGGTGATCCACGCCACGACCCGCGCGGCCGAGGCGGCCGGCGCCGCCGCGGGCGGGCGCGTGGTCGATGCGCGCGCGCTGATCCCGGACCTGCAGATCGCCTTCGCCGACACCGCCGGCGACGCGGCCGCGCTGGCGCGGCTGGTCCTGTGGATGCGCCGCTTCTGCCCTTGGAGCGCGAGCGACGGGCTGACCGCGCGCGGCGGCGCGGGACTGGTGCTCGACACGACCGGTTCGGACCATCTCTGGGGGGGCGAGCCGGCGATGCTGGCCGAGATCGAGGGCGCGCTCGGCACGCTGGGACTGGAGGCGGAGCTGGCCATCGCCCCCACCCGCGGCGCGGCCTGGGCCCTCGCGCGGTTCGGCGATCTGCGCGGGATCGCCCGGCCCGGGGACCTGCCCGCCCGGCTGGCCCCGCTGCCGGTGCGCGCCCTGCGGATCGACGGGGATACGGTGCAGGTCCTGCAGCGGCTGGGGCTCAAGACGATCGGCGACCTCGCTGCGGTGCCGCGGCTGTCGCTCGCCCGCCGGTTCTCGCGCGCCGAGGCGCCGCGCAACCCGCTGCTGCGCCTCGACCAGGCGACCGGCCGCCTGGCCGAGCCGCTCGATGCCCCGGACGAGCCGCCCCGCTTCGCCGTGCAGGCGCGGCTGGCCGAACCGGTGCAGGATCCCACCGCGCATCTCCCCGCCCTGGCGGAGGAACTCGCCGCCGCGCTCGCGGCGGAAGGGTTCGGCCTGCGCCGCGCCGTGCTGACGGTCTACCGGACGGACGGAGAGGTGAGCGCGCTCGGCGTCGCCACCAGCGCGGCCACGCGCGACCCCGCCCATATCGTGCGGCTGTTCGACGGCCGGCTCGAGCGGATCGATCCCGGCTTCGGCTTCGACCTGCTCACGCTCCATGCCGAGGTGGCGGAGCGGCTGGACGCCCGCGCCCCCCGCCTCGACGGCGCGGCCGGGAGCGGCGAGGCGCTGGCTCGCCTCGTCGACCGCCTGGCCGGGCGGTTCGGCCCGGGCAACGTGCTGCGCCCCGCCCCGCGCGAGCGGCACGTGCCCGAGCGGGCGGAGGGATGGGCCAGCGCGATGGGGCGCGCGCCCCGCCCCGCCCCGCCCCGGGCGCGCCGCCCGGCCCCCCAGACCCCCGCGGCACCGCGCCCGCCGACCCCGCCGGGCGGGCGTCCGGCCCTTGCCCTCGTCGCTGCCCGTCCCTCCCGTCCGGCGCGCCTCCCGCGCCCGTGGCGCCTGATCGAGCCGCCCGAGGAGGTACGCGTCCTCTACGCCGTGCCCGAGGGGCCGCCCGCCCAGTTCGTCTGGCGCCGCGTGCCGCACCGGATCCTGCGATTCGACGGGCCGGAACGGATCGCCCCCGAATGGTGGGCGGACCGCCCGACGACGCGGCTGCGCGACTACTACCGGATCGAGGACCAGTCCGGCCGGCGCTACTGGATCTATCGCCACGGGCTGGAAGGCGATGGCCGCGGCCGCACGCCGGACTGGTTCCTGCACGGAGTGTTCGCGTGAGGTCCGGCGGCACACCGGGCGGTGAGGTCGGAGGGGGGGCTGTCTGCCCCCCTCTTGGCTACGCCAATTCACCCCCCGAGAGGTATTTGGCGCAAGATAAGAGCAGAAGAGGTGGGGCGGGAACAGCTGCCGGCGGGGACCCTTCCGGCCTCCGGCCCTTGGTCGCGGGTCTTTCCCCTGCCCGACCGTGCCTCATCCCGGGAAGCCAGCTCGGGAATTCCGGTCCTCGTCCGAACAGGTGACGGGGCATGTCCGGCAGAGCGTACGGACCGGCCCGGGCCGGACGGATGCGGTATCGCATCCGCCCGAGTCCCGCGGAGCAGGGGGTATGGCGGAAGGTCCGGTGTCCAGGACCCATTCCTTCCGCCCGGTCGCGCCTGACGGCGCGGCCCTTACCTTGCACGGTCATCGGCTCTCCAGCCTGTACCGTATCCCCTGTCTACCCGGTGGAGGTTAAGAAAGGGTTTCGCGCTCTTATCTTGCCTCAAATACCTCTCGGGGGGGGCGCGAAGCGCGGGGGGGCAGACAGCCCCCCCTCCCCGGCCGCCCCCTGCGGCGCGGCGGGGCGGTGAGCCATGCCCGAGAACGATCACCAGCATCCCAAGCGCACCCTGGGCGATGACCAGGGCTTCGCGCCCAATCCGCGCGCGCCCTTCGTCGAACTCGGGCTGACCTCATGCTTCTCCTTCCTGCGGGGGGCCTCCGACGCGGTGGACCTGGCGCTGACGGCCCATGCGCTGGGCTACGAATCCATCGGCATCGCCGATCTCAACACCCTCGCCGGGGTGGTCCGGATCCATACCGAGGCGAAGAAGGCGGCGCTGCGGCCGGTGATCGGGACGCGGATCGTGCTGACGAGCGGCGAGGGGTTCCTCGTCTACCCGACGAACCGCGAGGCCTATGGAAGGGTCTCGCGCCTGATCTCCAAGGGGCGGCGCGAGGACGAGGAGGGCAACTGGCAGGCCAAGGGGATCTGCGCGCTCACGCTGGACGATCTCGCGGCCCATGCCGGGGGATCCGAGCTGATCCTGCTGCCGCCCGACGATCTGCGCGGCTTCTCCCGCGCGCTCGCCCGGCTGAAGGACGCCCTGCCGGACATGGGCTGGATCGCCGCCGCGCGGCGCTACCGCGCCGGGGACCGGGCGCGGATCAACCGGCTCGACCGGCTGGCGCGCGAGGCGGGGATGTCCATCCTCGCCACGAACGACGTGCTCTACCACGCCCCGGACCGGCGCCCGCTCCAGGACGTGATGACCTGCATCCGCGAGAGGACCACGCTCGCCGAGGCCGGACGGCTGCTGGAGCCCAATGCCGAACGGCATCTGAAATCGCCCGAGGAGATGCAGCGCCTCTTCGCCGAATGGCCGCACGCGATCCGCGCCGCGCGGCAGGTGGCCGATGCCTGCCGCTTCGACCTCGAGGAGCTGCAATACGAGTATCCGCGCGAGGTGATCCCGCAGCATGCCACCCCGCAGGCGCATCTCGAGGCGCTGACCTGGCGCGGCGCCGCCGCGCGCTACCCGGGCGGCGTTCCGATGGGCACGAAGGCCACGCTGAAGAAGGAGCTGGCGATGATCGAGAAGCTCGACATCGCGCGCTACTTCCTGACCATCCACGACATCGTCCGCTTCGCCCGGGAGGAGGCCTCGCCCCCCATCCTCTGCCAGGGGCGCGGCTCGGCCGCGAATTCGGCCGTCTGCTACGTGCTCGGCATCACCTCCGTCGATCCCGCGCAGCACAGCCTGCTCTTCGAGCGGTTCATCAGCGAGGAGCGCAAGGAGCCGCCCGACATCGACGTCGATTTCGAGCACGAGCGCCGCGAGGAGGTGATCCAGCACATCTACGCCAAATACGGCCGGGACCGGGCCGGGCTCTGCGCGACGGTGATCCATTACCGCCCCCGCAGCGCCATCCGCGAGGTGGGCAAGGTGATGGGCCTGTCCGAGGACGTGACGGGCGCCATCGCGGGCACGGTCTGGGGGTCCTTCGGCAACGATGTGGGCGAGGATCACGTCAGGGAGGTGGGACTCGACCTGACCGATCCCGTCATCCGCATGACCATCCGGCTCGCCCGGCAGCTGATCGGGATGCCCCGGCATCTGAGCCAGCATGTCGGCGGGTTCATCCTGACCGAGCGGCCGCTGACCGAGACCGTGCCGATCGGCAACGGCGCGATGCCCGACCGCAGCTTCATCGAGTGGGACAAGGACGACATCGACGCGCTGGGGATCCTCAAGGTCGACATCCTCGCGCTCGGCATGCTGACCTGCATCGCCAAGTGCTTCTCCCTGATCTCGGCGCATTACGGGCGGGACCTGAGCCTCGCGAGCATCCCGCAGGAGGATCCGCGCGTCTACGAGATGCTCTGCCGGGGCGACAGCGTCGGCGTCTTCCAGGTGGAGAGCCGGGCGCAGATGAACATGCTGCCGCGTCTGCGCCCCCGCGAGTTCTACGACCTGGTGATCGAGGTCGCGATCGTGCGGCCGGGACCGATCCAGGGCGACATGGTCCATCCCTACCTGCGGCGGCGGAACGGGGAGGAGGCGGTCGAATATCCCTCGCCCGGCGCGCCGCACAATCCGTCGGAGTTGAAGGAGATCCTGGGCCGGACGCTGGGCGTGCCGATCTTCCAGGAGCAGGCGATGAAGATCGCCATCGAGGCGGCCGAGTTCTCGCCCAAGGAGGCGAACGAGCTGCGCAAGGCGATGGCGACCTTCCGGTCGCGCGGCATGATCGAGGGGCTGCAGGAGAAGATGGTGAGCCGCATGGTCCGGCGCGGCTACGAGGAGGACTTCGCGCGGCGCTGCTTCGACCAGATCAAGGGCTTCGGCGAATACGGCTTTCCCGAGAGCCACGCGGCGAGCTTCGCGCTGCTGGTCTACGTCTCGTCCTGGCTGAAATGCCATTACCCGGCGGTGTTCTGCGCCGCGCTGCTGAACAGCCAGCCGATGGGCTTCTACGCGCCCGCGCAGATCGTGCGCGACGCGCGCGAGCACGGGGTGGAGGTGCGCCCGCCGGACGTGAACTATTCCGACTGGGACTGCACGCTGGAGCCCGGCGCGATGGGCTATGCCGGCTGGTCGGAGGGGGCGCGCCAGACCGCGACGATGATCGCGGGCCCGGCCGAGATGGGGCCGCGCCCGATGCCGGGCGCGGGCGCCTTCGCCGTGCGGCTGGGGCTGCGGCAGATCGGCGGCATGCGCGAGGATGCGGCCCGCGCGCTCGCCGACCGGCGCGACGGGCCCTATGCCGATCTCAAGGAATTGCAGGAGAAGGGCGGGCTGTCCGCCGCCCATGTCCGCCGGCTGGCCGAGGCGGATGCGATGCGCTCGATGTTCCTCGACCGGCGGCAGGCCCTGTGGGAGGCGAAGGGCCTGCACGACGCGCCGGACCTGCCGCTCTTCCGGGGCACCCGCGACGAGGGGGCGGAGCGGCAGGTGCCGCTCCCCGCCATGCCGGTGGCCGAGCAGGTGGTGGCCGATTACCAGACGCTGCGCCTGTCCCTGAAGAAGCACCCGATGGCATTCCTGCGCAAATCGCTGCGGCAGCAGGGCTATATCGACAGCGCCGCCCTGCGGACCAGTCGCAACAGGCAGAAGGTGAAGCTCGCCGGCCTCGTCCTGATCCGCCAGCGGCCGGGCAGCGCCAAGGGCGTGTGCTTCATCACCGTCGAGGACGAGTTCGGGGTGGCGAACCTCGTCGTCTGGCCCAAGGTGATGGAGGCGTTCCGGCGCACCGTGATGCAGTCGCGCCTCCTGGTGATCCACGGCTACGTCCAGCGCGACGTGGAGATCATCCACATCGTCGCGGACCGGCTGGAGGACCGGACCGACGCGCTCTACCGCCTCGCGCCCGAGACGCTGCCTGCGCAGCTGTCGCGCGCCGATCACGTCAAGTCGCCCCTGCCCGCGAAATGGAGCCCCGAGGCGCAGGGTCAGGGAAGCGGGGTGCAGGGATCGGGGGCCCAGGGATCGGGCGGGATGCCCGACAGCCTGCAACCGGCGGACGAGATCAAGAAGGGCGGGCGGGGCGATCCGCGCTTCAACACCGAGGCGCCGCGGCCGGGCCATCCGAGGAACCTGCGGATCCTGCCCAAGAGCCGCGACTTCCACTGACCCCCTGCCCCCCGCATCGACGGCGCGCGACCGCCCGCCCCGGGGGGCGATCCGGCGGCGGGGCAGCGGCGGTCGATGCGGGACAGTCCGAACGACCTCCCGGCGACGGACGAGCGGCGAGATCGCCGCCCCGGGGGTAGGCCGGCGCTCTCGCGGCGGGCGTCGTCTTCGAATCCCGCGGGACCGACCCATCCGGCCACCTTGCCGCCCCTGCGTCTCCGCTCAAAAAGCAGGCACATGCCGCCGGAACATCACCGGTCCCCCGGCCGCCGAGTTGCCCTTGCCGTTCGGCCCCTTATGATCCTCTGTCATGGCGCAGACACAGACGCAGACCTACGACGAGATGTGGGGCCCCCTCTCCCAGGCCCAGTCCATGGGCGGGATGGAGCAATCGCAGAGCCAGGGGCCCCGCCCCCCCTACGCGGCCTACCAGCGCTGGTATGACGGCGAGGACCCGGCAAGGCTCAAGCGCAAGCAGCGCGAGGCGGAAGAGATCTTCCGCCTCACCGGCATCACCTTCAACGTCTACGGGCAGAAGGAGGCGGCCGAGCGGCTGATCCCCTTCGACATCGTGCCGCGCATCATCGCAGGGTCCGAATGGCAGCGCCTCTCCCGCGGGATCGAGCAGCGGGTGCGGGCGATCAACGCTTTCCTCCACGACATCTACCACCGGCAGGAGATCGTGAAGGCGGGCCGCCTGCCGGCCGAGATGATCGCCCGGAACGAGGCCTTCCTGCCGCAGATGATCGGGGTCGAGCCGCCGGGCGGCATCTACACCCATATCGTCGGCATCGACCTCGTCCGCACCGGCGACGACGAGTTCTACGTGCTCGAGGACAATGCCCGCACGCCGTCGGGCGTCAGCTACATGCTCGAGAACCGCGAGACGATGCTGCGGATGTTCCCCGAGCTGTTCAGCCGCAACAAGGTCAAGCGGGTGTCCAACTACCCGCAGAACCTGCACCGCTCGCTCGCCGCCTGCGCGCCGCAGACCTGCGACGGGCCGCCCGTCGTGGGGGTGCTGACGCCCGGCATCTACAATTCTGCCTATTACGAGCACGCCTTCCTCGCCGACAAGATGGGCGTCGAGCTGGTCGAGGGGTCGGACCTGCGGGTGGTGAACGGCAAGATCGCGATGCGCACGACGCAGGGCTTTCGCCCGGTCGACGTGCTCTACCGCCGGATCGACGACGACTTCATCGACCCGCTGAACTTCCGCCCCGACAGCGCGCTCGGCGTGCCGGGGATCTTCGACGTCTACCGGGCGGGCGGCATCACCATCGCCAACGCGCCGGGCACCGGCATCGCCGACGACAAGGCGATCTACAGCTACATGCCCGACATCGTGGAGTTCTACACGGGCGAGAAGCCGCTTCTGAACAACGTGCCCACCTGGCGCTGCTCGGATCCCGACTCGCTGCGCTACGTGCTCGACAACCTGCCCGACCTCGTCGTGAAGGAGGTCCACGGTTCGGGCGGCTACGGGATGCTGATCGGCCCCACCGCGACCAAGAAGGAGATCGCCCTCTTCCGCAAGAAGCTGGAGGCGAAGCCCGCGGGCTACATCGCACAGCCCACGCTGTCGCTGTCGACCTGCCCGATCATGACAAAGGCGGGTCTCGCGCCGCGCCATGTCGATCTGCGGCCCTTCGTTCTGGTCTCGCCCCAGGGGGTGAACATCACGCCCGGCGGCCTGACGCGGGTGGCGCTCAAGAAGGGCAGCCTCGTGGTGAACTCCTCCCAGGGCGGCGGGACGAAGGACACCTGGGTGCTGGAGGAATAGGGCGATGCTGGGAAAGACGGCCGGCGGGCTCTACTGGATGTTCCGCTATCTGGAGCGGGCCGAGAACACGGCGCGGCTGGTCGATGCCGGCCAGCGGCTCGCGCTCACGCGGTCGGGCGCGGACGGGGAGTGGGATTCGGTCCTGCAGACCGCCGCCGCCTATGGCAGCTACAGCGCCAAGTACGACGAGGTCGGTCGCGACGACGCGATCGACTGGCTGCTGCGCGACAGGGAGAACCCCTCCTCCGTCATCAGCACGATGGAGGCGGCCCGCCTCAATGCCAAGCTGGTGCGCACCGCCCTCACCCGCGAGGTGTGGGAGAGCGTCAACGAGGCCTGGCTGCACCTGCAGGACCTCCTTGCCCGCAGGGTCAGCGAGCGCGACCTGCCGGAGGTGCTGTCGCGCATCCGCCAGCGCACGGCGCTTGTCCGCGGAGCGCTGCACGGCACCATGCTGCGCAACGACATCTACGATTTCGCGCGTGTCGGCACCTTCTGCGAGCGCGCGGACAGCACAGCCCGGATTCTCGACGTGAAGTACTACGTGCTGCTGCCCTCGGCGAGCGCGGTGGGTTCCAGCCTCGACAACATGCAATGGGATTCGATCCTCGCCTCGAACAGCGCCGAGGGCGGCTTCCGCATGGTCTTCGGACAGGAGCCGCGCCCGCGAGAGATCGCCCAGTTCCTCATCCTAGATCGCCGGATGCCGCGCTCCCTCGCCTTCTGCATCGGCAAGATCCGCGACAATCTGGGCTACCTCGCGCAGGACTACGACATGCGCCTGCCCTGCCACGACATGGCCGAAGGGCTGGCCCTGCAATACCTGTCGCGCGAGGTCGACGAGATCTTCGACCGCGGCCTGCACGAGTTCCTGCAGACCTTCCTCGTCGATCTGGGCGCGCTCGGCCGCCAGGTCGAGATCGACTTCCGGTTCACGGAGTGACCCCGATGCGCCTCTCCGTCCGCCACACGACGACCTATTCCTACGACGGCCCCGTTCCCTACGGCCTGCAGCAGGTGCGCCTGACGCCGAAATCGGGATCGGGCCAGACGATCGTGGACTGGCGCACCCGGATCGAGGGCGGCCAGCTGGAGCTGAGCTTCACCGACCAGAACCGCAACACCGTCCAGCTCGTCAGTTTCGCGCCCGGGGCGACGCGGCTCTCCGTCACGTCCGAGGGCATCGTGGACGTGCAGGACATGCACGGCGTCATCGGCACGCATGGCGGCTTCACCCCGCTCTGGATGTTCGAGCGGCCGACCGAGATGACGCGGGCCGGGGTCGGATGCCGGTCGATCGTGGCCGCGGCGAGGATCGACGGCGAACCGCTGGAGCGGCTGCACCGCCTGTCGCACGAGATCCGCGCCCGCGTCGCGTGGGAGACCGGGCGTACCGAATCCGGCTGGACCGCCGAAGAGGCGATCACCGCCGGCAAGGGCGTCTGCCAGGACCACGCCCATATCTTCATCGCCTGCGCCCGGTCCAAGGGGTTCCCCGCCCGCTACGTCTCGGGCTACCTGCTGATGGAGGACCGGACGGTGCAGGACGCCACCCATGCCTGGGCCGAGGCGCATGTACCGGGGCTGGGCTGGGTCGGCTTCGACATCTCGAACGGGATCTCGCCCGATACCCGCTATGTCCGCGTCGCGACGGGCCGGGACTATGGCGAGGCTGCACCGATCCACGGCACGCGCTACGGCCAGGCGCAGGAGGATCTCGACGTCACCGTCGAAGTCGCTCAGATCCAGCAGTAACGCTTTCTCCATGCGATTCTGCGAATACTCCGCCCCATGACCTACGGCGTCGCCCTGCGGCTCGATCACGGCCTCGTCTTCATGTCCGATACCCGCACCAATGCGGGCGTCGACAACATATCCACCTACCGCAAGACCTTCACCTGGTGCGATCCGGGCAAGAGCGTCGTCACCCTGCTCTGCGCCGGCAACCTCGCCACCACGCAGGCGGTCGTCAGCCTCATCGACGAGCGGATGAAGGCGCCCTCCGACCGCTCGCCCTCGATCCTGGGCCTGCCGTCGATGTTCCAGGTCGCCCGCACGGTCGGCAACACGCTGAAGGAAGTGATCTCGGAACATGCCGAGGCGGGGCCGGTCGGCGCCTCGCCCTTCGGGGCGACGCTGATCGTCGGCGGGCAGGTCAAGGGCAGCAAGCCGCGCCTCTTCCTGATCTATCCCGAAGGCAACTTCATCGAGGCCGGCTCGGATACGCCCTTCTTCCAGATCGGAGAGACGAAGTACGGCCGGCCGATCCTCGTCCGCGCCTATGACCGGCAGATGTCGCTCGCCGCGGCCGCCAAGCTGCTGATCGTCAGCTTCGATTCGACGATCAAGGCGAACCTCTCGGTGGGCCCGCCGCTCGATCTGACCTACTACCCGGCCGACAGCCTTCAGCCTGTGCGTCAGTCGCGGATCCGGATCGAGGACGAGTATTATCGCACCGTGTCCGAGGGCTGGGGCGACGCGCTGCGCAGCGCACTCGACTCGCTGCCGGACTATCCGACCGAGATCTGAACGCTCAGATCGCGCAGCGGCGCAGGGTGACCGCGTCGTTCTGCTCGATGTAGAGAAGGTCCCAGATTTCGTCCGAGATGGGCGCCATGACATGACTGCCCAGCATCGGCGCGATCACCGGCACGTCCACCGGCGCGAACCCGGCCAGCCGTGCCAGCCGTTCTCCGACCACGGTCTCGAACCGGGCGGTGTCCTCTCCGGAATCGTAGTCGAAGGGGTCGGCGCAATCCCAGGCCTGCGCCCCCTCGATCAGCGCCGCGTCCCGGTCGATGACATTCTCGTAGAGCAGGCTCCGGGCCAGCCTGGCCCCGTCGGGCGTGAGGTCCGGGAACAGCTCCTCGTCGGACAGCGTGGCGAGGAAATCGGCCTCGGTGGCGCCGGGTCCGATCAGCGTCGGTTCGACGTCATCGACGGCACCGGGCCCGCCCGCCTCCGCACAGGCGACGAGCAGCACCGCCCCCCCGACCGACCAGAACCGCATGCGCACCCCTCCCCTTGCCGCAGGGGAAGGATGCCGCGATCCGGGGCCCGCGTCTAGCGGTCCACCTCGCCGAAGACGATGTCGAGCGTGCCGATGATGGCCGCCACGTCGGCCAGCAGGTGACCGGACGCGATGTGGTCCATCGCCTGCATGTGCAGGAAGCCCGGCGCCCGAAGCTTGGCCCGGTAGGGTTTGTTGGTGCCGTCGGCCACCAGATAGACCCCGAACTCGCCCTTCGGCGCCTCGACCGCCGCGTAGACCTCGCCCGCGGGAACGTGGAAGCCCTCGGTGTAGAGCTTGAAGTGGTGGATGAGCGCCTCCATCGAGGTCTTCATCTCGGTCCGGCGCGGCGGCGTCATCTTGCCCCGCGCCAGCACGTCGCCCTTCTCGTGGCGCAGCTTCTCGCAGGCCTGGCGGATGATGTGCACGGACTGGCGCATCTCCTCCATCCGGACGAGGTAGCGGTCGTAGCAATCGCCGTTCTGGCCGGTCGGGATCTGGAACTCGAACTCGTCGTAGCACTCGTAGGGCTGCGCCCGCCGCAGGTCCCAGGCGAGGCCCGAGCCCCGGACCATCACGCCCGAGAAGCCCCAGTCGAGAATGTCCTGCTCGGTGACGATGCCGATATCGACGTTCCGCTGCTTGAAGATGCGGTTGTCGGTGATCAGCCCGTCGAGGTCGTCCATGAATTCGGGGAACTTCTGCGCCCAGGCGTCGATATCCTCGACCAGCTGGTCGGGGATGTCCTGATGCACGCCGCCGGGCCGGAAATAGGCGGCATGGAGCCGCGCGCCGCAGGCCCGCTCGTAGAAGATCATCAGATCCTCGCGCTGCTCGAAACCCCAGAGCGGGGGCGTCAGCGCGCCCACGTCCATCGCCTGCGTGGTCACGTTCAGCAGGTGGTTCAGGATCCGGCCAATCTCGCAGAAGAGGACCCGGATGATCTGCGCCCGGCGCGGCACCTCGGTCCCCGTCAGCCGCTCGATCGCGAGGCACCAGGCATGCTCCTGGTTCATCGGGCTCACGTAGTCGAGCCGGTCGAAATAGGGCAGGTTCTGCAGGTAGGTCCGGCTCTCCATCAGCTTCTCGGTGCCGCGGTGGAGCAGGCCGATATGCGGATCGCACCGCTCGACCACCTCGCCGTCGAGTTCCAGCACGAGACGCAGCACGCCGTGCGCCGCCGGGTGCTGGGGCCCGAAATTGATGTTGAAGTTGCGGATCGACTGCTCCTCGGTCTGCGCGTCCGAGAAACCGCGGGCATTGGGGGTGGAGCCGTCCATCATGACAAAGCCTCTCGCATGTTGTCCGCCCAGGGGGGCGGCAGGTCGCCGAAGCGCGCGCGCGCCCAGGCGTATTGATCCTTGAGCATCTTCAGCGCCGGGACCCGCAGGTCGCCCCGCATCCGGATCTTCGGCCCCTCGTGCACGCGGGCGGTGCCGTCCGCATCCGAGGGCGCGAGGCCGAGCCAGCGGCAGAAGGCGGCCCAGCCGGACGGGGTCGTCAGCCGCTCCATCACCTCGACGCGGAACCGGTCCGGGGGCAGCGTCCCCTCGAGCCGGGCGATCGCGGCGGCGTAATCCCCGCGATGGAGGACATGCGTCTCCTGCCCGCGGTTCAGGATGCGCCAGAGGGTGGCGTTCGCCTTCTTCGGCACGTCCTCTCCCGGCTGGCGCTGCCGCTCGGCCTGCATCCGGACATGGGACCAGAGCCGGGCCAGCGGATCGCGCACCAGGTAGACGAAGACCGCTCCGGGCAGCACGGCGAGGCGCGCCAGCGCGCCGTCATCCGCGAGCGCGTAGTTCGGCGTCATGTCGGCCGTCAGCCGGCCCTGCCCGATCTCGTCCATCAGCGCCAGGTAGCCCGCATCGCCGTCCCGCGCGCCCGCCATGACGGACAGCGTGCCGCGCATGTCGGCGATCCGCCGGGCCATGTTCCGCGCCTGCCAGCCGCGGCCGGCGGCCCCGGCCTCGTCCCGCGCCGCCTCGAACGCGGATAGTCGGGCGCGGTAGGCGGCGAGCTGCTTCTCGCGCGGGCCGGCGTCGAACGTGTCGAAGTAATGCAGTTCCTTCACCGCGGGCAGCGACGTGTCCGGGTGATCGGCGAGGCTGCGATACAGCCACGACGTTCCCGCCTTCGTCGCGCCGAGGCAGATGAGGAGCGGCTGGCCCATCTCAGCTCTTGTGGCCGTCGGGGGCGACCTTGTCGTCGCCGGGCAGGATGTATTCCGCCCCTTCCCAGGGCGACATGAAATCGAACTGCCGATATTCCTGCACCAGCTTCACCGGTTCGTAGACGACGCGCTTCTCGACCTCGTCGTAGCGCACCTCGGTGTAGCCCGTGGTCGGGAAGTCCTTGCGCAGCGGATAGCCGCGGAAGCCGTAATCGGTGAGGATCCGCCGCAGGTCCGGATGGCCCGAGAACAGGATCCCGAACATGTCGAAGATCTCGCGCTCGAACCAGTTGGCGCAGGGATGCACGTCGATGATCGAGGGGACCATGTCCTCCTCGCGGATATGCACCTTCAGCCGGATCCGGTGATTCCGGTACATCGAGAGGAAGTGGTAGACGACCTCGAAACGCTTCGCCCGGCCGGGATAATCCACCGCCGTGATGTCGACGAGGCTGTTGAACCGGCAGGTCGAATCCGACTTCAGGAACTCGATGAAGGGCTTGAGCGAGCCCAGCGCGACGGTGACCGTCAGCTCGCCCTGCGCGATCTCCCAGCCGGCGACGCAGTCGGGGCGCTTGCCTTCGATATACGTGCCGATTTCCTGCATCTGTTCGGACATGCCGTGTCTCCCCGGGGTCTGTCGCCTCTTCCGACGGGCTGCCTGTGGGCCCAGCCCGCCCCGGCGCCGCTGGCGCCCCGGTCGGGCGGCGGCGCAGCCCCGCTGCGACGCCGGCGTCTATCTGGCGGGGCGGCCATCCGGACCGGACGGCGCGACCCCGGGCCGTTACCGGACGATGGTTCCGGTCCGGCGGATCTTCCGCTGCAGCTGGAGGATCCCGTAGAGCAGCGCCTCGGCCGTGGGCGGGCAGCCGGGGACGTAGACGTCCACCGGGACCACGCGGTCGCAGCCCCGCACCACCGAATAGCTGTAATGGTAGTAGCCGCCCCCGTTCGCGCAGGATCCCATCGAGATCACGTAGCGCGGCTCGGGCATCTGGTCGTAGACCTTGCGCAGGGCCGGGGCCATCTTGTTGGTCAGCGTGCCGGCCACGATCATCAGGTCCGATTGCCGGGGCGAGGCGCGCGGGGCGGTGCCGAACCGCTCGAGGTCGTAGCGCGGCATCGAGGAATGCATCATCTCGACCGCGCAGCAGGCGAGGCCGAAGGTCATCCAGTGCAAGCTGCCGGTGCGGGCCCAGTTCACGATGTCCGCGGTCGAGGTGACGAGGAAGCCCTTGTCCTGCAGCTCGCGGTTCAGCGCCTGGGTCGCGACCTCGCGGTCGGCTCCGGCATGGTTCGGATTGGTGGCGACGCCCATCGGGGGGACCTCTCGCGATCGGGGGCGGCGGGGGGCCGCTCAATTCTGGGTTTCGATCTATGCGGATCGGGGCATGGGGTCAACGCGCGCGGGCGCGGCGCGGCGTCACGCTTTCCAGAGGCGGGCCGGGGAATCCGGCCCCCCGGCAACAAGGCCCCCGCCCGGTCGCGGCGGCAGGTAGCGTCCCGCATCGGCCCCGGCGGATCGGCAAGGTCCGGGCTCCAGAGGCCCGGCGATGCGGGGCCGGCCGGCCAGAAGCGGATTGCCCCGACCGGTCGGTCACTCCCAGTCGAGCGCGCCCTTCTTCCACTCGTAGGCGAAGCCGATCGTCAGCACGCCGAGGAAGACCATCATCGACCAGAAGCCGACCATGCTGACATGCTGGAACGCGACCGCCCAGGGAAACAGGAACGCCACCTCGAGATCGAAGATGATGAACAGGATCGAGACGAGGTAGAACCGCACGTCGAACTTCATCCGCGCGTCGTCGAAGGCGTTGAACCCGCATTCGTAGGCGGACACCTTCTCGGGATCGGGGCGGCGGACCGCCAGCACGACGGCCGCGAGTATCAGGATCACCCCGATGGCGAGGGCGAGGCCGAGGAAGATCAGGATCGGCAGGTATTCCCGCAGCATCCCGGTCTCGGCGGCGACGACGACGACGTCTCCCATGAAGCGCTCTCTCCTGGTGGGCGGGTCCGCCGCAGCCTTAGCCCGTCCGGCGCGGAGGGTCAACGAAGCGGCGGCCCCCCGGAACCCGCGCCCGCGCCCCCTCGTTTCCCGGCCGATCCCGAGCAGAGGCAGGAGGCCCCCGATGGATACCGTCACCCCCGACCAGTTCTACAAGCATCTCGACGACGTGATGGCCGGCATGCTCGGCGCCGGCAACGCGGCGGCCGTGCCGATGTCGCATTACGTCGAGCGCGACACGAACACGCTGTTCTTCATCACGGCCAGGCAGACCGACCTCGCCCAGGCGAGCCGCAGCCCGGCCGAAGCGGTCTACATGCTCGCCGATCCCAAGGCGAACCTCTGGGCGCGGATCCACGGAACCCTGACGGCGGTGACCGATCCGGCCCATCTCGACGAGTTCTGGGGCCGCGTCCCGGCCGCCTGGTTCGAGGGCGGCAAGGACGATCCCGACGTGCAGCTGCTGCGGCTCGACCTGCGCGAGGCCGAGGTCTGGGCGACTGATGGCGGCGCGAAGTTCCTGTTCGAGATCGCCCGCGCGAACGTCACCGGGGCCAAGCCCGATGTGGGCGATCACGGCCATATCCGCTTCTAGCGCCCGGCCGGTAACCCTTCGTCACCCCGCGTGATCGTCCCCCCCTTGCCCCGGGCCCGCCCGGCGGGCGAAAAGGCCGCAAAACGGGGCAAGGGGGCAGCGGGCGACGATGGACGAGGTGAACGTGATCGTCCTGGCGGCGGGCCAGGGCACGCGGATGAAATCGGACCGGCCGAAGGTCCTGCACGAGATCGGGAATGCCCCGCTCGTCGTCCATGCCATCGCCTCGGCCGAGCCGCTCTCTCCCGCGCGCCTCGTCGTCGTCACCGGCCACGGCGCCGCCGAGGTGGGCCGCGCGGTGGCCGCGCATGCCCCCGACGCGATCCTGGTCGAGCAGCGCGAGCGCAAGGGCACCGGCCATGCCGTGATGCAGACCCGCGCCGCGCTCGAGGGGGCGCGGGGCGATGCGATCGTCCTCTACGGCGACACCCCCTTCATCCGCACCGACACGCTGCGCGAGATGCGCGCCGCGCGCGAGCGGCACGCGGTCGTGGTCCTGGGGTTCGAGGCGGCGGAGCCGGGTCGCTACGGCCGGCTCGTCACCACGGGCGAGACGCTGGACCGGATCGTCGAGTTCAAGGACGCGACGGATGAGGAGCGGGCGATAACCCTCTGCAATTCCGGCGTGATCTGCGCGGATGCCGGACTTCTGTTCGACTTGCTGGACGACGTGACGGACGACAACGCGGCGGGGGAGCTGTACCTGACCGACATCGTCGGCCTCGCCCGCGCGGCCGGCCGGTCCTGCGGATACGTCACCTGCGACGAGGCCGAGACGCTGGGCATCAATTCCCGCCCCGAACTGGCCGCCGCCGAGGACGCCTTCCAGGCCCGCGCGCGACAGGCGGCGATGGAGGCGGGCGCGACCCTGATCGCGCCCGGGACCGTCTTCCTCTCGCGCGATACCGCGCTCGGCCGGGATTGCGTGGTCGAGCCGAACGTCGTCTTCGGCCCCGGCGTCACGGTCGCCCCGGGCGCCCGCATCCGCGCCTTCTCGCATCTCGAGGGCGCCTCGGTCGGCCCCGGCGCCACGATCGGCCCCTTCGCCCGCCTGCGCCCCGGCGCCCGGCTGGAGGAGAACGTGCATGTCGGCAACTTCGTCGAGATCAAGAAGGCCGAGATCGGCGCGGGCGCCAAGGTGAACCACCTCACCTATATCGGCGACGCCGCGATCGGCGCACGGACGAATGTCGGGGCGGGCACGATCACCTGCAATTACGACGGCGTCTTCAAGCACCGGACCGAGATCGGGGCCGATGTCTTCGTCGGGTCGAACACGATGCTCGTCGCGCCCGTCCGGATCGGCGACGGGGCGATGACGGCGACCGGAACGGTCGTGACGCAGGACGTGCCGGAGGGCGCGATGGCGGTCGGCCGGGCCCGGGCCGAGATCAAACCGGGCTTCGCCCGACGGTTCTTCGACAAGTTGCGCGCGGCCAGGGCCGCCGGCGGCAAGGGGTAGTCCAATGTGCGGAATCATCGGGGTGCTCGGCACCCACGAAGCGGCGCCCCTGATGGTCGAGGCGCTGAAGCGGCTGGAATATCGCGGCTATGACAGTGCGGGAATCGCGACCGTGCGGGATGGCGCGCTCGACCGGCGCCGCGCGGTCGGCAAGCTGGTCAACCTCTCGGACCTGCTGGTGCACGAGCCGCTCTCGGGCCGGTCCGGCATCGGCCATACCCGCTGGGCGACCCACGGAGCCCCGTCGGTCCGCAACGCGCATCCCCATGCCACGGCCGGGGTCGCGGTCGTGCATAACGGAATCATCGAGAACTTCCGCGAGATCCGCGAGCGGCTGGCCGCGGACGGGATCGGGCACGAGACCGATACCGACACCGAGACTGTGACCCTGCTGACGCAGCGCCATCTGGATGCCGGACTTGACCCCGAGGCGGCGGTCGCCGCGACGCTGGAGGTGGTGACCGGCGCCTATGCCCTGCTGTTCCTCTTCCGGGGGGAAGAGGATCTGATGATCGCCGCGCGCAAGGGCTCCCCCCTCGCGATCGGGCATGGCGAGGGCGAGATGTTCGTCGGCTCCGACGCGATCGCGCTCGCCCCGCTGACCCGGCGGATCACCTATCTCGAGGAGGGCGACCGCGCCGTCGTCACCCGCGCCGGGGCGACGATCCGCGATGCCGCCGGCAGAGCGGTCCGCCGGGCCGAGCAGCGGATCCGGACCGAGACCGCGCAGGTCGACAAGGGCGGCCACCGGCATTTCATGGCCAAGGAGATCGCCGAGCAGCCGGCCCGCCTGACCGATCTTCTCGGCGCCTATATGGGCAAGGACGGGGTCGAGCTGCCCGCGCCCGGGATCGACTTCGCCGCCATCGAGAGGCTGACGATGGTCGCCTGCGGGACGGCCTTCTACGCCTGCCTCACGGCGAAGTACTGGTTCGAGCAGATCGCCGGCCTGCCGGTCGAGGTCGACGTGGCCAGCGAGTTCCGCTACCGCGAGCCGCCCATCGGCGCCGGCACCGCCGCGCTCTTCGTCAGCCAGTCGGGCGAGACGGCCGACACGCTCGCCGCGCTGCGCTATTGCCGGGGCAAGGCGGACCGCATCCTGTCGGTGGTCAACGTCGCCGAAAGCTCCATCGCGCGGGAAAGCGACCTCGCCCTGCCGATCCATGCCGGGCCCGAGATCGGCGTCGCCTCGACCAAGGCCTTCTCCTGTCAGCTCACGGTGCTGCTGCTGCTCGCCCTGGACGCCGCCCGGGCCCGCGGGCGTCTGGACGATGCCGCCTTCGCCGCCCGGCTGGACGAGCTGCGGACCCTGCCGGGGCTGATGAACCAGGCGCTCGGCATCGACGACGCCGCGCACGCGATCTCCGCCCGGCTGGCCGAGGCGCGCGACATCCTGTTCCTCGGCCGCGGCCGGATGTATCCGCTTGCCCATGAGGGCGCCCTGAAACTCAAGGAGATCAGCTACATCCACGCCGAGGCTTACGCCTCGGGCGAACTCAAGCACGGGCCGATCGCGCTCATCGACAAGAGCGTGCCGGTCATCGTCATGGCGCCCCGGGACGAGCTCTTCGACAAGTCGGTCTCGAACATGCAGGAGGTGATGGCCCGCGGCGGAAAGGTCGTGCTGATCACCGACGCGGCGGGCGCGGACGAGGCGGGGGACGGTGTGTGGCAGGTGCTGCGCCTGCCCGCCTGCCCGCCCGCGCTCGCGCCGATCCTCTACGCCGTTCCGGCGCAGCTGCTGGCCTACCACACGGCGCTGGCCAAGGGCACGGATGTGGACCAGCCGCGCAACCTCGCCAAGTCGGTGACGGTGGAGTGACGCCCGGCCGCGTGGCCGGGCGCCCTGGTCCTGGCTCGCGCGATCAGAGCGAGTAGACCGTCAGTTCCTCGATGGCCGTCAGCGGCAGGTTGAGGAGCTGCATCGCCGGCAGGCTGATCTCGCTGCCCGAGCCGGGCTGCCCGCCGGAGGGGCGCAGCTCGATGTTGATCCCCTCGCCGTTCGACCGTTCCACCCGGCCGGCGGTCACGCTCGTCACGAAGGGCGTCTCGATCCAGATCCCCGGCGAGGCCGGGTTGCCCAGCGTGGCCAGCGTCGTGCCCAGCTGCGTCTCGCCGCCCGCCGTCGCGGCCGTGGCCTCGGCCCGGTCCTCCTCGGTCGTGGTGTCGAACTGGTCGGCGGTGGTCGCGCCGGCGGGCGGTGGCGGCGGCGGGGTCAGGTCCAGCGTCTCGACCGGCGGCGGCGCGCCGATCGCCGCCTGCTGGGCGGCGGCGGTCGCATCCGGCCCGGAGGACGGAGCCGAGGCAGGCTGGAGCGTGGCGCAGGCGGACAGAAGGGCGAAGGCGGGCGCGAGGGCGACGGAATACCGGGTCATGCGGCGACCCTACGGCCGGGCCCGCCCCCGCGCAACGCCTCTTGCCGTCCCCGCCCCCGCCTTGCGCGGCCCCCTGCCGGGCCCTAGGTTCGCGTCGATGGAACCCCTCGTCGATCCTTTCGCCCGCGCCATCCGCTACCTGCGCGTCTCGGTCACGGACCGCTGCGACTTCCGCTGCGTCTACTGCATGTCCGAGAACATGACCTTCCTGCCGAAGAAGGACCTCCTGACGCTCGAGGAGCTGGACCGCCTTTCCTCCGCCTTCGTCCGGCTGGGAGTCGAGAAGCTGCGCATCACCGGGGGCGAGCCGCTCGTCCGGCGGAACATCCTGACGTATTTCAACGCGATGGGCCGGCATCTGGACAGCGGCGCGCTGAAGGAGCTGACGCTGACCACCAATGGCAGCCAGCTCGCGCGCTTCGCGGCCGACCTCTACGCCGCCGGGGTGCGGCGGGTGAATGTCAGCCTCGACACGCTGGACGAGGACAAGTTCGCCCGCGTCACCCGCTGGGGGCGACTGCCGCAGGTGCTGAAGGGGATCGACGCCGCGCAGGCCGCCGGCCTGCGGGTCAAGATCAACACCGTCGCGCTCAAGGGATTCAACGAGGACGAGCTCTTCGCCCTCGTCGAATGGTGCGCGGGACGCGACATGGACCTGACCTTCATCGAGGTCATGCCGATGGGCGATATCGGCAACGAGGACCGGATCGGCCAGTACTGGTCGCTCAAGGACCTGCGCGCGCAGCTGGCGGCGCATTACGTCCTGACCGACACGCCCGAGAGTTCGGGCGGCCCCGCCCGCTACGTCCGGGTGGAGGAGACGGGCGCGAGGATCGGCTTCATCACGCCGCTGACCCACAATTTCTGCGAAAGCTGCAACCGCGTGCGCGTCACCTGCACCGGCGAGATCTATACCTGCCTCGGGCAGGAGGGACATTCGGACCTGCGCGGACCGCTGCGGTCGAGCGAGGACGACGCGGTGCTGGAGGACGCGATCCGCGCCGCCATCGCGCTGAAGCCGAAGGGCCACGATTTCGACTATTCCCGGCAGGACGTCTCGGGCCGCGTCTCGCGCCACATGAGCCATACCGGCGGCTGACGGCCCCGGCCTGCCGCCCCGCAATGCCCCTGCCCCTCGCCCTCTATTCCGCCGCCAGCCGGCTCGCCGGCCCGATGCTCGGGCGGCGCGCGGCGGGGCGGCTGGCGGCGGCGGGCGTTCCGTCCGGCCGCCTCGCCGAGCGCCGGGGCCGGGCGGGCCTGAAGCGACCGGACGGCCCCGTGATCTGGCTGCACGGCGCCAGCGTCGGCGAGGGCGTGGCCCTCCTGCCGCTGGTCGCGCGGCTGCAGGGGCGGGTGACCTGCCTCGTCACGACCGGCACCGCCGCCTCGGCCGAGGTGCTGGCCCGGCGGCTGCCGGAGGGGGCGATCCACCAGTTCGCCCCCATCGACACGCCCTCCGCGACCCGGCGCTTCCTCGACCATTGGCGGCCCGCCGCCCTGGTCCTGTCCGAAAGCGAGATCTGGCCCAGCTGGCTCGCCGCGGTGCGAGGCCGCGGCATCCCCGCCGCCCTCGTCGGCGCGCGTCTGTCGGACGGCAGCCTGCGGGGCTGGTCGCGCTTTCCCCTCAGCGCGGCATGGCTTTTCGGCGGTCTGGCGCTCGTCCAGCCGCAGAGCGCGGCGATCGGGGGGCAGCTCGCGATGATCGGTGTCCGGCCCGAGGCGCTGCGCCCGCCGGCCGACCTCAAGGCCGCCGCGCCGCCCCTGCCAGGGGGCGACGCGCCCGCCCTCGCTCCCCGCCTCGCCGGACGCCCAGTCTGGGCGATGCTCTCCACCCATGCCGGCGAGGAGGCACTGGCCCTCGCCGCCCATGAAGAGGTGCTGCGGGAGCATCCCGGCGCCCTCCTCCTTCTGGCGCCGCGCCATCCGGATCGCTTCGACACCGTGGCGGACGAGATCGGCGGGGCCCTCCCCCTCGCCCGCCGGTCGCGTGGCGAGGTGCCGGGGCCGGATGTCCCGGTCTGGCTCTGCGACACGCTGGGAGAGATCGGGACCTGGCTGCACCTCGCGCAGGTCGTAGCTCTGGCCGGATCGTGGCGCGGCGCGGGCGGCCACAACCCGTGGGAGCCGGCGCGGCTGGGCCGCGGTGTGCTGCACGGACCCGACATCGCCAATGCCGCGTCCGCCCATGCCGCCCTCGCCGAGGCGGGGGGCGCGCGCGAGGTGCCGGCGGACGGGATCGGGGCGGCGGTCTCGGCCCTGCTGGGCGACGCGCCGGCCCGCGCCGCCTTCGACGCCGCGGCCCTGACGGTGGCCGAGCGGCAGGGCGCGGACGTGGACTCTCTCGCGGAAGAGATCCTGTCGCTGGCGGAGCGCGCCGGATGAGGCCCGATCCCGACGTCATCGCCCCCAGCTTCAAGCGGCGGATCTCGGGCGTCACCTCGACGTTGGTGCGCCTCGTGCCGACGCAGGCGCGGGACATCGCCATCGCCGCCTGCGGCCCGGCCCTTCCGCCGGAGGTGCCGCGGATCCCGCTGCACCGCCTGCCCTTCCTGCCGCGCCGGCCCCGGGTCTGGCACGCGCGCCGCAATGTCGAGATGCTGGGCGGCCTCGTGCTGCGGGCGCTGGGGCAGGATCTGCGGCTGCTCTTCACCTCGGCCTCGCAGCGGCGCCACACGGCCTATACGCGCTGGCTCATCGGCCGCATGGACCGGATCGTCGCGACCTCGGATCGCAGCGCGGCCTTCCTGACCCGGCCCGCCACGGTGATCCGGCACGGGATCGACACGGACGCGTTCCGCCCGCCCCCGGATCGGGCGGCGCTGCGCCGCGAACTCGGCCTGCCGGAGGGGCTGCTGGTCGGCTGCTACGGCCGGATCCGCCCCTCCAAGGGGACTGACCTGTTCCTGGACGCGATGCTGGACCTGCTGCCGGACCGGCCGGGGGCCCATGCCGTCGTGATGGGTGGCACGGCTCCGAAATTCGCCCGCTTCGCCGCGGATCTGCGGGCCCGCGCCGCCGCCTCGCCCGTCGCGGACCGGATCCATTTCCGCCCCGAGGCGCGACCGTGGGAGATGGCCGGCTGGTTCGGCGCGCTCGACCTCTACGTCGCGCCGCAGCGACACGAGGGGTTCGGCCTCACCCCGCTCGAGGCGATGGCCTGCGGCGCGGCGGTCGTGGCCACCGATGCGGGCGCCTTCGACGAGCTGGTCGTGCCCGAGCGGACGGGCCTCATCGTGCCGCGCGGCGACGCACCCGCGCTGAAGGCCGCCCTCTCCCGCGCCCTGGACGACGCGCCCGCGCGCGTCGCCTGGGGCGCGGCGGGCCCGGCCCATGTGGCGGAGAGCTTCCGGCTGGAGGACGAGGCCGCCGCCCTCAATGCGATCTACCGCGAGATGCTGGCGGCTGCGCGCTAGCGGGTCACCCCAGCTTTACCGTCACGACGTTCGGCCCCTTCGCCGCCAGCGCCACCCGCCCCTCGCAGAGCGCCAGCGCCATGTCGCCGAACACCTCGCGCCGCCAGCCCTGCAGGGCCGGAAGGTCGCGATCCCCGCCCGCCAGCGCGTCGAGATCGGCGGCCGAGGCGATCAGCCGGGGCGCCACGTTCTCGGCCTCGGCCCGCGCCTTGAGCAGGACGCGCAGCAGGTCGGCGAGCGCGGGGTTCACCTGCAGCTGCGCGCGCCGGTCGTCTGCCCGCGGCTGCTGCGCGGAGGGCGTCTCCACCCCGGCCCTGACGGCCGCGAGGATGCCGTCCGCGATCTCGCCCTTGCGGGCCTCGCGCAGCAGCAGGCGCGAGCGGCCGAGATCCTTCTCCGAGGCGGGCTTTGTCGAGGCGAGCTCGACCAGCGCGTCGTCCTTGAAGACGCGGCTGCGCGGCACGTCCCGCGCCTGCGCGTAGGATTCGCGGAATCGCGCCAGCTCGCGCACGATGGCGAGGAACTTGCCGGAGGCGGTCCGCGTCTTGACCCGCCGCCACGCCTCGTCCGGGTCGGTGACATAGGTGGCGGGATCGTTCAGCACCGCCATCTCCTCGGCCACCCAGCGGGCGCGGCCGGTCCGCTTCAGGTCGGCGGCGAGGCTCTCGTAGATCTCGCGCAGATGGGTCACGTCGGCGATGGCGTAGCGCAGCTGCGCGTCAGACAGCGGCCGCCGCGACCAGTCCGTGAAGCGCGAGGACTTGTCGATCTCGGCCTTGGCGATCTTGCGGACCAGCGTCTCGTAGCCGACCTGTTCGCCGAAGCCGCAGACCATCGCCGCGACCTGCGTGTCGAAGAGCGGCGCGGGGATGATCCCCTTGTCGACGTAGAAGATTTCCAGATCCTGCCGCGCGGCGTGGAACACCTTCACCACGCCCGGGTCCTCGAACAGCGCGTAGAGCGGGCCGAGGTCCAGCCCCTCGCCCTCGATCGGATCGACGATGGCCGCATCCTCCTCTTCCGCCTCGCCGGGATAGGCCAGCTGGATCAGGCAGAGTTTGGGATAATAGGTCCGCTCGCGCAGGAACTCGGTATCGACGGTGACATAGGGGTGACGCGCGGCCCGCTCGCAGAAGGCGGCGAGGGCGTCGGTCGTCTTGATGATCTGCATCGGGGACGGGCGGCTTTCGTCTGTGAAACGGACCTTCCCCGTGGGGAAGGCGGATGGCACGAACCCTTCCCCGCGGGGAAGGCCGCGAAACCTAACCCGCGTCGGCGATCAGGTCCACAGGGTCAGGCCGGGGCGCGCAGGTCCAGCGGGGCGGTCTCGCCCGCCAGCACCCGGCGCAGCACGGCCGGATAGAGGCGGTGCTCCAGCTCCAGCACCCGCGCGGCCAGACTGTCCGGCGTGTCGCCGGGGCGCACCTTCAGCCGCGCCTGCCCCCGGATCGGCCCGGCATCGAGCTCGGGGGTCACCTCGTGGACGGTGCAGCCATGCTCGGCCTCGCCCGCCTCCAGCGCGCGGGCATGGGTGTCGAGGCCGGGGAACTTGGGCAGGAGCGAGGGGTGGATGTTCAGCATCCGCCCCTCCCACCGCCGGACGAAACCGGACGTGAGGATCCGCATGAAGCCGGCGAGGCAGATCACGTCGGGCCGTGCGGCGGTCAGGACGCGGTCCAGCTCGGCCTCGAAGCTCTCGCGCCCCGGATGGGCCCGGTGATCCACGGCGAACGTGGCGACGCCCAGCGCGCGGGCGCGGGCCAGCCCCGCCGCCTCCGGCCGGTTCGACAGGACGAGGACGGGCCGGCCGGGATGGTCCCGCCCCATGTCCTCGACGAGGCGGACCATGTTGGAGCCGCCGCCCGAGATCAGGATCGCGACCCGCTTCAAGTCAGGCGGCCGGTATAGCGCATGCCCGCGCCCCCCGCGACGCGGCCGATCCGGTGCACCGCATGGCCCGCCGCCTCGAACCGCGCGCGCGCCGTGTCCGCCCGGCCCTCCGGCACGACGGCGACCATGCCGATCCCGCAATTGAAGGTCTTGAGCATCTCGGCCTCGTCGATCCCGCCCTCAGCGGCCAGCCAGCCGAAGACCGGGGGCAGCGCCCAGGCGCCGAGGTCGATCTCGGCCCCCAGCCCCTCGGGCAGGACGCGGGGCAGGTTCTCGGTCAGGCCGCCGCCGGTGATATGGGCGAGCGCGTGGATCAGGCCCCCCTCCTTGACCGCCGCGATGGCCCCCCGGACGTAGAGCGCGGTCGGCGCCAGCAGCGCCTCGCCCAGGCTGCCCTCCGCGAAGGGGGCGGGCGCGTCCCAGCCGAGGCCCGTCCGCTCCACGATGCGGCGGACCAGCGAATAGCCGTTGGAATGGACCCCCGTGGAGGCGAGGCCGAGCAGCACGTCCCCCTCCCCCACGTCCGCCGGCAGGGCCGCGCCCCGCTCCATCGCGCCGACGGCGAAGCCGGCGAGGTCGAAATCCCCGCCGTGATACATGCCCGGCATCTCGGCCGTCTCGCCGCCGATCAGCGCGCAGCCCGACAGGCGGCAGCCCTCGGCGATGCCCTCGATGACGGAGGCGGCCTGGTCGAGGTCGAGCTTTCCGGTGGCGAAGTAGTCGAGGAAGAAGAGCGGCTCGGCCCCCTGGCAGACGAGGTCGTTGACGCACATCGCGACGAGGTCGATCCCGACGCCGCCGACATGGCCGGTCTCGATCGCGATCCGCAGCTTGGTGCCGACGCCGTCGGTCGCGGCCACGAGGACGGGGTCGTCGTAGCCCGCCGCCTTGAGGTCGAAGAGCGCGCCGAAGCCCCCCAGCCCCGCCATCGTGCCGGGCCGGTCGGTGCGCTTCGCCGCCGGCTTGATCCGCTCCACCAGCGCGTTGCCGGCGTCGATGTCGACCCCGGCCTCGGCATAGCTCAGCCCGTTCCTGCCCCGAATCTCGGTCATCGTCCCGTCCCCGTCCGGCCTTGCATAGGATGGCCCCGCGCCTAGCGCAGGGGCGGGCCGGGGGCCAGCGGAACTTGCGCCGGGGAAGCTTCGCGCGGGAGCAGCCGGGCGGCCCCGGGATCCGTTCGGTCCCGTCACGGCGACCGGGGGGCCGTGCCCCCGCGCGGCGCGCCGCCCCGGCAGGGCCCCTGCGCGCCGTGCCCCCCCCCGGCAGGGACGAGGTCGGGGGCCCGGAAGGGTCCGGTCGACCCGCCGGTCCGCGAAGCGCCCGTCCGCCGGCGGCCGTCGCGCCCCTGCCCGCCCGTGTCAGCCCGCCTGCCTCAGCCCGCCTGCATCCGGTCCAGTCGCAGCTGCGCGGCGCGGCGATGGCCGTCCAGCCCCTCGCTCGCGCTCTGTCGCACGGCGGGCGGGGCGACGGCGCGCACGCCCTCGGGCGTGAGCCATTGATGCGTCGCGACCTTGACATAGGCCCCGACCCAGAGCCCGCCGGTATAGCGCCCGGCCGCCATGGTCGGCAGCGTGTGGTTGGTGCCGACGCACTTGTCGGAATAGACCACGCTCGCCAGTTCGCCGATGAAGAGCGAGCCGTAGTGCCGCAGCTTGCCGGCGAGGGCCTGCGGGTCCTCGGCATGGACCTGCAGATGTTCCGCCGCGATCATGTCGGAATAGGCGATCATCGCCGCCTCGTCCTCGCAGACCGCGATCTCGCCGTAATCGCGCCAGGCCTGGGCGGCGGTCTCGGCGGTGGCCAGCTCGGTCAGCTGGCGCGTCACCTCGGCCTCCACCGCCTCGGCCAGCGGGGCGTGCGTGGTGATGAGGCCCACGCGGGTGCGCACGTCGTGCTCGGCCTGGGCGAGCAGGTCGGTCGCGATCATCTCGGCGTCGCCGGTATGGTCCGCCAGGACGTAGATCTCGGACGGGCCCGCCAGCTGGTCGATGCCGACGGGGCCGAAGACCTGCCGCTTGGCCTCGTTGACGAAGGCGTTGCCCGGACCGACGATCTTGTCGACGCGGGGCACGGTGTCGGTGCCGTAGGCCATGGCCGCGATGGCCTGCGCGCCGCCGATACGGAAGATGCGGTCGGCCCCGGCGAGATGGCAGCCCGCCACCATCGCGGGATGGGCGTTGGGCGGCAGGCAGGCGATGACCTCGCCCACCCCGGCGACCTTGGCCGGCACGATGGTCATGATCGGGGCCGAAAGCAGCGGGTAGCGCCCGCCGGGCACGTAGCAGCCCACCCGCTCGAGCGGGATGACCCGGTGGCCGAGATGGATGCCGGGCAGAGGCTCGATGTCGAGCGGCAGCATCGTGCCGAGCTGCGCCTCGGCGAAGCGCCGGACATTGGCGATCGCGAATTCGGTGTCCGCCCGGGTCTGCGGATCCAGACCGGCCAGCGCCGCGTCCCGTTCGTCCTGCGTCACCTCGAAGGCCGTCCGGTCGCTGCCGTCGAACTTCGCGGCGAATTCCGCGACCGCGGCGTCGCCCCGGTCCCGCACGGCAGCGAGGATGTCCGCGACCAGCGGCCCGATATCGCCGGTATCGCGGGCGGCGTCGCGGCCGGGGGCGCGGACCCGGGTCACTCCGGCGGGAAGGTGGGAGGTGGCAGGCATGGGGACTCCGTCGATTTGCATACGTATTCATTAGGGGGCGTGCCGAGCTGCCGCAACAAAAAAACCACGACGGGCCCGGGGGCCGCCCGCCCCCGGCCCCGGTGGCCCTGCCCTGCGGATCGGCAAAGGCCGCCACACGGGGATGCGACCTCGGCGCGCTTGCAATCCCGCGGGCCCTGCCCGCATCAAGAGGCGACCGGCGGGCGCCGTCCCCGGCCGGCAGATTGTCCATGGGAAAGGATCCCCCATGCCCGACCGCGAGCCCCCCTATGACCAGGCCGCCCGCGCCTTCGGCGAGGAGCCGGGCACCGATGGCGACGAGGCCTCGGCCCGGTTCGGGCGGGGCACCGGCATCCTGTTCGAGCAGGCGATGGCGCAGACCCGGATGGCGGTCTGCCTCAGCGATCCCAACGCGCCGGACATGCCCATCGTCTTCGCCAACCGCGCCTTCCGCGAGCTGACGGGCTATTCCGACGACGAGATCATCGGCCGGAACTGCCGCTTCCTCCAGGGAGAGGACACCGATCCGGCCTCGGTCGAGCGGATCCGCCGTGCGCTCAAGGCCGAGAACACAGCGGTCGTGGAGCTGCTGAACTACCGCAAGGACGGCACGCCGTTCTGGAACGCGCTGCATCTGGGGCCGATCTACGACCCGGAGGGAAAGCTGCTCTACATCTTCGGCTCGCAATGGGACGTGACCGAGGTCCATTCCGCGCGGACCGAACAGCGCCACGCCGACCTCATGGCCAGCGAGCTGAGCCACCGGATCAAGAACATCTTCGCGGTCATGGCGGGGATCGTGAACATGGTCGGGCGCAAGTTCGACGCCCGCGACGTGACCGACCGGATCGCGACGGCGATCCACGCGCTCGGCCGGGCGCACGAGCCCACCTTCGGCGAGACGGCGACGACCGGCGACATCGACATCGCCCCCTCGATCCGTGCGGTCCTCGCGCCGCACGGCGATGGCCGCGTCGGCGCGACGGGGCCGGAGGTGCGCACCTCGCCCGCGATCGTCTCGACCCTCGGCCTCGTCCTCAACGAGCTGGCGGCCAACGCGGTCAAGCACGGCGCGCTCAAGGTCCTGGACGGCCGGGTCGACGTGACCTGGGGCGAGCAGGACGGATATCTCGTCGTCGACTGGCGCGAGACGGGCGGCCCGGCGGTGCAGGCGGCGCCGGGGGGGAACGGCACCCAGATCATCGACCGTCTTCTGGCCGGGATGGGCAGCCGGATCGACCGCGACTGGGACCCCGAAGGGCTGCACGCGCGTATCCTGTTGCAACTTCCGCGGCAGGCCTGACATCGAACCCTCTCCCACCCCGGATCCGGTCCGCGTGCTCGTTCTCGAGGACGAGGCGATCATCCTCCTGGACCTCGAGCTCTGCCTCGAGGATGCGGGCGCCCGCCCCCTGCCCGCCTCGGACCTCGCCGGGGCGATGGGACTGGTCGAGGACGACCCGCCGGACGTGGCGATCCTCGACGTCAGCCTGGCACCCGGCGTGACCAGCCGCCCGGTGGCCGAGCGGCTGATCGCGCTCGGGGTGCCGTTCCTGCTGCATACCGGGGACAACCGGGTCGACCGCGACTGGATGGAGGCGCTGGGCGTTCCGGTCCTGCGCAAGCCGGTCCCGTCGGACGAGGTGGTGCGCCGGGCGCTGGCGCTCCTGCGGGCGTGACGGACGCTTGCCCCCCGTCCGGCAGGGCTATGTAAGGCGCTGACCCAGATGGACGATCGCCGCCCGATGCCCCGACCCGCCTCTTCCGCCGCCACGGCGACCGCCTGGACGATCGCCGGCGCGCTGCTGGTGGCGGGCGCGGTGCGGGGCGACGCGCTGCTCGCCGTCGCCGCCGGCGGGGCGATGGTGCTGGCGGGGCTGCCGCGGTTCTACACCGCGCTGTCGGGAATCGTGCTGCCGCGCGCGCTGGCGCCGGGCATCCTGATCTTCTGCCTCGCCGCCTTCGGGCTTGGCGAGGTCGGCGGCTTCTACACCCGCTTCGCCTGGTGGGACATCGCGCTGCACCTCGTCGCCTCGTCCGTCCTTGCGCTGGCGGGCTGGGCGATGGTCCTTCTGCTGACGGAAGGGGGACGGCCCCGCACCGGGCTGTGGATCGGCAGCATCCTCGCCGTGTCCTTCGCGGCGCTGGTCGGCGGCGCGTGGGAGCTGATGGAATTCTCGATCGACGCGCTCTTCGGCACCAATGCCCAGCGCTCGGGCCTGCCCGACACGATGGGGGACGTCGCGGTGAACATCGTCGGGGCGACCTACGGCGCGATCGCCGCGCAGGCCGCGCTCAAGCGGGGCGCACGGCCGCCGCTCTCGGGCCTGCTGGTCGAGTTCTGCGCCGCGAACCCGGTGATCTACGGGCAATGGACGGACCGGCACATGGGCGGGCTCGAGACCGCCCCGGATACCGGCGCCGCCCGGGCGGACCGCGCATGAGGGATCTCGTCCCCGCCTGGAAGGACGGCCGCCTTCAGCCGATCGACAAGATGCAGGTCCACCGCGAGGGGCTGCGACACAAGGCGATCTCGGTCTTCGTGACCGAGGGGGATGCGACGCTGATCCAGCGCCGGGCCGACACCAAGTACCACACGCCGGGGCATTGGGCGAATGCCTGCTGCACGCACCCGTTCTGGGGCGAGAGCGCCGAGGATTGCGCCCATCGCCGCCTGCGCGAGGAACTGGGGATCGCGGTGCCGGTGCTGCAGCATCGGGGGCAGGTCACCTACCGCGCCGATGTCGGCGGCGGGCTGACGGAGCATGAGGTGGTCGAGATCTTCACCGCCCCCCTGCCCGCCCGGATCGAGGCGCGCCCCGACCCGGCCGAGGTCGGCGCGACGCGCTGGGTCTCCTGGGGCGATCTGGACCGCGAGATCGCCGAAACGCCGGAGCGCTTCGTGCCCTGGCTGCGGATCTACCTCGCCCGGCACCGCGACCTGATCGCCGTCTGAGGCGGCCACCGGGCCGGCGTCCCTCGCCCCGAATGGGGCGGGGAACGACCCGGCACGGGGACGTCCCGGGGACATCGCGCGCCGCATCTGGCAGAAAAATGCCCCGCGCCTCGCAAGTCGTCGCCCGCGGAATGCGCAACCGGCGACTTTTCCGGCTTACATCAAATTCCGAGTGGTTGATATGATCGGCCGCACAACGGCGCGCCGGAGGAGCCACGCGCCGTGATGGAGCGGGCGGGCCGGACCTCGGGATCCGGCACGCCCGTACCGACATCGGAGGACAACAATGACCAAGACCCTTCTGGCCGCACTGGCCACGACGACCGCGCTCGCGGCGACCCCGTCCCTCGCCCAGGACCAGGACCGCACCGGCTGGCCGGAGAGCTTCACGGTCGGCACCGCCAGCCAGGGCGGCACCTTCTTCGTCTACGGCTCGGGCTGGGCGAACCTCGTCGCCGAGGAACTGGGCATCTCGGGCGGCGCCGAAGTGACCGGCGGCCCGATGCAGAACATGGCGCTGGTGCATACCGGCGACGCCGCCTTCGGCATGACCACGATGGGCCCGGCCGCGGAATCACTGGCGGGCAACAACCCGATCGCCCCGGGCCTCGCGATGGACAATGCCTGCGCCATCTTCCCGATGTACCAGACGCCGTTCAGCGTGACGGCCCTGTCATCCTCGGGCATCACCTCGATCGCCGACATCCCGGCCGGCTCGCGGATCGGCTTCGGTCCCGCCGGGTCCACCTCGGACACGTATTTCCCGGCGATGATGGACGAGCTCGGCGTCGAGTACGAGCGGCGCAACGGCGGCTGGGACGATCTCGGCGGCCAGCTGCAGGACGGCCTGCTCGACGTGGTGGCCTTCGCGGTCGGCATTCCGGTCCCGGCGGTCAGCCAGCTCGAGGTGCAGACGGACGTGAACATCATCGAGTTCACCGAGGAGGAGCAGGCGCAGATCATCGACGCCTTCCCGGTCTCCGCCTTCGAGATCCCGGCCGAGACCTACACCACGCTCGAGGCGCCGGCCCGGTCGGTCGCGATGTGGAACTTCGCCATCGCCGACTGCTCGCTGCCCGACAGCTTCATCAACGCCGTGGTCGACGTGGTGATGTCCGACAACGAGCGGATGGTGGGCATCCACCAGGCCGCCACCGAGACGGTGGTGGAGAACTGGGACAAGAACACCGTCCTGCCCTGGCATCCGGGCGCGGCCGCCTGGTTCGAGGAGAATGCCGGCGCCGACATCGCCGACGACATGATCTACAGCGCGAACTGATCCCGCGCCGCGATCCCCCCGCGCCCCCCTCCGGGGCGCGGGACCGGGCCACGGACCCACAACCGTTCGACCCGCTGACCGGCGGCCCCAGACGGCCGTCCGGTCCCCACCCCACCCCCCGCATGCTGACAGAGGGCCGCGCCGATGAGCCATGCCGACACCCGTGACGATCCCGCCGCCGCCGCGGCCGCCCCGCAGGACGTGACCATCGCCGACGGCGTCGACGACGAGGCGATCGAGAGCAACCGCCGGATCTTCGGCGGCTGGCGGTTCTGGTTCATCAGCGGCTTCGCGGCGATCTACGCGGCGTTCCACATGGCGGCCCTCAACGGTCTGTCGATCGAGCGCTGGACGGGGATCGAGCTGCCGCTCCTGCCGAGCTTCCCGATGGAGACCTGGAACTTCCGCATCGTGCACATCGCGGGCGCGCTGCTGCTGGGCTTCCTGCTCTTCGCATCCGCGCCCTTCGCGGAAGGCGAGGCGCGGGACCGGCCCGTGCGCCGGCCGCTCGGCCTCGTCGCCACCGCGCTGATGCTGCCGGCGCTGTTCTCGCTCGGCGTCACGATCTGGTTCGCGATCCAGATCTCGAACGGGCTGATGTGGAACGGCATCGACGAGACGCTGCGCTTCCGCGAGATCTGGCTCTTCGGCGTGCCGCTGATGGTGGCGACGGTGGGGGGCATCCTGCTGTCCTGGGCGCACAGCGCCCCGCGCGCATCGTTCGCGCCGACGGACATCCTGCTCGGCCTCTGCGGGGTCGCCGTCGCCTCCTACCTGATCGTGATCTACGGCACGCTCATGCGCAATTCGACCGGCACCCCCTTCGCGCCGATCGGCATCTCCATCGCCGCGGTGGCGGGTACGCTCCTGATCATGGAGCTGACGCGCCGTGTCGCGGGCCTCGCGCTCGTCATCATCTCGGTGGTGTTCCTCGCCTACGTCTTCACCGGGCAGTACCTGCCGGGCTTCCTGCAATCGCCCGCGATCAGCTGGGAGCGATTCTTCAGCCAGGTCTACACGGATGCGGGCATCCTGGGGCCGACCACGGCGGTCTCCTCGACCTACATCATCCTCTTCATCATCTTCGCCGCGTTCCTGCAGGCGTCGAAGGTCGGGGACTACTTCGTCAATTTCGCCTTCGCCATGGCGGGCCGCTCGCGCGGGGGGCCGGCCAAGGTCGCGATCTTCGCCTCGGGCCTGATGGGCATGATCAACGGCACCTCGGCGGGCAACGTGGTGGCGACCGGCTCGCTCACCATCCCGCTGATGAAGAAGGTCGGCTATCACAAGAAGACCGCGGGCGCGGTCGAGGCCGCCGCCTCCACCGGCGGGCAGATCATGCCGCCGATCATGGGCGCCGGCGCCTTCATCATGGCCGAGATCACGGGCATCCCCTACACGGACATCGCCATCGCGGCGATCATCCCGGCGGTGCTCTACTTCGTGTCGGTCTTCTTCATGGTCGATTTCGAGGCGGCCAAGCTGGGCATGCGCGGCATGCGCAGCGACGAGCTGCCGAAATTCGCGGCCATGGTGCGGCGGGTCTACCTGTTCCTGCCGATCGTGATCCTGATCGTCGCGCTGTTCATGGGATATTCGGTGATCCGGGCGGGAACGCTGGCGACCCTGTCGGCGGCGGTCGTGAGCTGGCTCACGCCCTACCGGATGGGGCCGCGCAGCGTGTCCAAGGCGTTCGAGCTGGCGGGGATCATGTCGATCCAGATCATCGCCGTCTGCGCCTGCGCCGGCATCATCGTCGGCGTCATCTCCCTGACCGGGGTCGGGGCGCGGTTCTCGAACCTCCTGCTGGGTCTCGCCGGGGTGTCGCAGCTTCTCGCGCTGTTCTTCGCCATGTGCATCGCGATCCTGCTGGGGATGGGGATGCCGACGACGGCCGCCTACGCGGTCGCGGCCTCGGTCGTGGCGCCGGGCCTCGTCGACCTGGGGATTCCGCAGCTGACGGCGCATTTCTTCGTCTTCTACTTCGCCGTGCTCTCGGCGATCACGCCGCCGGTCGCGCTCGCCTCCTACGCGGCGGCGGGGATCTCGGGCGCGAACCCGATGGAGACGTCGACGGCATCGTTCAAGATCGGGATCGCCGCCTTCATCGTGCCGTTCATGTTCTTCTACAACTCGGCGATCCTGATGGACGGCACCTGGGTGGAGATCCTGCGGGCCGGGGTCACGGCGACGGTCGGGGTCTTCTTCCTCTCCGCCGGGGTGCAGGGGTGGTTCCTGGGCAGCCGGGCGGCCTGGTTCGTGCGGGCCGGCCTGCTGGCGGCCGCGCTCTTCATGATCGAGGGCGGGCTGGTCACCGACCTGCTGGGCGTCGGGCTCGCCGTGGCGGTCTACCTCGTGCAGCGGGTGTTCCGCCCCGATCCGGGCGCGCCGCTGGTGGTGAAAGGCGCGGACTGACGCCCTTCCCCCCCCTTCCCGCGCGAACGACCGGCGGCGGCCCCTCGCGGGGGCCGCCGCTTTCCGTTGCGGGCTAGTGTCAGAGGCAGTGCGAGGTCGCGACGACCGGGATCAGGGTCCAGGCCGTGGCGACGAGCGCGACCGAGGCGAGGGTCAGGCTGATCGTGCGGATGGTGCCGGGCGGTCCGCCCCAGCGGGGACCGCGCAGGGCCAGCACCAGCCCCGCCTGCACGGCGAGCGCGGCCAGCGCCGCCGCGATCAGCAGCGCCCGGCCGGTCCCGTCGCCGAAGGCCCCCGCGAACCGGCTGGAGCAGAGCAGGCCGTGCAGCCCGTAGACCGCGCAGAACGCGGCGAGCCAGATCGTGATCGGCCAGGTGAGGCGGTGGATGTCGCTCATCCCAGCACCCCCGGCGCGGCGGTCACGGCAAGGCCGATCAGCGTGACGAGGGCCGCGTAGCCGGCCCAGAGGTCGAGGATCCGCCCCTCGCCGCCGATCCGCGCCGAGACGATCCCCGCCCGCCGCCGCGCGAAGAGCGCCCCGGCCATCAGCGCCGCCACGCTCAGATGGAACAGCGCGTAGCCCGTCAGCACCCAGAGCGTCGCGTCGTAGGCATGCGCGGTCGGATCAGGCGCGTGCCGCAGCATCAGCAGACAGGCGAGGGCCAGCGCGACCAGCCCTGCCAGCGTGACGACGGCCCCCGCCCCGCCCCGCGTCAGCCGCCCGGCCCCGACCAGCGCCGCCCCACCCAGCGCGGCGAGGGCGACGCCCGCCCCCGGTTCGGCCCAGGCGGGCGGCGGCCAGTTCGGCGCGATGGTGAAGAGGAAGGCGTAACCGAAGAGCAGCGAGCCGAAGAGGGTGCCGTCCGCCAGCAGCAGGAAGAGCGAGCCCCACCAGCCCGGCGGATCCGGCACCTCGGACGCGGTCGGCAGGGAGAGGCCCTGCCCGGCGGGCAGCGCGCCCTCCTCCCGCCGGGCGCCCAGCGCGCGCACCCAGTTCAGCGCGAAGCCCGCCACGCCGAGCGCGGCCAGCGGCACCAGCCAGTAGGCCTTGACCAGCAGGCCGAGGAAGAACAGCCCCGTCACCGCCGCCATCGCCATCGGCATGGCGGTGTTGCCGGGATAGACGACGATGTAGGCCGGCCGTCCCGTCGAGATGTCGAGGCTCAGCGTCTCGCGCCGACCGCGCACGGGATCGCCGAGATAGCCCTCGCCCCGCGCGATGCGGGCCGGCAGTTCGGGATCGTCGTAAAGCGGATCGCGCGAGGTCACGACCGGCAGCGACGCGAAGTTGTAGGCCGCCGCCGGGGTCGGCATCGCCCATTCCAGCGTCCCCGCCCCCCAGGGGTTGCGCGAGCCGCGGACCGAGACGACCGCGTTCACGACGATGTCGACGAGGACCAGCGCGAAGCCGATCGCCATGACGAAGCTGCTGACCGAGGCGAGGATGTTGATCGCCTCCCATCCCTGGCCGCTCTCGTAGGTGTCGATGCGCCGCCGCATCCCCAGCAGGCCCGCCCAGTGCAGCAGGAGGAACGTTCCGTGAAAGCCCGCGAAGACCAGCCAGAAGGCGGTCGGCCCGATCTTGAAGTAGCTCTTGCGCCCGATGAAATGCGGCATCCAGTAGTAGAGCGCGCCGAGCATCGGGAAGACGAAGCCGCCGATCAGCACGTAATGCAGATGCGCCACGATGAAGTAGGTGTCGTGGACCTGCCAGTCGAAGGGCACGACGGCGACCATCACCCCGGTCAGCCCGCCGATGACGAAGGTCGCGAAGAAGCCGAGGATCCAGAGCATCGGCAGGTGCAGTTCGGGCCTGCCGCGCCACATCGTCCCGATCCAGGCGAAGATCTGCACCGCCGTCGGCACGGCCACCAGCGTCGAGGCGGCCGAGAAGAAGGCCAGCCCCATATGCGGGATGCCGGTGGTGAACATGTGGTGCACCCAGAGCCCGAAGCTCAGCACGCCGAGCGACACCGCCGCCGCCACGATCCAGCCGTAGCCCATGAGCCGCGTGCGGGCCATGACGGGGATGATGGTCGAGATGGCGCCGGCGGCGGGCAGGAAGATGATGTAGACCTCCGGATGGCCGAACAGCCAGAACAGGTGCTGCCAGAGCAGCGCATCCCCGCCATCCGCCACCTGGAAGAAGGGCAGGCCGAAGGCGCGCTCGAGCTCCAGCAGGATCGAGCCGAGGATCAGCGGCGGAAAGCCCGTCAGGATCATCACCGCCGTCACCAGCGCGTACCAGGCGAAGATCGGCATCTGGCTGAGCCTCATGCCCGGCGCGCGGTAGCGCAGGATCGTCACCGTGATCTCGACCGCCGCCGCGATGGCGCTGATCTCGACGAAGGTGATGCCGATCAGCCAGAAATCCGAATTGATGCCGGGGCTGCCCAGCGTGGAGGACAGGGGCGGATACATGAACCAGCCGCTGTCCGGCGCGATCCCCGCCAGCATCGAGAAGATCAGCATCGAGCCGCCGAAGACGTAGCACCAGAAGCCGTAGGCGGTGAGGCGCGGAAAGGCGAGGTCGCGCGTGCCCAGCAGCTTGGGCAGCAGATAGACCGCGAACCCCTCGAAGAGCGGGATCGCGAAGAGGAACATCATCAATGTCCCGTGCATCGTGAAGAGCTGGTTGTAGACGTCCGGCCCCACGAAGGCCGAGCGGGGCGAGGCCAGCTGCGCGCGGATCAGCATGGCGAGGATGCCGCCCACGACGAAGAAGAACACCGCCACGGACAGGAACATCCGCCCCAGATCGGTGTGGTTGACGGTGGTGAACCAGCCCTTCCAGCCGGGATCCGAGGCCCAGATCCGGGTGAGCGCGCGGTGACGGCGCAGGGCGGTCATCGGCGCGGCGTCGGTCGAGGGGGCGGTCGAGGGGGCGCTTTCGCCGGGGACGGTCATGGCAGGTCCCCTGCGAGGAAGGCGGCCCAGTCCTCGGGCGCGTGGGCGATCACGGTGAAGCGGTGCCCGGCATAGCCGGGGCCGTTGTATTCCGAGCCGAGGCCCGCGAATTCCCCCGGCCCGTCCGTCTCGATCCGCAGCACGTTGACGTGGCCGGGCACGGCGTCGAGCTTGCCCGCGAGCCGGGGCACCCAGAAGCTGTGGACGACGTCGGTCGTCGTGATCTCGACATCGACGGGGGTGGCGGCGGGGATGTGCAGGACGTTCTCGGTCGCGCGCCCCTCGGCGTCCGGGTAGCCGAAGCGCCAGATCCACTGGCTCGCCTCGGCGCGGACCGTCACAACGTCCGGCCCGGGACGGGGAAGCAGCCGCTCGCCCAGGACCAGCGCGTAGGCCAGCAGCGCGGCGAGCACGGTCAACGGGAAGGCGAGGCCGAGCCCGATCACGAAGCGGCGCTCGTCGCCCGTCCCCGCCGGGCGGCGCCAGGCCAGCGCGATCAGCGCCATCACGAATCCGAAGATCAGGGTGGCGCCGACCAGCAGCACCCACCACAATCGCGAGATCGCCGCGGCGGCGGGCCCCGCGGGATGCACGGCCGAGAGCGCGTCCTCGCAACCGGCGAGCGCGGCGGACGTTAGCAGGGCGAAGGCAGGCAGACGGAGGGACCGGGCATGGCGCGGCAGATGGAACAGAAGCAGGGCGACGAGCTGGTCGACCCGATCGCGCAGGCCCCGGGATTCGACGATACCGAGAGCATCATCGGCTTCTGGGGCCACCCGCTCCACGCGATGAGCGTGGCCTTCCCGGTCGCGCTGACCTTCTGCTGCTTCGGGGCGGACCTGCTCTACTGGTGGTCGGGCGAGGTGTTCTGGGCGCGCGCGGCGGTCTGGGCGGCCGGCACCGCCTTCCTCTTCGGCCTCGCCGCCGGGGCGACCGGCACGATGGAGCTGCTGATGGTGCCGGGGATCCGCATCCGCTCGGCCGCGTGGACGCATTTCGTGATCGCCGTGCTGCTGCTGTCGCTGCTGGGCGCGAACTGGGGCTACCGGCTGCAGGGCTACGAGGCGGCGATCCTGCCCTACGGCATCCTGCTCTCCGGCTTCAACGTGCTGGTCGTGATGGTGACGGGCTGGCATGGCGGCAAACTTGTCTTCGACTACCGTCTGGGCACGTCGAAGGGCAGCTGATTGCCCCTCGGCTCGCTCAGCCAGCCGGGAACCGGGATCTCGAGGAGTTCCGGCTTGACGAGGACGAGGAACAGGATCGCGATCACCGGCACGAGCAGGAGCGTCAGCGGCAGGCCGGGCCGCGGCGCATTGTGCCGGCCTTCCCGCTCGGCCACCGCGACGAGGACGTAGCCGACCCAGACATGGAAGGTGACGAGCCCCGCCACGAAGACGAGCTTGGCGAACATCCATGTGACGAAGACCTCGCGCAGGAAGATGAGCGCGGTGCCCGACGCGATGGCCAGCACCGCCGCGGGGGTGATGAAGTAGGTGTAGGCGTAATGCGTCGCGCTGCGGATCCGGGTGTAGTCCGCCTGCCCGATCGCCGGATCGTGCCGCGCCAGCATCAGCGGCAGCGCGAACAGTCCGCCGCACCAGACCAGCAGCATCGCGACGTGGAACGCCTTGAAATGCGGGATCAGCCCCGTGAGGAGGACCGTCATGCGGGGGTGGCCCCCTGCCATCCGCGCCGGGCGGCGAGGGCGATCATCGCGAGGTAGGGCAGTGCCGCAGGCACCCACATGATCAGCCCGCCGAGCTGCTGATCGCCCAGCGGCGTCAGTCCCCACTGGTAGGGCGCGAGCGCGTGCGCGGCGTAGAGCGCGGCCGGGGCGAAAGTGAGCAGCGCGCCGAGGAAGCCCATCTGCATCAGCCCCGCCAGCGACCAGAGCACCGCGTCGGGGGCGGCCCGGGCCGAGAGGACCGCGCGCCAGAACCAGGTCGCCGAGCCGAGGAGCGAGAGCTGCATGGCCCAGTAGACCGCCGTGTCGGAGAGGGCGAGATCGTAGGCCGCCGGGACGTGCCAGCCCCAGAGCAGCGCGGTCGAGACGAGGAAGGGCAGCGCCGCCCCCGTTCCGGCCCGCGCGGGCCAGCGGGTCGCCAGCAGCGGCGCCGCCACCGCGACGAGCAGGACGTGGTGGACCGTGCGCGCGGCGAACAGGGCCGAGGACAGCGCGCAGAGCGGCGAGACGAAGGCCAGGAAGAGCACCGGGACCGCCCAGATCGCCCGCGATCCCCGCGTCGCCAGCGTCAGCGCCGCCAGCGCGACCAGCAAGGCGGGATCGAAATTCCACGACCAGAGCAGTTCCCCCGGCACGGGGGCGGCACCGCAATAGGTGCCCTCCAGTATCCAGCCCTGCATCGGCCCCCCGTCGCTTGCGGCGCGTCCGCACCGCGCGCCTTCGGGCCGATAGCTAATCCGCCATGCCTGCCCTTCAACGGCCGCCGCCCCCTCGGGGCCGTGGCGGAACGCGGAACGGCGGGGCAAGGGCGGCGGATGGGCACCGAGCCACGCGACATGGCCTTGCGGGGGGCCCGACGCGGGGCGCTGGGGGGGGGGCAGATCTCCCCCGTCCCCGGATCATCCGACCGCACGCAGGCACGGATCACGCACGATCCGCGCGCAATTCCGGGTCGCCCACCATCCGGGCGCGGGTCCGGGTCGGGCACGAACCGCGCCTAGCCCCGGGTTGCCCACGATTCACGCTCGGTCACGGGTTCGACAATCCGAGCGCCGCCTCGGATTCGACGCGAGCCGCGCGCGATCTGCGGGGGGGGGGCGCCCGGTCGGGCCCGCAGTCCCCCGCTCGCCACCGGCCATCCTCCTGCCGCCGGACGCGCGCTTGCCGAGGCGACCGGGATCGTCCGACACCCGACCTCCGTCCCGGCCTCAGGCCTTTTCGTCCGGCTTCTCCCCGCCGAGGGGGTCGTTGTACTCGCTGGGGTCGAAATCCGAGATGTCGTAGGCTTCCTCGTCCTCGGCGATGCCGGTGACATGGGTCGTGCCCGTCTCCTCGTCGTAGACGAGGCCGTAGGTCGCCCGCCCTTCGGACCTGTAGCGCATGATCTCGTGGATCGCGGCGTAGATGAAGGCAAGGGTGAAGGGCGTCAGGATGATGATCGCGATCCAGCGGGCTTCCATGCTGTCCTCCCGGGGGCGGGCTTCGGGGGTTCGTGGCCCAACGCCTCGCGGCGCGAAAGGTTCGCCCGGCTTTCCGGCGCTGTCCAGCGCCCCCCCCCCGGCGTCCGAGAGGGGCGCGAGACGCGCCGCCTTCCACGCAGGATCGGACGGGCGGGCGATGGGCGGCGCGGCGGATCGCCCCGGGGCCACCGGCCCCGCCCCCCCGGCGCCATGCCCCGGCCGAGATGTGGGGCCCGAGGGGAGGATCGCCGGGGCTCAGCCGGTCAGCAGGCGGGACAGGGCGTCGATCTCGGCCTCGCGCAGCTCGTGCCCGCCCTCGTGGATCTCGGTCGTGACCTCGGCGCCCTGGGCGCGGGTCCAGTCGATCAGGCGCTCGCTCAGGGGCCAGGGGCAGATCGGGTCGCGCCGACCGGCGGTGATCAGCACGCGCCGCCCCGCGAGGCCGGGGACGGGGTCCGGCGCCCAGGGGATCAGCGGGTGCAGCAGCCCGGCCCGGTCGAAGAGTTCGGGCCGCGCCATCATCACCGAGGCCAGGATGTTCGCACCGTTGGAATATCCGAACCCGTAGGCCGGCGCGCCGGGATGCCGCGCCCGGTGCGCGGCGACGAAGTCGCCCATCCGCGCGGTCCGGGCGGCGAGGTCGTCCATGTCGTAGACGCCCTCGCCCGTGCGACGGAAGAAGCGCAGGGCGCCGCCCTCCGACACGTCGCCCCGGGGCGAGACGATCCCCGCCCCGGGGACGAGCTGCTGGCCGAGCTCGAAGAACTGCCGCTCGGTCCCGCCCGTGCCGTGGAACACGAAGAGCAGCGGCGCCCCCGGGGCGGGCCCGGTTGTGAGCGCGGTGTAGTGGTCGACGCTCATGCCGCCTCCTCGATGCCGGGCAGGATCGCCTCGATCCGGTCCCTCAGCGGCTCGTAACGGGTCGGCAGCTTCAGCGCCTCGCCCAGATGGGCCGTGTCCTCGTCGCGGTCGAAGCCGGGTTCGTTCGTCGCGATCTCGAACAGGACGCCGCCCGGGGTGCGGAAGTAGATCGCCCAGAAATAGTCCCGGTCGATCACCGGCGTCACCTGGTAGCCGGTATCGAGCAGCGCCTTGCGCACCTCGAGCTGGGCCGCGCGGTCCTCGACCGCGAAGGCGATGTGATGGACCGAGCCCGCGCCCTGACCGGCGGCAGGGGCGTCGGGCAGTTCCTCGATGTCGATGCTGTCGGCCGCGTTGCCGCCCTCGATCAGGTAGCGCGTCACGTTGCCGGCCGTCTCGGCCTTGCGGTAGCCCATGAAGCGCAGCAGCTCGTCCGCCCCGCCCGCGTCGCGCAGCCGAAGGCGCGCGCCGTGAAAGCCCAGCACCGCGGCCTCCTCGGGGACGCCGGCGCCGGTCCAGCCGGTGCGGCCGCGATCCTCGTCCTCGACAAGGGCGAGGGAATCGCCGTCCGGCCCGTCGAAGGTCAGACGCCGCGCGCCGAGGAACTTGTCCTCGGCCAGCCCGGTGACGCCCCGCGCGGCGAAGCGGTCCGCCCAGTAGCCGAGCGACCCCTTCGGCACGGCGAACTCGGTCACGCCGACCTCGCCGGTGCCCCGGCGGCCCCGCGGCATCCGGCCGAAGGGGAAGGTCGTCATCACCGAGCCGGGCGTGCCGACCTCGTCGCCGTAATAGAGGTGGTAGACCTCCGGCGCGTCGAAATTGACGGTCTTCTTCACCCGGCGCAGGCCCATCGTGCCGGTGAAGAAGCGGTTGTTGGCCGAGGCGTCCCCGGCCATCGAGGTGACGTGGTGCAGGCCCCTGATCCGGTCGATCATCGTGCTCTCCGATCCTGTCTCGCGTGGCGATGCAGGACAGATAGACGCGGGCCGTCATTTCCGGAATGATAATGTCACGCCATTCACCATTGCCCGGACTGCAACGATGCCCGACCTTCGATCCATCCGCGTCTTCCTGCAGGTGGCCGAAGGGCGCAGCTTCGCCGGGGCGGCGCGGGCGCTGGCGATGACGCCGGCCTCGGTCACGCGGATCGTGGCGCGGCTGGAGGAGGATCTGGGCCAGCAGCTGCTCGTCCGCACCTCGCGGCGGGTGGCCCCCACGGCGGCGGGGGCGCGGGTGGCGGCGCGCTACGCCCCGATCCTGGCGGAGTTCGACGCGGCCTCGGCCGAGCTCGAGCGCGCGCTGCGGCCGGACCGGGGGACGCTGTCGATCAGCGTGCCGATGTCCTTCGGCCAGCAGACGATGCCGGGGCTGATCGCGGCCTTCCGCCTCGCCTTCCCGAACGTGCGGCTGCGGGTGAACCTCGCCGACCGGCTGATCGACATCCTGGGCGAGGGCGTGGACCTCGCCATCCGCATCTCGGCGCCGCCGACCGACCGCTCGACGATCTGGCGGCGGATCTGCGCGATCCCCCGCCATGTCGTCGCCGCCCCGTCCCTGTTCGACCGCGCGCCGCGCCCCGGGGCGCCCGGCGATCTCGACCCCGCGCTCTGCCTGTCCTACGGCGCGGACGGCACGGCGGAGCGGTGGAGCTTTGCCCGCGAAGGCGGGACGGTTGCGGTCACGGCGGGATCGGGCATCGTCTGCAACAACGGCGACGTCCTGCTGGCGCTGGCCGCCTCGGGGGCGGGGATGACCCTCCTCCCCGATTTCCTGACGGAAGGGGCGCGGCGGGACGGCACGGTCGAGACCGTGCTGCCGGACTGGGAGAGCGCGCCCCTCTCTCTCGGCATCTTCTACCCGCCCTACGACGAGCTGCCCCCGCTGGTCGCCACCTTCACCGATTTCTTCGAGGCCTACCTGCGGGACCGGGCCGGTTTCGCATTCTGAGCCCGGCGGCCCGGTCGCGGCGACGCTTCCCGCCGGCCCGGCCCGGGGCTTGCGCGCGAGGATCCCGGGGGGCGGCGGCCCCCGTTCCCCCATTGCGCCTCTGGCGGAGCTGGTATTGGTTGCCTTCGACCCGAGGAGGAGGAGACAGAGATGACCCGACTGACCCGCCGCGCCGCGCTCGCGCTCGCCGCCGCCTGCGCCGCCGCCCCTGCCCTGGCCCAGGACGGCTGGCCGTCCGGCCCGCTGCACGTCTATGTCGGCTTTCCTGCCGGCTCCTCGCCCGACACGCTGGCGCGGATCGTGACCGAGCCACTGGCCGAGCGCCTCGGCCAGCCGATCGTGGTCGAGAACCGGCCCGGCGCCGGCGGCGTCATCGGGATCCAGCAGATGCTGGTCGCCGCCGGGGACGACCTGACCTTCGGCACCACGATCAACGGCCCGCTGACCACCGCGCAGCGCACGATGGACGATACCGGCTACGACGTGGACGCCGACATCGTGCCGGTGACGCTGATCGCGACATCGCCGCTCGTCCTCGCCGTGAACGCGGAGTCCGACATCGCCGACCTGCAGGGCTTCGTCGACGCCGCGGGCGCCGAGCCCGAGGCGCTGGCCTACGGATCGGTCGGACAGGGCTCGGGCGCGCACCTGACGGCCGAGCTCTTCGCCGCCGAGGCGGGCGTCAGCATGCTTCACATCCCCTTCACCAGCTATGCCGAGGTCACGACCTCGATCGCGGGCGGCGAGATCGACGCGGGCTTCATGGCGCCCTCCGCCGCGCTGCCGCTGGTCGAGGGCGGGCAGCTGCGGATGCTGGGCATCACCTCGGCCGAGCCCTTCGCCCAGGTGCCCGACGTGCCGGTCATGGCCGGCCAGGCGGGCCTGCCGGAGGATTTCCGCGCCGAGCTCTGGAACGGCTTCATCGCGCCGGCCGACACCGACCCCGCCGTGGTCGAGCGGCTGAACACCGAGATCAACGAGATCCTCGCCGACCCCGCCGTGCAGGAGCAGCTGCTTGCCATCGGCTGGGTCGCGGCGCCGGGCACTGCCGCCGGGATGGAGGAGCGGATCGCGCAGGACACCGCCATGTGGGGCGGCGTGCTCGACCGGATCGAGGCCGCCGAATAACGTGCGGCGCGAGTGGTGAAGCGCGACTGGCCGGACATCTGGGGCGGGCTGGCGATCGCCCTTCTGGGCCTCGGCGCCGCGGGCTGGGCGTGGATCACCTACGATCCCGGCACGCTGCGCCGGCTCGGCCCCGGGGCCTTTCCGATCGGGCTCGGCCTCGCGCTCGCGGGGCTGGGGCTGGCGATCGCCCTGCCGGCGCTGAAGCGGGCGGGCGCGGCGGTGACGCCCGAGCCCTGGGCGGCCGCCTGCGTGCTGGGCGCGATCCTCGTCTTCGGGCTGGGGCTGCGGCCGCTGGGGCTGGTGCCGGCCACGGCCCTCTCCGTCCTCGTCTCGACGCTGCCCGCCCCCCGGCCGGGCTGGCTGTGGCGCGCGGTCCTGGCGGTGCTGGTCACCGGGCTGACGGTGCTGCTGTTCCATGTCGGGCTGCGGATGACCCTGCCGCTCTGGCCCCGGACCTGAGACGGGCGCGGGGATGGGAACCTGGGACGGGCTGCTGACGGGCTTCGCCTTCGCGCTGCAGCCGGGCGTGCTGGTCTACTGCGTGCTCGGCGTCACGCTGGGCACGCTGATCGGCGTGCTGCCCGGGATCGGGGCGATGGCCGCGATCTCGCTCCTGCTGCCGATCACCTACTACATCGGCGCCGAGGCCGCCCTCATCATGCTGGCCGGGGTCTATTACGGCGCGCAATACGGCGGCGCGGTCTCGTCGATCCTGCTGCGCCTGCCCGGCACGCCGCAATCGGCGGTCACCGCGCTCGACGGCTACCCGCTGGCCCGGTCGGGCCGGGCGGGGGTCGCCCTCTTCACCTCGATGGCGGCCTCCTTCGCCGGATCGGTGCTGGGAATCGTCGTGCTGGTCCTGCTGGCCGGCTGGCTGTCGCGCGCGGCGGTCGCCTTCGGCGCGGCGGATTACGCGGCGATGATGGTGCTCGGCCTCGTCGCCGCCTCGACCATCGGCAGCGCGCACCCGGCCAAGGGCTTTGCCATGATCGTGCTCGGCATGCTGCTGGGCTGCGTCGGCACGGACGTCAATTCGGGGGTCCAGCGTTTCGTCATAGGCCGGGCCGAGCTGCTGGACGGGATCAACCTCGTCGCGCTGGCGATGGGCCTGTTCGGCGTGGCCGAGGTGATCGGCAACGTGCGCGACCCGGGCCGGCAGGCGGTGGCGGGGCGGATCGCGCTGCGCACGCTGATCCCCACGCGCGAGGACCTGCGACGGATGCCCCTGCCCGTCCTGCGCGGTGGCGCGCTCGGCAGTTTCTTCGGGGCGCTGCCCGGCACCGGCTCCACCCTCTCCTCCTTCCTGGCCTACGCGATGGAGCGGCGCGTCGCGCGCCGGCCCGAGCGGTTCGGCACAGGCGCGATCGAGGGGATCGCGGGGCCGGAGGCGGCGAACAATTCCGCCGCCATCACCGCCTTCGTCCCGACGCTCACCCTGGGCATCCCGGGCGATCCGATCATGGCGCTGATGCTGGGCGCGCTGGTGATCCACGGCATCCAGCCGGGGCCGATGATGCTGGAGGCCCGGCCCGAGATGTTCTGGGGCCTCGTCGCGAGCTTCGGCATCGGCAACCTGCTGCTGCTCGTGCTGAACCTGCCGCTGATCGGGATCTGGGTGTCGCTGCTGCGGATCCCCTTCCGCTGGCTCTATCCCGCGATCCTGGTCTTCGTCTGCCTCGGCGTGTGGTCGGTGCGGGGGCTGACCTTCGACATCCTGATGGTGGCCGGGATCGGCCTCGTCGGCTACCTGCTGGCCCTGGCGCGGTTCAACCCGGCGCTGCTGCTGCTGGGCTTCGTCCTCGGCCCGCTGATCGAGACGAACCTGCGCCGCGCGCTGCTGATCTCGCGCGGGGATCCGATGGTCTTCCTCGAGCGGCCGATCTCGGCCTTCTTCGTCGTGGCGGCCGCCGCGCTGCTGGTCCATTCGCTCGTTCAGGCCCGGGGCCGCAGACGGGCGGTCGGCGCGGCGGCGCCGGACGATGGGGCGCGGTGACGCGCCGGGAGGGACCCCCTCGGCGGGACGGAGGGCCCGGCGACATCCGTCCGATGCGTCCGGGCGCAGGGCGGCAAGACTTCACCCATCGAATGGAACGCGGTAACAGGCCCCGGTGTCAGGGCGGTGTCACATCGCGGGCATAGAAAGGCAGCGGGCTCGAACCGAGCCGGCTCGAACATGACGGAGATCCGACCCATGAAGATTGCGATCCTCGGCGGGGACGGCTTTGTCGGCTGGCCCACCACCCTGCACCTGTCCGAGCAGGGCCACGACGTCCATATCATCGACAACCTGTCGCGGCGCTGGATCGACACCGAGCTCGGCGTGCAGTCCCTCACCCCGATGGATTCGATCCAGGAACGCTGCCGGATCTGGCACGACCTCACCGGGCGGCGCCTGCACTTCCACCTGCTCGACCTCGCCCGGGATTACGAGCGCATCAAGGCCTGGTTGATCCAGCACCGGCCCGATGCCGTCATCCACTTCGCCGAACAGCGCGCCGCGCCCTATTCGATGAAGAGCGACCGCCACAAGGTCTACACCGTCGACAACAACGTGAGCGCGACCCACAACCTGCTGGCGGCGCTGGTGGAAAGCGGGATCGACGCGCACGTCGTCCATCTGGGCACGATGGGCGTCTACGGCTATTCCAGCGTCGGTGCGACGATCCCCGAAGGGTATCTCGACGTCGACATCACCAGGCCCGACGGGGAGAAGATCCCGCAGCAGATCCTCTACCCGACGAGGCCGGGTTCGGTCTATCACATGACCAAGAGCCTCGATCAGATCCTGTTCCAGTTCTACGCCCAGAACGACGGGCTGCGGATCACCGACCTGCACCAGGGCATCGTCTGGGGCACCCATACCGACCAGACCCGCCGCCACCCGCAGCTGATCAACCGGTTCGATTACGACGGGGATTACGGCACCGTCCTCAACCGCTTCCTGATCCAGGCGGCGATCGACTATCCGCTGACGGTGCACGGCACGGGCGGGCAGACCCGCGCCTTCATCCACATCCAGGACAGCGTCCGCTGCATCGAGCTCGCGCTGGCTGCGCCGCCGCAGGCCGGAAGCCGGGTCGAGATCTTCAACCAGATGACCGAGACCCACCGCGTCCGCGACCTGGCGGACCTGGTCGCGAAGGTGACGGGCGCGAGGGTGACGCACCTGCCGAACCCCCGCGCGGAAGCGGCGGAGAACGACCTCGTGGTCGACAACAGCAAGTTCCTCGCCCTCGGATTGCAGCCGACGACCCTGGCCGAGGGGCTCCTCGGCGAGGTTGTGGATGTCGCCCGCAAGTTCGCGCACCGGATCGACCGCAGCCGTGTGCCGGCCGTCTCTGCCTGGACGCGCGATCTGGCCGCGAAGGTCGAGCGGGATCCCGAGGGCCGGAAGCTCAAGTCGGTCTCGTGACCTTCGCCTCCGGCGCGGCGCGGGGGGACGCGGCCTACGTCACCCTGGTGACGAACGCGGATTTCGCCCTGGGGGCCCGCGCCCTCGCACGGTCCCTCCGCCTCGGCGGCACGGGGGCGGACATCGTCGTGATGCATACGAACGGCGTGCCGGCGGCGGCGCTGGAGCCGCTGGCGGCCTTCGACGTCCGTCTCGTCCCGGTCGAGCTTCTACCGACCTCCGATGCCTTCAACAGCGCGCACGCCAAATCCGCGCTGCACGCCCGGTCGCCCTTCACGAAGGGATCGAAGCCGCCGTTCCACACGCCGCTCGACAATTTCGTCAAGCTGCGCCTCTGGCAGCTGGATTACGGGCGGGTCGTGTTCCTGGATGCGGACACGCTGGTGCTGCAGAACATCGACCGGCTCTTCGACTATCCGGAATTCTCCGCCGCGCCCAACGTCTACGAGTCCCTCGCCGACTTCCACCGGCTGAACTCGGGCGTCTTCACCGCGCGACCGAGCGAGGCGACCTTCGCGCGCATGCTCGCCCGTCTCGACCGGCCGGGCGCCTTCTGGCGACGGACGGACCAGACGTTCCTCGAGAGCTTCTTCCCGGAATGGCACGGCCTGCCGATCTTCGACAACATGCTGCAATATGTCTGGCTGAACCTGCCGGACCTGTGGACCTGGTCCGCGATCCGCGTCCTGCACTACCAGTACGAGAAGCCGTGGATGTCGCCGCATCCGCGGGCCGACGCGCTCCGCCCCCTCATCGACCTCTGGGCGGCCCATGCCGGGGACGGCCCGGTCCCCGCGCTCGCAGACCTGCCCTCCCCCCGATGAGGATCGCCGTCACGGGGGCGACCGGCTTCGTCGGGCATCACGTCGTCGCGCACCTGATCGGATCCGGTCACGAGGTGACGACGCTCGGCCGCCGTCCCAGCCGGCACGAGGCGGCCGGCTTCGCGCCGTTCGATCTCGACGGGCCTGCGCCAGACCTGCGCGGGCACGAGGTCCTCGTCCATGCGGCCCTGTCCCACGTCCCGGGTCGCTACCGCGGCGGCGAAGGCGATGCGCCGGAGGCATTCCTGCGCCGGAACCTCGACGGCACGATCCGCCTCTTCGGGGCGGCCCGCGACCATGGCGTGGCCCGCATCGTCCTGCTGTCGTCGCGGGCCGTCTACGGCGACTACCCGCCCGGAACGATCCTGCACGAGGGCCTCGCCCCCCGGCCCGACACGCTCTACGGGCAGGTGAAACTGCGCGCGGAGGAGGAGCTGCTCCGACTGGCCTCGGCCGGCATGGCGGTGGCCAGCCTGCGCGCGACGGGGGTCTTCGGCCCCCCCGTGCCCGGTCTCGAGCACAAGTGGGCGCGACTATTCGACGACTATTTCGGGGGCCGTCCGGTCACGCCCCGCGTCGCGAGCGAGGTCCATTCCGCCGACCTCGCCGAGGCGGTCCGGCTTGTCGCCGTCGCGCCGCCAGACGCGGTCGAGCCGGCTCTCTTCAACGTCACGGACCTGGTGCTGGACCGCCGGGATCTGCTGGCGGCGGTCTCGACCCTCTCCGGCGTTCAGACCCCCCTTCCGCCCCGCTCGGACCCGGGCCTCGTCAGCGTGATGACGACGGATCGCCTGCGACGACTGGGCTGGACCCCGTCAGGGGCGCGCCGCCTGCGGGACGTTCTCGCCGGCATGGTGTCCGGCGCGCGGCCACGTCCCGCCTGATCGCTGCCGCAACCACGGCCCGCGGGCTGTCCTGCAGGCAGAGGATGCCGTTGGGGACGAGGCCCTCGCACCCCCGGCCTGCGGCCCGGGGCCGAGCGGCGCGGCGGGGCCGGTCCCGGGATGGCGCCGCGGCCTGCCGGCTGTCAGAGCCGGGGGCCACGGCGCCCGGGATCATTCGGCCATCCAGCCCTGGTCGATCCACCCGGTCACGTCGCCCGGCCAGTCCAGCGGCTCGCCGCCCGGCCCGGTCAGGACGCCGCTGTCGAACAGGAACCGCGCCATCCGGGCGAAGCGCCCGGCGTCGATCCCGCCGACGGGGCGATCGGCGGCCACGAGGTAGTCGCCCTCCACCAGCGCCTGCATGGAGCCCCGGACGAGGTCCGGGTTCGGGAAGTCGCCGGCCTCGATCAGGATCGCGGCCGCCTCGTCGGGATGATCCGCCGCCCAGGCGTAGCCGGCCTGCGCCGCGGTCATGAACCGACTGACGATGTCCGGATGTTCGGCGAGGTAGCCGGTGCGCGTGCCGATATAGCCGTTCTGCTGGTCGGGGACGCCGTAATCGGCGTAGGCGAAGGAGGATTGCTCCCGTCCCAGAAGCGCGCTGTTCACGCCCTCCCAGGTCGCCACCTCCAGCGTGAAATCGACGCGGCCCGTCGCGAGGGCCTCGTAGGCGCCGGTGCCGAGGGTGACGGTGTCGTACTCCGCATTGCCGCCATCGGACGCGATCATCGTCGAGATCAGCGCATCCTCCCACGCGCTGCCGAAGCCCGCATAGGTCCGGCCCTCCAGATCGGCGGGGCGCGTGATCCCGGCGTCGTTGCGGTAGACGAGGCGCCCGGTCTCGTGCTGCATCGTCGCCCAGAGGGCCACGATCTCCGCTCCGCTCGCCCGGGCGGTCATGAAGCCGAGCGACGTCATGTAGGCGAAATCCGCCGCGCCCGCGGCGAGCAGCGCGCTGGAGGCGGTGTCGGAATAGGGCAGGATCTCCACGTCGAGCCCGGCCGCCTCGAACAGGCCCTGCTCCTGCGCGACGATCAGGCCGACATGGTTGGTGTTCAGCGTCCAGTCCAGCGCGATGGACAGGTCCTGCCGCTCCTGCGCGGCTGTCGCCGTGGGCAGGGCCAGGCAGGCGAGAAGGATGGCGTGCTTCATGGGGTCTCCTCCAGGAGTCTGGTCTTGAGGTGGGAACGGGTCCCGGCCAGCGCGGCCTCGGTCCGGTCCCCGCGGGGGGTGTCGATGGTGATGTCCGCCACGATCCGGCCGGGCCGCGCCGCCATGACCAGGATGCGGTCCGCCAGTCGCGTGGCCTCGTGCAGGTCGTGCGTGACCATCAGGATCCCGCGCGGCACCTCGTCGAGGCGCGCGGCGAGCCAGTCCTGCATGCTCAGCCGGGTCACGGCGTCGAGCGCCGAGAACGGCTCGTCGAGAAGGACGAACCGGCTGTCCTGCACGATCGTGCGCAGGAAGGCCGCGCGCTGGCGCATCCCGCCGGACAGCGCGGCGGGAAACGCGTCCTCGGTGCCCGCCAGGCCGAACGAGGCGAGGAGCGGGGTCACCGCCTCGCGCGCCTCGGCCCGGCGCCGGCCCCGGATCGACAGGCCGAGCGCCGCGTTCTCGGCGACGATGAGCCACGGCAGGAGCGCATCCTGCTGCGGCTGGTAGGCGATCCTGCGGTCCGGCGTCGTCGCGGGGGCGCCGTCGATGCTCAGCCGCCCGGTCGCGGCGAGCGAGGGCGCCAGAACGCCCGCGAGCCATTTCAGGACCGAGGTCTTGCCGCAGCCGGAGGGCCCGATCAGGCAGGTCAGCCGGTCCTCGGCCACCTCGAACGACACGTCCTGCGTCACCCGGCCCTCGCCGGCGCGCACGGTCAGGCCCTCAACCCGCAGCATCGGCAGGCCCCCCGAACCGCCCGGCGGTGATCCGGTCCGCGAGCCGCAGAAGCCCGAGAAGCGCCAGGGTCAGCGCGGCGGACAGGGCGACCGCCGCGAGGACGAGATCGGCGCGGAAATTGTTCTTCGCGGCGAGGATGTAGATTCCGAGACCGCGCCGCGCCCCGGCATATTCGGCGAAGATCGTCGCCACGATCGCGTAGGTGGCCGAGATCCGCAGCCCGGCGAGGAACGACGCGCGCGCGGCGGGCAGCGTGACCCTGCGGAAGATCGCCGCGCGGCCCGCATCCATCGAGCGCAGGAGATCGAGCCAGGCCTGCGGGACGGCCGCATAGCCCGAGAGCAGGCTGACCAGGATCGGGAAGAAGGTCACGAGGATGACCAGCAGGACCTTGGGCAGCAGGCCGAAGCCGAACCACAGGATCATCAGCGGCGCGAGCGCGACGATCGGGATCGTCTGGCTCGCGACGAAGATCGGCATCGCGCCCCGCCTGAGCCAGGGCAGGAAATGCAGCGCCACGGACGCGGCGAAGGCGAAGGCGACGGACAGGCCGAAGCCGAGCGTGGCGACCCCGATCGTCGCAAGGGCGTGGGGGCCGATCGCCGAGCGTTCGGTCCAGAGCACCCGGACGACGCCGCTCGGCGGCGGCAGGACGAAGGACGGGATGCCGGAGAGACGGCAATAGACCTCCCATCCGAGGAGGAGGGCGAGCGCGAGGCCCGCCGTGGGGGCGAAGTGTCGGACAAGCTGCATGGCGGGATCGCGTCCCCGGACGCCGGGCGCCCGGGGCGGCGCGTCAGGCGAGGCTGGGACTGTTGGCCGAGGCGGTCAGGTCGATCGTCACGTGACCCTCGGCCGGGCCGAACCGGAGGAATGCCTGCCGCACCGCCTCGAACACCGCGCCGGCATCCCCGCGCAGCCGCGTGCAGAAGTTCTTCGATCGGAAGAAGGTTCCGGACCGCTTCAGGAATTCGATGCAGCCGTAGATCTCGTCCATGTGGCGGTCCTGCCCCAGGACGTAGAGAGAGAACTGCACGTCGATGGGTACCCCGGTCCCGGGGGATGCGGCGACCGCCTGCCCGGCGCGCCGGATCCGTTCGTCCAGCGGCAGGCTCTGCGCCTCGCTCAGCGTGTCGCAGCGGCAGGACGGATCGTCCGGCTCGCCCGGGCAGCCGCGTGACAGGGTGACATGCATCGTCACATGCTCGGGCTGCCGCGCCGCGGCCGTGAAGAGGTCGCGGATCCCGTCGAGAAGGGGGCCGGGCGCGCCGACCATCAGGGTCGAGATGTCGTCCGTCTCGATCCTGAGATCCGGCCTGTGGGGGTCGAGAGCCTGCAGGCTCGACGTGATGACGTCCACGAACCGGGACGACATGGGATAGAGCGACACTTGCGCGCCGATGAACATGGGAACCTCGCTCCGCCGGCATGACCCGGATCAGCTGTGAAGGGTTCGCGCGGTCCCGCGCATCTCAGCCCCGTCCGGGGCACCCCTGGTGTGACCGCAACATCGGAACGACGATCCCCGTTGTCAATGCCTCATCCCGGCGGCGCCTCGGCGGGATGGCCGCGACGCCTTTGCCGCGGCGGCCTTCGCAGGATCCTCGACAAGGAATGCCGTGGCGGAACGGGCCGGGGCTGCGGAAGCGGTGGGACATTTCCCGATCTGCAGAGCGGCGGCGGGTCGCTTCCGCAGGCGGTCGCCCTCGGTCCGCGCCGCGTCCGACAGGATGGGCACCGGACCGCCCCCGTTCCTCGCACCTCGAGTGCACGCCCGGTGCACCGGGTGGCGCGGTCGGGAGGACCCGGGGACGACGGAGACGAGCCGCCGGACCCCGCGATGCCGCGGGACAGGTCGACGACCTCGCACGGGCGGCGGGCGCGGCCCCCCCGCCCCCGGGCGCGGCATGCAGGGAGATCGCGCCGCAAAGGGCCGGGGCATCGCGTCGCTTGCGCCGCGGGGCGACGGGATCGCCGCGTCGTCTCTGCCCCGGCGGGAGCGGTGCAGATGGCGGCCCGCCCCTCAGGCATCGGGGGCGGGAGAATGGCCGGTCATGGCGGCCGGGCGTCCCCGCAAGGGGCCCGCCAACCGATCGATCCGGGTCCGCAGGAAACGCCTCGACGGGGACCCTGGCGGTCCGCCCCCAGATCAGAACCCGTCCTTGATCGTCAGATGGCTGTGCAGATGCGGCTCGCCCCCGCCATGCCGGTGGGTCTCGGCCACGTCGTCCACCGGCACGAGGGACAGGTTGCCGTGGCGGATCCCCCGCTCGGCGAAGAGGCCGTGCGCGTAATCCTCGACCTCGGCCACCTTGCCGCGCATCACCGTCACCTCCATGGCGGTCGAATGATCCAGCGGGACCGACATGGCCGCGACGGCCTGGTCGTGGCGGGAATGGCGGGCCCGGGGCACCCGCCGGCCGAGATCTCGCGCCGAGAGGTCGAGCGCGTAGCTGACGATGCCGACGCAATCCGCGTCCTGCGGCGCGTCCCGCGCCAGCGCCCGGCGGAGCAGATCGCGGATCGCCTCGGACCGGTTCGTGGCGCCGGATCGTCCCATCTGCCGGTCCAGTTCGGCCAGAAGCTCGTCCTCGATCGCGATGGTGATCCGTTGCATGACGCCCTCCTCCGTCCCTGGCCCCGTCCGTGGCCCCGTCCCTGCCCCGCGACCATCCGCGCTCGGACTCCCGGGCGCAACCGGATCATTGCTTTACACCGCCGCGCGCAGGGTATGAATTTAGACTCGAAATTTCATACCTTGTGGATCCCGGATGCTCCGCCCCCTTTCGACCGCCGCCATCGCCCTGTCCCTGATGCTGCCGGCCGGGGCCGGGGCGCGGCCGCTGGTGCTTGCCATCGGCGGAGAGCCTGACGGCGGGTTCGATCCGATCATGGGCTGGGGCCACTATGGCAGCCCGCTCTTCTACTCGACCCTGCTGCGCAGGGATGCCGCGCTCGACCTCGTCGGGGACCTGGCCACCGACTGGACCCTTTCCGAAGACGGGCTCGTCTGGCGGGTGACGCTGCGCGGCGACGCCCTGTTCTCGGACGGAACGCCGCTGACCGCGGCGGATGTCGCCTTTACCTACAACACCGCCAGAGAGGCCGGCGGGCTCGCCGACCTGACGGTCCTGGCGGAGGCGCGCGCCCTCGACGCCACGACGGTCGAGCTGGAGCTGACCGAGCCCCGGATCACATTCGTCTCGCGGCTCGCCACGCTCGGGATCGTGCCGGCCGCGACCTATGGCGACGACCATGCCCGGCATCCCGTCGGCTCGGGCCCCTTCCGGATGGTCGAGTGGCGCGAGGGAGAGCAGCTGGTGGTCGAGCCGAATCCCTACTGGCACGGCGGCGAGATCGCCTTCGAGAGGGTGAGCTTCGTCTTCGGCTCGGAAGAGGCCGGGCAGGCGCTGGCCCGCACCGGGATCGCCGACCTCGTCGCCGTGCCGCCCGCGATGGCGGATGCGGCGCCGCGGGGCATGAAGGTGCTGCATGTCGAGTCGGTCGACAATCGCGGGCTGGCCTTCCCGATGGTGCCGAGGGCGGGCGGGACCACCGGGGCGGGCGCGCCGATCGGCAACGACGTGACGGCGGACCGGGCGGTCCGCTTGGCGATCAACCAGGCCCTCGACCGCGAGGCGCTGGTCGCGCTGGCCCTGAACGGCCACGGCCGCCCCGCGACGGGCCCGGCCGACGGCCTGCCCTGGGACAACCCGGGTGCCGCGATCCCGGGAAACGACCCGGCGGCGGCGATGGCCACGCTGGAGGCGGCCGGGTGGCGCGATGGTGACGGCGACGGTCTGCGCGAGAAGGACGGCCTGCCCGCCGCCTTCCGGGTGCTCTATCCCGCCGGCGACAGCACGCGGCAGGCACTGGCGCTCGGCGCCGCCGACCAGCTGCGGGGGATCGGCATCGACGCCCGGCCGACCGGCGCCAGCTGGGACGAGATCGGCGCCCTGATGCATTCAGAGGTCGTCGTGCTGGGCTGGGGCGCACATGACCCGTCGGAGATCCTCTACCTGCACCACGGGGCCTATGCCGGCGTCGACTACTACAATACCGGCCATTACCGGAATCCGGTGGTGGACGCTCATCTCGAGGCGGCCGAGGCCGCGATCGGTTTCGAGCCTTCCCTCGCTCACTGGCAGGCCGCCGCCTGGGACGGAGAGACCGGGTTCGGCCCCCGGGGCGACGCGACCTGGGCCTGGATGGTCAATCTCGACCATTCCTACTGGGTGTCGGACTGCCTCGATCCCGGGCCGCTGCAGGTCCATCCGCACGGGCACGGCTTCCCGATCACCCACGACCTGCCCTCCTGGCGCTGGACCTGCGAATGAACGCCTGGCTCCCGGCGCTGGTGGCCGGACGGCTCCTCCGTCTGGCCTGGCTGCTGCCGCTGGCCGCGACCGGGCTGTTCGTGCTGATCTCGATGGCCCCGATCGACCCGGTCCAGGCCTATGTCGGCGGACGCACGTCGCAGATCGGTCCGGAGCAGCGGGAGGCCATCGCCGCCGCCTGGGGGCTGGACCGGCCCGCGCCCGAGCGCTTCGCCAGCTGGCTCGGCCGGCTCGTGCAGGGGGATCTCGGCCGGTCCATCACCTTCAACGCGCCCGTGCTGCAGGTGATCGCCGCCCGTCTGCCGGCCTCGCTGGCGCTGGTCGGGTCGGCCTTCGCGCTGTCCTTCGTGCTGGGCACGCTCCTGGGACTGGTCGCGGGGGCGACGCGCGGGCGCTGGCCCGACCGGGTGATCCGCACCATCGCCGTCGTGCTGGCCGCCAGCCCGGGCTTCTGGATCGCGATCCTGCTGGTCGCGCTCTTCGCCGTCGGACTGGGCTGGCTGCCGGCCTGCTGCGCGGCCCCGCCGGGACGGCTGGACTCGGAGGTCGCGCTGGCGGATCGCTGGCGCCACATGGTGCTGCCGGTCGTCACCCTGTCCGTCGTCGGGCTGGCCCCGCTGGTGCTCCATACCCGGCAGAGCCTGATCGCCTTCCTCGACGGCCCCGCGGCGCGGCACCTCGCGGCCCACGGCGCCAGGCCCCTCCACCTCGCCTTCGGGCCCGGCCTGCGCCATGCGGCGGGCGTGGCGCTGACGCTGCACCTGGCCGGCGCAGGCGAGCTCTTCGGCGGCTCGGTCCTGGCCGAAGCCGTCTTCGCCTGGCCCGGCCTCGGCCAGGCGACGGTGCGCGCGGCGACGGGGGCGGACGCGCCGCTCCTCATGGGGATAGGGCTGGCGACGCTGCTCTTCGTCTTCGCCGGCAACCTGCTGGCCGACATCGCGGCCCGGCTGGCCGATCCGCGGCTGCGGCGGGCTGCATGAGCGACGCGGCCGAACCGATCCGCGCGCGGCCCGCCCGCCCCCGCCATCCGCAGCGGCGGGCGATGCGGCACGGGATGATCGCGCTGGCGCTGCTGGGCGCGGTGCTCGCGGGGGCGCCGCTGCTGCCCGAGGGGGCCCTGTCGGTCGACGCGGCCGCGCGGGCGCTGGCGCCGCGGCCGGCCCATCCCCTCGGGACCGACCTGCTGGGCCGCGACATCGCCGCCCGGACCCTGGCGGCCCTTGCGCAGAGCGTGCAGGTCGGGCTGCTGGCGGCCGGCGCCTCCACCCTCGTCGCCCTGGTTCTGGGCCTCGCGGCGACCCTCGGGCGCGCCGCGGACCACCTCGTCGGGGGACTGACCGAACTCGCGCTCGGCCTGCCGCATTTCGTGCTGCTGATCATGATCGCCTTCGCGATGGGGGGCGGCACGGCCGGGGTAATCGTCGCCGTCGCGCTGACCCACTGGCCGCGCCTGTCGCGCGTCCTGCGGCACGAGGCGCAGGTCATCGCCGCCTCGGACTACGTCGCGATCTCGCGCGCGCTCGGGCGGTCGCGGCTCTGGGTGGCCCGGCACCATCTCGCCCCCCACCTGGTGCCGCAGATCGTCGCGGGGTTCGTCGTGATCTTCCCCCACGCGATCCTGCACGAGGCCGGGCTCAGCTTCATCGGCCTCGGGATCGAACCGCACCTGCCCTCGATCGGCGTGATGCTGGCCGAAAGCCTGCGCGAGATCATGGCCGGTCACTGGTGGGTCGCCGCCGCCCCCGGCCTCGGCCTGATGCTGGTCGCCCTGATTTTCGAGCGCTTGGGAGAGGCGCTGCGCCGGCTTTCCGGTCCGGCCGGGGGGACGACATGACGCTGGATGTCGAGGATCTGTCGGTCTCCTTCCCGGCCGGCCCGGTTCTGGAGGGGGTCTCGCTGTCGCTGGCGCGCGGCGAGATCGTCGGGCTGACCGGCAGTTCGGGCGCCGGCAAGAGCCTCCTCGCCGAGGCCTTGGCCGGGGCGCTGCCGCCCGGCGCCGTCCGGACGGGCCGGATCGCCGTCGACGGGGAACCGGCCGGACCCGGGGCGGTGGCGCTGGCCCCGCAGCGGCTCGACGCGCTGGACCCCCTCGCCCCGGTCGGGCGCCAGATCGGGCGGTTCGCGCGCCTGTGCAACCGGCGGGCCGATCCGTCCGGCGCCCTGGCCTCGGTCGGCCTGCCGGCGGGCGCGGCAAGGCTCTACCCGCACGAATTGTCGGGCGGCATGGCACGCCGGGCGCTGCTGGCCACGGCCCTGGCCACGGGCGCCGACTGGATCGTCGCCGACGAACCGACCGTCGGACTGGACGAGGAAGCGGGCGGCCGGGTCCTGTCGGTGCTCGCGCGGCTCGCCGCCTCGGGCCGCGGCGTCATCGTGATCTCCCACGACCTGGTCGGCCTGGCGAGGATCGCGTCGCGGGTCGTCATCCTGCGCGGCGGGCGGCATGTCGAGACGGCGCCGGCCGGCGCCTTCGCGCAAGGCGGGACCGCTCTGCGAGAGGCCTTCACCCGGCAGCTATGGCAGGCCCAGCCCGCCCTCGCCCGCCCCGGCGGGGAGGCCGCATGCTGACCGCGCGCGACCTGGCCCATGCCATCGGCGGGCGGAGGATCCTCGACGGCGCCGATCTCGACCTCGCGAGGGGCGAGGTCGTGGGCCTCGGCGGCCCCTCCGGCTCCGGCAAGACCACCCTCGGGCGGATCCTCGCGGGGCGTCTGGCCCCCGATCGGGGCGAGATCCGCCTTGACGGGGCCATTCCGGCACCGGCCCGGCCGGGGGTGCCGGCCCCCGTGCAGCATGCCCCCCAATCGGCGGAACTCGCGGTCGATCCGCGCTGGCCGGTCCGCCGGATCCTGGCGAACGGCCTCCCCCCCGATCCGGAGGTCCTCGACGCGCTCGGCGTCAGGACCGAATGGGCCGACCGGCGCCCCGATCAGCTGTCGGGCGGCGAACTGGCGCGGGTCTCGCTCGCGCGGCTGTTCCATCCGGGGCTGGCCCTCCTGATCTGCGACGAGATCACGAGCCAGCTGGACGCGATCGAACAGGACCGCCTCCTGCGGGCGCTGACCCGGCTCTGCGCGGGGCGCCGGATCGCCGTGCTGCTGATCTCCCATGCCGGGGCCCTTCACGCCCGGTTCTGCGATCGGGCGATGATGCTGGATGGCGGAAGGATCGTCCGACCGCCCGGGCGCGCGCGGTTTCCGACGGGGGCCTGAGCCCGAGCCTTCCGCACGACCCGGCCCCCGTGCAGCGGGGCCATCGCCGGCGTCGTCGTCCCCGCCCCTTTTCGCTCCCGGCCCGTCTCGCTCCCGCCCCTTTTCGCTCCCGGCCCGTCTCGCTCCCGCACCTTTTCGCTCCCGGCCCGTCTCGCTCCCGCCCCTTTTCGCTCCCGGCCCGTCTCGCTCCCGGCCCGTCTCGCTCCCGCCCCTTTTCGCTCCCGCCCCGTCTCGCTCCCGGCCGCGATCCGCGCGGAGCGCCCGCCGGTCCGCACTCAGGTCCACCCGAAGCACAATGCCGCCCACCGCCCGCCGGGGCGGCGGGTCGCGCCGAAATGAGGGACCGACACCGCCGATCCGCGACGAAGGCGATTGTCGCCGGCCGGCGCTGCGCGTAGCGATGCAGGATGATCGTCGAGATCGTCATCCTCCTGCTGCTGATCCTGCTGAACGGCTTTCTGGCGATGTCCGAGCTTGCCGTAGTCTCGGCGCGGCCGGCGCGCCTGAAGGTCATGGCCGAGCGCGGCAGCCGCGGCGCCTCGGCCGCGATGCGGCTCGCGGGCGATCCGGGCCGTTTCCTGTCCTCGGTCCAGATCGGAATCACGCTTGTCGGCGTGCTGTCCGGGGCCTTCTCGGGCGCGACGCTGGGCGTTCGCCTGGCCGACGCGCTGGTCGCTGCGGGCGCCCCGGAGGGGGCCGCCGGAACGCTCGGCGTCGGAAGCGTGGTGGTGGTCATCACCTACCTCTCCCTCATCGTCGGCGAGCTCGTGCCGAAGCAGATCGCGCTCAGGGCGCCGGAGGCCGTCGCGGCCCGCGTGGCTCCGGCCATGATCCTCGTCGCGCGCGTCTCCGCCCCCTTCGTGTGGCTGCTCGACCGGTCCGGCAAGGCCGTGCTCGCGCTGCTCGGCCAGTCCGGCCGGGGCGAGAGCGGCCTGAGCGACGAGGAGGTGCGCCTGGTCATTTCCGAGGCCCGCCAGGCCGGTGTCATCAAGCATGCCGAGACCGAGATGATCGAGGGCGTGATGCGCGTCGCGGACCGGACGGCGCGCGGCCTGATGACGCCGCGCCACGAAGTGGAACTGGTGGATCTGGCCGACGGGCCGGCCGCCGTGATGGACCGTTTCCGCACGACCCGCCGCTCCAGGCTTCCGGTCCGGGACGGAGAGGCGGACGACATCGTCGGTGTTCTCGCCACCCGGGACGTGATCGCGTCCGGCCCCGCGCCGGACCTCGCGGGGCTGCGCGCGCTGGTCGAACCAGCGACCATTGTCCGCGACGGTATGCCGGCCCTCGACGTCATCGAGACGCTGAAGCGGGCGAAGGCGCACATGGTGCTCGTCTTCGACGAATACGGCCATTTCGAGGGCGTCATCACGGCGATGGACCTGCTGCAGGCGATCGCGGGCGATTTCCTCGAGGGAGAGACCCCCGAGCCGAAGATCGTCGCGCGGGAGGATGGCAGCCTCCTCGTCGCCGGATGGATGCCGGTGGACGAGTTCGCGGCGCGCGTCGACCTCGCGCTGCCCGACGATCGCGCCTACGAGACCGTCGCGGGACTGATCCTCGATCATCTCGGCACCCTCCCCGATGTGGGAGAGACGATGCGGATCGGCGGGCTCGGGGTCGAGATCCTCGATCTCGACGGGCGCCGCATCGACAAGGTCCTCGTCACGCGGGCCGCGCCGCCGGGCTGACCCCCCCCGGAGGTCCGGCGCGGGGCTGCCCGCAGGTCCGTGTCGCCGCCGCGACCCGGTCCGGTCCGTCGCGCGCCCCGGACGATGAACGCGCCCCGGACCTGCCACCGGCCGCCGCAAGCAGGGCATGGACGGACGCGCTTCCCGCCCATGGGCTCCGCCGTCTCCCGTCCCCCCGGGACCCGGCTTGCGCCGCATTGCGACCCCCAGCATAGAGGGGCCGGTTCTCGAGAATGGGGTCAGTCATGCCGCTCCGCCAATCCGTCGCACGACTCCTCGACCGTCGATCGACGCGGAACTTCATCACGGGCGTGATCCTGTTCAACGCGGTGGTCCTCGGGTTCGAGACGTCCGATACCGCCATGGCCGCCGCCGGCAGACTTATCGTCCTCCTCGACGTGCTGTGCCTGTCGATCTTCGTCGTCGAGATCGCGTTGAAGATCTATGCGCGCGGCCTGTCGTTCTTCCGGTCGGGTTGGAACGTCTTCGACTTCACGATCGTCGCCGTCGCGCTGGTGCCGGTCACGCAGGGTCTCTCCGTGCTGCGCGCGCTCCGGATCCTGCGGCTCCTGAGGATCATCTCGGTCGCGCCGACCCTGCGCCGGGTGGTCGAGGGGTTCATCTCGGCCCTGCCAGGCATGGCGTCGGTCTTCCTGCTGATGGCGCTGATCTTCTACATCGCGGCCGTGATGGCGACGAAACTCTTCGGCGATGCCTTTCCGCAATGGTTCGCGTCGATCCCCAGCTCTGCCTATTCGCTCTTCCAGATCATGACGCTCGAAAGCTGGTCGATGGGAATCGTCCGCCCGGTGATGGAGGTCTATCCCTACGCCTGGGCCTTCTTCGTGCCCTTCATCCTCGTGACGACCTTCGCGGTCGTGAACCTCGTCGTCGGCCTGATCGTCAACAGCATGCAGGATGCCCATGCGCAGGAATCGAACGCCGCGACGGAGGATTACCGGGACGAGGTCCTGAGACGGCTGGAGGCCATCGAGCGGCGCCTTCCGGACGGCAGGGTCCACCGCGAGGGGCCGGACGACCGCTGAGGCCCGCTCGCCCCCCTGCGGGCATCCGCCGCTTTGTCCAAGGCGGCCGGAGGCATATCTCAACTCCATGAGCGATCTGCCCCCCGAGACCGTCCAGGACTACCCCCGCCCGCCCCGGCTGGAGCCGGTGCCGCAGCGCCTGCTCGTGCGCCTCGGCGGTGCGGTCGCGGCCGAGACGGTCCGGGGCGTGAGGGTGCTCGAGACCCACCATGCGCCGACCTACTACTTCCCGCCAGAGGACGTCGCGGCACGGCTGTCCCCCGCCGCCGGGGCCAGCTTCTGCGAATGGAAGGGGCGCGCGCGCTATGTCGACGTGATCGCGAGGGATGTCACCGCCCGCCGGGCGGGCTGGTGCTACGACGCGCCCACCCCCGCCTTTGCCGGGCTGGCCGGCTATTTCGCCTTCTACGCGGCCCGGATGGAGGCGTGCTTCGTCGGGGAGGAGCGCGTCATCCCGCAACCGGGGGACTTCTACGGCGGCTGGGTCACGTCCAACCTGCGCGGGCGGATCAAGGGGGCGCGGGGAACCGAAGGATGGTGACGGATCGAGGCCGTCCCGGCGTCCGGGTGCCGGCGGGGCGGCTCTCGCGCCTGGCCCGCCTGGGGGGACTCGCGGGCGGCATCGCCGGTCGCGCCGCTTTCGGGGGGCTGAGGCAGATCGCCGGTGGCGCCGGGCCGGGATCCCGCGACCTGCTGCTCACCCCGGCCAACGCGCAGCGCGTCGCGGGAGAGCTCGCAAGGCTGCGCGGGGCGGCGATGAAGGTCGGCCAGTTCCTCTCGATGGATGCGGGCGAGGTCCTGCCGCCCGAGATCGCCGCCATCCTCGACCGGCTGCGCAGCGATGCCGACCCCATGCCGCCCCGTCAGCTGCGGGGCGTGCTCGACGCCGAATGGGGCCCGGGCTGGCTCGGGCGCTTCCGCCGGTTCGACGTGCGCCCGATCGCCGCCGCCTCCATCGGGCAGGTCCACCGCGCCGTCACCAGGGACGGCCGCGAGCTGGCGCTCAAGGTGCAGTATCCGGGCGTGCGGGCCAGCATCGACAGCGACATCGCCAATATCGCGGGGCTGATCCGCTGGTCAGGCGCCGCGCCGAGGGGGCTCGACCTCGCTCCCCTGATGGCGGAGGCCCGCGCGCAGCTGCATGAAGAGGCCGACTATATCCGCGAGGGGCGAAATCTCGATCTCTTCGGCGCCCTGCTGGCCGGGGATCCGGCCTTCCTCGTCCCGAAGCGTCATCCGGACCTCTGCACCCCGAACGTCCTGGCGATGGAATACGTCACCGGCCTCCCGGTCGAGCGCCTCGCCGCTGCCCCGCAGGAGCTGCGCGACGAGACCGCCCGGCGGCTGATCGACCTGACGCTCCGCGAACTCTTCGAGCTCGGCCGGATGCAGACCGACCCGAATTTCGCCAACTACCTCGTGGAGGCGGGCGGACGGATCGTGCTTCTCGACTTCGGCGCGGTCCGGCAGATCGCTCCGGGGGTGCAGGAGGCCTTCCGCCGGCTGATGCGGGCGGGGCTGTCGCGCGACCGCGCCGCCACCGAGACGGCCCTGGAGGAGACCGGCCTCATCGGCCCCGGCCTGTCCGCCCGCCACCGCGAGATCGTCCTGTTGATGTTCGATCTCGCCATGTCCCCCCTCCGCAGCCCGGGTCCCTTCGACTTCGGGGCCTCGGACCTGCCGCTACACCTGCGCGACATGGGGATGGAGATGGGAGTGGAGCGCGCCGCGATCCACGTCCCGCCGGTCGGTGCGCTCCTGATCCAGCGCAAGGTGGCCGGAATGTATCTTCTCGCCGCCCGGCTGCGGGCGCGGGTCGACCTGACGGAGGTGGTCGGGCGGTTCGTCCCCTGAGGCGCGTCGCCGGGCCGGTACCCCACGGGGCAGCCGGTCACCGCCCGATGCGGATCGGAAGGGATCCCGTCTCCGGTTCGGACGGCCGGGGATGTTCCGAACCTCCCGGCCGATCCGGGGTCGCCGGCCGGAACGTCCCGGCCCGAACGTCAGGGTCCACCCCGTCCGCCCTGGTCACCGGGCGGGGCGTTCCGGGCCGGCGCGCCCCTCAGGTATTGCGGCTCTCGCTGTCCAGGGGATACCCGCCTCCCCAGACATCACGCGCATCGCGCGCGATCTGCCGGCTCTGGATCTCGTCGAGAACCTTCAGCGCCTCAGCGGGGTTGCGGGTCCGGCGCATGGCCCGCTCGAAGGCGCGGCGGACCGAGCGCGGACGCCACGGCAGGATGGCCGATGCCAGCCAGGTACGAAGCTGCGGCGGCAGATCGTCGAACTCGCGCATCGGACATCCGCTGCGCCATGTCCCGCGCAGTCCGGTCTGGCCCAGATTGCGGGACATCCGGCCTCCGCCGCCCCGGGCCCTGTGCGCATCCGGCCCCGCGCCCGGGTCACCGGGGACGCGAACCCCGCCGCGCGCCCCGGGGCCGGCATGATCCCGGGACGGTCCCTTGAACGTCCGGGCCGGCGGGCACGCTCCGTCGATGTCCGTTGGGCTTCCCCGGGCGGTTCGCTTGCCCTCGCGCATCAGGCCGCCTCCGGGCGGTGCCAACGGGAAAGGGGATCGGGCAGGACCGGCAGGTGATCGGGCCCCGTCGCGAGATGCTCGGGCAGAAGCGCCGCGTCGAGCCGTGCCTTCAACGCGTCCCAGTCGATTCCGGCGCCGATGAAGACGATTTCCTGTCGCCGGTCCCCCCGGGGCTCGGCCCAGTGCCGGGAGAGGGAGATTCTGGCCGCCTCGTGACCCGGCCAGCGATCCCGAGGGACGGAGGCCCACCACGTGCCGAGCGGCGCGACCGAGGACAGCGCCCCCGCGAGCGAGAACTCCGCCACCCAGTCCGGCCGCGTCGCGATCCAGAAATGTCCCTTGGCCCGGATCACGCCCGGCAGGGCGCCGTTCAGCACGGCCATGATCTTTTCGGGTTCGAACGGGCGGCGGGCGCGATAGGCGTGGGACGAGATGCCGTATTCCTCGGTCTCGGGCAGATGATCGGCGAAGCCGTAGAGCTCTCTCGCCCACATCGGATGGGCCTGCGCGCGGTCGAAGTCGAAGAGGCCGGTGCCCATGATCCCGCTCGGCGGGACACGCGAGCGGTCGGTCTCGATGATCCGGGCGTCGGCATTGAGGCTGCGGATGATCCTGCGGGCGGCCCCGGTGCGCTCGGGGCCGGCATCCGTCACCTTGTTCAGGACGACGACGTCCGCAAACTCGATCTGCTCGACGAGCAGGTTCACCAGCCTGCGCTCGTCCCCCGCGCCGGTCGCCTCGCCCCGGTCGCGAAGGAAATCGTGGCTGGAATAGTCCTGCGGCAGGTTCACGGCGTCGACGCCGGTGACCATCGCATCGAGCCGGGCGACGTCGGACAGGCTGACACCCGCCTCGTCGCGGAAATCGAAGGTGGCCGCGACCGGCAATGGTTCGGAGATGCCCGTGGACTCGATCAGGAGGTAGTCGAAGCGCCTCTCCTCGGCGAGCCGGCGCACCTCCATCAGAAGGTCGTCCCGCAGCGTGCAGCAGATGCAGCCGTTCGACATCTCGACCAGCGTCTCGTCCGTCTGGCTGAGATCCGCGCCCCCCTCCCGCACGAGGTCGGCGTCGATGTTCACCTCCGACATGTCGTTGACGATCACCGCCACGCGGCGGCCGTCGCGATTGTCGAGCACGTCGTTCAGCAGCGTCGTCTTTCCGGCGCCGAGGAAGCCGGACAGGATGGTCACGGGAAGGCGGGCATCCGGGAGGGCCATGCGAAACCTAGTTGTTATGATATGACATAACCAATAACCCGGATCGTCGGGGTGGCCAAGCCCCCTCGAAGGCAGACCCGCGGGATCGTGCAAGGGCCCCCTCCCGGCGACCAGTCCAGCCTTGCCATGCCGGCCGGGAGCGCGGCCCTCATCGGCGCGTCCGGCCGGGCGCAGCACGACGATGAGGCGTCCCCGGGAAGGGATTACCCGGGGCCGGTCCTCGACTGCGGAGCGGGCCGTGGGCGATCTTGCGTCGGGGCCGGGACGGCGCCCCGCTCCGCTCAGTCGGTTGTCCCGACGGTGTCGCTTGCCCGGCCCAGCATGCGTTCCACCACCTGCGCCGCCGCGAGCAGCGCGGCATCCCGTCCGAGGGGGCCGGCCAGCTGAAGACCTACCGGCAGGCCGTCGACGGCGCCGCAGGGCAGGGTCAGCGCCGGATGACCGGTCAGGTTGGCGAAGCCGGAGGCGAGCATCTCGCTGTCGCCCGCGTCGCCGATCTCGGGATCCTCGTGCGGCGCGGGAAAGGGTACGGCGGGCGAGAGCAGCAGATCCACCCGCGGGAAGGCCGCCTCGACCGCCGCACGGACCCGCGCCGCCTCGCGCATGGCGTCGACATAGCGGGTGGCGGGAAGGTCGAATCCCGCCTCGATCTGCGAGCGCGTCCCCGGTGCATAGCCCCCGGGATTCCTCGCGTGCAGATCCCGGTGGATGACCGAGGCCTCCGGCAGCAGCAGATCCAGTAGCGCGGCGTTGGCCCCGCCCAGCTCGGGGATCGTGACTTCCACCAGCTCCGCCGCGCCGAGCCTGTACAGCGCGGCGTCCATCGCCGCCGCCGTCGCCCGGTTCTCTGCCGCCGCCGGCCAGTGGGCCCGCAGCACGCCGATGCGCGGAGCCCGGGGCGCGGACGCCGCCATCGCCTGCCCCGCCAGGACGCCGAGCATCAGCGCCGCATCCGCCACGTCACCCGCCAGCGGCCCGGCATGGTCCAGCGTCCAGGAGAGGGGAAACACCCCCTCCAGCGGCACCAGCCCGTAGCTCGGCTTGAGCCCCACGATGCCGCAATGGGCCGCCGGGATGCGGATCGAGCCGCCGGTATCGGTGCCCACGGCCAGCGGCACGATCCCCGCGCCCACCGCCGCCGCCGACCCGCCGGAGGAGCCGCCGGCGGTCCGGGACGGATCGTGCGGGTTGTTGGTCTGGCCGATCTCGAGATGCGCGACGCCGTAGGCATATTCGAGGCAGTTGGTCTTGCCGATCAGCACCGCGCCCGCCGCCCTCAGCCGCGCCACCAGCGGCGCGTCGGCCCTCGCCGGTCGCGGCGGCTCCACCTTCGTGCCCCAGCCGGTCGGCTGGCCCGCGACATCGATCAGGTCCTTGATCGCGACCGGCACGCCCTCCAGCGGGCGGGCTGTGTCGTCCCGCCAGCGGCGGCGGCTCTCCTCCGCCTGCGCGAGCGCCGAGTCCCGCGCGACATGGGCGAAGGCGTTGAGCCGCGGCTCCCATTCCTCCACCGCCGCCAGCGCCCGCTCGACCTCCTCGCACGGATCGTCCCCGGACGCGTAGCGCTCGAGCAGGCCGCGGGCGCTCAAGCGAGCCGCTCCAGCAGGCGGATCCAGGCGATGCAGCCCTTGCGGAAGCTGGACAGGCGGAAGAACTCGTTCGGCGCGTGGTAGTCCTCGTCTGCCGTCGCGAAGGAGAAGAAGACGACGCCCCGGCCCAGATACCGCTGAAAGACCTCGCCGATGGGGATGGTCGCGCCCATCGCCACGCGCAGGGGGCGCCGGCCCATGATCTCTTCCAGCACCTCCTCGGCCACCTTGAGACCCGGCAGGTCGGGATCGGAGGCGAAGGCCGCGCTGCCCGGCCCGTGGCGGTGGACCTCCAGCGCATAGCCGGGCGGCAGGAGGGCGCGCAGCTGCGCCTCGATGGCGGCCACGACGGCGTCCGGCTCCTGCCCGGCGACGAGGCGGCAGGTGATCTTGGCGCGGGCGGTGGCGGGGATGACCGTCTTGGTCCCCTCGCCCGCATAGCCGCCCGAGATGCCGTTGAATTCCAGGGTCGGGATCAGCCATTGCCGGGTCAGCAGCTCTTCGGCCGAGGGCAGCGGATCGGGCCGGGGCGCGCCGATCCCGTCGAAATAGGCGCTCACGTCGAAGCCGGAGGCGCGGATCGCCTCGCCGATCCGGGGGTCCGGCGGCGTCGCGTCGTCGGCGAAGCCGGGCACGATCACCCGGCCCTCGTCGTCGTGCAGCCCCGCCAGCATCCGCACCAGCGCCCGTACCGGGTTCGGCGCGCTGCCGCCGTGGCGGCCGGAATGCAGGTCCTTGCCCGCGCCGGCCACCTCGACATCCAGCGCGACCATGCCGCGGCTGGCCACGGTGACGGAGGGCAGGTCCGCCCGCCACATCGCGCCGTCCGCGCTGACGACGAGGTCGCAGGCGAGGCGGTCCCTCATGCGCGCGACGGTGGGCGCGAAATGGGGCGAGCCGGATTCCTCCTCGCCCTCCACCAGCACCTTGACGTTGAGCGGCAGCCCGGACGTCTCGTGCAGCGCCCGCAGCGCGTGCAGCGCCACCGTCAGCGGGCCCTTGTCGTCCGCCGCGCCGCGCGCGTAGAGCCGGTCGTCCCGCACCTCGGGCTCGAAGGGCGGCGAGCGCCACTTGTCCAGCGGATCGGGCGGCTGCACGTCGTAGTGACCGTAGACGAGGACCGTGGGCTTCGCCGGGTCCACGATCCGCTCGGCATAGACGCACGGATGGCCCCCGGTCTCGATCCGCTCGACCGTGCCGAAGCCCGCCTCGGCCAGCCGCGCTTCGACGAAGCCGGCGGCTTCGGGGATGGCCTCTCGATAGGCGGGATCGGCGGAGAGCGAGGGGATGCGGCAGAAGGCGGCGATGGTCTCCACCCCCTCCGCCTCGTGGGCGGCGAGCCAGTCCTCCGCGGCGCTCATTTGCCGCCGTCCACGCCCAGCGTCTCGCCGGTGATCCACCCGGCGAAGTCCGAGGCGAAGAACAGCACCGCGTGGGCGATGTCGTCCGGCGTGCCGAGCCGGCGCATCGCGATCCGCTCCAGCAATGCGCTCTGCCCGGCCTGCCCCATCGCGTCCCACTGCTTCTCGGTCGTGGGGTTGGAGCGGACGAAGCCGGGGGCGACGCAGTTCACCGTGATGCCGAAGGACCCGAGCTCGTGGGCGAGCTGGCGGGTCAGGCCGATCTGGCCGGCCTTGGCGCTGGCATAGGCCTGGATGCCGGTGAGGCTGACACCCCGCCCCGCGCCCGAGCTGATGTTGACGATCCGCCCCGCCCCCTTCGCCTTCATCCCCGGCGCGACGGCCTGGCTCGCCCAGAAGGTCCCGGCGAGGTTGGCGTCGAAGATCGCCTGCCAGTCTGCTTCCGTGATCTCCTCCAGCGGCCGGCCCACCTGCCCGCGCACGCCGCCGGCGCAGTTGACGAGGATGTCCTGCGGGCCGAGCGCGCCGATCACCTCGTGCACCGCCGCGCGGTCGCCGAGGTCGAGCGCGCGGGTCTGCACGTCGCCCATGCCGGCGGTCTCGGCTAGGCCGGCCTCGTTGAGGTCGAGCGCGGTGACCGACGCGCCCCGGGCGGCGAAGGCCAGCGCGATGGCGCGGCCGATGCCGTGGCCGGCGCCGGTGACCAGTGCCGCCTTGCCGGTGAAGTCGAGTTTCATGCTGGCTCTCCCGTGTCGCGGGCCAGGTCGGCGAGGTTGGCACTGTCGAGCCTGCGCTGCCCGTCCTCGATCTCGCGGATCATCTCCATCACGCGCCGCGTGACGGGGGTCGGGATGCCGGTGCGCTCGCCCGCCGCGACGATGGGGCCGAGCTGCGCCTCGGCCTCGGTCTTGCGCTTGCGGATGGCGAGGTCGCGCCAGATGCCGGAATGGGATTTCGCCGAGCGGCGGTTGTGCGCGACCATGTCGGCAAAGCTACGGTGGAGCGCCGCCTGTGGCGCGCCCGGGGCGAAGGCGGCGGGGTCGAACCCGTCGAACGGTTCGGGCCGCACGTCCGAGGCGGACGCGACGCGGGCGACTTCCTGCCCCAGCCGCGTCAGAACCGGGCGGGCCTCGGGCGAGTCGAGCACGTCGGCGATCGGATCGTCCGTCAGCGCTGTGGCGAAGAGAAGGGCGCCGTAGACCAGCTTGCCCCAGAGAAAGCCCCAGATGTTGTCGGTCAGCACGGCATCCGGGTTGAAGTCCTTCAGCAGGGCGTAGAGCGCCTCCGCCCGCTCGGTCCGAGCGCCGTCCAGCTCTCCGATCACCGTCGCGCCCTTGCCGGAATAGTGGACCACCCCCGGCTCCAGGTAGTCCGCGCCGAAATTGACGAAGCAGCCGATCGTCCGCGCCTCGCCCACCACCTCGGCGATCTCGATCTCGTTCAGGCCGTTCTGGGCCGATACGACGCAGCCGTTGTTCGCAAGGTGCGGCGCCAGCTGGCGGATCGCGGCGCCGGTATGCAGCGCCTTCACGCAGAGAAAGACGGTGTCGAACGTGCCCTGCAGGCCGTCCGGCCCGTAGGCCGGGGCGCGGACCGTGTCGGTCCAGAGCGGGCCGTCGATCCGCAGGCCGGTCTCGTTGATGGCGTCGACGTGACCGGCGTCCGAATCGACGAACACGACATCGCGGCCCGCGCGCAGGAAGGCGGCGCCGAGGGTGCCGCCGATGGCGCCGGCGCCCCAGATCAGGATCGGGCTCATTCCCAGGGGCCCTCGATCACGGCGCGGGTCTCTTCCACGCCGATCTCCCAGATCGCGTGCATCTCGTCGTCGGGGCGCTGCGGCACGCCGCCGAAATTGCCGTCGCCGAGATAGGCGCGCACCCGCTCTGGATCCATCGCCCGCATCCGCTGCAGATCGATCATTGGCTTCTGCGTCCGGTCGTTCGCCTCGACCAGCCGCGTCCAGGGAAAGTTCTCCATCCAGCTGGCATGGCTGGCGACCGGGTCCGTCTCCTGCACCCTGGCCATCGTCCGGGGCGCGCTCCACCAGTTGTGGAACTTGACCGAGGTGCCCGGATGGTCGGCCATCCACTCGATGGCGAAGGCACCGGCGGGCGCGTTGCCGCCATGGCCGTTGACCATGACGATCCGGCGGAAGCCCTGCCGGTAAAGCCCGTCGAGAATGTCGCGGATCACCGCGACATAGCTCTCGACGCGCAGCGAGATGGTCCCCGGATAGGCGGCGAAATAGGGCGTCAGGCCGTAGGGAAGGACAGGGAAGACCGGCACGCCCAGTGGCTCGGCAGCATCCACGGCGACCTTCTCGGCAAGGATCGAATCGACGCTCAGCGACAGGCCGGCATGCTGTTCCGTGCTGCCCAAGGGCAGGACGCAGAGGTCGTCGTCCTGGAGATAGGCCTCGACCTGTCCCCAGCTCATGTCGGAAATCTTCATCTGGCGTCCTTTCGTTCCGGTGCGTCTGCCTGCATCCGGTCCAGCAGCGGGCGGACCAGCCGGTCCACATCCGCCGGGTCGGGCACGTGGCGGTATTCGACATGAGTCGCGGCGGGCGCGCGTTCGGCCGCCGCCTCGGCGCCTGTGGACATCACGACGACGCTCCGCCCCTCGACCGTGGCGGCGACGTCGCCCGTCTCCATCTGCGTGACGGTCACGTCGGCGACATGCGGGGCGAAGCGGCGCACGCCCAGCTCCAGCACGGGCAGGTAATCGGCGAAGCGGGACACGACGGCGACCCGGGCCATCGGGTCGATCGAGGCGAGCGCCATTCGCGTCTCCTCCGACGGGATGAAGCGCAGGGCGACGATGGGCGCGGCCGGCCCCAGCGCCTCGACCCGGCCGACCAGCGCGGCGAAGGTCAGGATGATCTCCGCCTCGCGCAGCCTGTCCGCCGTCTCGGCCGGCACCTGGCCCGGCTGCACCCCCAGCGTGACCGCCCCGACCGAGGCCGCCTCTCCCAGCTGGGCGGCGATCCGGCGGGCGTAACTGCGGGTCGCGTCCTCGAACAGGCCGACCACGACGACGCGGGCGGGTCGGGCGCGGCCGGTCCGGCGCAGGATGCGGGCGGCGAAGAGCGCGGTCACGTCGTCGGCGCTCAGCCCCGCGTCGAGCGCCCGGTCGATGGCGGCGTCGAGGTCGGACCATACCCGGTCCGCGCCCGACGCGCCGAGGCGCGCCAGTGCGGAAGGGGCGACGAAGGTGCCGGAACCGGGCCGGCTCTCCACCAGCCCGGCCGCGCGCAGCTGGGCGTAGACCTTGCTGACGGTCATCGGCGCGACCCCGGCCTCGGCGGCCAGCTCGCGGACCGAGGGCAGCGCGTCGCCGGCGCCGAGCGAGCCGTCCGCAATCGAATGGACGATGCGGGCCCGCATGTCGGCCCGCGGTCGCGCCCTGTCCCCGTCCGTATCACCCATCCCGCTGCCCCGTCCTTCATTTGTAGCACGATTTCCGGGCAGTGATCCCGAAAACCCGGCCTTCTGGGTGAGACTAGCCACGAAATTTCGACGCGTCCAGCCAACTGCTCCATTGACTGAATACAATTCGTTTGCAACGCTTCTCCAAAATAGAACACTTCAACGGAGAGGAAGCATGACCATTCTCAGGACCATGGCCGTCTCGGCCACCGCGCTGCTCGCCGCGACGCCCTTGCTCGCCCAGGAGCGCGGCGGCACGCTGACCTACGGCCGCTATGCGGACAGCCTGTTCCTCGATCCGGTGCTGAACGACGCCAATGTCGACATCTGGATCCTGTCGAACATGTACGACACGCTCCTGCTGCCCTCCGAGGACGGCAGCGGCGTCGAGCCCGGCCTCGCCACCGGGTACGAGGTGTCCGAGGACGGCATGACGGTCACGCTGACGATGCGCGAGGACATCATGTTCTCGGACGGCAGCCCGATCACCACGGACGACGTGATCTGGTCGCTCGACCGCGCCCGCAACCCCGATAACGGCATCTGGAACTTCCTCCTGGCCTCGGTCAGCGAGGTCACCTCCCCCGAGGATGGGATGATCCGGATCAGCCTCAGCCAGCCCGACCCGGCCATCATTCCGGCGCTGACGGTCTTCAACTCCGCCATCATGCCGCAGGCCGCGTTCGAGGCGGCGGACGGCGAGACCGACGCCGAGAAGGCCGAGGCCTTCGCGCAGAACCCGGTCGGCTCGGGCGCCTTCGTGCTGGAGAGCTGGGATCGCGGCTCGGAAATGCACCTGGTGCGCAACGAATACTACTGGGCAGACGGCGAGGACGGCGAGAAGCTGCCCTATCTCGACGCGATCACCTTCGAAGTGATCCCCGACGACGCCACCCGGATCCTGCGCCTCCAGTCGGGCGAGCTGGACGGGGCCGAGATGATCCCCTTCGCACGGGTGCAGGAACTGCAGAACGACCCGAACATCACGATGGAGCTCTTTCCCTCGACCTACGTCCATTACATCACGATGAACGTGCGGGACGAGATCGGAGGAGAGGACAACCCGCTGTCCGACCCGCTGGTGCGCGAGGCGATGAACTACGCCACCAACAAGGAAGCGATCATCCAGACCGTCACCTTCGGCGTCGGCACCCCGATGGAAAGCTACATGTCGATGGCGACCCCGCTCGCCTCGGGGGACGGCCCGCTCTATCCCTACGACCTGGAACGGGCGCAGGAGCTGATGGCGCAATCCGGGTATCCGGACGGCTTCAGCACCTCGATCCTCGCGCTTGCGGGCAACCAGGACGACATCGGCATCTCGACCGCGCTGCAGCAGATGTGGGGCCAGATCGGCATCGACCTCGAGATCCAGCAGGTCGACAACGCGACCCGCACCGAGGAGTACCGCAACGGCACCTTCGACATGCGCGTCGCGGGCTGGACCAACGACATCGCCGATCCGGGCCAGATCACGTCCTATTTCGCCTATTCGCCGACCATCGACGCCCTCCATTCGGGCTGGATGAACGAGGAGGTCGACAGCCTGTTCGAGGCGAGCCAGAGCGAGATCGACGTCGCCACCCGGACCGAGCAATACGCCCGGATCCAGGAGATCTTCAACACGACGGGGCCGATCGTCCCGCTCTACGAGACGCCCTACCCGGTCGCGCTGCAGAACGACGTCCACGGCTTCGTGCAGATCCCGCTCGGCAACAACATCTTCCGCGGCGCCTGGATCGAGCAGGAATAAGCGCCCTCCGGCAGGGGCCCTTTCCCGGGGCCCCCGCCCATCCTCCCGGGCAGACCCCGGACGAAAGGTCCCCCTCCCCTTGTCGATGCCCGAATTCATCGCGCGCCGCCTGGTGCAACTGATCCCGACGCTGATCTTCATCCTCGTGGTCGTCTTCGTCCTCGTGCGGCTGCTGCCGGGCGACCCGGCAAGCGCCGTGCTGGGCGACCGCGCGCTCGACGCCGACGTCGAACGGATCAACCGCGAACTGGGGCTCGACCGGTCGATCCCGGTGCAGTTCTGGGTCTTCGTGAAGTCCTTCCTGACCGGCGATCTCGGCAACTCGATCTCGCTGCGGATCCCGGTCACGCAGCTGATCGCCGACCGGCTGCCGATCACCATGCTGCTGACGCTGATGGCCGCCGCGATCGCCCTGATCATCGCCATTCCGCTGGCCTTCGTCGCGGCCCTCCGGCGCGAGCGGCTGCCCGACACGCTGATCCGCGGCGGCTTCCAGGTGGGGCTGTCGATGCCGGTCTTCTACATCGGTCTCGTGCTGCTGACCGTCTTCGGCGCGAACCTGCGCTGGTTCCCCGTCGGCGGCTACGGGGATACGTTCCCGGAGCACCTCTACCACCTGTTCCTGCCCGCCGTGACGCTGGCCCTGTCGCTGTCGGCGATCCTTATGCGCAACCTGCGTGCCGCGATCATCGAGGTGCTGGACGCCGACTACGTCACCTTCGCCCGGTCCAAGGGGCTTCGGACCCGGCTCATCCTGTTCCGTCACATCCTGCGCAATGCGCTGATCTCGACGCTGGCGCTGTTCGGCCTGTCGATCGGCACGCTTCTGGGCGGGGCGGTCATCACCGAGACCGTCTTCGCCATTCCCGGCGCCGGGCGGCTGATGGTCGACAGCATCTACGGCCGTGATTACCCGGTCGTGCAGGGGCTGACCGTGACGCTGGCCGTCGTCGTCTCGATCACCTTCCTGCTGACCGACCTGCTGCAGGCCTGGCTCGACCCGCGGGTGACGAAATGAGCGAGAGCGCCCAGCCCGAAGCCGCGGACGCCGCGCGCCGGTCGGTCCGACTGCCCCGTCCGGGGCATCTGCCCCTGCCGTTCATCGGCGGTGCGCTGATCCTCGGCCTGTCGGTCTTCGTCGCAGCCTTTCCGGGGCTCTTCGCCCCCTACGACCCGCTCGCCTTCGACTACAACGCCGTCCTGCAGGGGCCGAGCGCGGCGCATCCGTTCGGCACCGACAATTTCGGGCGGGACGTCCTGTCCCGGGTCATCCACGCCTACACGATCGACATGCAGATCGCGATCTTCGCGACGATCTTTCCCTTCGTCTTCGGCACCGCCGTGGGCGCCCTGGTCGGCTATGCGGGCGGGATCGCCGAGACGATCTTTGGCCGCGTCGTCGACGCCGTCATCACCTTCCCCTTCCTCGTGCTGGTGATCGCCATCGTCAGCGTGCTCGGTCCCGGCCTCGGCAACATGTACATCGCCGTCGGCCTGGTCGGATGGGTGTTCTACGCGCGGATCACGGCGGCGGAGGTGCGGGTGCAGAAACGGCTCGACTACGCCGATGCCGGCCGCGCGATGGGCTACACCCATGCGCGCATCATCTTCCGCCACCTGCTGCCGAACGCGATCACGCCGGCGATCGTCTACTGGATGACGGACATGGCGCTGGCGATCCTGCTCGGCTCGTCGCTCGGCTATCTCGGCCTCGGCGCGCAGCCGCCGGCGGCGGAATGGGGCGTGCAGATCGCGGAGGCCAAGAACTTCATGTCGACGGCCTGGTGGATGGGCGTCTTTCCCGGCCTCGCCATCGTCGTGACCGGCCTCGGCTTCTCGCTCCTCGGCGACGGGCTGGCAGAACTGCTGAGGACGCGGCGATGAGCCTTCTTCGCGTGCGCGATCTCACCGCCACCTTCGGGGCGGGGGCCAGCCGGCTGACGGCGGTGAACCGCGTCAGCTTCGACGTGGCGCAGGGCGAGGTACTGGGCCTCGTCGGAGAGAGCGGATCGGGCAAGTCCGTGACCCTGCGGGCGCTCCTGCGCCTGCTGCCGGTGGGCGGCGCGGTATCGGGGCGGGTCGAGTGGGAGGGGCGCGACCTCGTCACGGCCGGCGACCGCGAGCTGCGGGCGGTGCGCGGCCGCCAGATCTCGATGATCTTCCAGGAGCCGATGACCTCGCTGAACCCGGTCCTGCCCGTCCGTGTGCAGATCGAGGAGAACCTGCGCGCCCATACGGGCCTGCGCGGCCGCGCCCGTACCGCCCGGGCGAAGGAGCTGCTGGATCTCGTCGGCATCCCCGATGCCGGGCGGCGGCTGGACGAGTTCCCGCACCAGTTCTCGGGCGGCATGCGACAGCGCGTGATGATCGCCATCGCGCTCGCTTCCGAGCCGCGGCTGCTGCTCGCGGACGAGCCCACGACCGCGCTCGACGTCACGATCCAGGACCAGATCCTCAAGCTGATCCTCGACCTGAAGGACCAGCTGGGGATGAGCGTCGTGCTCGTGACCCATGACTTGGGCGTCGTCGCCGAGACCTGCGACCGGATGGCGGTGATGTATGCCGGCCGGATCGTCGAGACGGGCAGCGTCACCGACGTCTTCGCCCGCCCGGCCCATGCCTACACGGCGGGTCTCATGGCCTCGGTCCCGCGGGCCAGCGCGGCGCGGTCGGTGCTGCATTCGATCGAGGGCACGCCGCCGCAGCTGGACCGGGTGCCGCCCGGCTGCGCGTTCCATCCGCGCTGCCGCTTCGCCACCGACATCTGCCGCCGCGACGTGCCGGCGCTGGAGCCGCGGGTCGGCGAAAGATTGTCGGCCTGCCACCATGCGGACGCCGTCGCCGCGGAAGGAAGCCCGGTATGAGCGAGACCGTCCTGAGCGTCGAGGACGTCCGCAAGGACTTCCCCATCACCCGCGGCGTGCTGGAGCGGCTGCGCGGCCGGCCGCAGCGTGCGGTCCACGCCCTGAACGGCGTCAGTCTGGAGGTGAAGCGGGGCGAGACGCTGGGCATCGTCGGCGAGAGCGGGTGCGGCAAGTCCACCCTCGCCCGCTGCCTCGTGCGCCTCCTCGACCTCGACGGCGGGCGCATCGTCCACGAGGGGACCGACGTGTCGGGCCTGACCGGGCCGGACCGGCGCGCGTTCAACCGCCGGGTCCAGATGATCTTCCAGGATCCCTATTCGTCCCTGAACCCCCGCATGTCCGTCCGCCAGATCCTGACCGAGGCGATGCGCGTCCACGACATGCGCCCCGCCGCCGAGATCCCCGCCCGGATCGAGGAGCTCCTGGACCTCGTCCGCCTGCCCGCCGGATCGGCCGACAAGCGGCCGCACGAATTCTCGGGCGGCCAGCGCCAGCGGATCGGCATCGCCCGCGCCCTCTGCGTCGAGCCCGAGGTGCTGGTGGCGGACGAGCTGGTCAGCGCGCTGGACGTGAGCGTGCAGGCGCAGGTCGTGAACCTGCTGCTGGAACTGCAGGAGCGGCTGCACCTCACCGTCGTCTTCGTTGCCCACGACCTGCGGCTGGTGCGGCACATCTCGCACCGGGTCGCGGTCATGTACCTGGGCAAGGTCGTCGAGGTCGCCGAGGCGGAGGAGCTGTTCGAGCGCCCCCGCCACCCCTATACGCAGGCCCTTCTCCATGCCGCGCCGTCGCTCGACCCCGCCCAGCGGACCCGCGCCGTCGCCGCCAGGGGCGAGCTGCCCAGCCCCATCGACCTGCCCTCGGGCTGCCTGTTCCGGACCCGTTGCCCGCATGCCTTCGACCGCTGCGTGGTCGAGGAACCCGCCCTCACCCCGCGCGGGACCGGCCATGTCGCCGCCTGCCATATCGACGCCCCCGTCTTCGAGGCCTCCTGAATGTCCTATGCCGCCTTCCGTGCCGAGATCGGCCGGATCAACGACCTGCTCTGCGTGATGAACCTCGCCGACTGGGATTCCCGCGTGACGATGCCCCCGGGCGGCACCGATGCCCGTGCTGACCAGATGGCGACGCTGACCGGCCTCGCCCGCGGCATGGCCACCGGCGACGCCCTCGCCCGCGCCATCGACGGCGCGAAGGATGAGCTGCACGACGGCGATCCCCGCCTCGCTGAGGTGGAGCAGGCCGAGCGCGAACGGGCGATCCTCACCGCCGTGCCGGCCGAGATCACCGAGGAGATGGCGGGGCTGAAGGCCCGGGCCCATGCCGCCTGGGCCGAGGCGCGGGCGAGCAGCGACTTCGCCGCCTACGCGCCGGTGCTGCGCCGGATGATGGAGCTGAACCGCCGCATCGCCGAGGCGATCGGCCATGACGGCCATCCCTACGACGCGATGGTGTCCCGCTTCGAGCCGGGCATGACATGGGCACGGCTGCAGGAGGTCTACACCGCGCTGAAGGACGGCATCGCGCCCCTCCTCGACAAGGCCCTCGCCGCCGAGCCCGCCCGGGCCGACATCCTCACCCGCCCCTTCCCCGTGGCGCAGCAGCGCGCCTTCGGCCTGAGCATGGCGCAGCGCATGGGCTACGACATGGCGCGCGGCCGGCTCGACGATACCGCCCATCCGTTCGAGATCAGCCAGACCCGCGGCGACGTGCGGATCACCTCGCGCTTCCGCGACGAATGGCATCCGGGCGGCACCTTCGCGATGTGGCACGAGGTGGGGCACGCGATGTACGAGCAGAACATCGCCCCCGAGCACACCCGCACGATCTGGGCCACCGACCTCGTCAACCTCTACGCCGTCGGCGGCGCCTCGTTCGGGATGCACGAGGCGCAGAGCCGGATGTGGGAGAACCGCGTCGGCCGGTCCGAACGGTTCTGGGAGCTGCATTTCGACGAGTTGAAGGCCGCCTTCCCCGACCAACTGGCAGACGTCTCGGCCCGCGACTACTGGCGCGCCGTGAACGCCCCGCGCCCCGACTTCATCCGCGTCGAGGCGGACGAGCTGACCTACGATCTGCACATCATCCTGCGCTCGGGGATCGAGGCGGACCTCGTGGCCGGCGACCTCGACGTGGCCGACCTGCCGGGCGTCTGGAACGAGAGGTTCCGCGACCTGCTGGGGCTGGCGGTGCCGGACGACACGCGCGGCTGCCTGCAGGACGTCCATTGGGCCCACGGCTACCTCGGCAGCTTTCCGACCTACACGCTGGGCAACATCATGTCCTCGCAGCTCTTCGCCGCCGCGCAGGACGCGCCCGGCGTCACGGACGGGCTGGAGGCGGGCGACTACGCCCCGCTCTTCGACTTCATGGCCGCGAACGTCTGGGCCCACGGGCGCTCGTCGTCCCCTGACCGGACCCTGCGCCGGGTGACGGGCGGACCGCTCGACCCCGCGCCCTACCTCGCCGACCTGACCGCCAAGGTGGAAAGCTTCGCGGCATGACCCTTGCCCCGCAGGACCCCATCGTCACGGCCGATCTCTATGACGACCACCACAAGCGGGTGGAGGTGATCGACCTGCAGTTCCGCAGTTTCGGCGGCGTGGAGACGTTCTTCGGCCCCGCGGCGGTGCTGGAGACCCACCACGACCACGAACCCGTTCTCGCCGCGCTGTCCGAGCCGGGCAAGGCCCGCGTGCTCGTCGTGGCCGCGCAGGGCTCGCTCACGGTCGGCGTCATGGGCGACCGGCTGGCGGCGCGCGCCGTCGAGAACGGCTGGCGCGGCGTCATCGTCGACGGCGCCATCCGCGACAGCCTCGGGATGGAGCCCCTGCCCCTCGGGGTGCGCGCCCGCGGCACGACCGCTCGCCGGGGCTGGGCGCCGGGCCCCTCGCGGCGCGGTGGCCCGGTCACGATCGGCGGTGTCCAGATCCGCGACGGCGACTGGATCTATGCAGATCGCGACGCGGTGATGCGATCGCACGAGCCGCTCTAGGTCCGGCCGGCCCGTGCAGGGTCGCGCGCTGCGGATCCCTCGGCGTGCCATGCCGCTCCGGGGCCCCTGTCGACGCCGCACATGCAACGGCATTCGAAAGCGCGGACAACCGGCCGCGCCCGGCGCCCACCACCGGAGCGAGGGGAAAGTTCGGGCCGCGGGGTGCGGGCAATGCCGCAGATCAGGCGAGAGCCGCCGCGCCGCAAGGCGATGTCATGCCGTGATCCCCGCCCCGGACGTCGACCGGCCGCCCCGGAGAAGCACGAGGCCCACGGCCACGAACCAGACGATGGCGCCGAGCCCGAAGACGGCGCCGGCCCCCTCTCCGAGCGGCGGCAGGATCGTCACGAGCCCGGCGGCACCGCTGATCGCACCGATCCCGGTCGTGAGGCGGCCGAACGTTCCGCTTGCAAGCCCTGCGAGACTGACCGCCAGGATCCAGGCGCCGCCGGCGATCTCGTTGCCGCCGCCGAGCCCGAGTTCGACCGCGTGGAGCGTCTGCCAAAGGGCGGCCGCGGCCGCCGGATCGCCGGAAAGCACGTAGGTCCGTTCGACGGCGACATTCGCGATCATCCCCGCGCCGAGGACGAGCGTGGCCCAGATCAGCCCCAGCGCCCCGGTCAGGGCTCCGGCATCCGGATGCGACCTGCCGATCCGCTGGCGGAGCGCGACCACGAGGACCGCGAGCGCCAGCGCGTTCACGACGTAGATCACGCTGTTCCAGGCCAGCAGCACGCCCGGGCGATCCGCGATGAACCCCGCGACGGCGGCGGCGTCGATCTCGTCCGACCCGAAGCCCAGCGGGGCGAGCACGGTGACGAGCAGGGCGAAGCCGAAGAGATAGGTAGCGGCGCAGGTCAGGGCTGCGATGCCGCCGGCCTTGGGAAGGGTCATGAGCTCGGGCCTTTCGCTGGGTGTTCCTCCCTGCAGGCGAAGACTGCAGGGTGATCGGCGACGCGCCGCCTCCCGAGCCGGGGCGCGACCATGTCCATCCCGGGCGCGGTCGGGACAAGGCGCGCCCGTCCACTCACGCGGCGGGGCAGGACCGGACGGACGGCGAGCGAGGCGGGGCGCGAGATATCCCGCAGAGGGGAGAGACGCGGCGCGGTCCCGAGGGCGCCGATGCCGGCCGGGGCGAGCACCGGGCCGGCCATGGCGCCAGGCAATGCGGCCTGGACCCGCGCCAGCGCCTCGGCCACCGCATGGTCGAGAAGCGCACTCGCAGAACCGGCCGTCATGGTCTGATCGGACAAGAGGCGCTCCCCCGCTTCGACATCCTGTTGCGGCCGATCATGGCTTCGGCGGACCGGCGCGGGCAGATTGCCCCGGGAATTGACGCTAGGGCAATCCCCATGTCGCGCCGCATGCCGACCCCGGCATCCCGCATGTCCCGCCCCCGTCAGGGCGGCCCGAAGGCGCCGGTGTGGGGCAAAGCGAGGATCGAGCGACCCATCGGCCCGGACCGGAAGGACGCCGCTGTCGAGGTTATTTCCGATCAGCCAGATAGCGCCGGATGGCTCTCAGCAGGGTACGAAAGAGCGAGTCGCGCGGCGACATGCCACCGTATGAAACCCAGCTCGCCGGACGAACCGGACTGTCCGATCGGCCATTCGCTTTCGGCATCACTCAACCTCTCACTGCTTACCCGGGAATGTGTTCAACCATTACGGTACAATGGGCACCGATGAAGGTCGGGTATTCATGACCTGCGCGGGCCCCGATCCGGAACCTTGCGGCTGCATCTTCCTCGACATGAAGGCGCGCCACATCGTTCCAGCCGACGAACGAGGCGCGGTTCCGCGCGATGCCTGCGACATTACCGGGCGTCGTGCCGCGACTCGTCCGCGCCCCTCGGGCCCTGGCCGATCCCGGCGCGTCCGGGGGGCAGCCGAGTCCGCGCCGGAACCGGCGATCGAGGAGGCTCGGAGACAGGCTCGGCCCTCGACGCCTTCGCCGACGTCTTCGCAACCGGAAGGGGACGGACGGAGGGATCGAAGACTCGCAGAGGCGCAAGGATCTGATGGAGGGCATCGCGGGTCGATGGCGGATGACCTTCCTCTCGACGATCTACGGCAGGTCCCGCTCGACAGAGGCGCCGAGCCATCGGGTCCCGAAGGATGCGAGAATGCCGGAGACTCCTGTCCGACCGAGCAAGGATCGCGGAGATACCGGACGAACCGGCGTGAAGAGGCGGGGTGCCCCTGCTCGCGATCCAGTCGTGGCGTCAAACGACGCTGGCGAAGATGGCACCCCAGGGGATCGCGCATCGCGCCGGATCGTCCTTCTCGGGAACCAGTCGAGCGGCTCTACGGGGAACGCCCCCGGGATGACTGTCTCGCTGCCATCTGAGGATCATTGGCGGACCGTAGATCTGCCATTGAGCGTCGGACCTATCGCGATCACCCTTATTTAATCGACGTATTTAGAGAGTCGATGCATGGGATGTGTAGCAAAATGTGTTGCAGCCCAGCCTTGGCAGCGAGACTATCAGGCTTCGCCTCAAACGCGATGGCCAAGTCGTCCAAGAAAAGCGCCGCTGAAACGGCGGCCGGCTCCGGCGCGTGCTTGTCGCTGAACGGACAGCGTGGCCTGCAATGCCGCCGAAACAACATCAGGCTTTGACGGGTCGGGCGCGCCGGTGGCTGATCGGTAAGCCCCGACCCTTCCGGGCATCCGGGCAGTTTCCCGGCTTGCCTCGGGCCCAGCTCCGACGCTCGTCGGGCCCGTATGTGACCTTACCTCGGAACCCAGCCCAGGGTTGCCCGTGAGGTGTAGAGCATTGTGGCGCAGAATTCGTTCCAGATGGCCTGCATAACCGCCTCCATCACGCGGCCGCGGTCAGGTCGGCACCGAAGATCAGCGAGCGATGGGCCGCCGTTCCGGCCATCACGCCGGCCGCCGCGGCCAGGGTGGCGTTGGCCATCGGGTTCGCGAGGTCGCCCGCGGCGAAGACGCCGGGAACGCTGGTCGCCTGCATCCCGTCCACCGCGAGGGTGGGGCCCGTCGGACCCTCCGCCATCCTGCAGCCCAGCCGGGCGCCGAGATCGCTCGACGGGGCCGTCTGCGGCGCGATGAAGAGGCCTGCGACGGGGATCTCGCGCCCGTCCGCCAGCCGCACCGCCGCGAGCGCCGGCGCCGGGCCGACAAGGCCCGCCACCGGCCCTTCCTCCAGCGCGACGCCCCGCGCGGCGAGCATCCGGCGCTGATCCCCGGTCGGCGCAAACGCCCCGTTCGTGAACAGGGTCGTCGGCCCCCAGTCGGGCAGCAGCATGGCCTGATGCAGGGCCATCTCGCCGCGGGCGAGGACGCCGACGGGCCGACGATCCAGCTCGTAGCCGTGGCAATAGGGACAATGGAGGACGCTTGCCCCCCACCGCTCGGCGAGGCCCGGCAGATCGGGCAGCGTGTCGCGCACCCCGTAGGCCAGGACGAGCCTCCGGGCCGTGACCGCTCCGCCTTCCGCCAGCGACAGGCGGAAGCCGCCTTCCTCGCGCGACGCGTCCAGCGCCTCCGCCTCCTGCATGGTCACCGTCGGATAGGCGGCGAGGTCGGCGCGGAGGGCGGCCCCGATCTCGCCGGGTCGCCGTCCGTCCTGCCCGGGAAACCCGTGCGAGGTGGCGGCGAAGCGATTGCGGGGCCGCCCGGTATCGAGGAGCAGCACGCTCCGCCGCGCCCGTGCCAGCTGCATGGCTGCCGACAGCCCGGCGAAGCTGCCCCCGATGATGATGACATCGTGATCCATTCCGCCCGGTCCTTTTCGGTGCGCATATCGCAACACAAGGAGTTACTTGATGAGGCGACTTCCGGCAAGACACGAAACTTGGAATGTTGCGTAAACGGTGATAGATGCCCTCGCTCCCAGGAGGAAGACCGCCCGATGCCCCGCGACCTGCGCCTGTCCCGAATGCTGCACGTCCTGATCCACATGGACCGCCATGTCGCCCCCGCGACGTCCGAGCAGATCTCGAGGATGATCTCGACCAATCCGGTGGTCGTGCGCCGGATGATGGGCGGCCTGCGAGAGCGGGGGATCGTCACCTCCGAGAAGGGGCATGGAGGCGGCTGGCGGCTCGCCCGGCCGCTGACCGAGGTGACGCTGAGGGACGTCTACGAGGCCGTCGGCGCCCCATCGCTCTTCAACATCGGCCCCGGCGCAGATCCCTCCGAGTGCCTCGTCGAGAGGGCCGTGGACGCGCGGCTCGAGCGATCGCTCCAGGAAGCGGAGGCGCGGCTCCTCGCGCAGTTCGCGGACGTTCGCGTCGAGGATCTGGCGCGGGACTTCGAGGGAAGGCTCACGGAGCAGTCCGGAAGCGGCGGCGGTCCTCACGCTGCCGGGAACCCGGATACGAGCTATGACACGTGATCAGGGACAGGCCCTGAGCCACTGACCCGGAGGATCGGCAAACCCTACTCCCCCGGACCCCTTTCAGCCGGCGATCCAGATGCCAGAAACAAGCCGGCACGAGACGACAGGTGACACGCGGACGAGATCGAGCAGGCGCGCGAGCTACCCCGATCCGCGAGGGCCGGTCGCCAGATGCTCGGCCGCAAGAAGTTACCGTCGCCGCAAGAGCCAGACGAAGAAAACCCCGCCGATCAGCCCGGTGACGATCCCGACCGGGATGTCGTCCGGCGCCATTACCGTCCGCGCGAGGATGTCGCACCAGAGCATGAAGAACGCGCGCAACAGCGCCGACACCGGAAGGACGCGCGCATAGCTGCCCCCCACGACCATCCGGGCAGTACGGGGGATCATCAGGCCTACGAAGCCGATCACGCCGGAGAAGGCGACCATCACGCCCGTCACCAGAGCGCCGGCGACGAAGACCACGAGCCGGAAGCGCGCTACCGCGATCCCGAGCGTGGAGGCGGTCTCGTCGCCCACCGTCATCGCGTCGAGATCCTCTGCCCGCAGGCGGAACCACGCGCCGCAGAGGATCAGTATAACGAGCGGCGCGATCCGGTGCGCCCAGAGAGGACGACGGTCAGCCCGGCCGGCCGGCCCATCTCGGCCAAATTGGTAAGGGCACCTTTGACAGCGAAGGTGGCCATCGCGCCTGCCATCCAGAGCGCACTGATCCAGCCGGACAGAGGGTCCGGCACGGCTCTATCTGACTCACGCCCCCCGGGCTGTCCTTGCCAAGCCCTTCTGCCACCGTTGGGGCGATCCGCCTGGAACTCCCGCGCCAGCAGGTAGTCGGCGATGACGGATAGTGCCCCGTCGTCCTTCGGCAGACCTGGGTGGCGGGGCCGCGCGCGCAGCCCGTTCTCCTTCATCAGTCTTCGCCGGGGAAACGGTCCACAGGACCGGTTCCTGATCCTCGTCAGTTAGGATGTCACGCTCCGCCTTGAGACGGGCGACCTCCTTCCGCGGCGCCGCGATCTCCGCTTGCTCCTGGCCCAGTCGGCCATGTCCCGGAAGTGCGCCGGACGGCGTGTCTTCGAACTCGCGCATCCAACGGCGCAGCACGCTCTCCGAGAACTCCAGATCCCGGCAGGCCTGCGCCACGGCCACGCCGCGATCGGTCACCAGCCTCACAGCCTCGATCTAGAACTCGAAGCTGAACGTTCGTCTCTTCATCGGGTGTCTCCAGTCCCATGGTCACGATCCTATCGTCGTGTCCACGAGACCGGCAGCATCCTATGATGCCTTTTCGAGAATATGGCCCGCTCCTAGTCTATCCTAGCAGCGATTCCGACAGAAGCTCGCGGGTAAACGGATGCGCGGTTTCACCCCTGACAAGCTGAGCCTTTGTCAGCTCCTCGACAATGCGGCCGTCCTTCATCACGCCGATCCGGTCGCACATATGGCCGACGACACCAATATCGTGGGTCACCATCAAATAAGTCAGCCCCTGGTCTCGGCGCAGATCCTGGAGGAGGTTGAGGATCTCGGCCTGGACGCTGACATCGAGAGCCGAGGTCGGCTCGTCCAGAAGCAGGATCGGGCTCTGCAGCGCGAGCGCGCGGGCGATTGATACGCGTTGGCGCTGGCCGCCCGAGATCTGATGGGGGTATCGATAGCGGAACCGGCCCGGCAGACCGACCTGCCGAAGCAGGGCGTCGACCGTCTCGCCCCGGTTTTGGCGGCGGTTGATCGCCAGCGGCTCGGCGATCGTGCCCCCGATCGTGTGCTTGGGATGGATCGCGCCGAAGGGATCCTGGAAAACGATCTGCACTTTCTGACGATCCGCCGGGTTGCGGCGACGGGGATCGACCTCGGCGCCAGCCAGGCGGACGGTCCCGGTCCAATCGGAATGCCGGCCCGCGATCGCGTTAAGAACGGAGGATTTGCCCGACCCGCTCTCGCCCACGAGGCCGTAGGTCTCGCCCTTCTCGACCCGGAACGAGACGTCGCGCACCGCGTGGAAGCGGTCGCGTCCCTCGCCGTAGAAGACCTGCAGGTCCTCGACCTCGATCATCGCCCTGCCTCCTCGGTTATCCAGCGGGGGTCCCGTTGCAGGGTGGCGAGGCGATCCCTCGGACGGTCGAGACGGGGAATCGCGTCGAGCAGGCCCCGCGTATAGGGATGCTCGGCCTCGTCCAGCCGCGACGCCGGCAGCTCTTCGACGATCCGGCCCGAATACATGATAAGCACCCGGTCGCAGAACCGCCGGACCAGGTTCAGATCGTGCGTGATGAAGAGCAGGCCCGTCGGCCTCTCCGCCCGCAGCTCGTCAAGGATCCGCAGGATCTGGCCGCGCACGCTGACATCGAGCGCGGAGGTCGGCTCGTCCGCGATGATGAGAGAGGGCCGCGCCACGATCATCATGGCGATCATGATCCGTTGTCCCATCCCGCCCGACACCTCGTGCGGGAAGAGTGGGTAGACCCTTGCGGGGTCGTTGATGTGGACCTGCTCGAGCAGGTGCAGCGTCCGCGCCCGTGCCTCACGCTTCGACAGCTTCAGATGGATGCGGCAGGTCTCGGCGATCTGGTCGCCGACACTCATGATCGGGTTCAGCGAGAACTTGGGATCCTGAAGGATCATCGCGATCTCGCCGCCCCGCATTCCACGCATCTCGCCCTCCGGGAGGGACAGGATCTCTTTCCCGTCGAAGCGCATCCGGTCGGCGACCGGGTGCGCCGCCTTCGGGAGGAGGCGCATGATGCTGCGCCCGGTCAGGGACTTGCCCGACCCGGACTCGCCGATCAGGCCCACCTTCTCGTTGCCGATGTCGAAGGACACGCCGCGCACCGCCTCTATCCGGCCGGCGAGGGACGGAAAGGTGACGCGCAGGTTGCGCACCGACAGGATCGGATCGCTCATGGTCCTCATCCGCTGCGGGGGTCGAGAACGTCGCGCAGTCCGTCCCCGAGCAGGTTGAACGCCAGGCTGACCAGCAGGATCGCCAGGCCGGGGAACGTCGTCAGCCACCACGCATCGATCAGGTATTGCCGGCCGGCGGCGGCCATGGCGCCCCATTCGGCGATCGGGGGCTGCGCGCCCAGACCGAGAAAGCCGAGCCCGGCGGCGGTCAGGATCACGCTGGCCATGTTGAGCGTCAGCCGGACGATGATCGAGGGAAGGCAGATCGGCACGAGATGCCACCAGAGCACCCGCCCCAGCCCCGCGCCCTGTAGCCGGGCGCTGGCCAGGTAGTCGGACCCGCGAACGGTCAGCGTCTCCGCCCGCGCCAGCCGGGCCACCGGCGGCCAGATCGTCAGTGCGATGGCGAGAACCGCGTTGCCGATGCCGGGGCCGAGCGCGGCCGAGAAGGCCAGCGCGAGGACGAGGCTCGGAAAGGCGAGGAAGATGTCCGTCAGGCGCATCAGGACGGTGTCGAGCCAGCCGCCGACATAGCCTGACACGGCGCCGATCAGGAAGCCGATGGGCGCGACGATCACCGTCACCAGCATGGTGATGTAGAGCGTCGTGCGCGAGCCGTAGACCAGGCGGGACCAGACGTCACGGCCGAGATCGTCGGTCCCCATCCAGTTGGCCGCCGAGGGCGGCAACAGGGTTCGCGACAGGTCCTGCCGGTAGGGATCATGAGTGGCGATCCAGGGCGCGAAGGCCGCGGCGAGGACCAGCAGGATGACGATGACCAGGCCGATCACCGCGATCGGGCTCGAGGTCAGTCCGACCAGACCGCGATAGGCGCCTTGCGCCACCGCCTGCCGGTGGGAGGTGACATCCTCCTCCACCAGCCAGGCGCGGAGGCCGCGCCGGCCCGGGTTCTGCGATGCGTCCGTCATTTCGTCCTCGGATCGAGCAGGCGATAGGCGACATCGCACAGCAGGTTGATGCCGACTGAGATCAGGCCAATCAGGAGGACTGCACCCAGGACGGCATTCATGTCCGCAAAGAAGAGCGCCGTAGTGAGATACTGGCCGAGACCGGGCCAGCCGAAGACCGTCTCGATCAGCACGGTGCCGTCGAGCAGGCCGCAATAGGCCAGCGCGATCACCGTCAGGAGCTGCACCCGCATGTTGGCGAAGGCGTGCCGCCAGATCACGCTGTTGTTGGTCGCGCCCTTGGCCCGGGCGGTCAGGATGTATTCCTGGTTGAGCTGCTCGAGCATGAAGCTGCGGCTCATCCGGCTGATATAGGCGGTATTGGCCCAGCCGAGCACGAGGGCCGGCGCGACCAGGTGGCCGAGCGCGCTCTTCGCCACGTCCCATTCCGCGGCCAGAACGGCATCGAGCACCAGGAAGCCGGTCGGCCCCTCGACCAGGCCTTCGTAGTAGAGCCCGACCCTGTTGCCCGCCGGGATCCAACCGAGCCCGGCATAGAAGATCAGGATCACGATCATGCCGAGCCAGAAGATCGGGGTGGAATAGCCGACCAGCCCCACTACGCGAGCCACCTGATCGATCCATGTGCCGCGCCGGACCGCGGCGACGACGCCGAGCGGCACACCGAGCAGCGTGCCGATCAGCAACGCCGCCGTGGCGAGTTCGACGGTTGCGGGAAACACCCGGGCCAGGTCGGTCGCGACCTCGTTCCGGCTGAGATGGGAGCGTCCGAAATCGAGCGTCGCGATATCGCGCACATAGGTTCCGAACTGAACGACGAGCGGACGGTCGAGGCCGAGTTCCTGATAGACCCGGTCGTAGGCCGCCTGGTCCGCCTGGTCGCCGATAATGGCGATGACGGGGTCGGCCGGCACCATCCGGCCCACCACGAAGGTGATCACCAACAGGCCGAACAGCGTGATGGCCACGACCGAGAGGGAGGTCCCGACCTTCCGCGCCGCGGAAAGCCAGGCCCGTCCATCGGGTCGGTAGGGAGGGGAACCGACCGTCATCCGCTCAGTCCGCCGACTTCGTCACTTCGTCCCAGCTGGTGAGCCAGGTGGTATGCCCCTCGTATCCCTCCACCCGGTCGCGGATCGCGCGGGCGTCTGTCCTCTGGAACGAGGTGATGAGCGGCGGGGAGCTTTCCAGATACATCTGATTGAGCTCGGCGTAGATCTCCTCCCGCCGGTCGCTGTCCAGCTCGCGCGCGGCCTCGTCGACCAGGGCCTGCATCTCCGCCGGCACGTCCCAAGCGGCGCGCCATGCCATGAAGCCGGCCAGGTTCGCCTCGCGGCTGTTGTCGGGGTTCTGCGCATAGGATTGCAGGACTGCATGCGGGTCGGGCATGCGATCGCCGGTCCGGGCCGAGAAGACCTCGTAGTTCCGGGCGCGGAAATCGCCGATATGGTCACCCGGTTGCAGGTCGAGCGTGATCCCCGCCTCCGCCGCATTGGCCTGGATCGACTGGGCGATCTCGTATTCGGGCGTCACCGGTGTCGCGTAGTAGGTCAGGCTGATCCCGTCGGGATACCCCGCCTCGGCCAGCAGCTCGGCCGCGCGCGCAGGATCGAGCGCGTAAGGATTGGTGTCCTCCATCGCGCCCGGCATCCCGGCGGGGACGATGGTCTGCTGCATGTTGCCGTAGTAGCGCATGACCGTGTCGGCGAGCCCCTCGTAGTCAATGAGGTAGCGGAAGGCCTCACGGACCTGCGGGTTCGCCAGGATCTCGTTCTCCTGGTTCAGCGCGATGTAGTAGAAGCCGACCCCCGGCGTCGTCTGGATCGTGATGGCGTCGTTCTCGGCCAGCGCGTCGAGATCCGACGAGGACAGCCGCGTCGCGATGTCGATATCACCGTTCTCGATCTGGAGCCGCTGAGCCGAGCTTTCGGGAATATGGCGCATCAGGACGCGCGTCATGGCAGGCGCGCCGCCCCAGTATCCCTCGTAGGCTTCGGCGATCAGCAGGTCGTTCGCCCGCCAGGTCCGCAACGTGTAGGGTCCCGATCCTGCATCGTTCGTCTGGAGGAAGGTGCGGCCGTAATCGTCGCCCTCGACATTCTCCTCGACAAGCTGGCTGTCGACGATGGAGGTCGAGAACGAGGCGAGCGAATAGAGCACCAGGTCGCTGTTCCAGACCTCTGGCAGCTCGACGACCAGCGTCGTGTCGCCTTCGGCGCGGATCATCTCATCGACATTCTCGGCCGTCAGCCCCCATTGCGTCAGGTCGCGCGCGGGGGCGAGGCCCATCTTCACCAGTCGACGCAGGCTGTATTCGGCGTCGGCCGCAGTCAGCGGGTTGCCCGAATGGAAGGTCACGTCGTCCCGCAGGGTGAAGGTGAAGGTTCGCCCGTCCTCGGACACCTCCCAGCTTTCGGCGATCATCGGCTCGACGCTGGTGATATCGTCTGCGGGCAAGGTCAGGAGGCGGTCGTAGAGGTTGGCAACCACTTCGGCCGATTCGAACTGGTTCAGCTCCTGTGGGTCGAGGCCGCGCATCGAGCTCATGTTCAGGCCGATGACGAGCTGGTCGTCCGGCGTCTGCGCCAGCGTGGCAGGCGCGTGGAGCACCATCAGCGCGGCAAGGGCGACGCCCCCCAGTTTGACATTCCGTCCCATGTTTCTCCTCCCTGTTGATTGGCCGGGACCGACGAGGTCTCGACATCGTGTGGTATCTGATATATCAAATTTCAGACTTCAGCAAGGGATGGACGCAATGGAGGACGAGCAGATCGACCGGGCGACGGACACTTCACCCCGCTTCGCGCTCGATGCGAGCGCGCGGATGTCGCTACGCGATCACGTCCGCAACCAATTGCGCATGGCGATCATTTCCGGACGCTTCGCTCCGGAGGAGAAGCTGAACGAGCGCGCCATCGCGGAGGAGTTCGGCGTCTCGACCACCCCCCTGAAGGAGGCGGTCCGCCAGCTGGAGGTCGAGGGCCTGATCGAGATCCTGCCCCGCCGCGGCATGGTCGTCCGCTTCGACGCCGATTACGCCGAGGAGATGATCCTCGCCAGGGCGGCATTGGAAAGCCCCCTCGCCGCCCTGGCCGCCCAGCGTGCCGATGAGGCCTCGCGCGGCCGGATGCAGGACATCGTGAACCGAATGCGGGACGCGACCGACCGGACCGACATCGCCGCGCTGATCGGGCTGAACGAGACCTTCCACGGCGAGATCCACGCCGCCGCGCGCAGCCGCCACCTCGCGCGGCTGGCCGCGATGCAGCAATTCTACGATGACAGCGCGCGCCGCGTGATCCATCGCAATCTTGAGGAAAGCCGGCGCGCCTTCGAGGAGCATTCGGGCATCTGCGGCGCGATCGCCGCGGGCGATGCCGACCGCGCCGCCGAGCTCATGGGCCGCCACGTGACACGTTCGGGCCGGCTCTATCTGGCGGCCGTCTTTTCCAGCAAGCAGGAGTGAAAGATGAGCATGCATGGACGCGACAGAATCAGAGAGGCTGTCACGCAGATCTCCGGCGTGCCGGTCACGGCCTACGGCCCGGAGGGTGAGGTCGATCTGGAGATGTCCGGCCATATCGCCCGCCGGATCGGCGAGGCCGGCGTCAGAAACGTGATCGCCGCCGGAAATACCGGTGAATTCTATGCCCTGACCTACGACGAGATTCGCCGTCTGACCGCGACGGTGGTCGAGCGGGCCGGCGAGGTCGCCTGCGTCACCGCCGCGGTCGGTCGGTCTCTGCGCGAGGCGATCGCCCTGGGTCAGGAAGCGGCCGCGGACGGCGCGGCCGGCATCATGGCCCATTATCCCGGCGATCCTTTCGCGGGTCCGGGGGCCAAGATCGACTACTTCCGTGCCCTGGCCGATGCAATCGACCTGCCGGTCATCGCCTATCTGCGGTCGGACCGGGCCGGAATCGACGATCTCGTCCGCCTCGCAGAGCACGACAACGTCGTCGCGGTAAAATACGCGGCCCCGAATCCCATCCAGCTTGGCGAGGCGATCCGCGCCACCGCCCATTGCGACACGATCTGGGTCTGCGGCCTTGCCGAGGGCTGGGCCCCCGCCTTCCAGGCGCAGGGCGCCCGCGGCTTCACCTCCGGGCTGGTGAACGTCTTTCCCGAAATCTCGCTGGCCATCCATGCCGCGCTCGACGCGGGCGATTACGATACCGCCCGCGCGCAGATCGACCGCATCGCGGCGTTCGAGCAGCTGCGGACCCTCAGCGACAACGGAACCAACGTAACCGTCATCAAGGAAGCGCTCGGCATGACCGGAACCCCCGCCGGGGCGGTCCGGCTGCCGGGCGTGCCGCACCTGCCCGACGCCGCGCGGGCCCGGTTGCAGGATCTGGTGCACGGCCTGCTGCAGGAGCGCGCGGCATGAGACGCATCGACCGCATCCGGACGTTCATGACCCGGGTGGACGACCGCCCACGGCTGCTGGTCGCCATCGACACGACCGACGGCATCACGGGCTGGGGCGAGGCCTACAATCACGGGCCCGACCGCGCCCTCCCCGCCGTCATCGACTGGTTGGAGACGCAGCTCGTCGGGGTCGATCCGTCGCGTGTCGGCTATGTCCATCAGAAGCTGATCCAGCAGAGCCGCTTTCCCCCCGGGGCCATCGGCCTCGCCGCGATCGCGGCCATCGACCACGCTTGCTGGGAGATCGCGGCCAAGGCGGCCGGCGTGCCGGTCTTCCGCTTGCTGGGCGGTCATGTGCGCGACAGGGTGGAGGTCTATGCCGGGGTCTATTCCGCACCCGATGCCCAGGCCGCCATCGACGAGGTGAATGCCTATCACGCGGAAGGCGGCTATCGCGCTTTCAAGCTCTCGCCCTGGCGGCGCAGCCCGCATGCCGGGCGCTGGGGCGAGACCTGCCGCATTGCCGCCGAGTGGTTCGGCGCGATGCGCGCCGGCCTCGACACCGAGTTCGAGCTGGCGTTCGACGCGCATGCCCAGATCGCCGAGCCCGTCCGCGCCCTGCAGCTGGCCGACGCGCTGGCTCCCTACGACCCGCTCTTCCTGGAGGAGCCGCTGCGACCCGAGCACATGCCCGCCTGGGGGGCGCTGAAGGCGCAGATGACGGTCCCGCTCGCCACAGGCGAGTCGCTCTACAACCGCTTCGAATTCCTCGCCCTGCTCTCTGCCGGTGGAGCCGACATCATCCAGCCCGACATCGCGGTGGTCGGCGGCCTGACCGAGATGCGCCGGATCGCGGACCTGGCGGATGCGCATTTCGCGACCGTCATGCCTCACAATCCGATGGGGCCCCTCGCCACCGCGCACAACGTCCATTTCGCAGCCGCGCAGCCGAACTTCCGCATGCTGGAGTATAAGCCGGCGCGGCATGCCCCCTGGGCGGTCGACCCCTACCTTCCCGTCGACGGTCATCTGGAGCTGCGGCACGATCGACCCGGCTGGGGTCTGGAGATCGACGAGTCCGCGCTGGAGGACGACGGCTACGTCCACTGGGAACGGCGGATCCAGGTCAAGCGGGATGGGGGAACCGCCTATCCGTAGCGATCGACCGGTTCCCGCCCGGGGGGAACAAACCCCGGCGGAGGACGGCCCTGCGATCTGCCGACGCGCGCCCTGCCGAAGGACAGGGCGCGTGTCGGGCTGGTCCATGACCGAAGGCGCGGGCACTGCGATATCACCATCCACTCGCCGTGATCGGCCCCCTACCCTGCCCGTCGCGCCCTTTCCACTGATCGGATGCCATGCTGCGCGACTTCTTCTCGTACTACCTGCCCCACCGGCGGCTCTTCCTGATCGATTTCGGGAGCGCCGTCCCTCGGCTCCCCGCTGGCGGTGACACCGAAACCGAACGCCGCATCCAGGCCGCCCTCGAGGAGCTGTCGGAGGGGCGCACGGTGCTTGTGATCGCCCATCGCCTGGCGACCATCCGGGGCGTGGACCGCATCACCGTGGTGGAGGACGGGCGCATCGGCGAGAGCGGCTCCCACCGGTCCCTGCTCGCCGCGGGCGGACTTTATACGCGGCTCGATGCTGCCCAATCGGGTGGCGTGCTGGCGGCGGAATGAATATCGGAGATCGCTCGGCGGGCCGATGCATCGTCGACCGTCCTTGCCGCTTCAGATCCCATTGTTCGACTGCGCGCGATTGCGAGTCCTCCAATCGGTCGGAGGCAGCCCCGTCGCATGCCGAAATCGCGCCGAAAAATGGTAGGCTGAGTTGTAGCCAAGATGGCCCGCGATCTCCTTGATCGATCGGTCCGAGCTGCGGAGAAGTTCGCAGGCGCGGCGGATGCGGACCTCGGTCTGATACTGTTTCATCGACATGCCCGTCTGGCGGAGAAACAGCCGGCGCAAGGTCGGATAACTCACGCCCAATCCCTCGCTCAATTCCTCGAGCGAGGAGAGCCGCTGGCTGTGCTCGCCCAGAAGGCGTCGCGCCCGTTCCACGAGGCGTTCTTCACCGAGCGTGGGGCGCTTGAGATCCTGCAGGAGCAACGCGAGCAATTGCAGGCCGAGCGTCGATAGGCGCAGCTGGTTGGCGTAGGAATCGTCCAGTGCGAGGGCGTGAATCTGCCGGAAGATCGCCTCGGCCGGCGCACCTCCGGACCAGACGGGGCGATCGACCGGCAGCAGACCCCTAGCCATGATCGCGTCGAAGGCGGGGCCGGTCACCTCCATCCAGTGCTCGACCCAGCCGGTGGCGGGATTCGGAGCGAACCGATGCCAGATTCCGGGATAGAGCAGGATCACGTCGCCGGGCCCGATCGGGTGGACCCTGGCGGGGTCCGGCGCTGCCGACAGCTGACCCGTGCCTTCGGAGATCAGGGCGAACTGATAGGCCTGCAACGTGCGTCCCTTCTCCCAGACGAAGTGGTGATCGTCGGGATGGCGAGCCGGTGGATACGGCGAGCCAGGCGCGATTCTCGTATGCCCGGTCGACAGCGCTGTGCAGCCGAGCGCCTCGCAGAGTGGGGTGCGTGGCAGGTAGACGAAGTAGTCGCGCAGGTCCGGCATGATCAGGATTTGTATCTAATGGAGCAGTTCTTACAAGCCGGAGCGTTTTGCCGAACGACTGTCTGCCGCTAACGTGGCATAGCAGATCACTTTTTGGATCGCCGGGGTGGCAGCGCCCCGGGGCGGGCTCAGCATCCCGCCCGAGGGAGGACGACATGACGCAGAAGGACTCGCGCCGGCCGCTGAAGGTCGGTCTTTTCGGCATCGGGCTCGACGCCTACTGGCCTCAGTTCGAGGGGCTGGAGGAGCGTCTGCGCGGCTATGTCGAGATCGTCGCGGGCAAGCTGGCCCGGCCGGGGGTCGAGGTCGTCAATCTCGGCCTGATCGACACCCCCCAGCGCGCGGTCGAGGCGGGGCATGAGTTCCGCGCCGCCGATGTGGACGTGATCTTCCTGCATGTGACGACGTATGCCCTCTCCTCCACCGTTCTGCCGGTATTGCGCCGCGCCGGGGTGCCGGTCGTCGTGCTGAACCTCCAGCCCGAACGGGCGATCGACTACGCGGCCTTCAACGCGCTGGGAAACCGGCGGAAGATGACGGGGGAGTGGCTCGCCCATTGCGCCGCATGCCCGGTGCCCGAACTGCTGAACGTCCTCGGCCGGGCCGGGATCGCAGCGCATCAGGTGACCGGCGTGCTCGAGGGCGACGCCCATGTCGACGCCGAGATCGAGGACTGGATCGAGGCAGCCCGCGTTGCCCATGTGATGGCCCACAACAGGCTGGGCGTGATGGGCCACTATTACGGCGGAATGCTCGACATCTATTCCGACCTGACCGCGCAATGCGCCGCCTTCGGCACCGTGATCGACTTCGTCGAGATGGACGAGCTCGCGGCGATCCGAGGCCGGCTGACCGAGGACGAGATCGCCCCGGTCCTCGCCCGGATCGAGACCGAGTTCGACATCGAGGAGGGCTGCGATCCGGCCGAGCTGCACCGGGCGGCCCGGACGGCCGCCGCGCTCTTCCGGATGGTGGAGGATCACGACCTCGGCTCGCTCGCCTATTACTACGTCTCGGTCCCGGGACATGCGCACGAGGACATCATCTCGTCGGTGATCCTCGGCTGCTCGATGCTGACCGCCGCGGGCGTGCCTGTCGCGGGCGAATACGAGATCAAGAACGCGCAGGCGATGAAGATCCTCGACAGCCTCGGGGTCGGCGGATCCTTCACCGAATACTACGCGATCGACTACGACGACGACGTGGTGCTGATGGGCCATGACGGCCCGGGCCACACCGCCATCGCCGAGGGGCGCACCCGGGTCCGCCCGCTGGAGGTCTATCACGGCAAGGTCGGGCGCGGCGTCTCGGTCGAGATGTCGGTCCGCCACGGGCCGGTGACGCTGCTCTCGGTCGTGGAGAAGGCGGGGAAGGTGTCGCTGCTCGTCGCCGAGGGGGAGTCGGTGCCCGGCCCCATCCTCGAGATCGGCAACACCAACAGCCGCTACCGTTTCGCCGCCGGAGCCCGCGCCTTCACCGAAGGGTGGAACGCGCACGGCCCGGCGCATCATTGCGCGGTCGGGGTCGGTCATGTGGCCGGCCGGATCGCCAAGCTCGGCAGGCTTCTGGACCTCGACGTGGTCCGGGTCTGCTGAAAGGACGACAAACCAGGGAGGACGACACGACATGGCACATGCAACCTTGAGGGCCGTCGCGGCCACCTGCGCCGGAACGGCGCTCGCACTGGCCGGGGGACCGGCCCTTGCGCAGGAGGGGATCACGCCCCCCGACGCGGTGGTGCAGTTCGAACCGGTCGAGCCGGGTAGCGGCGAAGGGCTGACGATCGGCTTCACCCAGCTCGGTCTCGGCGTGCCTTTCACCGAGGCGCTGCAATCGGGGATGGAGGCGGCGGCCGAAACGGCGGGCGTCGAGCTTATCACCTGCGACAGCAAGTTCGACGCTGCCGAGGCGCTGAACTGCGCCCGGCAGTTCCGCACCCGCGAGGTCGACGGCCTCGTCACCTTCCAGGCGGACGCCGCCGCGGCCCAAAACATCTGCGCCGAGGGGCCGCAGGTGCCGGTGATCGCGATCGACATCGAGCAGCAGCCCTGCCAGACCTCGTTTGTCGGCGCGGCCAACGCCTATGCCGGCGAGATCGTCGGCTACGAGCTGGGCCAGTACTTCCAGGAGAACTTCGACTGCGAGCACGACGCATGGGTGTCGCTGGAATCGCTCGCGGTGGGGATCGTGAACGACCAGCGGATGGACGGCATCCGCACCGGGTTCGAGCAGGTGTGCGGACCCGTCAAAGGTGAGCGGATCATCGATACCGGCGCCGGCGGGCAGGCCGACACGGCGCAGCGCCAGATGACCGACACGCTGACCGCGCTGCCCGGTGCCGAGCGGATCATCGTGGTCGGCATCAACGAGGACGTGGTGACCGGGGCGCTCGCCGCCGCGCGCAGCCAGGGCCGGACCGACGACCTCTACCTCGGGGTGCAGAACTTCGATCCCGGCAACTGCCAGATCTGGACCGCGCCCGGCTTCGTCGCGGCCGCCGCCTACTTCCCCGAGCGCTACGCCGAGCTGATCTTCCCGGCCATCATCGCGGCCGCCAACGGCGAGGAGATCGCGCCGCAGATCCTCGTCCCGCACGAGGCCATCACGCCGGAGAACATGGCCGAGATCTATCCGGGGATGTCCTGCTGATGCAGGGGGCCGAACCCTTCCTGTCCGTCCGCGGCATCCGGAAGTCCTTCGGCCCGGTCGAGGTTCTCCACGGCGTGGATCTCGACCTCCCGGCCGGCTCCGTCACCGCCCTGCTGGGCGAGAACGGGGCCGGCAAGTCAACGTTCGTCCGGATCCTAGCGGGAGATCACACCGCCGATGACGGCGCGATCCGCATCGACGGCGCTCCGGCGGACCTGCGCAGCGTGCAGACGGCCCGGGGCGCCGGCATCCGCCTCATCGCGCAGGAGATCGCGGACGCGCCGCCCCTGTCGGTGGCCGAGAACATCACGCTGGGCGCGACGCCCTCGCGCTGGGGTTTCGTCGACCGGGGCGCGATGCGGCGCACGGCGCGCGCGGCGCTGGACGCGCTCGGCGCCGATCTCGACCTCTCTCGGCCCGTCGGGACGCTGCGCCTCGGCGAACGGCAGATCATCGAGATCGCCCGCGCCTCGGTCGGGCGCTCGCGCTGCATCATCTTCGACGAGCCGACCGCCGCCCTGTCGGATGCCGAGACCCGGCGCCTCTTCGAGCTGATCGCCCGGATGAAAGCGCAGGGCCTCGCCATCCTCTACATCACCCACCGCCTCGACGAGGTCTTCGAGATCGCCGACCGGGCTTGCGTGCTGCGCGACGGGCGCGTGTCGCTCTCGGCCCCGGTGGACGAGCTGGACCAAAGGGCGGTTGTCACCGCGATGGTCGGGCGCGAGTTGCAGGGCGGCTCGGCCGAAGCACAGGCTGCCGCCACGCCCGGCGCACCGCTGATGGAAGTGCGCGGCCTGACCGGCGATGCCTTTGCCGGGGTCGATCTCGATCTCACCGCGGGGGAAATCGTGGGTCTCTATGGCAAGGTCGGCTCGGGGGTGCCCGAATTCGCGGCCGCCCTCTTCGGCGCGGACCGGCCCCGAGCCGGGACGATCGCGGTCGAAGGGCAGCAGGTCCGCTTCTCTCACCCAGCCGAGGCCATCGCCCTTGGGATCGGCTTCCTACCGCCAGAGCGGAAATCGGAGGGACTTCTCGGCGTGCGCTCGGCGGCCGAGAACCTCGCCGCGCCGGACTGGGGCCGGCTGTCGAAGGGCGGGACCATCTCGCGCAAGGCCGAGCGCGGTGCCTTCGCCCGCTGGCACGCGGCGATGGGCATCCGCTCGCGCCCCGACGGGGGCGAGCCGATCACCCGGCTGTCGGGCGGCAACCAGCAGAAGGTCATGCTGGGCCGCTGGCTTCAGAACGGCAGCCGCATCCTTCTGCTGGTCGAGCCGACCCGCGGCGTCGACGTGGGCGCGCGGGAGGAGATCTACGCCCTGCTGCGCGGCCTCGCCCGCGAGGGTCACGGCATCCTGATTGCCAGTTCGGATTACGAGGACATCACGCATGCGGCGGACCGCGCCGCGGTGATGGTGCGCGGCCGGATTACCCGGCAACTCGCGCGCGACGAGATTTCAGTGGCCAGCCTGACGAGCGCGGCCGGAGGGGGCTTGCATGGCTGACACGACGAACGGCGCGGTGGACGGCGCCCCTCGCCGGCGGGGGATCACGGTCCCGGAATCCGCGGCGCTGACCCTGTTCCTGGCGCTCGAGGTGATCTTCTTCTCGCTGAATTCGCCCTATTTCCTGACCTGGGCGAACTGGGTGAACATCTTCACCGCGATGTCCATCGCCGGCATCCTGGCCGCCGGGGGGACGATCCTGCTGATCGGCGGGCAGTTCGACCTGTCGGTCGGCAGCGGCATGGCCTTTGTCGCGCTGATGTTCGCGATCGCCGCGGAGTCCTTCGGCGTCGGGCCCGGCATCGCCGTCGCGGTCCTGACGGGTCTGGGCATCGGCGTCATCAACGGCTTCTTCGTCACCGTGGTCGGGGTGAACCCGCTCATCACCACGCTCGGCACGCTTGCCATCTTCCGCGGGCTGACCCTGTCGATCGGCGGCGCCTCGAGCGTGCGCGTCACCGGCTTCGACTGGGCGATCCAACGACCGTTCCTCGACATCCCCCTCTCGACCATGCTCTTTGTCGCGGTGGCCGTCGTGGTCGGGCTGCTGCTGGCGCGAACTGTCTACGGGCGGACGATCTACGCCATCGGCGCGAACGAGACCGCCGCCCGTCTGGTGGGGATCCGGACGCGGCGCACGATCTTCACCGCCTTTCTCATCTCCGGCCTCTGCATGGCCCTGACCGGGATGGTCAGCGCCTCGCAGCTCGGCTCGACATCGGGGACCACGGGCGTGGGGCTAGAGCTGGCCGTGGTCACGGCCATCATCCTCGGCGGCACGACGCTGAAGGGCGGGGTCGGATCGATGTTCGGCACCGTCCTCGGCCTGCTGATCGTGGGCGTGCTCAACAACGGCCTGACGCTGATGAACGTCAACTCGACGTGGCAGCAGGTGGCGGCCGGCACGCTGCTCATCCTCGCCGTGTCCTTCGACCAGGTCCGGCAGCGCTTCATCAAGGGGTGAGCGATGGGCCGTTTCATCATCGAGGACGGCGTCGAGATGTCGATGCGGGACGGAACGATCCTGCGCGGCGATATCTGGCGGCCTGAGGCGGAGGGGCCCTGCCCCGTCCTCCTTCAGCGCACGCCCTACCGGCGCGAGGACGCACATGGCGCACAGTTCATCTCGGCGCTGAACTTCCAGTCGGCGCTGCGCCGTGGCTACGCGATCTGCGTTCAGGACACCCGCGGGCGCTACGGATCGGAGGGAATGTTCGACCCCTTCGTCCACGAGGCCGCGGACGGGGCGGATACCATCGCCTGGCTGCGCGCGCAGGACTGGTGCGACGGGCGTGTAGCCATGTTCGGCGCTTCTTATGTCGGTGCGACGCAGGTCCTGGCCGCGAGCGCCCGCCCCGAAGGGCTGGCCGCAATCTCGCCCCAGCTCACCACCGCGCGTCACGGCGAGACCTGGTGCTACCGCGGCGGCGCGGTCGAGCTCGGATTTCTCATGCTCTGGATCATCGAAGCGCTGGCGCCGCCTGATCTCGAGCGGCGTCTCAAGACGATGCCCCCCGCCGAGGCGGCGCGGGCCCGCGAGACGCTGGCCCGGCTCCAAGCCGACCCTCACGCCGCCTTTTCCCGCGATCCGGAGCTAGACGCGGATCTCTTCGCCCTCGCGCCCTATGCCAAACGCTGGTTCGACGAGGACCGTGCTATGGCGGCAGGAGAGGATCGCGAGCATCTCGACAGACTCGCGGCCTGCAATGTGCCGATGTTGGTGACGGCGGGGTGGAACGACATCTTTGTCGAGGGCTCGATCGAACTGTTCGAGACGGCGCGAAGTCGCCATGCGGGCGTCGGGTCGATTAGGGATCGGTTGGTCATTGGACCGTGGTCCCACGGCAACCCTCATGACTGGCAGGGGGATCACTGGCTCGGTTACGGTGCCTCGACGGTATTCCTGTCGGACCGCCAGCTTGATTTCTTCGACGCAGTGCTCAACGACCGGCCGCCCGCAGGACTGATGGTGCATTATTTCCGGACAGGCTCGAACACCTGGCACGAGGCGACGGACTGGCCCATTCCCGGAACGCGGAACCTCAGGTTCCATCTCGACGGAGTCAGACTGGACGACACGGCCCCGAGCGCCACGAGCCCGCGCCGTCTGACCCACGACCCGGCCGATCCGGTCCCGACGACGGGCGGCGCGTCCTTCCTGCCCGGCCTGCTGCTCGGTCGGAATTCGGGGCCGAAGGATCAAGCGGGGATTGAGGCGAGGGACGATGTGCTGCTCTACACCGGCGCGCCTCTCGCTAGCGATCTGGAGGTCACAGGCCGGGTCTCGGCATCACTCGAGGTCCGCTCGACACCAGGCCCGCTGCATCTGGCGGTCCGGCTTTGCGACGTCGCGGCGGACGGACGGTCAGTCGGGATCGTGGACGGTATCGTCCGCTGGAATGGCACTGAGGGACGAGTGGAGGTCACGGTCGGCCATTGCAGTCATCTGTTTCGGACGGGCCACAGGATCAGAATACAGTTGGCCGCCTCGAATTACCCGCGTTTCGACTTGGCCCGGAAACCTGTCCGACCCGACCACCTGAATTTGCTGGAGATCCTTATCGAGAGCGGCCACCTCGACCTTCCCACTCTCGCCTCGGCCCGGGACTAGCCGCCAGGCCTCACCAATCCGGTCATTCGCTCATCGCGCAGCGCTTTTTCCAGCTGGATGAGCGTTTTTCGGGACAAAGTTGATGGACGTCGGCCATTCGTACAGGCCACTTCAACGAAGCGGTCTCCCGAATAGCCAGGACATCGAACGGCTACCTCGCGGGGCGAAGGAATTTCCCGGGCTTCTAGAGTAAGGCCGCGACCGCGCGGATGCTGTCACCACCTGGCAGAACTGCCGCGTCCGCCTTCAGCGCAGCGCCCTCGCACATGCCGGCAAGAGCAGCCGCCGGGTGGTCTCCGCCTTCATCGCCACGGCCTTCGCCCAGCCAGACCAAGCCACCGCCAAGGCTCAGTGGCGGCTGGTGGCGGACCAGATGCGTCCCAAGCTGCCGAAGCTGGCCACCCTCATGGATACGGCAGAGGAGGACGTGCTGGCCTGAATGACCTTCCCGGCCCAGCATCGCGCCAAGCTTCAAAGCACGAATCCGATCGAGCGCCTGAACGGCGAGATCAAGCGACGCACCAATGTCATTGGCATCTTCCCCACCGAGGCCGCGATCCGCCGCCTGGTCGGAGTGATCCTGATGGAGCAGACCGAGGAATGGACCGTCCAGCGCGGCCGTTACCTGATGCTGGAAACGCATGCGCCGGTCTGCGATGATGTCATGGTCAGCCTGCCTGTACAGCGCGACTGACTTGCTCGGACCGCATTAGCGCGCGAGGCCCACCACCAGTTGGGTCACCATCGCCGCTGACGAAAGCCGGCCGCGAGACCGTGCAGGCCCGCACCTGCGCGCCTCTTCAAACCCAACCGGGCGGACGGAGATCCGAGGATCAACCGCGTCCCGATCGACGGATGGCCCAGACCTTGTCGCGGCGCAGCTGCGCCGCCTTGATCCGGGAGAGTCGGCCGCAGGCGGCGTCCTCGTCGCCGCAGGCCCGCAGCGCCTTGCGCCAGGCCCGCAGCGCAGAGTGCGGCGACCACGGCAGGGCCGCCTCGCTCAGCCAGCGGCGCAGCGCCGGGGGCAGCCGGTCGTAGGAGTCCATGGGAACACCTGCGCGGCGCCGCCGCGCCAGCGTGCTGTTGCCGGTATTCGCCCTCATGCCGCCGCCGCGTCGCGCCAGCCCGGGAACGGGTCGGGCAGCCTCTGCCAAACTTCGGGGACGAAGCCCGACTCCGGCACAAGCGCCGCATCGAGCGCCCAAGTGATCGCCGCCCGGTCCATGCCGGAGCCGATGAAGACCAGCTCCTGCCGGCGGTCTCCGAACGGCGCCTCCCAGTGTTGCGCAATATAGGCGCGCGCCGAAGGGTGGTCCGGCCACCGGCTCTCGGGGACCGTGGCCACCAGCGGCCCATAGAGCGGACCAAGCTCAACGCTCCGGCAAGCGAGAACTCGGCCAGCCAGTCTGGCCGCGTCGCGATCCAGAAATGGCCCTTGGCGCGGATGACGCCGGGCAGCGGGCCGTTCAGCACGTCGTGGATCCCTTGCGGATCGAAGGGCCGGCCGGCGCGGTAGACGAAGGAGGAGACGCCGTATTCCTCGGTCTCGGGTACATGGTCCACGGAGCCGTAGAGCTCCTTGGCCCAGAGCGGATGCTCGTGCGCCGTTTCGAAATCGAACAGACCGGTGCCGAGGACATGGCCGAGCGACACGCACCCGTGATCCGCCTCCACGATCCGCGCATCGGGGTTCAGGGCGGTGACGATCCTGCGGGCGGCGTCCAGCCGCTCCGCCCCCGCGTCGCTTGCCTTGTTCAGAACGACGACATCCGCGAACTCGATCTGGTCGACCAGCAGATCGACCAGCGTGCGCTGGTCCGCCGCGCCCAGGCTCTCGCCGCGATCCGCCAGGAAGTCGTGGCTGGCATCGTCCTTCAGCAGGTTCACCGCGTCGACGACCGTGACCATCGTGTCGAGCCGGGCGACGTCGGACAGGCTCTCCCCGGCCTCGTCGCGGAACTCGAAGGTCGCGGCGACGGGGAGCGGTTCGGAGATGCCCGTGGATTCAATCAGGAGGTAGTCAAAGCGCTCCTCGGCCGCGAGCCGCCGCACCTCCTGCAACAGATCGCCCCGCAGGGTGCAGCAGATGCACCCGTTGGTCATTTCGACCAACGTCTCCTCGGTCTGGCTGAGATCCGCGCCGTCGCCCCGGACGAGGTCAGCATCAATGTTCACCTCGGACATGTCATTGACGATGACCGCGACGCGACGCCCCTCGCGGTTGTTCAGGACCTCGTTCAGCAGGGTCGTCTTTCCGGCGCCGAGGAAGCCGGAGAGGACGGTGACGGACGGGCTGGCGGCGGTCGATGGAGGAAGCAGAAAGCGCCATCGGATATCTTCGATTGATATGTTATATCATATTGGTTAGGGACGGCGACGGCGATGCGCAACCCCGGGATCGGGAGGCGTGCCGCTCGACCCGACCAAAGGAAGCATCATGAGACCGATCCCACTTTCCGCCGCGCTGCTGGCGGCGACCGTCGCATCGCCCGCCATGGCCCAGGACGAGGAGGCGACCCTTTGGCGCCTGTTCGTCGCCGACCAGGCGACAGGCACCGTGACGGCGCTGGACCTGGACGCGCCCGAAAACCGCTGGACGTTCGAGCTCGGCGGCCCGGCCCGGCTCTACCCCACCGCCTCGGGCGAAGCCGTGGTGGCCGTGCAGTCCGACGACGACCGCGTGGACTTCCTCTCCAGCGGCATCGCCCTTGACGGGCATGGCGATCATGCGGACATCCGGATCGAGGATCCGGCGCAGATCGAGGGCAACCTGACCGGACCCCGCCCCTTCCATGTCGTCACCCATGACGGCATCAGCGCCATCAACTTCGACCGCGGCGGATACGCCACCTTCCTCGGCGAGGACGACATTCTCGCCGGCTCCATGGCCGGCGCCTGGTTCGAGCAGGCGCACGCCCATCACGGCTTCGCCACGCCCTTCGGCGAGTGGGTCGTCAGTTCCGTCGCTTCGGACGAGCCGGTGGAAGAGGGCGAACTTCCGCCGCGCGCCGGCCTTCAGGTCTTCACCCCGGGCGGGGAGCCGGTAGGCGAGATGCAGACCTGCACCGACCTGCACGGCGAGGCGATTTCCGGCGACATGCTCGTCGCCGGCTGCGCGGATGGCATCGCGACCGTCCGGATCGAGGACGGCGCGCCGGTGACTGGGCTGCTCCCCTACCCCGATGACGCCAGTGGCGAGTCGACGGGCCATCTCCTCGGCGCCCGCGCGATGCAGATCTTCCTCGGCGATTACGGGGACGATACCCTGCTGGTGATCTCGCCGGAGGAACAGCCCGCGATGATCCCGGTCGAGCTGCCCTACCGCGAGGTCGACACGATCTTCGACCCCGCCCGGCCGCAATACGCCTATGTCTTCACCGAAGACGGCCCGCTGCACCGGCTGAACCTGCTTTCGGCGGAGATCGAGGACAGCCGGCAGGTCACGCAGCCCTATTCGATGGACGGCCACTGGCGCGATCCCCGGCCGCGTCTCGCCCTGGCCGATGACCGGATCGTTCTGACGGATCCGAACGCGGCGGTTTTGCGCGTCCTCGAAGCGGGCAGCCTGGACGAGACCGGCACCATCCCCCTCAGGGGACTGCCCTACAACATCATCGCGATCGGCGGCAGCGGGCTGACCCACTGATCCGAGCGATCGGGCCGCTCTGCGGAGCGGCCCTACGCGAGCTCCGAGAATGAACTGCTCTCTCGACCAGAAAGGGTGTTCTCTCTTTCAGGCGCTCTCAGCCCGGAGCGGACATTCGTTAGTATTCGTCCGTCACGGGCCCTTTCGGCGCAAACCGGACGTTCGGCGGGCCCGGATCGGACAGGCGTTCCCAACTCGTTGCTGACGTTCGCCGACCGGATCACCGGTGCCGCGCGGCTTCCCCGAGCTGAAACTCTCGCATTTGAAAGTTACTCCAGACGACGAACCAAGCATACCTAGGAAGACCGTCAGACCGACAACCTTCAGGCGCTGCAACTCCTGGCGCTCCCTACGAAGATGGACAGCAAGGCTCGCTAGCCAGACATCTAGTTCGAGGTCGCATTCGCGATTGCCGAGTCGGGGGAGATCTGGACCGCTTGGGTTGCCTCGGCCGCCTAGGCGCGGACTTCACCCTGAATCGCTGGTCCTGTCAGCGGAGACGCAAACGCCATCGAGACAGATGCACACCTTGGCGCTGGACATTTCTGATGCATATTGTCAGGTATCCAGCAATAGCGGCCGAGGGCCGGAAGCGGGCTCACCGCCGCCCGACCTTCATAGGTGAAGCTCTGCACGGGACAGGTCAGGCGACGTGGACCTGCCGGCACGATGCTCTCCGGATGACGGCCGCCCCCACTGCGATCAAATGATCCCCAGACGACGGAACCTCGACCCCATGAGACGCCTTCTCGCCGCCGCTTGCCTTCCCGCCCTCGCCGCGAGTTCTGCTCTCGCCACCCAGCCGGCGGAGGTGCTGGAGACCTATGCCGACATCGCCGAAGCCGCTTACGGCGACAGCCTGGCCTCCGCCCGGACGCTGCAATCGGCGGTAGAAGCCTTCCTCGTCGCGCCCTCGCCGGAGGGGCTGACCCGTGCGCGGGAGGCGTGGCTCGCGGCGCGGGTGCCCTACCAGCAGACCGAGGTCTACCGCTTCGGCAATCCGATCGTCGATGACTGGGAGGGGCGGGTGAATGCCTGGCCGCTGGACGAAGGGCTGATCGACTACGTCTCGGCCGAGGGCACCGCCCCGGCCGAGGGCTATGACGGCAATCCCGCCGCGGGGCTGAACGTCATCGCCAACCGGGCCTTCACCCTCTCGGGCGCCGAGATCGACGCGACCGAGATCACACCGGCCCTCCTCCAAGACACGCTGCACGAGGCGGGCGGGGCCGAGGCGAACGTCGCCACCGGCTACCACGCGATCGAGTTCCTCCTGTGGGGACAGGATATCGGGCCCTACGATGCCACCGCCGGCGAGCGGCCCTGGACTGATTACGCCACCGGGACGGACTGCACGAACGACAATTGCGACCGGCGCGGCGCCTACCTGCAGGCAGCCACCGATCTGCTCGTGACCGACCTCGAGGAGATGGCCATCGCCTGGGGTGAGGGCGGCGCGGCGCGGCAGGACGCGCTGGAGGGCGAGACAGGCCTGCAGCGGATCCTGACCGGGATGGGCTCGCTTTCCTACGGGGAGCAGGCAGGCGAGCGGATGCAGCTCGGCCTGCTGCTGAACGATCCCGAGGAAGAGCATTCCTGCTTCTCGGACAACACGCACTGGGACCATTTCTACGACGCGCTCGGCATCCGGAACGTCTATCTCGGCCGGTATGTCGGGATCGACGGCACCGTCACCTCCGGCCCCTCGCTGCACGAGCTGCTGTCCGAGAGCGATCCCGCCGTGGCCGAGGCGCTGAAGGCCGCGCTGGACGCCACGCAGATGGAGATGACCGAGATGGTCGTCGCCGCCGAGGCGGGACTGCATTACGACATGATGCTGAACCCTGCGAACGAGGCCGGCGGCGCGCTGATCCAGGCCGCCATCGACGGGCTCGTCGCGCAGACCCGCGAGATCGAGCGCGCGGTCGCGGCTCTGGACCTCTCGGCCATCGCCTTCGAGGGGTCGGACAGCCTGGACGATCCGAACGCCGTCTTCGAATGACGGTCATGGCGGGGGGCCATGGAGGAAGACGCCGGCCCCCTGCCCCATCATTGCAAGGTGAGGATGCGATGGCCGGCTGGCGGCACATGACCGGGGCGAGGATCGCGCGCCGCGCGGCGACGGCCGGCGCGATTGCGCTGCTGGGTGGCGCGCTGGCCGCCGATGGGCCGGACGGGGCGCGCATCCTGCCGCGGACGGAGGCGGAGGCCGCGCGCGTAGCGGCGATCACCGCCCTGCCGACCGACTTCGCCGCGCCCTGGGCCTTCGAGGCGAACCAGGGCGGCGCGGGGACGGTGCGGCGGCGGGACGACCGCGAGGCGTTCAGCCTGCCGCAGGGCAATCTCGACTTCGCGCAGCGCGCCGATTTCGCGGTCGGCAACGGCCTGTTCGAGCGGCTCTGGGTCACGGCACCCGCCTCGACCATCGCCTCGGACGGGCTCGGACCGCTCTACAACGTCCGGTCCTGCCAGGATTGCCACATCAAGGACGGGCGCGGCCACGCGCCGGTCGGGCCACAGGACGATGCCGGCAGCCTCGTCGTCCGTCTGGGCCAGCCGCTGGACGTGGACGCCGCGCGCGGCGAGATCGAGGCCTATCTCGGCGCTGCGCCCGATCCGGTCTACGGTCACCAGTTCTCCGATGCCTCCGTTCCCGGCATCGCCGCCGAGGGCCACGTCCGCGTCGAGTGGGAAGAGGCGGAGAGCGTGGCGCTGGCCGGCGGCGGGACCGCGTCTCTCCGCCGCCCGGTCTGGTCGCTGGAGGACCTCGCCTACGGGCCGCTCTCTCCGGATACCCGCATCTCCCCCCGCGTGGCCCCGCAGATGATCGGGCTCGGCCTCGTCGAGGCGATCCCGGAGGCCGACATCCTCGCCCTCGCCGATCCCGAGGATGCGGATGGCGACGGGATCAGCGGCCGGCCCAACATCGTCTGGTCGCCGGAACACGATGCGCCGATGCTCGGCCGGTTCGGGGTGCGCGCGACGACGCCGACGCTCCGCCAGCAGGCGGCCGACGCCTTCCACGCCGATATCGGGCTCGCCTCTCCCCTGCGGCCGGACCCCTGGGGCGACTGCACCGAGGCGCAGACGGCGTGCCGGGCCGCCCCCCACGGCGCCGATCCCGCGCAGGGCGGGTTTGAGGTGTCGGGCGAGAGCCTCGACCTCGTCACCTTCTACACCCGCAACCTAGCCGTGCCCGCCCGGGCGTCGGTGGACGATTCCGCGGTCCTGCGGGGACGGGAGCTCTTCTACGGGGCGGGCTGCCCCGCCTGTCACCGTCCGACCTTCGTGACCGACCGGATCGAGGGGGAGCCCGAACGGTCGTTCCAGCTGATCTGGCCCTATTCGGACTTCCTGCTGCACGACATGGGGCCCGGCCTCGCCGACGAATTACCCGCCGGGCAGGCCACCGGCGCGGAATGGCGCACGCCGCCGCTCTGGGGCCTCGGCCTCGTCAGGCAGGTTTCGCCCGAGGCCGGGTTCCTGCATGATGGGCGGGCCCGAAGCCTCGAGGAGGCAATCCTCTGGCACGGGGGCGAGGGGCTGGCCGCGCGCGGGGCCTTCGCCTCCATGGGCCCGCAGGACCGAGCCGCCCTTCTCGCCTTCCTGGAGTCGCTATGATCCGTATTCTCGCCCTCTGCCTCGTCGCGACACCGGCACTGGCGGATGTCGACGCCGTGCTGGACGGGCATGTCCTGCCCCGCGTCGCGGCCTTCGCCAACGCCAGCGCGACCCTCGCGAACGCGCCCTGCGAAGCCGGGCCTTTGGAAGAGGCCTTCGCCGATGCCGCAATTGCCTGGGCAGGGATGTCGCACCTGACCCTCGGCCCGGTGGAGGAGGCGGACCGCGGGCTCTCGATCCTGTTTTGGCCGGACGATCGCGACGCGACCGGGCGAGGCCTGCGCCTGCTGATCGCGCAGGGCGAGACGGCATGGACGCCCGACGCGCTGACCCGCGCTTCCGCCGCGGCGCGCGGTCTCGGCGCGCTGGAGCGGCTCATCGTCGAGGGCGGCGAGCCCTGCCTCCTGACCGGGGCCCTCGCGGACGACCTCGCCGCGCAGGCCGCGGCGCTGAACGCAGGCTGGGACGCGTTCGCCCCGCTGCTGCGCGACCCGGGAGGCGCGAACAACCTGCGCTTCCTGACCGAGCGCGAGGCCCAGAGCGCGCTCTATTCCGTGCTCACCCAGGGGATCGAGGCGCTGAAGGACCGCCGCCTCGGCGAACCGATGGGCACCTTCGACGCGCCCCACCCCTTGCGGGCGGAGCTGCGCCGATCCGGCCTGTCGCAGGCGATGGCCCTCGCCTCTGCCGGGGCCCTGGCCGAGCTCGCCGCCGCTCTGACGGACGCGCCGGACACGGTCGATGCGCTGCGCGACGCCGAGGCGCGGCTGCGGGCGCTGGACGATCCGTCCTTTGCCGGTGTCGAGGATCCGGGGCGCCGGGTCGCCCTCGAGGCGGTGCAGGCCGATCTCCTGCGCGCGCAGACCGCCGCCGCGCGCGAGATCGCGGGCGGGCTCGGTCTCACGACCGGATTCAACGCATTGGACGGGGATTGATGCCCACACGCAGGCACGTTCTCGGCGGTCTTGCCGCCGCGCCTCTCCTCTCCCGCGCCGCGTGGGCGGAGGTCGGGGCGCCCACGCATGTCGCCGCCGCCCGCCGGGGCAATGGCAGCTACGCGCTCTTCGGGATGACCGGGGTGGGCGATGTCGCCTTCGAGGTGCCCCTGCCGGACCGCGGCCATGCCGCCGCCGCCCATCCCGTCCGGGCCGAGGCGGTGGCCTTCGCCCGGCGGCCGGGAACCTTCGCGCTCGTCATCGATTGCGCGGACGGTCGGGTGCTGCGCCGGCTCGACAGCCCCCCGGGGCGGCACTTCTACGGCCACGGCGCCTACGACCGGTCGGGCGATATGCTGCTGACGACCGAGAACGACTACGAAAGCGGCGAGGGCCGGATCGGGATCTGGGACGTCGGCGCCGGCTATCTCCGGATCGGCGAGGTGCCCTCGGGCGGGATCGGACCCCACGAGATCCTGCGCCTGCCCGGGACCGACCGCTTCGTCGTCGCCAATGGCGGCCTCAGGACCCATCCGGATAGCGACCGCGAGGTGCTGAACCCGGACACGATGCGGCCGAACCTCTCCTTCCTATCGGACGGCAGCACCGACCGCGTCGTCGAGCTGGAGCCCGCCCTTCGCCGCAACTCGATCCGCCACCTCGCGGCGCGGCGGGACGGCACGGTCGCCGCAGCCCTGCAATGGCAGGGCGATCTGTCGGAGGTAGTGCCCCTGCTCGCGCTCATGCCGTCCGAGGGGCCCGTCCGGCTGCTCGCCGATGCGGACCCGGGTCAGGCCGAGTTGCAGGGCTATGCCGGCTCGGTCGCCTTCGACGGCGCGGGCGGCAGGGTGGCGATCACCTCGCCCCGCGGCGGACTCGCGCAGATATGGGAGGTGGCCAGCCCGGGAGAGCCGCAGATCCTGCGCCGCCCCGACATCTGCGGGGTGGCGCGCGCGGCGGAGGGCTTCGTCTTCAGCGACGGAGGGGGCGGCTGGCTTACCGCCCCCGCCCCGCAGGTCCACCCCGTCGCCTGGGACAACCACATCGTGTCGCTGCTGGCAGGCTGAGGGGATGCCGGGGGGATCGCCACGTGTCTAATGAGAGGCGCTAGATATATGAGAAGCCTATCACCTCATAGGGCAGACGTTCCCGGCCCTATCTGGACATTCGATCCGCTTGGGCGATGTGGACGCGACCGGCCCGCATCCGACGTTCGAGGAGGGTCAGCCAGCCGGTCGCTCTCGGCCCATAGCCGCCGTTTCACCCGTCTAGGCCTGACGGGCGCTTTTGCCCCTGAGCCGACCATCATTAACCGTTCCGACGCCGCGGCGCGATGGCCGGGATCACGTTGTTCCTGGTCTGAACCCTGCGGGAGCCGGCTAAAGCTTGGAGGGGCGCGCGGATCATCTGGAGCGGAATGTGTCGTCGCCCATATCTGCATATGGCGATAGGTCCGATTCGGTCGGTGCGCGTCGCGTTGGACCACAAGGTAGGTCACCACGATCACTGAAACCCCTCTGTGGGGCGGCCGGCGGGCATGTCTGTATCTGAAAGCGCGGCATTCTCGGCGGCACATCAACCCGCCTCCAATCTGCCGGCACCCCACCTTTCAGCGAACGGAAGGCGGCAAATCGGACAGGACGCCGCCATCCTCGACCGGCGCCACGGTGACCTCGACCGACAGACCGACCAGGTCCTTCGGTCCGCCGCCATGACTCCCGCTGATCGGGGAGACCTGCTCGATCCGCCGTGCGACCGCCACCGGGATGAGATTCGCCGAGCCCACGGCCCGGTTCGTCGGATCGAAGGGGATCCAGCCCGCCCCCGGGACGAAGATCTCGACCCAGGCGTGGGTCGATCCGGCGCCCATGGCACCGATCAGGGCGTCGTCCGGATCGTAGAGATACCCCGAAACGACGCGCGCGCCGAACCCCAGGGTGCGGACGGCTTCGGCCAGCAGGACCGCGAGGTCGCGGCAGGTGCCCCGCCCCAGATCCAGTGTCTGCTCGGGAGACTGCGTTCCTTCCGTCTCCCGCGCCTCGTAGAGAGCCGCGGCGCTCACGCCGTTGGCAATGTCCTTGAGAAGGGACAAAGTGTCCGTCGGCTCGCCCAACACGAAGCCCCGGGTCCAGCGCGAAAGCCGGTCGCCCGCATCCCTCGACCGGGGCCGGGCAAGCGCCCCGAGATCGACGCGGTCATCGGGCTGGTAGTCGAAAGGCCAGGACACCGCGCCGGCCGCAATGGGAAAGATCGGCCAGGCGGGCGCCGAAAGATCGACGATCGCCCGCGACCGGATCGCGAGCCGCGGGGCGGTCCCGATGAACTGCGCCTCTGCGACAGCATTCCCGGCGACATCCTGCGACCAGGTGATCGTGCCGGTCGGGCTGGTCGCGAGTTCGAACTCGACCAATCGGAGATCGCGGGTCTCACGCGGCCGCAGCATCAACCGATGCGGCCCCAGCGCCACGGGAACGCGATACACGTAGACCGTCGAATGATCGATGACGAGCTTCGGCATCCGCTACCGCCCCGACCAACCCGAGCCGGACACGGAGCTGCTCCAGCTTCTGCGACCCTTGCACCGCCGACAGATCCTCTCCGAGAATCCCTCGCTTAGGAACGGGGCACGGCAGCGAAGGCAGCTCCGTTGCGCCGGCACGTCGCCCTTCGCCCTGACCAGCGGGGTGCCCGTGCCGATGTCCCCCTCCCCGCCCTCGTCCGGCCCCGATCGTGGCACGGAATGATCCCCGTCCCGCGAAGAGCGGTTCATTCACCGATCCCCGGACGACCGACAAGCACAGACCCTGCCGGGCCCGGTCGAATATCGAGTGAGGGTGAACTCGGTTCGACAAAGCGCCCCGCGTCATTTGCAGCGGCCTTGCCGGCATACAGCCCCCTGATTTCGGTTTCTGTCGCGCGATCGGCGAACATCAGGAGCCGAACCATCGGATCGGAGAACATGTCGTCCAGGAAAGCGCCTTCGGTCCGGACAGGCCGGATTCTCGGACCAGCTTTCTCGGCGATATGGTAGGTCGTCGCTTCGTCGTGATCTATAGCGGAGCATGGGGACATTCGGGCGTTTCCAGACATGAATGGGGGGGGATACGGGCTCGGGTTCGGGAATTCTGCTGTTCAGCGAACACCCCTCACCTCATCGGCCCAGACGCGGAACCCCGTCAGCGTATTCGGACCGAAGGACAGGGTCAGGGGGACATCCGCAGCGTCCCGCCCGCGTGCGACGAGAACCCTCCCCCGGCGGCGCGCATTGTTGCGCGGATCGAACGTCCACCACTGGTGGTCCAGAAAGACCTCCATCCACGCCGCGAAATCATTGTCGGGTGGGGGATCCGGCTGGCCGATTTCAGACAGATAACCCGTGCAATACCGTGCAGGGATGTTCATGCATCGGCAGAGCGCAATCGCGAGATGGGCGAAGTCGCGACAGACCCCTTTCCCTTGCGAGAGGGCCTGTGACGCCGTTCGCGTCGAGTCCGCGGAAAGATAGTCGAACGCAATCGCACCATGGACGAAATCGCAGATGGCCTGAACCCTGTTCCATCCCGGCTCCGCGCCTTCGAACCGCCGCCAAGCCTCGGCCGACAGCAGATCGGTGTCGCAATATCGACTTCCGAGAAGGAAGTTGAGCGTCTCGAAGGGAAGATTGGCTACGGGATGCTGACCGGCCCGTTCATCGACCGGATCCAGCGAGCCGCCGTCGCGGAATATGCCGTCGGTCGCCACGGTGAAGTTTCCCTCGGGTGCAACCATACGAGTGCACCAGTTGCCGAAAGCATCCCGGTAGCTCTCCAGCGGAACGCTGGGCGACGTGACAAGGTAATCGGCCCTTTCGAGATCGCTGAACCGGGAAAAGTGGACATTGAGGATCGTGATCAGCGGAGTGGGCTGTTCAAAACGGTAGTCCAGCTTGCAGCCTATCCGTAGTCGCATGTCATCAATCTCTCCTGGGATTGCTTCAGCGATAGCGCAGTGAAGCGATCATTATCCGATTGCGGAAATCGTTACCCGTTTCGGGCCGGGCCCTCGACGTCGCGGTCGACCATGATCTCGCTTTTAAACCACCGGGAATCGCAGTCGGCCGATGCTTGGCGGGTCAGCCGTTTCTGGCATATCCGGACCCGGAAAAGCCGCATGCGCTCGCACCTGAATCGGGCATACCCGGTCCCCCATCGGATGACGGGTTTTTCGGAAATTTCGTCGGGGGGGAAATCTGTACTGTCAGTCACAAATGGAGCCCCGTTTCCGGCAAGCAAGCCGACCGCCGGAACATTCGACGTGGACCGAGAATAAATTCTCGAACTGCTTGTTATTCCGCGCGCCACCCCCACATCTGACAGGCGAGACTTTTCCGCTTCGGGCTCTGCCTCCGTTCAATCGGCTCTCAGGCGTTCGACCCAGTCTGATTTTGCCACGCTGCCGCATCCTGCGGGCAGCATCGAACAGGAGTGCACGGACATGGCCAATGGCACCGTGAAATGGTTCAACACATCCAAGGGCTTCGGCTTCATTGCGCCGGAGACTGGCGGCAAGGACGTCTTCGTCCATATCAGCGCGGTCGAACGGTCCGGTCTGAGCAATCTGCCCGACGACCAGAAGGTGACCTACGATCTCGAGCGCGGGAACGACGGACGCGAAGCGGCGGTGAACCTTGAGCTGGCTTGAGGCCAGCGACGGCGCCAAGCGGCGCCGTCACTCGGACCGGTCGGCGTCCGCCGCCTTTCGGTCCGAGGTGGATCGCCGCGCGCATCATGCCGCGGCCGGCACGCCCCATTCGCCCCGGCGGGTCACGTCCCTCTCGATCGACGAAGTTGTCGCCCGCATCATCTCGCCAGCGGAGGCCCCCTTGCTGACCAAGGACACGTTGTTCAAGCCGTCCCCACAGGAATCCCGGGCCGGCGAAACCGATCGGATTGCCCGCGGTCTGATCGAGGATGAAACGAACCTGCGGCTGGCCAAGCAGCACCGGTTGCGGGCGGCCAGGCTGGAGCAGGAGGCCGCCATCGCGGCGACCGTTCAAGACGACCCGCCGGGCAAGGCTGCCCGGCGCAAGAGGACCAAGCCACGCACCCCGCATTCGTGAGTGCCGCGCAGGAGGCCGGGCCGGATCCCGTCGACGAATGGGACGGGGTCCGCTGGGCCCGCATCCTTGCACGCTACCGCGACCCCTCCCCCCTGCGCAGCGCGTTAGAGGTCGGGCTCACCGTGATCCCGTTCCTCGGTCTCTGGGCACTGGCCTGGATGAGCCTGTCGGTCAGCATCTGGCTCGCGCTGGCCTTGTCGGTGCCGATCGCGGGTTTTCTCGTGCGGCTGTTCGTCATCCAGCATGATTGCGGGCATGGCTCGCTCTTTCGCAATCGCGCCCTGTCGGACTGGATCGGTCGGCTTCTCGGGGTTCTGACCCTCACCCCCTATGACGTTTGGAAGCGCTCGCACGCCGTCCACCACGCGTCGGCCGGCAATCTGGACCGGAGGGGCATCGGCGACGTGATGACCCTCACAGTGGCGGAATACAGGGCGATGTCACCCTCGGGGCGGTGGCGGTATCGGCTCTACCGGAATCCCTTCGTCATGTTCGGCGTCGGACCCGCCTGGCTCTTCCTCGTGCAGAACCGGCTTCCGGCAGACCCGATGAAGGCGGCACGACCGGTCTGGATCAGCGCCCTCGGAACCAATCTTGCGCTGATCATCCTGCTCGGAGGTCTCCTTGCGACTGGCGGTCTGGCCCCGATTCTCGCGATCTGGCTACCCTCGACATTGCTGGCCGCGTCGATCGGCGTCTGGCTGTTCTATGTGCAACATCAGTTCGAGGAGACGAGCTGGGAAAGTGAGGCCGATTGGGGGCTCCACGATTCCGCCCTGCACGGAAGCTCCAACTACATCCTTCCGCCGATCCTCAGTTGGTTCTCAGGAAATATCGGGGCGCATCACGTCCACCACCTCCAGAGCCGCGTCCCGTTCTACCGGCTGCCGGAGGTCCTGCGCGATCATGCCGTTCTGAAGGATGCGCAGCGCCTGACCCTCCGAGAGAGCCTTGCCTGCGTCCGGCTCAAGCTCTGGGACGGGGAGCGGCGGCGTCTGGTTTCCTTTTCGGAAAGTGAAATCAACTGACCCAGCGGAATTGGGATGACGTCCGGTATTGCTGCAGTGCAGCATTACCCCCATCTCATGAGTGGGCAGCCGCGGCAGGGGCGCCTGCAAGGGCGGACGCCTGGCGTTCCGCACGCAGCCGGAAGGGCGAGACGGCATGACCGACTTCAAGGAAACGATGCGGAAATCTCTGGCGCTGACGCGCGCCGGGAACCCGGCCAGTGCGACACGGCTCATCCAGGAGTCGCTGTTGCGGTCATCGCCGGATGCCAAGCCGGCGTCGAGTCGCCCGGCGATCGGTAGTGCGACTGACCACGCTCGCAGGCGGAACACACGATCGGCCGACGCGGATGTCGAGGATGCGGAGATCCTCGACGAGACGCCGTCTGTTCGGGCGACGCGGTCCCCGCCTGCGTCGAGGGCGCCAGGCAGTCAGGGCCGATCCACGAGCGCTGCCGATGCGGCCGCGGCACCCACCCGCCTCGAACGGCGCCGCCACGACTGCGCGTATGGGATGCGGGACTATCTGCTCTTCGTGCCCTCCGGCGACATCACGGGGATCATCGTGATGCTGCACGGCTGCACCCAGACAGCCGAGGACTTCTCCCGCGGCACCGGGATGAACGAGGCGGCTGGGCCGGCGGGATTCATCGTGATCTGGCCGGAACAGGGCCGGGCCTATAACGGCTCGCTCTGCTGGAACTGGTTCCGCGGGTCGGATCAGGCGGCAAGCGGCGGGGAGCCGGCCCTTCTGGCCGATCTCGTCCGGACCATCGCGCGCGAGCATGGCGTTGCAGAAGGACGATCCTTCGCCGCGGGCCTGTCCGCCGGGGGCGCGATGGCAGCGATCCTCGGCCAGACCCACCCCGAGCTCTTCGCGGCCATCGGCGTGCATTCCGGCCTTGCCCCATGCTCGGCCCATGACGCTGTATCGGCGTTCGGTGCCATGCGCGGCGACCCTGCCCCGTCCGCCAGGCCGCTGGGGCGTCCCTGCATCGTGTTCCAAGGTCTCGCCGACCATACGGTCGCCCCTGTCAATGCCCACAGATTGACCGGGCCGCTGATCGAGGTCGAAACCCGCGACCACACCGGTCCGGGCCGGACGTATCGAACCACCCGCGGGCAGAGCGGCGTTGGACAGGCGGTCGAGCTGTGGGAAATCGAAGGTGCTGGCCATGCCTGGGCGGGAGGCAAGGCCGGCAGCAGCTATACCGATCCTTCAGGCCCGAACGCATCGATCGAGATGGTGCGGTTCTTTTCCACTCAAGTGACCTGATCGGCTCGCACGAGTCGAATCCCAGGACCGGCTCGCCACTGCAGAGGCCTTACGAACAGAGGTGACGCCGTCCGGCTTGGTGTGGTTTGCCCGATGCGGAGAACCAGCCGTCAAAATGGCGACCGCCACTTTCACTTTGAAGCCGACATTCATGGCCGACGCAGCGAACGTCCGCTCCCCGCCCTTCCCGGCCGTCCGTGAGGATCCCAGCGAAGGGTCGTTGTCCGCCCTTCCGAGACCTCGATGCGGGCCGCACTGAGAGTCAGCTTCCCGGCCTGTCCAGCGACATCAGGGACTGCCCCCCTGGCGACACTAAGAACTGACCCCCTCGCTGTTTGATGTGTTGATGGTGGGGTGCGCCGGAGCGGCCT
>NZ_FQYO01000005.1 GCF_900141735.1 Wenxinia saemankumensis
ACCCTGCGATACTGCTTCCGTCATGTGACCTCCTTCCGACAAAGGGGGTCAGTTCCTCATGTCGTCAGGGGGGTAGTTTTCCATGGCGCCCGACAGGGGTCGGGAACGAGCACTCGGGCGATTACGGCATCGGTCCTGTCATCACAGGGCAGACCGGCGTTCTGGCAATTAGTTGGAGCGGCACTCGAGTGCGCGGCTTCTGGAACGGTGTGCCTTATCTCGACGAAGCGCAATCAGGGGCACCGGCGCTCAATCTCGACATTGGCATCGCCACGCTTCTGAAGAACACCGGCGTCACGCCAGGTGAATGGCGAGGGTCCATCTATCGCGTGGCCGCTCTGCAGGAAGCTCTTACCCTCGAGCAGGTGGCCGAAAAGTCGGCTTTATGGCTGGAGGCCGCATGACCGCCTACACGCTCACCGTCGCCGGGATCTGCCCTGTCGCCCACCGGGATGCCGCGAACCGCATGCTCGCCGGCATGCAGCACGGCCCCGCCAACTTCTCGGTCGAGGCGGGCCCGGATCCCGACGGCCCCGCCACGCACCTCGTCCTGGCCGCGCCTGCCATGCTCTCCTTCGCCGAGGACCTCGCCTACATCGAGGCGGGGATCGACGGGATCGAGGGGGAGGAGCAGGCGTCGATCGCCGAGGTGCTGGCGCAGGTCAAATTCGCCTTCGCCCCGCGCGCGGGGCATGCCGACACAGGGCAGGAGCTGCTCGCGGGGCTGATGGGGGAGGCGGGGCTGGTGCAGATTGCTCCGAGCGATGCCCCCTGACCGCCACGGCGCGCCCGGCGCCTCGATGATCGCCGCCCTCCTGCTGACCATCATCGGCCTGCTGGGTGGCATCCTGTGGGCGCTGTGGCCGTCCGCCTATGTGATCGATTACGACCGGGGCGGGCGCATCGGAGCACGGGCTGCGCTGATCCGGGCGGAGGTGGAGCCGGCGGAGATCCAGGGCCGCTGCATGAGCGCCTGCACGATGCACCTGGCTACCGGCTGTGTGCATTCCGGCGCCCGGCTGATCTTCCACTTGCCGACCCCGGACACGCAGCACTGGCGGGAGGTGTTGGCCGGGCACTACCCGCCAGCGATTGCAGCGTGGTTCCTGTCGCTGCCTCTAGGTATGGTGCCGATGGAGATGACGGGGGCCGAGGTGATCAGGCTCGGGGCGCGGGAGTGTCCTCTGTCGCCCTGAGCGCGACGAGGCGCTGAAGCCAGCAGCTTCGCGCCGTCGAATCTCCTGCACCCCGATGATCACATGTATCGCTGGCGATACAGCCAGAGGTTGCGTATCCTCTTCCGGTGGAAGTCGGAGCTGTTGAACATGGAAAGCCGTGATCCCGAGACCTGGCGGCCGTCCCCCGTGGTCTGGATCTGGGCCCTCATGTGCTGGTCCGGGATCGCGGCGCTCGTCTGGGGGTGGGTGGCGGATGACGAGCAGCTGAGCCTGATGGATTGCGAGAGTCGCCAAGCCGGCGGCCCGGCCGAGACCGGCTGATCGCGCTAGGTCGGGTCCCCCCGCCGCCCCGGCCACTTCGTGAACCCGTCGGCCGCGGTGCCGCGCTCCGGCTCGCCGGGCTCCTTCTCGCCGGGTCGGGGCGCTAACTCCCACCTTACCTAGCGCCAAGCCACCTGACCGCCTTTCCGGCGCCACTTTCGTCCGCGTCTGCTTGAGGGCAATGGAAGTGGAGGGTGCCAGAATGGAAGTCTTCATCAGCTTCATGAACGGCTTGGGGATCATGGCCCTGGCTACCGGATCATACGCTTTGGTCCAGCGCCGACGCTGGCCACGATACATCCGTCACCTGCTCCTCGGCCTCGTGTTCGGGATCGGAGCGGCCTTCGTGATGTTCAACACGGTGGAGGTCGCGCCCGGCGTGATCGTCGACAGCCGCAACCTCTTCGTCGCCTTCTCGGGGGCCTTTCTCGGGCCGATCGGCGCCGCGGCTTCGCTCCTCGTCGCCTGTGGAACGCGGCTGATGATCGGCGGTAGCGGGGCGATGATCGGCGTCGGGTCGATGGTGATCGCTGCCTTCATCGGGCTTCTCTGGAACCCGAGCAGCCTGAAGGCTGTCGCGCTCAAGTGGTGGCGGTTCCCTGTCATGGGGCTCAGCATATCGCTCGCCCTCGTCGTGGTGTTCCTGCTGCCCGCGGCCCAGCGAAACGCCGCGCTGGAACTGGCGGTCCCGGCTCAGGTCCTCTTCAACGTTATCGGGGCCCTGATCTTCGGAGCCATGATCGAGCGTGAACGGTCGCTGACCAGGGAGCAGCGCGACCTCCTCCGCGAAGTGCTCACGGATCCTCTGACCGGCGCGCTGAACCGTCGGGGCCTGGTCACGCGGTACCGTGAGGCCGCCGCGCTGAACGACGACCGGGGAGCCGCGATCCTCGTTCTCGATCTCGATCACTTCAAGGCGGTGAATGACCGTCACGGCCATGATGTCGGAGACAAGATCCTGAAGGCGGTCGTCGAGCAGACACGGCTCGCCCTGAGGTCGAAGGACTCCGTCGCGCGCTTGGGCGGGGAGGAGTTCGCCGTGCTTCTGCCAGGTGCAACCCGGATCGACGCGCTCCGGGTTGCCGAACGCGTCCGTATGCGCATCGGCGAGATCGTCCTGGTCGACTGCCCCGAGCTGGTCGTCACGGCAAGCGTTGGGGTGGTCACCTTCGGGCAGGTGTTCCCGGAGCTCGAGCCGGCGATCGCCATCGCTGACAGTGCCCTGTATACGGCGAAGGATCGGGGGAGGAACCGGGTCGAGTTCGCGGACTTCCCGTTCTTGGCCGACGGGATCTAGTGCTGCCCGAGCTGGCAGGAGACGGCCTACCGGCTCAGCAGCTTTCGGACTGCCGAGATGATAACCTCGTGGCTTGACGGTTTCGACAGGATCACGGGCGAGAGTCTTCTGATCCACTCGCCGCTGAGGTCCGCTGCTCCCGTATACAGCAGGAAGGGCACCCCGAGTTCTGAGCACCGGATGGCCGCAGCCTCCGACGTCCCTCCATCCGGCATGAGCAGGTTCAGAATGGCCACGTCTGGCGCGTGTTCCGCGAGGATCGTGATCGCCGTGCCTACGTTCCCTGCCGGAACGCTCTGCCAGCCGGCATCTTCGATCATGAGCGACAGGTCGAGCAACAATAGCAGCTCGTCTTCCAGTATGAGGACGCGCGTCTGATCCATCGTCGCCCTCGGAATGCCGCGCGGCACCGACCTCGCGCCACCGCGACGTCTACGCGCGCCGTCGGCGAGTAGTTTCCGGGAATTCAGGCATTCGCAAATTTCGGGGCGCCCGCAGTGCGACCCTAGATCGAGGCGACGAACGATCGTGATGCTGTGTCGCTAACTGAGCCGCAGGGCGCTCGCCAGCCGCCACGCGAGGAACTGGTCCCGCGCGCGGTCGATCACCGGCCCGGTCAGCTCGGTGTCCAGGTCTCCACTCTCGATCTCGCGCAAATCGTCGACCGTGATCCCGAGTGCCCGCGCGGCGTCGATCTCCGACCACCCCGCAAGCCGACATCCGGCGCGGAACTGCCAGCGTTTCATGCTCCACTCTCCCGTGGGGGAGCGTTGCCTGTGAAGGGGTTAACGACTGGTTAACGAGCCGTGGACCGGTCGTCGAAGCCTGGATGCCGGTGATCGTTCTCGACGGTGTGGGGCGGGGGACTGACGCGCCAGCGCCGCTCGTCCAGCCGCGCAATGGCCCTCCGCTCCTCCGGCGTCGCGTGGGCACAGACCCGAACGTGGTTCCAGGCAGCAGTCAGCAGGGACCCAGGCGGATGGCTCTGAACCTCAAGGCTGCTCCAGTGTCGCCCGCAGTGCGGGCATCCCATCAGCCGGTCCTCGAACGTCCTCAGGGGGCCGTCGGCCTCGAGGATCTCGGCTCGAGCTTCCGCTCGATCTCTCAAGACTGCGTCGCTCGGCATTTCAGGACCTGCTTCGGGAGGCGTCATCGCGTGGGTGCCGCCCATCCGATCTAGAATCGCATGGCCTCGAGATCACCCACGATCCGGGAAACGCTCCGTTCTGAGCCCAACCGGGGAACTGCCAGCCAGACCGGTGGCCGTGGCCCATGGAGCCGCCGCGCGCCGGCCTTACGAGCAGGTGTCAGGTCGTCGCGGAACGGCCGCGCGCCGGTCGTGGCCAGACCGGTTCGCCTCCGAAGCCGGAATGGCTGTGGTCGTTGTCCACGATGAAGCCCGGCCGGCTCGTCCGCCATTCGTCCTCGTCGAGGCGGGCGATCGCGCGGCGCTCCTCCGGGGTGGCCCTGGCGCAGGTCGCCTCGTGGCTCTCCGCCGTGATGATCATCGGCCCGATCTGCCCCTGCTGCTCGTCCCGGGCGTACCAGAAGCGGCCGTAATGCGGGCACCCGACCAGCTGACCCTCACGCGCCAGCCGAAGTCTCAGGCTCGGGATGCCCGGCAGCCGCTTCAGCGCGCTCTCCCGCAGGATCATGTCGTATTGCACGGCCAACCCACCCGATCACTGACGGCGCGGGTGACCTATAGGCACCCTCACCGCGGTCCGGCAAGGAGTATGGCGGAATCGTGGCAGCTCGGAGGCGGAAACAATCCGTTGCTGCTTAGTTTTCGACACAGGCGGGCGCGGGCTGCGACACCGATGTTTCGCAGGGCAGCGAGTGATCCGCTCAGACGGCGAGCTCGAAGTCCGGAAAGGCCGCGACGAAGTGCGCGGCGTCCTCGAGGCTGACGAAGTGGAGCGCTATCGCGTCGCCGCGCAGCATTCGCGCGGAGCCATGGCCATGCCGGTCCGGCAGCTCGCGGCGCAGCCACTGGATCGCCTCGACAAGGCGCTGGCCGAGACCGGTCGGCGGGACGCGGATCTTCACGCGCACGGGGAAGTTGAGGTCGAGGTCGGGGCGGGAGCTGCGGCGGGGCATGGGGCGATGTCGCAGCGAAGCCGTATCCTGTCGAGGGGCACTTTGATGCAGGCGCGGGGGGTCGTTAGGTCAGCCCCCTGGCTTCCCCGCTCCATCGCTGGCGCGCCAGCGCGCCGGTGAAGGTGCCGATGAGATCGGCGACGGCCGGGTCGTTGGTCCGCGGCGCGTCGTGGTCTCGGAACCCCTTCATCGTACGGAGGATGCTCAGCCGTTCCTGCCGGATCTCGTCCCGGGTGATGTAGGCCATCGAGAAATCCGGGACCGAGCGCTCCTCGATCTCCTCCATCAGGATGGGGGCGGGGCGCCGTGCCGGGCGTCGAGGTAGATGCGGCCGAAGCATTTCTCGACATCCGACCTCCGTCCCTCCAGCAGCTGGAAGAACATCCCGTTCCGATAGCAGAGGAAGCCGGTGATTTCGTCGCGGAGGTTATTCCTCCGTGACACCAGCAGAAGCTCCCTCCCCGCATCCGGGGACAGCGGCCGGACTGCGGAGCTGACATAGGCGAGCCGGTACAGCATCAATAAACCTCGGCAGGTCGACCTTGGCCAAGCTGCCCACAGGAACAAGGCCCCGAACTCAGCAGGCGAGCGGGTAGATTTCAATGGCGTAGTTCGGCGCGCCACCAAGGCGGCCGATGGCGATGGCGCTGGGGCAACAGCTGTCGCTCAGTTCGCGGCAGGGAGGGGCGGACGCAACGGCCGGACCGCCGGCGATCGATCTGCCCGTACGGGCTATTGTCGATAAAGATCTAGGCCTCGACTTCGATCGAGTTGCCGGGTTCTCAGTTCACGGCGGGGCAGGTTGGGGCTGGCATGGGCGGAGTCGAGAGCCGGGGTGTAGAGAAAAGATTCCAGACATACAGGTCAAGGATTGGGGATCAGTTAGTGGCAATTGAGCCTTAAGGTTTCGGCCAGTCGAAAATTACGCGATCTTTCCTAATCTTCTCGATCCAGTCGTCAAATTCGATACTATTTTGGGATTGTAGTCTGGTCCCTATTATTGTCGGTATAGATAGAGTGCTGATATCAACATTCTTCATCATTGCGCGGCCCGAGAATTCATGACGAAGAAACTCATCTACTTTGCTGCCGTAAGTCGCAACGAGCGTTCGGAAGTTTTCCTCAATCTCATGCGCGGCTGCTTCGCCGTAGCTCTTAGTCTCAGCTAAGGTCGGAATATATCCCTGATGAACGACCTTATTTCTTAATTCGGTCTGCTTTGGCGTGATAGTTTTTGGCGCACCCTTTATGGTCACCAGCCAGACGGCGTGAAAGCCCCCATATTGACGTTCGGACCATCTAACGAAATTTCTCTTCCATGACTCATCGACAAAAGAATGATCAACATCAGCTAAATGAAGGATAAAGCGAAAACAGGTTTCTCGAAATCTTTCTAGGCTGGACGCAAACGCAGTCACGCCTTCTCGAAGATAACCGTCTGCGATTGCGTTCATCCCCAACTCAAAAAGTAGCTCGTACTTCGGTTGCCAAATTATTGTATTGGTTTGGTGACCATTTTGGCATACGATGGTGTAATAGCCCTCATCGTTAAGATTGAGAATCGAAAGCGACATGTCCGGCCACCCATTCTCGTGAAAACATACCGCGCAGGGCAGCAATACCTTCAAAGCTATACTCCATTCCGCGGAAGTCTTCTGTTCGCGGCAATCTCAGTTCGGCCACTCACCTCAAATGACTTTAGGCTGTGTCGAACGAGTTGTCACTATTGCCGGTTCCTTCTCCCGGCCCCTGCCCGTCACGTTGACGAGCTGGCGCCCCGCGCGATTGCGCGCTCAAACCGGGCAAGAAAGTAACCTACGATCCCCATCTCGGCGGTCTGCGGCGACTGAGCTGCCGCCGCCGCCACATAGATTGCCTACGTTGGTTCGTTCCGCCCTGACCTCCGCCCAGCTCGCGAAGATCACCCCCGCCTTGGCCTTCGCCGAGGTCCTCCCCTGGCTCTGCCCCGCCGCAGCTCCCGCGCCGAGCTCGATGAGCTCATCCTGCAAAGCCGGCCGCTCGCTATGGACTGGCCGGCACCGGCCGGGCCGATCGAGGCGCTCGCCTCGGCCGCACTGCGAGACATCGTGCGGGAGCTGCGGGTTTCGTCGCGGCTGCCTCTGAGCGACGTTTCCCGCTTTCACCATTTGTTCCCGTTTCGTCTTGGGAAACTATCCTGGGATCTGCGTTGACTACGCTCGATGGTCGCGAGATTTAGGTTCTGGCGCCGCGAGGCGTGGGGGTTCGAGTCCCTTCACCCGCACCATCGGGACCGGTCGGCCGGGCCGGGTCGCCCCGCCGCGCATGCCGGACCGTCCACGGGGCCCGCCCCCGTGCCGAGGTTCCGCCTTGCGCCGCAATGACCCCCCGCATAGAAGGGCCGCCAGTCAATTGCGGCCGCCCTCGGGGCGGCCTTCATCCATGCCGGACGGCAAGAAGAGGACGCGCCCGAGATGCAAGTCACCGAGACGCTGAACGAGGGTTTGAAGCGCGGCTACCAGATCAAGGTGACGGCCGCCGAACTCGACGAGAAGGTCACCGAGAAGCTGCGCGAGGCGCAGCCCGAGGTGGCGATGAAGGGCTTCCGGAAGGGCAAGGTGCCGCTGCCGATGCTGAAGAAGCAGTTCGGCCCCCGCCTCCTCGGCGAGGCGATGCAGGAGACCATCGACGGCGCCCTGTCCTCGCATCTCGAGGAGACGGGCGACCGCCCGGCGATGCAGCCGCAGGTCAAGATGACCAACGACGACTGGAAGGAAGGCGACGACGTCGAGGTCGACGTGTCCTACGAGCGCCTGCCCGAGGTGCCGGAGGTCGACTTCTCGAAGATCGAGATCGAGCGCCTGAAGGTCGAGGCCGACGATTCCGCGGTCGACGAGGCGCTGGCGAACCTGGCCGAGAACGCCCAGGACTTCGAGGACCGCAAGAAGGGCTCGAAGGCGAAGGACGGCGATCAGGTCGTGATCGACTTCGTCGGCCGGGTCGACGGCGAGGAGTTCGAGGGCGGCGCGGCGGAGGATTACCCGCTCGTGCTCGGCTCCAACTCCTTCATCCCCGGCTTCGAGGAGCAGCTGGTCGGCGTGAAGGACGGCGAGGAGAAGGAGGTCACCGTGACCTTCCCCGAGCAGTACCAGGCCGCCCATCTCGCCGGGAAGGAGGCCGTGTTCACCTGCACCGTGAAGGCGGTCAAGGCGCCGAAGCCGGCCGAGATCGACGACGAGCTGGCCAAGAAGTACGGGGCCGAGGATCTGAATGCGCTGAAGACCCAGATCCGCGAGCGGCTGGGCGCCGAATATGCCCAGGCCTCGCGCGCCGTCGCCAAACGGGCCCTTCTCGACGCGCTGGACGAGGCGGTCTCCTTCGAACTGCCGCCGAGCCTGGTCGAGGCGGAGGCCAACCAGATCGCCCACCAGCTGTGGCACGAGGAGAATCCCGACCACCACGGCCACGATCACGACCGGATCGAGCCCACGGACGAGCACAAGGCGCTGGCCGAGCGCCGGGTGAAGCTGGGGCTGCTGCTGGCCGATGTGGGCCAGAAGGCCGAGGTGCAGGTCACCGATGCCGAGCTGACCCAGGCGATCCTCAACCAGGCCCGCCAGTATCGCGGCCAGGAGCGGCAGTTCTTCGAATACGTTCAGCAGAACGCCCAGGCCCGGCAGCAGATCCAGGCGCCGATCTTCGAGGACAAGGTCGTCGACCACATCTTCGAGAATGCCAAGGTCGAAGAGAAGACCGTCACGAAGGACGAGCTTCAGGCCGCGGTCGAGAAGCTGGAGGCCGACGAGGCGGCCGAGGCCTGATCGGCGTCTCGCCGTTGCGGATCTTCGGGGCCGTCCCTGCCGGGGCGGCCTCTTTTTCGGTGCGGCGCAGGCCGATGCGGCCGGTCAGCCGGCGAGCCGCAGGCTGGGACGGCCCGCGCGCGCGGTCCCCTCGCGGCCTGCCGCGTCACGGAACCAGGCGACTTCCTGTTCCAGCGCCTCGCTGTCGCGGGTGAGGGAGTCGCTCGAGGCCATCGTGTCGTTCACCATCGCCGCATTGTGCTGCGTGACAGAATCGAGCTGGGCGATGGCGGCATTGATCTCGGTCAGGGTGATGGACTGCTCCGACAGGGTGCCGGCCACTTCGCCCACGCCGTCCGAGATCGTGCCCACCCCTTCGAAGATCCGCGCCAGCTCTGCGTTGGTGTGATCGACGAGATCCGCGCCCTCGGTCACCTGGCGGGAACTTTCCTCGATCAGGTCCTTGATCTGCTGGGCCGATTCCGACGAGCGCTGGGCCAGTCCGCGCACCTCGGACGCGACGACGGCGAATCCGCGCCCCGCCTCGCCCGCGCGGGCCGCCTCGACCCCCGCATTCAGCGCGAGCAGGTTGGTCTGGAAGGCGATGTCGTCGATCACGTGCACGATCTGCGAGATCCGGCGCGACGATTCGGTGATCCTCTCCATCGCGGCGGTGACGCGGCGGACGGAGTCGTTGCTGCCCTCCGCCGCGACCCGGGCCTGGCGGGCGGCGTCGGAGACGCCCTTCGCGCTGTCCGCGGCGCTGCGCGCGCCCGAGGTGAGCTGCTGGATCGCGGCGGCCGTCTGTTCCAGCGTGGCAGCCTGCGTCTCGGTCCGCTTGGCCAGGTCGCCGGAGGACGCGGTGAGCGCGGAGGAGGTCTGCGCGAGGCGGGATGAGATGGCGTCGACCTTCGCGATCAGCTCCTTCAGGTTGTCGACGGCCGCGTTGTAGGCAGTGGCGAGGTTGTCCATGTCCGGCAGGGGGCTGGACGCGACGCGGTGATCGAGGTTGCCCTCGCGCAGGAAGTAGAGACCGCGGGCGAGGTTGGTCACCGCCTCCATCCTGGCATCGACATTCGTCGCGACCTTGACGACGCGGGAGACCTGGCCCGCCGCATCGCGCACCGGGGCGTAGGTGGCCTGGATCCAGACCCGGTCGCCTGATTTGCAACGTCGCGGAAAGGTGTCGGAGATGCTTTCTCCCGCCGCGAGGCGGGTCCAGAAGGTCCTGTAATCGGGACTGTCCCTGAACTTGTCCTCCATGAAGATGGAATGGTGCCGGCCGACCACCTCGTCCGCCGTGTATCCGAGGGCGGAGAGGAAGTTGGCGTTGGCCTGCAGGATGGTGCCGTCGGGGGTGAAGTGGATCACCGCCTGGGTCGCGTCGACCATCTGCAGGAGGGCCGCATCGGCCGGGTCGAGTGGGGAAGGGGCCGCGGCGCGCGAGAAGAGGGGCATGGCAGGGTCCGGGTCAGGTCGGGGTCACGCCCCCGTCTAGACCCGGCCCCTTACCGTCGCATGAACCGCTCCGGCGGGCTCAGGCCCCCGTGACACGCCAGACGACGTTGCCCACGTCATCCGCCACCAGCAGCGACCGACCGTCGCCGCCGAGCGTGACGCCGACCGGGCGGCCGTACGCCCATTTCTCGTCGTCCGAAAGGAACCCGGTCAGGATGTCGCGCGGCGGGCCGGAGGGCCTGCCGTCCGAGAACGGCACGAAGATCACCTTGTAGCCCGACAGGGTCGCCCGGTTCCACGAGCCGTGCTGCCCGATCGCCATGCCCTCGCCGAAGCCGGGAAGCGTGCCCTCGGGCACCCAGCAGAGCCCGAGCGAGGCGGTATGCCCGCCGAGCGCGTAATCCGGCGTCTCGGCCTTCGCCACCATGGCGGGGTTCGCCGGTACGCGGTCGTCGACGATGCGGTCCCAGTAGCACCAGGGCCAGCCGTAGAACCCGCCGTCCTTCACGCTGGTCAGGTAGTCGGGCGGGGTTTCGTCGCCGAGGCCGTCGCGTTCGTTGACCACGGTCCAGAGCGTGCCGGTCGTGGGTTCGATGGCGAGCCCGACGGGATTGCGCAGGCCGGAGGCGAAGATGCGCTGCGCGCCGGTGGCGAGGTCGATCTCGTGGATCGCGGCGCGGCCCTCCTCGGCCTCCATCCCCTGATCGCCGATGTTGGAGAGCGAACCCACGCCGGCGAAGAGCCTGGTGCCGTCGGGCGAGGGCAGGAGCGAGCGGGTCCAGTGCCCCTCGGGCCGGAAGGGCGCGATGCTGCGGCCGGGGCCCGAGACGCTGTCCGCCCCCTCGACATAGTCGAAGGCGACGAGCCCGTCGGTATTGCCGACGTAGAAGGTGTCGCCGACGAGTGCCATGCCGAAGGGCTGGTTGAGCCCGGTCGCGAAATCCTTGCGGATCTCGGCGATGCCGTCGCCGTCGGGGTCGCGGTGCAGCGTGATGCGGTTGGCGCTGACGCCCATCGCCCCGGCGCGCTGCATCGTCACCTGCGCGGCATAGTCGAAGGCGGATCGCGGCTTGCCGCGGGCGGGAATCGCCTCGGCCACCAGCGTGTCGCCGTTCGGCAGGACATGGATCCAGCGCGGATGCTGCAGATCGCGGGCGAAGGGCGTCACGGCCAGGCCCGCGGCGGGTGTCGGCATGTGGCTGCCCTGCCAACCCTTCGCGGTCGGCATCTTCAGCGTCATGATCTTCTGCGAGCGCGCCTCGGGGATGTCGGGCGCCCCGCCCATGGCGGGCGGCCCGTCATGGCGGGTGAAGCGGCGGGCGCGGATCGCAGCGGCGCCGATGAGGGCCACGCCGCGGGCGGCGATATCGGAGAGGGCCATCCGGGGCCTCCTGTCGTGGGAAAGCGGTTTACCGGCGAGTGATGCCCGGATCGATGCGGAAAGTCCATCGGGTGGAGCGAACGGTCGACGCGCGGCATTTGGCGGGACGGATCCCAGGAGACCGGCCATGATCGTTCTGACGACCTACGACCGGATGCCCGAGCCGCCGCGCGGCCATGTCCGCGGCCTGCGGGTGCGCCGGGCGCTGGAGGAGGCGGGCCTCGACTACCGCGTCGAAAGCACCCCGTTCCGGGACCGGGCTCCGGACCACCGGGCACACCAGCCGTTCCGCCAGGTTCCATGGATCGAGGATGCGGCTCGGACCGTCTTCGAGAGCGGGGCGATCCTGCTGCATATCGGCGAGAAGGGCGGATTGCTGCCCGCGGGAGCCCGCCGCTCGATCCGAGTCGATCCAGTGGCCCTTCGCGCCGCTGAACTCGGTGGAGATCTTCTCCCTCCCCTGGAGCCTCGTCGCCTTCGAGGGGGAGACCGCCGATCCGGCGGGGAAAGCGCGGTGGGACAAGCTGCTGACGATGCGGCTGGGCGAGCTCGATACCGCGTTTGAGGGACCGCGGCGATTGGCTGGCGGGGGAATTCTCGGGGGCCGACATCCTGCTGGCGGACGTGCTGCCTCCGTGGACCGGTTCGACGGACGGGCGGAGTTTCCCGCCTGCAAGGCCCATCTGGGCGGGGCCACCGCCCGCCCCGCCTTCGCCAGGGTCCGCCGCGACCAGCAGGCACATTTCGCGATGGCGGATTGACGGGAGCCGCGGGCGCGTCCGCCCCCCGGCCGGCCGGAAAACGGCCCCCGCACTCGCGCGCGGGGGCCGTGATCGGGCGGGGATGCGCCGCCCCGCCTGCGCGGGATCGGTGCTGCCGTTCTAGGGACGCTAGAGCCGGATGCGGAAGCGGGCGAAGCCCTCGGGCGTGGTCTCGTCGGTGGGCGAAAGCTCCACGCCGGGAACGTCGTCGACATAGGTCGCCGCCGCGGGGCCGGTGTCGAAGAGGACGGTGGTGCCGTCCATCGGGGCGAAGCTCCAGTTCGCGTCGGCCGATGGGCTGATCGTGCCCTGGTCGACGATGTAGCGCACGATCACGTCGCGGTTCGTGTCCGGCCCCTCGAAGACGATCGTGTCGCCCTGCGCGCCGGGGAAGTTGCCGCCGCCAGAGGCGCGGTAATTGTTCGTCGCGACGATGAATTCCTGCGCCGGGTCGATGGGCTGCCCCTCGTATTGCAGGTTCACGATGCGGCTCGCGCCCTCGTTGACCACGTTGCCGTCCCGGTCGAAGCGGTTCGGCTGGCTGAGGTCGATCTCGTAGGTCACCCCGTCGATCACGTCGAAATTGTAGGACGGGAAGTCGGGGTTCAGCAGGACCTGGTCCTCTTCGCCCGGGGTGATCTGGTTGAACATGCCCGCGCTGCGCTCGAGCCAGTCCTTCACCTGTGCCCCGGTGATCCGCACCGCGCGGACCGTGTTGGGATAGAGGTAGAGGTCGGCGACGTTCTTGATCGCCACCGGGCCTGCGGGCACGTCGGTGAAGTAGTCCGGGCCGCCCCGACCGCCGGCCTTGAAGGGCGCGGCGGCGGAGAGGATCGGCAGGCCCGCATGCTCGGACCCGGCGAGCTGCTGCTCGACATACCAGGTCTGGGCGTTCGAGACGATCTGGACGGAGGGGTCGTCCGCGACCAGCGCGAAGTAGGAATAGAGCGGGGCGTCCGTCTGGCCGACCTCGGCGCGGACGTAGTCGAGCGTCGCCTCGTGTTCCGCCTCGGTCGCCTCGAGCACGGGCTCGTAGCTGTCCGCCAGCGGCACGACGTTGCCGTCCGCGTCCCGCTCGGAGATCGGGCGCGCCTCGACCTCGTGGCCGGCGATCTGCCAGCGCTCCCCGTCCCATTCGAGCGCGAGGTCGACGAGGCCCATGTGGCTGCCCCAGAAGCCGGCCATCACGCCCGGCTTGCCGCCCAGCGTGCCGGCCTCGACATCCGCGCCCGGCCAGTCCGCGTAGTCGGGGCCGGGGAAGACGAGGTGGGAATGTCCGGAGAAGACCACGTCGATCCCCTCGACCCGGCCGAGCGGGATCGCCGCGTTCTCCATCATCGGCTCGTGTTCCTCGGGCCCGATGCCGGAATGGGCGAGGGCGACGATGATGTCGGCGCCTTCCTCCTTCATGCGCGGAACATAGGCCTCCGCCGTCTCGACGATGTCGCGGACCTGCACGTTGCCCTCCAGATGGGCGCGGTCCCAGGTCATGATCTGCGGCGGGGTGAAGCCGATGATGCCGATGCGGATCGGGTGGGTCTCGCCCGCGCCGTCGGTGATGTCGCGCTCGATGATCGCGTAGGGCTGGAGGAGCGTCTCGTCCTCGAGCGGGGTCGCGCCCATGGTGGTCACGACGTTGGCGAGCACGACGGGAAAGGTCGTGTCGTCCACCGACTTCATGAGGAAGTCGAGGCCGTAGTTGAATTCGTGGTTCCCGACGGTCGCCCCCTCGACGCCGAGCGCGTTGAAGGCGGCGATGACCGGGTGGACGGTCTCGTCGTCCATGCCCTTCTCGTAGGCCATGTAATCGCCCATCGGGTTGCCCTGGAGGTAATCCCCGTTGTCGAAGAGGATCGAGTTCGTCGCCTCCGAGCGGATCCCGTCGATCAGGTCGGCGGTCCGGGCGAGGCCCAGCGTGTCCGCCTCGCGGTCGGCGTAGTAGTCGTAGGGCCAGACATGGACGTGGATGTCCGTCGTCTCCATCAGCCGCAGGTGGGCCTGGCCTGCCTGGGCGCGGGCGGAGAAGGGGTGGAGGGCGACGGCGGTCGCCCCGGCCGTGCTCGCGAGGAAGGCGCGGCGCGAGATGCGGAAGGTCATAGGTCTACTCCCTGATGGATCCCGGTCTGCTGCCGGGCGAGTCATGGCGGGAGTATCGGACGGTCGTGACAGGGATGCGACCCTCTTGCGGGCTCCGCGCGGGTTTTCGCGAGGGCAGGCAGGGCGGGCTGCCCGCGAGGCGGGCAGTCGCGGGGCTGCCGGGGGCGGGGCGGGGGGCCGCCCGTGCCCGGGATCAGAGGCCGTTCGTATGGGCCGCGTAGCTGTCGAGGATCGACTGCCAGCCGCCGCGCTGCATCTCGACCGGGTTCCCGGCCTCGGGATCGAAGGTCGTCGTCACCCTGGTCCCGCCCTCCACCGGGGCGAAGGTCGTGCGCACGCGGCGGCCGTCCTCGAGCCGGTAGGCCAGGCTCTCGGCCGGCGTCACCTCCTCGTAGGTGCCGACGAAGTCGAAGCCCATCGAGCCGTCGCGCGCCTCCATCCGGCTTCTGAACTCGCCGCCGACGCGCAGGTCGTTGCTGGCGGAGGGGCAGCACCAGGACGGGTCGGCGAAGTTCCACCGTGTGATGTGGTCCGGGGCGGTGTAGCTGTCCCAGGCCTCGGCCGGGGTCTTCGAGACCATCGTCTCGATGGCGATCGGGTCGGTCATGCTCTGGTCCTCTCGGGTTGCAGATCGGCGAGCAGCGTGTCGAGCCGGTCGAGCGTCGACCCCATGCCGGCCTCGATCCCCATCCCGACGACGGTGTCGATGTCCTCGGCCGAGGCGTAGGTGGTCACCACCGTCACCGTGGCGGTATCGCCGGATCCGGTGAAGCGGTTCTCGACATGAGCGCGCGGCAGGTCCAGGTTCACGATGCCGGTCGCGTCGGTAAAGCCGTCATGGCCGGTGAAGCGGTCCGTCGGCTCCACCTCCTCGTAATCGAGACGGCTCCAGTATTCGGCGCCGCCGGGATCGAGCATGACGTAGTGCCAGTGTCCGCCCGGGCGGAACTCCATGGATTCCGTCCGGGTGGTCATGGGCGCGGGCGAGAACCAGCGGTCGAGCAGTTCGGCCCGGGTGTAGCAGTCCCAGACCATCTCCTTCGGCGCGGCGAAGTCGCGCCGGATGGTGATCGTATGCGCCGCGCGGTCCACGACAAAGTCGAAGCGGTGATCGGGCTTCATGTTCTTCTGTCCTCCTTGGTTTGCATGTCTTCCAGCAGGTCGTCGAGCCGGGCGTAGCGCCCCCTCCACAATTCGCGCTGTGCCTCGAACCAGCGCTCGGCGGCGCCGAGCGTCTCGGGCCTGAGCGAGCAGGTGCGGACGCGTCCGACCTTGATCGTCTCGATCAGCCCGGCCGCTTCCAGCGAGGCGATGTGCTTCAGGAAGGTGGGGAGCGAGATCGGGAACGGCTCGGCCAGTTCGCTGATCGTCGCGTCGCCCCGGCCGAGCCGCTGCACGACCGCGCGTCGGGTCGGATCGGCGAGGGACCGGAAGACGGGGTCGAGATCGGTGTAACTGTTTTCCATACGGCTAAGTATGAGCGGATCGAAAGGTTAGATCAAGGGGAAAGTTTTCACTGCGGGAGTTCCGGGCGGGCAGGGGCTGTCCCTCGGCGCGGCGTGGCGCCCTTTTCGGGGTAGATGTCTGCACCGAGCGAGCCGAGCACAGGGCTAGCCGAGCACAGGGCGCCGTCCGGCGTCGGAAGCGGGGGCGGTCCCACGGGGGAAGCGGCAGCGCTCCGTCGCTATCGCGCGGGGCGGGATGCACGAACAGCGGGGTGAGGAACCGGCCGGGGCGGCGCAAAGGACCGCGTAGCGGGCCGGGGCGGGCCGCAGGCGCCTCCGCGTCCGTCCGCGGCCGCGGGGCGTCGACCCCGGAACGCGAAAGGGCCGCCCCTCGCGGGGCGGCCCTTCCGTAGCGGCGCCGGACGATCCGGACTCAGTCGCGGTTCTCGTCGTCCCGCGAGCGACCGCCACCGACGGCATCGAGGATGTCGTCGACGGAGGTGCCTTCGTCCTGACCGGCCGAGCCGATGTCGTCGAACAGGTTCTGGATCTCGTATTCGGCGGCGGCCTCCTCTTCGGCGGCGGCCTCCTGGATCGACTTGCCGGACGCCTGGAGCTCGGCCTCCTCCTCGGAGCGGGCCACGTTCACGGTGATCTGCACGTCGACTTCGGGGTGCAGGTTCACGGTGACCTTGTGCAGGCCGAGCTCCTTGATCGGGCCGGTGAGCACGATCTGGCGCTTGTCGATGGTCGTGCCCTTGCCGCCGGCGGCCTCGGCCACGTCGCGGGGGGTCACGGAGCCGTAGAGCGCGCCACCGTCGGAGGCCTGGCGGATGATGACGTAGGTCTCACCGTCGAGGCGGGTGGCGAGGCTCTCGGCCTCCTTCTTGGTCTCGAGGTTCTGGGCCTCGAGATGGGCCTTCTGGTCCTCGAACCGGGCCTTGTTGGCCTCGTTCGCGCGCAGGGCCTTGCCCTGGGGCAGAAGGAAGTTGCGGGCGTAGCCCTCCTTCACGGAGACGATCTCGCCCATCTGGCCGAGCTTGGCGACGCGTTCCAGCAGGATGACGTCCATGGGGTGTCCCTCCTTACTTCACGGCGTAGGGCAGAAGGGCCAGGAACCGGGCGCGCTTGATCGCCTGGGCGAGCTTGCGCTGGTTCTTGGCGCCGACGGCGGTGATCCGGGAGGGGACGATCTTGCCCCGCTCGGAGATGTAGCGCTGCAGCAGACGCGTGTCCTTGTAGTCGATCTTGGGCGCGTCGGGGCCCTCGAACGGATCGGTCTTGCGGCGGCGGAAAAACGGTTTGGCGGCCATGTGTCGATCTCCTTACCGGCGGTCGCGGCGCGAATCGCGCTCGTCGCGCTTCTGCATCTGGACGGAGGGACCCTCTTCGTGGGCCTCCACCTTGATCGTCATGACGCGCATGACGTCGTCGTGCAGGCGCATCAGGCGCTCCATCTCCTGCACGGCCGGCGCGGGGGCGTCGGTGCGCAGGAAGGCGTAGTGCCCCTTGCGGTTCTTGTTGATCTTGTAGGCCATCGTCTTGACGCCCCAGTATTCCTTGTCGAGGACCTTGCCCTCGTTGTCGGAAAGGACCTGGGTGAAATGGTCGATCAGCGTTTCGGCCTGCGCGTTGGACAGGTCCTGACGCGCGATGAAGACATGCTCGTACAGCGGCATGCATTCTCCTGTTGTCGCGGCGCATTTCATAGGACGGGGCCGAGGCTCTTCCGCCCCCCGCCCACGAGAGACTGCGCGGTTCATCGGTGAGGTCCGCGGAAGAAGTCCCGCCCTTACGCCGGGCGGGGCCGCGGCGCAAGGGGCGCGGGGGCCGGGCGGGGCGGCGCCGCGGGCGAGCCCGGCGGGCCGGCGTCACCGCATTTCCCGTGCCCCGCCCAGATGCCGCCCCAATCTGCGCGCCAGATGCGGGGGCGGATCCCGATGGGCGGAGGCCGCGAGACGGACGAGGACCCGACCCATGAGCACCGCCGCAGACGCCGCCGCCGGCCCCCGCGCTTCCTTCGGAACGCCCGGCGGGGACGGACGGGCGGAGGGCGCGGACGCGCCCGGCCCCTCGCGGCGGTTCGAGGTGGTCGAGACCTACTGGGGCTACATCCTGCGCTCGACCGAGCCGGCCCCGGCCTATGTCGTCGTGGGTCAGGCCGTGGCGGCGCTGCTCGGCTGCGTGCTTGCCGGGGCGGCGATCGCGCTCTGGCTGTTCGGCAGCGGCGCGGGAGATGGCGGGATCCTCGCGATAAAGCTGTGCGCGACGGTGCTGATGGCCGCCCTGGCGGGGCTGCTTCTGTGGTTCGCGACCCGGGGCGACCGGATCGAGTTCCAGTTCGACACCTCGCTGGGCGAGCTGCGCGAGGTCGTGCGCAACCGCGCCGGGCGGCCGACGCTGAGCGCCCGCTACGGCTTCGACGGGCTGGGACGGGCGACCTTCGAGCCCTGCCGGGGGCGGGGCGATCTCGGTTGGCTGATGCTGCACGATCTCGACGGGACGCAATCGCTGACCGTCGTGCGCGCCGAGCGGGCGGCGATCGCGCCGCTGGTCGGGCGACTCTCGCGGGACCTGGCCGCCGGGTCGCGCCGCGCCGCGCAGTTCGATGCCGTGCAGCCGCTCGTCGAGCGCCGGCGCAGGCCGCGGCCCGCCTGACCCCGCCGCGGACCCCCGGCGGTTGTCGCCCGCCGTCCCGGCCGCTAGATCACCCCCCAACCAGCGAGGGGGACCCGTCATGCGCGCATTCGTCTTTCCGGGGCAGGGGGCCCAGGCCGTCGGCATGGGGCGCGCCCTGGCCGAGGCCTACCCGCAGGCCCGCGCCGTCTTCGACGAGGTCGACGCGGCCTTGGGCGAGGCGCTCTCGACCCTGGTCTGGGAGGGCGACGCCGAGACGCTGACCCTGACGCGCAACGCCCAGCCCGCGCTGATGGCGACCTCGATCGCCGCGCTGCGCGCACTGGAGGCCGAAGGAGTGGAGATGGCGAGCGCAGCCTTCGTCGCGGGCCATTCGCTCGGCGAGTATTCCGCGCTCTGCGCCGCCGGCAGCCTGTCGCTATCCGACACGGCGCGGCTGCTGCGGATCCGCGGCGACGCGATGCAGAAGGCGGTGCCCCCGGGCGAGGGCGCGATGGCGGCGCTGCTCGGCCTCGATTTCGAGACCGCGTCCGGGATCGCCCTCGCCGCGTCGGAGGGCGAGGTCTGTCAGGCCGCGAACGACAACGACCCGGCGCAGGTGGTCGTCTCGGGCCACAAGGCCGCGGTCGAGCGCGCCGTGGAGGCGGCGAAGGCGCAGGGCGCGAAGCGGGCGGTCATGCTGCCGGTCTCGGCCCCGTTCCACTGCGCGCTCATGCAGCCCGCGGCCGAGGCGATGCGCGCGGCCCTGGCGGAGGTGACGCTCGCCCCGCCGGCCGTGCCGGTCGTCGCCAATGTCCGTGCCGAGGCGGTCACCGACCCCGAGGAGATCCGCGGCCTGCTGGTCGATCAGGTCACCGGCGCCGTCCGCTGGCGCGAGAGCGTCTCGTGGATGGCCGCGCAGGGCGTGACCGAGTTCTGGGAGATGGGCGCCGGAAAGGCGCTGTCCGGCATGATCCGCCGGATCGCGAAGGAGGCGTCCGTCCGGCAGGTCGGCACGCCGGACGAGGTCAAGGACGCCGCCGGCGCGGCGTGACGGGGAGGAACGGAACCATGTTCGATCTGACGGGAAGAAACGCGCTGATCACCGGTGCGAGCGGCGGCATCGGCGGCGCGATCGCGACCGCCCTGCACGGGGCGGGGGCGAGCGTCGCCCTGTCCGGCACCCGCGAGGCCCCGCTGCAGGAGCTGGCCGGCACGCTGGGCGATCGGGCGCATGTCCTGCCCTGCGACCTGTCCGACGCGGCGGCGGTCGAGAGCCTGCCCAAGCGCGCGGCCGAGGCGATGGGCGGGGTCGACATCCTGGTGAACAATGCCGGGATCACCCGCGACAACCTCTTCATGAGGATGAACGACGAGGACTGGGCGCAGGTCCTGGAGGTGAACCTCACCTCCACGATGCGGCTGTGCAAGGGCGTGATCCGCGGCATGATGAAGGCCCGCTGGGGGCGGATCGTCAACATCTCGTCCATCGTCGGCGCGACCGGCAATCCGGGGCAGGCGAACTACGCGGCCGCCAAGGCCGGCATGGTGGGGATGTCCAAATCGCTCGCCTACGAGGTCGCGAGCCGCGGGATCACCGTGAACTGCGTCGCGCCCGGCTTCATCGCCACGGCCATGACGGACAAGCTGACTGACGAGCAGAAGTCCGGCATCCTGGCGCAGATCCCCGCCGGGCGGATGGGCGCGGCGGACGAGATCGCGGCCGCCGCGCTCTACCTCGCCAGCCCGGAGGCAGCCTATGTCACGGGCGCGACGCTGCACGTGAACGGCGGGATGGCGATGCTCTGACCGCCGCGGGCGCGTGGCAGAGGGGGGCATGCGCCGCGCCGGTGAAAGCGTTTGCCTGTCCCCCGATCTCTGCTATGTCCGGGGATGATTTTCGCCCGTTTCCGCTACCGGAGCGGGTGGACAAGGCCCCGGCAATCGGGCAACGAGCCGCCCCATCAAGGGCAAGCAAACGGCCGCGGGCCGGACAGAACGTGAGGAAGTGACATGAGCGACGACGTCGAAAGCCGCGTGCGCAAGATCGTGGTTGAGCACCTGGGCGTCGAAGAGGACAAGGTGACCGAGAACGCGTCGTTCATCGACGACCTCGGCGCCGACAGCCTCGACACCGTCGAGCTGGTGATGGCCTTCGAAGAGGAATTCGGGATCGAGATCCCCGACGACGCGGCCGAGAACATCCAGACCTTCGGCGACGCCGTGAAGTACATCAAGGACGCGACCTGAGCCCTTCCGGGCCTCGCCTCCTGCGACGCGACGGACGGGCGGCCCCTCGGGGCCGCCCGTTCTCGTTCCGGGCCCCGGTCCGGGCCGCCGGGCGGGGGGCCGCTCCAGGAGTGGAGGGGCCCGGTGCGGCCCCCGGCGGGCGGCGCGACGGCGGCGGCGGAGCGCCGCCCTCCGCGTCCCGCGGCGTCCGGCCGGGCGGTGCGGCGGGTGCGGCGCGACCGGGATGACGGCACCCCTCGGCGGGGGCCTGCCGGGCGGGAGGGCCCTTAGGCTTGCCCCTGAAGGGCGGGCGCGTGTAGGACGGGCCCGCACTGGAACAAGCGTTTGGGGGGCGTCATGCGCCGAGTCGTTGTCACCGGACTGGGCCTCGTCACGCCGCTGGCCGACGGGGTCGAGGAAAGCTGGAGCCGGATCCTGGCCGGACAATCCGGCGCCGGTCCCATCACGCAGTTCGACACGTCGCGCGTGACAACGACCTATGCCTGCGAGGTGCCCCGCGGCGACGGGACGGACGGCACGTTCGACGCCGCCCGCTACCTGGAGCCGAAGGAACAGCGCAAGATCGACGACTTCATCCTCTACGGCATCGCCGCCGCGCAGCAGGCGGTCGAGGACAGCGGCTGGGCGCCCGAGGACGAGGAGAGCCTGACCCGGACCGGCGTGCTGATCGGGTCGGGGATCGGCGGCCTGAAGTCGATCGAGGAGACGGTGCTGACGATGCACGAGAAGGGGCCGCGCCGCGTCTCGCCCTTCTTCATCCCCGGCGCCCTCATCAACCTGATCTCGGGCCAGGTCTCGATCCGCTACGGCTTCAAGGGGCCGAACCACGCGGTCGTCACCGCCTGTTCGACCGGGGCGCATGCCATCGGCGACGCGACCCAGATCATCCGGCGCGGCGCGGCGGACGTCATGGTCGCGGGCGGGGCCGAAGCCGCGATCTGCGAGATCGGCATCGCCGGCTTCAACGCCTGCAAGGCGCTCTCGACCAAGCGCGCGGACGACCCGACCAGGGCGTCGCGCCCCTACGACACCGACCGCGACGGGTTCGTCATGGGCGAGGGCGCGGGGATCGTCGTGCTGGAGGAGTACGAGCACGCCGTGGCCCGGGGCGCCAAGATCTACGCCGAGGTGCTGGGCTACGGCATGTCGGGCGACGCCTACCACATCACCGCCCCGTCCGAGGACGGCGACGGCGGCTACCGCTCGATGCAGGCCGCGCTGGCGGATGCCGGGCTGGAGCCGTCGGCGATCGACTACATCAACGCGCACGGCACCTCGACGATGGCCGACGTGATCGAGCTGAAGGCCGTCGAGCGGCTGATGGGCGAGGCGGCGGGCAACGTCACCATGTCCTCGACCAAGTCGATGACCGGGCACCTGCTGGGCGCGGCGGGCGCGATCGAGGCGATCTTCTCGATCCTCGCGATCCGCGATCAGGTCGCGCCGCCGACGATCAACCTCGACGATCCGGCGGCCGAAAGCCCGGTCGACCTCGCCCCGAACGCGAAGGTCGAGCGCAGGATCGACCATGCGCTGTCCAATTCCTTCGGCTTCGGGGGCACCAACGCCTCGGTCATCTTCGGCAGGGCGCCGTGATGTGGCGGAACATCGCCTCGAACGCGCTGACCTTCTTCGTCGTCGCGCTGTTCCTCGTCGGCGGGATCATCGCCTGGGGAACGACGCAGTACCGCGCGCCGGGGCCGCTGTCGCAGGCGATCTGCGTCACCGTCGCCCCGGGCTCGAACATGGGCCGGGTGACCGAAGAGCTCGAAGCGCAGGGGGCGGTGACCTCGGGCACCATCTTCCGCATCGGCAGTGACTATGCCGGCCGCTCCTCCGAGCTGAAGGCCGGCAGCTACCTGATCCCCGAACAGGCGCCGATGGAGGAGATCGTCGACATCGTGACCCGCGGCGGCCAGTCGACCTGCGGGACCGAGGTGGTCTACCGGATCGGCGTGAACAGCGCCTCGACCCAGGTGCGTGAGCTCGACCCCGCGACGGGCCGCTTCGCCGAGGTGGCGGAGTTCGATCCCGCCACGGAAGAGGCGCCGGCCGAATACACCGAGGTGCGGCAGGCCGCTGATACCCGCTACCGCATCGCGCTGGCCGAGGGGGTCACCTCCTGGCAGGTCGTGCAGGCGCTGAACGCGCTCGACGTGCTCGACGGCGAGGTGAGCGAGATCCCGGCCGAGGGCTACCTCTCGCCCGACAGCTACGAGGTGGTGCCGGGCGACGACGTCGCGGGCGTGATCGCCGAGATGGAGCGGCGACAGGCCGCGATCCTCGCCGCCGCCTGGGCGGAGCGCGAGGAGGGCCTGCCCTACGAGACGCCGGAGGAAGCGCTGATCATGGCCTCCATCGTCGAGAAGGAGACCGGTATCGCCGAGGAACGGCCGCAGGTGGCGAGCGTCTTCGTCAACCGGCTGCGGCAGGGCATGCGCCTGCAGACCGATCCCACCGTGATCTACGGGGTGACCAACGGGCAGGGCGTGCTGGGCCGGGGCCTCAGGGCGTCCGAGCTGCGCGAGGCGACGCCCTACAACACCTACGTGATCGAGGGGCTGCCGCCCACGCCGATCGCCAATCCCGGCCGGCTCGCCATCGAGGCGACGCTGCATCCGGCCGAGACGGACTACATCTTCTTCGTCGCGGACGGGACCGGCGGGCACGCCTTCGCCACCAATCTCGACGATCACAACCGCAACGTCGCCGCCTGGCGCGCCATCGAGGCCGAGCAGGCCGCGGTGGCGGCCGAGGACGGCTGAGGCCCCCGGGGCGGCCGGTCCGGCTGCCGCGGGGCCCGTTCAACGGCGGCGCGCCGTCCCCCCGCGCCCTCCGACATCGGCAGCCGGGCGGAACCGACGGCCCCGATTCCCCCAGCACCGCGCGATGCCTTCCGCAGGCCTTGAGGGCGATGCGCGATCCTCTGGCGATCTTCATTAGATCACCGGAGATGTCCCATGACCGATCACAGGACGGACCCGCCGCCGGTCCCCCCGGGCCTTGCGGACCTGCTGGACGAGTCGCTCGCCCTGCTGCGCAGCGTGCGCAAGTCGGTGCGCCGTGTCCTCGACGCCGTCGAGGACGAGACCGGGGAGTTCACGATCCGCGACCTCGTCCAGAAGGCCGGCGAGCTGGAGCAGAGCCTGCGGATGGCCCTGCAGATCGAGATCAGGTTCAACGAATGGAGGGAACGCCATGACGGAACCTACCTCGCCCCCGACGAGATCGACTTCGACGCCGTCCGCGCCGATCTCGGCTGCCGGATCGCGCGGCTGCGGCAATGCTGCCAGGATCGCCGAGGACCTGAAGGACCTGAGTGAGACCGAGCTGCGTGCGCTGCCCTGGCTCTTCGACGCCTGGGCGCTGCCGCATCAGCGGCCGCCCGGCGGCGCCTGGCGGACCTGGCTGATCCTGGGCGGACGCGGGGCCGGCAAGACGCGGGCGGGGGCCGAATGGGTGCGCGCCCGCGTCGAGGGCGCGCGGGCGCGCAGTCCGGGCCGGTCCCGCCGCATCGCGCTGGTGGGCGAGACCTACGACCAGGCCCGGGAGGTCATGGTGTTCGGCGAAAGCGGGCTTCTGGCCACCAGCCCGCCCGACCGGCGTCCCGAATGGCGGGCGACCCGGCGGATGCTGGAATGGCCGAACGGTGCTCAGGCGACGCTGCACTCGGCCAGCGAGCCCGAAAGCCTGCGCGGCCCGCAATTCGACGCGGCCTGGGTCGACGAACTGGCGAAGTGGAAGAAGGGCGAGGACGCCTGGCGGATGCTCGCGCTGGCGCTGCGCCTCGGAGAGGATCCGCGGGTCTGCGCCACCACCACGCCGCGCAGCGGCCCGTTGCTGCGGCAGATCATGGACCTGCCCTCGACCGTCGTCACCCATGCCGTGTCCGAGGCGAACGCCGCCAACCTCGCCCCCGGGTTCCTGCGCGAGATGCGGGCGATGCTGGGGGCCGGGGCGCTGGCGAGCCAGGAACTCGACGGCGTCTACATCGAGACGCCGCCCGGCGCGCTCTGGTCGCACGACCTGATCGCGCGGGCGCGGGGGCCCCGACCGGACGGCATCGACCGGATCGTGGTCGCGGTCGATCCGCCGGCCAGCGGGCACAGCCGATCCGACGCCTGCGGCATCGTGGTGGCGGGCGCGGTCGCCGGGGCCTCGCGCACGGAATGGCGGGCCTGCGTGCTCGAGGACGCGACGGTCGAGGCGGCAAGCCCCCATGTCTGGGCCCGGGCCGCGGTCGAGGCCTATCATCGTCACGGCGCCGACCGGCTGGTGGCCGAGGTCAACATGGGCGGCGCGATGGTCGCGGCGGTGGTGCGGCAGGTCGACCCGCTGGTGAACTACCGCGCCGTCCATGCCACGAAGTCCAAGGGCGTCCGTGCCGAACCGGTCGCCGCGCTCTACGAGCAGGGGCGGATCGTCCATGCCGGCGCGTTCCCCGCACTGGAGGCCGAGATGCTGCTGATGACGGCGCGCGGCTATGACGGGCCGGGCTCGCCCGACCGGGTCGACGCGCTGGTCTGGGCGCTCTCGGACCTGCAGGCGGCGTCCGGCGGGGCCGGGCCGAGGATGCGGCCGATCCAGCGATAGGACAACCGAGACGGCGATTCCGGGGGGCCGGCGCGGGGGACGCGCCGGCCCTTTCTCGTGGGCGCCGTCCTCCCGGGGGCGTTGCGCCGACGGCCGGGGCACCGCGCGGCGCGCTCGCCCCGTCTTCACCCGGTCCTGCGATTGTCGGTCCCGACGCAAGCGATCCCGGGGAGCGCCAGCATGTTCGACTTTCTAAAGCGGGGCAATGCCGACGCACCTGGACCGGGGGCGGTGCCCGAGACCAAGGCCTCGGCCGCGCGGCGGGCGATGGCGCTGGGCCCTGCCGGCCGCGTGGCGTGGAGCCCGCGCGACACCGGCTCGCTCACCCGGGCGGGTTTCCTCGGCAACCCGGTCGGGTTCCGCGCGGTGAAGATCGTGGCCGAGGCGGCGGCCGCGATCCCGCTCGTCCTGCAGGACGCGGCGCGGCGCTACGCCGCGCATCCCGCGCTCGCCCTGATCGAGCGGCCGAACCAGGCCCAGGGCCGGGCGGAGCTGTTCGAGGCGCTCTACGGGCAGATCCTGCTGACAGGGAACGGCTACGTGGAGGCGGTCGGTACGGGCGGTCTGCCGCAGGAGCTGCATGTCCTGCGCTCCGACCGGATGAGCGTCGTGCCGGGCGCGGATGGCTGGCCCATCGGCTACGACTACGCGGCCGGGGGGCGCCGCCACCGCTTTGCCGTGACCGCCGACGCGGCGAGCCCGGTCTGCCACATCCGCAGCTTTCACCCCCAGGACGACCACTACGGGCTCTCGCCCCTGCAGGCCGCGGCGGGCGCGGTCGATGTCCACAACGCCGCCTCGGCCTGGTCGAAGGCGCTGCTCGACAATGCCGCGCGGCCTTCGGGCGCGATCGTCTATTCCGGGCCGGACGGCGCGGCGGGGATGACCGCCGACCAGTACGACCGGCTCGTCGCCGAGATGGAGACGATGCATCAGGGCGCCCGCAACGCGGGCCGGCCGATGCTGCTGGAGGGGGGGCTCGACTGGAAGCCGATGGGCTTCTCCCCCTCCGACATGGAGTTCCAGAAGACGAAGGAGGCCGCCGCGCGCGAGATCGCGACCGCCTTCGGCGTGCCGCCGATGATGCTGGGGATCCCGGGGGACGCGACCTACGCCAATTACCAGGAGGCGAACCGCGCCTTCTACCGGCTGACCGTCTTGCCGCTGGTGACGCGGGTCGCCGCCGCCATCGCCGATTTCCTGTCCGACCATTCGGGCGAGCGGTTCGAGCTGCGCCCCGATCTCGACCAGATCGCGGCGCTCGCGCCCGAACGCGACGCGCTCTGGGCCCGGGTCGGGGCGGCCGGCTTCCTGTCGGAGGCGGAGAAGCGGCGGCTGCTGGGCCTGCCCGCCAACTCGGCCGCCGGGGCCGGATCCGGGGCACGAGACGAGGACGCGGCCGATGGCTGAGCCCGAGGAACGCTTTCTCTGCGCGCCGGGGCTGAACCTCGAGGCGCATCGCCGGCTGACCGAGCTGCAGTTCGAGCAGGTCGCCGCCGCGATGCTGCGTCTCGAGGCCGCGATGGAGCGGCTGGAGAAGCGCCTGTGGCTGACCGTCTTCGCCGTCGTCGGGGTGATCCTCGGCGATGCCGTCCTGCCGCTGTTGTCCGCCGGAACGTGAGGGGAATGCCCGTGGAACTGGAGACCAAGACCTTGCCGGCCGCGCTGGCGCTGGAGCCGGACGACCGGATCGCCGGCTACGCCTCGCTCTTCGGCCTGCGCGACCAGGGCGGCGACAGCGTGGAGCCCGGGGCCTATGCCCGCTCGCTGGCGCGGCTGCGCGAGCGTGGCGGCCGGGTCCGCATGCTCTGGCAGCACGATCCCGCGCAGCCGGTCGGGATCTGGGACGTGGTGCGCGAGGACGGACGCGGCCTGTGGGTCGAGGGGCGGCTGCTGCCCGACGTGGCCCGGGCGCGCGAGGCCCGGGCCCTGATCGCCGCCGGCGCGCTGGACGGGCTGTCCATCGGATACCGCGCGCTGAAGGCGGCGCGGGGGCCGGACGGCACGCGCCGGCTGACCGAGATCGAGCTCTGGGAAGTGTCGCTCGTGACCTTCCCGATGCAGGCCGAGGCGCGGCTCAGCGCCAAGGCCGCCCCGTCCCCCGCCGAGATGACGCGCCTCGCGCGCCAGTTCGACGCCGCCCGGCGACTGATCGCCGGACCGGCCCTTCTGTCGAAAGGAGAGAGCGAATGACCACCAAGCAGGCCGCGACCGGCCAGGGGGAGAGCCTCTCCCCGGCCGAGGACCTCACCCGGTCCGTCACCGACTTCCTCGGCGAGTTCAGGAATTTCGCCGCCGAGGTGAGGACGACACTTCAACAGCAGGACACCCGCATGACCCAGATCGACCGCAAGACGCTGCGCCTGTCGCGCCCCGCCCTCGCCGGGGGCGATACCACCGGCGCCGCCCCGCACCAGAAGGCGTTCGGCGGCTATCTCCGCTCGGGCGACGACGACGCGCTGCGCGGGCTGGAGCTCGAGGGCAAGGCGATGTCGACCGCCGTGGCGGCCGATGGCGGCTACCTCGTCGATCCCGAGACCTCGGCCTCGATCCAGGCGGTGCTGAACGCGACTGCCTCGATCCGGGCCATCGCCAATGTCGTGCAGACCGAGAGCACCTCCTACGACGTGCTCGTCGACCATGCCGAGAGCGGCGCGGGCTGGGCGACCGAAACCGGCGCGGTGGCCGAGACCGGCACGCCCCAGCTCGACCGGATCACCATCCGCCTGCACGAGCTGTCCGCCCTGCCGCGCGTCAGCCAGCGCCTGCTGGACGACAGCGCCTTCGACCTCGAAAGCTGGCTGGCCGAGCGCATCGCCGACACGTTCGCGCGCTCCGAGGCCGCGGCCTTCGTCGCGGGCGACGGCGTGGACAAGCCGACCGGCTTCCTCGCCGTGCCGGCCGTGGCGCAGGCGTCGTGGAGCTGGGGCAATCTCGGCTACGTCGCCACCGGCGCCGCCGGCGAGTTCGACGAGACCGCCCCGGCCGATGCGCTGATCGACCTCGTCTACACCTTGGGCGCGGCCTATCGCGCGGGCGCCAGCTTCGTGATGAACTCGCGCACCGCCGGGACGGTCCGCAAGCTCAAGGACGGGGACGGGCGGTTCCTCTGGTCCGACGGCCTCGCCGCGGGCGAGCCTGCGCGCCTGCTGGGCTACCCGGTGCTCATCGCCGAGGACATGCCCGACATCTCCGCCGGGGCCGACGCCATCGCCTTCGGCAATTTCCGCAAGGGCTACACGATCGCCGAACGGCCGGACCTGCGGGTCCTGCGCGACCCCTTCTCGGCCAAGCCGAACGTGCTGTTCTACGCGACCAAGCGCGTGGGCGGGGGCGTCAGCGACTACGCCGCGATCAAGCTGCTGCGCTTCGCCGCGAGCTGACGGGACCGGCGGGGCCGGCGCATCGGCGCCGGTCCCGACCCCCGGGGACCGGGCCGCAAGGGCGGAGAGGCTGATGAACCTGACCGAGACGACATCCATACCGGAGGCGAGCCTGCCCGTCGCCGCCTTCCGCGAGCACCTGCGCCTCGGCAGCGGCTTCGCCGAGGACGGGCTGCAGGACGGGCTGCTGGCCGGCTTCCTGCGCGCGGCGATGGCCGCCATCGAGGGACGGACCGGCAAGGTCCTGCTCGAGCGGGAATACGAGTTGCGGGTGACGGCCTGGCGCGCCGGGGATCGCGTCGCCCTGCCGCTGGCGCCGGTCGCCGCCGTGGGCGCGCTGATCGTCGAGGATGCGACGGGCGCCGAGACGGTCGTCCCCGGGGCCAGGTGGCGCCTGCTGCCCGATGCACATGAACCGGTGATCGAGGGGCGGGGCGGCCCGCTTCCCGCGATCCCCCCGGGCGGCGCGGTGCGGATCGAGGTGCTGGCCGGGTTCGGGCCCGACTGGTCCGACATCCCCGCCGATCTCGCGCAGGCGGTGCTGCTGCTGGCGGCGCATTACTACGAGTACCGCGAGGATACGGGCCTGGTCTCCGGCTGCATGCCCTTCGGCGTCGCGGCCCTGATCGAGCGCTACCGCGTCCTGCGCCTGTGGGGGCGCACGGCATGAGCGGCGCGTTCCGGCCGAACCGGCGGCTCGTGCTCGAGGCGCCCCTGCGGGGCGCCGACGGCGCCGGCGGTCATGCGGGCGGGTGGCGGGCGCTCGGCACGCTCTGGGGCGCGATCGATGCGCGCGCGGGCCGCGAGACCGGCGGCGGGGGCGGGCCGCTCTCGGTGGTGACGCTGCGGATCACCGTGCGCGCCGCGCCCTGGGGGTCCGCCATGCGGCCCCGGCCCGAGCAGCGCCTGCGCGAGGGCGCCCGCATCTTCACCATCCTGGCCGTGCGCGAGGAGGATCCGCGCGGCCGCCTGCTGGTCTGCGAAGCGCGCGAGGAGGTCTCGTCATGAGCTATGCCGGTGCCCTGGACCTGCAGGCGGCGCTCTACCAGCGGCTCGCGGGCGATGCCGCCCTGACCCAGCTGGTCGGCGCGGCGATCTTCGACGCGCCTCCCTCCGGGCCCCTGCCGGCGCTGCATGTCCTGATCGGGGAGGAGCGGGTGGCCGATCTCTCGGACGCGACCCATGCGGGCGGCCGGCACGACGTGACCGTCTCGGTCCTGTCAGGGAGCGAGGGCTTCGCCGCGGCGAAGCAGGCGGCGGCCGCCGTGTCGGAGGCGCTGTCGGGCGCCCCCCTCGATCTGGCCGCGGGCCGGCTCGTCGGTCTGCGGTTCCGCCGCGCCACCGCGCGGCGCACGGGCGGCGGCGCCGGTCGCCGCATCGACCTCACCTTTCGCGCGCTGATCGAAGCGTAGCCCCGTTTCACCAGAGGAGGACGCCATGGCGGCCCAGAACGGCAAGGATCTGCTGATCAAGATCGACATGACGGGCGACGGCCTGTTCGAGACCGTGGCGGGGCTGCGCGCCACGCGGGTCTCGTTCAACGCCGAGACCGTCGACGTGACCTCGCTCGAGAGCCAGGGCGGCTGGCGCGAGCTTCTCGGCGGGGCCGGCGTGCGCTCGGCCGCGATCTCGGGCTCGGGCGTGTTCCGGGATGCGACCACGGACGAGCGGGCGCGGCAGATCTTCTTCGACGGCGAGACGCCCGCCTTCCAGGTCGTGATCCCGTCCTTCGGGGTGGTCGAGGGGCCGTTCCAGATCACCGCGATCGACTATGCCGGCAGCCATGACGGCGAGGCGACCTACGAGATGTCGCTCGCCTCGGCCGGGGCGCTGACCTTCGTCGCGGACGCGGCCTGATGGGGGCCAATCCCCAAGCCGGCGAGGTGGCGCTGTCGCTGGGCGGGCGGTCGCATGTCTGCAAGCTGACGCTCGGCACGCTGGCCGAGCTCGAGGCCGAGCTGGGCGAGGACAGCCTCGTCGCGCTGGTCGAGCGGTTCGAGACCGGGCGCTTTCGCGCCGCCGACGTGATCGCTGTGCTGGAAGCGGGGCTGCGCGGCGGCGGCTGGCGGGGCACCCGCGCCGATCTCGTCGCCGGGGATCCGGCCGGCGGTCCGGTCGGCGCGGCGCGGGCGGCCGCGGCGCTGATCGCCCGCGCCTTCGCGGTGCCGGAATGAGCGGGGACCCGGCGACCGGGGCGGCCCCCCCTGGCGCCCGCCCGGCGGGCCCCGGCCTCGACTGGGCCGGGATGCTGCGCGCGGGCCTGACCCATCTGCGCCTGACGCCGGCGCAGTTCTGGGCCCTGACCCCGGCCGAGCTGTCGCTGATGCTCGGCCTCGGCGCCGCCGCCCGCCCGATGGCGCGGGACCGGCTGGACGAACTGATGCGGCGATTCCCCGACGGAACGAGAGGAGGGCAGGATGGCTGATCCCGAGGAGTACGGAGACGCGCTGGCGCGGCTCGACGATGCGATGGGCGACGCGGGCACGGTCACGCGCGTCTTCGCGTCCGAGCTGGTCTCGATGCGGTCCACGCTGGGCGCGACGATCCGCGACCTGGGAGAGCTGGATCGCGGGTTCTCCAGCGGGCTGCGGCGCGCCTTCGACGGGGTGATCCTGGACGGACGCTCGCTGTCGGACGCGCTGCGGGGCCTCGCCGCGTCGATGGCCGACACCGTCTATTCCGCCGCGCTGCGGCCGGTGACGACCCATGTCGGCGGGATCATGGCGGCCGGGCTGAACAATGTCGTGGCGGGCCTCATGCCCCATGCGGACGGCGCGCCCTTCAGCCAGGGGCGCGTCATGCCCTTCGCCCGGGGCGGGGTTCTGTCGGGGCCGGTCGCCTTTCCGATGCGGGGCGGGACCGGCCTGATGGGCGAGGCGGGGCCCGAGGCGATCATGCCGCTGGCGCGGGGACCGGACGGGCGGCTCGGCGTGCAGGCCGCGGCCGGACGGTCGGTCCACGTCACCATGAACATCGCCACGCCCGACGTCGCGGGCTTCCAGCGCAGCCAGAGCCAGATCGCCGCCCGGATGGGCCGGCTGATGGCGCATGGCGCGCGCAACCGCTGAGAGGGGGCGCGACATGGCCTTTCACGACATCCGCTTTCCCGCCAATCTCAGCTTCGGCTCGGTCGGCGGGCCGGAGCGGCGGACGGAGATCGTGACCCTCGCCAACGGCTACGAGGAGCGCAACTCGCCCTGGGCGCAGTCGCGGCGGCGCTACGATGCCGGGCTCGGCCTGCGCAGCCTCGACGATGTCGAGACGCTGATCGCCTTCTTCGAGGCGCGGGCCGGTCAGCTGCACGGTTTCCGGTGGAAGGACTGGGCGGACCATTCCTCGGCCCGGCCCACCGCCAGGGTGACGCCCTTCGACCAGGTGATCGGCACCGGCGACGAGGTCACCGCGACCTGGCAGCTGGTCAAGCGCTACGGCTCGGGCGGGATCGAGCATGTCCGCCCGATCCTGAAGCCGGTCGCCGGGACCGTGGTCGTCGCGGTCGAGGGCGACCAGCTGCAGGAGGCGGTGGACTGGACGCTCGACGTGGATACCGGCCGCGTGACCTTCCTCGAGGTGCCGGCGCAGGGCGCGACCATCACCGCGGGGTTCGAGTTCGACGTGCCGGTGCGGTTCGACACCGACCGGATCGCGGTCTCGGTCGCGTCGTTCCGCGCGGGCGACGTGCCGTCCGTCCCGATCGTGGAGGTGCGGCTGTGACCTTTCTCGACCATCTCGCCACCGGATCGACCACCGTCTGCCGCTGCTGGCGGGTGACGCGGCGCGACGGCCTGCGCCGCGGCTTCACCGACCACGACGGGCCGCTCTCCTTCGACGGGACCGACTTCGCCCCGGGCAGCGGCCTTGCCGCGCGGGCGATCCAGCAGGGAACGGGCCTCGCGGTCGACAATACAGAGGCGCTGGGCGTGCTCGATTCGGACGGGATCGAGGCCGAGCATATCGAGCAGGGCCGCTACGACGGGGCCGGGGTCGAGGCCTGGCTGGTGAACTGGGCCGACCCGTCCCAGCGGATGCTCCGCTTCGCCGGGACCATCGGCCAGATCACCCGCCACGGCGACGCCTTCGCCGCCGAGCTGCGGGGCCTGGCGGAGCCGCTGAACGTGGCGCACGGCCGGGCCTACCAGCCCCAGTGCCAGGCGGTTCTGGGGGACGGCGCCTGCCGGGTCGACTTGACCGAATACGCCGAAACCCGTGCCATCGGGTCGGTCGAGGGCAGCGTCGATTTCATCTTTCCGATCTTCGACGAATATTCCGACCGGTGGTTCGAGCGCGGTCTGCTTCGGGTGGAGGACGGACCGGGCGCGGGGCTGACCGGCGTGGTCAGGACCGACCGGCTCCTTCCCGATGGCAGCCGGCGGCTCGCACTCTGGGCGCCGATCCGGGCCGGTCTGGTCCCGGGCCAGACGGTCACGCTGACGCCCGGCTGCGACAAGCGGCTCGCCACCTGCCGCGACAGCTTCGACAACGTCGTCAATTTCCGCGGCTTCCCGCACATCCCGGGCGAGGACTGGCTGCTGAACCCGGGGCCGGAGGCGGAGGCGTGAGCGAGATCGTCGCCCTGGCCCGGGGCTGGATCGGCACGCCCTACCTGCACCAGGGCAGCCTCCGTGGCACGGGCTGCGACTGCCTCGGCCTGATCCGCGGTCTCTGGCGCGAGATTCACGGCACGGAGCCGGCCTTCCCGCCGCCCTACACGACCGACTGGTCCGAGCCGCAGGGGGAGGAGCGGCTCTGGGCTGCCGCGGCGCGGCATCTCGTCCCCGTCGCCGACGCCGCGCCCGGCGACGTGCTGCTGTTCCGCATGCGCGCGGGCGCCGTGGCGAAACATCTCGGCCTGCTCTCCGCCCCGGACAGGTTCATCCACGCCTACGAGAGGCACGGCGTGGTCGAGAGCCCGCTCTCGGCCCCCTGGGCGCGCCGGATCGTGGCGCGCTTCGCCTTTCCCCGTCCCGTTCCCCGCATCCCGGAGTAGTCCCATGGCCACCATCGTCCTCTCCGCCGCCGGCATGGCGCTGGGCGGCGCGCTCGGCGGGTCCGTCCTCGGCCTCTCCACCGCCGTGATCGGGCGGGCGGCCGGCGCCGCGCTCGGCCGGGCGATCGACCAGCGCCTGCTGGGGCAGGGGGCCGAGCCGGTGGAGACGGGGCGGATCGACCGCCTCCGCCTGACCGGCGCGTCCGAGGGGGCCCCGGTCGGCCGGGTCTGGGGGCGGATGCGGGTGCCGGGACAGGTCATCTGGGCCGGCCCCCTGCGCGAGGGCAGCACCACGACCGGCGGCGGCAAGGGCATGGCCCCCCGCCCGCGCATGACCGAATACGGCTACACGATCAGCCTCGCAATCGCGCTCTGCGAGGGCGAGATCACGCATCTCGGCCGGGTCTGGGCCGACGGGGCCGAGATCGCGAAGGACCGGTTGAACCTGCGCCTCTACCGGGGGTCGGAGGACCAGCTTCCCGACCCGGCCATCGCGGCCGAGGCGGGGCCGGACGCCCCCGCCTATCGCGGCACCGCCTATGTGGTGATGGAGGAGCTGGACCTCGCCCCGTTCGGCAACCGGGTGCCGCAGCTCTCCTTCGAGGTGTTCCGCCCCGCGACCATCGACGATCCGGCCCGGGCGGAGGACATGGCGCACCTTATCCGGGGGGTCGCGATGATCCCCGGCACCGGGGAATATTCGCTCGCCACCGAGCCGGTCTATCTCGGCCGGGAGTTCGGCGAGACGAGGGTCGCCAACGTCGCCACACCGTCCGGCAAGGCGGACCTGCCCACCTCGCTCGACGCGCTGGAGGGCGAACTGCCGAACGCCCGCTCGGTCAGCCTCGTCGTCAGCTGGTTCGGCGACGATCTGCGCGCCGGTCGGTGCCGCCTCAGGCCGAAGGTCGAGCAGCGCGAGACCGACGGCTCGATGCCCTGGTCCGTCTCCGGCCTGGGGCGCGCCGCGGCCGGGCTGGTGCCACGCGTCGGCGGCAGCCCGGTCTATGGCGGCACGCCCGCCGACGCCGCCGTCGTGCAGGCGATCCGCGAGATGCGCGGCCGGGGGCTGGAGGTGATGTTCTATCCCTTCATCCTGATGGAGCACCTGGCGGGCAACGGGCTGCCCGATCCCTGGACGGGCCTACCCGGCCAGCCCGCGCTGCCCTGGCGGGGCCGGATCACCACCGACCGCGCGCCCGGGGTCGAGGGCAGCCCCGACGGTACCCTGCAGGCCGAGGCGGAGGTCGCCGCCTTCTTCGGCGCCGCCGCGCCGGGGGACTTCACGATGACCGGGGAGAGCGTCGCCTATGACGGCCCGCCCGAATGGTCCTTCCGCCGGATGATCCTGCATTACGCGCATCTCTGCGCCGCCGCCGGCGGGGTCGACGCGTTCTGCATCGGGTCCGAGATGGTGGCCCTGACGCAGATCAGGGGCGAGGGCGGCACCTTTCCGGCGGTGGAGGCGCTGCGCCGCCTCGCCGGGGAGGTCCGCGCGATCCTCGGCCCCGGCACGGCGCTGAGCTACGCCGCCGACTGGTCGGAATATCATGGCTACCAGCCGCCCGGCACGGGCGACAAGCTGTTCCACCTGGACCCGCTCTGGGCCGATCCGGCGATCGATTTCGTCGGCATCGACAACTACATGCCGCTCTCCGACTGGCGCGACGGGGACGATCACCTCGACGCCGCCGTCGCGCGGTCCGTCCACGACCTGTCCTACCTGGCCGGCAACGTCGCGGGCGGCGAGCTGTACGACTGGTTCTACCATTCGCAAGAGGCGCGGGACGCGCAGATCCGCACCCCGATCACCGATGGCGACGGGGAGCCGTGGGTCTGGCGCGTCAAGGACCTGAAGGGCTGGTGGTCGAACCCGCATCACCCGCGCATCGGCGGGCGGCGGCAGACGGTCCCCACGGCGTGGGAGCCGCGCTCCAAGCCGATCCGCTTCACCGAGTTCGGCTGCGCGGCGATCGACCGGGGCACGAACCAGCCGAACAAGTTCCTCGATCCCAAGAGCAGCGAATCCCGCCTGCCCTACTTCTCGCGCGGGATCCGGGACGAGCTGATCCAGATCCAGTACTACCGCGCCGTCCACCGGCATTTCGCAGGGGAGGCGGCCAACCCGGTCTCGGACGTCTATGGCGGCCGGATGGTCGACATGAAGAGGGCCCATGCCTGGGCCTGGGACGCGCGGCCCTGGCCGGCCTTTCCGGCGCGGAGCGACCTGTGGTCCGACGGCGGAAACTATGCGCGCGGCCACTGGCTGACCGGACGGACGGCCGGCCGCCCGCTCGCCTCCGTGGTCGAGGAGATCTGCCGCGGGGCCGGGCTGACCCGGATCGACACCTCGCGCCTCCGGGGGCATGTCCGGGGCTACGCGCTGGACGAGGTGACGACCGCGCGCGCCGCGCTGCAGCCGCTGATGCTGGCGCATGGCTTCGACGCGGTGGAGCGGGACGGCACGCTATCGTTTCTCACCCGGGACGGGCTGCGCCCCGTCCCGGTCGATCCGCAGCGATTGGCCGTCGAGGACGAGACCGACGGCCTGCGGCGCCTGACCCGCGCGGCCGAGGCCGAGCTGGCGGGCCGGGTGCGGATCACCCATGTCGCGTCCGAGGGCGCCTACGAGGCGGCGGCCAGCGAGGCGCGCTTTCCCGGCGACGCGGCAGAGGGCGTCGCCCGCACCGACCTGCCGCTGGCGCTGACGCGGGCCGAGGGGCGGCGGATCGCCGAACGGTGGCTGGCCGAGTCGCGCCTCGCGCGGGACGGGCTCGCCCTCTCCCTGCCGCCGTCGCGACTGGGCATCGGTCCGGGCGACGTCCTCCGGATCGAGGGGGAGCCCGCCTTGTGGCGCGTCGACCGGCTGGAGGCGACCGAGCTGCAATCGCTGGAGGCGACGCGGATCGAGCCCGGCCTCTACGTCCCGCACGAGACCGGCGACGAGGAGGGGGCGCCCGCGCCCTTCGCCCCGCCGGTGCCGGTGACCGCGCTGTTCCTCGACCTGCCTCTCCTGACGGGTGGGGAGACGCCCCACGCGCCGCATCTGGCGCTGTCGTCCCGGCCCTGGCCGGGCCCGGTCGCCCTGCTCTCGGCTCCGGAGGATGCCGGATACGTGCCACTGGCCCGCTCCGTCCGTCCCGCCACGATCGGCGTGACCGAGACGACGCTCCGCGCCGCGGCGCCGGGCCTGTGGGACCGGGGCCCGGCGCTGCGGGTGCGGCTGCTGCGCGGCGCCTTCTCGAGCGCGAGCGAGGCACAGGTCCTGGCCGGGCGCAACGCGCTCGCCATCGGCACGGGCGGGCCGGAACCCTGGGAGGTGCTGCAATTCGCCGAGGCCGAGGCGGTGGGGCCGGACCTGTGGGACCTGCGGATGCGGCTGCGCGGGCAGGCGGGGACGGACGGCACGATGCCGCAGGAGTGGCCGGCGGGCAGCCGCGTCGTGCTGCTGGACGGCCGGGTGCGGCAAGTGCAGCTCGCCCCCGGGACGCGGGGCCTCGCCCGGCATTACCGCTGGGGGCCGGAGGCGCGGCCCCCGGGCGATCCCACCTGGCGCCATGCCGAACTGGCCTTCCGGGGCGTCGGCTCTCGCCCCTACGCGGTCTGCCACCTGTCGGCGAAGGAGACGGGCGGAGACCTCGCCCTCCGCTGGATCCGGCGCACCCGGATCGGCGGCGACGACTGGACGGCCGCGGAGGTGCCCCTCGGCGAGGAGGTCGAGCGCTACCGGGTCGGGATCGTCGCCGGCGGCATCTTCCTCCGCGAGGTGGAGGTGTCGTCCCCGACCTGGACCTATCCCGCCGCCGAGCGTGCGGCGGACGGGACCGGCCCGGGCGCGACGGGCTGGCGGGTGGAGGTGGCGCAGCTCTCCACCACCTGGGGGGCCGGGCCGGCGCGGATCCTGGCCTTCGGATGAGGGCCATCCGGTTCGACGACCTGTCGCTGGCGCTGCGCGCGCTGCTCGCGGCCGAGGCGGAGGCGCGCCCCGCCCTGGCCGTGCGCCTGCTGGAGGAGGCCGACCTCGCCGACCGCTACCGGCGGCGCACCGGCCGGCGGCTGGGGGCGGGGGACGGCACGCTGGGAGCGGCCTGCCTGGCGCGGGCGCTCGCGCCCCCGGTGCGGCGGATCGGGCCGGAGGCGAGTGCGGCCCTGACGCTGCTGCTCGCCGCGCTGGAGGCGCGGCGCGCGCGGGCGGCGGCGCGCGGCGGGCGGACCGACGGCGGGACGGGGGCCGCGAGGGGGAGAGCGGCGGGGAGGGCCGAGGGCCTTTGAGATTGGCGCGCGGGCCCTATCTGCGGTAGGCACGACCCCGACACGCCACCGACACCGATTGCCGACAGGTCCCGCCATGGCCCATGCCCACGTCCAGCTCGCCGAGATCGACCCCGTCTGGGACCGCATCCGCCGCGAGGCCGAACGCGCCATCCTCGACGAGCCGCAGATGGGCGGCCTGATCCATGACAGCGTCCTGCACCACGCCTCGTTCGAGCGCGCCCTGGCCTATCGCATCGCCTCCAAGCTGTCGTCGGAGGAGATGAGCGCCCAGATCCTGCGCGAGATCGCGGACGAGGCCCATGAAGCCGAGCCGGCCCTGGCGGAGGCGGCGCGCGCCGACCTCGTCGCCGTCTACGAGCGCGACCCGGCCTGCCACCGCTTCCTGCAGCCGCTGCTCTACTTCAAGGGCTTCCAGGCGATCCAGGCCTACCGCCTCGGCCACTGGCTGTGGATGGAGGGGCGCCGCGACCTCGCCTATTTCCTTCAGATGCGGATCTCGGAGAGCTTCGGCATCGACATCCACCCCAATGCCCGGATCGGCAAGGGGATCATGATCGACCATGCCCATTCCATCGTCATCGGCGAGACGGCGGTGGTCGGCGACAACGTCTCGATGCTGCATTCGGTGACGCTGGGCGGGACCGGCAAGGAGACCGAGGACCGCCATCCCAAGATCGAGGACGGCGTGCTGATCGGGGCCGGGGCCAAGGTGCTGGGCAATATCCGCATCGGCCATTGCAGCCGGATCGCGGCGGGCTCGGTCGTGCTGCACGACGTGGCGCCCTGCAAGACGGTCGCGGGCGTGCCCGCCAGGGTCGTGGGCGAGGCGGGCTGTGCCCAGCCCTCGGTCAGCATGGACCAGCTGCTCCAGGGCATGCCCGAGGTCTGAGGAAGGGGGGCCCCGGCCTGCGGCCGCCGGAGGCCGGGGGGCGTTCCGCCCCCCGGACCCCCCGAGAGTATTTCCGGCAAGATAAGAGGCGGGACGCGGGGCCCGGGTCCGCCGGTCAGGCGAGCATCACGACCGGGTTCTCCAGATTGTCGACGATGGCCTGCAGGAACTGCGCGCCGAGCGCGCCGTCGATGACGCGGTGATCGACGGAGAGCGTGACGCTCATCACCGTCGCCGTCGTGACCTCGCCATCCTCGCCCACCACGGGCTTCCTCACCCCCGCGCCGACGGCGAGGATGCCGCCATGGGGCGGGTTGATGACGGCGTCGAAATTGTCGATGCCGAACATGCCGAGATTGGAGATCGCGAAGCTGCCGCCCTGGTATTCGTGGGGCGCGAGCTTGCGATCGCGGGCGCGCTTCGCCAGGTCCTTCATCTCGGCCGAGAGGGCCGAGAGCGACTTGAGATGCGCGTCCTTCAGCACCGGCGTGAAGAGCCCGCCCTCGATCGCGACGGCGACGGCCACGTCGGAGGGCTTGAGCTTCAGCACGCGGTCCCCCGCCCAGACGGCATTGGCGTCCGGCACCGATTGCAGCGCGAGCGCGCCGGCCTTGATGATGAAGTCGTTGACGGAGAGCTTCACGCCGCGGGATTCGAGCTGCTTGTTCAGCTGGCTGCGGAATTTCAGCAGCGCGTCGAGGCGGATGTCGCGGCGCAGGTAGAAATGCGGGATCGTCTGCTTGGCCTCGGTGAGGCGGGCGGCGATCGTCCGGCGCATCCCGTCGAGCTTCACCTCCTCGTACTCGCGGCCCTCGTACATCCTGAGCACCGTCTCGGTGGAGGGGCCGGCGGGCATCGGGGGCTTGGCGCCGCCGGTATCCCTGGCTCCGTCCCCGGCGGCGGCGGGCGCGGCCTTGTCCTTCGGCGCGTCGGAGGCGGCCTCGGCGGGCTTGCTGCCGGGCCGGGCATTCTCCACGTCGGCCTTCACGATCCGGCCATGCGGGCCCGACCCTTCGATCTGCGACAGGTCGAGGCCCTTCTCCGCCGCGATGCGCCGGGCGAGGGGAGAGGCGAAGATGCGGCCTTCGGACCCGCCTTCGGAGGCGGAGGAGGACGCGCCGCCCTCGCCCCCCGCGGTCGCGGGGCGGGCGGTCTGCGGGGCGCCCTCGGGCTCGGCCTTGCCGGGGGAGGGGGCCTGGCCGGCGCCGTAGCCCTTCTCGGCGTCGGCCTCGGCCTCCACCCGCTCCTCGCTGCGGCCGCCCGAGGGGGAGGCGTCGATGTCGTCCGCGCTCTCGCCCTCCTCGAGCAGGACGGCGATGGGGGTGTTCACCTTCACGCCCTCGGTGCCCTCGGCAATCAGGATCTTGCCGACGATGCCCTCGTCCACGGCCTCGAACTCCATCGTGGCCTTGTCGGTCTCGATCTCGGCCAGCAGGTCGCCGGAGGAGACGGTGTCGCCCTCCTTGACCAGCCATTTCGCCAGCGTGCCTTCCTCCATCGTGGGGGAGAGGGCGGGCATGAGGATCTCGGTGGGCATGAATCAGTCCTCCGCGGGGATGAGGTCGATGCGCGGGCGGGCGGGGCAGCGCCCCGCCGCACGGGCCTGGTCGGTCGGGTCGATGCGGTCCGCGGGGCGCCTCGTCCTGTCCATCACGGCAGCTCCTCGACGACGACGCGGCCCCAGGGCTCGCGCACCATGCCACCGGTCTCGCGCGCCGTCAGCGCCGAGAGGATGCCGGGCAGGTTCGCCTCGATCCAGGACCGGCGCTCGGCATCGGTCGAGGCCGGGCCGGTCTCGTCGTCGAGGAAATCGCCGGGCACGGTGACGCGGTAGCTGCGGTCGGGGCTGCCGAGGGTGAGGACGTAGTCCCGGCCCGCGGATTCGATGGGGGGCGTGTCGGGCATTACCTGTACGTCACCTTGCGGACGGCCTCGACGACCTCGTCGGCCGTCACCAGCGCGAGTTTCTCGAGATTGGCGGCATAGGGCATGGGCACGTCCTTGCCGGTGAGCGAGATCACCGGCGCGTCGAGCCAGTCGAACGCCTCGCGCATGAGGACGCCGGTGATGTAGTCGCCGACGCTGCCCTGCGGCCAGCCTTCCTCGACCGTCACGCAGCGGTTGGTCTTCTTGACGCTCTCGATGATCGCGTCGGTATCCATGGGCCGGAGCGTCCGCAGGTCGATCACCTCGGCGTCGATCCCGTCCTCGGCCAGTGTCTCGGCGGCCTGCAGGGCGTAGCTCATGCCGATCCCGAAGGAGACGATGGTCACGTCCGTCCCCTCGCGCGCGATCCTGGCCTTGCCGAAGGGGATGGTGAAATCGTCCATCACCGGCACGTCGAAGGACCGGCCGTAGAGGATTTCGTTCTCGAGGAAGATGACCGGGTTGGGGTCGCGGATCGCGCTCTTGAGCAGGCCCTTGGCGTCGGCGGCGGTATAGGGCATCGCCACCTTCAGCCCCGGCACCTGCATGTACCAGGCGGCGTAATCCTGGCTGTGCTGGGCGGCCACGCGGGCGGCGGCGCCGTTCGGGCCGCGGAACACGATGGGGCAGCCCATCTGTCCGCCCGACATGTAAAGCGTCTTGGCCGCGGAGTTGATGATCTGGTCCATCGCCTGCATGGCGAAGTTGAAGGTCATGAACTCGACGATGGGCTTGAGGCCCCCGAAGGCCGCGCCGACGCCGATCCCGGCGAAGCCGTGCTCGGTGATGGGCGTGTCGATCACCCGTTTGGCGCCGAACTCGTCGAGGAGGCCCTGCGTGATCTTGTAGGCGCCCTGGTACTCGGCCACCTCCTCGCCCATGACGAAAACGCCCTCGTCGCCGCGCATCTCCTCGGCCATCGCGTCGCGCAGCGCCTCGCGGACGGTGGTGGACTTCACCTCGGTCCCCTCGGGCCAGTCGGGGGTGCGGGGGGGCTTGGGCGCCGCCGCGGCGGGGGAGGCGGCGACGGGGGCGTCGGCCGGCGGCGCCTTGTCCGTCTTGTCGCTTTCCTTCACCTCGGTCTTCGCCTCGGAGCCGCCGGAGGGCTGCGCCTCCTCCTTGCCGATGTCGTCGGCGCTCTCGCCCTCTTCCAGCAGGACGGCGATGGGCGTGTTGACCTTCACGCCCTCGGTCCCTTCCTCGACGAGGATCCGGCCGAGCGTGCCCTCGTCCACGGCCTCGAACTCCATCGTGGCCTTGTCGGTCTCGATCTCGGCGATGATGTCGCCGGAGGACACGGTGTCGCCCTCCTTCTTCAGCCATTTGGCGAGGGTGCCCTCCTCCATGGTGGGGGAGAGGGCGGGCATCAGGATCTCGGTGGGCATCCTCGTCGCTCCTTGGGGACTTACGTGCGGCAGGACTCGGCGATCTCGCCGAGGGCCTCTACGGCGGTGTCGAGACGGGCGACGGCATCGTCGCCGATGGAAATGAGGACCAGGCCCGGAAGGCTGGCGCGCGTCTCGCAGGAAGTGGCGTCGCAGGTCGCGCCGTTCTCCCGCTCGAACATGGCGACCTGCTCGGGGGCGAGGCCGGTGGCGCGGGCGATCACGGTCGCGCTTCCCTCCGACAGGGGGATCTCGCCGATCGCGGTGTCGCCGGCGGGCCCGGTCTCGACCAGCCCGGTCTGCAGCAGGCCGGCCTCGACCGTCACCTCGGTGGCGACCCGGCCCTGGCCGAGCGGCTCCTCGTAGGTCAGGCGGACGAGGCAGGACTCGACCGAGGCCCCGGCGGTCAGGCCGGCCGCCCCCTCATGGGCGAGGGCGCGGGAGAAGAGCTGCGCCGCCTCCTGCGCGGCGGCGGGCGCGCAGAGGAAGGCGGAGACGCCGCAGAGCAGGGCGGCGCCGGCCGTCCTCCGCCCGGTCGCGTGATGCCCGCCCGGCCGCGTCGTCCGGCCCCCCGCTCTCGCGGGGGAGCGCACGCCGGAAGCGGCGTGCCGTGCCGGGGGGCAGGGGTGGCTCACGCCTCCACCGCCTCGCCCTGGGGAATGTCCTTGGCGTAGATGTCGGTCCAGAGCTCGTCGAGGCCGGGCTCGGGGCTCTCCTTGGAGAATTCGGCCGCCTCGTTGATGACGTCCTTGATCTCCTTGTCGATGGCCTTGAGATCCTCCTCGCTGGCGTGGTTGCCGGTCAGCAGGAGCTGGCGCACGCTTTCGATCGGATCGCGCTCGTCCCGCATCTTCTGCACCTCCTCGCGGGTCCGGTACTTGGCCGGGTCCGACATGGAATGGCCGCGGTAGCGGTAGGTCTTCACCTCGAGGATGTAGGGCCCCTTGCCGGCGCGGCAGTGCGCGACGGCCTTCTCGCCCGCGGCCTTCACCGCGAGCACGTCCATCCCGTCAACCTCCTCGCCCTCGATCCCGTAGGCGGCGCCGCGCTCCCAGTAGCTGGGGGACTTGGTCGACCGCTTGGTCGAGGTGCCCATCGCGTACTGGTTGTTCTCGATCACGAAGACGACCGGCAGATCCCAGAGCTCGGCCATGTTGTAGGTCTCGTAGACCTGGCCCTGGTTGGCCGCGCCGTCGCCGAAATAGGTGAAGGTGACGCGGTCGTTGCCGAGATACTTGTCGGCGAAGGCGAGGCCGGCGCCGATCGGCACCTGCGCCGCGACGATGCCGTGCCCGCCGTAGAAATGCTTCTCGCGGCTGAACATGTGCATCGAGCCGCCCTTGCCCTTCGAATAGCCGCCCTCGCGGCCCGTGAGCTCGGCCATCACGCCCTTGGGGTCCATGCCGCAGGCCAGCATGTGGCCGTGGTCGCGGTAGGAGGTGACGCGCTTGTCGCCCTCGTCGGCGGCGGCCTCGAGCCCGACCACGACGGCCTCCTGCCCGATGTAGAGGTGGCAGAAGCCGCCGATCAGGCCCATCCCGTAGAGCTGTCCGGCCTTCTCCTCGAAGCGGCGGATCAGCAGCATCTCGCGGTAGTAGGTCTTCAGCTCGTCCGCCGAGACGTTCGGCTTCGCCGCCGCTTTCCTGGTCGCCATGAGTGCTCCTCCGTCTCGTCCAACAGGTGCCACGCCGGGCAGATCGCAGATCGTTTAGCGTTGAACTATCTTCTAGCCCATCCCCGCGACGCATACCACCCGCGACGGGCGGTTCGGAACATGCTAGGAGGGCCGCGGCGGCTTGCAAGGGCCATCGCGCCGTTCGGCGGGGGCCTCGCGATGACGAGGCATGGCGGGGGGTCGCCCCGCACCCTCTCGGCGACGCGGCCGGGGGCAGGGCGCCGTGGCCCCGGTGACGCCGCGGGGATGGATCCCTCCGCCTGCCGCCGGAATGTCCGCCTCGACCCGCGGGGCGGCGCGGGTGCTCTTCGCCGTGGAGGGCGCGACGCTGGCCCGCCGTTCCTTGCCTTGGCCCGGGTCCTCGCGGGCGGCAGGGGGCGGCATCCCGGTCGGGACTGTCCCGCTCGCCGCGAGGCGCGCCGCGCCGGGCTAGGCGCGGATCGCGGGGCGTTCCCGAGGCGGCGCCGGGCCCGGACGATCCTAGCGGATCACCACCTCGTCCGCCCGGACGAGGCCCAGCATGTCGCGGGCCTGCTCGTCCAGCAGGTCGAGGTCGAGATACTGGTCCGACAGGCGCCGGGTCAGGTTCTCCATCCGTGCGACCTCGGTCTCGAGCGCGGTCGCCTGGTCGGACAGCGCGCGCGCCTCGGCCGTCAGCTCGGCCCGGCGCAGCACGCCGTAATTGCCCTGCACCGCGGCATAGACGAAGTAGAGCCCGAGCAGCAGCATCGAGATCATGTAGGTCAGGAACCCGATGGCGGGGCGGGGGGTGCGTGTCATGGCTCGCCTCATGGTCCGGCCTCGTGGCGGGCCGCTGTGCCGGGCACGCTGCCACAGGGGCGCAGGCTTGGGAATCCCCCCGCCGCGCTTTCCTGCCGCCTGCGGGCGGGACGCCACGGGGAAAAGCCGCTAGGTCCCGTCGAACTGCAACTCGGTGTTGAAGCGGCCCTCGATCTGCCTGCAATCCCCGGGGTCGAAGATCTCCGCCTCACCGTCCGTACGGCAGAGCGTGGCCGCGAAAGACCCGGTGCCGCGCCCGTAGACGGCGCCGGCCTCCCGCTCCAGCGTCTCGAGCACGAGGGTCGCGGTTCCCGGGCGCGACTGCCAGCGGGGGCCGACGACGCTGTCCTCGAGTGTGAGCGCGACAAGGGCGTCGTCCGTCGGCCCCGGCGCCAGGTCCGCCAACGTCCCCCGGGCGAAGAGCCAGCCGCCCTCGGCCTCCGGGTTCCCGTCCGGCAGCGCCCTCAGCGACATCTGCGGCGCCTCGTCTCGCCGCGCGATCCAGGCAGAGGCGGAGAACGCCCCGAGCGAGTAGTCGAAGGTCGTCCATTCATGGGGCCTGCCGTCCAGCCGGGCCTCGACGCGGCCCATGGCGGGCCAGCCGCCCTCCGGCGGGCCGCCGCCCAGAACGACGTCGCCCGGGAGGAGGGGCGGCGGTGCGTCCGCCGGGCGGTCCGGCGCCGCCGCGCAGGCGGCGAGAAGGGTCAGGACGGGAAGGGCAGCCCTCATGATCGGTCCCCGCGGTCAGGCGCGGCGAGAATGGCGCGCGGATGCCCCGACGGCAACCGCCCATCGTTCCGGCTGCGGACACCGCCACCACCGGCTTGATCGGGGCGCGCGCGTGGCGCAGTCTCTCGGCATGCGCCCGCTTGCCCTCTCCCTCCTGCTCCTGCCGGCCTGCGCCCCGGCGCCGCCGCCCGGACCCCTGCCGGAGGTCGATACGAGCGCCGCCGCGGCCGGTACGGGAACCGCGCGGCTGTTCTTCGACGGCCGCGCCCTCGACCTCGCCACCGGGGTGGACTGCGCCGCGGGCTGCCTGCCCCGGATGCTGGGCGACGGGATCGAGTTGCGGGCCGTCGGTGGCGGGTGGACGCTGGACCTCATGCTGCTCGGCGGCGGGCCGATGAACGCCCTGCCGGAGGCGCAGGGCAGCCTCACACGCCACGCCGCCCCCGCCGAGCGATGGGAGGCGGAAGGGCTGGGCTCGCTCGTCCTGCAGAGGGCGGAGGGCGGGGGCCGGGTGACCGGCGGGGCCGAGTTCCGGCTGTGCCGCGAGGGCCGGGAGGCGGAGTGCAGCCCCGCCCGCCTGACCTACGACACTCCGGTCGAGCCGGTCGGCAGCGCGGGATCGGCGCGCTAGGCGCCGACCCCCGGGATCGCGCGAAGGGGCGACCGGCCCCCGGGGGCGTCAGGGCGCGACCGAGGCGTCGTGGATGGACTGCACCGCGGCATCGAGCGTGGCGTCGAACTCGGCCTCAGATTGCTGCGCCGAGAGCCCCTCGCTCAGCCCGCGCGAGAAGCTGGCGATCATCCCGTCCTGCCGCGCGAGGATGGCGTTCGCCTCGTCCCGCGAATAGCCGCCCGACAGGGCGACGACGCGCAGGACCTTGGGGTGGTCGATCAGCGGCTTGTAGAAGTCGTCGACGCTGGGAAGCGAGAGCTTCAGCATCAGCGGCTCGCCCTCCCAGGCATCCAGATGCTCCAGGATCGAGGCGCGCAGCATCTCCTCTGCCTCGGCCTTGTCGTCGATGGTGATCGTCACCTCGGGCTCGAGGATCGGGACGAGGCCGTGCGCCGCGATCCGCGCCCCGATCTCGAACTGCTGCGCGACGTTCGCCTCGATCCCCGTGCGGTTCGCCCCGCCGATGACCGACCGCATCTTGGTGCCGAAGACGCCCTTCTCGACCGCGCGCGAGAGCAGCGCGTCGAGATCGCCCATGTCCTTCATCAGCTGGCAATCGTCGACCGCGGGCATCAGACCCTTGTCGCATTTCAGGAAGGGGACGATTCCCTTCTCGTCCCACAGGTAGCGCGCCGCGCCCTTGCCCTCGAACTCGCGGTCCATCGTCTGCTCGAACAGGATCGCGCCGATGATGCGCTCGCCGGTGAAGGCGGGGGAGGTGACGATGCGGGTCCGCATCTGGTGGATCCGGTCGAACATCTCGGTCTCGCCGGAATACTCGCTTTCCTGCACGCCGTACTGCGCCAGCGCCTTCGGCGTCGATCCGCCGGACTGGTCGAGCGCGGCGATGAAGCCGCGCCCCTCCCGGATCTTCTTCGTCATCGCGGCATCGGCCATTCTCGTCTCTCCTCGATCTCTGTCCTGTCGGGGTCGTTTATGGGCCCGGCCCATCGGCGCCTTCAATGCCGGTTGCGCTACCGGCGGCCGGGCTCCGTCTCCTGCATCCGGCCCATCAGGCCGGCGACCAGTCGCGCCGGCGCGACCCGCGCCAGCCACAGCCCCGCGCCGAGGCCGGGCCGGTCATAGGCGACGCGCCTGCCCTTCATCATGGCGGCATATCCCGCCTCCGCCGTCTGGCGGGGCGTGCGGCCCCCGGTCTTCACCAGCTTCGTGCCGCGCAGATTCGCCGTATCCGCGAATTCCGTCTCGACATAGCCGGGGGCGAGGACGGTCACGCTCACCCCCTTCGGCGCCAGCTCCGCGGCGATGCCCTGGCTGTAGCTGGCGACGAAGGCCTTGGTGGCGAAATAGACGCTCTGGTTCGGACCGGCCGGGATCAGCCCGGCGGAAGAGCCGACATTCAGGATCCGCCCCCCGCCGCGCGCGGCCATGCGCGCCCCGAAATGGTGGGTGAGCTCGACCAGCGCCCGGACGTTGAGGTCGATCATGCCGAGCTCGTCCTGCAGCGGACGCTCGACATGCCGCCCGGCGCCGCCGAAGCCGGCATTGTTCATCAGCACGCCGATCTCGTGGCCGTCCTCCTCGACCGCCTCGATCAGCCGGCGGGCCCCGCCGGGCGCGCCGAGGTCGCAGGGCAGGGGGATCGCCCGGCCCGGCGTATCCGCCGCGATGTCGCGGGCGAGATCCTCCAGCGCCCCGGCACGCCGGGCGGTCACGACGACCGTGCCGCCCGCCTCGGCATGCAGCCGCGCCAGCTCGCGCCCGATGCCCGAGCTCGCCCCGGTGACGAGGGCGACCGCCGGCGCGGCCATCAGCCCAGCGCCGCCACGCCGGGCAGATCCTTGCCTTCCATCCATTCGAGGAAGGCGCCCCCGGCGGAGGAGACGTAGGTGAAGTCCCGCGCCACTCCGGCCATGTTCAGCGCCGAGACGGTATCGCCGCCCCCCGCGACCGAGGTGAGCTGACCGGTCCGGGTCAGCTCCGCCGCGTGGCGGGCGGCCTCGACCGTGGCCCGGTCGAAGGGCGCGATCTCGAAGGCGCCGAGAGGGCCGTTCCAGACCAGCGTCTTCGCCTCGTCCAGGACCTGCGCGATATGGGCCGTCGAATCCGGGCCGGCATCGAGGATCATCTCGTCCGTCGCCACGTCCTCCACCTTGACGGTCCGGCTCTCCGCCCCGGCCTTGAACTCCCTGGCCACGACGACGTCGCGGGGAAGCAGGATGGTGCAGCCCGCCGCGACCGCCTTCTCGCCGATCTCCCTCGCCGTGCCGCTCAGGTCGTGCTCGCAGAGCGACTTGCCCACGTCGTAGCCCTGGCTGGCGAGAAAGGTGTTCGCCATGCCGCCGCCGATCACCAGCGTGTCGACCTTCGTCACCAGATTGGCGAGGAGGTCGAGCTTGGTCGACACCTTCGCCCCGCCCACGATCGCGACGACCGGCCGGACCGGATTGCCGAGCGCGGCGTCCAGCGCCTCCAGCTCCTCGGCCATCAGCCGCCCCGCGCAGGACGGCAGCAGATGCGCCAGCCCCTCGGTCGAGGCATGGGCCCGGTGCGCGGCCGAGAAGGCGTCGTTGCAGTAGACGTCGCCGTTCGCGGCGAGGCGCTCCGCGAAGTGGCGGTCGTTCGCCTCCTCCTCGGGGTGGAAGCGGGTGTTCTCCAGCAGCGCGACCTCGCCCTCCTCGAGCCCGTCCACCACCTCCTTCGCGGCATGGCCGACGCAATCGGCGGCGAAGACCACCTTGCGCCCGATCGCGTCCTGCAGCGGCCCCGCGATCTGCCGCAGGCTCATCTCCGGCACGACCTTCCCCTTGGGCCGGTCGAAATGCGCCAGCAGGACCGGCCGGCCGCCGCGATTGATGATCGACTTCACCGTCGGCACGATCCGGTCGATCCGCGTCGTGTCGGTGACGCGCCCGTCCTCCATCGGGACGTTGAGATCGACGCGGGTCAGCACGCGCTTGCCCGCCAGGTCCATGTCGTCGAGGCTCTTCCAGGCCATCGCGCCCTCCATTCTTCGCTCGCGTCCCGTCGTGGCGGGCAGGCGCCGGCCGGTCAAGCCGCCGCTTGGCATCGCCCGTCGCGGCGACTAGCTAGGGCGGCGCAACGCATTGAGGAGGGCCCGATGGCCGAGATCAAGGATCCCGAGAACACGATCGTCGTGGAACTCAAGGGCGGCGAGGTCGTGATCGAGCTGCTGCCCGACATCGCGCCCAAGCATGCCGAGCGGATGAAGGAGCTGGCCCGGGCCGGCAAGTACGACGGCGTCGCCTTCCACCGCGTGATCGACGGCTTCATGGCCCAGACCGGCGACGTGGAGCATGGCAACATGGACAGCGAGAGCTTCTCGATCCGCCGCGCCGGGACCGGCGGGTCCGACCTGCCGGACCTGCCGGCGGAATTCTCCGGCGTGCCGCACGACCGGGGCACGCTCGGTGCCGCGCGCAGCCAGAACCCCAACAGCGCCAATTCGCAGTTCTTCATCAACTTCAAGGACAACCATTTCCTCAACCGGCAGTACACCGTCTACGGCCGCGTCATCGAGGGGATGGAGCATGTCGACGCCATCACCCGCGGCGAGCCCCCCGCCGAGCCGGACCGGATGATCCGTGTCCGCGTCGCCGCCGACCAGTAACCGACAGGAGCCATCATGCGCACCCTCATCGCCGCCGCCACGGCGGCCCTCGTCGCCGCCCCCGCCCTCGCCGACCAGATGCGGATCGACGTCGCGGGCGGCACGTCCGGCACGATCGTCATCGACCTCTTCGAGGACGTCGCCCCCGCCCATGTGGAGCGGATCGAGGCCCTGGCCGGGGAGGGCGCCTATGACGGTGTCGTCTTCCACCGGGTGATCGACGGCTTCATGGCCCAGACCGGCGACGTCCGGTTCGGCGATTCCACCGCCGCCGAGTTCGACATGGCCTCCGCCGGGATGGGCGGCTCCGAGATGCCGGATCTCGCGGCCGAATTCTCGGACACCCCGTTCACCCGCGGCATGGTCGGCATGGCCCGCTCGATGGATCCCGACAGCGCCAACAGCCAGTTCTTCATCATGTTCGCCGATGCGCCGCACCTGAACGGCCAGTACACGATCGTCGGCGAGGTCGTGGAGGGAATGGACGTGGTCGACGCGATCAAGCGCGGCACCGGGCCCAACGGCTCCGTCGTGGGCGAGCCCGACCGGATGGAGAGCGTGACGATCACCGCCGAGTGATCCGGCGCCGCGCCGGGCGGCCGGAGGGCCCGCCCGGCGCTCGAACCCGCGCCCGGCCGCCTGCCCACCGAGGGCGCCCGCCCGGGCGCGGCACGCTCCCCGATGCGCCCGCCCGGATGCGTCGGCCCGGATGCGCCGGCAGATTGTCGCCCCGCCCGGTCAGGGCCCCGGCAGGCCCGCCCGCCGCCGCTCTCCGACGCCCGCCCCCTGCTCTTATCTTGCCGCAAATACTCCGGGGGTGCGGGGGCTGGCCCCCGCTCCGCCCGTGATGGCCGGCGGCGCGGCCGGCGGCGCGCGCACCGGCGCGGATCAGGACAGCGCGGCCAGGATCCGGGCCCAGCTGCGGATTCCCTTGTGGAAGCTGCGCACGTCGTATTTCTCGTTCGGGGAATGGATCGCGTCGTCGTCCTTGGCGAAGCCGATCAGCATCGAATCCATGCCCAGCTCGGTCTTGAAGTAGCCGGCCACGGGGATCGACCCGCCGCCGCCGACGAAGGCGGCCGGCTGGGGCCATTCGTCGCTGAGCGCCAGCCGCGCCGTCTCGAACGCGGGGTCGGAGGTCGCCATGACGCTGGCGGGCGAGGCGCCGTGGCCGACGAACTCGACGTTGCAATCCTCGGGCAGGGCGGCGCGGACCATCGCGCGGAAGCTTTCGCGGATCGCGTGCGGATCCTGCGTGCCGACGAGGCGGAAGCTGATCTTGGTCCGGGCCTGGCTCGGCAGGACGGTCTTGAATCCCTCGCCCGTATAGCCGCCGATGATCCCGTTCACCTCGCAGGTCGGGCGCGACCAAAGCATCTCCAGCACCGAGCGGTCCCGCTCGCCGGCCGGGCGCGACAGGCCCACCTCGCCGAGGAAGCGGCCGGCGTCGAAACCCAGCCCCTCCCATTGGGCGCGGACATCCTCGGGCACTTCCGGCACGCCTTCGTAGAACCCGGGCACGGTGACCCGGCCGCTCTCGTCGTGCAGGCTCGCGATGATGCCGGACAGGACGCGGATCGGGTTGATCGCGGGCCCCCCGTAGCTGCCCGAATGCAGGTCCATGTCGGGCCCGGTGACGATCACCTCCTCGCCCAGCAGGCCGCGGAGCGTGGTGCAGATGCCGGGCGTGTCCTCGTCGAACAGGCCGGTATCGCAGATCAGCGCCAGTTCGGCCCTCAGCTCGCCCGCATTCTCGCGCAGGAACGGCACGAGGCTGGGCGAGCCGCTCTCCTCCTCGCCTTCGAGGAAGATCGTCAGCTTCGAGGGCAGCTCGCCATGCACGCTCGTCCAGGCGCGGCAGGCCTCGACGAAGGTCATCAGCTGCCCCTTGTCGTCGGAGGCACCGCGGCCGCGGATCACGCGGCCCGCGCCGGTTTCCTGGATCTCGGGGTCGAAGGGATCGCGCCGCCAGAGGTTCAGCGGATCGACCGGCTGCACGTCGTAATGGCCGTAGAACAGCAGGTGCCGCCCGCCGGTCCCGCCATGGCCGACGACCATGGGGTGACCCGGGGTGGCGCGCTTGCCCGCATCGAAGCCCATGGAAGCGAGGTTCGCGACCAGCCAGTCCGCGGCGGTCTCGACATCGCGGTCATAGGCCGGGTCGGTGGAGATCGACGGGATCCGCAGCAGCGCGGCGAGCCGGTCGAGCGCGTCGTCCAGATCGGCGTCGATCCGGGCGAGGACGGGGTCGAGTCGGGCGGCGAGGCGGGAATCGTCGGGCATCTTGTGGCTCCACGGGCGGGGGGAGGGAAAGGGGGCGCGCGCCCCCCGGGATCGACCGGCACACTAGGCGCGGCGGCGCGGGTGTCCAGCGCTCAGCTGCCCACCACGAGCAGGCCGCCTAGGATCAGCGCCGCCCCCACCGCCTGCCGCGGGCCCAGCCCCTCGCCGATGCCGGTCGCGACGGCGAGGACGACCAGCGTCTCGAGGCCGAGGATCGCGACATAGACGACCGAGAGGTCGACGGATCGCATCAGCAGGATTTCGGCCCGGACGGCAAAGGCGAAGCCCAGCCCCATCACGACGAGGCCGGGCAGGGCATGACCTTCGGCCACCACCTTCATGCCGAGCGTCGAGGCGACGTAGCCGAGCGAGGTCGCCACCAGCAGCAGGGCCGGCGACAGCGAGAGGAGAGAGGCCATCTGCGGCGCGTTCCCGAAACGGTCGGGCCTGAATCGGATTGGCCCGGGACTTGAATGATCGTATCTCTGAATGACGTAAGGGTAGGCGATGCGGCGCGCGGCCGTCCAGCCCCGATCTGCGCGGGCATCTGCGGGACCGGGCGGGCGGTCGGGGGGCAAGGGGGCCGGCCTTGACGCAGATCAAGGCGCCGCCGCCCCGGACCGGCGATCGTGACGGCGCGCCGGCCGGGCGCGGTGCGACGACTCGTCCGGTAGTGCACGTGTTTTCAATGGCTCCCCCCGACTATATAGGTCCGGGACAGCAAGGGCCGGAAAGGAAGTCTGGTGAACTACGACGATGCGCTCGATGCCGCCCTCGGCAAGCTGCACGACGAGGGGCGCTACCGCACGTTCGTCGACATCGCCCGGACGAACGGGCAGTTTCCCCACGCGGTCTGGCACCATCCCTCGGGGACCGAGCGGCCCGTCACCGTGTGGTGCGGTAACGACTATCTCGGCATGGGCCAGCATCCCGTCGTCACGGACGCGATGCACGGGGCCATCGACGCGGTCGGCGCGGGATCTGGCGGCACGCGCAACATCTCGGGCACCACGGTCTACCACAAGGCGCTCGAGGGCGAGCTGGCCGACTGGCACGGCAAGGAGGCGGCACTGCTCTTCACCAGCGCCTACATCGCCAACGACGCCACGCTCAGCACGCTGCCGAAGCTGTTCCCTGGGCTCATCATCTATTCCGACGCGCTCAACCACGCGAGCATGATCGAGGGCATCCGCCGCAACGGCGGGGCCAAGCGGATCTTCCGGCACAACGATCTCGATCACCTGCGCCAGCTGCTCGAGGCGGACGATCCCGCCGCGCCGAAGCTCATCGCCTTCGAGAGCGTCTATTCGATGGACGGCGATTTCGGCCCGATCGGCGCGCTCTGCGACCTGGCCGAGGAATTCGGCGCGCTGACCTATCTCGACGAGGTGCATGCGGTCGGTATGTACGGGCCCCGCGGCGGCGGCGTGGCCGAGAGGGACCGGCTGGGCCACCGGATCGACATCGTGAACGGCACGCTCGGCAAGGCCGTGGGCGTGCATGGCGGCTACATCGCGGCGAGCGCGCGGATGGTCGACGCGGTGCGCAGCTACGCGCCGGGCTTCATCTTCACCACCTCGCTGCCGCCCGCGGTTGCGGCGGGGGCGGCAGCCTCGGTCCGGTTCATCAAAAGCGCGCGGGACCTGCGCGAGGCGCACCAGACCCAGGCCCGGGTGCTCAAGACCCGGCTGCGCGGCCTCGGCCTGCCGATCATCGACCATGGCAGCCACATCGTGCCGCTGATCGTCGGCGATCCCAAGCACACCAAGATGATGTCGGACATGCTGCTCGAGGATTGGGGCATCTACGTCCAGCCCATCAACTTCCCCACCGTGCCCCGCGGGACCGAGCGGCTGCGCTTCACCCCCTCTCCGGTGCACGGCCCGAAGGAAATGGACGCCCTCGTCGGCGCGCTCGATTCGCTCTGGTCGCGATGTGCGCTGAATCGTGCCGAGCTTGCCGGCTAGTCTTTTTCCGCCCGTGCAGCCCAAATTGTGGTATGCTAGGCGCAAACGAGGCTCGCGCCGGTTCACGAATCGTTGGGGACACGATAGCTGGACGAGACGCGCTGGCCCATTGGGGACAGGCAGGACGGGACGGCTGCATGATCGGCAGGACTCCTAGACGGGACGGGGCGACGGGTGACGGCGATGCCGGTTCGCGCGGCTTCGACGCGTTCGAGCTCCGCCTTGGCGACGTCATGCGGGGCGAGCGCGCGACCATGGGCAAGAGCCTGCTGGACGTGCAGCGCGAGCTGAAGATCAAGGCCGCCTACATCGCGGCGATCGAGAACTGCGATCCCACCGCCTTCGACACGCCCGGCTTCATCGCCGGTTACGTGCGGTCCTATGCCCGGTATCTCGGCATGGATCCCGATCAGGCCTTCGCCGGCTTCTGCGCCGAGAGCGGCTTTGCCCCTGCCCACGGCATGTCGCCCTCCGCCTCGCCGCGCCCGGCCCGGCCGGCCCCGGTCGAGGATGGCGGCCGCGACATCTTCGCCTCCTCCGTGACGCCCTTCATCCCGGCGGGCGAGAGCCTGTTCTCGGGGATCGAGCCGCGGGCCATCGGATCCATCGCCGTGCTCGCCGCGCTGATCGGCGGGCTGGGCTGGGGCGGCTGGTCGGTCCTGCAGGAGGTGCAGAAGGTGCAGCTCGCCCCGGTCGAGCAGGCCCCCGCCGTCGTGGCCGAGGTCGACCCGCTGGCCGGCGGCGGTGCCCGGGCCGAGGCGCCGGAGCTGCAGGTCGCCGCGATTTCCCCCGCCCCCTCGGCCGAGGCGCTGGACCGGCTCTACCGGCCTGAGGCGCTGGACGTGCCGGTGCTGGTCTCGCGCGACGGGCCGATCGCCGCGCTCTCCCCGTCCGAGATCGGCGCGCTGGTCGGCGGCGGCTCGATCGGGATCGACACGCAGCCCACGCGCCCGGGCGCCGCGCAGGTCGCCGGGGCCGACGGCGCCACCCTGCCGGAGGCAGCCTTGCCCGACGCGCTGGATCTCGCGCTGGCCCAGGCCCGCCAGGACGGGGCCGAGGGGCCGGTCGCCCCGTCCATGCCGCAGGTCCGCGGCGACGTGCCCGAGATGGTCATCGTCGCCGTCCGTCCGACCTGGGTGCGGGTCCGCTCGTCCGACGGGACGACCCTGTTCGAGAAGATCATGGATGCCGGCGAGACCTGGGAAGTGCCCGCCACCGAGGAACCCGCGCAGCTGCGCACGGGGGAGGCGGGGGCGCTCTACTTCGCGGTGAACGGGCAGCATTACGGCCCGGCCGGTCCGCGCGGCACGATCAGCAACGTCGCGCTCGCCCCCGAGGGGGTGACGGGCGAGTTCTCGGTCGCCGATCTGAACCGCGACGACGATCTGGCCGAATACGTGCGCTACGCCCAGGCGCAGATGCTGCCGGCGCCCGAGGCCGAGGACTGATCCGGGTCATCCGGCCGCGCCCCGTTGCTTGGGGCGGGGCGGGGGCCTAGGTAGGGCGCGACAGCAGCCCCTCCCGGGAGTTTTTCCATGTCGCTCGCCTCCGTCCGTCCCTGGCGCGCCATCGACCGCCGCAGATCCCGCCGCATCATGGTCGGCTCCGTCCCCGTGGGCGGCGACGCGCCGATCTCGGTTCAGACGATGACGAACACGCTGACCACCGACGTCGCCGCGACCGTCGCGCAGGTCCAGGCGGCGGCCGAGGCGGGGGCCGACATCGTGCGCGTCTCGGTCCCCGATCAGGCCTCGTCCAGGGCCCTGAAGGAGATCGTGCGCGAGAGCCCGGTGCCGATCGTCGCGGACATCCATTTCCACTACAAGCGCGGGATCGAGGCGGCCGAGGCGGGCGCGGCCTGCCTGCGGATCAATCCCGGCAATATCGGCGACGCGAGCCGCGTGCGCGAGGTGACGCAGGCGGCCAAGGATCACGGTTGTTCCATCCGGATCGGCGTGAACGCGGGCTCGCTGGAACGGCACCTGCTCGAGAAATACGGCGAGCCGTGCCCGGAGGCGATGGTCGAGAGCGCGCAGGACCATATCCGCCTGCTGGAGGACAACGACTTCCACGAGTTCAAGATCAGCGCCAAGGCGTCCGACGTCTTTCTCGCCGCCGCCGCCTACCAGGGCATCGCGGAGATCACGGATGCGCCCATCCATCTCGGCATCACCGAGGCGGGGGGCCTGACCTCGGGCACGATCAAGAGCGCGATCGGCCTCGGCAACCTGCTCTGGGCCGGGATCGGCGATACGATCCGGGTGTCCCTGTCGGCCGACCCGGTGGAGGAGATCAAGGTAGGCTACGAGATCCTGAAATCGCTCGGCCTGCGGCACCGGGGCGTCAACATCATCTCCTGCCCGTCCTGCGCGCGGCAGGGCTTCGACGTCATCCGGACGGTCGAGGTGCTGGAGAAGCGGCTCGAGCACATCAAGACGCCGATGTCCCTCAGCATCATCGGCTGCGTGGTGAACGGCCCGGGCGAGGCGCTGATGACCGATGTCGGCTTCACCGGCGGCGGCGCGGGCAACGGCATGGTCTACCTCGCCGGCAAGCAGTCGCACCGGATGTCGAACGACCAGATGGTCGACCACATCGTCGAACAGGTCGAGAAGAAGGCTGCCGAGATCGAGGCGCGCAGCGCGGCCGAGGCCGAGCCGGCGGAGCCTGCCGAGTGACGGAAGGGCCGGGGGGTGCGGTCCGCTGGCAGCGGGCCGAGGGGGCGATCCTCTTCGCCCTCGGCCTGACGCTCTACACGGCCGCGGGCGCGCCCTTCGTCTGGTGGGCCGCGATCCTGCTGTTCTTCGTGCCCGACCTGTCCTTCGCCGCCTATCTCGCGGGACCGAGGATCGGCGCCGCGGGCTACAACCTCGTTCATTTCCTCGGCTTCGGCGGGGCGCTGATCGCGATCGGACTGCTCGCGTCATGGCCCGTCGTCGCGGCGCTCGGCGCTCTCTGGCTGGGCCATGCGGGATTCGACCGCATGCTGGGCTACGGGCTCAAGCTGCCCGACGGCTTCGCCTCCACCCATCTGGGACGGATCGGGCGCGGCTGACCCGCGCCCGACGGGGGCTCACCCTTCGAGCTCGCCCGGTTCGTACCAGTCGCCCATCTTCGACTCGATCCCGTCCTGCAGCATCGCGGCGAAGGCCTCGGGATCCTGCGTGCCGCCGTCCTGTCCCCGGTAGTGGTAGGGATAGACGTAGGAGGGGGCAAAGGCGTTGACGCCTTCCGCCGCCTGCTCGGCGGTCATCGTGTAGGGCAGGTTCATCGACACGAAGGCGAGGTCGATGCCGCTCAGCGCCATCATTTCCTCCGTCGCCTCGGTGTCGCCCGAGACGTAGATCGTGAAGCCGTCGATCGTCATGACGTAGCCGTTGTCGCGGCCCTCGGGGTGGAAGTCGGTCCGCCCCTCGGTGATGTTGTAGGCGGGGATCGCCTCGATCGTCGTGCCGAGCGCGTCGGTGCTCTCGCCGTTGCCGATGGCGGTCGCGCGGGCGGCGAGCGCCTCGGGCAGCATGTCCATCACGGCCGGATTCACGACGAGGGGCGCCTCGCCCTGCAGACCCTCCAGCGTGTCGGCGTCGTAATGGTCGCCATGCTCGTGGGTGATCAGGATCAGATCGGCCGCCGGCATGTCGGCGTACATCCCGGCGCCGCCGACCGGGTCGACATAGATCACGCCAGCCGGCGTCTCGAGCACGATGGAGGCGTGGTGGACGGGATGGACGACCACCTGTCCGCCATCGGTCTCGAACGTGTTCGCGCCCATATGGGCCTCCGCGCCGGCCCGGAAGGGCAGGACCGTGATCGAGCCGGCGGCGGCGGCCCCGGCGAGGAAGGAGCGTCGCGTCGTCATGGCAGGATATTCCTTTTCCGTCATGTTTCGGGTGCCGGGCAGATAGCGCCGCATCCGGTTCCGCCCACGCCCCCGGGCTGCCCTAGGGTCACGAGGCGGAGAGCGGCCGATCCCGGCGCCAGTCGCGACAGGGGACGTGAACGGCCCGGACGCGGGGTCGGCGGCGATCCGCCTGTCCCGAACCATGCCGGAGCCGGGGTGCCCCGGCCGGTGTTTGCCCCGCCAGAAGCGCCGGCGGGACGATCCGCCGGGGCGTTATCCGAAAAAGGACATGACATCATGTCGATCCGTACCTTCCTCATCGGCGGCGTCGCCGCCGCCGCCCTCGCCGGTCCCGCCATGGCGCAGACCATGGCGACCACCAGCGTCGACCTGAACCTGCGGGCCGGCCCCGGTCCCGCCTTCGAGGTCGTGGGCGTGATTCCGGCCGAGACCAGCGTCGACGTCACGGGGTGCCAGGACGGCGACCTGTGGTGCGAGGTCACCTATGACGGCACCTCCGGCTGGGCCTCCGGCGGCTACCTGAACGCCGAGGAGGACAACGCCCCCCTCCGCACGATGGACGGGATGGAGACGACCCAGACGGCCGTGACCGTCGGCACCGTGACCTACGAGCCCGAGACGTCCGATGACGAGGCGGCGCTGGGCGTCGGCACCCAGGGCGCGATCGCCGGCTTCGCCTTCGGCGGCCCGGTCGGCGCGCTGGCCGGCGCGGCGGCCGGTCTGGTCGGAGGCGCCCTCACCAATCCCGAGGGCGAGGTCGTGACCTACGTGACCGCCAACCCGGTCGAGCCGGTCTACGTGCCGGGCGAGGTCGCCATCGGCGCCACGGTGCCGGAGGAGGTGACGCTCTACGATACCCCGTCCGACGAGGTGCGCTACATCTACGTCAACGGCCAGCCCGTGCTGGTCGAGCCGGAGACGCGGCAGGTTATCTACATCTCCCGCTGACCGACCCCCTCCACGCAAGAAGAAGGGCGGCCCGCCGGGCCGCCCTTCGCCGTTCCGGACCGGGCCGACAGGTCAGCCCTCGTCGGTGCGGGCGCGGGCGACCATCGCCTCCATGCTGTCGAGCGGAACATAGCCGCGCACCATCGTGTCGCCGCCGAGGACGAAGGTCGGCGTGCCGTTGATGCCCAGCTGCTGCGCCAGCTCGAAGCTGGCGGCCAGCACCTCGGCCACCTCGGGCGATCCCATCGCGTCGAGGATCGGCGCGGGATCGAGATCGAGCTGTTCGGCGAGGCGGGTCAGCGTCGCCTCGCTGACATCGATCTCCATCGTCATCAGCAGGTCGTGGACCTCCTTGTAGGCGTCGTCGCCGTGCAGCTGGCGCACCGCCACCGCGAATTGCGAGGCCAGCGTCGACTGCTCGCCGAGGATCGGGAACTCCTTCACCACGAAGCGGATGTTGCCGTCCTCGTTGACCAGCTGCTCGACCTCCTCGAAGGCACGGCGGCAATAGCCGCAGCGGTAGTCCATGAACTCGATCAGGGTCACGTCGCCGTCCGGGTTGCCGCCCACCCACGAGACGGCGGGATCGTCGAGCTCGGGCCCCAGCGCGGCGAGGAGATCGCGGTCCGCCTGGGCCTGCGCCTCCTGCTCGCGCATGTCGAGCACGCCGATCGCCTCCATGATGACCTCGGGATTGTCGAGCAGGTAGGACCGCACCTCGTCGCGGAAGATCTGCCGCTCCTCGTCGGTCATGCTCTCGATGTCGAGGGCGAGGGCAGGGGTCGCGGCGGCCAGCGCGAGGGCGGCCGGCGCCAGGCGGCGGAGGGCAAACATCGTCGTGAACTCCCGGTGTTCTGGACGGGCGGGGCAGGGCGTTGCGCCCCGCCGCCCTCTTGGGCATGTATCGGGGCCGGAGCATAAGGGGGCGCGCATGGCAAGCTCAAGGCGACTGTCCCGACGCGGGTCGGTCGATCCCTTCATCGTGATGGACGTGATGGAAGCCGCCCGCATCGCAGAGGCGGCGGGCCGCAACGTGGTCCACATGGAAGTCGGTCAGCCCGGGACGGGCGCGCCGAAGGCCGCGCTCGACCGGCTGGCCGCCGACATGGCCGGGGGCCCGCTCGGCTACACGGTCGCGCTCGGCCTGCCCGAGCTGCGCGCGCGCATCGCCCGGCATTACGGCGAATGGTACGGCGTCGATCTCGACCCCGCGCGGGTGGTCGTGACGGCCGGCGCGTCGGGGGCGTTCCTGCTGGCCTTCACCGCGCTCTTCGATACCGGGGCGCGGGTCGGCCTGGGCCTGCCCTGCTACCCGTCCTACCGCCACATCCTCAAGGCGCTGGGCCTGCATGCCGTGCCGTTCCGCACCTCGATGGCCGCGCGCCTCCAGCCCGGCCCGTCCGACATCGCCGACCGGGCGCTGGACGGGCTCATCGTGGCGGGGCCGTCGAACCCCGCGGGGACCATGCTGACCCGCGACGCGCTCGCCGCGCTGGCAGATGCCAGCGCCGAGCACGACAGCGCGCTGATCTCGGACGAGATCTATCACGGGATCGACTACGGCAGCCGCGCGGTCAGCGCCCTCGAGGTGACGGACGACGCCTGGGTGATCGGGTCGTTCTCGAAATACTTCTCGATGACCGGGTGGCGCGTCGGCTGGATGGTCGTGCCGCCCCATGCCGTCCGGCAGGTGGAGCGGCTGGCCCAGAACATGTTCATCTGCCCCTCCCATGCCGGGCAGCGGCTGGCGCTGCACGCGATGGAGTGCGAGGTCGACCTGCAGGCCAATGTCGCGACCTATGCCGCGAACCGCGACCTGCTGATGGAGGCGCTGCCGCGCATCGGCTTCGACCGGATCGCGCCGCCCGACGGGGCCTTCTACATCTACGCCGATATCGGGCGCTGGTCGCATGACAGCCGCGCCTTCGCGGACGAGATCCTGCGCGAGGCGGATGTCGCCGTGACGCCCGGCCTCGATTTCGACCCCGAGGAGGGGCACCGCTGGATCCGCCTGTCCTATGCGCGCGGAACCGAGGAGATCGCCGAGGGCGCCCGCCGGCTGGAGCGGTTCATGGCCGGACGCACCCCGCGGGGGGACGCGCGGTGAGGCGGCTGCGGGATCTGTTCGCGGCCGCGACGCTGGCCCTGGCCTGCCTGCTGACGGCCCCGGCCCCGGCGCAGGAGTTGAGCGGCCTCGCCCGGTTCGACCCGGCGCGGTCCGTGGTCACCGATGCGGGGGCGGGGCTGTCGGTCGAGATCGGCCTGTCGATCCCGGTTCCGTGGCGCGTCTACACGCTGGCCGATCCGTCCCGCCTCGTCCTCGACTTCCGCGAGGTGGACTGGACCGGTGCCCGGCGCGAGACGCTGCTCAACGCCGACAACGCCACCGGGCTGCGCTTCGGTCCGCTGCGGCCGGGCTGGTCGCGGCTGGTGGTCGACCTCGCCGGGCCGCTGGTCGTGGCGAGCGCGGGAATGGAGGTGACGCCGGCGGGGCGGGCCGACCTGACCGTGCGCCTCGACCCGGCGAGTCAGGCGGCCTTCGCCGCCGCGTCCGGCGCGCCGGACGATTCCGGCTGGGACGACCTCATCGCCGACCTGCCGCCGCCCGCCCCGGCCAAGGACGGCCCGCTCGTCGTCGCCGTCGATCCCGGTCATGGCGGGATCGACCCGGGGGCGGAGCGTGCGGGCCTGACCGAAGCCGACCTGATGCTCGCCCTGGGGCGCGAGCTGGCCGAGGCGATCAACCGGACCGACGGGATGCAGGCGATGCTGACCCGCGACGACGATGTCTTCGTCCCGCTGAGCCAGCGCATGACCCTTGCGCGCGCGGCGGGGGCATCGGTGCTGATCTCGCTCCACGCCGACGCGCTGGAGGAGGGACGGGCGACCGGGGCGTCGATCTACACCCTCGACGCGGGCGCCAGCGGCGAGGCCTCGGAACGCATGGCCGAGCGACACGATCGCGGCGACCTGCTGGGCGGGCTGGACCTGTCGGGGCAGGACGACACGGTGGCGACGGTGCTGATGGACCTCGCCCGGCTCGAGACGGGGCCCGCCTCGGACCGGCTGGCGATGGCGCTGGTCTCGGGGCTGCAGAGCCGCGGCGCGCCGCTCAATTCCCGGCCCCGACGGTCGGCCCCGCTTGCCGTGCTGAACGCCGCCGACTTCCCCAGCGTCCTCGTCGAGACCGGGTTCCTGTCCTCCGAAGCCGACCGCGAGAGGCTGTCGACGGCCGAGGGCCGCGCCCCGCTCGTCGAGGGGCTGCTCCTCGGTATCGTCCGCTTCGCGGCGGGAGAGGAGGCGCGCGCCCCGCTGATCCGGCGCTAGGCGGCGGTCCTGCCGGCGCCGGTCGCGGGCGCGGTCCGCCGCTAGGGGGCGGGCCGCGCGCGGCAGAGCCAGACCGTCCGGCCGCCGCAATCGGGATCCTCCATCCGCATGTCGACGACGGCGAATCCCGCCTCGTCCAGCAGGGCGCGGTACTCGTCGGGATCGAGGCTCTCGTGGAAGACCGGCTGTCCGCCGACCTCGCCCATCGCCGTCCCGGCCGAGGTGCCGGAGGTGAACATCAGCGCCGCGCGCGGGGCGGCGTGGCCGGCAAAGGTGCCGAACATCGCCCGCTGGTCCCCGGCCGCCAGGTGGAAGAAGCTGTCCCACGCGAGGATCGCGTCGAACCGCTCGCCCAGTTGCAGACCGCGCATGTCGGCCTCGACCGCGCGGGCGGCAGGGACGTTGGCGCGGAACCGCTCCAGCATCCGGGGGGCGCCGTCGACGCCGGTCACCGCGGCCCCGCGCTCGGCCAGGTAGGCGGCGATCGGCCGCCCCGTCCCGCAGCCGAGGTCGAGAACCCGCGTGCCCCCCGCCCCCCGCGGCGCGGTGCCCAGCCAGCGGTCCAGCCAGCGCCGCTCGTAGAGCGAGCGGTCGCGCTGCGCGTCGAACAGGTCGGCGACGGAATCGTAGGTGGTGAGGATCGCGCCCGGGGTGCTCATCCGCCCCGCCTCGCGCGGGCGGCCGCCGGGCGCAAGGGGCGCACGCGGTCGTGACCGCCGGGACGGCGGGTTCCGGCCCGTTCCGCGCCCGTTCGCCCGGATGGGCTTTTGACCGGGCCCCCCGCGCCCGGTATAAGCCCCGCCACATCCTCCGACCTCACGAGGCCGCCCGACGTGCTGCGATTCATCCTCTCGTTCCTGGGGGGCATCTTCTCGATGCTCACGCTCGGCCTCGCCATGGCCGCCTTCACCGTGGGCGGCATCTTCTACATGTACGGCCGGGACCTGCCCTCCTACGAGGTGCTCGCCCAGTACCAGCCCAAGCAGATCAGCCGGATCTACAACGGCGAGGGGCAGATCATCGACGAATTCGCGGTCGAGCGGCGGCTCTTCACCCCGGCGGCCGAGATCCCCGAGGTGGTGAAGCACGCCTTCGTCGCGGCCGAGGACCAGAATTTCTACACGCATCCCGGATTCGACATCCAGGGCATCATCGCCGCGGGGGTCGAGGCGGTGCGCAGCCGCGGGCAGGACGTGCGCGGCGCCTCGACCATCACCCAGCAGGTGATGAAGAACTTCCTTCTGTCGTCGGACCGCACCGTCGAGCGCAAGATCAAGGAGCTGATCCTCGCCGTCCGGATCGAGGGGGCGATGGACAAGGAGCGGATCCTCGAGCTCTACCTCAACGAGATCTTTCTCGGGCAGAACTCCTACGGCGTCACCGCCGCCGCGCTGACCTATTTCAACGCGACCCTGTCCGAACTGCGCCCCGCCCAGGCGGCCTATCTCGCGGCGCTCGCGCAGCGGCCGGGCAACCTTCACCCCGTCCGGCAATACGAGGACGCGCTGAACCGGCGGAACTACGTGCTGCGCCGGATGTGGGAGGACGGCTACATCGACGAGGCGACCTATCGCAGCGAACGCGAGACGCCGCTGACGACGGTGCAGTCGGGCGACATCGAGAGCTTCCGCTCCGCCCTGCCGCCGCGGGACTACTTCACCGACGAGATCCGCCGCCAGCTCTCGGCCCGCTACAGCGAGGAGGAGTTCCTCTCCGGCGGCCTCGCGATCCGGGCCACGATCGACCCCGACCTGCAGGTCCGCGCGGCCCACGCGCTGCAGCGGCAGCTGGAGAACTACGACCGGGGACAGGGCCGCTGGCGCGGCACCGGCGTGACGATCCCGGTCGAGACGCTGGAGGACGAGGCCGCCTGGCGCGAGGCGCTGGCGAATGCGGACGTGGCGCGCGACATCACGCTCGACGGGACGTGGTATCCCGCCGTCGTGCTGTCGGTCGCGGACCAGGCGCTGACGCTCGGCGTGCAGGGCCGCGAGGAGAGCAGCGTCGTGGTCCCGCGCGAGGACATCTCGTGGATCAGCGGCAACTTCTTCGACAATTTCGCCCCCGGCGACGTGGTCCATGTCCGCCGGATGACGACCGGCGAGGACGGGACCGGCGACCTGATCCGCTGGACGCTGCGGCAGGTGCCCGAGGTGCAGGGCGCCTTCATGGCGATGGACGTGAATACCGGCCGCGTCATCGCGATGCAGGGCGGCTTCTCGTACCAGGACAGCGTCTTCAACCGCGCGACCCAGGCGATGCGCCAGCCCGGCTCGTCCTTCAAGCCCTTCGTCTACGCCGCCGCGCTCGACAGCGGCTATTCCCCCGCGACCATCGTCGTCGACGCCCCGATCGAGATCAACACGCCGCAGGGCGTCTGGCGGCCGCAGAACTCGTCCAACCAGTATTACGGCCCGACCCCGCTGCGCACCGGGATCGAGCAGTCGCGCAACCTGATGACCATCCGCCTCGCGCAGGAGATCGGCATGGACACGGTCGCGGCCTATGCCGAGCGCTTCGGCGTCTACGACGACATGAACCAGGTGCTCGCCAACTCGCTCGGCGCCCAGGAGACGACGCTGTTCCGCATCCTCGCCGCCTACTCGATGTTCGCCAATGGCGGCGAGCGGGTCGAGCCGACGCTGGTCGACCGCGTGCAGGACCGGTTCGGGAACACGATCTACCGCCACGACCAGCGGATGTGCACCGACTGCGCCGTGCCGACCCTCGCGAGGGGCGAGGCGCCGGCCATCGTGTCGAACCGCGACCGGATCATGAACGCCGTCACCGCCTATCAGCTGACCTCGATGATGGAGGGGGTCGTGCAGCGCGGCACGGCATCGGGGGCGATCAACCTGCCGGTGCCGATCGCGGGCAAGACCGGCACCACCAACGACGCCAAGGACGTGTGGTTCGTCGGCTTCTCCTCGACCATCGCGGCGGGCTGCTACATCGGCTTCGACAATCCGCGCAGCCTCGGCCGATCGGCCTACGGCTCCACCCTGTGCGGGCCGGTCTTCCAGGAATTCATGCAGGCCGCGATCTCGGAATACGGCGGCGGTGCCTTCGACGTGCCGGAGGAGTGCCAGTTCATCAAGATCGACCGCTTCACCGGTGCCCGCCTGCCCGACAGCGCCTCCGGCCCGAACGTGGTGTCGGAATGCTTCCGCATCGGCGAGGAGCCGCTCTTCGGCATCACCTTCGACGGGGGCTTCGAGATGTCGGGCGACCTGCCGCTCGTCGACGAGGTCCGGGCCGCCTCGCGCAACGTGACGACATCGACCGGCGGCACCGCGACGGTCGGGCCGCGCGCGACCTTCGGCACGCTGTCCTCGGGCGGCCTGTACTAGGGCGGGCAGGGGGGCACCCCGCCGCCCTTCCGGGAAGACCGCCCCGGTCCCGGCCGGCCCCGACGGGGCGCGGGTCAGGGATCGCCCTTGTCCCGGTCGGGGCCCGACCGATCCGAACGGTCCTTGTGCGCCTCGTTGAAGGCGATGGCGAAGGCGGTGCCGAGTCCGGCCCCGATGGCGATTCCGATCCCGACATTCCCCAGCGCCACGCCCATCGCGACGCCCATGCCGAGGCCCACGACGAAGCCGAAGATCGTGCTCCTGTTCCAGCCCATGTCCGGTCTCCTTCCGGGATGACGACCCTGCTGGGGGAACGCGCCGCCCCCCTCGGCGGGGTCCCGCCACTTGCGCGGCGAGGGGGCGGGTTATAGGTCGGGCCACCATCAGACCCCCGTCAGGAAGGGCCCCCCTCCCATGCGCGCCGAGACCCAGGCCACCATCGAGTCCATCGAGAAATCCCTCGCGCTCGTCGCCCGGCGGATGAACTGGGACACGGCGAAGCACCGGCTGGAGGAGTTCAACGCCCGGGTCGAGGATCCGACGCTGTGGGACGACCCCGAGGGCGCGCAGAAGCTGATGCGCGACCGGCAGGCCTTGCTCGACGCGATCGAGGGCTACGAGCAGATGTCGCGCGATCTCGCCGACAATCGCGAGCTCATCGAGATGGGCGAGATGGAGGAGGACGAGGACATCGTCGCCGAGGCCGAAGCGGCCCTGCGCACCCTGCGGGGCAAGGCCGCGCAGAAGGAGCTCGAGGCGCTGTTGAACGGCGAGGCGGACGGCAACGACACCTTCCTCGAGATCAATGCCGGCGCCGGCGGGACCGAGGCCTGCGACTGGGCGCAGATGCTGCAGCGCATGTATGTCCGCTGGGCCGAGAAGAAGGGCTACACCGTCGAGCTGCAATCCGAGGAAGCGGGCGCCGAGGCGGGGATCAAGTCCGTCTCGTACAAGATCACCGGCCCCAACGCCTATGGCTGGCTCAAGACCGAGAGCGGGGTGCACCGGCTGGTGCGGATCAGCCCCTTCGGCAAGGGCACGCGCGAGACCTCCTTCGCGTCGGTCTGGGTCTATCCGGTGGTGGACGAGAACATCGACATCGTGGTGAACCCCTCCGACATCCGGGTCGACACCTATCGGTCCTCGGGCGCAGGCGGGCAGCACGTGAACACGACCGACTCGGCCGTGCGGATCACCCACATCCCGACGGGAATCGTGACGACCAGCTCGATGAAATCGCAGCACCAGAACCGGGATGCCGCGATGAACGCGCTGAAGGCCCGGCTCTACCAGATGGAGCTGGAGAAGCGGAACGCGGCGATCACCGAGGCGCACGAGAACAAGGGCGACGCGGGCTGGGGCAACCAGATCCGGTCCTACGTCCTGCAGCCCTACCAGATGGTGAAGGATCTGCGGACCAGCCATGAGACATCGGACACGCAGGGCGTGCTCGACGGCGATCTCGACGGGTTCATGGCCGCGACCCTTGCCTCCGACGTCTCGGGCAAGAGCCGGGCGGAGGCGACGGCAGAGGAGTGATCGGGGCGGGGGCGGGCGGTGCTGCCCTCTCCTCGCGCCCGGCCGGATAGACCTGCCTCGCGTTCGGTCCGCGCCCCGTCGGGGGCGTCCGGCTGTCATTCGACCGGCCCGGGATCGTCGATTCGCCGAGCCGGCGGATCGGGATCGGCGTCAGGCCCGGCGGCGGGGCGGACGGATGATGGCGAGCAGCGCGATCGCCGCCGCGATCGCCGCGAAGACCGCGCAGATCGTCGCGACGGCGGAGAAGGCCTCTGTCATCGCGGCGACGTGGATCTCGGAGCTTTCGCGCACCTCGCCATAGGACAGCGTGCCCCCCGCGCGGCGATAGGCGCTGGCCACGACCGGGCCCATCGCCGCCACGGCGAAGAGGCCGGCCACCCGGCTGACCGCGTTGTTCACGCCCGAGGCGACGCCGCCCGCATCCTCGCCCGCGCCGGCCATGATCGCGGTCGAGAGCGGCGCCACCACCATCGCCATGCCGAGCGCGATGACGCACATCGGCACGATGATCCCGCCCCAGAAGGTCTGCGTCGTGACCGCGTGGCTCAGCCACCAGTAGCCCAGCGCGACGACGAGGGACCCCGCGCAGATCATCGTGACCGGCCCCAGCCGGTCCCCCAGCTTGCCGAAGGGGCGGGAGAGGAGCGCGATGGTCACCGCGATGGGCCCCAGCGCGAGGACGGCCTCGATCTCGTTCAGGCCCCAGCCCGAGATCAGCAGCATCGGCAGGAAGAAGACGATGGCCGAGAGGCCGAAATAGAGTGCGAAGGTCGCGAGGTTCGACACCCGGAACGCGCGGTCGCGGAACAGGTCGAGCGGCATGATCGGACGGGGGGCGCGCCATTCGGCCAGCAGGAACAGGACGAGGGCGGCCGCGCCCCCGGCGAGCAGCCAGCGCGCGCCCGGTCCGGTCTCGATCCGGATGCAGCCCCAGGCGAGCAGGCCGAGGCCGAGCGTCGCCAGCACCGCACCGGGGATGTCGAGGCCGCGATCCGGGCGGGTGCGGTCGCGCCGGACGTGCCGCCGCACCAGCCACAGGGCCACGAGCCCGAGCGGCAGGTTCACGGCGAAGACCGAGCGCCACATCCCGTCGGGGCCGAAGGACATGACCAGACCGCCGATGACCGGTCCCAGCGCCGTCGTCATCGCCGAGGCGCCCGCCCAGTAGCCGATGGCGCGGCCCCGCACCTCGCGCGGATAGGCCCGGGCGATGATCGCCAGCGAGCCCGGCACCATCAGCGCCGCCCCCCCGCCCTGGACCCAGCGCGCCCAGATCAGCGCATCGGCGCTGGGCGCCGCCGCGCAGGCGATCGAGGCGGCGAGGAAGACGAGGATCCCGAGGGTGAAGATCCGGGCGGTGCCGAACCGGTCGCCGACCGACCCGCCCGCGAGGACGAGGGCCGAGATCGCGACCATGTAGGCATTGTTGATCCACTGCGCCTCGGCCAGCGAGGCGCCGAGTCCCGCGCGGATCGCCGGGATCGCGATGGCCACGACCGAGCCGTCGATGAATCCCATCGAGGAGCCGAGGATCGCGGCGATCAGGATCCAGCGCCGCGAGGCGGGATCGCAGAAGGCCGAATCGAAACGGGGCACCGATGCCGGTGCCCCGCGGGCGGTTACTGTCTCGGTCAACCTGCGGTCCCGGGGCCGGGCGTCAGCCCTGGCTCTCGGCCGGGGAGGGCTTGGGCAGCGTCTTCTGCCCGCCGGTGGCGAGCGGGTCGTCCTGCCGCTGGACCGAGCCCTCGAAATGGGCGCCGGATTCGATGGCGATGGTCTTGTGGATGATGTCGCCCTCGACCCGCGCGGTGGAGGTCAGACGCACCTTCAGGCCGCGCACCCGGCCGATGATCCGGCCGTTGATGACCACGTCGTCGGCGATCAGCTCGCCCTTGACCGTCGCGCCCTCGCCGATGGTCAGCAGATGGGCGCGGATGTCGCCGTCCACCGTGCCCTCGATCTGGACGTCGCCGCTCGTCTTGACGTTGCCGACGATGTGCAGGTCCGAGGACAGCACCGAGGCCGGCGGCTTCGCCTTGGGGGTGGACGGCCGGTAGTCCTGGGACGCGGCGGGCGCGGGGGCGCTTCCCTGGCTGTGGGGGGGCTGCCCGGCTTCGTTGACTTTGCTCTTAGAAAACATCGCTTCCGGCCCTGATGAAATTCATGGGGTTGACGGGGGAGCCACCGACGCGGATCTCGTAGTGAAGATGGGGGCCGGTGGACCGTCCGGAGTTGCCCATATCACCGATCCTGTCCCCGCGCGAGACCCTTTGCCCGACCTGGACGCGGATCTGGTTGAGGTGCGCATAGCGCGTCTCGATGCCGAATTCGTGCTGGATCTTGATCAGCCGGCCGTAGCCCGAGGACCACCCCGCATGGATCACGACGCCGTCCGCGGTGGCGTAGATCGGGGTGCCGATCGGGCCGGCAAGATCGGTGCCCTCGTGCATGCGGCCCCAGCGCGGACCGAAGCCGGAGGTGAAGCGGAAGCTGTCGCGCACGGGCATCGAGAAGGGCGCGCGTTCGGCCGCGATCCGGTAGAGGTTGATCTCGTCGAGCCGGTTCAGGATCGAGTTGGCGCGCAGCGTGTCGTCGTCCGGATCGCCCCCCATGGTCGAGAAGGAGAGCGGCGTCAGCGGGCCGCCGGTGCCGGAATAGCCGCGGCGCACGGTGGAGATCATGTCGTCGGGGTCCATGCCCACGGATCGGAACATGTCGTCCAGCGGCTCGACCGAGACCATCATCGCCTCTTCGAGCTGGCCGAAGATCTCGTCGTTGCGCTCGCGCAGGAGGCGCAGCTGAAGCTCAAGCTCCTCGGCATGGCTGATCGCGTAATCCGCGTCGGCGGCGATCTGGTCGCGCTGCTCGGCCGTCTCGGCCAGCGCCTCGGACAGCATGTCGACCGTCCCCGACAGCTCGCCCCCGGCGGCGGCGCCGGGCAGCGCCTCGCCGTTCTCGATCGCGGCGGTGGCGGCGGCCAGCTGGTCCTGCGCGCTCTCGCGTTCGCTCATGGTACGGCGCAGCGTGTCCTGCACGACGCCGAGCGCGGTCGCCAGTTCGCGGCGGTTGTCCTCGGTGGCGAGGAGCGTGCTCTGCATGACCGAGATCTGCTCGAGCGCCGAGGCGAAGCGGGCCTGCGCCGCTGCGGCCTCCTCGGCGCGGGCGTCGCGCTCGGTCGCCAGCGCGTTCAGCCGGTCCTCGTAGACGAGACGGTCGCGCAGGGCCTGGGCGCGGAAGTTCCCGGCGCCGATGGAATCCATCAGCAGGATCGCGGTGGCGACGATGGCCCAGCCGACCAGCAGCGTCGCACCTGTCCAGGCGATCAGCTGGGTCTCGGACTTCAGTCGGATGAACCGGGTCTCGGTATCGGACCGCAGGAAGAGTCTCCGCTCCGGGAACCTCTTCTCGAGTGCCTTGTGCAAACGCTGCGCGATCCGTGAACGCATGCCCTGTCCCCTGGTCGTTCCTGTTCCCGGCTATCGCTACCGGCGCCGACGCGGCCCATCAACGCATTTGCGCGATTCTGCACCCCGGCTCCGTCCGGCCGGGAGTTTCTGGCAGATTTTCGCTCATTTTTCCGTGGTTGGCGGAACCGGATCGGCCCCGGCGACATGCGGCCCCGGCGAAAGGCCGGGTCAGTCGCGCAGCCCGATCATCCCGAGATCGCAGTAGCGGCGGCAGTCGCTGGCATCGCGGCGGACCAGCCCGGCGCCGAGGGCATGGGCCATGCCCAACCCCTCGAAGCGCAGGTCGTCGCATTCGTCGTCGTTGGCGTAGTCGCCGCTGTCGTCGCCGAACTCGACCCCGGTGCATTGCGCGGTCGCCACGTCGAAGAGCCGGATCCGCCCGGCTTCGAAGAGCTGCCGGCAATCGGTCGCGTCGCGGCCGGTATTGGACAGGCTGAGCCCGGCCGTCGCGACGCCGGGCCCGGTGAAGCGGCGGTCGTCGCATTCGCCGTCATTGGCGAAGTCGCCGCTGTCGTCGCCGAAGACGGGTCCCGTCCCGCCCGCGCCGGCGGCCGGCGGCGCCGGGGTTCCGGTCGGGGCAGGGGCGCCCGCGCCCGTGTCCTTCTGCGCCGCGGCGGCGGCGGGAAGGGCGATCAGGAGGGCAAGGGCGAGGGCGAGGCGGCGCGGCGTCATGACGGATCTCCGGTCGGGCGTTTGCCGCACCCTGACCCAAGGTCAGTCGTCGCGCAACGGCCCCGTCCGCCGGTCCCCGGCCACGTCCGTGGCGGCGCCCTCCATTGCAAGCGGGGCCCCCCCTCTTCTATATCGCCCTCCGACACCGGCGGAGAGGCAGGCGATGACCCATTATCTCGATTTCGAGAAACCCCTGGCCGAGATCGAGGGCAAGGCCGAGGAACTGCGCGCCATGGCCCGCTCCAATCCCGAGACGAATGTCGGCAAGGAGGCCGCGGCCCTCGACAAGAAGGCCTCCGACCAGCTGCGCCAGATCTACGGGGGGCTCACGCCCTGGCAGAAGTGCCAGGTCGCCCGCCATCCCGAGCGGCCGCATTGCAAGGACTACATCGAGGCGCTGTTCGACGAGTGGACCTTGCTCGCCGGGGACCGCAACTTCGCCGACGACCAGGCGGTGATGGGCGGAATCGCCCGGTTCCGCGACCAGCCGGTCGTCGTGATCGGCCAGGAGAAGGGGCACGACACGAGGTCCCGGATCGAACGCAATTTCGGCATGGCCCGGCCCGAGGGTTACCGCAAGGCGATCCGGCTGATGGACCTCGCCGACCGCTTCGGCCTGCCGGTGGTGACGCTGGTCGACACGCCCGGCGCCTATCCCGGGAAGGGTGCCGAGGAACGCGGCCAGTCCGAGGCCATCGCCCGCTCGACCGAGAAGTGCCTGTCGCTCGGGGTGCCCATCGTCTCGGTCGTGATCGGCGAGGGCGGCTCGGGCGGGGCGGTCGCCTTCGCCACCGCCAACCGCGTGGCGATGCTGGAACATTCCGTCTATTCGGTGATCTCGCCCGAGGGGTGCGCCTCGATCCTGTGGAAGGATGCCGACAAGATGCGCGAGGCGGCCGAGGCGCTGCACCTGACGGCGCAGGATCTCGAGCGGCTCGGCGTGATCGACCGGATCGTCAAGGAGCCCGTCGGCGGCGCCCATCGCGACCCCGAGGCGGCCATCGCGGCCGTCGGCGACGCCATCGCGGCTATGCTGAAGGGGCTCGACCGGTCCAGCGCCAAGACGGTGCGCGAGAACCGCCGCAAGAAGTTCCTCGGGATGGGGGCCAAGGGTCTGGCGGCGTGATCCGCACGAGCCTGGCGCTGGTCTTTGCCTGCCTCGCCGCGCCCCAGGCGTCGCAGGCGGAGGGCCTTCTGGGCCGGACCGTGGTCTTCACGGTCGAGGTCTGGGACGACCCCCAGGCGCCGCTGCTGGAGAGCGGGGCCTATACGGCGCGCGTCGGTCCGGGGGCGGAGATCGAGATGACCGAGGAGGGGTGGCTGGGCATGAATGTCGTGCCCGTCACCATCGACATCTCGGATAGCCGCGTGACCTTCTCCTACGAAGGCGACTGGACCGGCACCTTCTACCCGTCCGCCTTCAACGGTTATGTCATGCGCTTCGCGGGCGAGTGCGCGCTGATCGAAAGGGCGAAACCGGTCGCCGAAGGCTCGACCCAGCCGGTCCCGGCGGAGGCCGTCAGCTTCGGGTCGCAGGAGCTGCGCCTGAATGTCGCCGGGCTCTCGCACGCGCCGGGCGAGCGGATCGAGATCGCGCTAAGGGTCGCGGACTGCCCGGTCTCCTGACCGGGCAGGGTCCTGAGCGGTCTCAGAGCGACTTCACCGCGTCCAGCACCGCGTCGACATGGCCCGGCACCTTCACCTTGCGCCAGATCTCGGCGACCTTTCCATCCGGCCCGACGAGGAAGGTCGCGCGCTCGATCCCCATGAAGGTCTTGCCGTACATCTTCTTCTCGCCCCAGACGCCGTAACGCTCGCAGACGTCGCTCTCCTCGTCCGAGAGCAGCCGGACGTTCAGGTCGTGCTTGGCCGCGAACCTGTCATGGCTCGCCACGCTGTCCTTCGACACGCCCAGCACCACCGCGCCCGCGGCCTCGAACTCCGCCGCGGCCGTCGTGAAGTCCTTCGCCTCGGTCGTGCAGCCGGACGTGTCGTCGCGGGGATAGAAGTAGAGGACCACGGGGCTGCCCGCGAAATCCGACAGGCTCACCTCGCCGCCGCCGGCTGCCGGCAGGGTGAAGGCGGGGGCCGTGTCACCCTTCGTCACCTCTGTCATCGCGCTCTCCTGTGACTTGCATCATGTCCTGCGGCTGGTTCTAGGTCGATCCCGGGCGCGGCAAGGGGAATGGCGGACGCGGCATGGCCTGGTGGGCGGACAGAGCGCAGGGAACGACCGGCCCGGCGCGGCCGGACGGTCCGGCGCGCTCGGGCGCCGGGGCGGCGCACCGTCCCGCCCCGGCGCCGATCCCCATGCCGGCCTCCGTCCGGCCGGTGGCGGAGCGGGGGGAGCCGGAAGTGCCTTTCGCGGGCCCCCCCGCCGCCGGGGACATCCGCCCGCCCGGTCAGGCGGACGGGCCCACCGGCGGAGCGACGCCCGGGGAGGCGGCGGACGGCGGCAGGGCGAGCGGTCCCGAAGCCGCCAAGATCGGGCGGGCGGAGCCAAAGCCGCCCGCCCCTGGCCTCGCCGGGACCGGGCCTCCGTCCCGCGCAGATGACGCGGATGTCGGCGCGCCAGGACTCGCAGCGGGGACAGGCCCCGCCGGCACCTCCGCCGGGCCGCCTCCCGGTCCGCAGACCCGCGCAGCCACGGAAGCGCGAGCCGGCGAATCGGCGGCCGGGCGGACCGGCGATGCCGGCCAGACCGCCGCGGAACCTCCGCCGGCCGCTGTCCCCCGGTCCGCAGCGCGGCGCGGGCGTCGGCGGCCGGTCTGGTGGCGGGTCCGCGCGGCGCTGCTGGTCCTGTCGATCCCGCTCGTCTTCGCGCTCGCGATCCCCATCCTCTCGCTCGGCCAGCAGATCGCGGCCCCGGCCTGGGTCGTCGCGGCGCTGGAGCGGCAGGCCGACCGGGCGCTGGGCGGCGGCGCGCTGGATTTCGGGGGCATCGCGCTGACGGTGGGATCCGACCTGCATCCGCGGATCGACCTGGCGGACGCGGTGCTGAGCGCCCCGGACGGCACGGTGATCGCCCGCGTGCCGCGCACCGCCATCACCGTCTCCCCCCGGGGGCTGCTCTTCCGCCGCGAGGTGCTCGTCCAGTCGATCGAGCTGGGCGGCGTGCAGATCGACCTCGCCCGCGACGCCGACGGCACGCTCGCTCTCGGCTTCGAGGGCGGGGCCGGCACGCCCCTGCCGCTTTCGCCGGCCGATCTCGACGCGCTGTTCGAGCGCCCCGCGCTCGAGGCGGTGGAGCGGCTGGAGGCGACGGGACTGATCGTCAACTTCCGCGATGCCCGGGCCGGCCGGACCTGGCTGCTGGACGACGGCAGGCTCGCCCTGCGGCGCGAGGACGGACGGGTCGCTCTGCGCGCCTCGGCGGCGCTGCCGGGGGCGCAGGGCGTGACCACCCTGTCGGCCGAGCTGGCGCGGCGGGGCGCGGACGCGACCCTCTCGGTCGATGTGGGCCGGGCCCGGGCGCGCGACATCGCCGCGCAGGTGCCGGCGCTCGAGGCGCTCGCCCTTCTCGAGGCGCCGATCTCGCTCTCGGCCCGGATGCCGGTCGCGGCGGGGGGCGGGCCCGGCCGCGTGGCCGCGACGCTGGAGATCGGGGCCGGCACGCTGCGCCCCGGCGGCGGCGCGGATCCGCTCGGCTTCGAGACGGCAAAGGCCTATCTCTCGGCCGATCCCGGCGGGCGCGAGCTGTCGATCGACGGGATCGAGCTCGCCTCGGACTGGGGGTCGCTGACCGGGACCGGCCGGGTCTGGCTGCGCGACGGCGGGACCCTCGAGGCGCAGGTCACGCTGGGCGATGCGGTCCTGGCCCCGCCGGGCCTGTGGTCCGCGCCGCTGCGGCTCGACAGCGCCGAGGCGGCGCTTCGGCTTCGGACCGGGCCCTTCCGGGTCGATCTGGGGCAGCTGACCGCGACGACGGGGGCGGGCTCGGCCCTGACGCTGTCGGGCCATGCCGAGGCGGGCGAGGGGGGCTGGACGCTGGCCGCCGACGCGACCATGCCCCGCGCCGGAATCGACGAGATCGTCGCCTACTGGCCCGAGCGCATCGCGCCGGGCACGCGCGACTGGCTGTCCCGCAACGTAGAGGCCGGAACGCTGACGGACATCGCCACCGCCCTGCGGCTGGCCCCCGGCGCGGCGCCGGAGCGCTGGACGACCTTCGGCTTCGAGGAGGCGCGGATCCGTGCGCTTGCCGCCTGGCCGCCGATCGATGGGGCCGCGGGCCGGGTCGCGGTCGAGGGCGCGCGCACCGCCGTCGCGCTGGAAGCGGGCCGGGTGGAGACCGCGTCCGGCCGGCTCGACCTCTCGGGGACGAGCTTCACGCTGCCCGATACGCGGGTGAGGCCGGCCGCGGCCGAGGTGGCGGTCGCGGCGCGGGGGCCGATCCCCGCCGCGCTCGCCCTGCTCGACGCGCCGCCCTTCGGGCTGGTCGGGCGGGCCGGGCTGGCCCCGACCGACATGTCCGGGCAGGCCGAGGTGACCGCCGAGCTGACCTTCCCGATGCTGAACCCCGTGCCGCCGGGGGCGCTGCGCTACGCCGCCACGGCCCGGCTGACGGGGATGGAGAGCACGGCCCTGGTGCCCGGCCGGCAGGTCGAGGGGACCGGCCCGCTGATGCTGGAGGCGTCGAACGGGGCGCTGTCGGTCGCCGGCCCCGTCGCGCTGGACGGGGTGGAGGCCGACGTGACCTGGACCCGCGAAGAGGGCGCCACGCCGCGTGTCACGGGCAGCGTCGCGGTGACCGATGCCGCGCTCCGGACCTTCGGCGTCGCCCTGCCGGAGGGCACGGTGCGGGGGGAGGGGCGGGCGCGGATCGCTCTGGACCTGCCGTCGGGCGCGCCGCCGCGGCTCGACCTCAGCTCCGACCTCGCGGGGCTGTCGCTGTCGGTGCCGCAGCTCGGCTGGTCGAAGGGGCCGGGCGCGCGGGGCGAGCTGACGCTCGCCGCCACGCTCGGCCCCGCGCCGGAGGTGGAGCGGCTGGCCCTCTCCGCGCCGGGCCTGTCCGCCAGCGGGATCGTCGACCTCTCCGGCGGACGGTTCCGGGCGCTGCGCCTGTCGCGGCTGCAGGTCGGCGACTGGCTCGACGCGCCGGTGACGCTGACCGCGCGCCCGGGCGGCGCCCCCGCCATCGCGGTGGAGGGCGGAACGCTCGACCTGCGGGGCGCGAGTTTCGGCGGCGGAGGGGGCGGCGGCGGCGGAGGGGGCGGACCGATCGCGCTGCGTCTCGACCGGCTGCAGGTGACGGGGGCGATCGCGCTGACGGGCCTGGCGGGAGAGCTGACCACGCGGGGGGGCCTGGCCGGGCAGTTCGCCGGGGCGCTGAACGGCGGCACGCCGGTGCAGGGCGCGCTGGCCCCGCGCAACGGGGGCACGGCGATCCGGCTGCGCGCGGCCGATGGCGGCGGGGTGCTGCGCGATGCCGGGCTGCTGCCGAACGCGGTCGGGGGGGCGTTCGACATGACCCTGGTGCCCGCCGGAGCCCCCGGCACCTGGGACGGACGCGCCGCGATCACCGGGGGGGTCCGCGTGCGCGAGGCGCCGGCCCTCGCCTCGCTGCTCAACGCCGTCTCGGTCGTCGGGCTGTTGCAGCAGCTGGACGGGCAGGGCCTGCCCTTCGACACGGTCGAGGCCGAGTTCCGCATCGCGCCGGAGGCGATCACCGTCACCCGGTCCTCGGCCGTCGGCGCCGGCCTTGGCATTTCCCTCGACGGGACCTACACGCCCGCCACATCCCAGATGGACTTCCAGGGCGTGCTTTCCCCCTTCTACTTCGTGAATGCGATCGGCGCGGGACTGACCCGGCCGGGAGAAGGGCTTCTGGGCGTGACCTTCACGCTGCGCGGCACGCCTTCGGCGCCGCAGGTCGGGGCCAATCCGCTCTCGCTGCTTGCCCCCGGCATGGTGCGCGAGATCTTCCGCCGTCCGGCGCCGGGGGCGGGGCAGTGACGCGCGTCCTTTCCCACCGCCCGGCGGGCCCTGCCGGCCCATGCGACGGAGCGCCGCGATGAAGCTGTCCGATTTTGACTTCGACCTGCCGGAGGACCTGATCGCGACCCGTCCCGCGCGGCCGCGCTCCTCCGCACGGATGCTCGTCGCCGATGGCGCGGCGATTCTCGACCGTCACGCCTACGACCTGCCGGCCTTCCTGCGGCCCGGCGACCGGCTGGTCCTGAACGACACGAGGGTGATTCCCGCCCGTCTGAGCGGTACCCGGACCCGGGGCGAGGCGGTCAGCCGGATCGAGGCGACCCTGCTCGAGCCGCGGGCGGACGGCACCTGGGCGGCGCTGCTGAAACCGCTGCGCAAGCTGCGCGAGGGCGAGACGGTCCGCTTCTCGGAGCGGCTCTCGGCCGTGCTCGAGGCGCGGGACGAGGGGCAGGCGCGGCTGCGCTTCTCGCTTGCGGGAGAGGATTTCGACGCCGCGCTCGCCGAGGCGGGGGCGATGCCGCTGCCGCCCTACATCGCGGCCCGGCGTCCGGCGGACGAGGCCGACAAGGAGGATTACCAGACGATCTGGGCCGAACGCTCCGGCGCCGTCGCCGCGCCCACCGCCTCTCTCCATTTCGATGCGCCGCTGATGGCGGCGCTGGCGGCGCGGGGGGTCGAGACGACGCGCGTGACCCTCCATGTCGGGGCGGGGACGTTCCTGCCGGTCAAGGTCGACGACATCAGCCAGCACCGGATGCACGCCGAATGGGGCGAGGTGACGCCGCGCGCAGCGGAGGAGATCGCGGCGACGAAGGCATCCGGCGGGCGGGTGATTCCGGTCGGCACCACGGCCCTGCGGCTGATCGAGAGCGCGGGGGCCGACGGGGCGATCGCCCCCTTCGAGGGGACGACGGACATCTTCATCACGCCGGGCTTCCGCTTCCGGGTTGCGGACGGGCTGGTGACCAATTTCCACCTGCCGAAATCGACGCTGATGATGCTCGTCTCGGCGCTGATGGGGGCCGAGCGGATCCGCGCCGTCTACGACCACGCCATCGCCGCGCGCTATCGCTTCTTCTCCTACGGCGACGCCTCGCTCCTCCTGCCGGGCGGGATCGGGGCCCCACTGGACGGCAAGGCCGCCCCCTAGTAGGCGGCGCGAAAGCGACATGCCGTGCCGCGGACGGACCTGACCGGCCCCGCGCCGGCACGCTAGGCCGCCGCAACGGACGCGACCCGCGAAGGAGATGTCCCATGTTCCAGGTGATCGGCAGCGCATGGCCGCTCTTCGTCGGCATGTTCATGCTGATGATCGGCAACGGCCTCCAGGGCACGCTGCTCGGCGTGCGGGGCGGGATCGAGGGGTTCTCGCCGCAGGAGATGTCGGTCGTGATGTCGGCCTATTTCGTCGGCTTCCTCTTCGCCTCGCGCATGGCGCCGCGGATGATCCAGCGGGTCGGGCATGTCCGCCTCTTCGCGGCGCTCGGCTCCACCATCTCGGCGGTGCTGATCCTCTACCCCGCCCTGACCGAGGTCTGGGCCTGGACGGCGGGCCGGGTCATCATCGGCTTCTGCTTCTGCGGGGTCTACATCACGGCCGAGAGCTGGCTGAACGACGCCTCGACCAACGCGACGCGCGGCAAGGCGCTGTCGCTCTACATGATCGTGCAGACGGCCGGCATCTCGATCGCGCAGTACATCCTGACGCTGGGCGACATCTCGGGCTTCATCCTCTTCATCATTCCCAGCGTGCTCGTCTCGCTCGCCTTCGCGCCGATCCTGCTGTCGGTGAACCCCGCGCCCGAATTCTCCACCACCAAGCCGTTGCCGCTGAAGGCCCTGGTCGAAGCCTCGCCGCTGGCCTGCATGGGGATGTTCCTGCTCGGCGGGGTCTATGCCGCGCAGTTCGGCATGTCGGCCGTCTACGGCACCCAGGCGGGGCTGAGCGTGGGGCAGATCTCGCTCTTCGTCACCGCGACCTACGTCACCGCCCTGGTGCTGCAATACCCGATCGGCTGGGTCTCGGACCGGATCGACCGGCGGGTGCTGATCCTCGCCCTCGCCGCGATCGGCTCGGCCGGCGCGCTGGTCCCGCTGATCTTCATCGGCCAGTTCTGGGCCATCGTCCTGGCCGGGGCCATCGCGGGCGGCACGTCGAATCCGCTCTACGCGCTGCTGATCGCCTACGGCAACGACTACATCGCGCGCGAGGACATGGCCGCCGCTTCCGGCGGGTTCCTCTTCATCAACGGGGTGGGGGCCATTCTCGGCCCGCTCGCCATCGGCTGGCTGATGGGTTGGGGCGGGGCGCAGATGTTCTGGGCGGTGATCGCGGTGCTGATGGGCGGGCTCGCCGCCTACGCCGCCTGGCGGATGACCCGGCGCGAGCGCGACGACACCATCGTGGCGGAAAGCGTCAGCTACGCCCCGATCCCGGTCGCCGCCTCGAGCTACGTGGCGGAGGTCGCGCAGGAGATCTACGCCGACGAGATCGGGCAACAGGACGGCGCGCGCGCCGGCATCGACTGAGGTCCCCCTTGCGGCGGACGGGGCGCCTCTGCCAGCGTCGGCGACGGGACGACTTGGAAAGGGGAGCGGATCCATGACGACGGCCTCCGACGTGCTGGGCTGGTGGATCGACGAGATCGGCCCCGAAGGGTGGTATGCCGGCGGCGAGGAGATGGACCGCGCCGTGATCGAGCGGTTCCGTCCCGCCTATGACGAGCTGGTCGAGGGCGGCTACGGGCTCTGGCTCACCGGGGCGTTCGGCGCGCTGGCCTACATCCTGGTGACCGACCAGTTCCCCCGGAACATGTTCCGGGGCGAGGGGCGCGCCTTCGCCACCGACGCCCTGGCCCGCGCGGTCGCCAAGGCGGCGATCTCGAAGGACTGGGACCGCAAGGTGCCCGAGCCCGAGCGCCAGTTCTTCTATCTGCCGCTGATGCATTCCGAGAACATCTCGGACCAGGAGCGCTGCGTGCGCCTCGTCGCCACGCGGATGCCCGAGACTGGAGAGAACACGCTCCTTCATGCCCGCGCCCACCGGGCGGTGATCCGCCGCTTCGGCCGATTCCCCTTCCGGAACGAGGCACTCGGCCGCGAGACCACCGCGGCCGAGGCCGAGTGGATGGAGACGACCGGCTATGGCGGCGAGGTGCGGGCCCTGCAGGAAGCGGCCGGGACCGGGGCCGCGGCCGGGACGGGGGCCGGTTGACCTAACCTTTACCCTTTGTCGTCAGGGTCGGCCGCGCGCAGGGGGGGGCGGCCCGAGCGGCCCGGAAAGGCATGAGGTGAAGCACGAAGCGGTCAGCCCGCCCGCGCCCTGGCCCGAAGGGGGGGACGCCCCCGACGGCGGGGATGCGGCGAAGTCCGGGGCGGAGATCGGGCAGGTGGCGGGGCCGGGCGCCGACCCCTCGACCGTGGCGATCATCGACATCCTCAACATCATGGAGCAGGGGATCGTCTTCTGGTCCGCCTCGGGCCGTTGCGAGCTGCACAACAGCCGCATCTTCAAGGTGCTGGAACTGACGGCCCAGGACCTCGCCATCGGCATGACGCACGAGGCGTTCCGCGAGCGCACCCTCGCCCGGGGCGATACCGGCGCCGATACGGACGCCTATCTGGCGGCGCAGATCGCGGTGCACCAGCCGTACAGCTTCGACCGGACGCTGCCCTCGGGCCGGGTCGTCTTCACCAACGGCCGACCCACGCGCGGCGGGGGCTACGTCGTCACGTTCACCGACGTGACCGATGCCCGCCGCGCCGCGCAGGACCTCGACCGGGCCAAGCGCCAGGCGGAGGAGGCGCAGGACCGCGCGGTCGGACTGCTCGACCAGGAACGTGCCCGACAGGCGGAGGCGAAGATGCTGAGCCAGCTCGACGAGTGGCTGCAATCCTGCAAGTCGCTGAGCGAGCTCTACAACGTCGTCACCCACTTCATGGTCACGCTGCTGCCCGCCTCGAAGGGCGAGCTCTACGTCTATTCCAATTCCCGCGATGCTCTGGACGGGATCTGCAACTGGAACACGACCGACCTGCACGATTCGATCGAGGCGGACAGCTGCTGGGCCCTGCGCCGGGGCCGCGCCTACGAGTTCCGGCCGGACGTGCTGTGCTTTGCCTGCGAACATGTCGCGGCCCACGAGCACCGGATTCCGGTCGAGGAATACATCTGCGTGCCCATCGTCGCGCATGGCGACACGGTGGGCCTGCTGCACATCCGCTTCGACACCGGGGCGGAAGGGGCGGCCCGGATCGCGGACAAGGGCCCCTTCGCCGTTCGCTGCGCCGAGCACATCTCGATGGCGATCGCGAATGTCCGCCTGCGGGACGAGCTGCACGAGCGCGCGATCCGCGACAGCCTGACCGGTCTCTACAACCGCCGCTGGTTCATGGAGGCGCTGCGCCGCGACCTCGCCCAGGCGGAACGCCGCGGCGCGCCGCTCGCGCTGGTCGCCTTCGACGTCGACGATTTCAAGGGGTTCAACGACCAGCACGGCCACGACGCGGGCGACCTCGTCCTGCGCGCGGTGGCCGATCGCATGGGCGAGGTGGTGGGCCATCGCGGCACCTGCTGCCGCACGGGGGGCGAGGAATTCGCGATCCTCCTCCCCGATTTCGACCGCAGGGCCGCCTCGCACCTCGCGGAGGTGCTGCGCGAGGCGGTCTCGGCCAGCCAGGTCCGGCATCTGGACCGGCTCCTGCCCCGGATCACCGTGTCCTGCGGCATCGCCGTCTTTCCCGAGGACGCGACGATCGGGCAGGTGCTGATGCGGCTCGCGGACGAGGCACTCTACCGGGCGAAGTCGGAGGGGCGGAACTGCGTCCGCCTCGTCTCGGCCTGAGGCCGGGCTAGGTTGCCGCGCCGAGCCGCGCGCGATCCCGGCCGGCCGCCCGATCCCGGCAGGTCACGGCGGCCGCGGCGCTGGACCGCGTCGCCCGGAATTGGTTTAACGTCGAACGAATTTGCACGTCCCGCGAGGAGGGCCCCATGGCCGACACGGACTACGACATGATCGTCATCGGCGCGGGCCCCGGCGGCTACGTCGCCGCGATCCGGGGTGCCCAGCTCGGCCTCAAGGTCGCCTGCATCGAGCGCGAGCACCTGGGTGGCATCTGCCTGAACTGGGGCTGCATCCCGACCAAGGCGATGCTGCGGTCCTCGGAGGTGTTCCACCTGATGGAGCGGGCGAAGGATTTCGGCCTCACGGCCGAGAAGTTCGGCTACGACCTCGACGCCGTGGTCAAGCGCTCGCGCGGGGTGGCCAAGCAGCTGTCGGGCGGGATCGGCCACCTCTTCAAGAAGAACAAGGTGACGACGATCATGGGCGAGGCCCGCCTCGCGGGGGACCGCAAGGTGACGGTCAAGACCGACAAGGGCGAAGAGACGCTGACCGCATCGAAGGGCATCGTCGTCGCGACCGGCGCCCGCGCGCGCGAGCTGCCGGGGCTCGAGGCGGACGGCGACCTCGTCTGGACCTACAAGCATGCGCTGGTCCCGCCGCGCATGCCCGAGAAACTGCTGGTCATCGGCTCGGGCGCGATCGGGATCGAATTCGCCAGCTTCTACAACACGCTCGGCGCCGAAACGACGGTGGTCGAGGTGATGGACCGCGTCCTGCCGGTCGAGGATGCCGAGATCAGCGCCTTCGCCAAGAAGCAGTTCGTCAAGCAGGGGATGAAGATCCTCGAGAAGACGACGGTGACGAAGCTTGACCGCGGCAAGGGCAAGGTCACCGCCCATCTCGAGGCGGGCGGCAAGACCGAGACGCAGGAGTTCGATACCGTCATCTCCGCCGTCGGGATCGTCGGCAATGTCGAGGGGATCGGGCTCGAGGAGGTCGGCTGCAAGCTCGACCGCAGCCACGTCGTCGTGGACGAATACTGCCGGACCGGGGTCGACGGGGTCTATGCCATCGGCGACATCGCCGGGGCGCCCTGGCTGGCCCACAAGGCCAGCCACGAAGGCGTCATGGTGGCCGAGGTGATCGCGGGCGAGCATGCCCACCCGATCAAGCCGGGCACCATCGCCGGCTGCACCTATTGCCAGCCGCAGATCGCATCCGTCGGCATGACCGAGGCGAAGGCGAAGGAGGCGGGCTTCGAGGTGAAGGTCGGCCGTTTCCCCTTCATCGGCAACGGCAAGGCCATCGCGCTGGGCGAACCCGAGGGCCTGGTCAAGACCGTCTTCGACGCCAGGACGGGCGAGCTTCTGGGTGCGCACATGGTCGGGGCCGAGGTGACGGAACTCATCCAGGGCTACGTCGTCGGCCGCACGCTCGAGACCACCGAGGCCGAGCTGATGCAGACCGTCTTCCCGCATCCCACGCTCAGCGAGATGATGCACGAGAGCGTGCTCGACGCCTACGGCCGCGCGATCCACTACTGAGGCGGCCGGGTCCATGTCCCCGAACGACCGGGGCAACTGGCCCCTCATCCTCGCGCTCTGGGGCGCGGGGCTGGGGGCGGCCGCGCAATACGGCAAGATCAGTGTGATCTACGACCTGCTCCCGGCCGTCTGGCCGGGGGCGGGCGCCCGGCTCGGCTGGGCGGTCGGCTTGGTCGGGGCCGTCGGGATCGTGCTGGGCGTCGTGGCCGGAATGGGCGTCGCGCGGATCGGCTACCGCCGGTCGCTCCTCTGGGCGCTGTGGCTGGGCGCCGCGCTCTCCGCCGTGCAGGCCGCGGGGCTGCCCTTCGGCTGGTTCCTCGCCAGCCGCGTCATCGAAGGGGCGAGCCATCTGGCCATCGTCGTCGCCGCCCCGACGCTCATCGCCGCGCTCGCCACCGACCGGGATCGGGGGCTGGCACTGACGCTCTGGGGCACGTTCTTCGGCGTGACCTTCGCGCTGATCGCCTGGGCTGGGCGGCCGCTGGCGCTGGGCCCGGGGCCGGAAGCGCTGTTCGCGGCCCATGCACTCTGCATGGGCATCCTCGCGCTGGTGCTGGGGCAGGGGCTGCGGACCCTGCCTCCCACGCCCGGTCCGCCGCTGCGCCTGGGCAACCTGCTGGCCGAGCATGCTGCGCTCTACGCCTCGCCCCGGCTGGCGGCGGCGGGGATCGGCTGGCTCTTCTACACCTTCTGTTTCGTCGCGCTCCTGACCCTGCTCCCGCCCTTCCTGCCGGAGGGAAGCCGCGCCGCGGTGCAGGGCCTCGCCCCGCTGGCCGCGATCGCGGTGTCGATGACGCTGGGCGTCGTGGCGCTGCGCCGGTTCAGCGCGGTGCGCGTGGTCGTGGCCGGGTTCCTCGCCTCGGCGCTCGCGGCGCTCTGGCTCTGGGCGGTGCCCGGCTCTCCCGTCGCGGCTGTGGCGGTGATCGGCGTGATGGGCCTCGTCCAGGGGGCGAGCTTCGCCGCCGTGGCGGAATTGAACGAGACGCCCGCCGACCGCGCCCGCGCCAACGGCGCGATGGCGCAGATGGGCAATATCGGCAACACGCTCGGCACGCCGGTCATCGCGGCGGTGACCGCCGGGGCGGGCTATGGCGGCATGATGGCGGGCGTCACCGCGATCTTCGTCGCCGGGGCCGCCGCGCATCTGGCGCTGGCGGCCCGAAGGCGGGCCGTCATTCGACGGTGAAGGGCGTCCGCGCCAGGATACTGTTCCCCTGGTCGAGAACGTAGCGCAGCTCGTAGGTGCCGGCATCCTCGGGCAGGTCCAGCTCGACCGGGTTGCCCCGGTTCGTCCTGGCGTATTCGAGCGAGCGGTCCTCTCCCGGCACACCGATGGCGATGTAGTCGTTCGCGTAGTCCGGCCCGTCCCAGCCCACCATCACCGTTCCGCCCGCCGCCCCGGTCTGCGGCGCCACCAGCCGCGCCTCGATCGGTTCGACCGTGACGAGCCGGCGGGCCACGATCGTGTTGCCCTGGTCGAGGACATAGCGGATCTCGTACTCCCCCGGCTCGACCGGCATCAGCAGCGTCGTGGGATTGCCGTCGCGCGTGCGGGTGTAGTTGATCGAGCGATCCTCGCCCGGCAGGCCGACCGCGATGTAATCGTTGTCGTAATCGGGCCCCTCCCACGCGACGGACAGGTCGGACCCGGCCGGCGCGCTCTCCGCCGCCTCGAGTACCGGTTTCACTTCCGAGATGGTGATCGGCCGGGTCGCGACGACGGCGTTGCCCTGGTCGAGGACGTAGCGGATCTCGTACTCCCCCGGCTCGACGGGCATCATCAGGCCGAGCGGATTGCCGTCGCGGGTGCGGGTGTAGTTGATCGAGCGGTCCTCGCCCGGCAGGCCGACCGCGATGTAGTCGTTGTCGTAATCCGGGCCGTCCCAGGCGACCTGCACCGTCTCGCCCGCGACGGCGGTTTCCGGCGCCTCGAGCGAGGGCGCGACCTCCGAGACGGTGATCGGCCGGGTCGCCACGACGGCGTTGCCCTGGTCGAGGACGTAGCGGATCTCGTACTCCCCCGGCTCGACGGGCATCATCAGAGAGGCCGGGTTGCCGTCGCGGGTGCGGGTGTAGTTGATCGAGCGGTCCTCGCCCGGGCGGCCGACCGCGATGTAGTCGTTGTCGTAATCCGGGCCGTCCCAGGCGACCTGCACCGTCTCGCCCGCCATGGCGGTCTCCGGCGCCTGCAGTGTGGGGGCGAGGTCGCTGACCGCGATCGGCCGGGTCGCCAGCACGGTGTCGCCCTGCGCCAGCACGTAGCGGATCTCGTACTCCCCCGGCTCGACCGGCATCTCCAGCGCGGCGGGGGCGCCGTCGCGGGTATAGGCATAGTTGATCGCCCCGCCTTCTCCCGGCAGGCCGACCGCGATGTAGTCGCCGTCGTAATCGGGTCCCTCCCAGGTCACCGTGACATCGGCCCCCGCGGCCGCGTCCTCCGGCGCGTCGAGGCTGACCGCGACCTCCGTGACCGTCACGGGGCGCGTGGCGAGCACGCGGTCGCCCTCGGACCGGACGTAGCGCAGCTCGTAGGTCCCTGCCTCCGGCGGCATGACGAGGGGCAGGGGGGCGCCGTCGCGGGTATAGGTGTAGTTGATCGCGCGATCCTCGCCCGGACGGCCGACCGCGATGTAGTCGTTCGGCTCGTCCGGTCCGGTCCAGTCCACGCTCAGGGTCCCGCCCAGCGGCGCGCTGTCCGCCGCCTCGAGCGTGGCGACGAGGACCGGCTCGGGGAAGGCGACGACCTGCACCGCATTCTCGGTGCCGACCGTGAAGGTCGCCTCGGCCGTCGTCTCCTCGATCGTCCAGTAGGCGGTGGCGGTGATGTCGCCCGGCGAAAGCTCTGCGGTGTAGGGATTGCCCTCGCCATCGACGAGCAGGGCGGGGGCCTCGTCCGGCGCGTCCAGCGTCCACAGGACCGGCCCCTCGACCAGCGGGCCGTCCGCGCCGATCCGCGCCTCGAGCGTGATCGTCGCCGGGGCGGCGGGCGGGGCGGCATTCGCCTCGACCACCTGCTGAAGGGCGCCCGACAGCTCGGCCGCATTGTCGGCCGTCAGGAAGAGCCCGCCGGTCTCGGCGGCGAGGCATTCCATCTGCGCCAGCGCCTCGGGCTCGGACGAGACGTCGAAGCCGATGACATGGGCGGTGAAATCCACCCCCGTCTCCTCCAGCACGCGGGCGGCTGCGCAGGGGTCGGGGTTGCAGGTCTCGATCCCGTCCGAGACGAGGATCACCGTCGCCGCCCGCTCGGTCGAGCGCAGCGCCTCGGCCGCGGCGACGACGCTGTCCGTCATCGGGGTCATGCCGCGCGGGTTGATGCCGGCCGCGAAATCGCGGATCGCGTCCGCCGTACCGGGGGCCGGGGCGATCACCGTCTCGATATCCGAGCAGTCGCCCCGGGTCCGGTGGCCGTAGACGACGAGGCCGAGATTCTGGTCGCCCGGGACATCGCCGAGGATCGCGCCGACCGCGTCGCGCGCGATGACGATCTTGTTCACCCCGTCGATCTGGCCCCACATCGACCCCGACCCGTCGAGGACGAGGATCGTGTCGGTCGGCCCGTCCTGCGCCGCGAGAATCGTGGGAAGGGCGGCCAGCGACAGCAGGGCACAGAGGGCGGCGATCAGGCGGGTCATCAACGGGTCCTTCGGGTAATCGGGCAGTCGGAAATCGCCGTAACGTCAGCACATTCGGCGTTCCCCTGCCAAGCCCCCACGGGGCGGGGGATCGGGATGGTAAATGTTTCCTTAATGTTCTATGTCCGGTCAGGGCCCGGCCGGCTGGCATTCGGCGCGCGCGCCCCTATCTCCTGACCTTGGTTGCAAGGGGGCGACATGGCCGAGTTGAGACATATCGAGGTGCGGGGCGCCCGCGAGCACAACCTCAAGAACATCGACGTCACGATTCCCCGGGACGAGCTGGTGGTCATCACGGGCCTGTCCGGGTCGGGCAAGTCGTCGCTCGCCTTCGACACGATCTATGCCGAGGGGCAGCGCCGCTACGTCGAATCGCTCTCGGCCTATGCCCGGCAGTTCCTCGACATGATGGAGAAGCCGGATGTGGACCACATCTCCGGCCTCTCGCCCGCGATCTCGATCGAGCAGAAGACGACGAGCAAGAACCCCCGCTCGACCGTCGGCACGGTCACCGAGATCTACGACTACATGCGCCTGCTCTTCGCGCGGGCCGGCACCCCCTATTCTCCCGCCACCGGCCTGCCGATCGAGGCGCAGCAGGTGCAGGACATGGTCGACCGGATCATGGCGCTGGAGGAGGGGACGCGGGGCTACCTGCTGGCCCCCATCGTGCGAGACCGCAAGGGCGAGTATCGCAAGGAGATGCTGGAGCTGCGCAAGCAGGGCTTCCAGCGGGTGAAGGTCGACGGGGTCTTCCACGAGCTCGACGATCCGCCGACGCTGGACAAGAAATTCCGGCACGACATCGACGTGGTGGTGGACCGCATCGTCGTGCGCGAGGGGCTGGAGACGCGGCTCGCCGACAGCTTCCGCACCGCGCTCGACCTCGCCGACGGGATCGCCATCTTCGAGAGCGCCCCGCGCGAGGAGGAGGGAGCCGAGCCCGAGCGGACCACCTTCTCCGAACGGTTCGCCTGCCCGGTCAGCGGCTTCACCATTCCCGAGATCGAGCCGCGCCTCTTCTCGTTCAACGCGCCCTTCGGCGCCTGCCCGTCCTGCGACGGGCTGGGGGTGGAGCTGTTCTTCGACCCCGCCCTGATCGTGCCCGACGTCACGATGAAGCTGAACGACGGCGCCATTGCCACGTGGCGCAAGTCCAAGAGCCCCTACGTGACGCAGACGATCAACGCGATCGCCAAGCATTACGGCGTCGATCCCAAGTCGCGCTGGAAGGACCTGCCCGAGCGGGTGCAGGAAGTGTTCCTGTCGGGCTCAGGCAAAGAGGAGATCGCCTTCCGCTACGACGAGGGCGGGCGCGTCTACACGGTCAGCCGGCCCTACGAGGGGATCATCCCCAACATGGAGCGGCGCTACCGCGAGACCGATTCGAGCTGGGTCCGCGAGGAGTTCGAGCAGTTCCAGAACAACCGGCCCTGCGGCACCTGCGGCGGCTACCGCCTGCGGGAAGAGGCGCTGGCGGTGAAGATCGGCGGCCCGAAGCCCGAGGACCGGCTGCATGTCGGCCAGGTCGTGCAGATGTCGATCCGCGAGGCCTTCGACTGGTGCGAGCGCGTGCCGGCGCAGCTGAGCAAGCAGAAGAACGAGATCGCCCGCGCCATCCTCAAGGAGATCCGCGAGCGGCTGGGCTTCCTCAACAACGTGGGCCTCGAATACCTGACCCTGTCGCGCAATGCCGGCACGCTGTCGGGGGGCGAGTCCCAGCGCATCCGGCTGGCGAGCCAGATCGGCTCGGGCCTGACCGGCGTGCTCTACGTCCTCGACGAGCCGTCCATCGGCCTGCATCAGCGCGACAACGACCGGCTGCTGACCACGCTCAAGAACCTGCGCGACCAGGGCAATACCGTCATCGTCGTCGAACATGACGAGGAGGCGATCCGCGAGGCGGATTACGTCTTCGACATCGGGCCGGGCGCGGGCGTGCATGGCGGCCATGTCGTGGCCCACGGCACGCCGCAGCAGATCATGGAGAATCCCGACAGCGTGACCGGCGACTACCTCGCCGGGCGACGTGAGATCGCGGTCCCGGCCGAACGGCGCAAGGGCAACAAGAAGAAGCTGACGGTGGTCAAGGCGACCGGCAACAACCTCAAGGACGTGACCGTCGACTTCCCGCTGGGCAAGTTCGTCTGCGTGACCGGCGTGTCGGGCGGCGGCAAGTCCACGCTGACGATCGAGACGCTCTACAAGAACGCCGCGATGAAGCTGAACGGCGCGCGCGAGACGCCTGCGCCTTGCGAGACGATCAAGGGCTTCGAGCATCTCGACAAGGTCATCGACATCGACCAGCGCCCCATCGGCCGGACGCCCCGGTCCAACCCCGCCACCTATACCGGCGCCTTCACCCCGATCCGCGACTGGTTCGCCGGCCTGCCGGAGGCGAAGGCGCGCGGCTACAAGCCCGGGCGGTTCAGCTTCAACGTGAAGGGCGGCCGCTGCGAGGCCTGCCAGGGCGACGGTGTCATCAAGATCGAGATGCACTTCCTTCCGGACGTCTACGTCACCTGCGAGACCTGCAAGGGCGCCCGCTACAACCGCGAGACGATGGAGGTCCAGTTCAAGGGCAAGTCCATCGCCGACGTGCTCGACATGACGGTCGAGGACGCGCAGGACTTCTTCCAGGCGGTGCCGAGCATCCGCGAGAAGATGGACGCCCTCGTCCGCGTCGGCCTCGGCTACATCAAGGTCGGGCAGCAGGCCACGACCCTGTCGGGGGGCGAGGCACAGCGGGTGAAGCTGTCGAAGGAGCTGTCGAAACGCTCCACCGGCCGCACGCTCTACATCCTCGACGAGCCGACGACGGGCCTCCATTTCGAGGACGTGCGCAAGCTGCTCGAGGTGCTGCACGAGCTGGTCGAGCAGGGGAACACGGTCGTCGTGATCGAGCACAATCTCGACGTGGTGAAGACCGCCGACTGGATCGTCGACATCGGCCCCGAAGGCGGCGACGGCGGCGGCACGCTGGTCGCGACCGGCACGCCCGAGGACGTGGCCCAGGTCGCCGAAAGCCATACCGGCCGCTACCTCGCCCCGATGCTGAAGCCGCGCAAGGTGGCCGCCGAGTAGCGCCGAGCCTGGCGGTCGCGCCCCTTCGGCCGGCCTCGTTCCGTGGCCGGCCGCAGGCGCACCGCGTGTCCCTTGCGTCAGTCCGTGGGTGTCAGTCCCGGGCCGCGAACAGCGAAGCGGCCGCGCGCTCCGGCAGGTCGAGGATCGCGAGCGCCTCTTCCGGGGTGCCGGCGACCGAGATCGACATCATGCCCAGTCCCTCCCAGCTGCGTTTGGCGAGGGCCGCCATCTGCTGGTGGATTGGGGCAGGGGCGAGAAAGACGATATGCATGTGGGCCGGCGCGTCCGGCGCCGGGTCGAGGTCGGCATGATGCTCGAGGATGCGGGCCTGCATCTGCATGAAGGCCGGCGGATCCTTTTCGTAGCTGCGCACCTGGCGGAAATCGACGAGTTGCCGGACCCCCGGACGGAGCGCCGGATCGGCCGCGAACCGGCGAAAGCCCTCCATCGTCTCGGCGATCGTCACATGCCCAGCGAACCGGACGTGAACGAGGTTCAGGTCGGGTAGGAACGCGTAGTCGAGGGGCATGGGGTGGCCTCGTGGGGAACGTCCCGTTCCTTCCCCTGCGGAACCTTTCCCGATCAAGACCTTCCGGCCTGTCTTGACGCAAGGTCATTCTGTCTGCCCTTCGTCGCGTCGCCGAGGATCGCGCCCGGCACCGGGCCGGGCGCGCCTCGTTCATGCAGGGGCAGGCGGGCCGCTCAATCCATCTGCTTGAAGTTGAACTCGCCGCCTTCCTTGATGCCCGAGAACCAGCGCGCCGTGACGGTCTTGGTCCGCGTGTAGAAGCGGAACGCGTCGGGCCCGTACTGGTTGAGATCGCCGAAGGCCGATTTCTTCCACCCGCCGAAGGTGTGGTAGGACAGGGGCACCGGGATCGGGAAGTTGATCCCGACCATGCCGACATTGACCCGGTGGGCGAAGTCGCGGGCGGTGTCGCCGTCGGCGGTATAGATCGCCGTCCCGTTGCCGTAGGGGTTGTCGATGATGAGGTTGAGCGCGGCCTCGTAACTGTCGGCGCGCACCTGGCTGAGTACGGGGCCGAAGATCTCCTCCTTGTAGATCTCCATGTCAGGGGTCACGTCGTCGAAATAGGACGGCCCGACGAAGAACCCGTCCTCGTAGCCCTGCAGGCGGAAGTCGCGCCCGTCCACGACCAGCGTCGCGCCCGCCTCGACGCCGCTGTTGACGAGCCGCTCGATCCGCTCCTGCGCGGCCTTCGTGATGACGGGCCCGTAATCCACGTCCTCGCCCGAGGTGTAGGGACCGACCTTCAGCTTCTCGATCCGGGGGACCAGCTTGTCGCGCAGGCGATCCGCCGTCTCCTTGCCAACCGGGACGGCGACCGAGATCGCCATGCAGCGCTCGCCGGCGGCGCCGAAACCGGCCCCGACCAGCGCGTCGGCCGCCTTGTCGAGATCGGCGTCGGGCATGACGATCATGTGGTTCTTGGCGCCGCCGAAGCACTGCGCGCGTTTGCCGTTCGTCGCGGCGCGGCCATAGATGTACTGCGCGATCGGGGTCGACCCGACGAAGCCGACGCCCTGCACTGTCTCGTTGTCGAGGATCGCGTCGACCACCTCCTTGTCGCCGTTCACCACCTGAAGAACGCCGTCGGGCAGACCGGCTTCCTGCAGCAGCTCGGCCAGCCGCAGCGAGGTGGAGGGGCAGCGCTCGGACGGCTTGAGGATCATCGCGTTGCCGCAGGTCAGGGCGGGCGCCATCTTCCAGAGCGGGATCATCGCGGGGAAGTTGAACGGGGTGATCCCGGCCACGACGCCCAGCGGCTGTCGCATCGAGTAGAGGTCGATGCCCGGGCCGCCATCGTCCGTGAACTCACCCTTCAGCAGAGACGGCCCGCCCATGCAGACCTCGACCACCTCGAGCCCGCGCTGCACGTCGCCGCGCCCGTCGGGCAGGGTCTTGCCGTGTTCGCGGCTGACCAGCTCGGCCAGCTCGTCCATGTGCTCGTTGATGAGGGCGCCGAACCTCATCATCACCCGGGCCCGGCGCTGCGGGTTGGTCGCGGCCCAGCCCTTCTGCGCCTCGGCGGCGCGGGCGACGGCGGCGTCGAGCTCGTCCTTCGAGGCCAGCGGCAGGCGCGCCTGAACCTCGCCCGTCGCGGGATTGTAGACCTCGGCGAAGCGGCCCGACGTTCCGGTGACCTTCGCGCCGTCGATCCAGTGATGCAGGTCCTGCATGGCGATGTTCCTCCTGTTTCCCTCTCGGGTAGCGCCCCGGCGGCGCCGGATAAAGCGGCAATCTCGCGGGGCAGGGCCCCCGGACCCCGCGCGGCCCCGGGGGGGCGCCCCTACGCGCGGCGCTTGACAGACGGGCGCCCCACCGGGGACGCTTCGTTACGACGGCACGTCAAGGGAGGCTCGCCATGCTCGTCCGCCAGATCCTCGCCGACAAGGACAGGTCAGACCTGCTCTGGGTCACGCCGGAGGCGCGGGTCTCCGACGCGGTCGGCATCCTCTCCTCGAAACGCGTCGGCACCGTGATCGTCTCGTCCGACGAGGGGGCGACGGCGGCGGGTATCCTGTCCGAGCGCGACGTGGTGCGCGAGATCGGCCGGCAGGGCGCGGCGGTGCTGGACCAGGCCGTGAGCGAGCTGATGACGCGCGAGCTCAGCACCTGCACCGAGGATCACGACGCGGTCGCGGTGCTGCAGGCGATGACGGACGGGCGGTTCCGGCACCTGCCGGTGCTGAGGGACGGGCGGCTGGTCGGACTGGTGAGCATCGGCGACGTGGTCAAGGCTCGCCTCAGCGAACTCGCGATGGAGAAGGACGCCCTCGAGGGGATGATCATGGGCCACTAGGACGGGCCGCCGCGTCCCATCCGCTTGCCATCCGCTGCGCAATATCGTTGCGTGCGTCCATCCCGGACGGCCCGGGGCGAGGAGAGACATGCGAACCGGCCTCTATCCCGGCACGTTCGACCCGATCACGATCGGCCATCTCGACATCGTCGAGCGGGCCTGCGGCCTCGTCGACCGGCTGGTGATCGGGGTCGCCATCAACGAGGGCAAGGGCCCGCTCTTCCCGCTGGAGGAACGCGTCGCCCTGGTCGAGGCGGAATGCGCGCCGATCGCCACCCGGCGGAACTGCGAGATCGTCGTCCATCCCTTCGACAACCTGCTGATCGACTGCGCACGCGATGTCGGGGCGCAGGTGATCGTCCGGGGCCTGCGGGCCGTCGCGGATTTCGAGTACGAGTTCCAGATGGTCGGCATGAACCGCGTGCTCGACGCGCAGATCGAGACCGTCTTCCTGATGGCCGATCTCAAGCACATGGCCATCGCGTCCAAGCTGGTGAAGGAGATCGCCCGTCTGGACGGCGACATCTCGCGCTTCGTCCCGCCCCGGGTGCGGGACGCGCTGCTGGCGAGACTGGCCCCCTGAGACGAGAAAAGCCGCCCTTCGGGGCGGCTCCGCTCGATGTCCGACGGGGCCGGACCGGCCCGGACAGGGCCGGATCCACGGCTCAGGCGCCGTAGACCGCCCGGTAGGCGATGTCGCGGGGATCGGTCCGGTCCATGTCGAGGTCGCGGGCGATCCGGGGGTCGAGACCCGACAGTTCGCGCAGGGTCCGGGCGTAGGCGGCGCGGCGGGCGATGCGCGCGCGGACGGTATCGAAGAAGGTCATCTGTCGCTCCTTGGCTTTGCGTGTCTCCCTTGACCGCCCATCTAGTCATGCTGCGCTGCGGCACCACCGCAGGATGGTCAGCCCCGCCTTGCAGGAATTGCATGGGCCGATCCGCGCCCGTGCGGGCGACGAAGTCGTGAGCGCCGCGGCGATGGACCCGGTCGCCGCGACGGGGCATTAGCTGGGGAAACCACGTTCCAGCCGAAGGCCCGCCCGTGACCTCTCCGCTTCTGCCCGCCGCCGCCCTTCTTCTCCTGCCCGGGGCCAGCCTCGCCCAGGCCGACCTGCCCAGCACCTCCGAGATCCGCGCGATCCTCGAGGCCACGCAGGAAGCGCTGACCGCGCCCGACCCGGTGCCGGGGGCGACCCCGGAGGCAGCGCCCGATCCGGCGCCGGCCCCCGCCGATCCCGCGCCCGCCGATCCCCTGCCGGCCGATCCCGCGCCCGCCGAGCCGGAGCCCGCCGCGCCGGAGGCCGGGGAGGACACGACCGCGCAGCAACCCCTTCCCACGCTGGAGGAGATCGAGGCCGCCCGCTACGAGGGCGGTCCGCTGCCCGACGGCCGATCGGCCCTGACGGTGAAGGTGCAGGTGCTGCTCGACCGGGCCGGCATCTCGCCGGGCGTCGTCGACGGATGGCGCGGCGGCATGTCCGAAAGCGCGCTCGCCGCCTTCGAGCGGTCGCGCGATCTGCCGGTGGACGGCATCCTCGACGCCGCCGTCTGGCAGGCGCTGGGCGGCGACGCGGCCGACCCCATCATGATGCGCTACACGCTGCGGGACGTCGATTTCGAGGATCTGAACCCCGACCTGCCGAGCGACTATGCAGATCTCGCGGCCCTGTCCTCGATCCCGCACCGCCGCATCACCGAGCGCGTGGCCGAGGCCTTCCACATGGACGAGGATTTCCTCATTGCGATGAATCCGGGCGTGTCCTTCGCCAGCGGGGACACGATCTGGGTCGCCTCGACCGGCGGCGCCGTCGCGACCCCCGTCACCCGCATCACGGTCGACAAGAGCACCTCTCGTCTCAGCGCCTATGACGCCTCGGGCGTGCTCGTCGTCGACTACCCCGTGACCATCGGCTCGCCCGACACGCCATCGCCTTCCGGAACGGTGACGGTGACGGCCGTGGCACCGCTGCCGACCTACCATTACAACCCGGACAATTTCGTGCAGGGCGAGAACATGTCTGCCCTGACCCTGCCGCCGGGCCCGAACGGGCCGGTGGGCAGCATGTGGATCGACCTGTCCGAGCCCTCCTACGGGCTGCACGGCACGCCGGAGCCCGATTCGCTGTTCTCCCGCCAGAGCCATGGCTGCGTGCGCCTGACAAACTGGGACGTGGAAGAGCTGTCCCGGCTGGTGAGCGAGGGCACGGTGGTCGAGTTCCAGGGCTGACGGCCGGACCGGCGCTCGCGCGCCGAGCGCGCATCGCCCCGCCCGCCGTCCCGTTCCGGCAGTGCCGGCCCCGGGCGGCAATCGAAAAGGCGGCCCTTGGTGGCGATGTCCAGTTGGGGCGCCCACGGCTGTGGCGCCGGTTGCCCATCGGCCCGGGATGTCCGCGCGCATCCCCCGGCGAGCCGACGCGGCAGCAGGCCCATTCCTCCGGTCCACCGAAACGGAAAGGGCCCCGCGCCGGTCGGTGCGGGGCCCTGTCCCATCCGGTCACGAAAACCGGATCAGATCAGCTTGCCCATCGCGACGGCGGTGTCGCTCATCCGGTTGGAGAAGCCCCACTCGTTGTCGTACCAGGTCAGGATGCGGACCATCGTCCCCTCCATCACCTTGGTCTGATCCATGTGGAAGACGCTGGAATGGGGGTCGTGGTTGAAGTCCGAGCTCACGAGCTTCTCCTCGGTATAGCCGAGGATCCCCTTCATCGGGCCGTCGGCCGCCTTCCTGATCGCGGCGTTGATCTCCTCGACCGAGGTCTCGCGCGCCGCCTCGAAGGTCAGGTCGACGACCGAGACGTTCGGCGTCGGCACCCGGATCGCGACGCCGTCCAGCTTGCCGTTGAGTTCGGGCAGGACGAGGCCCACGGCCTTGGCCGCGCCGGTCGAGGTCGGGATCATCGACAGCGCCGCGGCGCGCGCGCGGTAGAGATCCTTGTGCATCGTGTCGAGCGTCGGCTGGTCGCCCGTGTAGGAATGGATCGTGGTCATGAAGCCCTTCACGATCCCGATCTCGTCGTTCAGCACCTTGGCCACCGGCGAGAGGCAGTTCGTCGTGCAGGAAGCGTTCGAGACGATGTGGTCGTCGGCGGTCAGCGTCTCGTGGTTCACGCCGTAGACGATCGTCTTCTCGGCATTGGTCGCGTTCGAGAGCGGGGCCGAGATGAGCACGCGGGAGGAGCCGTTCTCGAGATGGGCTTTCGCCTTGTCGGGCGAGGTGAAGATGCCGGTGCATTCCATCACGATGTCGACGTCGCCCCAGGGCAGGTCCGCCGGGTTCCGCTCGGCCGAGACCTTGATCGGGCCGCGGCCCACGTCGATCGTGTCGCCCGAGACCTTGACCTCGGCCGGGAAGCGGCCGTGCACGCTGTCGTAGCGCAGCAGGTGCGCGTTGGTCTCGACGGGGCCGAGATCGTTGATCGCGATCACCTCGATATCCGTACGGCCGGATTCGATGATCGCGCGCAGGACGTTCCGCCCGATGCGGCCGAAGCCGTTGATTGCCACCTTGACTGCCATATGAGGGCCTCCGGGTCTGGATGAGCCGCCGGCGCCCGGGCGGCGCGGCGACATGGGGCGCGCCGCGCGGGACGCGCGGGCGGGGTCGCCCGCCACATTTGCCTTTCGGGGCGAAAGGTCAACACTTCCGCTCTCATCGCCAGAAGGCGATGGTCCGCAGCAGGTCGGTGAAGGCCCGCGCCCCCGCGAGCGTCCCGCCCCAGCCGGCATAGAGATCCAGCCCGATCAGCGTGGCGATCAAGACGAACAGGACGAGGGCGAGCCGCGTGGTCATGGCGGTCAGGCTAGGCGCGGGCCGCGCCGCTGCCCAGAGGGCGGCGCACGACCCGGCCGGACTCAGGCCGGCATCTGCAGCGAACGCGCCACTCTGTCCTCGAGCAGGCGGACGCCGCCCTCGTCGATGGCGACGATCTCGGCCGTGCCGATCGCGGTGCCGACGCCGACCTTGACGACGCGGCCGTCGGCCAGGCGCATCAGGGCGGTCGGCGTCTCGGAGAGGAACAGCCCGATCAGGACGGTCTCGTCCAGCTCGATTCCCTGCGGCGCGCGCGCCGCCTCGGCCACGATGGTGTTGCTCATGGATCCATGCCCCCAGGGTTCCGGTGAACGGGTCGGACGGTTCCTGCCGCGCCCCATTGGAAAGCGGCGACCTAGACAGGGTGGGGTCCGGGCAAAAGAGGCCGCTCTCGGCCCCGTGAGCGCAAATGCCGCGCTGCGGCGAAGTCCGGCCGATCGCCGCGAGGAATCGGCGGCTCAGCGCCGGCGGGCGGCCTTTTCCTCGAGCCCCGATCGCGATTCGCGGCGCGTCAGCTCGGCCTCGATATCGGCGAGGGTGACGCCGCGCGCCGCGCACATGACGAGCAGGTGGTAGAGCGCGTCCGCCGCCTCGGACGTCAGCTTGGCCGGGTCGGCGCGCACCGCCTCGATCACGGCCTCCACCGCCTCCTCGCCGAACTTCTCGGCCGCCTTGTCGGGATCGGCCAGCAGCCGGGCGGTCCAGCTGGTCGCGGGATCGGCGCCCCGGCGCGCGGCGATGGTGGCGGCGAGGCGATCGAGGGCGCTCATGCGGAACTCGCGGGGGTGGAGAGGGGGGCAGGACGGACGGGAATCCCGGCCGCGGCCATGTGGGCCTTGGCCTCGGGGATCGTGAACGTGCCGAAATGGAAGATCGAGGCCGCAAGGACGGCGGAGGCCCCGCCCTCGATCACGCCCTCGACCAGGTGGTCGAGCGTGCCGACCCCGCCGCTGGCGATCACGGGCACGTCCACAGCGTCGGAGACGGCCCGGGTCAGCGCCAGGTTGAAGCCGGCCTTCGTCCCGTCGCGGTCCATCGAGGTGAGCAGGATCTCACCCGCGCCCTTCGCGGCGACGGTCCGGGCGAACTCGACCGCGTCGATGCCGGTGGCCCTGCGCCCGCCATGGGTGAAGATCTCCCACCGATCCGGCCCGACGCTCTTGGCGTCGATGGCACAGACGATGCACTGGCTGCCGAACTTCAGCGCGGCCTCGGTCAGCACATCGGGATTCGCCACGGCCGCCGAGTTGAACGACACCTTGTCCGCCCCCGCCAGCAGCAGGTTCCGCACGTCCTCGACGGTACGGACGCCGCCGCCGATGGTCAGCGGCATGAAGCACGCCTCGGCCGTGCGGGTGGCGAGGTCGTACATCGTGCCGCGATTCTCGTGCGTGGCGTGGATGTCGAGGAAGCACAGCTCGTCCGCGCCGGCCGCGTCATAGGCGCGTGCGGCCTCCACCGGGTCGCCCGCGTCGATCAGGTCGACGAAGTTGACGCCCTTGACCACGCGCCCGTCGGCGACGTCGAGGCAGGGGATGACGCGGACCTTCAGCATGACCGCGCCCTTAGCGCCTGACGCGGAGGGAGCCAAGAGGCCCCCGGACGTGTTAGCATCAGGACCGAATGATGTGACCCGGGAGACCCCGATGCCGATCCGTGCCGCCGCCGCCCTTGTCGCCGCCGCGACCCTTGCCGCCCCCGCCCTGGCCGAGTTCAGGGAGGTCGAGGCGGAGGGCACCGTGCCCCAGGTCGCGGACCGCCTCGCCGCGGCGGTGGAGGAGGCGGGCGCGACACTCTTCGCCCGGGTCGACCATGCCGCGGGGGCCGAGGCGGCGGGCCTGGAGCTGGAGCCCGCGACGCTGCTGGTCTTCGGCAATCCCGAGCTGGGCACGCCCGTGCTGCAGGCCGACCTCAAGGCCGGTCTCTACCTGCCGCTGCGCGTGCTGGTGATGGACCGGGACGGGCAGACCTTCATCGTCTACGAGGACGTGAGGGCCATGCTGGACGAGCTCGACGTGCCGCCGGCCGCCCCCTATCTCGAGCCGATCTCGGACGCGCTCGAGGCGCTGACGACGGGCGTCGCCGAGGCGCCGGAGGGCGAGATGCCGCCCGAGACGAGCGACGAGGACGATCCGGCCGAGGGGCCCGCCCCGCAATAGGGCCGCGTCAGCCCTTCACGATCGACAGCGCGACGCCGAGATCGATCTTGCCGTCGTAGAGCGCCCGGCCCGAGATCGCGCCGGCAATCACGCCCGTCGCCTTCAGCGCCTGCAGATCGGCGATCGAGGACACGCCGCCCGAGGCGATCACCTCCATCCCGGTGTGACGGGCCAGCTTTTCGGTCTCGGTCACGTTGGGGCCGGCCATCGCGCCGTCGCGCTGGATGTCGGTATAGATGATCGCGGCGACCCCGGCGGATTCGAAATGGGCGGCCAGGTCGACGGCCTGCATCGTCGTCACCTCGGCCCAGCCGCGGGTCGCCACGCGCCCCTCGCGCGCGTCGATGCCCAGCGCGATGCGTCCCGGATGGGCGGCGCAGGCGGCGCGGACGAAATCCGGATCCTCCACAGCCGCGGTGCCCAGGATCACGCGGGCCACACCCTTGCCCAGCCAGCCCTCGACGGTCGCCATGTCGCGGATCCCGCCGCCGAGCTGGACCTTCGTGTCCGGACAGGCGGCGAGGATCGACTCGACCGCCCCCGCGTTGCGCGGCGCCCCGGCGAACGCGCCGTCGAGATCGACGAGATGCAGCCAGTCGCACCCGGCCTCGACGAAGGCCCGGGCCTGCGCGGCAGGGTCGTCGTTGAAGACCGTCGCGCTTTCCATGTCGCCGCGCAAAAGCCGCACGGCCTTGCCGTCCTTGAGGTCGATGGCGGGGTAGAGGATCATGGCCGGGCTCCCGTTGCAGGCGTTCGTCCTGTCCCATGACGGGGCCGGCAACGCAACGTTCCGGATCGGGCGTCCCCTACGTCACCCTTGCCCGGTCGCCGCGCACCGCCGCCTCATTCCCGTCAGAGGAGACATGAGGGAGGACACCATGATCCGCACCATCGCCGCCGCCGCGCTGGCGGCCACGCTCGCCCTGCCGGCGCTCGCCCAGAACGCCGAGGTGCTCGGCACCTGGCGCACCCAGCCGGACGACAACGGCAATTACGGGCTGGTCGACATCTCGGTCTGCGGCGACGCCTATTGCGGCGTGCTCGTGCGCAGCTTCGACGGCGCGGGCAACGAGCTCGACAGCCCCAATACCGGCCGGCAGATCATCTGGGACATGCGCCCCTACGGGAACGGCCATTACGACGACGGCCAGATCTACGCGCCGGACCGCGATTCCACCTATGCGTCCGAGATGGATCTCGCCGGGAACACCCTGACGGTCCGCGGCTGCTTCATCGGGATCTGCCGCGCGCAGACCTGGACGCGGAACTGATCCTTCTGCCGAAGCCGTGATGGAACGGGGGCGGCGCGGAACGACCCGCCGCCCCCGGAACGTTTCCCGTCCGACGGGTCCCGGTCCGGGGCCCCACAGGGAAAGGAAACGGACATGCCCATCGTGACGACGACCGACGGCGTCGACCTCTATGTCAGGGATTGGGGGCAGGGGCGCCCGGTCGTGCTGATCCACGGCTGGCCGCTGAACGCCGACAGCTGGGAGCATCAGGCCCTCGGCCTCGCCGAGGCGGGGTTCCGCGTGATCTCCTACGACCGGCGCGGCTTCGGCCGCTCGGGCCAGCCCTGGGGCGGCTACGACTACGACACCATGTCGGACGACCTCGCGGCGGTGATCTCGACGCTCGGCCTGAGCGATGCCGCGATCGCGGGGTTCTCGATGGGCGGGGGCGAGGTGGCCCGCTACATGTCGCGCCACGAGGGCAAGGGCGTCGCGCAGGCCGCGCTGATCTCGTCCATCGCGCCCTACATGCTGCAGACCGACGACCACGACGGCGTCCCCGAGGACGTCTTCGCCGGGATGAAGGAGGGGCTGCGCAAGGATCGCGCCGCCTTCCTGCAGGACTTCTTCAAGGATTTCTACGGGCAGGGCACCGGGGCGGGCGGCGTATCGGAGGCGGTGCTGCACTGGACGTGGTCGATGGCGATGATGGCCTCGCCCAAGGCGACGCTGGATTGCGTCGACGCTTTCGGCAAGACGGACCTGCGGGACGACATGGGCGCCTTCGACGTGCCCACGCTGGTGATCCACGGCACGGACGACCAGACGGTGCCGATCGACAGCGCGGGCCGCGCGGCGGCCAAGGCCGTCAAGGGCGCCACGCTGAAGGAATATGCGGGCGCGCCCCACGGCCTGACCGCGACCGAGCCGGACCGCGTGACGCAGGACCTGCTCGACTTCCTGCGCGGCTGAGCCCTTCGGGGGCCGGGGGTTCTTCCGGTCCCCGTCACTCAGGGTCGCCAGGCCAGGAAGTTGGCGATCAGGCGCAGGCCCGTCTCCTGGCTCTTCTCGGGGTGGAACTGGGTGCCGATCATCGTGTCCCGCCCGACAATGGCCGTGACCGGCCCGCCATACTGGACCGTGGCAAGCAGGTCCGGTCCCTCTGCCACGTCCATGTGCCAGGAATGGACGAAATAGGCATGGTCCCCGGTGGCGATCCCCTCGAGCACCGGATGCGCCTTGATCACGGCGAGGTCGTTCCAGCCCATATGGGGGACCTTGCGCTCCTCGCCGGGCTCGATCCCGATCACCGTCCCGTCGATCCAGCCGAGGCCCTCGGTCTCTTCGTATTCCAGGCCCCGGCTGGCCATCATCTGCATCCCGACGCAGATGCCGAGGAAGGGACGGCCCCGCACCTCCACCGTCTCGCGCAGCGCGTCCTCGAGCCCCGCGATCCCGGCCAAGGCCCGGCGGCAGGCGGGGAAGGCGCCGTCGCCGGGCAGGACGACCCGCTCGGCCCGCGCCACGACGCCGGGATCGTCGGTCACCACGATCTCGCCGCCGCCCCCTTCGGCCGCCATCCGCTCGAACGCCTTCTGTGCCGAGTGCAGGTTGCCGCTGCCGATATCGATGAGGGCGGTCGTCACAGCGCGCCCTTCGTCGAGGGGATGGCGTCGCCCGCGCGCGGATCGGGCTCCGCCGCCATCCGCAGGGCGCGGGCAACGGCCTTGAACGCGGCCTCGGCGATGTGGTGGCTGTTGATCCCGTGCAGGCGGTCGACATGCAGCGTGATCCCGCCATGGGTGGCGAGCGCCTGGAAGAACTCGCGCACCAGCTCGGTGTCGAAGCGGCCGATCTGGGCGGTCGGGAAGTCGACCTTCCACACGAGATAGGGCCGCGCCGACAGGTCGAGCGCGCAGCGCACCTGCGCGTCGTCCATCGCGAGGTGGCATTCCCCGTAGCGCCGGATCCCGCGCTTGTCTCCCAGCGCCTGCCGCAGCGCCTGCCCGAGCGCGATGCCCGTATCCTCGACCGTATGGTGGTCGTCGACATGCAGATCTCCCGTCGCACGCACGTGCAGGTCGATCATCGAGTGCCGGGCCATCTGGTCGAGCATGTGGTCGAAGAACCCGATCCCGGTGGCGCAATCGCGCGTTCCGGTCCCGTCGAGGTTCACGGACACCGCGATCTCGGTCTCGGCTGTCTTCCGGGTGAGGCTGGCCTGGCGCATGGATGCCCTCTCGATGTCAACGAAGGCTCTTTATCCGATTGCCGGAAAAAGAAAACCGCCCCGGAGGGCGGCTCTTTCGAACTCGAAACTGGAGCGGGTGATGAGATTCGAACTCACGACCCTTACCTTGGCAAGGTAATGCTCTACCCCTGAGCTACACCCGCGTCCGGTTTCGGTGAGCGGGGATGTATAAAGAGCGCCGCGGGCCTGCAAGAGGAAATTTCGCCCGCCGTGGGGGAAAGTTCAGTCCCGCCCGACGGGGCCGGTCCAACCCTTCGCCAGCACGTCCTCGTGGTGGATCACGACGCGGCCGGGCCGCAGCAGGATCACCCCGTAGCCGGGCGGCTCGTCGATGGAGAGCGAGGAATCGGCCGTCTCGAAATCGAGCGGCGCCTGGTGGCAGGGACTCTTGAGCATGGCCCAGGGCACGCCCCGGGCGGATCCGCTGGCCGTGCGGTGGACATGGCCGCAGACGAGGTGCCCGCCGAGCGGGGCGAGCCGGTCCAGCAGCGCCTCCCCCTCCGCCAGACGGATCGCGTCCATGCCGGGCAGGCCGCAATCGGCAGGCGGATGGTGGACGAAGACCAGCGGTCGGCGCCCGTCCGGATCTGCCAGCGCGCCGTCCAGCCAGGCGAGCCGTTCGTCGCAGAGCCGTCCGGCCGCCGACCCCTCGTCGAGCGAATCGAGGAAGATCAGCCGCCAGTCGCCCGCGTCGCGCCGGGACTGGACGAAGCCCCCGGCATCCGGCGCCCCGGGAAAGGCGGCGCGGAACGGCCCGCGGCGGTCGTGATTGCCGAGCATCGTCACGACGGGGAGGGGCAGGGGGTCCAGCAGCGCCGCGAGCCGCGCGTAGCTTTCGGCGTCGCCCCGGTGGGCGAGGTCGCCGCAGAGGACCAGCAGGTCCGCATCCCCGTGCCGCGACATCGCGTGATCCAGCGTCGCGCGCAGGCGCTCCAGCGGGTCGAGGCCGATGATCCGGGCCCCCTCGGGCGTGACATGGAGGTCGGACATGACGAGCAGCTTCGTCACTTCGCCCGCTCCAGCAGGTCCCAGCGGTTCCCCCAGGGGTCGCGGAATACCGCGACCCTTCCATAGGGCTCGCTCCGCGTCGGCTCCTCGAAGGGCACGCCCGCCGCCTCCATCCGGGTGCGCATCCGGGCAAGGTCCGAGGTTTCGAGAAACAGCCAGACGCGCCCCGCGCCCTGCGCGCCGATGCCCGACGCCTGATCGCCGGTCGCGCGGGCGAGGATCAGGTCGGCCCCTCCGCCCGAGGGGCGGACGCGGACCCAGCGCTTGGTCCCCTGGTCGATGTCCTCGACCAGCGCGAAGCCGAGCGTGCCGCAGAAGAAGGCGATGGCCTCGTCGTAATCGGGAACGAGGATCGACAGCGCGGCGAGACGCTCGGTCACTGCCAGGACCGGGGCAGGGGATCGGCCGAGAGGCCCGGGATCTGCTCGCGTGTCAGCACCCCGGACGCGATCGTCGCGCGGGCGGTGTAGTTGCCGTAGGTCCGGTCGTTCTCCTCCCACGCCCAGTCGCGGACCATGCTGCTGTCGAACTCCACCGGGTCGCCGAAACCCTGCGGCATCGCGACGGGCTGGTTGGCGAGGAGGCCGATGAAGCTTCCGTCCGCCTCCATCCGGAAGGGCGAGACCCAGATCACCTCGTCGCCGCGCCCCGGCCCGGTCGGGAAGGCGACCTTGATCGAGGCGGGCGGCAGGCTCTGCCCGCCCGACAGCGCATACCGGTAGAAGAGGGGCAGCGTCGCGGTGGCCGCCTGCACCGCGCCCGCGATGCCGGGATCGGCGGGGTCGAAGCCGACGACACCCCCGGTCAGATCCTCGGCCGTGGGGGCGGCGGCGCAGCCGGCGAGCAGGGCGAGGGCGAGGAGCGCGGCCCTCACCCTTCGAACTCCACCAGCAGGTCCTTGGCGTCGATCTGCGCGCCGGGCGTGACATGCACCGCCGCGACGACCCCGTCGCGCTCGGCATGGATGCCGGTCTCCATCTTCATCGCCTCGATGGTCAGCAGCAGGTCACCCGCCGAGACCGTCTTGCCCGCCTGCGCGGCGATGGAGGACACCACGCCCGGCATCGGCGCGCCGACATGGGCCGGGTTGCCGAGCTCGGCCTTCGGGCGCTTCGCGCTTCCCCCCGTCGCCTTGCGGTCGGGGACGCGAACGGTGCGCGGCTGGCCGTTCAGCTCGAAGAAAACGCGGACCTCGCCGTCCTCGCTGGTCTCGGACACCGCCTGCAGCCGCACTTCCAGCGTCTTGCCCGGGTCGATCTCGACCGAGATCTCCTCCCCCGGCTCCATCCCGTAGAAGAAGGTGCGGGTCGGCAGGGCGCGGACGGGGCCGTATTCGGCGTGGCGCGCGGCGTAGTCGGTGAAGACCTTGGGATACATGAGGTACCCGTTCAGATCCTCGTCGTCGATCTCCTGTCCCAGCTGCTCGGCAAGCTCGGCGCGGACCTGTTCGTGATCCACCGGCTTGAGGTGCTTGCCGGGGCGGTCGGTCATGGGTTTCTCGCCCTTCAGCACCTTCTTCTGGATCTTCTCGGGCCAGCCGCCCGGGGGCTGGCCGAGATTGCCCTTCATCATGTCGATCACGCTGTCGGGGAAGCTGACCTCGACCTTCGGATCCTCGACCTGTTCGCGCGTCAGGCCCTGGCTGACCATCATCAGCGCCATGTCCCCGACCACCTTGGACGAGGGGGTGACCTTCACGATGTCGCCGAACATCCGGTTCACGTCGGCATAGGTCTGCGCGACCTCGTGCCAGCGCTCCTCCAGACCCAGGGACCGGGCCTGCGCCTTGAGGTTGGTGAACTGCCCGCCCGGCATCTCGTGCAGGTAGACCTCGGAGGCGGGGGCCTGCATGCCGCTCTCGAAGGCGGCGTACTGGTGGCGCACGCTTTCCCAGTAATTGCTGATCTCGCGGATCGCCGCGATGTCGAGGCCGGTGGCGCGGTCGGTATGCTTGAGCGCCTCCACCACCGAGCCGAGGGTCGGCTGGCTGGTATTTCCCGACAGCGCGTCCATCGCGGCATCGACGCAATCCACCCCGGCCAGCGCGGCGGCCATGATGGTGCTGATCGCGGCGCCGGACGTGTCATGCGTGTGGAAGTGGATCGGGATGCCGACCTCCTCCTTCAGCGCGCGGATCAGCCTGTCCGCCGCGACCGGCTTCAGCAGGCCCGCCATGTCCTTGAGGCCGAGGACATGGGCCCCCGCCGCCTCCAGCTCCTTGGCCATGCCGACATAGTACTTGAGGTCGTACTTGGCCCGGTCGGGGTCGAGCATGTCGCCGGTATAGCAGACCGTCCCCTCGCAGACCTTGCCGCTCTCGATCACCGCGTCCATCGCGACGCGCATGTTCTCGACCCAGTTGAGGCTGTCGAAGACACGGAACACGTCCACGCCGCTCTTCGCCGCCTGGTGGACGAAGCCGGTGACGACATTGTCGGGATAGTTCGTGTAGCCCACCCCGTTCGAGGCGCGCAGCAGCATCTGCGTCATCACGTTCGGCATCGCGGCCCGGATGTCGCGCAGGCGCTGCCAGGGGCATTCCTGCAGGAAGCGGTAGGCCACGTCGAAGGTCGCGCCGCCCCAGCATTCCACGCTGAAGAGATCGCCCATCCTCGCGGCATAGACCGGGGCGGCGTTGATCATGTCGATCGAGCGCATCCGCGTCGCCAGAAGCGACTGGTGGCCGTCGCGCATCGTCGTGTCGGTGATCAGCAGCTTGCGCTGCGCCAGCATCCAGTCGGCGACCGCCTTCGGCCCCTTCTCGTCCAGCAGCTGCCGTGTGCCCGGCTGCCAGTCCACGGGGGGCTGCATCGGCGCCCGGGGCGGGCGAATATCGGCGGGGGGCAGGGCGCGGCCCTTCGTCTCGGGATGGCCGTTGACGGTGACGTCCGCGACATAGGTCAGCAGCTTCGTCGCGCGGTCGCGGCGCGCCTTGAAGTCGAAGAGCTCGGGCGTCGTGTCGATGAACTTCGTCGAATACTCGTTGTTCAGGAAGACCGGGTGCCGCAGCAGGTTGATGACGAAGTCGATATTGGTGCTGACGCCCCGGATGCGGAACTCGCGCAGGGCGCGGTCCATCCGGGCGATGGCCATTTCCGGCGTCGGCGCGCGGGCCGTCACCTTGGTCAGGAGCGAATCGTAGAACCGCGTGATGACCGCGCCCGAATAGGCGGTGCCGCCATCGAGCCGGATGCCCGGGCCGGTGGCGCTGCGATAGGTCTGGATGCGCCCGTAATCGGGGATGAAGTTGTTCTGCGGATCCTCGGTCGTGACCCGGCATTGCAGCGCGTGGCCGTCGAGCTCCACGTCGTATTGCGAGGCCTTGCCGGTCGCCTCGACGATGCTCTTGCCTTCCGCGATCATGATCTGGGCGCGGACGATGTCGATGCCGGTGACCTCCTCGGTCACGGTATGCTCGACCTGCACGCGGGGGTTCACCTCGATGAAGTAGAACTCGCCCGAGTCCATATCCATCAGGAACTCGACCGTGCCCGCGCACTCGTAGTTCACGTGCTCGCAGATCTTCTTGCCGAGGTTGCAGAGCCGCTCGCGCTGGGTCTCGGACAGATAGGGGGCGGGCGCACGCTCGACGACCTTCTGGTTGCGGCGCTGGACCGAGCAGTCGCGCTCCCACAGGTGGTAGATGTTCCCCTGCTTGTCGCCGAGGATCTGCACCTCGACGTGCCGGGCGCGGGTGATCATCTTCTCGAGGTAGCCCTCGCCGTTGCCGAAGGCGGCCTCGGCCTCGCGCCGTCCCTCGCGCACCTTCTCGGCCAGCTCCTTGGGCCCCTCGATCGGGCGCATGCCCCGGCCGCCGCCGCCCCAGCTGGCCTTGAGCATGAGGGGATAGCCGATCTCCTCGGCCTCCCTCGCGATGGCGTCCATGTCGTCGCCCAGCACCTCGGTCGCGGGAATGACCGGCACGCCGGCCGCGATGGCGACCTTGCGGGCGCTCGCCTTGTCGCCGAGCTCGCGCATGGTCTTCGCCTTCGGCCCGATGAAGGCGATGCCGGCGGCGTCGCAGGCATCGACGAAGTCGGGATTCTCGGACAGCAGGCCATAGCCGGGATGGATCGCGTCCGCCCCGCTCATCTTCGCGACGCGGATGATCTCGGGGATCGAGAGATAGGCCTGCACCGGGCCCAGCCCCTCGCCGATGCGATAGGCCTCGTCCGCCTTGAAGCGGTGCAGGCCCAGCTTGTCCTCCTCGGCGTAGACGGCGACCGTCCGCTTTCCCATCTCGTTGGCCGCCCGCATGATGCGGATCGCGATCTCTCCGCGGTTGGCGATGAGGATCTTCTTGAAGTCGGCCATGGGCGGGGGGTCCTCTTTGCAGGTGCAGCAACGCGACTGAACCGTATCTCCGGGGGGGCTTCAAGGGCGGGTCGGGGCGGAAGCCGTTGACACGGGCGGGCCGCGCGTCTTGAGGTGGCGGGCCCGGCCCCCGCCGGGCCGGCGCCTGCCCGCCGCCTCCCCATACGCATCGAAACCGACATGCCTGCACGCTTCGTGAAGCTCGACATCGTGGACCGGCTGCCGCCCGGCATGCCCCCCGTCCTGGGCTCGCTCGGCTTCGCCGTCGTCTCGGCGCTGCTCGCGATCGGGGCGCGCATGCTCGTCGACGTGGCCTTCTACGGGGCCGGCCCCTTCGCGCTGACACTGCCCTTCGTCCTCTTCGCCACGCTCTTCGGTCGCTGGGTTGCCGGCGTGGGGGCGATGACCCTCTGCGCGCTCTACGCCTGGTACGTCGTGCTTCCCTACCACCATTCCTTCCGGTTCGAGAATGCCGGCGACGGGCCGCGCGTCCTGGTCAACGTCCTCTCGGGATTCCTGATCGTGGTGCTGGCCGAGTATTTCCGCCGGGTGGTGCGCCGGGCCCTGGTCGAGCGCGACGCCATCGCCGAGGAACGTCGCCTGCTGCTCGCCGAACTCGACCACCGGGTACGCAACAACTTCGCCATGGTCGCCTCGATGATCCGCGTGGAATCGCGCAACGCGGGCCCCGAGGCCGCCGCCGCGCTCAAGGTCGTGGGCGGCCGGGTGGAGAGTATCGCCCGCGCCCACGAGGCGCTCTACCGGGGCGAGGGGGGGATCGGCGAGGTGCCGATGCAGCCCTATCTCTCCGCGCTCTGCGCCTCACTCGACGGCGCCTATTTCCACGGGGCCCGGGTGATCGCCCCCCGCGTCGAGCCGGTCAGCCTGCCGCGGGACCGGGCCATCGCGCTGGGCCTCGTCGTGAACGAGCTCTGCACCAACGCCGCAAAGCACGCCTTCCGCTCGCGCGACGACGCGCGGGTGGATGTCGACCTGGCCGCACGGGACGGCAAGCTGATCCTGACGGTCCGGGACAACGGCGTCGGCCTGGGGCCCGAGCCGGCCCGCGACGGCAGCCAGGGGCAGGGCCTGCTCGACGCCTTCGCCGAGCAGGCGGGGGGCGTGATCCATCGGCGCGAGGCCGACCGGGGCGCCCATTTCGAGATCGAGATCCCGCAGCCGGCCGCCTGACCGCCGCCCGGCCCGCGCGAAGCGGGGGCGGGAGGGGCGCGGGTCCCCGCGGCGGTGGCGGGGTCAGCCCCGACCGGAGAGCCGCTTGTCCTCGAGCAGCAGCGCGACCAGCACGCCCGCAACGGCCAGCGCGGCCGAGATCCAGAAGATCGGGTGGATCGCGGCCGTCACCGCCTCGGCGATCGCCGCGCGGGCCGTGTCGGGGATCCCGGCCAGGGTCTGCGGGCCGATCTCCAGCCCCGCCCCGGCAAGCCCCTCGGCCCCCGGCATGTCGCCCATCTCGGCCGCGAGGCGCGTGCTGAAGATCGCGCCGTAGATCGCCACGGCGAGCGAGCCGCCGACCTGCCGGAACATCACGCCGGCCGCCGTCGCGGTGCCGAGGAACTGCCGATCCACCGCGTTCTGGACCGCCGTGGTGACGACCGGGAAGACCTGGCCGAGGCCGAGACCCAGAAGCGCGATCATCAGCGAGAAGACGAGGGTGGAGGTGTCGGGCCCGAGCTGCGTCAGCGACAGGACGCCCAGCGTCATCAGCGACAGCCCGGTGACGGGCAGCCACTTGTAGCGCCCCGTGCGCTGCATGAACTGCCCGGCGAGCAGCGAGGCGGTCAGGATGCCGGCCGTCAGCGGGATCAGCATCAGGCCCGACATGGTGGGCGAGGCGCCCTGCGCGATCTGCAGGAAGACCGGCAGGAAGGTCACTGCCCCGAACATCGCGGCGCCGGTGATGAAGCCGAGCAGCGAGGTGACCCAGAACGTGTTCATGCCGAACAGCGCCAGCGGGATGATCGGCTCGGCCGCCCGGCTCTCGGCCCAGAGGAACAGGCCGATCCCGGCAACCGCCAGCGCCCCCAGCGACAGGATCTGCCACGAGCCCCAGGGATAGGTCGCCCCGCCGAGCGAGGAGAACAGGGTGAGCGAGCCCAGCGCCAGCGTCAGCATGGCGGCCCCCAGCCAGTCGATCCGGTGTCTCGTGCGGTTGCCCGTCGGCTTGAACGCGCCGGCGAAGATCGCGACGGCGAGCGCGCCGATCGGCACGTTGAAGAAGAAGATCCAGTGCCACGACGCCACCTCGACGAACCATCCGCCCAGCAGCGGGCCGACGACCGAGGCGACCGAGAAGGCCCCCGCGAAGACGCCCTGCACGCGGCCCCGCTGCCGCGGCGGGATCACGTCGCCGATCACCGACAGCGCCAGCACGAACAGCCCGCCCCCGCCCAGGCCCTGCAGTGCGCGGAACAGGATGAGCTGGGTCATGTCCTGCGAGATCCCGCACAGCGCGGAGCCCAGCAGGAACAGCCCGACCGAGACGAAGACCATGTTCCGCCGGCCGTAGAGATCGCCCAGCTTGCCGTAGAGCGGCGCCGAGATGGTCGAGGCCAGGATGTAGGAGGTGACGACCCAGCCCAGATGCTCGAGCCCGCCGAGATCGGCCACGATGGTCGGCAGGGCGGTCGAGACGATGGTCTGGTCGAGCGCGGCGAGCAGAAGCAGCAGGCCGATCGAGACGACGACGAGCTTGGTCGTGCCCGACAGCGGCGCGGAGGGATCGAGATCCGTCGCCGGATGGGGCGGGACGGTCGGGGCGGTATCGGTGACGGAGGCGGCCATGGCGGGAATCCTGTTCGTATCCGGGTGGCAGGTAGGCCTCTGGCAAATACATGTCAATGTCATATATCTGACGACAGCAATCAGTTGACCGCCCCAGATCGACGAACCATAAGGCCGCCGCATGACCGCCCCCGACCGTTCCGTCCGGCCCCCGATGGCCGCGTCTTCCGAGCAGCCCCGCCAGCCCGGTCCGGCCGGGCCCGCCGCGCCGGACCGGCAGGATCTGATCGACGCGCTGCGCGCCTTCCTCGCGGACCAGCCGCAGGGGGCGGGAATCGCCGAGGATTTCGGGGCGATCGAGGCCGCGCATTTCCAGTTCGCCCGGATGACCTATCGCGGCGAGGTGCCCCGCAGGCTCATCGCGGAGCTCGGCCTCGATCTCGATCTCGCGCAGTTCCACGTGCTCATGTCGGTGAAGCGCCTGAACCTCGGCATCGGGCGCGACGGCCCCTGCGAGGCGACTGTCGGCCTGCTCGCCGAGGAGATGGAGATCGATCCCTCCCGCGCGAGCCGGATCGCCGCCGACCTGATCGGCAGGGGCTACCTGCGGCGCGAGGCGGCGCAGGACGACGGGCGCAAGTCCGTCCTCGTCCTCACCCCGCGTGCCCTCGACGAGCTGCGCGGCTTCCGCGAGGCCCGGTGGGGTCGCCTGATGAAGGGGATGGAGGGCTGGACCGCCGAGGAGGTGGAGAGTTTCGCCCGGCTGTTCCCGCGATTCGTCGAGGGGCTGCGCAGCGCGTGACGGCACCCCCTTCTGCGGCGTCGCGGTCCCGGTCCGCGGTCGCCGCGGTATTTGCAACCCTGCGAAGGGGGAGGGCGGGCGCCCGGAGCGGCGGGCGGGGGCGCGGGACCGGATCCGAACGAAAAGCGAACAACACTTTAACGCGCGGCCCGTCCGCGCTATGTTGGCCGGCATGAGCAGCACCCCCCTCAGCCAGCGGGCCGTGGCCGCGCGTCCCGCCCCCTATCTCGACGAGCTGAACCCCGCGCAGCGGGAGGCGGCCGAGACGCTGGAGGGGCCGGTCCTGATGCTGGCCGGCGCCGGCACCGGCAAGACCAAGGCCCTGACCAGCCGCATCGTGCATCTGCTGGCCACCGGCACGGCGAAGCCGAACGAGATCCTCGCTGTCACCTTCACCAACAAGGCCGCGCGCGAGATGAAGCTGCGGGTCGGCCGGACGCTGGGCGAGGCGGTGGAGGGGATGCCCTGGCTCGGCACCTTCCATGCGGTCTGTGTCAAGCTGCTGCGCCGGCATGCCGAGCTCGCGGATCTCAAGAGCAACTTCACGATCCTCGACAGCGACGACCAGATCCGCCTGATGAAGCAGCTCCTCGCCGCGGCGAACGTGGACGAGAAGCGCTGGCCGGCGCGGATGCTGGCCGGGATCATCGACGGCTGGAAGAACCGGGCCTGGACGCCGGAGCAGGTGCCCCCCGACGAGGCGAAGGCCTTCGACCGGCGGGGGGTGGAGTTCTACGCCGCCTACCAGGCCCGGCTGCGCGACCTGAACGCGGTCGATTTCGGCGACCTTCTGCTGCACGTCATCCGCATCTTCCGCGAGAACGAGGACGTGCTCGCGCAGTACAGGCGCTGGTTCCGCTACATCCTCGTGGACGAGTATCAGGACACGAACGTCGCCCAGTACCTGTGGCTGCGCCTGCTGGCCGGCGGGCACCGGAACATCTGCTGCGTGGGCGACGACGACCAGTCGATCTACGGCTGGCGCGGCGCCGAGGTCGGCAACATCCTGCGCTTCGAGCAGGATTTCGAGGGGGCCAAGGTCGTCCGGCTGGAGCAGAACTACCGCTCGACGGGCCACATCCTCGCCGCCGCCTCGGGCGTGATCGCGTCGAACAAGGGCCGGCTGGGCAAGACGCTCTGGACCGACGGAGAGGACGGCGAGAAGGTCCGGCTGATCGGCCACTGGGACGGCGAGGAGGAGGCGCGCTGGATCGGCGAGCAGGTCGAGGATCTGCAGCGCGGCACGCGCGGGCTCGACCCGTTCGGGCTGGATTCGATGGCGATCCTCGTCCGCGCCTCGCACCAGATGCGGGCCTTCGAGGACCGGTTCCTGACGATCGGACTGCCCTACCGCGTGATCGGGGGGCCGCGCTTCTACGAGCGGCTCGAGATCCGCGACGCGATGGCCTATTTCCGCCTCGCCACCTCGCCGGACGACGACCTCGCCTTCGAGCGGATCGTGAACACGCCGAAACGCGGCCTCGGTGACAAGGCGGTGCAGACGATCCAGAAGACCGCCCGGTCGAACGGCGTGAGCCTGCACGAGGGCGCGCGCCTCGCCGTGCAGGGCCAGCTGATCCGGGGCAAGGGCGCGGGCGAGCTGCGCGTGCTGGTCGAGGCGATCGACCGCTGGCACGGGCAGGTCGTGGCCGAGGCCGACACCCATGTCGAACTGGCCGAGATGATCCTCGACGAGAGCGGCTACACGGGCATGTGGCAGGCCGACAAGACGCCCGAGGCGCCGGGCCGGCTCGAGAATCTCAAGGAACTGGTGAAGGCGCTCGAGAACTTCGACAACCTTCAGGGCTTCCTCGAGCATGTCGCACTCATCATGGACAACGAGAGCGAGGATTCGGAGGAGAAGGTCACGATCATGACCCTCCATGCCGCGAAGGGCCTCGAATTCCCCGTCGTCTTCCTGCCGGGCTGGGAGGACGGGCTCTTTCCGTCCCAGCGCAGCATGGACGAAAGCGGGCTCAAGGGACTCGAGGAGGAGCGGCGGCTGGCCTATGTGGGGATCACCCGCGCCGAGCGGCTCTGCACGATCAGTTTCGCGGGCAACCGCCGGGTCTACGGCCAGTGGCAGTCGCAGCTGCCCAGCCGGTTCATCGACGAACTGCCCGAGGCGCATGTCGAGGTGCTGACGCCGCCCGGCCTCTACGGGGGCGGCTACGGTGCGGCGGGCATGTCGGCCAGCGCCTCGCCGATCCTTCAGGGCCTCGCCGCGTCGAGCGTGCAGGAGCGGGCGAGCCGGGCGGATGTCTACAATTCGCCGGGCTGGAAGCGCCTGCAATCGAGGTCGGGCCAGCGGGGCATGGCGCAACCCCAGGAGGCCCGGGGCATCACGATCGATCTCGAGGCGAGTTCGTCCTTCTCCACCGGCGACCGGGTCTTTCACCAGAAGTTCGGCTACGGCGAGGTGATGGCGCTGGAGGGCGACAAGCTGGTGATCGAGTTCGACAAGGCGGGGACGAAGAACGTCGTCGCCCGCTTCGTCGTGCAGGCCGGTCAGGCGGACGACGTTCCGTTCTGATGCACAGCACGAATTATCGCGATACCCTGATCCTCCCGGCCGACGATTGCCGGGCCATGGCAAAGGCTCCCGACAAACCGGGCAGCGTGGCCGCCCTGCAGTACGACATGCTGATGTCAGCGCCATACGGTCACACCTCCGACGATCTGCTCGCCGCGGTGACCGGCATCCGGAGGGGTCTCTCCGAAGCGGATCTGCCAGCGCTCCGCGACGAGCTCTTCTCGAAGGGGCAGCCCTGCCTGCGCGCGTCACCGCTGATGAAGACCCACGGCTGGGCTGCCCATTTCGATGGATCGGGACGGATCGCGCTGCTCGATCCGACATCTGACGAAGTGGAGGATCTGGCGAAGCGTGAGGACATCACGGTGCTTCGCGGGATGCGGTCCAAGCGGTAGCGCGGCGCCTCGAGCTGGAGGGGCGGCTTTCGCCTCCGCCGGGTCGGGGCGCCCGGTGCGCGGAATGGCGGGTGCCTCGCCTCCGGGTTGCCGGGAGCTTGGCTGACCTTCTCGACGTTCGTGCCGGTCCGAGCCTCGCCCTGTGAATTGACGATCCGAAAGCTCCCTCCCTCCAGGACGCAAAACGGCGACGGCCCGGGAGGAGGTGGGCCGTCGCCGCTCTGTGGTGCCGTCTCCGGGCCCGAGGGAGGAGGAAGGGCCGGGGCGGCGCTCGCGATGACCCGGGGAGGAGGAGGGGCCTCGCGGATCCCGGGGCCGGAGCGCGCGGGCCGCACCCGGGAGGAGGTGGGTGCAGCCCGCGGTCCGTCTGGCACGTCCCGGCCCGAGGGAGGAGGAAAGGGCCGGTCCGCGCGTCCGCCGCGGCCCGAGGGAGGAGGAGGGCCGCCGCGTATCTCGTCGCCGGTTGCCCGCCCGGCTGCGGGAGGATCAGGGGCGGCACCGTCCCGGGAGGAGGTGGGAGGCGCCGCCGCCTGTCCGTCACGCGTCCCGGCCCGAGGGAGGAGGAAGGGCCGGTCCGCTGCCGCGACTGGCCCGGGAGGAGGTGGGCCGCCGCGTATTCTGGTGCCGGTTGCCCGCCCGGCTGCGGGTCGTCCGATCGAGGGAGCAGGGGCGGCGCGCTCCGGGAGGAGGTGGAGGCGCCGCCGCCTGTCCGTCGTGTCGCCCGCACCGCCACCGCGTGGGCGACGGGCCGGGCTGGAGGCTCCCGGCCGAGGGAGGAGGAAGGCCGGTCGCCGATCCGCCTGGAGGCCCGAGGGAGGAGGAGGGGCGCTCCGGCGGTATTCTGTGGCTGCGGGATCGGCGGCGCCCCCGGGAGGAGGTGGAGGCGCCGCCGCCCTGTCTGTCGCGTCCCGCCCGAGGGAGGAGGAAGGGCGGGCCGCGATCGTCCGGAGCCGGCGGGTCAGGGAGGAGGAAGACCCGGCCCGGCTCCGTATCTCGTCACTTCGCGACGGCCTGCAGGGCGATCGAACGGATCTGGCTGCGGGCGATGCCGAGGTCGGCGAGGTCGCGGTCGTTGAGGGCGCTCAGCTCGTTGAAGGTGGCGCGGTAGGTGCGGTGCTGGGCCCAGCGCTCGGTCAGGGCGGCACGGAATTCGGCGAATCCACCGGTGCGGAGGGCGCCGAGGGTGGTGGTGTTGGTCGCGTAAGCCATCGTGGCCTCTCTTTCTGTCGTCTGCTCGCGGGGCGTCGTTCTGACGTCTCCCGCCGGTCTCTCTGGTTTCCCGCCGGAGCCGCTGCTAGGTCGGTGCGGTCCGGCGCGGCACCAATCGCGGCGCCGCTGTCGAGACCCAAACTATGCGAATGCTGCGCTTGCACAACGACCATCGCGGCAACGCTGCCATGCAGAAAGTGCATATGCATGACTGACCTATTCTCGCGCGCATGTGCCTGATATTGCAGCGTTCCGAAAACGGCGATCGTCATACGTCTGTCATATACGCGTCTCTTCGGACACGGTTCCGGGGCGACCTGCAGGGCGGCGATCGAAAGGACGCGGGGTCACGGCGCCGGGCGCCTTGACCCGCCCGGAGCGGAAAGGAGGGCGCCGATGAGCGTCACGCGGAACGACATCCTCGAATCGCTGTCGAAACTGTCGCTGCCCGATGGGGGCGATCCGGTCTCGGCCGACATGATCAGGGCCCTCTCGGTCGAAGGGGGCATCGTGCGATTCGTCATCGAAGCCCCCAGCCCCGAGGCCGCGCACGGGCTCGAGGCGCTGCGCCAGATCGCCGAGGCGCAGGTGAAGTCCCTGCCGGGGGTCGAGGCGGTCTCGGTCGTGCTGACGGCGCACGGACCCGCCGCGCCGAAGGCGGCACCGCGCGCATCGGGTGCCGGGGCGGGGGCAGGATCCGGCCAGGCACCGCAACTCAAGATCGGCGGCCACCCGACTCCGCAGCAGGGCGGTCCGGCCCGGGTGCCGGGCGTCGACCGGATCATCGCCATCGGCTCGGGCAAGGGCGGGGTCGGCAAGTCGACGGTCTCGTCCAACCTCGCCGTCGCCCTCGCGCGCGAGGGACGGCGTGTCGGCCTGCTCGACGCCGACATCTACGGCCCCTCGCAGCCGCGCATGATGGGCGTGAGCGAGCGGCCGAAATCGCCGGACGGCAAGCGAATCCTGCCGCTGCGGGCGCATGGCGTCACCATGATGTCGATCGGCCTGATGATGGATCCGGGCAAGGCCGTGGTCTGGCGCGGCCCGATGCTGATGGGGGCGCTCCAGCAGATGCTGGGCCAGGTGGAATGGGGCGAGCTCGACGTGCTGCTCGTCGACCTCCCGCCCGGGACCGGCGACGTGCAGCTGACCCTGTGCCAGCGCACGCAGCTGACCGGCGCCATCGTGGTCTCGACCCCGCAGGACGTGGCGCTGCTCGATGCGCGCAAGGCGATCGACATGTTCGCCACCCTGAACACGCCGCTGCTCGGCATGATCGAGAACATGTCTCTCTACATATGTCCCAATTGCGGGCACGAGGCGCATCTCTTCGGACATGGCGGCGTCGGGCAGGAAGCGGACAGGCTGGGCGTGCCGCTGCTGGGCGCCCTGCCGATCGACCTCGATACCCGGCTGGCCGGCGACGGCGGCACGCCCGTCGCGGCGGGCGAGGGGGCGATGGCGCGGGCCTATGCCCAGATCGCCCGCGGTCTGGTGGCGGGCGGCATGGCCTGACCTCCCCTCTGTCTTCTCGAATCGGACGCGGCCGGGATTCTCTGTGAGTCCCGGCCGCGACTCGTCCGGGGCCCTGGATTCTGATGGACCCGGCCCGGATTCCGGGGCCGGGCGCCCGCGTCCCCCACCGTCTCCGCCAGAAAAATCGCGCGGCGGTTGCGTGGGCGGTCTTCCCCAGCCGCGCAACCGCTCACCGCAACATGTTGCGGCACCCTGGCTCAGGATACGGAAGATGATGCGTCAATCCGCCAGTCGCATGGCGGCCGAACTTGACGGCGAACGCTGTGGCCGACCGGTCAAACCGGGGGGCGGTCCAAGATTATCCCTAGGAATCCCGAAAATTCCCGGCTAATCATTTGTTCATCGACGGAGGCCGACGACACCAAGGGGCAAGACGACAAAACAGACCCTGACGGAATGAGGCGGTTTCAACAGGCACCTCCTTCGATGACGACAAAATCCAGCGGGAACGCGAGCAGACACACCAATCCCCCCAGAGTGTCGCGCTTCGCTGGTCTCCCCCTCTTTCGGGAGTGAAGGCGGCGGATCGAACATTGGCAGCTGTTCGGTCCGCCGTTTTCGTTTGCGGCTTTCACTTTATCAACTTCGGGCGAATCGGGGAAGGGACCAGGTGGCAAGCGCGCACTTCACGGGGCAATTCCCCATGAAGATCGACGGGAAGGGACGGATGAGCATTCCGGCCAAGTTCCGCGACGTGCTCCAGGCCAAGGACCCCGAGTACCTGAAGGCGGTGGCGGAAGGTAACGCCAAGGCGCAGCCGAGCTTCCAGCTGATCTACAGTCCCCATCTCGAGACGCATCTCGAAGCCTACTCGATGGATGGCTACGACCGCGTCGTCGAGAGCATCGAAGAGATGGAGGCCGGCAGCGAGGAGCAGGAGATCGCGATGGCGACCCTCGCCAATTTCTCCGAGACGATCGAAATCATGGATGCCGGGCGGATCATCCTGCCCAAGTCGATCCGCGAAAGGGCGGGTTTCGACATGGACAAGGGCGAGGAGCTGATGCTGACCGGGTCGGTCACCCATTTCCGGATCTACACGATGCCCGCATGGGAGAATTACCAGGTCGAGCTGACCCGCAAGCTGGCGGCGCGCGGTGCGGGCTTCAACCCGATGACCCTGACCAACAGGAAGAAGGGCGCCGCTGCGTAACCTTGCATGACCGACGCGCCCGCCCCCCATGTCCCCGTCCTGATCGCGCCGCTCATCGCGGCCGCTGGCGAGGTGCGCGGCACCTGGCTCGACGGCACGTTTGGGGCGGGCGGCTATACCCGCGCGCTGCTCGCGGCGGGGGCGGAGAAGGTGATCGCGGTGGACCGCGATCCGACCGTCTTCGAGATGGCGCAGGACTGGGCAGGGGCCTATGGCGAACGCCTCGTCCTGCAGCCCGGCCGCTTCTCGCAGCTCGACGAGCTGGCGACCGGGCCCCTCGACGGCGTCGCGCTCGATCTCGGGGTCTCGTCGATGCAGATCGACCGGGCGGAGCGGGGGTTCAGCTTCCAGAAGGCGGGTCCGCTCGACATGCGGATGGGCGATGACGGGCCCACCGCAGCCGAGCTGTGCAACGCTCTGCCCGAGGGCGAGCTGGCCGACACCCTCTACCTCTACGGAGAGGAGCGGGCCTCGCGCCGGATCGCCCGCGCCATTGTCGCCGCACGGCCGGTCACGACGACCGACCAGCTCGCCGAGATCGTGAAATCCTGCCTGCCGCGCCAGAAGCCGGGGCAGAGCCACCCCGCGACCCGCACCTTCCAGGCGCTGCGGATCGCCGTGAACGCCGAATACCGGGAGCTGGCCGAGGGGCTGATGGCCGCCGAGCGCGCGCTGCGCCCCGGCGGCACGCTCGCGGTCGTGACGTTCCATTCCGTCGAGGACCGCATGGTCAAGCGCTTCCTCCAGATCCGCTCGGGCCGGGCCGGGGGCGGCAACCGCCACGCGCCGGCGACCCGGGAGATCGCCCCCGGCTTCGAGCTGGTGACGCGCAAGGCGGTCGATCCGGACGAGGGCGAAGTGGCGCGCAACCCGCGCGCCCGCAGCGCGCGCCTGCGCGTCGCCCGCCGGACCGATGCCCCCGCGCGGGCCGTCGATCCGGCCGAGCTGGGAATGCCGATGCTGAAAGGGGAACGGGGATGAAGGGACTGCTCTACGTCCTGTCGGCGATCGCCGTGATCGCGCTGGGCTTCTGGGCCTACCAGGAGAACTACCGCACGCAGACCACGATCCGAGAGGTCGGGCAGCTCAACGCCCGGATCGGGGCGGCGCACGAGCGGCTGAACGTGCTCAAGGCCGAATGGGCCTATCTCAACCGCCCCGAGCGCCTGCGCGAGCTGGCCGATCTGAACTTCGACAGGCTCGGCCTGCTGCCGATGACGCCCGAGAGCTTCGGCCATGCGGCCGACATCCCGCTGCCGCTGCCCCCGATCCCGGAGCTGGGCATCATCACCGATCCCGTCGAGGTCTCGTCCGACCTGCGCGGCCCCAACGGGGAGGAACCGCTGTGATCCGAACGCCGCTACGCCCGCTCGTCCGCATCCTCTCCGCCCGGGACCGGGGCGAGAACCCGGACGCCATCGCCGCCGAGAACCTGCGCCTGCGCCACGAGGCGATGCAGGACAAGGCCCGCGCCCGCGCCGAAGGGCGCCTGCTGGTGCTGGGCGCGTTCTTCTTCCTCGCCTTCGCCGCCATCGGCACCAAGATGGGCGCGATCTCGGGCACCGAGGCCGAGGAGCCGCGCGCCACCGCCGCCGGCAACCCGATCATCAACCAGCGCGCCGACATCACGGACCGGGCCGGGCGCGTTCTCGCCACCAATCTCGAGACCCACGCGCTCTACGCCCAGCCGCCGCAGATGATCGACCCCGCGCACGCCGCGCGCGAGCTGGCGCGCATCTTCCCCGAGCTGGACGAGGCGGAGCTGCTGGAGGATTTCACCGGCGAGCGCCGCTTCCTCTGGATCCGCCGTCAGATCAGCCCCGAGCAGATGCAGGCGGTGCACGACATCGGCGATCCGGGCCTGCTCTTCGGCCCGCGCGAGATGCGGCTCTATCCGAACGGGCCCATCGCGTCCCACATCCTCGGCGGCGCGTCCTACGGGCGCGAAGGCGTGGACAGCGCCGAGGTGATCGGCGTCGCGGGGGTGGAGCGCTACTTCGACGCCTGGCTGCGCGACCCCGCCAACGAGGGGCAGGCGCTGGAGCTCTCGCTCGACCTCACCGTGCAGGCCGCGATGGAGGAGGTGCTCTCCGGCGGCATGACGGTGATGGAGGCCGAAGGCGCGACCGGCATCATCATGGACATCCATACCGGCGAGATCGTCGCGATGGCGAGCCTGCCCGACTTCGATCCCAATGACCGGCCGCGGCCCGTGCTGGGCAACGATCCCTCGATCAGCCCGATCTTCAACCGCGCGGTGCAGGGCGTCTACGAGCTGGGTTCGGTGTTCAAGATCTTTGCCGCGGCGCAGGCGATCGAGCTCGGCCTCGTCAACGCGCAGACGATGATCGACACGCGCGGGCCGATGACCTGGGGGCGTTTCCGCATCCGCGACTTCCACGATTACGGCCCCGAGCTGACGGTGCGCGACGTGATCGTCGAAAGCTCCAACATCGGCACCTCGCGCCTCGCCCTGATGATCGGCGCCCCGCGCCAGCGCGAGTTCCTGGGATCGCTCGGCTTCCTCGAGCCGACGCAGGTCGAGATGGTCGAGGCGCCGACCGGGCGGCCGCTCCTGCCCGCGCAATGGTCCGAGATCTCGCTGATGACGATCTCCTACGGTCACGGCATGTCCTCCTCGCCGCTGCACCTGGCTCAGGCCTATGCCTCGCTGCTGAACGGCGGCACCCGGGTGGATGCCACGCTGCTGCGGCAGGACGGCCCCGTCGCCCCCGGCCCCCGCGTCGTGTCCGAGAGCACGAGCGCCGACGCCCGCGAGATGCTGCGCGCCGTGGTGACGGAAGGCACGGCCAGCTTCGCCGACGTGCCGGGCTACGAGCTGGGCGGCAAGACGGGCACGGCCGACAAGCCGCGCCCCACGGGCGGCTACTATACCGACCGGGTCATCGCGACCTTCGCCGGGGTCTTTCCCGCCTCCGATCCCGAATACGTGGTGATCGTCTCGCTCGACGAGCCCGAGACCTTCGCCGCGGGTGAGCTGCGCCGGACCGCGGGCTGGACGGCCGTTCCGGTCGCGGCCGAGCTCGTGCGCCGCACCGCGCCGCTGATGGGCCTTCGCCCCGAGATTGCGGCCCTCGACCCGGAAGGTGTAACAGCGGTGTCGAGCAACTGACGCCAACCGACCAGCATCCGGGGGACCCGGCATGACCCGACCGAGCAAGACCCTGGCCGATCTCGGCCTCAGGGCCGCGGGCGGCCGCGACCTCGCCGTAAGGGGGCTGACCGCGGATTCGCGCGAGGTGGCTCCCGGCTTCCTCTTCGCGGCGCTTCCGGGCAGCGCCCAGCACGGCGCCACCTTCGCCGGGACCGCGCTCGCCCGGGGGGCGGGGGCGATCCTCACCGATGCCGAGGGCGCCCGGATCGCCGCCGCCCATCTCGCCGGGTCCGATGTCGCGCTCGTCGTGGCCGAGGATCCGCGCGCCGCGCTGGCCGCCGCCGCCGCGCTCTGGTTCGGGGCCCAGCCCGAGACGATGGTCGCGGTGACGGGCACCAACGGCAAGACCTCGGTCGCCAGCTTCTGCCGGCAGATCTGGATCGCGCTGGGACGGAAGGCGGTCAATCTCGGCACCACGGGCATCGAGGGGGCCTGGACGTATCCGCTGCGTCATACCACGCCCGACCCTGTCACCCTGCACCGCGCGCTGGCAGAGGCGCGGGACGCGGGCGTCACCCATTGCGCGATGGAGGCCTCGTCCCACGGGCTCGACCAGCGGCGGCTCGACGGGGTGATGCTGGCCGCGGGCGGCTTCACGAACTTCACGCAGGACCATCTCGACTACCACCTGACCATGGCCGGCTATTTCCGCGCCAAGATGGGCCTGTTCCACCGCGTCCTGCCGGACGAGGCGGTCGCCGTGGTCAATCTCGACGATCCCAAGGGGCCCGCCGTCGCCGACATCGCGCAGGAGCGCGGGATGGAGGTGATCGGGGTCGGTGCGCGCGAGGGCGCGCGGCTGCGCCTGCTCGGCCAGCGCTTCGACGCCACGGGGCAGGAGCTGCGCTTCGACTGGCAGGGCCAGGCGCAGATGGTGCGGCTCGACCTCATCGGCGGCTTCCAGGCGGCCAACGTCCTGATGGCCGCCGGACTCGTCATCGCGGCCGGCGAGTCGCCCGAGGAGGTCTTCGCCGCGCTGCCCTCCCTCGTCACCGTGCGGGGCCGGATGCAGCATGCCGCCACGCGCGAGAACGGCGCAACCGTCTTCGTCGACTACGCGCACACGCCCGATGCCGTCGCCACGGCGCTGAAGGCGTTGCGGCCGCATGTCCTCGGCCGGATCGTCGCGATCGTCGGGGCGGGCGGGGACCGCGACCGGGGCAAGCGTCCGCTGATGGGCGCCGCCGCGGCCGAGAACGCGGATACCGTCATCGTCACCGACGACAATCCCCGCAGCGAGAGCCCCGCCGGCATCCGCGCCGCGGTGATGCAGGGCGCGCCGGACGCGATGGAGGTCGGCGACCGCGCCGAGGCCATCCTGCGGGGGGTCGACCTGCTCGGCCCCGGCGACGCCCTGCTGATCTGCGGCAAGGGACACGAGACCGGCCAGATCGTCGGCGACGCGGTCCTGCCCTTCGACGACGTGGAACAGGCCAGCGTCGCCGTCGCCGCGCTCGAGGGGCGCGTGTGACCGGGGGGAATCGCCCGGCGCCGGGGCCCGCCGCCCGGCTTCGCGCCCTGCTCTTATCTTGCCTCAAATACCTCTCGGGGGGGGCGCGCAGCGCGGGGGGGCAGACAGCCCCCCCTCCGCCCTCGCCGCCGGAGGCGCCGCTCTGGACCGCGCGGGACGCCGCCGCCGCGACGGGCGGGACCGCGACCTGCGACTGGCAGGCGACGGGCGTCTCCATCGACACCCGCACGCTGCGGCCGGGCGATCTCTTCGTCGCGCTCGCCGCCGCGCGGGACGGTCACGATTTCGTCGCGCAGGCCCTCGCGAAGGGGGCCGCCGCCGCTCTCGTCACGCATCGCCCGGACGGCGTTGCCGGGGACGCGCCGCTCCTCGTGGTGGACGAGGTGCTGCCGGCGCTCGAGCGGCTCGGTGCCGCCGCCCGCGCCCGGACCGGCGCCAAGGTCGTGGCCGTGACCGGCTCGGTCGGCAAGACCTCGACCAAGGAGATGCTGCGCGCCGTCCTGTCGGACCAGGGCCGCACCCATGCGGCCGAGGCCTCCTACAACAACCATTGGGGCGTTCCGCTCACGCTCGCCCGGATGCCGCGCGAGACCGACTTCGCGGTGATCGAGATCGGGATGAACCATCCCGGAGAGATCGCGCCGCTCGCGGCGCTGGCGCGGCCCCATGTCGCCCTCGTCACGACGGTCGCGCCGGCGCATCTGGAAGCCTTCGCGGACGGGCTGGAGGGGATCGCGCGCGAGAAGGGAGCGATCTTCGGCGCGCTCGAATCCGGCGGCACGGCCGTGGTGAATGCCGATCTGCCCACGACACCGATCCTGAAGGCCTCTGCCGCCGGCGCGGCGCGGATCGTGACCTTCGGGGCAGGGGCGGATGCGCTCTACCGCCTGTCCGAGGCGCGGGTGCGCCCCGGCGCGACGGTCGGCCGGGCCAGCGCCGCGGGGACCGACATCCTTCTGAAGGTCGGGGCCGAGGGGGCCCATTTCGCGCGCAACGCGATGGCCGTGCTCGCCGCGGTCGAGGCGATGGGCGCCGACCGGGCCCGGGCGCTGATCTCGCTGGGGCGTTGGGCGCCGCCCGGCGGGCGCGGCACCCGCGAGATCGTCACGATCGATCCCGCCATCGCCGACGAGACGCTCGAGCTGATCGACGACGCCTTCAACGCCAATCCCGCCTCGCTCTCCGCCTCGCTCGCCGTGCTCGCGGCCGGCCGTCCCCGCGACGGCGAGGGGCGGGTCTCGCGCGGGCGGCGGATCGCGATCCTCGGCGACATGCTCGAACTGGGGCCGGACGAGGCCGCGCTCCACGCCGCCATCGCCGCAGATCCTTCGATGGCGGGGATCGACCGCCTGCATTGCGTCGGCCCCCTGATGCGCCACCTCCACGAGGCCCTGCCGGAGGAGAAGCGCGGCCGCTGGGCACCCACGCCCGAGGCGCTGAAGGGCGAGATCGGCCGGCTGGTCGATGCCGGCGACGTGGTGCTGGTCAAGGGCAGCAAGTCGAGCCGCGTCTCCACCCTCGTTGACGCCATCCGCGGGATCGGGCATCGCGGCGGGGCGGCGGCAGGGGCGACGTCATCGGCGGCGGATCCCGCGCCGGAATCTGCGCCGGCGGGGATCGCGGCGGGGCCGAGGGAGACCGACTGACATGCTCTACTGGCTGACGACGCTCTCCGAGGGCGGCGATTTCTTCAACCTGTTCCGCTACATCACCTTCCGCGCCGGGGGGGCCTTCCTCACCGCGCTGGTCTTCGGCTTCCTGTTCGGCCCGCCGCTGATCAACGTGCTGCGCCGGACCCAGGGCAAGGGCCAGCCGATCCGCCTCGACGGGCCGGAGGGGCACCTCGTCAAGGCCGGCACGCCGACGATGGGCGGGCTGCTGATCATCGCGGCGCTCACCACCTCGACCCTGCTCTGGGCGCGGCTCGACAATTCCTACGTCTGGATGGTGCTGTTCGTGACGCTGGGCTTCGCGGCGATCGGCTTCGCCGACGACTGGGCGAAGGTGAAGAAGCAGAGCTCCGCCGGGGTGCCGGGGCGGGTCCGTCTTCTCATCGGGTTCGTCATCGCGGGCCTCGCGGCGGCCTGGGCGGCCTGGCACCATCCGGCCGAACTGACCGGCCAGCTCGCCTTCCCGATCTTCAAGGCCTACCTGCTGGATCTCGGCGTGCTCTTCGTGCCCTTCGGAATGATCGTGATCGTGGGCGCCGCCAACGCGGTGAACCTCACCGACGGGCTCGACGGCCTCGCCATCATGCCGGTGATGATCGCGGCCGGGACCTTCGGCATCATCGCCTACGCGGTGGGGCGCACCGATTTCACCGAGTATCTCGACGTGCACTACGTCCCCGATACCGGGGAACTCCTGATCTTCACCGCCGCGCTGATCGGCGGCGGGCTCGGCTTCCTGTGGTACAACGCGCCGCCCGCGGCGGTCTTCATGGGCGATACCGGCTCGCTCGCGCTCGGCGGCGCGCTCGGCGCGATCGCCGTCGCGACCAAGCACGAGATCGTGCTCGCCATCGTCGGCGGCCTCTTCGTGGTCGAGGCGCTGAGCGTGATCATCCAGGTCTTCTACTTCAAGCGGACCGGCAAGCGGGTCTTCCTGATGGCGCCGATCCACCACCATTACGAGAAGAAGGGCTGGGCGGAACCGCAGATCGTGATCCGGTTCTGGATCATCGCCCTGATCCTGGCGATGATCGGTCTGGCCACGCTGAAGGTGCGCTGAGCGGCCGGCGGCCGCCGAAGGCCGGGGGCTTCGTGCCCCCGGACCCCCGCGGAGTATTTCCGGCAAGATAAGAGCGGAAGGTCGTCCCCTGGCCGGTTCCGGGCGGACCGGATGCGGCCCCTCTGGTCGGGGCCATGGTCCCGGGCGATCTTCTGCCGGGGCGGGTCAGCCGCCCTCGCGCCGGGCCCAGAGATCGGGGCGCCGCTCGCGCGTGAGACGTTCGGCTTCGGCCCGGCGCCAGCGGGCGATCTCGGCATGGTTGCCGGAGAGCAGGACCGGAGGGATGGGCCGGCCCTCCCATTCGGCGGGCTTCGTGAACTGGGGATGTTCGAGAAGCCCGTCCGAGAAGCTCTCCTCCTCGGCGGAGGCGGTGTTTCCGAGCAGGCCGGGGCGCAGGCGGATCGTCGCGTCCAGCACCGCCTGGGCCGCGATCTCGCCTCCCGTCAGGACGAAATCCCCCAGCGAGACCTCCTCGATCCCGAAGCCGTCGATCACCCGCTGGTCGAGCCCCTCGAACCGGCCGCAGATCAGCGTCAGCCCGTCGCAGGCGGCGAAGCGGCGCGCCGTCGCCTGGTCGAAGGGCCGTCCCCTCGGGGACAGGTAGACGAGCGGCATCCGCCCGCGCACGCCCTCGCCGGCCTCGGCGATCGCGGCGGCCATCACGTCGGGCCGCAGCACCATGCCCGGCCCGCCGCCGGCGGGCGTGTCGTCGACATTGCGGTGGCGCCCGATCCCGTGGGCGCGCAGGTCGATGCAGCGCAGGCTCCACAAGCCGTCCCTGAGGGCGCGGCCGGTCAGGCTCTCGCCCAGCACGCCGGGAAAGGCGCCGGGGAAGAGCGTGACGACCTGCGCCCGCCACGCCCCGGCGAGGTCCGGCGTGTCGGTCATCAGGTCGCGGGGGCGGACGGAGGGCCGGGCGGCGAGGCGCCCGGCGGCGCGGGAGGGGGCGGGATCGGTCATGTCCCGCCCATAGCGCGGCGCGGAGGGGGGCGGAAGATGCCGCCCCCTCCCGATGCGGCCGTCAGGCCGCGACGGCGATGATGCCGAACAGCACCAGAAGGAACAGCACCAGCACGATGCCGATCAGGATCTTGGCGCCGGTCATGGCGGCGCCGGAGATGCGGCCGAAACCGAGCAGGCCGGCAATCGCGGCGACGACGAGGAGGATGAGGATCCATTCGATCATGGGGGGCTCCTTTTCTGATGTCCCGGGCCGTGCGGGATCAACCCCGGGCCTTCCCCGGCGCAACGTGTGCCCCGGCGCGAGGTTCCCCCCCTCGGCCGCCGCGGCGCGGTTCGGCCGGGGATGTGGCGGACACTCAACCCCCGGCCGTCCCGGCGGGCGACGGCGCCCAGCCGGCGAGGCCGGCGGCCCGGGCCAGCGCAGCCTTCTCGGCCGCGAGGCGGGGATCGGGCATGTCGGACCGGTTGAGCTCCAGCAGCCGCGCGGCGAGGTCGGGACGGGGGCCCCGATTGCCGTGACCGACGGGCTCGAACCCTTCCATCTCGGCCTCGGTCCAGCCGAAGGTGGCGAGCAATGCGCCCCCGGGCCCAAGCCGATGCTCGCGCGCCGTCTCCAGCGGCAGGGTGCGGACCGGGACCGGGGCCAGCGCGCCGGCCAGGTCCGCTGCCGCCGCGCCCAGATCGGCCGCCGCCCGGTGGGCCTCGGCGAAGGCGGCCTCGTCCTGCCGCAGGCGCTGGCCGAGGAGGTGGTGCCGCCACGCGCTGGAGAGCCAGTCGCCCGGATCCCGGGTCGTGAGCACGATGTCGATCGCGGCCTGCGGAAACCGCTCCTGCGCCCAGGTCACCACCGCGCCGATCGTGACGGGCGCGGCCGCGTAATCCTCGACCCCCGGCCAGCCGGGCAGGTGGCCGGCCAGCCCCTCGGTCGAGATCAGGAGATCCGCCTCCGCGCAGAGCGGCGGATCGGCGAAGGCGGCGTCGAGCGCCTCGACCATGTCGACGACGAAGAGCGGGTTGGCGCTGCGGCTGTAGGCGGCGCAGAGCTTCGTCACCGGGGCGAGGTGGCGCAGCATCCGGAGGTCGGCGCGCGTCGCGATGCGCTGGCGGTTCGACCAGAGGAAATGCTGGATCGACGAGGTGCCGGTCTTGTGGAAGCCGGGATGCAGGTGGATGCGGCGCGGCACGGACGGGGCCCCCTAAAGGATACGGGGGCCATCCTGAAGACGGGCCGCGGCCAGGGCGAGTCCCCCCGGGGGCGTCCGGGGAGGCAGGTGTGGACGCGGGGCCGCACCCGGCCTAGAGCGCGCCCTCGGGCGGATCGACGACGAGGCGACCGGCGGCGAGGTCGACGGCCGGCACCACCTCCATCGTGAAGGGCAGGAGCAGGGTCGCGCTGCGGCCGGGTACCGCGATCTCGAGCAGGTCGCCCGCGCCGTGGTTCTGCACCGCGCGCACCGTCCCGATCTCGGCCCCGCCGGTATCGACGACGGTCAGCCCCTCGAGGTCGGAATGGTAGTATTCCTCCTCGTCAGGTTCGGGCAGGCGGGCTCGCTCGGCATAGAGCTGGGTGCCCTTCAGGGCCTCCGCCTCTTCCCGGGTGGCGATGCCGTCGATGCGGGCGGTCAGCGCCCCCTTCGTGGCGCCGGTCAGGCGGATGGCGGGGTAGCTCCGCCCGGACGCGTCGGTCAGGGGGGCATAGGCCGCAATGGCCTCGGGCTGGGCGCAGAAGCTCTTGAGCCGCACCTCGCCATGGACGCCGAAGGCGCCGCCGATGGCCCCGACGATGACCTTGTCCTGCATGTCCCTCGCCCTTTCAGCGGGTCCCCGAACGAAAGGGACCGGCCGCGAGGGCCGGTCCCGGGAGAGGATCACTCCTCCGCCGCGGCCTCTTCGGCCGGCGCGGCGTCGCGGGCGGCCTTCTTGTCCGCGCGCTCCTGCGCGGCCTTGCCCGGCTTGGCCTTGTTCGGGTTGTTGCGCGTCGTCTTCTCGCGCAGGCCCGCGGCCTCGAGCATCCGGGCGACCCGGTCGGTCGGCTGGGCGCCCTTGTCGAGCCAGTACTGGACGCGGTCGGTGTCCATCTTCACCCGGTCCTCGCTGTCCTTGGGCAGGAGGGGGGCGTAGGTGCCCAGCTTCTCGAGGAAGCGGCCGTCGCGCGGCATGCGGCTGTCGGCGGCGACGATCGAGTAGTAGGGGCGCTTCTTGGAGCCCCCGCGGGCGAGACGGATCTTCATGGCCATCGTGTCTTCTCCTTCGAATGGCTTTGGGTCAGCTCTGGTGCTGTTCGTGGTGGTGGATGACTTCCTGGATGATGAAGGCCAGGAACTTCTTGGCGAAGGCGGGGTCGAGATCGGCCTGGCGGGCGAGCTCGGTAAGACGGGCGATCTGGGCCTCCTCGCGGACCGGATCGGCGGGGGGCAGGTCATGCTCGGCCTTGAGCCGGCCGACGGCCTGGGTGTGCTTGAACCGCTCGGCCAGCGTGAAGACGAGGATCGCGTCGAGCCGGTCGATCGACTCGCGATGCTCGCGCAGCAGGGCGGCGGCCTTTTCCACGGCGTCACTCATAGTCGAACTCGGGGCGGGGGTAGCGCCAGCACTGGCAGCCGTCGATGTCGCCCGCCTCGTCGTGCGCGGCCCCCAGCTTCTGCGCCAGCGCGATGGCGCGGTCGTTGGCGGGGGCGATGTAGCTGACCAGCGTGTCGCGGTTGAGCGAGTAAAAGGCGTTGTTGCGGGCGGCGCGGGTCGCCTCGAAGGCGTAGCCGTGACCCTCGCCCTCCTCGGTGAACATGAAGCCGAGCTCCAGCTCGGGATCCCCGGCCTCGTGGTTGAGCACGACGAAGCCCACCGTCTCGCCCGTCTCCTGCACCTCGACGGCCCAGAGGCCGCAGCCGCGCAGGATCCAGGAGGCGGTCATCTGCAGGAAGTCCTGCCACGCCTCGTCCTCGTCCATCGGGCCGTCGAAATGGACGGCGCGCTGGGTGGTGGCGATGCCGCGGTAATGCGGCCAGTCCTCGAGATAGGGGGCGCGCAGGATGATCCGGTCGCGGGCGATGCGGGGCAGGGCGCCGGCGATGCGGTCGACGGCCACGGCGGACTGGCCGTGGACCGGCTCCTGCCAGGGATGGATCTGCGATGTCTCGGTCATGCGGTCCTCTGGGGGAGGGGGTGGCGGAAGACGAGGGTCGGGGCGCCGCCGGGCGTGGCGGCATCGTCGTCGCGCACCGCGCCGAGGCGCTGCGCGAGGCGGATCGACGCGGTATTGCGCGGATCGACATAGGAGACGAGGCCCGGCAGGTCGGCATCGGCCGTCACGTGGTCACGCAGCGCGGCCGCCGCCTCGGTCGCGGCGCCCCGTCCGCGTCCGGCGGGATAGAGCACCCAGCCCATCTCGACCTCAGGGAAGGAGGGGGGGCGGTGGATGCCGACATGGCCGAGCGCGGCGCCCGTCGCGCGATCCTCGATCATCAGCGAGCCGTAGCCCTGCAGGTGCCAGCTCGCCGTGTCGTGGCAGAACCAGCCCCAGGCCGTCTCCTCGCCGTGGGGGCCGTCCATGTAGACTGCCTCGTCCGAGGCGAGGAAGGCGGCATAGGCCGGAAAGTCGCCCATCGCGAAGGGGCGCAGCGTCAGCCGGTCGGTGGTGAGCGTTGGGATCATGCGCCCTCCGGCCGGGTGTGGCGGTAGACCAGGACGGGCTTGTCGCCCGGCGCGGGCGCATCCGGATCGTGGACCGCGCCCAGCCGCTCGGCCACGCGGATCGACGGGGCGTTAGCCGGATCGATGTAGCTGACCATGCTGGTCCAGTGCAGGACCCGCCATGCATGGTCGATGGCGGCGCGGGCCGCCTCGGTGGCGATGCCGGTGCCCTCGGTCTCGGGCGACAGGATCAGCCAGCCGATCTCGGTCTCGGGCCAGTCGATCGGATACCAGGGACCGATCAGGGCCAGGCCCTCGTCCTCGGCCCCGCGCCGCGTGACGGTCCACATCCCGTATCCGCGGATGTCCCAGTGCCCGAGTTCCGCGGCGAAGCTGCGCCAGGCGTCGCGCTCGCTCTGCGGGCCGCCGATGAAGCCGGACCGCTCGGACATGAAGAAGCCGCGCACCGGCTCCCAGTCGCGGGAATCGGGGCGGCGCAGCACCAGGCGTTCGGTCTCGAGCCGTTCCATCACGCGGCCTCCTGCGCGGGCCGGGGATGGCGCCACCGCTCCACCTCGCCGCCATGGTCGTAGACATGGATCCCGTCGCGCACCGCGCCGAGGCGGCGGACCAGGGCGAGGGAGGGGGCATTGCCCGGGGCGATCAGCGAGACGAGCGGCGGCAGACCCCGGTCAGCTGCCCAGTCCCGGGCGGCGACGGCCGCCTCGACGGCGTAGCCCCGCCGGTGATGCGCCGGGTAGATCACCCAGGAGAGTTCCGGCTCGTCCAGCCAGCCGGGATGCCAGATGCCGACACGCCCGACCGGCCTTCCCGCCGCGTCCGAGACCCAGAACGTGCCGTATCCGCGGATCACCCATTGCCCGGCATGCATCGCGCAGGAGGACCAGGCGTCCCGCGGATCGTCCGACGGCCCGCCCAGGAAGCGCGACGCCTCGCTCGCCACGAAGCCCGCGAAGGCCGCGACGTGATCGGGCGTGCAGGGGCCGAGCGTCAGCCGTCGGGTGTGCAGGACGGGGATCACGCCTGGTCCCCGCGCTTGCACGAAACCGACCTACGCGCCGCGAAGGTCCCATTATGTCGGGCCGAACCTGTCACTTCTTCTTCCCGAAGCCCGACAGGCCGGAGGGCAGGCCGCCGCCGCCGAGGCCGGGCAGGCCGCCGCCGCGGGGCATCGACCGCCCCAGCGCCTGCGCCGCCTGCTCCATGGCCTTGGGGTCGTTCATGTCGGGCATGGCGCCGCCACCAAGACCCTTTGCACCCATCATCTGCTTCATGGCCTGCTTCATCATGCCGCCCTTTCCCATGCGGCCCATCTTCTTCATCACGTCGGCCATCTGGCGGTGCTGCTTGAGCAGCTTGTTCAGCTCGCTCACTTCCAGCCCGGCGCCGGCCGCGATCCGCTTCTTGCGCGAGGCCTGCAGCAGGTCGGGCTGGGCCCGCTCGCGCTTGGTCATCGAGTTGATGAGGGCGATCTGGCGGCGGATCATGGTGTCGTCCATGCCCGCCTCGGCGGCCTGCTTCTGCATCTTGGCCATGCCGGGCATCATGCCCATCACGCCTTCCATGCCGCCCATCTTGATCATCTGCTCGAGCTGCATCCGCAGGTCGTTCATGTTGAACTGACCCTTCTGGAAGCGCTTCATCATGCGCTCGGCCTGCTCGACCTCGAGCGTCGCCTGCGCCTTCTCGACGAGGGAGACGATGTCGCCCATGCCGAGGATGCGGCCCGCGATGCGCTCGGGCTCGAAGGTCTCAAGCGCGTCGACCTTCTCGCCGGTGGCGACGAAGCGGATCGGCTTGCCCGTGACCTGGCGCATCGACAGCGCCGCGCCGCCGCGCCCGTCGCCGTCCATCCGGGTGAGGACCACGCCGGAGACCCCGATGCGCTCGTCGAATTCCTGCGCCACCTCGACCGCGACCTGGCCCGTCAGGCCGTCGACGACCAGCAGCGTCTCGCGCGGATTGACCGCGTCGCGCACCGCCGCCGCCTGGGCGATCAGCTCCTGGTCGATATGCAGCCGCCCGGCCGTGTCGAGCATGTAGACGTCGTAGCCGCCGAGACTGGCCTGCGTCCTGGCCCGCTTCGCGATCTGGACCGGATCCTCGCCCTTGACGATCGGCAGCGTGTCGACGCCGATCTGGCTGCCGAGGATGGCCAGCTGCTCCATCGCCGCGGGGCGGTTGGTGTCGAGCGAGGCCATCAGGACCTTCTTGCCCTCGCGCTCCTTCAGGCGCTTGGCGATCTTGGCGGTCGTCGTGGTCTTGCCGCCGCCCTGCAGGCCGACCATCAGGATCGGCGCGGGCGGGTTGTCGATCTTGAGCCGGCCGGGATCGCCCTCGCCAGTGAGGACCGCGATCAGCTCGTCATGGACGATCTTCACGACCTGCTGGCCCGGCGTGACCGATTTCGTCACCGCCGCGCCCGTCGCCTTGGCCTCCACCGCCTTGACGAAGGATCGCGCCACGGGAAGCGAGACATCCGCCTCGAGCAGCGCGACCCGCACCTCGCGCAGGGCGGTCTTGACGTCGTCGGCCGACAGCGCGCCCGCCTTCGTCAGGCGGTCGAAGACGCCGCCGAGACGGTCGGAGAGGGATTCGAACATGCGCGCGCCTCCGGGGCTGTATCAGGTGGCCCCGAGATAGGGACCGGCGAAGCAAACGACAAACGCCCCCGTGGGCGCACCTGCGCTGACGGGGGGCGATCCCCGGGACCGTCCCGGGGACCGGAAGCGTCGTGGGGCTTCCGGAACGCCGCGCGTCTACGCTGGGGCAGGGCGCGGAGTCAAGGCGCGGGGGGGCCTGGGCGCCGAGCGGGAGGGAAGGGACGGGCGAGCCCTTCCCCTCGCCGGCGGGGCGCAATAGCGTCCTCGCCGGAACGGGGGACGACGGGACAGGAACCGTGATGAAGAACTGGGACGAGGTCCGTACCGCCTATTTCGTCGCCCGCGCCGGGACGGTCAGCGGCGCGGCCGATGCGCTCGGCGTGCACCACGCGACGGTGATCCGCCATATCGACGCGCTCGAGGCGCGGCTGGGGGTCAAGCTGTTCCAGCGCCATGCCCGGGGCTACACCCCCACCGAGGCCGGCGCGGACCTGCTGCAGGTCGGGCAGGCCACCGACGACCAGTTTAACCAGCTCGAGAGCCGGATCCGCGGCCGGGGCGAGAGCGTGTCGGGCGACCTCACCGTCACCACGCTGACGATGCTCGCGCCGCTGATGGTGCCGGTCCTGCACGACTTCCAGCAGGCGAATAGCGGGCTGATCGTGCGCTATCTCGTCGGCGCGCGCCTGTTCCGCCTCGAATATGGCGAGGCGCATGTCGCGATCCGGGCCGGCGCGCCGCCCGAACAGCCCGACAACGTCGTGCGCAAGCTCTCCCAGATCCGCCCCGCGCTCTACGCCGCGCCGGGCTATCTCGCCCGCCACGGCCGACCCGAGCGGCCCGAGGACACGGACGGGCACCTCTATGTCGGCCCCGACGACGAGGGCAGCCGCGCACCCTTCCACGCCTGGATGGCCCGGAACGTGCCGCGCGAGCAGGTCGTGTTCCGCACCGGCGACGATACGACCGGGGTCGAGGCGGTCCGCGCCGGGGCCGGGATCGGCTTCCTCACCGGCTGGCAGGCCGAGGGCCTGGGGCTGGAGCGGCTCTGCGATCCGCGAGAGGACTGGGCGGCCGACCTGTGGGTCGTGACCCATGTCGATCTGCATCGCACGACCAAGGTGCAGGCCTTTCTGGCCGCCCTGCGCGAGGCGGTGGCGACCTGGCCGGAATGACCTCTGCGGGGGGAGGACCGGGACAGGGGCCGGGACAGGGGCCGGGACAGGGGCCGGGGCAGGGGCGGGATCGGGCGGTCGACGGGGGACCGGCGCGCGGCCATCTCGCGATGCTCGTCTTCTCGCTGATCGTCGCGGGCAGCTTCGCGCTCGGCTCGCGGGTTGCGACCCTGATCGACCCCGCCGCGCTGAACGCGGTGCGCTTCTGGCTCGCCGCCCTCGTCATCGGCGCGGCTTTGCTGGCGCGGGGGGCGGGACTGGCGGGCGCCGCCCGCGCGCCCTGGCGCTACCTCGTGCTCGGCGGGCTCTACGCCGTCTACTTCGTGCTGATGTTCGAGGGGCTGAAGACGGCGAGCCCCGTCAGCAGCTCGGCCGTGTTCACCCTGACGCCCGTCCTCTCGGCCCTGTTCGGCCGGGCCCTGCTGCGGCAGCGCGTCTCGCCCCGGATCGCGGCCGCCCTCGCCATCGGCGGGGCCGGGGCGATCTGGGTCATCTTCCGCGCCGATCTCGCGGCGATCCTGCGCTTCGAGATCGGCCGGGGCGAGGCGGTGTTCCTCGTCGGCTGCGTCGCGCACGCGCTCTATACGCCGATGGTGCGCCGCCTGAACCGGGGCGAGGCGCCGCTCGTCTTCACCTTCGGCACGCTGCTGGGCGGCGGGGCGATCCTCACCGCCTGGGGCTGGCGCGGCATCGCGGCGACCGACTGGGCGGCGCTGCCGCCGATCGCCTGGATCACGCTCCTCTACCTCGCCCTCTTCGCCTCGGCGACCACGGTCGTGCTGCTGCAATACGCGGCGCTCCGGCTCCCGGCCTCCAAGGTCATGGCCTATACCTACCTCACCCCGTCCTGGGTGATCCTGGTCGAACTGGCCGCCGGGGGCGGGGCGCCGCCCGCCCTGTCCCTGCTGGGCGTCGCGGCGACGATGCTGGCGCTTCTCCTCCTCCTGCGGGACGAGGAGGCTCAGCCCTCGCCCAGCTCTCGGGCGAGGAACGCCTCGAAGGCGTCGAGATCCAGCCCCTCCATCTGACCGAAGCCGGCCATCCAGACGCTCGCCTCGCGCAGCGCGCCGGGCTCGAGCTTGCACCAGGTGACGCGGCCGCGCCGCTCCTGGCTGATCAGGCCCGCCTCGGCGAGCACGCGCAGGTGCTTCGACACGGCCGCCAGCGACATCGGCAGGGGCGCCGCCACGTCCGTCACAGCCATGTCGTCCTCGAGCAGCATCGACAGGATCGCCCGCCGCGTGGGGTCGGCGAGGGCGAGGAAGACGATGTCGAGACGGGGCGCCATGCCCGCAGCGATGCGCCGCCCCCGGAGAAAGGTCAACCGATCGGTTGAACGTGCCGCCGGGGACCCTTCCCTCGGCCAGGCTCTTATCTTGCCTAAAATACTCAATCGAAACAGTGCCATGCGCACCACGTCGCCGGTTCCTTGACTCCGGTCCCCCCCGCCCTTAACCCCCTGCCAACCGGAACGGAGCCCCGCCGCCTTGACCGAGCCCCGCCAGCCGACCGACCAGGACCGCTTGAGAGATCTCGAGGCCCGGATCGCGGCGGCGAAGAAGGTCACGGAGCCGAAGCCCCATTCCGAGGAACACTATTCCCGGGCGCAGACCGCCTGGCGCATGGTGATCGAGCTTGTCGCCGGTCTCTCGATCGGCTTCGGCATCGGGTACGGCCTCGACACCCTTCTGGGGACGATGCCGATCTTCCTGGTGCTGTTCATCCTCCTGGGCTTCGCGGCCGGCGTGAACGTCATGCTGCGCACGGCCAGGGAGATCACGGATCAATCGGCGGGCCCCCGGCCCCCGGAACGCGAGGACGGCTGAGGTGGCGACAGAAGCGATCCACGGCGAGGAAACCGGCCTGGTCTTTCACCCGCTCGACCAGTTCCTGGTCACGCCGCTCTTCGGCGATGGCGGGGTCAGCTGGTTCACCATCACCAACGCCACCCTCTGGATGGCGCTCGGGGTGCTGCTGATCTGGGCGATCATGGCCTTCGCGACGCGGCACCGCTCGATCGTGCCGGGCAAGATGCAGTCGGTGGCCGAGCTGATATACGGCTTCATCTACAAGATGGTCGAGGACGTGGCCGGCCATGACGGGGTGAAGTACTTCCCCTACATCATGGCGCTGTTCCTCTTCATCCTCGCCGCCAACTCGCTGGCGCTGCTGCCGATGTCCTTCGCCCCCACCTCGCACATCGCGGTGACGGCGGTGCTGGCGCTCGCGGTTTTCATCACCGTGACGGTGATCGGTTTCGTCAAGAACGGCGCCGCCTTCCTCGGCCTGTTCTGGGTCTCGTCGGCGCCGCTGGCGCTGCGGCCGATCCTGGCCGTGATCGAGCTGATCTCCTACTTCGTGCGGCCGGTCAGCCATTCCATCCGTCTTGCCGGCAACATCATGGCCGGCCACGCGGTGATGAAGGTCTTCGCGGCCTTCGCGGCGATCACGCTCGTCTCGCCGCTCTCGATCCTCGCCATCACCGCGATCTACGGGCTCGAAGTGCTCGTCGCCGTGGTGCAGGCCTACGTCTTCACCATCCTGACCTGCGTGTACCTCAAGGACTCGCTGCACCCCTCGCACTAAGCGCGAACGGGCGGACAGGACCCCCTCGCAAGCCAATTCCAGTCACAGGAGAAAAGTCATGGAAGGCGATATCGCAAACATGGGCCAGTTCATCGGCGCGGGCATCGCGGGCCTCGGCACCGGGATCTCGGCCATCGGCGTCGGCAACGTCGCCGCGAACTTCCTCGGCGGCGCGCTGCGCAACCCGTCGGCGGCCGCCTCGCAGACCGCGACGCTCTTCATCGGCATCGCCTTCGCGGAAGCGCTGGGCATCTTCGCGTTCCTCGTCGCGCTCCTGCTGATGTTCGCCGTCTGATCGATCTCTCTTCGATCCTGTGACGGGTCCGGGGGCCGGTGCGCCGACCCCCGGGCCTTCGTCCATACAGCCGCGACCATCCCCGAGGGGCCGACATGGAACATGATACCGAAGACCTGCCGATCGGCGCCGACCTGGCGGTCGAGGGCGAGGCCATCGCCGACGGTCCGCTGACCACCGAGGTCGGCGTAAACGACGCGGCCCATGCGGCCGAGGCCGGCGCGCCCGGGATGCCGCAGCTCGACCCGACCGTCTTTCCCAACCTGATCTTCTGGCTGATCGTCGCGCTCGTCGCGATCTACTTCATCCTCAGCCGGATCGCCCTGCCGCGCATCGGGGGCATCCTCGCCGAGCGGTCCGGGACGATCACCAATGACCTCGCCGCCGCCGAGGATCTCAGGACCCGGGCCTCCGAGGCCGAGGGCGCCTACGACAAGGCGCTGGCCGATGCCCGCAGCGAGGCCAACCGCATCGTCGAGGAGACGAGGGCCGGGATCCAGAAGGATCTCGATGCCGAGCTCGCCGCCGCCGATGCCCGCATCGCCGAGCGCACCGCCGAGAGCGAGCGCGCCATCGGCGAGATCCGCGACCAGTCGGTCGCCAGCGTCCGCGAGGTCGCCCGCGACGTCGCCGCCGAGATCGTCTCGGTCATGGGCGTCGAGGCCGACCAGGGCGCCGTGAACGAGGCGGTGGACCGCCGCGTGGAGGGCTGACCGATGAAGAAGCTTCTGCTGGCAACCGCGTTGCTCGTGCCCGCCCCGGCCTTCGCCGCGGGGGACGTGTTTTTCTCGCTGCGCAATACCGACTTCGTCGTCCTGATCGCGTTCCTCGTCTTCGTCGGCATCCTGATCTTCGCCGGTGTGCCGAAGCAGCTCTCGGGCATGCTCGACAAGCGCGCCGACGGGATCCGCAAGGATCTGGCCGAGGCCCGCGCCCTGCGGGACGAGGCGCAGGCCCTGCTCGCCTCGTACGAGAAGAAGAAGGGCGAGGTGCAGGCGCAGGCCGATCGCATTGTCGCCAATGCCCGCGACGAGGCCGAGCGTTCGGCCGAGCAGGCCAAGGCGGACATCGCCACCTCGGTCGATCGCCGCATGGCCGCCGCCGAGGAGCAGATCGCCAATGCCGAGGCGCGGGCCGTGCGCGAGGTCCGTGACCGCGCGATCACGGTGGCCGTGGCCGCCGCCCGCGAGGTCATCGCCGGCCGCATGAGCGAGGACCAGGCCAACGCCCTGATCGACCGGTCGATCGACACGGTGGGCGCCAAGCTGCACTGACGCGCGGAACCCGGCCCCGATCGACGGGGCCGGCGACCGCAACCGACATGACAAAAGGCCCCGGAGCGATCCGGGGCCTTTTCTCGTGGGTCGGGGCGACGGCGCCGCCGGCGTGAAGCCGGCCGGGCACATGATCCTTCCCCGGACACGAGAAAGGGGCCCCGGATCGGTCCGGAGCCCCTTCCCGGGCGGCGTCAGATCGCCCCGGCCCGGGCCCGGGCCGGGGAACCTGCCGTCACTCGGCGTTCTCGATCACCTTGGTCCGCGTGGCGGCCGGGCCGGCGATCTCGATCCGGCGGGGCTTCAGCGCCTCCGGGATCTCCTTGACCAGGTCGATATGCAGCAGGCCGTCCGCCTGCTCGGCGCCCGAGACGCGGACGTGGTCGGCGAGGTGGAACCGCCGCTCGAAGGCGCGGGTGGCGATGCCGCGATGCAGGAAGGTCCGTTCCTCGCCTTCGTCGGCCTTGCGCGCGGCGACGATCAGGGCGTTCTCGCGGACCTCGACGGTGAGCTCGTCGGCGGTGAAGCCCGCAACGGCGACGGTAATGCGCCAGGCGTCGTCACCGGTCTTCTCGATGTTGTAGGGGGGGTAGTTGGTCTGGGCCCCGGTATCGGTCGTCATCAGCCGGTCCATCAGGTCGGCGACGCGGTCGAAGCCGACGGTGGCACGGTAGAGCGGGGCGAAATCGTAGGAACGCATGGGAATCCTCCATTGAGCGATGCCTTGTTTCCCGGGGCCTCCCATCCGGGGACGGACCCGTCGCGGCCGGGCCCCGTCATGGGCATCCCGTCCGCATCGCTCATGTGGGGAGGGGGATCGGGCCGGTCAAGACCTGCCGCGGGCCGCTCAGGGGCGCACGAACCGCGCGCCGAGCTCGCCCCTGTCCCCCGCCCCGAGGACGCGGATCCCCCCCGGGGCCGTGGCGCCGAAATCGGTGCCGGACAGGTCCGCGATGAGGCCGGCAAGGGGTGAGGTCGGCGCGCCGATGGCCACCGGGCGATCCTCGACCACGGCCTTGGCGGAAACGACCGAGACGATGCGCGGTCGCCCGTCGGGCCCGAGCTGGAAGACCGGCGCCCCGGACGAGCCGAAATCGACGAGGCAGGACAGGACGTAGACCCCGTCGCCGCCCCCCAGCACGTCGCAGCGTTCCTGCATCGAGGGCGCGTCGGCCCGGTCATGCGCATAGGACACGATCGAGACCGATTGCGCGGCCGAGATCACGTCGCCGACGCCGATCGGCTCCAGCCCCGGCAGGCGGATCGGCTGGCCCAGTTGCAGCAGCGCGACATCCTGCGCCGCGCCCTCCACCCAGTCGGCGCCGCGGAACACGTAGCTGCCCGGTATGGCCGAGCGGCGCACCGGCCGGGCCGCCGCGAAACGGCCGTCGCGGAACCCCGCCAGAAAGGTCATCCGCGCGTCGTCGACACGCTGCTGGCTCTCCGTCTCGAACAGGCAATGTGCCGCGGTGAGGACGAGATCGGGCGCGATCAGCGTGGCGGTGCAGAAGCCCTTGCCCTCGATCTCGAGCCGGCCGACCGCCTCCCAGCCGCGGGCGTCGTCCATCGTGCGGAAGGCGTTCAGCCCGCTGTCCTCGGCCGCGGCGGGGGCGGCGAGGGACAGCGCGAGGGCGAGGGCCTGGAGGGCGGGGCGAAGCATGGCCGATCCTGTCACCGGGGGGTGCCGCGACGCTAGGTGGACCTTGCGGCACCTTTGCGGCCCGGCCGCGGGCGGGGCAGGGCGGCCACGGGGCGTTTTTCAGCTCGGGCGCTCCTCAGCGCAGGCGTTCCTCAGCGCAGGATGGGCACCTCGCCGGGGCGGTCGCCGCCAAGGGCACGGGGCCGGGGGCCGCCCGTGGCCCAGTCGAGCAGCTCGACCGTGTGCACGACCGGAATCCCGGTGCCGCCGCCGATCTGCATCATGCAGCCGATATTGCCCGCCGCGATGACCTCCGGCGCCTTCGCCTCCAGCGTTCGGACCTTGCGGTCCCGCAGCTTCCCCGCGATCGCCGGCTGCATGAGGTTGTAGGTGCCCGCGCTGCCGCAGCACAGATGCGGATCGGCCGGCTCGACCACCTCGAACCCGGCCGTGCGGAGCAGGTCCTTCGGCGCGGCCTTGATCCTCTGCCCGTGTTGCAGCGAACAGGCGGCATGGTAGGCGACCCGCATCCCGGGGGCAGGCGCGTCCGCGGCGGGCGGCGCGTCGATGCCGGCGATGCCGTCGCGCGCGGGCCGCGTGGTGCGGACGTGATCGGGGTGGAGGAGATCGACCAGGACCTCGCTCACGTCCCGGGCGAGGGACGAGATGGCGGCGGCCTCCCCGGCCAGCGGCGAGGTGCGGAACATGTGCCCGTAATCCTTGACCGTCGTTCCGCATCCCGAGGTGTTGATCACGATCGCATCCAGTCCTGCCTTGGACTTTTCCGACATCCAGGCCCGTATGTTGCGGGCGGCAAAGCGGTGTGCGGCCTCTTCCTTGCCCATATGGTGCACGAGCGCGCCGCAGCAGCCCGCGCCGTCCGCGACGACCACCTCGGCGCCCAGCCGGGTCAGGAGCCGGATCGTCGCCTCGTTGATGTCGGTGTTCAGCGCCTTCTGCGCGCAGCCCGTCATCAGCGCGACCCGCATCCGCCGCGTCCCCTCGGCCGGGAAGACCTGCGGCGCGTCGCTCGGCGAGGGCGGCGGCAGATGGCGGGGCGCCATGTCGAGCATCGCCTTCAGCCGCGCGCCCGGCATCAGGCCCCGCAGCGGCCGACCCAGCCGCGCCGCCATCAGCGCGGCCCGGAACCGGCCCGGATGGGGCAGGATCTGTGCCAGCACCCATCGCAGCGCCCGGTCGGGCCAGGGGCGGGTGTAGCGCGCCTCGATATAGGCGCGGGCATGGTCGACGAGATGCATGTAATGTACGCCCGAGGGACAGGTGGTCATGCAGGCGAGGCAGGACAGGCAGCGGTCGATATGGGTCACGGTCCGCGGATCGGGGTCGCGGTCGTTCTCGAGCATGTCCTTGATCAGGTAGATCCGGCCGCGCGGGGAATCGAGCTCGTCGCCCAGCACCTGGTAGGTCGGGCAGGTCGCGGTGCAGAATCCGCAATGGACGCAGGCGCGCAGGATCTCGTTGCTGCGCGCGATCCCGGGATCGGTCAGCTGCTCGGGGGTGAAGGTCGTCTGCATCAGGCGTTCTCCCGGAGGGGGGCGGAGAACAGGCCCCGCGGATCGAATTTCCGGCGCAGGCCCTCGCTCAGCGCGGTCACCGCCGGGGACTCCGGCGGCAGGGCCGGCACCTCCGCCGGAACCGGGCCGCGCCGCACCAGGCTGGCCTGCCCGCCGAGCCGCGCCGCCGCGCCGCGCACGGCCTCCGCCCCGCCGGAGGGGACCGAGAGCCAGACCAGCCCGCCACCCCAGTCCAGCAGGGCCCGGTGATCCGTCCCGATCGCCGCCAGCAGCGCCGCCGCGCGCGAGGGCCGGATCGCGCAGCGCCAGATGGCGGCGTGGCCCCCGGCGAAGGCGGTCACGTCCCGCACCTCCCGCCAGAGGGCGGCACTGTCCGCCGCCTCGGCCCAGGTGCCGCCGAGGCGACCGCGCAGCGCCTCCGCGCGATAGCGCACCGACGCCGCCCGCCCCTCGAGCCGCAGCGCCGTGCGCCCGTCCGGCAGATGCGCCGCGCCGCTCACCTCGAACGGCGTGCCGAGGGCGCGCGACATCGCGTCCACCGCCCCGCCGGGAGCCAGACCCTCGGCGAGCAGCGTGCACTCGGTCTCGGGCACGGGAAGGGTCTTCAGCGCCACCTCGCTCAGCACGCCGAGCGTCCCGCGCGACCCGGCCAGCAGCCGGACGAGGTCGTAGCCGGTAACGTTCTTCATCACCCGGCCCCCGTTCGCGACGATCCGCCCGGTCCCGTCGACGAAGCGCAGCCCCAGCATCACGTCCCGCGCCGCCCCCGCCTGGATCCGGCGCGGGCCCGACACGTTCGCCGCGGCCACCCCGCCGATCGTCGGCACCCCGGTCGTGCCCAGAAGGGCCCGGTGATCCATCGGCTCGAAGGACAGGCGCTGCCCCTCGGCGGCCAGCGCCGCCTCGATCTCGGCCAGCGGCGTGCCCGCCCCGGCCACCAGCGTCAGGGCCCCTGGCTCGTAGAGGCGGATGCCCGACAGGCCGGCGGTGACCAGCGGCGTGCCGGCCGGGGCCATGCCGCGCGTATCGCCGCCGCGGACCGAAAGCGGTCCCGTCGCCCCGCGGATCGCATCCGCCAGTTCGCTCTCGCTCGTCGGCCGCAGCCCGTCCATGCTCTTATCTTGCTCCAAATACTCTCGGGGGGGGGGCTGCCGCAGGCAGCGGGGGGCAGACGGCCCCCCTCCTAACCCCGCCGCCCCGCGCTGGCCTCGAGGGGAAAGACCTTGGCCGGGTTCAGCAGCCAGGCCGGGTCGAACACGTCCTTGACGTCCATCTGCGCGTCCATGTCGTCGGGCCCGTACTGCACGCCCATCAGGTCACGCTTCTCGACCCCGACCCCGTGCTCGCCGGTCAGGCAGCCGCCCACCTCGACGCAGAGCCGGAGGATCTCGGCGCCGAAGGCCTCGGCCTTCTCGAGGTCGCCCTCGCGGTTCGCGTCGAAGATGATGAGGGGATGCATGTTGCCGTCCCCGGCATGGAAGACGTTGCCGACCCGCAGGCCGAACTGCTCGGACAGCTCGCCGATCCGGCGCAGGACGCGCGGCAGCTCGCCCACCGGGATCGTGCCGTCGAGGCAGAGATAGTCGCCGATCTGCCCCATCGCGCCGAAGGCGGACTTGCGGCCCAGCCAGATCCGCCCGGCCTCTTCGGCATCCTTCGCCCGGCGCAGCTCCACGGGGTCGTGGCGGCGGGCGATCTCCTCGATGAGGCCCAGCTGGTCCGCGATCTCCTCCTCCGAGCCTTCCACCTCGACGATCAGCAGCGCCTCGCAGATCGGGTAGCCGGCACCGGAAAAGGCCTCGGTCGCCTCGATGCAGGGGCGGTCCATGAACTCGATCGCGACGGGCAGGATCCCGGCGCGGATGATGTCGGCCACGCAGGCCCCCGCCACCTCCGAGCTGTCGAAGCCCATCAGGACGGGTCGCGCGCCCTCCGGCTTCGGCAGGATCCGCAGCGTCGCCTCGGTCACGATCCCGAGCTGCCCCTCCGAGCCGCAGACCACGCCCAGAAGGTCGAGGCCGCCGGCCTCCATCTGGCCGCCGAGTTCCACGACGCGGCCGTCCATCAGCACCATCGTGACGCCGAGGAGGTTGTTCGTGGTCACCCCGTATTTCAGGCAATGCGCGCCGCCCGAATTCATCCCGATATTGCCCGCGATGGCGCAGGCCAGCTGGCTGGACGGGTCGGGGGCGTAGAAGAAGCCCAGATCCTCGACCGCGCCGGTCACCGACAGGTTCGTGCGCCCGGTCTGGACGCGGATCAGCCGGTCCTCGGTCGAGATCTCCAGCACCTCGGTCAGCCGCGCCACGCCGAGGATGACGCAATCGGCCGTCGGCAGCGCCCCCCCGGCCAGCGAGGTGCCCGAACCGCGCGGCACGACCGGCACGCCCTCCTCGTGGCAGATCCGCAGCGCGGCCGCGACCTCTTCGGTCGAGGCAGGCAGGATCGCGATCAGCGGCGGGCAGCGATAGGCGGTGAGGGCATCGCATTCATAGGCGCGCGTCTCGGCCGGGTCGGCGATCACGGCATCCGGCGGCAGCACCTCGGACAGGCGCGAGACGAGCCGGGCCTTGAGGCCCATGATCCGGACATCGGGGGCGGGCATCTGCATCCGGTCTCTCCTCCCCGGGGGGCATCGGGCGCCGCGACGTCCGCATCCAAGCGCTTCGATCGGGTCGGGAATATAACCGCATCCGCCTCTGGGCAAGCGCGGGGGCGGCGTCGTAGCGTCGCGCCCATGGATCCCGGTGCGACGCTCTCCCTCCTCTCCCCGCTCGACATCGTCGCCCTGCTGCTGCTCGGCGGGGCGTTCCTCGCCGTCGGCTGGCGGATCGAGCATCCGGGGCGGGCGCGGCTCTCGGTCACGGTGATGATGTCCGAGCATCGCCGCGAATGGATGCGCGTCATGCTGGGCCGGGACAACCGGATCTTCGACAGCCAGATCATGGGGATGCTGCGGCAGGGCACCGCCTTCTTCGCCTCCACCTCGCTGATCAGCATCGGCGGGTTGCTGGCCCTGATCGGGAATCCCGCCCCGCTCGAAGGGGTGGCGGAGGGGTTCATCGGCGACGGCACGCCCGAGATCCTCTGGCAGGCCAAGCTCATGCTCGTCCTGCTGTTCCTCGCCCATGCCTTCCTGCGCTTCGTCTGGGCGAACCGTCTCTTCGGCTATTGCGCGGTGCTGATCGCGGCCGTGCCCAACCAGCCGGGGGAGGGGGTCAATCACCGCGCCGTCGTCGCCGGCGAGATCAACGTCCGCGCGGCGATGAACTTCAACCGCGGACTCAGGGCCGTCTACTTCGCGCTGGCCGCGCTGGCCTGGCTGCTGGGCCCGGTCGCGCTGGCCATCGCCACCGCGGCGGTGACCTGGGTGCTGTGGAGCCGCGAGTTCCGGTCCGAGCCGCAGCGCCTGCTGGCCGGGAAGTGAGGAGGCGGCCCCGCCCCCGCGACCCCGGGCCGGCGCCGGATCGTCAGTGGACGATCCTCTCCTCCTTGACGAACATGTTCGCCCAGGCGCGGTCGATCAGTTCCGGGGACATCTGGTTCGGGATGCCCTCGAACTGGCAGATCGCGATCATCTGGTCGATCAGGAAGACCGGCTGGTAATTGGCGAAATTGTTGTCGATGGTCGGGTACTTCACCTTCAGCAGGTGAATCAGCGCCTTCTCGTCCAGCGGCATCTTCTTCTTGCGCGCGACCATGGCGAAGATCTTGAGGAAGTTCTCCTGGTCCGGGCCGTCGATCTTGATCTTGTAGAAGATCCGGCGGAGCGCGGCCTTGTCGAAGATCTCGTTGGGATGGAAGTTGGTCGAGAAGATCACGAGCGTGTCGAAGGGCACCTCGAACTTCTCGCCCGATTGCAGGGCGAGGATGTCGCGGTTCTCTTCCAGCGGGACGATCCAGCGGTTCACGATCTTCTGCGGCGGCTCCTCCTGCCGGCCGAGGTCGTCGATGATGAACACCCCGCCCGAGGATTTGAGCTGCAGCGGCGCCTGGTAGGTCCGCGCGGTCGGGTTGTAGACCAGGTCGAGCATGTCGAGCGACAGCTCGCCCCCGGTGATCACGGTGGGGCGGTCGCAGCGGACGTAGCGCGTGTCGAAGCGGCCCGTGGTCCGGCGCAGGCTGTTCTCGTCCTGCACCTCCTCCTCGGCGGCGGTGTGCACGATCGGGTCGTAGACGGTGATGACCTGGCCGGCATATTCGATGGCGCGGGGAATGTAGATCTTGTCGCCGATCGCGTCGCGGATCCCGTTCGAGATCGACGATTTCCCGTTCCCGGGGGGGCCGTACATCAGGACCGAGCGGCCCGCGCCCACGGCGGGCCCGAGCTGATCCAGCAGCGTCGGCGGCAGGATGAGGTGGCCCATCGCCTGGGTCAGGCGGTCGCGGGTGATGTGGATGTTGCGGATGGACTGCCGCTCCACCTGCTCGCGGTAGACCTCGAGCGGGACCGGCATCGCGCCGAAATATTCCGACTGGGCCAGCGCGTCGAGGGCGCGGTCCTTGCCCTGGTCGGTGAGCTGGTAGCCCATCTCGCCACTGGCGCCGGCGCTCATCGTGCCGGTCGCCTCGAGCAGGCGCTGGCCACGCGCGAGATCGACCAGTTCCTGCACGACGGAGCGCGGCAGGCAGATGGCGGCCGCGATCTCGGGCACTTCCGAAACGTTCTTGCGGAACATCGTCTTGATCAGGATGTCGCGCATCATGACCAGCGGAAGCTTCATCTGCTCGAGCGAACGCGGGGCGGGGGGCGGGGTGACGCCCTCGGCGGAGACCTGCATGTTCATCGGAAAAAGACGGCCCTTCTCGCTGCGACGGGGATTGCGGCTGCGGGGGCAGGGTCGCGCCCGTTTGTGGCCGAAGTGGGATCGGGCGGGGGCTGTTTCGGGCCGCCCGCGCGGAGCCTCGCCTTCAGCCCGTCGCGGCGAGCGCGAGATAGGCGACCAGCGTCATCGCCAGCGGCAGGCCCATCGGAAAGCGCCGGCCGCTGGTCCAGCTGACCCAGCCGGGCGCGAGGCGCGGGCCGACAGTGACCCTGGCGATCAGGTGCAGCGCGTAGCCGAGGGCCGAGGCCGTGGCGAGGATCCAGATCAGCGGCCCGACATCGCCGAGCGCGACATAGGGGGCGGCGGCGGCGATGAACTTGGCATCGCCCGCGCCCATCAGGCGGATGGCGTTCGCCGCCATCCCGGCCAGCAGCATCACGGCGAAATGCAGCCAGCGCCAGCCGTAATCCGGCAGGGGCAGCACGAAGGGGCCGACCAGCAGGAACCCGGCGAGCAGGGCGAGGACTGCCCTGTTCGGGATCTTCATCCGCGACAGGTCCGACCACGCCACCCAGAGCGAGACGGGCAGGGCGACGATCAGCAGCGCCTGCGCGGCCAGGGCGGGCGTGTCCACGCCGGCCGCTCCGTCAGGCGCCCTGGTCGAGGGCGCGCATGGCGCGGACCGCTTCCTCGAAATGCTGCGGATGGGTGTCGATCGCGTCCTGCAGCAGCGAGCGCCCGATGTTCAGGTCGTTCTGCTTGATGGCCGTCAGCGCCATCGTGTAGAGCAGCTGCGCCCGCTCGACCTGGGTCATCGGGATCACCGGCAGGTCGTAGTTGCGCTGGGCGCCGCGGGCCAGGACGAGATTGTTCTTGGCGGTGAACATGTTCGGCTCGTGGCGCAGCGCATCGGCGAAGAAGCGTTCCGCCTCTGCGTAGTTGCCCCGGGTCAGGTTGGAATAGCCCCAGTTGTTCAGCACCCCGGCCGGCGTCGTCGTGAGGCCCAGCGCCGTCTCGTAGAAGCTGTCGGCGCGGCTCCATTCCTCGTTGCTGTCGGCGACCATCGCCTCGAAGCGGTAGCGGTCGAAGGTCTCGACCGTGGGCGGGATCGCGTCGAGCACGCTCTCGGCCCGGTCCCAGCTGTTGTTGCGGATCAGCGCGCCGGCATAGGCCACGCGGTCCTCCTCGGTCGCGGCGGGCAGGGCGACGAGCTGGGTGTAGGCGGCGACCGCCTCGGGGATGCGGCCGGCGCGCACCAGGCTCTGCGCCAGGCCCCGGCGCAGGTCCACGCGTTCGGGATTGGCGTCGGAGGCGCGCTGGAAGTAGCTCACCGCCTCGCCGGGATCGGCGACGGTCATCATCACGTCGTTGAGGTTGGTCTCGTCGATGACGTTGATATCGTCGAGCGCACGCGCGACTTCGGCGTCACCGCCACGGTCGCCGCAGGCCGCCAGCGCGACGAGCGCGGGCAGCAGAAAGATCGGGTGGCGCATCGGATGCGTCCTTGTCCTGCCAGTGCCTCAGGGCGCGTTCAGGATCAGGAAATCGCCTTGCCCGCGCCGGATCAGTTGAAACTCTGCGTTTTCTTCCTCGTCACCATAGCCGGTCGCATCGAGCCTGGCGAGCGCGAGGCGCAGGTTGTCGCGGATCTCGTCGGAATCGCCGTTATCCGTGGCATAAGCGCGACGGAACATCTCGGACGCCTCGCCGGTGCGGCCCTGTTCCATCAGGATCACGCCGAGATTGTTCCAGGCCGGCGGAAAGTCGGGATCCTCCTCGACAGCCTGCCGGAGCAGCCGTTCCGCCTGGCCGAGCCGGCCGAGCCGCAGGTTGGCCGAGCCGAGGGCAGAGAGCGTGTCGATCGTCAGCCCCTGCTGGCCGGCCGCGCGGGTATAGGCCTGCAGCGCCAGCTCGTACTCGCCCGCTTCCATCAGGCGATGCCCGACGGTCAGGCCGTCGACATCCATTTCGCCCGCCACGCCGGGGGCGAAGAGGCCCTCGCCCCCGTCCCCCGCGCCGGAACAGGCGGAAAGGGCGAGGGCGAGGATCGTCAGAAGGGGAAAGGGCCGCATCGTCCGCCGGTCTGGTCAGGGTCCGGGCGGGGCCGGTGCCTAGTTCAGACCCGTCGCCTCCGCCGCACCGCCGCCCCCGAGGGTGGTATAGATCTCGAAGATCGACGGTCCGATCAGGATGATGAGGAGCGGCGGCACCGTCAACATCATCGTGGCGAGAGTCATCTTCGTCGGCAGCGTGTTGGCCTTCTCCTCGGCCCGCATCACCCGCTTGTCCCGCATCTCCGAGCTGAAGACCCGCAGCGCGTCGGCGATCGAGGTGCCGAATTGCTGCGACTGGATGAGCACGGTCACGAAGGACGAGATGTCGGCCACGCCGCAGCGTTCGGACATGTCGCGCAGGACGCTGACCTTGTCCTTGCCGGCCTTCATCTCGTAGCTGACCAACTCGTATTCGTCGGCGAGGTCGGGAAAGCCCGAGCGCAGCTCCTTGCTGACCCGGATGATCGCCTGGTCGAGCGACTGGCCCGCCTCGACGCAGACCAGCATCATGTCGAGCGAGTCCGGGAAGCCGTTGACGATGGCCTCCTGACGGGTCTGCTGGCGCTTCGTCACCCAGTATTTCGGTACCATGTAGCCGACCACGCCCGGTCCCAGCGCATAGAGCATGAGGTTCGTGGTCGAGGGGTCCCCCGTCGCCGAGGCGTAGATCGCGTAGCTGGCGCCCAGGATCAGGCCGCCGATCCCCAGCGCGAACTGCGCGAAATGGTAGATCCGCACCGCGTTCTTGCTGCGGTACCCCGCCTGCAGCAGCTTGAGCCGGACCGCGCCGTATTCCTTGTCGTCCTTCGGCTCGAGGAAGCCGGCATACTTGTCCAGCTTCTCGCCGCCGTCGGAGGCCTGGCGCAGCGACTTGCTCTTGCCGCCTTCCGTCTGGTCCCCCGCGGGGCCCTGGCCGCGCTTCAGCCGGTCGAGCGGATCCTCCTGCTTCCTCAGCAGGACGGGCAGGGTCAGCAGGATCAGCAGCAGGCCCAGAAAGCCGACCGCGATCAGCGGGCCGAAGGGACCGAGCAGGTCGGTCAGCAGAACTTGCATCCTGTCGAGCATCGTCGCGGGTCCTTCCTCAGACCTTGATGTTCACGAGGCTCCGCATGACGAAGATGTTCGCCACGAGGAAGCCGCCCACGACGAGGCAGGCCGGCACGAACACGGCCGTGTCCTTCACGTCGTCGTAATAGCCCGGCTCCATCACGTTGATCGCGACGAGCGCGAGCAGGGGGAAGCCGGAAAGGAACTTGCCGGACCACTTGGCCTCGGCGGTGATCGCCTTCACCCGGCGGAACAGGCGGAACCGGGCGCGGATCACCTTGGCGAGGCCGTCGAGGATCTCGGCCAGGTTGCCGCCGGCCTGCTGCTGGATGTTCACGGCCACCGCGAGGAAGCGCATGTCCTGCATGTCGATCCGCTCGGCCATGAACTTCAGCGCCTCGCCCATGTCGCGGCCATAGGCCGCCTCGTCCGCGATCACGCCCATCTCGGTGCCGAGCGGGTCGGGCACCTCCTTGGCGACGATCTGGATGGCGGAGGAGAAGGGGTGGCCGACGCGGAGGGAGCGGACCATCAGCTCCACCGCCTCGGGGAGCTGCTCCTCGATCATCGAGATGCGCTTGGTCGCGAGGCGGTTCACCCAGACATAGACCCCGCCGATGCCCATCACCACGGCCACGGCGGCGCGGATCGGCAGCGACGCGGTCGTCCCGAAGGTCAGCCCGGCGAAGGCGACGCCGGCCAGAACCCCCATGACCATGATCAGCTGACTGGGCGTGAAGGCGATGTTCGCCTTCTGCGCCTTCTCGGCCAGCATGGAATAGAGCGGGATGCTCCGCGACTTCATGTGCTGGCTCATCTCCTTGCGGAGCTGGTCCAGCACCTGTTCGCGGCCCGTCCCCTTCTCGAGCATCTCGAGCCGGCGGTTCACCCGGGAATTGAGGCTGATCGACTTGCCGAAGGCGACCAGGTAGAGGCCGTTCACCAGCACGATGACGGCCACGAAGATCAGGCCGTAGATGATCGGTTCGGCTGAGATTACCATGCGGGTCTATCCCTTGAAGGGCTCGAAGATCGAGGGCGGCAGATCGTAGCCCCAGAGCCGGAAGCGTTCCGAGTAGTGCGACCGCACGCCGGTCGCCGTGAAATGGCCGATGATCTTGTTGTCGGGCGTCAGGCCGACGCGCTGAAAGCGGAACACCTCCTGCATCGAGATCACCTCGCCCTCCATCCCGGTGATCTCGGTGATCGAGGTCATGCGGCGCGAGCCGTCCTGCAGGCGGCTCGCCTGCACGATCAGGTTGACGGCCGAGGCAATCTGGCTGCGCACCGCCTTCATCGGCATCTCGATCCCGGCCATGGCGATCATGTTCTCGAGCCGGCTCACGCCGTCGCGGGCGGAGTTGGCGTGGATCGTGGTCATCGACCCGTCATGGCCCGTGTTCATCGCCTGGAGCATGTCGATCACCTCCTCGCCGCGCGTCTCGCCGACGATGATCCGGTCAGGCCGCATCCGCAGGGCGTTCTTGAGGCAATCGCGCGGCGTCACCGCGCCCTTCCCCTCGACGTTCGGGGGGCGGCTCTCCATCCGCCCGACATGGGTCTGCTGGAGCTGGAGTTCCGCGGTATCCTCGATCGTCAGGATGCGCTCGGAATTGTCGATGAAGGACGACAGGGCGTTGAGCGTGGTCGTCTTGCCCGAGCCGGTCCCGCCCGAGACGATCACGTTCAGCCGGGTTGAGACGGCGGCTTGCAGATATGCGGCCATCTCTTCGGTGAAGGCGCCGTATCGCACGAGGTCGTCGATGCCGAGCTTGTCCTTCTTGAACTTCCGGATCGAGACGAGCGAGCCATCGACCGCGATCGGGGGCACCATCGCGTTGAACCGGCTGCCATCGGCGAGGCGGGCGTCGACATAGGGGTTGGATTCGTCGACACGCCGGCCCACCGCGGACACGATCTTGTCGATGATCCGCATCAGGTGGCGTTCGTCCTTGAAGGTGATGTCCGACAGCTGAAGCTTGCCGTTGCGCTCGACGAAGATCTGCTGCGGCCCGTTCACCAGGATGTCCGAGACCGTGTCGTCCTTGAGCAGCGCCTCGAGCGGGCCCAGGCCCTTCACCTCGTCGTAGAGATCCTGGTTCAGCGCGTGCCGTTCCTCGCGGTTGAGGACGACGCCCATCTCCTCGAGCGATTCCTGCGCGATGGCCTGGATCTCGGCCTTGAGGTCCTGTTCCGCCGCCTTCTCGAGCGCGGAGAGGTTCAGGTTCTCGAGCAGCGCCTTGTGCAGCTCGAGCTTTATCTCGGCCAGCCGCTCCTTGCGCTTCTTCTCCTTGTCGACCGGCGCGGCGGTGGCCGCGGCCCGGGCGGGCGGGGCCTTCTGCGCGGCCGGTTTCGGGGCGGGCACGGCGCGGGCCTGCGGCGCCGATGCCGGGGCAGGGGCCTCAGCCGGCCGCGGGGTCGCGGCGGTCGCCGCGTCGGGTTTCTTGAACTTCGAGAACATCGGGTTCCGTCCTTTCCGCCTCAGCGCCGCTTGCGTTTCCTGGTCTGCGCTGCGTCGGCGCCGACGTTGATCTCGTGGATCGAGTGCGCGAGTTTCGCGATCTCCTTGCGCAGGGCCGCCTTGGGCTGGGCCAGCGCGAGCGGCCGGCCCTGGTCGGCGGCGGCCGCCACCGGCTTGCCGCCATCGGGCATCTGCACCTCGATCGAGATGCCGAGCGATTCCGCCAGACGCTTGACCCGGCTCTTGCCGTTGAGGTCGGTGAAGCCCGGCGCCCGGTTCAGGACGAAGCGGAACTTGTCGAAGGGCAGATCCTCGGCCTGGAAGGCGCGCTTGATCCGCAGCGTGTTCTGCGCCGATCGCATGTCGAGCTCGAGCGTGGCGAGGTAGACATGGGCCGCGTACAGCACCGTCTCGGTCCATTCCACGGTGGTGGAGGGCATGTCGATCACGACGTAGTCGAAATTCGTCCGCGCCATCTCGAGGATGCGCTCGACCTCGGCCGGTCCGACGAGGTCGAGCGGGACGAGGTCGGCGGGCGCCGTCAGCACCTGCAGCCTCTGCTCGTAGGTCAGCAGCGCCTGCATGAAGGCCTCGCTGTCCATCGCCTCGGTCTCGGTCAGGAGCTCGAGCACCGCCTCGCGGCGGGGCAGGTCCAGATAGGTCGCGACCGCGCCGTTCTGCAGGTCGAGATCGAGCAGCGCGACGCGCGGCGGCTCGTCCTTGTCCGCATTGGCCAGTTCCCAGGCGAGATTGACGGCGAGCATCGTCGCTCCGGTCCCGCCGGCGAGACCGTGGACCGGGATGATGACGCCCGAGCGGTCGCCGGTGGCCGTGATCGTGGTGCGATGCTCCTCGGCGACGACATCCTCGACCGGGGGGCGGCGCAGGCGCTCGACCGCGCGGTTCAGTTCGCCCTCGGGCAGGGGGTAGGGGACGAATTCATCCCCGCCTTCGCGCAACAGCTGATGCAGCGAGCCCGGCGAGACATCCTCCGTGATGAGCACCACCTTGATGCCGCGCCCCTTGGCGGCGGCCACGATGTCGATGACGAGGCCGAGATCCCCCTCGTCCTCGGCGTCGAGCGCAATGGCGACGAATTCCAGGCTGGAGGCATCCTCCTGCCCGAGAAAGGCGAGCGCGTCGGCGAAGCTGAGATCGCCCCAGCTCTCGCCCATCAGCGCTTCCATGTCCTCGATCAGAAGGTCGAAGTTCTGCACGTCGCGGCTGATCGTGCAGGCGACGATCGGCGCCGGGTCCGGCTGCAGGGCGGCAGTGCTGCTCATACGCGTCGTTCCTTCATCCCACCCCGGGGCGCCACGGGCCGCGCGTCGCGCGAACCCGGCGCTGGCCCCCGACCGATTCGGTCAGATGGTCGAGGGGGACATTCCCGGTTTCACTCACCTTCGTCGTCAAAGGTGACGGGAATTGGGCTGAAAGAGCGTAATTGTTAGGGCGGAGCGAACGATCGGCGGCGGGGGCGGCCGTTGTCGCCCCAGCCGCGGATCCGGCACGGAACGGCTACTGGTCCGTGGCGACCTCGCTGCCCTGGATGCCGGTGAGGGTCTGCTGCGTGCCGGCGCTGGCGACGTAGTCGCGGAAGATCACCTCGGCGTATTGCCCGTTGAGGCAGCAATGCGTGCCGCCGCCCTCGTAGAAGCCGGCGACCTCGGTCACGGTGCGCCGGTTGGCGCGCTCGCGCGCCTCGGTGGGCACCACGGGCCGGGTCTCGCCATAGGAGACGAGCGCCTCGAGGCGCCCGCGATCGACGCCCCGCCCGACGAGATAGGCCACGACGGCATTCGCCCGCCGCAGGCCCAGATTGTAGTTGTAGCCGTTCGAGCCGACCCCGTCGGTATGCCCGTAGACCGAGAAGCGCAGCTCGGGGAACTGGCGGATCCAGTCCGCCTGACGGGAGAGGACGGCCTGCGCCTCTGGCCCCAGGGCGGCGCTGTTGAAGTCGAAGGTCACCGTGCTGTCGATCTCGGCCGCGAACCGCTGGCCGAGCGCGATGCGCGCCGCCGCCGGGTCGGTCTGGGCAAGGTAGTTCTCGATCACCGCGGTGCCGAATGGGGAGGTGGTCTGCACCGATCCCGCCTCGCGGTCGAAGCTGGCCGGAGCCTGCGCGCAGGCCGCGAGCCCGCCAAGGGCCAAGGTAAGAATGCCGAGAGTCTTCATTGCCTTGCGCCCCGTTGCTGAACCGCGCCTGCGTGATGTGTCAGTCGAGCACGTAGCCGTAGCTGCCCGAGAAGTCCTGCCGGGCCACTTCGCCCGCGCCGCCGGCCTGCGGCGCGTCGTCCGACGAGACGCGTCCGAACAGGAACAGGTCGCGCTCGGAGGGCGGGCGGACGCGGTCCGTCGGCAGGGCCAGCGTGTCGCCGCGCACCGGGCTGACCAGATGGGCGGTGATGATGATCACCAGTTCGGTCTGGTTGCGTTCGTATTCGGCCGAGCGGAACAGCGCGCCCAGGACCGGCACGTCGCCGAGCCACGGCACCTGGCCGTTGATGTCGCGGAAATCGTCGCTCAGCAGGCCGGCGATCGCGAAGCTCTCGCCGTCGCGCATCTCGACGGTGGTGGAGGTCTCGCGCCGGCGGAAGGCGTCGATCTGGAAGCCGTTGATGTTGATGCCGTTCGTCGGGTCGATGGACGAGACGGCGGCCTCGAGCTCGATATTGATGAGATCCCCCGCCACGACCCGCGGCGTGAAGTTGAGCTCGACGCCGAAGGGCTTGAACTCGACGGTGATGTTGCCGCCCTCCTGGCTGATCGGCACGGGATATTCGCCGCCCGCCAGGAACCGCGCCTCCTGCCCCGACAGGGCGGTGAGGTTCGGCTCGGCCAGGGTGCGGACCACGCCGCGGCTCTCCAGCGCCTCGAGCAGGATGCCGACCTCGACGCCGCCGGCATTGAAGCCGAACAGGATCGCGCCGTTGTTCTGGGTGGCGGCCGGGATGTTGCCGGCGAAGCCGTTGGCCAGGCCCCCCTGGCTGCCGAGCGTATTGGTGCCGCCGGTCAGCCCCAGATCGCCGCCGAGCGCGGTGCCGCCGAGCCCCAGCGAGGTGGAGAGCGACTTCGCGACCGAGCGCTGCATCTCGGCGAAGCGCACGCGCAGCATGACCTGCTGCTGGCCGCCGACGCTCATCAGGTTCGAGACGCGGTCGGGGGCGTAGCGGTTGGCCAGTTCCAGCGCCGCGTCGAGCGCCGTGATCGAGCTGACGGTGCCGCTGAGGACGATGCCGTCATTGGCGGTGCGCACCTCGACATGCTCGTTCGGCAGCACCTGGGCGAGGCGCTCGCGGAATTCGGCGATGTCGGGCGTGACCTGGACCTCGACGTTCGCGATCAGTCCGCCATCGGCGCCCAGGATCGTCATCGTCGTGCGACCCGGCTCCTTGCCGAGGAGGTAGATCGTCCGGTCGGTCAGGGACGAGATGTCGGCAATGCCGGGATTGGCGATCGAGATCTCGGCAAAGGGGATGTCGCTCTCGACCACGACGGCGCGGTTCATCGGAACCTGCAGCGGCCGGTTGGGCGAGCCCGCGAGGATCTGCAGCGTCTCGGCCGCCGCCGGGGCAGCCGGAACGGCGAGCCCGAGCGCGAGACCGGCCAGGGCCGCCCTCAGAAACTTGTCGATTGTCATGTGACCTGCCTCTCGATCACGAAAATGTCCGGGTCTTTGCGCCCGCGATTGGGCCGACCCTGACGAGCGGGTCGTATTAATGCAAGAATCCCCTTCCCCTACGGCTATGCGTTGTGGGACTGCCGCAACATAGGGATCGGCCCGAACGCCGGCGGGGCGCCCCGCTACAGGGCGCCCCGCCGGCCATCTCGCCCGGTCGGCGCCGGGTCAGTTGCAGGGGATCGGAATGTCCACCACCTCGGATCCGCGACGGACCCGCGTGGTGCAGACTTCCGGCATGTCGGGCGCCTCCTCGACGACCGGCGCCTGTTCCACGATCCCGAGGAGAGAGCGCTGGTCCACCTCGATCGCGGAGGCGATGGTCTCGTCCCGCTGGCCGATCAGCGACAGGGCCAGCGACCCGGTCGCCTGCGCCTGCCTCAACTGAGCAACCTGTTGAGGCGTTACCTCGACCGTGACGGTATCGGCGAGGGAGACTTCGCGCGTCGTGTCCGAGGACTGGTCGACCGCAATGATCGGAAGGGACGTCTCGATAAGCTTCGTCACCTCGGAGGTGCTGTTGCCCGGCGGGCGGCCGGTCCAGTAGACGTCGACCCGGTTGCCGGTCCGCAAATGGCCCGACACGCCCGATGTCGCGTTCACGGAAATGGCGAATGCCCGCATGCCGGGCGAGAGACGCGTCTCGATCCCCGCATCGACGCCGGGCTCGGTCACGCGCGAGGCGAGGACGGGCTCGTTCGCCCACATCGGCTGCGTCACGGCGCGCAGGACGTCGGTGCCGCGGGGGAAAAGCTCTTCCTCGGTGCGGAAGATGCCGGCGGGCAGGAACGGCTCGGCATATTGCACGAGCTTCACGTCCTCCGGCGTGATCTCCTCGCCATAGGCGATGTCCCGGGCGAGGGCGTAGACCTCGACCGTGGGCACGCGCTGGGCCGCCTGGGCCCGCTGCTGGGCGAGGGCCAGTTCCTGTTGCGCGAAATGGCCCTGGACCATGTAGACGGCGAAGCCGGCCAGTCCCAGTCCGATGAGGAGGACAAGTCCGAATACTGCTCGCATCGTTGTGCCTATCTGCCTGTTTCTAGTCGAAGTTGACGGCTTGAATGTCAGCAGAGGAAAGCGTCGCGCCAACGCTGTCAGCCGGATCCGTTGCGCCTTGGGCGATTAGTCCAACAATCAGGATTCCAAATCCGAAAATGCCGGCCGTCAGGACGACCCAATCGACAGTGACTGCACCATCCTCTCGTGAGTGAAAGTCGCGCAGGAAGGAAAAAATGGTGCAATCCATATCCAGACGCCTTTTGCATTTATTTTGCCGTAACCGTTGTCGGTCCCCGGCGCGATATCCAATCAAGCGGAGCAGTAAGAGAATTACCGGAACAGCAGAATCCGCAATAATCGCCTGTTCTTGTACCTATAGGGCCGCGGGATCCGCGGCCCTATAGAGAGGCGGCTGTGCTCGTAGCTCAGAGACCGGAGGGGCTCGTGATGTCAGCGTTTGTCAGTTCGGTCTGGATCTCGCCGGCCAGATCGGTCGCGCCGCTGCGGACGGACGCCAGGACGGCGATGCCGAGGCCGACGATGGCGGCGGTCAGCACGACCCAGTCGACGGTCACGGCGCCGTCTTCGTCACGGGCGAAGGTGTTGATGAATTTGGTCATGAGGGTCACTCCTAGGGTTTTCTCTTCGGTTTCCAGACATCCCGCCGGATCATTTCGAGCCTCTCTCACCTTGCCCGATCCCCGTCTTGGATGAGCCCTTATGCCCGTCGGATTGGGGCGCGAATGGGACCGCAATCGTGAATTTTGTAGTCCGGCAGAAATATCGGCAATCCCGCAAGCCAATGCATATATTGAATAAAACCCTACAGGGCGGGCTAAGGTTCGGCGCCCGTGACCGATTTGGCGCGCCCGCGGCCCCTGATTCCCGGCCCCGCTGGTCCGGCGGGGCGGGCCGTGCCAGCCTCGCGGCAAAACGGGGCGCAGGCCCGATGACATGCCGAGGCAGGCAGACATGACCAGACGATCAGGACGCGCGGTCCTCGCGGCCGCGCTGACGCTCGTACCCGGCCCGGTGCTGGCCGAGGACGGGCGGCTTCAGCCGAACTTCACCTTTCGCAGCGTGATGGCGCCGGGCGCGACGAGCGGTCCGCGGATCACCGTGCAGATCGACCCGGACGCGCCCTCGGCGATCCGGGCGGGGGATTCGAACTTCCGGGGCGGGGCGATCAACACGCCGGCAGAGCCGGCGGCGATGCCCGTCGCCGCCCCCGGTCCCGCGCCCGCGGGCCGTCGCGCCGCCTACGACTGGTTCTGGGGGCTCGTCTCGCCCGCGATCGGCGATACGGGCCCGGGCCGGCTCGACGCCGCCCTCCGCGCGCTGGGACAGGCCCCGGACGGGGGCGAGGTGCGCGCGCCGCGCCTGCAGGCCATGCAGGAGCTCGCGGCCGCTCACGGGCCCACGATCCTGATGGAGACGGTGGGCACGCGGGTCTCGCCGGCGCTGGTCCTGGCCGTGATCTCCATCGAATCCGGCGGGCGGGCCAGCGCCGAAAGCCCGGCCGGCGCACTCGGGCTGATGCAGCTGATGCCCGCCACGGCCGAGCGGTTCGGCGTCACCGACCGGGCGAGCCCGGCCCAGTCGATCCGCGGCGGGGTCGCCTATCTCGACTGGCTGCTGGAGCATTTCGACGGCGATCCGGTCCTCGCGCTCGCGGGCTACAATGCGGGGGAGGGGGCGGTCCGCAGCAATGACGGCGTGCCGCCCTATGCCGAGACGCGGGATTACGTGCCCAAGGTGCTGGCCGCCTTCGCCGTGGCGCGGGGCCTGTGCCGCACCCCGCCCGTCCTCATCTCGGACGGCTGCGTCTTCGTCGGCAGCACGTGAGGCTCCGCCTCAGCGCGAGATGAACAGCCGGGCATGCTCGGGGTTTCGGCGGGCCCAGGCCGCGACGAAGGGGCAGAGCGGGACGATCCGGTAGCCCTTCTCCTGCGCGTCGGCGACCAGCGCCCGCACCAGCGTGCTGGCGAGGCCGCGCCCCTCCAGCGCTTCGGGCACGCCGGTATGGTCGGCGATGGCCATCTCGTCGGACGCGAAGGAGAGCGTCAGCTCGGCGTCGCCCTCCTCCGTCTCGATCCAGAACCGGCCCCTGGGGCCCGAGCGGCTCTGACGGACCTGCGGCGCCTCAGACAATCGTCGCCTCCGTCGCATCGCGCATCTGCTGTTCGCTGACGCCGTCCGCGAGTTCGACGATGCGCAGGCCGCCCTCGACCACGTCGAGGACGCCCAGATTGGTGATGATGCGGTCGACCACGCCGGCCCCCGTCAGCGGCAGGGTGCAGGATCGCAGGACCTTGCTCTCGCCGGCCTTGTTCTGGTGATCCATCACCACGATCACGCGGCCGACCCCGGCGACGAGGTCCATCGCCCCGCCCATGCCCTTCACCAGCTTGCCCGGGATCATCCAGTTCGCCAGATCGCCGTTCTCGGCCACCTCCATCGCGCCGAGGATGGCGGCGGCGATCTTTCCGCCCCGGATCATCCCGAAGGAGGTGGCGCTGTCGAAATACGCGGTCTTGGGCAGTTCGGTGATGGTCTGCTTGCCGGCATTGATGAGATCGGCATCCTCTTCCCCCTCGTAGGGAAAGGGGCCCATTCCCAGCATCCCGTTCTCGGATTGCAGGGTGATGTCCTTGTCGCCGGTATAATTCGCCACGAGCGTCGGAATCCCGATGCCGAGATTGACGTACATCCCGTCCTCGAGCTCCTGAGCGGCGCGCTGCGCCATCTGGTCACGGGTCCAGGGCATGTCTCAGACCTCCTCGCCGGCGGCGGCCGCCGCCTGGTCGGTGCGGGCGCGCGTCGTGCGCTGTTCGATCCGCTTCTCGTGCCGGCCCTGGATCAGCCGGTGCACGTAGATGCCGGGCAGGTGGACGTGGTCGGGATCGAGGCTGCCGACGGGCACGATCTCCTCGACCTCCATCACGCAGACCCGGCCGCACATCGCCGCGGGCGGGTTGAAGTTGCGGGCCGTCTTGCGGAAGACCGCGTTGCCGGTCTCGTCCGCCTTCCAGGCCTTCACGATGGACAGGTCGGCGAAGATCCCGCGCTCGAGGATGTAGTCCTCCTCCCGGCCGTCGGGGCCGGCGAAGCGCTTCACCTCCTTGCCCTCGGCGATCACGGTGCCGGCGCCGGTGCGGGTGTAGAAGCCGGGGATGCCGGCCCCGCCCGCGCGCATCCGCTCGGCCAGCGTGCCCTGAGGGTTGAACTCCAGCTCCAACTCCCCGCCGAGATACTGGCGCATGAACTCCTTGTTCTCCCCCACATAGGAGGACATCATCTTGCGGATCTGGCGGGTATCCAGCAGCTTGCCCAGGCCGAAGCCGTCGACGCCGGCATTATTCGAGGCCACGGTCAGGTCCCTGACCCCGCTCTCGACGATGGCGTCGATCAGCAGTTCGGGGATTCCGCACAGACCGAAGCCGCCGGCGGCGATCAGCATTCCGTCCGACAGCAGGCCGTCCAGGGCCTCCGCCGCCGAGCCGTAAACCTTCTGCATCTCGCCCTCCGTCCTGATCCGCCGATGTTGTCGCGGGAAGGGCGGGGCGTGTCAACGCGGGGGGGCAGGGCGGCTTTCGTCGTGATCCCCCCGAAACGCGAAGGGCCCCTCCGCCCGGGAAAAGCGGAGAGGCCCCGATGTTCCCGGTCCGGCATCCCGAGGGACGGATGCCGGGCCGGAAGAAGCGCCGATCAGTAGCTGTAGACGACGGAGACGCCGAGGGTGTTGTCGGTGTCCTCGAAGCCCGGCTGCGGGTCGGTGTGGTACTCGGTCAGCAGCGAGGTCCGGAGCGACAGGCTGTCGGTCATCGACATGGACACGGCCAGGTCGTTGAATACGACCGTGTCGGTGTCCGAATAGATGATGTCCGTGTCGTTGGTCAGGATCATCGTCGGCGACAGGCGCTGGCTGTAGTTCGAACCGATGCCGATCGCCGGCTCGTCGAAGCTGTCGTCGGTCAGCGGATCGAGCGCCGTGTCGAAGTTGAACTCGGCGTAGCGGTAGCCGACGCCGGCCTGCACGTCCCACTGCGTCTGCTCGGTCGCGATCACGCGGTAGCCGGCGCCGAAGGACAGGAAGGTGTCGCTCTGGAAGGACGAGAACTCGTCGAACGAACCCTGCAGGCGGGCGAAACCGTAGAGCCGCGGGTTGATGTCGCGGGTGTACTGCAGCGCGTAGACGAGGCTCTCGTCCGTCGTCGTGCCGTCCTCTTCACCGTAGCTGTAGTTCAACTGCAGCTCGATGCCGTTCGGCCCGAACAGGTAGTTGAGGTCGGTGCCGATGCCGAGGTCGTAGGCATCGGTGTTGCCGTCCTGCAGGTTGGCGCGCAGCGCGAACGAGCCGGACAGGCCCTGCGGCAGGCCGGTATTGCCGAACCGGTCGAGGTCGCGCTCGGCATCGTCCTCGATCGCGTCGATCAGGTCTTCGTTCTGCTGGTCGGCGTCGAGAGCGCCGGTCGCCCCGATGCCCTGCTGCGCATAGGCGGCGGTGCCGGCGGAAAGCAGAGCGACGGCAGCGGCCGTGCCGAGAATGGTCGTCTTTTTCATGTCTTGCCCCTCGGAGTGGGATGGATGGGATGCAGCGTCCGCGACAGTTCCGTCACGGCTCGAGGGGAAAAGTGGGGCGGACGGTCAAAAGGTCCAGCCGCGCGCGCCCGCCCGGCGGAGGCGTCTTCGTTATGCAACAATCACGATAGGCTGATGGCTCTGGATCGCTGTAATCCTTGAATAATCTCGGGCGTCGGCCGTGTTTGGCCGACGCCCGGGATGAAACTCTTACCCGCCCCTTGAAACGCCGGGGATCATCCCCAAAGGGCCGGTCAGCCTTCGCCGGCATCCTTCGCGGCATCGGGTTTCGCGCTCTTTCCGGCGGTCTTCCCGGTGCCCGCGCTCTTCCCGGCCGGGGCCTTCTTCGCCGTGGTCTTCCCGGCCGTGGTCTCCTTTTTCGTCGTCTTCTTCGCCGCGGTCTTGGTCGTCTTCTTAACCGCTGCCTTCTTCGTCGGCTTCTTGCCCGACTTCTTGGCCTTCTCGGCGATCAGTTCGAGCGCCATGTCCTCGTTCACGTCCTCGGGCGCGGTGCCCTTGGGGATCGTGGCGTTGACCTTCTCCCACTTGATGTAGGGGCCGTAGCGGCCCTCGAGGATCTGCATCGCGCCGCCCTCGGGATGCTCGCCCAGGTCCTTGAGCACCTTGGCCGCCGCGCGCGCGCCGCCCCGGCGGGCCGCCTTCGTGGCCAGTTCCTCCACCGCGCGGTTCATGCCGATGGTGAAGACGTCCTCGACATCCTTGAGGTTTGCGTAGGTCTTCTTCCCGTCCTCGCGGTCATGGGCGACGAAGGGCCCGTAGCGGCCGATCCCGGCCGAGATCATCATCCCGTCCTCGGGATGGGGGCCGATCTCGCGCGGCAGGTTCAGCAGCATCAGCGCCTTCTCGAGGTCGATGTCGGAGGGCGACCAGCCCTTGGGCAGCGAGGCACGAGGGGGCTTCGGCGCCTCCTCCGTGGGCTCGCCGCGCTGGACGTAGGGGCCGAACCGGCCGTCGCGCAGCGTGATCTTCTCTCCCTGGTCCTCGCCCAGGATCTTGCCGTCCGGACCGATCCCCGTGCCCTCCTCGGCCATGCCGGGGGGGCCGAAGGGCCGGGTGTAGCGGCATTCGGGATAGTTCGAGCAGCCGATGAAGGCGCCGCCCGAACGGGCGGTCCGCATCGACAGCCGCCCCGCGCCGCAATTGGGGCAGAGCCGCGGGTCGGTCCCGTCGGGGGTCGGCGGGAAGAGATGCGGCTCCAGCACCTCGTTGATCTTGTCGAGAACCTCGGTGATCCGCAGCTCGCTCGTCTCGGCGATGGCGGCCGAGAAGTCGCGCCAGAACCGGGCGAGCAGCTGCTTGTAGTCGCTCTCCCCCGCCGAGACGCGGTCGAGATCCTCCTCGAGGTCGGCGGTGAAGTCGTAATCGACGTAGCGCTTGAAGTAGTTCGACAGGAACGCCGTCACGAGCCGGCCCTTGTCCTGCGCGATCAGCCGGTTCTTGTCCTTCTGGACGTAACCGCGATCCTGGATCGTGGTCACGATCGAGGCATAGGTGGAGGGGCGGCCGATGCCGAGCTCCTCCATCTTCTTGACCAGCGTCGCCTCGGTGTAGCGCGGCGGCGGCTGGGTGTGGTGCTGCAGCGCCAGCGTGCCCTCGTCCTTCGACAGGATGGCGTGGGGGTTGCCCGAGCCGTCGGTCTCGACCAGCGCATCCGCGCCGTCGCCCTTCTCGGCCGCCTTGGCAAAGGCCTCGGCCAGCGATCCCTTGCCTTGCGCGGCGACCTCGCCCTCCTCGATGCGCGGCAGGATGGCGTCGTCGTCCTCGCCCGAGGGCTCGTCCCGGCCCTCGACATAGATCGCGATGAAGCCGTCGAAGACGATCCGCTGGCCGGTCGCCCGCAGGCCGACCTGTCCGTCGGCGCTGGCGATCTCGACCGTCGTGCGCTCCAGCTTCGCGGCCTCCATCTGGCTGGCGAGCGTGCGCTTCCAGATCAGGTCGTAGATCTTCCGCTGGTCGGCCTCGGCGATGCGCAGCCTTTCGGTGGCGAGGGACATGTCCGTCGGCCGGATGCATTCATGTGCTTCCTGCGCGTTCTTGGCCTTGTTCTTGTACATGCGCGGGGATTTGGGCAGGTACGCCTCGCCGAAACGGTCCCGGATCGCGTCGCGAGCGGACATCACCGCCTCGGGCGCCATGTCGATCCCGTCGGTCCGCATGTAGGTGATCAGCCCCGCCTCGTAGAGGCGCTGGGCCGCGCTCATCGTCGCCTTGGCGCCCATGCCGAACTTGCGGGACGCCTCCTGCTGGAGGGTCGAGGTCATGAAGGGCGGGGCGGGATTGCGCGTGCCGGGCTTGGCCTCGACGGACTTCACCTTCAGCTCGCGCGAGGTGACGGCCTGGACCGCCATGTCGGCATCCGTCCGGGTCTTCAGGTCGTGCCGCTCCAGCCGCTTGCCGCCGAGCGTGGTCAGCCGCGCCTCGAACGTATCCCCGCGCGGGGTCGCCAGCAGCGCCTTCACGCTCCAGTATTCGACGGGGCGGAAGGCCTCGATCTCCATCTCGCGCTCGACGATGAGCCGCAGGCAGACCGACTGCACGCGACCCGCCGATTTCGCGCCCGGCAACTTGCGCCAGAGCACGGGGGACAGGTTGAAGCCGACGAGATAGTCGAGCGCGCGGCGGGCGAGATAGGCCTCGACCAGCGGGGCGTCGACCTGGCGCGGGGCGGCCATCGCCTTCTCGACCGCGGACTTGGTGATCGCGTTGAAGGTGACCCGCTTGACGTCGGTGTCCTTCCGGATGGCGCGCCGCTTCGTCAGCGCCTCCTGCAGGTGCCACGAGATCGCCTCGCCCTCGCGGTCGGGGTCGGTGGCGAGGATCAGGGCATTGTCGTCCTTCAGCGCCTCGGCGATGGCGCGGACATGCTTCTGGCTGTCCGAGGCCACCTCCCACTTCATCTCGAAATCATGCTCCGGATCGACCGATCCGTCCTTGGGCGGCAGGTCGCGGACATGCCCGTAGGAGGCGAGGACGGTATAGCCCGGGCCCAGATACTTGTTGATTGTCTTTGCCTTGGCAGGCGATTCGACGACGACGACGGGCATGGGGACCTTCGGGGATGCGGGCGGAAGTGGGGCCCGGGCCGGGGGGCGGCCCGAATGGCTGCGGACCATGTGAGGTCTGCCGCGCGATTGTCAATCACCCCCCTCGGCCGTCCCGCGCCCCGGTCGCGGAAAGGACGAGGGGGCGGCGGCGCCCCGATGCCCCCTCAATCGGCGCGGGCGATCAGGCCGCCGGGACGGCGCGCGATCCGGCCCTCCAGCTCGAGGTCGGTCAGGGCGGGGGTGACCGCGCTCGCCTCGGCGGCGAGATCGCGGATCAGCTGGTCCTCCGCCACCGGGGAGGGGCCGAGCCGGTCGAGGATGCGCCGGTGCAGCTGCGCGATCTCGCGCAGCGGCCGACCCGGGGCGGGCTCCGGCCCGCCGCCGGGCGCGGGGCCGGGGACCGGCGCCGGGCCACGGACCGCCCGGGGCTGCGGGACCGCGCCGGTGCCCGGTCGCGGCGCGGAGGACGGCGCCGGTCCCGGCGCCGGTCCCAGGGCCTCGATCACGTCCTCGGCATGACGGACGAGGATTGCCCCGTCGCGGATCAACGCGTTCGCCCCGCCGGCGCGGGCGTCGAACGGGTGGCCCGGAACGGCCAGCACCTCGCGCCCCTGGTCCAGCGCCGTCCGCGCGGTGATGAGCGAGCCGGACCGCGCGGCCGCCTCGACCACCACCACGGCGCGGGCGATCCCCGAGATCAGCCGGTTGCGCGCGGGGAAGTGCCGTGCCTGCGGCGTGGTTCCGATCGGCTGGTCGGAGAGCAGCAGTCCGGCGGCGCCGATGCGCCGGGCGAGATCCGCGTTCTCGGGCGGGTAGACGATGTCGACGCCCCCCGCCATCACCGCCAGCGTCCCCCCGGGGCCGGACAGGGCGGCCTCGTGCGCGGCGGCGTCGATCCCCCGGGCGAGGCCCGAGACGACGCACCAGCCCGCGGCCGAGAGCTGGGCGGCCAGCCGCGTCGCCATCCGCAGCCCGAGGGAAGAGGCGTTGCGCGCCCCCACGATGCCGATTGCCGGACGGTCTACGGGCAGGGGCCCGCGAAGCCAGACCAGTGGCGGGGCGTCGGGCAGCTCGCGCAGCCCGGGCGGGTAGCCCGCCTCGTCCCGTCCGACGAGGCGGGCGCCGATCCGCGCGCCGCGATCCAGCTCGGCCCGGGCGAGGTCGGCGGTGCAGGGGGCGTAATCCCTCACCCCCGCCGCCGCGGCGATGCGCGGCAGCGCGTCGAGACCGGCGGCGGCCGACCCCTCCTCCTCCATCAGGCGCCAGAAGGTCGTCGGCCCGACCCGGCGAGAGCGCAGAAGGCGCAGCCAGTCCAGCCGCTCGCCCTCGGTCAGGGGGAGGCCGGCCGCCTGCTGGTCCGTTCCGGGCGCGCAGGCCCTGTCCATCGTCGTCATGCGGCCCCCCGGCAGCTGTCGGCCCATCCTCGCGCGGTCAGGGTTAAGGCGGCGTTAAGACCGGCGGCGGAAAAAGGGCGGCCGGGATCATCGAGCGATCGCACGGCTCCGGCGCGCAGGCCCGGTCGGCACCGCTCGTCCGGCCGCCAGCCAGGGCAGCCCGGGCCATTCGACACGGCAGACGCGGATCATGGGGGAGGGCGGGCCGGGTTCGGCCCCGGGACGGCCCGGCGGCACTTCCGACGCCGGGGTTCCGGGGCCGGGCGCGTGGCGCCCGGACAGGAGACAGCGCGCGCAGCGTGCGCGGCGCCCGGACAAGAGACACCCGGCGAAGCATGCCCTGCGCCCGGTATGGCCCCGGCCGGGGCGGAGATCACTGGAATGCGAACCCGTATCGGGTGCAGCGGACCGGCCGGTGACGGGACCAAAGCTTCCTGGTGGGTGGGAGTGGGGGGTGAGTCGGAAGGAGGGAGACCCCTCGTATCCGGCCCGCGCCCCCGGGCCCGGCCCGCTGCGAGTCCGGTTCTACCGGATCATTGGTTAAACAGCGGTAAACGATGCCGGAACTTCATTCGGACCCGCCCGCCTGCGCGCCGCCCACCGTCAGACCGCCGATCATCAGCGTCGGCTGCCCGACCCCGACCGGCACCCATTGCCCGGCCTTGCCGCAATTGCCGATCCCGGGATCGAGCGCGAGGTCGTTGCCGATCCCGCGGATCTTCATCAGCGCGGTCGCTCCGTCGCCGATCAGCGTCGCGCCCTTGATCGCCTCTCCCCTGACGCCGTTGCGGACACGGTAGGCCTCGGTGCAGGAGAAGACGAACTTGCCGCTCGTGATGTCGACCTGGCCGCCGCCGAAGCCGACGGCGTGGATCCCGTCCTTCAGGTCCGCCACGATGTCCGCCGGATCGTCCGGCCCCGCCAGCATGTAGGTATTCGTCATCCGCGGCATCGGGATATGGGCGAAGCTCTCGCGCCGCCCGTTGCCGGTCGGGGTCACCCCCATCAGCCGCGCGTTCTGGCGGTCCTGCATGTAGCCCACCAGGCGGCCGTCCTCGATGAGGACGTTCTTTCCCGACGGCGTGCCCTCGTCGTCGATGGTGAGCGAGCCGCGCCGGTCGGGGATCGTGCCGTCGTCGAGGACGGTCACGCCCCCGGCGGCGACCTGCTGGCCCATCAGCCCGGCGAATGCGGAGGAGCCCTTGCGGTTGAAATCCCCTTCCAGCCCGTGACCCACCGCCTCGTGCAGCAGGATGCCGGGCCAGCCGGGTCCGAGGACGACATCCATCACCCCCGCGGGGGCGGGCACGGCTGTCAGGTTCACCGCGGCGATGCGCGTCGCCTCGTCGACGAGGGCCTTCCACGTCTCGGGCTGCATCAGCCCCGACAGGCCGTGGCGGCCCCCGCTTCCGGCGGTCCCGCTCTCGCGCCGGCCGTCCTGCTCGAGGATCACGCTGACATTCATCCGCGCCATCGGCCGCACGTCGGTGTAGAGATCGCCCTCGGGCCGGAGGATCGCCACCTCCTGGTGACTGGCGGCGAGGCTGGCGGTGACCTGCACGACGCGGGAATCGGCGGCGCGGGCATAGGCGTCGATCTCGCGCAGGGTCTCGACCTTCACGCCGAAGGCGGCGCCGGAGACGGGATCGAGATCGGCATAGAGCCGGCGGTTGGTGCGCGGCGGAGGAGGGGCCATCGTGCCGCCGCCATCCCCGACGGCCAGCCGCGCCGTCTCGACCGCGCGGCGCAGCGCATGCTCGTCCAGCGTGGTCGAATGGGCGTAGCCCGCCGTCTCGCCCCGGACGGCGCGCAGGCCGAACCCCTCCGACGCGTCGAAGCTGGCCGTGCGCAGCCGCCCGTCGTCGAAGGCCAGCACCTCCGAGGCGCGCCGTTCCAGGAAGAGTTCGCCGTCATCGGCACCGGCCACCGCCTCGCGCAGCAGGGCGAGGGCGCGGTCCTCGTCCAGCTGGTCCTCGAAGGGGCGGAAGGGGGCGGGGGCGTTGGTCGTGCCGTGCGTCATGGGGAAGCCTCGACTTGGAACGGGCCGGCCGCGGATGCGGCCGATCTGGATCGGACCGGCCGCCTTCGCGGCCGTTTGCCGCAACCCGCCTTCTTGTTCCGGAGCGCGGATTGTGGGAATACCCCCGCGACGGCGCGGGAGACGTGTGCCCCGACATGGGGCATCCCCGCGCAAGGGACAAGATCACGCTAGGACGAGGCGAGGGGCCGACCGGATGGACCTGATGAAGCATTGCAGACAGATGTGGGCCGGCCTCGCCGCTCTGACCCTGGCCGCCCCCGCCGCGGCGCAGACGCTGGTCGAGGCGGTCGATCCGCTCGAGGGACTGGAGATCATCGGCGAACCGGTTCCGGGCGCGATGGGCTGGCAGCCCGCCGCGACCGAGCTGGCGCGCGAGATCCACTGGCTGGACGGCCTGCTGCTGGTGATCATCAGCGTCATCGTGATCTTCGTGCTCGGCCTGCTGGCCTACGTGATCCTTCGCTACAACGCGCGGCGGAACAAGACGCCCGCGACCTTCACCCACAATTCCCCGCTGGAGATCGCCTGGACGATCGTGCCGATCGTGATCCTGGTCTTCATCGGCGCCTTCTCCCTGCCGGTCCTCTTCAATCAGCAGGAGATCCCGGAGGCCGACATCCGCATCAAGGTGACGGGCTACCAGTGGTACTGGGGCTACGAATACCCCGAAGAGGACATCGCCTTCGAGAGCTACATGATCGGGGCCGGCATGGGGAACCTGTCGCCCGAGATCAGCGAGCAGCTGACCGAGGCGGGCTATTCCGACAGCGAGTTCAAGCTGGCGACCGACACCGCCGTCGTGGTCCCGGTCGGGGCGACCATCGTGATGGACGTCACCGCCGCCGACGTGATCCATTCCTGGACCATCCCCGCCTTCGGGGTGAAGCAGGACGCCGTACCGGGCCGGATCGCGCAACTGTGGTTCGCGGCCGAGCAGGAAGGTGTGTATTTCGGCCAGTGTTCCGAGCTTTGCGGACAGGCCCACGCCTACATGCCGATCACCGTGAAGGTAGTCTCGCCCGAGGCCTATGCCGCCTGGGTCGAACGGGTCCAGACCGACGGCGACTACCGCGCCTGGTGAGCCGACAGGCGGGGGCCCGCCCCCGCACCCCGATACGCGCCGGCCGCGGCTCTTCCCGCCGCGCCGGTCCCCCGGAGAGACGATGACCGACGTGTCCCTGAACGACGGCCTTGACGACGGCAGGACCCCGGAGGCGGGGTTCGGCGACTACCTCGCGCTGCTCAAGCCGCGGGTCATGTCGCTGGTCGTCTTCACCGCGCTGGTCGGGCTGCTGGTCGCGCCGGCGCCGGTCCATCCCTTCGTCGGCTTCGTCGCGATCCTGTGCATCGCCATCGGCGGCGGCGCGTCCGGCGCGCTGAACATGTGGTGGGACGCCGACATCGACGCCCGGATGAAGCGGACCCGCGGCCGCCCGGTCCCCGCCGGCCGGGTCGAGGCGGGCGAGGCGCTGGGCCTCGGCGTCGCGCTCTCGGGCTTCTCGGTGCTGATGCTGGGCCTCGCGACGAACTGGTTCGCCGCCTCGCTGCTCGCCTTCACCATCTTCTTCTACGCCGTCGTCTACACGATGTGGCTCAAGCGCTCGACCGCGCAGAACATCGTCATCGGCGGACTGGCGGGGGCACTGCCGCCGCTGGTCGGCTGGGTCGCCGCGACCGGCGCCATGGCGCTGGAGCCGTGGCTCATGGTGGCGCTCGTCTTCATGTGGACGCCGCCGCATTTCTGGGCGCTCGCGCTGTTCGTGCGGTCCGATTACGGCGATGCCGGCGTGCCCATGCTGACCGAGACGCATGGCGCCCGCGCGACCCGCAACCACATCCTCGCCTATGCGCTCCTGCTCGCCCCAGTGGCGCTGGCGCTCGGTCTGACCTCGGTCGGGGGGCCGATCTACCTCGCCGGCTCGATCGCGCTCAACGCCGCCTTCGTGGCGGGCGCGGCGCGGGTCTGGCGCCGCGACCAGGCGACCGCCGAGGCCGACCGCTTCCTGGCCGAGCGCAAGCTGTTCAAGCTGTCGCTGTGGTATCTCTTCCTCCATTTCGGCCTGCTCATGGTCGAGGCGACGCCGCTCGTCGTCCGGCTGGAAGGAGCGGTCGCATGGCTCTGAGGGTCGAGCACGAGATCCACCGCCGCCGGCGCGGCCGCAATGTGGGCCTGCTGGTCGTGCTGATCGGATTCGTCGGGATCGTCTTCGGCCTGACGGTGGTCAAGACGCTGAACCTCGGCTCGGCGGCCGAGATGGAACGTTTCGACCACGTCGCCCGCCCGGCGCTGGACGTCGCGGCCGAGCGAGAGGCGGCAGACACGACGGACGCGGCCGCCCCGACAGACCAGGGCGAGGAGGAAACGCAGCGATGAAGACCCCCTTCGACCGGATCCGCGACCCCAACCTGCGCACGGCCGCGATGGCCGGCTCGGTCGTCGTCTTCATGGGCGCGATGGCCTGGGCCGCGGTGCCGTTCTATTCGTGGTTCTGCGCCGTCACCGGCTTCGGCGGCACGACCCAGGTCGCCAGCGAGGAATCCGACCGCATCCTCGACCGCACGATGCTCGTGCGCTTCGACGCCAACGTGGCGCCCGACATGCCGTGGGAATTCCGGCCCGTCCAGACCGAGATGCGCGTGCGCATCGGCGAGAGCGGGCTGGCCTTCTACGAGGCGACGAACACCTCCGACGTGCCGGTGGCGGGGCAGGCCAGCTTCAACGTGGCGCCCTATTCGGTCGGCGCCTTCTTCGACAAGGTCCAGTGCTTCTGCTTCACCGAGCAGGTGCTGCTGCCGGGCCAGACCGTGCAGATGCCCGTCAGCTTCTACGTCGATCCCGACCTCGTCGATCACCGCGAGGCGAAATACGTCCGCGAGCTGACGCTGAGCTACACCTTCTACGAGATCGACCTGCCCGAGAACTGGCAGGAGGGGGCGGAGGCGACCGCCGCGCAGGAGCAGGCGGCGCTGTCGCCGGAATTGACCGAAAGCCGCCCGTCGGCCATAGACCAGAACTGAATACGCCCCCGGCAAAGGGGGCGGAGAGGGACGAGAGACCGGACAAGATGGCGCACGCAAAGAACCACGACTACCACATCATCAACCCGTCGATCTGGCCCTTCCTGCAGGCAGTCTCGGCCTTCGTCATGCTGTTCGGGGCGGTGCTCTGGATGCGGGGCGTCACGCCCTTCATGTTCGCTATCGGCTTCGTCGGCACGCTCTACGTCATGTATGCCTGGTGGGCGGACGTGGTGCGCGAAAGCCGCTCGGGCGACCATACGCCCGTCGTCGTGATCGGCCTGCGCTACGGCGTGATCATGTTCATCATGTCCGAGGTGATGTTCTTCGCCGCGTGGTTCTGGGCGTTCTTCAAGAACGCGCTCTACCCGATGGGGCCGAACTCTCCCGCCCAGGACGGCGTCTGGCCGCCGGAGGGGATCATCACCTTCGATCCCTGGCACCTCCCGCTGATCAACACGCTGATCCTGCTCTGCTCGGGTGCGGCGGCGACCTGGGCGCACCACGCGCTCGTGCACGAGAACAACCGCAAGGACATGAAGTGGGGCCTGATCCTCGCCGTCGTCCTCGGCGTGATCTTCACCTTCTTCCAGGCCTACGAGTACAGCCACGCGGCCTTCGGCTTCGCCGGCAACGTCTACGGCGCGGTCTTCTTCATGGCGACCGGCTTCCACGGCTTCCACGTCATCGTCGGCACGATCTTCCTGCTGGTCTGCCTGCTGCGGCTGCAGGCCGGTGACTTCACCCCGACCAAGCATGTCGGCTTCGAGGCCGCCGCCTGGTACTGGCACTTCGTCGACGTGGTCTGGCTGTTCCTCTTCGCCTCGATCTACATCTGGGGTGCCTGAGCCGGCCGGCCGTGCCGCCGGCCGCCTGATCCGGACGCGCGGGGGGCGAGGGCTGCCCGCGCGTTTTTCCTGTCCGACATCCGGGGCCCCATGCGCCGTCTCCTCTTTCCCCTGATCCTCGGCGTCGCCGGCACGGCGGCGCTGGTCGCGCTGGGCCTCTGGCAGCTGGCGCGGCTGGACCAGAAGGAGGAGATGATCGCGCGGATCGACGCGGCCATCGCCGCCGATCCGGTCCCGCTGCCTGCCGCGAGCGAGGATTACCTCGCCGTCGCCGCGACCGGCCGTGTCGTGGGGCCGGTCATCCGCTTCGTCTACTCGGCCGAGGCCGAGATGGCCGTCGCGGTGCTGGAGGCCGGGGAAAGGCGGGTGATGATCGACCTCGGTCTCGTCCCGGTCCGGACCGACCTGCCCCTGCCGGAAGGCGAGGTCGCAGTCACCGGCAATCTCGAATCGCCCGAGGGCAACGGCAGCCCCGTCCGCCTCGACCAGCCCAATGCCCGCCCCGCCCGTGACCTGGAGGGCATGGCGCAGGCGCTGGGGACCGAGCCGATCCTGCTGGTCGTCCGCGAGATGGACCCGCCCCTGCCGGGGGCGACGCCGCTGCCGGTGGGATCGGACGGCATCCCGAACAATCACCTGGGCTACGCGATCCAGTGGTTCGGCATGGCGCTGGTCTGGGCGGTGATGTCCGTCTTCCTGATCCTGCGGGCCCGCCGCCCCGATCCCGGCGTGGCCCGCGACACCGAGGAGCCCACCTGATGCGCTATGTCTCGACCCGCGGCCGGGCCCCGTCCCTCAGCTTCGAGGAGGCGATGATGACCGGCCTCGCCCGGGATGGCGGCCTCTACGTCCCCGAGGAGATCCCGTCCTGGAGCGCGGAGGAGATCGCCGCCCTTGCCGGCCTGCCCTACGAGGAGGTCGCGCTGCGCGTGCTGCGCCCCTTCGTCGCCGGCAGCTTCACCGACGACCAGCTTCGCCCGCTGATCGCCCGCGCCTACGAGGGGTTCGGCCACCCCGCGCGCGCGCCGCTGCGGCAGCTGGCGCCGAACCACTTCCTGCTCGAGCTGTTCCACGGGCCGACCCTGGCCTTCAAGGACTTCGCCATGCAGCTGATCGGCCAGCTGATGCAGGCCGCGCTTGCGCGGTCGGGCGAGCGGATCACCATCGTCGGCGCGACCTCGGGCGATACCGGCAGCGCCGCGATCGAGGCGTTCCGGGGCCTGTCGAACGTCGATGTCTTCATCCTGTTCCCCTCCGGCCCCCGGGTGTCGGAGGTGCAGCGCCGGCAGATGACGACGCCGGGGGAGGACAACGTCCATGCCCTCTCGCTCGACGGCGATTTCGATGCCTGCCAGGCGCGGCTGAAGGACATGTTCAACGACCACGCCTTCCGCGACCGGGTGCGGCTGGCGGGCGTGAACTCGATCAACTGGGCGCGGGTTCTGGCGCAGGTCGTCTACTACTTCACCTCCGCCGTCGCGCTCGGCGCGCCGCACCGGCCGGTCAGCTTCACCGTGCCCACCGGCAATTTCGGTGACGTCTTCGCCGGCTACGTCGCCAAGCGGATGGGCCTGCCGATCGACCGGCTCGTGGTCGCGACGAACCAGAACGACATCCTTCACCGGACGCTCCAGACCGGAGAGCAGCGCAAGGCGGGCGTCACGCCCTCGATCAGCCCGTCCATGGACATCCAGGTCAGCTCGAACTTCGAGCGGGTGCTGTTCGACGCCTATGGCCGCGACGGCGACGTGACCTCCGCGCAGATGCGGGCGCTGGCCGAGGAGGGCGGCTTCGCGGTGGGGCAGGGCGCCTGGGAGTACCTCAGGGAGCAGTTCGACAGCGGCCGCGCCAGCGAGGACGAGACCTCCGCCACCATCGCCCGGACCCGCGCCGCCACGGGCGAGACACTCTGCCCGCATACCGCCGTCGGCGTGCATGTCGCGGAGGCGCATCTGGGCGCCGTCCCGATGATCACGCTCGCCACCGCGCATCCGGCCAAGTTCCCGGACGCGGTCGAGGCGGCGACGGGCGACCGGCCGCCCCTTCCCTCGCGCATGGCCGACCTGTATGACCGCCCGGAACGAGTGACGGATGTGCCGGACGACCTCGCCGCGCTCCAGGATCTCATCCTGTCGAAGGTATCCGCGTGACAGTCCGCCTCCACACCCTGCCGAACGGTCTGCGGATCGCGACCGAGGACATGCCGGGTCTGAAATCGGCCTCGATCGGGATCTGGGTGACGGCGGGCGGGCGGCACGAGCGGCCCGAGGAGAACGGGATCGCCCATTTCCTCGAGCACATGGCCTTCAAGGGGACGAAGACGCGCTCGGCCCTCGCCATCGCCGAGGCGATCGAGGATGTGGGCGGCTACATCAACGCCTATACCAGCCGCGAGATGACCGCCTACTACGCCCGCGTCCTGGGCGAGGATGTCGGCCTGGCGCTGGAGGTGATCGCGGACATCCTGCTCAATCCCCGCTTCTCCCCCGAGGAGATCGAGGTCGAGCGCGGGGTGATCCTGCAGGAGATCGGGCAGGCGCTCGATACGCCGGACGACATCATCTTTGACTGGCTGCAGGAGGTCGCCTATCCCGACCAGGCGCTGGGGCGCACCATCCTCGGCCCGGCCGAGCGGGTCGGCGCCTTCGACCGCGCGGCGCTGGCCGATTTCGTGGCCGAGCATTACGGGCCCGAGCGGATGATCCTCTCCGCCGCCGGCGCGGTGGATCACGACGAGATCTGCCGCGCGGCCGAGCGGCTGTTCGGCCACCTGGAGCGGCGGGGCGAGCGCAAGCCCTTCGAGCCCGCCCGCTTCGCGGGCGGAGAGAGGCGCGTCGACAAGGGGCTCGAGCAGGTCCATTTCGCGATGGCCTTCGAGGGCCCGCATTACCGGTCGGACGACATCTATTCCGCGCAGGTCTGGGCCACCGCGATGGGCGGCGGCATGTCCTCGCGCCTGTTCCAGGAAGTGCGCGAGAACCGGGGCCTGTGCTACACGATCTTCGCCCAGGCCGGCGCCTACGAGGATACCGGGCTGGTCACCATCTATGCCGGCACGTCCGCGGCCGAGATCGCGCCCCTGTCGGACCTGACGATGGCCGAGATCCGGCGCTCGGCCGACGACATGAGCCTGGCCGAGATCGACCGCGCCCGGGCCCAGATGAAGGCCGGGATGCTGATGGGGCTGGAAAGCCCCTCGCACCGGGCGGAGCGGCTGGCGCGGATGATCGCGATCTGGGGCCGGGTGCCCGATCTCGACGAGGTGGTCGGCCGGATCGACGCGGTCAGCGTGGAGGACGTGCGCGCCTTCGGCGCCCGGCTCGCGGGGGAGGGCCGGCTGGCCTTGACCCTCTACGGACCGGCGGAGCGGGCCCCCGGCCTCGCCGCCTTGAAGGACAGGCTCGCCGCCTGATGTTCGCGCGGCGGCCGAAGCTGCAGATCGAGACCGAGCGTCTCGTCCTGCGCCCGCCCCAGCATTCGGATTTCCGTGCGTGGACGAGCCTGCGCGCCGACAGCGCCGACTTTCTCAAGCCGTGGGAGCCGACCTGGGCGGCCGATCATCTCGGCCGGAAGAGCTTCACGAACCGGGTCTACTGGGCGCAGCGCGCCATCGCGCAGGAACGGGCGCTGCCGCTCTTCCTCGTGCGCAGGCAGGACGGGCAGCTCGTCGGGGCGATCACGCTGGACAACATCCGGCGGGGACCCGCGCAGGCGGGCACGACGGGCTACTGGATCGGACAGCCCTTCGCCCGGCACGGCTACATGCGCGAGGCGATCCGGGCGGTCGTCCATCACGCCTTCACCCGGATGGATCTCAGCCGGATCGAGGCGGGTTGCCTGCCAGAGAACACGCCCTCGCGCCGCCTGCTGGAGAGCTGCGGCTACAAGTACGAGGGCGTGGCGCAGAGCTACCTGCAGATCGCCGGACGCTGGCGGAACCATGTCCTCTACGCCAACCTGCGCGCCGATCGCCGGGGCCGGACCGAGGCCGGCTGACCCGGTATGGCCCGGCGCCCGGACTTGGGCGCTCGCGGCCCGGGACGACCGCGCCATCGCAGCGCGGGTCTACGCGCCTTGCGTGCCTCCAGACCGCGCCCCCGCCTTTCCTGCGTGCCGGCCCTCCTCTGCCCCGGCAGTCGGCGACCTGGCGATCCCCCACGATGGGGTTGCCGGCATCGGACCGGGGCCCCGCCTGCCACGGGCCGCCCGACGCGTGCCGGCGCGCAGGCGAGACGCCCGTCACCCCGGACCTGCCCCGCGGCGCGGCCGATCCCGTCGCCCGCCCGACCGGCAGCAGGCTGCGGCAAGCCTGCTGGCCGGGACCCGGGCCGCCTCCAGCCTCGACCTCGCGCCCGGCTCCGTTTCCCGCCCCCGGCGGGCGGCCACCCTCGCGCGAGCGTGATCCCGGCGGCGGCGTGGAGCGGGTTAGCGTGGCGCCCATGCTGCGCCATCTCCTCCCCGCCGTCCTCCTGCCGCTGCCCGCCCTCGCGCAGGAGCGGATCCCGTCCCATTGCCTCGCCTTCGCCGAGGGGCCGGCCCGGCTGCAGACGGCCGCATGGACCGACCCCGTCGCCCCGGACAGCGTGCGGCTGACCTATGTCGACCACTCGATGGTGCTGATCCAGACGCCCTCGCTGCGGGCGGTCACCGATTTCAACGGATATCTGGGCAACGTGGACCTCGTCCCCGACGTGGTGACGATGAACCGCGCCCACACGACCCATTTCACCCGCGTCCCCGACCCGGCCATCCCGCATGTGCTGAACGGCTGGGGCGAGGCGGGGGCGGCGGCCGCGCACGATCTCGACCTCGGCGAGATGCGGATCCGCAACGTGCCGACCGATATCCGGAACGGCCGGGGGGGACGGATTCCGGACGGCAACTCGATCTTCCTGTTCGAGGCGGCGGGACTCTGCCTCGGCCATATGGGGCATCTGCATCACGAGCCGACCGAGGAGGATTACGCCGCGATGGGCCGGGTCGACGTCGCGATGGTCGCGGTGGACGGAGGGCTGACCCTGCCGATCGAGGAGGTGATCGCGACGATGGAGCGCCTCCGGGCCTCGGTCGTGATCCCGATCCATGCCTTCGGTCCCGTCCCGCTCGGCCGCTTCGCCGACGGGATGGCCGAGGCGGGGTTCGACGTGGTGCGGCTGGAGGGCGCCGAGCTGGTGATGTCGCGCGAGCGCCTGCCGTCGCGCCCGACCGTGATGATCCTCGAGCCGTCCTTCCTCGGGGAGTGAGCCGCCCCGCGCCTGCCCGGCGCCGCGCGCATCGGGGACCGGCGGCCGCGGTATTTGCGACCCTGCGAAGGAGGGGGGCGGGCGCCCGGGATCCGGGGCGGGGGGCAGCCGCCGCGGGACCCGCTCGGGGGCGCGCCGCGTGCCCCGGAGGGCCGGACGCGGCCGGGACGTACGCGGGCGGCCCGCCCGGCTCGCGCGCGTGGCGCTTGCGCAGGGTGGGGCGGCCGTGCTTCCTCGCGCCATGCCGAAAGACGCCACCCCCGACTTCGTCGCCGCGCTCGCCGCCGACATCCCCGGCCTCGCGATCCGCGGGGAGCCCGCCCGCTACCACGAGGAGCCACGGGGTCGCTGGGCCGGGCGGGGGCCGGTCGTGGCGCCGGGCTCGACCGGGGAGGTGGCGGCCCTCGTCCGGGCCTGCGCGGCGGCCGGGGTGGGGATCGTGCCCTGGGGCGGGGGCACCGGCCTCGTCGGCGGCCAGATCGCGGCCGAGGGGGCTGTGCCGCTGATCGTGACGCTCGAGCGGATGGCGGCGATCCGGCAGGTCTGGCCGGAGGAGAACGTGCTCGTGGCCGAGGCGGGCGCGATCCTCGCCGACGTGCAGGACGCGGCCGAGGGGGCGGGGCGGCTGTTCCCGCTCTCGCTCGCCTCGGAAGGGTCGGCGCGGATCGGCGGACTTCTCGCGACCAATGCGGGCGGCACCGCGGTGCTGCGCTGGGGCAATGCCCGCGCGCTCTGCCTCGGGATCGAGGCGGTGACGCCGACGGGCGAGATCTGGCACGGGCTGACGCGGCTGCGGAAGGACAATACCGGCTACGACCTGCGCGACCTGCTGATCGGGGCCGAGGGCACGCTGGGGATCATCACCGCCGCCGCGCTGAAGCTGGTCCCGCGCCCCGCCTCGGAAGGGGCCGCGCTGATCGCCGTTCCGGGCCCCGGGGCGGCGCTGGAGCTGCTGGCGCTCGCGCAGGCACGGGTGGGCGAGGGCGTCTCGGGGTTCGAGCTGATCTCGGCCGCCGGACCCGCCTTCCTGCGCGAGACGGGCTTCGACATCGCGATGCCGATGGATCCGATGCCGGACTGGTCGGTCCTCGTCGATCTCGGCCTCGGCGCGGGGCAATCGGCGGCGGAGGCGCTGGAGGGGCTGTTCGAGGCGGCGATGGAGGCAGGCCTGGCCGTGGACGGCGTCCTCGCCACCTCCGAGGCGCAGCGCGCCGCGCTCTGGCACCTGCGCGAGAGCATCCCGCTCGGCAACCGGGCCGTCGGCGCCATCGCCTCGCACGACGTGTCGCTGCCGCTGAGCGAGATCGCGGGCTTCGTCGCCGAGGCCCCGGCCGAGCTGGCGCGGATCGCCGAGATCCGCATCAACTGCTTCGGGCATCTCGGCGACGGCAACCTGCATTACAACGCCTTCCCGGTCCCGGGTCGGCGGCGCGAGGATTACGCCGCCGTCAAGGGGGACATCCAGCGCTGCGTGCACGACATGGTCGCGGCCCGGGGCGGCTCGATCAGCGCCGAGCACGGGATCGGCCGGCTCAAGGTCGCGGATCTGGAGCGCTACGGCGACCCGGCGAAGCTCTCGATGATGCGCGCCGTCAAGGCGGCGCTCGACCCGGCCGGGATCATGAATCCCGGCGCGGTGCTGCGGCCGCCTCAGCGGGGATAGTGCCGCCGGAGGGCCGCCCGGTCCTGCGCGCCGAGGCGGGTGACGCTGTTGCTGTCCTCCGAGAAGACGCTGTCGCGCTCGTAGGCGGGATTGCGGATGTCGATCATGAAGCCGAGCGACTGGGTCAGTTCCTCCAGCAGGACGGGATAGACCTCGTCCTGCGGCAGGTCGTCGGCCATCAGGATCCGCCCCTCGGTGATCCGGTGGCGGCCGTCCCACCAGATGTAGACGAAGGCCGCGCCCATCGTGCTGCCTTCGAGGTCGGGGATCCCCGACCCGGCGATCCGCTCGCCGTTGCCGTAGTTCAGCGGGGTGACCGTGATGGCGGGGGGCAGGCCCTTCGCCTCGGCCCGGACGAGGCGGATCGCGGCGCCGGCCGAATTGATCTCGGCGATGGCCCGCGAGAGCGCGCCCTCGAGATCGGCCGCGAGCGCCGGAGAATAGCCCGGCGGCGGCGGGGCGAGGGCGATCGGCAGGGCCCGCGCCGCCTCGCGCGGCCAGCGGACGAAGGGCATGTCGCACTCTCCGCCGGGCGGGGCGCCGCAGGCGACGAGACGGTAGAATTCCTCGTCCGTCAGGCGGCCATGCGTGGCGATGTAATCCTCCTGCGCGGCCACGGGGCCGGCGGCCAGCGCGAGGCAGAGGGCCGCCGCCCTCACAGCACCCGCCCCGCGACGCTGCGCAGTCGCCCGACCAGTGCGGGGTCCCGCCGGTCCGGCGCCGTCATCACCGCATGGTCGAGCGCGCGGTCGCAGCCATGCGGGCAGGGGCCGGCGGGGCCGAGACGGGCGGGCAGGGCGTCGGCCGCCGCCTGCGCGCGGGATCCGTTCGCCTTCAGCACCGCCAGCACGGCGGCCACGTCCACCGCGTCATGTCCGGGGTGCCAGGCGTCGTAATCGGTGACCATCGCGATCGAGGCGTAGCAGATCTCGGCCTCGCGGGCGAGCCGCGCCTCGGGCATGTTCGTCATTCCGATCACGTCCGCGCCCCAGTCGCGGTAGAGCCGGCTCTCCGCCCGGGTCGAGAATTGCGGACCCTCCATCGCGAGATAGGTGCCGCTGCGATGGACGCGCGCCCCCGGGGCCTCGGCCGCCGCCGCCGCGATCCCGGCGAGGCGCGGACAGACCGGACGGGCGAGCGAGACATGCGCGACGCAGCCCGCCCCGAAGAAGCTGGCGGGGCGGTCCCGGGTCCGGTCGATGAACTGGTCGACGATCACGACATCGCCCGGCGCCATCTCCTCCCGGAAGGACCCCACTGCCGAGATCGAGACGAGGTCGGTCACGCCGGACATCTTCATCGCGGCGATATTGGCGCGGTAGGGCAGGTCGCCCGGGGCGTGGACATGGCCGCGCCCGTGGCGGGGCAGGAAGACGACGTCGATCCCCGCAACCTCGCCGCGCAGCACGGCGTCGGAGGGCGCGCCCCAGGGCGTCTCGATCTCCTCCCACCGGCCGCCCTGCAGCCCGTCGATCCCGTAGACGCCGCTGCCGCCGACGATGCCGAGTCTGCGTGTCATGCCGCCTGCCCCTTCTCCCCTGGCGGAGAGCATGACCAGCGCGCGGCGGCGTGGCAAGATCGCCGGCGCCGGACGGGCTGGTCCCGCAGCGCGGGCGACCGGGGCCGCCGGGGCCACCGCGGGTCAGGGGCAGATGGGGCCGCGATCCTCGCCGCGCAGCGACTCGGCATAGGGGCGGCCGTCGGGGCCGGTCGCCTCGTAGATGGCGCAGCCGTCCGGATCGTAGCCGATGCGCGCATCCTCGTAGCCCAGTCTCGCGTCGACCCGCTGGAAGGCGGCAACCTCGGCGCTGGGCAGCATGTCGTCCCGCAGGTTCTCGGGAACGGCGGTCGGGATTGTCGTCTCGCAGGCGGCGAGGAGCATCGCCCCGCCGAGAAGGTGGATCGCTGTCTTCACGTCGTGTCCTCGTCGCTCGCGGCGGTCCGGGCCGCCGGCCCGGTTCCCTCGGCGAGGCAATGCCGGAGGGGGGCGCAGGTTCCGTCCGGACGGATGGGGCGCGGGTGAAGGACGGCCCTGACCGGCCCGGATCACGGGCGGAAATCTCTGGCCCTGATTGCTGTTCCCGATTACCGGCCCCGACTACTGCCCCGGGCGCGTCAGCGCGAAGGTCTCGGTGATGCGGGCGTAGTCCTTGTAGCCGAGGCGGGTGAGCGGCTCGTAGCGCGCGTAGTCGACCAGGCCCTCGGCCAGCACGGCCTCGTCGATATGCACCCCCGTCACCTCGCCGAGGACGAGGAAGTTGTGCGCCCCCTTCAGCGTCACGATCTCGGTCAGACGGCATTCCAGCGCGGCGGGGGCGGCGGCGACGCGGGGGCAGTCGATGCTCTCGCATCCGGCCTTCTCGAGCCCGGCATGGGCGAATTCGTCCGTCTCCCTCGGCCAGGGGCCGGACGTCGCGTTCATCGCGTCGCGCAAGGCGTAGGAGACGATGTTGACGCAGAAGACCCCGGTCGCGCGGATGTTCGCGACGCTGTCCTTGGTGTCGCCGCGATCCTCCTTGGCGGAGGTCGAGGCGAACATGATCTGCGGCGGGGTGTAGGCCACCGCGTTGAAGAAGGAATAGGGCGCGAGGTTGTGCGAGCCGTCCGCCCCCCGGGTCGAGATCCAGCCGATCGGGCGGGGGCTGACCAGCGCGTTGAAGGGGTTGTGCGGCAGGCCGTGGCCATCCTCGGGTCGGTAGAACATGCGGGCGGATCCTCGTGTGGCGTCAGGGGCCTGCGCCGGCGGCGCGGATGGGGCGGGCCCCGATCTGGAACCCGACCTAGCCGCGTGCTAGGCGCGGGTCCAGCTTCGACGGGGACGCCATGGCCGGGCCGGGATACCATCTGCGACAGGAGCGGCCGGCGGACTGGTGGGAGGTCGAGGCCCTCTACGATACCTGTTTCGCGCCGGGGCGGACGGCGCTCTCGTCCTACCGGCTGCGCGAGGGGGTCGATCCGGTCGCGCCGCTCTGCCTCGTCGCGCATGACGGCGAGGGGGTGCTGGCGGGGGCGATCCGGGTCTGGCCGGTGCGGATCGGCGGCGGGCCGGCGGTCGGGGCCGACGGGACGCGGGATCGGGGGCCGGCCGGCCCCGACCCGCAGGGGGGGCACGGGGGCGGCGGCTGGCCCGCGCTGCTGCTGGGGCCGGTCGCGGTCCATCCCACGCGGCAGGGCGAGGGGCTGGGCGCGCTCCTGATGTTCCGGTGCCTCGGCATCGCACGCAACATCGGCTGGGCCCGGGTGATGCTGGTGGGGGATTACCCCTATTACCGCCGCTTCGGCTTCCGCAAGCTGGCGGGGGTGGAGATGCCGCCCCCCACCAATCCCGACCGCGTTCTGGGCATCGCGCTGTCCCCCGGCGGCTGGGTCGGCGTGACCGGCGAGGTGCGGCGCGCCCCCGACTGAAGGCGCACCGTCATGGCCGCCGCCGGACCGGTCTCCGATCGGCGCACTGGCGCATCGGCGCGGCGGGGACCGACCGGGCCCGCCCGCGCTCTGCCGCGATGGGCGCGGGGGCGCGCCGCGAGGGCAAGCGCCCGCACGAGGGGACGGCGCCCCGCTGCGGATCGTGCCGCCGCGCCCGGGGATCCGCCCGGGCAGGCCGGGCCCGCGTTCCCGCGCGCCGGAAGGGCCCCGCGCGCGTCGCCGGGGGGGGGGGCGGCGCGATGCTCGGCGCGCCGCCCGGGTCCCGTGACGGAGCCGCGGGTCCCCTCGGCGGCCGGCGCCGCGCCCTGCGATCCACCTTCGCGGGAGATTGATCGCGGGCCCGCGACCCCCCATCTTCGGTGCCATGAGCGATCCCGAGAGCCGCCCCCTGCGCGACGTGAACCCCGACCATCCGCCCGCCCCGCTGACCGAGGCGGCCCGGACGGAGATTGCCGGCCTCGCCCGGCGCCAGCGCGCGGCGAACGGGGTGGTGATGCGTGTCATCTCGCTGGCCGGCAAGCAGGTCGAGGACGGGATGAAGTTCCTACCCAAGGGCGCGCGCGGCCAGATCGAGGGGGCCGCGCGCTCGGCCCTGTCGCGGGCCTACGACGCCGCCGCCGCCAGCCGCCGGGGGCCGCTCGCCGCACGGGTCGGCACCGACTGGCATCACCGCGCGCTCGGCACCGTCTCGGGCGCGCTGGGCGGGGCGGGGGGCCTGCCAACCGTCCTCGCCGAGATTCCCGTCACGACGGCCGTGATCTTCCGCGCCGTGCAGGGCGTGGCCGAGGCGCATGGCGAGGATCCCACCGCCGAGGCGACGCGCGCCGAATGCCTGCGCGTCTTCGGCGCGGGCCTGCCGGGAGAGGCGGATGACGGGATCGACACCTCCTTCATCGGCGCGCGGCTGGGCCTGACCGGCCCGGCGATCCACACGCTGATCGGCCGGGTCGCGCCGCGCTTCGCCGCCGTGCTGGGTCAGAAGCTCGCCGCCGGGGCCGTGCCGCTGGTCGGGGCGGTGGCCGGAGCCGGCATCAACTACGCCTTCGTCGATTACTACGTCGAACTCGCCCACGTCCATTTCGGCCTGCGCGAGCTGATCCGCGAGCATGGCGAGGCGCAGGTGCTGGATGCGTTCCACGCCGAGCTCGCGCGCGCCTCTGCGCCGGTGACCCGCGCCTGATCCCGCGCCCGGGCCGGGGCGGCCTGCGTCGGAGCCGGGTCTTCGCCCGGTCGCCTCAATCCGGAGCAGGGGGCTGGGCGGCGATCCAGTCCGTGACCGCCTCGCGCACGTGGTGGCCGCGGTTGCGGGCGGCCTCGATGATGCCGCGCACCTCGCCCAGATGGGCGCGGCGCAGCAGGTGCTTGACCGGCCCGATCGAGGCCGGCCGCATCGACAGCGTCCGAAAGCCGAGCGCGGCGAGGACCAGCGCCTCGACCGGGCGGCCCGCATCCTCGCCGCAGAAGGAGAGGGGGGTGCCGTTGGACCGGCACCGTTCGACGATCGTGTCGAGCAGGTTGAGGAAGCTGACGTCGAGCGTGTCGTAGCGCCGGCGCACCCGCTCGTTCTCGCGGTCTGCGGCGAAGAAGAACTGCTTGAGATCGTTGCCCCCGACCGACAGGAAATCCACCTCGCGGAAGAAGCTGTCATTGGCGAAGACGAGGCTCGGCGTCTCGAGCATCGCGCCGACCTCGACGCTTTCGGGCAGGAGGTGGCCGAGGATCCGCTCGCGCTCCATGGCCTTGTCGAACTCGTCCCGCGCGGCCCGGAACTCGCGCGGATCGGCGATGAAGGGGAACATGACGCTCAGCGGCCGCCCCTTCGCGGCGCGGATCAGCGCCTGGAGCTGCATCCGCAGCACGCCCGGCTTGTCGAGTCCCACCCGGATCGCCCGCCAGCCCATCGCCGGGTTCGGCTCGTCCGTGGGCTTCATGTAGCTCAGCACCTTGTCCGAGCCGATGTCGAGCGTGCGGAAGGCGACGCGCTTGCCGCGCGCGCTGTCCATCACGTGCGAATAGATGGATTCCAGCTCGCCCCGCTTGGGCATCTGGTTGCGGACGAGAAACTGCAGCTCGGTCCGGAACAGCCCCACCCCTTCGGCCCCCGAGGAGGGGAGCGAGGGCAGATCCGCGATCAGGCCGGCATTCATGTGCAACCCGATCGTCGTGCCGCAGCGCGCCGTCGCGGGCTCGTCCCGGATCGAGGCATAGCGCTCCATCGCGCGGGCCTGCATCGCGATCTTGTCCGCGAAGGCGTTCTTCACCTGCTCGTCGGGGCGCAGGTGGACGATGCCCTGATCGCCGTCGACGAGGATCGTGTCGCCGTTCAGCGCCTCGGTCAGGATGCCGCGGGCATGGATCACGAGCGGGATCGCCCAGGCGCGGGCGACGACGGCGGCATGGCTGCCGACCGACCCCTCCTCCAGCACGATGCCCTTCAGCCGCTTGCCGTAGTCGAGCAGCTCGCCCGGCCCGATGTTGCGCGCGACGAGGACGGGCCGCTCGGGCATCTCGGCCCCGGTGTCGCGGCCCTGGCCGGTCAGGATCCGCAGCAGCCGGTTCGACAGGTCGTCGAGGTCCGACAGCCGCTCGCGCAGATAGGGGTCGCCCGCCTGCGCCATCCGGACGCGGGCCTGCGACTGTTCCTTCTCGACGGCCGCCTCGGCGGACAGGCCGCTTTCCACGTCGGCCTCCATCCGCCGCATCCACGAGCGGGAATTGGCGAACATGCGGTAGGTCTCGAGCACCTGCACCTGCTCGGCATCCATCGTGCGGGCGGAGGAGAGCATGTCGTCCACCGACAGCCGCAGCCGGTCGACCGCCTCGCGCAGGCGCGTCAGCTCGGCCTCGGGGTCGTCCGAGACGGGATTGGTGACGACGACGCGCGGCTCGTGCAGCCAGACCCGGCCCTGGGCCGCACCTTCCTGCCCTTGGGTGCCGCGGAACATCGCCGCGCGGGTATGGCGGGCCGACAGGGCGGCCCCCTCGCCGGTGAAGGCGCCGAGCTCGGTCATCTCGGCCAGCACCATCGCCACGACTTCCAGCGCGTAGACCTCGTCGGCCGTGTATTCGCGCGCATCCTTGGATTGCACGACGAGGACGCCCAGCGTGTCGCCGAGCCGCTGGATCGGGATCCCGCAGAAGGACGAGAACCGCTCCTCCCCGGTCTCGGGCATGTAGCGGAAGCCGCGTGCCGAGGGGGCGTCGGCGGTATTCACCGCGATCCGGGTCCGGGCGACGCGCCCGACGAGACCCTCGCCGAGGCGCATGCGGGTCTGGTGCACGGCGCCCGCATCGAGTCCCTCGGTCGCGCAGAGCTCCAGCGTCTCGGGGTCGCGGAAGAGGTAGATCGAGCAGACTTCGGTCTGCATCGACGAGGCGATGAGATGCACGATGCGGTCGAGCCGCTCCTGCCCGGCGCTGTCCTCCGCCATGACGTCGCGCAGCCGGCCGAGGAGCTTGCGGCTCTCCGTCTCGGTGCGGGCATCGGCCATGGCGGGTCCTCGAAACGCTTCGTTTCCGTCGCCCGCTTAGATCACAGGGGCCGGGGCGGCGGAAAGGACAAAGTCCCGCCCGCCGCCCTGCCGTCAGCGCAGATCGTCGTTGATGAACAGCAGCTGCTCGCCCTGCACCGTCCAGGCGACGATGTCCGCCACCTCGTATCCGGCACCGACCAGCGCGTCCCGCAGCAGGGGGGTGCCGGCGATGAGGGATTGCAGGTCCATCGTGTATTGTGGATCGTCCGCGAGCGCCTGGTAGAGCCCCAGCCCGTTCTCGGCCCCTTCGCCGGGCAGTGCGCTGAGATCGACCACGTCGATTCCCGTCACGCCGTCCAGATCCTCTGCCGTGAGGTCCATCTCGCCGGTGCGCAGGCCCGAGACGAGCGCGCCGTAGGTCAGGCCCTCGGCGTCCTCGTCGGTCGCGTATTCCTCGTCATAGTCGACGATCCCGTCCTCGACGATGTCCTCCTCCGGCACGACGTAGATCCGGCGAACGACGACCACGGTGTCCTCGCGATACTCCCCGGGCGCGGCGCGGCGGAGCTGGCCCGGGGGCGTGCCGCCATGGCCCGGCGGAACGAAGTCGCGGTTGCCATTGCCGTTACCGTTGCCGTTTCCGTTGTTGCGTCCGTTCCCGTTCCCGTTCCCGTTCCCGTTCCCGTTCCCGTTCCCGTTGCCATTCCCCTGGGCGTCGAGCGTGGGGGCGGCGAGGGCGAGGGCGGCGGCGGCCATTGCGGCGAGTTTCGTCGTTCGCATGAGCATGGATCTTCTCCTGTCAGGGTCTTGCCCCATTGCCGGCTGAACCGACCGGACCGACCTGCCGTTCCCGGCCCGCGGCTGTGCCGGCCGAACTTCGCCGGGCCGGAACGCAGGAAGGGGCGCGCGGCGCGCACCCCTTCCCTGACCGGTCCAAGGTCTCTTCCGGGGGGTCAGGCCCGGTCGTCGATGACCAGCGTCAGCCTGCCTCCGCTGCCGCTGCTCCAGGCCACCACGTCCGAGGCGGTGTAGTCGTTCGCCTCCAGCGCGTCGCGCACCGGCTCGGACGCGTCGAGCTCGGCCACGAAAGAGGCCATGTCGGCGCTCTCTGCCGAGATCGCATTGTCGAGCGCCTGGCCGTTCTCGGCGCCATTGCCGTTCAACTCGGACAGGCGAACGAAGGCGACGCTCTCCGCGCTTTCCACCAAGCCGATGGCGGTGCGGGCGGCGTCACTGTCCTGCGCGCGCAGGCTGGCGATCACCGAGCCGTAGCTGTCGAAACTGCCGGTCCAGTCCGGCGCGGCCCCGGCGTCGGAAGAGAGGTCGGCCCCGGCCTCCCCTTCGGTGGACATCGTATCGTCCATGCCGGTCGCCTGCCCGTTGCGGTCGGTCGCCGTCGACTGGGCGATCGCGCTCCCCGACAGGGTGCCTGCGATCAGGGCGATGGCGGCGAGTTCGAGATTCCTGCGCATCGGTTCGTCCTCCTGCGTTCTGCTCTCGTGGAGCGCTGGGTCCGTCCGTCCGGGGTGGGACGGGGCACCGGCGCCTTGCAGGAACAGAACGGCGAGCAGGATGACGGGTTGCGGGGCCGGGCCGTCACGGGCCGGATCCTGCCGGGCGGCGCCCGCCGCCTCGGCCGGTTCCGGCCGGGCCGCGGCGTCAGGTCCGGCCGCGACGCGCGATCAGGCGGCCTGGTCCAGTCCGAAGGCGTCGTGCAGGGCCTGCACCGCGAGTTCCATGTACTTGCGGTCGATCAGCACGCTGACCTTGATCTCGGAGGTGGTGATGACCTTGATGTTCACCCCCTCGTCGCGAAGCGTGGCGAACATCTTGGCCGCGACCCCGGCATGCGAGCGCATCCCGATCCCGACGATCGAGACCTTGGCCACCGCCCGGTCGACGACGAGGTCGGAATAGCCGATCGCCTCGCTTCCCCGCGCCGCGGCCAGCGCCTGCTCGGCGCGCAGGATCTGGTCCTGCGGGCAGGAGAAGGTCATGTCCGTGCGCCCGTCCTCCGAGATGTTCTGCACGATCATGTCGACGTTCACCCCCGCCTCGGCCAGCGGGCCGAAGATGGCGGCGGCGATGCCGGGACGGTCGGCGACGGAGATCAGCGTCACCTTCGCCTCGTCGCGGCTGTAGGCGACCCCGGCGACCACGTTGCTTTCCATGATGTCCTCCTCCGCGCAGACGAGCGTGCCGGCCTCTTCGGACGGCTCCTCGAACGACGACAGCACCCGCAGGCGCACCTTGTAGCGCATCGCCAGCTCGACCGAGCGGGTCTGCAGCACCTTGGCCCCCAGCGAGGCCAGTTCCAGCATCTCCTCGAAGGCGATGCGGTCGAGCTTGCGCGCCTTCTCGCAGATCCGGGGATCCGTCGTGTAGACACCGTCGACATCGGTGTAGATGTCGCAGCGCTCGGCGTCGAAGGCGGCGGCGAAGGCGACGGCGGTCGTGTCCGACCCGCCCCGGCCCAGCGTCGTGATCCGGCCCTCCGGACTGATCCCCTGGAAGCCGGCGACCACCGCGACGCGCATCCCTTCGGCGAACTTGGTCAGGATGTTGGCGGGCGGGATCTCCTCGATCCGGGCGGAGGCATGGGCGCTGGTCGTGCGGACCGGCACCTGCCAGCCCTGCCAGGACCGGGCGGGGATCTCCATCTCCTGCAGGCGCAGCGCCATCAGGCCGGCGGTCACGTTCTCGCCCGAGGACACGACGGCATCGTATTCCCGCGCGTCGTAGAGCGGCGAGGTGCCGGCGACATGATCGACCAGCTTGTTCGTCTCGCCCGACATGGCCGACACGACGACGATCACGTCGTAGCCCTTCGCCACCTCCAGCGCGACGCGCTTCGCCGCCCGGTGGATGCGGTCGAGATTGGCGACGGAGGTGCCGCCGAATTTCATCACGAGGATGGGCATTGATCGCGTCGTCCCTGGCCGTCCGGCGTGCCCTATAGGCAAGGGCCGGGCGGGGGGCAAGGCGGGACGGAAATGGCGGGGCCGGACGGGAGGCGCCCGTCCGGCCGCTCCGGTCAGGCCACCTGTTCCAGCGCGACCGGCGGGGCGAGGCCGAGCGCGTGGCAGACGTCGCGGGTGAGCTCGGGCCGGTTCAGCGTGTAGAAGTGCAGATGCTCCACTCCGCCCTCGAGCAGGTTGTCGCAGAGCTGCGTCGCCACGGCGGTGGCATAGAGCTCGGCGCTGCCATCTGCGGCCGCGCGGTCGAATCCCTCGCGCAGTAGCGGCGGGATCGAGGTGCCGGTCGCGGCGGCGAATTTCTGGCAGCCCGCCCAGTTCTCGACCGGCAGGATGCCGGGGATGATCGGCGCGTCGATCCCGGCCTTCGCGCAGGCGTCGCGGAAGCGGAAGAACGTCTCGGCCTGGAAGAAGAACTGGGTGATCGCGCTGGTCGCGCCCGCGTCGATCTTGCGCTTGAGATGCTCGATATCCGCGGCCTCGGTCGCGGCGTCGGGATGCCGCTCGGGATAGGCACCGACGCGGATGTTGAAGCCGCCGCGCGCCGCGATCGCCTCGATCAGCTCGACCGAGCCGGCGAAGCCCTCGGGATGGGCGGCGAAGCCGCCGGATCCTTTCGGCGGGTCGCCCCGCAGCGCGACGATCTCGCTCACCCCGGCCTCGGCATAGCCGTCGACGATCTCCATCGTCTCGGCCCTGGTGGCGTCGACGCAGGTCAGGTGCGCCGCGACGCGCAGGCCCATCGTCTTGTGGATCGCCGCGACCGCCTCGTGCGTGAGCTTGCGGGTCGTGCCGCCGGCGCCGTAGGTCACGGACACGAATTCGGGGTCGAGCGGGGCGAGCGTCGTCGCGCAATCCCACAGGCGGAACGACGCCTCGAGCGATTTCGGCGGAAAGAACTCGAAGGACAGGGCGGCGGGGCGGGTCATCTCGGTCACTCTCATCGGCTGGTCATGCCTTGTCCCACGGATGCCTCCGTGAGACAAACTCATAACTCTCATCCTCATGATGAGTTGCATTGCACGAGCGAGCCAGATGCATATCGAGTTCCGGCACCTGCGGACCATCAAGGCGATCCACGATACCGGCGGTCTGGCCCGGGCCGCGGACCGCCTCGGCATCACACAATCCGCGCTCAGCCACCAGATCCGCGGGATCGAGGACCAGGCGGGGGTCGAGCTGTTCGTCCGGCGGTCCAAGCCGATGAAGCTGTCGGCCGCGGGGCGGCGCCTGCTCGAGGCGGCCGAGCGCATCCTGCCGATGGTGGACGACATCGAGGCGGAATTCGCGGGCCTGCGGACCGGGCGGGCGGGGCGGCTGCACATCGCCATCGAATGCCATGCCTGTTTCGAATGGCTGCTGCCGGTGCTCGAGCAGTTCCGCCGCGCCTGGCCCGAGATCGACATCGACATCCGGCCCGGTCGCGCCTTCGACGCGCTGGCTGCCCTGCGCCGCGAGGAGGTGGACGTGGTCATCTCCTCCGATCCCGAGGAGGATGCCGAGACGGTCTTCACCCCGCTCTTCGACTACGAGCCGGTCTTCGTCGCGGGGGCGGGGCACCGGCTGGCCGGGAAGCCCTTCGTCACGGCCGAGGATTTCCGGGGCGAGACGCTGATCTGCTACCCGGTCGACCGCTCGCGCCTCGACGTCTTCACCGAGCTGCTGACGCCCGCGGGGGTGGAGCCGGCGGTGATCCGGCGGGTGGAGCTGACGGCCGTGATCCTGCTGCTCGTCGCCTCGCACCGGGGCGTGACGGTGCTGCCCGACTGGGTGCTGCGCGGCATCCGCACCGGCGCCGACCACGTCACGCGGCGGATCACCGAAGGCGGCCTGACACGGCGCCTCTACGCCGCGACCCGCGCGGGGGAGGAAAGCCGCCCCTTCATGGCCCATCTCATCCGCCTCGCCCGGCAGGAGGCGGTGAAGCTGCAGCGCACGAGCGAGGTCTGAGCGGCCATCATCGGAACGGCAGGGGGCGGGATCGGCCCCGCGCGGGCCCGCCCCTGACCGCCTGGGCCGGGGCGCCGACGGATCCGGGAGCGCCGTCCGATCCGCCGGCCCCGCCCCGCTCCCTCCGTTCGGGTCCGCATGGGGGTCCCGGAACTCGCCGGGCGGGGCAGGCGATGGCCCGCCCGATCCGGCGCCGGATCGAGGGGGAGGGCGAGGCGCCCATCGTCGTCCTTCCCCGCCCCGCCGGGCGGCGGCTCCGACCGGTCCGCCCCGGTCGGACCCGGGCCGCCGCCCTCCCTTGCCGCGGCGGGTCCCCACGCCTATACGCGCCCCCTGATCGACAGCGGCGAATTCCGGAGGCAGTCCAGATGGCGGGCAGCGCGAATCTCAACGTCATGGTGAAGGCCGCCCGCACCGCGGCCCGCGGCCTCGTGCGCGATTTCGGAGAGGTGGAGCAGCTGCAGGTCTCGACCAAGGGGCCGGGCGATTTCGTCACCCGTGCCGACCGCAAGGCCGAGGCGACGATCCGCGACATCCTGATGGAGGCGCGCCCCTCCTACGGCTTCCTCGGCGAGGAGGGCGGCACCATCGAGGGGCAGGATCCGACGCGCCGCTGGATCGTCGACCCGCTCGACGGCACGTCGAACTACCTGCACGGGCTGCCGCACTGGGCGATCTCCATCGCGCTGGAGCACAAGGGCCAGATCGTCTCGGGCGTGGTCTACGACCCCGCCAAGGACGAGCTCTTCTGGGCCGAGAAGGGCGAGGGCGCCTGGATGAACGACCGGCGGATCCGCGTCTCGGGCCGGCGGCGCCTCACCGAGTGCCTGTTCGCCACCGGCGTCCCCTTCGGCGCCAAGCGGACGCTGCCCGCGACGCTGAAGGACCTCGCCCGGCTGATGCCGGAAAGCGCCGGCGTGCGGCGGCTGGGGGCGGTCTCGCTCGACCTCGCCTATGTCGCGGCGGGCCGGCTCGACGGTTACTGGGAGCGCGAGATCGGCGCCTGGGACATGGCCGCGGGGATCGTGCTGGTGCAGGAGGCGGGCGGCTACGTCCAGGGCCTGCGCGAGGGCGAGGATCCGATCGGCACCGGCCGCATCGTCGCCGCGAACCCCGAGGTGTTCGAAAGCTTCGCCGGCCTGCTGCGCTCGGTCGAGGCCTGATGCCGCGCGGGCGGCGCCCGGCGCCGCCCCGCAGCAGCCCTAGCCCGCCCCGTCCGCCCGGTCAGAGGGATGGTTCACGCCGTCCGCCCAGGGCAGCGGCTCGTATTCGGCGGGATTGACCCCGTCGAGCGCGCCGAGATTGACGCCGTATTCCGGCGCGGACCGCCGCCGGTGATGGGTGTAGATGCCGCAGGTCCTGCAGAACCAGTGGTGCGCGGTGCCGGTGTTCCACCGGTAGAGGGTCAGCGCCTCCGCCCCGCGCAGGATCTCCAGATCCTCCAGCGGCACCGTGACGGTCGCGGCGGCCCGCCGGCGACAGAACGAGCAGTCGCAATGGCGCGCGGCCCCCAGCGGGACCGACGGGCGGACCCGTAATTCGACCGCGCCGCAATGGCAGGTCAGGCGCATCGCGCCGGGGCGCTCCGCGCTCATCGCCTGCGCCGCACGACGGGCACCCGGCTCTCGACCATCGCCGTTTCGGGGTGGGGCGGATGGCCGTGGGTCCGCGTCCAGTAGCCCGGCCCGCCGAGCCGCAGCCAGAGCGGCACGGTCAGCGCCAGCCCCGCCGCGAATCCGCCGATATGGGCCCAGTAGGCCACCCCGCCCTCGTCGGTGGGCGTGTTCACCCCGCCGAAGATCTGCAGCGCGAACCACAGTCCGAGGACGAGGAAGGCCGGAACGGCGAAGGTGCGGACATAGACGACGAGGAAGAGCAGGATGTCGATCCGGGCGCGGGGAAAGAGCAGCAGGTAGCCCCCCATCACCGCGGCGATCGCGCCCGAGGCGCCGACCACCGGGATCGGCGACCACGGCTCGGCCGCCCATTGCAGCAGCGAGGCCGCGATCCCGCCGGCGAGGTAGAACAGCAGGAAGCCGACGCGGCCGAACTCGTCCTCCATGTTGTCGCCGTAGATCCAGAGGAACAGCATGTTCCCGGCCAAGTGCCAGAACCCCGCATGCAGGAAGGTCGAGGTGACGAGGGTGTGCATTCCCTGCAGGTCCGACAGGCGCGCGGGGAACAACGCCCAGTCGAGATAGAAGTCCCAGGTCGCCCGGTCGTCGGTCAGCACGGCCAGCCCCCAGAGATAGACCGCGATGTTGACCGCCATCAGGCCCAGCGTGACGACCGGGACGTGCCGGGACGGATTGTGATCGCGGATCGGGAACATGCGCGGGACCGTGGGGCGGGGGGGCCGGCTTGTCCAGTGCCGCGTCGCTGCCGGCCGGCGGGATCGGGTCGGCGATCGGGAGAGGGCGCCCGCGATCCCGCAGTCCGCGGCAGGCCCCCGGCGCATCCGCCGGCAGGAAGAGGGAAGACGCCCCGCTGCGAGAGGCAGAGGCGCCAGGCAGCAGCAAGGGTGCGGCGAGTCCGCCGGCCGTCGGCGGCGTGGCGGGTCCCGGCCGGGCGGCGCCTTGCGCCCCGGCGGGGGGATTGCTAGCTCGCCCCCGACCGTTTTCGTCGGGACCGACCGATGCCGCCCAGCCCCGCCGCCTCTGCCGCGCCGCCTCGTCTCGAGGTGCGTGACCTCGTCCGCCGCTTCGGCGGGCGCGAGGTCGTGGGCGGGGTGTCGCTGAGCGTCGAGGCGGGGCAGGTGACCTGCCTGCTCGGCCCGTCCGGCTGCGGCAAGTCCACGACGCTGCGGATGATCGCCGGGGTCGACACGCCCGATGCCGGCACGATCCGCGCCGACGGGGCGCCCGTCTTCGACGAGACCGTCCAGGTGCCGCCGGAGTCGCGGGGAATCGGGCTGATGTTCCAGGATTTCGCTCTGTTTCCCCATCTCGACGTGGCCGGCAACGTCGCCTTCGGCCTGAAGGGCCCTCGCGCCGACCGCGACAGGATCGTCGAGGCGCAACTCGCCAAGGTCGGCATGTCGCGCTTCGCCCGGAAGTACCCGCACGAATTGTCGGGCGGCGAGCAGCAGCGCGTGGCATTGGCCCGCGCGCTGGCGCCGCGGCCGCGGATCATGCTGATGGACGAGCCCTTCTCGGGCCTCGACGAGCGGCTGCGCGACGACATCCGGGACGAGACGCTGGCCGTCCTCCAGGCCGAGGGGACGGCCGTCGTCCTCGTCACGCACGAGCCGGCCGAGGCGATGCGCATGGCCGACGAGATCGCGCTGATGCGGGGCGGGCGGATCGTGCAGCAGGGCGCGCCCTACAACATCTACAATGCCCCCGTGGACCGCGAGGCGGCGGCCTTCTTCAGCGACGTCAACGTGATCCGGGGGCAGGTGCGGGGCGCGCTGACCGAGACGGCCTTCGGCCAGTTCCTCACCCCCGGCCTGCCCGACGGCACCGAGGTCGAGATCGTGATCCGCCCGCAGCACCTCAAGATCGATTTCGACCGCGCGGGGCGGGGCCCGCTGCCCACCGCCGCCGAGGGCACGCCGGCGCGCGGCGTCGTCACGCGCGCGCGCTTCATGGGATCGGAAAGCCTGGTCGAGTTCCGGATGGACTTCGACGGCTCCGTGCTGAAGGCGCAGGTTCCCTCGGTCTTCCTCCCGCGGCCGGGCACGCCGCTCTGGCTGATGATGCGCCGCGACCGCTGCTTCGTCTTCCCGGTGCGGGGCGGGGCGGATCAGCCGGCGGCGAGGTAATCCTCGAGCCGCTGGCCGGGCCGGTCCTCGAAGAGCTCGGGCAGGACCGCGAGGTCGCCGTCCCGGCCGGCCCCCCGATGGACCGCCTCCTCGGCGAAGTCCCCCGCGCCCACGTCCCAGGCGACCAGCCGCCACGCGCCGCCCCACCAGGCGAGGCGCAGCGGATGCAGCACGCGCCCCCCGAGCCGGACCTTCTGCCGCGCGGCGATGGCGCGGCGCAGGGCCGGCAGGTGGGGCAGGGCGCCGGCCGCCGCCTCCAGCGGATCCGCGCGGAGTGCGGCCGCGCCCGTTTCGCCCTCGATCCTGGCGAGCAGGGCCGCGGCGGCGGGAGCCCGGTCGTCCGCGGTCGCGGCCAGCCCCGAGAGCGCGGCCTGCAGCGCCTCCATCTCGAGCGCGCTCAGGTGCAGGGGCGGCAGCGCGATCTCGGCCGTGGCCACGTAGCCGAGGCCGCGCGCCCCCGCCACGGGCAGGCCGGCCTTCCCCATCAGGGCGAGGTCGCGGTGGATCGTGCGCAGCGACACGCCGAGGCGCGCCGCCAGATCCTCCCCCCGCCAGAGGCGGCCGGACTGGAGCAGGCGCATCAGCGCCTCGCGGCGGGCGGCTGTGGCGGAACGGTCGGCCATGACGGGACCCTATCACGGCCCAACAGACAGGAAAATGGCAGTTGAGCCTGCCGGGCCGGAAAGCGGGCCGCGACGGGCGGATCGGGCGGCGCGGGGCCGCCCCGCCCCTTTCGTCGCCCCCCGCCGAGCGGGTAGGGAGGGAGGGCGATCACCGGGGCCCCGGCCCCCATGCGTCAGTTTGGGAGAGACGACATGCTCAACAATATCGGCCTGCCGGGCCTTCTGCTCATCGCCGTCGTGGTGCTGGTCCTGTTCGGCCGCGGCAAGATCTCGTCGCTGATGGGCGAGGTCGGCAAGGGCATCACCGCCTTCAAGAAGGGCGTGGACGAGGGCAAGGGCGAGATCGAGAACGCCTCGAATTCGGTCAGCCACGATAGCGCCGCGCCCGAGCAGGGCACGGTCCACGACCGCAATTCCGAGCACCAGCGCGGCTGACCGCGCGCGGGGGACTGAGGCATGTTCGGGCTGGGCTGGAGCGAGACGCTCCTCATCGCCATCGTGGCGCTCATCGTCGTGGGGCCGAAGGACCTGCCCGGCCTGTTCCGGCAGGTCGGCCAGTTCACCGGCAAGGCCCGGGCCATGGCGCGTGAATTCTCGCGCGCGATGGAGGCGGCGGCCGACGAGGCCGGGGTGAAGGAGGTCGAGAAGACGCTCCGCGCCGCGGCCAACCCCAAGAGCTTCGGCACCGATGCGGTGAAGAACGCGATGACCGATAGCGGCAAGCGCAACGTCAAGCCGGGCGGGGCGACGCAGGCCCTGTCGAAGGAGCGCGCCGAGGCGCGCGACCGGATGGCCGAGGGCGCGGCCCGCAAGGCCGAGGAGCGCAGGGCCCGCGAGGCGGCCGAGGCAGAGGCGAGCGACGCGGCCGAGATGTCGGACGAGCCCGAGCCCGATTTCGGGTCGCGGCCCGGGGCCACCCCGGCCGCCGCGCCGATGGCCGATCCCGCCCCGGCCCGGACGACGGCGCCGCAGCCCGATCCGGGCGCGCCCGCCGGGACCGGCCAGGCGGCGCCCCAGACGGAGACGCAATCGTGAGCACGACGCGCGACGAGATCGAGGACAGCTCGGCCCCGCTGATCGAGCACCTGGCCGAGCTGCGCACGCGGCTGATGTGGTCGCTCGCGGCCTTCGTCGTGGGGATGGTGATCTGCTTCACCGTCTGGAACCCGCTCTTCGACTTCCTGACGCGCCCGCTCTGCCAGGCGCTCGAGGACGAGGGGCGCGAGAGCTGCGGCCTGATCCTGATCGCCCTGCAGGAAGGGTTCTTCGTCGCGATCAACATCTCGCTTCTGGGTGGGCTCGTCCTGTCCTTCCCCATCATCTCCTACCAGATGTGGCGGTTCGTGGCGCCGGGCCTCTACCGGAACGAGAAGAACGCCTTCCTGCCGTTCCTCATCGCCTCGCCCGTCATGTTCCTCGCCGGGGCGGCCTTCGCCTATTACGTGATCACGCCGCTCGCCTTCGACTTCTTCCTCGGCTTCCAGCAGCCGGGCAGCCTGCTCGACGGCGTCGAGGACGAGACGGCGGTCGCCGGCATCGCCTTCCAGGGGTCCGCGCAGGCCTATCTGGGACTGACGATCAAGTTCATCGTCGCCTTCGGCCTGTGCTTCCAGCTGCCCGTCCTGCTGACGCTGATGGGCAAGGCGGGGCTTGTCGGGGCCGAGGGGCTGAAGCGGACGCGGAAATACGCGGTGGTCGGCATCCTCGTGGTCGCCGCGCTCGCCACGCCGCCCGACATCGTCAGCCAGGTGATCCTCTTCGCGGTCGTCTACGGCCTCTACGAGGTGTCGGTGATCCTCGTCGGCCGGGTGGAGCGCAAGCGCGAGGCCGAGCTGAGGGCCCAGGGCCTGTGGTTCGAGGACGACGAGGACGAGGCCGAGAAGTGACCGACCCGCTCGAGCGGATCGCGGCGGCGCTGGAGCGTCTGGCGCCGCCCCCCGCCGCCGCCCCCGATTTCAGCGCGAGCGCCTATGTCTGGCAGCCCGACCCCGACCGGCTCGTGCCGGTGGAGCGGGTGAACAGGGTCGATGTCTCGCTTCTCGTCGGGATCGACCGGGCGCGCGACACGCTGATGGACAACACCCGCCGCTTCGCTGCCGGGCTGCCGGCGAACAATGCCCTGCTGTGGGGGGCGCGGGGCATGGGAAAGTCGAGCCTCGTCAAGGCGATCCACGGCGCGGTTCAGAGGGCGCACGCGGCGCTGAAGATCGTCGAGATCCAGCGCGAGGACCTCGCCTCCATCGACCGCTGCCTCGCCCTGCTGCGCGGCGCGCCGGGGCGCTTCCTGCTGTTCTGCGACGACCTGTCGTTCAGCCACGACGACGCGCATTACAAGAGCCTGAAGGCCGTGCTCGACGGCGGGATCGAGGGGCGGCCGGACAACGTCATCCTCTACGCCACGTCGAACCGCCGGCACCTGATGCCCCGCGACATGATCGAGAACGAGCGCGGCAGCGCCATCAATCCCTCCGAGGCGGTCGAGGAGAAGGTCTCCCTCTCCGACCGGTTCGGGCTGTGGCTCGGCTTCCATCCCTGCGGGCAGGACGAGTATCTCGCCATGATCCGCGGCTATTGCGAGGCCCACGGCGTGCAGGTCGACGAGGATACCCTCCGCGCAGAGGCGATCGAATGGCAGGCGACGCGGGGCGCCCGGTCGGGGCGGGTCGCCTGGCAGTTCTTCACCGATCTCGCGGGCCGTCACGGAATATCGCTCGCCGTCTAGACAGCTGCGGCGATCGTCGGCGTTTGAAAGGCGGACCGCCCCGGTTATGTTGCCCGGGACAGGAGCCTCGCCGCGATGCAGCAATTTCCGATCTTCGACGAAGTCACCCCGATCACGCCCACGGCGCGGATGTCGGCCGCCGTGCATGGCGGGCGGGCGAAATGCCTGCAGCGCTTGATCCGGCTGGACTTCCCGGTCCCGGCCACCGTCGCGCTGTCCTTCGATGCGATCCGCGGGATCGCACGCGGGCGGATGCCCGACATCGCCGCCATCCTCGCCGCGTTCGAGCCGGGGCGGCTGCTGTCGGTCCGCCCGTCCAGCCAGGATCCCGACTGGGGCGGGCCGGGCGCGGTGCTGAACATCGGCATGTCGGATGCGGCCCATGCGCGCCTGTCCCGCACCATCGGCGCGGCGGCGGCGAGCCGGCTCTACCTGCGCTTCGTCCAGACCTACGCGGTCCATGTCGCGCGGCTGGATCCCGAGACGTTCGAGCCCGATGCCGGCGCCCCGCCGGAAGCGGCGCTCGCCGCACTGCTTTCCGCGTGGGAGGCCGAGACGGACGAGCCCTTCCCGCAGGATCCGGGGGTGCAGCTGGCCGAGGTGCTGCGCTCGATGGCCCGGGCCTGGGAGGGGACGACCGCGCGCCTGCTGCGGCAGGCCAAGGGCGCGCCGGCCGATGCCGGGCTCGGCCTCGTCGTGCAGGAGATGGCGATGGGCGTCGGCCCGGACGAGAGCGGATCGGGCGTGATCCAGTTCGTCGACGGGGCCAGCGGCCAGCCGCAGGTCACCGGGCGCTATCTCAGCCAGAGCCAGGGCCGCGACGCGCTGTCCGAGGCGCGGGCGATCTACCTCACGCGCGACGAGCGGGGCCCCTCGCTCGAGGATATCTGTCCCGCCATCTTCGACGAGCTGCACCGCCTCGGCCGGATCGGCCGCCGCCGGCTGCGCGAGGAGATGCAGATCGAGTTCACGGTCGAGGCCGAGCGGCTGCGCATCCTCGATGCGGTGCGGGTCCAGCGCTCCTCCCGCGCGGCGGTGCGGATCGCGGTCGATCTCGCCGAGGACGGCGTGATCGACCGGGCGGACGCGATCTGCCGGGTCGACCCGAACGAGATCTCCGAGCTGCTGCACCGGCAGGTCGATGCCGGCGCGCATCGCGACCTTCTGGTCCGCGGCATCGCCGCCTCGCCCGGCGCTGCGGCCGGCCGGCTGTGCTTCACCGCCGCCGAGGCGCAGGCCTGCGCCGCGCGGGGCGAGGAGGCGATCCTCGTCCGGCGCGAGACCACGCCCGAGGACATCCGGGGCATGAACGTCGCCCGGGCCGTCGTCACGCTGCGCGGGGGGGTGACCAGCCACGCGGCGGTGATCGGGCGCGGCCTCGGCCTGCCCTGCGTCGTCGGCGCCTCGGACCTCGCCATCGACCGGCGGGCGGGGGTGATCGTGGCCCCGGACGGCCGGCGCATCGCGGAGGGCGAGATCGTGACCGTCGACGGCACCCGGGGCGAGGTGCTGGCCGGCGAGGCGGCGACGGTCGAGGCCGCCCTCCACGACAGCGTCCGCACCCTGCTGGGCTGGGCCGACGGGTTCCGCGACATCGGGATCCGCGCCAATGCCGACACGCCGCGCGACGCGCAGACCGCGCGCAACTTCGCGGCCGAGGGGATCGGCCTCTGCCGGACCGAACACATGTTCTTCGAGGGCGACCGGATCGGCCTCATGCGCGAGATGATCTTCGCCGAGGAGCCGGACGACCGGCGCGCCGTGCTGGACCGGCTGCTGCCGCTGCAGCGGGCCGACTTCGCGGCGCTGTTCGACATCATGGCGGGCCAGCCGGTGACGATCCGCCTGTTCGACCCGCCGCTGCACGAATTCCTGCCCGCCGACAAGCAGGGCCTGCGCGAGCTGGCCGAGACGCTGTCGCTGCCCGTGCCGGAAGTGTCCGCCCGGGTGGAGGCGCTGAGCGAATACAACCCGATGCTGGGGATGCGGGGCGTGCGGCTGGGCGTGACCGTGCCCGAGATCTACGAGATGCAGGCCCGCGCCATCTTCGAGGCGACGGCCGAGACGGCGCGCCACGGCGACCCCGTCGTGCCCGAGATCATGATCCCCCTCGTCAGCGCGATGCGCGAGGTCGAGCTGGTCAAGGCGCGGATCGACGCCGTCGCCGCCTCGACCCGCGCGATGACGGGGGTCGATTTCGACTACCGCCTCGGCGTGATGGTCGAGACCCCGCGTGCCTGCCTGCGCGCCGGCGACATCGCCGAGCACGCCGCCTTCCTCTCCTTCGGCACGAACGACCTGACGCAGATGACCTACGGGCTGTCGCGCGACGATGCGGGGCGGTTCATGTCCGCCTATGTCCGCGAGGGCGTCTACGAGGAGGACCCGTTCCATCTGCTCGATACCGAAGGGGTGGGCGAGTTGATCCGCATGGGGGCGGAGCGGGGGCGGGCCCGGTCCCCCGGCGTGACCCTGTCGATCTGCGGCGAGCATGGCGGCAGCCGCCGGGCCATCGCCTTCAGCCGCGAGCTCGGCTTCGACTACGTGTCCTGCTCGCCCTTCCGGGTCCCGGTGGCCCGGCTGGCGGCGGCGCAGCTCGCGATCCTCGGCGGGGACGGCCCGGCGCGCGGCTGAGCGGCTTGCCCGGCGGCGGCGCGGCGGCTATCCCGGCCCCGTTCCCCCGATGCAACGCCCCTGCCAGACGAGGCCGAGATGACCGACGACGCGAGCGCCTTCGCCCCGCTGGAAAGCCGGGCCGCTGCCTCCGCCGGCCCGGCCGGCGGCGACCGGATCTCGCTCCGCGACCATGTCGTCGAGGTGGAGATCGGCGCCTTCGGAGAGGAGCGGGGCCAGACCCAGCGGCTGCGGATCTCGGTCGTGGCCGAAGTGTGCGGGACCGGGGCGGGCGGGGCGGACGACGTCGATTCCATCCTCTCCTACGACCGGATCACCGCCGCGGTCGGTGCCGCGGTCGCGGCGGGGCGCGTCGACCTGCTCGAGACGCTGGCCGAGCGGATCGCCGCGGGGGTCCTGGCCGAGCCGCAGGCCGCGCGGGTCCATGTCCGGGTCGAGAAGCTCGACCGGGGGCCGGGCGATCTGGGGGTGGAGATCGTTCGCGACGGCGGCGCGGCCGGGCCCCGCCGCTTCCGCATCGGCACGCCCCTGGCCGCGGAAGAGGAGGGGGCGCAGCCCCCCGGGGGTGCCGCGATCCTCTGCGTCACGCCCGCGATGCGCGCCCTGCCGGCGGCGGAGGGCGAGGCGCGGCGGCGCATCGCGCTTCTCGCGCTCGACCAGGCGGCCTGGGCGGCGGGCGGCCGGCTCGGCCTGCCGGTCGTCGCGACCCGGACAGAGCTCGAGCACATGGCGGGGCAGGGCCGCGCCTGTGTCTGGGCCCCGGCCCGGATGCTGCTGGACAGCGGCGAGACCCCCGAAACGGGCGGCGACCTCGCCACCTGGCTCGCCGCGTATGGAAGCATGGCATGAGCCGGCTGCAGCCGATCCCGAGCGCGGCGGCGACGGAGGGCGGCCTCCCCCTCGCGGGCAGCGCGCGGATCCGCTTCTCGCAGGTGCTGCGCGACGGGCGGGCGGTCCCGGTCTCCGAGCTGGACTCGGCAGAGCGGCGGCGCCTCTCGGCGCGGCGGCCGGATCTCTGCGGGCTGCCGCTCGACAGGCCGCGGATCATGGGGATCCTCAACGTCACGCCCGACAGCTTCTCGGATGGCGGGGACCTCTCGCCGCAGGGGGCGCTGATCGCCCGCGCGCGCGAGATGGCCGGGGCGGCGGACATCCTCGACATCGGCGGAGAGAGCACGCGCCCCGGCGCGGCGGAGGTCGGGACCGACGAGGAGATCGCCCGTGTCGTCCCGGCGATCCGCGCCATCCGGGCCGAGGGGATCGTCACGCCGATCAGCGTCGACACGCGCAAGGCACGGGTCGCGGCCGCCGCGCTGGAGGCGGGGGCCGACCTCGTCAACGACGTCTCCGCGCTGTCCTTCGACCCCGAGATGGGCCGCGTTGTGGCCGGGGCACGCTGTCCGATCGTCCTGATGCATGCCCGCGGCACGCCGGCGGACATGGACGCGCGCGCCGTCTACGGCGACGTGGTCGAGGAGGTCTTCGACGAGCTATCCCGGCGGATCGACGCCGCTCTCGATGCCGGGGTGGCGGAGGATCGCCTGATCGTCGATCCCGGAATCGGGTTCGGTAAGAACCTGCAACAGAATGTCGCTGTCCTGCGGGCGCTGGCGCGGTATCATGCCCTCGGTCCGGCCCTGCTGTCGGCGGTGTCGCGCAAGCGCTTCATAGGCACGATCGGGCAGGCGCCGGACGCGAAGTCGCGCGGGCCCGGCTCGATCGCGGTCGCGCTCTGGTCGGTCGATCAGGGGGCGCAGATCGTCCGGGTGCACGACGCGGCAGAAACGCGGCAGGCCCTGCGCCTGCACGAGGCCATGAGCGGAACGGGTGAGATCGATGCGTAAGCTGTTCGGGACGGACGGGGTGCGGGGGCGGGCCAACAGTGCGCCCATGACCGCGGAGATGGCGCTTCGCCTCGGCGCGGCGGCGGGGCGGTTCTTCCGCAACGACGGGTCCAACGGGCACCGGGTAGTGATCGGCAAGGACACGCGCCTGTCGGGCTACATGTTCGAGAATGCGCTGACGGCGGGGCTGACCTCGACGGGCATGAACGTGCTGCTGCTCGGGCCGGTGCCGACGCCGGCCGTCGGGCTGCTGACGACCTCGATGCGGGCGGATGTGGGGATCATGATCTCCGCCTCGCACAATCCGCACGAGGATAACGGGATCAAGTTCTTCGGCCCCGACGGGTTCAAGCTGTCGGACGCGGCGGAGGCCGAGATCGAGGGGATCATGTCGCGCGAGATCGAGCTGGCCCAGGCGGTCAATATCGGGCGGGCGCGGCGGATCGACGATGGCCGGTTCCGCTATGCCGAGCGGGTGAAGTCGACTTTCCCCGCCGGCCTGCGGCTCGACGGGCTGAAGGTGGTGGTCGATTGCGCCAACGGGGCGGCCTACAGGGTGGCCCCCGAGGTGCTGTGGGAACTCGGCGCCGACGTGGTCGAGGTCGGAACGCATCCGAACGGCACCAACATCAACGACGGCTGCGGCTCGACCCGGCCGCGCGTCGCGGCCGAGACGGTGCTGACCCATGGCGCGGATGTCGGGATCTGCCTCGACGGGGACGCGGACCGCGTCCTCATCATCGACGAGAAGGGGCAGGTGGCGGATGGCGACCAGCTGATGGCGCTCTTCGCCGGGCGCTGGGCGGCGGAGCAGCGGCTGCAGGGCGGCACGCTGGTGGCGACGGTGATGTCCAATCTCGGGCTCGAGCGGCATCTGCAGGGCCAGGGTCTGCGGCTGGAGCGGACGAAGGTCGGCGACCGCTACGTGGTCGAGGCGATGCGGCGCGGCGGCTGGAACCTCGGCGGGGAGCAGTCGGGCCATATCGTGATGACCGATTACGCGACGACCGGCGACGGCCTCCTCGCGGGGCTGCAGTTCCTCGCCCACATGGTCGGCGCGCGGCGCCCGGCGAGCGAGCTGGTCCGGCAGTTCGAGACAGTGCCGCAGATGCTGAAGAACGTGCGCTACGCGGCCGGGGCCGACCCGCTCTCCGCCGCGAGCGTGAAGGCCGCGATGTCCGAGGCCGAGCGCCAGCTCGAGGGGCGGGGCCGCCTGCTCATCCGCAAGTCCGGGACCGAGCCACTGGTGCGGGTCATGGCGGAATGCGAGGACGAGGGTCTGCTGGCAAGGATCGTCGACGGATTGGTGGCAGAGGTCGAGGCGGCGGGCGTCCCCGCCTGAGGCGATCGGACCCGCCCGCCCGGGACCCGCCCCCCGGAGAGCCGGTCGCCCCGATCCGGCTCGCCCGGGTCGAACCCGCGCGGGTTCGCCTCGCCCTGATCCGGCGCGCACTGGTCCGGCTCCCCCTGGTCCGGCTACCACTGGTCCGGCTCGCCCGAGTCCGACTCCCCCTGGTCCGGCTCGCCCGAGTCCGGCTCGCCGGAGTCGGACTCGCCCTGCCCCTGCTTCCCCGGACCACGCCCCCCCAGTCCTCGTTCGCCCGGTTTCCGCTGGGGCGGGACCGGGTCGCGCGGTCCGGGGCCGGGCAAGGACCGCCGGCCCCGGGGCCGGCCTCAGAAATCCTCCCATTTCTCGTCCGCCTTCTCGTGGACCGCGCGTGTCGTCCGGGTCGGGGCGGCGAGTGGATGCGCGGCGGGAATCGCCGTGGCCGCAGGGGCGCGGGGGGCGCCTGAGGTCGCTGCCCGCGCTGGGCTCCGCGATGCCGCAGCACCGCTGCCGGTATCGGACCGGGCGGCCGGTGCCCTGTCGCGGGATGCACCGGGGGAGGCGCGTCCGCCCGACTGGATCGGGCGGGGATCTGCCTGCGCAGCGGTGGCGCCGGGCCGAAGCTTCACCGGGGCCGGATGCGCGGCGGCAGGGATGCGACGGGCGTCTGCGGGGTCCGGGCGCGTGGCCGGGCCGGTGGGACGGCGGGCCGAGGCGGCGTTCGGCCGGGCCGCATCGGGCGCGGAAACGACGGAGAGCGGGAGCGGGCGCGCCGTCATGGCGGGCACCCGGTAGCGGTCGAGGCTGCGCTCCAGCGCCGCCGCTCCGTCCGAGATGGTCGCCGCGGCGCGTTCGGTCTCTTCGACGATGGAGGCGTTCTGCTGCGTGGCCTTGTCGATCTCCATCACGCCGAGATTGATTTCCTGCAGGCCCTGCGCCTGTTCCCGGGCAGAGGTCGCGATCTGGTTCATCCGCTGCGCCACCTCGGCCACGTTACCGACGATTCCCTCCAGTGCGGTGCCGGTGCGGCTGACGAGGGCGCTGCCCTCCTTGATCTGGGTGTTCGACATCGAGATCAGGTCGCGGATCCTGCCGGCGGATTCGCCGGCCCGCTGCGCGAGGGCGCGCACTTCGGAGGCGACGACGGCGAAGCCGCGCCCGCTTTCACCCGCGCGGGCGGCCTCTACCCCGGCATTGAGCGCGAGGAGGTTGGTCTGGAAGGCGATGTCGTCGATCACGGTGATGATCTTCACCACCTCGGCCGAGGTCTTCTCGATCGCGGCCATCGCGGTCACCGCCTCGGCGACGACGCGACCGCCGAGATCGGCCGCCTCGCGGTTCTCGGCCACGAAGTGATCCGCCTCCTCGGCCGAGGCGGCGGCGGCGCGTACGCTGGCGGTCAGCTCGTCCAGCGCGGCGGCGGATTGCTCGACCGTGGCGGCCTGCGCCTCGGTCCGGCGGGAGAGCTGGCGGGAGATGCGGGCCACCTCCTCGGCGCCGCGGCCGAGGCTCTCGCCCGATTGCCGCGCCCCCGCGACGAGATCCGAGAAGCCGGCCACGATGTCGTCGAGCGCGGTGCAGAGCGCCGCCGAGGCGGCGTCGAGCCGATCCCGCCGGGCCGGATCGATCCGGGCGGTCAGGTCGCCGGCGGCGACCCGGTCGAGGGTGCCCCGCAATTCGGCGAGCAGCAGGTCCTGTGCGGGTGCGGGGGCCGGACCCTCCTCCGCCCGGGGCGGACCCAGTACCTCGAGTCCGCGGGCCAGGTCGCCGAAGCAGTCGGCGCGGTCGGACCCCGGCACCCGGCCGATCGGCTGGCCGGCCGCCTGCCGGGCCACGCTGGCGCCCATCGCGGTCAGCAGGTCCGTGATCTGCCGGTGGACGAGCGCGCCGAGGCCGAGGCCAAGCGCGAGCGCGCCGCCCGAGATCGCCGCGCCCGCGGCGCCGATCGCGCCCGGGGCCACCTGCCCGACGACGAGGCCGGCCGCCGCGAGCAGGAGGCAACCCGACAGGATCAGGAACTGGGCGCGGATCGAACGCGACATGCGGCATCTCCGAAGGGGCGGACGGCCCCCTGGCCGTCCCGTCCCGGGCGAGATGCCACGCCGCGCCTTAAATCGGGGTTAAGTCCGGTCCGTCCCGGCGGCGGACGGGGTCGCGATCCGGCCGTCGGTCAGCGGGTAGGCGGCGCCCTCGCGGGTCTCCGGCAGGCGCTCGATCCCCGCCCGGGCGAGGGGGCGCAGGCCCGGGTCCCCGTGCAGCGCGCGGATCCGGGCACGCATGGACGGATCCCAGAAGTCGCGCAGGTGACCGGCAACCGCCTCGGCCCCGTCGCCCGGCTGGCTTTCGAAGAAGGTGGCGATCTGGTTCGCCATGCGGATCAGCTTGTCGTCGGTGCCGGTCATGGCGTCTCCAGGATCGTGCCGGAATAGGCGCGGATCGTCCCGCCCGCGCCGGAGAGGATGGCGAGGCCCGCGCCCTGCGCCAGCGCCACGGCCTGCGCCGTGGGGGCCGAGACGGCGAGGATCGCGGGGGCGCCTAGGGCGGCGGTCTTCTGCACCATCTCGATCGAGACCCGGCTGGTCAGGACGACCGCGCCCTCCGCCCCGTCCCGCCCGGACAGGGCCAGCGCGCCGATCAGCTTGTCGAGGGCGTTGTGCCGGCCGACATCCTCGCAGGCGGCGACGATGCCCGTCCCCGGCACCCAGAACCCGGCCGCGTGGACCGCCCGCGTCGCGTCGTGCAGCGGCTGGTGGCGGCGCAGCGCGTCAAGCGCTTCGCGCGCCGCGCCCGCGCTCAGCGACCAGCGGGGCGGTGGCAGGCGGGGCAGGGGGCGCGTCGCCTCCTCCAGCCGCTCGATCCCGCACAGGCCGCAGCCGACGGGCCCCGCGAGCGCCCGGCGGCGGGCGGCGATCGCGGCCTCGCGCGTGGCCGGCAGCCACATCCGCAGCTCGATCCCGGCGGGATGCCCGGCGATCTCGACCTCGCCGACCTCGTCCGCCGGGGCGATCCCTTCCGAGACGGTGAACCCCACCGCGAATTCGGTCAGGTCGGCCGGGCTTGCCATCATCACCGCGAAGGTCCCGCCGTTGTAGACCAGTGCGACGGGCACCTCCTCGGGCAGGGCCCGATCCTCGGCGCCGGCCGGCCCGGTGGCGGGGACGAGACGGGTCCCCGGGATCACGGCCGGCTCATTCCGCGGCGATCCGGCGGGCGCGCTCGGCCTGCGCGGCATAGCCCTCCTGCCAGTCCGTCGGCCCGTTGGACAGCGCGACCTGCACCGCCGTCACCTTGTATTCCGGGCAGTTCGTCGCCCAGTCGGAATGGTCGGTCGTCACCACGTTGGCCTGCGTGTCCGGATGGTGGAAGGTCGTGTAGACGACGCCCGGCATGACCCGGTCGGTGATCGTGGCGCGCAGCGACGTCTCGCCCGCGCGGGAGGCGAGGCGCACCCAGTCGCCCTCGGTCACGCCGCGCGTCTCGGCATCCTGGGGATGGATCTCGAGCCGGTCCTCCTCGTGCCAGAGGCTGTTGGCCGTGCGCCTCGTCTGCGCGCCCACATTGTACTGGCTGAGAATCCGCCCGGTGGTGAGCAGGAGCGGGAATCGCGGCCCGGTCTTCTCGTCCGTGGCGACGTATTCGGTGACGACGAGCTTGCCCCTGCCGCGCACGAAACCGTCCACGTGCATGATGGGAGAGCCCGCCGGGTGATCCTCGTTGCAGGGCCACTGGACCGAGCCGAGCCGGTCGAGAAGGTCGTAGGAGACGCCCGCGAAGGAGGGGGTGGTCGCCGCGATCTCGGCCATGATCTGGGAGGGATGGGTATAGGCCCAGCCCGCGCCCATCGCGTTCGCCAGCAGCTGCGTCACCTCCCAGTCGGCGTAGCCGTTGCGGGGCTTCATCACCTCGCGGACGCGGTTGATGCGACGTTCGGCATTGGTGAAGGTGCCGTCCTTCTCGAGGAAGGTGGAGCCGGGCAGGAAGACGTGGGCGTGGTTCGCCGTCTCGTTGAGGAAGAGGTCCTGCACGATCACGCAGTCCATCGCGGCGAGGCCCGCCGCGACGTGGCGGGTGTCGGGATCCGATTGCAGGATGTCCTCGCCCTGGATGTAGATGCCCTTGAAGGTTCCATCCACGGCGGCGTCGAGCATGTTCGGGATGCGCAGGCCCGGCTCGCGCTCCAGCTGGCGGCCCCAGAGCTTCTCGAACACCTCGCGGGCGCCGTCGTCGGAGACGTGCCGGTAGCCCGGCAGCTCGTGCGGGAAGCTTCCCATGTCGCAGGAGCCCTGGACGTTGTTCTGCCCGCGCAAGGGGTTCACGCCTACGCCCGGCCGGCCGATATTGCCGGTCAGCATGGCGAGATTGGCGATGCCCATGACGGTGGTCGAGCCCTGGGAATGCTCCGTCACGCCGAGCCCGTAATAGATCGCGCCGTTGCCGCCGGTGGCGTAGAGCCGGGCCGCGGCGCGCAGGTCGGCGGCGGGCACGCCGGTCAGCGCTTCGGTCGCCTCGGGCGAATGGCGGTCTTCGCTGACGAAGGCGGCGTAGTCCTGGAACTCGTCCCAGTCGCAGCGCTCCCTGATGAAGGCCTCGTCGCACAGTCCTTCGGTCACGATCACATGCGCCATCGAGGTGACGACGGCGACGTTGGTCCCCGGCCGCAGCGGCAGGTGATGCGCCGCCTCGACATGGGCCGATCGGACGAGGTCGATCCGGCGGGGGTCGATCACGATCAGCTTCGCGCCGGCCCGCAGCCGCTTCTTCAGCCGCGAGGCGAAGACGGGGTGCCCGTCCGTCGGGTTCGCGCCGATCACGACGGCCACATCCACCGCCTCGACGCTGTCGAAATCCTGCGTCCCGGCCGAGGTGCCGAAGGTGGTCTTGAGCCCGTAGCCGGTGGGCGAGTGGCAGACCCGGGCGCAGGTATCGGTGTTGTTGTTGCCGAAGACCGCGCGGATCATCTTCTGCACGAGGAACGTCTCCTCGTTGGTGCAGCGCGACGAGGTGATGCCGCCGATCGCCCGGATGCCGTGCCGTCCCTGGATGTCGCGCAGGCGGGTCGCGGCGTGGCGGATCGCCTCCTCCCAGCTGACGATCCGCCAGGGATCGGAGGTCCGCTCGCGGATCATCGGCTCGAGGATGCGGTCCTTGTGCCCGGCATAGCCCCAGGCGAAGCGGCCCTTCACGCAGCTATGCCCCCGGTTCGCCGCGCCATGCTTCCACGGGGTCATCCGGACGACACGGTCCCCGCGCATCTCGGCCTCGAACGAGCAGCCGACGCCGCAATAGGCGCAGGTCGTGACCACCTTGCGGTCGGGCGTGCCGAACTCGGCCACGCTCTTCTCCTGCAGGGCGGCGGTCGGGCAGGCCTGCACGCAGGCGCCGCAGGACACGCAGTCCGAGTGCATCGCGTCGTCGCCCCGCGCGCCGAAGGAGATGCGGGACTCGAAGCCGCGCCCCTCGACCGTCAGGGCGAAGGTGCCCTGCACCTCCTCGCAGGCGCGCACGCATTTGGAGCAGACGATGCATTTCGCCGGATCGTAGGCGAAGTAGGGGTTGCTCTCGTCCTTGGGGAGGTAGCGCCAGTTCTGTGGGGCAGGGCGTCCGGTCTTTCGGGACACGGGCACCCCGGAGGGAGAGGGCCGCGCCGCGGGGGGGCCGGAACGGCCGCCCCGGGGGGGCGGTGCGGCCGTCTCCCGGGCCGCAGGCGGCCCGGTCGGCCGAGCCGCATCCGTCGCACCTTCACGCCCCAGGCGGCTCCACCCCTCGGCCTGGCTGTAGGCCCCGGTCCCCGACGGGTCGAAATGGTTCTCGCCCGGCGCATAGCGCACGTCGCGCAGCGCGACCGCCCCGGCCATGTCCTGCAGCTCGCAATCGCCGTTGGCAGCGCAGGTCAGGCAGTCAAGCGGGTGGTCGGAGACGTAGAGTTCCATCACCCCCCGGCGGATCCGCCGCACCTTGTCGGAGGCGGTCAGGACCACCATGCCCTCGGCCACCGGCGTCGTGCAGGAGGCGGGGGTGCCCCGCCGCCCCTCGATCTCGACCACGCAGAGCCGGCAGGAGCCGAAGGCCTCGAGATTGTCGCTCGCGCAGAGCTTCGGCACCTGGATGCCGGCCAGCGCCGCGGCCCGCATGACGGAGGTGCCGGCGGGGACGGTAACGGGGAATCCGTCGACCGTGAGGGTGACGGCGAGGCCCGACCGCGCGGCGGGCGTGCCGAGGTCGCGGTCGTCCCAAGGAATGACGAAGTCCTTCATGTCCCGGCTCCTGCGCGGTGATGGGCGACGAGGGCATTGGCATGGCCGTGGCCGAGCCCGTGCTCGGCCTTGAGCCAGGCGACGGTCTCCATGTGCTTTTCCTCCGGCCGCGCGGCGATCAGGTCCAGCCAGTGCTGCACGGGACGGCCGTACTTCGCCTCGATGGACGGAAAGTAGGAGGCGGGGCCCTTCACCTTGTCGGTCATCGCATCGCTCCCTTTTCCGAGGCTTCGTCCCGGGCCCGGCCCGGGGCTCGGGCGATCCTCGCGGGCCTTTCGCCGAAGGCGGTCATTCCGCCGCCTCCCGCGCGCCGCCGAAATCCTCGGGAAAGCCGGTCACCGCGCTCATCACCGGGTAGGGGGTGAAGCCCCCCAGCGCGCAGAGCGAGCCGTCCCTCATCGTCTCGCACAGATCGGCCAGCAGGGGCAGGGCGGCCGGATCTCCCGCGGCGACGCGGTCGAGAACCTCGACCCCGCGCACCGCGCCGATCCGGCAGGGCGTGCACTTGCCGCAGCTTTCCACGGCGCAGAACTCCATCGCGAAGCGGGCCTGGGCCAGCATGTCGACGCTGTCGTCGAAGACCACGATCCCGGCATGACCGATCAGCCCGCCCTGGCCGTCGAATTCCTCGTAGCCGAAGGGTGTGTCGAACTTCTCGCGCCCGAAATAGGCCCCCAGGGGCCCGCCGACCTGCACCGCCCGGACCGGCCGGCCCGAGGCGGTCCCGCCGGCGAGGTCGTCCACGATCCGGCCCAGGCTCATGCCGAACCCCGCCTCGAACAGCCCGCCGCGCGCCACGTTGCCCGCGATCTGCATCGGGATCGTCCCGCGCGAGCGTCCCAGCCCCTGCGCGGCATAGGCCGCCGCGCCGTTCGCCAGGATCGTCGGCACGGACGCCAGCGAGATGACGTTGTTCACCACGGTGGGCCGCCCGAAGGCACCCTCGAGCGCGGGCAGGGGCGGCTTGGCGCGGACCGTGCCGCGTTTCCCCTCCAGCGAGTTCAGCAGCGAGGTTTCCTCGCCGCAGACATAGGCGCCCGCGCCGACACGCACCTCCATGTCGAAGGCGCGGCCGCTGCCCAGCACCGAGACGCCGAGCATCCCGCCCGCGCGGGCGGCGGCGATCGCCGACTCCATCGCCGCGATGGCGTCCGGGTATTCGCTGCGGATGTAGACGAAGCCCTTCTCCGCCCCCACGGCGAGGCCGGCGATGGCCATCCCCTCGATCAGGCAGAAGGGGTCGCCCTCCATCAGCATGCGGTCGGCGAAGGTGCCGCTGTCGCCCTCGTCGGCATTGCAGACGATGTATTTCACCGGGCCGGGGGCGGTGCGCACCGTCTCCCACTTGAGGCCCGTCGGGAAGCCGGCGCCGCCCCGCCCGCGCAGCCCGCTCTCGCGGACCTCCGCCACGATCTGCGCGTCCGTCATCTCCAGCGCCCGGCGCAGGCCGGCGAGGCCGCCATGCGCCGCGTAGTCGGGGAGCGAGGCGGGGTCGACCACGCCGACCCGGGCGAAGGTGAGGCGGGTCTGGCGCTTCATCCAGTCGAGCTCTTCGACCGGCCCCAGCGCTTTCGGTCCCGCCCCGTCGAGGATGGCGGCGGCATCGCGCGGATCGGCCGGTCCCCAGCCATGGCGCAGGCCGTCCATCTCGACCTCGACCAGCGGCTCCAGCCAGATCATCCCGCGCGAGCCGGTGCGGACGAGGGTGATCTCCATCCCCCGCGCCTCCGCCTCGCGGGTCAGCGCCTCGGCCACCGCGTCGGCGCCGAGCGCGCGGGCCGCGGCGTCCTTCGGGACGTAGACCCTCACGCCCCGCACTCCGCCAGCAGGGCGTCCAGCCGGTCGCTGTCGAGCCGGGCATGGAGCGTGCCGTCGAGCATCGCCGCCGGCCCGCAGGCGCAGAGGCCGAGGCAGTAGACCGGCTCCAGCGTCACGGCGCCGTCGGGCGTCGTCTCGCCGAACTCGATGCCCAGCCGGTCCCGGGCCGAGTCCTCGATCCCGCGGCCGCCCCTCGCCTGGCAGGCCTCGGCCCGGCAGACCTTCAGCAGGTGCCGGCCGGCCGGCGCGTCGCGGAAATCGTGGTAGAAGCTGACCACGCCATGCACCTCGGCCGTGGTGAGGTTGAGCGCGTCCGCCAGCGGGGCGATGGCGGATCGCGGCACGTGGCCCCATTCGGCCTGCACCGCGTGCAGGATCGGCAACAGCGGCCCGTCGAGGCGGGCATGCGCGGCCACGATCTCGCGCAGGCGGGCGCCGATCTCGGCGGCGTGCGGCGCCTCGGACATGGACATGGGTCGGCTCCTCCCCGGGGATCGTCTCGTTCTGCCCCGCGACGGGCGACGGATCAATATCGCCGTTCCGTCCCTCGATAGCCCTGGTCTATCGGGCGCCCTCCGCCGCCGCCTCCAGCAGGGCCTCCACCACCGGGGCCTGAGGGGCGCGCCGCGGCGCGATCAGGCCGACCGGATGCCGGGCATCCGGCCCGGTCAGCGGCACGGCCCGAAGCCGACCGGTCCCGAGGAACGGCGCGACCGCATCCTGCGGCAGGATCGTCGCCCACTCCCCGGTCAGGACATGAGCGATGAGGGCGAGGGTCGAGTTCGTCTCGATCCGCGGCCGGGGGGCGAGGCCCGCGGACCCCAGATGCCCGGCGATGATCCGGCGGTTCTGCATGTCGGGCGTGAGCAGGGCGAGCGGCAGGTCCGGCAGCTCGGCCCAGCCCAGCGAGGCCCGTCCGGCGAGCGGCGCATCCTCGCGCAGGACGAGCGCGTAGCTTTCCTCGTAGAGCGGGACCGTCACCACCCGGCCGAGCGGTTCCCCGCCGAGATAGGTCACCCCGGCATCGGCCCCGTGATTCTCGAGCGCCGCGGCGATCTCGGTCGAGGGGGCCGAGACGATGGTGAGGCGCACGCCCGGATGGGCGGCGGCGAAGCGCGCCGTCAGGGGCGAGATCGCGGCCAGCGCGGTCGGGATCACGGCGAGGCGCAGGTCGCCCGCCACGCCCGATCGCGCGGCCCGCATCTCGTCCTTCAGCATCCGCGCGTCGCCGGTGATCCGCCGCGCCCAGTCCAGCGTCCGCTTGCCCTCGGGCGTCAGCCCCCCGTAGCGCGAGCCGCGCACGACGAGCAGCACGCCGAGCTCGGCCTCCAGCTGCTTGATGGCGCTCGACAGGGTGGGCTGCGTGACGCCCATCGCCTCGGCCGCCCGGCCGAAATGGCGGGCCTGGGCAAGGGCGATGAACATCTGCAGCTTGTCGATCATGGGCGGCAGCCTCGCCGCCGCCGAGGCCCGCGTCCATCCCCCGTGATTCCTCTGCCGCGTTGAGCAATGGGGGCCGTGGGCGCTAACGTCGCGTCCCTGCCCCTCACGGCGGTTCACGTCGGGCCTGCGGACCCGAAATAACGTGGGGTCCGCACTTGCGTTTCAGGGGCGAAGGTCAAAGGATCATGCCCATGCCCGCCGGATCCGCAGGTTCCGCCGGGGCACCCATCGACCAAGCGTCCGGCGATGCACCGGGCGCGTCACGACAAGGGAGACATTTCGTATGAAACTCAAGACGCACCTGATGGCCGGCACCGCCGCCACTCTGGTGGCCCTGTCCGGTTCCGCGCTGCTCGCGCAGGACATGACCGGCCCCAACGGCGAGACCCTGGCCGAGAACCAGACCTTCACCTACCGCGTCCTCGACGAGTTCCCGTCGATCGACCCCAACCTCATCGAGGACGTCGAAGGCTCCGCCATCGGCCGCAACCTCTTCGAGGGCCTGATGAACCAGGACAGCGAGGGCAACGTGGTCCCCGGCGTCGCCACGGGCTACGAGGTCTCCGATGACGGGATGACCTACACCTTCACGCTGCGCGACGACGCCCGCTGGTCCAACGGCGAGCCCGTGACCGCCGGCGACTTCGTCTATTCCTGGCAGCGCGCCGCCGACCCGGCGACCGCGTCCGAGTACCAGTGGTACATGGGCCTGATGGCGATCGAGAACGTCGACGCCGTGATGGCCGGCGAGATGGAGCCCTCCGAGCTGGGCGTGACCGCGGTCGACGACCACACGCTCGAGGTGCGCCTGTCCCAGCCGCTGCCCTACTTCGCGCAGATGGTGACGCACACGACGACCTTCCCGGTCCCGCAGGCGACCATCGAGGAGTTCGGCGACGCCTGGACCCAGCCGGGCAACATGGTGTCGAACGGCGCCTACGTCCTGTCCGAGCGCGTCCCGCAGGAGCGCATCGTCCTGACGAAGAACCCCGAATACTGGGATGCCGAGAACGTCTACCTCGAAGAGGTGACCGCGCTCATCATCAACGACGAGAACCAGGCGTTGACGCGCTATCTCGCCGGCGAGCTCGACCAGACCGACGTGCCGGCCGGACAATATCCGCGCCTGAGCGAGGAATATCCCGAGCAGGCCGTGTCGGTGCCGAACCTGTGCACCTACTACTACAACGTCAACGTGACCGAGGCCGGCCTGCCGGCGCTGCAGGAGCAGTCGGTCCGTCAGGCGCTGAACCTCGCCATCGACCGCGACGTGATCGTCGAGAACGTCACCGCCGGCGGCCAGCGGCCCGCCTACTCGCTGACGCACTGGGCGACCGCGGGCTTCGAGGTGCCGGAGGCCGACATCATCGGCATGACGCAGGAAGAGCGCAACACGATGGCGCAGGAGATGCTGGCCGAGGCGGGCTACGGTCCCGACGGCGAGCCGCTCAACGTCGAGATCATCTACAACACCTCTGACGCGCACCGCTCCATCGCGGTGGCGATCGGCCAGATGTGGCAGCAGACGCTGGGTGTCGAGACGACGCTGTCGAACCAGGAATGGCAGACCTACCTGACCACCCGGGGCGACAAGAACTACCAGGGCGTCGCGCGCGCCGGCTGGTGCGCCGACTACAACGAGGCGTCCTCGTTCCTCGACATCATGCAGTCCGATTCCGGCTACAATGACTCGGGCTGGACGAACGAGGAATACGACGCGCTGCTGGCCGAGGCCCGCACCGCCGAGGATCCGCTGCCGCTCTACCAGCAGGCGGAAGCGATCATCCAGGAAGAGCTGCCGATCCTGCCGATCTACTTCTACTCGACCGTCTTCATGATGGACGACGCGATCGAGGGCTATCCGCTCGAGAACGCGCAGGACAACTGGTACGCCAAGGACCTGTACCGGGTCGCCGAGTCCGAGTAACCGGACCCTCGCACGACTGACCGCCCGCGCCCCGATGGGGGCGCGGGCCTTCGCTTTCGCGCCCAGCGGAGGAATCCCCCCTCATGTTCGCATACATCGTCCGGCGCCTCGCGGTCGCGGTCCCGACGCTCCTCTTCCTCGTCGTCTTCTCGTTCGTGCTGATGTTCGCCGCGCCCGGCGGGCCGTTCAATTCCGAGCGTCCCCTGCCGCCGCAGATCATGGCCAACATCGAGGCGCGCTACGGACTCGACCAGCCCTACTGGAAGCAGATGTGGGACTACGTCGTGGCCGTGGTCACGCAGTTCGATTTCGGCCCGTCCTTCCAGTACCGGGACCGCACGGTGAACGACATCATCGCGCAGGGCTTTCCCGTGACGCTGACCTACGGGCTGTGGTCCGCCATCGTCGCGGTGATCTTCGGCGTCGCGCTGGGCGTCGTCGCCGCGATCCGGCAGAATTCCTGGGTGGACTACACGGCCGTCGGCATCTCGATCGGGGCGCAGGCGCTGCCGAACTTCGTCATGGGCCCGATCCTCGTCCTCGTCTTCACGCTCTGGCTCGGCCTGCTGCCGGGCGGCGGCTGGTACGGGGGACAGTGGCAATACGTGATCCTGCCGGTCGTCGCGCTATCGACCTCGTACATGGCCTCGATCGCGCGGATCACGCGTTCCTCGATGCTCGAGACGCTCAATTCCAACTTCATCCGCACGGCCAAGGCCAAGGGCCTGCCGATGCGCCGGGTGATCGTGCGGCACGCGCTGAAACCGGCGCTCCTGCCGGTGCTGAGCTATCTCGGCCCCGCCGTGGTCGGCATGATCACCGGGTCGGTCGTGGTCGACGTCATCTTCTCGACCGGCGGGATCGGCCAGTTCTTCGTCAACTCCGCCTTCAACCGGGATTACGCCGTCATCATGGGGATCACGATCCTCGTGGGCGCGCTGACGATCACCTTCAACCTGATCGTCGACATCCTCTACGCGTGGATCGATCCGCGCATCCGCTACTGATGGGGAGGGACGGACGATGACCGAACCCCGCAATCCGGGCACCGACACCCGCGACATCGATCATATCGAGAGCGAGAAGCACGGCGAGCCGCAGGCCGAGATCCTCGACGCGACGGGCGAGCTCGGCGAGGTGAAGGGCCGCTCGCTCTGGGCCGATGCGCGGATGCGCTTCTTCCGCAACAAGGCGGCGGTCTTCTCGCTGGGCGTGCTGGGGCTGGTGATGCTCTTCGCCTTCTTCGGCGGCTTCCTCGCGCAGTACGACCCGGCCCAGGTCGATTTCTCGCTGATGGGGGCGAACGCCTACCGGGGCGTGCCCTCGATCGAGACCGGGCATTATTTCGGGACCGACGTGGACGGCCGCGACCTCTACGCCCGGACCGTGATCGGCACGCGGATCTCGCTGCTGGTCGGCATCGTCGGCGCGCTCGTCGCGGTGATCGTCGGCACGCTCTACGGGGCGACGGCGGGCTATGTCGGCGGACGCACCGACCAGATCATGATGCGGATCGTCGACGTGCTGATGTCGATCCCCTTCATGTTCGTGCTGATCCTGATGCTGGTGATCTTCGGCCGCTCGATCCTGATGCTGTTCATCGGCATCGGCCTGATCTCGTGGCTGGACATGGCCCGGATCGCGCGCGGCCAGACGCTGTCGATCAAGAACAAGGAATTCGTCGAGGCGGCCGTCGCCACCGGCGTGTCCTCGTGGCGGATCATCCTGCGCCACGTCGTGCCGAACCTGCTGGGGATCGTGATCGTCTACGCCACGCTGCTGGTGCCCGGCATGATCATCTTCGAGAGCTTCATCTCGTATCTCGGCCTCGGCATCCAGGAGCCGATGACCTCGCTCGGCGCGCTGATCAACCTCGGCACGGCGCAGATGAATAACGGCACGCTCTGGATGCTGCTGTTCCCGCTGGCCTTCTTCCTCGTGCTGCTCTTCGCGCTGTTCTTCGTCGGCGACGGCCTGCGCGACGCCCTCGACCCCAAGGACCGCTGAGCCATGGCCATGACCGATACCCAGACCGCCCCGGCGCGCCCCCAGGCGGACGGCGCCCCGGTTCTGACGGTGCGCGACCTCGCCGTGACCTTCGAGACGCCCGACGGCGCGGTCGAGGCCGTGCGCGGCGTCGATTTCGAGCTGCGCCCGGGCGAATGCCTCGGCATCGTGGGCGAAAGCGGCTCGGGCAAGAGCCAGTCCGCCCTCGCCGCGATGGGCCTGCTCGCCCGCAACGGGACCGCGACGGGGCGCATCGACTTCCTCGGCAACGACATGCTGGCCGCCTCGGACCGCGAGCTGCTGAAGATCCGTGGCAACGACATGTCGATGATCTTCCAGGACCCGCTGACCTCGTTGACGCCGCAGCTGCGGATCGGCCAGCAGATGCGCGAGGTGCTGGAGATCCACCGGAAGCTTCCCCGCAAGGAGGCCGACCGGATCTGCATCGAGTGGCTCGAGAAGGTCCGCATCCCGGAGGCCGAGCGGCGGCTGCGGCAGTATCCGCACGAGCTTTCGGGCGGCATGCGCCAGCGCGTGATGATCGCCATGGCGATGCTCTGCGGGCCGCGGCTGCTGTTCGCGGACGAGCCGACGACGGCGCTCGACGTGACGGTGCAGGCGCAGGTGCTGGACCTGATGGACGATCTCAAGCGCGATACCGGCACGGCCATCGCGCTCATCACCCATGACATGGGCGTGGTCGCGCGGATGTGCGACCGGATCATCGTCATGCGCCATGGCCGGGTGGTCGAGGCGGGCACGGCGGAGGAGATCTTCGGCAATCCGCAGCACGACTACACGAAGATACTGCTCGACGCCGTGCCGCGCATCGACAAGGTCAAGCGCAGCGGCAAGGGCGAGATCGACATCGACGCCGGACGGGGCGAGGAGCCGCTGCTGAAGGTGCGCGACCTCAACGTCCATTTCGACGTGCGCATGCGCGGCGGTCTCTTCGGCACCACGCGCAAGCTGCGCGCGGTCGACGGCGTGTCCTTCGACCTGCGCCGGGGCGAGACGCTGGGCGTCGTCGGCGAGAGCGGTTGCGGCAAGTCCACGCTGGCGCGGGGGGTGCTGAACCTGATCCCGCCGACCGGCGGCACGGTGGCCTGGCTCGGCCGGAACATCGCGGGATCGGACCGGCAGCAGATGAAGGCGCTGCGCAAGGACCTGCAGATCGTCTTCCAGGATCCGCTCGCCTCGCTCGACCCCCGGATGACGATCGGCGCCTCGATCGCCGAGCCGCTGCAGGTCCACACCCCCGAGATGCGCGGCGCCGAGCGCGCGGCCAAGGTGCGCGAGATGCTGAACCGGGTCGGCCTCGACCCGGCCATGATCAACCGCTACCCGCACGAGCTGTCGGGCGGGCAGAACCAGCGCGTCGGCATCGCCCGCGCCGTCATCACCCGGCCGAAGCTGGTGATCTGCGACGAGGCGGTCTCGGCCCTCGACGTCAGCGTGCAGGCGCAGGTGGTGGACCTGCTGATCGAGCTGCAGAAGACGATGGGGCTGACGATGATGTTCATCAGCCACGACCTCAGCGTCGTGCGCGAGGTGAGCCACCGGGTCATGGTCCTCTATCTCGGCCGGGTCGTCGAGCTGGCGGGACGCGATGCGATCTACACCGATGCGCGCCACCCCTACACCAAGGCGCTGATCGCCGCCGTGCCCGTCCCGGACCCGGAGCGCGAGCGTGCGCGGGAACGGGTCCGCCTGTCCGGCGACCTGCCCAGCCCGCTCGACACCCGCGCGCCTCTGCGGTTCCTCAAATCCGTGGTCAAGGACGATCCGGTGGCCGAGCAGTACCGCCCGAAGCTGGTCGAGGTCGCGCCGGAGCATTTCGTGGCCGAGCACGACCCCGGCCTCGGGAGCGAGGGCCTTCGCGCCTGAGATCGGTGGGGGGGGGGCGCCGCGCCCCGCCGCGCCCCGCCCCGCATTGACGGACCGGACCGGCGGGCGGGGCGGGCCATGACCCTTGGCGATGGCCCGGGCGGCCCGTCAGGAGGCGATGGTCGCCCGGACGGCCCGCTGCCAGGCGGCGTATCTCTCCTCCCGCGCGGGCTCGTCCATGCCGGGCTCGAAGGTGCGGTCGAGCCGCCAGGCCTCGGCGAAGCCCTCGGGCCCGGGATAGAGGCCCGCGCGATGCCCGGCGAGCCAGGCGGCGCCCAGCGCCGTCGTCTCGGTCATGCGCGGACGGTCCACCGGCGCGCCGAGGATGTCGGCGAGGAACTGCATCGCGTAATCGCTCGCCGTCATGCCGCCATCGACCCGCAGGGTCGGGCTGTCGGCATCCGGCCAGTCGGCGCGCATCGCCTCGAGCAGGTCGCGGGTCTGGAAGCCGACGCTCTGCAGCGCGGCCCGGGCCAGCTCCGCCGGGCCCGAGCCGCGCGTCAGTCCGAAGATCGCGCCGCGGCAATCGGGTTCCCAGTAGGGGGCGCCGAGGCCGGTGAAGGCGGGGACGAGGATCACCTCCTGCCCGTCATCGGCCTGCGCGGCGAGCGGGCCCGTCTCGGAGGCGTGGCGCACGATCCTGAGCCCGTCGCGCAGCCATTGCACGACCGCCCCGGCGATGAAGATCGCACCCTCCAGCGCGTAGGTCGTCTCGCCGTCAAGCCGGTAGGCGATCGTCGTCAGCAGCCGGTTCGAGCTGCGGACCGGCGTGTCCCCGGTATTGAGCAGCGCGAAGCAGCCCGTCCCGTAGGTCGATTTCAGCATGCCGGGGCGGAAGCAGGCCTGTCCCAGCGTCGCCGCCTGCTGGTCGCCCGCGACGCCCAGGATCGGGATCGGGTGGCCAAACAGGTCGGCCCGCGTCTCGCCGAACTCGGCGGCATTGTCCCGCACCTCGGGCAGCATCGCCATCGGGATGCCGAGAAGGGTGCAGATCTCCTCCGACCAGGCATTGGCCCTGATGTCGTAGAGCATGGTGCGGCAGGCATTGGTGGCGTCGGTGACGTGGGCGGCGCCGCCCGTCAGCTTCCAGATCAGCCAGGTGTCGACCGTCCCGAACAGCAGCTCGCCCGCCTCGGCCCGGGCGCGGGCGCCCTCCACCTCGTCGAGCAGCCATTTCAACTTGGTCGCCGAGAAATAGGGGTCGATCAGCAAGCCCGTCGTGGCGGTGACCGTCTCGCCATGGCCGGCCGCCTCGAGCTCGCGGCAGAAGGCGGCGGTGCGCCGGTCCTGCCAGACGATGGCGTTGTGGATCGGCTGGCCGGTCGCGCGGTCCCAGACCAGGGTGGTCTCGCGCTGGTTGGTGATGCCGATGGCTGCGATGTCGGCCCCCGTGAGCCCCGCCTTCTCGATCGCCGCGCGGGCGGTCGAGGCGGTCGTGGACCACAGGTCCGAGGGATCGTGCTCCACCCATCCGGAGCGGGGGAAGTGCTGGGCGAACTCCTCCTGCGCGGTGGCGGTGACGGCCATGTCGGCGTCGAAGATGAGCGCGCGCGAGGAGGTCGTGCCCTGGTCGATCGCGAGGACGTGGCTCGGTCCGGTGCCCCTCTCGGTGGTCGCCATGGCATGGTCCTCCCCGCTCTGCCTGCGGGGACAGAGTAGGAGCGGGCGCGGGCGACGGCCAGCCCCCCGGAAACCGGTCCCGGGACCGGGAGGCGCGGCCGGGCCGCGGGGGGTGGCTCAGATTGCGGGAGCGGGTGGGGGGCGACGGGGCCATCCCCCGGACGCCGAACCCGGGACCGGGAGAGGCGGGCCGGGTCGCGGAAGGTGGCGCGGAGTGCGGCAGCGGACGGGGTGCGGCGGCCCGTGTCGGGGCAATGCCCGGCCCATCCGGGGCAGCGGAACCCGGTTCGTCCGGCGGCCGATCCCGCTGAGCGGCGCCGGGTTCGGCTACCGCCAAGCCCCGGGTCAGGTCGGCCGACCCGGGTGGGGGCCAGATCACTGGGGCACTTCACGGAGGACCAGACCACGGGGGCCAGATCACGGGGGCCGGCCCCGGGGCCAGATCACGGAAGGCCAGCCCCCCCGGGGCGGGTCGGCGCGCGCGGGACGGCTGGGCCGATCGGGCGTCCATGGGCTCTCTCCTCCCCGATCGGCGCTCTCCCGCACCCCGGAAGGGGAAGGCCGGCCTAACGCCCGCAGCTCTCCCAGCGCAGGGTCGCCCCCGCGCTCTGCCATGTCAGCGCCCCCCCGTCGCGGGCGAGGCGGACGAGATCCTCGTAGCGGCCGCCCGGCCCCTCGCACGCCATGCGGGCGACGATTCCGCCGCTCGCGCCAGGGCGCACCTCCTGGGGGATGCAGACGGTGTTCGCCCCCTCGACCCGGCGGGGGCCGATCACGAAGGGGGCGGCGCAGCTCTCTCCCCAGGTTCCGTGCATCGCCGGGGGCAGCGCGTTGCCGCTCGGCACGGCGCCGTCCGCCACGGGCATGCAGGCGGCCAGGACGAGGAAGGGCAGGGCGAGGAGGGCGGGGGCGGAGCGGGGCAGGACGGGGAGGGGCAGGGCGGCGCGCATGGTCCCAGCCTACCCGCCCGCGCGCACCTTGGCGAGGCGGGGCGGGCGGGATACATCCCGCCCATGCGCTGCTTCGTGTCCCTTCCCGTGCCCGAGCCAGTCGCCCGCGCGCTCGAAGCCGTGCAGGAGGGGCTGCCCTTCGGTCGCCCGAGCGATCCCGACCAGTTCCACGTCACCCTCGCCTTCCTCGGCGAGCTGCCGGACCGCCGGGTCGAGGCCGCGCACGAGGCGCTGGAGACGCTGCGGCCGGACCCGTTCGAGCTGCATCTCGCCCATGTGGACCGGTTCGACCGCGAGGACGGACGGATGATCTGGGCCGTGCCCGCCGATCCCGCCCCCCTGGCGGCGCTGGCCGCGCGCGTCGCGTCGCGCCTGGCCGGGGCCGGGATCCGGCTGGAGCGGCGGCGCTACCGCCCGCACGTGACGCTGGCCCGCCTGACCGAGGCGCAGTCGATGCGCGACGAGGAGATCGCGCGGTTCCTCGCGACATGGCACGCCCCGCCCGTGCCCGCCTATGCCCCCGACCGGTTCTCGCTGGTGCAGTCGATCCCTGCGGGGGGCGCCCATCACCACGAGGTGCTGGCCGACTACGCGATCGGCCCCGGCTTCCTGCCGGACTGACCTCAGGGCCGCTGGTCGCCGACGCGGTTGAGCGCCACCCGGTAGAGGCTGGTCGTCGCGGTGATGAAGAGCTCGTGTCTGGCCCGCCCGCCGAAGCAGACGTTCGATACCCGCTCCGGCACCAGGATCTTGCCCAGCAGCCGTCCCTCGGGCGAGATGCAATGCACCCCGTCCCCGGCCGACGACCAGACGTTGCCGTCGCTGTCGAGCCGGATCCCGTCCGAGGCGGGCACGTCCACGCTGTGGAAGGGGCGTCCGTTCATCGGGCGCCCGCCCACCATGTCGTAGACGCGGATGCCGCGCTCGTCCTCCATGTGCATCCGCCCGGTATTCGCGACGTAGAGCAGGCTCTCGTCCGGCGAGAAAGCCAGGCCGTTCGGCCCCGTCATGTCATCGATCATCAGCGTCAGCCCGAAACCGTCCGGATCGGCCCGGTAGACCTGCAGCGGCAGCTCGGCCTCCGCCGCGTGGCCCTCGTAGTTCGAGCCGATTCCGTAATGCGGATCGGTGAACCAGATCCCGCCGTCGCGGGCCACGACCACGTCGTTGGGCGAGTTCAGCCGCTTGCCGTCGAAGCTGTCGGCGATCACGGTGATCGACCCGTCATGCTCGGTCCGGGTCACGCGGCGGGTGCCGTGCTCGCAGGTGACGAGCCGGCCCTGCCGGTCGCGGGTATTGCCGTTCGAGAAATGGCTGTCGGCGCGGTAGACCGAGAGACCCGTCTCGGGCGACCAGCGCATCATCCGGCTCGACGGGATCTCGGAGAAGAGCAGGCAGTTCATGTCGCCGAACCAGACCGGCCCCTCGACCCAGTCGAACCCGGTGGCGAGCTGCTTCACCCGCGCCGCGTGGAGGATGTAGCGGGCGAAGAGCGGGTCGTGGATCTCGACATCGGTCGGGGCGGGCATGATCCTCTCCTCCTCGTCCCGGCCTGCGGCGCCGGCGGGACGAGACTGCCCGAGGGGCCCGACGGGGGCAAGCCGACGGGGGCAGGACGGCGGGGGCAGGACGGCGGGGGCAGGGGGGCGGCGGGGGGAGGCGGCCCTTGCGCCGTGCCGGCCATCCCCGGATGAAGGACCATGCAGCAAGGGAGGGCCCCCATGACACGGAACCTGTTCGACCTGGCCGGGCGGCGGGCGCTGATCACCGGATCGTCGCAGGGGATCGGTCTGGCCCTGGCGCGCGGCCTTGCCGGGGCGGGGGCGCGGATCGTGCTGAACGGCCGCGACGCGGTCCGGCTGGAGGAGGCGGCCGAGGGGCTGCGCGCCGAGGGGGCGGAGGTCCGGACGCTGCCCTTCGACGTGACGGAGACGGACGCGGTGCGCGCCGCGGTCGACGGGTTCGAGGCCGGCACCGGCGCGATCGACATCCTCGTCAACAACGCGGGCATGCAGCACCGCGCCCCGCTCGAGGACTTTCCGGCCGAACGGTTCGAGGCGCTGCTCCAGACCAATGTCGCAAGCGTCTTCCATGTCGGGCAGGCGGTGGCACGGCACATGATCGCCCGTGGCGCGGGCCGGATCGTGAACATCGCCAGCGTGCAATCCGCGCTCGCCCGGCCAGGAATCGCGCCCTACACGGCCACGAAGGGTGCGGTCGCCAACCTGACCAAGGGGATGGCGACCGACTGGGCACGGCACGGCCTGCAGGTGAACGCCCTCGCCCCCGGCTATTTCGACACGCCGCTCAATGCCGCCCTCGTCGCGGACCCGGACTTCACCGCCTGGCTCGAGAAACGTACGCCCGCGGGTCGCTGGGGCCGGGTCGAGGAGCTGGTCGGCGCCTGCATCTTCCTCGCCTCGGATGCCGCCTCCTTCGTGAACGGGACGGTGCTCTATGTGGACGGGGGGATCACGGCCTCGCTCTAGGCGCGCCTCCTCCCGCGGCATGGGCCCTTGGCGGCCGCCGGGCCGGGAGACCCACGATCGCTGCGAAGGGCGAGCGTCCGGCGGTTGCCATGCGGGGCCCCGGGGCCCAGAGGGGCCGGACCGCCGGCCCGCGGCGGCATGGACCGACAGGGAAGGACACGCCCCATGACCCCGACGCTCGAGATGCTCGCCCGCGAGCAGCAGGAACTGCCCCTGCCGCGCTTCGACTACGAGATCGCCTGGCAGCTCGGTTCCGCGATGCGCGAGGAGGCCGCGGCGCAGGCCCTGCCGGTCGCGATCACGATCGCCCACGGGACCGAATTGGTGATGTCGGTGCTGATGCCGGGGGCGACGCCGGACAACCTGTCCTGGGCGGCGCGGAAGCGGGCCGTCGCGCACCGGTTCCACCGCTCCTCCCTCGCGATCCGGCTCGAGGCGGAGAAGGGCGGCTACGATCTCAACGCCGTCTTCGCCCTGCCGGCCGGGGATTACGTCGCGAGCGGCGGGGCGGTGCCCCTGATGCTGCAGGGCGGGACGCTCATAGGGACCGCGGCGGTGAGCGGCCTGCCGGATGTCGAGGATCACGCGATGGTGGTCCGTGCCCTGCGCAGGGTCATCGCGGCCTGACCAGGACGGCGGTCGCCGGCTGGGTCCTGCGGCCGTCGCCGGACGCCGAAGCCCGAATGGAAGGCTTCCCGATCCGGGGCCGGATCGGCGAGAATCTCGGCGGTGCGGGGGAGAAACCAGTGGCAGCCCGTAGGGGAATCGAACCCCTCTTTCCAGGTTGAAAACCTGGCGTCCTAACCGATAGACGAACGGGCCGCGGCTGGTGCGGCGGGTCTTACGAAAAGGGGTGGGGGGGCGCAAGAGGGCGCGCGCAGAAAATTCGCGCTTGCCGCTTCGTCAGCCGTCCTGGCCGCCCGTGGCGGGGGCCGCGTCCTCGAGCTTGAGCTGCGCGGAGCGGCGCCCCTGCCAGACATTGACCTCGAGACGGCCCGCGACATGGAAACGGGCGCCGCCATGGGCCATCAGCGCGCGGCCGAGCTCCGTCTCGACCGCGCCGAAGGCGATGCCGTCCAGGCGGGGGCCGGTTCCGTCGCCGACGGCGATCTTCAGGTGCCCCTGGCCGACCTCCTTGGCCAGCATCACCCGGCAATCGGGCAGGGCGAATCGCGGCGCCGGCGCGCCCTGGCCGAACGGCCCGGCGGTCTCGAGCCGGTCGATCAGCTCGACGGTGGCCGCGCCCGGCATCAGCAGCCCGTCGAGCCGCAGGTCGCGCGGGCCCCCCGCGCCGGCGCCCTGCCGGGCGAGCAGCTCGCCGAGGCGCGCCATCGCGGCCTCGATCCGGCCCTCCTCCACCGTCAGGCCGGCCGCCATGCGGTGGCCGCCGCCCTTCAGCACCAGCCCCTCGGCAGCGAGGCGCTGTATCGCGGCGCCGATATCCACCCCGGCCACCGACCGGGCCGAGCCCTTGCCGATGCCGTCCTCGATCCCGATCACGACGGCGGGCCGGTTCGTCGCCTCCTTCACCCGGGCCGCGACGATGCCGACCACGCCCGGATGCCAGCCGGCCCCCGCGGCCCAGGCAAGGGGGCCGTCGGCCCGCGCCTCGGCCTGCGCCATCGCCGCCGTCCTGACCTGCGCCTCGATCTCGCGCCGTTCGGCGTTCAGGGCGTCGAGCCGCTCGGCCAGGGCCTGCGCCTCGTGCGGATCGGCCGTCGAGAGCAGTCGCGCCCCGAGATTGGCCATGCCGATCCGCCCGCCCGCGTTGATCCGGGGGCCGAGCATGTAGCCGAGGTGATAGGCCGTGGGCGCCCCGTCCATCCCGGCCACGTCGGCCAGCGCCCTGAGACCCGGACGCTCGCGCAGGGCCATCCGGTGCAGGCCGGCCCGGACGAGGGCGCGGTTCACCCCGATCAGCGGCGCCACGTCGGCCACGGTGGCGAGCGCGACGAGGTCCATCAGGCCCATGAGGTCGGGCAGGGGGCCGCCGCGCGGCCGCAGCCGGCGGTTCAGCTCCACCAGGACGAGGAAGACGACGGAGGCGGCGCAGAGATGGCCCAGCGCCCCGTCCTCGTCCTGCCGGTTCGGGTTCACCACGGCGACGCAATCGGGCAGCGTCTCGCCTCCGAGATGGTGGTCGAGGACGATCACGTCCGCGCCCCTCGCCGCCGCGATCGGCCCGTGGGAAAGCGTGCCGCAATCGACGCAGACGATCAGGTCGTGGCGCGCGGCGAGCCCCGCCATCGCCGCCTCGTTCGGGCCGTAGCCCTCGTCGATCCGGTCGGGAACGTAGAGCGTCGCGTCCCGCCCCATCTGCCGCAGCCAGCAGATCAGCAGCGCGGCCGAAGCGCCGCCGTCCACGTCGTAATCGGCGAAGACGGCGATCCGCTCGCGCCGGTCCAGCGCCGCGACGAGCCGCGCGGCGGCGGGATCCATGTCGCGCAGGATCATGGGATCGGGGAGGAGGTCGCGCACCTTGGGGTCGCAATGGGCCGCCGCATCCTGAGGCGCGATGCCGCCGCGCACGAGCAGGGCGCAGAGCGCGCGGGGCAGGCGGGTCGCCTGCTCCATCGCCAGGGTCAGCCGCTCGTGCTCGGCGCCGGGCCCGACCCAGCGGCGCTGGCCGAGCGAGCGTTCGACGCGCAGGAAGGCGGCTGGGAGGGGGGCGTCCTTCATGGGGCGGGGAGTATCCCGCCTCGCGGTCCGGGACCAGCCCCGCGCGATCCCGCCGCGGCAGCCGCGATCCGCCGCGTCGCCCCCCCTCCGCATGGAAAGGGAAAACCGCGGCGCCCCGACGAAGCCGGGAGCGGCGCCGCAGAAGGGCGCGCCCGGCCCCCGCCCTACCTGACCGGGTTGCGGTAGATCATCCGCCGGACCGACCCCGTCTTGGACCGCATGAGGATCGTCTCGGCCGTGACGTGGCCGGGGTCGCGCCGGATGCCGGGCACGAGGCTGCCGTCGGTGACGCCGGTCGCGGCGAAGATCACGTCGCCGGTGACGAGGTCGTCGCGGGTATAGACCCGGTCGAAATTGGTGATCCCCGCCTTCTTCGCGCGGTTCCGCTCGTCCTCGTTCCGGAACAGCAGCTTGCCGTACATCTGCCCGCCCATGCATTTCAGCGCGGCGGCGGCGAGCACGCCCTCGGGCGCGCCGCCCGATCCCATGTACATGTCGATGCCCGTCCGGGCGGTATCGGCCGTGTGCATGACGCCCGCGACGTCGCCGTCGGTGATCAGGCGGATCGCCGCGCCGGTCGAGCGGATCTCGGCGATCATCTCCTCGTGGCGGGGGCGCTCCAGCACGCAGACGGTGATGTCCGTGACCGAGCAGCCCCGGGCGGCGGCGAGCGCGCTCACGCGTTCCGCCGGGCTCATGGCGAGGGTCACCACGCCGGGCTTGAAGCCGGGACCGATCGCGAGCTTGTCCATGTAGACGTCGGGCGCATGCAGCAGCGTGCCGCGCGGGGCCATCGCGATGACGGTCAGGGCGTTCGGCATGTCCTTCGCCGTCAGGGTCGTCCCCTCGAGCGGGTCGAGCGCGATGTCCACCTCGGGGCCGGCCCCGGCGGCATGGCCCGCGCCCACCTCCTCGCCGATGAAGAGCATCGGTGCCTCGTCGCGCTCGCCCTCGCCGATCACGACGGTGCCGCGGATGTCCAGCATGTTGAGCTGGTTGCGCATGGCGTTCACCGCCGCCTGGTCGGCGGCCTTCTCGTCGCCGCGGCCGATCAGGTCGGCGCAGGCGATGGCCGCCGCCTCCGAGACCCGGGCGAGGCCGAGCGAAAGCAGGCGGTCGTGGAATTCGGGAGCGTCGGGCATCGGGGATCTCGCGCAGGAAGGGGCGTCTACGGGATGCCAGTCGCAGGCGCAGGACACAATGGTGTGAACGCTAACGCCGGGGTGTGAACGCCAACGCCGGGGTCTGAACGCCAACGCCGGCGCGGGGCCTGCCTGTCTGTCCGGGGAGGGGGCTCCGCCCCCGCTCGCTGCGCGAGCCCCCCGGAGTATTTGCGGCAAGATAAGGGGGGCGGGGTCGCGCCCGGGGGGCGGAGGAGCGCGCGACCGGCGCGGGGCGGGGGGAGCGGGCCGACGGGGCGCTGCCATCCGGCAGCGCCTTCGGGATCGGGAGGCGGTTGGCTCAGAGTTCCTCGATCCGCAAGGCGACGGCGCTCTCGGCAACGACGCCGGTCGCGTCCATCGCGGCGATTGCCTCCTCCAGCGCGCCGCGCGTTGTGCGGTGGGTGACGATCAGGACGGGGGCGGTGCCCTCGGCGTGGTCGTATTGCCGCATCCGGTCGATGGAGATGCCGGCCTCGCCGAGGGCGCGGGCGATCTTGGCCAGCGCGCCGGGTTTGTCGACCAGCGTCATGCGCAGGTAGTAGGGTGCGGGCACCGCCGCGACGGCGGCGCGGGCCGCGCGCAGTCCGGTGGCGGGCTGGCCGAAGACCGGCAACCGGATCCCGCGGGCGAGATCCATGACGTCGGCCATCACCGCGCTCGCCGTCGGCCCCTCGCCCGCGCCGGCGCCCCGCAGCACGATCTGGCCGACGCTGTCGCCCTCGAGCACGACCATGTTCGTGCCGCCCTCGAGCTGCCCCAGCGGCGAGGAGGCGGGGACGAGACAGGGCGTCATCCGCTGCTCCAGCCCCCGCCCGGTCATCCGGGCGACGCCGAGCAGCTTGATCCGGTACCCCATGTCGGCGGCGTGGCGGATGTCGTCGATGCTGACCGAGCCGATCCCTTCCAGCCGGACGTTCGGGAAGTCGACCCGCGTGCCGAAGGCGATGGCCGAGAGGAGCGCCAGCTTGTGGGCCGCGTCGATCCCGCCCACGTCGAGTTCGGGATCGGCCTCCAGGTAGCCGAGGCCGTCCGCCTCGGCGAAGGCCTCATCATAGGTCAGGCCGGCGTTCTCCATCCGCGTCAGGATGTAGTTGCAGGTGCCGTTCATCACGCCGAGGATGCGGGTCACCTCGTTCCCCGCGAGCCCCTCGGTCAGCGCCTTGACCACCGGGATGCCGCCCGCGACGGCGGCCTCGAAGCGGATCGCGGCGCCCGCGCGCTCCGCCGTCTCGGCCAGCGCCTGCCCGTGGATGGCGAGCAGCGCCTTGTTGGCGGTGACGACGTCGTGGCCGGCCTCGAGCGCGGCTTCGGTCGCGTCCTTGGCCGGGCCATCGGCACCGCCCATCAGCTCGACGAAGAGATCGATGTCGGGGCGGCGGGCCAGCGCGACGGGATCGTCCTCCCACCCATAGGCCGAGAGGTCGACGCCCCTGTCCTTGTCCCGGCTGCGGGCCGAGACGGCGACGATCTCGACCGGGCGGCCGGCGCGCGCGGCGAGCGTGGCGCCGTGGCGCTGGACGATGCGGACCACGCCGCGGCCGACCGTGCCGAGACCGGCGATACCGAGGCGGATGGGATCGGGCATGGGGCGGGTCCGGGCTGGTTTCGGGGCTGGTTTCGGGGCGGGCGTCGGAAGGCGCGGGTTGCGCCGCCGCGAGGCCTAGCCGGTTCGGCGCGCCAGTTCAACGCGCGCGGCCGTCCGGGCGCGCGCGGGCCGAGAGTGCCGCAGGGCCGAGGAAGAGGGGTGCGCCCGGTGGCCGCGTCCGGGAGGACCGCCTGCCGGCGCGGGGGGCGCGCGGCCGGCGACGGCGTCCGCGACAGGTCCGCGACGGGGTGGGGGAGGCCCGCCGCGGGACCGGGCCTCAGGGGTACAGCGGCGCGAGGTCCACGCCGCCTGCGATCCGTGCGGCTGCCGGGGCGGGCAGGACCGGGCCGCGCAGCGCGGCGGCGCGGGCGTTCAGCGCGCCGATGCGTCCCGACAGGGCGGGGGCGGGATCGGCGGCGCCGGGCCGGTCCGCGGCCGCCAGGATCGGCCCCAGCGGCGCGAGGGCGGGGGGCGGACCGACCTCGGCCACGCCGGGCAGGCGCGCCTCGATCCCGGGCGCTGCGGCGCAGGCGCAGAGAAGGAGGACCGGCAGGGGGGCGAGGCGGCGGGGCATGCGTCCTTCATCCCCCGGCCCCGGGTCGCTTGGCAAGGGCGACCCGAGAGGGGTGCGTCGCGCAAGGCCGACCCGGGGCGGGATCGCCGTGCAACGCCCGCCAGGGCCGGGGTCGTCGTGCAAGGGCGAGCCGGGACGGGATCGCCGAGCAAGGCCGACCCGGGCCGGGGTCGCTGCGCGAGGGCGGGTGCTGGCCCCCCGCGCCGGGAGGCGCTAGCACGTAGACGGCAAGCGGAGAGGCTGCATGGACCCGGACGATCCCTTCGACACGCGGCGCGACCTCGCCGCAGCCGGCCCGCGCCGGGTGGCGGCCGTGGCGGCGCTGGCCCTGCTCGGCCTGGTCCTCGTCTGGCTCGGCCTCGGCGCGGCGCCGGTGGAGGGGCGCGAGAGCCACCCGCTCGGCCGGGTCGCCCTGCTGGCGCTGGGCGTCCTCGCCCTTGTCGGGGCCGAGGCGGTGCGGCGGGCCACGGCGCGGGCGCTGATCCTCGACCGCACGGGCCTGCACGACGACCGCGGCCGGATGCTGGCCCGCTGGGAGGAGATCGCCCGCGTCGATCGCGGCGCCTTCGCCTTCAAGCCGTCCAACGGGTTCGTCCTGCACCTGACCGGCCGCGCGCCGCGCGGCTGGGCGCCGGGCCTGTGGTGGCGGATCGGGCGGCGGGTCGGTATCGGCGGCGTGCTGAACGCCCGCGCCTCCCGCGTGATGGCCGAGGAGATCGCGATGCGGCTGGCCCTGTCCCGGCAGGGGCCGGGAGGCGGCGGCCGGGGCTGACCCTCCGCGCTGCGCACCGGGGCATCCGGCGCGGCCGGACGGAGAGGGGGCCACCCGGCGACCGCCCGGGGCGCAGCCTTCGGGCAGGTCATCCCCCGGGGGCGGGCGGCGGCCCGCGGGGCGAAGATACCGGTGCCCGGCCCCCGGTGACCCTCAGCAGACCGCGTCGAGGAACGAGCCTTCCGGATCCTCGTTGAAGCAGAGCTGGCCGCCGCGGGGCCGCGTCACCACGAAGTCCTCGAAGGTGAAGGCGTCGATCCCGACGCGGAATCCCGGCTCGTAATCGACCCAGGTCTCGACGACGATGGCCCGCTCGACGGGGGACATGACGGGGATCTGCGCGCGTGCGGCGGCGAGCCCCGCATCGGTCAGGGCCGGCGGGCCGCCCCGCGGCTCGGACCAGCGGACGACGTAGCGGTCCTCGTCCGCGTCGTAGCCGATCACCGTGACCCGCAGGGCCATCGGCTCGTCGCCCCCGACGAGGAACTGCTGCAGCTCGGACATCGTGTCGATGAAGGCGGGGGTGACGTAGCTCGTCTCGCGGCTCAGCGTGTCGCCGATCGTGTAGGCCGCCTTGATGTTGACGGTCTGCGCCCGGTAGGCGTCGAAGAAGACGTAGGTGCCCAGGTAGCACCACAGGATCGCCGGCAGCATGATCACCGCCTCGACGGTGACGCTGCCGTCCTCGCGCCGGAACGGGGCGGACGCCGACGCGGCGAGGGCGTGCAGCGCGGCCCTCACGGCTCCACCACGAAGGACGAGGTGGCGATCAGCGCGTAGGATCCGTCGGATCGGCGGGGCAGCGAGGCGCCGAGGCCCGTCGTCGGGAACATCGGGTCGAACAGCGCGCAGACCCGCAGGATCATCAGCTGGTTGCGCCCGCCCTGCTGCCAGCTGCGCGGCGGCAGGTCCGGCTCGGCATGGTCCACGCAATCGGCGCCGTCCATCTCGACCGGCGCGCCGGCCCAGACGTCGATCCGGCGCATCTCGAGCTTCACCTCCGCCGCGCAGCCGCGCAGTACGGGCAGGTTCTCGCAGAGAGCCGCGACGAGCGTGTCGTGGTCCCCGTCCTCGAGCGTGCCGATCCGTACCCCGCGCACGGCGAGGTCGAGCGCGCGGTCCAGCATGACGTGCCGCGTCATCAGCATCCCCAGCTCGAAGCTCGACAGCAGCAGCAGGATGAAGCCCGGCAGCAGGATCACGAATTCCAGCGTGGCCGAACCGCTTTCGTCTCGGGCGAGGAAGGCGCGCAGCCAGCTCACTGGGTCAGCCTCAGCGCGCTGATCTGATGGGCGATCGCCATGTAGACGTCGGTGATCCGGTCGCCTTCGGCGGTGTAGAAGTTCTGCGGCGTCGAGGCGCAATCGGCCAGCGGCTGGGCGAATTCGGAATAGACCTCGAACCCGATCGAGAAGACGGTGATCCCGGCCGCGTCGGCGGCGTCGCAGATCCGGTTCAGGCGGTCGTTCTTCACCGGCTCGTCCAGGTAGTCCACGCTTGCCCAGAACCAGTCGACATAGGCCTGGTCGTTGCCGGTCTGGTTGCGCCGGAAATCGTAGGCATGGCCGCGCACGCTGACGCGGGCGAAGAGGTCCGGCCAGGTGAGGCGGCGCCAGGTGGTGGTCCCGACACGCTCCTGCGTGCGGGCGTCCGCAGGCCCCGAGATGGTCAGGGCGGGGATGGACTCGAACCGGCGGGTATCGGGATCGAACAGGTTCTCGCCCGGCCGGCCGTCGCCGTCGCGGTCGCCGACCTCGAAGTCCTGGACCCGGATCCGCGTGCCGTCGGTCCAGATGTCGGACAGGCCGGACCGGAACGCGTCCCGCATCTCGTAGTGGAAACGGTTGTAGCCGTCCGACATGACGATCAGGATCTTCCGCGTATTGGGGCGATCGTAGTCGAACGGACGCCCGGCCATCGCCGGACCCACCTCGCCGCTGGCGATCATCCCGTCGATGACGGGGCGGGCCGAGGGGTCGAGCAGCGCCGCCCCCCATTTCACGCCCATCTCGATCGAGGTCATGTCCTGCGTGCCGAGCGCCGCGATCATCCGCCGGATCCCGTCCTCGTCGTTCGAGACCGGCAGGATCACGGCCGCCGGGTCGGTGTTGCAATTGGCGAAGTAGAACTGGCGGTAGGGATGGGACGCGCCCCCCGTCCGGGCATCCATGTGCCCGCCCTGGCGGAGGGGATGCGTCGGCGGGATCCCGGCGCTGTCGTAGACGTCGTCCGGCAGGTCCACGCAGAAGCTGTATTCGTGGTCGAGCGGCACGTCGTACTGCGCGATCATCCCCCGGGGGAGCGAGACCTGGGTGGCATAGGGGACGACCGAGAAGCTGACGTAATCGGGGCCGTACTCGTCGAACATGTAGGCGACGAAGGTGTCGGCGGCGGAGCGGAGGTTCTCGATCCGGCGGTTCTGCGCCATCGAGCCCGAGATGTCGACGACGAGCGCGATCTCGAGGCTCTGGCGCTGCTCGCTCGCGACCGAGGCGGCGGGGGCGAGCAGCGACTCGATCCCGACCAGCGGCAGGAAGATCGCCGGCATGTCGGCGCTGGCGGTCGCGGTGACGGTGCGCTCGTTCGCCTGCTGCTGCACCTCGACCCGGCCCAGATTGGCGGTCAGGCCGGCCGCGTCGATGTAGCTTTGCACCACGTCGCGCGGCTGCAGCTCGTTGTCGAGCGACGCGGCGGCGAGGACCGCCCGGTCCAGCGTCGTCTGCAGCCGGGCACGGCTGTTCTCGAACCGCACGAAATCCACCGCCATGCCGGCGACGATCAGCATCAGGATGATCATGAAGAGGGCGAAGACGACCATGCTTCCCTCCTCGCCCCGCGCGAAGCGGGCGAGGCGCGGCCCGGCGCCGGCACGCCGTCCTCGCTGCGGGGTCGGATGCATCATCCCTCGCTTCCGACGGGGGCGGGCGGGACCGCAGCGGCGGGCCGGGCGTCCTTCCGTCGGGTTCTGTCAGTCGGTCGGACCGAGAGTGTCCCCCGCGATTGGTCGAAATGTGGCACGGCACTGTCGAAAACGCGTTGATTGCAGGAAGTTCCGCGTACAACCCGCCCCCGGCCCGGGCGATCGGCCGCGCCGGGGCGATGACCTGCCCGAAGGTCAGGCCGGACGCGAAAGTGCAAAAGCCACGCTTGCCGGCTGAAATCGGGCCCGGGGGGACTAGAGTGATCGCGGGGCGGTCGTGCCGATTCGACGACCGGAGCCAAGGAAGGAGACCCGCCATGACCAGCGAACCGACCCAGCCGCTCGAGCCGAGCTTCCGCGACAGCGTCGACATCATGTTCAACCGCGCCGTCCGGCTGATGGACCTGCCGCCCGGGCTGGAGGAGAAGATCCGGGTCTGCAACGCGACCTATACCGTGCGGTTCGGCGTCCGCCTGCGCGGACAGATCCACACCTTCACCGGCTACCGCTCGGTCCATTCCGAGCACATGGAGCCGGTCAAGGGCGGCATCCGCTACTCGATGGGGGTCCACCAGGACGAGGTCGAGGCTCTGGCCGCCCTGATGACCTACAAGTGCGCACTGGTCGAGGTGCCCTATGGCGGCTCGAAGGGGGGGCTCCGCATCGATCCGCGCGAATGGGAGGAGCACGAGCTGGAGCTCATCACCCGCCGCTTCGCCTACGAGCTGGCGAAGCGCGACCTCATCAACCCGGCCCAGAACGTGCCCGCCCCGGACATGGGCACGGGCGAGCGCGAGATGGCCTGGATCGCCGACCAGTACCGTCGGATGAACACCACGGACATCAATGCCAGCGCCTGCGTCACCGGCAAGCCGCTGAATGCGGGCGGCATCGCCGGCCGGGTCGAGGCGACGGGGCGGGGGGTGCAATACGCGCTGCGCGAGTTCTTCCGCCATCCCGAGGACGTGGCGAAGGCGAACCTGTCCGGCGGCCTCGAGGGCAAGCGCATCATCGTGCAGGGCCTCGGCAATGTGGGCTACCACGCCGCCAAGTTCCTGTCCGAGGAGGACGGCGCGCGGATCACCGGCATCATCGAACGCGACGGCGCGCTGCACGACGAGAACGGGCTGGACGTGGAGAAGATCCACCAGTGGATCCGCTCGCACGGGACGATCAAGGGCTATCCCGAGGCCTCGCTGGTCGAGGACGGCGCGGGCTATCTCGAGGCCGATTGCGACATCCTGATCCCCGCCGCGCTGGAGGGGGTGATCCATCGCGACAACGCCGACCGCGTGAAGGCCCCGCTGATCATCGAGGCCGCGAACGGCCCGATCACCGCCCGGGGCGACGAGATCCTGCGCCGCAAGGGCACGGTCATCATCCCGGACATGTACGCCAATGCGGGCGGCGTGACGGTCAGCTATTTCGAATGGGTCAAGAACCTGTCGCATATCCGCTTCGGCCGGATGCAGCGCCGCGCGGAAGAGACCCAGCACCACATGATCGTGGACGAGCTGGAGCGGCTCAGCGCGGACAAGGGCCTCGGCTGGACGCTCTCGGAAGGATTCAAGTCGCGCTACCTCAAGGGGTCGGGCGAGCTGGAGCTGGTGCGCTCTGGCCTCGACGACACGATGCGCACCGCCTACCAGGCGATGCGGGAGGTCTGGAACGCCCGCGACGACGTGAGCGACCTGCGCACGGCCGCCTATCTCGTCGCCATCGGGCGCGTGGCGGGCAGCTACCGGGCGAAGGGGCTCTGACCCCCGGCGCCGGCAGGGCGGACGGCCCCGGCCGCCCGGCCCCGGCATCGCCCGGTGGGGCCATCCTGCTGGCCGGCGGGAACGGGGGGCGCCTTCCGGTCGGCGCCGTGGCGAGAGGCGGGCCGGAACCCGGCCCCGTGGCGAGTCGTGGGCGGGAAGCCGGCCGAATTTCGGCGTCAGCATGGCAAAGGCTGGATTAACCTCGCGAATTGAGAAGCCGCCCGGCCGGTGGACCCGCCCAAAGCCCTGCAAAGATTGAGGCCGGGCCGGGCCCTCTCCGCCTCAATTCACCATACTCAACAATTCCCTGCCCAATTCCCGTCGTATCGTCGACAGACCACCCTGCGACACCCACCCTCGCAGTCGTCCGTCCGGACGGGAGAGGGACATGAAAGCTGGGAACACGATTCGCGCCGTGCTGACGGCAGGACGGCCGACCTCGGGGGCAGGGCGGAGGGCGATCGCGCGTTTCGCCGCCGACGAGGGCGGCGCGATGCTCATCTTCCTTCTGTTCCTGGTCATCCTCGTCCTGATGATCGGCGGGGCCTCGGTCGACTACGTCCGGTTCGAAAGTGACCGGGCGCGGCTGCAATCCATGCTCGACCGGGCGACGCTGGCCGCCGCCGACCTCGAGCAGACGATCGATTCCGAGACCGTCGTGCGCGATTTCGCCCGGCGCGAGGGGCTGGCCGACAACATCACCAGCGTGACGGTGAGGAACGAGTTCAACTCGCGCACGGTCGAGGCCAGCGCCTCGCTGCGCCACAACACGATCTTCCTGCCCCTGCTCGGCATCGACGAGATGACCGTCCTGTCCAGCAGCGAGGCGCGCGAGGACGTGCTCGACATCGAGGTGATGATGGTGCTCGACGTCTCCGGCTCGATGGCCGGGGAGAAGATCGAGAACCTCGAGCTGGCGGCGCTGAACTTCGTCGACATCCTCAAGGAGGACGATCCGGACGACCGGGTCACCATCGGGATCGTGCCGTTCAACGGGCAGGTCAATCTCGGCCCGACGCTGGCCGGGCGATACCTCACGCCGACCACGACCGCTGCCGGCTACTACAACGTCACCAGTCATCCCTACCGCCGCAACGTGGCCTGCGTCGACCTGCCGCCCAGCGTCTATACCGGGTCGGACATCTCCCACAGCATGCTGCTGCCCGCGACCGGTTACGCCGACCTCTTCACCGCGCCCTACCGCTATTCGTGGAGCTACACGCCCCCGGACTACAACCGACCCAACACCAACAACATGTGGTGCCAGGATTCCACGGCGAACCAGGTCCTGCTGCCGACGGGCGATATCGGCGACCTGCAGGACGCGATCCGGGGGCTCGACGCCGTGGGCGCCACCTCGATCAACGCGGGGCTGCGCTGGGGGCTGACCTTCGTCGACGAGGACGAGCGGGACTTCTTCAACCAGCTGCGGGCGGCCGGCCACATGGGGCCCGAGATGGCCAACCGGCCCTTCGAGCAGAACGAGACCAACACGATGAAGGTCGTCGTGCTGATGACCGACGGCGAGCATTTCGCCGAGGAGCGCCTGAATCCCGGATACCGCTCGGGCGAATCGCCGATCTGGCGCGCCTCCGACGGCCGCTATTCGATCTACCATTCCTGGCGCGGCGGCTCGAACCGCTACTGGTGGCCGCATAGCGGCGAATGGAAGAGCTATCCCTATCCCAGCAGCACGACGGCCGTCCGTCAGGATTGGCGCCAGATCTGGGAAGAGGTGCGGGTGCAGTACGTGGCGTGGGAGCTCTATGCCCGCGCCTCCGGCAACACCAACACCTACTACAACACGCTCGACGCCTTCCGCAGCCAGACCGGCACCGCGACCATGGACGCCCAGCTGCGCCGGATCTGCGACGATGCCCGGGACGACGACATCGTCATCTTCGGCGTGTCCTTCCAGGCGCCGCAGAACGGAAGGCAGCTGATCTTCGACTGCTCGTTCACCCCCTCGCATTTCTACGATGCCGAGGTGGACGACGTGCAGGACGTGTTCGAGGCGATCGCCAACCAGATCCAGTCGCTGAGGCTGGTGCAATGATCGGGCGCTTCGTGAAGGGCTTCCTCGCCTCGGAGGAGGGGACGGCCACGCTGGAATTCTGTCTCTACTTCGTGCCGGTGATGTACATCTTCTTCACCGGGCTCGAGCTGGGCCTCGTCCAGACGCGTCACGTGATGCTCGAGCGTTCGCTCGACCTCGCGGTGCGGGACGTGCGGCTGGGGCGCCTGACGCCGGTCAATCACGCCACGCTGTCCGAGCGGGTCTGCTCGTACAACCCGCTCCTCTCCAGCTGCGCCGACCTGCGCCTCGAGATGGAGCGGCTGGACCCGCGGGACCTGACGCTGATCGCCGACGACGCCGATTGCGCCGATCGCGGCGACGACGAGAAGCCGATCCGGTCGAGCTTCGACCGGCTCGACGGCAACCAGATGGCGATCCTGCGGGCCTGCGCCCTGTTCGACCCGATGTTCCCCGGCGCAGGCCTCGGCGCGTCGATCTACAAGGAATCCGAGGGCGCCTACGGCCTGATCGCCACGTCCCTCTTCGTGGTGGAGCCGCGCGAATGACCGGGGCGCTGCAAAAGGTCCGCGCGGGCCTCGGGCGGTTCGCCGGCCGGTTCCTGCGCCGCAGCGAGGGGACGGTCACGGTCGAGCTGGTCATGGGCCTGCCGATGGTGGTCTGGGCGATGATGGCAGGCTGGGTCTACTACGACAGCTTCCGCACCGAGGCGACGAACACCCGCGCCGCCTACACGATCGGCGACGCGCTGAGCCGCGAGACGAACTTCATCTCTCCGGTCTACATGAACAGCCTGTCCGAGCTGCAGGGCTTCCTCCTGCAATCGGACCAGGACCGCGCGCTGCGGGTCACCGTGGTCCGCTACGAGCAGAGCCGCGACCGCCACCGCGTGGTCTGGAGCCAGGTGCGCGGCACGATGTCGGGGATCCAGCCGCTGCAGAACGCCGACATCGCCGCGCACTACGACCGGATCCCGATCACCTCGAATGCGGGCCGCATGATCCTGGTCGAGAGCTGGCTCGACTACGAGCCTGACGCGAATGTCGGGCTCGACGCCTACACCTTCTACAACTTCACCGCGACGCGGCCGCGCTTCGCCGGGCAGCTCTGCTGGAACAGCAACGAGAACGGCGACCTGGCCACCTCGACCTGCTGAGAAGCGGCGGCGGGGCGGCACACGCCCGCCCCGCGCCCGGGGGTCGCGGCGACGACCGGCCGCCCCGGCGCTTGAACGCGCCGCCGGCGGGGCCGATATTCGACCCATGAGTCTTCCCCCCACCTTCCTCGACGAGCTGCGCGCGCGGCTCTCCCTCGGCCAGGTCGTCGGCCGCAAGGTCATGTGGGACAATCGCAAGTCGAACCAGGGGAAGGGCGATCTCTGGGCGCCGTGCCCGTTCCACCAGGAGAAGACCGCCAGCTTCCACGTCGATGATCGCAAGGGCTTCTACTACTGCTTCGGCTGCCACGCGAAGGGCGACGCCATCTCCTTCGTGATGGAGACCGAGAACGTCCCCTTCATGGAGGCGATCGAGATCCTGGCTGGCGAGGCGGGGATGCAGATGCCCGCCCGCGATCCCGCCGCGAAGGAGAAGCAGGACGAGCGCGCCCGCCTCCACGAGGTGATGGACGAGGCGATCCGCTGGTTCCGCCTTCAGCTGCGCACAGCCGCCGGGGCGGAGGCGCGGGCCTATCTCGACCGTCGCGGTCTGGGCGAGGCGGCGCGCGAACGGTGGGAGATCGGCTTCGCCCCCCCGGGCTGGGAAGGGCTGCGCGAGGCGCTGATGGGGCGTGGCATCGACGTGAAGGACCTGCTGGCCTGCGGGCTGGTGCGGAACTCGGACAAGGGCAGGGCGCCCTACGACGTGTTCCGGGGGCGCATCATGTTCCCGATCCGCGACGGGCGGGGGCGGCCCATCGCCTTCGGCGGGCGGGCGATGGATCCGTCGGACAATGCCAAGTACCTGAACTCGCCCGAGACGCGGCTCTTCGACAAGGGACGCTCGCTCTACAACCACGCTCCCGCGCGCGAGGCGGCGGGCAAGGGTCAGCCGCTGATCGTGGCCGAGGGCTACATGGACGTGATCGCGCTGGCCGAGGCGGGGTTCGGCGCCTCCGTCGCGCCGCTGGGGACCGCGATCACCGAGGAGCAGCTCGCCCTGCTCTGGCGGATCGCGCCTGAACCGGTGATCGCGCTCGACGGCGACGCGGCGGGCCTGCGCGCCGCGATGCGGGTCATCGACCTCGCCCTGCCGCTGATGGAGGTGGGCAAGTCGTTGCGCTTCGCGCTGATGCCGCAGGGCCAGGACCCGGACGACCTATTGCGGGCCAAGGGGCCGGAGGCGGTGAAGCAGGTGCTCGACGGCGCGCTGCCGATGGTCGACCTGCTCTGGCGGCGCGAGACGGAAGGAAAGTCCTTCGACAGTCCCGAGCGGCGGGCCGCGCTCGATCACGCTCTGCGTGGCGCGACCGGGAAGATCCGCGATCCCTCGTTGCGGCACCATTACGACCAGGCGCTGAAGGACCGCAAATGGGAGCTGTTCCGCGGCCAGCGCCCGGCGAAGCCGCGGCGGGCCTGGACCCCCGGCAAGCCCCCGCCGGAACCCGTGCGGGCCGAGACGCGCGGCTCGATCCTTGCCGCGGCGGGCGACAGCGAGGACCGCCTGCGCGAGGCGGCGATCCTCGCCACCCTGGTCGTGACCCCCGGCGCGCTGACCGAGTTCGAGGCCGAGATCGAGCGGATGGAGTGCCGGGATCCCGCCCATCGGCGCATCCGCGACGCGATCCTTCGGCTGGGCGCGGCGCAGGACCTCAGGGCCGAACTGGCGCACGACCTCGGCGAGGCGGCCCTTGAAACGCTCTTTGCCGAGCGCCATGTGGCGATCACGCCGGCGGTCCGCCGCCCCGGCGACATCGAAACGGCCCGGCTCGGCCTCGCCGAGGATCTCGCCCGGCTCGGCGCCCGCCGCGGGCAGGCCCGCGAGATCGCCGAGGCCGCCCTCGACGTCGAGGGGGTCGCGGACGAGGGGCTGACCTGGCGGCTTGCCCAGGCGGCGCGTGCGCTCGAACGGGCGGGGCGCGGCGATGGCGAGGACCGGGCGGAATACGAGACGGGCCCGAACGGCGCCAAGGTCCGGCGCGAAGAGCGGACCGCCTTCGCTGACCTGCTGGGGCGGATCGACTATGCCAAGGGCGGCGCCCGCGGCGGGACCAGTGGCGGGGGCGGAGGCCGGCCCCGCTGATGCCGAAGGGGCGGTCGCGGACCGCCCCGGCGCGACGACCGAATGTGATGCGGATTTGCCGCCGCCCCCGTTGCGAATCACCTCCCTTTGGTTGATTCGTGACCAATTCCGCCTACCTGATTCGATCAGGTGCGGAACGCGACGAGCGGCAGTGGGGACCGGCAACGGGACCGCTTTTGCGGGACTTATCGAGGGGATATGATGGCCGCCAAGGACAACACCGACGAGAGCCGCAAGGACGAGAGCGACGACGACAACATCTCGCTCGACATGAGCCAGGCGGCGGTCAAGAAGATGATCGCCGAGGCCCGCGAGCGCGGTTACATCACCTACGATCAGCTCAACCAGGTTCTCCCGCCCGATCAGGTCAGCTCCGACCAGATCGAGGACGTGATGTCGATGCTCTCGGAAATGGGCATCCAGGTCACCGAGGAGGAGGAATCCGAGGAGGTCGAGGAGAACAAGGGCTCGCGCGAGGTCGCGACGACCGGCAACCGCGAGGTCGCCGTCGGCAGCGGCGATTCCGAGAAGCTCGAGCGCACCGACGACCCCGTCCGCATGTACCTGCGCGAGATGGGCAGCGTCGAGCTGCTCTCGCGCGAGGGCGAGATCGCCATCGCCAAGCGGATCGAGGCCGGGCGCAACACGATGATCCTCGGGCTCTGCGAGAGCCCGCTGACCTTCCAGGCGATCACGATCTGGCGCGACGAGCTGCTGTCCGAGGACATCCTGCTGCGCGACGTGATCGACCTCGAGGCGACCTTCGGCACCCAGATGGAAGAGGACGGCGAGGCCGGCGAATCCGTCGTGCCCGGCGCCGCGACTCCCGAGGGCGGCGCCCGCAAGGAGGGCGGCGGGCAGGAGCTCGACGCCGACGGCAACCCGATCTCCAGCGACGACGACGATGACGACGACGAGCAGGCGAACATGTCGCTCGCCGCGATGGAGGGCGCGCTCAAGCCGCGCGTGCTCGAGACGCTCGAATGCATCGCGATGGATTTCGAGGCCCTGTCCGAGATGCAGGACGCCCGGATGAGCGCGACGCTGAACGAGGACAGCTCGTTCAGCCAGGCGCAGGAAGAGAAGTACCAGCAGCTGCGCAGCCAGATCGTCGAGATGGTGAACTCGCTGCACCTGCACAACAACCGGATCGAAGCGCTGGTCGACCAGCTCTACGGCATCAACCGCCGGATCATGTCGATCGATTCGAGCATGGTGAAGCTCGCCGATCAGGCGCGCATCAACCGGCGCGAGTTCATCGACGAGTATCGCGGCGCCGAGCTCGATCCCGGCTGGATGGACCGGATGGGCGCCAAGTCCGGCCGGGGCTGGCAGATGCTGTTCGAGAAGTCCTCGGACAAGATCGAGGAGCTGCGCGGCGAGATGGCGCAGGTCGGCCAGTATGTGGGCGTCGACATCCAGGAGTTCCGCCGCATCGTCCAGCAGGTCCAGAAGGGCGAGAAGGAAGCGCGGCAGGCCAAGAAGGAGATGGTCGAGGCGAACCTGCGGCTCGTCATCTCGATCGCCAAGAAATACACGAACCGTGGCTTGCAGTTCCTTGATCTCATTCAGGAAGGCAATATCGGCCTGATGAAGGCCGTGGACAAGTTCGAGTATCGCCGCGGCTACAAGTTCAGCACCTACGCGACGTGGTGGATCCGCCAGGCGATCACCCGGTCCATCGCCGACCAGGCGCGGACGATCCGCATCCCGGTCCACATGATCGAGACGATCAACAAGCTGGTCCGCACCGGCCGCCAGATGCTGCACGAGATCGGCCGCGAGCCGACGCCCGAGGAGCTGGCCGAGAAGCTGCAGATGCCGCTCGAGAAGGTCCGCAAGGTGATGAAGATCGCCAAGGAGCCGATCAGCCTCGAGACGCCCATCGGCGACGAGGAGGACAGCCAGCTCGGCGACTTCATCGAGGACAAGAACGCCGTCCTGCCGCTCGACAGCGCCATCCAGGAGAACCTGAAGGAGACGACGACCCGGGTCCTCGCCTCGCTCACGCCCCGCGAGGAGCGGGTCCTGCGGATGCGTTTCGGCATCGGGATGAACACCGATCACACGCTCGAGGAGGTCGGCCAGCAGTTCAGCGTGACCCGCGAACGCATCCGCCAGATCGAGGCGAAGGCCCTGCGCAAGCTCAAGCACCCCTCGCGGAGCCGCAAGCTGCGCAGCTTCCTCGACCAGTAGGGCCGCCGGGATCGTGGCGGGCGGCATTCCGGTGCCGGCCGCCGGATCGTTTGAACGAGGCAGGGGGCGGGCCCCCGCGCCAGGCCCTGCGGGCAGGGCGCAGCGCCCACGACCGGACCGACCACGGAGGACCGACCTGATGTCATGGCTATCCAGATTGCTCGGTGGGGGCGCGGCCGCCCCGGCGAAAACCTCCGCCGCGCCGGAGGCCTACAAGGACTTCCTTATCTATCCCGAGCCGCAGAAGGACGGCGGCAAGTGGCGGATCGCCGGAAGGGTGGAGAAGGGCGAGCGGAGCCATCACTTCGTCCGGGCCGATACGCTCGAGACCGAGGAGCAGGGCGTGGCCGAGAGCCTGGCCAAGGGCAAGCTGATCGTCGACCAGCTGGGCGAGAGCGTCTTCGACTGATGTCCCTCAATGATCTGAACGACGGGCTGCCGGACGCCCTGCAGCCGCTGGTGGATTACATCCGCACGGACCACGAGTATCGCGCGCCGGTCGTGTGCTTCGTCGGCACCGACCAGATGGTCGAGGTCGATCCGGGCGAGGAGATCGCCCTGGAGGACGAGGAGCGGTTCGTCGAGGCGATCCTCCAGGCCAACGGGCTGGGCCTGACGGGGGCGGTGATCTTCTGCCGCCATCCCCGGGCCGAGGACCAGCTGCGTATGATCGTCGCCGGTGAGGACGAGTTCCGCTTCTTCCGCGTGCCCCCGATGGGGCCCGTGCTCGAGGATGCCCGTCCCGGCTTCTGGGCGCTGCGCCCGATGGCGGCCGAGGACCGCCCCGAAGGGGGCGGCACGCCCGGCCTGCACTAGCCCGTGCCGGGGCCCCTAGGTCCGGGGCATCAGGTAGACCTCGCGCACGTCCGCGCTGCCCCGCGCGGTCAGTGCCAGCATGACCGCGTCGGCCACGTCCTCCGGCTTCAGCTTGTCGGGCTTGGGCTCGTCGAAGAACGGCGTGTCGACCATGCCGGGCGCGATCACCGTGCAGCGCCCGCCCCATTCGCGCATCTCCTCGGACAGGTTGCCGGCATAGCCGTGCACGAACCATTTCGTGGCCCCGTAGACCGACCCCGCGATATGCCGTCGCCCGGCGGCGCTGCCGGTCAGCAGGATGTGGCCCCTGCGCGGCTTCAGATGGGGCAGGGCGGCCTTCACTGTCTTCAGCAGGGCCATGATGTTGAGGTCGATCATGCCCTGCCAGTCGTCGAGATCGCCGTCCTCGGTCCCCTTGCCGGACGTGCCGCGCCCCGCATTGGCATAGGCGGCATCGACCCCGCCGAACCGTTCGGCGAGCTGCGCGAGCGCGCGGTCCTGCGCCGCGAAGTCGGTGGCGTCGCCCGGCAGGGCGAGCGCGCGCGCCCCGAGCTCGTCGGCGAGGGCCGCGATCTTCTCCTCCGACCGGGCGAAGAGGCCGACATTCCAGCCCCCCGCGACGGCCGCGCGGGCCGTGGCGGCGCCGATCCCGGTGGAGGCGCCGGTGATGAAGAGGGTCCGGTCGGTCATGTCGTGCTCCCGTGTCGTGGTCGCGGGGGCAACGCCCGAGCGGCCGGCCGGGTCCGCGCGGCTTGACGCCGCAGGACCGAAAGGAGAACATCGCCGCGTCCCGAGGAGTCCCCGTCCATGCCGTTTTCTTCCGAAGCCCTCGTCGCGGCTCTCGCCTTCGTGGCCCTCGCCCTGCTGGCAATCGCCCTCCTCTCGGTCCGGTCGGGTCGCGCGCAGCTCGCCGCGCTGCGGGCCGATCTGGATGCCGCCCGGACCGAGCGCGACCGGGCCGGCGAGCGGCTGGACGGCCGCGAGACCCGGCTCGCCGAGCTGTCCGCCGAGCTCGAGGCCCTGCGCGCCGCGCGCGAGACTGACCGTGCCGCCCATGATGAGACCGCCCGCCAGGCCGCCGCCCTGCGCGAGGCGGTCACCCGGATGGAGGCCGCGGCCGAGAAGGCGGCGGCCGAGATGGCCGCCCTGCAGGGCAGGCACGGCGCCCTGCAGGACGAGCATGGCGCGCTGCAGCGCCGCCATGCCCATCTGCAGGCCGATACCGACGGCAAGCTCGCCTCGGCCGAGCGCGAGGTCGCGGCGCTGAAGGACCTGCGCGAGGAGATGTCCCGCCGCTTCGAGGAGCTGGCCGGCGCCACGCTGCGCCGCACGGGCGAGGATTTCTCCAAGGCCCACACCGCCCGGCTGACCGAGCTGCTCACGCCGTTCCGCGAGCATGTCGGGCGGTTCGAGGCCGAGCTGCGGCAGGTCCACGGCAAGGCCGACGAGGAACGGGCGCGCCTGGCGCAGCAGATCTCGATGCTGACGACCCAGACCGAGACGGTCCGCAGCGAGGCGGCGAACCTCACCCGCGCGCTGAAGGGCGACCAGCAGAAGCAGGGCGCCTGGGGCGAGATGATCCTGGAACGCATCCTCGAGGATTCGGGCCTGCAGGAGGGCCTGCATTACGAGACGCAGGCCAGCCGCACCGACGAGGAGGGGGGCCGCTACCGCCCCGACGTGGTGGTCAAGATGCCGCGCCGGAAGGTGCTGGTCGTGGACAGCAAGGTCTCGCTCAAGGCCTATAACGAGCTCGTCGCGGCCGAGGACGACGCCCCGCGGGCCGAGGCGCTCGCCCGCCACGTCGCCTCGCTGCGGCGCCACATCGACACGCTCGCGGCCAAGGGCTACGACCGGCTGGAGCAGGGATCGGTCGATTACGTCCTGATGTTCGTGCCCATCGAGGGCGCGCTCTCGGCCGCGCTGGGCGCCCAGGGGGACCTCACCTCCTACGCCGTGTCCAAGGGCGTGGGGGTGATGACCCCCACCACCCTGATGGTCACGCTGCGCACGGTCGAGCATATCTGGACGGTCGAGCGGCGCGAGAGCAACGCCGAGGAGATCGCCCGCCGGGCCGGTCTCCTCTACGACAAGGTCGCGGGTTTCGTGGACAACATGAACAAGGTGGGCACCCATCTGGACAATGCGGTGCGTGCCCATTCCGACGCCTACGGCCAGCTCAGGACCGGGTCGGGCAACGTCCTGCGGCAGGTCGAGATGCTCAAGGAGATGGGGGCGAGGACGAAGAAGTCCCTGGCGACGGAGTTCGACGGGGCGGACGAGCCGCGCGCCCTGCCGGGCGAGGCGGCGGACTAGTGGCGCCCGTGCAACGGCTCCCCCCCGTCCCGGGACCGGCGGAACGCCCGGCCGCCCCGACTCGTTGACCCGTCGACCGGGCCCCAGCCGGAAAGGGAACCCCCGCCATGATCGCCGCCACGCTCGCCCTGATGTTCCTGCCGATCCTGCCGCCCGAGGAGAGCCGGGGAATGCAGGACGGTGCCACCATCGTCGTCGCGCCGCACGAACTCGCCGATTGCGAGGCGCTGGTCGCCGACCTGATCGGCACCGCACCCGTCGCGGACGCGACGGCGGACGTCGCCGCCATGCCGGAGGCGCCGATCCGCTGCGTGGTCGAGTGACCGGCACGTGATCGACCGCATCACTGTCGAGACGCGCGGCCCCGGCCTGATCGAGATCACGGACCGCCTGCCTCCGCTGGACGGGGACGGCCTGCTCACCCTTTTCGTGCGCCACACCTCCTGCTCGCTTCTGATCCAGGAGAACGCGGATGCCGAGGTCCGCACCGATCTGCAGGCCTATCTCGAGCGGCTCGCCCCGCGCTCGGACGACCCATCGATGTCCTATCTGCGCCATACCTACGAGGGGCCCGACGACATGCCCGGCCATATCCGCGCGGCGCTGCTGCCGGTCTCGCTCTCGATCCCGGTCGAGGACGGGCGGCCGCTGCTCGGTACCTGGCAGGGTGTCTATCTGGTCGAGCATCGCGACAGGCCGCACCGACGCGAGGTGGCGGTGGCCTACCAGCGTCTCTGACGCGTCGTTCCTTTTGCCACACTACATCTCGGGCGACGAATCGGCCCTACCCAAGGGATAGGCCCGTTCCTATAGTGCTGGCGGCAAGGGGGCGCAGGGCCCCAAGGGACGAGACGAGGACAGCCGATGCGGTGCCCCTTTTGCGGCAATGTCGACACGCAGGTGAAGGATTCCCGCCCGGCGGAGGACCATGTCGCGATCCGCAGGCGGCGCTTCTGCCCCGCCTGCGCGGGCCGCTTCACCACCTACGAACGCGTGCAGCTGCGCGACCTCGTCGTCATCAAGTCGACCGGCCGGCGCGAGGATTTCGACCGCGACAAGCTGGAACGCTCGATCCGCATCGCCTTGCAGAAGCGCCCCGTCGAGCCCGAGCGCATGGACCAGATGATCTCGGGCATCGTCCGGCGGCTGGAGAGCATGGGCGAGACCGACATTCCGTCCAAGGCGATCGGCGAGATCGTGATGGAGAGCCTCGCCCGGATCGACACCGTCGCCTATGTCCGCTTCGCCAGCGTCTACAAGAACTTCCAGGCCGCGGACGATTTCGACCGGTTCATCGACGAGCTGCGCCCCGCCTCCAAGACAGAGGCCTGAGACGGGCGTGACCGCGCAGGACGACCGTCGCCACATGGCGGCCGCGCTCGCCCTCGGCGCGCGGGGGCAGGGGCGGTGCTGGCCGAACCCGGCCGTGGGCTGCGTGATCGTCCGGGACGGCCGCGTGATCGGCCGCGCCCGCACTGCCGACGGGGGGCGCCCCCATGCCGAGATGCGGGCGCTGGCGATGGCCGGCCCGGCGGCGCGCGGCGCCACCGCCTACGTCACGCTCGAACCCTGCGCCCATCACGGCGCGACGCCCCCCTGCGCCGAGTCGCTGGTCGCGGCGGGGATCGCCCGGGTGGTGATCGCCGCCGCCGATCCCGACCCCCGCGTGGCGGGGCGCGGCGTCGCGATCCTCCGCGCGGCGGGGATCGCGGTGATGGAGGGCGTGCTCGCCGACCGGGCGGAGCGGGATCTGGCCGGCTTCCTGTCGCGCACGACACGGGGCCGGCCGGCGGTGACGCTGAAGCTCGCCGCCTCGCTCGACGGGCGGATCGCCACCGCGACGGGCGAGAGCCGCTGGATCACGGGGCCGGAGGCGCGGCGCGCCGTCCATGCGATGCGGGCCCGGCACGATGCGGTCATGGTCGGGGCCGGGACCGCGCGCGCGGACGATCCGATGCTCGACGTGCGGGGGCTCGGCATCGACCGCCAGCCGGTGCGCGTCGTCCTGTCCCGCCATCTCGACCTGCCGGGCGGAGGCCGGCTCGGGCACAGCGCGCGGGATCTGCCGCTCTGGCTCTGCCACGGGCCGACCGCCGCCGCCGATCTCCGCACGGCGTGGCAGGGGCGGGGCGCTATCCTGGTGCCCTGCGAGGTCGAGGGCGGCCAGCTCGATCCCGCCTCCGTCCTGGCCGCCCTCGGCGCGCGGGGGCTGACAGCGGTCTTCTGCGAGGGGGGCGGCGCGCTCGCCGCCTCGCTGATCTGCGCCGGCCTCGTCGACCGGCTCGTCACCTTTCAGGCGGGTCTCGCCATCGGAGCCGAGGGAACGCCCGCCCTCGCCGCGATGGGGCTGGGGCGCCTGGCCGAGGCGCCGCGCTTCGTGCTCGAGGAGGTACGCCCTCTCGGCCCCGACACGCTCGCGACCTGGCGTCCGGCCGGGACCTGATCCCGCCCCCTGCTCTTATCTTGCCCCAAATACTCCGGCGATCGCTCCGGGCCGGGGGCGATTCCCGGGCAGGGGCTCAGCGCCAGAGCCAGGCCATCCCGGCCAGCCGGCCCTGCAGCCGCGACAGGGCGCGCATCCCCCGTCCGGGGCGCGGAACCTCGCCCCGCGCCAGCCGGTCGAGCACCACCTCCGGCGGGCAGGGGCGCCCGGTCACCGGATCCCGGTAGCGGGGATAGCCGATCAGGCAGGCATACGCGAATTGCTGCGGCGTCGGCCGGGCGGTGCGGCGCGCGGGGACCGGACCCAGATCCTCTGTCAGGCCCCAGCCGGCATAGAAGGGCGCGCCCAGGCAGGTCACCGGCAGCCCCCGCAGCAGCGCCTCGAAGCCGAGGGTGGAGGTCATGGTCCAGACCGCATCTGCCGCCGCCAGCGCCTCGGCCGCGCCGACCCCTTCCAGCACCAGATCCGCGATCTCGCCCGCATCCGCGACCCGCCCGGGCCGGAGGCCCGCCTCGACGTCGGGATGCGGCTTGTAGAGCAGGATCGCCTCCGGATGGGCGGCCCGGGCCGCCTGCAGGAGCGCGCGGTTCGTGCGCACCGCGCCGGCGCCGAGCCGGATCGAGGCATCGTCCTCCACCTGTCCGGGGACCAGAAGGCGCCTCCCCTCCGGCAGGGCAGGCAGGTCGCCGCGCAGGTTGTATTTGGTGAGGTTCGCCCCGGTCATCGCGGCGACCAGCCGGGCCGCGCGGTCGGAATCGTGCAAGGGCAGCTCGACGCTGGCGGCGATCAGCCGCTCCAGCCGGCTCTCGCGGCCCGGATCGTAGTAGATGCCGAGATCGTCGAGCGCGAGCGACATCGGCGGCACGAGCGCGGCCCCTAGGCCGCTGGAGCGCAGGAACCCGTCCTCGACCCGGAGGGCGCCCGCGGCCTCCAGCCCGGGCGTGGTCCGGTTCGCCCAGACCATCAGCCGCCGGCCCCGCCGCGCCGCGAGGGCCGGGGCCCGGGCCGTGCCGGCAAAGACCATCCGCCGCGTCCCGCCGAAGAAGCCGTCCATCGCGCCGCGCTTCCAGGCGCGCATGCCCGCGCCGACCCAGCCCCGCCGGTCCTCGCGCCACGCGCGCGTCTCGGCCTCCAGCGCGTCCAGCGCCTCCTCGAAGGTGGCGCGGCGGTCCCGGTAGGGGTCGATCCAGACCGGTGCGAGGATCATCGCCCCGGCGAAGAGCTGCGCCCGCGTCAGGCGCCGCTGCCGGCGGTCCAGCGGCGCGCGATCCTCGGTCAGGCCCCATCCGGCATAGAAGGGCTGGCCGTAGATGCGCGGCCGGTGCCCGGCGAGGATCGCCTCGAAGCCCAGCTGCGAGGAATAGGCGTGGACGGCGATCGCGCCCTCGAGCAGCCGCCAGGGCGAGACCGGCCCGTCCAGCAGGATCGCGCCCTCTGGGAGGTCGGCTCGCGTCAGATGGCCGGCCCTCCGGCCCGCCGCCGTCTCGGGATGGCCCTTCACCACGATCCGGGCGCCCGGATGGTCCTCTGCCGCGTCGTGGAGCATCTCGAGGAAATCGTGCCGGCCGCCGCCCGTGGCCCGGACCGAGGCGTCGCCCGCGACCTGATCCACGACAAGCACGTAGCCCGGACCCGGCACCGGGGCGGAGGGATCGAAGGCGGTGTACTTCGTCAGATGCGCCGCCCGCATCCGGTCGATCCCGGCGCGCGCGCGGTCCAGCAGGGCCGTGTCGTCCAGCGGATGCGTGGCGAGCAGACGTTCGAGGTCGGAGACGGTGGCGGGGTCGAAATGCACCCCGCCCCGGTCCAGAAGCAGCCCCAGCGGCGGCCCGCCCCCCGCGCGCCCCGGATGGACCGAGCGCAGGAAGGCGTCCTCGACCCGCAGGATCCCGGCCCCGGTCCGGGCGGCGACGGCCGTGCCGCGGCGGGCCGTCGGACTCTGCCCCCAGATCCCGACGACGTCGTCCGCGCCGGGCCGCCCCAGCCGGACCTCGTAGCCCGCCAGGGCGAGGAGGCGGCGCACCCGGCGGTCGAGGAAGCCGCCGTTATAGACGAAGAGCCGCCGCGAGGGGGCCCCCGCGGCGGCATCCGGATCCATCACGGGATGGCTCAGTCGCTCGACCCGCTGCCGGTGGTGCGCACCGCGTCCACCGCGCCCAGCGTGCCCGTCAGGGCCGAGATCAGGCGGTTGAACTGCACGAAGGGCGCCTCGGTCACGTAGACCGTGTCCTCGTCGCGGATCGCGAAGTCGCGGGCGAAGAACATGCCGTTGGGCCGGGTGAGGTCGAGCACGTAGACCACCCGCTGCGTGCCCTGCAGATCGGGGATGCCGGTCAGCTGCCGCGCGATCGCCTCGGGCTCGTTGCGGAAGACGAAGACGCCCGTTGGATCGGCCGTGGCGGGAGAGAGCCCGCCGACGGTCGCGATCGCCTCGATCGCCGAGATGGTCTGGCTCTCGAACGGGACGAGGGTCTGCGCGCCCGTGGCGCCGAGCGCGGTGAAGGACCGGCTGTCCTCCTCGACGAGGATGCGGTCGCCGCCGCGCAGCGCGATGTCGGCGGAGGGGTGGTCGTAGAGATCGTCGAACCAGATGGTCGACCGGGTGCCGCCGCGCACGACGGTGACCTGGGCGATGTCGGGCTCGACGACGATGCCGCCGGCGCGCGCGATCATCGAGGTGAGCGTCCGGGTCGGCCGCTCGATCGGGTAGACCCCCTGCGCGCCGACGCCGCCGACGACGCTGACCGTCTGCCCGTCGCCCGCGACCCGCGAGATCTGGACCTGCGGGTCCGGGGTCTGGTCCGACAGGCTCTCGACGATGATCCGCCGGACCGCCTCGGGCGTGTTGCCGGCGGCGCGGATGCGGCCCGCATAGGGCACGAAGATGAAGCCCGAGCCGTCGACCTGGATCTCGGACAGGGCGGTCGCGTTGGCGCCGGTCGGCACGATCAGCCCGTCATCCACGTTCTCGAACACGGTGATCTGCAGAAGGTCGCCCGGCTGGATCGTGTCCGACCCCAGCACGCCGGCCCCCTGGAAGGTCTGGGCGAAGGCCATGGCCGGGGTCACGCCCGCCACCGCGTTCACGCGGTCGTCGACGACGAGGACGAAGGAATCGCCCTCGCGCAGGACGGAACCGGCAAAGATCTCGGACTGGTTGGGGCCCGGGCGCGGCAGGCCGCAGCCCGCGACGAGGGCGAGGGCCGCGAACGCGGCGAGGCCCGTCGTCAGACGGTGCTTGAGGGTTGTCACTGCTCGTCTCCTCGGCCCGGGTTGGGTCCCGGACCTGCTGCCTCGGAATGTTTTGCCTCGACGCTAGGCCGGAACGCCCCCCGCGGTCCACACCCGCGGGCGGCCGGGCGGCGGCCCGCCCTGCGAGGTGTGGCGGCGATGGCGCAGCGGGACCGGCCGGACGCGCGTCCGGCGGACCCCTACTTGACGACGCGCAGCGGCTGGCGCGGCGCGGCGCGGCCCGAGGCGAGGGCGTCGTAGGGATCCTCGGGCGCCAGCATCATGTCGACAACCTGCCGCATCAGCTGCCGCCGCCCCCGGGCGGAATAGAAGCCGCCGGGCACCTGGCTCGTCTCGAGCAGGAACTTGCGGTAGTCCTTGTAGGCCCGCGTGTCGGGCCGCCGGGGCTGGGCGAAGAAGTCGGGCAGGGGGGCGTCGGCGCAGAATTCGGGCTTGGCATAGACCGCTCGGCCGAAGACCTTCAGCGGGATGCCGCGCCAGAGCACCTGCTGCGCGGCGGTGGAATTGACCGTCAGCGCGGTGCGCGCGTGGTCGAGCAGCCGCGCGATCTTGCCGCCGCGCACGTAATGCAGCCGGTCCGCGACGCCGTGCTCGCGGCCCAGCCGGCGCAGGATGGCGGTCAGGGGGGAGCGGCCGTTCTCCAGCGGATGGGCCTTGAAGACGAGGTGATGGTGCCGGGGCGCGCCCCTGGCGAAGCCCTCGACCACCAGCGCGAGGAACTCCTCCATCCGGGTGAAGGGCGAATGCTCGCGGAAGCTGGCATCGTGCTCGAGCTGCATCAGGACGAGGTGATAGGGAAAGCCGCCGGTGCGGATCCGCGTCGACGCGATCATCCGGTCGAGGGCGAGCCAGGGCATCAGCAGCAGCCGCTTGGTGTAGAGCGTCGTCTCTCGCCAGAGCGGCAGCTCGCGGTGGGGGCGGAAGCCCCGGTAGTCCCCGTTCCGGAACAGCACGAACCAGTGGTAGAGCGCGCCGTAGAAGACGTGCTGGCGCATGTCGCCCCAGCGGGCCGGGGGTTCGGGCACGTCGAGGTCGGACTGGGCGAGGGCGGCGCGCATGTCGGCGACCGTCAGGTCCATCAGGCGGGAATGGCCGTTGGTGCCGCCGCGCTCGTAGGTCACCCAGTAGGGCCGCATGTAGCCCTCCTCGAAGACGTGGATCGTCAGGCCGCGGCGCGCCGCCTCCTCGACGGCGCTGGCATGGACGGGGCGCGTGTCGCCGTAGAGCACGATGTCGGTGATCCGCTCGGCCTCGACCAGTCGGGCGAATTCGGCGGGCCAGCCCTCGGCCCTGCCCCGATAGGGGATGTAGCCCGCTCCGCCGAACCAGAAGGCGCGGTCCCCGGCGTTGAAGCCGACGCGCCGCACCTCGGCCCCGGCGGCGCGGAGGCCCTGGGCGAGGCGGTGGAAGAAGGGGCCGTGCGGCCCCTGCAGGAACAGGAAGCGCCGGCCCGCGGCGGCGTCGGGCATCACGGGGCCTCCCTCGGGGGCCGGTCTGGGGATCGTCTCGGTCACCCGGGACGGACTGGCAGGCCCGGGCGGCGGCAATATGGCGGGGCCGTGACGCGGGGGGCAAGCTGCCCCGCCCGCCGCGCGGGCGGTGGGGGCGGGGCCGTTGCAGGACCGTCCGCCTGCGCCTAGGAAGGGCGGCAAAGCCCATTCCCGCGAGGTCCGCCCATGTTCACCGGCATCGTCACCGATATCGGCGAGGTTCTCGCCCTCGACGCGGCGCGGGGGGACCTGCGCGCGCGGATCGGCACCTCCTACGACGTGGCGGGGATCGAGATCGGCGCCTCGATCAGCTGCGACGGGGTCTGCCTGACCGTGGTCGCCACCGGCACCGGGCCCAGGAACTGGTTCGACGTCGACATCAGCGCCGAGACGGTGAGCCGGACCGCGATCGGCCGGAACGGCTGGGCGGCGGGGCGGCGGATCAACCTCGAGCGCGCGCTGAAGGTGGGGGACGAGCTGGGCGGGCACATCGTCTCGGGTCATGTCGACGGCGTGGCCGAGATCACCGCGATGCGGGACGAGGGCGACAGCACGCGCCTCACCTTCCGCGCGCCCGGGGATCTGGCGCGGTTCATCGCGCCCAAGGGCTCGGTCGCGCTGAACGGGACCTCGCTGACGGTGAACGAGGTGGACGGCCGCGAGTTCGGCGTGAACCTCATTCCCCACACCCAGGAGGTCACGACCTGGGGCCGGGCGGAGGTCGGCGACGCGGTCAATCTCGAGGTCGACACGATGGCCCGCTACGTCGCCCGGCTGCAGGACTGGGCGGCGGCGTGAGCGCGCCGGGGATCGGCCACAACAACGGACCCACGATGGAGGGGGGCACCGGCTGGCGCCGCCATGCCTGGGGGCGCGCCCGGGCGGAGCTGCTGCCGGTCCTGCCGGTCGAGGTGGTCCGCCTGCGGGTGAAGCGCGCGCAGGAACTGGGCCTGCCCTACCGCACCTATGCCGGGTTCCGGGCCGCCACGGGACACGACCTGATCGGTTTCCTGTTCTCGACCAACGCGCTGCGCCCGGATCGGGCGGGCGCGCCCGCGCCGGACCGGGCCGCCTGGCTTTCGGAACGGATCTCGACGCGCCGCGTCGTCCTCGCCCAGCCCGCAGGGGCGGCCGACCGCCTCGCCGCGTCGGGCGTGATCGACGCCGCCCATCCCGCGCCCGGCCCCCATGCCGGCTGGGCGGCGGCCCGTGCCGCGCTGCGCGCCGCCTGCGAGGGGCGGCCGGCCGACCGCTTCGTGCTGGTCGGAGAGGCGCCGTTCGAGCGGCCCTGGGCCGAGGCGGCGGGCTGCGCCGGCTGGCTCGACGGCGCGGCCTGCTTCGAAGGTGCGCCCGCGGGCTGAGCGGCCGCACGGGCGCCTCCATCCGCCCGGGCGCCGGACCGCGCCGCAGCGTCGCACCGTACCTGCGCGCGGCCTGCCCGATGGGCGCCCTTCCCATCGCGGCGCCCCTTGGGTATCGGGGGCGCGACCAGATCCGCCCTCACCAGCCGCCTCCGGGAGTCGCCCCATGTCCGCCTTCGAAAGCCCCGGCCCCGTCGAGCGCGACTGGGCCGACGCCATCTCCACCACCGAGGAGATCATCGAGGAGGCCCGCAACGGGCGGATGTTCCTTCTCGTCGACCACGAGGACCGCGAGAACGAGGGCGACCTCGTGATCCCCGCGCAGATGGCGACGCCCGAGAAGATCAACTTCATGGCGACGCATGGGCGGGGCCTCATCTGCCTCGCCATGACGGGCGAGCGGGTGGACCAGCTCGGCCTGCCGCTGATGGCCTCGCAGAACTCCTCGCGGCACGAGACCGCCTTCACCGTGTCGATCGAGGCGCGCGAAGGCGTGTCGACCGGCATCTCGGCCCATGACCGGGCGCTGACGATCGCGATCGCGATCGACGCCTCGAAGGGGCCGGCGGACATCGCGACGCCGGGCCACGTCTTCCCGCTGCGCGCGCGCGAGGGCGGCACACTGGTGCGCGCGGGCCATACCGAGGCCGCGGTGGACCTCGCCCGGCTGGCGGGGCTGAATCCGTCGGGCGTCATCTGCGAGGTGATGGCCGAGGACGGGACGATGGCCCGCCTGCCGGAGCTCGTCGCCTTCGCGCAGCTGCACAACATCAAGATCGGCACGATCAGCGACCTGATCGCCTATCGCCGGCGCCACGACAACCTCGTCCGCATCCGCGAGGAGCGGCAGATCACCTCCGAGTTCGGGGGAGACTGGACCTTGCGGATCTACACCGACAGCGCCGAGGGCGCGGAGCATATCGCGCTGGTGAAGGGCGACGTCGCGGGCGACGAGCCGGTCCTGGTGCGGATGCATGCGCTCGACCCGCTGCTCGACGTCGTGGGGACCGGGCCGAAAGGTCGCCGCGACGAGTTCGGCGACGCGATGGAACTGATCGCGCAGGAGGGGCGGGGCGTGCTCGTCCTGCTGCGCGACCTGCACATGAAGGTCGCCGCCAGCGAGGAGGTCTCGCCCCAGACGCTGCGGCAATACGGGCTGGGCGCGCAGATCCTGTCCTCGCTCGGCCTCAGCCGGATCACGCTGCTGACCAATTCCCCCCGGCCCAGGGTCGTGGGGCTGGAGGCCTACGGGCTGGAAATCGCGGGCACCCGCAAGATCTCGGAGATCGGATGATGGCCGGACAATCGCATTACACGCTGCCCCGCCCCGAATTCGACACCGCGCCGAAGGTGTTGATCGTCGTCGCGCCCTTCTACCGCGACATCGCGGACGGCCTGCTGGCAGGCGCGCGGGCCGAGCTGGAGGCGGCGGGCTGCACCCACGAGACGATCGAGGTGCCCGGCGCGCTCGAGATCGGCCCCGCCATCGGCATCGCTGGCCGGATGTCGAACTTCGACGGCTACGTCGCGCTCGGCTGCGTGATCCGGGGCGAGACGACGCATTACGAGACGGTCTGCAACGACAGCTCGCGCGCGCTGACGCTGCTGGGCCTGTCGGGTCATTGCGTGGGGAACGGCATCCTCACCGTGGAGACCCACGAGCAGGCTGCCGTCCGCGCCGACCCGGGCGGCCAGAACAAGGGCGGGGGTGCCGCCGCGGCCGCCTTGCACCTGATGGCGCTGGCCCGTAGGTGGGGCTCCGCCCGCAAGGGCGTCGGGTTCACCAGCGAGCGTCTCATGGCCGGGGGTGCGGCGGGGGCCGATACAGGGGACGGGTCCACCGCATGACGACCAGGCAGGACAGCAGGCGCCGCGCGCGCTCCGCCTCGCGGCTCTTCGCCGTGCAGGCCCTCTACCAGATGGAGGTGAGCGGCCAGACCGTCGACAGCGTGATCGTCGAGTTCGAGACCCACCGCTTCGGCGCGGTCTACGAGGAAGGCGAGTACGAGGAAGGCGACGTCGACACGTTCCGCGGCCTCATGGAAGGCGCGATCAACGACCAGGCGCGGATCGACCAGATGACCGACCGCGCGCTGGTCGCGAAATGGCCGATCGCCCGGATCGACCCGGTCCTGCGGGCGCTGTTCCGCGCGGCGGGGGCCGAGCTCGTCGCGGGCCGGACGCCGCCCAAGGTCGTGATCGTCGAGTTCGTGCAGGTGGCGCAGGCCTTCTTCCCCGAGGGGCGGGAGGCCAAGTTCGTCAACGCCGTGCTCGACCACATGGCGCGCGAGGCCCGGCCCGAGGCGTTCTGACGCACCGGAAGGTCGGGGGCGGGGCTGGCGCCCGGCGCGGATCGTGGCAGGATCGGGTCGGAACGAAGGGGGGCGCTCCGCGTTTCCGCTTCAACGGGCCAGCCGGAGGACTATCCCGATGCCACGCCTCGCCAGGTTCTGCATGATCCACTATCTCGTCGGGTTCGGGGTCGCGACGCTCTTCGTCGGCGCGCTCCTCCTGGCCGACATGTCGGGGCTGCGCCATCTCGTCACGTCGACCGCCGACGGTCCGCTCGCCCTCGCGATGCTCTGGTTCTTCAACGGGATCGTGTTCGCCGGCGCACAGGTCGGGGTCGCCCTCTTCCTGCGGGCCGAAAGCGACGCAGAGGGGCCGCGCGGATCGGCCCCCGCCCTCGCGGCGCCGCCAGTGGCGGTGCTGCGCCGGGAGGGCCGGGCATGAGGGTGCTGGCAGAGTTCATCGACCGGCTGCGCGGCTGGGTCGGCGGCGCGCTCTCGCCCGAGCCGCAACCGATCCCGATCCCGGTCCGCCCGTCGCGCGACCCGCGCCGGAGATGAGCGATCCGGGCCCCGGGATCCCCGAGCCGCTGCGCTCGGCGGTGCAGGAACATCGCGGCCGCTTCACCTTCCTCGGCTGGGCGTTGATCGCGATCGGCGTGCTCGCGGTCCTGTTTCCCCTCGTGTCCTCCATCGCGGTGAAGGTGCTGGTGGGCTGGCTTCTCGTCCTGTCGGGGGCGGCGGTGCTCTACCACGCGTTCCAGAGCCGGTCCTGGGGGTCGGCCCTGTGGTCCGGCCTCGTGGGCGTACTGCAGATCGCGGCCGGCATCTTCCTGGTGGTCACGCTGGACGGGCTGATCGGGCTGACGCTTCTGATGGCAATTCTCTTCGCCGCGCAGGGCGCGCTCGAGATCGCGCTCTGGGCGCAAAATCACGGCACCGCCCCGGCATCCCGCTGGATGCTGGTCTCGGGCGCGGCCTCCATCCTGCTCGGCCTTCTCCTGCTTCTCGGGCTGCCGGGCACGGCGCTCTGGGCGCTGGGCCTGATGCTGGGGCTGAATCTCATCACCTCCGGCGTCGCCTTCCTCGCCCTGACGCGCGCCTGACCCCGGCGGCTGCCCCGCCCGTGCCGATTTCGGCGGCGGGCCCGCCCCCCCCCCCCCCCCCCCCCCCCCCCCCCCCCCCCCCCCCCCCCCCCCCCCCCCCCCCCCCCCCCCCCCCCCGCCGACGGGAGACAGGCTTTCGAACTCCACCCATAACCCGGCCGGTATGTCTTTGATAACATGCCGAGGCTTCGGTTCGAATTGTCCGCGTGCGGGGGCGCTTCACTTCTGGACCCGGGCGGCGGGCAGGGGGGTGACAGCCCCCCGCCGCTGGGTTAAAGGCGCGGCAACTCGGGGATGCACGACGTGCGGGACGGCCCGGATCACCCGGACGGACCGGCCCCGATCACGGGGAGTAGCGAGGGTCATGGGAGCAGAAATGAAAGCGGAGAACTTCCTGCCGGACGATTATCGCCCGGCCGAAGACGAGCCCTTCATGAACGAGCGCCAGCTCGAATATTTCCGCCGCAAGCTGCTCAACTGGAAGGGCGACCTGCTGTCCGATAGCCGCGACACGATCGAGGGCATGAAGGACGGGACGCGCAACATCCCCGACATCGCCGACCGCGCCAGCGAGGAGACGGACCGCGCCCTCGAGCTGCGGACCCGCGACCGCCAGCGCAAGCTCGTCTCCAAGATCGACGCCGCGCTGCGCCGCATCGAGGAGGGCGAGTACGGCTATTGCGAGGTGACGGGCGAGCCGATCTCGCTGAAGCGGCTGGACGCCCGTCCGATCGCGACGATGAGCCTCGAGGCGCAGGAAAAGCACGAGCGCCGCGAGCGGGTCCACCGGGACGACTAGGGGCGGGGGCGGGCGCATGACCTCCCCTCCGCCCGCGACGGATCTTCCGTGAGACTGGACCGCTCCCGCGCGCTCGTCGTCGGCGGCGGGATCGGCGGCATGGCCGCCGCGCTCGCGCTGGCCCGCGCCGGCGCGCAGGTCACCCTCCACGAACGGGCCGAGGCGTTCGGCGATGTCGGCGCGGGCCTGCAGGTCAGCGCCAACGGACAGGCGGCCCTGCGCTCGCTCGGCCTGTGCGGCGACGGCCCGCCCGCGGGCGCGGTCCTGTCCGAGGGGACCGCGATCCGGGCCCCCTCCGGCCGGACGGTCGCGCGCGTGCCGCCGCCCCGGTCCGGGGCGACGTGGTACATCCATCGGGCCGACCTTCTCTCCCTGCTGACCGAGGCCGCGACCGCGGCCGGCGTGGACATGCGCATGTCGAGCGCCGTGCGCCCCGGCTCCGCCACGGCCGGGGCGGCGGACCTGCTGGTCGCCGCGGACGGGGGACTGAGCGACTGGCGCGGCGCGATCGACGCCCGGGTCCGGGCGCAGTTCACCGGGCAGGTGGCGTGGCGGGCCCTGCTGCCCGGCCGGGGCGAGGCCCGCGCGCCCGCCGTGCTGGCGATGGGTCCCGGCGCGCATGTCGTCAGCTACCCGCTGCGGGACGGCAGCCTGCGCAACCTCGTCGCGGTCGAGGAGCGGCGCGACTTCACCGGCGAGGGCTGGCGGCAGAAGGGCGATCCGGAGGTGTTCCGGCGCCGCTTCGCCCGGTTCGGCGCGGTGCTCGGCCACGATCTCGGCGCGCTGCGCGAGGTCCATCTCTGGGGTCTGCACCTGCGGCCCGTCGCGGCGCGCTGGCAGGACGGAAAGCGGGCCGCGCTGCTGGGCGACGCGGCCCATCCGACGCTGCCCTTCCTCGCGCAGGGGGCCAATCTCGCGCTGGAGGACGCGGTGATCCTCGGCCGGGCGCTGGATCTGGCGGGCACGATTCCCGAGGCGCTGGCCCGCTACGAGGCGGCGCGGCGCCCCCGGGCCGAGGCGGTGGTACGGCTCGCCCGCGGCAATGCCTGGCGCTTTCACCTGCGCCCGCCCCTCAGCTGGGGCGCGCAGGCGGTGCTGGCGGTGGGGGGCGGGCTGCTCGCCCGGGGGCTGGAGCGGGTCTATGCCTACGACCCGTCAGAGGCCCCGATCTGAGGCAGCGGCCCGCGGGGCGGCCGCTCCGGCTGGGCGTAGCTGCCGACGGGATCGTCCCACCAGCGGCGCATCCGCGGCGTGACCCGCTCGATCACCCGGTACTCGGCGACCGAGACGCGGTACACGTCGTCCTCAACCCGCAGGTAGATCCAGGCGCCCTCCGCCCGGGGCAGACCGTAATACCAGGGCTGGTGCAGGATCGTCCCGGCACCGGTGCGCGGCACCGTCTCGCCGACCGCGTAGGGACCGGGGCCGAGGTCGGTCGGCACGGCGGACGGGCCACGGATCTCGGCACAAGCCGCGCCGGCGCCGGCCATCCGGCACTGTGCGGCCGCGGGCGAGGCGGCGACCGCGGTCAGCGCCAGGAGCGCAGCGAGAGCGGCCCGTCCCGGGACGCCAGCCTGCCCGGGGACCGGAGCGGTCCTCACGCGGCGAGTTCCAGCCAGACGGGCACGTGATCGGAGGGCTTCTCCTTCGCGCGCTCCGCCTTCTCGATCCAGCAATCCGTCATCAGGTCGGCGGCCTGCGGCGTCAGCAGGTGATGGTCGATCCGGATCCCGTCGTCGCGGTCGAAGGCGCCGGCCTGGTAGTCCCAGAACGAGTAGTGCCCGCCGCCGCCGACCCGGGCGCGGAAGGCGTCGGTGAAGCCCAGATTGACGATCCGGCGGAAGGCATCCCGCGTCGCCGGCAGGGCCAGCGCGTCCTCGCGCCAGGCGTCCGGGCGCTTTGCATCCTCGTCCTGCGGGATCACGTTGTAATCGCCCGCCATCACCGCCGGCATCTCGGAGCCGAGCAGTTCCTTCGCCCGCGTCTCCAGCCGGGCCATCCAGCCGAGCTTGTAGTCGTATTTCGGCCCCGGCGCGGGATTCCCGTTCGGCAGGTAGAGGCAGCAGAGCCGCACCGCCCGCCGCTCGCCCATCACCGTCGCCTCGATGTAGCGGGCCTGCTCGTCCGCGTCGTCGCCGGGCAGGCCGCGCGTCACGTCCTCGAGCGGCAGGCGGCTGACGATCGCGACACCGTTGAAGCCCTTCTGCCCGTGGGTCTCGACGCTATAGCCCAGATCCTCGATCGCCTCGCGGGGGAAGCCCTCGTCGACGGACTTGATCTCCTGCAGCAGGGCGACGTCGGGCGACTGCTCGGACAGCCAGTCGATGACGCGGGGCAGCCGCGCCTTGATCCCGTTGATGTTGAAGGTCGCGATCCGCATGGGCCCTCCTCGGTCCCGCGTTGGGCGGGCACGGGGATCGTTCTGCGCGGCAGGCGGTCCGGACGCAAGCCCGGGATGGGCCCGTCCCGCGACGCCTGCATGGCGCGCCTACATGGCGAAGGAGGTGCCGCAGCCGCAGGACGAGGCGGCGTTCGGATTGTCGATCACGAAGCGCGCGCCGATCAGCTCGTCTCGGAAATCGATCACCGCATCGGCGAGAAAGGGCAGCGAGGTCGGATCCACCACCACGGACTGCCCCGCGCCGCCGGACAGGACGAGGTCGTCCTCCTGCGCGGCGTCGAGCGTGATGGCGTACTGGAAGCCCGAGCATCCGCCGCCCTCGACCGCGATGCGCAGGGCCTTGCCCTCTGCCGCCGCGCCGATCTCGGCGAGGCGGTCGTAGGTGGCGGGGGTGACCTTGGGGGGCAGGGTGAGCATGGGGGTCCAATCACTTGCTGGTCCGGGCTGCAGGTCCCCGATATAGGAAAACCCGGCAGACCGGACAAGACGATCACCAAGAGACGAGGCACGCCGATGACGGCCCCCTACGCCTCTCTTCCGGAGCGGAGCAGGGGACGGCTCCACGAGGAAGAGGGCTCCGCCCACCGCTCGCCGTTCCAGAGGGACCGCGACCGGATCATCCATTCCTCCGCCTTCCGGCGGCTGAAGCACAAGACGCAGGTCTTCATCGAGCACGAGGGCGACTACTTCCGCACCCGGCTGACCCATTCGATCGAGGTGGCGCAGGTCGCCCGCACCGTCTCGGGCGCGCTGGGGCTGAACGTCGAGCTGACCGAGGCGGTCGCGCTGGCCCACGATCTCGGCCACCCGCCCTTCGGCCATACCGGGGAGGAGGCGCTGGACGCGCTGATGCAGCCGCATGGCGGGTTCGATCACAATGCGCAGGCGATCCGCATCGTGACCTCGCTGGAGCGGCACTATGCCGAGTTCGACGGACTGAACCTGACCTGGGAGACGCTGGAGGGCATCGCCAAGCATAACGGTCCCGTTGCGCCCCCTCGGGGCGACGGCCCGGTCGGCGAACCGGTGCCCTATGCCTTGGCCGATTACGACGCGCGCCACGATCTGGAGCTGTCGACCCATGCCAGCGCCGAGGCGCAGGTCGCGGCGCTGTCGGACGACATCGCCTATTCGCATCACGACCTGCATGACGGGCTGCGGGCCGAGCTCTTCTCGACCGACGAGCTGGCGGAGCTGCCGGTGCTGAGGGAGTGCTTCGCGCGGGTCGACGCGAAATATCCCGGGCTGAACTACTACCGCCGCCGGCACGAGGCGCTGCGCCGCTTCTTCGGGGTGCTGGTCGAGGACGTGATCGCGCAGGCGCGGTCGGCGCTCGAGGCCTCGGGCGCGCGGAGCGCGCAGGAGATCCGCGAGGCGGGGCGGATGATGGTCCTGTTCTCGCCCGCGCTGAAGGCCGATATCGACACGATCCGCACCTTCCTGTTCCACCGGATGTACCGCCACCCGCAGGTGGTCGAGATGCGGGGCGAGGTGACCCGGATCGTGAACGATCTCTTTCCGCTCTTCATGGCCGATCCGTCGCAGCTGCCGAAGCAATGGCGCAAGGACGTGGCCGAGGCGGCCGCGGGGCCGGGGGGCGACACCGCGCTGGCCCGGATCGTGGCCGATTACATCGCCGGCATGACCGACCGCTTCGCGATCCAGGAACATGCCCGCCTCACCGGCTCGGACATGGTCGAGCGCACCCGCGTCCTCGGCATCGCCTGAGGCCGGCGGGCCGGCGGGCCGGCGCTCGGCTGTCGCCATCGCCCCGCCCGCCGTCCCGCCAGCGTCCTGCCACCGTCGCGCCGGCCGCCCCGGGGCCGGCGGCGGGGCGGGCGGCCTGCGCAACGTCCGGGGCCGGCGAGGCGTCTGCGCCTCGATCGGGGTCGCGCGAGGGCAGGGTCCGGCCCCGCCACTCAGGGGCCGGGGGCGAGGGGCGGGGGGTGCGGACGGTATTTGCGACCCTGCGAAGGAGGGTCGGTCCGCCCCCGGGCCGGGGCGGCGGAGCGGCTATGCGAGGCGGATGGGTCCGCCGCGAGGGCAGGGGCGCCGGGCCCGGGGGCGGGGCCGTGGCCGGGAATGCGGGGCGGATGGCGGGCCCGGGCATGGTCGACATGGACCCGACGCGGGCCCGATGCGGTCTTGACGCGGTCTTGACGGGGGGCGGCGGCGCGCCACGATGGGCCATTCGGGCCGCGGCGTCGCGCGGCGGTGACGAGGGGACGGGAATGGCAGTCGAGACCGCCGCGGAAGGGCTGGCGCCCGTCATGGCTTTCGCCACGATCGGGGCGCTGGGCGTCGGGTCGCAATGGCTGGCCTGGCGGCTGCGCCTGCCGGCCATCGTGCTGATGCTGGGCGCGGGGCTGATCGTCGGGCCCGTCACCGGCTTCATGGATCCCGCGCGCGATATCGGCCCGCTGCTGCAGCCCCTGATCGCGGTGGCGGTGGCGATCATCCTGTTCGAGGGCGGATTGACGCTGAACATCCGCCGTCTGCGCGATGCGGCCGAGGGGGTGCGACGGCTCATCTTCGTCGGGGCGCCCGTGGGATGGCTGCTCTCGACGCTGGCCCTGCGCTTCGCCGCCGGGCTGAGCTGGGAGAGTTCGGCCGTGTTCGGCGGGATCATGATCGTCACCGGCCCGACGGTCATCGCCCCGCTGCTGCGGCAGGCGCGGCTGGCCCGGCGCCCCTCGGCCCTGCTGCAATGGGAGGCGATCCTGAACGACCCGGTGGGCGCGCTGGCCGCGGTCCTCGCCTTCGAGATCGTCCTCGTGCTGAGGACCGCGACCTCGGTGAGCGAGGCGGTCTGGGCGCTGGCCTGGGGGATCTCGACCGCCACGGCGCTGGGCGTCGCGGGAGGCTACGGCATCGCCTGGGCGTTCCGCCGCGGGCACGTGCCGGAATTCATGAAGGTTCCGGTGCTGATCTCGATCCTGCTGGCGGTGTTCGGCATCTCGGACGCGGTCCTCCACGAGAGCGGCCTGCTGGCCGTCACGATCATGGGGATCGTCATCGCCAATGCCGAGCTCGCCTCCTACACCGAGATCCGCCGCTTCAAGGAATACGCCACCATCCTGCTCGTCTCGGGCGTGTTCATCCTGCTGGCGGCCGCGCTCGATTTCGGGCAGCTCGCGGCGCTGGACTGGCGGGCGGCGCTGTTCGTGGTGGCGGTGATTGCCCTCGCCAGGCCGCTGACCGTCGCGATCTCGTTCCTCAATTCCAGCGTGCCGCTGAAGGAGCAGATCCTGCTCGCCTTCACCGCGCCGCGCGGGGTGGTGCTGGTCGCCGTGGCCGGGCTCTTCGGTGAGCGGCTGGTCGAGGCGGGGGTCACGGACGGGTCGCTGATCGGGCCGCTCGCCTTCGTGCTGGTCGCGGTGACGGTCGTCGTCCACGGCTTCACGCTGCGCCCCTTCGCCCGGGCGCTCGGCCTGTCGGGGGCCGAGACGCCGGGCCTGATCATCGTCGGCGCCTCGCCCTTCACCAAGGCACTGGCCGAGGCGCTGTACCGGGCCGGGGTCCCGGTCCTGATGACCGATCCCAATTACGGCCGGCTCATCCGCAGCCGGATCGAGGGGGTGCCGATCTTCGCGGGCGACATCCTGTCCGAGGCGGCGGAGGAGAACCTCGAGCTGATGCATTACGACACCATCCTCGCCGCGACCGACAACGACGCCTACAACACGTTGATCGGAACCGACCTCGGACCCGAATTCGGCCGCGAGAAGGTCTACCAGGTCGCGCGGGAGAAGCGGGACAGCGCCCGCTTCGCCTTGCCCCCCGGCCTCGGCGGGGCGGTGATCGCGGGCGACATGACCCTGCGCGAGCTCGACCGGATGATCCACGAGGGCTGGGGCGTCCGGATCACCCGCCTGACCGACGAGTTCGGCTTCGAGGACTGGGCCGAGCGGCGCCCCGACGCCAAGCTGATCGGACGGATCGGGCCGAATGCAGGCCTGTCCTTCCTGATCGACGGCGACGACGTGCGGCCCGGCCCCGGCGTCCGGCTGGTCACCATGACCACGCCCGAGACCGAGGCGCGCCTGCGTTCCGAGCGCGAGGCCGAGAAGGGCGAGACCAAGACCCGCAAGCAGAGCGGCCGCGACCGCCAGGCCGACAGGGAGGCGGATCGCGAGGGGGGACAGGGCAACGGCACGGGGGACGGCTTCGCCTCCGTTGACCGCTCCGCCGGCGGGGCGTAGTCCGGCCCCCGTAAAGGAGCCGCACGCCATGAACCTCTTCGCCGACATCCGCGCCCTCGTCGTCAAGGCGCTCACCGACATGACCGAGAGCGGCGTCCTGCCGGGCGGGCTCGATCTCGGCAACGTCACGGTGGAGCCGCCGCGCGATCCCGGGCACGGCGACATGGCGACCAACGCGGCGATGGTGCTGGCGGGGCCCGCGGGGGCAAGGCCGCGGGACATCGCGACCGCGCTGGCCGCACGGCTGGCGGAGGATCCGCGCATCGACCAGGCCGAGGTGGCGGGGCCGGGCTTCCTCAATCTCCGGCTCGCGGCCTCCGTCTGGCCCGATCTCGTCCGCGCCGCGTTGACGGCGGACGGGTTCGGCCGGTCCGCGATGGGGCAGGGGGCGAAGGTCAACGTCGAATACGTCTCGACCAATCCCACGGGGCCGGTCCATGTCGGCCATGTGCGGGGCGCCGTCTTCGGCGACGCGCTGGCGAGCCTGCTGGCCTATACCGGCCACGAGGTCACCCGCGAATACTACATCAACGACGGCGGGGCGCAGGTCGACACGCTCGCCCGGTCCGCCTACCTGCGCTATCTCGAGGCGCACGATCTGTCCGTCGACTGGCCCGAGGGCAGCTATCCGGGCGATTACCTGATCGAGGTCGGCGAGGCGCTGAAATCGGAATACGGCGACAGCCTCGTTGGCAAGGACGAGGGCGAGTGGCTTCCGATCGTGCGGCCCTTCGCCACCGACCGGATGATGGACCTGATCCGCGACGACCTCGCCGCGCTGGGCGTGCGGCACGACGTCTTCTTCTCGGAGAAGTCGCTCTACGGGACGGGCCGGATCGAGGCGGCGATCGCCGATCTCGAGGGAAAGGGCCTGATCTACAAGGGCACGCTCGAGCCGCCGAAGGGCAAGATCCCCGAGGATTGGGAGCCGCGCGAGCAGACGCTGTTCAGGTCCACGGAATACGGCGACGACGTCGACCGGCCGATCCGCAAGTCGGACGGCGCCTGGACCTATTTCGCGCCGGACATCGCCTATCACTACGACAAGATCGAGCGCGGCTTCGACCAGCTGATCGACGTGTTCGGCGCCGATCACGGCGGCTACGTCAAGCGGATGAAGGCTGCGGTCGCCGCGCTGTCGGAGAACCGCGTGCCGGTCGACATCAAGCTGGCGCAGATCGTGAAGCTCTGGAAGGACGGCGAGCCGTTCAAGATGAGCAAGCGGGCGGGCACCTTCATCACGCTGCGCGACCTGCTCGACCAGGTGGGACCGGACGTGACCCGTTTCCACATGCTGACGCGCAAGAACGACGCGCCGCTCGACTTCGATTTCGACAAGGTTCTGGAGCAGTCGAAGGACAACCCGGTCTTCTACGTGCAATACGCCAATGCCCGGATCCATTCGGTGCTGCGCCGGGCGCGCGAGGCGGGGATCGCGGTGGACGAGTCCGCGCTGGCCGGCGCCGTGGGCGCGCTGGAGCACGAGGCCGAGATCGGTCTCGCCCGCAAGATCGCCGAATGGCCGCGTCTGGTGGAGATCGCGGCCCGTACGCACGAGCCGCACCGGGTGGCGTTCTATCTCTACGACCTCGCCTCGGACCTGCACGCGCTCTGGAACCGCGGCAACGAGGAGCCGGCGCTGCGCTTCTTCCAGGAGGGCGATGCTGCAACGAGTCAGGCGAAAATCGCGCTGGCGCGGGCGGCGGGCGTTGTGATCGGCGAGGGCCTCGGTATCCTCGGCGTCGTTCCGGTGGAGGAAATGCGCTGATCAACGGCGCCCCCGCCGGTCCCCGGGCCGGTCGACGGACCCGGGCGAGGATCGAGCGGTAGATCGGGGCCCGGCACGTGCCGGCACCCGGCGGAAGGGGCAGGCGCATGGCGGTGATGGATTGGGAGGACGGTCGCTGGCCGTCGCGGGAGCCCGGTGCGCAGGACGGTGCGCAGGACGGCGCGAGGCGGCCGCAGGCCGATGACTGGACCCGGTCGATGGGCGCCTGCGACTATGTCGATGTCGGCGAGGGCGAGGTGGACGAGAGCGACCTGCCGCCGCGCCGGGGGCTGCTGGCCCGGGCCGGGCGGGCGGTGCAGTTCGCGACCGCCGGGGTGTCGCTGGCCCTGATCATCGGCGTCGGCATCTGGGGCTATCGCCTTCTCGTGCGCGACGCGACCGGCCTGCCGGTCGTGCACGCCGCCAGCGGCCCGTTCCGCGAGCGGCCGACCACGCCGGGCGGCGAGATCGCCCTGCATGCCGGCCTCGCCGTGAACGAGGTCGCGGCGATGGGCGGCGCGGCCCCGACCGAGGAGACGCTGTTCCTCGCCCCCGCGCCGACCGCCCCGCAGGAGGACGACCTGATCGCGGTGCCGCTGCCGCCGGAGGGCGACCTGCGGATCGACGCGGCGGACGGCCCCTCTCCGGCCGATCTCGGCATGACCGCCGCGCCGGCCGCGGTCCCGGCCGCCCTTCCGGCCGCGGCGCGCCCCGCGCCGGCGCCGGGCCCGGCCCCCTCCACCGGGATCGATCCGGCCGACCTGATCGGTCCGCCGCCGCCGCCCGCGGCGCCCGCCGCGGCGACTGCGACGGCGGACCTCTCGATCACTCCCGACCGCCCGCTGACGGCCGAGGAGGTGCTCGCCCTCGCCGACACGATCGCGCGGGGGGCGGAGCCGCTGTCGGGCCTGCCGCCCGAGGACATCGCCTCGGGCCCCGCGATCATCGACCAGGCCGACATCCTGCCCGAAAGCGCGCCCGGCCTCGCCCGGGCCCTGCGCCCCGTGGCGCGGACGCGCACCGCGCCGTCGCCCGCAGCCGCCTCTTCCGCCGCCGCCGCCCCGGGCGGCGTGCCGGTCAGCGTGGAGCCGGTGCCGCTGGACACGGTGCTGGTCCAGCTCGGCGCCTTCCCCTCGCCCGAGGCCGCGCGCGAGGCCTGGGCCGGCGCCTCGGCCACCTTCGCCGACTTCATCGCCGACCGGCAGCCGCTCATCCAGGAGGCCGAGAGTGCGGGGCAGACCTTCTTCCGCCTGCGGGTCATGGGGTTCGGCGACCTGGCCGATGCGCGCCGGTTCTGCTCGGCCCTCGTCGCGGAATCGGCGGACTGCATCCCGGTCGTGGTGCGCTGATGGCGCCTCGCGCCGCGATCCTCGGCCTCGAGGGCAAAGTCATCGGCTCCGAGGAGAGGGCCTTCCTGCGCAGGGCCGATCCCTGGGGGATCATCCTGTTCGGCCGGAACGTCGAGGCGCCGGGGCAGCTGCGGGTGCTGACGGCGGATGTCCGGGCGATCCTCGGCCGCGACGTGCCGGTGATGATCGACCAGGAGGGGGGGCGCGTCCAGCGCCTGCGCGCGCCGCACTGGCGCGAGTTCCTGCCCGCGCTGGACCAGATGGAGCGGGCGGACTCGCCGATCCGCGCCCAGTGGATCCGCAACCGCCTCATCGCGCACGAGCTGCACGAGGTCGGGATCGATGTCAGCGCCGCGCCGCTCGCCGACCTGGTCGAGCCCGAGACGCATCCCGTCCTGCGCAACCGCCTCTACGGCAGCGATGTCGGGACCGTGGTCGCGGCCGCCCGCGCGGCGGCCGAGGCGCTGCTGGCGGGGGGCGTGCTGCCCTGCCTCAAGCACATTCCGGGCTACGGGCGGGCCCGGGTCGACAGCCACCTCACGCTGCCGCGGATCGAGGTGCCGGCGGCCGAGCTGCGGGCGCGGGATTTCGCGCCCTTCGCCGCGCTGTCGGACCTGCCGATGGCGATGAGCGCGCATATCGTCTACCGGGCGCTCGACCCGCACCGCGCCGCCACGATCTCGCCCACGCTGATCTGGCTGATCCGGCAGGAGCTGGGGTTCGGGGGCCTTCTGATGACCGACGATATCGGGATGGAGGCGCTGACCGGCAGCCCGGGCGAGCGGGCCGCCGCCTCGATCGCGGCGGGCTGCGACGTCGTTCTCTACGGCAACGGCGACCGTGCCGGGCGCGAGGACGTGATCGCCCACGTCCCCCGGCTGGAGGGCGCGGCCCTGTCGCGGGCCGAGGCGGCCCTTGCCGCACGGCGGGCCCCCGATCCCGTTGACATCGAGGCGCTCGAGGACGAACTTGCCGCCCTTCTGGGCTGAGCGCCCGATCGAGGCCGAGCCGATGACCGACGCGCAGGGCGAGGATCCCGCACCCGCCGCCAGCGTGGCCGAGCGCCGCGCGGCCGAGGCGCTGATCGTCGATGTCGAGGGCTACGAAGGGCCGCTCGACCTGCTTCTGACGATGTCGCGCACGCAGAAGGTCGACCTGCGGCACATCTCGATCCTTGCCCTGGCCGAACAGTACCTCGCCTTCGTCGAACAAGCACGGACCCTGCGGATCGAGCTGGCGGCCGATTACCTCGTGATGGCGGCCTGGCTGGCCTTTCTCAAGTCGCGCCTGCTGCTGCCCCCCGATCCCGAGGAGGAGGGGCCGAGCGGGGACGAGCTCGCCGCCCATCTCGCCTTCCAGCTCGAGCGCCTCTCGGCGATGCGCGAGGCGGCGGCGCAGCTGATGGCCCGCGACCGGCTGGGGCGCGACGTCTTTCCCCGCGGCGCCGCGCAGGCGGTCGAGCGGGTGCGCGCGGTGCGCTATACCGCGACGCTGCTCGACCTGATGCAGGCCTATGCCCGGACCCGGACGAAGGACGAGTTCCGCCCCTTCGTCATGGATCGCGAGTCGATCATGTCGATGGAAGAGGCGCTGGGCCGGATGCGGCACCTGATCGGCTTTGCGGGCGACTGGACCGACATCTCGTCCTACCTGCCGGAGGGATGGGAGAGCGACCCGGCGAAGCGCCGTTCGTCGACCGCCGCGACCTTCGCCGCGAGCCTGGAACTGGCGAAGGAGGGGCGGATCGAGATCCGGCAGGGGGACACATTCGCGCCGATCCAGATCCGGCGCCGCAAGGGGATCTGAATGGACGAGACGGATAATCCGCCGCCGGGCGCGGGGCCGGGGGGGCCGCCCCCGCGCGAGACCCTGTTCGAGGCGCCGCCCGCGGGCGAGCAGGAGCGGATGGTCGAGGCGATCCTCTTCGCCAGCGCCGAACCGGTGACGCTGGCCGACCTGACCGCGCGGATGCCCCATGGCTGCGAGCCGGGCCCCGCGCTCGAAGCGCTGCGGCGCCGCTACGAGGGGCGGGGCGTGCGCGTCGTCCGTGTCGGAGAGGCCTGGGCGATCCGCACGGCGCCGGATCTCGGCTTCCTGATGCGCCGCGAGGTGGTGGAGACGCGCAAGCTCAGCCGCGCCGCGATCGAGACGCTGGCCATCGTCGCCTATCACCAGCCGGTCACGAGGGCCGAGATCGAGGAGATCCGCGGCGTGGGCATCAGCCGCGGCACGCTCGACCTGCTGATCGAGATGGACTGGATCCGCCTCGGCCGGCGCCGCATGACGCCCGGGCGGCCCACCACCTTCGTGGTGACACAGGCCTTCCTCGACCATTTCGGGCTGGAGAGCGCGCGCGACCTGCCCGGCCTGAAGGAGCTGCGGGCCGCCGGCCTGCTCGACAACCGCCCGCGCCCCGGCGACGGGAGCGAGCCGGAGGACGGGACCGAAAGCGGGCAGAGCGCGCTCTTCGACGAGGAGTAGGGCCGGCGGGTTGCGGGCCGGGGGGCTGGGCCGTCCGCGGGGCCGGCCCCATCCCGCCCGAAGGTCCCCCTGTCCCGGCGCGGATCGGCCGATCCCCTAGCCCCTGTCAGCGGCGCTCGTGTCCGGCGCGCCGGACCGGCGCCGCGAGGATCGGCCCCGGGGGCGAGGGGGCGAGCGTCCGCACCCCCGGCCGGCAACACACGGGATACGCGGATCCCCGGGGTCGGGGCCGGCGCGGGCCGGCAGCCTCCCCGCCGATGACCGTCCTGCCGGGAAACCCCTCGTCCGAGGTCCTGTCAGCGGCCCTCGTCCATCCGGAAATGCTTCGACAGCTTCAGGCCCTGGCCCTGGTAGTTCGACGCGATGCCCGTGCCGTAGAGCGCCGCCGGCACCTCGGCCATCCGCTCGTAGATCAGCCGCCCGACAACCTGCCCGTGCTCGAGCACGAAGGGCGCCTCGTGGCAGCGCACCTCCAGCACCCCCCGGGAGCCGGTGCCGCCCGCGCCCGCCCAGCCGAAGCCAGGATCGAAGAAGCCGGCGTAATGGACCCGGAACTCGCCGACCATGGCGAGGTAGGGCGCCATCTCGGCGGCATGTCCGGGCGGGATGGCGATCGCCTCGCGGCTGACGAGAATGTAGAACGCGCCGGGATCGAGGATGATGTGCCCGGACTGGGAGCGCACCTCCTCCCAGTAGTCCTGCACCGGGTAGTGGCTCACCCGGGCTAGGTCGACGATGCCGGTATGGGGCTTGGCCCTGTAGCCGACGAGGTCGCCCCGCGCGGGGGCGAGGTCGACCGAGAACCCCAGCCCGCCGTCGATCCGCGCGGGCCCGGCGCCCACCAGCGGCGTCTCGTCGTGGAGCGCGCGGAGCGCGTCGTCGGACAGTCGCGTGTCGCCGTCGCGGAAGATCACCTGCGTCAGCATCTGCCCCTCGGCCGCGAGGACCGAGAAGCTGCGCGGACAGATCTCTGCCCAGAGCGGGCCGGAATAGCCGGGCGGGATGCGGTCGAACTCGGTTCCCCGGTCGGTCAGCACCCGCGTCAGCAGGTCGAGCCGCCCGATCGAGCTCTTGGCCGAGGCGGCGCCGGAGAGGTGGTCCGGCAGGTCGAGGCTCTCGAGCAGCGGCACGAGGTAGACGCAGCCCTTCTCGAGCACGGCGCCGCCCGAGAGATCGAATTCGTGCATCGTGAAATCGGCCAGCCGTTCGGCGACGCTGCGCTCGCGCCCGGCGAGGAACGAGGCGCGGACGCGGTAGGCCCGCGCCCCGAGCCGCAGGTCCAGGGAGGCGGGCTGGACCTGTCCCGGCGCGACGGGCCGCGCGGCCCGGATCGCGCCGCCCGCGATCAGCGCCTCGATCTGCTGGCTGGCCTGGACACCGGGCATCGGTCGCATTCCCCTGCTCTTGCCGGCCCCTAGCAGGCGGCGGGCGGCGCCGCCACCGCCGGCCGGGACGGCGCCTCAGCTCGGCACGATCTCGGCCATCGCGGCGAGGAGGCGGCGCACTTCCTCGGGGCTGTTGTAATGCCCGGTCGAGACCCGCACGCAATCGGCCATGCCGAGGGGCGACAGGACGTTGCCCGAATAGGCGTCGGCCTTGCGGGTATGGGCGCGCAGGCCCTGCGTCTCGAGCGCGGCGACGATCTCGGGCGAGGGGCGCCCGGCGACGGAGAAGCTCACGACCCCCTCGCGCGGCGCGGGCTCGGCGCCGCCGACCAGCGTGAGGCCGGGCAGATCCTTGAGGCCGGCGAGGTTGCCGGTTCCCTCGATCATCATCTGCACGAGCCCCGCCTCGTGGTCGTGGATCGCGGCGGCCGCCGCCTCCAGCCGGGCGCGGGGCGCGGTCTCGGACGAGACCTCGCCGCCCAGCCAGTCGAGATAGGCCACCACGTCCAGCCAGGTGGCATAGGCGCCGGTGTCGCGGGTCCCGTGCTCCCACTTGCCGGCGATCCCCTCGTGATCCACCGCCGAGAGCCGGTCCGAGGCCCAGGCGAGGCCGTAGCCATGACGGGAGAAGACCTTGTAGGGCGAGATCACGTAGCCGTCGACATCCGCGCCGGAAAGGTCCACCGCGCCATGGGCGGCGTGCTGGATGCCGTCGACGATGATCAGCGCGTCCGGCGCGACCTTGCGCACCGTCGCGGCCACGGCGGCGATGTCGACCGGCCGGCCGGTGACGGGAGAGGTGTGGATCACCGTCACGACGGCCGTGTCGGGGGTCAGGTGCGCGCGGTAGGCCTCGGCCCAGGCGGTGCCGGTGGCGTTGTCGTGCGGAACGAGGATGTGCGTGCGCCCCTGCACGCCGGCCCAATGGGCCATCGCGTCGCGGCTGGCGGGATGCTCGAGCGTGGTGCCGACGACCGGCCCGTCCGGGCGCGCCACCATCGCGGTGCGGACGAGCCGGTGCAGCAGCTCGGTCCCGCTCTCGCCGACCATCACCGTGCCGGCGGAGGCATTGAGGTAGAGGCGGAAGGCGTCGCGGGCGCGGGCGATGATGTCCTCGAGCGCCTTCGAGGCGGGATTGTCGCGGCCCTGGTTGTCGGGGAGGGCGGCGAACTTCGTCGAGGTCTCGACCACCGACTTGAGGTGCAGGGCGCCGCCCGCGCTCTCGAAGAAGATGCGGGGGCCGGTGAACGGATCCTCCTCCACATGGGCGAAGCGGTCGCGGATGCGGGCGAGGAGGGCGTCGTCGAACATGTCAGGCTCCGGATCGTGTCGGGGGGAGGTTTGGGGGCGGCGCCGGGGGAAGGAAAGGGGAAAATCGCGGCCCCTCGCCGGCCCGGGACCGGCGCGTGACCGGCGCGCGCGCCCGGCCGCGGTATTTGCAAACTCTGCGAAGGGTGAGCGTTGACGCCCTGCCCCCGGCGGGGGAGTGTGGCCCGACCACGAGCCGGGCCGCGAGCCCGCCCAGTACGAGGACGCCCCCCATGAAGATCGCCCTGTCCGGCATCGGCAAGATCGCCCGCGACCAGCATATCCCCGCCCTGGAGGCATCGGAGGACTGGGAGCTGGCGGCGACGATCTCCCGCTCGGGCCAGGTGGAGGGGGTGGAGCATTTCACCGATCTCGGCGCCTTCCTCGAGGCGCGGCCCGATATCGAGGTGATCTCGTTCTGCCAGCCGCCCGTGCCGCGCTACGCGCTGGCCCGGCAGGCGCTGGAGGCGGGGCGGCACGTCATGCTCGAGAAGCCGCCGGGCGCCACGCTGGCCGAGGTGCACGACCTCGCCCGGCTGGCGGGGGAGCGGGGGCGCACGCTCTACACCACCTGGCACAGCCGGATGGCGGCGGGCGTGTCGGTCGCGAAGGATTGGCTCGCGACGCGCGAGGTGACGGGCGGGCGGATCGACTGGATCGAGGACGTGAAGCAATGGCATCCCGGGCAGGACTGGGTGTTCGAGCCCGGCGGCCTCGGCGTATTCGATCCCGGCATCAACGCGCTGTCGATCCTGACCGAGATCCTGCCGCGCCCCGTCTTCCTGACCGAGGCGACGCTGGAGGTGCCGGAGAACAGGCAGACGCCCATCGCGGCGCAACTCCAGTTCACGCAAGGGATCGAGGCCCGCTTCGACTGGCGCGAGGCCGGCCCGCCGACCTGGAACATGGAGATCGAGACGGCGGAAGGATCGGTCAAGCTGATCCGCGGCGGCAGCCGGGTCGAGATCGCCGGCGAGGCGGTGGAGACCGGCCCCCACGCGGAATACCCCGCGCTCTACGAGCGGATGGCGGAGCTAGTGCTGCACGGCACGCAGGACGTGGACCTCGCCCCGATGGTGCTGGTGGCGGACGCGATGAGCCTGGGGCGGCGGGAGAGCGTGGCGGCGTTCGAGTGGTGAGGGGCGGGCGCGACTGAGCGGATCGCCGGCGGGTCCGGAGCAAGGCGGGCGGCCGTTCCGACCCTGCTCGGCCGTCCGCCCCGGTCGACGCGCAAGCCGGGCCTGCGGCGGCCCGCGGGATGCCGCCTCGGACGGTCGAGGTCCGCACTTTATGGCGTCGTGTCATTGCACCGAATGAGCGTCGCGCTGGCGGCGACGAAGCGGCAGCCCGGGGGGCGGGCCGCCGCTGGCCCGGCGCCTTCGGCGCTGTTCGGGCCGGGGGCCACGTGAAATCGTATGAGCTCAAAGTGAGGCGGATGACCTGGTTTTCTGCTTTCCAGATCGGCAGCCTCCAATTTGCGACGTACCCCTAGGCTCCAAGCGTCGTCGTCGGAGGCGGGAAAAGCTCCATCCCAGCGGGGATGCAATCCAACTCTAATATTGCTCGTATAAGCTCCTGCCGCTCCTCGTGGAGATCGAGATAAGTCGAACTTACAAAGACTTGGTAACGCCTGTTCGTCACCTCGCCCCCTCAATCATCTTCGCCAGCTTCACCCCGTCCGCGTGGAACTTGCGGATGCCTTCGGCGAGCTTCTCCGTCGCCATGGCGTCCTCGTTCAGCTCCCAGCGGAACTCCGCCTCGCTGATCGACCGCTTGGACCCGCCCGACTTGCCCTCCGGCGACAATACCCGCTCCAGCGGGGTCTCGTCCTCGGACAGTTCCTTGAGCAGGTCGGGGGAGATCGTCAGGCGGTCGCAGCCGGCGAGGGCGGCGATCTGGCCGGCGTTGCGGAAGCTCGCGCCCATGACGATCGTCTCGATCCCGGCCGACTTGTAGTAGTCGTAGATCTCACGCACGGATTTCACGCCCGGATCGTTCTCGGGCTCGTAGCCCTCCACGCCCTCGGCCGACTTGTACCAGTCGGTGATGCGCCCGACGAAGGGGGAGATCAGCGTGACGCCGGCATCGGCGCAGGCGACCGCCTGGGCCATGGAGAAGAGGAGGGTGAGGTTGCAGCGGATGCCCTCGCGCTCCAGCTTCTCGGCGGCGCGGATCCCCTCCCAGGTGGAAGCGAGCTTGATGAGGATGCGGTCCTTGCCGACGCCCTGTTTGTCGTAGGCCTCGATCAGCGAATGGGCGGAGGCGATGGAGCCCTCGGTGTCGAAGGAGAGGTGCGAGGCGACCTCGGTCGAGACGTAGCCCGGCACGATCCCGGCCAGCGCGCTGCCCACGCGGATCACCAGGTCCTGCGCGATGTCCTCGGTGCTGCCGCCCTTCGCCACCGCCTCGCGGAACGTGTCCTTGAAGGCGTCGTCCTGCACCGCCTTGAGCACCAGCGAGGGGTTCGTCGTGCAATCCTGCGGCTTGTGCGCCTTCACCGCCTCGATGTCGCCGGTATCGGCGACGACGATGGTCATGTCTTTCAGCTGATCGAGACGGTTGGTCATGGCGTCCTCCGGGGGGAATTGGGTCGCCCAAGGGATGGGCACATCTGCGTGCGGGGTCAATCCTTGCACCCCCGCCGCCGTGACAGGGGAACGCGGGCACTCTAGGACAGGTCCATGGACATCGTCCTCATCACCGCGATCCTGGCCGGGCTCTTCCTGGTGATCGGCCTCGCCGAGCCGCTCGCGGCGCGGCTGCGGCTGCCCTATTCGGTGATCCTCGCGGCCCTCGGCATCGCCATCGGCGGCGCGGCGGCGTTCTTCCTGCGGACGACCTTCACCGATGCGCTGAACCCGGTGGCCGAGGCGATCCTCGCCCTGCCGATCCGGTCCAACGTCTTCCTCTACGTCTTCCTCCCGACGCTGCTGTTCCAGGTGACGCTGGGGCTGAACCTGCGGCGGATGCTGGACGACTGGGTGCCGATCCTGGTCCTGGCCATCGTCGCCGTGGTCGTGGCGACCCTCAGCGTCGGCTACGCGCTGCACTGGGTGGCGGGAATGACGCTGTTCCCGGCGCTGCTGGTCGGGGCGATCGTGTCGACAACAGATCCCTCGGCCGTGGTGGGCATCTTCCGCTCCATCGCCGCGCCGCTGCGCCTCAGCCGCATCGTCGAGGGCGAGAGCCTGCTGAACGACGCGGCCGCCATCGCGCTGTTCGGCCTCTTCATGGGCTTCGTCATGCGCGGCGTGCCCGACCCCCAGCTGGGCTCGGCGCTGGCGCAGTTCCCCTTCCTGCTGGTCGGGGGCGCGGCGGCGGGCTGGGCGGCCGGGCGGCTGACGGTGATGGCGATGGGGTTGGTCTGGCGGTTCCCGCTGGCGCAGCTCTCGCTCTCGGTCGCGCTGCCCTACCTTGCCTATATCGGGTCCGAGCAGCTGGTCGGCGCCTCGGGCGTGATCGCGGTGGTGGCGGCGGGCCTCACGCTGAACCTGATCGGGCCGGGGCGGCTGACCCCCGCCGCCTGGGCCAACCTGCGCGAGGTCTGGGACCTGCTGGCGCACTGGGCCGGGGCGCTGATCTTCGTTCTCGCCGCGCTGCTCATTCCGCGGCTGCTGGACGGGCTGACCTTCGGCGATCTGGGCCGGATCCTCGTCGTGACGGCCGCGGCACTGGTCGCGCGGGCCTTCATCCTCTTCGTGCTGCTGCCGCTGCTCGACCGGGCGCGGCTCAGCCCTCATGTCGAGCGGCCCTACCGCGCCGCGATCCTCTGGGGCGGGCTGCGGGGCGCGGTGACGCTGGCGCTGGCGCTCGCCGTGACCGAGAGCCTGCGCGTGCCGCCCGACGTGCGGCGCGAGGTCGGCATCCTGGCGACCGGCTTCGTCCTGTTCACGCTGATCGTGCAGGGGACCACGCTGCGCTGGGTGATCGCGAAGCTGGGGCTCGACCGGCTCTCGCCCATCGACGCGGCGCTGGCGAACCAGGTCGTCGCCGTCGCCCTGCAGGAGGTGCGCGAGGAGGTGGCCGAGGTCACCGAGAATTACGGCCTCGCCCGCGAGACGGTGCGCGCCGAGGCCAAGCGCTTCGGCGAGCGGCTGGACGCGGCGGTCAAGCGCGCGGACGAGGCCGAGGCGATCCTCGACCGGGACCGGATCACGCTCGGCCTCATCGCGCTGGCGGGGGCCGAGCGCGAGCTGATCCTCGAGCGGTTCCGCGAGCAGGCGATCTCGAGCCGGCTGGCCGAGATGGCGCTGTCCGATGCCGACCGACTGATCGAGCAGACCCGCGTGCAGGGTCGGATGGGCTATCGCCGCGCCGCGCGGCGGCCCCTGGGGCAGGGCGGCGTCTACCGGCTGGCGGCCTGGCTGCACACGCGGCTGCGCCTGTCGCGGCTCTTCGCCCGGCTGACCGAGGACCGGTTCGAGCGGCTGCTGATCCAGCGCCTGATCCTCAAGGATCTGGACGGCTTCATCGACCGGCGGATCCGGCGCATCCATGGCCGGCGGGTCGCGAACCTGCTGCACGACCTGCTCGATGCGCGGGCCGAGGAGGTGGGACAGGCGCTGGACGGGCTGCGCCTGCAATATCCGGGCTACGCCGAGGAGCTGGAGCGACGCTTCATCCGCCGCACCGCCCTGCGGCTGGAGGAGCGGGAATACGAGGTGCTGCGCGAGGAGGGGCTGATCGGCCCCGAGCTGCACGCCACCCTCACCGCCGATCTCGGCCGCCGCCGCGCCCGGATCGAGCGGCGGCCGGCCCTCGACCTCGCCGTGCGCAAGGCCGAGCTGATCCAGCAGATGCCGCTCTTCGCCGAGATGCAGCCCCGCATGGTGCGCCGCCTCGCCCGGGGGCTGCGGACCCGCTACGTGACCGCCGGCGAGGTGATCGTGCGGCGCGACAGCCCGCCGCGATCGGTCTTCTTCATCGCGACCGGCGCGGTGGAGCTGCTGACCGGCACCCAGACCGTCCGTCTGGGCCGGGGCGAGATGTTCGGCCAGCTCGCCCTGCTGGCGCGGCGGCCCCGCCGGACCGAGGTCCGTGCGCTGAGCCACGGCGTCCTGCTGGAGCTGGACGAGCAGCGTTTCCAGCGCCTGCTGCGGGGGTCCGGCGCGCTGCGGCGGGCCGTGCGCGAGAGTGCCGAGAGGCGCGGCGTCGCGCTGGACGGGCTGGACGGCCTCGTCGGAGCGGCGACATCCGGACTCGCGGGGGCCTCCGGCGCGCCGAAGGCGCCGGGCGGCAGCGCGGCGGAGGCCCCGCCGGAACGGGATGCCGGGACGGAGGCGCCGTCCGGCCGGGAGGGCCGCGCCGTGCCAGAGGGGGACGAGGTCGAGGAAAGCCCCTTCCTGGCGGTCGAGGACGAGGACGAGGTCGACGGCGCCGCCCCGGCCGGCGGTCCCGTGGCGGCGGCGAGGCGCGCGGACGGCGCCGACGGATCCCTCCCCCCGCGCCGGGACGGGACCGGGGGCGCGGCACCGGCGGACGGGGCCGGCACCGATGGCGGCACCGATGGCGGCGATGCGGGGCAGGGGACCGAGCCGGTCGGACCGGACGAAGAGCCGACCGCCGGTTCCGGGGCCGGGCGCGAAGCGGGCGGCGATGAACCCGAGGGCGCCGGCAGCGGCCGCGACCCGGCGCGGGCGGCCTCCTAGCCGGCGGCGTCCCAGGCCTCGAACTCTTCCGCCCGCTTGCGGCGCAGCTTCTCCTCGACGGCGGGGGAGAGGGAGAGGTCCATCTCGGGCGATACGTTCAGCCGCTTCAGCTCGATCGTCACCGACAGCCGCTCTTCGAGAAAGGCGATCAGCCGGTCCTGCGCCTCGTAGCGGAAGAGATGCGTGACGCGCGTTCCGTTCGGCCCGGCGACGAATCTCGCCTGGCTGCCCACGGCGGCGAAGGGGGCGGGCCGGCCCTTGCAGTATTCCTCGACGAAGGCGTCGAAGCTGATGTCCCGGGTGCTGTTCGCGTGACCGGCCAGCTCGGCGCGGTGGCGGTAGCGATACCAGCTGCCCAGCCACGAGACCGGGTGCCGCAGGCAGGCGACGGTTTCCATCCCCTCCGCGCCCGTCGCCTCGAGATAGGGGGCGAGAAAGCGGCCGTAGCGGTAGAAGGGCGTGTGCTTCACCACCGGCGGGTCGCGCAGGACGAGGCCGGCGCGCGGCGCGAGCCGCCCCTCGATCGCGGTCGTTCCGGTCTTGGGCACGGCGAGAAGGACGAGCCGTTCGGCCCAGAAGACGAGCATGGACGGCCCCGCTGGATCCTGTAGGCGCCGAGCCTAGCGCGCCCGGCGGCCGGCGGCCATGCCGGGAAGGCAACGGCCGGGCCGGGGGCGCGCATCCGTGTCGCCGGGGCCGCGCCGGGTAACCCGCCCTTAACCAATAGGCCCAATAGGTGGATTCAAGCCGATTTGACTTGATATGTTCTTCTTTTGGTCTCATTAACGGCAACGAGAACAAGAGGCGAACGAAGCAGCGCGTTGCCGGCCCGCCCGGAACGTGGAACAAGGAGCCCCTGAACATGGCCGTGGCAGATCTTCTCTCGATGAACGACAAGAAAACCGCAGACAAGCAGAAGGCCCTCGACAGCGCGCTCGCGCAGATCGAGCGGCAGTTCGGCAAGGGCTCGATCATGAAGCTCGGTGGCGAGAACCAGATGCCGGACATCGAGGCGACCTCGACCGGCTCGCTGGGGCTCGACATCGCGCTGGGCATCGGCGGCCTGCCGAAGGGCCGGATCATCGAGATCTACGGCCCCGAATCGTCGGGCAAGACGACGCTGACGCTTCACGCCGTCGCCGAGGAGCAGAAGAAGGGCGGCGTCTGCGCCTTCGTCGACGCCGAGCACGCGCTCGACCCGCAATACGCCAAGAAGCTGGGCGTGAACCTGGACGAGCTGCTGATCTCGCAGCCCGACACCGGCGAGCAGGCACTCGAGATCGTCGACACGCTCGTGCGTTCCGGCGCCGTCAGCATGGTCGTGGTCGATTCGGTGGCCGCGCTGACGCCCAAGAGCGAGCTCGAGGGCGACATGGGCGACAGCTCGGTCGGGGTGCATGCCCGCCTGATGAGCCAGGCGATGCGCAAGCTGACGGGCTCGATCTCGCGCTCCAACTGCATGGTCATCTTCATCAACCAGATCCGGATGAAGATCGGCGTCATGTTCGGCTCGCCCGAGACGACGACGGGCGGCAACGCGCTGAAGTTCTACGCCTCCGTCCGTCTCGACATCCGCCGGATCGGCGCGATCAAGGATCGGGACGAGGTGGTCGGCAACACGACCAAGGTGAAGGTCGTCAAGAACAAGGTCGCCCCGCCGTTCAAGCAGGTCGAGTTCGACATCATGTACGGCGAGGGCATCTCGAAGACCGGCGAGCTGCTGGATCTCGGCGTGAAGGCCGGCGTGGTCGAGAAGTCCGGCGCCTGGTTCAGCTACGGCGACCAGCGCATCGGCCAGGGCCGCGAGAACGCGAAGGGCTTCCTCAAGGAGAATGCCGACATCGCGTGGGAGATCGAGGACAAGATCCGCGCCGCCCATGGCCTCGACTTCGCGATGAAGGATGACGGGGACGACAGCGGCGAGGATCTCGTCGACATGTGAGGGGCCCCCGGGTCGGAGACGGGGACTCCTGAAACCCCCACGTCCCGGGACGCCGGGGCGGAGAATACCGGGGACGGGGCGCGGGCGACGGCCGGCGCCCCGTTTCCGTTCGCGCGTCAGGATCCTGCGGATCCCTCGCGCCCCATGACCCCCGCCCCGGCGCTCGATCCGGCCCCCGCCGGACGAAGCAAGAGCTCGGCGGACCGGACCCGGGTCACCCGCGGAACGGCCATTGTACCCCGTGGCCCCGGCCCGGGTCAGGCCCCGGGGCGGGTCTTCCGCCGGGCGATCGGCGGAGCGGGCGTCCCTCCATCGAGCGGCACCCGAATCCGGTCTCGCCCCGGCGGGCGGACGCAGACCTGCCCCACCCCCAAGCGGACGTGGACAGCCCCCGGCCCGCGCATTAGACGGGGCGGACCCGACCACGCCGCCCAGGGACGCCCCGATGACCAGCCTCGCCGACATCCGCTCCACCTTCCTCGACTTCTTCGAGAAGAACGGACACGCGCCGGTCGCGTCCTCGCCGCTGGTGCCGCGGAACGACCCCACGCTGATGTTCACCAATTCCGGCATGGTCCAGTTCAAGAACCTCTTCACCGGGGTGGAGAGCCGCGACTACACCCGCGCCACGACCAGCCAGAAATGCGTGCGCGCGGGCGGCAAGCACAACGACCTCGACAATGTCGGCTACACCGCCCGGCACCTGACCTTCTTCGAGATGCTCGGCAACTTCTCGTTCGGCGACTACTTCAAGGACGAGGCCATCCCCTTCGCCTGGGAGCTGGTGACCAAGGGGTTCGACCTGCCGAAGGACAAGCTGCTGGTCACCGTCTACCACGACGACGACCAGGCGGCGGAGCTGTGGAAAAAGGTCGCCGGCTTCTCGGACGACCGGATCATCCGCATCCCGACCTCGGACAATTTCTGGCAGATGGGCGATACCGGCCCCTGCGGCCCCTGCTCCGAAATCTTCATCGACCGGGGCGAGCATATCTGGGGCGGCCCGCCCGGCTCCCCCGAGGAGGACGGCGACCGGTTCCTCGAGTTCTGGAACCTCGTCTTCATGCAGTTCGAGCAGGTCGACGGCGGCAACCGCAAGCCGCTGCCGAACCCGTCCATCGACACGGGCATGGGGCTGGAGCGGATGGCGGCCGTCCTTCAGGGTGTCGGCAGCGTCTTCGAGACCGATCTCTTCGCCGCGCTGATCGACAATATCGGCCACGTGCTGGGGCGCGGGCCGGAGGGGGACGACAAAGCCTCCTTCCGCGTGATCGCCGACCACCTGCGCTCTACCTCCTTCCTGATCGCTGAAGGGGTGCTGCCCTCGAACGAGGGGCGGGGCTACGTGCTGCGCCGGATCATGCGCCGCGCGATGCGCCATGCGCACCGCCTCGGCGCGCGCGAACCGGTCATGCACCGCATGGTGCCCGAGCTGGTGCGCCAGATGGGCGACCACTATCCCGAGCTGGTGCAGGGCCGCGCCGTGATCGAGGAGACGCTGCGCGCCGAGGAGACGCGCTTTCGCCAGACGCTGGAGCGGGGGCTCAAGCTGCTCGACGACGAGATGGCGGGTCTGCCCGAGGATCAGGACCTGCCCGGCGAGACGGCGTTCAAGCTCTACGACACCTACGGCTTCCCGCTCGACCTCACGCAGGACGCGCTGCGCGAGCGCGGGCGCGGCGTGAACACCGAAGGGTTCACCTCCGCGATGGCCGAGCAGAAGGCCAAGGCGCGCGCCGCCTGGACCGGCTCGGGCGAGGTGGCGGACCAGGCGCATTGGTACGACATCGCCGATCGCCACGGCGTGACCGAGTTCCTCGGCTACGAGACCGAAGAGGCGGAGGGCCAGATCCTCGCCCTCGTGCAGGGCAATGACGGGGTGGAATCTGCGACGGGCGACGTGCAGATCGTCGTGAACCAGACGCCGTTCTACGCCGAGGCCGGCGGCCAGGTCGGCGATGCCGGAACGATCGCGACCGAAACGGGCAGGGCGCAGATCACCGATACGAAGAAGGTCGCGGGCGTCTTCATCCACTACGCCACCGTGACGGAGGGCGAGATCGCGCGCGGGCAGGGCGCGCGGCTGGTCGTCGACCATGCGCGGCGCGGCGCGATCCGCGCGAACCATTCCGCCACGCACCTGCTGAACGAGGCGCTGCGCGAGGTGCTGGGCGCGCATGTCGCGCAGCGCGGCTCGCTCAACGCACCGGACCGGCTGCGCTTCGACTTCACCCACAATGCCGCGCTGACGGCGAACGAGGTGGCACGAGTCGAGGGGGCGGTGAACGACTACATCCGCCAGAATTCCCCCGTCGAGACGCGGCTGATGACGCCGGACGAGGCGCGGGCGCTGGGGGCGCAGGCCCTGTTCGGCGAGAAATACGGCGACGAGGTGCGCGTCGTGTCGATGGGCCGGGCGCCCACCGGCAAGGGGGTGGACGGCCAGACCTGGTCGATCGAGCTCTGCGGCGGCACGCATGTGCGGCGCACGGGCGATGTCGGCGTCTTCGCCCTGATGTCCGAAACGGCGTCCAGCTCCGGCGTGCGCCGGATCGAGGCGCTGACCGGCCCGGCCGCGATGGCCGAGCTGCGCGGACGCGACCTCAAGCTGGCCGAGATCGAGCGGCTGCTGAAGGTCGGCGGCGCCGACGTGGCCGAGCGGGTGAAGGCGCTGCTCGACGAGCGCCGGAGCCTGCAGAACGAGGTCGCCCAGCTGCGGCGCGAACTCGCCATGGGCGGCGGCGGATCGGGCGGGGCGCAGACGCGCGAGGTGGGCGGCGTGACTTTCGCGCCCCGCATCCTGTCGGGGGTGACGGGCCGCGATCTTCCGGCCATGGTGGACGAGATGAAGGCAGAGATCGGGTCGGGCGCGATCCTGCTCATCGCCGATACCGGCGGCAAGGCGGCGGTGGCGGCGGGCGTGACCTCCGACCTCGTCGCACGCGTCTCCGCCGTCGACCTGCTGCGCGCCGCGGTGGCCGAGCTGGGCGGCAAGGGCGGCGGCGGCCGCCCCGATCTCGCCCAGGGCGGCGGGCCGTCGGCCGACAATGCCGAGGCCGCGATCGCGGCCGCCGAAACCCTTCTGAAAGGAACCGCGTGATGCCCAAGGCCCTCTGGATCGCCCATGTCACCGTCACCGACGAGGACGCCTATGCCGAATACGCCAAGCGGGCCGGCCCCGCGATCACCGACCACGGGGGCGAATTCATGGCCCGCGCCGGGCGGTTCGAGTACCTCGAGGGGACCCCGCGTCCCCGCAACGTCGTCGCCCGCTTTCCCAGCTTCGAGGCGGCGCGCGACTGCTACCATTCCGCCGCCTACCAGGAGGCGCTGTCCTTCGCGAAGGGCGCGGCGGATCGCGAGCTGATGATCGTCGAAGAGATCGAGTGAGGGGCGACCTCGCCGCGATGATCGGGGCCCATGCCCGGGGGGGCCGGATCGCGTGGATCGGGCTGCGGCCCGAGAGGCGGGGCGAGGTCACTTCGGTGGATCGGGCGCGGATCGGCCCCGAGGGGCTAGAGGGCGATCACGGCCGCCCCGGCAAGCGGGCCGTCACCCTGATCCAGGCGGAGCACCTGCCGGTGATCGCGGCCCTGGCGGGGCGGGAGGCGACCTATCCGCTGCTCCGTCGGAACATCGCCGTGTCCGGACTGAACCTGCTGGCGCTGCGCAAGGCGACGATCCGGGTCGGCTCGGCGCTGCTGCGGATCGAGGGGCCCTGCGCGCCCTGCTCCCGGATGGAGGAGGCACTGGGCCCCGGCGGCTTCAACGCCGTGCGGGGCCATGGCGGCTGGTGCGCGAGCGTGGTCGAGCCGGCGGCGGTGGCGGTCGGGGACGAGGTCCGGCCGGGGTGACGTCGGCGAGGCCGGGGGTTTCACACCCGCCGCCATCGTCGCTCGGACCGATGGCGCACCGATGGCGGCCCCCGTGGAGTATTTCTGGCAAGATAAGAGCCATGGGCATGCGGTGCAGGGTGGATGCGCCCAGGTCTCGTGGCCGGGGCTGGGCAGGGCCGGCTGGCGAGGGCGTCGGCCCGTTCAGCAGTTCGGCACGTTCACCGCAAGGCCGCCGAGCGCCGTCTCCTTGTACTTCTCGCTCATGTCCTCGCCGACCTGGCGCATCGTCTCGATCGCGGCGTCGAGCGGGACGAGATGCGTGCCGTCGCCGCGCAGGGCGAGCGAGGCGGCGCTGACCGCCTTGATCGCGCCGAGGCCGTTGCGTTCGATGCAGGGCACCTGGACGAGGCCGCGGATTGGGTCGCAGGTCATGCCGAGATGGTGTTCCAGCGCGATCTCGGCGGCATTCTCGATCTGTGCCGGGGTCCCGCCCATCACGGCGCAGAGACCGGCCGCGGCCATGGCCGAGGCGCTGCCCACCTCCGCCTGGCAGCCGCATTCGGCGCCCGAGATCGAGGCGTTGTACTTCACGAGGCCGCCGATCGCGGCGGCGGTCAGCAGGAAGTCCGGGACGTTGCGCACCGAGGCGCCGGGCACGAAGTCCAGCCAGTAGCGGATCGTCGCGGGCACGACCCCTGCCGCGCCGTTGGTCGGGGCTGTGACGACCTGCCCGCCGGCGGCGTTCTCCTCGTTCACCGCCATGGCGTAGGCGCTCATCCAGTCGTTGATCGTGTGCGGGGCGGAGAGGTTCGTGCCGCGCTCGGCCATGAGGGCCGCGCGGATCCCGGCGGCGCGGCGGCGCACCTTCAACCCGCCGGGCAGGATGCCCTCGGAGCTCAGCCCGCGTTCGATGCAGGCATCCATCACCTCCCAGATGCGCTTGAGGCCCCGGTCGACATCCCCGGCGGCTCGGCGGGCATCCTCGTTCGCCCGCTTCATCCGCGCGATGGAGAGGCCGGAGGCGGCGGCCATCTCCAGCATCTGCGCCGCGCTCCTGAACGGGTAGGGGACGGGCGGGCCGGTATCGGTATCCTTGCCCTGGGCCAGTTCCTCCTCCGTCAGGACGAAGCCGCCGCCGACCGAGTAGTAGGTCACCTCGGTCACCACGTCGCCCTCGGCATCGAGGCCGCGCAGCACCATCCCGTTGGCATGGCCGGGCAGGGCGGGGCCGCGGTCGAAGACGAGATCCTCGCCCGGATCGAAGGCGAAGGCCGGCAGACCCTCCGGCGCGAGGCGCCTCTCCTCCTTGAGCCGGGTCAGCTCGGCCTCGGCATGTTCGGCGTCGTAGCTCTCGGGTCGGAACCCGGCGAGGCCGAGCATCGTGGCGCGGTCGGTCGCGTGACCCACCCCGGTATGCGCGAGCGAGCCGTGCAGCGTCGCGCGCACCCGCGCCACGCGGAAGGGCTGCGCGCGCAGGTGGTCGAGGAAGCGGGCGGCGGCCACCATCGGCCCCATCGTGTGGGACGAGGACGGACCGACGCCGACCTTGAACATGTCGAAGACGGAAAGGAACATGGGCGGCCTTCAGGGGGGCGGGGCGATCTTCGTCGGACCCTAGGCCGCCTGCGCCCCGAACCCCAGCCGGAATGCGACCTGCGCCGGGGCGGGGGCGTCAGGTCGGGCCCGCGCCGGGGCGGATTGCCGCGTCCTCGACCGCGATGCGATGGGTCAGCATCCAGAAGTTCAGCACCGTCCAGAGGGCCGCCACCCAGCCGAGGCCGAGCACCATCGGCGCGACCACGATCTCGGCGACGACGAGGGTGTAGTTCGGGTGGTTCAGCACCGAGAAGGGCCCCCGCCGCACCAGCGGCGTGTCGGTGACGATGACCCGCGTCGTCCAGCGCGGCCCCAGCGTGCCGAGGATCCAGACCCGCAGCACCTGAAGCGCCGCGAAGGCGACCAGCCAGCCGGTCCGCACCTCGTTGTCCCAGCCGAAGAGGACGAGCGCGGCCAGCCACGAGGCGTGCAGCGCGACCATCACCGGATAGTGCCCGGCCCCCACCTCGCGCGCGCCGGCCGCCATCAGGCGGGCGGTGTCGCGGCGGGCGATGACCAGTTCGACGAGGCGGGCGGCGACGAGATAGAGCAGGAAGACGGGGGCCATTCAGCCCACCTGCATCGGGATCAGCGAGGCGGTGAAGCCGGGGCCGAGCGCGGTCAGCGCCATCGTGCCGGTCAGGCCCTCCTCCAGCACCTCCTCCAGCACGAAGAGGGCGGTGGGCGCGGACATGTTCCCGGCCTTGCGCAGCACCCGCCGCTCGGCGCCGAGCGTGCCGGGGGGCAGCTCCATCGCCGCCTCGATCGCCTCCACCACCTTGGCGCCGCCGGGATGGCAGACGAGCCGGTCCAGATCCGCGGACGCCAGCCCGGCGGCCGAGAGCATGGCCTCGGCCCCGTTCCGGAACTCGGCAGCGGCGAATTCGGGGATCGAGCGGTCGAAGATCACGCCGAGCGCCGTATCGTCCACGTCCCAGCCCATGATCGGCAGCGTATCGGGCCAGAGATGCTCGTGCCCCTCCGCCAGGCGGACCCGGCCCTCACCGCCCGCCTGCAGCACGGCCGCCGCCGCGCCGTCGCCGAAGAGGACGGTGGCGATGATGTCGGCCTTCTGCAGCCGGTCGGTCCGGAAGGACAGGGAACAGGCCTCGACCGCGACCATCAGCACCCGGCTGCCCGGATCGGCGGCGGCGAGGCGCCGCGCGATGGCGAGGCCCGTCACGCCCCCCGCGCAGCCCAGGCCGAAGACCGGCACCCGCCGCACGTCGCGGCGAAAGCCCATCTCGGCATGGACCTGCGCCTCGAGCGAGGGGGTGGCGATCCCGGTGGAGGAGATGGAGACGATCGTGTCCACCTCCTCCGCCGCGATCCCGGCATCGGTCAGGGCGCGGGTCGCGGCATCGCGGAAAAGGGCGGTGGCCCCGGCGAGATAGGCGGCATTGCGGTCCGACCAGCCGTGATCGCCCTCGAACCAGTCGGGCGGCACGACCGAGTAGCGGATGTCGACCCCGGCATTGTCGAAGGCGGTGCGCAGCCGCTCGAACTGCGGGTAGCGGGGGCCGAGAAGGCGCGCGGCGGTACGCTGGACGAGGTCCTGCGGCAGGGCATGGGGCGGGACGGCGGTGCCTATCCCGGCGAGGGTCACGTCGAAGACCGGGCCGGCCCCCTGCCGCGGCGCGGTCCGGGGGGCGGCAGGGGAGAGGCGGTCGAGCACGGGGCGGGTTCCTTGGCGGTGGGGGCAGGGCGGCCCCCCGTTCTGGCTCGATCTAGGGCGCCACCGCCCGCTTCCAGCGGCGGATCGTCACGCCCCCGTGCGATCCCGCCTTCACCCGGGGGGCCGGGTATGCCTATCAAGGGACCGGACCCGCCGGGAGGAGCCGCGCCATGACCCTGTCCCCCATCGACCGCGCCAAGTTCGCCGCCGCGCACCGCGCCGCCGCCATGGTGGAGCCGGGCATGAAGGTCGGCCTCGGCACGGGATCGACCGCTGCATGGCTGGTCCAGTGCCTCGGCGAGCGCCAGCGGGACGAGGGGCTGCGCTTCACCGCCGTCCCCACCTCGGCCCGCACGGCCGATCTCGCGCGCGAGGCGGGGATCGAGGTCGGCGATCTGGGCACGGCGAGATGGCTCGATCTGACGATCGACGGCGCGGACCAGATCGACCGCGAGATGAACCTGATCAAGGGGGGCGGCGGCGCCCATCTGATGGAGAAGATCGTCGCCACCGCCTCCGACAGGATGGTGGTCATCGCCGATGCCAGCAAGGAGGTGGAGACGCTGGGCGCCTTTCCCCTTCCGGTGGAGGTGATCCCCTTCGGCTGGCAGGTCACCCGGATGCTGATCGAGGAGACGCTGGTCGGCCTCGACGTGCTGGGCCGCGAGACGACGCTGCGTATGGCGGGCGACGCGCCCTACCGCACCGACCAGGGCAACCACATAGTGGACCTGCATCTCAAGCGGATCGGCGATCCCCGGCAGCTCGGCCTCGTGCTGAACCAGATTCCGGGCGTGGTCGAGAACGGCCTGTTCACGGATATCTGCGACGCGACCGTGATCGGCCATTCCGACGGCCGGGTCCGGGTCCGCCAGCATGCCGGCGGCCCGGCCGAGGAGATGCGCTACGACCTCGAAGACGCGGACAACATCTTCACCGAGATCGCGGAGTAGGGGCGGCGATGAAGGTCGCCCATGTCATCTGCCGGCGGGAGGGCACGTCGCTGAAGCATCTCGCGTCGGTCGGCGGGGGCAAGTGGACCTCGGGCTTCTGGAAGCTGCCGACGGAGGAAGCGGAGGCGCTGATCGGCGGGCGGATCTTCCTGCACGAGACCAAGATCGCGCCCTCGGCCTTCGGCGGCGAAGTCCTGTCGTGGGAGCGGATCGCGAAGGGCGAGCATGCGGGGCGGGTGGTGTTCACGCTGCGCCCGACATTGGCGGACAAGGGCGTCGGCTGGCGCGGGCAGGATCACGCGATGGCCTGGTATGGCGGGCTGGTCGAGGTCGACGCGGAGTAGAGCGACGACCGGACGGAGAAGGGCCCGCCCCGGCATCCCGGGGCGGGCCTTTTCGCAACGGTCGGAAGGAGCCGCGGCGCGGGTCCCGCAGCCGCGGCCCGGGCGATCAGCTCGCCGCGCGGGCCTGCCGCTTGCGCTCGTGCGGGTCGAGGAAGCGCTTGCGCAGACGCACCGCGTTCGGCGTCACCTCCACCAGCTCGTCGTCGTCGATATAGGCGATGGCCTGCTCGAGCGACATCTGAACGGGCGGCGTCAGGCGGACGGCCTCGTCCGTGCCGGAGGCGCGGACGTTGGTCAGCTTCTTGCCCTTCAGCGGGTTCACCTCGAGATCGTTGTCACGGCTGTGTTCGCCGATGATCATGCCTTCGTAGACCGGATCCTGCGGGTTGATGAACATCTTGCCCCGCTCCTCGAGGTTCCAAAGAGCATAGGCGACGGCGGTCCCGTTCTCCATCGAGATCAGCACGCCCTGCCGGCGGCCCTGGATCGGCCCCTTGTGGGCGGTCCAGCCGTGGAAGATGCGGTTCAGCACGCCGGTGCCGCGCGTGTCGGTCAGGAACTCGCCGTGATAGCCGATCAGCCCGCGCGAGGGGACATGCGCGACGATGCGCGTCTTGCCCTGGCCGGCGGCCTTCATCTCGATGAGGTCGCCCTTGCGCACGCCGGTCAGCTTCTCGACCACGACGCCGGTGAACTCGTCGTCCACGTCGATCGTGACCTCCTCGACCGGCTCCATCCGCTGGCCGTTCTCCTCGCGCAGGATGACCTGCGGACGCGAGATCGACAGCTCGAACCCCTCGCGGCGCATGTTCTCGATCAGGACGCCCATCTGCAGCTCGCCCCGGCCGGACACGACGAAGGCCTCGCCGCCGGGCGTGTCCTCGATCTTGATCGCGACGTTCGATTCCGCCTCCTTCATCAGCCGCTCGCGGATGACGCGGGACTGCACCTTCTTGCCGTCGCGCCCCGCCAGGGGCGAATCGTTGATGCCGAAGGTGACCGAGATGGTCGGCGGGTCGATCGGCTGGGCCGGGATCGGGATGTCGACCGAAGGGTCGCAGAGCGTATCGGCCACGGTCGCCTTGGTCATGCCGGCGATGGTGACGATGTCGCCCGCCTCGGCCACGTCGATCGGCTGCTGGCCGAGCCCGCGGAAGGCGAGGATCTTGCTGACGCGGAACTGCTCGATCCGCTCGCCCTTGCGCGACAGCGCCTTCAGCGTGTCGCCGGTGGACAGGCGCCCGCTCTCGACCCGGCCGGTCAGGATCCGGCCCATGAACGGGTCGGAGGAGAGGGTCGTGGCCAGCATCCGGAATGGCTGGTCCGCGTTCGTCAGCTGCTTCGGCGGCTCGACATGGCGCGTCACCAGGTCGAACAGGGCCGAGAGGTCCTTGCGCGGCCCGTCCAGCTCCTCGTCGGCCCAGCCGGAACGGCCGGAGGCGTAGAGATGCGGGAAGTCGAGCTGCCGGTCGTCGGCGCCGAGATTGGCGAAGAGATCGAAGCATTCGTCGAGCGCGCGGTCGGGCTCGGCATCGGGCTTGTCGACCTTGTTCAGCACGACGATGGGACGCAGGCCGAGGGCGAGCGCCTTGGAGGTCACGAACTTGGTCTGCGGCATCGGCCCCTCGGCCGCGTCCACCAGCAGGACCACGCCGTCGACCATGCTCAGGATCCGCTCCACCTCGCCGCCGAAATCGGCGTGGCCGGGCGTGTCGACGATGTTGACGCGGGTGCCCTTCCACTCGACGCTCGTGCACTTGGCGAGGATGGTGATCCCGCGCTCGCGCTCGATGTCGTTGCTGTCCATCGCGCGTTCGGTGGTCTGCTGGTTCTCGCGGTAGGTGCCGGACTGCTTCAGCAGCTCGTCGACGAGGGTCGTCTTGCCGTGGTCGACATGGGCGATGATGGCGATGTTGCGGATATCCATGGGCGGCGGGGCCTCTCGTCGGGCAGGAAGGTCAGGAGCGATTGTCGCGGGGTCGCGGGCGCAATAGCCCGCCGGCGGCGGCTTGGCCAGCCGCCCGTCTCGCGCCCCACATCGTCATGCTGCGCCGCGGCGTCAAGTGGCCACGTAGCGGTCCCGGCGGTGATTCACCGCCACGACGAGGTTCATCACCACCGCGCCGAGCAGCGACCAGAGGACGACGGGCCATGCGAACAGGAAGGCGGCGACGGCGAAGACGACCGCATCGACCGCGAGCTGGACGTATCCGGCCCGGAACCCCGTCCTGTCCTGCAGCCAGAGCGCCAGCACCCCGATCCCGCCGAGCGAGCCGTTGTGCCGGAACATCGCCAGCAACCCCAGCCCGACCATGCAGCCGAACAGCACCGCGCCGTAGCCCGTCGCCATCTCGCCGATCTGCCAGACGTTCGGCAGCCATTCGGTCAGCAGCGACAGGGCCGTGACCGAGATCAGCGATTTCAGCGTGAACTCGGCCCCCAGCCGCGTCCAGGCCAGCCAGTAGAAGGGCAGGTTGATGACGAAGAACACGGCGCCGAAGGACCAGCCCGTCAGGTAGGACAGGATCGCGGCGATCCCGGCCGTCTGACCGGTGACGAGGCCGAGATGGGTCAGGATGTGCAGGCCCGACCCGCAGAGCATGATCCCGAGGGCGAGGCCCTGCGCGTCCTCCGCCAGCGAATGGCGGTCGGCGGTGGATTTCAGGCGCGGCGTCAATGCGGGGTCGCCCGGCTGAAGAGGTGGATGACGAGGATGCCGCCCAGGATCATGGCGAGGCCGATCATCGCGGGCAGGTCCAGCCGCTGGCCGAAGACGACGAAGCCGATCACGGCGATCAGGGCGATGCCGAGACCCGACCAGATCGCGTAGACCACGCCGACCGGCATGGTCCTCAGACTGACCGAGAGCAGCGTGAAGGCCGCGGCATAGGCGATCACCACCACGATGGAGGGGACCAGCCGGGTGAATTGCTGCGAGGCCTGCAGCGCCGTGGTCCCGATGGTCTCGGCGATCACGGCGAGGATGAGCGCGACATAGGCGGTGGGCATGGGCGGCCCTCCTTTCCCGCCCCGCCTAGCGCGGCGGCGGGACGCTGTCACGAGGCCGGCGAGCCGGGGGCGGAGCCGGACGGCGCTGCCGTGCCGCGCCGCCCGCTTTTCCGGCGGTCCGTCAGGCGGGCGGAACGGCAGGAGCACGTGCCGGCCGGGCGGGCCTGCGAAGGCACCGCCGACCGAAGCGCGTGTCTCGGCCGTTGGCAGAGGGGGAGAGCCGCCAGTGCGGCAGTCAGGCAGGGGCCGGAACGCGCGGGCGCGATGGCATGGACGCATTCGGCCGACGGGGAGGGGCAGGGCGCCCCTCCCGGTCGAGCGCGCGACCATTGATCGGCCGGCGCCACCCGTGGCCGGCGCCCGAACGCGAAGGGGCCGCCCCCGGATGGAGCGGCCCCAGTTCCGTCGGTCAGGAGCGGATCAGAGCGCCTTCTGGAGGTACTCGTCGACCTTCTCGAGATAGCCCATCGTCGTCAGCCACTTCTGGTCCGGTCCGACGAGCAGGGCGAGGTCCTTGGTCATGTGACCGTCCTCGACGCACTGGACCGTCACCTTCTCGAGCGTCTCGGCGAAGGTCGCGAGCTCGGTATTGCCGTCGAGCTTCGCGCGATGCTTGAGCCCGCCCGTCCAGGCAAAGATCGACGCGATCGAGTTCGTCGACGTCTCCTTGCCTTGCTGGTGCTGGCGGTAGTGCCGGGTGACGGTGCCGTGGGCGGCCTCGGCCTCCACGATCTTGCCGTCCGGCGTCATCAGCTGCGAGGTCATCAGGCCGAGCGAGCCGAAGCCCTGCGCCACGGTGTCGGACTGCACATCGCCGTCGTAGTTCTTGCACGCCCAGACGTAGCCGCCCGACCACTTCATGCTGGCGGCGACCATGTCGTCGATCAGGCGGTGCTCGTAGGTGATCCCGGCCTTCTTGAAGTCGGCCTCGAACTCCTCTTCGTAGACCTTCTGGAAGATGTCCTTGAAGCGGCCGTCATAGGCCTTGAGGATCGTGTTCTTGGTCGACAGGTAGACCGGGTAGCCCCGGTTCAGGCCGTAGTTCAGCGAGGCGCGGGCGAAGTCGTAGATCGACCCGTCGAGGTTGTACATGCCCATCGCCACCCCCGCGGCGGGCGCGTCGAACACCTCGCGCTCGATCGTCTCGCCGTCCTCGCCGACGAAGCGCATCGTCAGCTTGCCCGGCCCGGGGAAGCGGAAATCGGTGGCGCGGTACTGGTCGCCGAAGGCATGGCGCCCGACGACGATCGGCTGCGTCCAGCCCGGCACGAGGCGCGGCACGTTCGAGCAGATGATCGGCTCGCGGAAGATGACGCCGCCGAGGATGTTGCGGATCGTGCCGTTGGGCGAGCGGTACATGCGCTTGAGGTTGAATTCCTCGACCCGCGCCTCGTCCGGCGTGATCGTCGCGCATTTCACGCCGACGCCGATCTCCTTGATCTTCTCGGCCGCGTCGACGGTGATCTGGTCGTCGGTCTCGTCCCGCGCCTCGATGCCGAGATCGTAGTAGAGCAGGTCGATGTCGAGATAGGGCAGGATCAGCTTCTGCTTGATGAAGTCCCAGATGATCCGGGTCATCTCGTCGCCGTCGAGCTCGACGACCGGGTTCTCTACCTTGATCTTGGACATGGGGTCCCTCGCGGCTGATGGATGTGTCGCCCGACCCCTAGCGGAAAGGCCGAAGGCATGGAAGCGGTATGCGGTTGCATACCGCCGTGGCTCCGCCCGGACCCGTTTCGCCCCCAACCGCGTTGATGGGGGGTAACGCAGACGAGAGGAGCCCCCTTATGTCCGCAGCCGACGAATTCTCTCCCCGCGCCGCGAGGCCCGCCGAGGGCCGCCATGGCCCGGCGGCCTCTCGCCCGGTCGACCATGCGAAAGAGCTGGAGAAGCTCGATCGCATGGCGCGTCTCCTCGATGCCAGATACGGGGTGCCGGGAACGCGCTGGCGGTTCGGTCTGGACAGCGTCCTGGGCCTGATCCCGGGGATCGGCGACGCCGCCGCGGCCGCCCCCTCAGCCTGGATCATCCGGAAGGCGCATCAGCTCGGCGTGCCGGGCCACGTCAAGGCGCGGATGGTCGCGAACACGGCGATCGACACGGTCGTCGGGTCCGTGCCCGTTCTCGGCAACGTCTTCGACTTCTTCTACAAGGACAACCTGCGGAACGTGAACCTGCTGCGCGATCACCTCCGCGCGCAGGCGGAGAAGGCCTCTCCGCCGGTCTGACCGCGCGCTTTCCGCTCCCTTTCTCTCAACCGCATCCGGGGCCGGACGTCCCGGCAAGGAGTCTACATGGACCTCATCCGCATCATCCTGTCCGTCCTCATCCCGCCGCTCGGCGTGTTCCTGCAGGTCGGCATCGGCCTGCAGTTCTGGCTGAACATTCTGCTGACGATCCTCGGCTACATTCCGGGGGTGATCCACGCGATCTGGGTCATCACGACCCGCTAGGGCCGGTTGACCGCGAACCAGGCCCGGATATCGGGCAGAAGGGCGTTCCAGATCTCCGGGGCGCCCTTTTTAACTTTGGCTCCGACCCGCCCCTCCATCTTGGCCATGTCGACGGGATAGTCGCGCCACGATCCGCCGCCCGCGGCGAGATTGGCGAGGACCGGCTGGACCCGGTCGATCGCCTTGCCCCAGAGGGCGTCGGCGGTTCGCGCGGCCTCGAACTCGTCCCAAAGGGCGCGAAGCGCGGCGCCCGCCCGCTCCGGCAGCATCCCGTAGAGCCGGTCAGCCGCCTTCCGTTCGGCGCGCTCCACCTCGGCCGCATCGAAGCTGCCGTGGATCGGGTTGTCGCCCGCGTCGATCTCCACGATGTCGTGGACCAGCAGCATCCGCACCGCCCGCGCGACGTCGGCCGGCACGTCCGCATGGGGGGCGAGGACCAGCGCCATCAGGGCGACATGCCAGCTGTGCTCGCCCGAGCGTTCCCGGCGCGAGCCGTCGAACAGCGTCGTGCCGCGCGAGACCGTTTTCAGCCGGTCCGCCTCGACCGCGAAGGCGAGCCGGTGCCGGAAGTCCGGCGAGGAGTCGGGGGGGCGGCGATCGAGAAGCGCCATCGCGTGCCCGTGCAATTCGGGCCAGTCGTCGGCCAGCGGGGCGGAGCGGCCCGTCGTCAGGATCGCCCGCATCACGTCCCGGTCGATGACCGACAGGTCGTCGCGCAGAAGCTCCTGGAACAGCGGCTGGCTGCAATCGAGCATCCGCGCGGCCCGGGCATCGGCCCCTTGCCCGGTCTCGAACTCCTCCCACAGCGCGCGCAGGGCCGCGCCCTGCGCGCGGGGCAGCAGCCCGTACAGGCGATCGGCCGCCAGCGCCTCGGCCGCCGCGATGGCGGGCTCGTCCCGGGGCAGGTGGATCGGATGGTCGCCGGCATCGACCTCCACCAGGTCGTGAAGCAGGAGCATCGTGATCACCCGGTCGGGATCGGCGTCGCGCGCGCGGATCTCCTCCTCGAAGATCAGCGTCCAGAGCGCGACATGCCAGGAATGCTCGGCGCTGTTCTCGCGCCGCGAGCCGTCGGCCAGCGTGCTGGCGCGGTCCACCGATTTCAGGCGGTCCGCCTCGGCGACGAAGGCGAGGCGCGCGGCAAGCTCGGCCTGCGGGGCGGCGAGGGTCGGGCCGGGCCCGTTCATCGGGAAAAGTTCGGCCGCAGCAGGCCCGCCAGGAAATCGCCGGGGAAATAGTCCCAGGGCAGCTGACCGGCGAGCGCGTTGAGCAGCGCCTCGGCGATGGCGGGATCGTGCGGTGCGGTGCCGGCCTGGGCGGGATCGACGATGCTGCGCGGACGCGGCAGCGATTCGAGCCGCAGGATCCGCCAGTGCCCGCTCTCCAGCGCGTCCGGCGCGACGCGCAGGATCGCCGCGACCTCGTCCCCCGCCAGGGGACGCCCGGGATCGGCCCGCAGGATGGACAGGGCGACCAGCGCCTCGGCCCCGGCGGGGGCGGCCACCTGCCCGATCCCGATCCCGCCGTCGAGCAGCGGGACCGCGAAGAGATCGGCCTCGTCCCAGTCCGCCATGGCGCTAGTGGATGTCGGGGTTGTCCGCCGTGGGCGGCGGCGGCGCGGCCTCGCCCCGGCGATGGGCCCGCAGCTTGGCGTCGAGGAAGCGGCGTCCCGCATTGGCCGAGCGGCGGACCCGGATCGCCGTCATGTAGGCCTCCTGCAGGGTCTGCGACTGCGCCAGCAGCACGCCCGATACCTCGTCCACGATGTTGGCGTCGCCCAGCTCCTCCTCCGCCTCGAGGGCGGAGCGGGCCAGCTCGTCGGCGAGATCCTCGACGACGCCCATGACCTAGCGCGTGCTCTCGGTCAGGCGGCGCGTCACGTAGGTCTTCACGTGGTCGATCATCGGCTCCATGTACGGATCCTTGAAGAAGTGATCCGCGCCCTCGAGTTCCTCGTGGGTGATGGTGATGCCCTTCTGCTCCTGCAGCTTGCCCACCAGCGTCCGCGTATCCGCGGGCGGCGCCACGCGGTCGGCGGTCCCGTTGATGATGAGGCCGGAGGAGGGGCAGGGGGCGAGGAACGAGAAATCGTACATGTTCGCCGGCGGCGAGGCGCTGATGAAGCCGGTGATCTCGGGCCGCCGCATCAGAAGCTGCATCCCGATCCAGGCGCCGAAGGAGAAACCGGCGACCCAGCAATGCTTGGCGCCGGTATTCATCGATTGCAGGTAGTCCAGTGCGGCGGCGGCGTCGCTGAGCTCGCCGATGCCCTGGTCGTACTCGCCCTGGCTGCGCCCCACGCCGCGGAAATTGAACCGCAGCACGGTGAAGCCCATCTCGTAGAAGGCGTAGTGCAGGTTGTAGACGACCTTGTTGTTCATCGTGCCGCCGAACTGCGGATGCGGATGCAGCACGATGGCGATGGGGGCGTCGTTCTGGCGCTGGGGGTGGTAGCGACCTTCGAGCCGGCCGTCGGGACCGGGGAAGATGACCTCGGGCATTCGCCTCGTTCCTGTCGTTCGGGCCCCGGGTCCGGTTGGTTGACGAAAACCGTCGGGGACCTTAGAACCATTCTAAAGAGCGGGCCGCGGATCGGGCCGCCGGAGTGCGGGTGGCCTTATCGGGCGGCGCGCGGGACGTCAACGCGGAAGGGATCGCGCGAGCGAGGGCGAGGGGCCGATGAAGCTGTCGACGAAGGGGCGCTACGCCATGGTCGCGCTGGCCGACCTGGCGCTGCTGAAGGACGGGTCGCTCGCCTCGCTGGCCGAGATCTCGCGCCGGCAGGACATCTCGCTGCCCTATCTGGAGCAGCTCTTCGTCAAGCTGCGCCGCGCGGGACTGGTGGACAGCGTGCGCGGCCCCGCGGGCGGCTACCGGCTGGGCCGGCCCGCCTCCGAGATCCGGGTCTCCGACATCCTCGAGGCCGTCGACGAGACGGTGAGCGCGATGCACAAGGGCCGCGGCGCGTCCGGCGGGCTGTCCGGCAGCCGGGCGCAATCGCTGACCAACCGCCTGTGGGAGGGGCTGAGCGCGCATGTCTACGTCTTCCTCCACCAGACGCGGCTGTCGGACGTGGTCGGCAACGGGCTGATGCCCTGCCCGGCGGTGCCCTCGCTCTTCGAGGTGGTCGATGAGTGAGGCGTGGCGATGGGCGGGGACGGGGGAGGGGGGCGCCGCCCCCCGCGCCTGCGGCGCCCCCCCGGAGTATTTCCGGCAAGATAAGGGGAGGGCGGCGTGAGCGCCCCCCGCGTCTATCTCGATCACAACGCCACGGCGCCGCTGCGGCCGGAGGCGCGCGCCGCGATGGCGGCGGCGATGGACGTCGCGGGCAACCCGTCCTCGGTCCATGCCGAGGGGCGGGCCGCGAAGGCGCTGGTCGAGCGGGTGCGCGCGCAGGTGGCCGAGGCGACGGGAGCGGGCGAGGCGGACATCGTCCTCACCTCGGGCGCGACCGAGGGCGCGGCCCTCGCGCTGGCGGGGCGGGGCCTCGTCGGGGCGCCGATCGAGCACGATGCCGTGGCGGGCTGGATCGAGCCGGCGCTGGCGGTCGGGACGGACGGGCGGGTGCGGGTGGAGGCGCCCGAGCGGTCGACCCTGCAGCTGGCCAATTCGGAGACCGGGATCGTGCAGGACCTGCCCGCGGGCCTCGCCGCGTCGGACGTGACGCAGGGGATCGGGCGGCTGCCCTTCTCGTACCAGTGGTCGGGGATCGGCATGGCGATCCTGTCGGCGCACAAGTTCGGCGGGCCGAAGGGCGCGGGCGCCCTGATCCTGCCCCGGGGGGCCGAGCTGGACGCGCGCCAGCGCGGCGGGGGCCAGGAGATGGGCCGCCGGTCGGGGACCGAGAACGTGATCGGCCTGGCCGGGATGGGCGCCGCGATCGAGGCGGCGATGCGGGACCTCGCGGACGGGGTGTGGGAGCGGGTGGCGGGCCTGCGCGACCTGCTGGAGGGGGCCATTGCGAGCGACGCGCCCGACACTACCTTCGTGGGGAAGGGCGGGGCGCGACTGCCGAACACCACGATGATGGTCACCCCCGGCTGGAAGGGCGAGACGCAGGTGATGGGGATGGACCTCGCCGGGTTCGCCGTCTCCGCCGGGTCCGCCTGCTCCAGCGGCAAGGTGCGCCGCAGCCCCGTGCTCGAGGCGCTGGGTATCGAGGCGGCCGATTGCGGGCTGCGCGTCTCGCTGGGGCCGGAGACGACCGAAGAGGACATCATGCGTTTCGCCGAGGCGTGGGGCGCGAAGAGGAAACGGCTACGCCCGCGCGCGGCCTGAACCAGACGAGAGGGGAACGGCGATGAGCACGTTCGAGACCGAAGCTAAAGAGAATGCGGCCCGGGTCAAGGAAGGCGTCGACCGCGAGACGGTGGACGCCGTCACCTCGCTCGCCGGGACCTACAAGCACGGCTGGTCCACCGAGATCGAGATGGACTACGCGCCGAAGGGGCTGAGCGCTGACATCGTCCGCCTGATCAGCGCCAAGAACGACGAGCCCGACTGGATGACCGAGTGGCGGCTGAAGGCCTTCGAGCGCTGGACCGCGCTGGAGGAGCCGGACTGGGCGATGGTCGACTACCCGGACATCGATTTCCAGGACCAGTACTACTACGCCCGGCCGAAAAGCTTCGACAAGAAGCCCAAGAGCCTGGACGAGGTCGATCCCAAGCTGCTGGAGACCTACCAGAAGCTCGGCATTCCTCTGAAGGAGCAGATGATCCTCGCCGGGGTGGAGGGCGCCGAGCAGCCCGCCACGCCCGAGGACAACTCGACCCGCGTCGCGGGCGAGGCGCCGGACGCCACCGAGGATCCGGGCGGCAGCCGCAAGGTCGCGGTCGACGCGGTCTTCGACAGCGTCTCGGTCGGGACGACCTTCAAGAAGGAGCTGGCCAAGGCCGGCGTCATCTTCTGCTCGATCTCGGAGGCGATCCGCGAGCATCCCGAGCTGGTGAGGAAGTATCTCGGCAGCGTCGTGCCCGCCTCGGACAACTTCTACGCGACGCTCAACAGCGCCGTCTTCTCGGACGGGTCCTTTGTCTACGTCCCGCCCGGCGTGCGCTGCCCGATGGAGCTGAGCACCTATTTCCGCATCAATGCGGAGAATACCGGCCAGTTCGAGCGGACGCTCATCATCGCGGACAAGGGCAGCTACGTCTCCTATCTCGAGGGCTGCACCGCGCCGCAGCGCGACACCGCGCAGCTGCATGCGGCGGTCGTCGAGATCGTCGTCGAGGAAGACGCCGAGGTGAAGTATTCCACCGTCCAGAACTGGTTCCCGGGCGACGAGCAGGGGCGGGGCGGCATCTACAACTTCGTCACCAAGCGCGCGGATTGCCGGGGCGACCGGTCGAAGGTGATGTGGACGCAGGTCGAGACGGGCTCGGCCGTGACCTGGAAATACCCGTCCTGCATCCTGCGGGGCGACGACAGCCAGGGCGAGTTCTACTCGATCGCGATCACCAACAACCATCAGCAGGCCGATACCGGCACCAAGATGACCCATCTGGGCAAGCGCACCAAGTCGCGCATTGTGTCCAAGGGGATCAGCGCCGGGCTGGCGCAGAACACCTATCGCGGGCTCGTCTCGATCCACCCCAGGGCGGTGGACAGCCGGAACTACACGCAATGCGACAGCCTGCTGATCGGGTCGGACTGCGGGGCGCACACGGTCCCCTATATCGAGGTGAAGAACAATTCGAGCCGGGTGGAGCACGAGGCGACGACCTCGAAGGTCGACGACGACCAGATGTTCTACTGCCAGTCCCGCGGCATGGACGAGGAGGAGGCCGTGGCCCTCATCGTCAACGGCTTCTGCAAGGACGTGCTGCAGGCCCTGCCGATGGAATTCGCGATGGAGGCGCAGGCGCTGGTCGCGATCAGCCTCGAGGGGTCGGTGGGTTGACCTGGGGCCAGGCCTTCCGCGCGACGGGGCGGAGCGCGGCGTTCTTCGCCGTGGCCTATTTCGTCCTGACGGCGCTGCTCGACCTGTGGCTGGTCGGCGCGGTCGACTGGGCCGAGCAGGCCGTCTCGACGGTGATCGTGGTGCCGATCTACTGGGCCGTGATCGCCTGGATGGCCCGGCGCCGGGCGGGGCCCGGCCCGGGCGGGGAGGGCCGATGATCCATCATGACCTCCGCCGCGATGCTTCCGATCCTGCTGCTGATCGCCTCCAACGTCTTCATGACGGTGGCGTGGTACGGGCATCTGCGGTTTCCGGCCGCGCCGCTCGCCCTCGTCGTGATGGCGAGCTGGGGGATCGCGTTCTTCGAGTACTGGCTGGCCGTGCCGGCGAACCGGATCGGCTACGGCACCTATTCGGCGGCGCAGCTCAAGACCATCCAGGAGGTCGTGACGCTGACCGTGTTCGTCGGCTTCTCGGCCCTGGTGCTGGGCGAGATGCCGACCTGGCGGACGGGGCTGGGCTTCGCCTTCATCGCGGCGGGGGCCGCGCTGATCTTCCGGGGCTGAGCGAGAGGAGAGAGAGATGATCGTCACCACCACGCCCTCGGTCGAGGGGCGCCCGATCAGCGGCTACAAGGGGATCGTGACCGGCGAGGCCATTCTCGGCGCGAACGTCTTCCGCGATCTCTTCGCCGGGATCCGCGACATCGTCGGCGGTCGCTCGGGCGCCTACGAGCGCGCCCTGCAGGAGGCGCGCGAGACCGCCATCGCCGAGATGGAGGCCAATGCCGGCAAGCTGGGGGCCGACGCGGTGGTCGGGGTCGACCTCGACTACGAGGTGATCGGGCAGAACGGCTCGATGCTGATGGTCTCGGCCAGCGGGACGGCCGTCACCCTTGGCTGAGACGGCGGACCTGCCGGACCTGGAGCTGCGGCTGCCGGGCGACGAGGCCGCGTTGCTGCGCGAGGAATATTCCCGCGCGCGGTCGATCCTCGAATACGGCTGCGGCGGATCCACCGCCATTGCCGGCGCGGTCGAGGGGGCCTCGGTCTTCTCGGTCGAGAGCGACGAAGCCTGGATCGAGCGGATCGAGGACTGGTTCGCGGCCCATCCGCCGGCGGCGGAGGTGCATCTGCACCATGCCGATATCGGGCCTGTGACGAAATGGGGCCGGCCGGCGAACATGCGGACCGCCCGCCGGTTTCCGGGCTACGCCCTGTCGGTCTGGGACCGGCCGGATTTCGTGCAGCCCGACGTGGTGCTGGTCGACGGCCGGTTCCGCGCGGCCTGCCTGCTGGCGACGCTTTTCCGCACCCAGCGGGGCTGCACGCTGCTGTTCGACGATTATGTCGGGCGGCCGCATTATCACGGGGTCGAACGCTTCGTCCGGCCCGAACGGATCGTCGGCCGCATGGCCCGGTTCGAGATCACGCCCATGAGCGTTCCCCCCGAGGATCTGCTCTGGGTCATCACGGAATTCGTCAGGTGGCAGTGACCGCCTGCAGAGAAGGAGAAGACAGATGCTGGATATCAAGGGCCTGACGGTCGATCTCGAGGAAGAGGACAAGCAGATCCTGAAGGGCGTCGACCTGAGCGTCGAGGCCGGCAAGGTGCATGCCATCATGGGCCCGAACGGGTCCGGCAAGTCGACCCTGTCCTACGTCCTGTCGGGGCGCGAGGGCTACGAGGTGACGGGCGGCAGCGCCACGCTGGACGGGCAGGACCTGCTGGACATGGATCCCGAGGAGCGCGCGGCCGCGGGCCTGTTCCTCGCCTTCCAGTACCCGGTCGAGATCCCCGGCGTCGGCAACATGACCTTCCTGCGCACTGCGCTGAACGCGCAGCGCAAGGCGCGCGGCGAGGAGGAGGTGTCCTCCGCCGAGTTCCTCAAGCTCGTGCGCGAGAAGGCGAAGACCCTGAAGATCGACGCCGACATGCTGAAGCGCCCGCTGAACGTGGGCTTCTCGGGCGGCGAGAAGAAGCGCAACGAGATCCTGCAGATGGCCGTGCTCGAGCCGCGCATGTGCATCCTCGACGAGACCGATTCGGGTCTCGACGTGGACGCGATGAAGCTGGTCTCGGACGGGGTGAACGCGCTGCGCGACGAAGGCCGCGGCTTCCTCGTCATCACCCATTACCAGCGCCTGCTCGACCACATCACGCCGGACGTGGTGCACATCATGGCGGACGGCCGCATCGTGAAGACAGGTGGGCCGGAACTGGCCCTGGAGGTCGAGAAGAACGGCTACACGGACATCCTGTCGGAGGTGGCGTGATGCGGCTAGCTCCGAACTTCGCGAAACCGAGCCAGGCGCGCACCGACGCGACCGAGGCGCGGCTGTCCGGCCTGGCGCTGCCCGAGAGCGGCGCCTGGGGCCGGGCCGCGCGTCAGGACGCGCTGGACCGTCTGCGGGAAATGGGGCTGCCCCAGCCCCGCGACGAATACTGGCGGATGACCAATCCCCGGCCGCTGAACGGCGCGCAGGCCGAGGCGGCCGACCTCATGGCCGACGACGAGGCGCCGATCTGGGGCGAGACCGGGGCGCTGCGGATCGTGTTCCGCGACGGTGTGTTCGATGCGGCGGCCTCGGATGATCTTTCCGCGATTGAGGGCGTGCGGATCGAGCGCCTCGCCGACGCGATGGCGGGCGACATCCACTGGGCCAAGGATCTCTACGGCGCGCTCGAATCGCGCGGCCAGTCGCCCGTTCCGCGACCCTTCGCGGCGCTCAACACCGCGACGGCCACGGACGGCGTGGTGATCGACGCGACCGCCGCCGCCAGCCGCGCCATCCGCGTCGTCTACGAACGGTCGGACGAGGGCGCCGACCCGGTGCTGCACAGCCTCGTCCGGGTCGCCCCCGGCGCCGAGGTCACGCTGCTCGAAAGCGGCGCGGGCGGGGCGCGGATCAACACCGTGCTCGAGGCCGACATCGCGGATGGCGGACGCTTCCACCATGTCCGGATGCAGGGCCGCGATCCCGGCCGGCGCGCGGTCACCCATTCCTTCGCCCGGCTCGGCGCCGAGGCCGCGTTCAAGAGCTTCACGCTCACCATGAACGGCTTCCTCACCCGCAACGAGCAGGTCGTGGAATTCACCGGCGACGACGCGATTGCCCATGTCGCGGGCGCCTGCGTGGGCGACGGCCGGGACTTCCACCACGACGATACCGTCTTCGTCACCCATGACGCCCTGCGCTGCGAGAGCCGTCAGGTCTTCAAGAAGGTGCTGAAGAACGGCGCGACCGGCGTCTTCCAGGGCAAGATCCTGGTGAAGGCGGGCGCGCAGAAGACCGACGGCTACCAGATCAGCCAGTCGCTGCTTCTGGACGACGACAGCCAGTTCCTCGCCAAGCCCGAGCTCGAGATCTATGCCGACGACGTGGCCTGCAGCCACGGCTCCACCACCGGCGCGATCGACCCGACGGCGCTGTTCTACCTGCGCTCGCGCGGGGTGCCTGAGGCGGAGGCGCAGGACCTTATGGTCCTCGCCTTCCTCGCCGAGGCGCTGGAGGAGATCGAGGACGGCGACCTCGCCGAGGAGCTGCGCGTCCGGCTCGAAGGCTGGCTCGCGCGGCGGGCCGGCTAGGACCTTGGCCGTCACGACCGACATCGCCCGCACCTACCGCGCCCCGCGCGGCGTGGTCCGGTCCATCCTGAACCGGTCCCCGCGCGAGGGCGTGGCGCTGGCCTTCCTGATGATCGGCTGCGCGCTGGTCTTCGTCGGCCAATGGCCGCGCCTCTCGCGCGAGGGGCTGGAGGCCGCGCGGGCGCTGGTCGCGTCGGGACAGGCGGGCGGGGTCGAGGCGCTGGCGCGGGACGAGACCGCGCGCCTCATGGCCTACGAGGCGCTGGGCTGGCTCTTCGTCTGGCCGCTGTTTCTCTATCTCGTCGCCGGGATCTCGTATCTGGCGCTGCGGCGCGTGCTGCCGGCGCTGACCGGCCTCGGCGCGCGGGTGGCCCTGTTCTGGGCGGTGCTCGCGGCCGCGCCGCTGGCGCTGCTCTTCGGACTGACGCGGGGCATCGTGGGCGAGGGGCCGGCGGCGGCGATCACCGGCGCGCTCTGGCTGGTCGCGTTGCTCTGGTTCTGGATCGCCGGCCTTCGCGCGGCGGGGGCCCGCCGTGGCTAATCCGCTTGGCGCCGCGATCGGCCTGTCGCTCACCGATCCGCGCCGCGCGGCGGCGGCGATCCTGGCGCTGCGCCTGCCGCGCCCGGTCCTCGTCGAGGCGCTCATCCTCGTCACCGCGCTCGGCACGCTGGCGGCGCTGCTCGGCTCCGCGGAGATGCAGATCGTCCTGCCGCTGGGCGAGACGGGCGCGCTCGTCTTCAGCCCGTTCCTCTACGCGCTGCTGCTCGGCTCGGCGCTGACCGTCACCGCCCTCGCCATCGATCTCGTCGGCCGCATGATGGGCGGGGCGGGGAAGTTCGCGGATGCGCTCGCCCTCGTCGTCTGGATCGAGGTGCTGGCCCTCGTCGTGCGGCTGGCCCAGATGGCGGCCTTCCTCCTCTCGTCGCTGGTCGGGGCGATCGTCTCGATTGCCGGACTGGGTCTGCTGCTCTGGTGCCTCATCAACTTCGTCCGGGTCCTGCACGGTTTCGACGGGCCCGGCCGGGCCGCCGCCGTGCTGATCCTCTCCTTCCTCGGCATCGGCTTCGGGCTGAGCCTCATCCTCGCGCTGATCGGCGTGGGCGCCACCACAACGACAACGGGAGCCTGACATGTACGATGTCGAAGCGATCCGCCGCGACTTCCCGATCCTCTCGCGCGAGGTCAACGGCAAGCCGCTCGTCTATCTCGACAACGGCGCCTCGGCCCAGAAGCCGCAGGTGGTGATCGACGCGGTCACACGCGCCTATGCCGAGGAATACGCCAACGTCCATCGCGGCCTGCACACCCTCTCCACCATCGCGACCGAACGCTACGAGGGCGTGCGCGGGATCGTGGCGCGGTTCCTCGGCGCGAAGAGCGAGGAGGAGATCGTCTTCACCTCCGGCACGACCGAGGGGATCAACCTCGTCTCCTATGCCTGGGCCGCGCCCCGGATAGAGCCCGGCGACGAGATCGTGCTGTCCGTGCTCGAGCATCACGCGAACATCGTCCCCTGGCATTTCCTGCGCGAGCGTCAGGGCGCGGTGCTGAAATGGGTCGAATGCGACATGAACGGCGCGCTGGACACCCAGGCCGTGATCGACGCGATCGGCCCCCGGACGAAGCTGGTCGCGATCACCCACCTGTCCAACGTCACCGGCACCGTCGTCGACGTCAAGGCGATCTGCGCCGCCGCCCGGGCGAAGGGCGTGCCGGTCCTCGTCGACGGTAGCCAGGCGGCGGTCCACATGCCCGTGAACGTGGGCGAGATCGGCTGCGACTTCTATGCGGTGACGGGGCACAAGCTCTACGGGCCGAGCGGCTCCGGCGCGATCTGGATCGCTCCCGAGCGCCAGGCCGAGATGCGCCCCTTCCTGGGTGGCGGCGACATGATCCGCGAGGTGGGACGAGAGACGATCACCTGGAACGATCCCCCGATGAAGTTCGAGGCCGGAACCCCCGGCATCGTCCAGACCATCGGCATGGGCGTCGCGCTCGACTACATGATGGGGCTGGGGATGGAGAACATCGCCGCCCACGAGCGCGACGTCGGCACCTACGCGCAGGAGCGGCTCGCCGGCCTCGACTGGCTGCAGATCCAGGGCCGGGCCGAGGGGAAGGCCGCGATCTTCTCCTTCACGCTCGACGGGCCGGCCCATGCGCACGACATCTCCACCGTGCTCGACAAGAAGGGCATCGCGGTGCGGGCTGGCACCCATTGCGCCATGCCGCTGCTCGAGCATCTCGGCACCGGCGCCACCTGCCGCGCCTCGTTCGGCCTCTACAACACCAGGGCCGAGGTCGACGCGCTCGTCGACGCGCTGGAGCTCTGCCACGATCTCTTCGCCTGAGCGGACAGGGGCGGGCCGGTGGAAGGACCGAGGGGGCAGGGGCGCAGATCGGCGATTGCACCCCCCGCCCGCCTTCGGTATGAGGCCCCCCAGCGGGACCGTTAGCTCAGCTGGATAGAGCGCTGCCCTCCGAAGGCAGAGGCCAGAGGTTCGAATCCTCTACGGTCCGCCACTCCATCCGTTTGGTAGAAGCTTTTTTTGTCTTTTGACAAAGCTTTGGCTGCAGGGCTGGGAAATTAGAGCCTGGCCCATCATCGATCTGCTACTCATTTTTCACCACATTCTGCTACCCGCACCCTCTTTCCGGTAGCACCCATTGTCCTCCAGCCTCATCCGCCGTGGCCGAACTTGGTATCTGAAACGCCGTGTCCCTGCGCGGTTCGTTTCGGTCGAGTCGCGCCCCGTGATCTGGGAAAGCCTCAAGACCGACTTGCAGTCTGTGGCGATGCAGAAGGCTGAGCGGGTCTGGACGGGTTACCTCGAGGCTTGAGAGTCGCGGCTGGACGGGCGGGACGACGACGCCGAAGTCTGATTCCGGGCCTGTGAACCGGCATGGAAAAGTGACCCCGTAGCGGGGTGATCGGCGTCCAAAAATGACCCCCTTACATCGGTGGCCATGATGCTCCTGGGGCAACC
>NZ_FQYO01000002.1 GCF_900141735.1 Wenxinia saemankumensis
CCATCCACATTCCGCGCTGGCCATGCGCTCGCCTGTCGAGTTCAGATCAGCGCTCAACCCCAGCCAGGCTGTCCGGTGAAACGGGGGGCACTCCAGCGCGACCGGGCCGATAGCGTGGGATCTGGACGTGCGCCTTTCTGGAAGTTTCAGGCCTGGCCCTCCTTCACTCCAGAGAAGACGCCGATCGATATCGACCCCTCGGATGCAGTCTCGCACGTCCGCACCGCACCCCACCGGGCCGGCAACTTGAGGGCCGCTTTCCCGGCTCATGACCGCGATGACCGGCGAGCCGAGCCGTCTCGCGGCCCGGGCCCCTGTCCCATTTCACCAGTCCTTCGCCTCCTTGGTGATCCAGTCGCTGAAGGCGCGGATCCGGGGAAGGTCCGTCTTGTTCTCGGGCGTGACGAGGTAGTAGCCGCCCGGGCCGTTGACGCGGTTGGGAAAGGGGGCGACGAGGTTGCCCGCCGCAATGTCGCTCTCGACCAGGAAGCTGGGCAGCAGCGCGACGCCGAGGCCCGAGACGGCGGCCTGCAGGACCATGAAGAAATGCTCCAGCTGCAGCCCCCAGCGCATCGCCGAGGGATCGGCCCCGGTGGAGCGGAACCAGTGGTCCCACGCGCGCGGCCGGGTGGAATGGATGATCAGGCTGTGCTTCGCCAGCATGTCGAGATCGACGAGAGGGTAGGGGCCGTCCATGATGCGCGGGCTGCACACGACGACCAGTTCCTCCGACATGATCGGCTGGCCGACATGGCCGGGCCATTCGCCGTAGCCGAAGCGGATCGCGGTATCGAGCCGGGAATCGCCCCCGTCGGGGGCACCGTCGGCAGAAACGACGCTGAGCCGGATATGCGGATGCCGGTCGATGAACGAGCCGAGGCGCGGAATCATCCACTTGGTCCCGAAGGTGGGTAGGATGCCGACAGTCAGCGTCCCGGCCCCGGCGCGGGTGGACATCAGCTCGGTCGTGCCGGATTCGATCCGGCCCATCGCATCGCCGACCACGCCGGCATAGTAGCGTCCCTCGTCGGTCAGCTCGATGATGCGGCTTCGGCGGGTGAAGAGCTCCACCTCCAGGTATTCCTCGAGACTGCGGACCATGCGGCTGGCGGCGCTCTGCGTCACGTTCAGCTCCTCTCCCGCGCGAGTGAAGCTGCCGTGCCTGGCCGCCGCCTCGAAGGTGCGCAGCGCGTTGAGGGAGGGCATCGTGCGTCCGGCCATTTCCCATTCCTTCATCTCATGCATGGTCAAGGTTAAAGCCGGTTGCCGGCCGAGGCCAGATCGTCTGTCATCGGACCGGAACCGGGGGCGATCCCCGTCGAGAAGCCGCCGGCGCGAACATCGTCTCCACATGCCCGAGCGCCCGCCGAATGCAGAGTAGGACAGCCATGTCACTTGCCGATACCGGTCGCCGGATGACCGCCATCACCATGGGAATAGACCATTTCGAACGGTCGAGGAACGACGGGCGGAGCCTGCTGGACGGTGAGGGGCTGGTGCCGATCTACATGGGCGCCGATATCGTGGCGCCCAACGACTACAACAGCTGGGACGAGGTCCAGTCCGATCTCGAGGCTCTGTCGAAGGAGATCGACGGCCTGCCCAAGGGTGAGCGCAAGGTATTCTTCGAAGGCATGCTCATTTCGCTGAAACTGGCGGTGCGGCTGTTCTCGGGTGGCTCGCCGACCTTCGAGGAAAAGGTGGTCGATCTGGTCGGCGCGCCCCGCGGCAAGGTCGATCCCGCAATCATTGAGACAGCGCGCGACAACCTCGACCGGCTGTTGGCCGGCTCGGGCTTCACCAGGGGCTCGCTCCATGACCGCGTCATCGCCTGGGAAGAGGACCGGGCCATCGATGCGGAGCGGTTGGAGGCAGTCTTCACCGAGCTAATGGACGAGGCGCGGCAACGCACCAACGAGATGATCTTCGATACCGGCGACTACACCATGCAGCTGCACCCGGTCTCGGACGTGCCCTACACCGCGCGCTGCAACTTCAACGAAGGCCAGATGGACCTGAACACGGACCTGAGCTTCACGCGCGCCGCGCTGAAGCACCTGGTCTGCCACGAGGTCTTTCCCGGACATTCCACGCAGCTCATCTCGACCCGGGCCGAGGTCGATGCCGGCCGCGCCACCGCCGACGCGCTGCTGATCACCGCCAACGCGATCACCGGCTGCGTGCAGGAGGGGATCGGCGACCAGGGCGTGCAGCTGATCGACTGGATCGAGGACGACGACGACCAGATCCACCTGGAACTGCGCCGCCTGCGCTCGGCCGCGCAGACGACGGCCGCCTGGGTCTACATGGTCGAGGGCAAGCCGGCCGAGGAAGTCATGCGCTACCTGCGCGAGGTCGCGATGGGGCAGGAGGCCTGGGCTCGGGGCCGCCTGCGCATGGCCGCCCACCCGTTCCGGGGCCCGTTCATCGCCAGCTACTGGGCCGGCAACGAAGCGGTTCGTACGGTGCGCGAGCGCATCCGCCCCGCGCAGAAGGCCGACTTCCTCAAGGCGCTCTACGGCCGGGCACAGAGCCCGCGCAGCCTCGACATGTTCCCGGCGGAGTGAGCGCGATGAAGTTCACCATCATCGGATCGGGCGCCATCGGCGGCCTCGCGGGCGCCTGGATGACCGAGGCGGGGCACGACGTGACCCTCGTCGACCGCTGGGCCGAGCATGTCGCCGCCATGAACGAGAGTGGCCTGCGCATCGACGGTGTGCGCGGCGACAAGCACGTGGCGGTGAAGGCGGCGACGCCGGACCAGCTGACGGGGGAGCTGGGCGTGGTGCTGATCGCCACCAAGTCGCAGCACGCGGTCGAGGCAGTGGAAGACATCGCGCCGCTGCTGACGCCCGAGAGCTGCGTCGTCAGTTTCCAGAACGGCTTCAACGAGCCCGACCTCGTCGCCGCGCTGGACGCGGCGGGCCTGCCGGGCGAGCGGATGGTGATGGGGTCGATCCCCAATTACGGCGGGGCGCTGGTCGATCCCGGCGAGATCGAGTTCGTGCACGAGGGTCCGATCCAGCTGGGCGAGATGGACGGCGCGATGTCGGACCGACTGAAGGACATCGCCGAGGCACTCTCGGCGCTGACCGAAGTTCAGGTCTCGGACCGGATCTGGGGCCAGATCTGGGCCAAGGAGGTCTATGCCAGCCAGGTCGTCTTCTCCGCACTGGTCGATGCGCCGATCCGCGAGGCGCTGGGCAACGAGCGCTATGCCCGCATCGCAGGCGCCATCGTGAAGGAGGCGCTGGAGATCGCGGATGCCAACGGCATCGACGTTCAGCCCTTCGACTTCTTCGACCCCGCGAACTACCGGGTGAGGACTGCGGAGGACACGCGAAAGCTGCTGGACAACGTCAATCACGCGATCTGGCTGCTCAAGAAGGACCAGGACACCAAGCCGCAGCACGACTTCAAGAAGAAGGGCAGCGGCATCTGGTGGGACATCGTTTACCGCAAGCGGCCCTCCGAGACGCGCTCGTCCAGCGGCAAGCTGATCGCCTATGGCGAGGCGGTGGGTGCCGATACGCGCCTGAACGCGAAGCTGTTCGAGATGATCTACGAGATCGAGGACGGCAGACGCGAGCTCGGCTTCCACAACTACGACGAACTCGAGGCCTACGTGGCCGAATGCGGAAAGACCCTGCCATGAGTGACACGAAACTCGGCGTCGGCGTGATCGGCACCTTCGCCTGGGCCGACAAGGCGCACCTGCCCGGCTACAAGGCGCATGAGCGCGTCGACCTCGTCGCCGTCTGCGACGTGGACGAGGGGCGGGCGCGCGCAGCGGCCGACAAGTTCGGGGCCCGCAAGGTCTATACCGATGCGGCCGAGCTTATCGCGGATCCCGAGGTGCAGATGGTCGACGTCTGTACGCCGACCCACACCCACCTGCCGTTGTCGCTGGATGCCATCGCGGCGGGCAAGCACGTGCTGTCGGAAAAGCCGCTGCATACGGAGGCGGCGCCCGCTTTCGACGCCGCCGCGCGAGCCGACGCGGCGGGCGTGCGCACCAAGCTGGGCTTCACCTTCCGCTACTCGCCCGCGATCCGCTGGATCCAGCAGGCCGTGGAGAGCGGCGAACTGGGCGAGATCTATCACATCCACGGATTCGAGCAGAACCAGCAATGGCTCGACCCCGACTACCCGCTGCGTCAGGTCGCCCCGGACGCCAAGCGGGACGAGCTGATCCCGTCCTCCATCGTCGGATACGGCAGCCACCTGATCGACCTGATGCGCTGGATCGGGGGCGAGTTCGGCAGCGTCGTCTCCTCGATGAAGAACTTCATCCCCGAACGCGTGATCCGGGGCGAGGAAGGGCGCCAGCGCGTCCTGATCGACGATGGCACCGTGGGACTGGTGGAATATGCCAGCGGTGCGCAGGGCACTTTGCAGACAAGCTACATCGCGGTCGGCAACTACCCGGGCGTCGAGATCCGGGTCTACGGCTCCAAGGGCGCGGCCATCGCGCGGCTGATCTCGGAATACGACGTCCAGGAAACGCTGATGGTCGCCACGAAGGAGAACTACGAGTTCAGGCGTCTCGACCTGCCCGAAAGCACCCTGCCGCCGGGCACCACGCTCGCCACGCCCTGGCCCGAACTCTACTACCGCAACCTGGTGCGGCATTTCGTGGACGAGATCCTCGAGGACCGGCCGCAGGAATGCACCTTTCTCGACGGGGCCAAGAGCCAGCAGATCGTCGACGCCTTCATCCTGGCGCATCGCGAACGCCGCTGGGTCGATATCGACGCATGAGCGGGACGCTGGATCGATACCTCGCTTGCCGGTTCGAATGGCGGCCGGTCGATGCCACCTTCATGGGGGCTTCGGGACACGATCATCGCATGCCGCGCACCGGCCCGGAGGCGGCGGAGGCGGAGCGGGAAGAGGTGGCAGACCTGCTGGCCGCTGTCGGGGCGGCCGAGGACCTGGATCCCGCCGACCGGCAGTTGCTGCTGGGAGAGCTGCGGGTCGAGCATGACGCGCTGGCGTTGCGGCCGCGCCACCGCAATCCCGCGTGGCATACCGGCGAGGCCGCCTTCGGCATCGTCTCGCTGTTGCTGCCGCGGGCCTTGCCCTTCGATACCGGGGCGGTCGCCTCCCGCCTTGCCGCGATCCCCGGCTTTCTTTCCGATGGCGCCGCTGCACTGGCCGGTCACGCCGTACCTGCGGGCTGGGCCGACCGCGCCCGCCGGGAATGCGCCGCGATGGCGACCTTCCTGCGCGAGGACATCGCCCTGCACGAGGGTCACGCCGCGGCCTGGGACACCCCGGCCGAGCACGCGGCGCGGGCCTTCGAGCGTTACGCCGATGCGCTGGACGGTCTGCCGGACGCCGATCCGGCTTGCGGAGCCGACCATCTGTCGTTCGTGATGCGCGAGCAGCACAAGCTGCCCTACGGACCTGCCGAGGCAGTGGAGCGTGCCCGCGCCACCTTCGAAAGCACGGGGCGCGAGCTGCAGGAGATGGCCCACGCCATCGACCCGGGCCGCAGCTGGCAACGGCAACTCGCCGACCTGACCGACATCGGTCCCCGCTCGCAGGACGAGGTGATCGAGGACCTGCGCCGGCTGGACGACGAGGCGCTGTCCGCCGCCGACGGGCTGGTGACGCCAGAGACGGAATACGGGCTGGATTACCGCTTCTTCCCCGACTGGACGCGGACGATCCGCGGCGCGCTCTACTTCCTGTTCTATCGCTCGCCCCCCGCGTTCGCCCCGGGGCAGGGCAGCGTCTACTGGGTCGCGCCCGAGGGTGGCGACCGCGCCGCCTATCTCGCCGCCCATTCCACCGCGATGCTCAAGACGATCCATGCCGTCCACCACGGATCGGTCGGCCACCACACCCAGAACGCCAATGCCCGCCGCGCACCGACTCCGCTCGCGCGGATCGCCGGGACGGATTGCGCGATGGGCCTTGCCTTCAACGGCGCGGGCACCCTGATCGAGGGCTGGGCCTGCTATGTCGAGGACCTTCTGATGGAAGCGGAGGGGTTCTACTCGCCCGCGGAATGCCTTCTGCTCAAATCCTTCGAGCGCCGCAACGCGGCCAGCGTGCTGGTCGACGTGAACCTGCATACCGGGACGTGGAGCCAGGACGAGGCGACCCGCTTCTATGTGGATGAGGCGGGCTTCGCCCCCGCACGGGCGCCGGGCGAGGTGGTGCGCAACTCGATGTTCCCGGGCTCTCGGCTGATGTACTGGGCGGGGGTCGAGGGGATCCGCGCGCTGCGCCGCCGCTGGACCGGCAATCTGCAGGACTTTCACGACCGCTTGCTGGCGCAGGGGCACGTGCCGCTCGCCGTGGTGGGAGAGGCTATGGACGCGGAAGGATCCTTGCGCGCATGAGTGCCAAGTTGCTCGATATCCGCGACCTGGTGGTGGAATTCCGGACCGAGGCGGGATTGCTGCGCGCGGTGAAGGGGGTCGACCTATCCATCGCCGCCGGCGAGACGCTGGCCCTTGTCGGCGAGAGCGGGTCGGGCAAGTCGGTCACCTCGCTGTCCACGATGCGGCTGATCCCCGAGGGCGTGGGCCGGATCGCGGGTGGCGAGATCCTGTTCCGGGGCCGTGACGGCACGGTGCGGGATCTGGTGCACCTGCCGGGGCGCGAAATGGCCGGCATCCGGGGCAGCGAGATCGCGATGGTCTTTCAGGAGCCGATGACCTCGCTCAACCCCGCGCACCGGATCGGCGCCCAGATCGCCGAGGCCGCGCGTCTGCACGAGGGGTTGGGCCGCAAGGCTGCCCGCGCCCGCGCGGTCGAGATGCTCAAGCTGGTCGATATCCCCGAGCCCGAACGCCGGGCCGAGGCCTATCCGCATCAGCTGTCGGGCGGGATGCGGCAGCGGGTGATGATCGCCATCGCGCTGGTCTGCAACCCGACCCTGCTGATCGCGGACGAGCCGACGACTGCGCTTGATTCCACCGTCCAGCTGCAGATCTTGGTGCTGCTGCGCCGCCTGCAGGACGAACTCGGGATGGCGATCCTCTTCATCACCCACAATCTCGGCGTGGTGGCCGAGATCGCCGATAGGGTCGCCGTCATGTATGGTGGGCGGATCGTCGAGGATGCGCCGATGGCCGAGATCCTGACCGCCCCGCGCCACCCCTATACGCGCGGCCTGCTGGCCAGCGTGCCGCGCACCGATCACGCCGCCCGCGCCGCCGGCCGGCGCGACCGGCTGCAGGCCATCCCCGGCAGCATGGTCGATCCGCTGAAGCCGCCGCCGGGTTGCGACTTCGCCCCCCGCTGCGCCTGGGCGCAGGAGGCCTGCACCGCGGCGGTCCCCGTGCTGGAGGGCGTCGCGTCCGGCCACCATGCCCGCTGCCGCCGCTGGAGGGAGATCGTATGACCCAGCCGCTGATCGAGGTGCGCGACCTTGAGGTCCACTTCCCGGTCGGGCGCACGATGTTCAACGCCGGCGCCACGGTGCGCGCGGTGCACCGCGTGTCGTTCGAGATGGGGCGCGGCGAGGTCGTGGGCCTCGTCGGCGAGAGCGGCTCGGGCAAGACGACACTGGGCCGATCGCTGCTCCGCCTGATCGAGCCCACGGGGGGCTCGGTCCGGTTGAACGGGAAGGAGGTGACCGGGATGTCGCCCGCCGATCTGCGCCGCGCCCGGTCGGACATGCAGATCATCTTCCAGGACCCCTTCGCCAGCCTCAATCCCCGGATGAGCGTGGGCGAGATCCTGTCCGAGGCGCTGCACCTGCACTCCATCGGCAGCCGCGCCGACCGCCGCGACCGCGTGGCCGCGCTGCTGGAGACGGTCGGCCTGCCGCCCCAGGCGGCCGAGCGCTATCCGCATGAGTTCTCCGGCGGGCAGCGTCAGCGCATCGGCATCGCGCGCGCCCTGTCGGTGGAGCCGGCCTTCATCGTCGCGGACGAGCCCGTCTCGGCCCTCGACGTGTCGATCCAGGCGCAGATCGTGAACCTGCTTGCCGAACTGCGCGAGAAGATGAAGCTGTCGATCCTGTTCATCGGGCACGACCTGTCGGTGATCGAATACCTGTGCGACCGGGTCATCGTCCTCTACCTTGGCAAGGTGATGGAGAGCGGCACGGTCGCCGAAATCTATCAGCGGCCCAGGCATCCGTATACACGTGCCCTTCTGGACGCGGCACCGCAGGTGGACGCGAACAGACGGACCGACCGGATCATGCTGACGGGCGACCTTCCCAGTCCTGTCTCGCCGCCTTCGGGTTGCATCTTCCGCACCCGCTGTCCCTTCGCCCAGCCGGAATGCGCCGCCACCGTGCCGCCGCTGGAAACGAAGGGGGCGGACCACCGCGTCGCGTGCATCCGCGCCGACGAGATCGACCTGGTGCCTGGGTGAGCCGCCCGGTTGCGCCCCGCCCCGTGCATGAGTTCAATGCAGGGCATCACCGATTTTTTGGCGCGTTGTTCGTCCCCCGACACCCGGTAGCGTGATTGTCATGATACGCATCTGCATCGCATCCAAGGGCGACCGCGAAGGCCTCGCCCGCATGTTCCGCCAGGAACTTCCCGAGGCCGAGGTCCTGACCGATCCGGCCGCGACGGGCGACGCGCCCGTGCCCTACATCGTCGTCGGGCGGCCCGATCCCGGCACCATCGCCTCGGTTCCGGGGGTCGAGGTCGTGCTCAGCCTCAATGCCGGGGTGGAGCATCTGCTCGCCTCGGGCGAGGTGCCAGACGGGATGCCGATCGTCCGCATGGTCGATGACGGCCTCGCCCGTGGGATGACCGAATGGGTGCTTGCGCAGGTCATGGCCTGGCATCGCAACATCCTTCATTACCATCGCATCCAGCCGGAGGCCCGCTGGGCGCCCGAGCGCGAGAGGCTCGCCGACGAGCGGACGATCTGCGTCCTTGGTGCCGGCGCCCTCGGTACCCCCGCCGCCCGCGCCTTGGCCGCCCTCGGGTTCATGACGCGGGTGTGGAGCCGGTCGGGCGGCGCGGTCGAAGGATGCGAGGCCTTCGGGGCCGAGGCACTGGGCGAGGCGGTTGCCGGGGCCGACGTGCTCGTCAACCTGCTGCCTCTGACCGAGGCGACCCGCGACATCGTCGATGCCGCCTTGCTGGCGCGGCTGGCGCCGGGGGCGTTCTTCGTCAACGGAGCGCGCGGTGCCCATGTCGTGGACGCCGACCTGATCGCCGCATTGGACAGCGGCCGCCTGTCGTGCGCCGCGCTCGACGTCTTCCGCACCGAACCCCTGCCGAAGGACGACCCCCTCTGGCGCCACCCGAACGTCCTCGTCTCGCCCCATGTCGCCGCGCCGACCCATCCCGGGCCGGCCGTCGCCGAGATGGCCGCCAATATCCGGCGCCACCAGGCGGGCGAGCCCATGCACAACGTCGTCGACCGCGCGGCGGGCTACTGACCCGCCGCGTCCGCGAGAAGCCCGGGGCCAACCCGGCACGATCCATGACATCACCGACAAGGAGACCCTCCATGATGACCACCACCCGCAGAGCCATGCTGAAGGCCGGGGCCGCCGGCCTCGCCCTCGCCGCGATGGGCGGCACCGTCGCGGTCGCGCAGAATTACGGCGGCACGCTCAATGTCGGTCTCACCTACGAGATCGACACGATGAACACCTATTCGACGGGCTATCTCGCCGACGCCCAGCACACGATCATCGAGGGCCTGCTCGCCCCCGACGAGAACGCCCAATATGTGCCCGTCCTCGCCACCGAGGTTCCGACGGTCGAGAACGGTGGCATTGTCGTCTCCGAGGACGGCCAGTCCATGACCATCACCTACACGCTGCGCGAAGGCGTGAAATGGCATGACGGCGAGGATTTCACCTCCGAGGACGTCGCCTTCACCTGGGAAGCGGTTCGCGATCCCGCGTTCATCGCTGAATCGAAGTCCGGCACGGAATCGATCACCTCGATCGAGACGCCGGACGATTACACCGTGATCGTGAACTACGACTCGATCGTGCCGGACTTCGCATCGACCCTGTTCACCTTCGGCATCATGCCCGAGCACATCCTGGCAGGGCAGGACCTGAACACCCACGAATACAACGAGTTGCCCGTCGGGACCGGCCCGTTCATGGCGACCGAATTCGCGCGCGGCCAGTATGTCGTCCTCGACCGGAACCCCGATTACTGGCGCACCGCCGAGAACGGGGACCAGCTGCCCTATCTCGACCGGCTGGTCTTTAACATCGTGCCCGACACCAACACGCTGATGACGCAGCTGCGCTCGCGCGAGCTCGATATGGTCGTCAAGACGCCCTACAACCAGGCCGCTCAGGTCGAGAGCTTCGGCGGCTACGAGCTGATCGTCGGCCCGCTCCTGTCCTGGGGCCATCTCGACTTCAACTTCGAGAACGAGTTCCTGGCCGACATCGCCGTGCGCCAGGCCTTCGCCCATGCGATCGACCGGAACGTCCTGATCCAGGCGCAGGGCGGCTTCCCCGAGGCGATCAAGTCCATCGTCGTGCCGATCTTCGAGTTCTACGACGAGAACACGCCCGAATACGAGTTCGACCCCGAGGAGGCGAACCGGATCCTCGACGAGGCCGGCTACACGATGGGCGAGGACGGCATCCGCACCAAGGACGGCGAGCGACTGTCCTTCGAATACGTGACCGCCGCCGGATCCGCCGATGACGAGAACATCCAGCAGATCATCATGGCCCAGCTTGCGCAGGTCGGGATCGAGATCGTCCCCGACAACCGCGCCGGCGTCGCCCTGCGCGAGGCCCGCTACAACGGCGATTACGACCTCTACTACGGCCGGTGGATCACCTCCGCCGACCCGGTCTACTCGATCTTCTACGGGACCGAGGGCGCGCTGAACGGGCAGGGCTATTCGAACCCCGAGCTCGACGCGGTGTTCGAGACGGTCGAGAACAGCATCGACACCGAGACCCGGATGCGGGCCTTCTCCGACATCCAGCGCATCGTGGCCGAGGACCTGCCGACCCTTCCGCTCACCACCAACGTTTCGCTGATCACGGTGACGGAGCGGCTGCAGAACTTCACGCCGAACCCGACGAACATGACCAACTTCGTCGACACTGCCGAGTGGTATCTCTCGGAGGAGTAAGCTCCCCCTGGGGGCGCGCCCGCAGGCTTCCGCGGGCGCGCCCCCCCTTTTTTTCGATCCTTTCACCGCGAGAGCCCGCCGCCCCGTGAGCCTGTCCTTCCTCATCCGCCGCCTGCTCGGGGCCATCCCGCTCCTCTTCGGGATCTCGCTGGTGCTCTTCACCATCATCCACCTCGCCCCCGGCGGCCCGCTCGATGTCTATGCCGACAATCCCTCGGTCAGCGCCGAGGCGTTGGACCAGATCCGGGCGCGCTACGGCCTCGATGATCCGGTGCCGATCCAGTACGTCAAATGGCTCTCGGCCATGGTCGTCGGCGACTGGGGCCTGTCGATCCGCACCGGCCGGCCCGTCCTCGACGAGATCGTGCTGCGGCTGGGACCCACGCTCCTCCTCGGCGGCATCTCGATGGCGCTGGCCTTCTGCCTGGCCCTGCCGCTGGGCGTCATCAGCGCCGCGCGCCGGGGCAGCCGTCTGGACGAGGCGGTGACGCTGGGGGCCTTCGCCGGCATCTCGCTTCCGGTCTTCTGGTCGGCGCTTCTGCTTCAGCTCATCTTCTCGATCTGGCTGGGCTGGCTGCCCTCGGCGGGGATGAAATCCGTCGGTGACGGCAGTCTGAGCGACCGCCTTCTTCATCTCATCATGCCGGTGACGGTCCTGTCGCTGGCCACGATCGCCAGCTGGAGCCGCTACATCCGCTCGGGCATGATCGACGTGCTGGGACAGGACTACATCCGCACCGCCTATGCCAAGGGACGGCGCGAGACGGCGGTCATCGCGCTGCACGCCCTGCGCAACGCGATGATCCCGGCGGTGACCGTGATCGCCATCGACTTCGTCACCATCATCTCGGGCGCCGTCATCACCGAGACCGTCTTCGCATGGCCGGGCATCGGCCGTCTCTTCATCGAGAGCATGAACGGCCGCGACTACCCGATGCTGATGGGTTTGATGATGATGGGATCCGTCGGCGTGGTGCTGGCCAACATCATCGCCGACCTCGCTTATGCCGCGCTCGACCCGAGGATCCGCCATGGTTGACCTGACCACCCAGACGCTCGAGGTCGAGACCGCCCGCAGCCGGCGGCCCTACCGCCAGATGGCCGCGCGGTTCATGCGCCATCGCCTGGCCGTCGTCGGCGCCGTGGTGCTGATCCTGATGGCGCTGATCGTCATCGCCGCGCCCTGGTTCCTGCCCTATCGCTACGACCAGCAGGACTTCACCATCCTCGGCGTGCCGACGCCCCCTTCCGCCGAGCACTGGCTGGGCACGGACGAGCTGGGGCGCGACGCGCTGACCCGGCTGGTGTATGGCGGGCGCGTGTCGCTGGGGGTGGGCCTGCTGGGTGCGATCATCTCGACTCTCGTGGGCACGGCGATCGGCTCCGTCGCGGGGTTCTATCGCGGCATATGGGACATGCTGCTGATGCGGTTCACCGACGTCATGCTTTCGATCCCGACGCTGCCGCTGGTGCTGTTGCTGTCGACCCTGTTCCGGCCCAGCCCCGGCCTGCTGATCGTCATCGTCGGCGGCCTGATCTGGATGGGCACCGCGCGGCTCGTGCGCTCGCAATTCCTCGCGCTGCGGGAGAGGGAATATGTCGAGGCAGCTCGCGCGCTCGGCGCCGCGGGCCCCCGACTGATCCTGCGTCATATCCTGCCCAACGCGCTGGGGCCGATCACCGTCGCGGCCACTCTCGCCGTCGGCACGTCGATCATGCTGGAATCGGGCCTGAGCTTCCTCGGCTTCGGGATCCTGCCCCCCGTTCCGACCTGGGGCAACATCCTCAACAGCGCCAGCGGTTGGCTGTCGATCGCGCCCTGGCTCGCGATCCCGCCTGGGCTGTGCATCTTCTTCACCGTGCTTGCGGTCAATTTCGTAGGCGAGGGCCTGCGCGACGCCATGGAGCCGCGCGGCTGAGCCGGCGCGCCCGTCCTTCGAGGAGATCCCTACATGACTAGCACCGACAGGCCCGCGCGGCTCGAGCGGCTGCGGCTGCCCGGCCGCGTCGCCGGCGCCAGTGCCCGCGACGCCGACCTCGCCCTCATCGCGAAGGCGCCCGAGGGCTTTCTCGACACGACCCATTTCGACACGATCCGCTTCCCGCCGCCGGACTGGGCGGCGCGGGCGTTCCACGCGGCGGCGATCGACGGCAGCCGCGCCTACAGCCCCTATCGCGGCCACCTCGACGTGCGCGAGGCCGTGGCGCGCAACGCCTCCGCCCTGCTGGGGCTGCCGATCGATCCGGAGGGGAACGTGATCCTGACAGCGGGGACGCAATCGGCGCTCTTCGCCTCGATCTCGGCCACGGCGGCGGAGGGCGGCGAGATCGTCCTGCTGTCCCCCGAATACCTCTTCGACGAGCGGATGGCCCGTTTCCTCGGCGCATCGGTCCGCCACGTGCCGCTGGACCTCGCCGCCGCTTCCCCCGACCTCGACGCGCTCGAAGCAGCCTTCGCGGGCGGCGCCGGCGTCTTCGTCTTCTCGCATCCCAACAACCCGACCGGCACGGTGTTCGACGCCGCCACCGTCTCCGCCATCGCGCAGCTGGCCGTGGCCCACGACGTGACGGTCGTCGCCGACGAGCTCTATTGCCGGCTGCTGCATGACGGAACGCCATTCCGCCACATCGCGTCCGAACCGGGCATGGCCGAGCGGACGATCACGCTGCTGGGCCCCAGCAAGACGGAATCGCTCAGCGGTTACCGGCTGGGCGTCGCGATCGGCCCCGCCGCGCTGATCGACCAGATGGAGGATGTGATGTCCGTCACCTCCCTGCGCGCGCCTGCCTATGCCCAGTCGCTGCTGACACGCTGGCTGGGCGACGATGCCGACTGGCTCGCCTCCCGCCAGCCGGATCTGACCGGCCTGCGGGCGATGACCCGCCGGGCGCTGGAGCCTCTGGACTGGTTGAAGGTCACGACTGGGCAGGGCACGGCCTACGCCTGGTGCGACGCCTCGGCCCTCGGCCTGCCCAGCCGCGAGCTGGCCGAACGCCTCCTCACCGACGCGGCCGTTCTGGTCAGCCCGGGCTACCAGTTCGGTCCCGATTGCGAGGGCTGCTTCCGCCTGTGCTACGCGAGGGACGAAGCGGGCTGGTCCAGCGCGCTGGAGCGAATGGTGGGGGTTCTCTCTGCGATAGCGGTAGAGCAGGGGGTCGTGGAGCGGGCGGTCTAGCGGGGCCCCGAAGGGGAGAGGTGTCTTTCGCAAGCTCTGCGAAGCGACGTTGCCCGCAAGGGTTACCTTCCCTGCTTTCCCTGACCGCGCTGCACCGACCCGGGCATTGGCTAGGCCATGCATGGCTCGCTGAAGCAACAGACCGTGCGACGACGGCCCGATCGGCACCCCCACGGTGAGTACCGTCTAGCTTTCCGTCATGACGATCAGGCAGGCCGCGTCAAAGCTCTCGCCGCACTTCGTCGGATCCGGGTTCGACCCCTCCTTCAGCTTCGAGATCACGGAGCCTTACTCGCGTCGGAGTCCGGCAGGGTCCTGGAACGCTTCTGACGCTTCCGCGTCACTTTGGGGATCGGCCGCCACGGAGCCGTCCTCGCGACCGTCCTGCGCCTCCGTGTCAGTATCCATTCCCGAATTGACCGCGAACGGAGCGGACGTGTGAGCGCGGCAACGCTTCGGGAATGCGAGGATGCTTTACGCCGTCCCGTGGCCGTCGAGGGGCGCTAGAAGAGGGACGCAGAGCAATCGGAGATTCATCCTGCGTCGCCACCCAGTCTCCGAAGGGCGGATGGCCCTGCCAAGGCCCTTTGAAACGGAAAGAGGTCCCCGTTCGGGGCCCGTGGATGGATTCCGTGTTTGAATGTGGCGGAGACGAAGAGATTCGAATGCGACGATCTGCGCGCTGAAAATGCCTTATTTCTATGATGTTTCTGCCATCATCGGACTTCAGTAAAAAGGTCGAATGTGTAGCAAATTGTGTAGCAGGCCGTTGGCCCGCTCTCGACGACAACAAACAAGAAAAGCAGGTGCCACGAATGGCGGGACTGATCAAGCGCGGGACAACCTGGCACCTGCGGATGCGCGTGCCGAAGCGGTATCTGGCGGTCGCAGGGCGCAATGAGATTCACCGCAGCCTTGAGACCGACAGCGAGCGCCGGGCGCGGGAACTGCTGCCGGACGTGAAGGCGAAGCTGCTCGCCGAGCTCGACCAGATGACCGTCATCAAGGAGCGCCCGGAGGAGGCCGACGCGTATCGCGCGGCGCAGAAGATCGCTCAGGCCCGAGGCTTTGCCTACAGGCCGCTTTCCGACCTCCTGGAGGCGCCGCTGGAAGACGTTCTGGAGCGCGTGGAGGCGTCCTCTGCCGATCCCGCGACAGAGACCGCCAAGGCGCTCCTCGGCGCTGTGGAGGAGCCAGCTCTGCGGCTCTCCGGCCTCGTCGAAGAGGTCGAGCGTATTGCGGCCCACGACAACCGCTACAAGAGCGAGAACCAGATGCGCCTATGGCGCAACCCGCGCAAGCGCGCCGCCGCCAACCTTCAGGCTGCGCTCGGCGGGAAGGATGTGCTGGTGTCCGAGATCGACCACGCTGCCGCGTTGAAGCACAAGGCTTGGTGGCAGAAGAAGATCGCGGCCGAGAACCTCTCGATGGAGAGCGCCAACAAGGATTTTGCCAACATGGCCGGGATGCTGCGCCGTTACTACGAGAGCATCGCGCAACCCGACCCACCGTATCCGTATCATCGCGTCTCGCTGAAGGATCGGCACAAGGCCGAGAGCCGCAAGCTCGAGATCCCCGTGGATTGGATCACCGAGAAGTGGTTCGCGCCCGGCGCATTCGATGGCACGAACGACGAAGCGCGGGACATCCTGCTGATCTCCGTCGAGACGGGATGCCGCCAGTCGGAGATCTGCGACCTGCCGCCGGAGGCGATCATGCTGGATCACCCGATCCCGCATCTTCGGCTGAAGTTCGAAGAAGGCGAGAACCGCCGCGAGATCAAGAACACGTCGTCTGTTCGCGAGGTCCCCCTGGTCGGAGTGGCGCTGGCTGCGGCGAAGCGCCATCCCGGCGGCTTCCCGCGCTACCGGGGGAAGAGCACCTATTCGGCGACGATGAACCAATACATGCGCAACAACGGGCTGCTACCGTCGCCAGATCACACCATCGGAGGGGTCCGGCACACATGGGAGACCAGGATCCTCGCCGAAACGAAGCGAATGGATCTCAGCGGCGAGATGATGGGGCACAGCGTAAGGCAGATCAGGAACCGGCCGGTGTATGGGGACGCCACACCGCTGGCGAAGCGACACGCACTGTCCAAGAAAGTCATGTTGCCTGTGCCCGGCCATTTGGAATAGGACGGCATAAGTAAAAAAGTGTCTGCGGTTTCAGTGTCGCCACGCTAAAAGTTCTGCATTCAGCGCCGACGAAACTATGGGTGTGATATGAAGGCCAGTATAGGGCGTGCAATCAAGTTCCGAGAGCAGGTGCTCAAGGATCTGCGAAAACCCTCAAGTCTTTTGATTTCGAATGGTGATGACGCCTTCGCGCGAGACATCGAGCAACGGATCAAGGGCGCCTTTGCATTTTACGTTGACCCCGCCGGCGTCGATTTTCTTCAGGAGGGTGTTCAAAAGCTCAGCCAAGAGGATTTTTTTCAGGCAGTGAGTCAGGTGCAGCTGCCATTTGAGACAATCTGGTTGGAGTTCGACGCGAAGACTGAAGACAGAAAGAATGAGGGTCGCATCGGTGTTGTGGCCGATTTTACATCCGAAGGGTTGCGGGTATTCACAGCACAACTGTTCAAGGTGCCAGAAGATAAAGAACTGGTGATTCTCTACGCTGGCTCGGAGGTGCTCTTCAAACGCAATGGGCACGTCGAGATGAGCGACACGCCTGTCGCATTCCATCAAGATTTTTTCGCCGAACAGAAGAAAGGTCGTTTGAGGCGCGGAATACCTGTTCGCGACCAGATTGGCAGAGATACGGTTGAAGAACGCGAAGAAGAGACTGTTCGATACGCAATACGCTGTGTCGCCTTGCTCTTGGCTATCGCTGGGCTCCATCGCCGGCCTGAGGTGCTCGACGTAGAAGAATCTCGTCCACCATCGAAGCAGATAGCAAAGCAATTCGAGCGCCGGGGGGAGAATGCTCCGAAATATGGCCTTTCGATAATCCGTCTCGGGAAGGAAGGCTATTCTGCCGCAGAGCTCCAACACGAAGAGGCCAAGGCGGATGGAAGGCTCAGGAGGTCGGCGCACTGGGTGAGAGGCCACTTGTTCTTGGCGAGAAACGGAAAGCTCACATGGAGAAAAGCCCATGTTCGCGGGGAGGGGAAGCCACTCATGAAGCCTCGGCACATCACATCATAGACTGCTTGTCGGCGAATTTTTCTATAGTGATGATGCCTGCGCGAAACGCATCACGCCGCCCGGTGAAGGGCGGCGTGGCTGGCGATTTCGGTGGCTTGGAGGAGGAGACCTTGGGTCTCTTCGAGCTGGGCGAGTTCGGCGTTGAACCGTTTCAGTAAGGGTAGCATCCACTCTTCGCCGCTGGTGATCTGTTGGGCAATTTTCGCCCTGGCGTGGCGGACCCTGTCGATCTTGCGTTGCAGCGATACGGTCGGGTTTTGGCGGATGTGGGCGGTTTCGGGAGCCGCGGCCCGGGCGGCGTGTCTGGTCGACATGGCACTCCATACCCCACCACCGCAGGAGCGCGGCTGGTTTCGGGGGACGGGGGCTGGGTGCTTACATGTCGGGTCTCCTGTGTTCGGACCGTTCATATAGCGAAGGCGGTCGCATACGGGTAGTTCGTGATGTGGAAACACTGCGTTCGCGGGTTTGGTTTGGCCCCGCGCACGTTCTGCGCACGGGGCAATGAGATCACGCATGGCCTTCGGCATCGCCGGACTTGCCTTGCGCCTCTTCGACTGCGGCGGCCTTGGCTGCTTCTTCCTCAGCCTTCCACTGGTCGACCTGCTCCTGCGCCCGCTCAGCGACGCCCTCCGGCGCCTTGGCATGCTTGAACATCCGGCGACGGTTCGTGGCGGTGGCGAAGCAGCCGAGCTCGAAGAAGACGTCTTCGACCTGCTCGGGTGCCGTCTCCTCCATCCAGTCGAGCCACGCGTCGAAGGTCTCAGCGATAGCCAGCCGCGCCTCGCGTTGGACCTTCTCGTCCTTTCGCGTCACTTTCTCGGCGACGACTGCAACTCGGGCATTCGCTTTCGCTATTTCTCGATAGACCTGTTCGGAGCCGAGGATCGTCGACGACCGGGGCTTGCGGGCGGGTTTCTGGGACAGCGATTTTTTCATTTGGAATACTCCGGTTGTTTGGTTGCGATGTCACCGGAGCCTTGGGTTTGCCGCCCGCCGCATCCGGCTTGCGCAACAAATGGAGTCGCGGCCGGTGACTGACTCCATCTTCCGAAGACGAAAAAACTCTTGCAGCGGATTCTGACGGAATAAACGCATGATATACATGGAGAATATTTTCCCCTCCCAGCATCCATGACCTTTCATGTGAAAGATTTTGCGGTTAGCTGCGCCATTCATCGCGGGTCTCCGTCTCCTGTCTTCGAAGCATCCGGGCGTCCGTTCGCCCGCGGATCGAGCGCCATGATTTTCGCGGTCAGCTTTCGCCGGATCTGCGCGATCCGCTCACGCTGATCCCGCGAGAACGAACGGGTGATCTCGAGGATGATTTCATCCGCCGCCCTGATCTCTGCGACCTCGGACGCGATGTGCTCTTGAGCCTTTTCTTCGGCCCTCGCGCCGAGCCGCATTGCAACCGCCCGGAAGGCCTTGCGCGCAGTGGCGAAGCCAAGCGTTGTCTTCTTGACCGGTGACTGCAGGTGCAGGCTTCTGTCTGCGCTGACGCCGTTGACCGGTTGCCCGTTGGTGTCGATCTTGCCGATAGCCACCGCGTCGGCGAAGTCCAAGACAGCTTCCGCATTGTCTTCGCGCTCGACGACGTCGCGCTCGCGCGTCTCGAGTTCTGCGGCCTTCTTGGCGAGGCGCTTTTCCTCTTTCGCGCGCCATTCCGCGGGTCGCACGTGCCGCGGATTGATCGGCGGGTTCCGACCGTCGTTCAGCGCGTCACGGATGGCCTGCTTGCGTTTCTCGCCGCGCCGTAGACCGATTTCGCTGAACCACTCGCCGACGCTGTCCTGCGCGGCCTCATAGTCCTTGATGAGCGGATGAATCGAGGGCTGCAGAACCCGACACTCGGTCCCGTATTTCCTGACGGTCGCGCGCGGCATGATGACTGCATGGATGTGATAGGCCTGCTCGTCGAGATCAGCGCGAGCATGGATGACGTCGTCGCCGAAGTTGTCGCGCAGCCAGGCGACGGCACGCTCCTCGAACAGTTCCTCTCGCGACGTGCTGAACTCGACGTCACTGCTCTCGGTCTGGTCGAACCAGTCCTTGTTGGCGGTCAGGATGAGTTCGCGCATCGGACCGTGACGTGAAGTCCGCCAGGGATCCCGAGGCCCCTCGATCTGCCGTTTTTCGAGATCCTTGCGCCGGTTCCTCCGGTCGAGATCCTCGAGTTCAGCCGCAAAGGTCTCGACCTTCATCAGCTCGATCTCGGCACGCGCCTCTTCCGCCCAGGTCTCGGAGCCGATCAGGCGGCGGGGCTTCGGCTTGTTCCGGTCGATGTGCCCGAGATCGCCGCCCTTTCGATAGCGATGCGCCTCGTAGCCGCCGATGTCGCTCGGGTCCATGCCCTCGAACCGCAGGACCACCGGGTGCTTCTTGCTTGCCATGTCTGACCTCCAAACGTTGAGGTCAGAAAATGGGTTGATGTTTTCCCGCACCGGAGAAATCGGCCAGACGCAGCCACGAACGGATGTGTGGGGTCATTACTCACTAAACAGCCCGCACTCCGGCACCTGCGGTGCCTGCGTTCGGCCTGCCGTTCGCCCGGGGCGCTGCCCCGGAACCCCGCCCGCCGGGGGCGCCTGTGCGGCGGGCACTCCTGCGCGGAGGGCGGCAAGGTCATCGTTCCGCACTCCCCTTGCAACCCCTGCTCCCGGGGGAGCGTCGTTCCGCACTCCTCCCCCGAACCCCCGCCTGCTCGCAGGGGCCGTTCGCCACGCCCCTGCACCCCTCGGCGGCCACATCGGCCGATCAACTAACGCACACGCAAGACTGCCTTTGCTCTCCACATTTCGCCGGCATATGCTCACCACAAACGATAAGTGATCACGAGGACTTCGGACCAATGCGAACGGAAATGCGCCGAAATAAATGCTAACCTCTGCCTTTTCTCCACAAGCCATCGCAAACTGTCTACGTGTCGGAGACTCCGGGCGATGGGGAGTCGATCTGGAAACAGGCAAGGACGCTTTGATCAACAGAACGATTTCTCGCCTCGATACCGCCCCGCCCACACTAAACTTAGGCCACAAGAATACGCCCAACGGGAAGGCGAGGTACTACGCGCAAGATTTTGAAACTGACCTGATACTTCGGGCCACCTATCGTAGGCTGTCCAAGCAGTACTCCGTTCGGCCGCCAAATAGAGACCTGATGGTTCTTGGCCTCCAAGAAGCTCTGAGTGAGGCGTCACCTTTCATAGTTACAAGATGCGACGTCAAAGGGTTTTATGAGAACATAGCTGCGCGAAAACTGAACCAGCAAATCATATGCGATACTCGTACGGACCCAAGGATCCGGACAATCCTTCAACACCTGCAAGATACAGACGTAATCGCAGAAACATCTGTACCGAGAGGGCTTGCGCTCAGCACGCTGTTGTCCGAAATCTACCTAGCAGAGTTTGACAAAACCATTCGAAGGCTTCCCAACGTCCACAGGTATTTTCGATACGCAGATGACATCGTCGTTTTTTCACTTCCCGATAAGCCTACACTGGATCGCATCAGTGAAGAGCTCGCGGAAATTGGACTCGAGCTCAACGAAAAAACAGCAGAAGTCTACATTAAATCTATGAAATCATCCCAAACCGCAGACCCGCGCTTGGAATCATTCAACTTTTTGGGTTACGACTTCAAGATTGATAACGTGACGAAAAGCTATCAAACAAGAGCATTTGACGTTGCAATCGCCCAAACAAAACTAAAGAAGCGCCAGTCACGTATGCACCTCGCATTCAAGGACTTCTCCCAGAATGGAAACACCGATCTTCTTTTGGACCGGTTGCAATTCCTGACCTCTAATTATTCAACATACAAGACTCGGCACACTCGCGGCGCACGCAAGCAGAAGATAAGAGCGGGAATATACTACAACTACAAGCACTGCGGTCAGTTCCCCTCGAACAAGTCAGGAAGAACAAAAGAGCCATACAACGCGAAAGAGCTGGCGGCCCTAGATGCTCACATGAATGCATTATTGTTTAGACCGAACAGTACCTACTCCACTGCAATAAACGCACTATCCGCGCCCATAAAAGAGCAATTCAGGAGGCTGAGCTACCTCCAGGGATATAAAAAACGAATCGACAAGCGCTTCACTAGAGCGCGAATGCGACAAATATGTCGGATTTGGATCAATGACTAATATCGACTCAAAGATGAAAGAACTTCGCGCACTCTTAACCGAAACGTTGCCCTATGAACTGCCCTTTGGCTTTACGAACGAAAACTTCTTTCTTTCTGAGCTGAAAATCGGCGACCTGAGCGACGCTCAACGAAAAAAGTTGGATTTCGTGAGACGATCCCGGAAGGGCTATACAAAGCCCTTCTCATACAAGATTAACAGATCGCATCGCGAAAAAAACACTATAAGCATCATTCACCCTACTATACAGCTTCGGATAGCCAAGCTGTATAGCGAGTTCGAACAGACAATATTGCAATCTTGCGCGAGGAGTCCGTTTTCGCTCAGATATCCGGCCGCTTCGCAACGCATATTCACTAAGGGAAGTTCAAAAGATGTCCGGAGAAGGTGGGAAGCTGACCTGCCAGACGATTTACCTGGGCAAAAAATATCGACCCCCTATGTACCCTCGTACTTTGCGTACCAACGGTTCCTACTTCTCGATAGGTTTTTTTCTTCCAACGAGCTGGTTCGCCTTGAGAGCCGGTTCTCACGGCTCCGAACCCTCGATGTATCGCGCTGCTTCTTCAATATATATACGCACTCAATTTCTTGGGCTGTTAAGGAGAAAGATTTTTCTAAAGATAATTCGAAGATGTACTCTTTTGAGCAACAGTTTGATGAGGTTATGCAGCACGCGAATTACAATGAAACCGCGGGACTCTTGGTTGGACCTGAGGCATCCAGAATTTTCGCCGAGATTATCTTGCAGCGCATTGATCTGGAAGTTGCGGCCTCGGCCGAACAAACGGGGCTAAGAGAAGGTCGAGACTATACGGTACGAAGATATGTAGACGACTTCCATATCTTTGCAGACGAAGAAGGTACACTCGATAGAATTGAGCGCTTTCTTTCCGACAGCCTCGAAGAGTATAAAATGTTTCTGAACTTGGACAAAGCTAGAGACTTTGAACGGCCTTTCGTAACTTCCGTTTCTAGAGTTAAATTCGAAGTACATGGAGTCGCAAGGCGAATTGAGGAATGCCTAATTAAACGACCTCAGGCAGATGATGAACCAAGGAAGCAAACTAAGAAAGCAATTAGGTCCTCCTTGGACGCGCTTCGGCACATTGGTGGCTCCGAAAGAGCGGCAATGGTAAGCTCCACCTCCGAAATCTATGGAGCGCTCCATTCGTCGATTGCAAAAATGTCAGAATTCGCCAAAGAAGACCTTAGCGAAGACGAATGGATCGATCTTTCCGAGCGCGCGAAATTTTTGGTTCGCATACTTTATTACCTACTCTCCTTGGACTTTCGCGTTCCTCCACTAATTCGCTCGGCGGAAATCCTTAGAAAGCTTAGTGAACTTCTAATCAGAGCTCCCGAAGCCATGTCACACGACATCAGGTCGTATGTCATTTTTGAGACTGATCAGTTGATTTCATCTAATTACGACTCGCACGGATCGAACTTGCCTCTTGAAATTGCGAACGCTTTCCTCATAGGGCTTCTCATTGACCCTGGGCTTTTTGTTTCGCAAGCGGGCGCGAAGTTAGTTCTGTCAGACATCCTTGAAGAAAAAAAGACATGCTACTTCTCTATGTTATGTCTGCTTCATGCACACGGGAGCGCAGGAAGCGTAGAGGCTGGCGAGTTCGCGATCGCAATTCGAAATCGCGTTCTATCCGATGAGTTTGACATTCATAAAAGCTGTGAAGATCACCTTATTTTCTGTGACTTCGTTTCCTGTCCTTACGTGGATTTTGACCTCAGATGGACGACATTTAATGATGTTACGGGAGGAGTTGAGATAGGTAAGGAAGAGTTTGACAAAATCTGTCCCCACCTTAGATTTGTGAATTGGCAGGAGACCGGAATTCAGTTCGCGATCTTGCAGAAACGCTTGCCTCCAGTATACTTTTCAAGTTAGTGAGATATTGACGGTGTGGTTCCTGCGCTAGATCGCTGAGGGTGCTTTTGCATTGGATGCTTCCATCTTGGCCAGGCCTTTCTTTTGGCTTGACCAGTTGGTCTTACACACATGAGCGTGTTCCACATCGTCGCAACTCCACATTTTGGCACGAGCAAGTAGTCGCGCACTGTCGCGTCAAGAATCGTCCAGACCTCCGAACGGCTGCGCGCTCAATTTGACGCGCAGCCGTTCGGAGGTCTGGAGCAAGCAGGCTGTCCAGCTGGCGTCGTTGTCCCACGCCACAGGAGGCCTTCATGTATCACCACCCCCAACCCTTCACGCCGGCCGGCAATAGCGTGCATCTGCAGCGCGGCGATGTCGTGCTGTTCCGCTTTCCTCTAGCCGAGGAGGATGACGAGTCAGGTGCGCCGAAGCGCCGTCCCTGCCTCGTGCTCGACACGATGACCAAGGGCGACGAGCGCTTCGTGGAGATCGCCTACGGCACGTCGGCGGACACGCGCGCGAGCCGCGGCTACGAAGTCATCGTCAAGCGGTGCGCCGCGCGGGAGACAGCCGGGCTGTCGAAGCCCACGCGGTTCGTCTGCGCACGGCGCATCATCGTGCACGTGAACCACAGCGGCTTCCACGGACGCTCCAAGAGCCCGCACATCATCGGCCGCCTCGATGAAGCTCTGCTGGACCGGATGAACGCCGTCCGGGCACGGATCCAGGCCGAGGCCGACATTGCCGCCTACTACTACGAAGAACAGCGGCGGGAAGAGCAGGCGCGCGAAGACCGCGGTTTCCAATAGGGAACCGCGCTCTCGCAGCTGCTCCTCCCTCTCAATCAACACAAGGAAAGACCAATGGATATGCCTTTCAAATCCGCCTCCGAGATCACCGCCATGGCCGCCTCGTGCTTCCCGCTGGCGCGGGCTGCAGCAACCGGGATCGACCAGGACGTGCTCGACCTCGTCGCGCCGAAGCCGAAGCAGGAGGCCAAGAAACTGGCCGCGCTGCTGCGGGCCGGACAGATCTTCGACAAGGGCATCCTGGCGATGCTGCACGAGCTCGTCGGTGTCCTCGATGCCGAGATTGCCGAGGGCACCTACGTCGAGACGCGCTACGACCACAGCCCGGAGAACGTCTCCGACTACAAGACCTGGGGCCAGGAACGCCTCACACCGGAGGCTGATCGCCTGTCGAACGCCCTCGCGGTGCTGATCGAGCTCTACGCCACCCTTTCGGCGGTGCACGACATCCTGCGCGCCGAGAAGGCCCTGGAGGGGCTGCGCTCCGCAGCCTGATGAGACACGCGGGCCGGAACACCCGCGTCAGGGCGTGCCGACGAACCTTCTGCTGCTACCAGATGTCGGCGCGCCTGCTTCACTTTCTGCTTCATACTGGCGGAACGCATCCCGGAAATGTGTAGCAAATTGTGTAGCAATGCCTGGACCGCTTTTAGGGTAGGATAGTGCTAAAGCTCTGGTATTATTTGATATTTTCGGCCTGAAGGGCAGCGAATATGGCGGAGACGAAGGGATTCGAACCCTCGAGACGGTTTCCCGCCTACTCCCTTAGCAGGGGAGCGCCTTCGACCACTCGGCCACGTCTCCGCCGACCCGTCTACGCATCGCGTGGCAGGGAAACAAGGCCAAATCGCCGGCCCTGCCGTGCGGGTGCGCGTGCCTCGCCAGGGGAGCGGGCAGGAGGCGGGGTCGGGCGGCGAGGCCCGTCATCCCGCGCGGCGGCGGGGCGGGGCGGGGGGGAAGACCGCCTTCGCGGCGGGAGCGGGGCTGCCGTAGAGGAATCCCTGGCCGACGTCGCAGCCCAGCGCGCGGACGATGGCCGCCTGTTCGGGCGTTTCCACCCCTTCGACCACCGTGGTCAGGCGCAAGGAGCGGGCGATGTCCACGACGGCGCGCACGATCTGGCGCGCGGGCGCGGAGTGGTCGATCCCGACGAGGAAGCTGCGGTCGAGCTTCAGTTCGTCGGCGCGGATCCGGCGCAGGTAGCCGAGCGAGGAATAGCCGGTGCCGAAATCGTCGAGCGACACGCGGCACCCGAGCGCGCGGATCCCGTCGATCACGCCGTCGACGCTGGCCCAGTCCTCCACCGCGACGCTTTCCGTCAGTTCCAGCGTGAGGAGCGGTGGGGGCAGGCCGCTCTCCCGGAGGGCCGCCTCGACCGTGGCGCAGAGGCCGGGCAGCCGCAGATGCCGGGCGGAGATGTTGACGCTGACCGGCAGCGCCGTGCCGGCCCGCGCGTTCCACTCGGCCATCCGCCGCGTGGCCGCGCCCAGCATGTAGGTGTCGATCTCGACGATCAGGCCGCATTCCTCGGCGAGCGAGATGAACTCGTCCGGCAGGATCAGCTCGCCCTCGTGGCGCCAGCGGACCAGCGCCTCGAAGCCCGCGGGGTGGCCGTCGGCCAGCGTCACCTTCGGCTGGAACCAGACCTCGAGCCCGCCGGAGGCGACCGCCCGCTCGAGCGCATGGAGCCTGGTCCGGCGCAGGCGGAAGGCCGCGATCGCGGGCTCGTCGAACAGCGCGGCGCGGGCGGCGACCTCGCCGCGCTTGGCCCGGTAGAGCGCGAAATCCGCCGCGCGGGTCATCCCGTCGATGCCCCGCAGGTCCAGCCGATCGGCGGCCGCCGCCGTGGCGACGCCGACAGAGGCCCGGATCGGCAGGGCCGTCCCGTCGGGGGGCGGGATGGCCGCGAGGACCGAGAGGATCGCCTCCCCCAGCTCGCCGGGGGTCAGGCCGCCCGGCGAGATCACGGCGAACTCGTCGCCACCGAGCCGGGCGGCGAAGAGCGCATGGTCCCGGGCCAGCGCGGACAGGGCGGTCCCGACCCGCGCCAGCACGGCGTCCCCGGCCTGGTGGCCGAGGGAATCGTTGATCTGCTTGAATCCGTCGAGGTCGAGACAGGCGAGGGCCGCGTCCGGGGCCCCGCCGGGGGCGAAGATCACGGCCGCGCGCTCGGTGAAGAAGGCGCGGTTCGGCAGGTTCGTGAGGCTGTCGTGATAGGCGAGGTAGCGCACCCGTCCTTCCGCGCGGTTGCGGCGGCGGCGAACCCGTACCTCGCGCGCGAGCAGGCCGCTGACCAGAAGCCAGAAGGCGAGGATGGCCCCGATCAGCACGGCGTGGAGCCGCGAATTGCGCAGCAGCGCCGCGAGCGCGGCGTCGAGCGCGTCACGCTGGGCGTGGTGCGATTTCTCGAGCCAGCGGGCGATCGCGCGCTCGGTCTCGTCCACCGGACCGGAAACCTGCGCGTAGAGCGCGCCGATATCGTCCTGCCCGCCGGCGAGCCAGTCGTCGCCGATCTCGCCCAGCCGGATCAGCCCCTCCATCGTCGCCACGGCGTCGCGATCCGTCGACCCCGGGGGAACGAGGGTGGACAGGTAGCCGGCTCGGGTCACGAGCATGTCGACGGCGCGGGTCACGGCCGTCAGGGCCGCCTGCTCGGGCGGGTCCTGCCCGGCGAAGCGGGCCGCCACCGTCTCCAGCCGGTGGATGTCGACCAGCGCGGCCGCGCCGGTGCGGATCGTGTCGCGGTCGAACCTCTGCTCGGCCTCGGCGAGGCGGGCGATGCCCTCGCGCAGGCTCATCGCGTTGATCGCGACCACGGCGAAGATGACGAGCAGGATCACCATGCGCCCGGCGCGCGACCCCGCTACGTCGAGGCCGCGGTCGAGCGGGCTGGGATCGGGGGCGGAGGCCTGCGGCATGCGCCGGGCGATCAGCCGGCGGCGGCGATGCGGGCGGCCATCCAGACAAGGTAGCGCTCGCCCACCGGTCCGCCCCGATCCTCGCGCAGCTCCGCCGGCACGACGAACAGGAACGGGCCGCGGTCGCGCAGCACCAACCGGTCGCCGTCGGCGCGGGTCGCGATCAGCACCGCGTCGCGCGCCGCCGCCCCGATGTCGAAGATCGTGGCGTAGTCGTTCTCGGCAACGACCTCGAACGCCATCCTCGTCAGGCCGTGCCGTTCCAGAAGGTCGGACAGCAGGACCCCCTCGAAGCGCGTCGACGCGTGCCACGGAGTGTCGGTCATCAGGGCGTAGGTCGGCAGCGTCTCGAGCGCCGCCTGATCGTAGGTCACGGTCCGCCCGTCCGCCCCGGTGACGGAAAGCGTCGCGGTCGCGGGCAGGGGGGAGAGGGTGACGGGAACGGCCCCCTGCGGAGGATCGGCGAGCGCGGGAAGCGTCGACAGACACGTCAGGACGAAGAGGAGGCGGAAGAGAACGGGAGGGACCATCGGCGGCTCGCGCTGTGTTTCCCCCAGCCTAGGCGGGCTTCCTTGCCAGCGGGTTAAGCGATCACTTTCCCGCCAACGACCTGCGCGCGACGCGATCCCGGTTGCCGGGAACATTGCGCGAACATATTGTCGGGCCATGGCCAGGAAATCTCTTCAGGAAAAGCTTGCGATCCTCTCGGACGCCGCCCGTTACGACGCCTCCTGTGCATCGTCCGGCACGACACGGCGCAATTCGCGGGACGGCAAGGGCCTCGGATCGACCGAGGGGTCGGGGATCTGCCATGCCTACGCGCCGGACGGGCGCTGCATCAGCCTGCTCAAGATCCTGATGACGAACTTCTGCATTTACGACTGCGCCTATTGCGTGAATCGCGTCAGCTCCAACGTGGAACGCGCGCGGTTCAGCGTCGAGGAGGTCGTGACGCTGACGCTGGAATTCTATCGGCGCAACTACATCGAGGGGTTGTTCCTGTCCTCGGGGATCATCCGCTCGCCGGACGACACGATGGCCGACATGGTGCGGATCGTCCGCACTCTGCGCGAGGAGCACGGGTTCAAGGGGTACATCCACCTCAAGACGATACCCGATGCGGATCCGAAGCTGATCGAGGAGGCGGGATTGCTGGCGGACCGCGTGTCGATCAATGTCGAGCTGCCACTCGATGCGAGCGTGAAGGCCTACGCGCCCGAAAAGAACCCCGACCGGATCCGCGGGGCGATGGGGCGGACGCGGGCGCTGCGCGACGCGTCGGCCGACAGGTCCCACACCGGCAAGCGCCCGAAGCGGTTCGCCCCGGCGGGCCAGTCGACGCAGATGATCGTGGGGGCGGACGGGGCGAACGATGCCGCGATCCTGGGGCAGTCGACGCGGCTCTATTCCGATTACAAGCTCAAGCGCGTCTACTATTCCGCCTTCTCCCCGATTCCCGATGCGACCGCCGCCCTGCCGCTGGTGAAGCCGCCGCTGATCCGCGAGCACCGGCTCTACCAGGCCGACTGGCTGATGCGGTTCTACGGCTTCGACGCGACCGAGATCACGGCGCAGAGCGCGGACGGCAATCTCGACCTCGCAGTGGATCCCAAGCTTGCCTGGGCGCTGGCGCATCGCGAGCGGTTCCCGGTCGACGTGAACCGGGCCGAGAAGGAGGTCCTGCTGCGCGTGCCGGGCTTCGGGACCAAGACGGTGACGCGCATCCTCGCCACCCGCCGGCACCGGACGCTGCGCTGGGACGACCTTGCCCGGATCGGGGCGAACCTGAAATCGGCGCGGCCCTTCGTGACGCTGGGCGACTGGCGCCCGGGGCGCCTGCTCGACACCGCCGACCTGCGCGCCCGCTTCGCGCCGCCGGCGGAGCAGCTCTCGCTCTTCTAGACCCGTGCGGCAGGTCCAGCTTCCCCGGATCGGCACCGACAAGGCGTGGCGCGGCGCCGCGCGGGGGCTGCTGGCCGCGCGTATCCCGCCCGAGGAGGTGATCTGGGACCACGGGGGCGCCGCGCCCGGCCTGTTCGAGGGGGAGGCGGCGCCGACCGGCCCCGCGACCGTCAAGGTGCCCAAGGCCTTCGTCGACCTCGCGAACCGCGTCGTCTGGCACCGCGACCCCGAACGCTTCGCCCGGCTCTATGCCTTTCTCTGGCGGCTGCGCACGCAGCGCGGCCTGATGGAGGATCGGGGCGATCCGGCGCTGGCCGATCTGCGGCGGATGGAGAAGGCGGTGAACCGCTGCCGGCACAAGATGACGGCCTTCGTCCGCTTCCGCGAGATCGGGCCGCGCGACGCCCCGCGCCGCAGCTTCGCCGCCTGGTTCGAGCCGACCCACCACACGGTCGAGCTGACGGCGCCGTTCTTCGCCCGCCGGTTCGGCGACATGGACTGGCTGATCGCGACGCCGGATGTCTCGGCCAGGTTCGAGAACGGGGCGATCACACTGCACGAGGACCTGCCGCGCCCGGACCTGCCGCAGGACGCCCACGAGGATCTCTGGCGGACCTATTTCTCGAACATCTTCAACCCCGCCCGGGTGAAGGTGGGGGCGATGATGTCCGAGATGCCGAAGAAATACTGGAAGAACCTGCCCGAGGCGCAGGCCATTCCGGGCCTGCTCGCCGAGGCGGAAGCGCGGGTCCGCAGGATGGCCGAGGCGGCGCCGACCCTGCCGCCGCTGCGCGCCGAACGGATCCGGGAGCGTCTGGCCGCCCCGGGCGTTGTCCGGGCAGACCCGACAGGACAGGAGCGTGCCGTGGACCTCTTCGACAAGGCCGATATCGACAGCGGCGGGGCCATCCCCGATTTCGCCGCGCTGCGCGCCCGCGCGGCGGAGGAGGACCGGACCACGCCCGAAGGCTACGGCCGTTTCGTCCTGGGCGAGGGGCCCGAGGATGCCGACCTGATGGTCGTGGGCGAGCAGCCCGGCGATGTCGAGGATCGCGAGGGGCGGCCCTTCGTCGGGCCGGCGGGGCAGGTCTTCGACCGGGCGGCCGTCGCCGCCGGTCTGGACCGACGCGAGGCTTACGTCACCAATGCGGTGAAGCGCTTCAAGTTCACCCTGCGCGGCAAGCGCCGCATCCACCAGTCGCCCGGTGCCCCCGAGATCGAGCAGGCCCGTTGGTGGATCGCGCGCGAGGTGGAGCTGGTGCGGCCGAAGCTGCTGCTGGCCATGGGCGGCACCGCGGCCGAGACGCTGACCGGCACCAGGGCCGGCATCCTCAAGCGGCGCGGCCATGTCGAGGAAACGGAATACGGCCTCGTCTTCCTCACCGTCCATCCCAGCTACATCCTGCGCCTGCCCGATGCCGAGCTGCAGCGGGAAGAGGAGGCGCGTTACGTCGCCGACCTCGCCGCCGCGAAGGAGGCGCTGGGCCGGATGGCGGCCTGAGCGTCAGCCCATCCAGACGAGCACGATCATGTAGTAGAAGACCGGCGCGGCGAAGATCACGCTGTCGAGCTGGTCGACGAAGCCGCCCTGGCCGGGGATGAGGTGCGACCAGTTCCTGACGCCCCGGTCGGCCTCGATCGCGGCGAAGACGAGCGCGCCCCCGGTCCCGGCGGCCGAGATCGTGACCGCCATCGCCGCCGCCCCGAAGAGGCCGAAGGGCGTGATCCAGGACAGGCCCGCGCCCAGGGCGGCGGCCACGGCGAGGCTGGCCACGAACCCCTCCCATGTCCGGGGCGACAGGTCCGGCGCGATCCGCCGTTTCCCGATGCGGCGGCCGATCCAGTAATCGGCGAGGTCCGCCAGCTGCACGACGAGGACGAGGAACCCGACCAGCAGGACCGACCGCTCGCCGAGCCCGCCCGCGTCCAGCATGGCGAGCGCCGCGAGGTGGCTCACGCAGAAGATGCAGACCATCAGCGCCCATTGCGTCTCGGCCACCCGCACGAGGTAGCGCCGCGGCGCGCCCCTCGCCGCCGAGACGACCGGCAGGAACAGGAAGGCGAGGACGGGGATGAACAGGGCGGTCAGCCCCGTCCAGCCGAGCCAGATGAAGAGATACTGCGCCGGCAGGATGACGTAGAAGGCGAGGGCGAGGCTGGTATGGTCGGCCTTGTCCTTGGTCGTGAAGGTCAGGAACTCGCGCAGGGCCGCGAAGCTGGCGAAGAGCGTCAGCAGCAGGATGCCGGTCCGACCGGCGATCAGCGCCAGCGAGATCAGCGTCACCATCACCCACCACGAGGCGACGCGTGTCATGTAGGTGTCGAGGACCGGCCCCGTCCGGCCGCGCCAGCGGGCCAGCTCGCCCACCGCCGTCAGGACCGCGAGAAGCGCGAAGACGCCGAGCGTGAGCAGGGCGATCTGGCTGTCGGCCTCGCTCATGTCCGGATCTCGCGCTGCGCCTCGCCCGGGGCGGGCGGGGCGAGGGCGGCGAGCGCCGCGGCCGCGCGGGCGAGGAAGGCGTCCTTCTCCTCGCCTTCCTCCACGTGCAGGGGCGCGCCGAAGGTGACGGTGCACATGAGCGGCAGCGGCACGATCTCTCCCTTGGGCATGATCGCGTTGAGATTGGCGACCCAGGTGGGCACGAGGTCGACCTCCGGACGGGCCCGGCCGACATGGTAGAGGCCGGAGCGGAAGGGGAGGAGCGGCTCCTCTCCCATGTTGCGGTTCCCCTCGGGGAAGAGGATCAGCGAGGCGCCCCCGTCGAGGGCCTCGACGATCTTCTCGACCGGGTTCTCGGTCCGGCCCTCCGGGCGGCGGTCGATCAGGACGGCGTTGAAGATGTCGCGCCCGGCAAAGGCGCGCAGCGGCGTCTTCAGCCAGTAATCCGAGGCCGCGACCGGCCGGACCTCGCGCCGCAGCGCGGTGGGCAGGACGGACCAGATCATCGGCATGTCGCCGTTGCTGACGTGGTTGGCGTAGTAGATGCGCTGCCGGGGGACCGGCTCTATCCCCTGCCAGACGGGCCGGGCGGCGGTCACGAACCGGGCGAAGAGCCGGATCGCGGTGCCGGCGATCTCGGCGGCGGGGCGGCGAAGGGGGGCGGGCAGGCGCATGGGCGCACCTTGGCGCGGGACGGTCCGGATGGGAAGCGGTGGAGGGCGGGCCCCGGCGATCCGGCCCGGCCGCCCCCGCGGGGGGCTCGGGGCGCGCGGCGCGGTGCCCTCCTCCCCCCGGGAGGGGCGGGCGCCGGGGGCAGGAGGGGGCTCTGCCCCCGCTGCCTGCGGCAGCCCCCCGCGGTATTTGATCCCCTGCGAAGGGGGGATCAGCGGCAGTAGGATCCCGAGCGGTAGGCGGCCGTGTCGAAGTGGAAATGGTCCCGATGGGCGGCGTTCGCATTGGGGCCGAGCACGGTGCCGAAGGGGCCGCAGGCGGCCTGCCAGAGCGTCCGCAGGTAGCCGCCATCGGTGCCCCGCCAGTCGCCGAGCAGGGTGATCCGGCTGCCGTCGCGCATCCGGAACCCGCCGATATCGACGGCATTTCCGAAGCTGTGCTCGGACAGGCGGGCGCCGGGCGTTCCGTTCCGGCCGCGGCAGGTATAGCCGCCCATGATCTCGAGCCGTTCGAGACCGCCACCGACATGGCGGAAGGTCGGGATCGCGCTGCTCTCGACCCAGCCGAGCAGGGCGCGGGCGGTGTCGCAGTTGATCTCCAGCGGCTGCGAGAGCTGGATGCCCCCCACGCTGCGGACCCGTACCGCATCCTCGACGCCGCAGGCGCCGGGGCCGGAGATCGCGCCCAGCCGGTCGCCCTGCAACCCGACCGCGCCGCAGAGCGCGCCGCGCTGCCGCTCGGCCTGCTGGGCGGCGACGCGTTGCACCAGGCTTTCGGGACGGTCCGGCGGGCGGAAGGCGGCGGCGACGGCGTAGACCGTGACGCCCTCGGCGCCGTCGCCCGCATCGCCCTGTTCCAGGTCCGGGGCCTGCACCACGTCCATCCAGGGCTGGTGGGGCCGCAGGGCGGGCCGTGCGGGGGCGAGCGCCATCGGCTGGACGGCGAGCCGCGCGAGGTAGCCGGGGCGCAGCCGCGCCTCCTTTCCGGTCCAGTCGCCGGGCAGGTCGAGGATCGCGGGCTGCATCCGCAGGTCGGCCTGGATCAGCACCTCGGAGGGCAGGCGCTCGGGCCGGACCGACATGGTGGAGAGGACCTGCAGGTCGTAGGCGGGCGCGCTGCTGCCGCTGAGATCGGGCGCAGGCGGCGCGTCCGCGAGCGTCGCATCGGGGCCCGCCGCCTCCGCCGCGGGCTCGACCGCGGCGGCCATCTGCGCGGGAGCGAGAGGCCGCGCCGGAGAGCGGCGATCCGGCGCCGCGGCGGGTCCGGCGGGCGGCCTCGCCGGGGATGCATCGCCCGCCGTGACCTGCCGCAGCGGCGGCACGAGAAGAGGCGGCACGAGGAGGGGCGGCGGCGCGGCCTCGGCGACCGGGTCCCCCATCCCCGCGAGGCGCGTCTCCCCCGGGCGCGCGGCCGGCCGTCCCGGGGCCTCAGGCAGGGGGCGGGCGGCGGGGCGCGGGGCCAGCTCCGGCGCCTCGGCGAGGAGCGGCGCGGGCAGGGCGCAGGTCAGCGCCAGGCAGGCGAGCAGGGCCTTCATGAAGCGGTGTCCTTCCCCTGGGACAGGGCCGAGCGCCCGAAATCCGGCGCCTCGGTATCCTGCCCGGCCTCGATGATGCCGCGCCGGATGGCCCGCGTATGGGTGAAATACTCGTGCAGATGCGCGCCGTCCCCGGTCCGGATCGCGCGCTGCAGGGCGAACAGCTCCTCGGTGAAGCGGCCGAGGATTTCCAGTGTCGCCTCGCGGTTCGTCAGGAACACGTCGCGCCACATCGTGGGATCCGAGGCGGCGATCCGGGTGAAGTCGCGGAAGCCGGCGGCGGAATACTTGATGACCTCGCTGTCGGTGACCCGGCGCAGGTCGTCGGCCACGCCGACCATCGTGTAGGCGATGAGGTGCGGCGTGTGCGACGTCACGGCGAGGACGAGATCGTGGTGATCGGCCTCCATCTCGTCGACATTGGCGCCCATCGCGCGGAACAGCCCGGCCAGCCGGTCGGTCGCGGCGGCATCCGCGCCGTTCGGGACGAGGATCCACCAGCGATTGCGGAAGAGGGTCGCGAAGCCCGAGCGCGGCCCGGAATACTCGGTCCCCGCAAGCGGGTGGGACGGGACGAAATGCACGCCGTCCGGGACATGCGGGGCGACCGCCTCGATCACCGCCTGCTTGACCGATCCGACATCGGTGAGGGTGGCGCCGGGGGCGAGATGGGGGGCGATCTCCTCCATCACCGGGCCCATCGCACCGACCGGCACGGCGAGGACGACGAGATCGGCGCCCTGCACCGCCTTGGCGGCGGTGTCGGTCACGCGGTCCACCAGCCCGATCTCGGCCGCGATGGCGCGGGTCTCGGCGCTGCGGGCCGTGCCGACGATCTCTCCTGCCAGGTTGCCCGCGCGCATCGCATGGGCCATCGAGCCGGCGATCAGGCCCAGCCCGATCAGGGCGACGCGGTTGTAGATCGGCGCGCTCATGCCCGGCCCAGATGCTTGGCGAGGAGGTTGGCGACCCGGTGGCAGCCGACCTCGTCGCCCACGGTGATCCGCAGCGCCTCGGGGAAGCCGTAGCCGGCGACGCGGCGGACCAGGATGCCGTCGGCGCGCAGCGCGGCATCGGCCGCGAGGGCGGCCTGTTCGTCGGCGAAGCGGACCAGCAGGAAGTTGGCGTGGCTCTCGTCCACCTCCAGCCCCAGATCGAGAAGGGCCTGCCTCAGCCAGGCCCGCATCGCGGCGTTGTCGGCGCGGCAGAACTCGACCCAGTCGGTATCGCGCAGCGCGGCCTCGGCGGCGGCGAGCTGCACGGTGGACAGGTTGAAGGGCTGCCGCACCCGGGTCAGCACGTCGATCATGTCGCGGGCGGCATAGCCCCAGCCGATCCGCAGCCCGCCGAGGCCGTGGATCTTCGAGAAGGTGCGCGTCGCGATGACGTTGGGATGCGCGTCCACCAGACCGATGCCGCCGTCGAACCCGTCGGCGAACTCGGAATAGGCCCCGTCATGGACGAGGATCGCCCGCCCCTCCAGCGCGCGGGCCAGACGCGCGGCCTCCTCTCCCGGGATCATCGTGCCGGTGGGATTGCCGGGATTGGTGAGGAAGACGATCCGAGTCCGGTCGGTCACCGCGCCCAGGATCGCGTCCACATCGACGACGCGGTCGCGCTCGGGCACCTTGACCGGCGTCGCGCCCGCCGCGCGGATCAGCACGGGGTAGAGCGAGAAGCCGTGCTCGGTATGGATGACCTCGTCGCCGGGCCCGGCGAAGCACTGCACGACGAATTGCAGCACCTCGTCCGATCCGACGCCGCAGATCACGCGGTCCGGGTCGATCCCGTTCACCTCGCCGATCGCGGCGCGCAGGGCGGCGTGGTCCGTCGGCGGATAGCGGTGGAGCGTGGACAACGCCGACTCGATCGCGTCCTTCACCCGGGGCGAGCTGCCATGCGGGTTCTCGTTCGACGAGAGCTTGAGCACCTCGTCGCGGCCGGGCAGGGCGGATTGCCCGCCGACATAGAGGTCGATCTCCATGATCCCGGGCTGTGGCGCGGGACCGGTCTGGGTGGTCATGGAATGCTCCGGGGCAGCTCCGGGGTCGGTCCCGTCGCTCATAGCGGGGCGCCGGGGCGGATGCCAGCGCAAGCGGGGCGCCGGGGACCGCCGCGGCGCCCCCCCGCCGAGGCGGACGGCGCCGCCCGGCCCGTCAGGTCGCCAGCACGTTGCGGAACTGCCAGGGATCGCTTTCGTCGATGTCCTCGGGGAAATGCTCCCAGCGGTTCACCAGCGGCGTCCAGTCCGTGTAGTGCCCCTCCACCGGGCCGAGATAGGGGCGCTGCACCTCGAGGCAGCGGGCATGGTCCATCTCGTCGGTCTCGACGATGCCGGCCTCCGGGTTCTCGATCGCCCAGACCATCCCGGCGAGCACGGCCGAGGTGACCTGCAGCCCCGTCGCGTTCTGGTAGGGGGCGAGATCCTTCGTCTCCTCGTTCGACAGGCGCGAGCCGTACCAGAGGGCGTTCTTCTCGTGGCCGTAGAGCAGGACGCCCAGCTCGTCGATGCCGCCGGCCTCGATCTCGTCCACGTCGAGGATCTCGTGCACCTTCTGCTGCACGCCCGAGCCGAACATCTCGTGCAGGGAGAGAACCGCGTCGTCGCAGGGATGATAGGCGTAGTGGCAGGTCGGGCGGTATTCGGGATCGGCCCCCGACCCGACCGTGTAGTAGTCGCTGATCGAGACCGCCTCGTTATGGGTCACGAGGAAGCCGAATTGCGGCCCCGGCGTCGGACACCAGGTATGGACGCGGGTGATCGCGCCCGGCCGTTCCAGCCAGATCGCCGCCTGGCACCCGGTGGTCTGCCGGTGGCCGTTCTCGGGGAACCAGGTTTCGTGCGTGCCCCAGCCGAGCTCGGCGGGCTGGAACCCCTCGGCGATGAAGCCCTCGACCGACCACGTGTTGACGAAGACGTCGCGGGGCCGGGGCCTGCGGCGGGCCTGGGTATCGCGCTCGGCGATATGCACGCCCTTCACCCCCAGCTCCTGCATCAGCTTCGCCCAGCCCTCGCGGCTGTCGGGCGCCCTGGGGTCGCGCCCGGTATCGCGGGCCAGCATCTGCAGCGCGTCCTTGACGAACCAGGACACCATGCCGGGATTGGCGCCGCAGCAGGACACGGCCGTCGTCCCGCCCGGATTGGCCGCCTTCTCGTCGCGCACGGCCTGGCGCAGCGCGTAGTTCGTGCGCGCCTCGTTATCCATCGTGTCGAAGTAGTAGCCGGCCCAGGGCTCCACCACCGTGTCGATATAGGGCACGCCCATCTCGCGGCAGAACCGCATGATGTCGAGCGAGGAGGTATCGACCGAGAGGTTCACGCAGAAGCCCTTGCCCCGCTCGAACAAGCGGCCGAGCACGTCCCTGTAGTTCGTCGGCGTGAGCTCGTCGGTGACGTATCGCAGCCGGTGCTGGCGCAGGAAGTTGTGGTTCGCCTCGTCGGGCTCGATCACGACGAACTTGTCGGCGTCGTAGTCGAAATGGCGCTCGATCAGCGGCCAGGTCCCCTTCCCGATGGAGCCGAAGCCGATCATCACGATCGGCCCGTCGATCCGGCCGTAGACGGGGTATTCCTTTTCCTGGGCCATCTGGCGCCTCCTGCTTGGACTTGCCGGCCAGATTAGGGCCTGCCGCCGGGGATGACACCCCCCAAGGCGCCGAGGGCGCGGGCGATTCCGGGAACCGGCCGCAATCGGGGCTCTCGATGCAACTTCCCCGGTCCCCGCCCCGTATCCCCCACGAGCCCGGCATCCTGCCGAGGTCCAGAGAAAGGACGCACAGATGAAACTCATGTCGACCCTGATCGCCACGACCGCCCTTGCCGCGGGCGCCACGTCGCTGCACGCCGAAGCTCACGCTGGCGGCGCGATGGGCTTCGCCCTGACCGGCGACGGCACCACGCTCGTGACCATGGCCGATCTGAGCGCCCCCGGCGAGGTCGGGACCGTGGAACTGACGACCCCGGTGCGCGCCATCGCCTGGCGCCCCGTGACCGGCGACCTGCTCGGCTTCGCCGATGGCAGTGTCGTGACCATCGATCCCGCCACCGGCGAGACGACCGATCTCGGCGCGAGCTTCGCCGAGGACGCGATGATCGGCGAGGGGCCGGTCGCCTTCGACTTCAACAACGCGATCGACGCGGTGCGCGCGGTGGGCGGCGACGGCGCCAACCTCGTCTACTTCCCCGAGGGCTTCGGCGACGGTGACGAGCGCGCCGGATCGGTGATGCGCTTCACCGATGCGGCCTATGGCGAGGGCGACGCGAATGCCGGCGCCACGCCGATGATCTTCGCCAATGCCTATACCAATGCCGTGTCCGGGGCGACGGCCTCCGAGACCGCGCAATACGCGCTCGACAGCGAGACCGACTCGCTGGTGACGCTGGCGAACAACGACGGCACCCTCGGCACCGTGGCCCCGCTCATGGTGCAGGGCGAGACGGTCGACGTCTCGGCGATGGGCGGCTTCGACATCCTCTCGATGGAGGAGGGCGACAATACCGGCTACGCCATCCTGCAGATCGAGGGGAACGAGAGCGCGGGTCTCTACACCGTCGATCTCGAGAGCGGCGCCCTGACGATGATCGCCGATCTCGGCATGGGCGATTTCGGCGGCTTCGCCGTCGCGCCGTCGATGTAAGGGATCGAGAGCCCCCCTGCGGGGGCGGTTCGGGGGGTCGTCCGGCGGGGCGGCCCCCCTTTTTTCGTGCGGGAGGCTCCGGGGCGCGGTCCGGCCGGGCGTGCCCGGACGGGTGGGGCTGCCGGGACGGGCGGATCGCCCTTCCGGCTCTCCCTCGGGCAGTCGGGCCCTGCCCAGCCCGTTCGGACCGGCCGCTGCGGGGCCGGGAGGCAAGGGGCGGAACGCGAAAGGGCCGCCCCGGGGGCGGCCCTTCCTGCCGTCGACCGATCCCGGGGGATCAGTTCTTGGCGTAGAATTCGACGACGAGGTTCGGCTCCATCACGACCGGGTAGGGCACGTCGCCGAGCGAGGGCTGGCGGACGAAGGTCGCGGACATCTTGTTGTGGTCGGCCTCGATGTAGTCGGGCACGTCGCGCTCGGGCAGGCCGACGGCCTCCAGCACGATGGCGAGCTGGCGCGACTTCTCGCGCACGGTGATCACGTCGCCTTCCTTCACCCGGTAGGAGGGGATGTTCACCCGGCGGCCGTTCACCTCGACATGGCCGTGGTTCACGAACTGGCGCGCGGCGAAGACGGTCGGCACGAACTTCGCACGGTAGACGACGGCGTCGAGCCGGCGCTCGAGCAGGCCGATCAGGTTCTCGCCCGTGTCGCCCTTGACCCGCTCGGCCTCGGCGTAGATGCGGCGGAACTGCTTCTCGGTGACGTCGCCGTAATAGCCCTTGAGCTTCTGCTTGGCGCGCAGCTGCGTGCCGAAGTCGCTCATCTTGCCCTTGCGGCGCTGGCCGTGCTGGCCGGGGCCGTATTCGCGGCGGTTCACCGGGGATTTCGGGCGGCCCCAGATGTTCTCGCCCATGCGGCGGTCGATCTTGTACTTGGCAGACGTGCGTTTGGTCACGGCTGATCTCCTTCTTTGTTGGTCGCGCAGCCTGTTTCGAAAACCGGTTCCCCCTTTTCGGGGTGCGCTCCGGCGCCCCGACGGGGAGGGTCTTCGTCCGCGACTGCTCGACGCGGGGAAGGGCGTTGTCCTTTGGGCCGAAGCTCCGACAGGCATCCCCTTGCGGGGGCCACCAACACCAACGAAGCGCGCCGTATAGACGACGGGGCGGGGGAGTCAACGGCCGTCGCGCGGGACCTCAGCCGGTCTCGCCCTCGCGCAGGACGCGGCCCTCCGCGTCCTCCATCCACCAGCGGGGCGGGCTGTGGTGCAGCACCTCGCCGTGATCGGGATAGTGGCAGACGTCGCGGGTCGCGCCGCCCGCGCCCGCGACGAGGTAGACCACCTCCGCGTCCGAGCGGTTCACGACGTGATGGGCGTTCGCCACCCCGGCGGGCCAGCAGCAGACGTCGCCGGGGCCGATCACGTGCGCCCCGTCCTCCTCGATCACCGTGGCCTCGCCCGAGATCACGTAGAGGAACTCGTCCTCCTCCTCGTGCCAGTGCCGGCGGGCGGACATCTCGCCCGGTGCGAGGGTCGTGACGTTGAAGCCGAGCCGCGTGAGGCCCCCCGCATCGCCGTAGCGCTGCTCCGTCCGCGTCGACGATCCCGTCACGCGGGTGGGCGGGACGCTTCCGTTCGTCAGAATCATCGCGCAGCCTCCCCGTGGATCGCCGGCATGGTCCGCCCGGCGGGGCGGTCTGGCAAGTGCCGCTTGCGTCAGGCGGCGCGCAGCAGCGCGGCGTCCGGCCGCGAGAGCAGGCGCCGCACCGGCGGGCCGTAGGCCGCGGCATCCGAGACCGGCATCGCGGCGCGGAGGCGCGCCCGCTCGGCCCGGGGCATCGCGCCGAGGTCGATCATGCCGGGATGGAAGCTGTCGGTCTCCACCCCGTTGGCGAAGACGATCTCGTGGCAGGGCAGCATCAGGTGGATGTAGAGCACGTCGCGCAGCCCTCGCTCGAACCGGATCCCGGCCGTGTCGACGAGGTCGCGCGCGGCGACCAGCACCTCGCTCTCGCCCCAGAGGGCGCGGGCCCGGGCGCCCCGCAGCAGTACCCGGTGATCGGGAGAGACGAGCAGCCCCGCATCCGGCACGCCGCGATCGAGCGAGCCGGGGGCGAACCGCACGGGGGCGAGATGGGGCAGGGCATGCATCCGCGCCCCGGTGAGCCGCCGGGTGCCGATCCAGAGCAGCTCCTGCGCGCCGTTGTCGCGGGTCTGGATGCGGTCGCCGGGGCGCAGCGCCTCCACCGGGGCGAGCCCGGTCTCGGTCAGGATCCGCGTGCCGGGGGTGAAGCAGACGATGCCGCCCGGGCGCACGGGCCGCGTCGCCGGGCCGAGATCGGCCGAGACGACCCAGAGGTCGGTCTCGCGCGGGGGCGGCGATCCGGCGGACACGACGAGCGGCGCCCGCGCCTCCCCCGTCTCGACGAGGAGGAGGTCCCAGGACCGCTGGCCGTCCGTCACGGTGAAGCCGCGTTCGGGCAGGGCGTCCGTCCCGGGCGGGACCGGCCGCGGCGGCGCGCCCCCGGCCCGGACCAGCAGATGGCGGACGGCGGCGGCGGCGCGACGGCGCGCATCCTCCGCTCCCGGCGTGCCGAGGGACAGGATGCCGGTCGGGCCGTCGACTCGCAGCGCCTCGCCCCGCCAGAGCCATGTCGCCCCCCGCGCGAGCAGCGCGACCGGCGCGCCGGGTCCGCCGTCGAGTTCCGTCTGTGCCCATGACAGGACGAACGTGCCGGTCCGGCCCGCGGGTTGTCCCATGTCTGCTCGCCTCGATGCCGGCCCGCCTCGTTCGCCGGGCGGGTCCTCGGTGGCCATTCTGCGACACCGGCCCCGCATATCAAGGGGGCGCCCCCCGGCCCTCCCGGGCCTGTGGCCGACGGGACGCGGGCGCCCCGGGGGCATCCGGGCAGGCGGGCCCCCTAGCCGGAAAGGCGACAATGACGGGGCCGGGGTACATGGTTCATCCGCCCGGCACCCGACCGGGCGGGGCGAAAGGGCGAACCGGGCGCGACAACGCCGCGATCTGGTATCGGCCGGGACCGCGCCCCGATGCCTGCAGGCCGGCGGGGGCCGGGGGCGGACCGTCGCCAGGACCGTCCGACCGGGTGAGGCGGGGGCGGTGGCACGGCTCGGGAGGGCGGCCTCCGGGAGGGCGGGACGGACGACCCGGCCGGAAGGGCGCCCCGGCCCTCCGTCCCGGTCCCGATCCGTCCGGAGGTCCGGCGGTCAGAAGTCGACGCCGATCCTCAGCGATCCGACCACCTGCGGCTCGGGCTGACCGACGAATTCCTCGGACATCCATGTCAGCCCGTAGAAGGCCGAGATGCCGCGGGCGAGGCCGAGATGCGCCCCGGCCCGCAGGCGCAGCCGTTCTGCTTCCGCGCGGGCGGGGCGGTCGCGCGGGAACCAGGCGCTGTCGTCGAGGCGGGTCCAGTCGCCGCCCGCGACCAGCGCCCAGCCCCGGTCCCGCCCAGGGGCAACCGCCGCGCGCACGAGGTGGCCCGTCACCTCGTCGCGGACCAGAAGGTCGTCCTGCGCGAGCGGGCCCCAGATCGCGTCGATACCGGCCCGGGCGAGATCCTCGGGGCCGCGGCGCAGTTCGGCATAGGGGCGCAGCGTCAGCCCGCCCGTGACCGGGACGGGCAGGGCGATCTCGACCGCCGCGCCGGGGATCACCGCGTCGCCCACCTGATCCGCGAGGCCCGGCGGATCGGCGAGGCCGAAGAGGTCGTGGAAGCCGCGCTGGAAGTCCGACACGCCGGTGCCCGGCCCCAGAGCGGTCGCCGAGAGTCCCGCGGTCAGGTGGGCCGCGCCGAGCGCGGAATGGGAATACAGGCCGAGACCCAGCGCCCCGACATAGGGCCGGTCCCAGGGGGCCCGGCCGTCGCCCGTCGTCGGCACGATCACCTGCGTGGCGAATCGCAGTTCGACGAGCGCCCCGGGCCGGGCGGGCGGCGCAGCGCTCCAGCCCCGACCGTGGATCACGGAGAGTTGGTAGGACCCCGTGCGCCAGCGATCGTGCCCGTCGCCGAGCGCGTCGTTGGTGAAGATCCGCCCGATGCCGAGCACCTCGCCTCCCTGCGCCACGGCGCCCGAAGGCAGGACGAGGATCAGGCAGAGGATCGCCGCAACGACTGTCGGGGTGGGGCGCATCGCGGATCTCCGGGCCGGGTGGGACAGGTCGGCGCTATCTCCTGCCCCTGGCCGGATTAAGGCCGCGTGCACGGCAGGCTGGCGGACCCGGGGCGCACCATGGCTGTCCCGCAACAGGAGGGCGCGTTCCGGTCCGGTCGTCCGGGCCCGGGCGTGCGGGTCCCGGCCCTTCGGTCGCGGGGGATCGCCGCCCGCGCGGTGCCGGCAAGCGCCACCGGCGAGGGGATCTCGCGATCTGCCACCGGCCGCCCCGCCGCCCGCGCCGCGATGGAGCGGGCCTGCGCGCCCCTCCCGGGCCCGCCCGGCGCCGCGCAGCGCCGCGATACGGCTCCCGGCTGCGTCGTCCAGGGCGCGCCCGGCCCGCGATGGGGAGGGCGAGGTGCCTGCCCCGCCGCGTGCCCCGCATCACGAGGCGCCGGCCCGGACCAGTCCGGCCTCGCGCCGCTCAGCCGTTGCCGGCCAGCGCGTGCTCCACGTGCTCGATCGTGTAGGGCTTCTTGATCACGACCGTCGCGGGGTAGGTCGACAGGATGTCGTCCGCCGCCCCGTAGCCTGTCGCCAGGATCGCGCGGATGCCCAGCTCGGCACATTTCTGCGCCACCGGCAGCGACAGCTCGTCGCCGAGATTGACGTCGATCAGCGCGAAGGTCACCGGCACGCGTTCCAGCACGCGCAGGGCCTCGCCGACGCTGCCGGCGGTGTGCACCTCGCTCGAGCCCAGGATCGCCAGCATGTCGGCGGCGTCCATCGCGATGATCATGTTGTCGTCGACCACGAGCGTCGGACCCGACAGCACGGCGGCGCCGGTGCCGGACGGCCCGGTCTCCTCCGCCTCGGGGGCGGGGGCATCCTTGATCCCGCCCGCGCCGGGCCGGACATAGGTCGAGGGCAGCCAGAACTCCGCCTCGACCCCCGTCATCCGGTAATGCAGCTCGGCCGTGCCCTTCAGTTCGAACGGCACCGACCGCTCGATGATGGTGGAGCCGAAGCCGCGGCGGCGGGGCGCTTGGACTGCGGGGCCGTTGCGCTCGCGCCAGGTGATGCGCAGCGAGCCGTCCTCCTGCATCGCGAGCCCGATCAGCACCTCGCCCGAACTGTCCGACAGGGCGCCGTGCTTGGCCGAGTTGGTCACCAGCTCGTGGAAGACGAGCGCCAGGGTCGAGAAGGCGGCGGGCGACAGATCGACCGCGTCCCCCGAGACCCGCACCCGGTCCGCCTTGCCCTGGACGAAGGCCTGCGCCTCGGTCTCGACCAGCGTGCGCAGCGGCGTCCAGGTCCAGTCGGTCCGCGTCAGCTGGTCGTGCGCGCGGGCGAGGGCGTGGATCCGCGCGTCCAGCACCCGGGCATATTCCTCGATCCCGGTCGTGCCGCCGCGACCCTGGCTGACCAGCGCCCGGATGAGGTTGAGGATGTTGCGGACCCGGTGGTTCAGCTCGGCGATCAGCAGTTCCTGCTGCTCCTGCGCGCGAGACTGGGCGATGCTGGCCGCGTCGGTCAGCTTCAGCACCACTTCCAGCAGGGTGACCCGCAGCGCGTCGGCCGCGCGCAGCTCGGCCGCGCGCCAGGGGGCGGAGCGGCCGCGCACCACCTCCTGCCAGGCCTCGAAGCTCTTGCGGGGGGTCAGCCGCTGTCCGTTCGGCCCGGTCTCGACCGGCTTCTGCGGGTTGCCGGCCCAGCGGACCGTCTGCGCGATCTCGCGCCGGAACAGCACGATGTAGTCCCGCGGCGTGCGAGAGATCGGCAGCGCGAGAAGCCCGACCGCCCGGTCGGCGAAGCTGTCCGCCCGCTCGTAGCCTCGTCCGATCTCGTCGGTGGAGAAGGTCGTCGAGGTCTGCGCGGTGTTGAGGAACCGGGCGAGGCCGAGGAATTCCTCGCGCGTCGGCGCCCTGCCGCGGCAGCGATACTCGCCCCCCGAATAGAGCGCGATCCCGTCGAACTCGATCACCTCGGCGATCTGGTCCGCGATCGTGTCGAATCCCTCTGCGATGTCCGTGCCGCTCGACACCTGGCTCATCAGGCTGTCGTGCAGGGCGCGCGCCTTCTCGACGTCGCCGATCTCGGCCTCGGATTCCAGCTGCGCCAGCTCGTAGTTGAAGAGCTGGGCGAAGAGCTCGATCGCCGAACGCTTCTCGTAGCCGAGATGGATCGGCGTCCGGTGATGGCAGGCGAAGAGACCCCAGAGCCGCCCCCCCTTCAGGATCGAGACCGAGAGCGAGGCGCCGACGCCCATGTTGCGGAGGTATTCGAGATGGATCGGCGAGACCGAGCGGGTGACCGCCAGCGACAGGTCCAGCGGGCGGCCGTCCGGGCCGAGGGCCGGGATCACCGGATGGCCCTCGTCCCGGGAATCGCCGATCAGCCGCAGCAGGCTGCGCTGGTAGAGCGCGCGCGCCTGCCGGGGGATGTCGCTCGCCGGGTAGCGCAGGCCGAGATAGGGCTCCATCCCCGGGGCCATCGCCTCGGCGATGACGGTGCCGGTCTCGTCCGGTTCGAAGCGGTAGACCATCACCCGGTCGAGGCCGGTCAGCGCCCGCAATCCCCGCGCGGCCTCCTGCGCCGCGTCCTCCACCGCGCCGCGCTGCCGGACCTTGCGGATCAGCGACTGCACCGTCGCGGCCTCGTCCTCCGCCTGCCGGCGCGCCTGCCGCGGCTCGAACTCGAAGACGAACGTGCGGCCCGAGATGTGAATCGAGGCGTCGAAGCGCCGCCCGTCCGCGAACAGGTCGAGGTCGAAGACCCGCGCCGCCCCCAGCTCCTGGCCGAGGACCTGCATCCGGGTGCGCAGGATCTGCATCGTGTCGGCGGGCAGGATCTCGCCCAGCGGGCGACCGATCAGGTCCGCGGCTTCGGGTCCGAGGATCGCCGCGGTGTTGGTCGAGGCGCGGGTGACGATCCAATCGGGCGAGACCGCGATCAGGCAGCCGAAGGACTGGACCCGGCCGAGGATGTGGATCGGCTCGCGGTCGCAATTGGTCAGGTCGACCTGCGGGTCGGGGGAGGTGGGGTCGGTCATCGTCTCTCGATCGTGATCTGGTCCGGCGGGCCGGCAGGTTCGGTTTCATCGCCCCTCGCCGCGTGCAGGAACGCGTCGAACAGGGCGGTCGCATCGGCGACGATCCGGTCCGCCGCCGCGCCCGCGGCCGGCATGGCGGCCGTCCGGTCGCAGAAGGCGCGCCAGAGCGCGGTCTCGGGCGGGCGTCCGAAATAGGTTCCGGCCGCGCGCACCGAGGGGTCGGTCGCGGCGCCCCAGCGCCGGGCCAGGACCTGCGTGCCCAGTTGCGCACCGAGCAGCAGGTAGGCGGCGGCGACGGGATCGCGCCCGGCGCGGCCCGGTTCGCGGACGGCGGGCGCCCCCGCGTCGGGCGGCCCCGCATCGGGTGCCCCCGGGTCGGGCGTACGCGCGTCCGGCACCGGCCGGCCGAGGCGGCGCAGGTCGGCCCCGGCCCGCGCCCGGATGTCCGCCATCATGGGGCCGAGCTCCGCCGGCGCGTGCGGCGCGAGAACGGCCAGCCCCCGGAGCTGCGCGCCGAGGAAGCCGGCCAGGCCGTCGGGCGTGGTCAGGTCGTGGCGGCCGATCTGCCGGTCGAGCCGGTCATGCGCCGCCTCGGTATCGCGCCGCAGGCGGCGGCGCAGGTCGGCGCCCTGAAGGGTCCGGGCAGGCGGGGCATGGGTCAACTCTGTCGGAACTCCACAAGCGCGTTCGCCGTCCGGTCGCGCAGGATGCCGGGCGGGATCGCTCCGGTAACACCGCATCCAGCCCGGATTCCACGAATTTCTGCGTGATCTGCCGGAAAGGGGAGGCGCGTTTCCGCAACGGGGCCGAAGCGAGCGCCGCCCCCGCCCCAACCTCCGGCCCCGCCCCGCCCGGGCGGCCGGACGGGCGCCGTCATTCCTGCGCGACCCGGCGCAGCGCGCCGTCGGGCAGCGGCCGCTGCAGGTCCCGCGCCACCTCCCACGGGGCCGAGAGCCAGGTCTCCCACGCGGCGGGATCCGTCAGGATGACCGGCATCGCCTTGGGATGCACGGCCCCCACCTCGGCGTTCGGAGGGCAGGTGAGGAAGCCGTAGAGATCGTCCGTCGTCTCGCCGTCCTTCAGTTTTCGCACGCTCGTCCAGCGCGTCCAGATCCCGGCGAAGACGGCCGGGGCGCCGTCCGCGGTTTCGAACCAGGCATTGCCGCGCCCCTTGCCCGCGGGCTCGGCGAAGCGGGTGAAGGGGACGAGGCAGCGATGGGCGGGCGCCAGCCAGCGTCGCCAGTGGGGCGAGCCGGTATTGCGGATGTTGGTCACGCCCCGGTCGGTCTTCTTCCCCTCGAGGGCGAAGCGGGGCGAGGGCATGCCCCAGCGCCCCGGCGCCAGCGCCCGGCCGGCCGCCTCCACCCGCAGGATCGGGGCGGCTTGGTCGGGATAGACCTCGTCCAGCGGCCGCTGGTTGCCCAGCGCATCCGCCGCGCCCAGCCCCTCGAAGAGGCGTCGCATCTCGTCCTGCGTGCGGGTCATGGAATAGAGGTTGCACATCGCGCGCGAGCCTAGGCTCCCGGCGCGGCCCCCGCAACGGCCGGCGCGCCGGGCGCCGGTCCCGCCCTTCGGTGCCCGCGCCGGCCCGGCGGACCCGCCGGCCATCGGCCAGCCCGGCGGGCGCCGCGACGGATCCGCGCCGCCCCGGCCCCCTCCGAGCGGACCCCTCCGAGCGGACCCGGAGCCGCCCCGCGGTGGCCCCGCGCGAGCGCCTCGACCCCGGCTCCGCGTCCTCTGCCAGGGGGTGCCCGCACCGGCCCGGGCCCGCCTGCGACCGGCGGGCCCGGCGATGGATCCGACCCGCCCGCGCACCCCCGATCCCGCGCGTCGCGGCGACCGCCCGTCACCCGGTGCCCCTGCCGGGATCGGGATCGGGCGGGGCCGGACTCCGCTCCGTCGACCGATCCCCCCCGGGCCGCCGCCGCGCCGGCGCCGGGCGGTGACCCGCCGGCCCCTCCCGCCCCCGTCATTCCGGGAGCCACGCCCCCCGATTCGCAGGGTCGCAAATACCGTCCGCACTCTCCGCCCGCGCCTCCCGCCGGGCGGGCGACCGTACCGCCGACCGTCAGCCCCCGGGGCCGTCCCGCCGGCCGGCAGAGCGCCTGCGCCGGTTCGCCAACCGATGGCCCGCCTGCGAGACCCTGCCTAGCGGCAGACCACCTGGGGCGGTCCCGCGACGATCCGGCCGATCACCGCCGCCCCGTCGCAGCCCGCCGCCCGCAGCCGGGCCAGCGCGTCCGCGCCGTCCGGGACGGCGGCCAGCAACCCGCCCGAGCTCTGCGGATCGAAGAGCAGCGCCCCCCGCGCCCCGTCCGCGCCGAAGACGGGGCCCGCCCCGGTCCGGTTGTCGGCCCAGATCGTCGAGCGCACGCCCAGATCGGCCAGACGTTCCGCCCCCGCCATCAGGGGCAGGGCGGCGAGGTCGATCTCGGCGCCCGCGCCACTCGCCTCGCAGATCCCGGCGAGGTGCCCGGCCAGGCCGAATCCCGTGACGTCCGTCATCGCATGCGCGTCCGCCAGCGCGGCGGCCGCCGCGCCCTGGCCGCGCGCCATCGCCGACCAGCAGGCCGCGACCTCGGCGCCGCCCGCCCGCCCGGCCATCGCCGCGGCGAGGATCATGCCCGAGCCCAGAGGCTTCGTCAGGACGAGGGCGTCGCCCGGCCGCGCGCCGGCCAGCGTGATCGGCGCGGCCTCGCAGAGGCCGGTCACCGTGAAGCCGATCGTCAGCTCGTCCCCCATCGAGCTGTGCCCGCCCACGATCCGCGCCCCGGCCGCGTCCATCACATCGGCCGCCGCCGCGGCGATCTCGGCCAGGGTGCGGCGCTGCAGCTCGGCGCTCATCCGTGGCAGGATCAGCGTGGTGAGCGCCGCCTGCGGCCGCGCCCCCATCGCCCAGACATCGCCCAGCGCGTGATGGGCGGCGATCCGCGTCATCAGCCACGGGTCGGGCGTGACCGCCCGCAGGTGATCGACCGAGACGACCTGCCGCGCGCCCCCCGTCTCCAGCACCGCCGCGTCGTCCGTGGGCACCTCGCCCGCTCCGGCCAGGGCCGTGCGCAGCGCGCCGCGCCCGACCTTCGCCCCGCAGCCGGCGCACATCGGCGCGGCCAGACCCTCGCCGCCTGCCGCCCTGTCGCGGGGCGGGGGGGCGGCCTGCATCGGCGGCAGGTCGTTCAGCCGCGCCATGAAGCGGCGGTCGATCCGGTCCTTCCACCGCCAGAGCAGCGGATGGGCGAGGGCGGTGCCGAACCTCTCTGCCAGCGCCGCCCGGCCGCCGAGCGAGACCAGCTTGAGGTAGTCCCGCTGCGGCCGGTAGGCCCGCAGGGGCCGGCCTGCCAGCGCGGCCCGCAGGTTGTGGGCCAGGACCGGCGCCTGCCGCACGGCGAAGACGCCGGCCTTGGGCCGGGGGGTCGCGGTCATGTGCGCGCAGTCGCCGGCGGCGAAGATCGCGGGGTCCGACGTGGCGAGATACGCGTCGATGTCGAGGAACCCGTCCGTCGCGGCGAGCCCGGTCTGCGCCAGCCAGGGCCAGGGCGCCGCGCCCGCCGCGCCGATCGAGAAGTCCGACGCGATCTCCGTTCCGTCCTGCAGCCGCAGCGTCGCCTCGGTCACCTCCGCCACCGGTGCGTGATCGCGCAGCTCCACGCCGAGCGCACGCAGCCGGTCCTTCAGCACCCGCCGGCCGCGCGGCGTCGCCTCGGCGAGGAAGGCGGAACGGTCGACCAGGGTGACCCGTCCCTCCCGTCCGCTCCGCTGCAGGCGGTAGGCGACCGCCATCGCGAGTTCGGCGCCCGCGACGCCGCCGCCGATCACCGCGACCCGCGCGGGGCCGCGCTCCTCCACGAAGGCCGCCCAGCGGCGCGAGAACGGGCCGAGCGGCTTGGCCGGGATCCCGTGCTCGGCGAAGCCCGGAAGGCCCGGCATGGCGGAGGTGATGCCGATGTCGATCGAGGCCACGTCGAAGGCGACGGGCGGCCGCCCCTCCACCTCCACGGTCCGGGCCCCGAGGTCGATCCCCCGCGCCGCGCCCAGGATCAGCCGCGCGCCCGCATGCGCGGCGAGGCGCGGCAGGTCGATCTCCAGCGCGGCGTGCGGGTAGTGCCCAGCGACGAAGCCGGGCAGCATCCCCGAATAGGCCGCCGCGGGGGCGGGATCGATCAGCGTCAGCCGCGCCCCCGGCAGCGGGTCCATTCCCCATCGGCGGAGCACGAGGGCATGGGTATGGCCGCCGCCGATCAGGACGAGGTCGCGGGTGAGGGGATGGGCGGCACGCATGGCCGCGCAGGTAGCGCGGCCCGGGCCGCAGGGCCAGCGGGAGGGCGTGTGCCGGGATGCGCGGCGCCGATGGTCGCGCGGGGCCCGGTCCGCTCGTCCGATGCTCGTGGCGTGGCGCCGCCGCCCGATCCGCCCGCCTGCCCGGCGGGTGAGGGTGCCGCCCTTCCGTCCGCAGCCGGGCGGTTCGTGGCTGCCGCGCAGCGCGAGGGCGCCGCCTCCCGGTCCGCCCGCCCGTCCGGCGGTTCAAGGTGCCGCCCGTCCGTCCGCGCCCGGTCGGTTCGGAGCTACCGCCCGTCCCGGGCGCCGGGAAGGCGGCGCCCTGGGTTCCACGGCCACCGGGCACCTTCCCCCGCCCGGTCCGCCCGGCTAGTGCTCGTCCATGCGGCTGCCCCTCCTCTTCATCCTCGCCACGGTCTGCATCGACGCGATGGGCATCGGGCTCATCCTGCCGGTCATGCCGGATCTCATCCGCGAGGTGCGGGGTGGCACGCTCGGCAGCGCGGCGGTCTGGGGCGGCGTGCTGGCCACGGCCTTCGCGGTCATGCAGTTCGGCTTCGGCCCTCTGCTCGGCGCGTTGTCCGACCGGTTCGGGCGGCGGCCGGTGCTGCTGGTCTCGCTGGCGGTGATGGCGGCGGACTACGTGGTGATGGCCCTGGCGGGGACGATCTGGTGGCTGCTCGCCGGGCGGATCGTCGGCGGGATCACCGCCGCGACCCAGGGCACGGCCGCCGCCTTCATCGCCGATATCAGCCGGCCGGAGGAGAAGGCCCGCAATTTCGGTCTGATCGGCGCGGCCTTCGGCCTCGGCTTCGTCGTCGGGCCGGTGATCGGCGGGCTGCTCGGCGCCTGGGGCACGCGGGCGCCGTTCTGGGCGGCGGCGGCGCTGGCCGGCTGCAACGTCACGCTCGGCTGGCTCGTCATGCCCGAGACGGTGACGGACCGGATCCGCCGTCCGTTCCGCTGGGCGCGCGCCAACCCGGTCGGGGCGTTCCGGCAGATCGGGATGCTGCCCGGCCTCGCCCCGCTTCTGTGGATGGTCTTCGTCTACGGGGTGGCCTTCTTCGTCTACCCGGCGGTCTGGGCCTATTATGGGCAGGCGCAGTTCGGCTGGGGGCCGGGCATGGTGGGGCTGTCGCTCGGCCTCTACGGGATCTCCATCGCGGTGGTGCAGGGGCTGCTGATGGGACCGATCGTCGCCCGGCTGGGCGAGGCGCGGGCGGTGATCTGGGGTCTGTGGGTCGAGATCGCGGCCTTCCTCATCCTCTTCGCCGTGACCGACGGCCGCGTGGCGCTGGGCTTCATCCTGCTCGCCTCCTTCGGATCGGTGGTGATGCCGGCGCTGCAGGCGATCCTGTCGCGGACCGCCGCCGACGACCAGCAGGGCGAGCTGCAGGGCGCGCTCACGGCGATCAACGCGCTCGCCTCGATCGTGGCACCGCTGCTGATGACGCAGATCTTCTTCGCCTTCACCACCGGGCCGGGGCCCACCCTGCCGGGGGCGCCGTTCCTGCTGTCGGCGCTGCTGACGACCGGCTGCATCGCGCTCTTCGCCCTGTCGCGGCGGCGGGCGACCGTGGCCTTCTGACGGGCTCCGCGGGCAGCAAGACCCTCCGGCCGGCCCCGCCCGCGCGGTCAGAACCGTGGCGCGGCGCCCAACGGGATGGGACCGAGCGAGACCCGGCCGCCCTCGAAGACCAGCGGCAGCGTCAGGTCCGACTGGCCGAGCGCGGCGATGCGCGCCCCCTGCCGGATCGCCGGGGCCGCCTGTGCCGGGACCAGCCCCGCTGCGATGGCGGTGTCGAGAAGCGGGGCCCAGTTCCGTACCGCGATGTCGATGCGCCCGGTCGGAACGCCGTCCGGGCCGACATCGAGACGCCCCCCCGCCTCGACCATCGTTTCGCCCCAGGCGAGGGTCAGGTGCCGCAGCTCCAGCGCCGTGGGGCGCACCTCGCCGGCGCTCGCGGCCGCGAAGACGGTGTCGGTGGACATGAGGGCGTCGATCTCCAGCCGCTCGATCGTGGGGGGCAGGGCGGCCTCGGGCAGACCCGGCGGGACGATTCGGGTCGCGCGGGCAAAGAGATCGTAGGCCGGATCCTCGCCCTCGGCCCGCCGGATCGCGGCCAGCAGGGTCGTGAGCTCGGCCGTCCACTCGGCCCCCTCCAGGCGGGTCGTGCCGCTCTCGAGCACCGCCTCGGTCAGTTCCAGCCCCGGCGGCAGCGTCAGGTCGAAGCTCGCGCGCATCCCCTCCGCCTCGACCGCGATGGCCTCGCCCCCGATCGTGACGCCCTGCTCTTCGGGGAAGGCCAGGATCAGCCCCGTCGGGCGGTAGGACAGCGACAGGATCTGCAGGAAGGGCGCCGACCAGGTCCAGGCCTGCTCCGGCGCTGCGAGGCGGGGAGCGTCGATCGTGGTGTCGAAGCGGCTGGGAAAGCCGGTGGTCGACACCTCGTCCCAGGCGACCTCCCAGCCCTCCGCCTCGAGCCGCTGGGCGGTCTCGTCCAGCACCCGGGCGGTCTGGCCGCGCCCGAGGACCCACCAACCCGAATAGAGCGCGGCGGCGAGAAGGACGATCAGGGTCAGGGCACGCATCGTGGGACTTCCGCTTTGTGAATCCGGGCGGCGCGATGTATCACGCCGGCCGGCGAAGGGCAGGGGCGGAGCATAGGACGATGTGGGTTTTCGGCTACGGCTCGCTTCTGTGGAATCCGGGCTTCACCCCGGTCGAGGCGGTGACGGCCCGTCTGGACGGCTATGCGCGCGGCTTCTGCATGCTCTCGATCCACCATCGCGGCACCGAGGCCGAGCCGGGCCTCGTCCTCGCCCTCGACGCCGAGCAGGGGGAGAGCTGCACCGGCATGGCCCTGCGCGTCGCCCCGGACGAGGAGGCGGAGGTGCTGGCCTATCTGCGCGAGCGCGAGCTGATCTCCTCGGCCTATCTCGAGCGGCACGTGGACCTCGCCCTCACGGACGGGCGCGCCGTCTCGGCGCTGGCCTATGTCGTCGACAAGGACCACCGGCAATATGTCCGCCACGACCTGGAAACGCAGGCGCGGATGATCGCGCGGGCGACCGGCGGGCGGGGACCGAACCACGAGTATCTCGCCCGGACCGTCGATCATCTGACCGGCATGGGCATCGCCGATCCCGACCTTACCTGGCTGGCCGAACGTGTTGCCGCCCTGCGGCAGCCAGGATAAAGCGATTTCCTCTGCGCGCGATGCGCCCTACCATTCCCGGAAACCAGACCCCGAGGGGAGATCCGTCCGTGATGGACCTGCGGGAAACCGAGGCCGAGCCGCACTTCACCAGGCCGATCCGGCAGATCACCACGATGGTCGTGGTGATCGTGCTCGTCGCGGGTGGCGTGTCCGTCGCCTGGCCGATCCTGTCGTCGATCTTCCTGTCGAACCCCTGGCTGAACGGCGTGATCGCCGCGGTCTTCGTGCTGGGCGTGCTGTCCTGCTTCCGGCAGGTCTGGCAGCTCTGGTATTCCGTGCGCTGGATCGAGCGCTTCGCCTCGACCCGGGGCGGCCAGAACCTGCCGCAGGCGCCATCGCTGCTGGCGCCGCTGGCCACGCTGCTGCGCTCGCGCGGGGCGCGGATGCAGCTGGCGGCCTCGTCTACGCGCTCGATCCTCGATTCCGTCGCGCAGCGGATCGACGAGGATCGCGAGGTGACGCGCTACCTCACCAACCTGCTCATCTTCCTCGGCCTGCTCGGTACGTTCTACGGCCTCGCCACGACCGTGCCCGCGCTGGTCGACACGATCCGGTCGCTCAATCCCGGCCCCGAGGAAAGCGGGACCGAGCTGTTCGGGCGCCTGCAGCAGGGGCTCGAGGCGCAGCTGGGCGGCATGGGAACGGCCTTCTCCTCCTCGCTGCTCGGCCTCGCCGGCAGCCTCGTCGTCGGCCTGCTGGAGCTCTTTGCCGGGCACGGACAGAACCGGTTCTACCGCGAGCTCGAGGAATGGCTGTCCACCATCACCCGCGTCGGCTTCGCCGGCGAGGGGGAGGGGGCCGGCGAGGCGGGCGCGGTCGCGCAGGTCGTCGATCACCTGTCCGACCAGCTCGAGACGCTGCAGATAATCTTCACGCGCAACGACGAAAGCCGGGTGGAGACGGACGAGCGGCTGGCCCAGCTCGCCGGCGCGATGACCCGGCTCGCCGACCGGCTGGGCGAGACCGACGCGACCGACGCCCTCCAGCGCGTCGCGGACGGGCAGGACCGGTTGCTCGAACGGATGGGCGAGGCGGGCGAGGGGATGGACGCCGAGAGCCGGATGCGCCTGCGCTCGATCGACGTGCAGATGCTGCGCCTGCTGGAGGAGCTGGCCGCCGGTCGACAGGAAAGCGTGGCCGAGCTGCGGGCCGAGCTGCAGAGCCTGACACGGGCGGTGCGGCAATCCGGCCGGCCCGTGCGCGAGGTGCCGAACTCGATCCTCCGCGAGAGGCAGGGCTAGGCCATGGCGCTGCAGCGCCGCAACTCCAACCGCTTCCAGGCCTCGATCTGGCCGGGCTTCGTCGATGCGATGACGGGCCTCTTGCTGGTCCTGATGTTCGTCCTCACGATCTTCACGGTCGTGCAGTTCGTCCTGCGCGACCAGATCAGCGGGCAGGCCAACCGGCTTGACGAGCTCAGCGGCGAGGTCGCGACCCTGACCCGCGCGCTCGGGCTGGAACAGGAGCGTTCGGCCGGCCTCGCCGACCGGGTCGGCTCGCTTTCCGAGCGGCTGGGCGAGGCCAGCGAGGCGGCGCGGCGGCAGGGTGCGCTCATCGCCTCGCTCACCGCCGAGCGCGACGCGCAGGCCGCCGATCTCGCCGCCGCGCGCGAGGAGATCACGGGCTTCGAGGCGCAGGTCGCGGGCCTGCTCGCGCAGCGGAGCGAGGACGAGGGGCTGATCGCCCGCCTGCAGGGCGAGGCGGAGGCCGCGGATGAGCGGATCGCCACGCTGCAGGACGAGGCGGCGGGCATGACGGCCCGGATCGAGGATCTGCAAGCCGCCGAGACCCGCCTGATCGACGAGCAGGAGGCCCTGAACCTCGCGCTCGCGCAGGCCCGCGACGAGGTCGACGCGCAGGAAGAGGCCGCGCGGCTCGCCGCCGCCCGGCGCGAGGCGCTGGACGCCCTCGTCGCGGAACTCCGGACATCCGCCGAGGCCGACGCGACCCGGATCGCGGCGCTGGAGAGCGACATCGCCGAGAATGCCGCCGCGCTGGACGAGGCGGAGGCCGCGCGTCTCGCCGAGGCCGCTGCGGCCGAGGCCCTGCGCGCGCGGCTGGAGGAGTCCGATGCCGAGCTGACGGCGATGACCCTGTCGCTGGAGGCCGCGCGCGCCGAGGCGGAGGAGACGCTGACACTGCTTGCCGCGGCCGAGGCCGCGCGCGAGGATCTCGACCTGCAGCTCGCCGCCGCCCTCGCCGCGCAGGTCGCGGCCGAGGCCGAGGACGCGGATCTGACCACGCGCCTCGCGGCCGCGCTCGATGCGCGCGACACGGCCGAGGCCGATCTCGCCGCCCTCGAAGACGCGCTCGCCGCCGCGCGCGAGGAGGCGGGCCTCACCGAGGCCGACCTGCAGCGCCGGCTGGCCGAGGCGCTGGCCCTGCAGCAGGATGCCGAGGACCGCGCGGCGGGACTGGACGAGCGGCTTGCCGCGCTGCTTCTCAGCGAGGAGAGCCTGCAGGCCGAGCTGGCGGCCCTGCGCGATTCCTCGACCGATGACGCGACCGACCGTGCCGCGCTGTCCGCCCGGCTGGCCGATGCCGTCGCGCAGCTCGCCGCCGCCCAGACCGAGGCCGATCGGCGCCTGTCCGAGGCCGAGGAACAGGCCCGCCTGCTCGCCGCCGCGCAATCCGCGCTCGCCGACGAGGAAGAGCTTTCGACCGAGGCGCAGCGCCAGGTGGAGGCGCTGAACGCGCAGGTCGCGCAGCTGCGCGCCGATCTCGCCGGTCTTCAGGAGACGCTGAACCTGCAGGGCGCGGAGGATGCCGATGCCGGCGTGCAGATCGAGAACCTGACGCAGCAGCTCAACCAGGCCGCCCTGCGCCTCGCGGCCGAGCAGCGCCGAGTGCTGGAGCTCGAGCGGGCGGAACGCGAGAGGCTGGAGGCGGCGACGCAGGATCTCGAGGGTTTCCGGTCCGAGTTCTTCGGCCGCGTGCGCCAGATCGTCGCCGGGTTCGACGGGGTCGAGGTGGTGGGCGACCGTTTCGTCTTCTCCTCCGAGGTGCTGTTCGACCTGAACTCGGCCGAGCTGACCGACGGGGGGCGCGCCCAGCTGGCCAATGTCGCGCAGCTGCTGCGCCAGATCGCGGCCGAGATCCCCGAGGACATCGACTGGCTGATCCGGGTCGACGGCCATACCGACACGACGGGCGATGCGGATTACAACTGGCAGCTCAGCCAGGAACGGGCGCTGTCGGTCGTGCTCTACATGACCGAGGAGCAGGACATCCCGCCGCAGCGCCTCGCCGCCGCGGGATTCGGCGAATACCGCCCGCTGGTCGAAGGCGACAGCCCGGAGGCGCGCGCCGCCAACCGCCGGATCGAGCTGAAGCTGACCGAGCGCTAGGGCCGGTCGGCCCGGGTCGCGGGCTGCGGTCCCGGGGGGCGCCTTGTGGCCACTGTCTCAGGGCGCGATCTCGAACGCGATCGGCCGGCGCTCCAGCTCGGTCCCGTCGCGGGTCAGGGTGGCGGTCCCCTCGTAGCGTCCCGGCGCCCAGCCCCCCTCCGGCGCCCGCAGGCCCGCGGCGCGGAAGAGGCGTGCCTGGTCGCGCTCCAGCAGCTCGGAATGGTCGACGAGCCCCTCGCCGTCCGGCCCCGCCACCCGCAGGACGAGCACGTCGCCCGTGCGACCGCCATGGACCTGCGCCCAGAGGACCAGCGGCTCGCCCCGGCCGGGAACATCCCGTGCCGTCCCGTCCTTGACCGCCACGAAGTCCGGCACGGCGGTCGCCACCCCTGCCGAGACCAGACCGCCCGGATCGTAACCCACCGGGTCGAGCCATAGCGGCTCGCCCGCCTCGCCGCAGGCCCCCTCCGCGAGGGGCGCGAAGGGGTCGACGACCACGCCGTCCCGGCGGACGGTGAGGTGCAGGTGGGGGAATTCCGTGTTGCCAGACAGGCCGATCCTGCCGAGCGGATCGCCCGCCGCGACCTGTTGCCCCTCGCGCACGACGAGCGAGCCGCTCGCCATGTGGCAGTACTGCGTCTGCCAGCCGTTCCCGTGGTCGATCAGCACCCCGTTGCCGCATTCCCGGCCCGCCACGTCCGGGACGCCCGGCCTTCCCTGGGCGCTGTCCGGCTCGCCGTCGCGCAGGCCAAGCACGATGCCGGCGGCGGCGGCGCGCACCTCGACCCCGGCATCCATCGCCGCGTTGGAACGCAGCGCGATGTCGGTGCCCTGATGCCCCTCGTAGCTCTGCGGGCCGCAGGTGAAGTCGGCCGCGCCGGGGCCGGGATCGGCGTCGACATAGTTCTGCAGGAAGCAGTCCTCGCCGAGCGTGCACTCCACCGGCCAACCCAGCGCGGGATCCTGGGCGGCGGCGGCCATCGGCAGCGAGAGCAGGGCGGCGGTGAGGATCGGGCGGGTCATGCGGGGCCAGCCTCTCTGTCGGGGCGGTGGCCGGATGTCCGGGCCGGCATTCGAAGATGACGGTCGACCCCGCAAACGAAAGGGGCCGCCCGAAGGCGGCCCCGATCCGGTCCTATTCCGCGGTCAGGAGCGGCGGCTTCTTCGACGAGAGCTGCTTGTTGCCCGGCGCCTCGAAGCGCAGTTCGATCTGGTCGTCCTTGACGCCGACCTTCACGACACCGCCCTTGGTCAGGGCGCCGAAGAGCAGCTCCTCGGCCAGGGGCTTCTTCACGTGCTCCTGGATGACGCGGCCCAGCGGGCGGGCGCCCATCTTGTCGTCGTAACCCTTCTCGCCCAGCCATTGCGCGGCTTCGGGCGTGAGCTCGATCGTGACGTTCCGGTCCATCAGCTGCGCCTCGAGCTGGAGGACGAACTTCTCGACCACCGACATGATGACCTCCTGCCCCAGCGGCGCGAAGGAGATCGTGGCATCCAGCCGGTTGCGGAACTCGGGCGTGAAGGTCCGCTCGATCGCGGCGGTATCCTCACCCTCGCGCCGGTCGCGGCCGAAGCCCATCGGGGCCCGCTGCATGTCCGACGCCCCCGCATTCGAGGTCATGATCAGGATCACGTTCCGGAAATCGACCTGCCGGCCGTTGTGGTCGGTCAGCTTGCCGTGATCCATCACCTGCAGGAGGATGTTGAACACGTCCGGATGCGCCTTCTCGATCTCGTCGAGGAGCAGCACGCAGTAGGGATGCTGGTCGACGCCGTCGGTCAGCAGCCCGCCCTGGTCGAACCCGACATAGCCCGGAGGCGCGCCGATCAGGCGGCTGACCGCGTGCTTCTCCATGTATTCCGACATGTCGAAGCGCAGCAGTTCGACCCCCAGCGTCGCCGCCAGCTGCTTGGCCACCTCGGTCTTGCCGACGCCGGTCGGACCCGCGAACAGGTAGTTGCCGATCGGCTTCTCCGGCTCGCGCAGGCCAGCCCGGCTGAGCTTGATGGCCGAGGACAGCGCGTCGATGGCGGCGTCCTGCCCGAAGACCACGCGCTTGAGCGAGCCCTGCAGGTCCTTCAGCACCTCGGCGTCATCCTTGCTGACGTTCTTGGGCGGGATCCGGGCGATCTTGGCCACCACGGCCTCGATCTCCTTGGGGCCCACGGTCTTGCGCCGCTTGCTCTCGGCCACGAGGTGCTGCGCCGCGCCGGCCTCGTCGATCACGTCGATCGCCTTGTCGGGCAGCTTGCGGTCGTTGATGTAACGGGCCGACAGCTCAACCGCGGTCTTGATCGCCTCGGCGGTGTAGCGGATCGCGTGGTGATCCTCGAAATAGGGCTTGAGGCCCTGGAGGATCTTGATCGCGTCCTCGACCGTCGGCTCGTTCACGTCGATCTTCTGGAAGCGCCGCGACAGCGCGCGGTCCTTCTCGAAGTGCTGGCGGAACTCCTTGTAGGTGGTCGAGCCCATGCAGCGCAGCTTGCCGCCCTGCAGCGCGGGCTTGAGCAGGTTCGACGCGTCCATCGCGCCGCCCGAAGTCGCCCCGGCGCCGATCACCGTGTGGATCTCGTCGATGAAGAGGACGGCGTCCGGATGCTCCTCGAGCTCGGTCACGACGGCCTTCAGCCGCTCCTCGAAGTCGCCGCGATAGCGGGTGCCGGCCAGCAGCGCGCCCATGTCGAGGCTGAAGATCGTGGCGCCCGACAGAACGTCCGGCACCTGACCCTCGACGATCTTGAAGGCGAGGCCCTCGGCGATGGCGGTCTTGCCCACGCCGGGATCGCCCACGAGCAGCGGGTTGTTCTTGCGCCGGCGGCAGAGGACCTGCACGCAGCGCTCGACCTCGTGGTCGCGTCCGATCAGCGGGTCCACCTCGCCCTTGCGGGCCTTGGCGTTGAGGTCGACGCAGTACTTGCCGAGCGCGCTCTCCTTCTCGTCCGCGGCCTGCGCCTTCTCGGTCCTGGCGCCGGTCGTGCCCTCCTCGGCGCCGTCGGTGGTGCCGGTGATCGGGCGGCTCTCGCCGAAGGCGGGATCCTTGGCGACGCCGTGGGCGATGAAGTTGACCGCGTCGTAGCGGGTCATGTCCTGCTCCTGCAGGAAATAGGCGGCGTTCGATTCGCGCTCGGCGAAGATCGCGACGATCACGTTCGCGCCCGTCACCTCGGTCCGGCCCGAGGACTGGACGTGGATCGCGGCGCGCTGGATCACCCGCTGGAACGCGGCGGTCGGCACGGCCTCGGACCCCTCGACATCGGTGACGAGGGTGGAGAGGTCGTCCTCGATGAAATCCTCGAGGCTCTTCTTCAGCTCCTCGATGTCGACGGCGCAGGCGCGCATCACGCGCGCCGCGTCGGGTTCGTCGGTGAGGGCCAAGAGGAGATGCTCCAGCGTCGCGAGCTCGTGACGCCGCGAATTTGCGAGCGCGAGGGCGGCGTGGATGGATTGCTCGAGCGTGGAGGAGAATGACGGCACGTTTCGGTGCTCCTCTGGATTGGGAGGTCCGCCGGGCCCGAGGACCCGACCGGACCGTGACCTCGTAGGACTGAAGATCGGGTTATTTCCCGGTCCTTCAAGCCAAAATTCGTCACATCCCCTTCACAAATCCGGCCTGTCTCCGAACCGCCCCGCCATTCAGCGGAAGCTGTCCCTGCGGCTGCGGATTTCGGCGAAGACCTCGACGTCGGAGGCGCCTTCCATGCCCATTGCGGCGCGAAGCTCGGGCCGGTCGACACGGAGGAAGGGGTTGGTGGCGATCTCTTCGGCAAGGGATGTCGGCACGGTGGCCCGTCCCTCGGCGCGGGCGGACTTCACCGCCTCGGCCCTCGACTTAAGGTCGGCGTTGCCGGGTTCAATCCCCAGCGCGAAGCGGGTGTTCGTCTCGGTGTATTCGTGGCCCGAGCAGACGATCGTCTCGCGCGGCAGGTCCCGCAGCGGCTTCAGGCTCGCCCACATCATCGCGGCGTCGCCCTCGAACAGGCGGCCGCAGCCGCAGGCCATCAGGCTGTCGGCGCTAAAGAGATACTGCTGTCCCGGCAGCCAGAAGGCGACATGGCCGGTCGTGTGGCCCGGCACGTCCAGGACGTGGACGTCCTCGCCGCAGGTATCCTCCACATCGGAGGCGCTGACGGCGAGGTCGAGCGTCGGCAGCCGGTGCCTGTCCTTCGCCGCGCCGATGACGCGCGGCTTGTAGCGGCGGCGCAGGTCCTCGACCCCGGCGACATGGTCGTCGTGGTGGTGGGTGAGGAAGATGTCCGTCAGCTCCCAGCCCCGGCTCTCGAGCTCGGCCATGATCGGACCGGCCTCGGGCGCGTCGATCAGGGCCGTCTCGCGCGAGAGGTCGTCGTGCAGCAGGTAGGCGTAATTGTCCGTCAGGCAGGGGACGGGGATGACGTGAAAGGACATCGCGGCGGGCTCCTTCTTGGCGCGGGGTCGTGGGGCGGGGTCGCGCGGCCGATCGGCCGATGCCGATGCTTTGCGCCGGCGCATCGGGCCGCTAAGGTATCGCCGGAGCGGAGGTTGACCAGCGGGGCCTGCATGCATCTCGACGCGGTGGACCTGCGGGCCTTCTACTACCGCTCGGCCCTCGGCCGGCAGGCGCAGCGGGTGATCCGCGACGCGCTGGTGCGTCGCTGGCCCGATGTACGGGGGCGGACCGTCGCGGGATTCGGCTTTGCCGTGCCGCTGCTGCGACCCTTCCTGCCGGAGGCGCGCCGGGTCGTGGGACTGATGCCCGGCCCGCAGGGGGTGATGCACTGGCCCGCCGGCCTGCCCAATGTCAGCGTCCTGTGCGAGGAGACGCTCTGGCCGCTGGCCACGGGCAGCGTCGACCGCCTCGTGCTGCTGCACGGTCTCGAGACGTCGGACCATCCCGATGCCCTGCTGGCCGAGGCGGGGCGGGTGCTGGCGCCGGGCGGGCGGGCGGTCTTCATCGTGCCGAACCGGGCCGGGCTCTGGTCGCGGTCGGACGCGACGCCGTTCGGCTACGGCCGGCCCTACTCGACCAGCCAGCTCGAGGCGCAGCTGCGGCGCAACCACTTCCGGGCCGAGCGCACGACCTCCACGCTCTACCAGCCGCCGAGGGACACGCGGTTGTGGCGGCGGATGGCCGGCGTGATGGAAAGCGCGGGCCGCCATATCCCGGTCTTCGCCGCGGGCGGCGTGCTGATCGCCGAGGCGTCCTACAGCCCGCACCGTCCCTCGCGCACAGGCCTGACCGAGGCGGTCCGACGGCCGCTGCGGGTGCTGGAGGGAATCGCGCAGCCGGTGCCCGAGCCGGCCCGCCGGACGGCCCGGGCGGGGCAGGGGGACGCGGCCGGACCGGGGCCATGCAGGGCAGGGCGATCCGCCCCGCGCGGCAGGGTGTCCGGGGCGTCTCCGGAAGGTTGCGGGTCCGTTACCGCTCTGCTAGAGGGACGCTGATTTTACAGCCCCGTGCCATGTGGACGGGCCGCGACAGCGGCTCCGCCCCGCGGCGCGGGTCTATCTGCAAGACGGGACCCCGCCGCCCCGCCGGGCGGTGCCAGGATCCCCGAGACACGCGAAAGGGTGGACCTTGTCCGAACCAGCTTCGATCGCGACGGGTATCGCGGGACGATATGCCAGCGCCGTCTTCGACCTCGCGCGCGAGGAAAACCAGATGGACGCGCTCGAGCGGGACGTGGACACGCTGCAGCAGGCCCTGGCGGAAAGCGGGGACCTGCGCGACCTGATCCATTCGCCGATCTACTCGCGCGAGCAGCAGCAGGCCGCGATCGGCGCCGTCGCCGACAAGGCCGGCCTTTCGGCCACGATGGGCAACGTTCTGCGCCTGATGGCCTCGAAGCGCCGGCTCTTCGTGCTGCCGCAGATGCTGACCGCCCTGCGCGCCCGCATCGCGGACGAGAAGGGCGAGATCACGGCCGACGTGACCACCGCCCGCCCGCTCTCGTCCGAGCAGTCCGAGCGGCTGGGCCGCACCCTGGCCGAGAAGCTCGGCCACGAGGTGAAGATCAATTCCGCCGTCGATGAGAGCCTCATCGGCGGACTCGTCGTGAAAGTGGGCAGCCGGATGATCGACACGTCGATCCGCACCAAGCTCGCCCAGCTCCAGAACACCATGAAAGAGGCCCGGTAAGATGGCGATCCAAGCGGCGGAAATTTCCGCGATCCTGAAGGACCAGATCAAGAATTTCGGCCAGGATGCCGAGGTCGCCGAAGTCGGCCGGGTGCTGTCCGTCGGTGACGGGATCGCGCGCGTCTACGGCCTCGACTCGATCCAGGCCGGCGAGATGGTCGAATTCCCGGGCGGCATCCAGGGCATGGCCCTGAACCTCGAGCGCGACAATGTCGGCGTCGTGATCTTCGGCTCCGACCGCGACATCAAGGAAGGCGACACCGTCAAGCGCACGAATTCCATCGTGTCGGTGCCCGCGGGCGATGCCCTGCTGGGCCGCGTGGTGGACGGCCTCGGCAATCCGCTGGACGGCAAGGGCCCGATCGAGGCGGCCGAACAGCGCGTCGCCGACGTGAAGGCGCCGGGCATCATCCCCCGCAAGTCGGTGCACGAGCCGATGGCCACGGGCCTGAAGTCCGTCGACGCCATGATCCCGATCGGCCGCGGCCAGCGCGAGCTGATCATCGGCGACCGCCAGACCGGCAAGTCGGCCATCGCCGTCGACGCCGTGCTGAACCAGAAGTCCTACAACGACGCCGCCGGAGACGACGAGAGCAAGAAGCTCTACTGCGTCTACGTCGCCATCGGCCAGAAGCGGTCGACCGTCGCCCAGCTGGTCAAGCGCCTCGAGGAGAACGGCGCGATGGAATATTCCATCGTCGTCGCCGCGACCGCCTCGGACCCCGCGCCGATGCAGTTCCTCGCGCCCTATGCCGCAACCGCCATGGCCGAGTTCTTCCGCGACAACGGCCGTCACGCCCTCATCATCTACGACGACCTGTCGAAGCAGGCCGTCGCCTACCGCCAGATGTCGCTGCTGCTGCGCCGTCCGCCGGGCCGCGAAGCCTATCCGGGCGACGTGTTCTACCTGCACTCCCGCCTGCTGGAGCGCTCGGCCAAGCTCAACGAGGAGCATGGCTCCGGCTCGCTCACCGCGCTGCCGATCATCGAGACGCAGGGCGGCGACGTGTCGGCCTTCATCCCGACCAACGTGATCTCGATCACCGACGGCCAGATCTTCCTCGAGACCGAACTGTTCTACCAGGGCATCCGTCCGGCGGTGAACACCGGCCTTTCCGTGTCCCGCGTCGGCTCCGCCGCGCAGACCAACGCGATGAAGTCGGTCGCCGGCCCGGTGAAGCTGGAGCTCGCGCAGTACCGCGAGATGGCCGCCTTCGCGCAGTTCGGCTCGGACCTCGACGCCGCGACCCAGCGCCAGCTGAACCGCGGCGCGCGCCTGACCGAGCTGATGAAGCAGCCGCAATACGCGCCGCTCACCAATGCCGAGATCGTCTGCGTCATCTACGCCGGCACCCACGGCTATCTCGACAAGCTGCCCGTGAACCGGGTGGGCGAGTTCGAGGCGGGCCTGCTCAAGCACCTGCGGAGCAACCGCCGCGACGTCCTCGACTTCATCACCAACGAGGATCCCAAGGTGAAAGGCGACGCCGAGGAGAAGATCAAGGGCGCGCTGGACGAGTTCGCCCGGGACTTCGGCTGATCCGGATCAAGGAGGGAAGCGGCTAGATGCCCAATCTCAAGGACCTCAGGAACCGGATCGCGTCGGTCAAGTCGACCCGCAAGATCACCAAGGCGATGCAGATGGTCGCCGCGGCGAAGCTGCGCCGCGCCGAAGAGGCGGCGCAGAACGCCCGGCCCTATGCCGAGCGGTTCAACGCGGTGATGTCCGGCCTCGCCGGCGGCATGTCGGGGGATAACGGCCCCCGGCTGCTCGCCGGGACCGGCAAGGACGACGTGCACATGCTCGTCGTCATGACGGCCGAGCGCGGCCTCTGCGGCGGCTTCAACTCGTCCATCGTGCGGCTTGCCCGCGCGCGGATCGAGAAGCTGCGCGGCGAGGGCAAGACGGTGAAGATCATCACCGTCGGCAAGAAGGGCCGCGAGCAGCTGCGCCGCGACTTCGGCGACCTGTTCGTCGAGCATGTCGACCTTTCCGGCGTCCAGCGTGTCGGCTACGGCGACGCGCAGGGGATCGCCAAGAAGCTTCTCGACCGGTTCGACGCCGGCGAGTTCGACGTGGCCACGATCTTCTACGCGCGGTTCGAGAACGTCGTTGCGCAGGTGCCGACCGCGACCCAGGTCATCCCCGCCTCCTTCGAGGAGAGCGAGGGCGATGCTGGAACGGGCGCGCTCTACGATTACGAGCCGGGCGAGGAAGAGATCCTGGCCGAGCTGCTGCCGCAGGGCGTGGCCGTCCAGATCTTCGCCGCGCTGCTCGAGAACGGCGCGTCCGAGCAGGGCGCGCGGATGTCGGCGATGGACAACGCCACGCGCAACGCGGGCGAGATGATCGACAAGCTCACGATCGAGTACAACCGCTCGCGCCAGGCCGTCATCACCAACGAACTGATCGAAATCATCTCGGGCGCCGAGGCGCTCTAAGGAACCGGAGACACCAGCATGGCAGACGCAACCGGCAAAGTGACCCAGGTCATCGGCGCCGTCGTGGACGTGCAGTTCGACGATCACCTTCCGGCGATCCTCAACGCGCTCACGACTGACAACAACGGCAAGCGCCTCGTCCTCGAGGTCGCACAGCATCTCGGCGAGAACTCGGTCCGCGCCATCGCCATGGACGCGACCGAGGGCCTCGTCCGGGGCCAGGCGGTGACGGATACGGGCGCGCCGATCTCGGTTCCCGTGGGCACCGCGACGCTCGGCCGGATCCTCAACGTCATCGGCGAGCCGGTGGACGAGAAGGGCCCGATCGAGGCGGACGAGCATCGCCCGATCCACGCCGCCGCCCCCGACTTCGCGGAGCAGGCGACCGGCGCCGAGATCCTCGTCACCGGCATCAAGGTCATCGACCTGCTGGCCCCCTATTCCAAGGGCGGCAAGATCGGCCTGTTCGGCGGCGCCGGCGTGGGCAAGACCGTGCTCATCCAGGAGCTGATCAACAACATCGCCAAGGTGCATTCCGGCTTGTCCGTCTTCGCCGGCGTGGGTGAGCGGACCCGCGAGGGGAACGACCTTTACCACGAGATGATCGAATCCGGCGTTCTGACGCCCGACAACCTGACGGATTCGAAGATCGCGCTGGTCTACGGCCAGATGAACGAGCCGCCGGGCGCCCGCGCCCGCGTCGCGCTGACCGGCCTGACCCTGGCCGAGAAGTTCCGCGACTCGACCGGGACGGACGTCCTGTTCTTCGTCGACAACATCTTCCGCTTCACCCAGGCCGGCTCCGAGATGTCGGCCCTTCTGGGCCGCATCCCCTCGGCCGTGGGCTACCAGCCGACGCTGGCGACCGACATGGGCGCCATGCAGGAGCGGATCACCTCGACGCGGAATGGTTCGATCACGTCGATCCAGGCCGTCTACGTCCCCGCCGACGACCTCACCGACCCGGCGCCGGCGACGACCTTCGCGCACCTCGACGCGACGACGGTTCTCAACCGCGCGATCTCGGAACTCGGCATCTACCCGGCCGTGGACCCGCTCGATTCCACGTCGCGCCTGATGGATCCGCTCGTTCTCGGCGAGGAGCACTACAAGGTCGCCCGCGACGTGCAGGGGATCCTCCAGCGCTACAAGTCGCTGCAGGACATCATCGCCATTCTCGGGATGGACGAGCTCAGTGAAGAGGACAAGCTGACGGTGGCCCGCGCCCGGAAGATCCAGCGCTTCCTCAGCCAGCCCTTCGACGTGGCGAAGGTCTTCACCGGCTCCGACGGCGTGCAGGTCCCGCTCGAGGACACGATCGCCTCATTCAAGGCGGTGGTCGCGGGTGAATACGATCACCTGCCCGAGGCGGCCTTCTACATGGTCGGCGGCATCGAGGACGTGAAGGCCAAGGCCGAGCGTCTGGCGGCGGCCTGATCCAGATGGCTGACACCTTCAAGTTCGACCTCGTCAGCCCGGAACGCCGGCTCGCCTCGACCGAGGCGAGCGAGGTGTCGATCCCGGGCACGGACGGCGATCTCACGGCGATGGCCGGCCACACGCCGACCATCACCACGCTGCGTCCCGGCATCCTGCGGGTCACCCGCGACGGCAAGGCCGAGGAATACGTCGTCTCGGGGGGGTTCGCCGAGATCGGCGCCGACTCGGTCTCCGTCCTCGCCGAGCAGGCCATCCCGCGCGCCGAGATGACCGAGGAGAAGATGCAGGGCCTCATCGACGAGGCGCGCCGCGCGCACGAGAAGGCGCAGGAGCAGTTCGTCAACGAGCCGGGCATGGTCGACGACGCGGCCAAGCTGCTCGCCGACATGGTCGCCGTCGGCGATCACATCCGGATTGGCGGCGGTCTCGCCCCCTGAGTGCAGCGACACGCGATGCATGAAAGGCCCCGGTGCGGCGACGCCCCGGGGCCTTTCCTTTTGCGTCCCGCCCGCGGGTACTGGTCAAGTTCCCCCCGGGTCGGGCAATCTGGGGGACAGCGGCTCGGGGGGACGGATGCGGAAGATCGACAGCGGCGCAGTCGGCATCGCGCGGGGCGAGATCGTCCTCTTCAGCGATTTCGCCGATGACGGTGCGATGTGGGCCGGCAGCGGGGACCGCGAGATCCGCCGGAGGATCTCGTTCGACGAGCCTTTCGCGGGCGCGCCGGTCGTCAGCGCCTGGATCACGATGCAGGACGTGGCCAGCGACCGGAACACCCGCCTCGACCTCGCCGCAGAGGACGAGGATCCCGAGGGGTTCACGATCGTCTTCCGCACCTGGGGCGACAGTCGCATCGCCCGGATCCGCGTCGGCTGGATGGCGATCGGGACGGTGCGAAGCGACGACATGTGGGACATCGACTGATCCCACGGAAAAGGGCCGCCCCGGCAAGGGGACGGCCCTGTGCCCGTTCCGGCGGGACGGTCAGCCCTTGCGGTCGTCCTTGACATCGCCGAGCTTGCGCTCCTCGGCCGATTTCTGCGCCGTCGCCGCGACGTCCTGCGCGTTCGACTTCGCCTCGCGGCCGAGATCGCGGGCCGCATCCTCGGCATCGCCGCGCGTCTCGTGCAGCTTGTCGGAGGCGGCGTCCAGCGTATCGGAGACGACGCCCTCGGCCTTCTTCATCTCCTCGCGGAAGATCGCCTCGGCGCGGTGATAGAGCTCGTCGCTGCGGGCCCCGAGGTAATCGTCCTCCATCCGTGTGCGCGGCAGCATCGCACCGACGGCCGCGCCGATGGCGAAGGCGATCGCGCCGCCGACCAGCGGCTGCCGGTCGTAGCTCTCCTGCACCTCGCGCGACCGGCGCTTGAACGCGTCGGAGGCGTCTCGGCGGGCGACGACGGCGCGCTCGCGGGCGGCGATCACGCGATTGCGGGCATCCTCGGACAGGTGCTCGGTGCCCTCGGACAGACGACTGCGCATCCGCTTGGCGGCGTCGCTCGTCATCCGGGTCCGGTGCCGCAGCCCCGCCCGGGCGCGGTCGCTGCGATCCGACACGCCGTGGGCGGCGTCATGCACACCGTGGCGCACGCTGTCGGCCAGCTCGCCCGCCTTGTCCTTCGCGCCTTCCACGGCCGACCAGATCCGCTCGCGGAAGGTCGGGCTGGCATCGGTATCCTCGTGGGTCGCCTCGAAATCGGTATCGGCCCAGTTCCGGTCGTCGGCCCAGGCGCCCGCGCTGCTTCGGCCGCTGACATAGGCACCGGTCTCCGAGGGCCGCGCCGCGATGCGGGTCCGGGTGATGGTGCGCCCGGTATAGGGGTCGCGGGCCGTGTAGGTCTCGCGCGTGGTGTAGCCGCCGGTATAGCTGCTCGAATAGCCTGTCCGGCTGCTGGGCGCGGGGACCGGCGCGGCGGCGGGATACTCGTCGGCATCGTCGGAGTGCCGCAGGTCGTGGACCTTTGCCTTGGCCTGGTCACCGAAGATCAGCCACGCGATCCCGATACCCGTCAGAGCCACGCCGACGGGGTTCTCGCGCACGACGCGCGAGACGGAGGTGCCGAGGTCGGAGGCGTAGCCCGAGACCTGGTGGCCGATATCGCCGGCCAGGTTGTCGAAGGAGAGCCGGTCGTTCAGGTCGTGGAGCGTGGAGCTGAGCCCAGAGCGCTCGCGCTCGATGTCGCGCTCGATCTCTTCGGGGGTGCGGTAGTGGTTAGTCATGGAGGGACTCCTTGATGGTCCGCGCGTCCGCCTCGACGTTGCGGGCGGTGCGGCGCGGCGTGATGTTCTTAAAGTTCGCCCGGGCGATCGCGACGAGGATCGCAACGACGACGAGGTAGCCGATGCCGACGATGAGCGAGGCCCAGCCGACGGACAGGTCCAGCCCGGCCGCGAGGGCGGCGACGAGGGCGCCGGTCAGCACGTTCAGCGCGCAGACCGCGACGACGATCGAGGCGACCAGAAGGCCGATGCCGGTGGCCGCCTTGGTCAGCGCCTCGCGCGCTTCGGCCTTGGCGAGGTCCACCTCGTTCCGGACCAGCGCTTGCAGGTGCTCGAACATGTCCTGCAGCAGCGCCGTCACCGAGCGGGGACCGGTTTCAGGCACATCGCGCATGGCTCAGACCTGCGTCCTGGGCGCGTGGACCGCGCCGCCGCGGGTCGTCGCGGCGGCCGGGCTGCCCGCCGGGCTGGCCGAGGCGAAGCCGGGGGTCTGCTGCGGTTGCGCCGTGGCCGGACGGTCGGTGCCGTAGCCGGCCTCGTAGGGCGTGCTGCGCGACGTGGCCTTGCCGAAGCGCGTGACGGCGAAACCGAGCAGCGCCGCGCCACCGAGGAAGAGCACCGGGTTGCGACGGGCGTAGTAGGTCAGATCCTCGACGATCTCGCCGATATCCTTGCTCTCCACCCGGTCCGACATGTCGGCGAGGTTGTTCGCCAGGTAGCCGAAGGTCTTCTCCTGGTACGAACCGTCCTGCAGGTCGTCGGCCGCCTTGCGCAGCGCCTCGGCCACCGTGCGGATCTCGCCAGCGGTAGCGGACTTCGCCTCGTTGCCGCGGCGGGTCGCCTCTGCGGTGGCGCTGTCGACGGCCTCGCGACCGGTGCGCTTGGCCGCGTCGACCACGTCATGGGCAGTCGCCTTCGCCTTGTCGCCGATATCGTCGGCGGTCTTCTTGATGTCGTCGCTGGTCGACATGGTTCTCTCCTTCGTCCGGGTCCGCGGCGACCGGCTGGACGCCGCGCCGCCGGACCTGATGAACTTCAGGCGGAGAACGCACACTTTCGTGCGAGGGTTCCGGCCCCCCCCGAAGAGGAGGGCCGCCGAAGGGAGGGCGCGGACCGGGGTCAGGCGGCCGAGGTGTACATTCCCTCGTAGATCGGACCCAGCGTCTCGTGCTCGAACAGGGACGACACGGAGGTGCCGTTCCAGATGTTGAGGATCGCCTGGGCGAAGACCGGGGCGGTCGGCACGATCCGGATGTTCGGGCAGGCCTTGACCGCCTCCGACGGCTCGATGCTGTCGGTGATGACGAGCGATTTCATGACCGACTTCGTGATCCGCTCCACCGCAGGCCCCGACAGGACGCCGTGGGTGATGTAGGAGTGGACCTCGGTCGCGCCGTGCTCGATCAGGATCTCGGCCGCCTTGCAGAGCGTGCCGGCCGTGTCGCAGATGTCGTCGACGATCAGGCAGGTCTTGCCCGCCACGTCGCCGATCACCGTCATCTCGGCGATCTCGCCCGCCTTTTCGCGGCGCTTGTCGACGATGGCGAGCGGAGCGCCGATCCGCTTGGCCAGCTCGCGCGCCCGGCCGACGCCGCCCACATCGGGCGAGACGACCATCATGTCGTCCAGCCGCCCCCGGAAATGGTGCATGATGTCGAGACTGAAGACCGGCGAGGCGTAGAGGTTGTCGACCGGCAGGTCGAAGAAGCCCTGGATCTGCGCCGCGTGCAGGTCCATCGTCAGCACCCGCTCGATCCCCGCCTCGGCGATCATGTTGGCGACCAGCTTCGCCGTGATCGGGGTCCGCGCCTTGGTGCGGCGGTCCTGCCGCGCATAGCCGAAATAGGGGATGACGGCGGTGATCCGCCCCGCGCTGGACCGGCGCAGCGCGTCCGAGATGATCAGCAGCTCCATCAGGTTGTCGTTGGCCGGGTTCGAGGTCGGCTGAATGATGAACATGTCCTCGCCGCGCACGTTCTCGTACACTTCGACGAAGATCTCCTGATCGTTGAACCGTTCGACCCGCGCGTCGACCAGCCCGACCGACATCCCCCGGTGCATCGACATCCGCCGGGCGATGCCCCGCGCGAGCCCGGGATTGGCGTTGCCGGCGATGAGCTTGGGTTCGGTCACGGTGACCATGGGCGGCGTTCCCCTAGATAGGCTGGGCAGCAAGGGGACGGCGGCCCCGAGTCGCGGCGTTGACTTCGCCTAGCACAAGCCTAGCCTGACGGGAAACCGCACCGAAGGGCAGGGGACCAATGGGCCGGATCGACTATTACTGCTCGCCACTCTCGCCCTATACCTACCTCGCGGGGGGCCGGCCCGAGGAGATCGCCGCGCGCCACGGCCATTCGCTGAGCTACAAGCCGCTCGACGTGATCGCGCTGTTTTCGCGCACGGGGGGCACCGCGCCCAAGGACCGCCACCCCTCGCGCCAGGAATACCGCGCGCAGGAGCTGCGGCGGCAGGCGGTCAAGGCGGACATGACGCTGAACCTGCGCCCCGCGCACTGGCCCACCAACGGCGCGCCCGCCTGCTACGCGATCATCGCCGCGCAGGAGGACGGGTCGGGCGATACCGGCATGCTGCTGCAATCGCTGGCCCTCGCCTGCTGGGCCGAGGAGAAGGACATCGCCCGCGACGAAGTGATCCGCGCGGCGCTGGAAGGGGCCGGCTTCGATCCCGGCCTCGCCGACCGGGGCCTGATGACCGGGGCGGAGGTCTATGCCCGCAACCTCGAGGACGCGGTCAATGCCGGCGTGTTCGGCCTGCCCTTCTGGGTGACCGAGACCGACGAACGCTTCTGGGGCCAGGATCGCCTGGACGATCTCGACGCGCATCTGGCCGGGCGGTTGTAGACGACAGTTGCGGGCCGGGCGGCGGGTGCCGCCCGGGGGTGGTCGAGACCGGGCCGACGTGCCGGGGGGTGGGTGCGACCCACCCTACATGCAGGGTGCGAGCGACCCCGAACGTGGGAACGCCGCCCCGCGCCGCCATCCAGCCTACCGGGCGGAACACATACCGTTCAGAGGGAACGGCCACCCGTAGGGTGGGTCGCACCCACCCCCAAAGGCCCGGCCACCGGGTGAATCACGTTCCGATCGACGCGACGGCTCCGTAGGGAGGGTCGCACCCACCCCCGGAGGTCCATCCACCGGGTGAATCACGTACTGATCGACGCGACGGCCCCATAGGGTGGGTTGCATCCACCCGCCCCCGCACCCGGCCCGACCTCAGAGCAGCGCGAGGAACCGGTCCACGCCCGCCGCGCCGATCGACCAGTCGCAGACCAGCCGCCCGGTCAGGCGCTCGTCCGCCGCCCCCGCCGCCGGATCGCCGTCCATCACGTAGTAGCGCGCGCCGCCCTCCTGCAGCCGGCGGTGCAGCGACCGGGGCGCGGTGAAGAAGATCATGTTCGCCTCGGCGCCCCAGGGCATGTCGACCTCCGGCACCTCGGCGAGGCCGGCGGTCAGCAGCGCGCAGGCCGAATTGGCCGCCGCCGCCAGCTCCAGCCAGAGATCCCCCGCCAGATAGCCCTGCATCTGCGCCGAGAGCAGGCGGTGCTTGCTGAAGAGATGCGCCCCGCGCTTGCGCCGCAGCTCGAACTCCGCCCCGTGGGCGGGGTCGAAGAAGATGCAGGCCTCGACTCCGAGGCAGCCGTTCTTGGTGCCGCCGAAACTGACCGCGTCGATTCCGGCCTTCCAGGTCATCTCGGCCGCGCTGCAGCCCAGCGCCACCTGAGCGTTGGCGAAGCGCGCCCCGTCGAGATGGACCGGCAGGCCGAACGCCTTCGCCGTGTCGGTCAGGGCGGCGATCTCGTCCAGCGTGTGGACGGTGCCCTTCTCCGTCACCTGCGTGATCGAGACGGGGCCGCGCTGCGCGCCGTGCACCCCCCGCCGCTCGTGCTCGAGGATCGCGGCGCGCAGGGCCTCGGGCCTCATCTTGGCGCGCTCGTCCGGCACGGTAACCAGCTTGGCGCCGCCCGAGTAGAATTCGGGCGCGTTGCATTCGTCCTCGTTGATATGGGCCATCGCGGTGCAGAAGATCGCGTCCCAGGGATTGCCCAGCGTGGCGAGGATCAGCGCGTTCGCGGCCGTGCCCGTGGGCACCAGGTAGACCGCCGCCTCCGGCGCCTCGAAGATGCGGCGCAGCTCGCCGCGCACCTCCTCGGCCAGCGCCTCGGCGCCGTAGCCGGAGGTATAGCCGTCATTGGCCGCGATCAGCGCCTCCATCACCCGGGGATGGGCGGGGCCGCCATTGTCGGAGGCAAAGAACATCAGGTCGGCTCCTCGATGATGTGATCCTCCCAGTCGTCGTCGGCGACCTCGAGCTCGCTCTCGGTGCGGCCGGCCATCGACACGCCCGCGCGGTGGACCGCGCCGGGATCGCCCGAGACGAGGTGGTGCCAGTCGAAGAGCGGCCGCCCCTCCCAGAGCAGTCGGTAGGCGCAGGTGACGGGCAGCCAGTAGAGGTTCTTCTTCAGGGTCTTCGGCGTCAGCACGATGCATTCGGGCACGAAGTCGTGCCGCGTCTCGTAGCGCGAGCAGCGGCAGGTCGCCCCGTCGAGCAGTCGGCAGGCGACGTTGGTCAGCGCGACCTCGCCGCTCTCCTCGTCCTCGAGCTTGTTGAGGCAGCACTTGCCGCAGCCGTCGCAGAGCGCCTCCCATTCGGGGCGGGTCATCTGCCGGAGGGGGACGGTCTCCCAGAACCTCTCGCGCAGGGGCGGGGCGGGATCAGCCACGGGCCAGCACCTCCCGCGCGCGGAGGCAATCGGCGTCCATCTGGTCGATAAGCGCCGGCAGGCCGTCGAACCTCATCTCGGGGCGCAGGTATTCGACCAGCGCGACCGACAGCTCGGCCCCGTAGAGATCGCCCGAGAAGTCGAAGAGGAAGGTCTCGCAGTTCGGGCTCTCGCCGTCGAACATCGGACGCACCCCGATCGAGGCGGCGCCGTCGTAGCTGCCCCTGTAAGGGCCGTCCAGCACGTCGACCCGCACGGCGTAGACCCCGAATTTCGGCGGATGCAGCCCGTCGATGGACATGTTCGCCGTGGGGTAGCCCAGCTCGCGCCCGCGCTGGAAGCCGCGGATCACCGGCCCCTCCATCCGGTGCCAGTGGCCCAGCATGCCGGCCGCGTCGCGGGGGCGGCCCTCGGTCAGGGCGGTACGGATCGCGGTGGAGCTGATGCGCCCCTCCGCCCCCTCGCGGACCGGGGCCACGGTCACGCCGAAGCCCAGCTCGGCCCCGAGCGCCTGCAGCGCGGCGGCGTCCCCGTCCCGGCCCTTGCCGAACTGGAAGTCCGGTCCGACGACGACATGGGTCAGGCCCAGCCGCCGGTGCAGGATCTCGGCCGCGAAGTCGCGGGCCGGCAGGCCGGCCAGCGCGGCGTTGAAGGGCAGCTCGTAGAGCCGCGCCACCCCCAGCTTGGCCAGCCGGTTGGCCCGCGCCTCGGCGTTCATCAGGCGGAAGGGCGGGGCGCCGGGGGCGAAGAACTCGCGCGGGTGCGGCTCGAAGGTCACGACGCCGAGCGGCGCGGTCCCGGCCGCGCCCCGCGTCACGTCCAGCACCGCCTGGTGGCCCAGATGCACGCCGTCGAAATTGCCGATCGCGGCGGCGGCACCCCGGTCCTCGGGGCGGACGAACTGGCTGTCGCGGATGATGCGCATGCCTCGCGGGGTAGCCCCGCCCGCGCCGCTCCGCAAGGCGGGGCTCAGCGCAGGAAGCCGATGGAATAGGTCGGCGTCACCTGCTCGCCCGTCAGGAACGCGTCCAGCCGGCCGGCATCGGGCTGGCCGCCCGGGGCGGTCGCGGTCTCGGCCGCGGCCAGTCCGCCGGTGATGAAGAGCGAATCCAGCCCCTCGCCCTGCGCGCCGAGGATGTCGGTGCGGATGCCGTCGCCGATGCACAGGATGCGGCTGTCCTCCACCCGCGCGCCGGTGTCGCGCAGCCGGGCCCGCGCGAGGTCGTAGACCGGCGGATGCGGCTTGCCGAAATAGAGCGCCTCGCCCCCCATCTCCTCGTAGAGCTGCGCCAGCGCGCCGGCGCACCATTCCCGCGCCTCGCCCCGGTCCACGACGATGTCGGGGTTGGCGCAGAGCAGCTTCAGGCCGCGCTCCCGCGCGGCGAGGAACTGCGGCCGCAGCGCGTCCGGCGCCGCGAAGCGGTCGAAGGGGCCGCAGCAGACGATGCCCTCGGCCTCCTCCAGCGGGACGCGTTCGATGGCGACGGGATCGTGGACGATCTTCAGCGGCTCGAAGAAGGACATGTCCGTCTGTTCGCCGACGAACCAGACCTTGCGCCCGACGACGCCCTGGAACATCGCCGCCCGCGCCGCGTCGCCCGACGTGGCGATCGTGTCGTAGCACTCCTCGGGGATGCCGAGGCCGGCGATCTGCGTCGCCACGGGCCCGCGCGCCCGGGGGGCGTTGGTCAGCAGGACCACCGTGCCGCCGCCCCGCCGGAAGCCGCGCATCGCGGCCACCGCCTCGGGGAAGGCGTGCAGGCCGTTATGCATGCAGCCCCAGAGATCGACGAAGGCGGCGTCGTACTCCGCCGCGATCTCGGCGATGCTGTCGATGATGCGGGTCATGGCGGTCTCTCCATCGGCCGGATGCGGGTGCGGTGATGGACCAAAGACGCGGCCGGGACCAGTGCCCGCGAGATGGCGGCGAGGGGGCGCGGGCCGGCCGGCCGCATTGATCGCCCGCGCGGGCCGTCTAGCTGAACGGGTCGACTCCCTTTCCGAACCCGGAGCGACCGATGCTGAAAGCGACCCTCCTGACCGCCGGCCTGATGGCCGGTTCCGCCGCCCTCGCGCAGGACATGAGCCCCGACCGCGTCGACGTGATCGAGGTGATGGGGGCGAGCGAACGATACGGCACCCTGATCGAGGCCGCCCTCGCCGCCGGACTGGCCGAGCCCGTGGCCACGATGGAGGAGGTGACCGTCTTCGCCCCCATAGACGCCGCCTTCGAGAGCATTGGCGATCTCGATGCCCTTCTGCAGGATCCCGAGCGGCTGGCGGGGATCCTGGAGCTGCACGTCGTCGAGGGCGAGATCCTGTCGGACGATCTCGAGCCCGGGGCCGAGCTGGAGACCCTGGCCGGCGATGTGCTGACCGTCTCGATGGAGAACGGCCAGATTATGCTGACCGCGCCCTCGGGGTCGCAGGCCAGCGTGGTCGAGGCGGACATGGTGGCCGATAACGGCGTCGCCCACGGGATCGGCGCCGTCCTGACGCCCTGAGGCGAAGGGGGGCGGGACCGGCCCGCCCCCGCCGTTCCGGGGTCCAGTCCTCAGGCCTTGAGGACGGGGATGATCTGCTTCTTGCGGCTCATCACGCCGGGCAGGACCACGCTGTCGCCGGTCACGGTCACGCCGAAGCTGGCCTCGGCGATCGCCTTCACCCGTTCGTTCGGGACCAGCAGGGTCGCCTCCTCGTTCAGGATGTCGACGACGAAGAGCAGCACCTCGTGCGCGCCGTCCTCGGCCGCGACGCCGGGCATCGCCGCCATCAGCGCGTCCTTGCGGTCGAGCACCATCTTCGGCGCCGTCGTCTCGAGGACAGAGACGCGCAGTTCGGTCCCGCCGACGGCGTATTCCTTGCTGTCCATGCGCAGCAGCTCGGCCTCCGAGAAGGAGGAGACATCGGATTTCGCCGCGAACATCTCGGCCGCGAAGGAGGGGATGTCGACGCCCAGCTCGCCGGCCAGCTGCTCGGCCAGGCCCCGGTCCATCGGCGTCGTGGTGGGCGAACGGAATTCCAGCGTGTCGGACAGGATGCAGGACAGGATCAGCCCCTTGATCCCCTCGGGCATGTGCGACGCCTCGGCCCCCATCAGGTCGAACAGGATCGTGGCCGTGCAGGCCAGCGGGCGCACGGTGATGTCGATCGGCGTCTTTGTCTCGATCCCGCCGGTCAGCTTGTGGTGATCCACGATGCCGCGGATGTCGGCCGCGTTGATCGAGGGCGGCAGCTCGGCCGGGTTGTTCGTGTCGACGATCCAGACCGGCTGGCCGGCCTCCACGTCCTCGATCACCGGCGGCAGGTCGAAGCCCCAGCGCTCGGCCACGAACCTGGCTTCGGTATTGGGCTCGCCCAGAAGGCGGGCCTCGGCCGGCGTGCCGGTATGGCTGAGATACCAGGCCCAGATCAGGGGGGAGCCGGTGGAATCGGTGTCGGGGGATTTGTGGCCGAAGACGAGCGTGGTGGTCATGGGGTCTTTCCGTCGTTGCGCCGGGAAAATTCGCCGCGCTTGTAGCGACGGGCCGGCCGGGTGTCACCCCGCGATTCCTTGCCCGGGCGGGCCGCATATGCTACGATCGCCTTCGTCCACGAGGAGGATACCGGCCATGGATCAGGCCCCGAAGGTCTGGACCCCGTCCGACCGCATCCGCGCCGCCGCCTGAGGGCGCGGCCACCGACCAGCTTCCCCTCGAGGAGGATTCCGACGATGGACCAGCGCGCCTGACCGGCCCCTGAACCGGGGCCGCGAGACGCCGTGCCGCGTGGCGCGGCCCATGACCTCTCGCCGAAAGGCCCATCCATGCCGACATCGAAGAAACGCCCCGCCAAGGCGGCGGGCAAGGCGCAGACGCGCAAGCACGACCTGCAGCAGGTCAGCCGGGTGCCGCCCGGTCTGAACCTGTCGGGCAAGGGCGCGAAGGGCGGCATCAAGCCGCTGCCGCTGCCCGGCAAGTCCCGCGGTCGCTAGACCTCAGTCGAGGGGGCGGACGGTCCAGCCGTCCGCCTCCATCAACGCCAGAAGCCCCGCCTCGCCCGGCAGATGCGCCGCCCCGACCGCCACGAAGAGGGCGTCGGCCCCGTCGGTCTCGGCGTCCAGCCGTGCGCTCCAGGCGATGTTGCGGCGGTCCAGCATCAGTTCCTCGAACAGGGCGTTCGCCGCCTCCGCCTCCGGCCCGCCGAGATCGGGGACGAAATCCAGTGCCGCCTCGCCGACCCGCAGGACGAGGGCCGTGTTCCCGGCGAAGTATTCCTCGACCGTCGCGACATACATCTCCTCCTGGATGACGGGATCCACCAGCGCGGTACGCAGAAGGGCGATCTCGGCCTCGATCCCCGCCTCGTCGAACAGGTCGACCAGGGTGCGGCGCGACTCGATCGAGGCGACGGGCACGCCGGCCTCGGCCGCCGCCGCCATCACCCTGTGATCGAGGCCGAGGCCGCCCGACATCACCCCCTCCATCGCGCAGGTCGGGATGGCGAGCGCGGTCATCAGCGCCCAGGGACGGAACTTCGCGCCCATGAAGACCGGGATCTGCCGGGCGCGCAGCACGACCTGCACGTCCTCCCACAGGTCGGCGGGCAGCAGGTCGGGCAGGGCGGGCCCGTCGGACAGGTACATGATCGACGGATCTGCCGCGATCTCCTCGATCATCAGCGCCTCGTCCTCGCGCGAGATCTCGACGAGCACGCGCTCGGCCGATGCGATCTCGTCCGCGACGCGGGCGAGCAGCGCCTCGTGGCGCGGATCAGGGACATGCAGCGTGCCGAGGATCACGGCGCGGTCCTCGCCCCGCACCGCTTCCCAGACGAGGCCCGCGCCATAGGGCGTCGCGGCGGCCTCCGCCTCCAGCGCGGCACGCCGCTCGTCGGGCAGCCGGTCGAGCAGCGAGGTCGCGCCGCAATGCGCGGCGGCGAGACCGGGCAGCAGCGCGCCGATCAGCGCGAGGGCGAGGGGGGCGAGGCGCATCGGGGCAGCTCCGGTCGGACCAGGGGAGGGGCGGCGGCGCCGAAGGGGCGCCGCCGCGGCCGGAGTGTAGAGAGCGCCGGACCGGCCGCAACCGGCCCGGCGCAGTTCCGCCGGGGACAGACCCGGCGGGGGCGTCCGGCTCATGCGGGACGGGTCCGCTCAGGCGGGGGCGGGGCTCGTCCGCCGGCGCAGCAGCGCCAGCAGCCCGCCCCCGCCGGCAGGCCGGGGCGCGGCCTCGGGCGGGTCCGGCGGCGCCCGGGTGGCCGGGATCGGCGCCGGCAGGGCGGCGACGGGCAGGGTGAGCCTCAGCTCTTCGGGTTGTGCCCGGCGGACCGCCCGGCGGCCCTCCCAGGGCAGATCGCCCTGGATGTCCCGGCGGTATTGGGCCCCGTGGTGGCGGGGGTCGTGCGTCAGGGTGAACATCTCGTTCGTCCTCTCGGGGTGACGGCCCGGGCACCAGCGCCCGGACCTGGGGTCGACCGGCCGGGCGGGACGCACGCCCGAAGGGGCGGCGGCCCGGTCCGGGCGCGGAAGTCGCGGATGGCATGGGGTCCGAGGGACGCGCGGGTCACGGGAGGCGACGCTGGGCGTGCGGGCAGCCGGCCGGGCCCGCCGGGGCGGGTCGGATGCTGGCCTGCCGGGGACACGCGGCGGCGATCGGACGGTTGTGGAATCGGGCGACGATGCGGGGCAGGGTCGCGCCGAAGGCTGCGGCCTGCCCTAGCAGGTGATGGAGATGATCCAGGTCATGTGCAGCCCTCCGTCAGTGACGTCACGTTCGCGTGTGGCCCCCGCATAGGACATTTCGTCGCGTCTGGCTAGCCCTTCATTTCGCGGTTCCGGTGCCGATGTGGGAGAGGGCGCGGACGCGATACTTTTCCCGATCACGACCCGTTGACAGGGCGCGAGCTCCTCCCTAATTCGGCGCCGTTAGCACTCGCCCCAGGTGAGTGCCAACCGCCTCGGCCCCGGTCAGGGACCGGGCGAGGGAGAAACGAAGATTCTGCAAGGAGCGTGACAGATGGCGTTCAAACCGCTGCATGACCGAGTGCTCGTCCGCCGCGTCGAGAGCGAAGAGAAGACCAAGGGCGGTCTGATCATCCCCGACAGCGCCAAGGAAAAGCCCGCCGAAGGCGAGGTGATCTCCTGCGGCGATGGCGCGCGCAAGGATTCGGGCGAGCTGATCGAGATGGGCGTGAAGCCCGGCGACCGCGTCCTGTTCGGCAAGTGGTCCGGCACGGAAGTCCAGATCGATGGGGAAGACCTCCTCATCATGAAGGAATCCGACATCCTCGGCATCGTCGCCGCCGCCTGAGCGCGCCGCACGGTTCCGATCCCCACCTGATTTGAAGGAGTAGCACCATGGCGAAAGACGTCCGGTTCGACACCGACGCCCGCAACCGCATGCTCAAGGGCGTGAACACGCTCGCGAACGCGGTGAAGGTCACCCTCGGCCCCAAGGGCCGCAACGTCGTCATCGAGAAGAGCTTCGGCGCCCCCCGCATCACCAAGGACGGTGTGTCGGTCGCCAAGGAGATCGAACTCGAGGACAAGTTCGAGAACATGGGCGCGCAGATGGTCAAGGAAGTGGCCAGCCGCACCAATGACGAGGCCGGCGACGGCACCACCACCGCGACCGTGCTCGCCCAGGCGATCGTCGTCGAGGGCATGAAGTCGGTGGCCGCCGGCATGAATCCGATGGACCTCAAGCGCGGCATCGACCTCGCCACGTCCAAGGTCGTCGAGGCGATCAAGGCCGCGGCCCGCACCGTCGAGAATTCCGACGAGGTCGCCCAGGTCGGCACCATCTCCGCCAACGGCGAGAAGGAGATCGGCCGCCAGATCGCCGACGCGATGCAGAAGGTCGGCAATGACGGCGTGATCACCGTCGAGGAGAACAAGGGCCTCGAGACCGAGACCGAAGTGGTCGAGGGCATGCAGTTCGACCGCGGCTACCTCTCCCCCTACTTCGTGACCAACGCCGACAAGATGACGGCCGATCTCGAGGACTGCCTGATCCTGCTGCACGAGAAGAAGCTCTCGTCGCTGCAGCCGATGGTCCCCCTGCTCGAGCAGGTGATCCAGTCGGGCAAGCCGCTCCTGATCATCGCGGAAGACGTCGAAGGCGAAGCGCTGGCGACCCTCGTGGTCAACAAGCTGCGCGGCGGCCTGAAGATCGCCGCCGTGAAGGCCCCCGGCTTCGGCGACCGCCGCAAGGCCATGCTGCAGGACATCGCGATCCTGACCGGCGGCCAGGTGATCTCCGAGGATCTCGGCATGAAGCTCGAGAATGTCGGCATGGACATGCTGGGCACCGCCAAGCGCATCTCGATCACCAAGGACGAGACCACGATCGTCGACGGTCACGGTGACAAGGCCGAGATCGAGGCCCGCGTCGCGCAGATCCGTCAGCAGATCGAGGACACGACCTCCGACTACGACCGCGAGAAGCTGCAGGAGCGGGTCGCCAAGCTCGCCGGCGGCGTCGCCGTCATCCGCGTCGGCGGCATGACCGAGGTCGAGGTGAAGGAGCGCAAGGACCGCGTCGATGACGCGCTCAACGCGACCCGCGCCGCGGTCCAGGAAGGCGTCGTGGTCGGTGGCGGTGTCGCCCTGATCCAGGCCGCCAAGGCGCTCGACGGTGTCACCGGCGACAACTCGGACCAGAACGTCGGCATCTCGATCGTGCGCAAGGCCCTCGAGGCCCCGCTGCGCCAGATCGCGTCGAATTCGGGCGTCGACGGCTCGGTCGTCGTGGGCAAGATCAAGGAATCGACGGACAAGTCCTTCGGTTTCAACGCCCAGACCGAAGAGTACGGCGACATGTTCAAGTTCGGCGTCATCGACCCGGCCAAGGTGGTGCGTCACGCGCTGCAGGACGCCGCGTCCGTCGCCGGCCTGCTGATCACCACCGAGGCGATGGTGGCCGACAAGCCGAAGAAGGAAGATGCCGGTGCCCCCGATATGGGCGGCATGGGCGGCATGGGCGGCATGATGTAAGTCACGCCTTCCTGCACGGAAGATCGCGGGGTCGCCTTCGGGCGGCCCCGTTTCCGTTTCGGGGGTGGCCCGGATCGCCGGACCTCCTCCGGCGGGTGCCCGCCGCGCTAGTCCCGATGCGCGGCCGCGACCGCTAGGTTCCCCCGCGGCCCCGCTTCCGCATGGTACCGCGACGCGGAACCCCCCGCGCCTCCCGCCGCCTGCCGAACGGGTCCGCCCTTGCCGCCTGCCGGTCCGCGGGGCAGGGAGGCGGCATGCGCCTCCTCCTGCTCACCGCCCTCGCCATGGTCGCCTTCGCCGCGAACTCGGTGCTGAACCGCGCCGCCGTGGCGGGCGGGATGGATCCGGTGAGCTTCGCGGTGGTGCGGACCGTGACCGGGGCCGGGATGCTGGGCGCTCTCGCCCTCGTCCGGCGGGGCGATGCCCCCGGGCGGGGCAGCTGGGGCGGGGCCGCCTCGCTCGCGCTCTATCTCGGCGGGTTCTCCCTCGCCTATCTCGCGCTCGATGCCGGGACCGGGGCGCTGATCCTGTTCGGCGGCGTCCAGGTCGTCATGTTCGCCGCCGCCCTCGGACGCGAGGCGGTGCCGCCGCGCCGCTGGATCGGCGCCGGCATCGCGCTGGCCGGGCTGGTCGTGCTGCTGCTTCCGGGCGGGGGCGGGGCGCCGGACCCGCTCGGCGCGCTCGCGATGGGGGCCGCGGCGCTGGGTTGGGGGATCTACTCGCTGCTGGGACGGGCCGCGCGCGATCCGCTGGGGCAGAGCGCGGGCAATTTCCTGTGCGCCGTGCCGCTGGTCCTGCCGCTGCTGCTGATCGCGCCGGATCTCAGGGCGCCGCAAGCGGGGCTGATTCTGGCCGCGCTGTCGGGGGCCGTGACCTCCGGCCTCGGCTACGCCCTGTGGTATGCCGTGGTCCCGCGCCTCGGCGCGAGTCGGGCGGCGGTGGCCCAGCTCTGCGTTCCGGTGATCGCGGCGGCGGGGGGCGCCGCCCTGCTGGGAGAGGCGCCGGATGCCCGCTTCGCCGCCGCGGCGGCCCTGACGCTGGGGGGAATCGCGCTCTCGCTCGCGCCGCTTCGTGGCACCGGGACGCCCCCTCGCGCGTAGTCCGGGGGAACGCCACCCGGGACCGATCATGCAGCTCTTCCATTGCCCTGCCTGCGGGCAGACCCTCCATTTCGAGAACACGCGCTGCCTGAATTGCGGGCGTGACGTCGGATACGATCCCGACAGCGCCCGGATGGAGGCGGTGGAGCCCGACGGCCCGGTCTGGCGTCGCCCCGACGGCAGCGGCGGGCCCTGGCGGTTCTGCGAGAACTGGGAGCTGTCGGCCTGCAACTGGCTCGTCCCGGCCGGCGACAGCGCGATGTGCCGGGCCTGCCGCCACAACCGGACGATCCCCGGCCTGGCCGATCCGGGCAACCTGCTGCTCTGGCAGAAGATGGAAGGCGCGAAGCGGCGCCTGATCTACGCGCTGCTGCGGCTTGGGCAGGGGCCCGAACTGCCGGGGCCGCACGCGACCGAGCCGGTGATCTTCGACTTCCCCGCCGATCTGGGGGGGCAGGCGGCGATGACCGGCCACGCGGACGGCGTCATCACCATCGCGCTGGCCGAGGCCGACGATGCCGAGCGAGAGAGGCGCCGCACCCAGATGCACGAGCCCTACCGCACGCTTCTCGGCCATTTCCGGCACGAGATCGGGCACTGGTACTGGGATCGGCTGATCCGCGACGGCGGCCGGCTGGAGGCGTTCCGCGCCCTGTTCGGCGACGACCGAGCCGATTACGCCGAGGCGCTGCGGCGGAACTACGAGGTCGGCCCGCCCGCGGACTGGCAGGCGCGCCACGTCAGCACCTATGCCGCCTCGCATCCGTGGGAGGACTGGGCCGAGACCTTCGCCCATTACCTGCACATCGTCGACGCGATGGAGATGGCGCAGGCGATGCAGATCTCGGTCGGGGGCAGCATGCTGGGCCGCGACCCCTATCGAGGCGTCGCCACCTCGGACCTTCTCTCGGCCTGGATGCCGCTCTCGCTGGCGCTGAACGGGCTGAACCGCACGGTCGGCCTGAACGATCCCTATCCGTTCGTGCTGAGCGACGAGGTGCGGCGCAAGCTGGCCTTCGTGGCCGAGACGCTGGGCAACGAGGCGCAGCCGGCCGCCTGAGCTCCGGCCCCGGGGCCGGACGAGAAAGCCGCGCCCGGGCGGGCGCGGCTCGATCGTCTCGACGGGCCGGGCCGGGCGGGCCTAGTGCACCGTCATCGGCACCATGTCGTGCTGCCGGGCGAGGGTGAAGGCGAGCTTGCGGTCGGCGACCAGCGCGAGCTGCGCGCCCTTGCTGTCGTGGACGGCGAAGAGCTGGGTCAGCTCCCCGGCCTGCTCCTGCACCTCTTCGGGCAGGTCGGCCACGTCGACGGGCTTGACGTAGACGATGTTCTCGCCCGTCTCCTTGAGATCGCGGGGGGTCTTCATGTCTACACGCTCCTCTTGATGCGAATCGTCTGAACCACGGTGTCGGGTCGCTTGCGCGCGAGATCGACGTGGAGAAGGCCGCTCTCCAGCCGCGCCTCCCCCACCTCAACGCCGTCGGCCAGCACGAAGCTCCGCTGAAACTGCCGCGCGGCGATTCCGCGATGCAGGAAGACGCGTCCTTCGGTGTCGTCGGTCTGACGGCCCCGGATCACGAGCTGGTTGTCCTCGACCGTGATGGCGAGGTCGTCCTCGGCGAAGCCGGCGACGGCCAGGGTGATGCGGTAGCTCTCGGCCGAGGTCTGCTCGATGTTGAACGGGGGATAGCCCTCCGCGTGCTTCGCCGTGCGCTCGAGCAGGCGTTCCAGGTCCTCGAAGCCGAGGAGATGGGGATAGGCCCCGAGGGTGAGTTTCGTCATGGTCCGAGCCCTTGCGGTGAAGCGACATCGTGGGGCGCCCGTCCCGCTTCGCGGCGGCGGGGCCTGACCCGAATATGGGTGCCCCGCCGGAATCGTGCAAGGTGCGGGCGCCGCCGCGCATCCGCCCGCGAGGCGCGCGAAAATCCTTTGGATGGCGGCCACCTGCCGCTATGACCGGGTCATGAACATGTCCGCCGCCATGACCGAGACCGAGGTCCTCCGCGTGAAGCTGGAGGTGCTGCGCCGTGAGCACCGGGATCTCGACGAGGCGATCCACGCGCTCGAGGCGCGGGGCCCGGCCGCCGACGTGCTGACGATCCGCCGGCTCAAGAAGCAGAAGCTGGGGCTGAAGGATCGGATCGCGCAGCTCGAGGACCGGCTGACGCCCGACATCATCGCCTGACCGCCCCGCCCGGCCCGGGATGCCCCCGCCCCGCGGCGGGCCTCGTGCCGGGATGGTCGTGCGGGGCAGGCCGTCTTGATGCCGGGGGCGCCGGTCCGCTAGGACGGCCGCGGGGTCGCCGCGCCGCTGCGCCCTTCCGCCAAGGAGTGCCCGATGCCCGATCCCTCCCCCGATCCGCTGGTCGGCCTCGTCATGGGCAGCCAGTCCGACTGGCCGACCATGTCCGAAGCCGGCCGCATCCTGGACGAGCTCGGCGTGCCCTACGAGGCACGGATCGTCTCGGCCCATCGGACGCCGGACAGGCTCTGGTCCTACGGCACCGAGGCGGCGGGACGGGGGCTGAGGGCCATCGTGGCCGGCGCGGGCGGGGCGGCTCATCTGCCCGGCATGCTGGCCTCGAAGACGATCGTCCCGGTGATCGGCGTGCCGATCGAGACGCGCGCGCTGGGCGGGATCGATTCGCTCTATTCCATCGTGCAGATGCCGCGCGGCTTTCCCGTCGCCACGATGGCGATCGGGCAGGCGGGCGCGATCAATGCCGGGCTGATGGCGGCGGCGATCTGCGCCACCGCCGATCCCGCGCTGGCCGCCCGGCTGGAGGCCTGGCGTGCGGCGCTCGCCGCGTCGATCCCGGAGGTGCCGCGTGACGCATGATCCGCTCCGCCCCGGCGCCGTGATCGGCATCCTCGGCGGCGGCCAGCTCGGCCGCATGCTGTCGGTCGCCGCCGCGCGGCTGGGCTTTCGCTGCCACGTCTTCGAGCCGGGCGCCGAGCCGCCGGCGGGCGACGTCGCCTGGCGCACGACCACCGCCCCCTACGAGGACGAGATCGCGCTGCGCGCCTTCGCCGCCTCGGTCGATGTCGTGACCTACGAGTTCGAGAACGTGCCCGCCCGGGCGCTCGACCTGATCGAGAGTCTGGTGCCGATCCGTCCCGGGCGCCGCGCGCTCGCCACCTCGCAGGACCGGCTGACGGAGAAGACCTTCCTGCGGAATCTCGGCCTGGCCGTCGCCCCCTTCGCGCCCGTGGACGATCCGGCCTCGCTGCGGGCGGCGCTGGAGGAGATCGGCACGCCCGCGATCCTCAAGACCCGGCGGCTCGGCTACGACGGAAAGGGCCAGGCCCGCCTGTCGGGTCCGCAGGACGTGGAGGCCGCGCTCGCCGCCATGGCCGGCGCACCGGCGATCCTGGAAGGGTTCGTCGACTTCACGGCCGAGGTCTCGGTCATCGCGGCGCGGGGCGTGTCGGGCGAGGTCGCGGCCTACGACCCGGGCGAGAACGTGCACGAGGGCGGGATCCTGCGGACGACGACGGTTCCGTCCTCGCTCGATGCCGGACGGCGAACAGACGCGGTTCTGCTGGCGGCGCGGATCCTCAACGCGCTCGACCATGTCGGGGTGCTCGGGGTGGAGCTCTTCGTGACGCCGGGGGGGCTCGTGGTGAACGAGATCGCGCCCCGGGTGCACAATTCCGGGCACTGGACCCAGACCGGCTGCGTCATCGACCAGTTCGAGCAGCATGTCCGCGCGGTTGCGGGCTGGCCGCTGGGCGACGGGACGCGCCATTCCGACGTGGTGATGGAGAACCTGATCGGCGACGACATGGACCGGGTGCCGGACCTCGCGGCCTCGGGTGCGGCGCTGCATCTCTACGGCAAGGCCGAGGCGCGGCCCGGCCGCAAGATGGGCCACGCGAACCGGGTCACGGGGCCGGCGGGCTAGGCCGCCGGACGGCGCTCGGCTGGCGCCGTCGCCCCGCCCGCCATCCCGCCGGGCGCCCCGCCCCCGGCGTCGCGCGGGCCCTGTCGGGGCGCCGAGGTATTTGCGACCCTGCGAAGGAGGATGACGGCGCGCCCCCCAGGGCGGCCGCATCGACCCCGGCGATACGGGGGGGCGGCCTAGTCGCCGGGGCCGAACAGCGCCTCGCCCATGGTGAGGTCGGGATCGAAGGCGCCGGTGCGCAGGAAGCTCAGCACCTCGCCGATCACCAGCGGGTTGTTCATCATGAAGGTATGGCTGACCGGCAGGGTGATGTGGTCGGTCATCCCGTCGAGAAAGGTCGACGCGACCGAGACCTTGCCGTCGTCGGCGCCCGGGATCAGCGCGGAATAGACCGGGTTGAGCGAAGCGGTGCCGGCGATGATCCCGACCTCGTAATCGGGCAGGTCCGGCAGTTCGTTCGGCAGGCTGTCCGGACCGGTGCCGAGGGCGAGGCCCGCCGGGCCGTTGACCCATTCGAAGGGCTCGAACTCGCCGAAGACGTCGACCAGCTCGGAGCCCTGATTCGGCGGGGCGAGCATCACGACCCGGCCCATCCTCTCGGGCCGGTTCGCGCCGAGCCAGGCGCGGGCAAGGATTCCACCCATCGAATGGGTGACGAAGTTGACGCGCCGGCCGCCGCAGGCGGCGACGTCGCGCGCGACGTTCCTGGCGACCAGCGTCTCGATCGGGTCCTCGGTCGAGGGATAGCCCTCGTTCACGACGACGTAGCCGGCCTGTTCGAGCACCTCGGCCATCGGGGCGAGGGACAGCTCCCCCCGGGCGAGACCGTGCAGCAGGACGACGCATTCCGCCCCGGCCGGCGGGCCCCCGGTCCCGTCCTGAGCCTGGCTTCCGGGGGCCGCGCTGCAGGCGGCGAGGGCGAGGAGCAGGAGGAGGGCGGCGCGCATGGGGCGGATGTAGCACGGCGCGGGCGCCGGCCCATCCGTGCCGTGGGCCGGGGTCGGGCGGCCCGGATCGGACGCCGGGGCGGGACGCTCGCCAAGGGGGCCGTTCCGACCGGGCGCTGCGCCCCGGGCCTTGCGTCCCGCGCCGGGGCGGCGCATCGACGGGGCATGCGATCCGTCCGCCTCGCCGTGCGCGGCCTTCTGCTGCGCGACGACCGCCTGCTGGTGGTCAATGCCTATCCCGGCCGCGCCGACCTGTGGTGCGCGCCGGGCGGCGGGGCGGAGCCGCATGCCTCGCTTCCCGACAACCTGCGCCGCGAGTTCCACGAGGAGACGGGGCTCGAGGTGTCCGTCGGTGCGCCCTGCCTCGTCAACGAGTTCCACGACCCGGACGGGGCCTTCCACCAGGTCGATCTCTATTTCCGCGTCTCGCTGGTCGCGGGCGATCCGGAGGGCGACTGGGCCGATCCCGAGGGCGTGGTCAGCCTGCGCCGCTGGGCGAGCCGGGCGGAGCTGGCGACGCTGAGGGTCAAGCCGGACAGTCTCGCCGCCGTGGCCTGGCGTGACCCGGACGCCCCGGCCTACGACCCGCTCGAGCCGATCCTGCGCTGAGGGTCGATCCCCCTCTGGCATCCCGGCGCCGGATGCCGTTCTCTGGGGGCGGACAGGCAGGCGGGGGACGGACGTGACCGACAGCTCGGATATCGAGGCGCTGATCTCGCGCTGCGCCCTGCGCGACCGCGCGGCCTTCGCCGCGCTCTACGACGCGACCTCGGCGAAACTCTTCGGCGTCTGCCTCCGTATCCTGAGGGACAGGGGGCGGAGCGAGGATGCGCTGCAGGAGGCCTACGTGAAGATCTGGGCCAATGCCGAGCGCTACAGGCCGGGCGGGGCGCGTCCCATGACCTGGCTGATCACCATCGCCCGCAACGCCGCGATCGACGCGGTGCGGCGGCGGCGCGAGGACAGCGCCGCGGAGGGCGCTGCGGAAAGCCTGGTGGACCAGGCCGCCACGCCCGAGGGCGCGGCGCTGGACCGGGACGAGGCGCGGCGCGTCGTCGCCTGCATGGGCGAGCTGCCCGAGGACCGCCGCGCGGCGGTGCGGGGGGCCTATCTGGGGGGGCAGAGCTACGCCGACCTGGCCGAGGCCGCCGGCGTGCCGATCAACACGATGCGGAGCTGGCTGCGGCGGGCTCTCATCACCTTGCGGGAGTGCATGGCCCGATGACCATGACGGAGATGGACGACGACGACGCGGCCCTGGCCGGGGAATACGCGATCGGTCTGCTCGAGGGCGCCGAGGCCGCGGGGGCGCGGGTGCGCCTGCGCGAGGATCCGCGTTTCGCCGCCGCCGTCGCCGATTGGCGCGAGCGGCTGGTCCAGCTCGACGCCGACACGGCCGAGGTCGCGCCGCCGGCCCGGGTCTACGCCGCGATCGAGCGGCGTCTCTTCGGCGGGGCGGGGCCCGTGGGGGCCGGATCGGGACAGGGGGCGGCCGGCCGCGCGGCGGGCGGCCTCTGGCGCTGGCTCGCCGGGCTCGGCACAGCAGCGGCACTGGCCGTCGCCGTCTTCGTCGTCGTGCTGCCCAGTTCCGGCACGCCGCCGACCCTGCTGGCGAATCTCGCCAGCGAGGACGGCGCGCTGGCGCTGCGGGTGGGCGTGCTCGAGGATTTCTCGGCGATGCATGTCATCCTCGATGCGGGGGACGCGCCGGAGGGGCGGGTGCTGCAGCTCTGGGCCATTGCGGAAGGGCAGGCGCCCGTCTCGCTCGGCGTGGTGGAAAGCCGCGACTACTTCCTGCCCGATTACCCGCGCGACCTGGTGGAGCAGGGCATCACCCTCGCCGTGTCGGAGGAGCCCCCGGGCGGATCGCCGACCGGCCAGCCCACCGGCGCGGTGCTGGCGGCGGGCACGCTCGAGGACGTCTGAGCCGGACGCGCCGCCTCACCACGAACCTCGGGCGAGCAAGATCGAAGCGCGCGGTGCCGAAGCGGGCGGCCCCGAAGGGCGCGGGCCCGAAGCGCGCAGGGCAGGCCCGACCCATCACGGCAGCGTTATCGGCCGTGATGCCCCGTGTCGCAACGAAGGGCCCGCCCCGGGGTTCGTGCCCCGAGGCTGGCGGACTGGCTGCCGGCCAAGGACACGGAACGGAAACACAACATGCTCCGCACTCTCGCGACCTCCGCCACGCTCGCCGTCGTGATCGGCTCTTCCGCCTATGCCCAGGATCTCGACATCGTCCAGACCGCCCAGGCGACGCCGGACCTTTCGACCCTCGTGACCGCGGTCGAGGCCGCCGGCCTGGCCGAGACGCTGTCGGGCGAAGGTCCGTTCACCGTGTTCGCGCCCAGCAACGCCGCCTTCGAGGCGCTGCCCGAGGGCACGCTGGACACGCTGCTGGCCGATCCGGCGACGCTGGGCACGATCCTGCAGTGCCACGTCGTGGCCGGCGAGGTCTATTCCGAGGCGCTGATCGACATGATCCAGGCGCAGAACAACCGGGCGATGATCGAGACGCTGGGTGGCTGCATGCTGGAAGCCGAACTGACCGAGGCCAGCGGCACAGCCGAGGTGATGATCACCGACGAGAACGGCAACACGATCGGTCTCGGCGCGGTCGACATCGCGACCTCGAATGGCGTGGTCCACGTCATCGACGGCGTGATCATGCCCGCCATGTGATCTGCCGCCCCCGAGGGGGCAAGGAGCGCCGTCCCGGTTCGCACCGGGGCGGCGTTGCTGCGTTCGGGGCTGCCGTTAGGGCCGACGCCGCGGGACCCGGGGCCCGTCTCCGGCCCCCGGGGCGGGAGAGGCGTCGGGGCCCCCCAGAGCCCGGGATCGCCCGGGTGTCGATGGGGCGCATGAGGCGCCCGGCAAAGCATCACGCCCGCGTCAGAGATCGTGAAGCCGCGTGTCGAAACGCATCCCGGGAGGTCGGTGTTCGCCATTCGAGATCGACGGAGGGGCCGTCGGTCGTCAACACCGATTGGGAGATACCCATGATCCGCACTTTCGCGACCTCCGCCACGCTCGCCGTCGCTCTCGGTTCCGCCGCCCTCGCGCAGGATTCCGAGATGACCATCGTCGAGACCGCCCAGGCGACGGAAGACCTCTCCACCCTCGTCACCGCCGTCGAGGCTGCCGGCCTCGTCGAGACGTTGAACGGCGAAGGTCCGTTCACCGTGTTCGCGCCGACCAACGCGGCCTTCGACGCGCTGCCCGAGGGCACGCTCGACTCGCTGCTGGCCGATCCCGAAACGCTCGGCACCATCCTGCAATGCCACGTGGTCGAGGGCGAGGTGATGGCCGACGCGCTGGTCGGCATGATCGAGGATGACGGCGGCGAGCATGCCGTTCCGACCCTCGGCGGCTGCGAGCTGACCGCCGCGCTCGACGGCGAGAACGTCACCCTGACCGACGAGAACGGGACCACCGTCACCGTGACCATGGCCGACGTGGCCGCGTCGAACGGCGTCGTCCACGTGATCGACGGCGTGGTGCAGCCGGCGATGTGATCGACGGCCGTACTCGAGCGGACGCCACGTACCGCCCCCGGGGTTCGCCCCGGGCGGTTTTTCGTCGGAGCGGCGCTCGGGGACAGGTGCCGCGGATTCGGAGCCGCGCACAGGGTCGGCCCGCCGGGATGCGCCGGCCCCGTGCCTCCTTGCCCCCCTGCGCCGCCGGCCCCGGCCGTCAGGCCGGCGACCACGGCACGGGGGCGCCGGCGACGCGCAGCTCCGCCCCTTCCGCCCCCCAGGCGAACAGCGTCAGATGCGTCAGTTCGGGCCGCGAGCGCGAGGCGTAGAGCATCCCGTCGAGGCCGAGGGCGCGGATCCGGTCGCTGATGGCCCAGGTCGGCGACGGCTCGCCCCGGGCGCGCCAGTCCTGCCAGGTCGCTGCCCGGTGCGTCGTGTCGATCCCGAGGACGGCGCAGGCACCGGGATCGCGCAGGTCGACGATCCGGTCCGAGGTGACGTGCAGCCGGTAGAGGGCCCTTTCCGGGTCGCCCGGCGCGAGGTAGCGGCGGATCGCGATGCCGCAGCCTTCGGGCGTCTGCGACAGGTAGAGCGCCCTCTGCCCGGAATGATGCGATCGCCCTTCGGCCGCGCGGGCCGGGCCGAGGGGATCCGCCCCCTACGCCGGGAGCAGCCGCCAGTAGGGCCCGTCCACGCGGACGAGGCCGCTCACTCCGCCGCGTCGACGCCCGCGTCGACCACGCCTTCGCCCTCCGGCGCGCCGTAGCCCAGGGGCAGGGTCTCGTCCTTGCCGTCCTGCAGCCCGTGCTCGGCCAGGAACCGCTCGGCGTCGAGCGCGGCCATGCAGCCCATCCCGGCGCTCGTGACGGCCTGGCGGTAGACGTGGTCGGTCAGGTCCCCTGCGGCGAAGACGCCGGGGAACGAGGTGCGCGTGGTCCCGGCCTCGACCTTCACGTAGCCGCCGTTGTGCAGTTCCAGCTGATCCTTCACGAGTTCCGAGGCGGGCGCGTGGCCGATCGCCACGAAGACGCCCTTGGTCGGGATCGTCGTCACCTCGCCGGTCTCGACATGGCGGACCCTCACCGCCTCGACGCCCTTCGGATTGTCCTCGCCCACCACTTCCTCGAGCACGTGGTGCCAGAGGGTCTCGACCTTGGGGTGCTTCATCAGCCGGTCCTGCAGGATCTTCTCTGCCCGCAGCTCGTCGCGGCGATGGATCAGCGTGACCTTGCTGGCGAAGTTGGTCAGGAACAGCGCCTCCTCCACGGCGGTGTTGCCGCCGCCGATCACGACGATCTCCTGCCCGCGGTAGAAGAAGCCGTCGCAGGTCGCGCAAGCCGACACGCCGAAGCCCTTGAACTTCTCCTCGCTCTCCAGTCCCAGCCACTTCGCCCGGGCGCCGGTGGCGAGGATCACGGCCTCGGCATGGTAAACCTGTCCCGAATCGCAGGTCGCCACGAAGGGGCGCCGCGACAGGTCGAGATCGGTGACGAGGTCGGTCACGATCTCGGCCCCCATCGCCCTGGCATGCGCCTCCATCCGGACCATCAGCTCGGGGCCCTGCACCTCGGTATCGCCGGGCCAGTTCTCGACCTCGGTCGTGGTGGTGAGCTGGCCGCCCGGCTCCATCCCTTGAAGGAGCACGGGATTCAGCATCGCGCGGCTGGCATAGACCGCCGCCGTGTAACCGGCCGGGCCGGAGCCGACGATGAGCAGCTTGACGGAACGCGGATCGGACATGGGGGACTCCTCGGCAGGGTCCGGGCGATATAACCCCGGGGGGCCGGACCCGAAAGGGCCGGGGCGCAGCCCCGTCCATCCCGGGCCCGGGATCGGGCGACATCGCGGCCGGGCGCGGGGCCGGCCGAAGGCAGGACGAAGCCGCCACCCCCGCCTTACGATATTGCTCTCTTGTGCAAGATTGTTGCGGCTGGCGAGGCTGCGGGGTAAGAGCCGCAAAGACCCGAGAACGGAACGGAGGGGCCCATGCCCGGTGGCCGGCTGGACGAGATCGATCGCAGGATCCTGGCCGAACTGCAGGCCGACGGTCGGATGACCAATGTCGAGCTGGCGAGCCGCGTCGGGATCTCGGCACCGCCCTGTCTGCGCCGCGTCCGCGGGCTGGAAGAGCAGGGCTACATCCGGGGCTACCACGCCGACGTGGACCCGCACGAGCTGGGATTCGAGGTCCAGGTCTTTGCCATGGTCGGACTGCGCAGCCAGTCCGAGGCCGATCTCTCGGCCTTCGAGGAGAGGGTGCGCGGCTGGCCGCTGGTCCGCGAATGCCACATGCTGAACGGCGAGGTGGACTTCATCCTGAAATGCACCGCGCCCGACCTGCGGACCTTCCAGGCCTTCCTGACCGAGGAACTGACGGCCGCCCCGAACGTCGCCTCGGTCCGCACCAGCCTCGTGATCCGGCAGGGCAAGGACGAGCCGGGCGTTCCCTTCGACGTGCTGGAGGAGCGGGTCGTCCGCAAGGTCTGATCCGGGACACCGCTTGGCCGGCGGCGGCGGGCCCGTCGCGGACCGGGCCCGACACGGACCGGGCCCGACACGGACCGGGCCCGACACGGACCGGGCCTGTCACGGACCCGGCCTGTCACGGATCAGGCCACGTCGAACAGGTCCAGATCGCTGCGGCGCAGGCGCGGCATCATCGCCTCGCCGAAATCCGCAAGCTCGTCGACTTGCGGGAAGCAGGACAGGTAGAGACTGAGCATCTCGTGCCGCAGCCCCAGGAGATGCGCCGGCCCGGGATGGTGGCTCTCGCATTCGATGCCGTGGACGGACAGCCGCACATGCCCCTCGAAGCCCAGATGGAAGGCCTGGACCGGGCTCGCCGGTGAGAGCGCGACCACGTTGGCCCCGTCGATGAAGTCGCTGGCATAGATCAGGGCCCGCTCCGACCCGGTCAGCGTCCGCACCCCCGGGGCGCGGTGGATCAGTCGCGCCCGCGGGCCGAGGACCAGATCGGGCAGCGGGCGGGCCACGCCCAGCGCGTCGGCCGCTATGCGGGTGAGGCGCCCCATCTCGGGCGACTGGCCCTTGGCCCCCGACACGATCAGCGTCGAGCCCTTCCACAGGAGCGGCAGGAAACCGTGATCGACGGTCTTCACCCGGTCGCCGGGCAGCAGGTCCTCGACCGCGACCTGCCCCCGCTCGGTGGCGAAGAGCGTGCCGCGGGCGAAGGCGGCGAAGGCGTCCTCGAAGGCGGGGAGGGCCGGGACCAGCCGGCGCTGGTCGTCGATATCGCCATTCGGCGCGAGCGAGAGCACCTCGACGCGCCGCATCATCGGCGCCGGTCTGTCGGCGGCGGCGCTGCGCCCCGGCACGTGGGGTGCGGGCGTCGGGGCCGGGGCGGCACGAAAGGTCGGGCGCGGGGGCTGTGTCATCGACACCTCGTCGGGTTCGCTCGCCCGGGTCGGCCCCCACCGACAACGTCCGGGCATCGTTTCGCGTGAGTTGTCAGTCTCGTCTCCGGGGCGCCGCCTGTCAAAATCCGGCGTCGATTGGGGCATGCGCGCCGGCAATGCGGGGGCGGCAGGCAGGATCGTTGCCCGAACCCGCGCCGCCGCCACGATCCCGCCACAAAGCGATTCGTCGCGGATGCAGGGGCCGGGGGCCCTGGCCGTCCTGCGGCGCGTCCGGCTGCCGGGATCAGCCGGCGGCGCGCCGCGGCCCGGTCGGCACGGTCGTCCTGCGACGGCGAATGGCGGCCGCGCGCCGCAGGCCGCGTTCCCAGGGCATCCGGGTCTTCGAGGCGGCGGCATTGGCGGCGATGGCGGCGAGCCAGCGGGGCTTGGTCGTCATGGGTCCTGTCCCTCAGGGGGCGGCCCCTCCGGGCCGGTCGCGTCCAACCTTCGTCCCGCTTCGGGGCGGGGCGATGTCCGGGGTCGATCCATTCCGGGGCGCCGCCACGGCGCTGAGAGGGCGTGCCGCGCCCCAGCGCCTAGAGCCGGATGGCGGCGATCAGGCGACCATAATCGGCCTCGTTCCGGTGCGTCGCCCGCCGGTAGGAGAAGAAGCGCTCGGGATCGGCATAGGTGCAGTGGCGCGTCCAGCCGCGCCGCCCGATCCCGGCGCGGTCCAGACGCTGCAGCGCATAGCCCGGCAGATCGAACTGCCAGCGCCCGTCCTCTCCCGCGACGAAGAACCGGGCGCTGGTGGCCTCGTCCGCGAGGAAGGCGTCGCGGAAATCGGGCCCGACCTCGTAGGCGCACTGGCTGATCGTGGGGCCGATGGCGGCGCCGATGGCGGGACGCCGGGCGCCGAGCCGCTCCATCGCGTCGAGTGTCGCCTCGATCACGCCGCCCTTCGCGCCCTTCCACCCCGCATGGGCGGCGCCGATCACCCCGGCCTCCGGGTCCGCGAAGAGGATCGGCGCGCAATCGGCGGTCAGGATGGCCAGGGCCAGCCCCGGCCGGTCGGTCACCAGCGCGTCCGCCTCCGCCCCCGCTTCGCCGGGCGAGCGGATCGTCACCGCACGCGCGGAATGGACCTGCGTCACCCCGACGAGGTCCCCGGGGGCCACGTCCATCGCGGCGGCGACCCGCGCGCGGTTGATCGCCACGAGGTCCGACTGGTCGGACGAGCCGAAGCCGCAGTTCAGCCCCCGGAACACCCCCGAGGACGCGCCGCCCGCCCGGCCGAAGAATCCGTGCGTGACGTCGGCGAGGATAGGGGCGCTGATGATGTCGAGCGTCATCGGACCAGTCCGGGCGGTGGCGGGGCGTCGGGATGGGTCAGCCCCATCACCTTGAAGAGCAGACCCATCTCTTCGGGATGCGTCAACCGCCTGTGGGCCGCGACATGTGCCTCGAGGGCCGGGCCGGACAGCCCCCGGGCGAGGGCCTGCGCCCGCTGCGTGATCCCCAGCCGTTCGAGGAAGACGCCCTGCGGCGTCAGTCGGGTCGGCAGGGCGGGGGCGGCGGCGCGGGCGAGCGCCTCGAAATCGACATGGGCGGTCAGGTCGGATTCGCCGGGCCGGGCAAGCGGGTCGATCCGCGCGCCGCCCGACAGGGCCTGCAGCGTGTCCCCTTCCGACCCCCAGTCGCCGTAATCGACGATCAGCGCGGCGCCCCCCTGCGCCGCCAGCCGCCGACCGATCTCCGCCGCGATGGCGGCGCCCGGCGCGCAGGTCTCGACCAATCCGCCCGTCGCGACCCGGACCCCGGACAGCGCCTCGACCGGCGCGGCGGGGGACAGGCCGAAGGCGAGGGCGTCCCCCTCCAGCCCGACCATGCGCTCGCGCCATGTCCCGCCCTCGCCCTCGCCCTCGCGCACGAACTGCCGGATCGGCAGGGCGTCGAAGAACTCGTTGGCGACCAGGTAGAGCGGCCCCTCGGGCAGGTCCTCGGTCCGGGGATGGATCGCCGCGCCGGGCACCGCGCGCCGCTGCGCCTCCGCCAGGACGGGCGAGGCCTCGACCAGGTGCAGCTCCGCCGCCGCGACGAACCCGGGCACGCGGGCGGCGGCGCGCAGCAGGTCCGCCATCAGCGTCCCGCGCCCGGGGCCGAGCTCGGCCAGGACGATCCGGGGGGGCGATCCCTGGTCGATCCAGGCCTGCGCGAGGGCGAGGCCCAGCAGCTCTCCGAACATCTGGCTGATCTCGGGCGCGGTGACGAAATCGCCGGACGCGCCCAGCGGGTCGCGCGTCGCGTAATAGCCGTGGGCGGGATGCCAGAGGCAGGTCGCCATGAACTCGGCCACCGGGATCGGTCCGGTCGCGGCGATCCTCTCGGCCAGCAGCCGGGCGAGGGGGGGGACCCCGCCGCTCACGCCCGGCGCCGGGCGCGCAGGATCAGCCAGGCACCGACCAGAAGCATCGGCAGCGACAGCAGCTGCCCCATCGTGAGCCCGTAGCCGCCGACATGCAGCGCGAGGCCCAGCGGATTGCCGGGCGTCACGAACTGCGCGTCGGGCTGGCGCACGAATTCCACCGCGAACCGGGCGGCCCCGTAGCCGGCCAGGAACACGCCCGTCAGCAGCCACGGCGCCTTCAGGGCGCCCGCCCGGAAGGCGAGCCACAGCAGCATTGCGCCGAGGATCACCCCTTCCAGCGCCGCCTCGTAGAGCTGCGAGGGGTGCCGCGCGCAGAGCGTCTCGGCCGTGGCGCAGGCCTGCGCGGCCGGCCCGGGAAAGATCACCCCCCAGGGCAGGTCGGTCGGCCGGCCCCAGAGCTCGGCATTCACGAAATTGGCGATCCGCCCCAGCAGCAGCCCCGGCCAGGTGCCGAGCGCGATCACGTCGGCGGTCGAGCCGAGCTTGAGGCCCTGCGCCCTCGCATAGCCCCAGATCGCGGCCACGACGCCGAGGAAGCCGCCATGGAACGACATGCCCCCCTGCCAGACGAAGGGGATCTCCCACGGATGGGAGAGGTAGTAGCCCGGCTGGTAGAACAGGACGTAGCCCAGCCGTCCGCCGGCGATCACGCCGAGGATGATCCAGGTCATCAGGTTCTCGAACTGGGCGCCGGTCATCGGCGGCGCGTCCCGCCACAGGGCCGGCCGGCGCAGCGCGGCCAGCGCGATCCGCCAGCCGATCAGGATGCCGACGATATAGGCCAGCGCGTACCATCGCAGCGTGAACGAGAACGCCCCGAGGCTCAGGGTGAAGACATCGGGAGAGATGTCGGGAAAGGGAAGACCGGTCTGCATCGGCCCGCTTGTTCGGCCCAACCCGCCGCTTGTCAATCGCCGCCGCCCGCCCGCCTTGCCCCCGCCCGGGCCCGCGCCCATATCGGGCGAGGACCATACGCCCCATGACCCCATGCCCCTGAGGAGCCCGCCCATGCAGTCCCGGAACCGGATCTTCGACGACATCTCGCAGCTGATGACCAACGCGATGGGCGTCGCCCAGGGCGCGCGGGACGAGGCGAACAACGCGATGCGCGGCATGATGGACCGCTGGCTCGCCGACCGCGACCTCGTGACGCGCGAGGAATTCGATGCGGTCCGCGCGATGGCCCAGAAGGCGCGCGAGGAGAACGAGGCGCTGAAGGCCCGGATCGCCGCGCTCGAGGCCAGGACCTCGAACTGAGCGGCAGGTCGCCGCCCGGGCCCGCTTCCGGCCCGTTCCCGATCCGGCGCCGCCCGGATCGTGGCGGAACCGGGGCGGGTCTGCCCAGAAATGGCCCCGGCCGTTTACCCTGAACGCGGATGCCCGAAGGCGGCGTTCGGGTTAATGATGGGCCCGAGAGCCGGCAGAAGGCCGCTCCGCTGACGCCCGGACCGCCCCCCGAAGCGGGGGTCCTGGTCCGCGCCGGAACGGAGGGCCGACATGCGATTTCTCGTCACCACGACGACCTGGGCCGGGGAGACCACGGCAAACGCGCTCGAACGGGCGGGCTTTCCGCTCAGCCGGGCCGAGGACGGCGCCGATGCCGCCGATCTCGCCCGGCTGGTGCGGCACGACGCGGCGCTGATCGAGGCGGACCTTCCGGACATGGATGCCGCCGCGCTGATCCGCGCCATCATGCGCGACGCCCCGGACCTGCCGGTCCTCGTCAGCGGCGCACGCTCCGAACGGGCGGCCCCCCTGCTCGCCGCCGGAGCGGCCGCGGCGGTCGCGCCGGAAGGGGCGGGCGCCATCACCGCCCGGCTCGTCGCGGCCGCGCTGCGCGCGCAGGGCCATCCGCCGCCGCGCCTCGCCCTGGCGGGCGCGGTCTTCGACCCGGTCGCGCGCCGCGCGCAGACGAACGGCGAGGTTATCCCGCTTGCCCGGCTCGAATACGAACTACTCGAGCATCTGGCCCTGAACGCGGGCCGCGTCGTGTCGCGGTCCGCCCTCATGGACCAGCTCTACGGGCTGGACGAGGCGCCGAACGACCGCACGCTCGACGTCTACATCTTCGAGATCCGCAAGAAGATCGCCGCCGCGGGCGGCGACCCCGACCGGCTCCGCACGGTGCGCGGCCGGGGCCTGGTCTTCACGCCCCTGCCCGAGACAGAGGGCCCGCGCCGCCGTCAGAAGCGCGAGAGATACGCCGACAGGATGTCCCGCGCGGCCTGAAGGTCGCCCTTGTCGACCATCTCGGTCACGGTGTGGATGTAGCGGGTGCCCACGACGATCCCCACGGCGCGGGCGCCCGCCGCCGCTTGCTGCGCGGCGGCGCCGTCCTGGCCGCCCGCCGCCAGCATGGTGCGCTGGTAGGGGATGCCCTTCTCGACGGCGAGATCCTCGATCTCCTGCACCAGCGCCTTGTCGGCGATGAACGAGCTGTCGCGCACGTGCAGGCCGAAGCCCTTGCCCTGCGTGGTCGTCGCATCCTTGTCGGGAATGCCGGGCGTGTCGCAGGCCAGCGTCGTGTCGACGCCGATCCCGATATCGGGCCGCACCTTGTAGGCGGCCGTCCGCGCGCCGCGCAGGCCCACCTCCTCCTGGCAGGTGAAGGCGACGGTGATCTCGGCGCCGCGCCCGGCCTCCCCGTCCATCGCGCGGATCGCCTCGATCCCCAGCCAGCAGGCGACCCGGTTGTCCAGCGCCTTGGACACGATCTTGTCGCCCATCTCGATCAGCGGCTCGTCCATCACGACGTAATCGCCGACCCGCACCTTGTCCTTCGCGGCCTCGCCGAGGCCGGTATCGACGAAGAAATCGGTGACCTGCGGCACCTTCTTGCGATCCTCGGGCGAGGAGATGTGGATCGGCTTGCCGCCCGGGTTCATCACGCCCTTGAGGTCGCCGTCCCGGGTGCAGACCAGAACCCGGCGCGAGAACAGGTTGCGCGGATCGAAGCCCCCGACGGGCTGGACGTAGAGATAGCCCTTGTCGGTGATGTGGCTGACGAGGAAACCGATCTCGTCCATGTGGCAGAGCAGCATGACCTTGGGCGCGCCCTCGGACGCGGCGTCGCGGCGGCAGATGAGCGTGCCCATCGGGTCGGTCTCGACATGGTCGAACAGCCCCTCGATCTCGGAGGAGATGAGGTCGCGCACCCGCTCCTCGTTGCCGGGCACGCCGGGGGTCTCGCAGAGGCGTTTCAGCAGGTCGATGTTCATCGCTTGGCCTTTCCGGATTGTTCGGCGCGCAGCCTATCCCGCCGTTGCGCCGGCGCAACCATGCCGCCGGGGACGTTTTCCCCAAGAATTGACTTTACAGCCGACTCCCCGGGCCTCACCATATCTCGTGGGGGCGGACAGAAAAACCAACCGTCCCTAGCACAGGCACCCAGCGCTAGGCGGTCACGGATCGGCCCGGCGCACGAGCAGCGAGGCCGAGCATGTCCCTCACCGACTACTACGACGAGGCCGAGGTCGATCCGATCGACCTCGTGGAATCGATCGCCAGCCACAACGCCTGGGATTTCGACCGGGTGGCGCACGACCAGATCGCGATGGCGGTCGAGGGGCAGTGGCGGACCTACTCGATCACCCTGGCCTGGTCGGCCTTCGACCAGACGCTGCGCCTGATCTGCACCTTCGAGATGGAGCCGCCCGAGGAGCGGATGGCCGCGCTCTACGAGATGCTCAACGAGGTCAACGACCAGTGCTGGGCCGGGGGCTTCAGCTGGTGGGGCGAGCAGAAGCTGATGGTCTACCGCTACGGGCTGGTCCTGGCCGGTGACCAGGTCGCCTCGCCCGAGCAGATCGACACGATGATCTCGTCCGCGATCCAGTCCTCCGAGCGGTTCTACCCCGCCTTCCAGCTCGCGACCTGGGGCAACCGCCCGGCCCGCGATGCGATCCAGATCGCCATCGCCGGGGCCTACGGCACCGCCTGAGCGCCCCCGGGGCCGGGAGAGAGCCGGATCGCCGCCTCCCGGTCCGCCGCTTTCCCCGATCGGCAGCGCCCGCCCCCGCCCCGTTGCGGGCGGGATACAGGCCCCCGCCCGCGACGCGCAGCCCCCCTTATCTTGCTCCAAATACTCCGGGGGAGTCGCCGTCAGGCGACGGGGGCAGCGCCCCCTCCCGTACCCCGGCCGTTTCGCGTTGCGGCCGGGCCGGGGCCTTCCTAGGGTCCGGGCGCGACCGCAACGGGAGGGACGCGCATGGACGAGATCGCGACAGCGGGGCTGCTGCTGCTGGGCTGCGGCAGGATGGGCGGGGCGATGCTGGCCGGCTGGCTGGACCGGGGCCTGCCCCGGGCATCGGTCTGGGTGATCGACCCCGACCCGTCGGACTGGCTCTCCGGTCTCGGCGTACATCTGAACGAGGGCGTGCCGGAGGCGCCGGCCGTCGCGCTGATCGCGGTGAAGCCCCAGATGATGGGCGATGCGCTGCCGGCCGTGGCGGCGCTGGGCGGGGGCGGCACGCTGGTGATCTCGGTCGCGGCCGGCACGCCGATCTCCGCCTTCGAGGCGGCGTTCGGGGCGGGCACGCCCATCGTGCGGGCGATGCCGAACACCCCGGCCGCCGTGGGGCGGGGGATCACGGCCATCGTCGGCAATGCCGCCGCCTCCGACACCGATCTCGGCCGCGCCGAGACGCTGCTGAGCGCCGTGGGGCAGGTCGTCCGGCTGGAGGACGAGGGCCAGATGGACGCCGTCACCGGCGTCTCGGGGTCCGGCCCCGCCTACGTGTTCCACATGATCGAGGCGCTGACCGCCGCCGCCGAGGCCGAGGGTCTGCCCCCCGCCCTCGCCGCGCGGCTGGCGCAGGCGACCGTGGCCGGGGCGGGCGCTCTGGCCGAAGGGTCGCAGGACAGCCCCGCGCAGCTGCGCGTCAACGTCACCTCGCCGAACGGCACCACCCAGGCGGGGCTCGAGGTGCTGATGGCTGAATTGCCGGACCTGATGCGCCGGACCGTGTCTGCCGCGTCGCGCAGGAGCCGCGAGCTGCGCAATGGCTGACATCACCTTCGACGACTTCCTGAAGATCGAGATCAGCGTCGGCACGGTGATCCGCGCCGAACCCTTCCCCGAGGCCCGCAGGCCCGCGATCAAGATGTGGATCGATTTCGGCCCCGCGATCGGCGAGCGGAAGACCTCTGCCCAGGTGACGGCGCATTACGATCCCGAGGGGCTGGTGGGAAAGCAGGTGATGGCGGTGACGAATTTCCCGCCGCGCCAGATCGGCAGGTTCATGTCCGAGGTCCTGGTCCTCGGCCTGTCGGACGGGGAAGGGGGGATCGTGCTGATCGGCCCCGACCGGCCCGTCGCCAACGGGGAAAGGATGCATTGATGCGAGTGCTGATCACGCGGCAATTCGACGCGCAGGTCATGGCGCGCGCGGCGGAGGCGTTCGAGACCGTGGCGCTGGAGGGCGGCGCGCTGGACGAGGCCGCGATCGCCGACGCGCTCGTCACCTACGACGCGATCATGGGCACGGTGGGGGATGCCTTCACCGCCGGCGCCTTTGCCGGGGCGGGGGACGACCTGCGCTGCGGGATGATCGCCAACGTGGCGGTGGGCCACAACCATATCGATCTGGACGCGGCCAGGGCGGCCGGGGTGCTTGTGTCGAACACGCCGGACGTGCTGACCGACGCGACCGCCGATATCGGCTGGACGCTGCTTCTGTCCGCCGCGCGCCGCGCGGGCGAGGGGGAGCGGCTGGTCCGGTCCGGCCGCTGGGGCGGCTTCGCGCAGGACATGCTGGGGCTCCAGGTCACCGGCAAGACGCTCGGCATCGTCGGCATGGGCCGGATCGGTCAGGCGGTGGCGAAGCGCGGGCGGCTCGGCTTCGACATGGAGGTGCTGTTCCACAACCGCTCGCGCAAGGAGGTGCCGGGCGCGCGGCAGGTGGAGAGCCTCGAGGCGCTGATGGCTGCCGCGGATTTCGTCGTCGTCACGGTCCCCGGCGGGGCCGGGACACGAGGGCTGATCGGGCCGGAGGCCATCGCGCCGATGAAGCCGACCGGCATCCTCGTCAACATCGCCCGCGGCGAGGTGGTGGACGAGACCGCGCTGATCGAGGCGCTGGAGGAGGGCCGCATCGCCGGGGCCGGCCTCGACGTCTACGAGAACGAACCGGACGTGCCCGAACGGTTGCGGGCGCTGGAGAACGCGGTGCTGCTGCCGCATCTGGGCTCGGCCACGATCGAGACGCGGCGGGCCATGGGGATGATGGCGCTGGACAACCTGATCGCCTACGCCGAGGGGCGCCCGCCGCCTCAGGCGCTGGCCTGAGAACCGGTCCGGGGCTTCTCCCCGGACCCGCCGGCCGACGCTCCCCGCTGCGCGGGATCGCCCCGCCCGCCGTCCCGCATCGGCGCGTCCCCCGGACCGGCATCCCTCCGGCCGGCCGGTCGCCGCGGTATTTGCGACCCTGCGAAGGGGGGAGGTCGGCGCATCGTGCGGGGGGCGCGCATCGTCCGGGGCGCGGAGCGGCCACGGCGGCAGGCGGTCACGCCCCCATCGCGTCCCGCCAGTGCCGGCGGCAGAGCGGGACGTAGCGGTCGTTGCCGCCGATCTCCACCTGGTCGCCGGTCCGCGCGACGCTGCCGTCGGGCAGGCGGCGCACGACCATGGTCGCCTTGCGCCCGCAATGACAGATCGTGCGCACCTCGCGCATCTCGTCCGCCAGCGCCAGCAGGGCGGCCGAGCCGGGGAAGAGCTGGCCGCGGAAATCGGTGCGCAGCCCGTAGGCCATGACCGGGACGCCGAGATCGTCGACCGCGCGGGCGAGCTGCCAGACCTGCGGCTCGGTCAGGAACTGCGCCTCGTCGACGAAGGCGCAGGCGAGGTCGGACCGGTTTTGGCGGGCGGAGATCATCGCGAAGAGATCGTCCTGCGGGCCATAGGTCTGGGCCGGCTGGCCGATGCCGATCCGGCTGGCGATCCGCCCCTCGCCGGCACGGGTGTCGAGCCGGGCTGTCAGCAGCTGCACCCCCATGCCCCGCTCGACATAGTTGTGCGCCGCCTGCAGGAGCAGCGTCGACTTGCCGGCGTTCATCGTCGAGTAGTTGAAGTGCAGCTTGGCCATGATGCGGCTCTATCGCGCCGACATGCCGGAGGCGCAAGGGTCGGGCCCGGGAGGCCGGTGTGCGGGGGCGGTGCGGGACCGGGAATTGGCCGGGAGGGGGGCGGCGAACCCCCCCGCGGCCATGGCCGCGGGGGGGTCACTCGTGACGCCGGGCGCCGCACGCGGCGCCGCCCGCGACGCCATCGCCCGGGGCCCGCCCCGGGTCATTGCTCTGCATCAAGTTCCCGCAACGTCACCCGAAGGAAAACGTGCATTGCCGCAACTCGGCCGGGGGCCGGGCCGTGGGTCCTGTCGACCGGCAGGCGGGGGCGAGGCGCCCCCCGACGCCGAACGCCAACCCGCGGGCGGCCCCGTCCGCGGGGTAACGGGGAGGGGCCGCTTCACTGGACCGGGGCGGCCCCTCTAGTCGTCAGGCCTGCAGGCTGCGGACGCCGATATCGCTCTCGGCCCTGGCCTGGATGGCCAGCGCCGCGGCATGGGCGCCGGCCGCCGTCGTGTAGTAGGGAATCTTGTCGTAGAGCGCGACGGAGCGGATCTCGCGGCTGTCCTCGACCGCTTGGGCGCCCTCGGTGGTGTTGAGCACCAGGGCGACATGGCCGTCCTTGAGCCGGTCGACGATGGTCAGGCCGCCCTCGTAGACCTTGTTCACGATCTCGCAGGGGATGTCCCGGGCGGCCAGCCACTTCGCCGTGCCGCGCGTGGCGAGCAGGGTGAAGCCCAGATCGGTGAGGATGCGCGCGGCCTCCTCCATCTGCGGGCCCTTGTCGCCGTCGCGGAGAGAGACGAAGACGCGGCCCTCCTCCGGCAGGCGGGTGCCGGCGCCGAGCTGCGCCTTGAGGAAGGCGCGGGGGAAGTTGCGGTCCCAGCCCATCACCTCGCCGGTGGAGCGCATCTCCGGGCCGAGGATGGTGTCGACGCCCGGGAAGCGGGCGAAGGGCAGGACGGATTCCTTGACCGAGAACCACGGCATCATCGGGTCGGTCAGCGTCATCGGGTCGGCATAGGGCAGCTCGCTCTCGTAGCCGACGTTCTCGTAAGGAGGCCGCACCGGAAAGCCCGAGAGCTTCTCGCCCGCCATCAGCCGCGCGGCGATCGAGGCGATGGCGCTGTCGGTGGCCTTGGCGACGAAGGGCACGGTGCGGCTGGCGCGGGGGTTCACCTCGATCAGGTAGACCTCGTCCTCGCCGGCCTCGTTCGCCTTGACCGCGAACTGGACGTTCATCAGGCCGACGACGTTCAGCGCCCGGGCCAGCGCCTCGGTCTGGCGGCGGATCTCGGCGATGGTGGCGGGGGCGAGCGAATGGGGCGGCAGGCAGCAGGCGCTGTCGCCGGAATGGACGCCGGCCTCCTCGATATGCTGCATGATGCCCGCGACATGGGTCGCCTTGCCGTCGGAGAGGCAGTCCACGTCCACCTCGGTCGCGCCGGAGAGGTAGCTGTCGAGCAGGACCGGCGACTTGCCCGACACCACCACCGCCTCGGCGATGTAGCGGTCGAGCCCCTCGCGGTCGCGCACGATCTCCATCGCGCGGCCGCCGAGGACGTAGGAGGGGCGGATCACCAGCGGGTAGCCGATCTCCTCGGCGATCTCCTTCGCCTCGGCATCGCTGTGCGCGATGCCGTTGCGCGGCTGTTTCAGGCCGAGATCGGTCACGAGGCGCTGGAACCGCTCGCGGTCCTCGGCGAGGTCGATGGCGTCGGGGGTGGTGCCCAGGATCGGGATGCCCGCCGCCTCGAGGTCGTTCGCCAGCTTCAGCGGGGTCTGGCCGCCGAACTGGACGATGACGCCGTGGAGCGTGCCCGCTTCCTGCTCGACGCGCAGGATCTCCATCACGTGCTCGAAGGTCAGCGGCTCGAAATAGAGGCGGTCCGAGGTGTCGTAATCGGTCGAGACCGTCTCGGGATTGCAGTTGACCATGATGGTCTCGTAGCCCTGCTCGGTCAGCGCGAAGCAGGCATGGCAGCAGCAATAGTCGAACTCGATCCCCTGGCCGATCCGGTTCGGGCCGCCGCCGAGGATCACCACCTTCTTGCGGTCGGAGGGCCGGGCCTCGTCCTCGACCTCGCCCATCGCGGGGCTCTCGTAGGTGGAATACATGTAGGGCGTCTGCGCCTCGAACTCGGCGGCGCAGGTGTCGATGCGCTTGAAAACCGCCGTCACGCCGAGATTGTGGCGGGCGCGGCGGACCTGCCCCTCGTCCCGCCCCGTCAGCGCGGCAAGCCGCGCATCGGTGAAGCCGAGCATCTTGAGCGCGCGCAGCCCCTCCTCGGTCGTGGGCAGGCCGTCCTTGCGGATCCGGGCCTCGGCCTCGACGATCTCGCGGATGCGGGCGAGGAACCAGGGGTCGAACTTCGTCACCGCCTGGATGTCGTCGTCGGAGAGGCCGTGCCGCATCGCCTGGGCGATGACGCGCAGCCGGTCGGGCGTGGCGTGGGACAGCGCCTTGACGATGGCGGCGCGCTCGTCGGCAGAGGGGTCGGAGCCGCCCTTGCCCTTCACCCCCGGGATCGCGATCTCGTCGAAGCCGGTGAGCCCCGTCTCGAGCGAGGCGAGCGCCTTCTGCATCGATTCGTGGAAGGTCCGGCCGATCGCCATGGCCTCGCCGACCGACTTCATCGCGGTGGTCAGCTCGGGCTTCGCGCCCGGGAACTTCTCGAAGGCGAAGCGCGGGATCTTGGTCACGACGTAGTCGATGGTCGGCTCGAAGCTGGCCGGCGTCACCTTGGTGATGTCGTTGTCCAGCTCGTCGAGCGTGTAGCCGACGGCCAGTTTCGCCGCGATCTTGGCGATCGGGAAGCCGGTCGCCTTTGAGGCCAGCGCCGAGGAGCGCGAGACGCGGGGGTTCATCTCGATCACGACCATGCGGCCGTCTTCGGGATTGATCGCCCATTGGACGTTGGACCCGCCGGTCTCGACCCCGATCTCGCGCAGGACGGCGATGCTGCCGTTGCGCATGATCTGGTATTCCTTGTCGGTCAGGGTCAGCGCGGGCGCCACGGTGATGGAATCGCCGGTATGGACGCCCATCGGGTCCACGTTCTCGATCGAGCAGACGATGATGGCGTTGTCCGCGCGGTCGCGGACCACCTCCATCTCGTATTCCTTCCAGCCGAGCAGGCTCTCGTCGACGAGGATCTGCCCGACGGGCGAGGCGTCCATGCCGGACCGGCAGTAATGCTCGTATTCCGCGCGGTTGTAGGCCACGCCCCCGCCGGTCCCGCCGAGGGTGAAGGCGGGGCGGATGATCGCGGGCAAGCCGATCTCCTCCAGCGCCTCGAGCGCGAGGCGGACCCCTTCCTTGAGGTCGCGCTTGCCGTTGGGCAGCTTGGGCGCGGTGACGATCGTGGCCTTGGGGTTCTCGATCCCGAGCCGGTCCATCGCCTCGCGGAAGAGCTTGCGGTCCTCGGCCATCTCGATGGCCTCGCGCTTGGCGCCGATCATCTCGACCCCGAACTTCTCGAGGACGCCCATCTCCTCCAGCGCGAGCGAGGTGTTGAGGCCGGTCTGCCCGCCCATCGTCGGCAGCAGCGCGTCGGGGCGCTCCTTCTCGATGATGCGGGCAACCACTTCGGGGGTGATCGGCTCGATATAGGTGGCGTCGGCCAGTCCGGGATCGGTCATGATCGTCGCGGGGTTCGAGTTGACCAGGATCACCCGGTAGCCCTCCTCCCGCAGCGCCTTGCAGGCCTGCGCGCCGGAATAGTCGAACTCGCAGGCCTGACCGATGATGATGGGGCCCGCCCCGATGATCATGATCGAGCGGATGTCGGTGCGTTTCGGCATCGGGGAACCTCGGGTCAGGGGCGAAAATCCCGCCGCTTATAGACCCGGGAAGGGGGGCTTCAACCCCCGCCGTCGGCCGGGGAGGCGTCCGGCCGGGTGAGGTAGTCCCGCACCTTCGGCACCTGGCCCTTCGACGCCTCCAGCTGGACCTGGAACACGACGTTCCGGCCCCAGAAGAACGACCCGCCCGCCGATTCGAGGTAGTAGCGCCACATCCGCACGAACCGCTCGTCGTACAGGGCGCGCGCCTCGTCCTCGCGTGCGGCGAAACGGTCGGCCCAGCGGCGCAGCGTGTGGCCGTAATGGTCGCGCAGCACCTCGATGTCGGTGATCGGGATGTCGGCCTTCTCGATCGCGGCCACCATCTCGGAGAGCGAGGGCAGGTAGCCGCCGGGGAAGATGTAGCGCCGCACCCATTCGCCCGTGGCCTGCGGCTTGCCCATCACCCCGATCGTGTGGACGAGGGCCACGCCGTCGGGTGCCAGCAGGCGGCGCACCGTGTCGAAATAGGTCCGGTATTGCGGCAGGCCGACATGCTCGAACATGCCGACCGAGACGATGCGGTCGAAGTGGCCCGTCAGCTCGCGGTAATCCATGAGGCGGATGTCGATGCGCCCCGCTAGCCCGGCCTCCCGCGCCCGCTCGGTCGCCATGCGGTGCTGCTCGGTCGAGAGGGTGATGCCCACCACGTCGCAGCCGTACTCCCGGGCCAGCGTCAGCGCCATGCCGCCCCAGCCGCAGCCGATGTCGAGGACGCGCATCCCCGGCCGCAGGCACAGCTTGCGGGCGACGTGGTGCTTCTTCGCCTCCTGCGCGGCGTCGAGGCTCATCCCCTCGTCCGGGAAATAGGCGCAGGAATACTGCCGGTCCGCGTCGAGGAAGAGATCGTAGAGCGCGGAGGACAGGTCGTAGTGATGCGCGACGTTGGACCGGGCGCTGGCGAGGCGGTTGTGGCGCCAGAACTTCTGCGCCGGCGTCAGGACGAGATCCCAGGCCCGCATCACCCGCGGCAGGTGCCCGGCGCGCTGGTTGCGCAGCGCCACGCGGAAGAAATCGGCGAGCGTGCCGCGTTCCACCGTCCAGCCCTCGTCGACATAGCCCTCCCCGAGGGCGAGCTCGGGCTGGGTGAGGATGCGGCGCAGCAGCGCGGGATCGTGGATCGCGATGGCGATGGGGGCGGGCCGCTCGGGGCCGTAGCGGTGCAGCGTTCCGTCCGGATAGCGCACCTCCATCCCCTCGAGATGGATCAGATGCGTCAGGGCACGGTGCAGGAGATCAGCCCACATGATCGTCGTCCGGGTCGTGGTCACGTCTTCGTCAGGAAGGCCACGGTAGGCGGCGCGCGCCGTCTGACCAGCCCCGGGCGTCCCGCCGCTTGACTTCCCGCCCCCTGCGCGATGTATCGGCGGCGCCTTCCGCCCCCTCGCGGAACCCCCGAAGGAGACGCCCGATGCATCGCTACCGCACCCATACCTGCGCCGGGCTCGACGCCTCGAACGTGGGCGAGAGCGTCCGCCTGTCGGGCTGGGTCCACCGCGTGCGCGACCACGGCGGCATCCTCTTCATCGACCTGCGCGACACCTACGGGATGACGCAGGTGCTGTGCGATCCTGACAGCGCCGCCTTCGCCGAGGTCGAGAAGGTGCGCGCCGAATGGTGCATCCGCATCGACGGCGAGGTGAAGGCGCGCGATCCCGAGCTGGTGAACCCCAAGATCCCCACGGGCGAGATCGAGGTCTTCGTCCGCGGCATCGAGGTGCTGGGCCAGGCGAAGGAGCTGCCGCTCCAGGTCTTCGGCGACCAGGAATACCCCGAGGAGACGCGCCTGCGGCACCGCTATCTCGACCTGCGGCGCGAGGCGATGCAGCGCAACATGACCCTGCGCTCGAACGTCGTGCGGTCGATCCGGCAGCGGATGTGGGACCAGGAGTTCCGCGAGTTCCAGACCCCGATCATCACCGCCAGTTCCCCCGAGGGCGCGCGCGACTTCCTCGTCCCGTCGCGCCTGCACCCCGGAAAGTTCTACGCGCTGCCGCAGGCGCCGCAGCAGTTCAAGCAGCTGCTGATGGTGTCGGGCTTCGACCGCTACTTCCAGATCGCGCCCTGCTTCCGCGACGAGGATCCGCGCGCCGACCGCTCGCCCACCGATTTCTACCAGCTTGACATGGAGATGTCCTTCGTCGAGCAGCAGGACGTGTTCGACACGATCCAGCCGGTGATCCAGGGCGTCTTCGAGGAGTTCGGCGGCGGCCGGAGGGTCGATGCCGACTGGCCGCAGATCAGCTACGCGGATGCCGCGCTCTGGTACGGCACCGACAAGCCGGACCTGCGGAACCCGATCAGGATGCAGGACGTGTCCGAGCATTTCCGCGGCTCGGGCTTCGCCATCTTCGCCAGGCTGCTGGAGCAGGAGGGGACGCAGATCCGCGCCATTCCCGCGCCCACGGGGGGCAGCCGCAAGTTCTGCGACCGGATGAACGCCTTCGCCCAGAAGGAAGGGCTGCCGGGGATGGGCTACATCTTCTGGCGCGAGGTCGACGGCGCGATGGAGGCCGCCGGTCCGCTGGCCAAGAACATCGGACCCGAGCGGACCGAGGCGATCCGCCAGCAGCTCGGCCTCGGCGTCGGCGACGCGGCCTTCTTCCTCGGCGGCAAGCCGTCCGCGTTCGAGCGGGTGGCGGGCAAGGCGCGCACGGTGATCGGCGACGAGCTGGGGCTGACCGAGACGGACCGCTTCGCCTTCGCCTGGATCGTCGACTTCCCGATCTACGAGAAGGATCCCGAGACCGGCGAGATCGACTTCGAGCACAACCCCTTCTCGATGCCGCAGGGCGGGATGGAGGCGCTGCAGGGCGACCCGCTGGCGGTGAAGGGCTTCCAGTACGACCTGGCCTGCAACGGCTACGAGCTGGTCTCGGGCGCGATCCGCAACCACAAGCCCGAGGTGATGCTCAAGGCGTTCGAGATCGCGGGCTACGGCGAGGAGGAGGTGAAGAAGCGCTTCGGCGGCCTCTTCACCGCGTTCCAGTACGGCGCCCCGCCGCATGGCGGCTGCGCCGCCGGGATCGACCGGATCGTCATGTTGCTGGCCGACGAGGAGAACATCCGCGAGGTCATCCTCTTCCCGATGAACCAGCGGGCCGAGGACCTGATGATGGGTGCCCCGTCCGAGCCGACCAATGCCCAGCTGCGCGAGCTCAGCCTGCGCGTCCTGCCGGCAGAGAGCTGAGCCGGGACGGCGGCCTGTCCGCCAGCCGGCCGTGATCGCGGGGACGGGGCCCGGGGGAACCGGGGCGCGGCCTCGCGGCGTTGGCCCGGTGAGCCGACCGGGAAAGGACATGTCATGCGCCGACTCATCAAGTATTTCGCGATCTTCAAGCTGATCCGCCGGTTCATGCGGCGCGCCTGACGCGCGGCCCCGCGGTCAGAGCTCGACGCGGTCGTCGAGGCGCCGGGCCACCAGGCGCGCCAGATCCCGGCGGGAGCTGTCGGAGCCGGCGGCGCCCGAAAGCCTGTCGGCCCCGCGCGCCAGCGGGCCGTCCCCCGACGCCCGTGCGAGCGATCCCAGGAACTGCGCGGCATAGGCGACGTTGCCATCCTCCTCCACCAGCAGCATTTCCGCGCGGGCGAGGTCGTCGCGCAGAGACGGTCCCTCGGCCCCGACAGCCAGGGCCGGCCCGTCGGAGGTCGCGCCGGCCCCCAGCAGCGCGACGAAGCCCGCGAAGGTCGGGCCCGGCTTCGTCAGGAACCCGTCCGCCCCTGCCTGCAGAGCAGCCGCCCGGGCGCCGGGATCGGCCGACAGGCCGAGGAGGATGCCGATCCGGGGTCGCGCAGCGTGAAGTTCGGCGATCAATTCGGCCCCCGTCCCGTCGGGCAAGCCCATGTCAACGACGACGGCGCCCGGCCGGTAGACGCAGAGATGCCGCCGCGCCGCGGCCAGGGAATCGGCCCGCCGGATCCGCGCCCCGGCCCGCTGGCAGAAGAGGCGGATGCCGTCCGCGGCGTGTCGACTGTCCTCGACGAGCAGCAGGGTGAGCCCGGCGAGCGGCCTGTCCGGTGCGGCCGGCCGCCCCCCGCCCATGTGATCGATCCCGTTCATCGCGTGCCTCCTGCGTGGTGCCTTCCCCCCCCTGGGCCGATCCTGCGCCGGGTCCGCTGAACGGGGCCTTAACGTCGCACCCGATTGATCGTCGGCGCGTCAGGCGGGATAAGCGGCCCGCCCGGACCGGAGGGACGCATGATCGGCCGCCTCAACCATATCGCCATCGCCGTGCCCGACCTCGCCGCCGCCGCTGCCCGCTATGCCGGGCCGCTCGGGGCCCGGGTCGGCGTGCCGCAGGACCTGCCGGAGCACGGCGTCACCGTGATCTTCGTCGATCTGCCGAACACCAGGGTCGAGCTGCTGCACCCCCTGGGCGCGGGCTCCCCGATCGCCGGTTTCCTGCAGAGGAACCCCAACGGCGGGATCCACCATGTCTGCTACGAGGTGGACGACATCCATGCCGCGCGCGACCGTCTCGCGGGGGAGGGGGCGCGGATCCTCGGCGACGGAACCCCCCGGATCGGGGCCCATGGCAAGCCGGTGCTGTTCCTCCACCCCGGGGATTTCGACGGCACCCTCATCGAACTGGAGCAGGCATGACCATCACCGCCGCCGCCGTCCTCTACGCCGTGTGCTGGTGGATGACCTTCCTCGTCGTGCTGCCCCTGCGGCTCGAGACGCAGGGCGACCGGGGCGAGATCGTCCCCGGCACCCACGCCTCGGCGCCCGAGAACGCGAATATCGGCCGCAAGGCGAAGGTGACGACGCTCTGGGCCACGGGGATCTGGGTCGTGCTGGCCGGGATCATCCTGTCGGGCTGGATCGGGGTGCGCGACATCGACTGGTTCGGCATCATGGACCCGCCCCGGGCGGAGCTCGCTCCGGCGGGCTAGCGGCCCGCCACCCGGTGGTAGAGATGGGTGAAGGTCGCCGCGCCCAGCACCGGCACCAGCAGGTTGACCAGCGGGATCGACAGCGGCACGCACATCAGGATGCCGGCCGCCCAGATCCGTCCCATATGCCGCCGCCGCAGGGCCGCGGCGCCGTCCCGTCCCTCGCGGCGCATCGCGGCGACCTGGAAGTATTCCCGCCCCAGCAGGAACCCGTTCAGCCCGTAGAAGATCGGCAAGGCGGCGATGGGGAAGAACAGGTACAGCGCCAGCGCCACGATGTTCGCCACGATCAGCAGGCCGAGGAAGCTGAGCGTGTCCTGCAGCCCCTGTACGAAGCCCACGCGCGGCGGGACCGGCAGATGCGGGTAATGCACGTCCTCCACCGCCTGCGCCACGTCGTCGAGGAACAGCGAGGTGATGGCCGAGGCGACGGGCACCATCAGGAACATCGACAGGACCAGCATCAGGAAGAGCGATCCCCAGGAGAGCAGGTCGCCCAGCCAGGTGACCTGCCCGACGCCCGGCAGCTCCACCCCCTCGGGGTCGAGCCAGTCGATCAGCCAGAGCAGGCCCGCATAGGCCCCGACGAGCAGCGCAACCGACAGGCCGATCCCGATCCACAGGACCCGGCGGAAGCGCGGATCCCCGATCTGGGCCAGCGCCCGCGCGAAATCGACAAGGATCACGCCAGCCACGTCACCTTGTCGGACAGGTCGGGGCGCGGCCGGTCCGGCGGGGCGGAGGATTCCGTGCCGATATGGATCACGCCCGCGACGCGCTCGCCGGGGCCGCAGCCCAGATGCTCCGCCGCGAAATCCGCGTCGTGGACCGCCCAGCCGGTCAGCCATTGAGCGCCCCAGCCCGCGGCGAGCGCGGCGTTGACGAGGCTCAGGCAGACCGCGCCCGCCGAATAGAGCTGCTCGTCCAGCGGCACGTCGGGCGACTCGACCGGGGCGGCGATCACGGCCACGGCGAGGGGCGAATCGGCGTATTGGCTCTGCACCTTCTCGACTTTGCCCTGCTCGATCCCCAGCGCCGCGCCCCGCTCGCCCGCGCCGGAGGCGAGCCGGGCCCGCGCCTCGGGGCCGAGGACGACCAGCCGCCACGGCTCCAGCTTCTTGTGGTCGGGCACGCGCAGGCCGGCGGTCAGGATAGTCTCGAGCGCCGCCCGGTCCGGAACCGGGGCCGAGAGGATCTTGGACGGGCGCGAGCGCCGGGTCAGCAGGAAGTCGAGGGCGGCATCGTTGCGGGGCATGGGGCGTCCTTCGCTCTGGTCGGCCCCGTCATAGGAGAGCGGGACGCCGCTGCCAATGTGCGCCTGCGCAGGGCGGGCCGGCTTGACCCCGGCGCGGGGCGGTCCCATCTGGCCGGGCAGAGGGGACGACCTCTCGCGACCGCATCCCGCCGGGACGACCCGGCCAAGACGCAAGCGAGGCATGCCCCATGCGTTCCTTCACCGACCGACTGCGCCACGCGCTCCTCTTCGAGGCGATCGCCCTCGTCCTCGTCGTCCCGGCCTCGTCGCTGCTGTTCCATCAGCCCGTCCATTCGATGGGCGTGATCGTCGTCGTCAGCGCCGCCGTCGCGGCCTTGTGGAACATGGTCTACAACTGGCTCTTCGACCGGGCGACGCTGCGCCTGCGCGGCCGCACGGCCAAGACGCTGCCGCTGCGCGTGCTGCACGCGGTGCTGTTCGAGGGCGGCCTGCTGGTGCTGCTCCTGCCGTTCATCGCCTGGTACCTGGGCGTGACGCTCTGGCAGGCGCTGGCGATGGATGTCGCGCTGGCGCTGTTCTACGTGGTCTACGCCTTCGTCTACAACTGGGTCTACGACCGGGTCTTCCCGGTGCCGGACGTCCCCGCGCGGGCGGGCTGAGGCCCCCGGCACCGTCCTGCGGCGGGCCCGGGGGAAGCCGGCGTCAGACGGACCCTTCCGGCCTGGCCCGCACGATGCCGTAGCCGAGGGGTCGGATCGCCGCGCGGATCTCGTCGAGGATGGCGGGATCGTCGATCGTGGCGGGGATCCTCACCTCGCCCCCCTCGGCCACCTCGATCATCGTGCGCCGCAGGATCTTGCCCGATCGGGTCTTGGGCAGCCGCTCGACCACCGCGGCGAGCCGGAAGGCCGCGACGGGGCCGATCCGGTCGCGGACCCGGGCGATCACCTCCGAGACGATCTCGGGCGCGGGGCGCGTGCAGCCCCGGTTGAGACAGAGGAACCCCATCGGCAGCTGGCCCTTCAGCTCGTCCGCGACCCCGATCACGGCACATTCGGCCACGTCGGGATGCCCGGCCAGCACCTCCTCCATCAGCCCCGTCGACAGCCGGTGGCCGGCGACGTTGATGACGTCGTCCGTGCGCGCCATGATCCAGAGGTAGCCGTCCTCGTCCTTCATCCCGGCATCCCCGCTCTCGTACCAGCCGGGAAATCGCGACAGGTAGGACGAAGCGAACCGCTCCTCGGCGTTCCACAGCGTCGGCAGCGTGCCGGGCGGCAGCGGCAGGCGGATCGCGATCGCGCCGAGCTGGCCGGGCGGCAGGGGCGCGCCGTCCTCGCCCAGGATCTGCACGTCGTAGCCGGGCATCGGCACGGAGGGAGAGCCGATCCGGACCGGCAGCGCCTCCATCCCCGCGGGATTGGCGACCATCGGCCAACCGCTCTCGGTCTGCCACCAATGGTCGTAGACCGGCTTGCCGGTGACGCGCTGGAGCCATTCGATCGTGTCGGGATCGGCCCGTTCGCCCGCAAGATAGATCGCGCGAAGCCGGGACAGGTCGTATCCGGCGAGCAGCTTTCCCTCCGGATCCTCGCGCTTCACCGCGCGGAAGGCGGTCGGCGCGGTGAAGAAGCTGCGGACCCCGTGATCCTGGATCACCCGCCAGAAGGTGCCGGCATCGGGGGTGCCGACGGGCTTGCCCTCGAAGACGACGCTGGTGTTGCCGTGGATCAGCGGCGCGTAGCAGATGTAGCTGTGGCCCACGACCCAGCCCACATCCGAGGCGGCCCAGAAGACCTCGCCCGGGTCGACGCCGTAGACCAGCTTCATGCTCAGGTTCAGCGCGACGAGATGACCGCCCGTGGGGCGCACCACGCCCTTGGGCTTGCCCGTCGTCCCCGAGGTGTAGAGGATGTAGGCCGGGTGGCTGCCTTCGACCGGAACGCAGTCCGCCGGCTCCGCCCCCTTCTGGAAGGCGTGCCAGTCGTGGTCGCGGCCCGGCTGCAGCGCCGCGAGCTGCTGCGGGCGCTGAAGGATCACGCAGAAGTCCGGCGCGTGCGCCGCCTCGTCCAGCGCGGCGTCCAGCAGCGGCTTGTAGGCGACGACGCGTGTCGGCTCGATCCCGCAGGAGCCGGCGATGACCGCCTTCGGCCGCGCGTCGTCGATGCGGACCGCCAGCTCGTGCGCGGCGAAGCCGCCGAAGACCACAGAGTGGATCGCCCCGATCCGTGCGCAGGCGAGCATCGCGACGACGGCCTCGGGCACCATCGGCATGTAGACGACGACGCGGTCGCCCTTGGTCACGCCGCGCGCCGCCAGCGCCCCGGCGAGGCGGGCCACCTGCTGCTGCAGTTCGGCATAGGTCAGGCGGGACAGGGTGCCGGTCACGGGGCTGTCGTGGATCAGCGCGTCCTGATCGCCGCGCCCGGCCGCGACATGGCGGTCGACCGCGTTCCAGCAGGTGTTCACCAGTCCGTCCGAGAACCATTCGTAGAGCGGCGCCCGCTGGTCGAAGAGCGCCTTCGAGGGAAAGCGCTCCCACGCGATCCGCCGCGCCGCCTCCATCCAGAATCCCTCGGGATCGCTCAGCGACCCGGCGTGATAGGCGGCATATGACATCGCGAACCTCCCTCTCTCCTCCACCTGCCAGCTAGAAGGAGAGCGGACGTGGCGGCAAGTCCGGTCGAGAGAACGGGGGTGCGACCGATCGCGGCGCACCCCCCGCGGCCGATGCCGTTGACCGCCGCGGTCGGGTCGTCTTGAAGGGGGAAAACGACCCGGACCGACCATGCCAGACCCGACGCCGAGAGCCCTCTGCATCAACCTCGCCCGCCGGGACGACCGCCGGACCCGGATGCTGCGCGTCGCGGCGGGGGCGGGGCTCGCCCTCGACTGGATCGACGCGCTCGACGCGACCGATCCCGCCGCCGCGCCGGCCCTCGCCGCGCTGCCCCCGGACGGGCCGACCGGGCGGCTGGGGGATGGCGCGCGGGCCTGCACGCTGTCGCATGCGCGGGCCTGGCGCGCGGCGGCCGAGAGCGGGGCGGACTGGACGATCGTGCTTGAGGACGACGTGATCCTCGCCCCCGACAGCGGGGCGGTGCTCGCCGCGCTGCTGCGCGATCCGCCGCAGGCGGTCGACATCGTGAAGCTCGAGGCCGGGGGGACGGTCCCGCTCGGGATCGTGGTCGGGGCCGAGCTGGCCCGCCCGGGCGGGCGGGCGATCCGGCGCTGCCACCAGCTCGCCACCGACTCGGCCGCCTACGCGATCTCGGCCGCCGGGGCGCGGCAGGCGCTGGCCCGCGTGTCGGCCTGCAATACCGGGGTCGATCACTTCCTGTTCTATCCCCGCCCGCGCCGCGGCGGGGCGGGGCTGCGGCAGGCCCTGATGGTGCCGCCGCTCGCGGTGCAGGACCGGGCCCTCGCATCCGACATCAAGGGGCGCCGCTATGGCGCGCGGGACCGCCTGCAGCGCCTGCGCCGCGGCCTCTACGAGGGGGCGCAGGCCGGCGGCCTCCTGCGGGCCCTCGCCTCCGGCGCGCGGGTGGTGAAGGCGCCCTACGCGGCCGATCCTCGGGCGCAAGCGCCCATCGGCCCCGATCAGCCGTAATGGGTGACGGGCGTGCCGGCGAGCGCGCTCATGTTCAGCAGGCCGCGCGCGGTGATCGAGGGCGTCACGATATGCGCCTTGTTGCCCATCCCCATCAGGATCGGCCCGACCTCCAGCCCGCCGCCCCGCGCCTTGAGGATGTTGCGCACGCCCGAGGCGGCGTCGGTATTGGCGAAGATCAGCGTGTTCGCCGCCCCCGCGAGGCGGCTGCCGGGAAAGATCCGCTCGCGCAGTTCGGCGTCGAAGGCGGCGTCCACATGCATCTCGCCCTCGTAGGTGAAGTCGCGCGGCACGCTGTCGAGGATCTCGAGCGCGCCCCGCATCCGCCGGCCGGTCGCGATGTCGAGATTGCCGAACTGCGAATGCGAGCAGAGCGCGATGTTCGGCTCCAGCCCGAAGCGGCGGACGTGCCGCGCGGCCCCGATCGTCGCCTCGGCGATCTGCTCGGGCGTCGGCTCGGGGTGGACCTGGGTGTCGGCGACGAAGATCGGTCCCGCCTCCTGGATGATCAGCGACAGCGCCCCGACCGGGTGCAGGCTGCCATGACCGAGGATGTCCGTGACGTAGCGCAGGTGCCACAGATACTGGCCGAAGGCGCCGCAGATCATCGAATCGGCCTCGTCCCGGTGGACCATGACCGCGGCGATGGCGGTCGTGTTGGTCCGCATCACGGCGCGGGCGATGTCGGGGCTGACGCCCTTGCGCGCCATGATCTGGTGGTAGGTCCCCCAGTAGTCGCGGTAGCGCGGATCGTCCTCGGGGTTCACCACCTCGAAATCCCGCACCGGCCGGATGTCGAGGCCGGCACGCTCGCAGCGCCGCTCGATCACCTCGGGGCGGCCGATCAGGATCGGGGTGTCGGTCGTCTCCTCCATGATCGCCTGCGCGGCGCGCAGCACCCGCTCGTCCTCGCCCTCGGCGAAGGCGATGCGCCGGTTCGCGCCGCGCGCCGCCTCGAAGACCGGCCGCATGATGAAGGCCGAGCGGAAGACCGAGCTGTCGAGCCGCTGCTTGTAGGCCGCGACGTCCTCGATCGGGCGCCGGGCGACGCCCGTCTCGACCGCCGCGCGGGCCACCGCGCTCGCCACCACGCCCATCAGGCGGGGGTCGAAGGGCTTGGGGATGAGGTAGTCGGCCCCGAAGGTCAGCTGCTCGCCCGCATAGGCCGCCGCCGCCTCGGCGCTGGTCGTCGCGCGGGCGAGGGCGGCGATCCCCTCGACGCAGGCGATCTTCATCTCGTCGTTGATCGTCGTCGCGCCCACGTCCAGCGCGCCGCGGAAGATGAAGGGGAAGCACAGGACGTTGTTGACCTGGTTGGGGTAGTCGCTGCGCCCCGTCGCGATGATCGCGCCCGGCGCGGCGGCCCGGGCGTCGTCGGGCATGATCTCGGGATTGGGATTGGCGAGGGCGAAGATGATCGGCCGCGGCGCCATCCGGCCCACCATGTCCGCATTCAGCACGCCGGGTCCGGACAGGCCGAGGAAGAGATCCGCCCCGTCGATCACGTCGCCAAGCGTCCGCGGCCCGCCCGGCTGGGCATAGGCCGCCTTCTGCGGCGTCATCTGCTCCTCCCGCCCCTCGTGGACGAGGCCGGCGAGGTCGCAGAGCCAGACGTTCTCGCGCCGGACCCCCAGCTTCAGCAGCATGTCGAGGCAGGCGATCCCCGCCGCGCCCCCGCCGGTGGAGACGACCTTGATGTCGGCCCAGTCCTTGCCCGCGACCCTCAGCGCATTGGTCGCGGCGGCGCCGACGACGATGGCGGTCCCGTGCTGGTCGTCGTGGAAGACGGGGATGTTCATCCGCTCGCGGCAGAGCCTCTCGACCACGAAACAGTCGGGCGCCTTGATGTCCTCGAGGTTGATCGCCCCGAAGGTCGGCTCCAGCGCGCAGACGATGTCAGCCAGCCGCTCGGGGTCCGCCTCGTCCAGCTCGATATCGAAGCAGTCGATGCCGGCGAACTTCTTGAAGAGGACCGCCTTGCCCTCCATCACCGGCTTGGAGGCGAGCGCGCCGATATTGCCGAGGCCCAGCACCGCCGTGCCGTTGCTGACGACGGCCACCAGATTGCCGCGCGCCGTGTAGTCGCGGGCCGTGTCGGGGTCGGCCCTGATCTCGAGACAGGCCTCGGCCACGCCGGGCGAATAGGCCCGCGACAGGTCGCGGCCATTGGCCAGCGGCTTGGTCGGAACGACCTCCAGCTTCCCGGGCCTGGGCAGCCGGTGATAGTCGAGCGCCGCCTGCCGCGCCGCCTCGCGCCCGGTCTCCGCGCCCGGCTTCTCGCTCTCGGCCATGCCGTCCTCCCCGTTTCGGTCGGAGGCTTATCGCGTGGCGGGGGCGGCGAGAGCAAGGCCGGCGGCCGGACCCCGTGGCCGCCGGCCGGCTCAGGGGAGGGACGGTCCGTGGAGGCGGGGCGGCGGGGCGTCCACGCCCCAGCCGCCCGTCGGCGTGCCGAAGAAGCCGGCGAGGGCGCTCGTCGCGATGAGCAGGAGCGCGATGGTCAGGATCGGGCGCATGGGCGTCTCCATGGTGGCGATGCGCCCAGTCTCGCGCGTATCGCCGGGCCCGTCATACCCCGAACGGGGGAACGGGCCCGGGCGATGCGGCGGGGCCGGCAGGCGAGACGGCCCCGCCGGCCCTCTCCCCCCGGGCCCCTCCCTTCGGTCCCCGTTCAGGTCCCCCGGCCGGTCTTGCCCTGCAGCGCGTCGATCCGGGTCGATGCCTCGGCCTTGGTCAGGTCCGGATCGAACGCCTCTCCCGCCTCCTGGCAGAGCGTCTTGAGATAGGAGGCCTGCGCCCCGGTCATCGGCTCGTCGCCGGTCGTCCAGTCCTCGACCGGCTTGTCGGCATTGCCTGGGGCGTCGGTCTTGGGATGTTCGGTGATCTTGTCGGCCATGATTGCTCTCCTGCGAAAGGCTCGTTCGCAGAATGTTCCGCGCGCCGTCCCGGTTCCCGCCCCTGCCGGGCCCGTGATCGCGCCATCCTTCGCGCCTCGCGGACCTGCCCGGCATCCGACCCGGGATCCGGTCGCAGCCATCACGATGCGCGAGGACCCGGCCTCCGTCGGCGGGGCGCCCGGGTTGCGGCCGGACCTGGTTCCCACCGCCGATGGTCGGGCGCTGCCGATCCGTTCCGGTCCCGACCGGCGGGTCCCGGCTGGGCCCGGGCGCCCGGGGCATGGCCCCGCAATCGGACGGGCGCCTGCCCCGCCGCGTCCGAGGCGGTGCCGGCGATACGCTGCCCGCCGGCCGAGACGCCCCCGCCGGTCCGGCATCCCGTGGGGCGGGCCGGTCGCCGCGGTATTTCGGAACCCTGCGAAGGGGAAAGCGCGGCGCCCCCGCCCGGCCGGCGGCCTCGCGGCGGGGCGATTAACCCGCCGTTAAGGTTAATGCGCGAGAACGGGCCTCGCGGTACAGGCTGCGGAGCCGATGACCGCACCCTGCGAAGCCCCGGCCGGTCGTGCAGCGCTTCCGGGCGGCGCCGCCCGCGACAGAACACTCGGCCGGCCGGGGTGGAGCGCCGCGCTCCCTCCTTCGCAGGGTCTTCAAATACCGCGGCCGCCGGTTGACGCCCGCGCCCCGCCGGCTCATGGGACGGGCCTGTCAGCCGCGAGGATCCCATGACCAGCTGGACCGCCACCACCACCCTGACCGGCCTCGCCGCGGCAGAGGCGCTCGTCGCGGCGATCGAGGAGCGGCTCGCCCCGTTCGGCGTCGGCTATTTCGAGATCGAGGACGGCTCCGGCCTGTTCGAGGTCGGCGTCCACGACGAGGAGCGGCCCGACGCGCTCGCGCTCGACCTGCTGGCCGCGTCCCACGGGGCAAAGCCCTTCGTCGTCTCCGAAGTGCCGGAGACCGACTGGGTCGCCCATGTCCGGCGCGAGCTGGCCCCGGTCGAGGCGGGGCGGTTCTTCGTCTACGGCGCGCATGACGCGCAGAAGGTGCCGGAGGGGCGGATCGCCCTGCTGATCGAGGCGTCGATGGCCTTCGGCACCGGCCATCACGGCACGACGCTGGGCTGCCTGCGCGCGCTCGACCGCCTGGCGGAGGGCGGGGCGGCGCCCGGGCGGATCGCGGATGTCGGCGCCGGGACCGCGGTTCTGGCCATGGCCGCCGCGCGGGCCTTCGCGCCCGAACGGGCGGTGCTCGCCGGGGATATCGACGAGGTCGCCGTCGAGGTGGGGCGCACCAACGTCGCCGCCAACGGTCTGGAGGGCCGGGTCCATTGCGAGGAAGCGGCTGGCTTCGACGGGCCGCGCCTCGGCGCGGAAGGCCCCTACGATCTCGTGCTCGCCAACATCCTCAAGGGTCCGCTGATCGACCTCGCCCCCGCGATGGGGGCGAACACCGCTCCGGGCGGCCACGTGATTCTCTCCGGCCTGCTCAACGAGCAGGCGGGCGAGATCGTGGCGCACTATCTCCGGAACGGGTTCGATCACCTCTCGAGCGAGGAGATTGGTGAGTGGACGACCCTGGTTCTGCGTCGAATTGCGGTCTGATTGCGCGATTTCTGCGCCGGAACGGCGGCATGCCCAAGTTCTGCCATAATCTCCGCGGAAAACGGCCGATGTGAGGTGGGGGCCTCGCGATACGGAGCTGCCATGAGCCCGTCCATCACGTTCGATGCCCGGCTGAAGCGTATCGGCCGCAAGCACGACCGCATCCGTCGCAACGGCTATGTCGGCCGGCTCGACAAGAACGGCCTGCTGACCATGCAGCCGCGCCGCAAGGGACCGGCATTGCCCGCCCGCGGCTTCGCCATCGTCCTGCTCACCGCGCTGGCCTTCAAGGCCGTGCTGCTGGCGGTGCTCGGTCCCGCGCAATACGACGAGCGTCTCGCCACGCTGGCGTCCGGATCGCCGGTCGAGCGGGCCGGTGCCTTCGTGATGCTGCCCGACCCGGCGACCCGTCTCGTGGCCGATCTGGTCGCCCCGCTGCTCTGACCTAGCTCTCTCTCATCGTTTCACTCCGGCGCTCTCTCACCCGCCCAGACGCGATCGGCCGCCCCGGGATCCCGGGGCGGCCGATCGTCGTTCTGGCGGGTCGATGCGCCCGGATGCCGCGCGTCGACGCGGCGGCGGGGCGGGATCGGGCTAACCCGGGATCAGAAGCGGCGGCCGCCCCGGCGGACCACGGCCTCGATGTCGCCGCGGCTGAGGCCGAGATCGTCGAGCTGCGAATCGGTCAGGCCGTGCAGCGCGCGGCTGGTGCGGCGCGCCTCGGTCCAGGCAGTGACGGTCTCGAGCACGTCGTAGGCGCGGCGCACGAGACGCCCGTAGAAGATGGCGGAATCGAGGGAGCGGGCGGTATCGATATGGGACATGGCGGTCATCCGTGGTCTGCCCGCAAATCGGGCGTCAATGGGTCATGGGCGCCGCTTAACCGGGCGGATCGAGGACGAGAAGAATGTTCTGGGCATGGGTGTCATGCCGGGCGGGCATAACTCCCTCCGCGGGACGGAACCCGGGGGCCGGAGCTGCGGGCTTGGCCCCTGTTCGCGCTTTGTGCTAGCCTTGCCCCAAGAGCGGCCGCGACGCCGCCGGCGAGGAAAGGGCAGGCGATGCGCGTCATCGGGATCGACCCGGGGCTTCGATGCCTCGGCTGGGGGGTGATCGACGTGGAGGGGTCGCGGATCGTCCATGTCGCCAACGGAACCTGCACCTCGGAGGGAAGCGCGCCGCTGGCCGAGCGGCTGCTCTCGCTCTACCGCCAGCTGACGCAGGTCGTCGCGGCCCACGCGCCCGATGCCGCCGCGGTCGAGCAGACCTTCGTCAACAAGGACGCGGTCGGCACGCTCAAGCTCGGGCAGGCGCGGGGGATCGCGATGCTGGTCCCGGCCGAGGCGGGCCTGCCGATCGGGGAATACCTGCCGAACGCGGTCAAGAAGGCGGTGGTCGGGGTCGGCCATGCCGACAAGCGGCAGATCCAGCACATGGTGAAACTGCAGATGCCGGGCGTGCAGCTTGCCGGGCCGGACGCGGCCGACGCGCTGGCCATCGCGCTGTGCCACGCCCATCACCTGCAATCGGCCAACCGCCTGACCGACGCGCTGGCCCGGGCGGGCGGGCGATGATCGGGCGGCTCTCCGGCCGGCTGGACTGGCGCGCCGCCGACCATGTCGGCATCGACGTGCGCGGCGTGTCCTACGTCGTCTTCGTCTCGGAGCGGACCCTCGCGTCCCTTCCGGGCGAGGGCGAGGCGGTGAGCCTCTGGACCGAGCTGATGGTGCGCGAGGACCTGCTGCAGCTCTTCGGCTTCGTCACCCTGGTCGAGAAGGAATGGCACCGGCTGCTGCTGGGCGTGCAGGGGATCGGGGCCAAGGCCTCGCTCGCCATCCTGGGGGCGCTGGGTCCCGAGGGCGTGGGGCGCGCGATCGCGATCGGCGACTGGTCCGCCATCGCCAAGGCGAAGGGGGTCGGGCCGAAGACGGCGCAGCGCGTCGTGAACGAGCTGAAGGACAAGGCGCCGGCCGTCATGGCGATGGGCGCCCGCGCCCCCGCATCGGCCGGGCCGCCGGTCGAGGAGGAGGGCGCGCCCGCCCGCCGCCCCGCGGCGCCTGTCCCGGCCCGCGGCGCCGGGGGCAGCGGCGCGGCGCAGGCCGAGGCGCTGTCGGCGCTGGGCAATCTCGGCTACGCCCCGGGAGAGGCGGCCGGCGCGGTGGCGCAGGCGGCCGGAGAGTCGCCGGAGGCGGACACGCCCGCCCTGATCCGCGCCGCGCTCAAGCTGCTGGCGCCGAAAGGGTAGGACATGTCGACGGATCCCAATCCCGACCTGCGCGGCGAGGCGCGGCCCGAGGACGGCGACCGCGCGCTGCGCCCCCAGGTGCTGGGCGAGTTCATCGGCCAGGCGGAGGCGCGGGCGAACCTCTCGGTCTTCATCGAGAGCGCGCGCCGCCGGGGCGAGGCGATGGACCATACGCTGTTCTTCGGGCCCCCCGGTCTCGGCAAGACGACGCTGGCGCAGATCGTCGCGCGCGAGCTGGGCGTGAACTTCCGGATGACGTCCGGTCCGGTCCTGGCCAAAGCGGGCGATCTCGCCGCGATCCTCACCAACCTCGAGCGCAACGACGTCCTCTTCATCGACGAGATCCACCGGCTGAACCCGGCGGTGGAGGAGGTGCTGTACCCGGCGCTCGAGGATTTCGAGCTGGACCTCGTCATCGGCGAGGGGCCGGCGGCGCGCACCGTGCGGATCGAGCTGCAGCCCTTCACGCTGGTGGGGGCGACGACGCGGCTGGGCCTGCTGACCACGCCGCTGCGCGACCGCTTCGGCATCCCGACGCGGCTGCAGTTCTATACCGTGGACGAGCTGCACGAGATCGTCACGCGGGCGGCGAAGCTGCTGGGCGCGCCCGCCTCGCCGGACGGGGCGCGCGAGATCGCCGCGCGGGCGCGGGGCACGCCGCGGATCGCGGGGCGGCTGCTGCGCCGGGTGGTGGACTTCGCCATCGTCGAGGGTGACGGGACGGTCACGCAGGCCATCGCCGACCGGGCGCTGACGCGGCTGGGGGTGGATGCGATCGGCCTCGACGGCGCGGACCGGCGCTACCTGGCGCTGATCGCCGAGAATTACGGCGGTGGCCCGGTCGGGATCGAGACGCTGTCGGCCGCGCTCTCCGAGGCGCGGGACGCGCTGGAGGAGGTGATCGAGCCCTACCTGCTGCAGCAGGGACTGATCCAGCGCACGCCGCGCGGCCGGATGCTGACGCAGGGCGCGTGGCGGCATCTGGGGCTGGAGGCACCGCGGCCGCCGGGGCAGGGTGCGCTGTTCGACTGAGCGCGGGCGAGCGCACCGGGGGAAGGGGGCTCCGCCCCCGCTCGCTGCGCGAGCCCCCCGGAGTATTTCGGGCAAGATAAGGGGCGGGAGGCGCGCGGATGCGGGGCGGTTCGCATCGCGGGCGCGCCGTGATAGGCGGGCGGCATGGACCACGACACGATCGCCGCGATGTTCACCGCGCCGGACGGCGCCTTCCGTTTCGCCCGCTGGCGGCGGCCGCTCGCCCCCGTCGTCTTCGGCGTGGACGAGGCCACGCTTGCCGCCTTTCACGGCGCGTTCCGGGCGCTCTGCACCCTTGCGGGGCGCGACATGGCCGAGACCGATCCCGAGCTCGGCTCGAACGTGATGGTCTTCTGCTGCCGCGACTGGGCGGAGCTCGACGCGGTGCCCGATCTCGACCGGCTGGTCGGCACGCCGGAACTCGGCGCGCGGCTGGAGGCGGCGGGGGCGGACCGGTTCCGCGCCTTCCGCTTCGAGGCGGACGGGGCGATCCGGGCCTGCTTCGTCTTCCTGCGGATCGACGAGGCGGCGGGGATGGAAGCGGCGACGCTGGCGCTGGGCGAGACGGCGCAGATCATGCTCGCCTTCGCCGAGGGCGCCTTCGCGGGGGCCTCGCCGCTGGCGCTGCTGCCGGACGGGCGCGCGGTGCTGCGCCCCGAGATCGGCGCGCTGATCGCGGCGGCCTACGATCCCGTCCTTCCCGATGCCTCGGAGGCGACGGAGACGGCGTTGCGGCTGGCGGCCCGGATCGCGGCCGGGCCGGGGGGCGCAGGCGGGTGACGGGCCCCGCGCCGCATCGCTTCGAGACGCGGGTCTGGTACGAGGACACGGATCTCGGCGGGATCGTCTACCACGCCAATTACCTCAAGTTCATCGAGCGCGCCCGCTCCACCTGGGTGCGCGAGCTCGGCATCGACCAGAACGCGCTGCGGGCGTCGGGCCGGGCCTTCGCGGTGGCGGAGCTCGCGGCCCGCTTCCTCGCCCCCGCGCGGCTGGACGACGTGCTCGTCGTCACCACGCGGGCGATCGAGGTTCGTCCGGCGCGGATGGTCCTCGACCAGCGCATCGCGCGGGGGGAGGTGCCGCTCTTCTCGGCGGAGGTCACGCTGGTCTGCCTTGGCCCCGGCGGCCGGCCCGTGCGGCTGCCGGGGACGCTGCGCGCGCTCGGCCCTGTCGCGGGCGGGGGAGGCCCGCCCGCGACAGGGGCGGCGCAAACGCGCTCGTGATCGCGCACCGCATTGGATTTCGCGCCGTCGATGCGGTATGAGCGCACGGAACGGGCCCGTCAGAGGCCCAGCGGTACGGCGGGCAGAGATGGAAACGGCAGCAGACTACACGATGTGGGCGCTCTTCGCCCGCGCGACGATCATCGTGAAGATCGTCATGCTTCTCCTCATCGCGGCCAGCATCTGGTGCTGGGCGGTGATCGTGGACAAGTGGATCCAGTATCGCAGGGCGCGGGCCGAGGCGGCGCGGTTCGACCGGGCCTTCTGGTCGGGCGAGCCGCTGGACGAGCTCTTCGAGGAGATCGGGACCACGCCCACCGGGTCGAGCGAGAAGATCTTCGCCGCCGGGATGATGGAATGGCGCCGCTCGCACCGGCAGGATGGCGGGCTGATCGCCGGGGCGCAGGCGCGGATCGACCGGAGCATGGACGTCGCCATCGCCAAGGAGACCGAGCGGCTGCAGAAGGGCCTGCCGGTCCTCGCCACCGTGGGCTCGACCGCGCCGTTCGTCGGCCTCTTCGGCACGGTCTGGGGCATCATGAACGCCTTCATCGAGATCGCCGAGGCGCAGAACACCAACCTCGCCGTCGTCGCGCCCGGCATCGCCGAGGCGCTGCTCGCCACCGGCCTGGGCCTGATCGCGGCCATCCCGGCGGTCATCTTCTACAACAAGCTCTCGGCCGACGCGGATCGGATCGCCTCCGGCTACGAGGCCTTCGCCGACGAGTTCTCGACCATCCTTTCCCGCCAGCTGGACAGCTGAGCCATGGGCGCGGGGGTCATGAAATCGGGCGATGGGGGGGGCGGCAACCGCCGCCGGCGCCGGGCGCGCCGCACCCAGCCCATGGCGGAGATCAACGTCACGCCCTTCGTCGACGTGATGCTGGTGCTGCTCATCATCTTCATGGTGGCGGCGCCGCTGCTGACGGTGGGCGTGCCGGTCGACCTGCCGCAGACCGAGGCGAACGCCCTGCCGATGGACCAGGAGGAGCCGCTGACCGTGACCGTCACGAATGACGGCGGCATCCAGATCCAGACCACCGAGGTCAGCGAGGACGAGCTGGTCGAGCGTCTGACGGCGATCGCGGCCGAGCGGACCAGCGACCGCGTCTTCCTGCGGGCCGACGGGGCAAATTCCTGGGACACCGTGGCGCGGGTGATGGGGCTGCTCAACGGCGGCGGCTTCTCGAATATCGGGCTGGTGACGGACCTCGCGACGACCCCGCGGGCGGAGTAGGGCGGCCATGGCATCGGCGGGCACCATTGTCTCGGCCAGCGGGCACACGGTCCTGATCGGCTGGCTGCTGGTCGGCTGGGGCCTGCAGCACGAGCCGCTGGACTTCGAGGTGACCGAGGTGTCGGTCGTGTCGGGCGCGGAATACGACGCGCTGGTCGCCGCCACGGCGCCGCAGCCCTCGCCCGAGCCGAGCGTGGTCCAGCCCGAGGCGGAGCCGGCCCCCGAACCCGCCCCCGAACCCGCCCCGGTCGCCGAACCGGAGCCCGAGCCCGAACCGGCGCCGCCGGAACCCGAGCCCGAGCCGGCCCCGCCCGAGCCCGAGCCCCCCGCGCCCGAGCCGCCGACCCCCGAGCCCCCCGTTCCGGCGCCGCCGCAGGATCCCCTGCCCGAAGCGGTGCCCGATCCGCTGCCCCCGGCCGAAGTGACGGATGTCGCCCCCGAGATCGCGCCGCCCGCGCCCGAGACGCCCCCCGCCGGCGCGCCGGACCTGACGGCCGCGCTGCGCCCGATCCCGCGGCCCGCGCCGCGCGTCGCGCCCGAGGCGGCGCCGGCCCCGCCCCCCGACGCGGCGCCGGACCAGGCCGTCTCGCAGGAGGCGACCCCGACCCCCGAGCCGGAGGCCGAGATCGTCGAGGACGAGCCGGAGGAGACGGCGCCGGAGGAGGCGACGACCGAGATCGTGACCGAGGCCGAGACGCCCGCGGGCGGCGCCCCGACCACGGCCCCGCGCCCCCCGGTCCGGCCCGCGCGGCCGGCCCCGCAGGTGGCCGAGACGCCGGCAGAGACGCCCGCCGAGACCCCGGCAGAGACCACGGCCGCCTCGTCCGAGAACGTGCGGGTCGAGGACGCGACGATCGACGACCTGATCGGCTCTCTCGCCGGCGATCCGGCACCGTCCGAGACCGCGTCCTCCGCCGCGCCGGCCAACCAGGGGCCGCCGATGACGGGGGCGGAGCGCGATGCCTTCCGCCTCGCCGTGCAGGCCTGCTGGAACGTCGATGTCGGCTCCGAGGCGGCGAGCGTGACCGTGACCGTCGCCTTCGAGCTGACGCCCGACGGGCGCGTCGTCGGCAACGCGGTGGAGCGGATGGGCGCGAATGGCGGGTCCGGCGCCGCGGCCGACGCCGCCTACGAGGCGGCGCGGAGGGCGGTGCTGCGCTGCCAGGGCGACGGGTTCGACCTGCCGGCCGACAAGTATGCCCAGTGGCGGCTGGTCGAGATGACGTTCAATCCCAGCCAGATGCGCATCCAGTGACGTTTGCCGCTGCCCCCGCCGGCCGCATCGCGGCGCCGATGGCCCCCCGCCGGGGACCGGCCGCCGCCGCCGATCGCTGGCCCGGACAGCCCCGGCCCCAGGCGGCCCCGGGCCGCACCCCGGCCGAGGCGGCCCCGGGCGGGCCGCCGCCCAAGTCGGCCCCGGGCGGGCCGCCGCCCAAGTCGGCCCCGGGCGGGCCGCCGCCCAAGGCGGCTTCGGGCGGGCCGCCGCCCAAGTCGGCCCAGTGTCGCAGCCCCCGCTTTCCCGCGCGGTCCGCAGGGTCTATGCCCGCGTCGCCCGCCCTTTCCCCGAGGACACCATGCTCCGACCGATCCTGACCGCCGCCGCCGGCGCCGCGCTGAGCCTCCTGGCCGCGCTCGCCCTGTCGCTGATGTTCTATGCCGCGCCGGCCGCCGCCCAGGACGGGCCGCTGCGGATCGAGATCACGGAAGGCGTGATCGAGCCGCTGCCCTTCGCGGTCCCGACCTTCGAGGTCGAGACGCCGGGGGCCGAGCAGGTGGCCGCCGACATCAGCCAGCTCGTCGCGCAGGACCTGACGAATACCGGCCTGTTCCGGCAGATCCCGCAGGCCTCGTTCATCTCGACCCCGTCCGGCTTCGCCGCGCCGGTCCAATATGCCGACTGGCGCGCGATCAACGCGCAGGCGCTGATCACCGGGGCGGTGTCGGTGCAGGGCGACCAGCTGACGGTGAAGTTCCGCCTCTACGACGTCTTCTCGGGGGCCGAGCTCGGCGCCGGGCAGCAGCTTGCCGGCACGGTGGGCGGCTGGCGCCGGATCGCGCACAAGGTCGCGGACCAGGTCTACAGCCGGATCACGGGCGAGGGCGGCTATTTCGACAGCCGCGTCGTCTTCGTGGCCGAGACCGGGCCGAAGGGCGCCCGCCAGCAACGTCTCGCGGTGATGGATTACGACGGGGCGAACCTGCAATACCTGACCGGGTCGGGCGCCATCGTGCTCGCCCCGCGCTTCTCGCCCTCGGGCGACCGGGTGCTCTATACCGACTACACCGGCGGCAGCCCGTCGATCTCGCTCCTGCAGGTTTCGGCTCCCGGCGCGCGGCCGGTGCCGACCGCGCCGGGCGAGATGGCCTTCTCGCCCCGCTTCTCGCGCGACGGGCAGCGGATGATCTACTCGGTCGCGACGGGCGGCAATACCGACCTGTGGATGACCGACCTCGCCTCGGGCGCGAATACCCGCCTGACCGAGGCCCCCTCGATCGAGACCTCGCCCAGCTTCAGCCCCGACGGCACCCAGATCGTGTTCGAGAGCGACCGCTCGGGCACGCAGCAGCTCTACATCATGCCGATGGGCGGCGGCGAGCCGCGTCGGATCAGCTTCGGCGAGGGGCGCTACGGCTCGCCGGTCTGGAGCCCGCGCGGCGACCTCATCGCCTTCACCAAGCAGAATGCGGGCCGCTTCCATATCGGCGTCATGCGCACTGACGGCTCGGAGGAGCGGCTGCTGACCGCCTCGTTCCTGGACGAGAGCCCGACCTGGGCCCCGAACGGCCGCGTGCTGATGTTCACGCGCGAGACCCAGGGCGAGACCGGCGGGCCGTCGCTCTACACCGTCGACATCTCGGGTCGGAACCTGCGGCAGGTGACGACGGGCACGCAATTCGCCTCCGACGCCAGCTGGGGGCCGCTCCAGCCCTGACGGCGCTTCCCCCGCGGAGGCCCCCCGTGTTAACCGTTCGGCATCGATGCCGCGCCCCCATCTGCGAGACCTGACATGAAATCGACCCTCCTCGTCGCCGTTCTCGGCCTCACGGTCGCCCTCTCGGCCTGCACCCGGCCCGACCGCTTCGGCGGGGCGGGCGCGAACGGGCCGCTCGACCCGAACGCGGCGGCCGGCCTCAACGGCGCGGGCGGCATCGACACCGGCGCGCTCGGGGCCAACAATCCGGCCAGCCCGGAATACTTCAACCAGACCGTCGGCGACCGCGTCTTCTTCCAGGTCGATCAGTCGACCCTGACGGCGCAGGCGATGCAGACGCTGGACGGGCAGGCGCAATGGCTGCTGTCGAACGCGAACTACACCGCGATCATCGAGGGCCATGCCGACGAGCAGGGCACGCGCGAGTACAACGTCGCCCTGGGCGCGCGCCGCGCCAACGCCGTGCGGGAATACCTGATCTCGCGCGGGGTGCCGGGAACCCGCCTGCGCACCGTGTCGTATGGCAAGGAACGCCCCGTGGCCGTCTGCTCGGACGAGAGCTGCTACAACCAGAACCGCCGGGCCGTCACGGTGATCTCGATCGCCACAATCGGCTGATCGCGCCGGGCGGGCGCGCAGCCCCGATCCGAGGAGTTTCCGCATGAGGTTCGTCCGCAGGTCCATCGTCGCCCTCGCCCTTGCCTGGCCGGGGCTCGCCCCGGCGCAGGATGCCCAGACCCTGGCCGACATCCGGGGCGAGCTGACCGGGCTCCTCGGCCAGCTCGACGGGCTGCGCTCCGAGTTGCAGGCGACCGGGGCCACGACGCCGAGCGCCGGCGGCAACACCGCGCTCCAGCGGCTCGACGCGCTCGAGGCGCAGGTGCAGCGCCTGACCTCCAAGGCCGAGGAACTGGAGTTCCGGATCAACCGGGTCGTCACCGACGGCACGAACCGGATCGGCGACCTCGAATTCCGGATCTGCGAGATCGAGCCCGGCTGCGACATCGGCGCGCTGGGCGACACCCCTCCGCTCGGCGGTGTCGATGTCGAGGCCCAGGTGCCGACGCCCGCGCCCAGCCAGGAGACGGGCGGCCCGGCGCTGGCCATGTCCGAGCAGACCGATTTCGACGCGGCGCAGGCGCTGTTCGACAGCGGCGACGGCGTCGGCGCCGTGGCGGCGCTGGACCGGTTCCTCGCCACCTATCCCGGCAGCCCGCTGACGGCGCGGGCGCAGCTGCTCCGCGGCCGCGCGCTGGAGCAGTCGGGCGAGCTCTCCACCGCCGCCCGCGCCTATCTCGAGGCCTTCTCCGGCGCGCCGGACGGCGGGACCGCGCCCGAGGCGCTGTTCCGGCTCGGCGCGACGCTGGGCGCGCTCGGCCAGGTGCAGGATGCCTGCGTGACGCTGGGCGAGGTGGGCAACCGCTTCCCGGGGTCCGAATACGAGGGGCAGGCCCGCGCCACCATGACCCAGCTTGCCTGCGGCTGAGCCGCTGCCCCGGCGTTTCGCCGGGGCAATGGGCGATCTCACCGGGCCGGACTTCCCCGCCGGCCTCTGCCTCGCCGTGTCGGGCGGCGGCGATTCCATGGCGATGCTCCATCTGGCGGCGGGCTGGGCCCGGCCGATGGGAATCGGCCTGCGCGTCGCGACCGTGGATCACGGCCTGCGGCCAGAGGCCGCGGCCGAGGCGGCGCTGGTGGCGGACGAGGCGCGCGGCCTAGGCCTGCCGCACGAGACCCTGCACTGGAACTGGGACGGGCAGGGCAACCTGCAGGACGCCGCCCGCCGCGGCCGCCACGCCCTGCTGGGGGCGTGGGCGGGGGGCGCCGGAGTCCTATATGCCCATACGCAGGACGACCAGGCCGAGACGCTGCTCCTGCGTCTCGCGCGCGGGTCGGGGGTCGACGGTCTGTCGGGCATGGCGCCACGGACGCACCTCGCCGGCCTGACGGTCCTGCGCCCGCTGCTGGATGCGACGCGGGCCGAACTGCGCCACTACCTGGCGACGCTGCGTATTCCCTTCGTCGACGATCCGTCCAACGACGATCCTGCTTATGACCGGGTCCGCGCCCGCGCCGCGCTCGAGGCGCTGGCCCCGCTCGGCCTGTCGCGCGCGCGGCTGGCCGCGACGGCGGGACGGATGGCCCGCGCCCGTCGCGCGCTCGAGGCCCGCGCGCACGAGGCGGCGCGGGCCCTGCTGCGCCCGGCGCGGCCGGGCCTGCTGCGACTGGACCGCGACGGGCTCGCAGCGCTGGATCCCGAGACCAGGCTGCGGCTGCTGGCCGGGGCGCTGCGCCACGTCGCCTCCGCCCCCTACCGCCCGCGGGAGGAGGCGCTGGCCTCTGCCGTCGACCGCGCCCTGTCCGGCGGTACGGCGACCCTGCACGGCGCGATGCTGGTCCCGCGGGAAGCCGATCTCTGGATCGGGCGCGAGGCGCGGGCGGTGGCGGATCTCTCCGTCCCGGCGGAGGCGGGCGCGCGATGGGACGGCCGGTGGGCCCTGGCCGCGCCGCATCCGGGCGCCGCCATCGCCGCCTGGGGCGCGGACGCGGCCCCGGACGAGGCGCCCCGCCGCCTCTGCGCCGCGCTGCCCTGCCTGCGCGTGGACGGGCAGGTCGTCCACCCGCCGCCGGGGGCGGACGGTCCGGTCTGGATCGCCGAACGCTCTCCCCACGGGGACTTTCCGGCGATCCTGACCGGCAATTGAACGCCGGACGGCAATCCCTACATTGTGCCGAAGCCGCCGCCCCCTTAGACGGGGCCAACACCCCATGTGGAGGAGCCTGTCTTGGGCAACGCGCGCAACATCGCCTTCTGGGTCGTCCTGTTCCTGCTGATCCTGGCGCTCTTCAACCTGTTCTCGGGCGGGCAGTCGACGCTGGCCAGCAACGCGCGGAACTATTCCGACTTCGTCACCGCGGTCGAGGCGGGCAACGTCAGCCAGGTGACGCTCGACGGCGAGGAGGTGCGCTACACCGGCACCGACGGTCGGCAATACGTCACGATCAAGCCCGAGGACGCGCAGATCACCGACCTGCTGATCGCGGAAGGCATCCCGGTGCAGGCGCGCAGCCAGGAGCAGTCGACCTTCACGACCTTCATCCTGTCCCTGCTGCCCTTCCTGCTGCTGATCGGCGTCTGGATCTACTTCATGAACCGGATGCAGGGCGGCGGGCGCGGCGGCGCCATGGGCTTCGGCAAGTCCCGTGCCAAGCTGCTGACCGAGAAGCATGGCCGCGTGACCTTCGACGACGTCGCCGGCATCGACGAGGCCAAGGACGAGCTGGAGGAGATCGTCGAGTTCCTCCGCAACCCGCAGAAGTTCAGCCGCCTCGGCGGGAAGATCCCCAAGGGCGCGCTGCTGGTCGGCCCGCCCGGGACCGGCAAGACGCTGCTCGCCCGCGCCATCGCGGGCGAGGCGGGCGTGCCCTTCTTCACCATCTCGGGCTCGGACTTCGTCGAGATGTTCGTGGGTGTCGGCGCCAGCCGTGTGCGCGACATGTTCGAGCAGGCGAAGAAGAACGCGCCCTGCATCGTCTTCATCGACGAGATCGACGCAGTCGGCCGCTCGCGCGGCGTCGGCTACGGCGGGGGCAACGACGAACGCGAGCAGACGCTGAACCAGCTGCTGGTCGAGATGGACGGCTTCGAGGCGAACGAGGGCATCATCATCGTCGCGGCGACCAACCGCCCCGACGTGCTCGACCCCGCGCTGCTGCGCCCCGGCCGGTTCGACCGGCAGGTGCAGGTGCCCAATCCCGACATCAAGGGCCGCGAGAAGATCCTCGGCGTGCATGCCCGCAAGGTGCCGCTCGGCCCCGACGTGGACCTGCGCATCATCGCGCGCGGCACGCCCGGCTTCTCGGGCGCGGACCTCGCCAACCTGGTGAACGAGGCGGCGCTCATGGCGGCCCGCGTCGGCCGGCGCTTCGTCACGATGGTCGATTTCGAGAACGCCAAGGACAAGGTCATGATGGGCTCCGAGCGGCGCTCGATGGTCATGACCGAGGACGAGAAGAAGCTGACCGCCTATCACGAGGCCGGTCATGCCGTCGTCGGTCTGAACGTCCCGCAGCACGACCCGATCCACAAGGCGACGATCATCCCGCGCGGCCGTGCGCTCGGCCTCGTCCTGTCGCTGCCCGAGCGGGACCAGCTGTCGGTCAGCCTGACGAAGTACAAGTCCAAGATCGCGATGGCGATGGGCGGGCGCGTCGCGGAAGAGCTGATCTTCGGGCCCGAGAACGTGACCTCGGGCGCCGCGTCGGACATCCAGCAGGTGTCGAAGATCGCCCGCGCGATGGTGACGCAGTTCGGCTTCGAGCCCGACCTCGGCTATGTCGACTACGCCAACGAGCAGCAGAGCTATCTCGGCGGCTATTCGGGCGGCACCAACCATTCCGCCGCGACGCAGAAGATGATCGACGACAAGGTCAAGGAGATCATCGACGAGGGCTACCACACCGCCAAGCGCATCCTGACCGAGCGGGCGGACGACCTCGAGCGGCTGGCCCAGGGCCTGCTGGAATACGAGACGCTGACCGGCAACGAGATCACCCGCGTCATCGCGGGCGAGCCGCTGAACCGTGGCGACGACGATCCCGATCCGACGCCGCCCTCCGGCGGGGCCAGCGTCACCGCGATCCCCAAGACCGGCGGGCGGCGCAAGCCGGGGCTGGAGCCCGAACCCTCCGCCTGACCGGCCCGGTCCGCGATCGAGGCCCCGCCCGAGGCGGGGCCTTTCTCGTTCCGGGGCCATGCCCTATACGGGCACTCCCCCGCAGGAGGTGCCCCCGATGCCCGCCCTCGTCCCGACCGACCATGCCGCCCGGATCACCTGGCTCGGCGTGTCGCCCAACCCGGAGGGGGAGGGAGACATCCGATCGGTCCACCGGCAGAGCCTGCGCCTGACCTTCGCCGGCCCGGAGGGGGAGGTGCGGCATGGCGGCCTGACCCGGCCCTCCTGCAGCCGCGTGACTGCCCAGCACCCGAAGGGGACGACCATCGCCAATGTGCGCCAGCTCTCTCTCATGAGCGGAGAGGAGATCGCGGCCATCGCGGCCGGGATCGGACTGGACGCTCTCGATCCCGCCCTCCTCGGCGCGACGCTGGTGCTGGAGGGGCTGCCCGATTTCAGCCACCTGCCGCCCTCCGCGCGTCTTCAGGGGCCCGACGGCGCGACACTGGTCGTCGACATGCAGAACCGCCCCTGCAACCTGCCCGCCCGCGAGATCGAGCGCGCCGCCCCGGGCCACGGCAAGGCCTTCAAGGCTGCGGCGAAGGGCCGGCGCGGCGTCACCGCCTGGGTGGAGCGCGAAGGGGTTCTGTCCCTCGGAGACACGCTCCGCCTGCATCTGCCGGACCAGCGCGCCTGGCGGCCGGTTTGAGGGCGGCGATCCTCGTCACCTCCGCGGTCGCCCTCTGGGTCGCCATCGCCATCGGCCTGCAGGGCACGAGCGCGATCGCGCGCGAGGGCGGTGCGGTCGAGCTGGCCTCGGCCCTCGTCCTGCTCGCCGCGCTGCTGCTGTGGCTGGCGCGGGGGGGCGGATCGGCGGCGGCCATCCTGATCGCCGCGTTGGCGGCGCGGGAATTCGATCTCGACAAGGCGCCGTTCGAGCGCGGGATCCTCGGAACCGGCCTCTATATCGGGGCGGCGCCCTTCTGGCAGAAGGCGATCGGTCTCGCCGTGATCGGCCTGCTCGTCTGGGCGCTGACCCGTTGGGCGCAAGCGGGGATGCGCCCCTTCGTGACCGCGCTCCGCCGCGGCCGGATCTGGGCGCTTCTGCTGGCCGGGGGCGTGGCCCTCGCCGCGCTCGCCAAGTCGCTGGACGGCATCGCCCGCAAGGTCGCGCCCCTCGGGGTGGATCTCGGCTCCCGGACGGTCGAGATCGCGCGCCTGGCCGAGGAATCGCTGGAGCTGGTCTTCGCCCTGTCGGTGCTGTGGACCGTCGCCCTGGTGCAGCGGGGGTGGCGCCGCGACGGGTCCGCCCCGGCCTGACGATCCCGGGCGATTCGGCGGGGATACCCGGCGAGGGTCGCCCGCGGACGGCGAATGCCGGAAATGGGGTCGACAGGGGCGGGGCCTGCCGCCAGAAGCGGCGCGGGGCGGCCAGCGGAAAGGAAAGCCCATGAGCGCGACGATCATCGACGGCAAGGCGCATGCCGCCGGCCTTCGGGCCCGCATCGCGGACGAGGTGCAGCGGCTGAAGGCGGCCCACGGAATCACCCCTGGCCTCGCGGTCGTGCTGGTGGGCGAGGATCCGGCCAGCCAGGTCTATGTCCGCTCGAAGGGGCGGATGACGGTCGAGGTGGGCATGGCCTCGTTCGAGCATCGGCTGGACGCGGACACGCCGCAGGCCGAGCTGCTCGATCTGGTGGCCCGGCTGAACGCCGACCCGGCGGTCCACGGCATCCTCGTGCAATTGCCGCTGCCGGCGCACATGGACGAATCCGCCGTCATCACCGCCATCGACCCGGCAAAGGACGTCGACGGCTTTCACATCTCCAACGTGGGGCGTCTGGCGACCGGGCAGGACGCGATGGTGCCCTGCACCCCGCTGGGCTGCCTGATGCTGCTGCGCGACACGCTGGGATCCCTGTCGGGCAAGTCCGCGGTGGTGATCGGCCGGTCGAACATCGTCGGCAAGCCGATGGCCCAGTTGCTGCTGCGCGACAGCTGCACGGTGACGATCGCCCATTCGCGCACCGCCGATCTGGCCGAAATCGTCCGCCGCGCCGAGATCGTCGTCGCGGCCGTCGGCCGCCCCGGCATGGTCACCGGCGACTGGATCCGGCCCGGCGCGACGGTGATCGACGTGGGCATCAACCGCGTGGACGCCCCCGAGAAGGGCGAGGGCGGCACGCGGCTTGTCGGGGATGTCGATTTCGACAGTGCCGTCCGGGTGGCCGGGGCGATCACGCCGGTTCCGGGCGGGGTCGGGCCGATGACCATCGCCTGCCTTCTGGCGAACACCCTGACCGCCTGCTGCCGCGCGAGCGGCCTGCCCGCCCCCGAAGGGCTGACGGCCTGACCCCTCTCAGCCGACCCGTCGCATCGGCCGCCCGCGCGGCGCGGCGGTGACCGGCGTCAGGACCGGGGCGCGCCCGGTCAGCACCGCGAAGCTGCGGCCCGGGAACAGGGCGGAGAGCGTCGCGCCGCGGGCGGGCATCCCGCCGGTATAGGTCCCGTAGGCCGGCAGGATCATCCGCGCCGCGTCGAACAGGACGCAGGGGCGGGCGCCGCCGCCGATCCCGTGCTTGGGGTGGTAATGGCCCGACAGTTCGGGCCCGGTGTCCCGCGGGTCCGCGATATGGCGGAAGGTCAGGCCGTCCGCCCGCCACTCTGCCACATGTTCCCCCGCGAGCCCGCAGGGACCGGGATCGTGGTTGCCCTCGATCCAGATCCAGCGGCGCCCCACCTGGAGCGCGGCGAGACGGTGCAGGGCCGCCTCCTCCAGCGCGGCGCTCGCCGCGAGGTCGTCGAAGGAATCGCCGAGGCAGATCACCACCGCCGCCCCGGTCGCGGCGATGTCGGCCGAGAGCCGGTCCAGGGTCTCGGCCACCTCGTAGGGCGGCAGCATCAGGCCGAGCCTTCGGGCCACCCGGTCGGACTTGCCCAGATGCAGGTCCGAGACGCAGAGCCAGCCCGCCGCCCGGTCCCAGACCGCGCCGGAGGGCAGGATCGTCAGCGTCCGGCCGCCGAAGGGAATGTCGAGCGTGTTCATGCTGCGTTCGCTCTAGCGCGGGGCCCGGGACCGGTGCAAGAGGTCCGGCCGCGCGGCGGGCGGAGACCGGCCGTCGCCGATCTTCGCCCGGTCGGGCGCCGGCGGGGCCGGGCGAGCGGCCCGGAGTCAGAGCGCGCCCAGCCCCGATTCCCTCAGCAGGCGGGCCGCCTCCTCCTCCTCGATCCGCTGGCGCCCCGCCCCCTCGACCGGGACGCGCCCCCGCTCCAGCAGCATCGGCGCCGCGAGGGGGGAGGGGCGGTCGAGGACGACGTGATCCACCCGCCCCTCTGTCCGGGCCAGCATCTCGTCGATCCGCCCGAACGAGACGAGGCCGCGCAGCGCCTCGTCCCGCGTGATCCGCAGCAGGAGGTGGTCGGGGTCGTATTTGTGCAAGGTGTCGTACAGGATATCCGAGGAGAACGTCGCCTGTCGGCCGGATTTCTTCAACTGCGGCAGGTTCCGCTCGATCAGGCCGGAGATGATGCCCACGTTGCGGAAGGTGCGCTTCATCACCGCGTTGCCGCTGAGCCAGGTCTCCAGCCCGTCCTCGAGTTCCCCGCGCGACACCAGCGGCGCGGGATCGGTCACCTCGTCCAGACCCCAGACCAGCGTGGCGTAATCCGTCGCGACGAAGCCGAGCGGATGCAGCCCCGCCTCCTCCATCCTGTGGGTCAGCAGAAGGCCCAGCGTCTGCTGCGCGTTGCGCCCGGCGAAGGCGTGGACGCAGGTATGGGCGCGGTTCTCGAAGGGGAAGCTCTCGATCAGCAGCCGGTCCGCCCGCGGCATGAGCGAGCGGTCCCGCTGCAGGGCCAGCCAGTCGCGCGTATGGCCGGGCAGGGCGTCCCACTCGCCGGAGTTCAGCAGATCGAGGATGCGGTGCTGCAGCTCGGTCGTGGTGGAGAACTTCGTACCGCCATAGGTCGCGACCCGCGGCTCCTTGTCGGACCGGCGCGACACCTCGACGACCATCTCCTTCAGCCCCTCGTAGCGGACGACCTGCCCGCCGATGAGGAAGGTCTCGCCGGGATGGAGCGTGGCGGCGAAGCCCTCCTCGATCTCGCCCAGCAGCTGGTGCGAGCGGCGCATCCGCACGTCGACATTGTCGTAGTCGATGATCGTGCCGAGATTCATCCGGATCCGCGTCGTCGCGCGCGGATCGCGCAGCGCCCACATCCCGTCCGGACCCTGCTTCAGCCGCTGCCACCGGTCGTAGGCGCGCAGGGCGTAACCGCCCGTCGCCACGAAGTTCAGGCAAGCGTCGAATTCGGCCCGCGCGAGGTCGGCATAGGCCCCGGCGGCGCGCACCTCTTCGAACAGGTCGTCCGCGTCGAAGGGGCCGGCGCAGGCGCGGATCAGGATGTGCTGGCAGAGCACGTCCTGCGGCCCCCGGCCGCGCGGCTCGCCGTCCAGTTCGCCGGCCCGCGCCGCCTCGAGCGCGGCGACGCATTCGACCACCTCGAAGCGGTTGGCGGGCACGACGATCGCCTTGGACGGGGCGTTGTAGCGGTGATTGGCGCGGCCGATCCGCTGGACCAGCTTCTTGACGTTCTTGGGCGCGCCGATCTGGATCACCAGGTCCACGTCGCCCCAGTCGATGCCGAGATCGAGCGTGCCGGTGCAGACGATGGCGGAAAGTTCGCCCGCCACCATCGCGCCTTCGACCTTCTCGCGCGCGGCGCGGCTGAGCGAGCCGTGGTGGATGCCGATCGGCAGCGCCTCCTCGTTCGCGAGCCAGAGATGGTGGAAGAAGATCTCGGCCTGGGCCCGCGTGTTGTGGAAGATCAGCGTCGTGCGGTGGCGCCTCACGAGATCCAGCACCTGCGGGATCGCGTAATGCGCGCCGCCCCCCGCCCAGGGCGGCGGGGTGTCGGTGACCAGCATCTCGATATCGGGGGGCGGGCCGGGATCGGCGAGGAGGATCGGGCAGGGATCGGGCGCCCGCGCCAGCTGCGCGGCGAGGGCGGGCGGGTCCTCGACCGTGGCCGACAGACCCACCCGGCGCATCGCGGGCGCCATCGCCTGCAGCCGCGACAGGGCGAGCATCAGCTGGTCCCCCCGCTTGCTCTCGGCGAGGGCGTGGATCTCGTCCACGATCACCCGGCGGAGCGAGCCGAACATCCGCGGCGCGTCCTCGTAGGAGATCAGCAGGGCGAGGCTCTCGGGGGTGGTCAGCAGGATATGCGGTGGGTCCGCCCGTTGCCGTCTGCGCTGCGAGGCCGGGGTGTCGCCCGTCCGGTCCTCGATCCGGATCGGCAGCGCCATCTCGTTCACCGGCCGGGTGAGGTTGCGGCGGATATCCGCGGCCAGCGCCTTGAGTGGCGAGACATAGAGCGTGTGCAGCCCCTCGAAGCCCCCCTCCGCCAGCTCGGCCAGGGTGGGCAGGAAGCCGGCCAGGGTCTTGCCGCCCCCGGTCGGGGCGATGAGCAGGAGGGCCGGCTCCTCCGCCCGGTCCAGCATCGCCTTCTGGTGCGGATGGATCTCCCAGCCCTGCCGGTGGAACCAGTCGGCGATGTTCGGGGGCAGGGCGGTCATGCGGTGCGAGGTGGGGGCGGGGGCGGTCCGGTCAAGGCCAGGCGCGGCGGCGTCGCGGCCCCCGCGGCCGGTCGCCGCGGTATTTGCGACCCTGCGAAGGAGGGGGCGGGCGCGCCCGGCGGCCCGGCTCGGGACGCGGGGCGGAGCCGGCCATCGCGCCGGGAGGCGGGCGGGGGGGCCGGGCCGGCGTAGGCCCGGGGTAGGAAGGACCCTCTTGTCAGGCCCGCAGGTAGGGCGACAGCCAGCCGGTCCGCCGCGCGGCATCGCCCGAGACGACGACCCAGCCAGGCCAGTCCATCGCCGCGAGGCGATGGACGAGGTCGGTCGGTCGCATCGTCCGGATCTTGGCGAACCCGGCGAGCGTCCCCTCCGGCAGGTTCTCCAGGTCCTCCGCCCGGCCGGTCAGCTTCATCCGGGCGGTCGCGGCGAGGTCCCGGGCCCGGTCCAGGGGCAGGTGGCCGGCCTCGCTCGGCAGCAGGAAGGCCTGCTCCGGCGCGGCCTCGCGCGCGGCCCGCAGGGCCGCCGCGAGGGCGCCGGCATCTATGTCGGGGCCCGGGCGGAGGACGATGAGCTCCGGCCGCAGGATGGCGGCCAGCCGAAGCACCCGCCTCAGGTCCGAGGCGAAGCGCGCCCCGCCCCCCGCCCGTCCGGCCCATCCGGGCGGGCCGCCCGCGTAGTTCGGCGGCGGCGCGGCGATCGCGGCGAGCGGCAGGCGCGCCCGGACGAGGCTCTGGCGCAGATCCTGCGCGGGCAGGTTCCAGGGATCGGCGAAGGCGATCCCCGCGAAGCCGTGCCCGGCCGCCCTTTCCGGTCCGACCAGCGGCGGCGCGATGCCGGTGGCCGGATCGATGTCGAGGGCAATCCTCATTCCAGTTCGGCCGCCGGCGCGATGGGGAAGAAGACGCCGCCGGAGCGGATCCCGAACCAGTCGGTGCCGTCGACGGCCTCGATCCGGCCCAGCTCGACGAGCCTGTAGAACGACTTGCGGTCGATCAGTGCCTCGAGATTGCGGCGGATGTGGATGTAGGGGGAGGGCTCGCCGCTCGCCGGGTCGCGCGCCACGCGGATCGGGTGGTCCGGCCCCGCGGCGGCCCGGTCGCCGACATTGGTGACGAAGACCAGCGCATCGCCCTCCCGCACGAAATCCACTGCGACGAAGGGCGCGTCCTCGACCTCGATCCGCACCTTCTCCACCGGGGTCACGAGGACGTAATCCGCGCCGTCCCTGCGCAGGATGGTGGAGAAGAGACGCACCAGCGCGGGCCGGCCGATCGGCGTGCCCTCGTGGAACCAGGTGCCGTCGCGGGCGATCCGCATGTCGATCGCGCCGCAATCGGGCGGATCCCAGCGCTCCACGGGGGGCAGCCCCTCGGTGCCCGCCGCCCGCGCGGCCTCGGCCAGGCCCTCGGCGCTGGGCCCGTCCCCGCCGGTGCCGGGGGTCTCACGGTTCCTTGTCTTTGCCATCGAAACCGCCTCGCGTATCTGTTTGAGTGCTCTCGAAGACGGGGGCGCCGCGCATCCCCGACCCCCCGCGTGACCTAGACGGCAGGAGAGCATTGTCATGGCCGATACCGACCTCGTCCAGCGGATCGAGACGCTGGGCGACACGCTCGACCGCGCCCGCGCCTCGATCTCCCGCCGCTTCATCGGGCAGGAGCGGGTGGTGGAGCTCGTGCTCTCGGCCCTGGTCTGCGGCGGCCACGCGCTGCTGATGGGCGTGCCGGGCCTCGGCAAGACGCGACTGGTCGAGACGGTCGGCACGGTCATGGGCCTCGACATGAATCGGATCCAGTTCACGCCGGACCTCATGCCCTCCGACATCCTCGGCTCGGAAGTGCTCGAGACGGCGGCGGACGGGGCGCGCGCCTTCCGCTTCATCGAGGGGCCGGTCTTCTGCCAGCTCCTCATGGCGGACGAGATCAACCGCGCCTCGCCCCGCACGCAATCGGCGCTGCTCCAGGCCATGCAGGAGCGCGAGGTCGCGGTCGGCGGGCGGTCCCGCCCGCTCGGGGTGCCGTTCCACGTCCTCGCCACGCAGAACCCGCTGGAGCAGGAGGGGACCTACCCGCTGCCCGAGGCGCAGCTCGACCGGTTCCTGACCCGGATCGACCTCGGCTACCCGGCCCGGGACACCGAGCGGTCGATCCTGATGGCAACGACGGGGGTGGAGGACGCGATCGCCGAACCCGTCCTCACCACGCAGGAACTGCTGGACGCGCAGACGACGCTGCGCCGGATGCCGGTGGGCGAGGGGATCGTCGAGATGATCCTCGACCTCGTCCGCGCCTGCCGGCCGGACGATCCCACGGCCCCGCAGCACATCCGCGAGGCGGTCAGCTGGGGTCCCGGCCCCCGCGCCGCGCAGGCGCTGATGCTGGGCGTGCGGGCCGAGGCGCTGCTCTCCGGCCGGCTCGCCCCCTCGGCCGAGGATGTGCGCCGCCTCGCCGCGCCCGTGCTGGTCCACCGCATGGCCCTCTCCTTCGCCGCCCGCGCGCGGGGTGAGGATCTGGCCGCGCTGATCGACCGCACCTCCGCCGCCGTGACGAAGGTCGAGGCCGCCGCGTGAGCGAGGCCGCCGCCCTCTCCCTGCGGGCCGGCGCCGAGGCGCTGGCCGCGCCGCTGCCGCCCCTGATGGCCGAGGCGAGCGAGCTTGCCGCGACCGTCCTCCTCGGCGAGCATGGGCGGCGTCGGCCCGGGACGGGCGACGATTTCTGGCAGTACCGTCCCGCCGGCCCCGGCGACCCGGCGCGGCGGATCGACTGGCGCCGCTCCGCTCGGGGCGACACCCCCTTCGTGCAGGACAAGGAATGGCAGACCGCGCAGAGCGTCATGCTCTGGGTCGATGCCGCCGCCTCGATGGGCTTCGCCAGCGCCGGCCAGCCGGCCAAGGCGGACCGCGCCCGCCTCCTCGGCCTCGCCGCCGCCATCCTCCTCGTCCGCGCGGGCGAGCGCGTCGGCCTCGCCTCGGCCGAACTGCCCCCGGGTGCGGGCCGCCCCGCGCTCGAACGGATCGCCGCCCGGCTGGGCGAGAGCCACGAGGGCGAGCACGGCGCTCCCGACCTCTCGCTGGCCCCGCCCTACGGGCGGGCGCTGCTGATCTCGGATTTCCTCGGCCCGCTCGATGCGGTCGAGGCCGCCCTCGCGCAGGCTACCGACCGCCATGTCCGCGGCGTCCTCCTGATGGTGCTCGACCCCGAGGAGGAGGCCTTCCCCTTCTCGGGGCGGACGATCTTCGAATCCATGGCCGGCACCCAGCGGCACGAGACGCTGCAGGCGGGCGATCTGCGCGGTCGCTACCTGGCCCGCCTGGCCGAGCGGAAGGCGCGGCTGCAGGATCTCGCCGCCCTGTCCGGCTGGCAGGTCTCGATCCACCACACCGATCGCAGCGCGGCGCAGGCGCTCCTCTGGATCCATCAGGCGCTGGGTCGGCGCGCATGACCCATGTCCCGACCTTCCCCTTCGGCTCTTATCTTGCCCCAAATACCTCTCGGGGGGTGAATTGGCCGCAGGCCAAGAGGGGGGCAGACAGCCCCCCTTCGCCGCTCGCCGCCCCGCGTGACGGGAGGGACCGGCCATGCTGACCCTCGGCCCCCTCGGCTTCACCGCGCCCTGGCTGCTGCTCGGCCTCGCGGCGCTGCCGGTCCTCTGGCTGATCCTGCGCGCGGTGCCGCCCGCGCCGATCCGCCGCCGCTTTCCGGGCGTGGCGCTGCTGCTCGGCCTGACCGACGACGAGGCGCAGACCGACCGGACGCCCTGGTGGCTGCTCCTGCTGCGGATGGCGGCCGTGGCCGCGGTGATCCTCGCCTTCGCCGGGCCGATCCTGAACCCGCGCGCCGAGGAGGGCGGGAGCGGACCGCTCCTGGTCGCGCTCGACGCGTCGTGGGCCGATGCCCGCGACTGGGCCCAGCGGATCGACCGGGTCGAGGCGCTGCTCGACGAGGCGGCGACGGACGGGCGCCCGGTCTTCGTGGCCGCGCTCACCGATCCGCCGGCCGGCGGCGCCGTCTTCTCCGACCCGGCGGCCGCCCGCTCCGCCCTGCCGGCGCTCGAGCCGAAGCCCTGGGCGCCGGGCACCGCCGCGCAGGACTGGGCGGAGGCGCTTGAGGGCGGGTTCGACACGATCTGGCTGTCCGACGGGCTGGACCGGCCGGGCCGCGCGGAGCTGCTCGCCGCCTTCGAGGCGCGGGGATCGGTGCGCGTCTACCAGTCGCCCCGCCAGGTGCTGGCCCTGCGGCCCGCCACGACCGAGGACGGTCAGGTCGCGGTCCAGGCGATCCGCACGCCGACCGGGCCCGAGACCGAGGCACGCGTGGCCGCGATCGGCCTCGATCCCGCGGGAATCGAGCGCCAGCTCGCCGCCGCCCCCGCGACCTTCGCCGCGGGCGAGGGGGTCGCGACCGCCGCCTTTGACCTGCCGCCCGAGCTGCGCAACCGCGTGACGCGCTTCGAGGTGGTCGGCCAGCGCAGCGCCGGGGCGGTGACGCTTGCCGATGACAGCCTGCGCCGGCGCGAGATCGCGCTCGTCGCAGGCGGCTCGGACGAGGAGGGGCTGGAGCTGCTCGCGCCGCTCTACTACCTGCGCAACGCGCTGGAGCCGAATGCCGACCTGTTGGAGGGACCCCTCTCGGACCTCGTGCCCGCCAATCCCGACGTGATCGTCCTCGCCGATGTCGCGACCCTGTCCGAGACGGAGCGGGCCGAGGTCGAGGACTGGGTGCGCGGCGGCGGGCTGCTGCTGCGCTTCGCCGGGCCGCGCCTCGCCGCGTCCGATGTCGGGCGCACGACCGAGGACGTGCTGATGCCGGTACGGCTGCGCGCGGGCGGGCGGAACGTCGGCGGCGCGATGTCCTGGGGCGAGCCCAAGACGCTCGCCCCCTTCGCCGAGGATTCGCCCTTCTACGGTCTCGCGGTGCCCGAGGACGTGACGGTGGGCGCGCAGGTCATGGCCCAGCCCGACCCCTCGCTCGCCGCCTCGGTCATCGCGCAGCTCTCGGACGGAACGCCGCTGGTGACGCGCAGCGCGCTGGGGCAGGGGCAGGTCGTGCTCTTCCACGTCACCGCCAACGCCGAATGGTCGACCCTGCCGCTCTCCGGTCTCTTCGTGCGGATGCTCGAGCGTCTCTCCGTCTCCACCCGGCCCGGCGCGGCCGAGATCGAGGAGATGGAAGGCACCGTCTGGACGCCGGAGGAGGTGCTGGACGCCGCGGGCCGGCTGGAGCGGGTGGACACGATGCCCGGCGTGCCGGGCGAGCGGCTGGTGGCGCCCGAGCCCGGCCCCGACCTGCCGCCCGGCCTCTATGCCGGCGAGGACAGGCGACTCGCGGTCAACGTGATCGGGGCCGAGGACACGCTCGCCCCCGCCGCCTGGCCGTCCCGCATCCCGATCGAAGGTCTCGCCGTGCTCCGCGAACTCCCGCTGAAGGGCTGGCTGCTGGCCGCCGCCGCCGCCGCGCTGATGATCGACGTGATCGCCGCGCTGGCGCTGTCGGGCAAGCTGGGCCGACCTGCCGCCCGGTCCGCTTCCCGGGCGGCCGCCCTGGTGCTGGCGGTTCTCGCGGGCGGCCTGTCGCAGCCCCGGGAGGCGCGCGCGCAGGAGAGCGGACCGGAGGATGCCTTCGCGGTCGAGGCGACCGAGAGCGTCGTCCTCGCCCATGTCCTGACCGGCGATCCGCAGGTCGACGAGACCGCCGCCGCCGGGCTGCTCGGCCTGTCCCGCGTCCTGGCGGCGCGCACCTCGGTCGAACCCGCGACCCCGATGGGCGTCGACCTGGAAAGGGACGAGCTCGCCTTCTTTCCGGTGCTCTACTGGCCCGTCACGGCGGACCAGCCGATCCCCTCGGACGCCGCCTACGAGAAGCTGAACACCTATCTGCGCTCCGGCGGCATGATCCTGTTCGACACGCGGGACGCCGATCTGGGCGGCTTCGGCTCGCAGACGCCGGAGGGGCGCAAGCTTCAGGCCCTCGCCCTGCCGCTCGACATCCCCCCGCTGGAGCCGGTCCCCGAGGACCACGTCCTCACCCGCACCTTCTACCTGCTGCAGGACTTCCCCGGCCGCTACAATTCGCGCGACATCTGGGTCGAGGCCTCGCCCCCCGATGCGCAGGCGGTGGAGGGGATGCCCTTCCGCAACCTCAACGACGGCGTGACGCCGGTCGTGGTCGGCGGCAACGACTGGGCCGCGGCCTGGGCGGTGGGCGAGAACGGCAGCTATCTCTACCCGGTCGGGCGCGGCATGGCGGGCGAGCGGCAGCGCGAGATCGCCTTCCGCTTCGGCGTCAACCTCGTGATGCACGTGCTGACCGGCAATTACAAATCCGACCAGGTCCACGTCCCCGCCCTGCTGGAGCGGCTGGGCCAGTGAGGTCGCAAGAGTGCAAGTCAATGGCCCGTTTCCGGGCCGGACCCGCGCGCGATGCGCGGAAACGTCCTAGCCCCGCGAGGCCGGCATGACCTCCATCACCTTCGACCCGCTGCTCGCCTGGCCGGTGATCGCCGGCCTCGGCGCGCTGGCAATCGTCTTCGTGATCCTCGCCGCATGGCGCCGTCTGGCCGGCTGGTGGCTGCGGCTGATCGGTCTGGCCGCCCTCGTCCTGGCCGTGGCGAACCCCGCCCTCCGCGAGGAGGAGGCGGACCCGCTCTCCGACATCGTGATCGCCGTGGTGGACGAGAGCGCGAGCCAGCGCATCGCCACCCGCCCGGACCAGACGGAGGCGGCGCTGCAGAGCCTGGAATCGCAGGTCGCCGCGCGGGGCAATACCGAGCTGCGCGTGATCCGCGTCGGCGACGGCGAGGGGGACGAGGGCACGCGCCTCATGACCGCCCTCGCCGAGGCCCTGGCCGAGGAGCCTCAGGGCCGGATCGCCGGCGCGGTGCTCGTCACCGACGGGCGCATCCATGACGCCGACATCGCCGCCCCGGTCCCCGCCCCGATGAACGTTCTCCTCACGGGAGAGGAGGGCGACTGGGACCGCCGCCTGATCGTCCGCAACGCCCCCGCCTTCGCCATCCTGGGCGAGGAGGTGCAGCTGACGATCCGGGTCGAGGATCAGGGCGCGGGGCCCGGCGACACCTTCGTCCCCCTGTCGATCGCCGTCGACGGCGGCGCCCCGATGCAGTTCCAGGTGCCGGTCGGCGAGGACATGGAGCTGCCGATCACCCTGCCGCATGGCGGGATGAACGTGCTGCAATTCGCCACGCCCGTGGCGGAGGGCGAGCTGACCGACCGCAACAACGAGGCGGTGGTCCAGATCAACGGCGTGCGCGACCGGCTGCGGGTGCTGCTGGTGTCGGGAGAGCCCTATCCGGGCGAGCGGACCTGGCGGAACCTGCTGAAATCGGACGCCTCGGTCGACCTCGTCCACTTCACCATCCTGCGCCCGCCCGAGAAGCAGGACGGGGTGCCGGTGGACGAGCTGTCGCTCATCGCCTTCCCGACGCGCGAGCTCTTCGTCGAGAAGATCGACGAGTTCGACCTCATTATCTTCGACCGCTATTCCCGGCGCGGCATCCTGCCGACGCTCTATCTCGAGAACATCGCCAATTACGTGCGCGGCGGCGGGGCGGTGCTGGTGGCCGCGGGGCCGGAATTCGCGAGCGCGGAATCGATCTACCGCTCCCCCCTCGCCACGATCCTGCCCGCCATGCCGACGGCCGAAGTCAGCGAGACGGGCTTCCTGCCCCGCCTGACCGATCTGGGCGAGCGTCACCCGGTGACCGAGGGGCTGACGGACTACGCCGCGACGCCGCCGGACGAAGAGGGCAATCCCGGCTGGGGGCGGTGGTTCCGGCAGGTCCAGCTGGAGCTGCTGCCCGAGACCGAGGTGCTGATGTCGGGCGACGGCGACGCGCCGCTTCTGGTTCTCGACCGCGTGGGCGAGGGGCGCGTCGCGCTGCTCGGCTCGGACCAGTCGTGGCTGTGGGATCGCGGCTACGAGGGGGGCGGGCCGCAGCTGGAGCTGCTGCGCCGGCTCGCCCACTGGATGATGAAGGAGCCCGAACTCGAGGAGGAGGCGCTCTGGGTCGAGCCGCAGGGCCAGACCATGCGCATCGTCCGCCGCACCCTCTCCGAGGAGGTGCCCGACGTGACCGTCACGGCGCCGGACGGGACCGAGACGGTGCTTTCGCTCGACCAGGTCTCTCCCGGCCGGTGGGAACGGGTCTGGGAGGCGCCGGAGATCGGCCTCTATCGCCTGACCGACGGGATCGAGGAGGCGGTGATCGCCCTCGGCCCCGCCGCGCCGCGCGAATTCGAGCAGACGATCGCCTCGGGCGAGGTGCTCGGGCCGCTGGCCGAGGCGACGAATGGCGGCGTCACCGAGCTCTCGGACGGGATGCCCCGCCTGCGGGACGTCCGGCCCGGCCGCGTCGCGGTGGGCAACGGCTGGATCGGCCTCACCCCGCGCGAGGCGTCGCTCACCTCGGGCCTGAACGTGACACCGATCCTGCCGGCCTGGGCCTGGCTGATCCTCGCCGCGGCGCTCATCCTCGCCGCCTGGATCCGCGAGGGGCGGCGGTAGCGACGCGGCGGTCGCCTCGCGGCGACGGCCCGGCGCGCCCCCGGTCTAGGGTACCCGCAGCCGCAGGGAGGCGAGGATCAGCGCCACCCCGCAGGCGGCGAAGAGGGCCGAAAAGCCGTAGGCGCCCACCCCGTAGGCGTCGACGATCGCGCCGAAGGACAGCAGGGCGACGATCGACATCACCTCCTGCATCATCACGAAGACCGCCTGCGCCTGCGCCGCGATCTGTTCGGTCACATGCGAACTGACATAGGCGAGGCTCGCCATCAGCGTCAGCGCGAAGGTGATCGCGTGCAGCGCCTGGAGCGGCCAGAGCAGCGCCACCGGCGGCGCGAAGGCGAAGGCGGTCCAGCGCAGCACCGCCACCGCCCCGGCGAAGGCGAGCAGGGCCCGCAGGCTGGCCAGATGGCGTATCCGGGGCCAGAACCAGAACAACGCCGTCTCGCAGACCGCGCCGAAGGCGATCAGCAGCGAGATCGTCCCGACGCCGATCCCCTGCCGCTGCCAGAGCAGCGCCTGGAAGGCGTTGAGGATGAAATGCGAGCCGAAGATGACGCAGGCCCCGCCGAGCGGCAGCAGGAACCACGGCCGCAGCACCTGGCCGAGGGCGGTCGCGCCCGGGCGGGCCTCCCCCTCCTCTCCCGGCGGGGCGCGGAAGCGGGGCAGGGCGGTCGCGGCCAGCGCCCGCAGCAGGGCGAACCCGATGAAGAGCGGCAGGAACACCCCCGGCCCGAACGCCCCGGCCATCAGGCCGACCAGCACCAGCGCGCAGAGATAGCCCACCGTGGCGAGCGCCCGGATCGGCCCGTATTCGCTGCCCCGCCGCTCGGTCAGCTTCAGCGTCGCGGCGTCGGCGACCGGCAGTCCGGCGCCCAGCGCGGTATGCGCCGCGCCCCAGACGAGCAGGATCCCGACGAAGCCGGCCGCCAGCGACAGGCCCGCGCTCAGCACCGCCGCCAGCGCCATCAGGGCGACGATCACGCTGCGCCAGTCATCCGCCCGGTCGGCGACGCGCCCGACGAAGAGATTGAGGCAGAGCAGGCCGAAGATGGGCGCGGCGTTGATCCAGCCGATCTGCGCGCCGCTCAGACCCTGGTCCGCGAACCAGATGCCGGCATAGCCGTTGGCCGCGCCCATCGTCGTCATCTGGCTGAGGTAGAACAGCCCGCACCTTGCTTCGGGACTGGCGAGACGGGCGGGCAGGGGCATGCGGGGGAGGATCCTCTTTCAGCCCAGATAGACCTGTCCGCGCGGATAGGCGACCCGCGGCGTCGCCCGGGTGGCGAGGAAGAAGCCCAGCGTCAGCGGGCCGACCCGGCCCATGAACATCACGAAGCAGATCACGCATTGCCCGAAGGCGTCGAGATCGCCGGTCGCGCCCCGCGACAGGCCGACCGTGCCGAAGGCCGAGATCGTCTCGAAGGTCAGGTCGAAGATGTCGCCCTCGTGCCGGACCGACAGTAGGAACAGCGCCAGCGCGATCAGGGCCAGCGAGACGGTGGTCAGCGCCATCACCTTCATCACCTCCTCCAGCCCCAGCGACCGGCCGAAGACCGACAGCTCCTGCCGGCGCCGGAAGAAGGCGCGCGTGGCGAGGATCAGCACGATGGCGGTCGTGACCTTGATCCCCCCGGCGGTGGAGGTCGATCCGCCCCCCACGAACATCAGCGCCATCACGAGGATCGTCGTGGCATCCTCCAGCCCCGCCGTGTCGAGCGAGTTGAACCCCGCCGTCCGCGTCGTGGCCGACTGGAAGAAGGCGGCGAGCAGGCGGTCCCCGGTCGAGGCGAGCCCGCCGAGCGTGCGCGGATTGGTCCATTCCAGCACCGCGACGAGGACCCAGCCGAGCAGCAGCAGCAGGACCGAGCCCACGATCATCAGCTTGGAATGGAGCGACAGCTCGCGCCAGCTCCGCGCCTGGAAGAGATCGCCGAGCACGATGAACCCCAGCCCGCCGAGGATGAACATCGCCGCGATGGGCAGGCTGACCAGCGGATCGCCGACATAGCCCATCAGGCTGTCCGCCTGCAGCGCGAATCCGGCATTGTTGAAGGCCGAGACGGTGTGGAACAGCGCCGACCAGAGGCCCGGCCAGAGCCCCTGCTCGGGCACGAAGGTCAGCGCCAGGATCCCGGTGCCCGCGATCTCGGCGACCAGGGCGATCAAGAGGATCAGCTTGGCCAGCCGGGCCAGCCCCTCCATCGTGGTGTCGCCCAGCTCCTCGCCGATCACCACGCGCTGCGGCATCCCGATCGAGATGCCGAGCGTGAGCAGCAGGAAGGCGGCGAAGGTCATCAGGCCGAGCCCGCCGACCTGGATCAGCCCCATGATCACCGCCTCGCCGAACCAGGTGAAATGGCTGGCCGGATCGACCGTGACGAGGCCGGTCACCGTGACGGCGGAGGTCGAGGTGAAGAAGGCGTCGAGTAGCCCGACCGGCCGCGCCTGCGCGATCGGCATCGACAGCAGGATCGTCCCCGCGACGATCACGGCGAGGTAGAGCGCCGCCAGGAGGGCGGGCGGCGGCAGGCCCCGCCGCGCCCGGTGCCGGACGATGACCGGCCGGGCCACGTCAGATCGTTTCGGCGAAGGCGCGCAGGTTCGCGCGGGTGCCGAGCAGGATCAGGCGGTCGTCCACCTGCAGGGGCGCGTCGCATTCGGACGCGCCCAGCCAGTCGGTGCCCCGCATCACCCCGATCGGCCGCACCTCGAACCGGGCGAGCACGTCCATGTCGCGCGGCCGGCGCCCTTCCAGGCTTTCCGGCACGGTGAAGTTGACCACGTGGAAGCCGTTTCCCAGCGCCGCGTAGTCGCGGATGTAGGGGTTGTGCAGGATCTGCGCGATCGACCGGCCGATCTCCTCTTCGGCGTGGATCACCCGGTCGACGCCCAGCTTGGCCAGGATGCGGTGATGGGTGCGGTTCAGCGCCTTGGCCCAGACCTTCGGCACGCCGACCAGCTTGAGGTTCATCGCCGTCAGGATCGACGCCTCCAGGTCGCTTGCCATCGCCACGATGGCGGCGTCGCAATCGCCGATCCCCGCCTCGCGCAGGGCGGCCTCGTCCTTGCTGTCGAGAATGAGCGACTGGCTCAGATCCTCGGCATGGTCCGAGGCGATCTTGCGGTCGATGTCGACGCCGATCACGTGGTTGCCGAAGCGCATCAGCTCGGTGGCGATGATCGACCCGAAGGTCCCGAGGCCGATCACGGCGAATGTCTGCGGTCTGTGACCCATGCTGTCGCGTCTCCGGGTTGCCGGCAGGAATGAGCGCGGGGCGCGGGGAAGTCCAGTGCAGCGGAAGGCGCGGCGAGGTCCAGTGCCGCAGGAGGCGCGGCGAAGTCCAGCGCCATGGGGCGCGGCGAAGTCCAGTGCCGTGGGAGGTACGGTGGAGGCCCGCGCCGCGGGGGCGCGGCGAAGGTCGGGGTCGCCCGTGTCCGGGGCCGCGGGAGGCGCGGCGGCGCCCGGCTCCGGTCTCGCCACTGCCGCGGGTCTACCCGATTTCGCGATGGGCCCCGGCCCCCGCGCGCGGGCCCCTTTTCGCGGGGCCGGTCGCCGCCGGGTCCGTCAGCCCCGCTCCCGGGCGCCGAACCTTTCCTGCCAGCAGGGCAGGGGATCGCCCGGCGCGGGGGCGGCGTGGAACACGCCCCGCGCCACGGCCCGCGCGAGCACGACGGACGCGGCATGCCCGATCTGCCAGAGGTCCTCTTCCGGCACGGATCTCGCGCCGGTCGCCGCCGCGAAGACGAGATCCCCGTCCATCGGCGTATGCGCCGGCAGCAGCGCCCGGCCGAGCCCGTCATGCGCGGCGACAGCCGCGCGCTGCGCCTGGGCCCTGGTCAGCGCCGCGTCGGTCGCCACGATGGCGATGGTCGTGTTTGCACCCTCCGCCCGCCCCAGCTTCGTCGCCGGCAGGCGGGGCGCCGCCGCCGGGCCGATCCCGCGGCCGCCGAACTCGCCCTCCTGCTCGAACGGGGCCGCCCAGAAGCAGGGCCCGCCCTCGACCAGGGCCGAGCCGACCGCGTTCACCGCCACCAGCGCCCCCACCGTCACGCCCGAGGGGAGCACGGCCGAGGCGGTGCCGAGCCCGCCCTTGAGATCCGCCGTCGTGCAGCCCGTCCCGGCGCCGACGCTGCCCAGCGCGACCTCCGGCCCCGCCGCGTCGAAGGCCGTCCGGCCGAGGGCGGGATAGGGGCTCTCGTCCCAGTCCTTGCGCCCGCCGTTCAGCAGGTCGAACAGGATCGCGCCCGGCACGATCGGCACCCGCGCCGGCCCGACGGCGAATCCGCGGCCCGCCGCCCGCAGCCCCGCGGCCACCCCGTCGCAGGCGGCGAGGCCGAAGGCCGACCCGCCCGACAGGACCAGCGCGTCGACCCCGCCGACCGACCGGTCCGGCGCCAGCAGGTCGGTCTCGCGCGTGCCGGGGGCGCCGCCCATCACATGCACCGCCGCGACGAAGGGCACCGCCGCGGTCAGCACCGTCACCCCCGATTTCAACGCCCCGTCGGCGGCATGCCCGACCAGCAGCCCCTCGACATCCGTGATCGCGTTGCGTCGTCCAGCCCGCATGCCGCCCTCTCCGACCGGAGCGGCTCCGCCCGCCCCCTTATCTTGCCGCAAGTACTCCCGGGGGACCGGGGGCGGCGCCCCCGGCGCTCCGCCGCCGCGCGGCGCCCCTGCGGACTGTGCCCCTCCGCACAGGGTCCTGTCACCCCTTGCGCTGCCCCCGGCCCGCCATACCTCGCCCCCCAACCACGACGAGGAGACGGATATGGCCGACGAGTACACCCCGCCGAAGGTCTGGACCTGGAACAAGGGCGGTGGCGGCCAGTTCGCCTCGATCAACCGCCCCGTCGCCGGTCAGACCCATGACAAGGACCTGCCCGAGGGCGAGCATCCCTTCCAGCTCTATTCTCTGGCCACGCCGAACGGGCAGAAGGCGGGCATCCTGCTCGAGGAGCTGCTCGAGGCCGGATACGAGGCCGAGTACGACGCCTGGCTGATCAATATCGGCGAGGGGGACCAGTTCGGCTCCGGTTTCGTCGGGATCAACCCGAACTCCAAGATCCCCGCCCTCGTCGACCGCACCGGCGCCGCGCCGCTGCACGTGTTCGAGAGCGGGTCGATCCTCGTCCACCTGGCCGAGAAGTTCGGCGCGTTCCTCGCACCCGAGGGGCCGGCACGGACCGAGACCTTCAACTGGCTGATGTGGCAGATGGGCTCCGCGCCGTTTCTCGGCGGCGGTTTCGGCCACTTCTACAAATACGCCCCGGTGAAGCTCGAATATCCGATCGACCGCTACACGATGGAGGCCAAGCGCCAGCTCGACGTGCTGGACCGGCGACTGGCCGAGAGCCGCTTCGTCGCGGGCGAGGACTACACCATCGCCGACATGGCGATCTGGCCCTGGTATGGCGGAGTGGCGAAGGGCGACGTCTACGACGCGGTCGAGTTCCTCAGCGCGAACGACTACACCAACGTGCTGCGCTGGGCCGACGAGATCGGCGCGCGCCCGGCGGTGAAGCGGGGCCGCAAGGTCAACAGCCAGGACATGAAGGAACGCCATTCCGCCGCCGATTTCGACGGAATCGATCTGGGCTGACCCGCAGGGAGGGGGACGGTCGCCGCCGGTCCCGTCCCTATCCCGCCCGCCCGTCCGGCCCGCGCCGGGCGGGCGCGTCGTGTTTCCCCCTGTTGCAATCCCGGCGCCGCGCCGCCGGATTCTTCGCCCCCCGATTTGCAACCGGGGGAGCCCCCGCTAGGTTAGGCACCAAAGCGCTCCCGGGGGGGAGCGGCCACAAGTTTGCAAGGCTGCCGCCATGATATCCCTGATCGACGCGGCCCGGTCCCGGGCCCGACTCATCGCCGCTTTCGCTGCCACCGCGATCCTCGCGGCCTGCGCCTCCTCGGCGCCGGTCTCGAACGCCCCGCAGGTGGAGCAGATGGTCGACGGCATCCCCTTCAGCCAGATCGTCGACGGCTACGGCGTGCTGCAGGACCACGAATTCCGCCTGCCGCCGGTGCCGCCCGAATATCTCGAAGGGGTGAACCGCCGCGCGGTCGTGACCTATCGCGGCGACGAGGCGCCCGGCACGATCGAGATCGATCCGCACGCCAAGTTCCTCTACTGGGTGATGGATGGCGGGCAGGCGATCCGCTACCCGATCGCCGTCGGCCGGCAGGGCCGCGGCATGTCCGGCACCACCGTGATCCGCCGCAAGGTCGAATGGCCGTCCTGGACCCCGACCGCGAACATGCTGCGCCGCGAGCCCGACGTCTACGGCCCCTTCGCCGGGGGCGTTCCCGGCGGCCTTGCCTCGCCGCTCGGCGCGCGCGCGCTCTACCTCTACCGCGGCGGGCGCGACACCTATTACCGGATCCACGGCACCAACGACATGAGCTCGATCGGCAATTCGGGGTCGGCCGGCTGCATCCGGATGTTCAATCACGACGTGATCGACCTGTTCGACCGCGTTCCGCTCGACACCCGCGTCGTCGTCCGCACCTATGCCGACAGCGTCCGGATCGAGGGCGAGGCGCTGGCCAATCGCGGCGTCGAGCTGCCGCCGGTCTATTCCGATCCCGATCGCGTCTACGCGGCGGTGGCCGAGCAGCGCGAGCGCCACGGCAACGACATCTTCGACGGCGTCGTGAACGGCGAGCCGATCGAGGCCGAGACCGGCGAGACCGCGTCCGGCCAGACGGCCCCGATGGTGCAGAGCCCCTTCGCGGCCCCCTAGACCCGCGGAACCGACCAGACGCGCCCGTCCCCGAAGGAAGGGGGCGGGCGTCCGTCGTTCAGGGACGGCCCGGAACGGTCAGAGCCGGATCACGTAATCCTTCACCGTCGTCTCGACGACCTCCCAGGTGCCGCGGAAACCGGGGCGGATCACAACGCTGTCGCCGGGGCGCAGCTCGCGTCGGGCGCCGCCCTCCTCGGTCAGGACGGACAGCCCCTCCAGGATGTGGCAGTATTCCCACTCGTCGTAGACGACGCGCCAGGCCCCCGGCGTTGCCCGCCAGCGCCCGGCATGCAGCCCCTCCGCCTCCTCGCTGTCCCAGGTGGTGCAGACCGGATCGCCCGAGATCACGCGGGCCGGGTCGGGCCGCCCCTCCTCGCCCGGGCCGGTGCCGTCGATATGCGCCAGCGATGTCATCGCGATCCCTCCCGCAGTCGAAAACGGGCCCGATGCCCGCTTTTAGCGTTTGTCCTGCCGCGCGAGGACAGCCTATCCTGCCGCGCATAGTCAAAGGCATTTGCAAGGCGGGCACGACATGGCCGATCTCGACACCCAGGTAGCGGAAAGCCAGGCACAGGTAGCCGAGGCGCAGTCGCGGATCGCCGAGCTGACCAGCCGGATCGAGATCGCCCGGCAGAAGATGGCCTCGGGGCAGGACGCCTCCATCGACATCGAGAATGCCTCGCTCGAAGAGGTCCATGCCCATACCGACCTGATGAACGCCAACATCGCCGAGCTCATCATGGGCCTCGACGACGTGACCGCGGCCTTCAGCCGCGATTTCGACGAGATGCGCAGCAAGACGGGGTGGGAGAGCTTCGTCGGGATCTTCTCCTCGGCAAGGTCCGATTCGATGCGCGAGGAGAGGATCCGCGCCGCCTCGATCGACGACAAGCTGCAGGACCTGATCGCGAAGTCCGACGTGATCGTCCGCCTGCTCGAGGGCCAGCTCGCCATGCTGGAGGAGCAGAAGGACAAGGTGGAGACGAACCTTTCGTCCACCCTGTCCGAGCGCGAGGCCGTCGTGGCCGAGCTGGAGGGCGTGCGGGCCGAGATCACGGCGATGGATCCGCGCATCATCGAGCTCGAGAACCGGATCGGCGTCGAGCAGGACGCCGCCGCCCGGACCAGGCTGGAAAGCGAGCTGGCCGGGATCAACGCCCGCCACAACGAGCTTGTCCGGCAGGAGCAGGTGAAGCTGGCGAAGTCGCAGACGCTGGAACGCTACATCGAGAAGGGCAAGACCTGGATCGACAGCCTGCAGAACCAGGCGGCGACGCAGATGGTGCTGATCAACAAGCTGCAGACCGACACCAAGCAGCGGGTCGTGCTCTACGACGCGCTGTCCAAATCGCTCAAGACCGCGCAGCAGCAGGACGTGGCGCACCGGATCAACGAGATCGGGGTCAAGACCGACCAGGAGGCGCAGACGGCCATGGCCGCGATCGGCTCGGCCACCAACACCCGCATGGCCGAGATGCTCGAGGCGCACGAGGATCACATGGTCTTCGCCCGCGACGTCCTCGAGGCGAAGGCGCGGGCCGACGAGCGGTTCGCCCGCCGCTTCGCGGCCATCGTCGAGAAGCACGACAGGAACCTCTACGGGGCCGGCGAGCGCTAGGTGGCACGGATCCCGTCGGACCTGGGCGGCCGCGGGGCGGTGACGGCCGCACGTCGCCCGGCCGCCCCGGGGGCCGGACCTGCGCGGCCGGCCCGCGAGGTGTCGGCCCGCGAGGTGTCGGCCCGCCCTGCCGGTGCGGCGCCGGCCTCGTGGCCCGCGCGTCCGCTCGGGTCCCGCCGCGCGCGGGAGGATGGCGATGGCTGACCCCGCCCTCGACCATTACGAGCTGGCCGACCTGGCGGCGACGCGCCGCTACTTCCGCAAGTTCGGCGCGATCACCGGGCATCTCGGCCGGGTGGCGGGACTGATGGAGGCGGAGGGGCGCTTCACCCGCGACGAGATCGACGGCATCGCGCGCTACCTCGTCGCGCTGACCAACACGTTCCGGGCGCTCGGCCACAAGTACCACCTCTCCGGCCGGTTTCCGCGCGCCAGCAAGGTGACGCTCGACCGGGTGGAGAGCGGTTTTCCGGTGCTGGCCGAGCTGCTGCTGATGGCCAACGACATGGCCCAAGCCGAGCTTCACCTGCGGCAGAGTCCGGGGGTGGAGGAGCTGAAGGACCAGATGGTCCGGCAGATCGTCGGCGAGCGGCAGATCCCGACCCGGCTGCAATTCACCCTCTCCCAGCGCCTCTACCACGAGGAGCTGGCGAAGGGCGCGCTCTTCCTCGCTCGCAACGATCCCGAGCCGGCCTGGCTGGGGGCCGACAGCGTGGACGGGCGCGAGCGACGGCGTTTCCTGCTGCGCTGGGCGGTCTATGACGGGCAGGTGAACCTGCCGGCGATCTACCTGATGGAGGTGGAGGATACCGGCTGGCACAGCCTGCCCCGCGACCAGTCGCGCTGGCCCGCCGTCCAGGCGCATCTGATGGCGCAATCGCTCGACGGGCTAAAGCTGCTGACCATCGCGCGCGGCTTCGACGAGGATTTCGCGGACCTGCACCCGACCCGGCTGCGCCGCATCCATGTCGGGCCGATGTATTCGCGCAGCTTCACCGCGCAGACGGGGCCGATCCATGACGTGCTCGACCAGGCCCGCGCGCCGGAGGGCGACGACTGGGCCCTGGCCTGGACGGAAGAGGACCTGCGCGCGGCAGGTGCCGAGCGCGTCCGCTCGGGCTGGTTCGGCAGCGTGGAGCGGCAGGTCTACACGCTGGACCCGTTCTCGGCCCGGGGGGCCGAGACGGGGGCGAGCGCGACCACCCGATCGGTCGTGATGCCGCAGCGGATCTACCAGGCGCTCGCCGCGCTCGACCCGCCGGGCTTCCGGGACGTGGCGAAGTTCGCCGTCGCGCCCTCGGGCGCCGTGGCGCGGTACAGGTGACGGCAGCGAGGGGGGCGCGATGAGCCTGACATCCGACACGATGGAATTGCGGGAGGAGGAGATCCGCGCGCAGTATCCCGCCGCCCTGGCCCTGCTGGAGGGGTTCGACCACGCGCCCCGGATCGCCGCCGCCGGTCCGGCCGCCGCGCCGCAGGAGCGCTCGCCCGGCATCGGCACGCGGCGGGCCTTCCGCTCGACCACGCCGGGCCTCGTCACCCGGCGGATCGCGCGGGCCGGCGGCGTGCACCTGCTCGACCGGATCGAGGGTGTGGGGGAGGAGGGTCTCGTCACGCCCGCCCTCGCCACCGTGCAGACGGCGCTGCGCCGCGCGATCGCCATCGCCCTGGCGCTGGGCGAGACGCTGTCCGAGCGCACCGGCCTATCCGATCTGAAGCGCGCGAACCTGGAAGGGCGGCTTCCGGCGGACCGCAGGACCGAATTCGCGGAGCTGCTGACGGCCGAGGCTTTGGCCGTCCTGCACAGCTTCGCCAATGCGAGCGCCTTCCTGCTGGCCGCCGTCGCCGGCGGCGGCGAGGTGGAGATCGGCGAGGTCGAGGAGGTGTTGACGGACAATCCCCAGCTCGCCCTGCACGGCGCGCTGTGGGAACTGGATCAGGATCTCGAACGGTTCGGCAGCGACGAGGGCAGGACCACAGCCACCGTTCGCGCCTTCGCCGAGGCGCTGATGGCGAAGGTGGCGGCCCGCGCCGCGAACGCCCCCCGCCTCGCCCCGTTCACCGGCGCCTCCTGGCGGGTGGAGGCGGACGGGCTGACGATCCGCGGCTTCGCGCCGGCGGTGGCGGCCAAGGGCCAGCCGCTGACGATGACCTTCAAGAAGCCGCACGAGGTCGTCGGCAACCACATCGCGAAATACCAGGCTCTGCGGCTCGCCAAGATGCTGATGGCCTACGATTTCGAGCGGCGCCTCAACCCCTTCGCCGAGCTGGGCGGCTTCATCTTCACCTTCATGGGCGACGGGGCGCCGGGCACCGGCAAGACGACGCTGATCCAGATGATGGCCGGCCTGATCGCGGGCTATTGCGAGACGGCCGGTTACCCGTTCCGCTACGCGAACCTCTCGACCGACAACATCGACAGCTACCAGGGCAAGTCGGCGCAGAATGCCCGCGCCTTCATCGACCGGATCGTCGATCCGGGCGTGATCGGCTTCGGCACGATCGACGACATCGACATGCTGGCGGGCAAGCGCGGCGACCGCCAGTCGAGCGCCGGCCAGCTGGAGATCACGAGCATCCTGATGGAGGCCTTCGCCGGGGCCAACACCGTGGTGCGGGGGAACTGCACCTTCGGCATGTTCTCGAACTACCCCGAGAACGTGGACGACGCGCTGCGCCAGCGGGCCGGGGGGCGGTTCCTGGTGGACGGGCCGCAGACGCGGGCCGACTACATCGACATCTTCGCCCTGCTGCTGGGCCGGAACCACGACATCCCGCTGGGCGAGCACGACCTCTATGCCGCGCAGGCCATCCAGCGGGCCGTGGCCGAGAGCTATGCCAGCCACGACCGGCCGAAGGAGGCGGGGCTGGCCCGGGTCTACGAGGACGTGACGGGGCGGCTCGGCCCGCTCGACACGCTGGCGAGGATCGGCACCTATCTCAAGGGCATACAGGAGGCCGATCCCCGCTTCACCGGGCGGGCGATCAAGAACATCACCGACGCGATCAAGGTCCGCGCGATGGATTTCGAACTGCCCGACGAATGGATGGACCGGCCGGACCTGTTCCTGCGCCGGGACTACGACACCAAGAAGGCGATGATCGAGGAACTGCGCCGTCCGATCACCACCGAGATGGTCCTGCAGGAGATCAACCGCTACGCGGACAGCGAATTCCGATATGCCGACAAGTCCGACGAGGAAGCGGTGTCGAAGATGGTGCGGGAGATGGGCCTGACCGAGGAGGCGCGTCGCCGCTACCTGGAGGGGAAGGGGGCCGGCAATGGCGGAGCCTGAGACCGCACCGGCCGGCGGAGTGAATCCGCCGGTCCTCACCGTCATCTGCGGCCTGCCGGGCACCGGCAAGTCCACGCTCGCGCGCGCCCTCGCCGCGCGGAGCGGCGCGGCCTGGCTGCGGGTCGACACGGTCGAGGCCGCGCTGGGCGGCGTCGACGGACCCGAGGGCTATCACGTCATCGCCGCGCAGGCGCGGGACTTCCTGGCGACGGGTCTGCCGGTGGTGATCGACGCGGTCCACGGCGCCGGCTTCGGACTGGACTGGCCGGGCCTGGCCGCGGGATCCGGCGCGGGCATCGACACGGTCGAACTGATCTGCAGCGACCGCGCCGAACACCGGGCGCGGATCGAGGCCCGCCATGCCGCCGATCCCGGGACGCCGGACTGGCCCGCCGTGGCGGGGCGGGAGTATCGCGCGCCGTCCCCGCCCGCGCGCCGCATCGACACGGCCGGCCGGGTTCCGGCCGACGTGCTGGCGCGCGTCCTTGCCGGGGCGGAGGGGCGGTCCGCTCCGGGGACGGCCGGGCCGGACGGTGCCCCGGGCGGTGCCCCGGGTGGGCAGGGTGCGGCGGCGGGGCCGGGGGCCGCAGCCGGGTCGGCGATCGGGGACGGGTCCGCCAGCACCGGCCCGGCCGGGCGGGTGGCGCGATGATCGACGCCTTCGCCTCCGGACTGATCTGGCCCGCCGCGACGCTCGGCCTGCTGGGCTGGGTCGTGCCGCGCCTGCTCAGCCTCGTCTTCCCCGAAGGGGTGCGCCCGCTTCTTGCGCTGGCCGCGCTGTCGATCCTCATCATGCTGGGCCTCGGCATGGCGACCTTCGCCGGGATCTATCTCTGGCGGGGCGTGCCGCTGGGCGCATTGGCCGAGGGCGGGATCGGCCCGGCGCTCGGGCATTTCCTGCGGCTCGGCGCGGTGTCGGCGATGTTCTGGGGTCCGGTCCTGCTCCTTTCGGTGGCGGGCCTGCCGCGCGGCTGGGTGAACGAGACATGGTGAACCTGTTCCTGACGCTGATCTTCGGCCCCGGGCTGGTGCTGGGCCTCTGGCTGGGCCTGCGCGCCCCGCAGGGCGCCGCCCGCCGCGCCGCGCTGACGGCCTGGGCGCTGACCGCGCTCTGGGGAGTGGGGGTCTGGACCTTCCTCTTCGTGCAGGTCCCGCAGGAGGGGGTCGGCCCCTACCTCTCCGAACTGATCGAGGCCGTGCCGCGCCTCGTCGCGGTGGCCGCGGTCAATGCGCTGATGCCCTTCGCCGCCGGATATCTCTGGGCCCGCCGGGGGCGCCGGACATGAGGCGCCTCATCGAGAGGGGGCTGATGTTCGGAAATCTCGTCCCGGTCGACAGCCCCGTCCTGGTCGAACGCTACATGCGGGCGCTCGATCACCTCACGGGGCGGCGCGCGGATCTGGACGAGTTCCACGTCGACATCTCGGGCTATTCGCCGGAGGTGGGCGACGCGCTGGACGATCCGCTCTACCTCAATCCCGACGGCGTGAACCGGTCCTTCATCCTGCTCACGACCGAGCAGAAGCGCGCGCCGCTGCTGGGCGCGCGCTTCTCGACCTCGCGCGGGATCCTGCGCCAGTTCGTCGAGGCGAACGAGACCGCCCTGCTGGCGCTGACCGCGCGCGACGCGGTCGCGGGGGAGCTGGCGGATACCGTCTTCCGCTGCGCCGTGCCGGCCGACCTGTTCAAGATCGGACGGGTCACGGTCGAGGCGGATACCACCGCCGGCACCGTCGTCAGCGCCCGCAGGCTCGAGGAGCTGATCGCCCGGTTCCGGACCGAGCCGGACGGCTGGTGGGACGACGTGCTGATCGCCCGGATGATCGAGCTGGCGGGCGAGACGGGGGATCTGACGCGCAATCCCGTCGCGCTGCCGCGCATGACCTTCGCACAGGACAATTACTGGACGGCCCTGTTCGGCGGGGTCTACCTGCTGCGGGACGCGCCGCATCCGGTGCTGATCCATATGGCGGAGGGCGCGTTCGGCGGGCTGCCGGTCCCGGCGGTCGCGGCCTCCGACCGCACGGCGCTGGCGCAGGCGCTGACCCGCAACGGGCTGGTCGAGGGGATCGTCGAGGCGCGCGGGGCCGATGCCGCCGCGATCCTGCGGCAGAAGATGGACTACATCGTCGCCTTCGCCGTGGCGGAGCAGGGCGAGAGCCTCGCCGGGGCCGGCCGGCGCGACCTGCGCCGGCTCGCCCGGCGGCACGCGGGCGCGCTGCCCCCCGAATGGCATGCCCTCGCCGCGCTGGTCCGCTGGGCCGAGAATGCGGGCGACTGGCCGCGCATCACCTCGGACGATCCGGCCTATTTCTACACGCTGCGCGCCGCGCCGGGCCCGGACCGCGACCTCGTGAACCGGCTTCTGGCCGAGCTGACCCCGATGGATGCCCGCCAGCTCTTCATCTGCCACAAGGAGGCGTTCTACGCCGCCTGGCGGACCTGGCCAGAGGGGCAGCGCGCCTTCGTCGCGGACCTGCTGGCCGAGGAATACCTGCTGGACAAGGCCGGCACCCGCGCCGCCCTGTTCGGCCCCGAGCCGGGAATGGAGGAGCCGCCCGCCCCGCCGCCGCCGACGCCCGGGCCCCGCGCGGCGCAGGACCGCATCGCGGCGGTTGGCCCCTGGGGCGCTCTGAGGAGATAGACGGGATGCCGCTGATCACCCTCTTCGTCGTGGTCTTCGTGGCGCTCGCGGCGATCCACGCGCTGCTGTCCTGGTCGCGCGGTCGGGCCGAGCGTGCCCGCCTCGTCGCGCGCTGGGAGGAAGCGGGCCGGCCGGGGGACCGCGAGAGCTTCGTCGCCGAGGGGCTGGCCCTCTACGAGCGGTCGTTCCGCAAGCGGGTGCTGGTGCTGGTCTACCTGGTGCCGCTGGCGGCGCTGGGCCTGATCGTCTACCTCGTGAACTACGCCTGAACGCGGGCCCGGAGCTGGGGGAGACGACGTGCTGAGATACATCTGGTGGGCGATCAAGATCGCCGCGGCGATCTGCGTGGCGGCGCTCCTGCACTACACGCTGCCGCAGCGGGACGTGGTCTACATCACCTCGACCTACAACCGGGTGGTGCAGTTCGGGTCGAACTCGATCTTCTGGTCCTCTCCCGACAGCGGGTCGAACGTCGCGGCCGGCGAGGTCAGCCGCGACGTGCTCTTCATCGAGAGCGTGCAGCGCAGCGGCCGCGTCATGGTCTACCGCAACGAGGATACCGGCTTCTGGCCGCCCTACCTGAAGTTCGACAGCTCGAACCTGCAGGCGGAAGCGACGGACCTGGTGTCGAACCGCGCGGATCCGCAATGGGTCGTGCTGACCCATTACGGCTGGCGCATCCCCTTCCTGACCGCCTTCCCGAACGCCATCGCGGTGCGCCCGACGGACGATCCCGACGCGACGCTGATCCCGTGGTTCAACATCGCCCTCCTGGTGGTGCTTTTCGCGATCTGGTGGGCGATCCGGGTGCGGTGGAAGCGGTTCCGCCGGGCACGGGTCGACCCGGCGCTGCTGAATGCCGGCGCCGCCTATGACGAGCGCAGCGCCGCGGCGGGACGCTGGCTGCGGAGCTGGCGGCGGTAGCGCGCCGGACCCGAACGCCGCGCCGGGCGGAGAGGCCGGGGGCGCTTCGCCCCCCGGACCCCCCGAGAGTATTTCCGGCAAGATAAGAGCCGGGGAGGGCTCGACCGGCGGGGGCGGCCCTAGCCCTCGCCGTAGGGGACCCAGACGGTCTTCACCTCGGTCGCGGCCTCGATGAAGGCGCGGCCCTCGCCCTCGGGGCCGTGCCAGTCGCGGGCGCGGGTGTCGTTGACCCAGCTGCGCTTGAGGTTGCCGGCGCTGCGTCGCTCGATCCCGGCCGACAGGTCGGTCGAGGAGAAGGACCAGACCGCGTCTACGTCCAGGTGGTCCGCAAGGACCGGGGCGAGCTCGGCATGGGAGCCGGTCAGGATGTTGACCACTCCGCCCGGCACGTCGGACGTGTCGAGCACCTGGTAGAGATCCGTCCCGGCGAGGGGGAAGGCCTCGGAGGCGACGGCCACCACGCGGTTGCCCATCGCGATGGCGGGCGCGATCGTGGAGATCAGGCCGAGCAGCGGCGCCTCGTCCGGGCACAGCATCCCGATCACGCCGACCGGCTCGCGCAGGGCGAGGGCGAGGCCGCGCAGCGGCACGCCCTTGGCCTGCCCGTCGACCTTGTCCGCCCAGGCGGCCCAGGTGAAGAGGCGGCGGATCGAGGCCTCGACCTCCACCGCGCCGCCCGCGCCCGTGAGCGCGTCGATGCGCGCGGCGAATTCCCCGACCCGCGCCGACAGGTTCTCGGCCAGGTAGTAGAGGATCTGCGCGCGCAGGTGGCCGGTCGTCCGCGACCATCCCTTCGCCGCGTGGGCCGCCTCGACCGCGTTCCGCACGTCCTTGCGGTTGGCGAGGGAGGCATGGCCGAGGAGCGCGCCCTTCGGTCCGTGCACGGGGCGGGAATAGCCGCCATCGGGCCGGGCCTGCTTGCCCCCGATATAGAGCTTCGCCGTCCGGTCGAGCGGGCCCGCGGGGGCGCCGTCGCCGGTGAAGGCCGCGACCGGCGTCAGCTTCGCCGCCCCGCGCACGGGCCGGAGATAGGCGCCGAGCCCCTCCCAGCCGCCCTCGCGGCCGAACCCGCTCTCGCGCACGCCGCCGAACGGGGCGGCGGCGTCGAACATGTTGGTGCCGTTGACCCAGACGACGCCGGCCTTCAGCTTGGGCGCCACGTCGAGCGCGAGGTTGACGTTCTCGCTCCACAAGGTCGCGGCGAGGCCGTAGCGCGTGTTGTTCGCCAGCTCGACCGCCTCGGACGGCGTGCGGAAGGTTGTGGAGACGAGGACGGGGCCGAAGATCTCCTCCTGCATGAGTGGTGCGGCGGGGGAGAGGCCGGTGATCAGCGTGGGCGGGTAGAAGCAGCCCGTGGCGGGGAGCGGGACGTTCGCGCGGTAGGTCTCGCCTTCCATATTGCCGTCCACGAGGCGGGTGATCGTCTCGAGCTGCACCGGGTCCACGATCGCGCCCACGTCGACGCACTTGTCGAGCGGGTCGCCGATCCTGAGGCCGTCCATCCGCCGCTTGAGCCGGGCGTGGAACTCCTCGGCGATGCCCTCCTGCACGAGCAGGCGCGAGCCCGCGCAGCAGACCTGGCCCTGGTTGAACCATATCGCGTCGACCAGCCCCTCGACGGCGCTGTCGATGTCGGCATCCTCGAAGACGATGTAGGGGGACTTGCCCCCCAGCTCGAGTGTCAGGGGGATGCCCCGCCCGGCGGTCGCTTGCCGGATGCGGCGGCCGACCTCCGTCGAGCCGGTGAAGGCGATCTTGTCGACCTCCGCCGCCACCAGGGCCTGCCCGGTCTCGCCGTCGCCGGTGACGATGTTGACCACGCCCGGCGGCACGCCGGCCTGCCTGCAGAGCTCGGCAAAGACCTGCGCCGAGAGCGTGGTGTATTCGGCCGGCTTCAGCACGACGGTGTTCCCGGCCGCCAGTGCCGGGGCGATCTTCCAGGCCAGCATCAGGAGGGGGAAGTTCCAGGGGATGATCTGGCCCGCGACGCCGTGCGGCTCCATCCCCGGCTGCTCGCTCTCGAGAAGCTGGGCGAGGCCGGCATGGTGGTAGAAGTGCCGGATGGCGAGGGGGACGTCGATGTCCCGGCTCTCGCGGATCGGCTTGCCGTTGTCGAGGCTCTCGATCACGGCGAGCAGGCGCGACTGCTTCTGCATCATCCGGGCGATGGCGTAGAGGATCCGGGCGCGGCCATGGCCGCCGAGGGCCCACCAGCCGGGCTGGGCCTTGCGGGCGGCCTTCACCGCCGCGTCCACCTCGTCCGGCGTGCATTTCGTCAGGCCGGCGAGACGCTCGCCCGTGGCGGGGTTGCGGATGTCGATGTCGGCGCGGGCGGCGCCCCATTGCCCGTCGACGAAGGGGCCGGCGAGACCGCCCCGGCCTTCGATCCAGGCAAGGGCCTCCTTCGCGCTCTCGGGGGCGGGGCCGTATTCCATGGTGTCGAAGATGTCCTTGATGGTCATGGCTGGAGCCTCGAGGGAAGGGCGGCCCCGGGCCGCGGGCGGGAGAGAGGCCCCCGCCCGGGGGGGCGGCCGGGGGCTGCCCGGCCAGCGGCCGGGCGGGACGTCGATCCGATGCGCGGCACTACGCCATCGCGTGCCGCCACGACGCCGAATAGGCGCCGGTGACGTGGTGTTCGAGCTGGCGTTCGATGTCGCCCAGCAGCGAGGACGCACCGAAGCGGAAGAGATCGGGCTGCAGCCAGCGATCCCCCAGCTCGTCCTTCATCAGGGCGAGGTAGACCAGCGCGTCCTTGGCCTTGCTGATCCCGCCCGCCGGCTTGTAGCCGACCCTGACCCCCGTGCGGTCCTGATAGGCGCGGATCGCCCGGATCATGGTCAGCGAGACGGGGAGCGTGGCGTTCACGCTCTCCTTCCCGGTGGAGGTCTTGATGAAATCCGCGCCGGCCATCATGCAGACCAGCGAGGCTTTCGCCACGTTGCGCAGCGTGCCGAGCTCTCCCGTCGCGAGGATCGCCTTGACATGGGCCTCGCCGCAGGCGGCGCGCATCTCGGTCATCTCGTCGTAGAGCGCCTGCCAGTTCCCCGTGAGGACGTGGCGGCGCGAGATGACGATGTCGATCTCCCGCGCGCCGGCGGCGACGCTTTCCGCGATCTCGGCCATGCGCAGGTGCAGCGGCGACAGGCCCGCCGGAAAGCCGGTCGAGACGGCCGCGACCGGGATGCCGGAGCCGTCCAGCGCCTCGACCGCCGTTTCTACCATGTCGTGATAGACGCAGACCGCGCCGACCGTGAGGCCGGGCAGGCCGATCGCGTCCAGGATGGCGGGCGCGACCGGCTGCCGCGCCTTGGCGCAGAGCCGGCGGACCCGGCCCGCCGTGTCGTCGCCCGACAGCGTGGTGAGGTCGATCAGCGAGACCGCCTTGGCGAGCCAGGCCGCCTGCCAGTCCTTCTTCACCGACCGGCGGCCGGGCAGGGTGGCGGCGCGGCGCTCGATCGCGGAGGTGTTGGCCTGGACCCGGGCGAGCCAGTCGAGGTCGAGCTCCATCCCCGGATTGCGTGGTTCGTGCAGCTGCGGCAGGTGGTCGCGCGATGCCGTCGCGGCCCCCTCGGTCGTGGTCTGGTCCATCGCTCCGCCCTCCGGTCGGGTTGCCGAAAGGTGGCACCCGCCGCCTCTCGTGGCAAGCCTTGACCGTCTGGTCAAAAGTTACCGGACGTCCTTTTCGTAGAACACCCGCTCGAACCCGTTCTGCCGGGCGCGGTGCGTCTCGCGCTAGCCGAGGCGGGGATAGAGCGCGAGGTTCGCCGTCATCGCGGCAATGGTATAGAGCCGGACCGTCGGCAGGCCCCGCGCGCGGGCCTCGGCCTCCGCCGCCGCGACCAGCGCCCGGCCGAGGCCGCGTCCCTGTGCGGCCGGCGCGACGGCGACCGTGTCGAGCAGCAGCGCGCCGTCCCCGGCGCAGGTCACGACCACGCCCTCGAGCGCGCCGCCCGGTCCGCCCGCGGCCACCTGGACCCGGCCCGCCGCGATCAGCGCGGCATGATCGGCGTTCATCGGCGCCGGCTCCCGCCCGATCGCCGGCACGTAAGGGGCGAAGGCGGCGCGGACGAGGGCGGTCACGGACCCCGCCTCCTCCGGTCGGGCGGGGCGGAGGCTCACGGCCGCTCCAGCGCCGCGCGGAACCGGCGGCGATAGGCGGCCGGGGTCGTGCCATGCGCCACGCGGAACAGCCGGTGGAAATGGCTGAGATTCGGGATTCCGCATTCGGCGGCGATCTCGGCCAGCGGCTCCTCCCCCCCGGCGAGGCGCCGGGCCGCGAAGTCCATCCGCCGGGCGTTGACGTAGTCGCTGGGCGTCTGGCCGGTAAAGCGGCGCATCGTCCGGCTGACATGCGGATGCGCCCGCCCGGCCACCCGCGCCAGCCCCGCCGCCCCCTCGCGGAAGACCGCCGGATCGCGGGCCGCCTCCATCGCCCGGGCGAGCCAGTCGGGCAGGCCGTCCGGTATCGCCGTACGCCGCTCGGCGAGGCGCGCGACGAGCGGCAGCAGGAACGCCTCCGCCGCGAGGGAGGTTGCGGCGGCCCGCTCCAGCCGCAGGGCGGCGCGGTTGAGATCGGCGAGCGCCCGGCTGTCGAGCGCGTCGAGCTCGGGCCGCTCGGCCCCGGCCCAGAAGAGGTGCCCGCCGAGCTGCGGGTGACGCGCGGCCAGCCCCGCGACCAGCGCCGGGTCGAAGGCGACGGAGACGATCATCGGCGCCTCGCCGCGGCCCTGCAGCGCATGTGGCTGCCCGGTGGCGGCGAAGAACATCCGCCCCTCGGGCAGGTCGCGCCGTCCGCCGCGATCGTGGAGCCGGACCGTCCCGTTCTGCACCCAGCCCAGCAACGGAAAAGGGCGCTCCGGCAGGTCGCGCGGGCGCCTCGGCGGCACCGTGAGGCGCGAGATGTGGAATGGACGTTCCGGGCCGACAAGGTTCGCAATGTCCGGGCCGTCCCGGCCCACGAAGGGGGTGTCCGGGCCGGCGGGTGTCGCGGCTCGGTCCGGTGCCGATCCTTCGGGCGCGGGGCGGGTGCGGTTCATGCCGTCGACACTGCCACGATCCGCAGGGCGACGGAATGCTGCGTCGTGGACCCCGGACCGTGACAGGACGTGCCCGGTCCGCTAGCACGGCGGCACCCCCCAGCCGGAGCGCCCCATGACCCGAACCGTCCGCATCGCCCCGTCGATCCTCTCGGCCGATTTCGCGGATTTCGCGCGCGAGATCCGCGCCATCGAGGATCAGGGCGCCGACTGGGTCCATGTCGACGTGATGGACGGGCATTTCGTGCCGAACATCACCTTCGGCCCCCCGGCGGTGAAGGCCTTCCGCCCCCATGTGCGGACGGTGATGGACGTGCATCTGATGATCGCGCCGGTCGATCCCTATATCGACGCCTTCGCCGAGGCCGGGGCCGACATCCTGACGGCCCATGTCGAGGCCGGGCCGCATATCCACCGGACATTGCAGGCGATCCGCGCGGCGGGCATGCGGCCGGGCGTGGCGCTGAATCCCGGCACGCCGGCCGAGGCGGCCCTGCCGCTGCTCGACCTGGTCGACCTCGTCCTGGTGATGACGGTGAACCCGGGATTCGGCGGTCAGGCCTATCTCGACATGACCGGCAAGGTCCGGACCCTGCGGGCCGCGATCGGCGACCGCGAGATCCATCTCGAGGTGGACGGGGGCATCGACCCGGGCACCGCCCCCGGCATCGTGACGGCGGGGGCGGACGTGCTGGTCGCCGGATCGGCGGTGTTCCGGGGCGGCTCGGTCGAAGCGCCGGAGGTCTACGGCCGCAACATCGCCGCGATCCGCGAGGCCGCGAGGGGCTGACCGCGGCGGCAATGCCGGTGGGCGGGAAGCAGCCCCTCCGGGGGCCGAGCATCGCCCCGCCCGGGCGCCCCCCCGCCGCGCGCGTTCAGAGTTCCATCGGGATGGTCACCGGCCCGTCATTGATCAGCGCGACCGCCATGTCCGCGCCGAACCGGCCGCGGGCGACCTCGATCCCCTGCGCGGCGAGCGCCTCGGCGAAGGCCTCGTAGAGCCGTTCGCCCCGTCCGGGCTCCTCGGCGGTCGAGAAGCCGGGGCGGTTGCCGGTGCGGGTATCGGCCGCGAGCGTGAACTGGCTGACCACCAGCGCCGCCCCCCCGGTGTCGAGGAGGGAGCGGTTCATCTTGCCCGCCTCGTCGGCGAAGATCCGCAGCTTGGCGACCTTGGCGGCGAGCCGCGCCGGCGCGTCGTCGGGATCGCCCCGCATCGCGCAGACGAGGATCAGCAGCCCCGGCCCGATCCTGCCCACGACCTCGCCCTCGACGGTGACGCTCGCCTCGGTGACGCGCTGGATGATGGCTTTCACTTTGCGGACCTCCGACAGGGGCGATTGGTCAGAAACCCCACCATGCCAGGACTTTTCCGACCTGCGGTCACAATTCGCCTTCCCATGGGGGATTGGCGCCGGCCCGGCTGACGGTGATCGCCGCCGCCGCCGCGCCGAGCGACAGCGCCGCCGCGATCTCGTCCTCGGACAGGGCGGCGACGCGGTCCTTGGTCAGCGCGCCGGTGCGGTAGAGCTGCGCCAGAACGCCCGCATTGAACGTGTCGCCGGCGCCGACCGTGTCGACCACCTCGACGCGGCGCGCCTCGACGCTCACCCGCCGTCCCTCCGCGTAGCCGGTCGCGCCGCGCGCCCCCTCGGTGATGAGGACCAGCTTCGCCCCCTTCCGCAGCAGCGCGGCCGCGAGGTCGTCGGTCGTACCCTGTCCGCCGAGCCAGCGCAGATCCTCGTCCGACAGCTTCACGATGTCGGCGCGGGCGCACATCCGCTCGATCCGGCCGCGATAGGCGGCCTCGTCGGTAACGAAGCTCGGGCGGATGTTGGGGTCGATCATCGTGACCCGCCCGGCACATTCCCGCTCCTGCAGCGCCTCGTAGGCGGTGCCGCAGGGTTCCCCCACCAGGGAGATGCCGCCGAAGAACAGCGCCTCGGCCTTCACGTCCGGCAGGTCGTCCGGCGTGAGCATCCGCCCGGCCGTGTTCTCGTCGTAGAAGGTGTAGCTGGCATGGCCGTCGGTCAGCCGCACGAAGGCGAGCGTGGTGGGCCGGGCGCTGACATGGGCGGGCGAGGCGTCGACGCGACTCGCCTCGAGGGTGGAGCGCAGGACGTCCCCGAACAGGTCCGACGACAGGCCCGAGAAGAAGCCCGCCGGCACGCCCAGCCGGCCGAGCGCGATGGCGGTGTTGAAGACGGCGCCGCCGGCATAGGGGGCGAAGGCCTGCTCGCCCCCGGGGGTCGTCCGGGGCAGCATGTCGATCAGGGCTTCGCCGCAGGACAGGATCATCGGGGGCTCCTCGGGGCCGGAACTGGGGTCGGTGTCGCGGGACCCCTGCCCTCAATCGGGGGGTTCGTCAACGCGGCTGTCTTATCGCGCCTGCCCGTAGAGGTAGAGCGCGATGCCGCCCAGGATCAGGGCCGCGATCGCGGCGAGGGTGATCTTCCACGCCGAATAGGGCCGCTCGCCCTGCACCTCGCCGGTCTGACCGTTCACCACGAACCGGAAGGTGCGGCCCTTGAACTTGTAGGCGGCGATCCAGATCGGCAGCAGCACGTGCTTGAAGGTCACGTCCGAGACGCGCGTGTCGAGCGCCGTGATCTGCTGCACGTCGCCGCCGATGTCGCGGCGCACGTCGGCGCGGATGATGCGGTCCATGATCTGCCGCGCCTCGCCGTAGCCGTCGGCCAGCTCGACCTGGTAGCCCTCCGCCCGGAAGCCGGCGACGAATTGCGGCGAGTAGTCCCGCAACTCCGTCAGGTCCCACGGCTCGAGCGCGTCGGCATGCGCCTTGGGCAGCGAGGTGGACGCGAGGACCAGCACGTCGTCGAAGAACCGCGAGACCCGCCCCGCCGCGGCCCGCCAGCGGGTCCGCCTTTCCTGATAGGTCTGCCGCTTGCCGTTCACGGTGCGGGTGCGCGTGACGTAGTAATGATCGCCGCGCCGGCCGCGATACTGCGAGGCGGTATCGGCGTCGAAGGTCCAGTAGGGGACGTAGACGCCGTTCATCCGCCGGCCCGAACGGGCATATTCCTTCACCCCGTTCGGCGCGAACCAGAGCGAGCCCAGCCACGAGCGCAAGGCCTCGCGCGCCCCGTCCTCGGTCACGGTGAAGGGCAGGATGCCCTGCGGCTTGATGTGCCGGTGCGTGCCGGTATCGGCGACGATCGGCGTGTCGCAGAACGGGCAGCGTTCGGCATGCGAGGCGCCCTCGATCTCGATGTCGGCGCCGCAGCTCGTGCAATGCGCGACGCGGCTCTCCTCCATCGGGGCGGCGCGCGACAGGGCGCCGAGCGCGGCCTCGAAATCGTTCTCCACGTTCGCGCCGGCCCGCGCTGCGGCGGTCTCGACATCCTGCCGGTGGCCGCAGAACGGGCAGACCATCTCGGTCTCGCCCGGCTGGTAGACGAGCTGCGCGCCGCAGCTCTCGCAGGGGAAGCGGTGCGCCTCGTCGGGGGCGGGCGCCTCGTCCATCGTGTCGACCTCGCTCATCCCCGTCTCCCCCATGCCGTGCGCGTCGGGGCGACCTTGCGACAGCGCGGCCCGGGGGTCTAGGGCCGACACCGATCCGGCACCGCGCCATGTCCGGCGATCGGCGCGGCGAGGGGCCGGCCCCCGGCCGCGCCATCAGGGCGGCGGCGCGCGTTCAGGCGTGATGGCCCGGGCGCATCATGCGCCTGAGCGTGCCGTCGCCGCGCACGTAATGGTGCCAGAGCGCGGCCGCCGCATGCAGCAGGGCCAGGAGCATCAGCGCGTTGGCGGCGGCGGGGTGGACCTCTGCCAAGCCCTCGATCCCGGCGAACCAGGCGAGCGCCCCGCCCAGAGGCACCAGCAGGAGCAGCGCGTAGAGCAGCCAGTGCGAGGCCTTCGCCGCGAGGGCGACGGCGCCGCCCGCGCTCTCCACCGGGTCGGGCGCGCCCGAGGCGAGGCGCACGATCAGACGGACGCCCACGAGGACCAGCACGGCGAGGCCGAGCCAGACATGGACCGGCCAGCTCCCCGACCCGCCGCTCTCGATCCGGGCGTGCAGGGCGCGGCCCATCCCCTCGCCCAGCCACCAGGTGGCGAGGACGAGAAGGGCGACGATCCAGTGCAGCGCGATCTGGAGGGCGGAATACGAGCGACGATCGGCCATGGCGGGCCCTTTCCTTCTGGGCCCCCCCGATGCGGGAGGGCCTGCGCCATAGCTACGCGGCAGGCCGCGGTTTCCGTCGCTCGACGCTCCGGCGCGCCCGGCGGCCTGTTCTGCGATGCGGCCGCCGGGCGCAGGGCCGGAGGATCAGCCCGCCGGGGGCGGCGGGGGCGGGGGCGGCGGCATCACGGTGAAGAGCTGCGCCAGTTCGGCGATCTCGCCCGCCTTGAGCCAGCCGGACTGGCCCTGCGTCCAGACCAGCGTCTCGCGCGTGAGGCCGCCCTCGCTGGCCATCCGGCCGAGCCGGGCCTTGCTGTATGGGCCATGGGTCTGGCCGTTCTCCGCGATGTGCCAGACATGCTCGACCGGGGGCGGCGGCGGCGCGGCAGGCGCGGCCTGCGGGGCGGGCTGGGCGGCGGCGGGCGCGCGTCCCCAGGGTCCGGCCTGACCCGCCATCGCGCCCCCCATCGCGTTGCCCATCGCCATGCCCATGCCCATGCCGAGCCCGGCGCCCATGCCGTCGCCGGCGCCGCCCGGGTTCTCGGCCGCCTTGCCCATCGCCTCGGCCGCCTGGAACTGGGCGTATTTCCCCAGATCGCCGACGATCCCCATCGACGTGCGCTTGTCGAGCACCTTCTCGACTTCGGAAGGAAGGGAGATGTTCTCGATGTAGAATTCGGGGATGGAGAGGCCGTATTCGGCGATCATCGGCTTGATCGCCTCGGTGATCAGCTTGCCCAGATCGGCCGTGTTCGCCGCCATGTCGAGCACGGCTATCCCCGACCCGGCGAGGGCGCGCGACACTTCCTGCACCACGATGTTGCGGATCTGGAACGAGATCTCGTCGCTGGTGAACTCGCCGTCCGTGCCGACGATCTCGCCCATGAACTTCGCCGGATCGGTGACCCGCATCGAATAGCTGCCGAAGGCCCGGATGCGGACCGGCCCGAATTCGGGGTCGCGCGCCATGATCGGGTTCCGCGTGCCCCACTTGAGGCCGTTGAACCGCGTCGTGTTGACGAAGTAGATCTCGCTCTTGAACGGCGACTGGAACCCGTGGTCCCAGTGCTGGAGCGTCGTCATGATCGGCATGTTGTTGGTCTCGAGCATGTAGAGACCGGGCTGGAAGGTATCGGCGAGCTGCCCTTCATGGACGAGGACGGCGGCCTGACCCTCGCGCACCGTCAGCTTGGCGCCGTACTTGATCTCGTGGCCGTAGCGCTCGAACCGCCACACCATCGTGTCGCGGGTGTCGTCGGTCCAGTGAATGACGTCGATGAATTGTCCGGACAGGAAATCGAGAATGCCCATGGGCGAGTGCTCCCCAAGCTTCAATGCCTTTGCCCTTATCAAATGGAGAAGGGCCGGGCCAGTCGCAAGACCGGGTCGGGCGGGCGGGGTCGATGCGGGACCGGCGGCGCGCCGGTCCCGCTCCGCTCAGGCGTATCTCTCGACGCTGCGCATCTGCGCGTAGGAATAGCGGTAGCCATGGGCGAAACCGATCGGCAGGATCGTCTCGATCTCGGCCATGTCGGCATCGCTGAGCGCGACCTCTGCGGCGCCGGCCCATTCGGCCAGGTGCCCTGCCGTGCGTGTGCCGGGGATCGGGATCATGTGATCGCCCTTGTGCAGCACCCAGGCGAGCGCGGCGGCGGCGACCGTCAGCCCGCGCCCGTGCGCCCAGTCCTTGAACGGGTCGATGGCGGCCCGGTTCAGCCTGTAGTTTTCGTCCGAGAAACGGGGCATCGCGCCGCGGAAGGCGTCGCGGATCGCCGGGTAGCGCTCGCTGAAGACGCCGCGCGCCAGAGGCGAGAAGGGCACGAAGGCGATCCCGAGCTCGGCGCAGGCCTGCACTATCCCCAGCTCGGGTTCGCGGGTCCAGAGGGAGTATTCGCTCTGCACGGCCATGCAGGGCCGTTCGGCATGGGCGCGGCGCAGCGTGGCCGGGGCCACCTCCGACAGGCCGTAGCCGCCGATCAGCCCCTCGTCGATGAAGCGCCCGTAGACGCCGGCGATCTCCTCGGGGCTCATGTCCGGGTCCCGGCGATGCGCGTAGTAGAGCGCGACGTGATCGACGCCGAGCCGCCGGAGCGATCCCTCCAGCTCACGCCGCAGATAGGCCTCGGAGGTGTCGACGGGCTTCTCCTCCTGACGGGTGATCCCGCCCTTGGTCGCGATGACGGGGCGGTGGCCGCGACTCGCGATCCAGGCGCCGACCACCTGTTCCGAGACATGGGGGCCGTAGACGTTGGCGGTGTCGAGGAAGTCGATTCCGGCGTCCCACGCCGCGTCGAGACAGCGCAACGAGGTGGCCTCGTCCGTCTCGCCGAACATGCCGGCGAAACTCATGCAGCCGAGGCCGATGGCAGAGACGTCGCGGTCCCCGAGCTTGCGGGTCTTCATGGCGTCATTCTCCGGGGAAGGCGGCGGCGAGGGCGATCTCGATCATCTGGCCGAAGCTGCGCTCGCGTTGGTCGGAGGGCAGCTCCTCTCCGGTCTGCAGGTGGTCCGAGACGGTGAGGATGGCGAGGGCGCGGCATCCGTGCCGGGCGGCGAGGATGTAGAGCTCCGCCGCCTCCATCTCGACGCCGAGGATGCCGTGCCGGGTCAGCTGCTCGGTCAGGTCGCCGCGTTCGTCGTAGAACGTGTCCGAGGAATGGATGCCGCCCACATGGGTGGGCGCGCCGATCGCCTCGGCCGCGTCCGCCGCGGCGCGCAACAGGCCCCAATCGGCATGCGGGGCGTAGTTCAGCTCGCGCAGGATCGTGGCCGAGGGGGTCGAGACCGAGCTGGCGCTCATCGCGAGGATCACGTCCCGCACCTTCACATGCGCCTGCATCCCGCCGCAGGATCCGACGCGGATCAGCGTCCGGGCGCCGTAGTCGCGGATGAGTTCGTTGGCGTAGATCGACAGGGAGGGCATGCCCATGCCGCTGCCCTGGATCGTCACCGGATGGCCGCGCCAGGTGCCGGTGAAGCCCAGCTCGCCGCGCACCTCGGTCACGAGGCGGGCATCGTCCAGGTAGGTCTCGGCCGCCCAGCGGGCGCGGTAGGGATCGCCCGGTATGAGGACCGTCTCCGCGATCTCGCCCGGTTTCGCCCCGATATGAACCGTCATCGGCCATCCTCCTTCTGGTCGGAGGGCAGGATGGCCGAGGACGGCGCGGGCCGAAAGCCCTACTTGATCTCGAAATCCGAGATCGGGCGGCCGGCATCCTCGGCCTCGACGATCCATTTCGGACGGCGGCCCTTGCCGGTCCAGGTCTGGGACGGATCCTCGGGATTGCGGTATTTCGCGGTGCCTTTCGTCCGCGCCTTGCGGCCCTTTGCCGCGCCGGTGAGTTCGGCGAGAGAGAAGCCATGCTCGGCCGCGGCCCGTTCCGCCGCCTCCATCGCCTTCTTCTTTTCGCGGTCCTCGACGCTGCTCAGCGCCTGCGAGAGTTTCTTCTGATGATCCTCGAGGTCCTTTCGGGACATCGACATGTAATCGACTGACATTGCTTTCTCCGGGGTCCTGGAAATGAGGCGTGGAACGGAATCACTCGAAAACCTAATTCCCGATACTTTAATGAGAAGGAAACGCAAGAGGTATTCGGCATCGGGGCCGCGAGCCGTGGACCCGAATGCCATTCATCGGCGACGCGCGGCAATTGCACCCGCGGCGGGGCGAGGCGGCGGAACGATGCCGGCTGGGCTTGTCGGCCACCGGATGGCATGGTCCGCGCATGTTCGGCACCGTCGAGATCCCGATCTGGCTCTTCGCGCTCATCCTGCTCTTCGCGGCGGTGACCTTCGCGTCGCATTTCCTGTTTCCGTCGGTGCGCTGGTTCTTCCGCCGCCGGGCGGAACGGCTGGTGGCGCGGCTCAACACCCGGCTGCAGCGCCCGATCGAGCCGTTCAAGCTGGCGCGCCGGCACGACATGATCCAGCGCCTGATCTACGATCCCGCCGTGACCGAGGCGATGGTCGAGCATGCCCGCAAGGAGGGGGTGCCCGAGAACGTCGCCTTCGAGCAGGCCAAGGCCTATGCGCGGGAGATCGTGCCGAGTTTCTCGGCCACGGCCTATTTCACCTTCGGCACGCGGCTGGCGCGGTGGCTGTCGAATTCGCTCTACCGGATCCGGCTCGGCCGTTTCGACCGCGACGACCCGGACGGGATCGCGCCGGACGCCACGGTGATCTACGTCATCAACCATCGGTCCAACATGGACTACGTCCTCGTCACCTGGCTGGTGAGCGAGACCTCGGCCCTGTCCTACGCGGTGGGGGAATGGGCGCGGGTCTGGCCGCTCTCGTCGATGATCCGGTCGATGGGGGCCTATTTCATCCGGCGCCGGTCGCGCGGGGCGCTCTACCGGCGGGTCCTGGCGCGCTACGTCCAGCTCGCCACGGATGGCGGCGTGACGCAGGCGATCTTTCCCGAGGGCGGGCTCAGCCTCGACGGGCGGGCGCAGCCGCCGCGGCTGGGGCTTCTGAGCTACATCATCGACGGCGCGGCGCGGCGGGCGCGGGACGTGGTCTTCGTGCCGGTCGGGCTGAACTACGACAGGGTGCTCGAGGACGGGATCCTGATCGCGGCCGGCCGGGCCGGGCGGCGCAGGTTCCGCCCGCCCATCTTCCGCGCGCTGTTCGGGATCGGGGCCTACCTGCTGCGTTTCGTCACTTTCCGCACGCGGCCCTACGGCGTCGCCTCGGTCGGGTTCGGCACGCCGCTCTCGCTGCGGGAGTGGTCGGCGGGGCGCGAGGAGGTGGCGGTCGAGGCGCTGGCGGAAGAGCTGATGCGCCGCATCGGCGCCGTCATCCCGGTCCTTCCGGTGCCGCTCGTGGCGCGCGCGATCCTGCGCGGGGCGCGGAGCGAGACGGAGATCGAGGCGATGGTCGATGCCGACATGGCCGCGCTGGCCGCCTGCGGGGCGAGCCTGCCGCGGCGGGGACCGCGGGACGTCGTGGCCGACGCGCTGCGGATCCTGCGGGAGCGGCGCCTGGTGACAGGCGGGGCCGAGATCGCGCCCGTCGCCGGCAAGGCCCCGATCCTCGACTTCTACGCGGCCTCCATCGCGCATCATTTCGAGAGGCCGCTCACGGGACCGTGATTCCGCTTGCCGCAGGGTCAGCGCGCCGCCTAGAACACGGCCATCGAAGAGAAGGAACGACGACGATGGCATTTCAATTCGGGCGATTCATGGCGGTGGCACTGGTCGGGGGGCTGCTGGCCGGATGCGAGGCGACGCCGACGACCGGCGGCGGCATGGTCTCGGACGGGCTGAACCGGAACGTCCTGATCCAGAACCGCTCGGGCACGACGATCTATCGGTTCTACGGATCGAATGTCGGGACCAACTCGTGGGAAGAGGACATTCTCGGCGCGAACGTCCTGCCGAACGGGCAATCGATCATGATCGATTTCGACGACGGCACCGGCTATTGCGATTTCGACTTCAAGATCGAATTCATCGACGGCTCGACGGTCGAGGATTACGGAATCGACGTCTGCGCGATCGGGACCTACACGGTCTATCCGTAGGCCGGGGGCCCCCTCGCCTCTGCTCGGTTTCGGGTCTAGGACTCTCCTTCGCGAGAAGGAGAGTTCGATGACCAATCCGCTACTGACCGACTGGACCACCCCGTTCGGCCTGCCGCCTTTCGACGCGATTTCCGACGAGGACTGGAAACCGGCAGTGGAGGAGGCGCTGGTCGTCGCGCGGCAGAATATCGGGCTGATCACGACGAACGAGGCCCCCCCGACCTTCGCCAACACGATCGTGGCCCTGGAACAGGCGGACCGGACGCTTTCGGACATCCTCGGCGCGTTCCATTCGGTCGCCGGCGCCGATTCCAATCCCGCGCGCGAGGCGCTGCAGCGCGACTTCTCGCCCCTGCTGTCGGAATATTCGTCGGAGATCATCGCGAACCGCGACCTCTTCGCCCGGATCGAGGCGCTCTGGACGGGTCGCGAGGATCTCGACCTCGACCCGCAGGAGGCACGGGTCCTGTTCCTGACGCGCCGGTCCTTCGTCCGGGCGGGCGCGCTGCTGGAGGGGGAGGCAGCCGCGCGGCTGGCGCGGATCAAGGCGCGTCTCGCGACGCTCGGGACCAGCTTCACGCAGAACCTGCTCGCAGACGAGCGGGAGTGGCAGATGGGACTGGCGGAGGCAGACCTCGAGGGGCTGCCCGGTTTCGTCCGGTCCGCCGCCCGCGCGGCGGGGGAGGAGCGGGGCGCGGACGGCCCCGTCCTGACGCTGTCGCGCAGCCTCGTCGTGCCGTTCCTGCAGTTCTCGCCCCGCCGCGACCTGCGGCGGATCGCCTACGAGGCCTGGACGGCGCGCGGTGCCAATGGCGGCGCGACCGACAACCGCGCCATCGCCGCCGAGATCCTGAAGCTGCGGGAGGAGAGGGCGAAGCTGCTGGGCCACGAGACCTTCGCGGGCTGGAAGCTCGAGACCGAGATGGCCGGCACCCCGGCCGCGGTGCGCGAGCTGCTGATGCAGGTCTGGACCCCCGCCCGCGCCGCGGCGCTGGAGGATGCCGCCGCGATGGAGGAGATGCTGCACGCGGACGGCCATGCCGGGCCGCTGGAGCCCTGGGACTGGCGCTACTACGCCGAGAAGCGTCGCAAGGCAGTCCACGATCTCGACGAGAACGAGGTGAAGCCGTTCTTCCAGCTGGACCGGATGATCGAGGCGGCCTTCGACACGGCGCACCGGCTGTTCGGGCTCGACTTCGCGCCGGCCGAGGGGCCCGCCTACCACCCGGACGTGCGGATGTGGGAGGTGACGCGGGGCGGCGCGCATGTCGCGCTCTTCGTCGGGGATTATTTCGCGCGGGGGTCCAAGCGGTCGGGCGCCTGGTGCAGCGCGATGCGGGCCCAGCGCGAGGGCGTGACGCCGATCGTGGTGAACGTCTGCAATTTCGCGAAACCGGCCGCGGGCGAGCCGGCGCTGCTGTCCTACGACGATGCGCGCACGCTGTTCCACGAATTCGGCCATGCGCTGCACCAGATGCTGTCGGACGTACGGTTCGAGAGCATCTCGGGCACGTCGGTCGCGCGCGACTTCGTCGAACTGCCGAGCCAGCTCTACGAGCACTGGCTCGAAGTGCCCGAGGTGCTGCGCCGCTTCGCAACCCATGCCGGGACGGGCGAGGCGATGCCGGAGGAGATGCTGGACCGCGTGCTCGCGGCGAGCACCTGGGACATGGGGATGCAGACGGTGGAATACGTCGCCTCCGCCCTGGTCGACCTGTCCTTCCACGACCGTCCGGCGCCGGCCGACCCGATGCAGCGCCAGGCCGAGGTGCTGGAGGAGATCGGCATGCCCCGCGCGATCCGGATGCGCCACGCGACGCCGCACTTCGCCCATGTCTTCTCGGGCGACGGCTATTCGAGCGGCTATTACAGCTACATGTGGTCCGAGGTGATGGATGCCGACGCCTTCGCCGCCTTCACCGAGGCGGGCGATCCCTTCGATCCGGACCTCGCGCGGTCGCTGGAGGAGAACATCCTCAGCCGCGGCGGGTCGGAGGAGGCGGCCGAGCTCTATACCCGCTTCCGCGGCCGGATGCCGGGGGTCGAGGCGCTGCTGAAGGGGCGGGGGCTGGTGGCCGCGGAGTGACCGCGCGGCGCCCGGCCGGTCATGCCCGCGGGAACGGTGGAGGGGGCTCCGCCCCCGCTCGCTGCGCGAGCCCCCCCGGAGTATTTGGGGCAAGATAAGGGGGGGATCCGGGACGGGCTGTCAGGCGGGGCGCCGGTTTCGACGGGCGGCAGGGCCCGGGCCGCGCGTCGGCCTAGTCCTTGCGGAAGCGGGCCGCCAGATCGGCGATCTGACGCATCTCGTCGGCCATCGCGCCCTCGATCGCGAAGGCGGGATCGGGGGTGGCGCCGGGATCCTCGTCCTCGAGATTGACGTGGCCCCGCTCGGCGAGGAAGGCGTCGATCGCCTCGTCGCCGAGATGGGCGACGATCCGGGCCAGCAGCTTGCGCTGGGCCATCAGGCGGCCCTCGAGCGAGGGCTGGCCCTGCGATTGCGGCTGCGATGCATCGGTCATTCGGGATCTCCTGTCGGGGGGCGGCTCTCGGCCACGTCCTTGTGGATGAGAACGTCGGCCTGGGGATAGGCGTCGAGGATGGCCCGTCGCAGGCCGGCGCCGATATCGTGCGCGACGCGCAGCGGCTGGTCGCCGTCGAGCTCGATATGCAGGTTCACGAAGACCCGGCTGCCGGCGACGCGGGTCTTGAGGTCGTGATGGCCGCGCACGCCGGGCCAGTCGCGCACGATCCCCTCGATCCCCTCGATCATCCGGGCATCGGCGCCGCGATCCATCAGCGCGTGCCAGGCACCGCCGAAGATCCGCACCGCCCCGAAGGCGAGGAAGGCCGCCGCGCCGAGCGCGATCCAGCTGTCGATCCCGCCCCAGCCGAGCCGCGCGGAGAGGCCGAGGGCGAGGATCGCGCCGAGATTGGGCACGAGGTCGCCGACGTAATGCAGCGAATCCGCCGCCACGACGCGGTTGCCGGTCAGCCGGGCGACATGACGCTGCCAGGCGACGAGCGCGAAGGTCAGGGCGATGGCGAGCGCGCTGACCGCTATGCCCTTGCCCTCCTGTTCGGGGAGGGGGCTGTCGCCGGCGATCAGGCGCTGGACCGCCACCCACGCGATCAGCGCCGCCGAGGCGAGGATGAACAGCGCCTGCCCGAGCGCGGCGAGATCCTCGGCCGAGGAATGGCCGAAGGCGTGGTCGGCATCGGCGGGCTTCGCGGCGTAGAGGATCGCCACGAGGCCGCCGAGCGAGACCATCAGGTCGAGCGCCGAATCGGCGAGGGAGGCGGCGATGGCGAGCGAGCCCGTCGCCTCCAGCGCCCAGATCTTCGCCGCGACGAGCGTGATGGCCACCCCGACCGAGGCCGCCCCGGCGGAGCGGTTGAGGACGAGGGCGCGGGCGGGATCGATGCTCATGCCGGTCTTATAGCCGCCCCGCCGTGCCGACCCCAGCGGCGACGTCTGATCATTCGAGGATTTCGTCGGCGCCCACGCCCCAGAGCGCCTCCTTGGGCACCCAGCCGCGATAGCCGCCGGCCGCGATCCGGCACCAGTCGGGCTGGCATTCCTCGATCCGCGCGACGACGCCGAGCTGGACCTGCGCGGCGGCGGGCGCGCCCTCCTCGGGGCGGGCGAGGAGGGGCAACATGTCGCGGTCCACGATCACCGTCCTCACGCCGGAGAGCAGCGAGTAATGGACCCATCCGCCCAGCCCTTCGCGGTCGACGACGCGGCGCCAATGGCCGTATTCGGCGACGATCTGCAGCGGCATGTCGCGCCGCAGAAAGACCCAGTCGATCCGGTGCGACAGCGACGGGCCGCGCCGCACGTTCGCCTCCGACGTCTTGAGCGAGACGAAACGGGGCAGCGGCAGGTTCGTCTCGGGTCCGACCACCGGGCCGCCGGGGGCGGCGACGGGCGTCACCTCGGTCGGGCGGATCGGGGGAGCGGCGATCCCGGTCCCGGCCGCCTCCTCGCGCGCCCCGGCTTCGGCCTCGGCCGCGCGGGCGGCCTCGAGCGTGGCGACGGTCAGGGTGGCGGGGCGGATCTCTGGGCGGAGCGGCGCGCGGTCCTGCGCCGGGGCGGGGCCGGCCGCGGCCAAGGCGAGGACCAGCGCGGCGATCCCCGGGGCGGACCTCCCCTTCGCCCGCGCCGGGCGCGTGCCGATGCGTCGGGTCATGCTGCCGCCTCCGATTCCGGGTGGGGCCTTCCGGCGATCCGCCAGCCCCGTCCTGCCGCCACGCCGCCACCGGTTCTTGTGCCGGGGCCCGCGTTTCGGCACCTTGCTCCCGCGCGTGGCGGAACGACAAGGCGGGAGGATCGCGGGAATGGCGCAGACACGCCTGAGTGTGGTCGTGACGCGACGGTTGCCGGCGCCGGTCGAGGCGCGGATGGCCGAGCTGTTCGACGCGCGCCTGCGCGGCGACGACGCCCCGATGACGCGGGACGAGATGGCCGAGGCCCTGCAGGAGGCAGACGTGCTGGTGCCCACGATCCGCGACCGGATCGACGCCGGGCTGCTGGCGGGGGCGGGGCCGCGGCTGAAGCTGATCGCCAGCTACAGCGCGGGGGTCGACCATGTCGACCTGGCGGCGGCGCGGGCGCGTGGGGTACTGGTCTCGAACACGCCGGGGGTCCTGACCGAGGACACGGCCGACATGACGATGGCGCTGATCCTCGCCGTCACCCGCCGCATCCCCGAGGGGCTGGCGATGATGCAGGAGGGCCGGTGGGAGGGCTGGTCCCCGACCGCCATGCTGGGCGGGCGGATCGCGGGGCGCGAACTCGCGATTCTCGGCATGGGGCGGATCGGGCAGGCGGTGGCCCGGCGGGCGCGGGCCTTCGGGATGCGGATCGGCTACCACAACCGCCGCCGCCTGCGGCCCGAGATCGAGGCCGAGCTGGGCGCCCGCTGGTGGGAGAGCCTCGACCAGATGGTCGCGCAGGCCGACGTGCTGAGCATCAACTGCCCGCACACGCCCTCGACCTACCACCTGATCAATGCGCGGCGGCTGAAGCTGATGAAGCCGCACGCGGTCGTGGTGAACACGAGCCGGGGCGAGGTGGTGGACGAGAACGCCCTGACCCGGGGGCTGCGCGCGGGCGAGATCGCGGGGGCGGGGCTCGACGTCTACGAGAACCGGGCCGAGATCAATCCGCGGCTGCGGCGGATGCCGAACGTCGTCCTGCTGCCGCATATGGGATCGGCCACGGTCGAGGGGCGGATCGAGATGGGCGAGAGGGTCATCGTCAACATCCGCGCCTTCCAGGACGGGCTCTGTCCGCCGGACCTCGTCGTGCCGGGCCAGGGGTGAGCGGGACGGGGCCGGGCACGCGGGGGGCGGTCGCCCTGCGACCGGCGGTCCCCGCCGACGTGCCGGCCCTCGCGGCGTTGCATGTCGCGGTCTGGCGCGAGACCTATGCCGGTCTCGCCCCGGCCGGGATCCTGGCGCAGATCGACCTGCCGCGGCGCGTGGCGCAATGGGAGGCCGTCCTGGCGGCGGCGGAGCATGGCTCGGGCGTCGTGCTGGCCGAAGCCGGGGGCGCCCTCGCCGGCTTCGTCTCATGGGGGGCGCCCCGGCACGGCCCGCTGCGGGGCGCGCGCGAGATCCACACCCTCTACGTGGCGGCGGGGCATCGGCGCGCGGGGCTGGGGCGGCGGCTCCTGTCCTTCGCCTTCGACGCGATCCGGCAGGCGGGGCCGCTGGCCATCGGCCTCGCCGTGCTGGACGGGAACGCCGCCGCCCGCCGCGCCTATGCCGCGCTGGGCGGCCGCGAGATCGACGTGGTGACCGATCCCGGCCCCCTGTGGCGGTCGCGGGACGTGATCGTGCTGTGGGACGCGGACACCCCGCTCAGAGCGTGAGGACCACCGATCCCGTCGTCTGCCGCGATTCCAGCGCGCGGTGCGCCTCGGCCACCTGTTCGAGAGGGTAGCGGGCGCCGATCTCGATCTCCACGTCCCCGCTCCCGACCTTGTGGCAGAGCTGGCGCGCCATCGCCTGGCAGGTCTCGTGATCGGCGATATGGGTGAAGAGCGTCGGCCGCGTGACGAAGAGCGACCCCTTCTGCCCCAGCGTCGCGATGCTGAAGGGCGGGACCGGCCCCGAGGCGTTGCCGAAGGAGATCATCGTGCCGAGCGGGCGCAGGCAGTCGAGCGAGCCGTCGAACGTGTCCTTGCCGACGCCGTCGATCACCGCGTCGACGCCGCGCCCGCCGGTCAGATCCCTGACGCGGGCCACGAAGTCCTCCGACCGGTAGTCGATGCAGGTCTCGGCGCCCGCCGCCTCGGCCCGGGCGCATTTCTCGGGGCCGCCGGCGGTGCCGATGACGCGGATGCCCTCGGACCGGGCCCATTAGCAGGCGATCAGCCCGACCCCGCCCGCCGCGGCATGGAGCAGGATCGTGTCGCCCGCCTTCAGCGGAACGGTGCGATGAAGCAGGTACTGCACCGTCAGGCCCTGCAGCATCATCGCGGCGCCGGTCTCGAAATCGATCGCGTCCGGCAGCGGGCAGACCTGCGCCGCCGGCATCACGCGGGCATCGCAATAGGCGCCGGGCGGCTGGCTGGCATAGGCGGCGCGGTCCCCCGTCTTGAGATGGGCGACGCCCTCGCCCACGGCATCGACCACGCCGGCCGCCTCCATCCCCAGGACCAGCGGCATCTGCGCGGGATAGAGGCCCGAGCGGAAATATGTGTCGATGAAGTTGAGGCCGACGGCGCGGTGGAGGATGCGGATCTCCCCCGGGCCGGGATCGCCGATCTCGGCCGTCGCGGCCTCGATCGCCTCGGGGCCGCCGGGGGCGCGGATCAGCATCTGGCGGGTGTGCATGGGTATTTCCCCTCTCTGGTCGCGGTGGGAGGTATTCCGCCGGGACAGGGGGGCAAACCGGAACCCGGCCCGGCGGGACGGCGTTTTTCCGGCAGACACCAGAGGGGCCGACGAGGGCCCGTCCAGCATTCAGGAGGCAGTCATGAACAGCGACCAGATGAAGGGCAAGTGGAAGGAACTCAAGGGCCAGGCGCAGCAGCGCTGGGGTGACCTTACCGATGACGAGCTCGACCGCGCCGATGGCCGGCAGGAAGAGCTCGAGGGGTTGATCCAGCAGCGCTACGGCCGCACCAAGGAAGAGGCGCGGCGCGAGGTCGAGGACTGGCAGCGCAGCCTCTGACCCCCTTGCGCGACCGGCACGCGGGGCCGTCCTTCGGGGCGGCCCTTCGTCGTTCGGGGGCTGCCGCGCCCGGCCTTTCGCGGGATCCCCCGGTTCGTCGGCGCACCCGCCGCGTAGACGGCGACGGGCGGCGCCTCGCCGGCACCTATCGGCCGATCACGTCGCCCGCCCTGCGCCGGCCGGCCGCTTCAGCGCACGCACACGCCTGTGCCGGGCCGGGCCCCATCGGCCGCGCGCGCGGGTGTCGCACCGCCCGCGTCGCAATCGCGCGCCAACGTGTCGCCCGCCGATTTCCGCGCCCGCCCGATCCCTGCAATGTGGCCCCGTCATGCCCATCCGCTGCCGGGAGCCGCGCCCATGTCCGACCTCAAGACCCATGTCCGCGCGCTCGTCGTCGGCGGCGGCGCCGTGGGAACCTCGATCGCCTACCATCTCGCCAAGGCGGGCTGGGACACGATGCTGCTGGAGCGGGACGAGCTGACCTCGGGCTCGACCTGGCACGCGGCGGGGCTGCTGCCGCTCTTCAACATGAGCTATGCGACCACCCACATCCACAAGTACAGCGTCGATTTCTACAAGACGCTGGAGGCCGAGACGGGGCTCGATGCCGGCTTCTACGTGGTCGGCAACCTGCGGATGGCGCAGACCGACGACCGCATGGACGAGTACATGCTCTATTCCTCCGTCGCCGAGACGGCGGATGTCTACCACGAGTTCCTGTCTCCGAAGGAGATCAAGGACCGCTGGCCGCTGGTCCGGACCGAGGATCTGAAGGGCGCGCTCTTCCACCCGCAGGACGGCTACATCAACCCCGCTGACGTGACGATGGCGATGGCCAAGGGCGCCCGCCAGCACGGCGCGACGATCGAGCGGCGCTGGCAGGTCGACGGCTACCGCTGGACCGGTGCCGAATGGGAGGTGACGGTCACGAAGATGGTCGAGAAGGGCGGCAACCTCGTCCCCTCCGACGAGCAGTCCGTGATCCATGCCGAGCATGTCGTGACCGCGACCGGCAACCACGCCCAGCGCACCGCGAAGCTGTTGGGGATCAAGATCCCCGCCATCGTGGTCGAGCACCAGTACATCGTGACCGAGCCCGACCCGGCGCTGGTCGAATGGCGGAACGCCGGCAATCCCCAGCATCCCGTCCTGCGCGATGCCGACGCCAAGTGGTATGTCCGCGAGGAGCGGGGCGGCTGGATCCTCGGCCCCTACGAGCGGGGCGCCCCCGCCCGGTTCGAATACGGCGTGCCGGACAGCTTCCGCGCCGACCTCTTCCCCCTCGATCTCGAGCGGATCGAGGAGGAATACATGGCGATGATCCACCGCATCCCGACCTCCGAGACGGTGGGCCTCAAGGACGATTTCAACGGCCCGATCTGCTACACGCCCGACGGCAACCCGCTGGTCGGCCCCGCGCCCGGCCTGCGCAACATGTGGCTGGCGGAGGGCTTCTCCTTCGGGATCACCGCCGCCGGCGGCACCGGCCACTACCTCGCCCAGATGATGACGCAGGGCGAGGCCGAGATCGACATGGCCAGCCTCGACCCCAAGCGCTACGGCAGCTGGATGACGACCGAATACGGCGCCCGCAAGAACGAGGAGGCCTACGAGCACGTCTTCATCCTCCACCACCCCGACGAGGAGCGCGAGGCCTGCCGGCCGCTGCGCACCGCCCCGGTCTACGACCGGCAGAAGGCGCTGGGCGCCCAGTTCGGGCAGGTGAACGGCTGGGAGCGGCCGAACTATTACGGCCCTGCCGGAGCGCCGGAGGATTACGACCACCATGCGCGCTCCTTCCGCCGGGCGTCCTGGTGGACCTTCGCCAGGGAGGAGGCGACGGCGCTGCGCGAGAGCGCGGGCCTGATCGACGCGACCGCCTTCGCCAAGCACTGGGTGACGGGGCCGGGCGCGACCGCCTTCGTCGACTGGTTCACAACCAACAGGCTGCCGAAGGTCGGGCGGATCAATCTGACCTACGCCCTGACCGAGACGGGGACGACCCGCACCGAATACACCGTGGTCCGGCTGGCCGAGCAGCATTACTACCTGATCTCCGCCGGCGCCTGGGCCGCCTATGACGGCGATTACCTGCGCAAGGCGGCCGAGGATTTCATGGGCAGGGGCGGCGGCTGGGTCTCGATCCAGGACGTCACCACCGCCTGGGGCGTCTTCGCCCTCGCCGGGCCGAACAGCCGCGACATCCTCAAGCGGCTGATCCGCGATCCCGACCCGGCGACCGCCCTCAGCAACAAGCGCTTCCCCTGGCTCTCGGCCCGGGACATCGAGCTCGGCATGGTCCCCGTCACCGCGATCCGCGTGGCCTATACCGGCGAGCTGGGATGGGAGCTGCACCACCCGATCGAGATGCAGACCCGCCTGTGGGATCAGCTGATGCAGGCGGGCGAGGGGCTGGGGCTGCGGCTCGTCGGCGCGCGCGCCCAGAACTGGCTGCGGCAGGAGAAGTCCTACCGCGCCTTCGGCAACGAGCTCGGCCGCGACGCGACGCCGCTCGAGGCGGGGCTCGACCGCTTCGTCGATCTGTCGAAGGAGTTCCACGGCAAGGCCGCGATGCAGGAAAAGGGCTTGCGGTCGATGTGCGTGACGGTGCTGATCGACGGCCCCGCCGATGCCGATCCCTGGGGCAAGGAGGCGCTGTTCGACGAGACCGGCACGACCCGTCTCGGCCGCCTCACCTCGGGCGGGTATTCGGTCGCCTTCGGCAAGCAGATCGGCATGGGCTACGTCCCGGTCGACAAGGCGGCGGTGGGCACGAAGCTGAAGGTCCGCATGTTCCGCCAGACCTACGACGCCGTCGTGGTCGAGGATTCGCCCTACGATCCCCAGAATGCCCGGATTCGGCAGGACGGCTAGACGACGGGGCCGATGCGGGGCGGGCGGGTGCCACCCAGCCTGCGGCGGGGACGGGCTCCGGGGTGGGTGCAACCCACCCTACGATCCATGACGCCGGCCCCGTAAGGCGGGTTGCACCCATTCCCGCGACGCCCGGCCCTTCCCGAACCGCCCGGGGCGGGTGCGACTCCCCGGCTCACCCGAACCGCTCGGAAGGGGGGCGACCCACCCTCCGATCCGCGACGTCGGCCCCGTAGGGTGGGTCGCACTCACCCCCGCGGCACCCGGTCCTGCCCGAACCGCCCGGGAGGGGCGCGACCCACCCTCCGATCCGCGAGGCCGGCCCCGTGGGGGGGTGCACCCACCCCCGCGGCACCCGGTCCTGCCCGAACCGCCCGGGAGGGGCGCGACCCGCCCCGCGGGATCGGACCGATCGATTCTGGATCAGCCTTCGCGGCGGTGCCGCCAGCGCCGCGCCAGCAGCTCGAACCGGCGGCGCAAGCGGATCGTCGCGGCCGTCACCGGCCCCTGCAGGATCGGCAGGTCGATGGCGAGCAGGAACAGCCCAAGCGGGATCATCCACAGCCCGAAGACCGGCAGGATCGCGAGGAAGCCGCCGGCGATGAAGAGCAGGGCCAGCGGCACCCGCACCATCCACCAGCCGCGCCGCCGGATGCGCTGCACCGGCCCCCGCAGGAAGGGAAGGGTGCGATAGAGGCTCTCGAACTGGCGGTCGAACCGGCGGCGCAGCAATTCGCGCCGGTTGGCGATCTCGACAGCGCGGGGCTGGCCGGGGCTGGACGGGGGGGCGGCGGTCATCATGGGGCACTTGAGCGCGAAACGTCGAAAGTTCAAGCGCCCGGGAAGGCCTCCGGTTCCGGCAGGGCTCGGACCCGCGCCGCGAAGGCGCGCGCCTCCGCCGGGGCCCTGCCCAGCTGCGCCTCGGGGCGGAACAGCGCGCCGATGTCGAGCTGCGGAAAGCGGGCCCCGGCAAGCTCGGCCAACGATCCCGCCCCGCCCGCGACCTCGGCGCAGAGCGCCCTGACCGCGTCCTGCGCCTCGGGGCGGGGCATCTGCCGGGCGAGGGCGAAGCTCAGCGCCTCGGCATGGATCAGCCCGCCCCCGGCGGCGATCGCCGCGCGCATCGCGTCAGGCCGGGGCGCGATCCCCTCGGCCAGGTCGCCCGCGACCGCCAGCGATCGCGCTAGCCCCATGAGCACCTGCGGCAGTACCATCCACTCGGTCATCCAGGCCGCGCCGTCGCGCTGCTGACGGTGCAGCTGCGCCCCCTGCAGCGCCGCGTCCAGCGCGGTACCGGTCCGCGCCAGCGCCACGAGCAGCGAAGGCATGACCGGGTTGCGCTTCTGCGGCATGGTCGAGGAGCCGCCGGTGCCGGGCAGGGCGACCTCCTCGATGCCGGACTGCGTCAGCAGCAAGAGGTCCTCGCCCATGCGCCCGGTCGCCCCGGTCACCCGCCCCGCCCAGGCCGAGAGGGCGGCGATACCGTCGCGCTCGGCATGCCAGGACCGGCCGGGATCGACGAGACCCAGCGCCGCCGCGAGCCCGGCCCGGACATCCGGCCCCGCCTCGCCCATCGCCGACAGCGTGCCCGCCGCCCCCGAGAGCGACACGCGCAGCACCCGGGCGCGCAGGGCCGGCATCTCGTCCCGCGCCGCCAGGAGAGGCGTGCCCCAGGAGGCGGCCATCGCGCCGAACCCGGTCACCGTCGCCGCCTGCCCGTAGGTGCGGCCGGCCATCGGGGTCTCGGCATGCATCCCGGCCAGCCGGGCCAGGCCCCCGAGCACCCGGTGGAGCCCCGCCTCCGCCAGCGCCAGCGCCTGCCGGAGCCGCAGCGCCAGAGCGGTGTCGACGATGTCCTGCGACGTCGCGCCGTAATGCAGCCAGGCGGCATGGTCCGGCGCCTGCATCTCGGTCCGGAAGGCGGCGACCAGGGCGGGGACGGGAACCGCGCTTCGCCCCGTCTCGCGCGCGAGGCCGCCGGGGTCGATCTGCAGCTCCAGGGCGGCGCGGTGGATCGCGTTCCCGGCCGTCTGCGGGATCAGGCCGAGATCCCCCTGCACCTTGGCCAGCGCGCCTTCCACGATCATCATCGCCCGCAGCTCGGCCGTATCCGAAACGAGGCGCGCCATGTCCGGCGCGCCGAACAGCCCGGCATAGAGAGCGCTGTCGTAGACCGAGGCGGACATGGCCTAGCCCTCCGCGATGGTGTGCAGGATGTCGGCCAGGGTCCCGGGATCCGACAGGAACGGCGAATGCGCGCTCTCCATGTCGAAGACCGTTCCCTGCGGCCAGCCTTCCGTCATCTCGTCCTGGAAGGCGGGCGGAATCGTCCGGTCCTGCCGGCACCGGATGTAGGATCGGGGCAGGGCGGGGGACCGCCGCAGGTCCAGCGCCGTTTCCTGCGGCAGGATCGCCTGCGGGCAGAGCCGCTCCACCGCCGCCCGGGCGACCGCTTCCGGCACGTCGTGGTAGAAACGGTCGATGGCGAGGTCGGGGTCGACGGTGAAGGCGATGCGCCCCGCATCCACCCGGATCGCGTCCAGCAGCGGCTGCGAGGGGGCCGCGCGGCGCATGTCGGCGAGGCTGTGTCCGTCCCGGGGCACATAGGCGCAGAGATAGACCAGCCGGGCGATCCGCTTGGGCACCAGCTCGGCCGCCGCCGTGATCGGGTAGCCGCCCATGGAGTGACCGACGAGGATCGTGCCGGGCTCCACGGCGGCGGCGACCGCGCGGGCATAGAGATCCAGCGTCACCTCGGCCGGCGGGGTGGGCTCCGCGCCGTGCGATGGCAGGTCGATCGCGCGCGCGGCATGGCCCCGCGCCTCCAGCACGGAGATCAGCCGCTCCCAGCACCAGGCACCGTGGCACGAGCCGTGGACCAGCAGGAACCGCGCCATCACAGATGGCCCGTCGCGTCCAGGAACCCGGTCAGCAGGGCGGCATAGGCCTCCGGCGCCTCGACCGGGGGCAGGTGCCCCGCGCCGCGCATCAGCTCGAACCGCGAGCCGGGCACGAGGTCGACCGTCTCGCGGACGAGGTCGGGCGGCGTCGCCCCGTCCTCGCTGCCCGCGATGCCGAGCACCGGCAGCCGCAGCCCCGAGGTCGGCGTCAGGAAGTCGGTCCCGGCGATGGCGGCACAGCAGCCGCAATAGCCCTCCACCGTGGTGGAGAGCAGCATCTCGCGCCAGGGCGCGACCGCGTCCGACCGGCGGAACCCGCGCGAGAACCAGCGGTCCAGGATCCCGTCCGCCAGCGGCTCCAGCCCGTGCCGCCGCACGGCGGCGATCCGGTCCTCCCACAGCGCCTTGGTTCCGATCCGGGCGGCGGTGTTCGACAGGACGAGCGCGCGGACGAGGTCCGGCCGCTTCACCGCCAGCCCCTGGGCGATCATCCCGCCGATCGACAGGCCGGCGAAGACCGCGTCGCGCGTTCCGGTCGCCTCCATCACCGCCTCGGCATCCGAGACGAGCGCCCCCATCGCGTAGGGCGCGGGCGGAGCCGAGGAGCGCCCGTGCCCGCGCTTGTCCCAGCGGATCACCCGCAACCCCGGCGGAAGGTGCGGCAGCACCGCGTCCCAGAGCGCCAGATGCGTCCCCAGCGAATTGGCAAGGACGAGGGAGGGGGCGCCTGGATCGGCGGATCCGTCGATGCGGAGGACATGCAGGCGGACATCGCCGCGCGGGACGGTCAGGTCGGGCATGGGCCGGGACGAAAGCCCGGTCATGCGGCCCTTGTCAATCGGTCCGGACCCCAGGGGGCGCGGCGATGACCGAGCCGGGCCCGCCGCCGCTCGCACGTCCGGGCACCCTGCGGGTACCGGATACCCCGGATCGCCACCCACCGCCGTCCTGCGCGGGCGGCGATGCGGCCCCGCGCGCGGACCGGACGGGCCGTCACTCCGACGCGATCAGCGTTCCCAGGATCTCCATCGCGCTGTCGGAGGACCAGTCGGCCTCGCCCTGCAGCCGCGCCAGCTCGTTGCCCTCGCGGTCGAGGATCACCGTGACCGGCAGGCCGAGCACGCCCATCGACCGGGCCAGCTGCTGGCGCGGATCGGTGTGAAGCGGCAGGTTGTCCACGCCGATCTCGTCGAAGAACTCCACCATGCCCTGCGGCGAGTTCCGCCCCGTGGCGATGGTCAGGACCTCGAACGCCTCGCCGCCCAGCTCGGATTGCACGGCCGAGAGGGTCGGCATCTCCTCGCGGCAGGGCGCGCACCAGGTCGCCCAGAAGTTCACCAGCACGACCTTGCCCGCATAGTCGCCCAGCGTCGCGGTGCCGCCCTCCTCCAGCTCGAAGGCCTCGTCCAGCGCGGCGGCGGCGGCCTCCGAATGGACCGCGAGCTTGAGCATGTCGCCCTGCCGCAGGTCGGCGATGTCCGGCGCCGCGCCCTGGGCGAGTGCGCCGTTGGACAGGGAAACGAGCCCCGTATAGAGAGCCAGAGCCGCGAGACGCATCGTCAATTCCTTTTCCTCGTCCGAAGGGACCGCCCCCGTCATGACCGACCAGCCCGAGCAGACGTCCAACACCATGTGGGGCGGGCGCTTCGCCGCCGGGCCCGACGCGATCATGGAGGCGATCAACGCCTCGATCGGCTACGACCGGCGGCTCGCCCGGCAGGACATCGAGGGCAGCCGCGCCCACGCCGCCATGCTGGCGAGCGTCGGCATTCTCACGGATAGTGACGCGGACGCCATCCGGGAAGGGCTTCTCACCGTCTTGTCAGAGATCGAGGGCGGACAGTTCGACTTCAAGCCGGCGCTCGAGGACATCCACATGAACGTGGAGGCCCGGCTGAAGGAGGTCGTGGGAGAGCCCGCGGGCCGCCTCCACACCGCCCGGTCGCGCAACGACCAGGTGGCGACCGACTTCCGGCTCTGGGTGCGCGACCAGTGCGACGCGGCCGAGACCGGGCTGGTCGCGCTGCAGAAGGCCCTGCTTACCCAGGCCGAGGCGGGGGCGGATATGGTCATGCCCGGCTTCACCCACCTGCAGGTCGCCCAGCCCGTGACCTGGGGCCATCACATGATGGCCTATGTCGAGATGCTGGGCCGGGACCGGGGCCGATTTGCCGATGCCCGGCGCCGCCTGAACGAGAGCCCGCTCGGCGCCGCCGCGCTGGCCGGCACGTCCTTCCCCATCGACCGCCACATGACGGCCGGGGCGCTGGGCTTCGACGCGCCGATGGCCAATTCGCTCGACGCCGTCTCGGCCCGGGATTTCGCGCTGGAATTCCTGTCGGCCTCCGCGATCTGCGCCGTCCACCTGTCGCGCCTCGCGGAGGAGATCGTGATCTGGTCGACCGCGCAGTTCCGTTTCGTGGCCCTCTCCGACCGCTGGTCCACCGGCTCGTCGATCATGCCGCAGAAGAAGAACCCCGACGCGGCCGAGCTGCTGCGGGCCAAGATCGGCCGCATCCTCGGCGCCGCCGTCGGCCTGTTCACCGTGATGAAGGGGCTGCCGCTCGCCTATTCCAAGGACATGCAGGAGGACAAGGAACAGGTCTTCGACGCGGCCGACACGCTGATGCTCTCGCTCGCCGCGATGACGGGCATGGTCTCGGACATGGCGCCGAACGCGGACGCGCTGCGCGCCGCCGCCGCCACCGGCTTCTCGACCGCGACCGACCTCGCCGACTGGCTGGTGCGCGAGCTGAACCTGCCCTTCCGCGAGGCGCATCACGTCACCGGCAGTCTCGTCGCCCTGGCCGAGCGCAAGGGCTGCGACCTGCCGGACCTGACGCTGGAGGACATGCGCTCCGCGCATGAGGGGATCACGGAAGGCGTCTTCGATGTGCTCGGCGTCGAGAATTCCGTCGCCTCGCGCCGGTCCTACGGGGGCACCGCGCCCGATCGCGTGCGCGAGCAGATCGCCGCCTGGCGGGAGCGCCTGGGATGAGCGCCCGGCCCCCCCTTCGCAGGGTCCGCAAATACCGTCCCCGGGGGCCGCTGGCGACGGCGCTGGGCCTGCTCGCGCTCCTCGCCGCCTGCGGCGTCGAGGATCCGCCCGAGCCGCCGAATCCGCCCCACGCCCTGCCCGAAACGGGCTTCTGACCGGCCGGAGCCGGTGCCCCCCGGGCCTGGGCCGGAGGATGGCGGCATCCCGATCCGCCGGGGTGCCGGACCGGGCCCCGGGGCGGATCGGCGACGGTGCCCCGGGCAGGCCCCGCCCCGGCCCCGAGCCGAGCCGCCGCGGGGCGGCGTGCCGTTGGGGGTGGGCGGACAAGCGGCGCCCCGGCCCGTCCCGCCCCCTCGCAATTCCCGGCCGATCGGATAAGACACGCCCGGCGACAGACACCGGGGATCGCGATGGATCACTTTCTCTACAGGGACGGCCTCCTCCATGCCGAGGACGTGCCGCTGGACGACATCGCGGCGACGGTCGGCACGCCGGCCTACGTCTATTCGCACGCCACGCTGCTGCGGCACTTCACCCTGTTCGACGAGGCGCTGGCGGGGATGCCGCATCTCGTCTGCTACTCGGTCAAGGCCAGCTCGAACCTCGCCCTTCTCTCCATTCTGGCAGAGGCCGGCGCCGGCATGGACGTGGTGTCCGAGGGCGAGTACCGCCGCGCCCGCGCGGCCGGCGTGCCGGGCGAGCGGATCGTCTTCTCGGGCGTCGGCAAGACCAGGCCCGAGATGCGCACCGCCCTGGAGGGCGGGATCCGCCAGTTCAACCTCGAGAGCGAGCCCGAGATGCGCGCGCTCTCGGAGGTGGCGGTCTCGCTCGGGGTCGAGGCGCCGGTGACGATCCGCGTCAATCCCGATGTCGATGCCCGCACCCATGCCAAGATCTCGACCGGCAAGTCCGAAAACAAGTTCGGCATTCCCATCGCCCGCGCGCGCGAGGTCTATGCCGAGGCGGCGAAGCTACCGGGTCTGCGGGTCGTCGGGATCGACGTCCATATCGGCTCGCAGCTGACCGAGCTGGAGCCCTTCGAGACCGCCTACCGCAAGGTGGCGGAGCTGACGGCGGCCCTGCGCGCCGATGGCCATGCAATCGACCGTCTCGACCTCGGCGGCGGTCTCGGCATTCCCTACGAGCGGTCGAACAGCGCCCCGCCACTGCCGGTGGAATACGGCGAGGTGGTGAAGCGGACGGTCGGCCAACTGGGCTGCGAGATCCAGATCGAGCCGGGCCGCCTGATCGCGGGCAATGCCGGGATCCTGCTGTCGCGGGTGGTCTACGTGAAGCAGGGCGAGGGGCGGGACTTCCTGATCCTCGACGCCGCGATGAACGACCTGATCCGCCCGGCCATGTACGACGCCTGGCACGACATCGTCCCGGTGGCGGAACCGGCGGCGGGCGCCGAGACCCGGCCCTACGACGTGGTCGGACCGATCTGCGAGAGCGGCGACACCTTTGCGAAGGGACGGCCGATGTCCCCCCTGCGCGAGGGCGACCTCGTCGCCTTCCGCTCGGCCGGGGCCTACGGCGCGGTGATGTCGAGCGAATACAATTCCCGCCTGCTCGCGCCCGAGGTGCTCGTCCGCCGGGATCACTTTGCGGTCATCCGTCCGCGGCCGAGCTTTGACGACATGCTCGCCCGCGATAGGGTGCCGGAATGGATCTGAGGGTCGACGCGATCCGACGGTCCTGCGGAACCGGACGGTGATCCGCCCTTCGCCCGCCCGCCGGGCCGCCAGACCGGGACAGACACCCTGACCGAGCAGACAGACCCGAAGACCGAGATCCCCCTGCCGGAGGCCGTGCGGGCCGAGATCGCCTGGCCGATCCGGATCACCCGGGCCGGCATGGTGGCCGAGCGCGCCTCGCGCGCCTTCTGGCCCGTGGTCGCCCTGGTCATGGCGAGCGCGGCGATCCTGCTCTTCGGCTGGCACGAGGCGATGCCGCTCGAGGCGCTCTGGGCGCTGGCGGTCGTTGTCGGCCTCGGCACGATCGTCGCGCTCGTCCGGGGGGCGATGCGCTTTCGCTGGCCGTCGGAGGGCGCGGCGATCGCCCGGATCGACGCGAGCCTGCCGGGCCGTCCGCTCGCCGCCATCGCCGACCTGCAGGCCACGGGGCGCGGCGACGCCGCCTCCGAGGCCGTCTGGGCCGCCCACCAGCAGCGCATGGCCGCCCGCGCCCGGGCCGCCCGGCCCGTCGATCCCGACCTGCGGCTCGCCGCGCGCGATCCCTACGGCCTGCGCTACATGGCGCTGCTGCTCTTTGTCACGGGCCTGCTCTTCGGCTCGATCTGGCGGATCGGCTCGGTCGCCGACATCGCCGCCGGGGCCGGCCCCGGCCAGGCCGTCGCCACCGGCCCCGTCTGGGAAGGGTGGATCGAGCCGCCCGCCTATACCGGCAAGCCGACGCTCTACCTCGCCGACCAGCCGGAGGGACGGCTCGACGTGCCGCAGGGCTCCGAGATCGCGCTGCGCCTCTACGGCGAGGCGGGCGACCTCACCGTCTCGCAGGCCGTGACCGCCGAGGCGGCCGAGCCGAGCGCCGAGGCCCAGCAGAGCCTGCTCGTCCGGCGGGACGGCCCGCTCGCCATCGAAGGGCCGGGCGGCGCCGCCTGGGACATCGTCGTCGTGCCCGATGCCGCGCCCGCCGTCGCCCTGTCCGGCCCGGTCGAGGCCGAGGCGACGGGCCAGATGGCCCAGCCCTTCACCGCGACGGACGATTACGCCGTCGTCGCCGGCCGCGCCGTGATCGAGCTGGATCTCGGCGCGGTGGATCGCCGCTTCGGCCTCGCCGCCGAGCCCGGCCCGCAGGAGCCGGTGGTGATCGACTTGCCGATGCCGTTCTCGGGCGACCGCACGGAGTTCTCGGAAACGCTGATCGACGATTTCTCGCAGCACCCGCTGGCCAACCTGCCGGTGACGATGACGCTCACCGTGGCCGACGATGCGGGGCAGGAGGGGACGACGGGCCCGGTCGAGATGATCCTGCCCGGCCGCCGCTTCTTCCAGCCGATCGCCCGCGCGGTGATCGAGCAGCGCCGCGACCTGATGTGGTCGCCGGACAATGCCCGCCGGGTGACGCAGATGCTGCGGACGGTGGCCTACGAGCCCGAGGGCTTCTTTCCCAATGAGCTGACCTATCTCAAGCTCTCCTTCGCGATCCGTCAGCTCGCGGCGGATCTGGACGATGACGGTGCGCTGACCGATGCGACGCGCGACGAGGTGGTGCAGGCGCTCTGGGATCTGGCCGTGCAGCTCGAGGAGGGGACGCTCGCCGATGCCCGCGCCCGGCTCGAACGCGCGCAGGAGCGGCTGGAAGAGGCGATGCGCAATGGCGCCTCCGACGAGGAGATCGCCGAGCTCATGCAGGAGCTGCGCGAGGCCACGAACGACTACATCCGCATGCTGGCCGAGCAGAACCGGGGCCAGGAGGACGGCACGGACCAGCCCGACATGAGCCAGAACATGCAGGAGCTGGGCGCCGACCAGCTGCAGCAGATGATGGACGAGATCCAGCGCCTCATGGAAGAGGGCCGGATGGCCGAGGCGATGGAGCTGATGCAGCAGCTCGACCAGATGATGGAGAACCTGCAGGTCACCGAGGGGCAGGGCCAGGGACAGGGCCAGCAATCGATGGAGGACCTTGCCGACACGTTGCGCGAGCAGCAGGAGCTGTCCGACGACGCCTTCCGGCAGCTGCAGGACGAGTTCAACGGCCGCCCCCCGCAGGGCGATCAGGGGCAGCCGCAGGACGGTCAGCAGCCCGGGCAGCAGCCCGGGCAGGGCCAGCCGCAGCCGGACCAGCCCTTCGGCCCGCAGCCGGGGCAGGATTCGGGCCAGCAGCCGGGCGACGGTCAGCAGGGCCAGAACCAGGGCGGCCAGGGATCCGGCCAGCAGCCGCAGGGCCGGCAGGGCCAGGTCCAGTCGCCGGGGGACCAGCCCGGTCAGGGCGGCCGTCAGGACGGGCAGGGCCGGGGCGGCGAGGGCAGCCTCGCCGACCGCCAGCAGGCTCTGCGCGACGAGCTGAACCGTCAGCGCGGCAACCTGCCCTCGCTCTCGGGCGAGGCGGCCGACGAGGCGGGCGAGGCGCTCGACCGGGCCGAGGGCGCGATGGACGAGGCCGAGGGCGCCCTGCGCGAGGGCGATACCGCCCGTGCCATCGACCGCCAGTCCGAGGCGCTGGACGCGCTGCGCGACGGGCTACGCAATCTCGGCGAGGCGCTGGCCGACAACCGCGACCAGCAGCAGCCGGGCCAGGGCGAGGCACGGGGCAACGCGCAGGGCCGGCTCGAGCCGCAGCGCCGCGACCCGCTGGGCCGCGAGTTCGGCAATTCGGGGCAGATGGGCACCGAGCAGGAGATGCTGCAGGGCGAGGACGTCTATCGCCGGGCGCAGGAGCTGCTGGACGAGCTGCGCCGCCGCTCGGGCGAGCAGTCCCGGCCCGAGGACGAACGCGACTACCTGCGCCGCCTGCTCGAGCAGTTCTGACCGGGGCGAGGCCCCCGGAAGCGCGTTCGCCTCTCGAGCCTCGCGACGGAACGCCCGTCGCCGGACCGGCCGGCTCGACCCCCGATCGTCCTTTCCCCGCCGCCCCGGGCCCGCCCCCCATCGCAATCCGGGGCGCGGCGCATATCTCCGTCACGGACACGAACGACAGGAGGTGACCGACATGGCACTGCGCATCAACGACGAGATCCCGAACCTCACCGTCCAGACCGACATGGGCGAGATCCGTCTGCACGACTGGATCGGCGACAGCTGGGCGATCCTGTTCTCGCACCCCAAGGACTTCACCCCCGTCTGCACGACCGAGTTCGGCGCCGTGGCGCAGCTCTCGGACGAGTGGGAGAAGCGGGGGACCAAGGTCCTCGGCATCTCGGTCGACGGGGTCGAGGATCACAAACGCTGGAAGGGCGACATCGAGAAGGCCGGCGGCGCGACGCCGAACTTCCCGATCGCGGCCGATACGGAGCTCGAGATGTCCAAGGCCTTCGACATGCTGCCGGCCGAGGCCTATCTCCCCGACGGGCGGACCCCGAACGACACCGCGACGGTGCGCGTCGTCTTCATCGTCGGGCCGGACAAGAAGCTGAAGCTGTCCATGACCTACCCGATGAACGTGGGCCGCAACTTCGCCGAGGTGCTGCGCGCGCTCGACGCGCTGCAGCTGGCGAACGGCAAGGGCGTGGCGACGCCCGCGAACTGGCAGGCCGGTCAGGACGTGATCATCCCGGCCACCCTCTCGGACGAGGATGCGCGCGCCAAGTTCGGCACGTTCGACACCGTCCTGCCCTACCTGCGCAAGACGAAGCAGCCGGCCTGATCCGGCGCCCCGCCGGTGGACCGGTCCACCGGCGGGAGCCCCGGCGCGGTGTCATCCCAGCCGGTGGATCGTCACTGCGCGAGGCGGCGCCCCGGGCGGGTCGCCTATATCCGGCGCTGCGAGCCGCGCGACCGGCCGCAGCGCGGATCCGGGCAGACCGGCGCGCCCGATATCGCCGACATAGATCGTCGCGCCGGCCAGCTGGGCCCGGCGCAGATAGGCCAGCACGCGCAGCCCCAGCGCGGTGTCGTAGAAGGTGTCGCCGACCAGCACGACCTCGTCGTCGCGCGCGGGGCCGGAGAGGACGTCTCCGGTCGTCCCGACCTCCACCCCGTTCAGGCCGGCATTCAGCCAGGTCGCCGCCTCGGCCATCGGGTCGATGTCGGAGGCGGTGACCCGCGCGGCCCCGGACCGCGCCGCGGCGATGGCCACGAGCCCCGATCCCGCGCCGATGTCGAGGACGCGGCGCCCGGCCACGCGCCCCGGTTCGGCCATCAGCCAGGCGGCCATGCCGATGCCGCCGGGCCACGGATGGGCCCAGTAGGGATAGGGCTGCACCCGCCCCGTCAGCCGGCCGAGCCGGGCGAGGTCGCTGCGCGCATGCGCGCGCCAGATCCGCAGGCCGCCTGTTCCCGCGATCTCCTCCACCCGCAGCTCACGGGCGATGAAGGCCGTCCTGTCCCCGAAATCGAAGGCCAAGCGGGCCGGTCCCCCGTGCGGTCAGGCGACGACGACGCGCGTGCCGATCGGCACCCGGTCGTAGAGATCGATCATGTGCTCGTTGATCATCCTGACGCAGCCGGACGAGAAGCTGCGCCCGATCGTCCAGGGCTGCGGCGTGCCGTGGATGCGGTAGAGCGTGTCCCGCCCGCCCTGGTAGAGATAGAGCGCGCGCGCCCCCAGCGGGTTGCGCGGATGGCCGCCCGGCAGACCGCCGGCGGATTGCGCGTAGATATGCGGCTCCTGCCGGATCATGTTCGCCGTCGGCGTCCAAGAGGGCCATTCCGCGCGCCGCCGGATCACCGCCTCGCCCCGGAAATTGCGTCCGGCGGCCCCGACCGCGATCTTGTAGCGGCGGGCGATCCGCGGCGCGGTCACGTAGTAGAGCCAGGTATTGGCGATATCGACATGGATCACGCCCGGCGTTGCATCCGCGGAGAGCGCGACATCCGTCGGCAGGAACTCCCTCGGGATGACGACGACCTGCTCGGATTGGGCAAGGGCCGGTGCGGCGAGGGCACTCGCGGCGAGGGCGCCGAGCACGGCGCGGCGGGTGGGGCGGTCGATCGGCATGTCGCACTCCGGCTGTTCGCGTCGGGTGGAGCCTATCACGGCCGCGATGCCGCAGACGTTAACGCCGGCGTGACCTCGCGGTCCGCCGGCGCGACTGTGGTGCCCGGGACCCGCCTCAGGTGAAGCGGTTGTAGAGATAGACCTGCGCCCCGACCGGAACCCGGTTGTAGAGATCGACGATGTACTCGTTCGTCAGACGGGCGCAGCCGTTCGACACGGCGCGCCCGATCGTGGCGGGCGCGTTGGTGCCGTGGATCCGCAGGTAGGTGTCGCGGCTGCCGGCGAAGAGATAGAGCGCGCGCGCCCCGAGCGGGTTGTTCGGCCCGCCCGGCATGCCGTCGGCATATTGCTCGTAGGCCTCCGGGTCGCGCTCGATCATGTCGGGCGTCGGTGTCCAGGAGGGCCATTCCGCCTTGCGCCCGACGCGGAAGCTGCCGCTCTCGTAGAGGCCGCGGCGGCCGATGCCGACGGCGTAGCGGATCGCGCGGCCCGGCTCGGGCAGCGTCCAGTAGAGGCGGAAGCGGTTCGGGTCGACATGGATCTCGCCCGGGCCGATCCCCTCGGCCACGTTCACCAGGGTCGGGGCCAGCGGGTCGCTGCTCGGCGTGATCCCGTACTGGTCCGCCAGCGGCGCGGCCTCGCCGTCGGGCGAGACGGTGATCTCGAGCGGGCCGGGATCCGCGACGTCCTGCGCGCGGGCGGCCCCCGCGGCGGCGGCCATGGCCGAGGTCCAGAGGAAATGGCGTCGGGTCAGCATCGGTCTCTCCGATCGAATCAGGAGGGCCGCACGCCCGGGGGCGGGGCCAGTTTCCCCGAGGAGATAGAGCGGCCCGGCGACGCCTTCAATCGCAGCGGCGCCGCTCGCGCGATCGTGGTGGGCGAGAGGGGGGCTGGGCGAGACGGGGGGGCAGGGGCTATGTCCCGGCCCATGGCCTCCGACCGCCCCCTGTCCCGCCGCCTGGTCCGGCTTGCCGCGCTCGCCGCCGGACCGGCCCGGGCGCACCGCGCCGATCTGTGGCCGGGCCTGCGGATCGAGGGGGAGCGGATCCTCTGGCGCGGCGCGCCCCTGCCGATGGCGCGGCCGCCCACGTCGCTGCTGCCGCGATCCGTGCCGCTGGCGGTCATCGGGTCGGGGCCGTCGCTGCGGGGGCAGGACCTGTCCGCGCTGGAGCCGGGCACGGCGATCCTGTGCAACGGGGCGGCGAGCCTGGCGCCCCGTCTCGTTCCGGCGGCGGTGGCGGTGGAGGACGAACGCTTCGTTCACCGGCGCGGCGCCCTGATCGCGGAGCTGCCGCCCGGGATTCCCCTGCTGCTTTCGCCCGCTGCCCTGCGGGCGCTGCTGGCTCGGGGGATGGATGTCGAGGGGCGGCGGATCGGGCTGATCCGCGACCTGCGCAAGCCGCTGGGCGGGCGCCGGCGCGCCCTGTCCGATCCGTCGCTGGACGCGGTCGTGATCCGGGACCGGGCGGCCGCCCTGTCCACCGATCCCGATTGCGGCGTCGTGATCTGCGGCACGGTCGCGCTGTCGGCGCTGCAGATCGCGCTGGCGATACGGCCGCCGCGCGTCCTGCTGGCGGGGATCGACCTCGGCAATGCGGCGGAGCCCCGCTTCAACGAGACGGCCGGCGACCGGGCACCGTCGGGTCTCGCCGCGGGGATGGACCGCATTCTCGCCGGCTTCGCCCTCGCGTGGCGGCTGGCCGAGCGCCAGCGCACGGCCCTGGCCTGCGCCTCGCCCGTCTCGGCCCTCCTGGGGCTGGGGTACCCGTTCGACGACGCCCTCTCCCCGCCCCGGCCAGAGGAGTCCGGCCCGTGATCACCCGCATCGCCTTTCTCGCCGATCGCGGCTTCCTGCCGCCGACGCTGGTCGCGCTCGCCTCCGCCCTCGCGGCGGCCGGGTCCCCGGTCGAGGCGCATCTCGTCGGCTGGGATCTGGGCGCCGAGGGCCGCGCGGGGGCGGACCGGGTCGCGGCCCGCTGGCCGGGGCACCGGCTGGTCCATCACGACCTGCCCCGGGACTGGATCGGCGCGGCGAAGAGCCCGAAGCGGACGATCACGGTCACCGCCCTGGGCAAGCTGTTCCTGCCGCGGCTGATCGGGGGCCGCGTCCTCTATATCGACGGGGACGCGCTGGTGCGCTCGGATCTCGCGCCGCTGATGTCGTTGGACATGGGGGGGCGTCCCCTTGGCGGGGTGCCGGACTGGGTGGTGGCGCGGCGGGCGGCGCAGGGCCGGACGGACCGCATCGCCCATCTGCCCCGCGTGATGGGCGAGGCGTCCGCCATCGGTTACGTCAATTCGGGCGTGCTGCTCTACGACATGGACGCGATCCGCCCCGATGCGAAGCTGACCGCGCGGATGGAGGATCTTTCCGGCGCCGCGGGCTATCCAACCGTGGATCAGGACCGGATCAACGAGGTCTTCCGGGGCCGGATCGCGGCCCTCGACCCGGCCTGGAATGCCAGCTGGGGCCGGCTGTCCGCCCATCGCCGCAATATCGACCGGGCGGGCGGGGATCGACTTCTGCCCCAGCGGCGGGCCGCGATCCTGCATTTCCACGGGCCCGAGAAACCGTGGGGCCCGCTTTCGTCCAAGCTGGCGGGCAAGGGGCTGCGGGCGACGCTGGCCTACCGCGCCTTCCTCGCCCGGTTCGAGCGCTGGTTCCCCGATCTCGGCCCCCGGGCGGGCCGGGGCTGACCCCCGGAACGCAGAAAGGGCGCCCCGCGGGGCGCCCTTCCGGTCATTCGAAAAGGTGAGGGGCCTTACTCGGCCGTCTCTTCCTTCTTCAGCTCCTCGCCGGTCTCCTGATCGACCATCTTCATGGCGAGGCGGACCTTGCCACGATCGTCGAAGCCCAGCAGCTTGACCCAGACCTCCTGGCCTTCCTTCAGCACGTCGGAGGGGTGGTTCAGGCGCCGGTTCTCGATCTGGCTGACATGGACGAGGCCGTCCCGCTTGCCGAAGAAGTTCACGAAGGCGCCGAAATCGACCAGCTTCACGACCGTGCCGCGGTAGATCTTGCCCTCTTCCGGCTCCGCCACGATCGAATGGATCATGTCGTAGGCCTTCTGGATGGCCTCGCCGTTCGGGGAGGCGATCTTGATTACGCCGTCGTCGTTGATGTCGACCTTGGCGCCGGAGACTTCCACGATCTCGCGGATGACCTTGCCGCCCGAGCCGATGACTTCGCGGATCTTGTCGGTCGGGATCTGCATCGTCTCGATCCGGGGCGCGTGAACGCTGAACTCGCCCGTGCCCGAGCGCGCCTTGTTCATCTCGCCGAGGATGTGCATCCGGCCTTCCTTCGCCTGGGCGAGGGCGGTCTTCATGATCTCGGGCGTGATGCCCTGGACCTTGATGTCCATCTGCAGCGAGGTGATGCCGTTCTCGGTGCCCGCGACCTTGAAGTCCATGTCGCCGAGGTGATCCTCGTCGCCGAGGATGTCGGTCAGGACCGCGAAGTCGCCGTCCTCTTCCAGCACCAGGCCCATGGCCACGCCGGCCACCGCCGATTTCAGCGGAACGCCCGCATCCATCATGGCCAGCGAGCCGCCGCAGACCGACGCCATCGAGGACGAGCCGTTGGATTCGGTGATCTCGGAGACGAGGCGGATCGTGTAGGGGAAGTCGGTCGCCGGCGGCAGCACCGCCTGCAGCGCGCGCCAGGCCAGCTTGCCGTGGCCGATCTCGCGGCGGCCGGGGGATCCGACGCGGCCCACTTCGCCGACCGAGTAGGGCGGGAAGTTGTAGTGCAGCAGGAAGTTCGACTTGAACGTGCCGTGCAGCGCATCGATGAACTGCTCGTCATCGCCGGTGCCGAGCGTGGTCACGACCAGCGCCTGCGTCTCGCCCCGGGTGAACAGGGCCGAGCCGTGGGTGCGCGGCAGCAGGCCCGTCTCGGCCACGATCGGGCGGACCTGGTCGAGCGCGCGACCGTCGATGCGGCGCTTGTTCTTCACCACGTCGCCGCGCAGCACGGTCGATTCCAGCTTCTTCATGGCGGAACCGAGATTCGGATCCTCCAGCTGGTCCTCGGTCAGGCCGGCCTTGATGTCGGCCTTGGCCTGCGACACGGCGGCGACGCGCTGCTGCTTGTCGGTGATCGCGTAGGCGGCGCGCATCTTCTCCTCGCCCGCGGCCTTCACCGCCTCGTAGAGGGCGGAATAGTCCGGCGGCTGGAAGTCGAAGGGCTCCTTCGCGGCCTGCTCGGCCAGGTCGATGATGCAGTCGATCACCGGCTGGATCTGCTCGTGCGCGAAGGTCACGGCGCCGAGCATCTCGTCCTCGGTCAGCTCGTAGGCCTCGGACTCGACCATCATCACCGCGTCCTTGGTGCCCGCGACGACGAGGTCGAGGCGTTGGTCGGGGTTGGCGCGCAGGTCGTGCATGTCGTCGACGGTCGGGTTGAGGACGTACTCGCCGCCCTCGAAGCCGACGCGGCAGCCGGCGATCGGGCCCATGAAGGGCACGCCCGAAATCGTCAGCGCGGCCGAGGCCGCGATCATCGCGACGACGTCGGGATCGTTGACGAGGTCGTGGCTGAGCACGGTGCACATCACGAGCACCTCATGCTTGAAGCCGGGGACGAAGAGCGGGCGGATCGGGCGGTCGATCAGGCGCGCGGTCAGCGTCTCCTTCTCGGTCGGCCGGGCCTCGCGCTTGAAGAAGCCGCCGGGGACCTTGCCCGCCGCGTAGTACTTCTCCTGGTAGTGCACGGTCAGGGGGAAGAAGTCCTGTCCGGGCTTGAGCTCCTTGGCGAAGGTGACGTTGGCCATGACGGAGGTCTCGCCCAGCGTGGCGATGACCGTGCCGTCGGCCTGACGCGCGACCTTGCCGGTCTCCAGCGTGAGCGTTTCCTCGCCCCACTGGATGGATCTCTTAATTTCGTTGAACATCTGCATATCCTGTGTCGGGGAGCGCTCCCGGCCGGATGCCGGGTCTCCCGTTCGATTGGCGGCCCCATTGCCGCCGACCCCTATCGTTTCCATGCGCCGGGGTCAGAACGTCACGTCTCAGATGGGCGGCATATAGGTATCTTCGGCCCCGATTGGAACCGTTTTCGCGGCCGGGAGCGCATTGCGGGCGCCGCTGCGCCCGGCGTCATCGGTCCGGCGACACGGGATCGAGCCGCCGGATCCGCGCATCGAACAGGCGCCACTCCGTCTCGCCCCCGTCCACGTCCGAGCGGCGCAGCGTGTAGCTGCCCCCGAAGAGCTGCGCCGTCCCGTCCGTGTTCCGCGCCTCGATCCGGACCGGGATCGTGACGTAGACCGACCCGGCGGCGCCCTCGGGATCCCCGGCGGGGGCGGTGAAGACCCGCGTCGCCGCGGTCCCGGCAAAGCCGCCGCGGAACGCCTCGAATGACTGCCCGCTCGCCGCGCCCCCGTCGCCCCAGAGGGCGTAGGCGGCGGCGTAGTCGCCGGCGGAGAGGTCGGCATAGTAGCTCTCCACCACCTCCCGCGCGGCCCAGCCTTCCGGCGATTGCGCGGCAGCGGGGAGGGGGATGACCGCGAGGGCGCTCAGGACGACCGGCACGAGGCGCATGACGACATCTCCTTTCGTGGGAGCGGCTCAACGCGCGATGCGGGGCGCCGGTCCGGCCCCGCCGCCATTCGTGATCTTTCGCAGGCCTTTCCCCTGCGCCGCCCGGACTGTATGAGACCCGGACAGTTTCGCCGGACCCGCCCGCATCCGACCCGGACCTCGAAGGAGCCAGCCATGCCCCGCTATCGTTCCCGCACCACGACACACGGCCGCAACATGGCCGGCGCGCGCGGTCTGTGGCGCGCGACGGGGATGAAGGACGACGATTTCGGCAAGCCGATCATCGCCATCGTCAACTCGTTCACCCAGTTCGTGCCCGGCCATGTCCATCTCAAGGATCTGGGCCAGCTCGTCGCGCGCGAGGTCGAGGCGGCGGGCGGCGTCGCCAAGGAATTCAACACCATCGCTGTCGATGACGGGATCGCGATGGGCCATGACGGGATGCTCTACTCGCTGCCCAGCCGCGAGGTGATCGCGGACAGCGTCGAATACATGGTGAACGCGCATTGCGCCGATGCCATCGTCTGCATCTCGAACTGCGACAAGATCACGCCCGGCATGCTGATGGCCGCGATGCGCCTGAACGTGCCGGCGGTCTTCGTCTCCGGCGGTCCGATGGAGGCCGGCAAGGTCGTCCTGCAGGACGGCAAGGTGAAGGCGCTCGACCTCGTCGACGCGATGGTCGCCGCCGCGGACGAGCGCGTCAGCGAGGAGGACGTGGCCGCGATTGAGCGCTCCGCCTGTCCGACCTGCGGGTCCTGCTCGGGCATGTTCACCGCCAATTCGATGAACTGCCTGACCGAGGCGTTGGGTCTCGCCCTGCCGGGCAACGGCTCGACCCTCGCCACCCATGCCGACCGCAAGCGGCTCTTCGTCGAGGCGGGGCACCTGATCGTCGACCTCGCCAAGCGGCATTACGAGGGCGACGACTATTCGGTCCTACCCCGGTCGATCGGGTCGAAGACCGCCTTCGAGAACGCGATGACCCTCGACATCGCGATGGGCGGCTCGACCAACACGGTGCTGCACCTGCTTGCCGCCGCGCATGAGGCCGAGATCGACTTCACCATGGCCGATATCGACCGGCTGAGCCGCAAGGTGCCCTGCCTGTGCAAGGTCGCGCCCGCGAAGTCGGACGTGCACATGGAGGACGTGCACCGCGCCGGCGGGATCATGGCGATCCTGGGCGAGCTCGACCGGGCGGGCCTGCTCGACACCTCGCTGCCCACCGTCCATTCGGCGACGATGGCCGAGGCGCTGCAGCGCTGGGACATCGTGCAGACCGACAGCGCGAGCGTGCGCGACTTCTACCGCGCCGCGCCGGGCGGGGTGCCCACGCAGGTCGCCTTCAGCCAGGACCGGCGCTGGGACGATCTCGATACCGACCGGCAGGGCGGGGTGATCCGCGCGCGCGAACATGCCTTCAGCCAGGATGGCGGCCTCGCCGTGCTCTACGGCAACCTCGCCGAGGACGGCTGCATCGTGAAGACGGCCGGGGTCGACGATTCGATCCTGAAATTCACCGGCCCGGCCCGCATCTTCGAGAGCCAGGACGCGGCGGTGAACGCGATCCTGACGGGCAAGATCGTCAAGGGCGACATCGTGCTGATCCGCTACGAGGGGCCGCGCGGCGGACCCGGCATGCAGGAGATGCTCTACCCGACGAGCTACCTCAAGTCGAAGGGTCTGGGAAAGGATTGTGCGCTGGTCACGGACGGCCGGTTCTCCGGCGGCTCGTCCGGCCTGTCGATCGGCCATGTCTCGCCAGAGGCGGCCGAGGGCGGGACCATCGCGCTGGTGCAGGACGGCGACCGGATCGAGATCGACATCCCGAACCGCACCATCCATCTCGCCGTGGACGATGCCGAGCTCGCCGCCCGCCGCGAGGCGCAGGAGGCCGCCGGCTGGCAGCCCGCCGAGCCGCGCAAGCGGAAGATCACGACCGCCCTGCGCGCCTATGCCGCCATGACGACGAGCGCGGCGAAAGGGGCCGTGCGGCAGGTCTGACGCCGGATCCCGCATGGCTCTGCCGGGCCCGCCCGGCGGGCCCGGCCGGGGCTCCGCCCCGGACTCGGGACGATCTGGAAACATGCGAAGGGGGAGGGGATGGCCAGGCTGGACCTTCCGCGCTTCTGCGCGATGTTTCCACGCCTCTACCGTCTGTCGTCCCTCGGATCGGCGCAGGGGATCCGGCGCCACGGGCTGCTCTGCGCCGCGGACATCGCCGCATCGGCCGGGGGGATCCTGCCGGCGGGGCCTCGGCCGGTCGCCATCGTCTATCGCCTTCCGGATGGCACCGCGATCACCGTCACCGACAACACGCCGCTCTCGGTCGCCAGGCTGGCGGCCTGCCTCGATGACGGGCTGAGCCCGTCCGACTGGCTGGCCATGCTGAACGCCCGCCTCTTATTCTGGCCGACCGAGAGGACGGGCGAGGGCAACCGGCGGGCAAGGGCGCGGCTGGACTATGCGAGCGAATGGCATGTCTTCGACACGGCCGCCCTGCTGGAGGGGGCGTGGGACCGGACAGAGATCGCCCCGATCAATACCGGATCGACGATTCACAGGCCGGCCCGCCGGGGGGCTGCGACCTTCGCCCGCGTCGCGGGGCTCGACTACGCCGCGTGGCGCCGCGCGAGGGGCCGGGCATCGCCCGACATCGTGAAGGAGGTGACAATCCTCGGCAGCCTGGGGCGGGCGGGGGAGGCGCTGATCGACGTCCGGCCTGCGTGACCCGGTGCCGTGACCGGGCGACCGGCCGATGCGGATCGCGGCCCGGCATCCGGAACGAGAAAGGGGGCCGCCCTTCGGCGACCCCCTTCGAAACCTTCGCAGGTCCGGGCGGCTCAGCGGCGGATGCCGAGGCGGCCGATCAGGTCCTGGTAACGCTTCTCGTCCTTGCCCTTGACGTAGTCGAGCAGCTTGCGGCGCTGCGCGACCATCATCAGAAGGCCACGGCGCGAGTGGTTGTCCTTCTTGTGGGTCTTGAAGTGCTCGGTCAGCGTGGCGATGCGGCTGGTCAGGATGGCGACCTGCACCTCGGGCGAACCGGTGTCGCCCTTCTTCGTCGCGTATTCGTTGATGAGCTTCTGCTTCTCTTCGACCGTGATCGACATCGGGATCTCCTGTCATTGATGGGGACGGCGCGAGCCGGGATGTCGTCCAGCAAGGCCCTTGGTCCCGGCCCTGACGGACCGGAAGCCGCGCCTATAGACGGACGCGGCCGCGTTGGAAAGGGGGAACGAACCCTCTCATTCCGGCTGCTGCCGGATCGTGGACAGGTCGAGCGGCGTCGCCCCCGGCAGATGCGCGACCGGCACGCCGCCGGCGAGGAGGGTCACGCCGTCCGCGTCCGCGATCTGATCGAGCGCGGGGGCGGCGCCGGCGCCATCATAGGCGAGGATCAGGGTGTCGGTGACCGGGTCGAAATCGTCGATCGTCACATCTCCGCCGACGAGGAAGGTATCCGCCCCGGACCCGCCATTCATCCAGTCGCCGGGGCCGCCCAGCAACGTGTCGTCGCCCGCCCCGCCGTTGAGGTAGTCCGCTGCCCCTTCGGTACCCTCGCCGGTGCGCCCGTCGAGCAGGTCGCTGCCGGACCCGCCGGTCAGGTCGTCGCGTCCCGCGCCGCCGACGAGCCGGTCGTCGCCGAGCGAGCCCTGCAGCGTGTCGTCGCCGGCCTCCCCCTCCAGCAGGTCGCTGCCGTCGCCGCCGACCAGGTCGTCGTCCCCCGTGCCGCCGCGTAGCCGGTCATCCCCGACATGGCCGAAGAGCGAATCGTCGTCCGCGCCGCCCTCCAGCACGTCGTCGCCCGCCGCCCCGTGCAGCAGGTCGGCCCCGCCGAGCCCGAGGAGCAGGTCGTCGCCGTCCCCGCCGTCGAGATAGTCGCCTTCCGCGCTGCCGGTGAGCGTGTCGTCGTCCTCGCCGGACAGGATGTCGATCAGGCCGCCCGGAGTGTCGGCGCGCCAGTCCTCGTCCTCGTCCGGCATCCCTCTTCCCGTGGCGGCGGCCGCGTCCTCGGTCCCGTCACCGTCGCCGGCCAGCATCTCCTCCTCGTCGTCGGAGAGGCGGGGGACGGGAAGCAGGACGAACCCCGCCATGGCGAGGCCGAGCAGACCGAAGACCGTGAACATGCGCGCCACTCCCGCCGGCAGGACCCCCTCGCGCCCGGTCGGGCGCAAGCGGGGGATAGCATGCGGGGGCGCGGCACCGTCCGGATTTCCGGCAGGGTGGTTAACGACCCGGGATGAGCAGGCGAGGGCGAGGGCGCCCGCGCGGCCGTCAGCCGCCCGGCGCGGCGAAGACCCGGCTCGGGTGCAGCTCGCCCCCCTGCCACGTTCCGACGGCCACGGCCGCGCCGTCATGGCTCGCCCAGCATTCCTCGCCGAAGTCGAGGCCCGAGGCGATGACCGGGGCCGGGTTGCCGTTGCGCAGCCGGCCGAGGCTCATCTCGGGGCAGATCGCCTCCGGCAGGTCGGCGAGTCCGTCCTCGAGCGGCCGCAGCAGGCGGTCGAGTTCGGGGGATTTCGCCCCGGCCTCGATCTGCTCCAGCGTGACGCCATCGGCGGCGTCGAACGGTCCGGACCAGAGCCGCCGCAGCGTGACGACATGGCCGTGGCAACCCAGCGCCCGGCCGAGGTCGCGTGCGATGGAGCGGACGTAGCCGCCCTTGCCGCAGGTCATCTCGAGCTCGGCATGGTCGGGATCCGGTCGGTCGGTCAGGACCAGCTCCTCGACCCAGAGCGGGCGGGCGGCCAGCTCCAGCACCTCGCCCTCGCGGGCCCGCTTGTAGGCGCGCTGGCCATCGACCTTCACGGCGCTGAAGGCGGGCGGAACCTGCTCGATCTCGCCGACGAAGGCGCCGAGCGCGGCCTTGATCTCGTCGTCGGTCGGCCGCGCATCGCTCGTCGCGATCACCTCGCCCTCGGCATCGTCGGTATTGGTGCCGATGCCGAAACGCACGGTGAAGGCATAGGCCTTCAGCGCGTCGGTGATGTAGGGCACGGTCTTGGTCGCCTCGCCCAGCGCCACGGCGAGAACGCCGGTCGCCTCGGGGTCGAGCGTGCCGGCATGGCCCGCCTTCTTCGCGTCGAAGGCCCACTTGACCTTGTTCACGACGGCGGTGGAGGTGATCCCCGCCGGCTTGTCCACCACCAGCCAGCCCGACACGTCGCGGCCCTTGCGTCTGCCCATCCCGGTGCTCCCTGTGTCCCGCAAAGCGCGGGGGGTAGCCGGGGGGCGGGGGCCGGTCAAGGCGGGCGGGGGAAGGCGCGCCGTCGCCCGCTCATGGCCCGGCGCCGGGGCCTCGTCGTCGGGCATCGACCCGCGCCGGAGGTCACTCCCGGTTGGCCCCGGGCACCCAGAGCACGTCGCCCGCGCCGTTGTCGTTCCCGACCCGCGCCGCGACGAAGAGCCAGTCGGACAGGCGGTTGAGATAGAGCAGGGCGGCCCGGTTCACGTCCCCGCCCTCGGCCAGCGTCACGGTCAGCCGTTCCGCCCGGCGCGCCACGGTGCGCGACAGGTGCAGGTGCGCGGCCAGCGCGGACCCGCCCGGCAGCACGAAGGAGCGCAGCGGCGAGAGCCCGTCGTTCATCGTGTCGATCTCGGATTCCAGCCGGTCGACCTGCGCCTGCGTGACCCGCAGCGGCGGACGTTCGGCCGACGCGTCCCGGTCGAGACCGGGCCGGCAGAGATCGGCGCCGAGATCGAAGAGGTCGTTCTGGATCGCGGCGAGCCGCCCGTCCAGTCCGCCGCCCGCATGCAGGCGGGCCAGGCCGATCGTGGCATTGAGCTCGTCCACGGTGCCGTAGGCCTCGACCCGCGCGTCGTCCTTGCGCACGCGCGTGCCGGTACCCAGCGCGGTGTCGCCGCCGTCGCCGGTGCGGGTGTAGATCTTGTTCAGGACGACCATGTCAGCTTCCTCCACGCCACCAGACGAACAGCAGGATCAGGACCACCGCGACGAATTGCGCGCCGATGCGCCAGCGCATGATGCGGTTGGCGTTGCGGCGGTTGAAATCGCCGCCGACGCCGAACGTCCCGATCCCGAAGAGCAGGATGCCGGCCACCGCCAGCACCGCCACCGCCATCACCCAGAACAGGGGATCGTCGCGCATCGGGGGGCCCTTTCATCCGTGTCCGGGGCGACATAAACGCCGCCGCCGGATCGGCAAGGTCACGATCCCGCGCGGCTGACCCGGTCGAGCAGCCGCGTCGGCAGGAGCCGGCGGGCCCAAGCCGCCCCCTTCGCCGGGACCGTCACCCGGTAGCGCGCGCGCGGGCGGGGCGCGTCGAGGGCGCGGACCAGCACATCGGTCACCGCCGAAGGGGGCAGCTGGAACCGGCCGGGCCCGCCGCGACCGTAGAGCTTGCCCATCGCCGCCTCGTAGAGCGGCGCGGCGGCCGAGGCCCTCCAGTCGACCCATTTCTCGAACTGGGGAATGGCATTGGCGCGGAAGCGGCTCTCGATCGGGCCGGGCTCGATCAGGACCACGTCGATCCCGGTCCCCGCCATCTCGAGCCGCAGCGTGTCGGTCAGCCCCTCGAGCGCGAACTTCGTCGCGACATAGGCGCCGCGCCATTCGGCGGCCACGTAGCCGAGCACCGAGGAGCATTGCAGGATCCGGCCGTGACCCTGAGCCCGCATGTGCGGGATGACCGCGCAGGTCAGTTCGTGCACGCCGAAGAGGTTGGTCGAGAAGATCGCCTCCATCGCGCCGCGGGGAATGTCCTCCACCCGGCCCGGAACCGCGAAGGCCCCGTTGTTGAAGAGCGCGTCGATCCGCCCGCCCGTCGCCTGGAGCATCTCGGCCAGCCCGTCGCGGAGCGTCTCGGGCCGGTCGTAGTCGATCAGGGGGCTGTCGAAGCCCTCGGCGCGCAGACGGTCGCGATCGGCGGGCTTGCGGCAGGACGCGAAGACCCGCCAACCCCGCGCCCGCAGCCCCCAAGCGGCGTCCAGACCGATGCCGGAGGAACAGCCGGTGATGAGGATGACCCTGCCGTCCATGATTCCCCGCTCCCACACCGTCCTGCGGGATCCGGACACGAAAGGACCCCGCGCATCGGCGGGGTCCTAGATCATTCCGCGCCGGGGGGCGAGGTCACCGCACGAGGAAGCGGTCCGCGACCCAGCCCTCGACGCCGTCGCCCTCGATCCGGATCAGCGACCAGCCGTCGACCGTCTCGACGACCGCGACTTCCATGCCGCGGCTCACCTGGTCGACGACGCCGTTGCCGGTCGACGGGCCGGAGCGCACGTTCAGCCGGTTGGCGTCGACCCGCGCGACGTTCAGATCCTCGATCGGGACCGAGGCGCTGCCGTCGGGCGACTCGGACAGCGATGTGAAGACGGGCGTGATGTTCGCCATCTGCTCGGGCGAGAGGGGGCTGCGATCGGCCGCGGGCGCCGGGGCGGGCGCCGCGCCGAGCGAGGCGGGGACGATGCGGGCCTCGCCGGCCGTATCCATGCCGGCCGCCGTAGCGGACGAGCTGGTGCTGACGACCGGGACGATCGACGCCTCCCGGACGGGGAGGACGGGCGCGGTCTGCGCCTGCGGGGCGGCGGCGATGTCGCCCGAGCGGGTCTCCGGAATGAAGTCGGAGCCGCCGGACATCTCGTAATAGGCCACGCCCATGAACAGGAAGGATGCGATGATGAAGCGGTTCATGGTGATTTTTCTTGGTTCGGGACTGCCACACGTTGTCAGCCCCTCAACACCATACCGTGATTCTGCGTTCCCTCGTGAGTCCGAACTTTGTGCAGGCGGTCCGCTTGCCGGGTCCCGGGGCGCCCGTTAAAGCCGCATCTATGGCGAGAGATGACGACGACCCCAAGATGAGCCCCGAGGCGCTGCCGGTCCTGGCGGAGCCGCTGCGCCGCGCGATCGGCGACCGCTATCTCAGCTACGCGCTCTCGACGATCGTGAACCGGGCGCTGCCCGACGCGCGCGACGGGCTGAAGCCGGTGCACCGCCGCATCCTCTACGCGATGCGCGAGCTGCGGCTGACCTCGACCGGGGGCTACCGCAAGTCGGCCAAGATCAGCGGCGACGTGATGGGCAATTACCACCCCCACGGCGATGCGGCGATCTACGATGCGATGGCGCGGCTCGCCCAGGACTTCGCCGTGCGCTACCCGCTGGTGGACGGGCAGGGCAACTTCGGCAACATCGACGGCGACAACCCCGCCGCCTCGCGCTACACCGAGGCCCGCCTGACGGCGGCGGCCGAGGCGTTGATGGAAGGACTGGCCGAGAACGCCGTCGACTTCCGCGCCAATTACGACGGGACCCTGACCGAGCCGGTCGTCCTGCCGGCGAGCTATCCCAACCTGCTGGCCAACGGGTCGAGCGGCATCGCCGTTGGCATGGCGACGAACATCCCGCCGCACAATCTCGACGAGCTCATCGCGGCCTGCCTGCACCTCATCAAGACGCCGGGCGCCGGCGACGACACGTTGCTGAACTACGTCCTCGGCCCCGACTTCCCCACCGGCGGCGTCATCGTCGAGCCGCCCGAGAGCATGGCCGAGACCTACCGCACCGGGCGCGGCGCCTTCCGGCTCCGCGCGAAATGGGAGGTGGAGGATCTGGGCCGCGGGCAGTGGCAGGCCGTCGTGACCGAGATCCCCTACCAGGTCCCGAAGTCCAAGCTGATCGAGAAGCTGGCCGAGGTCATCCAGACCAAGAAGGTGCCCCTGCTGGCCGACGTGCGGGACGAGAGCACGGACGACGTGCGCATCGTGCTCGAGCCGCGCGCCCGCACGGTCGAGCCCGACATGATGATGGGCATGCTGTTCCGGAACACCGACCTTGAGATCCGGTTCTCGCTCAACATGAACGTGCTGATCGACGGGCTCACGCCGAAGGTCTGCTCGCTGAAGGAGGTGCTGCGCGCCTTCCTCGACCACCGGCGCGACGTGCTGGGGCGCCGTTCGCGGCACCGGATGGCGCGGATCGATCACCGGCTGGAGGTGCTGGCCGGCCTCATCACCGCCTTCCTCAACCTCGACCGGGTGATCGACATCATCCGCTACGATGACGATCCCAAGGCGGCGCTGATGTACGAGGACTGGTCGGTCCCGCACCAGGCCGGCATCCCCCGCGCCACGGACGAGCGGGACTACCGCTCGCCGCTCGCCGGGGTTGATCCCGCCACGCTCGCGCTCGTCGCCGACCCCGAGGCGGTGGCCTCCGGCGTGCTGGCCGAGGAAGCGGAGGGGGCGAAGGTCCCCCATGCCTATGCCGGCCGCGAGAACGGCCTCTCCGACGTGCAGGCCGAGGCGATCCTCAACATGCGCCTGCGCTCCCTCCGCCGCCTCGAGGAGGAGGCGCTGGTGAAGGAGCGCGACGCGCTGATGGAGGAGCGCGCCGCCCTCGACGACCTGCTGGAGAGCGAGGACCTGCAATGGCGGGCCATCGCCGATCAGCTGAAGGAGACGCGCAAGGCCTTCGGCGCCCGGGCCGAGGGCGGCGCCCGCCGCACCACCTTCGCCGCCGCCGAGGTGATGGACGAGGTCCCGCTGGAGGCGATGATCGACCGCGAGCCGATCACCATCGTCTGCTCCGAGATGGGCTGGGTCCGCGCGATGAAGGGGCATATCGCGCTCGATACCGAGCTGAAGTTCAAGGACGGCGACAAGGGCCGCTTCGTCTTCCATGCCGAGACGACCGACCGGATCCTCGTCTTCGGCAGCAATGGCCGGCTCTACACCGTGCAGGCCTCGACCCTGCCGGGCGGGCGCGGCATGGGCGAGCCGCTGCGCCTGATGGTCGACCTGCCGAACGAGGCGCAGATCGTCGCGATGATGCCGCACCGGCCGGGGGGCAAGCTGCTGGTCGCCTCGAGCGCGGGCGACGGCTTCGTCGTGCCCGAGGACGAGGTCGTGGCCCAGACCCGCGCCGGCAAGCAGGTGCTGAACGTCAAGGACGGCACGCAGGCCGTGGCGGCGAAGCGGATCGCGGGCGACCACGTCGCGGTCGTGAGCCAGAACGGCAAGCTGCTCGTCTTCCCGGTCGCCGACCTGCCCGAGATGACCCGGGGCAAGGGCGTCAGGATCCAGAAATACGGCCAGGCGCGGGGCAAGCAGGGCACGCTGGAGCTCGACGGCGGCCTGTCGGACATCACGACCTTCGACATGGCGACCGGGCTCTCCTGGACGATGGGCGGCGGCAAGACCCGGACCCAGGCCGACATGAGCGACTGGCTCGGCGCCCGCGCCGGCGTGGGCAAGCGCCCGCCGCACGGCTTCCCGCGCAGCTACACGTTCGAGGAATAGCCCGCCCTGCGGCCGGCCCCCGGCGATGCCCCGCGGCCCCGCGGCCGGGCACATCCGCTTGATTTCCCCGGCGGCCCCGAATATGTGCCCGGCGACGTCAATCCCGGGCCCGCGGGCCCCCGAAACAGATGAGGCTGACGGCAATGGCCAAGGCAAAGTTCGAACGCAACAAGCCGCACGTGAACATCGGCACGATCGGCCATGTCGACCACGGCAAGACGACGCTGACGGCGGCGATCACGAAGTATTTCGGCGAGTTCCGGGCGTACGACCAGATCGACGGCGCGCCGGAGGAGAAGGCCCGGGGGATCACGATCTCGACCGCGCACGTGGAATACGAGACCGAGGCGCGGCACTACGCGCACGTGGACTGCCCCGGCCACGCCGACTACGTGAAGAACATGATCACGGGCGCGGCGCAGATGGACGGCGCGATCCTCGTGGTGAACGCGGCCGACGGCCCGATGCCGCAGACGCGCGAGCACATCCTGCTCGGCCGCCAGGTCGGCATCCCGGCGCTGGTCGTCTACCTCAACAAGGTCGACCAGGTCGACGACGAGGAGCTGCTGGAGCTGGTCGAGATGGAGGTGCGCGAGCTGCTCTCCTCCTACGAGTATCCCGGCGACGACATCCCGATCGTGAAGGGCTCGGCGCTGGCGGCGATGGAAGGCCGCGACGCCGAGATCGGCGAGAACTCGATCCGCAAGCTGATGGAAGAGGTCGACGCCTACATCCCGACGCCCGAGCGCGCCGTGGACCAGCCGTTCCTGATGCCGATCGAGGACGTGTTCTCGATCTCGGGCCGGGGCACGGTGGTGACGGGCCGCGTCGAGCGGGGCGTGATCAACGTGGGCGACGAGATCGAGATCGTCGGCATCCGCGACACCAAGAAGACGACCTGCACGGGCGTCGAGATGTTCCGCAAGCTGCTGGACCGCGGCGAGGCGGGCGACAACATCGGCGCGCTGCTGCGCGGCGTGGACCGTGACGGCGTGGAGCGGGGCCAGGTGCTCTGCAAGCCCGGCTCGGTGAAGCCGCACACGAAGTTCGAGGCCGAGGCCTACATCCTGACGAAGGAGGAGGGCGGCCGCCACACGCCGTTCTTCGCGAACTACCGTCCGCAGTTCTACTTCCGCACGACGGACGTCACCGGCACGGTCGAGCTGCCCTCGGGCACCGAGATGGTGATGCCGGGCGACAACCTGAAGTTCACGGTCGAGCTGATCGCCCCGATCGCGATGGAGGACGGCCTGCGCTTCGCCATCCGCGAGGGCGGCCGCACCGTCGGCGCCGGCGTCGTGTCGAAGATCATCGAGTGATGAGGATCGCCCGGTGATCCGACGCGCCTGCAAGGGCATGTCGAGGATCATCGCGTGATCGAGTGACGACCGGCCCCGGTCTCGACCGGGGCCGATACGGCCGCCCCCTTGCCGGGGCGGCCGTTTCCGTTCGGAGCGGGCCTGTCCGCGGGGCTTCGGTGAGGCCCGGCGGGCGGCGCGTCCGGTCGTCCGTCAGGGGCGGGGGGCGGTGGCGGCCTCCGTGGGCCACGGATCGGACACCGGCGACGGGTCCGGCAGGCAATGCGGGACCAACCTGCGACGCCTCCTGCCCGGTTCCGGCCCGCAGCCCCGCCGCGGGACGCCCGGACAGATGGCCGGCCCCGGCCCCCTCCGCATGAAGCCGGCCCCGGCCGACCCGATCCAAGACCCGCCCCGGACCTCGATCCGGGGCCCCCCCCAGGCCCGATCCGGGCCCCCGCCGGTCGGCGCAGGGTCCCCCCGGCCTTCCCGTTTGGTCCGCGCCGCGCTAGCTGGACCGGCATGAGCGACGACTTCATCCATTTCGCCTTCACGCTTGGCGACGGTTCCGCCCCGCTGCACGGGTCGGACTCCATCGCAGCCGCCCTGCAGGAGGAGACCTGCGCCTGGGTCCATCTGCAGGCCGACGATCCGCGTTCGGACGACTGGATCGATGCCCATCTCGACTATCTGCCGGAGGCGGTGCGCGACGCGCTGATCGCCGACGCGACCCGGCCGCGGACGAGCGCGGTGGGCGACGGGGTTCTGCTGAACGTGCGGGGGGTCAACCTGAACGAGGGCGAGGATCCCGAGGACATGATCTCGGTCCGGATCTGGGCCGACCCGGCGCGGATCGTGACGCTCACCCGCCGGCCGCTGCGCAGCGTCGAGCACATGCGGGATCTGTTCGCCGCGGGAGAGGGGCCTGCCACGGCGGGACGATTCCTCGCCGTCCTGGTCGAGGAGCTGACCGAGCGGATCGGCAGCGTCGTGACCGAGATGGACGTCGATGCCGACGCGCTCGAGGACCGTCTGCTGAGGGGGGAGGAGAACGGGCTGGGCCCCCGCATCACCGATTCCCGGGCCGCGGTCGTGGATTTCCGCCGCTTCCTCGTCCCCCAGCGCGAGGCGATCGCGCGGCTCCACGGCGTGACCGGGCCGCTCCTCTCCGAGGACGACCGCTTCGAGCTGCAGGAGGCCGAGGACAACCTGCGCCGACATACCGAGGTGATCGAGAGCCTGCGCGAGCGGCTTCTGGTCCTCAAGGACGAGATCGCGAGCCTGTCCGACGCCCGGTTGAACCGGAACCTCTACATCCTGTCGGTCGTGTCGGCCGTCTTCCTGCCGCTGGGATTCCTGACGGGGCTCATGGGCATCAACCTCGCGGGGATGCCCGGCGCGAGCTGGCCGCCGGCCTTCTGGGTCTTCACCGGCGCCCTGGGCGCGCTGACGCTCGTCCTTCTCGCCCTGTTGTGGCGCTGGGGTGTGATCCGCCTGCGCCGGGCGTCCACGCGGCCGTGATCCGGCGGCGCGCGACGAGCGGCAACCGGATCCGCCGCCGCGCGTTACCCGGCGTCCGCATCAGGCGGTCGACAGAGGATCAGGACGATGGGCGAATTCAGCGACAAGGCGACGGGCGCGGCGAACAAGGTGGTCGGCGCCGTGAAGGAAGCGGCCGGCAAGGCCGGCGATGACGAGCGGCTGGAAGCCGAGGGGCGGGCCCAGAAGACGAAGGGCAAGGTCGACACCGCCAAGGGCCGCGTGAAGGGCGCGATCAACGATCTCTGAGGCGGAGCCCGGACAGCGCCCCCGGACGCGTGCCGGGGGCGGTTCGGCAGCGGGGGCGGCGGACCGGGGCTTCCCACCCCCGCGGGGGGCGCCCGTCAGATGCCGGGGGGGGGGCGCCGCGGGGGCGCACGCCTGAAAAGGGGCCCCGCAGTGCCCCTCTTGTGTGCAGATGGGCCGGGCGATCAGGCCGCGGCGGCGTTGACCCCGCCATTGACCGCGATGTCGGTCATCCGGCGGTCGCCGTCATAGGTCTGGTCGAGGCAGTCCTTCAGCACCGCCGCGTCCCCGTCGAGGCCGAGTCGGTTGGCGAAGGCGACGAGGCAGCCGTAGCCGGCGAGCGCGTAGTGGCACATCCGCTGGTACTGCGTGATGATCATCGCGTCGCGCGCATCGTCGTCGCCGAACTCCTCCTCCAGCGCGTGCGCGCGGGCCTCCTTCACGAGGCCCTCCATCCCCTTGCAATGCTCGCCGGTCGGGTCGATCCCGTGGTCGTTGCAGAGGCTGGCGATCTTGTCCATGCCCTCGGAGATGCCGTTGCCGCCGGCGATCAGCGCCTCGGACAGGGTCTCGTCGGTGGCCGCTCGGCCGAGCTCGGTCGTGGCGGCGAGGCTCTGCTTGCAGGCGCTGTAGAGGTCCTGGAGCTGGTCGAGATAGACGTCCTTGAGGTCGTTCATGGCCATGGCGGGCCTCCTTTCGGGATTGCTCGCCCGGTCAACGGAAGGGCCCCTGCCGGGGTTCCCGCCGTCTGGGCCGCGTCATCCGGCGCGGCCCCCCCGTTCGACTGCCCGGGCCTCCACGATGTCGGACATCGCGGTGAGGGCGCGGCCCATATCCGCCTTGAGCGCCGCGCGTGCCGCCTCGTCCGGGCGGCGCGGGATCCGTGCCTCCCAGCGCCGGAACAGGGCGGCCCCCCCGGTGAACGGGGCGGGCCAGACCAGACGGTCCCAGCTGGCGAGGCGCCGGCCCCTCTCCGGCGCGGCGGCGTAGAGGAAGACCGGCACTCCGCTCGCGCGCGCCCAGTCGAGCGGCGGGTCACGGACGACGCGGCGCGGCCCCCTCGGCCCGTCGGCGGCGAGGCCGATGCTCGTCCCCGCCTTCAGGCGGCCCATGACGAGCCGGGTCGCCGCAAGGCCGGTCCCGCCCAGCGCGACGGGCCGCGGGCCGAACCGGGCCTGCACCTGCCCGGCCAGCCGGGCGATCGGCGCCTCGCCGTGGACATTGGTGATCGGGCCGGCCCGGTGGGGCCAGTGCCGCGCGACGAGCGCGATATGCTCGTGCCAGAGGACGAGGATCACCGGCCCCTGCGCCAGCGCGGCGGCCAGCTCCTCCCGCCCGTCGATCCGCCAGCGGCGCGGGTCGGTGGCGGTGCCGATCCAGAGCGACAGCGGCCAGGCGAGCGGCCGCAGCAGCGCCGGATGACGGGCGAGGCGGGCACGGAGGGAGGGGCGGGGCTCGGTCACGGGATCGGGTCCGAAGGGGGAACTCGGCCCGGCGGGGGCCGATCTGGGACAGGTGGCCGACGGAGGGCCGCCGGGTCGGGGCCCCGTCCGCCGATCCGGCGGGGCAGGGCGGGCAGATGTCGCGGCGGCGTGGCGCCGTCCGCCGGGGCGGCTTATCCCCCGCGGTTCCGGCGAGGCAAGACCGCTTCCCCCTTGATCCCGCCGCACGGCGCCGGTAAGCCGCGCCCGTGGTCTAGGGGTATAGCTCAGTTGGTAGAGCGGCGGTCTCCAAAACCGTAGGTCGCGGGTTCAAGTCCTGCTGCCCCTGCCACCACCACGCGACGGCTCGATGTAGCGAGAGAGACAAGGACGATGGACCAGCACCGCACCTGATCGCTTTTCCGGCACATCAGACCTGCGAGGCCTTCCATGCCCTTTCCCTCTCCGCGAGAGATCCATCCCGTTGCGCTGCCCGGCGGCGGCCGCCATCCCGGGACCGTCTTCCTGTCCGCCGTCATCGACCATCCCCGGATCGAGATCGGCGCCTATTCCTACGCTTCCGACCGCGACCCGCCGCCCGACACGTCGGATGGCTGGGCCGGGCGGCTGGCGCCGCATCTCTACTCGTTTTCGCCCGAGCGGCTGGTGATCGGCCGGTTCTGCCAGATCGCGCACGGGGTGCGGTTCATCACGGCCTCGGCCAATCACCGCCATGACGGGATCAGCTCCTTTCCCTTCGCGATCTTCGGCGGCGGGGCCGAGGGGCGTCCCTCCATGCCGACCCGCTTTCCCGACACGGTGATCGGCAACGACGTCTGGATCGGCGAGGGGGCGATGGTCCTGCCCGGGGCCCGGATCGGCAGTGGCTGCATCCTCGGCGCCGGGGCGGTCGTGCGGGGCGAGATCCCGCCCTATTCGGTCGTGGTCGGCAATCCCGCGCGGATCGTCCGCCGCCGATTCGCCGAGGCGGAGATCGCGCGACTGCTTTCGGTCGCGTGGTGGGACTGGCCGATCGAGCGGATCGTGGAGGCGGAGGCGGCCATCTGCGGCGGCGATGTCGACGCGCTGGCGGCCGCGGCGCCCTGAGGGCCGGGCGGTTGCCCCTGGGGAAGGGGGCGCGCTAAGGAACGTCGCGCCCGGTCCGCTGGCCGGGCGCGACGTTCCCACGATGAGGCCATTCCCATGAGTCCCGCCCGTGCCGCCCTTGCCGCCGCGCTCCTCGCCCTCCTGCCCGTGCCGGCCACCGCGCAGGAAATCGACCGCGCCGATCCCGTCGCCACCGCCCGCGCCGCACTCGTCGCGTTCCGGACCCGCGATCTCGAGGCGCTGTCGCGCCTGTCGAACGAGACCAACCGCGAGACCTTCGCGCAGCTGCTCGAGGCGGGACCGGGAAGCGAGATGTACGACGAGATCTTCTCGGGCTGGCAGGTGGAGGCGGTCGACGCCTGGGACGGCGCGCTCGGCAATCCCCGCTACGACTCGCAGGGCCATGCCCACGTCCCCTTCGCCATCGACGAGGGGGAATGGGAGGGCACGCCCTATACCGACATCCTGACCCTCGTCATGACGGACGAGGGCGCCGGATGGGGGATCGAGGACATCAACAGCCCCGACCTCGAGCGCTTCGGGGACATGGCTCCGACCCCCTGATCGCCGGGGCCGACCCTTCCCGCTTGATCCGGGGGCGGAGCAGGGGCTAGGGGCTGACATGCTCTCGCAAAAGGCCCGCTACGCCCTGCATGCCGCGATCCACCTCGCGCGGGCCGAGACGCGCGTCCCCTCGGCCGAGATCGCGCAGGCCGAGGGCATCCCGCCCAAGTTCCTCGAGCAGCTCCTGGCCGAGCTGAAGCGGCGCGGCATCGTCGAGAGCCGACGCGGCCCCTCGGGGGGCTACGTGCTCGCCCGCCCGGCCAACGAGATCACCTTCGCCCAGATCCTGCGGGCGGTGGAGGGGCCCCTCGCGCTCGCCCCCTGCGCCCGCGCTGCCGCGCCCAAGCGCTGCGACGATTGCGAGGACATGGAGAGCTGCGCCATCCGGCCGATCCTCGTCGCGGTGCGCCAGACCTCCGCCCTCCTGCTCGAGGGCATGTCCCTGGCCGAGGCGGCGGGCGGCAAGAAAGTCTCGTTCGGCTAGGAAACGGGCGCCGGGCCGGCTGGATCCGGGAAGTGCGGGGCCCCCGACGATTTCTCTGGACCCAATTCCATAGTTTGATGGTAGGTAATACATGGAATCAATCAGCGCCCGGGAGGGCCCCATGGAAGACTCCTTTCTCCTCTTCGCCGCGGTGGGTTTCCTCGCGCAGATCGTCGACGGCGCGCTCGGCATGGCCTACGGGGTCGTCGCCTCGTCCGTGCTGCTGTCCTTCGGCGTGACGCCCGCCGCCGCCAGCGCCTCGACCCACTTCGCCGAGGTCTTCACGACCGGCGCCTCGGCGTCGTCTCATGTCTGGCACCGCAACGTGAACTGGCGGCTGCTGGCGGTCCTCGCCCCCGCGGGGATCCTGGGCGGCCTCGTCGGCACCTACATCCTGACCAGCTTCGACGGCGCAGTCCTGCGCCCCTTCGTGGCGGGGTATCTCGCCGTGATGGGGGTCTGGATCCTCGTCCGGGCGCTGCTGCTGCCGGAGCTGCGGGGCCGCCTGCTTCCCTATGCCGTCGCGCCGCTCGGCGGCATCGGCGGCTTCATGGACGCGGTCGGCGGCGGCGGCTGGGGGCCGACGGTGACCACCGCGATGATCGGCGCCGGCGGCGCACCGCGCGAGACGATCGGCACCGTGAACACGGCGGAGTTCTTCCTGACCGTCGCCGTCTCCGCCGCCTTCCTCTCGGCCCTCGTCACGGGCCACTGGCAGGAGGAGGCGGGACTGGCCGGCCATGCCGCGGCCGTGGCCGGCCTGATCGCGGGCGGTCTGCTCGCCGCGCCGCTGGCGGGCAAGGTCGTCTCGGTCATCCGCCCGCGGGTGCTGATGGCGATGGTGGGGGCGCTGATCGTCGCCCTCGCCGCCTACCAGTTCGGCCGGCTCTGACGCGCGCCGCCGTCCCCGGGACCGGCGGCTTGAACATCGGGCGGGGGCGGCGTATGTTGGCCCCGCTTTCCCGCGCTTGACAGGGCAGACCGATGGCCACCAACCCGCTCACCTTCATCCAGCAGACCCGCGCCGAGATCGCGAAGGTCGTCTGGCCGACGCGCCGCGAGGTGACGCTGACGACGATCATGGTCTTCCTGCTGGCGACGGTGGCGGCGATCTTCTTCAGCCTCGTCGATCTGGGGATCCGGTCCGGCCTGCAGGGCGTTCTGACCGTCTTCGGCGGCTGACGCGGCCCGCGCCGCGACGGGCGCTTGATTCCCCTCCGCGCCTTGGGTAAGAGGCGCGCGACCCGTCCTCGGGTCGGACGGGCGCGCGGCGGATTGGCCGGGCGCCCGAAATGTATCCGGCGGAGCGATCTCCGCCTGCGCCCGCGGCAGTGCGGACGCCCCGACGGGCCCGCCATCGCGGGCCGCGATGATGCCCTCCGCGCCGCCCGCGCGGACCAGAGATAGGATTTTGACATGGCGAAGCGCTGGTATTCGGTCTCGGTCCTGTCGAACTTCGAGAAGAAGATCGCCGAGCAGATCCGCACCAAGGTCGAGGAGCAGGAGCTTCAGGACCAGATCGACGAGGTCCTCGTCCCGACCGAGGACGTGATCGAGGTGCGCCGGGGCAAGAAGGTCACGACCGAGCGCCGCTTCATGCCCGGCTACGTCCTCGTCCACATGGAGATGAGCGACGAGGGCTATCACCTCATCAACTCGATCAACCGCGTCACCGGCTTCCTCGGCCCGCAGGGCCGCCCGATGCCGATGCGCGACGCCGAGGTCGAGGCGATCCTCGGCCGCGTCGAGGAGGGGCAGGAGGCGCCGCGCACCCTGATCCGCTTCGAGATCGGCGAGCGGGTCAAGGTGAACGATGGCCCGTTCGAGGATTTCGACGGCATGGTCGAGGAGGTCGACGACGACAACCAGCGCCTGAAGGTGACGGTCTCGATCTTCGGCCGCGCCACCCCCGTCGAGTTGGAATTCACCCAGGTGACCAAGCAGGGCTGATCCGACGGGTCCCGGGGGCGTGGCCGCCCCCGCGTCGATGGACGGGCGCCTCCTCCTCGTCGAGGGGGAGAGCGACGCCGTGGCCCTGCGGACGCTGGCCGAAGTGGCGGGAGGCGATCTTGCCGGGACCGGCATCGTCGTGGCGGGCGGCGCGCATGCGACCCCGCCGATCCTCCTGGCGCACGGCCCGCGCGGATCGGGCCGTCTCGTCGGGGGCCTGATCGACCGGGCAGAGGTGCCCTTCCTGATCGTCGCGCTGCGGCGGGCGGGTTTCCCATGCATACCGCCCGAGACGGCGCCGGCGCGCGCGGGGTTCGGAATCTGCGACCGGGATCTCGAGGACGAGCTGCTTCGGGCGCTGGGCGAGGATGCCGCACTCGACCTGATCGCGCGGGAGGGGGAGGCCAGCGCCCTCGCGACACTCCGGTCGCAGAGCGCCTGGGCGGACCGGCCGCTTCACGACCAGCTGCGGCGGTTCCTGGCCTCGCGCGCGGGGCGCAAGCGGCGCTATGCCGGGCTCATGGTGCGGGCCATTCCGGCGGGGCGTCATCCGGCGCCGCTGCGCCATGCGCTCGGCCTCGTCTAGCGCTCCAGCGCCCCCAGCCCGGCGAGGATCTTCGGGCGGAACTTCCCGATCCGCGCGATCCGCGTCTCCGCCTTCTTCGCGCTGTTCAGCGCTATCGCGTAGCTGCGCTGCCGGCCGGGGGTGAGGGCGTGGAACGCCTCCGCCAGCTCGGGATCGTCGTCGAGCGCCTGTTCCAGTTCCGCGGGCAGGTCGATCCCGCCCTCCTCCTTCGGGGGCCTGCGGCCCTCGGCGGCGTAGCGCGCCGCCTCCGCGAGATAGGCGCGGATCGTGGGGGCAAGGGCCTCCACATCCTCGAGCCGGGCGAACCGGATCGTGCCGGCGTGGCGGGAATTGGGGCCGGCGGGGACGAGGACGCCGTCCGGGTCGGTCATCAGGGCCGCATCGAAGAAGGTCAGCACCACGTCGGCGCGGAAGGCCCCGAGCATCGCGATATTGCGCCCATGCGCCATGTAGACCGGATGCCCCCATTTCGCCGTCTCCTCCAGCCCCGCATCCTGGCAGAGGGCGCGCAGGGCGGCGAGGGGGGCGGCGTGGAGCCGGGCCGAGCAATCGGCCGTATCGAAGCGGTCGCAGCGGCCGCAGCCGCGCGCGAAGTAGACGTCCGGATCGGTGATCATCGCGCGGTCCATGCGGCTTTCCCCTGCGGCTGTTCGCGGTCCCGGGTCCCGCAAGGAGTGGCACAGGTCGGCCCATCCGCCAAGCGATGCCGGGCGGCACGGGGGGGGGCGGGACCGGGCCCCGCCTCCCGCGGCCCCTTGCCAGCCGGGCTACCGCGGTGTAGGCGGCCGGCCTGTCGTCTCCGTTCGGGGGCGATTCATACGTGGGAGGCGACCGGCACGCGTGCCGGGACCCGGACCACGCGACATGAGCCTCCGCCGGGACGCGCCCGGGGGACGTTGCAACGAAAGGAGACACCATGGCCAAGAAAGTCATGGGGCAGCTCAAGCTGCAGGTGAAGGCCGGCCAGGCCAACCCCTCCCCGCCGGTGGGTCCCGCCCTCGGTCAGCGGGGCATCAACATCATGGAATTCTGCAAGGCGTTCAACGCCAAGACCGCGGACATGGAGCCCGGCTCGCCGATTCCGACGGTGATCACCTACTACCAGGACAAGTCCTTCACGATCGAGACGAAGTCGCCGCCGGCGTCCTTCCTCATCAAGAAGGCCGCGGGCCTCAAGCCCGTGGGCAAGCGCAACCGCCCCAAGGGGTCGGAGAAGCCCGGCAAGTCGACCGCCGGCTCGATCTCCCTCAAGCAGGTGCGCGAGATCGCCGAAGCCAAGATGAAGGACCTGAACGCGACCTCCGTCGAGGGCGCGATGCAGACCGTCGTCGGCTCGGCGAAGTCGATGGGCATCGAGGTGAAGGGGTAAGTCATGGCCAAGATCGGTAAACGCACCCGCGCCGCCCGCGACGCCTTCGCCGGCAAGGAGAACATCGCGCTCTCCGAGGCCGTCGCCCTCGTGAAGTCCAACGCGAACGCCAAGTTCGACGAGACCGTCGAGATCTCGCTGAATCTCGGCGTCGATCCGCGCCACGCCGACCAGATGGTCCGCGGCACGGTCAACCTGCCCAACGGCACCGGCAAGGCCGTGCGCGTCGCGGTCTTCGCCCGCGGCGACAAGGCCGAGGAAGCCAAGGCGGCGGGCGCCGACATCGTCGGCGCCGAGGACCTGATGGAGACCGTCCAGGGCGGCACCATCGAGTTCGACCGCTGCATCGCCACCCCGGACATGATGCCGATCGTCGGCCGTCTGGGGAAGGTGCTCGGCCCGCGCAACCTGATGCCGAACCCCAAGATCGGCACCGTCACCACCGACGTGAAGGGCGCGGTCGAGGCGGCCAAGGGCGGCCAGGTCCAGTTCAAGGTCGAGAAGGCGGGCATCGTCCATGCCGGGATCGGCAAGGCGTCCTTCGACGCCGGCAAGCTGGAAGAGAACGTCCGCGCCTTCGTCGAGGCGGTGTCGCGTGCGCGTCCCGCCGGCGCCAAGGGCACCTACATGAAGAAGGTCTCGCTCAGCTCCTCCATGGGGCCGGGCGTCAGCGTCGACGTGGCCTCCGCCACTGGCAACTGAGCCTCTTATCTGACGCTTTCGGCAAGGGCGGCCCCTCGGGGCCGCCCTTTTCCGTTTCGGGTCCGTTTCAGGCCCCCGGGAAGGACGAAGCCGGGGCAGGGCGGGCCCCGGGCCGCCGGCGGCCCCCCCACCGCGCGGCCGGGCTATTTCGCCTCGAGCCGGTTCACGAAGGCGAGCGACAGCACGACCAGCGGCAGGCCGATGGCGAAGCAGGCGCGCAGGCTGACATGCTCGCCCACGAAGCCGAGCAGAGGCGGGGTCAGCAGGAACACGATGAACGAGGTCTGGGCGAGGGCGGCGACGCTCTCGGCCGAGGGGCGGTCGCTGCGCTGCGCGGCGGCCGAGACGGCGAGCGGGAAGAGCGTCGCGTTGCCGATCCCGATCGCGGCGAAACCGGCGAAGGCGACCCACGGATTCGGGGCGAGCGCCACCAGCGCCACGCCGATCCCCAGCACGATCAGCAGGTTCCGCGCGACCGCGCGGGGCCCGAACCGGTCCACCACGGGATCGGCGAAATAGCGCATCAGGGCCTGGCTGCCCGCCGCGACCGACAGCGCGAGGCCGGCGATGAATGCGCCCGGCTGGAACGTGTCGCGCATGTAGATGATCGACCAGTCGTTCGCCGCCCCTTCCAGCATCATCGCCGACAGGGTGATCGCCAGCAGCACCATGATCATCCGGTCCGGCGCGACGAAGCGGGCGGCCGGCGCGTCCTCCACCAGCCGCGAGGGGGCGGGGCGGATGCCCTTCAGCACCACGGCCGTGGCGACCAGCGCGACCGCGTCGAGGATGACGAGGTGCAGCCAGACCGGCATGGCCAGCCCGGCCGCGGCCGCGCCGACGAGCCCCGCGGCGAAGAAGCCGAAGCTCCAGAAGGAATGGGCGCGGGACATGATCCGCCGTCCGAGCATCGCCTCCCCCCGGTCCGCCTCGAGGTTCAGGACGACCTCGATCAGCCCTATGCCGAGGCCCCCCAGCGTCAGCGCCGCGAAGAAGAGCGGGATCGTCAGGGTGGTCGCGGCGAGGGTCTGCCCCACTGCTAGCAGGACCATGCCCGCGCCGACGATCCCCTTCAGTCCCAGCCGCCGCACCAGAGGCGCCCCGAGAAGAAGCGCGATCTGCGTGCCGAGCGGCATCCCCAGCAGACCGAGGCCGAGCGCCCCCTCCTCCACCCCGAGTCGCACCTGCATGTCGTAGAGCCGCGACAGGATCGCGCCCAGCACCACGGCGTAGAGGAAGAAGAGCGCGAAGACGGCGCGGTGATGCGTCAGGGCCCTTGCGGTCATCGGGGCGGCGGCGGTCGTCATGGTGTCGTCTTCCGGGAAGGGGCGTCGCGGGCTACGTGCCGCCGCCGGTCGCCCGGGGTCAAGGGGAGGCGCTGCAAAGCCCGCCCCACGAAAAAGGGGCGCCCGAGGGCGCCCCTTCGTTCGGGATGATCGTGCGGGATCAGTCCCAGAACCCTTCGTCCACGTCGGGAAGCTGCTCGAGCTCCTCCTCGCTCAGACGGGTGACGAACGCGTAGGTCGCATCGTCCACCGCGACGAGGTTGACGTCGCCGGTGGAGACCAGCACGTGCTTGTCGCCAATGTCGAGGAAGCCGCCGACCTCGGCCACGATGCCGATCATCTGGCCGTTGGTGTCGAGGACGACATCCTCGATCTCGCCGATGTTGTTCCAGCCTTCGCCCACACCGTCATAGGCGGTGTTGGGGCTCCAGCCTTCGTCGTCGGCGGGGTTCATGGTGTAGACGTTGCCGCCTGTGATGTCGCGGGTGCGGATCAGCTCCGCGCGGTCCATGTTCGCCATGTCGGCGGTCGTCATGGCCTCGGTGGTCATCGTGTCCTGCGCGACGAGCGGGCCGGCGACGAGGGACGCGGCGAGGGCGGCGGGAATGGCGTATTTCATGTCGAACCTCTTGAGTTGGTTTCGATTGCGCTTTCCCAACGGCTCAGCATCGGCCGGGTTCCGCCGGCTCGCCTGCCGAAATGCGCTCACCCGGGGTCAGTCCGGGGCGGCGGGACGCCTTACCCGGCTTCGGACGGGCCGCCCTTCTCCTTCCAGTCGGGGAAGCCGCCGGCATTGGCCAGATGCTTGAAACCCATGTCGTGCAGGGTCTTGCCCGAGAGAGCCGCCTGGCCGCCCTTGCCGCAGATCAGCACGATGTCGGCATCGGGCGTCAGAGCGGGGTCGTGGAACGGCGTGTTCGGGTCGGCGACGAACTCGATCATGCCGCGCGGGATGCGCTTGGCCCCTTCGATCGTTCCGGTCCTGGCGATGTCGCCGCTGTCGCGCACGTCGACGAAGAGCGTGTTGCCCGACTTGTGCTTGGCCACGGCGTCGTCGAAGCCGATCCTGGGGACGACGGCATTGGCCTTGTCGAGAAAGTCCTGCGCGGTCTTCATGGGGATCTCCCTTCCTTGCCTTGTGCGAGGGTCGAGATAGCGGCCGGCCGGGCGGCGGAAAGGAGCGCGCGTGTCGCGGGAAGAAGAGGCGATGGCGCGGTCCGGGGCGCCGCTGACGCGCGGGGCGCTGGCGGGGGCGCTGCGGCAGGCGGGCCTGCGGGCGGGCGACGTGGCCCTGGCCCATGCCGCGATGTCGCGGCTGGGCTGGCTGCCGGGGGCGGCCCAGTCGGTGCTGGAGGCGCTGCGCGACGTGCTGGGGCCCGGGGGAACCCTGGCGATGAACGGCGACAGCACGCAGCTGACCGACCCGGGCGCATGGGTGGCCCCGCCTCTGCCGCCCGGATGGGTGGACGAGGTGCGGGACGCGATGCCGCACTTCGATCCGGGGCTGACGCCGACTCGGGGGCTCAGCCGCGTGAACGAGGCGCTCCGCGCGGTGCACGGCGTGGAGCGCTCGCACCACCCGGCACAATCGCTCCTGGCCCTCGGGCCCGCCGCGGCCGACCTGACGCGCGGCCATCCGCTGGCCCCCGCGCAGGGCGAGGGGTCGCCCCTCGCGCGGCTCTACGATGCCGATGCGAGGATCGTCCTGCTGGGCGCGGGATGGGAGTCCTGCACCGCCTTCCACCTCGCCGAATGGCGCGTGCCCGGCGTCGCGCCGCGCCGCGTCCGCTTGCCGGTCCGGCGCGAGGGCGGCCGGACGATCTGGCAGGAGGTGGAGGAGGTCGAAGGCTTCGCCGACCGCTTCGCCGGGATCGGTGCGGCCTTCGTCCGTACCGGCCGGGTGGGCGAGGGGCTCGGGGGTCGGGTCCGGGTGATGCCGATGCGGGCCCTCGTCGACTTCGCCGCGGCGCATGTCGCCGCGGGACCGGGGAAGACCGGAGCCTGAGACCGCGCGGGAATGGCGCCCGCCCCTTGGCAAGCCCCGCCGCAGCCGCTAGGGAGGCACCCGAAGGCGTCCCGCGCGATTCGGGCGCGTCTTCGTTTCGTCCGAGACGGTGGGTGGGCCCCAAGGCCGCTAAATCCTGCCCGAGACGGGAACAGACCAGATTGGCCGGACGCGCCCGATGCGGGCCCGCGTTCCGGGGCAGTTTCGGCTCCTCCCCGTTGACAGGACTACGCCGCCGTTCCTCGGCTCTCGGGGATCGGCACGACTGAGCCGGGGGAAACCCCAACTTGGAGTGAAACTGTGGATAGAGCCCAGAAAGAGAAAGTGGTCGAGGAACTCGGCCAGATCTTCGAAAGCTCTGGCGTCGTGGTGGTTGCCCGCTACGAAGGCATGACGGTTGCTCAGATGCAGGACCTGCGCGCGAAGATGCGTGATGCGGGCGGGTCCGTGCGCGTTGCCAAGAACAGGCTCGCCAAGATCGCCCTCGAGGGCAAGCCGTGCGAGAGCATCGGCGAGTACCTCACGGGCATGACCGTGTTGTCCTATTCCGAAGATCCCGTGGCCGCGGCCAAGGTGGTCGACGAATACGCCAAGGGGAACGACAAGCTCGTCATCCTCGGCGGTGCCATGGGCGACACGGCTCTCGATCCTGCCGGTGTGCAGGCCGTCGCCAAGATGCCCAGCCGCGAGGAGCTCATCGCTTCCATCGTGGGCTGCATCGCCGCGCCGGCCTCGAACATCGCCGGGGCGATCGGCGCACCTGCCTCGAACATCGCGAGCATCCTTTCGACCATCGAGGAGCGGGCGGACGCCGCCTGACTCCTCAATGTCTGCGGGGCCGGGTCCGGCCCCGTCGTTGGAACACACCTAAAGCAAACGGATACCTGAAATGGCCGATCTGAAAAAACTCGCCGAAGAGATCGTGGGTCTGACCCTTCTCGAGGCCCAGGAACTGAAGACCATCCTCAAGGATGAGTACGGCATCGAGCCCGCCGCCGGCGGCGCGGTGATGATGGCCGGCCCCGCCGCCGGCGGCGCCGCCGAGGCAGCCGAGGAGAAGACCGAGTTCGACGTCGTCCTCAAGGATGCCGGCGCGCAGAAGATCAACGTGATCAAGGAAGTCCGCGGCATCACCGGCCTCGGCCTCAAGGAAGCCAAGGACCTCGTCGAGGCCGGCGGCAAGATCAAGGAAGCCGCTCCCAAGGCGGAAGCCGAAGAGATCAAGGCGAAGCTGGAAGCGGCCGGCGCCAAGGTCGAACTGGCCTGAGGCGGGCCGCGGTGCGTGGCGAGCACGCACCCTACGGCGGAAATGGAGCGGCGGTCCCGAACGGGGCCGCCGCTTCTGCGTTCCGGCGGGCATGGGCGCGCGCGATGGCCCTTGACGTCCGCGTCCGCCGCCCCCTTGCGCTTGCGGCGAATCTGCCATAGATGCCGCCTCGTGCCGCAGCCCCAAACGTAAACACATCGCCAACCATCCGACCGCTGATCTCTCAGAGGGCAGGAAATCCTGCGTTCTGACGGGTCAGTTGACCGTTTCGAGAGAGGCGTTTGGGCGCGCCTCGAGCATGGAGACGGTCCCGACCGAACAGTGAGCGCCCTTCGGTGTCCCGGCCGAAGTACGCCCGCCAGACGCATGGAGTTCCCCGCAGCATGGCTCAGTCGTTCCTCGGACAGAAGCGCCTTCGCAAGTATTACGGCAAGATCCGCGAAGTGCTGGAGATGCCGAACCTCATCGAGGTTCAGAAATCCTCCTACGATCTCTTCCTGAACTCCGGCGACCAGCCCGAGCCGCAGGACGGCGAGGGGATCCGGGGCGTGTTCCAGTCGGTCTTCCCGATCAAGGACTTCAACGAGACGGCCACGCTCGAATTCGTGAAGTACGAGCTCGAGAAGCCCAAATACGACGTCGAGGAATGCCAGCAGCGCGACATGACCTATGCCGCGCCGCTGAAGGTGACGCTGCGCCTCATCGTGTTCGACGTGGACGAGGACACGGGCGCCAAGTCGGTCAAGGACATCAAGGAGCAGGACGTCTTCATGGGCGACATGCCCCTGATGACGCCGAACGGCACCTTCATCGTCAACGGGACCGAGCGGGTCATCGTCAGCCAGATGCACCGCTCCCCGGGCGTGTTCTTCGACCATGACAAGGGCAAGACGCACAGCTCGGGCAAGCTGCTCTTCGCCTGCCGGATCATCCCCTATCGCGGCTCCTGGCTGGACTTCGAGTTCGACGCCAAGGATCTCGTCTACGCGCGCATCGACCGCCGCCGGAAGCTGCCGGTGACGACGCTGCTCTATGCGCTCGGCCTCGACCAGGAAGGCATCATGGATGCCTACTACAACACGGTCGACTACACCTTCGACCGCAAGGCGCAGGCCTGGCGCACGAAGTTCTTCCCCGAGCGGGTGCGCGGCACGCGCCCGACCTACGATCTCGTCGACGCCGATACGGGCGAGGTGATCGCCAAGGCCGGCGACAAGGTCACGCCGCGCGCGGTCAAGAAGATGATCGACGAGGGGAAGATCACCGACCTGCTGCTGCCCTACCGGCAGATCGTCGGGAAATACGTCGCCCGCGACATCATCAACGAGGAGACCGGCGCGATCTATGTCGAGGCCGGCGACGAGCTGACGCTCGAGATGGACAAGGACGGCGAGGTCATCGGCGGCTCCGTCAAGGAGCTGATGGATGCCGGGATCGAGACGATCCCCGTGCTCGACATCGACAACATCAATGTCGGTCCGTACATGCGGAACACGATGGCCGCGGACAAGAACATGAACCGCGAAGGCGCGCTCATGGACATCTACCGGGTCATGCGCCCGGGCGAGCCGCCGACCGTCGACGCCGCCTCGGCGCTGTTCGACCAGCTGTTCTTCGACGGCGAGCGCTACGACCTGTCGGCCGTGGGCCGGGTCAAGATGAACATGCGCCTCGACCTCGACGCGCCGGACACCCAGCGCACGCTGCGCCGCGAGGACATCCTCGCCTGCATCAAGGCGCTGGTCGACCTGCGCGATGGCAAGGGCGAGATCGACGACATCGACCACCTCGGCAACCGCCGGGTGCGCTCGGTCGGCGAGCTGATGGAGAACCAGTACCGCGTCGGCCTGCTGCGGATGGAGCGCGCCATCAAGGAGCGCATGTCCTCGGTCGAAATCGACACGGTGATGCCGCAGGACCTGATCAACGCCAAGCCGGCGGCCGCCGCGGTGCGCGAGTTCTTCGGCTCCTCGCAGCTGTCGCAGTTCATGGACCAGACCAACCCGCTGTCGGAAGTGACGCACAAGCGGCGTCTCTCGGCCCTCGGGCCGGGCGGCCTGACGCGCGAGCGCGCGGGCTTCGAGGTGCGCGACGTGCACCCGACCCATTACGGCCGGATGTGCCCGATCGAGACGCCGGAAGGCCCGAACATCGGTCTCATCAACTCGCTCGCCACATTCGCGCGGGTGAACAAGTACGGCTTCATCGAGACGCCCTACCGCAAGGTCCAGAACGCGCAGGTGACGGACGAAGTCCATTACATGTCCGCGACCGAGGAACAGCGTCACACGGTGGCGCAGGCCAACGCCGCGATTGACGACAAGGGCAACCTCGTCAACGAGTTCGTCAACACGCGGCAGGCCGGTGAATACACGCTGGCCCCGTCCGAGAGCGTCGACCTGATCGACGTGTCGCCCAAGCAGCTCGTCTCGGTCGCCGCCTCGCTGATCCCGTTCCTCGAGAACGACGACGCGAACCGCGCGCTCATGGGCTCGAACATGCAGCGGCAGGCCGTGCCGCTCCTCCAGGCCGAGGCGCCGCTCGTCGGTACCGGCATCGAGGGCAAGGTCGCCATCGATTCCGGCGCCGCCATCCAGGCGCGCCGGGCCGGCGTGATCGATCAGGTCGACGCGCAGCGGATCGTCGTGCGCGCGACCGAGGACCTGTCCCTCGGCGATGCGGGCGTCGACATCTACCGCCTGCGCAAGTTCCAGCGGTCGAACCAGAACACCTGCATCAACCAGCGTCCGCTGGTGAAGGTGGGCGACACGGTGGGCAAGGGCGAGGTCATCGCCGACGGCCCGTCGACCGATCTGGGCGAGCTGGCGCTGGGCAAGAACGTCCTCGTCGCGTTCATGCCGTGGAACGGCTACAACTACGAGGACTCGATCCTGATCTCCGAGCGGATCGTGAAGGACGACGTCTTCACCTCGATCCATATCGAGGTCTTCGACGTGGCCGCCCGCGACACCAAGCTGGGCCCGGAAGAGATCACCCGCGACATTCCGAACGTCGGCGAGGAGGCGCTGCGCAACCTCGACGAGGCGGGCATCGTCTATATCGGCGCCGAAGTGGGGCCGGGCGACATCCTCGTGGGCAAGATCACCCCGAAAGGTGAATCCCCGATGACGCCGGAGGAGAAACTCCTCCGCGCCATCTTCGGGGAGAAGGCGTCGGACGTGCGCGACACGTCGCTGCGCCTGCCGCCCGGCGATTACGGCACTGTGGTCGAGGTCCGCGTCTTCAACCGGCACGGCATCGACAAGGACGAGCGCGCCCTGCAGATCGAGCGCGAGGAGATTGCGCGTCTCGGCCGCGACCGGGACGACGAGCTCGCCATCCTCGACCGCAACATCTACGCCCGCCTGCGCGATCTCATCCTCGGCAAGAAGGCCGTGAAGGGTCCCAAGGGCTTCAAGTCCGGCGAGATCACGGCCGAGCTGCTCGACGATCAGCTGTCCCGCGGCCAGTGGTGGCAGCTCGCCCTCGAGGACGAGGACGACGCCAAGATCATGGAGGCCCTGAACGAGCAGTACGAGGTGCAGAAGCGCACGCTCGACGCCCGGTTCGAGGACAAGGTCGAGAAGGTCCGCCGCGGCGACGACCTGCCCCCCGGCGTGATGAAGATGGTCAAGGTCTTCGTCGCGGTGAAGCGCAAGCTGCAGCCCGGCGACAAGATGGCCGGCCGTCACGGCAACAAGGGCGTGGTGTCCAAGGTGATCCCGCAGGAGGACATGCCCTTCCTCGAGGACGGCACCCCCGTCGACGTCTGCCTCAATCCGCTCGGCGTGCCGAGCCGGATGAACGTGGGGCAGATCCTCGAGTGCCACATGGGCTGGGCCAGCCGGAACCTGGGCATCAAGATCGACCAGGCGCTGGAGGGCTATCGCCGGTCCGGCGACATGACCCCCGTCCGCGAGGCGATGAAGCTGGCCTATGGCGACGACGTCTACGAAGAGGGCATCGCCGAGACGCCGGAAGAGGCCCTGATCGAGATGGCCGGCAATGTCCGCAAGGGCGTGCCGATCGCGACGCCGGTCTTCGACGGCGCGAAGGAGCCGGATGTCGACGACATGCTCCAGCGCGCGGGCTTCGACACGTCGGGGCAATCCTGGCTGTTCGACGGTCGCACCGGCGAGCGGTTCCAGCGTCAGGTGACGGTGGGGATGAAGTACATCCTCAAGCTGCACCACCTGGTCGACGACAAGATCCACGCCCGTTCGACGGGGCCGTACTCGCTCGTCACCCAGCAGCCGCTGGGCGGCAAGGCGCAGTTCGGCGGCCAGCGCTTCGGCGAGATGGAGGTCTGGGCGCTGGAAGCCTACGGCGCCGCCTACACCCTGCAGGAGATGCTCACGGTGAAGTCGGACGACGTGGCCGGCCGGACCAAGGTCTACGAGGCGATCGTCAAGGGCGAGGACAACTTCGAGGCGGGCGTTCCCGAGAGCTTCAACGTGCTCGTCAAGGAAGTCCGCGGCCTCGGCCTGAACATGGAACTCCTGGACGCGGAGGAGGAGGAATAACGGCGCGTGCAAGCACGCACCCTACGCCTTTGTCCGTAGGGTGCGTGGTCCCCACGCACCTTCGATGCGTGGTCCCCGCGCACCGCTCCCCCGACGCCCTTTTTCAAGGAACCTGACATGAACCAGGAACTCACGAACAACCCGTTCAACCCGCTGACGCCGGCCAAGACCTTCGACGAGATCAAGGTGAGCCTCGCCAGCCCGGAACGGATCCTCAGCTGGTCCTTCGGCGAGATCAAGAAGCCGGAGACGATCAACTACCGGACCTTCAAGCCCGAGCGCGACGGCCTGTTCTGCGCCCGCATCTTCGGGCCGGTAAAGGATTACGAGTGCCTTTGCGGCAAGTACAAGCGCATGAAGTATCGCGGCGTCGTCTGCGAGAAGTGCGGCGTGGAGGTGACGCTGCAGAAGGTCCGGCGCGAGCGCATGGGCCATATCGAGCTGGCCGCGCCGGTCGCGCATATCTGGTTCCTCAAGTCGCTCCCGTCCCGGATCGGCCTGATGCTGGACATGACGCTCCGTGACCTCGAGCGGATCCTCTACTTCGAGAACTACGTCGTCATCGAGCCGGGCCTGACGGACCTCGTCTACGGCCAGCTGATGACCGAGGAGGAGTATCTCGACGCGCAGGACAATTACGGCGCCGACGCGTTCAGCGCCAATATCGGCGCCGAGGCCATCCGCGAGATGCTGGCCCAGATCGACCTGGAATCCACCGCCGAGCAGCTCCGCGAGGAGCTGAAGGAGGCGACGGGCGAGCTGAAGCCGAAGAAGATCATCAAGCGGCTGAAGATCGTCGAGAGCTTCGTCGAATCCGGCAACCGCCCGGAATGGATGATCCTGACCGTCATTCCGGTGATCCCGCCGGAGCTGCGCCCGCTCGTCCCGCTGGACGGCGGCCGGTTCGCGACCTCCGACCTCAACGACCTGTATCGCCGGGTCATCAACCGCAACAACCGCCTCAAGCGGCTGATCGAGCTGCGTGCGCCCGACATCATCGTCCGCAACGAGAAGCGGATGCTGCAGGAATCGGTCGACGCGCTGTTCGACAACGGCCGCCGCGGCCGCGTCATCACCGGCGCCAACAAGCGTCCGCTGAAGTCGCTGTCCGACATGCTCAAGGGCAAGCAGGGCCGGTTCCGGCAGAACCTGCTCGGCAAGCGCGTCGACTTCTCCGGCCGGTCGGTCATCGTGACCGGGCCGGAGCTCAAGCTGCACCAGTGCGGCCTGCCCAAGAAGATGGCGCTCGAGCTGTTCAAGCCGTTCATCTACTCGCGGCTGGAAGCCAAGGGCCTGTCCTCCACGGTGAAGCAGGCCAAGAAGCTGGTCGAGAAGGAGCGTCCGGAGGTCTGGGACATCCTCGACGAGGTGATCCGCGAGCACCCGGTCCTTCTGAACCGCGCGCCGACGCTGCACCGCCTGGGCATCCAGGCCTTCGAGCCCACCCTCATCGAGGGCAAGGCGATCCAGCTGCACCCGCTCGTCTGCTCGGCCTTCAACGCCGACTTCGACGGCGACCAGATGGCCGTGCACGTGCCCCTCTCGCTGGAAGCCCAGCTCGAGGCGCGCGTCCTGATGATGTCGACCAACAACGTGCTGTCGCCCGCCAACGGCGCGCCGATCATCGTGCCGTCGCAGGACATGGTCCTCGGCCTCTACTACACGACCATCATGCGTGAAGGCATGAAGGGCGAGGGCATGTCCTTCGCCTCGGTCGAGGAGGTCGAGCACGCCCTGACCGCGGGCGAGGTCCACCTGCACGCCAAGATCACCGCCCGGATCAAGCAGATCGACGACGAGGGCAACGAGGTGATGAAGCGCTACGAGACGACGCCCGGCCGCCTGCGGCTCGGCGCGCTCCTGCCGCTGAACGCCAAGGCGCCGTTCGACCTGGTCAACACGCTGCTGCGCAAGAAGGAGGTGCAGCAGGTCATCGACACCGTCTACCGCTACTGCGGGCAGAAGGAGTCGGTCATCTTCTGCGACCAGATCATGTCCGCGGGCTTCAAGGAGGCGTTCCGCGCCGGCATCAGCTTCGGCAAGGGCGACATGGTCGTGCCCGAGCAGAAATGGGCCCTGGTCGAGGAGACCCGCGAGCAGGTCAAGGACTTCGAACAGCAGTACATGGACGGCCTGATCACCCAGGGCGAGAAGTACAACAAGGTCGTGGACGCCTGGTCGAAGTGCAACGACAAGGTCACCGCGGCGATGATGTCGACCATCTCGGCCAACCGCCGGGACGAGAACGGCGCCGAACTCGAGCCGAACTCGGTCTACATGATGGCCAACTCGGGGGCCCGGGGCTCGGTCACGCAGATGAAGCAGCTCGGCGGGATGCGCGGCCTGATGGCCAAGCCCTCGGGCGAGATCATCGAGACGCCGATCATCTCGAACTTCAAGGAAGGCCTGACCGTGCTGGAGTACTTCAACTCCACCCACGGCGCGCGGAAGGGTCTGTCGGACACGGCGCTCAAGACGGCGAACTCGGGCTACCTGACCCGCCGTCTCGTCGACGTGGCGCAGGACTGCATCGTGCGCGAGCCCGATTGCGGCACCGATCGCGCGATCACCGCGCAGGCGGCGGTCAATGACGGCGAGATCGTGTCCTCGCTGGCCGAGCGGATCCTCGGCCGGGTCGCGGCGGACGACGTCACGGCGCCGGGCGACGACGAGATCCTGGTCAAGGCCGGCGAACTCATCGACGAGCGCAAGGCCGACGCCATCGAGAGCGCGGGCGTGCTGAAGCTGCGGATCCGCAGCCCGCTGACCTGCGAGGCCGAGGACGGCGTCTGCGCCGCCTGCTACGGGCGCGACCTTGCCCGCGGCACGCGCGTGAACATCGGCGAGGCGGTCGGCATCATCGCCGCCCAGTCCATCGGCGAGCCCGGCACCCAGCTGACGATGCGGACCTTCCACATCGGCGGCGTGGCGCAGGGCGGTCAGCAGAGCTTCCTCGAGGCCAGCCAGGCCGGCACGATCGCGTTCAAGAACGCGAACCTGCTGGAGAACGCGGCGGGTGAGCAGATCGTGATGGGCCGCAACATGCAGGTCGTCATCATGGGCGGCGAGGGCGAGGAGCGGGCCAGCCACAAGGTCGGCTACGGCACCAAGGTCTTCGTGAAGGAGGGCGAGGAGGTCGCGCGCGGCACCAAGCTCTTCGAATGGGACCCCTACACCCTGCCGATCATCGCCGAGCGGGCCGGCACGGCGCGCTATGTCGACCTCGTCAACGGCATCGCCGTGCGCGAGGAGACGGACGACGCGACGGGCATGACCCAGCGCATCGTCAGCGACTGGCGCAGCGTGCCCAAGGGCAGCGATCTCAAGCCCGAGATCCTGATCGTGGGCCAGGACGGCGAACCGGTGCGCAAGGACGACGGCAACCCCGTCACCTACCCGATGTCGGTCGACGCCATCCTGTCGGTCGAGGACGGGCAGGAGATCCAGGCCGGCGACGTCGTCGCGCGGATCCCGCGCGAGGGCGCGAAGACGAAGGACATCACCGGCGGTCTGCCGCGTGTGGCCGAACTCTTCGAGGCGCGCCGGCCCAAGGACCACGCCATCATCGCCGAGATCGACGGCTACGTGCGGTTCGGAAAGGACTACAAGAACAAGCGGCGGATCGCGATCGAGCCGGCCGACGAGTCGCTCGACAAGGTCGAGTACATGGTCCCCAAGGGCAAGCACATCCCGGTCCAGGAAGGCGACTACGTCCAGAAGGGCGACTACATCATGGACGGCAATCCTGCCCCCCATGACATCCTCGCCATCATGGGCGTCGAGGCGCTGGCCGAGTACATGATCGACGAGGTGCAGGACGTCTATCGACTGCAGGGCGTGAAGATCAACGACAAGCACATCGAGGTGATCGTGCGGCAGATGCTGCAGAAGATCGAGATCCTCGACAGCGGCGAGACCACGCTGCTGAAGGGCGAGCATGTCGACAAGGCCGAGTTCGACGAGGCCAACGACAAGGCGCTGGCCAAGAAGGGCCGCCCGGCGCATGGCGTGCCGGTCCTCCTCGGCATCACCAAGGCGTCGCTGCAGACCCGGTCGTTCATCTCGGCCGCGTCCTTCCAGGAGACGACGCGCGTGCTGACCGAGGCCTCGGTCCAGGGCAAGCGCGACAAGCTCGTCGGCCTGAAGGAGAACGTGATCGTCGGCCGGCTCATCCCGGCCGGGACGGGCGGGGCGACCAGCCGCGTGCGTAAGATCGCCTCGGACCGCGACACCTCGGTCATCGAGGAGCGCCGCGAGGCCGCCGAGGCCGCGCTCGCCATCGAGAACCAGAATGCGGGTCTCGACACGGACGAGGCGGACGATCTCGACACGATCGTGGTCGACACGCCGGAGAGCCGGGAGGAGTGATCCTCCCCCGTCCGCAGGATCAGGAAAAGGGCCCCCGCCGGGGGCCCTTCTTCGTTTCGCGAGCCTTCTTCGTCCCGGGCCCTTTCCGGGCTGCGGAACGAAGCCCCGTGGGCGGCCGCCGCCGCTCGCGCCGTCCCGGCGCATCGCCCCGCCCGCCATCCCGCCTATGTGGTGAGCCGACCAGAACGGGAGGGGCAGCATGACACGGGCCATCACCTTCACCATTTCCGGCCGCGTCCAGGGTGTCGGCTTCCGGCACTGGACCCGCGAGACGGCCCGGGAGCTGGGGCTGTCGGGCTGGGTCCGCAACGAGGCGGACGGGCGCGTCAGCGGCGCGGCCGAGGGGCCGGACGCGGCCGTCGCCGCCTTCGAGGAGAAGCTGGGGCAGGGGCCGACCTTAGCGAGCGTCGAGGGGCTGACGGTCGAAAGCGCCGCGCCGCAGGGGGCCGAGGGGTTCGAGGTCAGGCGCTGAGCGCCGCCGCCTCCGCCATGTGATCCTGCCAGCGCGGATCCTCCGCCGGATCCGCGCCACGGCTGGCGCAGAGCCGCGCGACGTAGTCGGCGCAGCACAGGTGATGCAGCCGGGCGACCCCCGGCAGGGCCACCGCCTCCGCGTGGATCCGGTCGAACCTGTCCCGGTAGGCGAGGGCCGAGGCGTCGCGCCGGCCGTTGCGGTTGCGCGCCCTGTGGAACTGCTCCGTATAGCGGTCCTTCCCCGCGCTGGCCGAGGCGGTGCCCTTCTTCATCGCCCAGTGCTCGTCGGAGCGGACGACGTAGTGGTTCATCTGCCCGCCGGAATGCTCGATCTCCTCGGGCGAGGTATAGCGGACCGGGTGCGGCCCGGTGGAGAAGCGCTCGATCACCCGGCCCGCGCTGTCGACGATGACGTTCCGCCCCGCGCCCATCTCGCCCTCGAACTTCCAGGGCCCGTGATCCGAGAAGGCCCCGAAGCGGCGCGGGGTCCGCGTCAGCGTCTTGACCATGATGTTCGGGCGCATCCCGTTCGGCCCGCAGCGCTGGAACTGCCGGTGCACGAGGCCGTCCTGATACCGGTCCCACCCCGAATTGCCGAAGCAGCGCCAGTGGAACGCGACACCTAGATGATCGCGGCCCAGATCGTCGAGGAAGGACCGCACCGTGCCGTCGCCCCGATGCAGGACGAGGAACTCGTCGACGTCGCAGATCAGCATCCAGTCCGCCGCCTGCCGCTCGGGCCGGCCCATCATCGCGGCATGGGCGCTCGCCTTGGGCGGCTGGCCGGGGCGGGGACGATGCGCGAACCAGGTCAGCCAGCCCGCCTCGGCGAAGGCCTGGAGAAGTTGCGGCGAATGGTCGGTGCAGTCGTTGACGGCGATGAGGATGTCGAAGCCGAGCATCCGCTGCCACGACACCCACTCCACCAGCCACGCGCCCTCGTCGCGCATGCCGCCGAAGACGAGGAAGGATTCAGGACCGCTCATGGCGCGGACGTAACCATGCCGCGCGCTCTGGCGTCCAGCCGCGGGCGGGCGTAGGGGCGGGGGCATGACACCTACCCGCGACACGATTCCGGCTCGCGACACGATTCCGGCCCGCGACACGATTCCGGACGGGCGCGGCGCCGACAACCTGCGCGGCGCCGGGCTGATGACCCTCGCCATGACCGGCTTCACGCTGAACGACGCCTGCGTGAAGCTTCTGTCCCAGGACCTGCCGCTGATGCAGGTCGTCGCGCTGCGCGGGACGCTGGCCTGCCTGCTGCTGCTCGTCGCGGGGCGGATGCTGGGCCATTACCGGCGCGGCCTCGCCACGCGGACCGACTGGGGCCTGATGGGCCTGCGCGGCCTGTTCGAGCTGGCGGCGGCCTGGACCTTCCTCACGGCGCTCGTCCACATGCCGCTCGCCAACCTCACGGCGATCCTGCAGGCCCTGCCGCTGGCGGTGACGCTGGGCGCCGCGCTCTTCTTCGCCGAGCCGGTCGGATGGCGCCGCTGGGCGGCGATCGGGGCGGGCTTCGTCGGGGTGCTGCTGATCGTGCGGCCGGGCGGCGACATCTTCACGATCTATTCGGTGCTCGGGGTCGTCACGGTCGCCTTCGCCGCGGGGCGCGATCTGGTGACCCGGCGATTGTCGCGGGCGGTGCCGACCTTCCTCGTCACGCTGGTCTCGGCGGGGCTGGTCACGGTCATGGGCTTCGCCCTGTCGCTGCCGGGCGGATGGCAACCCGTCGGGGCGGGGCAGGCGGGGCTGATCGCGCTCTCCGCCCTGTTCATGCTGGTCGCCTATCTGGGCATCATCGGGGCCATGCGGGTGGGCGAGATCGGCTATGTCGCGCCGTTCCGCTATACCGGTCTGATCGTCGCGCTGCTGGCCGGCTGGGCCGTCTTCGGCGAGTTCCCCGAGGCGCTGACCCTGGCGGGCGCCGCCATCGTCGTGGGGTCGGGCCTGTTCTCGTTCTGGCGCGAGCGCCGCCTCGGACTCGCCCGCCCCAAGGTCCCGCCGCGCTGAGCGGGAGGGGCGCCGGACGCCCCCGGGGGGCGTTGTTGACAGGCCCGGCGACTCCCCCTATGTAGCGCGCACTCGCGCCGGGGCCCTGCCCGATACGGCGCAAATCAGAGTTGCGATGGTCACGATCCGGGCGAAGACCGCCCCGATCCTCTGCTAGACCGACCGCCTTGGGCCGCAGGTAGCGGGACCCGGGCGGGTATTTTGCGTTGCGGCAGACGTGTCGTGGCGTTCACGAAACCGGCGGTCCCCCGGGACCGCGCACATGTGCCAGGAACGGGGAAAAACAGCCCAATGCCGACGATCCAGCAGCTGATCCGCAAGCCGCGTCAGCCCAAAGTCACGAAGTCCAAGTCGCAGCATCTCGAAGGCTGCCCGCAGAAGCGCGGCGTCTGCACGCGCGTCTACACCACGACGCCGAAGAAGCCGAACTCGGCCATGCGGAAGGTCGCCAAGGTCCGCCTGACGAACCAGTACGAGGTGATCTCGTACATTCCGGGCGAGAGCCACAACCTGCAGGAGCACTCGGTGGTCCTGATCCGCGGCGGCCGGGTGAAGGACCTTCCGGGCGTGCGCTACCACATCCTGCGCGGCGTGCTCGACACGCAGGGCGTCAAGAACCGGAAGCAGCGCCGGTCCAAGTACGGCGCCAAGCGTCCGAAGTGATCCTGGACGGTGCGTGCCCGGCGCGCACCCGACCCCTTGCCCGTAGGGTGCGTGCTGGCACGCACCGCCCTAGATACGAGAGAGAGACACATCCATGTCCCGCCGTCACGCCGCAGAGAAGCGCGAAGTCCTGCCCGACGCCAAGTATGGCGACCGGGTTCTCACCAAGTTCATGAACAACCTGATGGTCGACGGAAAGAAGTCCGTCGCCGAACGGATCGTCTACAACGCCTTCGACCGCGTCGAGAGCCGGCTGAAGAAGGCCCCCGTCGAGGTCTTCCACGAGGCGCTGGACAACGTGAAGCCCAGCGTCGAGGTCCGCTCCCGCCGGGTCGGCGGCGCGACCTACCAGGTCCCCGTCGATGTCCGCCCCGAGCGCCGCGAGGCGCTGGCCATCCGCTGGCTGATCGCCGCCGCGAAGGCCCGGAACGAGAACACGATGGAAGAGCGCCTCGCCGGCGAGCTCGCCGATGCCGTCAACGGCCGCGGCTCCGCCGTGAAGAAGCGCGAAGACACCCACAAGATGGCCGACGCGAACCGCGCGTTCAGCCATTACCGCTGGTAAGCGGAAAGGAGGCCGAGAATGGCTCGCGACTATCCCCTTCAGCGCTACCGCAACTTCGGGATCATGGCGCATATCGACGCCGGCAAGACCACGACGACGGAGCGCATCCTCTACTACACCGGCCGGTCCCACAAGATCGGCGAGGTCCATGACGGCGCCGCCACCATGGACTGGATGGAGCAGGAGCAGGAGCGCGGCATCACGATCACGTCCGCCGCGACCACGACCTTCTGGCAGCGCCAGGAGGATCCGACCGCAGAGGGCACGTCGGACACCAAGTTCCGCTTCAACATCATCGACACGCCCGGCCACGTCGACTTCACCATCGAGGTGGAGCGCTCGCTCGCCGTGCTCGACGGCGCGATTTGCCTTCTGGACGCCAATGCCGGCGTCGAGCCCCAGACCGAGACCGTCTGGCGCCAGGCCGACCGCTACAAGGTTCCGCGCATCGTCTTCGTCAACAAGATGGACAAGATCGGCGCCGACTTCTTCAACTGCGTGAAGATGATCAAGGACCGGACCGGCGCGACCCCGCTGCCGATCAACCTGCCGATCGGTGCCGAGGACCAGCTCGAGGGCATCGTGAACCTCATCACGATGGAAGAGTGGGTCTGGAAGGGCGAGGATCTTGGCGCGGCCTGGGTGCGTCAGCCGATCCGTCCCGAGCTGCAGGAGCTCGCCGAGGAGTGGCGCAACACCCTCATCGAGGGCGCCGTCGAGCAGGACGACGCCGCGATGGAGGCCTATCTCGAAGGGCAGGAGCCCGATGTCGACACGCTGCGCGGCCTGATCCGCAAGGGCACGCTGAATCTCAGCTTCGTGCCCGTGGCCGCCGGCTCGGCGTTCAAGAACAAGGGCGTGCAGCCCCTGCTCAACGCCGTGATCGACTTCCTCCCCTCGCCGCTCGACGTGCCCGCCTATATGGGCTTCTCGCCGGACGACGAGACGGAAGAGCGCAACATCGCGCGTCATGCCTCCGACGAGGAGCCCTTCTCGGGACTCGCGTTCAAGATCATGAACGACCCCTTCGTCGGCTCGCTGACCTTCACCCGCGTCTACTCGGGCACCCTGTCCAAGGGCGACTCGGTCGTGAACTCGACCAAGGGCAAGCGCGAGCGCATCGGCCGGATGATGATGATGCACTCCAACAACCGCGAGGAGATCGAGAACGCCTATGCCGGAGACATCATCGCTCTCGCGGGCCTGAAGGAGACGACGACCGGCGACACGCTCTGCGACAGCGCCAACCAGGTCGTCCTGGAAACCATGACCTTCCCCGATCCGGTCATCGAGATCGCGGTCGAGCCCAAGACGAAGGCCGACCAGGAGAAGATGTCCGCCGGTCTCCAGCGCCTCGCCGCCGAGGATCCGTCCTTCCGCGTCGAGACCGACATCGAGTCGGGCCAGACCATCATGAAGGGCATGGGCGAGCTTCACCTCGACATCCTGGTCGACCGCCTCAAGCGGGAGTTCAAGGTCGAGGCGAATATCGGCGCCCCGCAGGTCGCCTACCGCGAGACGATCGGTCACAAGATCGAGCATACCTACACCCACAAGAAGCAGTCGGGTGGGTCCGGCCAGTTCGCCGAGGTCAAGCTCGAGATCGCGCCGACCGAACCGGGCGAGGGCTACTCGTTCGAGAGCCGCATCGTCGGTGGCTCGGTGCCGAAGGAATACATCCCCGGCGTCGAGAAGGGCATCAAGTCCGTGATGGACAGCGGCCCGCTGGCCGGCTTCCCGGTGATCGACTTCAAGGTCGCGCTGGTGGACGGCAAGTTCCACGACGTGGACTCCTCGGTCCTCGCCTTCGAGATCGCCTCCCGGATGTGCATGCGTGAGGGTCTTCGCCGCGCGGGCGCCAAGCTGCTCGAGCCGATCATGAAGGTCGAGGTGGTGACCCCCGAGGAATACACGGGCGGCATCATCGGCGACCTGACCTCCCGCCGGGGTCAGGTGCAGGGCCAGAACACGCGTGGCAATGCCATCGTGATCGACGCCTTCGTGCCGCTGGCCAACATGTTCGGCTACATCAACACGCTGCGCTCCATGTCCTCGGGCCGCGCGCAGTTCACGATGCTGTTCGACCATTACGAGCCCGTCCCGCAGAACATCTCGGACGAGATCCAGAAGAAATACGCGTAATCCGCGATGCGTGGGCCGTTCGGCCCACGCACCCTACCCAACCGTAGGGTGCGTGCTTGCACGCACCGCCAAAGACTCAGGAGGCCCCCATGGCCAAGGCAAAGTTCGAACGCAACAAGCCGCACGTGAACATCGGCACGATCGGCCATGTCGACCACGGCAAGACGACGCTGACGGCGGCGATCACGAAGTATTTCGGCGAGTTCCGGGCGTATGACCAGATCGACGGCGCGCCGGAGGAGAAGGCCCGGGGGATCACGATCTCGACCGCGCACGTGGAATACGAGACCGAGGCGCGGCACTACGCGCACGTGGACTGCCCCGGCCACGCCGACTACGTCAAGAACATGATCACCGGTGCCGCCCAGATGGACGGCGCGATCCTCGTGGTGAACGCGGCCGACGGCCCGATGCCGCAGACGCGCGAGCACATCCTGCTCGGCCGCCAGGTCGGCATCCCGGCGCTGGTCGTCTACCTCAACAAGGTCGACCAGGTCGACGACGAGGAGCTGCTGGAGCTGGTCGAGATGGAGGTGCGCGAGCTGCTCTCCTCCTACGAGTATCCCGGCGACGACATCCCGATCGTGAAGGGCTCGGCGCTGGCGGCGATGGAAGGCCGCGACGCCGAGATCGGCGAGAACTCGATCCGCAAGCTGATGGAAGAGGTCGACGCCTACATCCCGACGCCCGAGCGCGCCGTGGACCAGCCGTTCCTGATGCCGATCGAGGACGTGTTCTCGATCTCGGGCCGGGGCACGGTGGTGACGGGCCGCGTCGAGCGGGGCGTGATCAACGTGGGCGACGAGATCGAGATCGTCGGCATCCGCGACACCAAGAAGACGACCTGCACGGGCGTCGAGATGTTCCGCAAGCTGCTGGACCGCGGCGAGGCGGGCGACAACATCGGCGCGCTGCTGCGCGGCGTGGACCGTGACGGCGTGGAGCGGGGCCAGGTGCTCTGCAAGCCCGGCTCGGTGAAGCCGCACACGAAGTTCGAGGCCGAGGCCTACATCCTGACGAAGGAGGAGGGCGGCCGCCACACGCCGTTCTTCGCGAACTACCGTCCGCAGTTCTACTTCCGCACGACGGACGTCACCGGCACGGTCGAGCTGCCCTCGGGCACCGAGATGGTGATGCCGGGCGACAACCTGAAGTTCACGGTCGAGCTGATCGCCCCGATCGCGATGGAGGACGGCCTGCGCTTCGCCATCCGAGAGGGCGGCCGCACCGTCGGCGCTGGCGTCGTGTCGAAGATCATCGAGTGATGAGGATCGCCCGGTGATCCGACGCGCCTGCAAGGGCATGTCGAGGATCATCGCGTGATCGCTTGCGGGGCGCGCCTCATGTGATATGGCGCGCGCTCCGGCCTTCCCTCCGATTCCCCGGTCCTGCCGGGGCGGAGATCACCAGAAGAAGAACCGTTCGACGAAGGGGCCCCCGCGGCCCCTTCCTCTCAACATAAAGGACTTGCAATGGCCCAAAGCCAGAACATCCGCATCCGCCTCAAGGCGTTCGACTATCGCGTGCTGGACGCCTCCACGCACGAGATCGTCCAGACCGCCAAGCGGACCGGCGCGAGCGTGCGGGGCCCGATCCCGCTGCCGAACAAGATCGAGAAATTCACGGTCCTTCGCGGCCCCCATATCGACAAGAAGTCCCGCGACCAGTTCGAGATCCGCACCCACAAGCGGCTGCTCGACATCGTGGACCCGACGCCCCAGACGGTGGACGCGCTGATGAAGCTCGACCTCGCCGCCGGCGTCGACGTCGAGATCAAGGTCTGAGGAGGGTAGGATCATGCTGCGCTCCGGCGTCATCGCAAAGAAGGTGGGCATGACCCGCCTGTTCATGGAAGACGGGAAGCAGATCCCCGTCACCGTTCTCCAGCTCGACGGTCTGCAGGTCGTGGCCAAGCGCACGCTCGAGACCGACGGCTACACCGCCGTCCAGCTCGGCGCGGGCACGGCCAAGACCAAGCGCGTGGGCAAGGCCATGCGCGGGCACTTCGCCAAGGCCTCGGTCGAGCCGAAGCGGAAGGTCGCGGAGTTCCGCGTCCATCCCGACAACCTGATCGAGGTGGGCGAGGAGATCATCGCCGCCCATTACTTCGAGGGACAGTTCGTCGACGTATCCGGCACGTCCACCGGCAAGGGCTTTGCCGGTGCCATGAAGCGGCACAATTTCGGCGGCCTGCGCGCCACGCACGGCGTGTCGATCTCGCACCGCTCCCACGGCTCGACCGGCCAGTGCCAGGACCCCGGCAAGGTGTTCAAGGGCAAGAAGATGGCCGGCCACATGGGCGCCGTCCGCGTGACCACGCAGAACCTGCAGGTCGTGCGCACCGACGTCGATCGCGGGCTCATCATGGTGAAGGGCGCGGTTCCCGGCACCAAGGGCGGCTGGGTGACGGTGAAGGACGCGGTCAAGAAGCCCCTGTCCGAGAACGTGATCTACCCCGCCGCGCTGCTCTCCGCCGCGCGCGAGGCGCAGAAGGCCGCCGACGAGGCTGCCGCCCAGGCCGCCGCCGAGGCCGAGGCCGAGGAAAAGCGCCTCGCCGAGGAGCAGGCCGCCCAGGAAGCCGAGGCCCTGAAAGCGGCCGAAGCCGACTCCAACTCCGAAGGAGGCGAGAACAATGAAGGCTGACGTCCTCACCCTCGACGGCAGCTCGGCCGGTTCGGTCGATCTCGCCGACGACATCTACGGGCTGGAGCCGCGCGCGGACATCCTGCACCGCGTCGTGCGCTGGCAGCGCGCGCGCGCCCAGCAGGGCACGCATGCGGTGCTGGGCCGGTCCGAGGTCAGCTACTCGACCAAGAAGATCTATCGCCAGAAGGGCACCGGCGGCGCACGCCACGGGTCCAAGAAGGCGCCGATCTTCCGTCATGGCGGCGTCTACAAGGGTCCGACCCCGCGCAGCCACGAGCACGAGCTGACGAAGAAGTTCCGCAAGCTGGGCCTGCGTCACGCCCTCTCGGCCAAGATGAAGGCCGGCGAGATCGTGGTGCTGGACGCGGCGACCGCCGAGGGCAAGACCTCGGCCCTCGCCAAGCAGGTGAAGGATCTCGGCTGGAAGCGCGCGCTCGTCATCGACGGGTCCGAGCTGAACGAGAGCTTCGCCCGCGCCGCCCGGAACATCGCCAATATCGACGTCCTGCCGAGCCAGGGCGCCAACGTCTACGACATCCTCAAGTCGGACACGCTGGTGCTCACCAAGGCCGGTGTCGAAGCCCTGGAGGCCCGACTGAAATGAGCGCGAAACCCGAGCATTACGACGTGATCCGCAAGCCGCTGATCACCGAGAAGTCGACCCTGGCCTCCGAGGCCAACGCGGTCGTGTTCGAGGTGGCGATGGACGCGACCAAGCCGCAGATCAAGGAAGCCGTGGAGGCGCTGTTCGGCGTCGACGTCACCGGCGTGAACACCTCGATCACCAAGGGCAAGGTCAAGCGCTTCCGTGGCCAGCCCGGCCGCCGCGCGGACGTCAAGAAGGCGTTCGTCACGCTTGCCGAGGGCAACAGCATCGACGTCTCGACCGGCCTCTGAGCCGATCGTCCCGACGGAATCGCGCCCCGGCCGCATTTCAGCGGCCGGGGCGTTTTCGTTTCGGGATCCGGGGCAGGGGGCGTATGCTGCCCGGAGTGGGGGGCGACATGGCAGGGCACCGGGTCTACGGAATGCGGTTCGGCAGCGTCCATCCGCTCTACGTCCGGAAGGTCGAACGGAAGGGGCGGTCGGCCGAGGAGGTCGACGCGGTGATCCGCTGGCAGACCGGCTACGACCAGGCGGCGCTCGAGGCGCGGATCGGCGACGGCACCGATTTCCGGGCCTTCTTCGACGGCGCCCCCGCGCCCAACCCGGCCCGGCTGCTGGTGACAGGAAAGATCTGCGGAATCCGCGTCGAGGAGATCGAGGATCCGCTGATGCGCGAGATCCGGATCCTCGACAAGCTGGTCGACGAGCTGGCCCGGGGCCGCCCGATGGAGAAGGTCCTGCGCCGCCCGTCCCCCGATGCCCCCGCTTGACGCCCGGCGGCGCGTCCTCTAACAGGCCCCATCCGCGACCAGCCCCGGATTCGTCCGGGGCTTCGTTTTTGGCGCGGGTGAACGCGGGGACCTTCGGGGCCCTATACGAACAGCCGGGCGGTCCACCGCCCGCAAAGCAACGGAAGACAGAGAAACATGGCACTCAAGTCGTACAAGCCGACGACGCCGGGCCAGCGTGGGCTGGTTCTGATCGACCGTTCGGAGCTTTGGAAAGGCCGTCCCGTCAAGTCCCTGACCCAGGGCCTGACGAAGAACGGGGGCCGGAACAATACCGGACGGATCACCGCCCGCCGCATCGGCGGCGGCGCGAAGCGTCTCTACCGCATCGTGGACTTCAAGCGCACGAAGCACGACATGGCCGCGGTCGTCGCGCGGATCGAATACGATCCCAACCGCACCGCCTTCATCGCCCTCATCCAGTACGAGGACGGCGAGCAGGCCTACATCCTGGCGCCGCAGCGCCTCGCCGTGGGCGACAAGGTCTATGCGGGCGCCCGCGTCGACATCAAGCCGGGCAACGCGATGCCGTTCACCGGCATGCCGATCGGCACGATCGTCCACAACATCGAGCTGAAGCCCGGCAAGGGCGGCCAGATCGCGCGCGCCGCGGGCACCTACGCCCAGTTCGTCGGCCGTGACGGCGGCTATGCGCAGATCCGCCTGTCGTCAGGCGAGCTGCGGATGGTCCGGCAGGAATGCATGGCGACGGTTGGCGCGGTGTCGAACCCCGACAACAGCAACCAGAACCTCGGCAAGGCCGGCCGCGTCCGGCACATGGGCAAGCGCCCCTCCGTCCGCGGTGTCGCGATGAACCCGATCGACCACCCGCACGGCGGGGGCGAGGGCCGCACCTCCGGGGGCCGCACGCCGGTCACCCCGTGGGGCAAGGACACCAAGGGCCGCCGCACCCGCAACAAGAACAAGGCGTCGCAGCAGCTCATCGTGCGCTCGCGTCACGCCAGGAAGAAGGGCCGCTAAGCCATGTCTCGTTCTGTCTGGAAAGGTCCGTTCGTCGACGCTCACGTCCTGAAGAAGGCCGAGAAGTCGCGCGAATCGGGCCGCAACGAAGTCATCAAGATCTGGTCGCGCCGCTCGACGATCCTGCCCCAGTTCGTGGGCCTGACCTTCGGCGTCTACAACGGCCACAAGCACGTGCCGGTCAATGTCTCGGAAGAGATGATCGGCCAGAAGTTCGGCGAATACGCGCCCACCCGGACCTATTACGGGCACGCGGCCGACAAGAAAGCGAAGCGGAAATAAGCCATGAGCAAGGACAAGAATCCCCGCCGCGTGGCCGATAACGAAGCGATGGCGAAAGCCCGGATGCTTCGCACGAGCCCGCAGAAGCTGAACCTCGTCGCCGCCCTGATCCGCGGCCAGAAGGTCGACAAGGCCCTTACGGACCTGACCTTCTCGAAGAAGCGGATCGCGCAGGACGTGAAGAAGGTTCTCCAGTCCGCGATCGCGAACGCCGAGAACAACCACAACCTCGACGTCGACGAGCTGGTCGTCGCCGAGGCCTGGGTCGGCAAGAACATGGTGATGAAGCGCGGCCGCCCGCGGGCGCGCGGCCGGTTCGGCCGCATCGTCAAGCCGTTCTCGGAGCTCACAATCAAGGTCCGTCAAGTCGAGGAGCAAGCCTGATGGGTAACAAGGTCAATCCCGTCGGCATGCGGCTCCAGGTCAACCGGACCTGGGACAGCCGCTGGTACGCCGACACCAAGGATTACGGCGATCTCCTTCTCGAAGACCTGCGCATCAAGGACTTCATCAAGAAGGAAGCCAAGCAGGCGGGCATCTCCCGCGTGATCATCGAGCGTCCGCACCGCAAGTGCCGCGTCACGATCCACGCCGCCCGCCCCGGTGTCATCATCGGCAAGAAGGGCGCCGACATCGAGACGCTGCGCAAGAAGCTTTCGAACCTCACCGACAGCGAGCTGCATCTCAACATCGTCGAGGTCCGCAAGCCCGAGCTGGACGCCGCTCTGGTGGGCGAGTCCATCGCCCAGCAGCTGGAGCGCCGGGTGTCGTTCCGCCGCGCCATGAAGCGCGCGGTGCAGAACGCCATGCGGATGGGTGCGCTCGGCATCCGGGTCAACGTCGCGGGCCGCCTCGGCGGCGCCGAGATCGCCCGGACGGAATGGTACCGCGAGGGCCGCGTGCCCCTGCACACCCTCCGCGCCGACATCGACTATGCCCTGTCGGAGGCGACCACGCCCTACGGCATCATCGGGATCAAGGTCTGGATCTTCAAAGGCGAGATCATGGAGCACGATCCCCAGGCCCGCGAGCGGCGCCAGGCGGAGATCCAGGACGGTCCCTCCCCGCGCGGTGGCCGCGGCGGCCGCGACCGCTGAGGAGTAACGAGCAATGCTGCAACCGAAGCGCACCAAGTTCCGCAAGATGCACAAGGGCCGGATCCACGGCCAGGCGAAGGGCGGATCGGATCTGAACTTCGGGACCTACGGCCTCAAGGCCGTGGAGCCCGAGCGGATCACCGCCCGCCAGATCGAAGCCGCCCGCCGGGCGCTGACGCGTCACATGAAGCGTCAGGGCCGCGTCTGGATCCGGATCTTCCCCGACACCCCGGTGACGGCGAAGCCGATCGAGGTCCGGATGGGCAAGGGCAAGGGCTCGGTCGATCGCTGGGCCTGCAAGGTCAAGCCGGGCCGCGTCATGTTCGAGATCGACGGCGTCAGCGAGGAGATCGCCCGCGAGGGTCTGCGTCTCGCCGCGATGAAGCTGCCGATCAAGACCCGCACCATCGTCCGCGAGGACTGGTAAGGGTCGGGGCCGCGCGCCCCGGACGTCGAGAGTGCAAGCCCCCGCCGGTCCAGCCGGCGGGGGCTTTTTCATGTCCCGCTTGCAGAAACGCCTCAGGCGCTGCCCGGAAAGATCGCCCGCATCTCGGCGTCGAACCGGGCCCAGGTGATGCTGGCCCTGTTGCCAGCATGGCCGTGATAGTAGCTCTGCCCCGAGGCGGTGGGCAGACCGGCCCAGACCCGTGCGAGGTTGAGCATGAAGTCCTCCCGCCCGAGATCCCCGCCGAGGAAGTCGGCATAGCCCGCACCCATCAGCAGCTCCATCGCCAGTCGGTCCTGCAGGGCGGGGGTGAAGGGGGCGCCCTGTGGCACGTTCAGATCCCGGACGAGGGCGCGGAGGGTCGGCGGGATGATCTGGTAGCGGCCGATCGCGTGCGGCTGGCCGGGCGTCGCGGCGACCCAGGCGAGGATCTCGCCGATCGTCAGTTGCGTCGGGCGGCGGGGCGGCTGAACCCGCGCACCGTAATTCACCGCGTCGTAGCCGAGCGGCCCGGCCTCGGCCGCCGCGATCAGGTCGAAGAGCCGCGCCTCGCGCCCGCCCCCCGGGCGCAGGGCAGGGCCAGGCCCTGGGGCGGGGGGCGCGGCCCCGAACAGCCCCCCGCGCGCGGGGGCGAAGAGCGCGCCCGTCGCGGCGACGAGCAGGGGCGCCTCGATGCCGCCCGCGCCCCGGAAGAGCGACGGGCCGTCGGCGCGGGCGGGCGAGGCGATCAGCACCGCGAGCATCGTCAGGATCAATCTCATTCCGTCCGCCGGGTCCGTCGAGGTCCTCGGTTTCCCTAGCGCGGCGCGCGTTGAGAATTCTTGAACAGCGCCGCCCCGGCTGGCACAGCGGGGCGACACCAGACAGGGAGGCCGCCATGGCCGACATCCGCTCTCTCTTCGCGACCCGCCTCTATCACGGCGCGCTCGCCGACCACGCCCCCGCCGTCGATCCGGACGAGCTGGCCGCGTCCTGCTATTCCGTCGCCGAGGATGACGAGGCCGGGCAGGACTGGTGCGAGGCGAACGGTTATCCGGGCTACACGTCCTACGCCTCGCTCACCGACCTGCCATGGCGGTTCCCGATCTTCGCCGATCTGGTGAAATGTCTCGACGCGCATGTCGCCGCCTTCGCGCGCGACCTGCAGTTCGACCTGGCGGACAAGCCGCTGACGCTCGAGGACATCTGGATCAACATCCTCCCCGAGGGCGGCGTCCATGGCAGCCACATCCACCCCCATTCGGTGATCTCGGGGACGACCTATGTCCAGATGCCCGAGAGGACGAGCGCGCTGAAGCTCGAGGATCCGCGCCTGCCCTTCATGATGGCGGCGCCGACGCGGTTGAAGGACGCGCGCGAGGAGCTGAAGACCTTCCACTCCGTCCCGACGCGGCCCGGCGACGTGCTGCTGTGGGAAAGCTGGCTGCGCCACGAGGTGCCGATGAACATGGCCGAGGACGACCGCGTCTCGGTCTCGTTCAACTACGCCTGGGGCTGAGGCCGGCCCCGGGGACAGGCTGCCGGCCCCTCGCCGGGACCGGGCGCGGGCCTAGATGCCGGGCCAGAGGAAAGGAACCGCCATGCCCCAGACCAGAGATCGGAACCGCCGCTGGACCCTCGCCGAGCGGCCGAAGGGCCGCCCGGACGACGGCACGCTGGACTTCGAGACCGGTCCGGTGCCGCAAGCGGGGAAGGGCGAGATGTTGCTGCGGACCCGCTGGCTGTCGCTCGACCCCTACATGCGCGGCCGGATGAGCGACGCCAAGTCCTATGCGACCCCGGTGGAGATCGGCGGCGTGATGACCGGTCAGGTCGTGGCGGAGGTCGCGTCGTCGGATGTCGAGGGCTTCGAGACGGGCGATCTCGTCCTGGCCGGAAGCGGCTGGCAGGACTGGGCGGTGTCGGACGGTCAGGGCGTGCAGAAGCTGCCACCGGTAGAGCGGCCGTCATGGGCGCTCGGCATCCTCGGCATGCCCGGCTTTACCGCCCATGCGGGCCTCCTGAAGATCGGCGAGCCGAAGGCGGGGGAGACGGTGGTCGTGGCTGCCGCCTCCGGCCCCGTGGGCGCGACGGTCGGGCAGATCGCGAAGATCAGGGGCTGCCGCGCCGTCGGCGTCGCGGGCGGGCCGGAGAAGTGCCGCCACGTCGTGGAGACCCTCGGCTTCGACGCCTGCATCGACCATCGCGCCGACGATTTCGAGGACCAGCTGAAGCAGGCCTGCCCGGACGGGATCGACATCTATTTCGAGAACGTGGGCGGGCGTGTCCTGTTCGGCGTGCTGCCGCTGCTCAACCCCTTCGCCCGCATGCCGGTCTGCGGCACCGCCGCCTGGTACAACAACGCCGGCCTGCCGGACGGGCCCGACCGCTCGCCGCTGCTCATGCGGACGATCCTGTCGATGAAGGTGAGGATGCAGGGCTTCATCATCTTCGACACGTTCGGAATGGACGATTACCGCGACTTCGCCAAGGACATGCAGGGCTGGATCGCGGACGGGAAGGTGCAGTACCGCGAGCATGTCGTGGACGGGCTGGAGAACGCCTTCGACGGCTTCCTCGGCATGCTGGACGGGTCGAACTTCGGCAAGACGGTGGTGAGAGTCGGTTAAGGGTTCAAGCGAACGAGCCGCATTGCGAACCAGGCAGCTAGCCGGGGAAAATCGAGTTGGCCGCTCGCAACCGCGACAACGACGTCATCGACCGGTTCGTCGTCGGGAATGTCCAGTCTGTATCCGCTACGCTCGATCATGAGTTCGACCAGCAACCAGGCGGTACGCTTGTTTGCATCTATGAAGCCATGGTTCTGCACCACGCTATGGAGCAGCGCGGCCGCCTTCCGATGGATGGGGCGGTGATAGCCCGAGTACGGACGCCCGATAGCGGATTCGATGAGGCGCAGGTCGGAAACGCCCGCTCGGCCCCCGTGCGTCAAAGCGAAATCATGCGCTTCAAGGGCGTCGGCCAAGGTGACCCGGTAATGGCGTCTAGCGATCAGCCAGCCTCTTCAGGGCTTCCGCACGCCGCTGAGACACATCCCTCAGGGTCAGAACGGATCCGGAAGCGGATCTGGAAGTGCCTTTGGCCGTCGTTACGGACACGAATTTGCCGGCAACCTTCTTGCGCAGGATCGAGCCGCCCTTGACGCTCGTCCTTTCCAATGTGTCCGACATCTCAACCTCCATCGACGTCCCATATATGGTCCCGGTTTCGCAGTCAGTCTAGAGTCCCCTTTCGAATAATGTGTTGCACTGCAGGGCCACCTCGCCTATGTGGCGCGCTCATCCCATCTCCACCGGGAATCGGGTGACCCCTCGGGGGGCCCTCCGGTGATTGTTGCAAGGAGACGTGCCATGGCGCTTCACGCCAAGGAACTGCGCGACCAGACGCCGGACCAGCTCCGCGATCAGCTCGTCGCGCTCAAGAAGGAGGCCTTCAACCTCCGCTTCCAGCAGGCCACCGGCCAGATGGAATCCACCGCCCGCATGCGCACCGTCAAGCGCGACGTCGCCCGGGTGAACACGATCCTGAACGAAAAGGCCGCCGCCGCGGCCAAGTCGGAGTAAACCATGCCGAAGCGTATCCTTCAGGGCGTCGTCACCTCCGACAAGAACGCCCAGACCGTCACCGTCAGCGTCGAGCGCCGGTTCAAACACCCGCTGCTGAAGAAGACCGTCCGTCAGTCCAAGAAGTACCGCGCCCACGACGAGGGCGAGGCGTTCAAGGTCGGCGACGTGGTGCGCATCCAGGAATGCGCGCCCAAGTCGAAGTCGAAGCGCTGGGAAGTGATGACCGCCGAAATGGTCGAAGCCTGGGAATCCGAGCGGAAGGACGCCGCGAAGGTTCAGCAGGAGGGCGATGCCCAGCGCCATGCAGAGCACGAGGCCGCAGCCTCGCACTGAGGCCCGGACATAATCGAAACCCTGGGGGAGCTAACGACAACAGCCCCCAAAGGTCGGGAGAAACCAAATGATCCAGATGCAGACCAATCTGGATGTGGCTGACAATTCCGGTGCCCGGAAGGTTCAGTGCATCAAGGTCCTCGGCGGGTCGCACCGCCGATACGCGTCGGTGGGCGACATCATCGTCGTCAGCGTGAAGGAAGCGATTCCGCGCGGCCGCGTGAAGAAGGGCGACGTCCGCAAGGCCGTCGTCGTGCGCACCGCGAAAGAGGTGCGCCGCGAGGACGGCACCTCGATCCGCTTCGACCGCAACGCCGCCGTGATCCTCAACAATGCGGGCGAGCCGGTCGGCACCCGCATCTTCGGCCCCGTCGTGCGCGAGCTGCGGGCGAAGAACTTCATGAAGATCATCTCGCTCGCGCCGGAGGTGCTCTGATGGCTGCCAAGCTGAAGAAGGGTGACAAGGTCGTCGTTCTTGCCGGCAAGGACAAGGGCAAGACCGGCGAGATCCAGACGGTCCTCCCGGCCCGCGGCAAGGCCGTGGTCGAGGGGCTGAACATGGCCGTCCGCCACGTCCGTCAATCCCAGACGGAGCAGGGCGGCCGCCAGCCGAAGGCGATGCCGATCGACCTGTCGAACCTCGCCATCGTGGACAAGAACGGCAAGGCCTCGCGCGTCGGCTTCCGCATGGAAGACGGCAAGAAGGTCCGCTTCGCCAAGACCACGGGAGACGTGATCTGATGCTCGACACCGCGAATTACACCCCGCGCCTCAAGGCGCAGTACCGGGACAGCATCCGTGCCGCGCTCAAGGAAGAGTTCGGCTACAAGAACGACATGCAGATCCCGCGCCTCGACAAGATCGTGCTCAACATCGGCTGCGGAGCCGAGGCGGTGCGCGACTCGAAGAAGGCGAAGTCGGCCCAGGACGACCTCAGCCAGATCGCCGGCCAACGCGCCGTCGTGACGAAGGCCAAGAAGTCGATCGCCGGCTTCCGGGTCCGCGAGGACATGCCGCTCGGCGCGAAGGTCACCCTGCGGGGCGACCGGATGTACGAGTTCCTCGACCGCCTGATCACCGTCGCGATGCCCCGCATCCGCGACTTCCGCGGCGTGTCCGGCAAGTCGTTCGACGGCCGCGGCAACTACGCCACGGGGATCAAGGAGCACATCGTGTTCCCCGAGATCAACTTCGACAAGGTCGACGAGGTCTGGGGCATCGACGTGATCATCTGCACCACCGCGGACAACGACGCGGAAGCGAAGTCGCTGCTGAAGCACTTCAACATGCCGTTCAATTCGTGACGCGGGGGGAGAGAGAGTAATATGGCCAAGAAATCCATGATCGAACGCCAGAAGAAGCGGGAGCATCTCGTCGCGCAATACGCCGAGAAGCGGGCCGCCCTGAAGGCGATCATCGAGGACAAGGAAAAGCCGGTCGAGGAGCGCTTCAAGGCGTCCCTCAAGCTCGCCGAGCTGCCCCGCAATTCCTCGCCCACCCGTCTCAACAACCGCTGCCAGCTGACCGGGCGTCCGCGTGCGTATTATCGCAAGCTGAAGCTCAGCCGGATCATGCTGCGCGACCTCGGCCAGAACGGGGAAATCCCCGGCCTGGTCAAGTCGAGCTGGTAAGGAGTCGTCAAGATGATGAACGATCCCATCGGCGACATGCTGACCCGCATCCGGAACGCCCAGATGCGCCACAAGTCGACCGTTTCCACCCCGGCCTCCAAGCTGCGCGCCTGGGTCCTCGATGTCCTCGCGGACGAGGGCTACATCCGCGGCTACGAGGAAGGCACCGACGCCAACGGCCACAAGACGCTGGAGATCTCCCTCAAGTACTACGAGGGCACCCCGGTGATCCGCGAGCTCAAGCGCGTGTCCAAGCCCGGCCGCCGCGTCTACATGTCCAAGGGCGACCTGCCGCAGGTCCGCCAGGGCCTCGGCGTGTCGATCGTCTCCACCTCCAAGGGGGTCATGTCGGACGCCAACGCCCGTGCGGCGCAGGTGGGCGGCGAAGTCCTCTGCACCGTATTCTGAGGAGGGAAAGATGTCTCGTATCGGAAAACGTCCGGTCGATCTGCCCTCGGGGGTCTCCGCCTCCGTCTCGGGCCAGACGATCGAGGTGAAGGGGCCGAAAGGCACCCGCACCTTCACCGCCACCGACGATGTCACGCTGAAGGTCGAGGACAATTCCGTGTCCGTGACCCCGCGCGGCACGTCCAAGCGGGCGCGCCAGCAGTGGGGCATGTCCCGCACGATGGTCGCCAATCTCGTCCACGGCGTGACCGACGGCTTCAAGAAGGAGCTGGAGATCACGGGCGTCGGCTACCGCGCGCAGATGCAGGGCAACACGCTCAAGCTGGCGCTCGGCTATTCGCACGACGTGAACTTCCAGGTGCCCGAGGGCGTCACCGTCACGGCGCCCAAGCAGACCGAGATCGTGGTCGAGGGCGCGGATCAGCAGCTCGTCGGCCAGGTCGCGGCCAACATCCGCGAATGGCGGCCGCCGGAGCCCTACAAGGGCAAGGGCATTCGCTACAAGGACGAGTACATCTTCCGCAAGGAAGGCAAGAAGAAGTAAGGACCGGATAAATGGCACTTTCCAAGCGAGAGCTGTTCCAGAAGCGCCGGATGCGTGTCCGGTCGAAGCTTCGTGCGGTGAACGCCGGGCGTCCGCGCCTGTCGGTCCATCGCTCCAACAAGAACATCAGCGTCCAGCTGATCGACGACGCGCAGGGCCGTACGCTGGCCTCCGCCTCGACGCTCGAGAAGGATCTGGGGTTCTTCGGCAAGAACAACGTGGAAGCCGCCGCCAAGGTGGGCGCCACGATCGCCGAGCGCGCCAAGGCCGCCGGTGTGACCGAGGCCTATTTCGACCGTGGTGGCTTCCTCTTCCACGGCAAGGTCAAGGCGCTGGCCGACGCCGCCCGCGAGGGTGGTCTCAAGATCTGACGGGCAGGGGGGTGCGTGGCGAGCACGCACCCTGCCGCATCGTCTCCGTGGGGTGCGTGACGAGCACGCACCCCACGGCACCCCTTCGTAGGGTGCGTGCTCGTCACGCACCTTGCGGAACCCCGGCACCGGACCCATCCGTGGCGCTCCATGCCGCGATGCCGGATGCCCTCGGGCATCCATAGCGCAGGCGGATCGCTCCGCCTCGATGATCGGGGGGCCGCCATCGCGCGGCCCACTTCGATCGGACCCATCGCCCGGACGGGCGGAACAAAGGAGCCAGAAATGGCCAGAGAACCGCGCGGCAACCGCCGCGACCGGGACGAGACCCCGGAATTCGCCGATCGCCTCGTCGCGATCAACCGCGTGTCCAAGACGGTGAAGGGCGGCAAGCGCTTCGGCTTCGCCGCGCTCGTCGTCGTGGGCGACCAGAAGGGCCGCGTCGGCTTCGGCAAGGGCAAGGCCAAGGAGGTCCCCGAGGCCATCCGCAAGGCCACAGAGGCCGCCAAGCGCGGGATGATCCGCGTGCCGCTGCGCGAGGGCCGGACGATCCATCACGACGTGCAGGGCCGTCACGGCGCCGGCCGCGTGGTGCTGCGCACCGCCCCTCCGGGCACCGGGATCATCGCCGGTGGTCCGATGCGCGCCGTGTTCGAGATGCTGGGCATCCAGGACGTGGTGTCCAAGTCGCTGGGCTCGCAGAACCCCTACAACATGATCCGCGCCACGATGAACGGCCTCACGCTGGAGCAATCGCCCCGCGCCGTCGCCCAGCGTCGCGGCAAGAAGGTGGCCGACATCCTGCCCGCGCGCGACAACGCGCCGGCGGAATCGTCGCAGGTCGCCGAGGAGGCCTGATCCAATGGCAAAGACGATCGTCATCAAGCAGACGGGTTCGCCCATTCGTCGCCCCGCCGTGCAGCGTCAGATCCTCAAGGGTCTGGGCCTGAACAAGATGCACCGCACCCGCGAACTCGAGGACACGCCCGCGATCCGCGGCGCCGTGGCCAAGGTCGCGCACATGGTCCAGATCATCGAGGAGAAGGGCTGAGTCCCTTCGCGTCGATCCGGAAACGCGAAAGGGCGCCTTGGGGCGCCCTTTCTCGTTTCGGTCAGGCGGCAGGCTATCTCCAGGGCAGGGGGCCTCAACCCATCGCGACGATGCCCTCCTCGCGGCCATAGGCCTCTGCCTCGCGGGCCTCGACCTGGATCAGGCGCAGCTTGTCCGCGTCGAGTTCGCCCCCGAACCATTTCTCGATGTCGGGGGTCCAGTGCTCGCGCATCAGGGCCTCGTCCGTGTGGACCCGGGCCGTTCCTCGGACGGTGATCCACAGACCCTCTCCCTCGAAGTCGAGCGTGACCTCGGGCTCGGCCTCGATCTCGCGCATCTTGCGGGTGTCCGGACGCGAGAAGAACCAGTTGTCGCCGGTCCATTCGACTTCCGCATTGTTGCTCATCGGGCGGCTGGTCATTCCCCCGTTCGGGGAACGGGTGGTCATCATGCAGATGTCGATGTCGCGCATCGCGGTCGCGATGCTGTCGCGGGTCGGGGTCGCCATGATCGGTCACTCCAGGAAGGATCGCGTCGACAAGTCGGCAACGGGCGCATCCGTTCCCTGCCCGGGTCCCGGGGGCCTTGTCCGTGGGCGCCGCTTTGCCTATACGCCCGCGGGTGGCCCGTCCGGGGCCCGATTCCGTATGCAAACGCCGTGCTCGGCCCAACCGTCGCTGGGGGTCGCATCCGGCAAAGGAGAAGCGACATGAAACTGCATGAACTGAGCGATAACGAAGGCGCCGCGAAGAAGCGGATGCGCGTCGGCCGCGGCCCGGGCTCGGGCAAGGGCAAGATGGGCGGCCGCGGGATCAAGGGTCAGAAATCGCGCTCGGGCGTGGCCATCAAGGGCTACGAGGGCGGCCAGATGCCGATCTACCAGCGCCTTCCCAAGCGCGGCTTCAATAACATCAACGCCAAGCGCTACTCGGTGGTGAACCTCGGCCTCGTCGCCAAGTTCATCGATGCCGGCAAGCTGGACGCGGGCGCCGAGATCACCGAGGACGCGCTGGTCGCGGCCGGCGTGATCAAGCGCAAGCGCGACGGCGTCCGCCTGCTCGCCAAGGGCGATTTCGGCCACAAGGCGACCTTCGCCGTCACCGGCGCCTCGAAAGGCGCCGTCGAGGCGGTCGAGAAGGCGGGCGGGTCGGTCACGACCACGGCCCCGGCGGCCACGGCGGCCGAGTAAGCACGTCCCGCGCCGGTTGTGGGGGGGAGCGATCCCCCTTACATCGACCGTCACACGCTTTTTCGCGCCGCCGCCCGGGGGAAGCCGGTCCGGCGGCGCGGTCTTGGTCAGGGAGAGCCAGGCCCCATGGCATCAGCCGCAGAACAGATGGCCGCGAACATGAGCTGGGGGGCCTTCGGCAAGGCCACCGAGCTGCGTCAGCGGATCCTCTTCACCATCGGTCTACTCATCGTCTACCGCCTCGGCACGTTCATCCCCGTCCCGGGGATCGACGGCTCGGCGCTGCGCGATTTCATGTCCGGCCAGGCCGCGGGCCTCGGCGGGATCCTGTCGATGTTCACCGGCGGCGCCCTGGGGCGGATGGGCATCTTCGCCCTCGGCATCATGCCCTACATCTCCGCCTCGATCATCGTGCAGCTCCTCTCCTCTACCTGGGAGCCGCTGAAGCAGCTCAAGAAGGAAGGCGAGCAGGGCCGCAAGAAGATCAACCAGTACACCCGCTACTTCACCGTGGTGCTGTCGGCCTTCCAGGCCTACGGGCTCGCCGCGTCGCTGGAGGCGGGGGGGCTGGCCTCCGACCCGGGCCTGTTCTTCACCGCGTCCTGCATCATCACGCTGGTCGGCGGTACGATGTTCCTGATGTGGCTGGGCGAGCAGATCACCGCCCGCGGCATCGGCAACGGCATCTCGCTGATCATCTTCGTCGGCATCATCGCCGAGATCCCCTCGGCGCTGGCGCAGTTCCTCGCCTCCGGCCGGTCGGGCGCGATCAGCCCGGTCACGATCATCGCGGTGATCCTGATGGTGGCCGCGATCCTGACCTTCGTCGTCTTCATGGAGCGCAGCCTGCGCAAGGTGCACATCCAGTATCCCCGCCGCCAGGTCGGGATGAAGATGTATGACGGCGGCTCGTCGCACCTGCCGATCAAGGTGAACCCGGCGGGCGTGATCCCGGCGATCTTCGCCTCGGCGCTGCTGCTGCTGCCGACCACGATCTCGACCTTCTCGGGCACCGATACCGGCCCCGTCATGTCGACGATCCTGGCCTATTTCGGGCCCGGCCAGCCGCTCTACCTGCTGTTCTTCACGGTGATGATCGTCTTCTTCACCTACTTCTACACCCGCGAAGTGGCGTTCAAGACGGACGAGGTCGCCGACAACCTCAAGAACCAGAACGGCTTCGTGCCCGGCATCCGGCCCGGCAAGCGGACGGCGGAATATCTCGACTACGTGGTCACGCGGATCCTGGTCCTCGGCTCGGCCTATCTGGCGCTGGTCGCCCTGCTGCCCGAGATCCTGCGCAACCAGTTCGCGATCCCGTTCTACTTCGGCGGCACCTCGGTCCTCATCGTCGTGTCGGTGGGCATGGACACGATCCAGCAGGTGCAGTCCCACATGCTCGCCCATCAATACGAGGGGCTGATCGAGAAATCCCAGCTGCGCGGGAGGCGCGGCGGGGCCAAGGCGAAGACCAGGAGGGGGCCGTCGCGTCGATGAACATCATACTTCTGGGGCCGCCCGGGGCCGGCAAGGGAACGCAGGCCCGGCGCCTCGTCGAAGAGCGGAACATGGTGCAGCTGTCCACCGGCGACATGCTTCGCGAAGCGCGCACCTCGGGCACCGAGATGGGCCGGACGGTCGCGGGCGTGATGGACCGCGGCGAGCTGGTCACCGACGAGATCGTCATCGGCCTCATCCGCGAGAAGCTGACGGCCGGCGATGCGCCGGGCGGCTACATCTTCGACGGGTTCCCCCGGACGCTGGCCCAGGCCGATGCGCTGCACGAGCTGCTCGACGAGCTGGGCCAGGATCTCGACCACGCGATCGAGATGCGGGTGCGGGACGACGAGCTGGTGAACCGCATCTCCGCCCGGTCGACCTGTGCCGCCTGCGGCGAGGTCTACAACGATCAGACCAAGCCGATCCCCGAGGACGGCGCCTGCAGCCATTGCGGCGGGACCGAGTTCAAGCGCCGGGCCGACGACACGGCCGAGGCGCTGACGACCCGTCTCTTCGCCTATTACAAGCAGACCGCGCCGCTGCTGGGCTACTACCACGTCAAGAAACTGCTGCGCCGGGTCGACGGCATGGCCGAGATCGACATTGTCGCGGCCGAGATCGCCGGGATCCTCGACCGGTCCTGAGGCCGGGCGGGCATCCTGCCCGCCGCCGGGGCCGGGGGAGGGGGACGCGCCGCGCGATCGCCCCGGCCCGCGTCTTCGGCGGGCCGGTCGCCCTGTCCCCTGCGGCAGGAATGGCGGCGCAGACCCGGCCGCACCTTCGACACGCTGGAGACCGGCCCGGCTCCAGCCAGCCGATGCGGCGATGCCGGTCCGTCGCCGCGATGACCCCAACCGCGGAACCCGGCGCGACGGGGGACGGCGACGGGGGTTGACGCCCGGGCGCGTCCTCCATAGATAGCCGCATCCCGCAAGGGAGAATCGGTTCGCCGGACTTCCTGCCGTCGTCCCGGATCACCTCCGCCCGCTGCGCCGGCCTGGGACCGCTCCCGGGCCGCCGTTGTGAAAAAAGGACCCGGGATCACGGGTCCGCAACGAAAGGATCATTCCTTGGCACGTATCGCAGGGGTCAACATCCCCACCGCCAAGCGCGTTCCCATCGCGCTCACCTATATCCACGGAATCGGCCCCTCGACCGCGAAGTCGATCTGCGAGGCCGTGAACATCGACGAGACCCGCCGCGTCAACGAACTGTCCGACGCCGAGGTCCTCGCCATCCGCGAGCACATCGACGCCAACCTCACCGTCGAGGGCGACCTGCGCCGTGAAGTGCAGATGAACGTCAAGCGCCTGATGGATCTCGGCTGCTACCGCGGCCTGCGCCATCGCCGCAACCTCCCCGTCCGGGGTCAGCGCACGCACACCAACGCGCGCACCCGCAAGGGCCCGGCGAAAGCCATCGCCGGCAAGAAGAAATAAGGGAGACCGGGACACATGGCACGCGACACTCGCCGCCAGAGCGGCAAGAAGAAGGTTTCGAAGAACATCGCGGCGGGCGTGGCCCACGTGAATTCCTCGTTCAACAACACCAAGATCCTGATCTCCGACGTGCAGGGCAACGCGATCTCGTGGTCGTCCGCCGGCACAATGGGCTTCAAGGGCTCGCGCAAGTCGACGCCCTATGCCGCCCAGCTCGCCGCCGAGGATGCCGGCAAGAAGGCGCAGGAGCACGGCGTCAAGACCCTCGAGGTCGAGGTGCAGGGCCCCGGGTCGGGCCGCGAATCGGCGCTGCGCGCGCTGGCCGCCGCCGGCTTCAACATCACGTCGATCCGCGACGTGACGCCGATCGCGCATAACGGCTGCCGTCCGCCGAAGCGCCGCCGGGTCTGATCGGGCCGATTTCCCTCGCGGGGTCGCGGGTCCGTCCTGCGGCCCCGTGATCCGTTGACGAAACCTCGAGAGTTCCGCCGCCACGGGTCATAGGCGGGACGAGAATGGAGGGACGCATGATCCACAAGAACTGGTCCGATCTCATCAAGCCGGCGCAGCTCGACGTCCGCCCCGGCGACGATGCCCAGCGGATGGCGACCGTCGTCGCCGAGCCGCTCGAGCGGGGCTTCGGCCTGACGCTGGGCAACGCGCTTCGGCGCGTCCTGCTGTCCTCGCTGCAGGGTGCCGCGATCACCGCCGTGCAGATCGACAACGTCCTGCACGAGTTCTCCTCGGTCGCGGGCGTGCGCGAGGACGTCACCGACATGGTGCTGAACCTCAAGGGCGTGGCGCTGCGGATGGATGTCGAAGGACCGAAGCGCCTGACCGTCCAGGCCTCCGGCCCGGGCGTCGTCACCGCCGGTGACATCTCGGAATCGGCGGGGATCGAGGTCCTGAACAAGGACCACGTGATCTGCCACCTGGACGACGGCGCCTCGCTCTACATGGAGCTGACCGTCAATACCGGGAAGGGCTACGTCGCCGCCGACAAGAACAAGCCCGAGGACGCGCCGATCGGCATGATCGCGATCGACGCCATCTACTCGCCGGTCAAGCGCGTCTCCTACGACGTGACCCCGACCCGCGAGGGGCAGGTTCTCGACTACGACAAGCTGACGATGAAGATCGAGACGGACGGCTCGCTGACCCCGGACGACGCCGTGGCCTATGCCGCACGCATCCTCCAGGATCAGCTGCAGGTCTTCGTCAACTTCGACGAGCCGGAATCGGCCCGCGGGGGCGACGGCGACGACGGGCTGGAATTCAACCCGCTGCTGCTCAAGAAGGTCGACGAGCTCGAGCTGTCGGTCCGTTCGGCCAACTGCCTCAAGAACGACAACATCGTCTATATCGGCGATCTCATCCAGAAGACCGAAGCCGAAATGCTTCGCACCCCGAACTTCGGCCGCAAGTCGCTGAACGAGATCAAGGAAGTGCTCTCGGGCATGGGTCTGCACCTCGGCATGGACGTCGAGGACTGGCCGCCGGAGAACATCGAGGACCTGGCCAAGAAGTTCGAGGACCAGTTCTAGGTACGCGACGAGCACGCACCCTGCCGCGTGTAGGGTGCGTGCTCGCACGCACCGACCCGGGCGATCCTGCCCCAACAAGGAGAGCCGGCGACGACGCATCACCGGCCTGACAAAGCAAAACACGAAGGAAGACATCATGCGCCACGGTTCCGGATACCGCCGCCTCAACCGCACCCACGAGCATCGCAAGGCGCTGTGGGCCAACATGGCCGGCTCGCTGATCGAGCACGAGCAGATCAAGACCACGCTGCCCAAGGCCAAGGAGCTCAAGCGCGTCGTGGACAAGCTGATCACCCTCGCCAAGCGCGGCGATCTGCATGCCCGCCGCCAGGCCGCGGCGCAGCTCAAGCAGGACCAGCACGTCGCGAAGCTGTTCGAGGTGCTCGGCCCCCGCTACGCCGAGCGCGCCGGCGGCTATACCCGCGTGCTGAAGGCCGGCTTCCGCTACGGCGACATGGCCCCGATGGCGATCATCGAACTGGTCGATCGTGACGTTTCGGCCAAGGGCGCCGCGGACCGCGCCCGGCTCGAGGCCGAGGAGGCGATGGCCGACGAAGATTGACGCTATTCCAAGTGATGAATAGGTCTCACGGCGCGCCCCGCTTCCCGCAGGGCGCGCCGTTTTTCGTTTCCCGAGGGGAAGTTGCGAGTGACGGGTTGTGACCACGGCGCGACAGCGCTGTGGGCGGTTTGCAATCTGAGGTTGACGTTATCCACATGAGCGGAACAGGTATGCCCATGACCTTGCAGAGTGTTCTCGAAAGGGAGACCAAGGGGTTCAACAAGCTGGCGCCGAAGGGATTTTTCTACGCTCTGCACATCCGTTTCGCGATGCCCCTCTACAACTTCCAGAGCTATCCGCAGGGCTGGATCGATCGCTACACGGAAGGAGTCTACGCACTGCGCGACCCGATCATCGCCTGGGGGTTCTCGACGGTCGGAACGGCGCGCTGGAGCGAGATCGACATGCTCGATCCGCTCGACATCCTCGGACAGGCCCGCGAGTTCGGGATGGTCTACGGGCTGGCCGTCTCGTGCGGGCCGATGTCGTCCCGGACCATCGCGAGCGCCAGCCGCGACGACCGGGAATTCGAGGATGACGAGATCGCGGCCTTCGCCGCGAGGATCGAGCGCCTCCACGAGGCGACCCAACCCCCGACGACCCTGACCGAGGCGCAGGCCGAGGCGCTCAGGTGCGTGGCGGAGGGGGATCGCTACGCCGCCGCGGCGAACCGGCTCGGCATCTCCGAGAGCGCCTTCAAGGCCCGGCTGTCCTCGGCCCGGGAGGCGCTGCTCGCCCGGACGACGACCGAAGCGGTGCAGAGGGCGCGGGACTACCGGCTGATCTGACACCGCCCCGGGCGGCCTTCGGCAGGGATCACACGACGAGACCCTGTTGTTCAGAGGCTGCCATGCAGAGTGCCACGCTTTCCTTCGCCAACCTCCACACTCACGGCGAACTCTTCGCGAACCTCCTCCGCGCCAGGCGCGAGACCTTCATCCTGCGCAACCGGTGGAACCTGCCGGAGGCGGACGGGATGGAATACGACCAGTACGACACCCCGCAATCGCGGTGGATCGCCGCCTACGACGATCTGGGCCGGGTGCGCGGCGGGCTGCGACTCACGCCGACCACCGCCCGGTGCGGCTGCTATTCCTACATGATCCGCGACGCCCAGAAGGGTCTGCTCGACTCGATCCCCGCCGACCTGCTCGACGAGACCGCCCCGGTGGACGAGGCCACCTGGGAGGTGACCCGCGGCTTCATCTGCGAGGATGTCGAATCGGCGGAACGGCTGAAGGTCCGGATGAAGCTCGTCGTCGAGATGCTCCGCGCGAGCCGGGAGCTCGGGATCGGGCGGATGGTGGCGCTGCTGCCGTCGAACTGGACCCGCTGGGCGTCGCGCTGCAGGCTGGACATGTCGCCGGCCGGCCGGGTCATGGACATGGGCGGCATCGACTACCAGGCGGTCTGGATCGACGTCTCCACCCAGCTGAACTGATCCCCGCTACCGGCGCATCGACCCGAGGGTTTCCCAGGGCGGGGCGGCTGCCTAGATAGGCGGACATGGCCGATCTCTTCGACAGCTCCCCCGCCGACCTTCCGGCGCGCGCCCCCTCGGACGCGCCGCGTCCGCTCGCCGACCGGCTCCGGCCGCGGACGCTCGCCGAGGTGATCGGGCAGGCCCAGGTCCTCGGTCCCGAGGCGCCGCTCGGGGCGATGATCGAAGGGGGCTCGCTCTCCTCGCTGATCTTCTGGGGACCGCCAGGGGTCGGCAAGACGACCATCGCCCGCCTGCTCGCCGACCAGACGGACCTGCATTTCGAGCAGATCAGCGCGATCTTCTCGGGCGTGGCCGAGCTGAAGAAGGTGTTCGAGGCGGCGAAGCTGCGCCGCAGGACGGGGCGCGGCACGCTGCTCTTCGTCGACGAGATCCACCGCTTCAACAAGGCGCAGCAGGACAGTTTCCTGCCCCATATGGAGGACGGGACGATCCTGCTTGTCGGGGCCACGACCGAGAACCCGTCTTTCGAGCTGAACGCAGCCCTCCTGTCCCGCGCGCAGGTGCTGGTCCTGACCCGCCTCGGGCCCGCCGATCTCGAGCGGCTGATGCAGCGGGCGGAGCAGGAACTCGGGCGGGGCCTGCCGCTCGACGGGGGCGCCCGCGATGCGCTGGTCGAGATGGCGGATGGCGACGGACGCGCGCTCCTGAACCTGATCGAGCAGGTCGCGGCGTGGAAGCCGGGCGACCGGCTCGACCGGGCCAAGCTGACCACCCGCCTGACGCGGCGGGCCGCGAAATACGACAAGTCCGGCGACGAGCATTACAACCTCATCTCCGCCCTGCACAAATCCGTCCGGGGCTCGGATCCCGACGCCGCGCTCTACTGGCTGGGACGGATGCTCGAGGGCGGGGAGGATCCGCGCTACCTCGCCCGGCGCATCACCCGCATGGCGGTCGAGGATATCGGCCTCGCCGATCCGCAGGCCCAGCGGATCTGCCTCGACGCGTGGGAGACCTACGAAAGGCTCGGCAGCCCGGAGGGGGAGCTGGCGCTCGCGCAATCGGTCATCTACCTCGCTCTCGCGCCGAAATCGAACGCGGGCTACGCCGCCTACAAGGCGAGCCGGGCCGAGGCGCGCAAGACCGGATCCGAGCCGCCGCCCAAGCACATCCTGAACGCCCCGACGAAGCTGATGAAGGAGCAGGGCTACGGGTCGGGCTATGCCTACGACCACGATGCCGAGGACGCGTTCTCGGGGCAGACCTATTTCCCCGACGGGATGAAGCGCGGGATCTACTACCTGCCCGTGGATCGCGGATTCGAGCGCGACCTGAAGAAGCGGGTGGAGTGGTTCGCCGGACTGCGCGCCAGGCGCGAGGCCGGTCGCGGCGGGCCGGAGGATGGCGGGGCGTGAGCGACCTCACCGAGGATTGCGCGGCCTGCGACGGCCTGTGCTGCGTCGCGCCCGCCTTCGACGCGGGGCGGATGTTCGCCTTCGACAAGCCGGCCGAGACGCCGTGCCGGCATCTGGGCGACGGCTCGCTCTGCCGGATCCACGACCAGCTGGCCGAGGCGGGGATGGGCGGCTGCGCCCTCTTCGGCTGCAAGGGGGCCGGGCAGCGCACGATGGCGCGTTTTGCCGGGCGCAGCTGGCGCGACGGGCCGCAGGCGGCACGCGCCATCTTCGACGCCTTCGCCGACCTCAGGGCCGTCCACGATGCGCTGGAGCTGCTCGTCGCGGCCGAGCGGCTGCCGCTCGCCCCGGCGGAGGAGGTGGCCCGACAGGCCCATGTCGACACCCTGTCGGGAGAGGGGGACACGGGCGCCCTGCATGCGGCGTCCGTCCAGGCCCGCGCCTTCCTGCGCGGCCTCGCCCCCGGCCTCTCGCAGAGCTTGACTCCCGGTGGGGCAGGGGGGACATGGCCGCGATGATCCAGACCTTCCTGCAAGTCGGCGCCGGCGGGGCGCTGGGGGCGATGGCGCGCTTCGCGCTCGGCCTCGGCGTCGTGCGCCTCACCGGGCCGAACGCGCCCTTTCCCGTCGCCGTGCTGGGCGCGAACGTGATCGGGTCCTTCGCGATGGGGATGCTCGTCGTCGCGCTGGCCGAGAAGGGGGGGGCGCATCTGTCGCCCTTCCTCGTCACCGGCCTTCTGGGGGGCTTCACGACGTTCTCGTCCTTCAGCCTCGAGGCGGCGACGCTGTGGGAGAGGGGGGCACCCGCCCTCGCCGCGACCTATGTCGCGCTCTCGGTCGGGCTGTCTCTGGCGGGGATCGCTTCGGGACTGGTGCTGGGACGGGGAATCTTCGCATGAGCGGTGTTCAGATCGTCGTCGTGGGCGAGGACGAGGGCGACCAGCGCCTCGACCGCTGGCTCAAGCGGCGCTTTCCCCAGCTGACGCAGGGCGCAGTCGAGAAGATGTGCCGCAAGGGCGACCTGCGCGTGGATGGCGGGCGGGTGAAGGCCAGTACCCGCGTCGAGACCGGGCAGGAAGTGCGCGTCCCGCCGATCCCCGACGGCGCGGCCCCGCCGCCCACCGGACCGGCCCGCATCTCCCCGGCGGACGAGAGGATGATCCGCGCCGCGGTGATCTACCGCGACGACCACGTGATCGCGCTGAACAAGCCGCCGGGCCTGCCGACCCAGGGCGGCAGCGGGGTGAGCAAGCATGTCGACGGGCTGGCCGAGGCGCTGCGCTTCGGCTTCGACGAGAAGCCGCGCCTCGTCCACCGGCTCGACCGCGACACGTCGGGCGTGCTGCTGCTGGCGCGTACCCGGACGGCCGCGAAGGCGCTGACCGAGAGCCTGCGTCACCGCGAAACGCGCAAGATCTACTGGGCCGCCGTCGCGGGCGTGCCGCATCCCCGGATGGGCACGGTGAAATACGGGCTGGTCAAGGCGCCCGGCCACGGACGTGGCGGCGAGAACGAGAAGATGCGCTGCCTGCACCCCTCCGAGGTGGCGAGCACGGAGGGCGCGAAGCGCGCCCATACCGATTACGCGGTGATCGAGCCGCTGGCGAACCGCGCCGCCTGGGTCGCGCTGGTGCCGGTCACCGGCCGCACCCACCAGCTGCGCGCCCACATGGCCGAGATGGGGCACCCCATCGTCGGCGACGGCAAGTACGGCGGCTCGGGGCAGGAGAACCTGGGCGACGGCTGGGGCGCGATGCTGGGGCCGGACCTGTCGAGGAAGCTGCACCTGCACGCCCGGTCCATCGCCTGCGAGCATCCGGTGACGAAGCAGCCGCTGCGCGTCGTGGCCCCGATGCCGGACCACATGGCCCGGACCTGGGACTTCGTCGGCTGGCGGGCCGAGGAGGCGCCGGACGACCCCTTCGACCCCGAGGAGATGGCATGAGCGAGCAGAGCTGGGCCCCCCGCCGCTTCTGGAAGGAAGCCGGCGTCGCGCCGCGCGAGGGCGGGCATGCCGTCCTGCTCGACGGGCGGCCCGTCCGGACCCCGGCCAAGGCGCCGCTGGTCCTGCCGACCGGGGCGCTGGCCGAGGCGATCGCCGCCGAATGGGACGCACAGGGCGAACGCGTCGATCCCGGCACGATGCCGATGACGCGGACCGCCAATTCCGCCATCGACACGGTCGCCGCGAACCGCGACGCCGTGATCGACCTGCTCGCGGAATACGGGGCGACCGACCTGCTCTGCTACCGCGCCGACGCGCCGGAGGAGCTGGCCGCGCGGCAGGCGGCGGACTGGGATCGCTGGCTCGACTGGGCTGACCGGACGCATGGCGCGCGTCTGAAGGTGGCGACCGGCGTGCTGCCCGTCGCGCAGGACGCGCGGGCGCTGGCCGCCCTGCGCGCTCCTCTCGAGGGGATGGATGCCTTTGCCCTTGCCGGGACGCACGACCTCGTTGCGCTGCCCGGGTCGCTCGTACTCGGCCTTGCCGTCGCGGGGGGCGCCCTGGCGGCGGACGAGGCCTGGCGGATCAGCCGGATCGACGAGGATTGGCAGGCCGAGCTCTGGGGCGCCGACGACGAGGCCGAGGCGCAGGCTTCGGCGCGGAAGGCGGCACTCGAGCAGGCGGCGCGCTTCCACACCCTCTCTCGGGCCTGAACGCCGCGCCTTCTGCCGAAAAGACCAGCAAACGCGCAGATATTGGGGCGCGCGCCGCCGGGGCTCCCGACAAGTTGGTATTGACCTCTTTGCGCATATGCGCCCAACTTGCGCCATTGCCGGGGAGCCAACCCCGGCGGCCCGCCTTTTCGAGGGACGGAAGGGCAGGCATTTCAGATCGGCTGCGCCCGGCGCGGTCGGACACCAGGAAGAGGTAAACATGAAAAAATCCGTATTTCTCGGCGCCGCGACCGTTGCCTGCCTCGGAGCAGGCGCCGCCGCCGCGCAGACGCTCGAGAGCGTCCAGGAGAACGGTGTGCTGAATTGCGGCGTGAGCACCGGCCTCACCGGCTTTTCCTCGCCGAACGCGAGCGGCGAGTGGGAAGGGTTCGACGTCGGCATCTGCCGCGCCGTCGCGGCCGCCGTCCTGGGCGACCCGATGGCCGTGAACTTCGTTCCGACCACCGGTCAGACCCGCTTCACCGCGCTCGCCTCCGGCGAAATCGACCTGCTGGCCCGGAACACCACCTGGACCTTCAGCCGTGACGTGGACCTCGGCTTCTCCTTCGCCGGCGTGAACTACTACGACGGCCAGGGCTTCATGGTGCCGCGCGCGCTCGGCGTGTCCTCGGCCCAGGATCTCGACGGCGCGACGGTCTGCATCCAGACCGGCACCACGACCGAGCTGAACCTCGCGGACTACTTCCGCGTGAACAACATCAGCTACGAGCCGGTGCCGATCGAGACCAATGCCGAGGCGCAGCAGCAGTACCTCGCCGGCGCTTGCGACGTCTACACGACCGATGCGTCCGGCCTCGCCGCCACGCGCGCCTCGTTCGAGAACCCGGGCGATCACGTGATCCTGCCCGAGATCATCTCGAAGGAGCCGCTCGGCCCGCTCGTCCGCCAGGGCGACGACCAGTGGGCGGACATCGTCCGCTGGACCCTCAACGCGCTGATCGCGGCCGAGGAATACGGCGTGACCTCGACCAATGTAAGCGAGCTGGCCTCGGGCACCGACAACCCCGAGATCAACCGTCTGCTCGGCTCCGAGGGCGAACTCGGCGCGATGTTCGGGCTCGAGAACGACTGGGCGCAGCAAGCGATCGCGGCGGTCGGGAACTACGGCGAGCTGTTCGAGCAGAACATCGGCGAGTCGACCCCGATCGGCCTGGCGCGCGGCCTGAACGCGCAGTGGACCGATGGCGGCCTGATGTACGCGCCGCCGTTCCGGTAAGCGACAGGGCAGGGCGCGGGAGGAACCCCTCCCGCGCCCGCTTCACAAGAAGAAACGACCAAGCCGCCGATCAAGACGCGGCCGGGACCAGGAAGGGCCCAAACCAACCGCCTGCCAAGCCCGAAGACCGGACCAATCCGGCGCGGGCGCGGCGCGCACGGGCGGAACCTCGGGGGTAAAACATGGCGACGACGACCGATCCGCATCGCGCGGGATTCCGGCTCAGCCAACTTGTCTACGACACGCGTTACAGGTCGATGACGATCCAGATCGTCGCGCTCGTCGCGCTGATCGTCGCCGGCTGGTGGCTGGTCGCGAACGTGGTGCAGAACCTGTCCGCGCTCGGCAAGGATTTCGACTTCGGCTTCCTGTCGTCGCGTGCCGGCTACGACATCAACCAGACGCTGATCGCCTACGACAATTCGATGAGCCACGGCCGCGCCTCGCTCGTCGGCATCCTCAACACGCTTCTCGTCGCGTTCATGGGCTGCGTCACCGCGACCGTGCTCGGCGTGATCGCGGGCGTGCTGCGGCTGTCGAGGAACTGGATCGTGGCGAAGCTGATGGCCGTCTATGTCGAGGGCTTCCGCAACGTCCCGCTGTTGCTGTGGATCGTGCTGATCTTCGCGGTGATGACGGAATCGACGCCGCAGCCGCGTGATTTCCGCGTGCTCGACGACGGCACGTCGGCCGCCTCGATGCTGCTGGGCGACACGATTGCCATCACCAACCGCGGGGTGTTCATCCCCGCCCCGGTCTGGGGCTCGGGGGCGCTGGTGCTCGGCCTCGTCTTCCTCGCCTCGCTGGTCGCCATCTGGGCCTATCGCCGCTGGGCCTTCGCCCGGCAGGAGAGGACGGGCCAGATCGCGCCGGTCTTCCGCGTATCGCTCGTCCTGTTCCTCGTGCCGACGATCCTCGTCTTCCTGTTCATGGCCTTCCTCTCCGACCGGCAGACGCTGGTCGCCTATGGGGGCGCCGACGGTCAGGACCTTGCCGGTTTCGCGCAGGCGCTCGGCCCCGACGGGCGGGTGACGGCCTGCGTCGTGCCCGGCACCACCCAGGCGCTGCTGGTCCGCCGCGCGCTGCGGAACTCGGACGCGAATTTCAGTCTCGTCGAGGTCGCCGACGGCGAGGCCGCCATCGCGGCGGCCGAGGCGGGCGAATGCAACCTGATCTCGCAGCCGCCCGGCGTCGATCCCGCGACGATCCCGGCCGGCGGCTTCGCCCTGTCGGACGGCATCCGCTCGGGCAACCCGGTGGAGTTCGACGTCCCCGTCCTCGGCGGCTTCAACTTCGAGGGCGGCCTGCAGGTCCGCAACTCGCTGATCGCGCTGTGGCTGGCCCTGTCGCTCTATACCGGGGCCTTCATCGCCGAGATCGTGCGCGGCGGCATCCTCGCCATCTCCAGGGGCCAGTCCGAGGCGGCCTTCGCGCTCGGCCTGCGTCCCAACCGGACGATGAACCTCGTCATCCTGCCGCAGGCGCTGCGGGTCATCATCCCGCCGCTGATCTCGCAATACCTCAACCTGACCAAGAACTCCTCGCTCGCCATCGCCGTCGGCTACATGGACGTGCGCGCGACGCTGGGGGGGATCACGATCAACCAGACCGGGCGCGAGCTCGAGGGGATGCTGCTGCTCGGCGGCTTCTATCTCGGCCTGTCGCTGCTGATCTCGGGCGTGCTCAACGTCTACAACAATCGCGTCAAGCTGAAGGAGCGCTGAGATGAGCGACACGCACGCCCAGACGGTTCCTTACGTCCGCGAGTCCATGCTGCCCCAGGCGGAGCCGCCCGTGGCGGAGCGCGGTGTCGTCAAGTGGATCCGCGAGAACCTCGTCTCGTCCTGGCTGAACGCGATCCTGACGCTGGTCTCGCTCTACATCATCTGGTGGGTCGTCTCGCACGTCTGGGGCTGGTTCGCCGGATCGGTCTGGAATGCCGGATCGCTCACCGAATGCCGCGAGATCCTGGCGGGGGAGGAGGGCGCCTGCTTCGCCGTCATCGCCGAGCGGTGGAACCAGCTCGTCTTCGGGTTCTACCCGCCCGAGCTCTACTGGCGCCCGCTCCTCGCGCTCGCACTGTTCTTCGCCGCCATCGCACCGGTCCTGTTCCCCGAGCGCGTGCCGCGGGCGATGTTCGTCGTGACCGCGGCGATGCCCTTCGTCAATGTCTGGCTGATCTGGGGCGGCTCGCTCTGGGGGCCGATCTTCGTCGCGCTCGGCTTCGTCGCCGGATGGGGGGCCTGGCGGCTGGCCCAGCCACGGCTCGGCGTGCTGGCCGGGGCGATCCTGTCGGTCCTCGCGGCGCTGCTCTGGTGGGGAGTCGTGACGGGCTGGGCCTCGCCCGACTTCGCCCGGATCCTGCCGCTCGACCTGCAGCGGGTGACGAGCCGCGACATCGGCGGGTTCCTCCTGTCGACCATCATCGGCCTGTCCGCGATCATCCTGTCCCTGCCGCTCGGCATCCTGCTGGCGCTGGGGCGGCAATCGGATCTCTTCATCATCAACAAGGTCTCGGTCGCCTTCATCGAGGTGATCCGGGGGATCCCGCTGATCGTCTGGCTCTTCACCGCGCAGCTTCTGCTGAACTACTTCCTGCCGCCCGGAACGAATTTCGACCTGCTGCTGCGGGTCATCATCATGGTGACGCTGTTCTCGGCCGCCTACATCGCCGAGGTGGTCCGCGGCGGCCTCGCGGCGCTGCCGCGCGGCCAGTACGAGGGGGCCGACAGCCTCGGCCTGAGCTACTGGCAGTCGATGCGGCTGATCATCCTGCCGCAGGCGCTGAAGATCTCGATCCCCGGGATCGTCAACACCTTCATCGGCCTGTTCAAGGACACCACGCTCGTCGTCTTCATCGGCCTGCTCGACCCGATCGGCTTCTCCAACGCGATCCGGGCCTCCACCGACTGGAACGGCATCTACTGGGAGCTCTTCGTCTTCATCGGCGTGCTCTTCTTCATCTTCTGCTACTCGATGGGGCGCTACTCGCTCTACCTCGAGAAGAAGCTTTCCCGCGAACATCGCTGAGGACCTGACCCATGACCGATACCGCATTCGACGACAGCCCGAAGGTCGACCGCAGCCAGATGAAGGTCTCGGACGAGGTCGCGATCGAGATCGCCGAGATGAACAAGTGGTACGGGACGTTCCACGTCCTGCGCGACATCAACCTGACCGTCTACCGGGGCGAGCGCATCGTGATCTGCGGCCCCTCCGGCTCGGGCAAGTCGACTCTGATCCGCTGCATCAACCGGCTGGAGGAGCATCAGTCGGGCCGGATCGTCGTCGACGGGACCGAGCTGTCGAGCGACCTGAAGAACATCGACAAGATCCGGTCCGAGGTCGGGATGTGCTTTCAGCACTTCAACCTCTTCCCGCATCTGACGATCCTCGAGAACTGCACCCTCGCCCCGATCTGGGTCCGCAAGGTTCCCAAGAAGGAGGCCGAGGAAACGGCCATGCACTTCCTCGAGAAGGTGAAGATCCCCGATCAGGCCAACAAGTATCCGGGCCAGCTCTCGGGCGGGCAGCAGCAGCGTGTGGCCATCGCCCGCTCGCTCTGCATGCGGCCGCGCATCATGCTCTTCGACGAGCCGACCTCCGCCCTCGATCCCGAGATGATCAAGGAGGTGCTCGACACCATGATCGAGCTCGCCGAGGAGGGGATGACGATGATCTGCGTCACGCACGAGATGGGCTTCGCCCAGGCCGTGGCGAACCGGGTCATCTTCATGGACCAGGGCCAGATCGTCGAACAGAACGAGCCCAGGGAGTTCTTCAACAACCCGCGCAGCGACCGGACCAAGCTGTTCCTCAGCCAGATCCTCGGCCACTGAAGGCGGCGCGCCGCCCGCTACAGGTCCCGCGGCGCGGCGAAATGCTCGACCCGGCCCGAGCCGGGCTGCACGTCCTGCCATGGCCCGCCCGGGAAGGTCAGGATCGCGATGCCGGCGGTCGGGTAGGCCGCGAAGCGGTCCTGCTCCGGCCCCCCCGTCGCGAGCAGCGCCGCGAGGCTGCCGATCCCGGGGAAATGCGCGACGATCATCACGTCCGCCTCGCTCCGGTCCTGCAGCAGGCGCAGCATCGTGCCCGGCTCGGCGAGGTAGAGCGCATCGAGCGGCTCGCAGGGCGGCGCGACCTCCCAGGCCGCGCTCACCTCCTCCCAGGTTTGCCGGGTCCGGCGCGCGGACGAGACCAGCGCGACATCAGGGCGGGCAAGCCCCGCCAGCCAGCGCCCCATCGCGGCCGCGTCTGCGTGCCCCCGGTCGGTCAGGGAGCGGGCGGCATCGTCCTGCCAGGGGCCTTGCGCCTCGGCCGCGCCGTGTCGCATCAGGATCAGGCGTCGCGTCACGGGTGATAGGCCCTCATGTGGAACGCCGATTGCGCGGGCGGCCGCAGGTCCTGCCCGACCGGGCAGGCCCGGCGCACGGCGCAGCCCCGGTCCAGGCAGTCCCGCCCGGCCTCGGTGTCGAGGTAGCCGTGGCACCGCGCCGTATCCAGGCCGTCCGGCCCGAATGCATCGATTGGGCAGGCCGCCCGGCAGGGCGCGGCACAGGTGGTGCAGGGGCGGGGCAGGGGCGGCGGCAGGTCGACGGGGTAGGGCAGGGCCAGCGCCCCCCGGACCGAGACCCAGAGACCCCGCTCGCCATGCACCATCATCGCGACCGGCGACGACCAGGCCCGGCCCGTGGCGAAGGCCCAGCCGAAGATCGGTGCGTAAGGCGGCCCGTCTAAGGGGAAGAGCGCCGTGCCCCCCACCGCCGCCGCGAGTGCGCCGACGACACGGGCCGACCAACGGTCGAGAGGGTCCGGCGCCCCGTCCCGGTATTCCGCCGATGCGGCGAAGATCTCCCAGAATCGCGGCTCGTCCGGTCCCAGCAGCAGGATCGCCTCCGATCCTTCGCGGCGCAGCACGTGCCCCGGCGGCGTGGTCAGCCCGCCCAGGATCGTCAGCCCCTCCGCCGACGCCGCGTCTTCTATCGCGGTCAGGTCCGTGGCTTCACGCTCGGCTCGGAGCTGCGGATCATCGACCCGGCCCCGTAATCGGTGAAGAGTTCCAGCAGCGCGGCGTTCGGCAGCCGCCCGTCCAGGATGACGGCGGCGCGCACCCCGTCCTCGACCGCCTTCACCGCCGTCTCGACCTTGGGGATCATGCCGCCCGCGATGGTGCCGTCCGCGATCATCGCCCGAACCTGGTCGGGCGTGAGCTGCGTCACCACCTCGCCGCTGCCATCCTTGACCCCCGGCACATCGGTCAGCAGCAGCAGCCGGTCCGCCTTGAGCGCGCCCGCGATGGCGCCCGCGGCGGTATCGCCGTTGACGTTGTAGGTCTCGAGCGGGTCCATCCCCGTCGCCACGGGGGCGACGACGGGAATGATCCCGGCGTTGAAGAGGTCGCGCAGCACCTGCACGTTCATCTCGATGGGGCGCCCGACGAAGCCCAGCTCGGGATCGTCCGCCTCGCAGACCATCAGGTCGTCGTCCTTGCCCGACAGGCCCACGGCGCGGCCGCCCTCGTCCATGATCGCCTGCACGATCCGCTTGTTGACGAGGCCGGTCAGCACCATCTCGACCACCTCGACCGTCTGCTGGTCGGTCACGCGCTTGCCGCGGACGAAGGTACTCTCGATGTTCAGGCGCTTCAGCAGGTCGTTGATCATCGGCCCGCCGCCATGGACGACGACCGGGTAGGCGCCGACCTGCCGCATCAGTACGACGTCCCGGGCGAAGTCGGCCATCGCCTCGGCGCTGCCCATGGCGTTGCCGCCGAACTTCACGACGACGATCGCGCCGGAATAACGCTGCATGTAGGGCAGCGCCTCGTTCAGCGTGCGGGCGGTCGCGATCCAGTCACGGTCCATACTCTGCTTTCTCATGTGCTGGTCCTTGCGGGGTCGCCCGCAGGCTTAAGAGCCCGGCCCGCCCACGGCAAGCGTCACAGATCGGCGACGATGGCGCGCAGCGTCTCCAGCCCCTCGCCCTTCTCGGAGGAGGTGAGCACGATCTCGGGGAAGGCGGCGGGGTGCCGGGCCAGCGCCTCGCGCGTACGCGCGAGGCTGTCCTCCAGCGCGCGGCCGCGCGTCTTGTCGACCTTGGTCATCACCACCTGGAAGGTGACGGCGGCCCCGTCGAGCAGGGTCATGATCTCCTCGTCGACCTTCTTCGCCCCGTGCCGCGCGTCGATCAGCACGAAGGCGCGGCGCAGCGTCTGGCGACCGGCGAGATAGGCCTTGAGCAAGCGCTGCCACTTCTCGACCACGGGCTTCGGCGCCTCGGCGAAGCCGTAGCCGGGCAGGTCGACGAGGTAGTGTTCGGGGCCGAGGACGAAGTAGTTGATCTCCTGCGTGCGGCCCGGCGTGTTCGACGCGCGGGCCAGCCGGTTCTGCCCCGTCAGCGCATTGATGAGGCTCGACTTTCCCACGTTCGACCGGCCGGCGAAGCAGACCTCCGCCCGGTCGGCGGGGGGCAGCCCGTCCATCGCGACGACGCCCTTGAGGAACTCCACCTGCCCCGCGAAGAGCAGGCGCCCCCGCTCCGCCGCCTCGGCCTCGGGCGGTGCGGCGGCGGGGAAGGTCAGCTTCACTTGCCCTTCTCCTCGGCCGTCTTGCGGCGGAAGCTCTGGCGGATGTTGCCGAACACGTCCGGCTTCGACCCGTGCAGCCGCATGATCGTGTATTGCTGCAGGAAGGTGATGGTGTTGTTCACGATCCAGTAGAGCACCAGCCCGCTGGCGAAGCTGCCCAACATGAACATGAAGATCCACGGCATCCAGGCGAAGACCATGCGCTGCGTCGGGTCCGGCGGGGCCGGGTTCAGCTTCTGCTGCAACCACATCGAGATGCCGAGCAGGATCGGCAGCACGCCGAGCGAGAGGATGAACAGGATCGAGCCCGGCTCCGGCGGCGCGAAGGGCAGCAGGCCGAAGAGGTTCAGGATCGAGGTCGGATCGGGGGCGGACAGGTCGCGGATCCACAGGATCCAGGGCGCGTGCCGCAGCTCGATCGTGACGAAGATCACCTTGTAGAGCGAGAAGAAGATCGGGATCTGCAGCAGGATCGGCAGGCAGCCGGCGGCCGGGTTCACCTTGTTCTTCTTGTAGAGCTCCATCATCCCCTGCTGAAGCTTCTGCCGGTCGTCGCCGGCCTGCTCCTTCAGCTTCTCCATCTCGGGCTGGAGTTCCTTCATCCGCGCCATCGAGACGTAGGATTTCCGGGCCAGCGGGAAGAGGATCATCTTGATCAGGATGGTCAGGCCGATTATGGCCCAGCCCATGTTGCCGATCACGCCGTTCAGGAAGTGCAGGACGCGGAAGATCGGCTTGGTCAGGAAGAAGAACCAGCCCCAGTCGATCGAATCGACGAAACGCTGGACGCCCGCTTCCTCGTAGGCGCGGATCGCCTCCCATTCCTTGGCGCCGGCGAAGACCAGCGTCGTGGCCTCGGCGGCCGCGCCGTCCGCGACCTCGGTCACCGGGTAGACGGTCTCGGTCTGGTAGACGCCGTTGCCGAAGCGCGCCTCCGAGCGGAAGGCGGTGCCGGGCTCGGGGATCAGGGTCGTCATCCAGTACTTGTCGGTGAAGCCGATCCAACCGTCGGAGGCGACCTCGATCCGCCCCTCCTGGGCGCCGTAATCCTCGAGATCGCCGTAATCGACCTCTTCCAGCTCGCCGTCGGACATCCGCACGACGCCCTCGTGCAGGATGAAGAACGGGCTGGTGTCGGGCAGGCCGTGCCGCGCGACGAGGCCGTAGGGCCGCAGGCTCACCGGGGCGCCGGTCGCGTTCTCGACCGATTGCGCGACGGTGATCATGTAGCGGTCGTCGATCGAGAAGGTCTTGCGGAAGGTCAGGCCGGCGCCGTTGTCCCATTCCAGCGTGACGGGGCTGTCCGGGGTCAGCGTCTCGCCCTCGGCGACCTCCCAGCGGGTGTTCGGCCCCGGGACCTCGTCGGCGGTCACCCCGGACACGGCCAGCCAGCCGTGCAGCGCGTAATAGGGCAGGTCGGACCCGACGGGAGAGAGCAGGCGGACGAGCGGGCTCTCGGGGTCGAGGGTCTCGTGGTAGTCGGCGAGGGACAGGTCGTCGATCCGCCCGCCGTCGAGCGAGATCGAGCCGATGACCGAGGGGGTCTCGACAGCGACGCGGGGCGCCTCGCTCGCCGCGGCCTCGACCTCGGCCACGTCGGCCTCCGGATCGCCCGGGCTGGCGGGGGTCGCGGCCGTGGCGGAATCGCCGTCCAGCGCCTCGTCGCCCGGCACGCCCTGCACCAGCTCGCCGTCGCTGTCGGTCGTCGACGGCGCCTGCTGGTCCGGCGGGAAGAGCAGGAACCAGGTCACGATGACCAGGAAGCTCAGGACCGTGGCGAGGATGAGGTTCTTGTTCTGGTCGTCCATAGGGCCCCCAGGAAAACGGCATCCGGCAGGGCGGGCCGGCGGCCCCCCTCGAACGCGGGCCGGTTCAACAGGGGAGGGGGGGAAAGGTCAAGCGGTTTCGGCCCGCCGGGACGGTGCGTCGCGGGGGCCCCGGCGGGTCCGGCCCCACGCCCCGCGCGGAGGGAGCGCCGCCGGGAAGGTCGCCGATCCGGCAGCCCCCCGTCGCCACCCCACCGCGCCGCCCCCGCCCCCACCGCCGCCCGCAGCCCGGTCCCGCCGGCCGGTGCAGGGTGCCGGGCCCCCGCGCGTCGTGGTTCCCGGGCCCCCCCGAACCGGCGCTTCGCAACACGCGGTTCCCGGCCGGCCCCTTCCGCCGATCCGCGCCTCACCCGGTCTGCCGCAGTCGCGTCACGGTGCCGTCCCCCGCCTCGCGCCGGCGCAGCCAGGTCGCCACGTCCTCGAAGGGCATCGGCCGGGCGATGCCGTAGCCTTGCAGGTGTCCGCAGCCGAGCGCGACGAGCATCTCGGCCTCGCCGTCCGTCTCGACCCCCTCGGCGAGGGTCTCGAGTCCCAGCTTCTCGGCCATGACGAGGATGGCCGACACCATCTTCTGCTGCTCGGGATCGGTGTCGATATCGGTCACGAAGCTGCGGTCGATCTTGATCCGCTCGATATGGAAGCGGCGGATCGAGGTGATCGCTGCCTGCCCGGTGCCGAAATCGTCGAGATCGATGCGGCATCCCAGCCGGGCGAAGCTGGCGAGGTTGCGGATCACCGGGTCCTCCTCGCCATGGGCGACGACGGATTCCAGCACTTCGACCACCAGGCGGTCGGGGGTCAGGTCGTTGCGGTCGATTTCGAACGCGATGCGGTCCGGAAGGCGCGGATCGCAGAGTTCCTCGGTCGAGAAATTCACCGAGACGCGCGGCACCTGCAGGCCCGCCCGGTCCCAGTCCCGCACCGCGCGGAGGGCCAGCCCGACCATCAGCGCGGCAAGGCGATCGGCCAGCCCCGCGCGCATCAGGTCGGGCAGGAACTCGCCGGGCGGGACCACGCCGCGGCCCGGCCGGTTCCAGCGGACCAGCGTCTCCATCCCCGTCAGGGCGCCGGTCGCGGCGGCGACCTGCGGCTGGAACCAGGCGGTGATCTCCCCCCGGTCGAAGGCCTCGATGAGGCGATGGACGATCTGCTCCTGCTGGCGGAGCCGGCCGGCGATCGCGCCGGAGAAGCTGCGGATCGCCGAGGGGCCGTTGCGATGCGCCTCGTGCGCGGCGTGATCGGCGGCCTGCATCAGCCGTTCGCCCGAATCGAGTCCCGGCCCGACCGGCAGGGCAAAGCCGATCGACACGGTGGGCGCGATCGCGATGCCCCCGACGGGGACCGTCCCCGACATCGCCCGCTGCAGGCGCGCGGCGATCTGCATCGCCCCCGACGTGTCGATCTGCCGGTCCCGGACCGACAGCGCCACCGCGAACCGCTCGGGCGCGAGGGGGGCGCAGGCATCGTCGGGCCGCAGGGCCCCGGCGAGGCGATCGCGCAGGACCGCGATCAGGTCCAGCAGGTCGGGATGCGGCAGGCGCTCGCTCAGCGCGCGAAAGCCGTCGATCTCCACCACGAGGGCGATCGGGGTCGCGCCCCGGGCCGCGTAGGCCCGGTCGAGCGCCTGCACCGCATCGCCCCGTTGCGCCGGCCGGGGCGACTGTCCCGTCCCTTCGGCCCCCCGCAAGGCGGCCAGCCAGGCCAGGATCGGTGGCAGCACGAAAAGGGCCGCGGGAACGCCCGCGAAGACGAGCGCGAGTCCGGCGAAGGTCGCGCCGATGAGGGGCGCGGCGATCCGCCAGTCCGGCCGGGCCCGTCCCGTCCCTTGCATCGCTCGTCCCTCGCGGCCTGTTGGTCCGCCCGGTCTAGGCGGCAAGCGTGAGGACCGGGTTAACGGGGCGGCGCCTCGCGCAGCAGCGCCGCGAAGTCGAAGAGCTCGCCGTCCAGCAGGTGCGACGGCCTGACCTGCGACAGGGCCGAGAACATCTTGCCCCGCCGGCCCGGGCTGCGCCGCTCCCATTCGTCGAGCATCGCCTTGATCTGCTGGCGTTGCAGCCCGTCCTGGCTGCCGCAGAGGTCGCAGGGGATGATCGGGTAGTCCAGCGCGCGGGCGAATCGCTCGCAATCCTCCTCGGCGACGTGGGCGAGGGGGCGCAGCACGTGCAGGTCGCCCTCGTCGTTCAGCAACCTGGGCGGCATCGTCGCCAGCTTGCCGCCGTGGAAGAGGTTGAGGAAGAACGTCTCGAGGATGTCGTCGCGGTGGTGGCCCAGCACCACGGCGCTGCACCCCTCCTCGCGCGCGATGCGGTAGAGGTTGCCGCGCCGCAGGCGCGAGCAGAGCGCGCACATCGTCCGCCCCGCCGGCACCTTGTCCATCACGATGGAATAGGTGTCCGCATATTCGATCCGGTGCGGCACGCCGCGCGCGCCCAGGAATTCGGGCAGCACCGTCGCGGGAAAGCCCGGCTGCCCCTGGTCGAGATTGCAGGCCAGGATCTCGACCGGCAGCAGGCCCCGCCATTGCAGCTCGGTCAGCGCAGCGAGCAGGGTGTAGCTGTCCTTGCCCCCCGACAGGCAGACGAGCCATCTCGCGTCCCGCTCCACCATGGCGTAGCGGTCGAGCGCCTCGCGCACGTTCGCCACGATCCGCTTGCGGAGCTTCTTGAACTCCGTGGTCTTGGGCGCCCCGGCGAAGAGCGGGTGGATGTCGTCGGTCTGATCCAGCATGTCGCGCGGGATAGACCCCGGCGCCCCTCCCGGCAATAGTGGCGCGCATGATCGACCTCTACACCTGGACGACGCCGAACGGCCGCAAGGTCTCGCTCCTGCTGGAGGAGCTGGGCGTACCCTACCGCGTCCACGCCATCGACATCGGCAAGGATGAGCAGTTCGACCCGGCCTTCCTGAAGGTCTCGCCCAACAACAAGATCCCCGCGATCCGCGACGGTGACGTGACCCTGATGGAGAGCGGGGCGATCCTGCTCTACCTCGCCACGACGCACGGGCGGTTCCTCGCCGAGGGCGTGGAGTACTGGCGCATGATGGAATGGCTCATGTGGCAGATGGGCGGGCTGGGGCCCATGCTCGGGCAGGTCCACCATTTCGCGCACTACAACCCCGGCAGGGCGCCCTATGCCGAGGCGCGCTATTCGGCCGAGGCGCGGCGGCTCTATTCCGTGCTCGACGGGCGGCTGGACGGGCGCGACTTCCTCGCCGGGGACGGCCCGGGCGCCTACACGATCGCCGACATGGCCTGCTGGCCCTGGGTGTCGCGCTTCGAATGGCAGGGCATCGACCTCGCCGAATATCCGGCGGTGCGCGACTGGTATCTCAGGATCGCCGAGCGGCCGGCGACGGCGCGGGGCTACCATGTCCCGCATTTCGTCAGCGACATTCCGATGCCGTAGGCGGCGCCGCGCAGGGGGAGAGCGCCCGGGGAGGGCGCTCGGGGCGACTTTCCGGGCCCCCGGTCCCGGCACGGTCCGCGCGCCGTCAGGCCGGTTGCGGCGCCTCGGCCAGCATCTCGCGCACCATCGGGATGACCCGCGTGCCGTAGAGCTCGATATTCCGCATCAGCGCGTCATGCGGCAGCGTGCCGTGGCTGTACTTCATGTCGAAGCGCTGCAGACCCAGCGCCCGCACCGTCCCCGCGATCTTGCGCGCGACCGTCTCGGGCGCGCCGACATGCAGCGCGCCGGTCGCGATCTCGCCCTGGAACTGCTCGCGGCTCATCGGGCGCCATCCCCGCTCGCGGCCGATCCGGGCCATCATGTCGCGGTAATGGGGCCAGAGGATCTCGGCCGCCTCCTCGTCCGTATCGGCCACGAAGCCCGGGGAATGCACGCCCAGCGGGCGCGGCGCCTCGCCCGCCTCGGTCCAGGCGCGGGCGTAGAGGTCGGCGAAGGGGCGGAACCGGGCGGGGCTGCCGCCGATGATCGCCAGCATCACCGGCATTCCGAAGGAGACGGCGCGCAGCACGCTTTCGGGGCTGCCGCCGACGCCGATCCAGGTCGGGATGCCGCCCTCGGGCGGGCGGGGGAAGACGGCCTGCTTCTTCAGGCCGGGCCGCACGCTGCCCTGCCACGTCACCTTGTCCGAGCGCAGCAGCGCGGCGAAGAGGTCGAGCTTTTCCGAGAAGAGCCGCTCGTAATCCGACAGCTCGTAGCCGAAGAGCGGAAAGCTCTCGGTGAACGAGCCCCGGCCGAGGATCGCTTCGGCCCGCCCCCCGCTCAGGGCCGCGACAGTCGAGAACCGCTGGAAGACCCGCACCGGATCGTCCGAGGACAGCACGGTCACGGCCGAGCCGAGGCGGATGCGCCGGGTGCGCACGGCGAGGGCCGCCAGCATCGTCTCGGGGGTGGAGATGGCGAAGTCGGCGCGGTGATGCTCGCCGAGGCCGAGGAAATCGACACCGCTCTCGTCGGCGAGGATTCCTTCCGCCAGCACGTTGCGCAGGACCTCGTCCTGCGGCAGCGTCGTGCCGCCCGGGCCGCGCGTCACGTCGCCGAACGTGTCGAGGCCGAGTTCGAGCGTGGCGGGGTCGAAGGTGGGGGCGGTCATGGCTTGGTCCTCTCGCACGGGCGCCCTCCGAACTAGGCGCCCGGTCCGGACCGCGCCAGACGAAGCCGCGCACGGCAGCTGTGCGGGGCCCCCGCCCCGGGACGGGTCTCAGCGCGGTGCCTTGCCCAGCAGCGGCGCATTCGAGCAGGTCAGCGGGTCGCGGGGCGCGGCATAGGACAGGAGCGGCGTGTCCCAGAAGATCGTGCTCTCCGCCTGGTAGACCCCGTCGACGCAGACGTCCTGCCCGCCATTGCCGGCGTTGAAGCCGAAGCCCGGAGAGCCGCAATCGTCGACATAGCCGTCGGCGTTCCACATCTGGTAGAGGCCGTCGCCCGTATCCCCCAGATAGAACCGCCCCTCGGCGGCGTTGTAGCGCAAGAGCCAGCTGCGCGGTGGCGCGGCGGGGTCGAGCGTCCATGACCCCAGCGGGGCGCCGTCGCGGAAGCCCTCGATCGACATCGCCGTCACGTCGCCCTCGCCGACGAAGGTCGCGGTGGCGAGGCTGTCGGGAAAGGTGAAGCTGCCCGTCATCGTGTAGCCGCCCTCGCCACGCCAGCAGAGGTGGCGGGTCTCGGCCGCGCCCGGCCCGGCGAGCAGCGCGAGCAGCAGCGCGGCAAGAGGGGCGCGGCGCGTCATCCGTTCACCCGCTTGACGTGACCGGCGAGGTAGAGCGAGCCGCAGATCAGGATGCGCGCGCCGGGATGGGCGCGGGCGATCGCCGCGACGGCCGCCTCCACCCCGTCCGCGATGTCGGCCGTCAGGCCCACGGCCCGGGCCCGCTCCGCCGTCTCTTCGGCAGGGATCGTCGCGCTCTCGCCCGGGATGGACACCCCCGTCAGGCTTTCGGCCACGCCCGCGAGCGGGCGCAGGTAGCCGGCGATGTCCTTGGTGTTCAGCATGCCGCAGATCAGGTGGACCGGCCGGGGGGGCAGGGCGCGCAGGCTGGCCGCGACTACCTCTCCGGCCGCAGGATTGTGGCCGCCGTCGAGCCAGAGCTCGCAGCTCCCCGCCAGATCGACCAGCGGCCCGGCGGTCAGACGCTCCATCCGCGCGGGCCATTCGGCGCGGGTGACGGCAGCCTCGCTGGCCTCGGCCCCGAATCCCAGCGCCCGCAGGGCGACCACCGCCATCCCGGCATTGCCGACCTGGTGCGGCCCGACCAGCCGGGGCAGGGGCAGGTCGACGAGCCCGGTCTCGTCCTGCACGATCAGGCGCCCCCGCTCCTCGGCCGCGTGCCAGTGCTGGCCGTGGACCAGCAGCGGGGCGCCGACCCGCGCGGCGCGATCCTCGATCACGCGCAGCGCCTCGTCCTTCTGCGGGCCGACGATGCAGGTCACGCCGCGCTTGAGGATGCCGGCCTTCTCGCCCGCGATCGCGCCCAGCGTGTCGCCGAGATAGGACTGGTGGTCGAGATCGACCGGGGTGATGATCGTGAGCGCGGGCCTCTCGACCACGTTCGTGGCGTCGAGCCGCCCGCCGAGCCCGACCTCGAGCAGCGCCCAGTCCGCCGGCGCCTCGGCCATCGCCAGAAGGGCGGCTGCGGTCGTCGCCTCGAAATAGGTGATGGGATCGGGCCCGTTCGCCGCCACGCAGCGGTCGAGCACGCCGGCGAGGGCCGGCTCGGGGATGATCTCGCCCGCCAGCCGGATCCGCTCGTGGAACCGGGCGAGATGGGGCGAGGTGTAGGCGTGGACGCGGGTCCCGGCCCCCTCGAGCCCGGCACGCAGCATGGCGAGGGTCGAGCCCTTGCCGTTCGTGCCCGCGATATGGATCACCGGCGGCAGGCGGCGCTCGGGATGGTCCAGCGCCGCGAGCAGGCGATGCATCCGGTCGAGCGAGAGGTCGATCACCTTGGGGTGGAGCGTCATCATCCGCTCCAGCAGCGCATCCGAGACGGGCGCCGCGATCCGGTCCGGCGCGGCCTCCGCCGGGAGGGACGGGCCGGACATCGCGATCAGCCCTTGTCGCCCGCCGGCGCGGTCTCGCCCGAGCCGGAGGGGGCGGGCGCCTCGGCGCCCTCGGCCGCCGCCTCGCCCTCGTGCAGGGCGGTGCTGGCGGGGCTCTCCAGCGTGGCCGGGGCGGGCAGGTCGCCCATCACGGCCGGCGGCTCCTTCAGCAGCATCCGCACGATCGAGATCAGCTCGTCCCGCAGCTGGCCGCGCGGCGTCACCCGGTCGAGCATCCCGTGGTCGAGCAGGTATTCGGCGCGCTGGAACCCCTCGGGCAGCTTCTCGCGGATCGTCTGCTCGATCACGCGCGGCCCGGCAAAGCAGATCAGCGCCCCCGGCTCGGCGATCTGCACGTCGCCCAGCATCGCGTAGCTGGCCGTGACCCCGCCCGTCGTCGGATGCGTCAGCACCACGATGTAGGGCAGGTTCGCCTCCTTGAGCATCTGCACCGCGACCGTGGTCCGCGGCATCTGCATGAGCGAGAGGATCCCCTCCTGCATGCGGGCGCCCCCGGCGGCCGAGAACAGGACGAGCGGGCACCTGCGCTCCACCGCGCGCTCGGCGGCGGCGATGATGGCATTGCCGACATACATGCCCATCGAGCCGGCCATGAACGAGAAGTCCTGGCCCGCCGCGACGATCCGGGTCCGGCCCATCTCGCCCTCGGCGACGAGCATCGCCTCGCGCTCCTCGGTGGTGCGGCGGGCCTCCTTCAGCCGGTCGGTGTACTTCTTGCCGTCCCGGAAGCCGAGCGGATCGGCGATCGGCTCCGGCACCGCCACCTCGGTGAAGATGCCGCCGTCGAACAGGGCGGTGAATCGGGCGCGCGGCGTGATCGCCATGTGATGCCCGCAATTTGTGCAGACGTTCAGGTTCTCGGCCAGCTCGCGGTGGAACAGCATCGTCCCGCACTCGTCGCACTTCGTCCACAGGTTCTCGGGCACTTCGCGGCGCGAGAAGATCGAGTTGATCCGGGGGCGGACGTAGTTCGAAATCCAGTTCATCGGCGCGCGGATCCTCGGGGTTCGGGACGTGTCTGCGGGCCGGGGCCCGGTCCGGGCGAGATAGGCCGGGCGGGGCGGATTTGCAATTGCCGGCCCGGGCCGGGCCACGCGCGCGCTTGCCCCGCGGCGGGCGGGCGGCGGGGACGGGTCGAGGTATCTGAATCCCTGCGAAGGGACCGGGGCGGCGCGCCGTGGACGAGGGGGCGGGATGCGCCCCCTCAACCCCCGAGCGGTCCGGTCTTCCGGCGCGAGGCGGGGTTCCTCATGCGGGGCCGGGCACTCCGGGCGGGGGCGGGTCCCCGCGCGCGGCGAGGGGGGGCGAGGATCGGGCCCGAGCCGGCGCGGTGCGGCGGCGCCGGTCCGGCTGCCGGGGGGGAGGATGGGCCGGGGGCCCGCCTTGGCGGAGGAGCCGACATCCGCCCAGGGGAGGTCAGCTCTCGGCGCAGTGGCGGCGGAAGGCGCGTTTCAGCAGGTCGAGCTCGGCCCGCAGCAGGTCGATCTCGGCGCGCAGGTCGTGGGCCAGCGGCTCGCCCACGACGAGGGTGAACGTGTTGAGGACCGCGCCCTCCCCTTGCGCCCCACCGATGCCGGCAGCGGCCCCGAGGTCGCGGACGACGAAGGTCTGCACGCCGTCGGCGATCAGCGCCGGCGGGATCGGCAGGCGCAGCGCCCATTCCCCGGGGGAGAGCTCGTGCATCTCAAGCCCCGGCACCGCCTCGCCGAGATGGCTGACCTCGAGCCTGGGCGGCGCCTCGGCGCGGCCCGACCGGGTGAGCACCGCCTCCCACGTGCCGCCGGCGATCCGGGTCCGGGTCAGAATCGGGTCGGACATGACAGGTTCCTGTTCGTCAGATGTCGGCCCGGGGCAGGCGGGCGAAGGTCAGGTCGCGCAGCGTGACCTGGTTCATCTCGGGCCCCTCGAAGATCAGGTCGAGCCACATCCGCTCGGCCCGGCGCTCGTCGAGGCGGGTATAGGCCAGGTCGAACTCGACATGGACCTGGTCCTGTCCCCGGGGCAGCTCGCGCACGATCTGCTCGACATTCGGACCGTGCTTGACGTTCAGCCGGGCGAAGATCTCGAGCGGGCGCTCGGTCTCGACCAGCGTGTCGAGGCGGATCAGGTGCCGCTTGCGCAACCCCTCGGCGGCGGTCTCGGGCAGCTCCACCACGAGGCTGAGATACGAGCCGTCGAAGCGGAACACGTCGAGCCGCAGACCGAACGGGGCGAGGTCGGTCTCGCGCTGGTTGCGGACCTGGCGGAGCGTCAGTTCGCGCAGGGGGCAATCGTGGTGAAGCGCCACCTCGTCGCCCAGCGGCATCCGCCCCTCGATCCCGACCGCGCCGCGGACCGGCAGCGGACTGCGCCAGATCGCCGGACGCCAGGACCAGTCGGTGCCGGGCGGACGGGCGAAGGCGGCGGACCCGATCCGGGGCAGGGCGAGGCGGCTGTCGGCCACCGCGATCACCTCGCCCAGGTGATGGACGAGCCGGCCCGCGACCTGCCGCTGCCGGTGCAGGGCGGACAGTTCGGCCCGGGGCGCGCGCCGCGCGGCGCGGGCCCAGCGTGCCAGCGTGCCGCGGTTCAGCAGCCGCGTCAGGGGACCGTCGTCGCGTCGTGCCATGTCGCGTGTGATCCGCCCCGTTCCCCTCGCGCCCGGCCCGGCCCCCGGGGGGGCGGCGCCGCGCCGGATCGTCCCGGATTCGCACCGGCCCCGCAAGCGCCCGTCCGCCTCAGCCGGCGAATTGCTCCGCCACGAGGCCGCCGCTGACGGTGTTCGCCTGCCGCAGACGGGTCACCGTGGCCATCAGCACGCCGCGTCCCGCCTCGACCTCCAGCCCGCCGCGGACGAAGCCGCGCACGCTCACCGTCGTCAGCCGGCCCGACAGGTCGAGAAAGGCCCGCCACTCGGCGCTCTCGCGCCCGTCCGGGCTGCGTCGGCCGTGAAACCGCACGATGACGAGGCCGGGGCTTTCCTCGATCGAATCGGTCACGACGGGATTGCCGTCGGAGGACAGCATCGCGCCGCCCTCCGGCGTGGCGAGCAGCGTGGCGAGCGCGGCCTCGTTCCCCGCCACGGCCGCGCTGCCGCGGCCCCCGGCCTGGAGCGAGACGAAAGCGTCGCTCCCGGCCCCGAGGGTGGCGCCGGTCAGCCGGCCGCAGCCGACGAAGGCGGCGTAGCCCTCGGCCGGGCGGCTGGCCATCCGTTCGGTGCAGTAGCCCGACGGGCCGAGCGCGACGAGCGCCGGCCCCGCCCAGCCGCCGAACATCCGCACGCTCTCCTCCCCCGCCCGGGGCAGGAGCGAGAGGGACAGGGGCGGCGCGCCCCCGCCGCCGCACCCGACCAGGGCGAGGCCGGCGGCGAGCAGCGGGGCGAGGAACGGGCGCGGAAGGGGCATCGGCGGGGACTCGCGTCGGACAGGGACGGGGGCAGGAACGGGGGGCAGGAACGGCTTCGGGCGGGTGCGGCGCCCGGGCCGGCCATAGCGGCCCTCCTGACGATGGGGCAACCCCGCCCGGCGTCAAATCCCGAGCGTCCGCGCCAGACCGCCGATCCAGTCCGAGACGAAGCCGTCGAAGGCCGGTCCCGGCTGCCGCGCGGCGTAGGTCGCCGCCATCGGGTCTGCGACGCGGATCGCGCTGCCGGACAGCTCCTCGATCGTGGCATGGCCGCAGAACGGAACGTAGAGCTCGGAATACCCCCCCTCGTGGACGAGGACGAGCCGGCCGTCGCAGATCTCGCGCGCCAGCGTCTGCACGGCGCGGGTCATGTGGCGGTAGGTCTCGACCGTGGCGAGCATCCGCCCCAGCGGGTCGATCGGCGCGGCGTCGAAGCCACAGGCGACGACGATCGCCTCCGGCCGATGCGCGCGGATCGCGGGGAGGGCGATCCGCTCCATCGCCTCGAGATAGCCGGCATGGCCGGTGCCCGCGGGCAGCGGGACGTTGACGTTCGCGCCGCCCGCGCCGCGCACCTCCGCCCCGCCGGTGTCGAGCGGGTAGTTCCGCTCCTGGTGGAGCGACAGGGTGAGGATGTCGGGATCGTCGAGGAAGATCGCCTCGGTCCCGTTGCCGTGATGCACGTCCCAGTCGAGCACCGCGATCCGGCGGGCAAGGCCGGCGGCGCGTGCCGCCTCCACCGCCACGGCGATGTTGTTGATCAGGCAGAACCCGTTCGCCCAGTCCCGCGTCGCATGATGTCCCGGCGGGCGCGACAGGGCGTAGGCGGCCTCGAGCTCGCCCGACAGGACCGCCAGCAGCGCGTCCCGCGCCAGCCCCGCCGACAGGGCCGCCACCTCGTAGCCGCCGGGGCCGAAGGGTGCGCGCAGCCCGATCTCGCCCCCGCCCGCATCCGAGACGCGCCGGAACTCGTCGAGATAGGCGGGGTCGTGGACCCGCTCCAGCTCCTGCCGGCTTGCCGGCGCGGCGGAACGGACGGAGAGCTCGGCCAGCAGGCCGGACACCTCCATCATGTTGCGAAGGCGCCGCTTGGTCTCGGGATTCTCGGGCAGCCCGCCCGAGGCCATCGGCTGGACCATTCCACCCACCGGCATCATGTTCGCGTAATAGCCGCCCCCGTGCCAGAAGCAGCGCTCGTCCGTGAAGAAACCCGTCGTCATGCCCGGACCCTGCCGCCCCGCGGCCCCGGACGCAAGGAAGGCGGCCGGAAAAGGCGCGCTCGCCGCCCGCGCGATCCCGGGCGCGACCTTCGAGGTGACGGCCCGGCCGGGGGGACGGCGCGACGCGGTCACCGAAGGGGAGGGCCCGCTGCGGGTCGAGACGACGGAGCCGGCCGAGGGCGGGCGCGCGACCGCTGCCGTCGCGCGGCAGCTGGCGCGGGCGCTGGGCGTGGCGCCGTTGCGGCTGACGCTGCTGCGGGGCAGGGCGGCGCGGACCAAGGTGTTCCGGCTGGACTGACGGCCCGGCCGGGCGGGTCAGCCCCCGCGCGCGGGGCGGTTCTCGCGCAGGCGGTAGATTCCCTCCGGCAGGTTCAGCGCCGCGCCGAGATCGCGGGCCTGCGCGATCGAGAGCGTGATCGTCACCACCTGATCGGTCCGCGGGTCGAGCTGTTCGAGCGTGATGCAATCCTCGAAGGCGCAGATCGTCACGTCCTCCTTCAGGGGGGCGGCGCCTTCGTCGACGAGCGTGATGACCGTCGCGTCGAAATCGTGCTCGATGCTGAACATGGGGGCCAGCGTAGGGGAGGGGGCGCACGCTCACAAGCCGGTCGCGACCGCTCCGCGCCGCTCCCTCGCGCAGACGCGAGTGGCCCCGCGCGGCGCGGCGGGATAGGATGGCAGCCGTGACCCGCGACCGACGCGCGACGAGGGATGCCCACATGACGACACGCCGCCTGGCCGCCCTGATCACCGCGCTCGCGGGCCTCTCCGCCTGCGCCGCGCCCGCCCCCGCCCCCACCGGGGTCGCGCCGTCGGACGTGGTCGTGGTCGGCGACCGCAGCGTGCCGGCCGGCGCCGTGCCCCCCTCGCCCGCCAGCCTCGACGGGCGGATCCAGGGCCTCGCCCGGGCCTTCGTCGCGGTGGCCGACCGGGTCGAGCCGGCGGCCGAGGCGGCCTGCTTGCGGCAGGCGGGCCCGGGGGTCGATTGCGACTTCCAGATCGTGCTCGACGACCGGACCGGCGCCCCGCCCAACGCCTTCCAGACCGAGGATCGCCGCGGCCGGCCGATCATCGCCTTCACCGTCTCGCTTCTGGGGCAGGTCGAGAACGCGGACGAGATGGCCTTCATCATCGCGCACGAGGCGGCTCACCATATCGAGGGGCACCTCGCCCGGCAGCGCGAATACGCCACGCTCGGGGCCACGGTGTTCGGCCAGCTCGCCGGGGCGGGGGGCGCCACGGACGAGGCGATCCGCACCGCGCAGCAGATGGGCGCGGTCGTCGGCGCGCGGACCTACAGCCGGGATTTCGAGCTGGAGGCCGATGCCCTCGGCACCGTGATCACGGCCGAGGCCGGATACGATCCGCTGGTCGGGTCGCGCTTCTTCTTCCGCCTGCCGGATCCGGGCGACCGGTTCCTCGGCACCCACCCCCCGAACGCGCAGCGGCTGGCGATCGTGCAGCAGACGGCCGCGCGCCTGGGCTACTAGCCCGCACGCGCCGGTGGGCCGGGCCGGTCAGGCCGCGGCAAAGACGCTGCCGGCGATGGCCGCGAAGAAGCAGGCCGATGCCGCGAGGACGAAGCCGTGCCAGATGGCGAGGGAGTATTTCAGCCCCTCCCAGTTGAAGAAGACGACGCCCCCCGTGTAGAGCGCGCCGCCCGCCGCGATGAGGGCGAGTGCGGGCCAGCCCACCGTCTGGGCAAGCGGCCAGATCAGCGCCAGCGACAGCCAGCCGAGCACGAGGTAGAAGACCGAGGACGAGGCGCCGTTGGTCCAGAAGAACAGCTTCCGTGCCATGCCGACCAGCGCCAGCACCCAGACCAGCGCCAGCACGGCATAGGCGAAGGGTCCGCCGATCAGCACCGCGAGCGGCGTGTAGGTGCCCGCGATCTTGAGGAAGATCGCCGCGTGATCCAGCCGCCGGAACAGCGGGCGCGCCGCCTCCCACGGGGTGAAATGGTAGATCGCCGAGGCGGTGAAGGACGCGACAAGCGCCGCGCCGTAGACGGACAACGCCGCGACATGCGCGCCGCCGAGGTGCAGTGCGCCGATCACGATCAGCAGCACCGCCCCGGACAGGGCAAAGATCACCCCGGCGAGGTGGATCACGCCGTCGGCGATCCTCTCGGACCGGGCGTAGCGGGGATACTGGTAGCGCGGAATCATCGTCATGGGGGGGATATAGCGCCGCTCGATGTCGAAATCGCGAAGGCCGGAACGGAATTTGACGGGCTTGTTATCTAGACCCTGCTGGAATCGTTCATAGATCACGGGAGCAGGACGCCACGGCGCGCCGGATGCAACTTGTCCGTCCCGCCCGCCGTGGCTCCACGCGACACGAATGGAGGCACGACATGCAGATCGACAGACGCAAGTTCCTTCTGGGCAGCGCGGGCGTGGCCGCGGTCGTCGGCGGCAGCTACGTCGTCGGCCAGGTCGCGCAGGCGCAGGATCCGGGCGACTTTCCCTTCGAGCTGAGCGAGGCCGAATGGCGCGAGCGGCTGACCGACAGCCAGTTCGCCGTGCTGCGCGAAGAGGCGACCGAACCCGCCTATTCCAGCCCGCTCAACGACGAGAAGCGCGCCGGCATGTTCCATTGCGCGGGGTGCGAGCAGGCGGTCTACCCGTCCGACACGAAATACGACAGCGGAACCGGCTGGCCGAGTTTCTGGGCGCCGGTGGACGAGGCCGCGATCGGGACCAAGGCCGACTACAAGCTCGTCCTGCCGCGGACCGAGGTGCATTGCTCGAATTGCGGCGGGCATCTGGGCCACATCTTCGACGACGGCCCGGCCCCGACGGGCAAGCGCCACTGCCTGAACGGCGTCGCGCTGACCTTCGTCGCCGCCTGACCCGGCCGCCTTTCGCCCGATGGACGCCCGCCCCGGCAAGGACCGGGGCGGGCGTTCCGCTCGCCGGAAGGGCGCGTCAGCCCGCCAGCCGGCCCCAGAGGTCGTATTCTCCCGCCTCGTCCACCTCGACGGGCACGATGTCGCCGGGGGTCAGCCCGTCGGTCTCCTCGTCGATGAAGAGGTTTCCGTCGATCTCGGGCGCATCGCCCTTCGTCCGGCAGGTCGCGATGCCGTCCTCGTCGATCTCGTCCACGATGACGTCCATCACCTTTCCCACCTTCGCGGCCAGTTTCGCCTCCGAAATGGCCTGCGCCTTTGACATGAAGCGATCCCAGCGGTCCTGCTTCACCTCGTCCGGCACGTGGTCCGGCAGGTCGTTCGACCGTGCGCCCGCGACGTTCTCGTACTGGAAGCACCCCACCCGGTCGAGCTGCGCCTCGTCCAGCCAGTCGAGCAGCGTCTCGAACTCCGCCTCGGTCTCGCCGGGATAGCCGACGATGAAGGTCGAGCGCAGCGTGATGTCCGGGCATTCGCGCCGCCAGGCGGCGATCTCGTCCAGCGTCCGGGCCGCCGCGGCGGGACGCGCCATGCGGCGCAGCACGTCCGGGTGGGCGTGCTGGAAGGGGATGTCGAGATAGGGCAGGACGCCGCCCTCGGCCATCGCGGGGATCAGCTCGCGCACATGGGGATAGGGATAGACGTAGTGCAGGCGGATCCAGGCGCCGAGGCTGCCGAGATCCCGGGCCAGGGCCAGGATCGGGGCCTTGTCCTCGCGGTCCTTCCAGTCGGTGCCGTAGGCGCTGGTATCTTGGCTGATGACCAGCAGTTCCCGCACCCCGGCCTCGACCAGCTTCTCGGCCTCGCGCATGACCGCCCTGTGGGGGCGCGATTGCAGCCGGCCGCGCATGTCGGGAATGATGCAGAACCTGCACTTGTGGTTACAGCCCTCGGAGATCTTGAGATAGCTGTAATGCCGGGGCGTCAGGCTGACGCCGCGCGCGGGCAGCAGGTCGACGAAGGGATCGGGCGCGGGCGGCACCGCCTTGTGCACCGCGTCCAGCACCTGCTCGTATTGATGCGGCCCGGTGACGGCGAGAACCCTGGGATGAGCCCCGGTGATGTAGTCGGGCTCGGCCCCCAGGCAGCCGGTGACGACGACGCGCCCGTTCTCGGCCAGCGCCTCGCCGATCGCGGACAGGCTCTCGGCCTTGGCGCTGTCGAGGAAGCCGCAGGTGTTCACGATCACCGCGTCGGCCCCCGCGTAGTCGGGCGAGATCGCGTAGCCCTCGGCCCGCAGCCGCGTCAGGATCCGCTCGCTGTCCACCAGCGCCTTGGGACAGCCGAGCGAGACCATGCCGATCGTCGGCTGCCCGGCGGGACGCACGGTGCCGAGATCGCGCGACAGGCGCGCATTGGCGAGGTCGGGGCGGAGATCGGGGGGGTTCTGGGTCATGCCCGCCTCATAGCGGGGCCCGGCCGGCGGCGGAAGCGGGCGCGTTGAACCTGTCGTGAACCGGCCTATCCTCGCCCGGCGAGGGAGGCGCCAGACGACACGGGCCGCGACATGAACCTGATCGAAGAGGCGCTGGCCGAGAGCCGCGCCCTCCTGCCCGAGACGCTGTGGGCGGTACTCATCGTGCTTGCAGGCATGGCGGCCGCTTGGGGACTGCACGCGCTGCTCTGGCCGCTGATCCTGCGCATCGCCCCGTCCCGCGGTCTGTGGGCGCAGGTGATCCCCCGACTGCGCCGTCCCGCCCGCCTCGCGGCGATGGCGGTCATGGCGAGCGTCCTCGTCAATGTGGCCGACCTGCCGCCGGACTGGACCTACGCGCTGGGCAAGACCGCCTTCGCCCTTCTGATCGTCATCATCGGCTGGATGTGCCTGATCGCGCTCGAGACGGCGGTCCACCGGGCGACCGACAACCTCGCGCTCGAGGCCGAGGACAACCTCGCCGCGCGCAAGCAGGCGACGCAGATGCGGGTACTGCGTGCCGCCGGGCGGGTGGTGATCGTGCTGGTGACGCTCGGCGCGGTGCTGGCCAGCTTCCAGACGGTGCGCGCCTTCGGCGTGTCGCTCTTCGCCTCGGCCGGGGCGGCGGGGCTCGTGCTCGGCTTCGCCGCGCGGCCCGTCCTCGCCAACCTGATCGCCGGGATCCAGATCGCCATCACCCAGCCGATCCGCATCGACGACGTGGTAATCGTGGAAGGCGAATGGGGCTGGATCGAGGAGATCGCCTCGACCTATGTCGTCGTCCGCATCTGGGACCTGCGCCGCCTCGTCGTGCCGCTCTCGCAGTTCATCGAGCAGCCGTTTCAGAACTGGACGCGCGAGAATGCCGAGATCATCGGGACCGTCTTCTGGTATCTCGACTACACCGCCCCGATCGGCGAGATGCGGGAAAAGCTCAAGGAATTCGCCGAGGCGAGCCCTCACTGGGACGGCAAGGTCGTGAATCTGCAAGTGACCGAGACCGACAAGGAGGTCATCACCGTACGCGCCCTGCTCTCCGCCCGCAATTCCCCCACGGCCTGGGATCTGCGCTGCGAGGTGCGCGAGAAGATGGTCGCCTGGCTGCAGGAGGCGTATCCCGGCGCGCTGCCGCGTGTCCGGGGCGAGCTGACGATGACGGAGCGTGCCGCCGGCCGACCGCCCCGCGGCCCCGGACCCGGCCCGGGCCCCGGCGAGGACGGCACTTCCGGCATCCCGGAGGCGGCGCTGCCCGAGGGCGAGCGCGGCGCGGACCCCGATCCGAAGCGGACCTAACGGAACCGTGAGGCCGTTCGGGCCTTGATCCCCCTACGAACGCACGGCACGAGGGGACCCATGATACTCGACACGATCGCCTGGTCGCTGACCGTCTTTCTCTTGCTCGTGACGGTGATTCCGATCAGCCGCCTGCCGCATGGCGCCGTCCGAACGCTCAGCTTCGCCCGGCAGCAGATCATCGTCCTCGCGGCGCTGACGCTGCCGATCGTCTTCTGGCGGGCCGAGGGCAACGCCATGTGGCTGGCGGGGCTGGCCCTCCTGGCCGTCATCGGCTTCCAGCTGGCCTATATCAGCCGGTTCTTTCCGTTCATGCCCACCCAGTCGGTGCGGGCCGATCCCGCCATCGCGGCGGACCGCAAGCGCTGCCTGCGCATCATGACCTCGAACGTGAAACTGTCGAATCGCGACTACGAGCGGCTGCTCGCCGTGGCGGTGGCCGAGGATCCGGACATCCTCGTCGTGGTCGAGACCGATCAGCAATGGTTCGACGCGCTCGCGCCGCTGCACGAGGCCTTTCCTCACCGCGCCCTCAAGCCGCACGACAACGGCTACGGCATGGGGATCTACTCCAAGGTCGCCTTCGACGAGGTCGAATGGCGCGAACTGCTGATCAACGACGTGCCCTCGGCGCGGATCACGCTTACCGTCGGCGGCGACCGGCTGCGTCTCTACGTGATCCACCCCGAGCCGCCTGTCCCGACCTTCAGCACCGAGGGACGCGATGCCGAGATCGGCCTCGTCGGGATCGAGGTCGACGAGGATCCGCTGCCCTGCATCGTCCTCGGCGACCTGAACGACGTGGCGTGGAGCCACACGACCCGTCGCTTCCAGCGCCTCTCGGGCCTGCAGGATCCGCGGGTCGGGCGGGGCTTCTACAACACGTTCGACGCCCGCTTCCCCTTCATGCGCTGGCCGCTCGACCACCTGTTCCACGATGCGCGGTTCCGGCTGGTCGACATGCGCCGCCTGCCGGCGATCGGCTCGGATCACTTCCCGATGCTCTTCGATCTCTACCTCGCCCCAACGGAGGGCAACGGAGAGGCCGAAGTCGAGGAGCCGACCGAGGAAGACCGCGAGGAGGTCGAGGAGATGGCCGAGCACGAGCGCAAGCAGGACCGCGATGCGATCGGCTCGCACTGGGAGGACGAGGACTGATCCGCGCCGCCCGCTCGCCCGAACCCCGCTCGCCCGAACGAAGTGAAGCCCGCCGGTCGGGCGGGCTCCACAGATCGGAACGGAACGGGGCGGGCAGGGGGCCTAGCGGCGACGGTCCCGGCGCGAGGACATCGGCTGGAACGCGACGCCCACATGCGCCTCGCAATAGGGCTTGCCGGCCTGGGCCGGCAGGCCGCAGAACCAGAAATCCTCCTTGGCCGGATCGCCGACGGGCCATTTGCAGGTCCGTTCGGTCAGTTCCATCAGCGAGAGCTTCTTGGATTTCTTCTCGACCTCGCTCACCTTGGCGAGCGCCTCGGGGCTGATCTCGTTCGCGCTGGGCTGCGGCGGCAGGGGCTGGCCGGCGGGAATGATCGCCCGGCGGGCGGCGCTCATCGGGATCGGCGCGTCGTCCTCCTCCGCGTCCTCGGCCGGCGGCGCCTCGGCGACCGGCTCCTCCGCGGGGGCGGCAGGCTCGGGCGCGGGGGAGGGGGGCGGCGGGGCGGCGGCGGCGGCGCGGGGCGCGGGTTCGGGCGCGGCGGGGGCCGCCTCGGGGCCGTTGCGGTTGGACAGGCCCAGCCGGTGCACCTTGCCGATGACCGCGTTGCGGGTGACGTTGCCCAGTTCCTTGGCGATCTGGCTCGCCGACTGGCCCTCGTTCCACATCCGCTTCAGCGTCTCGACGCGCTCGTCGGTCCAGGACATGCCATACCTCTCGCTGATTGCCGGGCGCGGGGCTCCGCGGAAGCCGCGCCTCACAAGGACATGTCAGATACAGCCCGCCTTGCCCGGTTTCAAGGCGCGGCGGCGCCGCCGCGGGCCGATCGCCCTTGCCTGCCGGGGGATGGGTGCTAGACCTCGGCCCCCAGGGGACAGGGCCCCTCGGATGACAGGGGAGGGGGCCGCCGATGACCTACCGCATGCAGGACGGAGAGACGATCGGGGCCGGCACCCGCAGGTTCGGGCGCGTCAACTGGATCGGGACCTGGACGCTGGCCGAGCGCGAGGTGAAGCGCTTCCTCAACGTCTGGTCGCAGACGATCCTCGGCCCGCTGGTGACGGCGGGCCTGTTCCTGCTGATCTTCTCGATCGCCATCGGCCCCGGCCGGCCCGACGTGATGGGCGTGCCCTTCATGGTCTTCCTCGTGCCCGGCCTCATGACGATGACGGTGATCCAGAACGCCTTCGCCAACACCTCCTCCTCGATGGCCGGGGCCAAGGTGCAGGGCAACATCGTCGATACGCTGATGCCGCCGCTTTCCCCGGCCGAGATCCTGACCGGCTACCTCGCGGGGGGGATCGCCCGCGGCCTCATCGTGGCGGTGGCCATCGCGCTCGGCGCCTGGCTGGCGCTGGGCGTGGGATTCGAGAAGCCGCTCTGGGCGCTGACCTTCGCGGTGCTCGGCTCGATCATGATGGGGGCGCTCGGCCTGATGGCGGGGATCTACGCGCAGAAGTTCGACCAGCTCGCCGCCATCACCAACTTCATCGTCACGCCGCTCGCCTTCCTGTCGGGCACCTTCTACTCGCTCGAGGCGATGCCGCCGCTCCTGCGGACGCTCAGCCACGCCAACCCGGTCTTCTACGTCATCGACGGGGTGCGCTACGGCATGATCGGTGTCTCGGACAGCTCGCCCCTGCTCGGCCTCGGCGTGCTGCTCGTCTCCTGCGCGGTGGTCTGCCTGCTGGCCTGGCAGATGCTGCGCCGGGGCTACCGGCTGAAGGCCTGACCCGCGCGCCCCGCGGGGGGCGCGCCAGGGCCTGACTTGCGCGAAGGGCGGCCCCGCGCTACGCCCGGTGCCATGACGACGCAGACGCTCCAGCTCCGACGCCGACGCTGACCGTCCCCGGGGGGCCGGGCCGCCCCCCCCTGCGACTCCCCCCGACTGCCCCGCGGCCTTTCCCCGACGTTGACATGATGCGCCCCGCCCGCCATGGCTTGGCCCTTCAGGGGCCGCCCGCGCGCGCCGCCACGAGGAGCGATCCGCCGATGATTCCCGCCGTCCTTCCCACCTACAACCGCGCCCCCCTGACCTTCGCGAAGGGGCAGGGCGCCTGGCTCGAGACGGAGGACGGCACCCGCTATCTCGACCTCGGGGCCGGCATCGCGGTCAACGCGCTCGGCCATGCCGCGCCCGAGCTGGTCGAGGTTCTGACGCAGCAGGCGCAGCGCCTCTGGCACGTCTCCAACCTCTACCGCATCCCCGAGCAGGAGCGGCTGGCCCGGCTGCTGACCCAGCATACCTTCGCCGATACCTGCTTCTTCACCAATTCGGGGACCGAGGCCTGCGAACTCGCGGTCAAGATGGCCCGGCATCACTGGTCGCAGAAGGATCCCAAGCGCACCCGCATCCTGGCCTTCGCCGGGGCCTTCCACGGCCGCTCCTCCGCCGCCATCGCCGCGGCGGGAACCGAGAAGATGACGAAGGGCTTCGGTCCCCTCCTGCCCGGGTTCACCCAGCTGCCCTGGGGCGATCACGACGCGCTGCGCGCCGCCATGGCCGAGCCGGACGTGGGCGCGGTGATGATCGAGCCGGTGCAGGGCGAGGGCGGCATCCGTCCGCTGCCCGACCAGTGCCTGAAGGGGCTGCGCGATCTCTGCGACGAGACGGGCGTCCTGATGATCGCCGACGAGGTGCAATGCGGCATGGGCCGGACGGGGCGCCTCTTCGCCCATGAATGGGCCGGCGTGACCCCCGACATCATGATGGTGGCCAAGGGGATCGGCGGCGGCTTCCCGATCGGCGCCGTCCTCGCGACCGAAGAGGCCGCCGCCTCGATGAGCGCCGGCACCCACGGCTCCACCTATGGCGGCAACCCGCTCGGCTGCGCCGTGGCCGCCAGGGTGGTCGAGGTGATGACCGGGGACGGCTTCCTCGAGGGGGTCCGCGCCCGCGGCGCGCATCTCCACCAGGGGCTGCAGGGCCTCGTCTCGTCCCACCCGGACGTGTTCGACAGCGTGCGCGGCCTCGGCCTCATGTGGGGCCTGAAATGCAGGATCGCCCCCGCCGACCTCGTCCAGGCCGGCTATGCCGAGCACGTCCTCACCGTGCCCGCCGCCGACAACGTCGTGCGCCTGCTGCCGCCGCTCACGATCACCGAGGCGGAGATCGGCGAGGCGCTCGCCCGCCTGGACCGCGCCGCCGCCCGCCTCTCCGCCGCCTGATGCCCTTATCTTGCTGACAATACTCCACGGGGGTCCGGGGGTGTGAAACCCCCGGTCCTCCCGCCGCCAAACGGACCGACGCCATGACCAGCTTCCTCGACATCCACAAGACCGACCCTGCCGACCTGCGCGCCATCCTCGACAGCGCCGCCGCGATGAAGACGGCCCGCGCCGGACGCCCCAGGGGCACGCCCGACGACGCGCAGCCGCTGGCGGGACGGATGGTGGCGCTGATCTTCGAGAAGCCCTCGACCCGGACCCGCATCTCCTTCGACGTTGGAGTGCGGCAGATGGGCGGGCAGACCATGGTGCTGTCGGGCGCGGACATGCAGCTCGGCCACGGCGAGACCATCGCCGACACCGCGCGGGTGCTGTCGCGCTATGTCGACCTCATCATGATCCGCACCTTCGAGGAGCAGACCCTGCTCGACATGGCCGAACATGCGGACGTGCCGGTGATCAACGGTCTGACCAACCGCACCCATCCCTGCCAGATCATGGCCGACATCATGACCTTCGAGGAGCATCGCGGCCCGATCCGGGGGCGCAAGGTGGTCTGGTCCGGCGACGGCAACAACGTCTTCGCCAGCTTCGCCCATGCGGCGAAGCAGTTCGATTTCGAGCTCGTCTTCACGGGGCCCGAACCGCTCGATCCCGAGAAGGCCCTCGACGGCCTCTATTCCGTCGAGCGCGACCCGGCAAAGGCAGTGGAGGGCGCCGACCTCGTCGTCACCGACACCTGGGTCTCGATGCACGATCCGCAGAGCGCGCGCGAGCGGCGGCACAACCAGCTGCGCGGCTACCAGGTGACGGCCGACCTGATGCGCAAGGCCAAGGACGACGCGCTCTTCATGCATTGCCTTCCCGCCCACCGCGAGGACGAGGTCACGTCCGAGGTGATGGACGGCCCCGCCTCCGTGATCTGGGACGAGGCCGAGAACCGCCTCCACGCGCAGAAGGCCGTCATGCGCTGGTGCCTCGGCGTCTGATCGGACCGCGGCGCGCAATCGCGGGCCGGGGCGCGGGCCGGGGCGCGGGCCGGGGCGCGGGACGGATCCCGCGCCCCGGCGATCACTCCGCCTGCAGGTCGGGAGGCGCCGCCCCCTCCAGGTAGGCGTAGCCCCAGCCGGGCAGGACGAGCCTGTTTCCCGCCGCGCTCCCCGACCACTCGCCCGCCACCGGACCTGCGGTGCCGCTCGCCCCGTCGACGGACAGCGTCACCGGGTCGGGGCCGAGGTTGAACACCCCCGTCAGGCAGCGCCCCGCATGGCTGCGGGCCACGGCGAGCACCGGCTCGGGCACGTCGGGAAAGCTCGTCCCGCCCAGCCGCAGCTCGTCGCGCTGCTTCCGCCAGGCCAGCGCGGCGCGGTAGGCGGCCATCACGCCGTCATTGCCCTGCCGGTCCACGGCCCGGGCCGCCTGCGGCGCCTTGACCGGCAGCCAGGGCGTGCCGGTCGAGAAGCCGGCATTGGGCGCCTCCGCCTCCCAGACCATCGGGGTGCGGCAGCCGTCGCGGCCCTTGTAATCCGGCCAGAAGTCGATGTTCGCCGTGTCCTGCAGCTCGTCGAAGGCGATGTCCGTCTCGACCTGCCCCAGCTCCTCGCCCTGGTAGATGCCCAGCGTCCCGGGAAACGAGACCAGCATCGCGATCGATTGCCGGGCTACCGCGTCCGCCGTCGCGCGATCCTCCGAATGGGTCCGCCCGCCCGGCGTCCAGCGCGAGACGTGGCGCGTCACGTCGTGGTTCGAGAAGGACCAGCAGGGCCAGCCATGCGGCGCGTAGGTTTGGAACGCCGAGATCGTGTCGCGGAAATGCGCGGCACTTTTGTCGTGGCTCAGCATGGCGAAGGAATAGGCCATGTGCAGCTTGTCGCGGCCTTCGGTGTATTCGCCCATGATCTCGACCTGGCGCATCCCCATCTCGCCGACCTCGCCGACCATCATCCGGTCGTCGTAGCGGTCCGTCAGCCCGCGGAACCGCCGCAGGATGTCGAGATTCTCGGGCTGGGTCTTGGAATGGACCTGGTCCTGCGCCTCGTAGGGATTGGTCGGGAAGCTCTCGCGCGGGGCGGGCGGGTTGTCGCGCAGCTTCGCGTCGTGGACGTAGAAATTGGCCGTGTCGAGGCGAAAGCCGTCGACGCCGCGCTTCAGCCAGAACTCCATGGTCTCGAGCAGCGCGTCGACCGCCGCGCGGCAGTGGAAGTTGATGTCGGGCTGCTGGACCGCGAAATTGTGCAGGTAATACTGCCGCCGCCGCGTGTCGAACTGCCACGCGCTGCCGCCGAAGATCGACAGCCAGTTGTTCGGCGGGGTGCCGTCCTCCTTCGGGTCGGCCCAGACGTACCAGTCGGCCTTGGGATTGTCGCGGCTGGCCCGGCTCTCCTCGAACCAGGGATGCTGGTCCGAGGTATGCGACAGGACCTGGTCGATGATGACCTTCAGCCCCAGCGCATGTGCGCGCTCCACCAGCGCGTCGAAATCCTCGATCGTGCCGTAGAGGGGCGAGACCTCGGTATAGCCCGACACGTCGTAGCCCATGTCGCGGTCGGGGCTGCGGAAGAATGGCGAGAGCCAGATCGCGTCGACGCCCAGCCCCGCGACGTGATCGAGCCGCCGGGTGATGCCCGGCAGGTCGCCGATCCCGTCGCCGTTCTCGTCCTGGAAGCTGCGCGGATAGATCTGGTAGATCACCGCGTCGCGCCACCATTCGCGCCCCGCCGCCTGCGTGGTCGTCTCGGCCATGAAGCTGTCCCTTCGTCCCGTTCGCTCTCCCCTGACGGGGGAGTTACGGGGCCGGCGGGGCGGAACGCAATCGGGGTGCGGCGAATCGCCTAGTGGATGGTGCCGGACGGCGCAGCTGGGCCGCGCCGCAGCGCCAGCGCCGCCTGCTGCGCCAGCGCGACCGCCAGCGGCGCGAGATCGGCGCGCACCAGCAGCATCGCCAGCATGAGCGCCTCCTCCTGCTCGCCCCCGGCGGCGAGCTCGATCAGCCGGGCGAAGCACGCCTCGTCCCCGCCGAGGCAGGGACAGCCCGCGCCGTGGCACGCCAGCGGGCGCCGCCCGTGCCGGGCGCAGAGCGCGCAGAGATCGCGCAGGGGGGCGGGGCAGAGTTCGCGCCCGTCGCCGCGGAACGCGGCCACGGCGACGCGGCCGGCGGGGTCGAGATCGGTCAGTTGGCCGACGGGATGCGAGCCTTTCACGGGAGGGGTCTCCGGCAGGAATGATGACGGGTTTCGTTATTCCTGACTGAAACGATCAGGCAAGTCCAGCGATCATTTCTCCTTCAGCAGTCGCAGGCCCTGGGTCGCGTCGGTCCGCACCGCGAGGCGGAGGCCCGGCTCGTCCCCCGCGCGCAGGGCGGCGAGGATCAGCCGGTGATGCGGCGGCGGCTCGGTCCGGTTCAGGCGGCCGTAGAGAGAGGCCATGGTGGGCCCAAGCTGCAGCCAGACCGTCTCGGTAAGCGCCAGGATCGCCGGGGCCTGCGCCCGGAGGTAGAGCGTGCGGTGGAATTCGAGATTGGCGCGGATGTAGCCGCTGGCATCGTGCCGCGCGACGGCCTGGCTGACGCCCGCATTGATCGCCTCCAGCCGGTCGATCAGCGCGAAATGGGCCCGGGGCAGGGCGCGGCTGGCGAGTTCGGGCTCGAGCATCGCGCGCAGGCTCGCCAGTTCCTCGATCCGGTCGTTGGTCAGGCTCGGCGTCGCCACCCGGCCCGAGGCCGAGAGCGTCAGCGCCCCCTCCGCCGCCAGCCGCCGCACCGATTCGCGGGCCGGGGTCATCGACACGCCGAAGGCTTTCGCGATGCCGCGCAGGGTCAGCGCCGCGCCCGGCGCGATCTGTCCGTGCATGATCCGCGTCCGAAGTGCGCGGTAGACCCGGTCATGCGCCGCGCCCGAGGCGGGGCCGGAGGGGGGCTGCGAGAGAGGAGCGGGTTCGGGATCGAGCGGCATGGGCTTTTGTGATCACACCCGCCCGGCGCGTCAATCGCCCTCAGCCGAAATCCAGCCGGAGGAGGGCGTCGCCCTCGTCCTTCAGCCAGGCGCGGTGACGCCGGTAGGCGGGGCAGAGCCGCCCGGTCGCCGCCCAGAAGGCGGCCGAATGATCCATGTGGGCAAGATGCGCCACCTCGTGCGCGGCGACATAGTCCAGCACCTCCGGCGGGGCGAGGATCAGCCGCCAGGTGAACATCAGGTCCCCCTTCGACGAACACGAGCCCCAGCGCGAGCGGGTGTCGCGCAGCGTGATCCGCCCGTAGGGCCGCCCCAGCGCGGCGGCGTGGGCGTCGCAGGCCGCCGCCAGCCGGTCGCGGGCCAGCGCCTTGAGGTGCCCGGCCAGCCGTGCCCCGGCCCGCTCTTCCGGACCCGGGACGCGGACCCGGTCCGGGCCGATCTCGACCCGCCGCCCGGCGCCCGCCTCGATCCGGCAGGGCCGCCCCTCGACCGGGATGACCGCGCCGATCCCGACGCGGGTGATGCCGCCGATCTGCCCCAGATGGCCCCGCAGCCAGCCCTCGCGCTCGGCGAGGAAGGCCAGCCCCTCGGCCTCGGGCACGCGCTGGGGCAGGGTCAGCGTCACCCGCCCGTCCAGGCGCGAGACCCGCAGGCTCATCCGCCGCGACCGGGCCGAGCGGCGCAGCTCGACGGCGATCGGGGGGTTGCCGATGCTGGCCTGCCGTCCCATATGCGTCGCTCCCCGATGCCAGTCCGCCCGGCGGTCCCCCGCGACCTTTGACACCGGCAGGGCCATATGGCAGGGGACCGCGATGCGCCGCAAGGCGCCGCCGATTGCCACCCCTCGAAAGGGACGAAGCCATGCCCAAGGAAGACTGGGGAACGAAGCGCGTCTGCCCGACCACGGGCAAGCACTTTTACGACCTCAACAAGGATCCGATCGTCAGCCCCTATACGGGTCAGGTCGTCACCGTCGATACCGGCAAGAACCGGACGATGGTCGCCGACCAGGAGGACGCGCAGACCAAGAAGCTCAAGGCCTCGAAGACCGACGAGGATGACGAGCTGCTGCTGGACGACGACGAGGAGGACGACAGCGATGTCGATCTCGGCGACGAGGTGCTCGAGGATGACGACGAGGACGACAACGTCTCGTTCGACGACCTCGGCGACGTGGCCTCGAAGGACAGCGAGGACTGACGTTCCGGCAGGACGTTCCGGGGCGGGAGAGGGCAAAAAAAGCCTTGAACCCGCCCCCCGGCCCGCGTAGGAGCGGGCCGTCGGCGGGGCCACCCGCCACCAGGATGGGGCCTTAGCTCAGCTGGGAGAGCGCTTGCATGGCATGCAAGAGGTCAGGGGTTCGATCCCCCTAGGCTCCACCATCCTTCCATCCGATTTGAATGACGTCGCCTCGGGATTTTAGGTTTCCGTGGTTCGAACAGGGGTCGGACCCGCTCCCGGCGGCTCCACCATCCGTCCCTCCGATGCGACGGCGTCACCGCGGACCACGACTGGTCGTGGAACGGACGGGGGCGGACCCCGCGCCCCGCGGCGTGATCTCTCTCCCCTCCCGGCCTGATGCCCCGCCTCTCGATCCTCGCCCGTGGGCCGAACAGGGTCGGACCCCGCCCTCAGGCTCGGCAATCCTCCCTTCCGGTCCGAATCCCGCTGGTCGCGGGGGCAGGGACCGTGGTCCGGACCGGGTCCAGCTCCGCTCCGGATCGGCGCCGTCATCCCCACATCCCGGTTCCCGACCGGCCGCCGCCCGTTCGGGGGTCTCGCACCGATCCCTGCGGCGCCTGGCCCCCGGCCGAGCTGTCCTGCCGGCCGGCGCGGGCGGCGCACCGGGCGCTCGGCCCTTTCCCGGACGCATCAACCTGCGGGCGCACCGCGCCCGCAGGGAAACGCGCCCGGTCACCCGGGCAGGATCGAAGGGGGCGCGCGGCGGGCCCGGCGGAATCCCGTGCCGGACCCGGGCGGCGCCGCGATATCCGATCGCCCCCTGCCGCCTCGGCGTATTCGCGCGGCCCGGACTCGCCCCCGCCGCCGGCGGGAGGGGGGCGGCGCCCGGACGCCCGTCGCACCGGCCTTTCCCCCGGCCGCCGCCCGGTCTATCCCGCCGGGGGACGAAGGGGGGCCGGCCATGCCACGGATCGCCTGCATCGGCGAAGCGATGATCGAACTCGTGCCCGAGGGCGCCGAGCGGGCGCGGCTCGGCGTGGCGGGGGACACGCTCAACGTCGCGGTCTACCTCGCCCGGCTGCTGCGCGGCACGGGCTGGTCGGTCGATTACATGACCGCCCTCGGCACCGACGCCTTCTCGGACCGGATCGCGGGGGCCGTCGCCGCCCACGGGATCGGCACCGGCGCGATCGAGCGTCGGCCGGACAAGGGGCCGGGCCTCTACGCCATCTCCACCGACGCGGCGGGCGAACGCAGTTTCACCTACTGGCGGTCGGACAGCGCGGCGCGCACGCTCTTCGCCGCGCCGGGGCAGGTCGGCCTCGACCGCCTCGCGGGCTACGACCTCGTGCTGCTCTCCGGCATCAGCCTCGCCATCCTCCCGGCCGAGCGGCGCGCCGCCCTCACGCGGGCCCTCGCCGGGGCGCGGCAGGGCGGCACCCGCATCGCCTATGACAGCAATCACCGCCCGCGCCTGTGGGAAAGCGCGGCCGCCGCCCGCGACGCCAACGACGCGGTCTGGGCGGTGACGGACATCGCGCTGCCCTCGCTAGACGACGAGCGGGCGATCCATGCGGATGCGGACGAGGCGGCGGTCCTGGCCCGGCTCCGGGCGCGCGGCCTGACCGAGGGGGCGCTGAAGCGGGGGGCCGCCGGCCCGGTCGCGCTCGATCCCGATGTCGTGGCCGGCCCCTTCGCCCCGGCCCCGTCGGTGGTGGACACGACGGCGGCGGGCGACAGTTTCGATGCCGGCTTCCTCGCCGCGCGTCTCACCGGATCGCGGACCGAAGAGGCGATGGCGGCGGGCCATGCGCTGGCGAGCCGGGTGGTCGGCATCAGCGGGGCGATCCTGCCCGACTAGGGCCTCCGGGCCCCGGCCCGGCCGCTCCCGTCTCGCCGCACATAGCTACGGGGGGTGAAGCGGCGCGGCCGAGGGGGGGGCAGCGCCCCCCTTTGCCTTCTCAGTAATCCCGCTCGAAGAAGATCCCCAGCGAGCTCTCCCCCTCCGACGAGACGCCCCCGCGGACGGTGATGTCCTCGGTCAGGTCGAGATTGATCGTCGCCTCCGCCCCGGATTCGCCGACCTGCACGTCGGTATAGACGTTCTCGGACAGGTAGCGCCCGGCCCGCACCGCGACCCCGCCCTCGTCATCGGTCGCGATGTCGAGGTCGTCCAGCCCCAGCCCGTCGCGGAACCGGTCGAGCACGCTCGGCCCGCCGCCGGTCAGGGTCGAGACCGCGGCGGCCAGCTGCACCGCCTGCAGCGGCGAGATCGACAGCAGGTCGCGGCCGAAGAGCAGCCGCGCCAGCACCTCGTCCTGCGGCAGCTGCGGAGAGCTGTCGAAGGTCACCGACAGGTCCGAGGCGGGCCCGTCGAGGATGATCCGTACCTCGGTTCCGTCCTCGGCCTCGGTCACCGCGACGAACCGCAGATAGGGGTCGAAATCCCCGGCGATCGAGACGATTCCCTCGTCCAGGACGAAGCGCTGCGACAGGATGTCGAGCCGCCCGCGCACCAGCTCGAACTGGCCCTGCGGGATGATCTCGTTCGTGGTGCCGCCGATGGTGATCGACCCGCCCAGCTCGGCGTCGAGGCCGCGGCCCCGGACGAAGATCTGGTTCGGCGCCGAGACGGTCACGTCCAGCGCGTAGCCCGGCCCGCCGCCGCCGCCCGCGCCATCCCCGCCGCTCTCGCCCACCGGGACGCCCGCGATGGTAAGTCCGGCGCGGTCGAGGGTCCTGCGGACATCGGCGGGCGCGTTCACATGCGCCACCTCCGGCAGGTCGCCGAGCGCGCCGAGCGCGCCCGAGGGGACGCGGATCTCGGTCCGCCCCAGCTCGATCAGACCCGCGATGCGCGCGCCGCCCGTGAGAGGGCCGGTCACGGTCAGCGTGCCGTTCGCGATCGTCTCGTAGAGTTGCGGGTCGCGCAGGACGAGGCCGTTCAGCGCGATGGTCAGAGTCCCGTCGAAGGGCGCGGTCAGGCCCACGGGCCCGCTGATCGCGACGCTGCCGCCCTCGCCGAGGCCCGCGGTGAGGTCGATCGTCGCCGCGCCGCCCGACAGGGTGATCGTCGCGTCGATCCCCTCGATCGCCTCGCCGATCTGCGGGATCGCCAGCCGCGCGCCCTGCGCGCTGACCGTGCCCGAGACGGAGGAGAGGGCAGGGGGGCCGTTCACCGACAGATCGAAGGTCAACGGCCCGCTGATCCGGGCGGGATCGATGAACTCGTTGGCCAGCTGCAGCGGAGCGGATCCGCTGGCGGTCAGGGCCAGCGTGCCGTCCGCGTTCACCGCGCCGCCCACGTCCACCGTCACGCCGCCGGGCCCGGTGGCGCTCGCATCGATAAGCGTCGCCCCGCCCGGTTGCAGCGTCGCGGTTCCGCTCGACGTCACGGCGCCCGGGAAATCGGGCACGAAGAGTCCCAGATCCGCGAGACGCGCGTCGAAATCGATGACGGTGTCGCCGCCTGCGCTGGTCGTGCCGTCCGCGGTGACGCTGAATTGCGGGAAGCTGACGGCGAGGTCCTGCACCGCGATCCGCGGCCCGTCCTTGACGATCCTCCCCCGCGCGGTGCCGGTGCCGGCCAGCAGCGGGCGCACGGCGTCCACCCCGACATCGAGGCCGGTGGCCCGCGCGTCGAAGCCGAGGTCGAGCGTGGAGAGGTCGGTCCGCAGCTGTCCGTCCAGCGTCGCGTCGAGCGATCCGCCCAGCGGGCGGCCGATGATCCGCCCGATCTCGCCCAGCTGCGCGACCGAGATGTCGGCCACGCCGCTCACGTCGTAGAGCGTCGGATCGTCTCCCACCGGGTCGAGCATCGCGGTCACGTCGAGGGCGACGCCCCCCGGCCCGCTGCCGGTGACGTCGAGCGCCAGCTGCCCGCTGCCCGTCCGCTCCACCGTGCCGGCGGCGGTGACCCCGCCGGTCAGGCCGGGGGCCAGGACCGAGGCGTCGGTCAGCCGCAGGTCGAAGGCGCCGGAGCCCAGCCCCTCCTCGATCTGCCCGTCCAGCGTCAGGCCCAGCACGGGGGTGGAGATCGCGACATCCTCCGCCGTGAAGGAAAGGGGGCCCGTCCGCGCGACGCGGCCGTTCAGCCGGCCCGCCCCGTCGAGGATCGCGTCGACCTGCGGCAGACCGATGCCGACATCCTGCGTCCGGGCCTGCGCGGTCACGTCGAAGGTGGCGAGATCCAGCGCCGCCTCGCCCGACAGGTCCGCCACGAGCGCGCCGTCCAGGGGCCGCCCGGCAACGGCCGAGAGCGGCGCGAGGTCGGCCACCTCGACCGAGAGGCCCGGGCTCGCGATCCGCCCGTCCGCGAGCGTCGCGTCCCCGGTCGCGGTGACCAGCGGCGAGTCGAGGTCGAGCCCCGTCACCGCGAAGGCCATCGGCCCGCTGCGCTCCACCCGGCCCGACAGGCGCACTGGCCCGTCCAGCAGCGGCTGGGTGCCCGGCACCCCGATGGCCAGCCCGTCGCCCGACGCGTCGACCGCCAGGTCGAAGGTCGCGGCGTCCAGCGCCGCGCGCCCCGACACCTCGGCCCGGAGCGCGCCATCGAGCGGCCGCCCTGCGAGGTCCGAGAAGGGGGCGAGGTCGGGCAGGTCGACCGACAGCCCGTCGGTGGTCGCGATCCCGTCCGCGACGGTCAGGTCGCCGCTCAGCCGTGCCGCGGGGGCGTCGAGGACGAGGTCCGACACCGACCCCTGCAGCGGCCCGGTCCGTTCGACGGCGCCCGACAGGGCGATCTCTCCGGCGAGCAGCGGATCGATGCGCGCGTCGCCGATGGCCAGATCCGTCGTCCGCGCGTCGAGGATCAGGTCCAGCGTCGCCGCGTCGGTCGCGGCCCGGCCCGACAGGTCGAATTCGGCCGACCCCGAAAGGTCCCGCCCCGCGAGCGCCGAGAAGGCCGAGAGGTCCGGGACGGAGGCCGAGAGCCCCTCGGTCGTCGCGATCCCGTCCGCGACCGTCAGGCTGCCGGTGAGGTCCGCGACGGGCGCGCGCAGGATCAGGTCCGTCACCGATCCCGCTAGGGGTCCGGTCCGCTCCACCGCGCCGGAGAGGGCGATCTCTCCGTCCAGCAGCGGATCGATTCTTTCGTCCCCGATGGCGAGGTCGGTCGAGGTGGCGTCGAGCGCGAGGTCCAGCGTCGCGCCGTCCAGCCCGGCGCGCCCCTCGGCCGTCACGTCGAGCGCGCCGTCCAGCGCCCGCCCGGCCAGGTCCGAGAAGGGGGCGAGGTCGGAGACAGAGACCGTCAGCCCGTCCGTCTCCACCGCGCCCTCCGAGAGACGCGCCCCGCCCGCCGCCGTGACCAGCGGCGCGGTGAGCGACAGATCCTGCAGCGTGAAGGCCAGGGGCCCCGACCGCGCGACCGCGCCCGACAGGGCGACATCGCCCGCCAGCAGGGGGTCGATCCTGTCGTCCCCGACCGAGAGGTCGATCGCGGAGGCATCCAGCACGAGGTCGAAGGTGGAGAGATCGGTCTGCAACCCGCCCGACAGCTCGGCCTCCAGCGCACCGCCGAGGCGTCGCCCCGCGATGTCCGAGAAGGGGGACAGGTCGGAAGAGGACAGGCTCAGCCCGGGCGTCGACACGGCCCCGTCGACATAGACCACCGCGCCGGATGCCGTCAGCAGGTCCGAGGCGAGCGACAGCCCGTCCAACCGGAAGGCCGTCTCGCCCGAGCGCTCCACATTTCCCGACAGCGCGACGTCGCCGGCCAGCAGCGGGTCGATCCGGTCGTCCCCGATCGCGAGGTCGGTCGAGGCGAGGTCCAGCGTCACGTCGAAGGTCGCGCCGTCGATCCGCGCCACCCCGTTCGCCGTCAGGTCGATGGCGCCGCCCAGGTCGCGCTCGGCCAGGGCCGAATAGGGCGCGAGATCGCCGATCTCGGCCACCAGCGCGAAATCCGCGACCTGCCCGTTGCCGCCCGGGTCCGAGAGATCGGCCGACAGGTCGATGCTGCCCTCCGGCACGTCGCCGGTCACCGTCAGCGTGCCGGTGCCCGCCTCGTCCCGGCTGAACCGGCCCTGCAGGCTGGCCCCGCCCTCCAGCGTCGGCACGGCGAGCGAGACGTCGGGGATCGTGAAGTCGAACTCGGCCGAGGACGCGCCCGAGGTCAGGTCCGCGCTCGCGGTCAGGCTCAGGGCGTCGGTCGACAGGTCCAGCGCCTCGAGCCGCGTGCCCTCCTCGTCGCGTGTCGCGGCGAGGTCCAGCGTCGCGGTCCCCGCAAGCAGCGGGTCGACCCGGTCGTCGCCGATGGCGAGATCCTGCGTCTGCCCGTCGAGCACGATCTCGAACGCGCCGTCCAGCGGCCGCGCGGTCAGGTCGAGGACGAGGTCGGCGCCCCCGGACAGGTCCGTGCCCGCCAGCGCGGCGAAGCGCGACAGGTCCGCCGCCTCGAGCTCTGCGGTCAGGTCCGTCAGCCAGGCGTCGTCCGGCCCCTGGACGGTGCCCGAGGCGTCGAGGTCGATCCCCGGCCCGGTCAGCGTCAGGCGCGAGATCTCGACCGGCCCGGCATCGCGCGACAGCGCGATCGTGCCGGCGATCTGCGATCCGATCGCCGCGGCCAGGGCCGGGTCGGCGAAGGACAGGCCCTCGGCCGCGTAGTCGAAGGTGAGGTCGAGCGCGCCGAGCGCGCCCTCCTCCGGCGGGGCGAGCGTGCCGGTCCCGGTCAGCGACAGCGTGTCGATGGTCAGGCCCTCGCGGTCGATCCCCTCGGCCGTGAGCTCCAGCGTGAAGTCCTCGCTCACGCTCGCGTCGTATTGCAGGTCGAGCCGGGCAGTACCGATATCGGTCCCGCCGGGCACGGTCGTCTCCGACCCGTCCCGCGCGCCGAACCGGCCGCGGATGTCCAGGAGGGTCGGCCAGTTGTCCGGGCCGACCTCGATGTTCCCCAGCAGCACCAGCGCGTCGGTCTGGACCACCAGCTGCGGGATCGATTTCGACCCGTCCGGATTGCCGAGATAGCGGACCGAGAGCTGCGCCGACTCGCCGACGAAGGGGCGATAGGTCGCGGGGATCAGCGGCTGCAGGTCCCCCTCGACGTTCACCAGGACCTCGGTCCGGCTGGGCGGGGCGATCTCGTTGCCCGCCGCGTCGGTGCCCGGCTCGCCCACCGTCTCGGTCGACAGGCCGAACAGGCCCGTCACCCGCTCCTCTCCGTCGGTCGCCAGGGTCAGATCGGCGGTGTAGTCGCTGATCGGCCCGGTCCCCTGCAGCGTCAGCTCCACCGACGGCCGGCCGGGAAGGCCGATCGCGTTGGCGACCAGTCCGTCCGCCTCCTCCTGAACGTCGAGCGTCAGGTCCAGCACCTCGGTCTCGTTGGAATAGGCGCCCGACAGCTCGAACCGGCCCCGCCCGTCCGTCCGTTCGGCGGTCAGCGTGGCCGATCCCTCGCCATCCGCCAGCGCCGCCTCGCCCTCGATCACGAGGGTCAGCGCCTCGCCGAGAAACGCCTCGCCAAGGGTCAGCTCGTCGATCCTGAAATCGCCCACGCGGATGGAGAGCGGCAGGTTCGGCAGCGAGAAGGGCGTCGCCTCGGCCTCCGGCAGGTCGAGCGTCGCCTCGGGGATCGGCGGCCGGATCACCTCGATGCTCTGCGCCGACAGCTCCTCCACCTCCAGGCGCCGCCGCAGCAGGGCCGAGCGGTCCCAGTCCAGCACCAGCCCCTCGGCCCGCAGCCAGACCCCCTCGGAATCGGCGATCGTCAGCAGATCCACCGTCGCCTCCGAGGAGAGCGCGCCCCGGAACCCCTCGATCCGCACGTCCCGCGCCGTGCTGGACAGGTTGTCCTCGATCAGCCCCTGCAGGAAGCCGCGGTCGCGATCCTCCTGGGCGGTGTCCTGTGCGAGGGCGAGGCCCGGCAGAATCCAGATCAGGCAGAGGAGGAGGAAACGGACCAGCGGCATGGGGAAACCCTGTCTCGGAATGGCGGCGGGCCGAGGAAAGGCCCGGACGGAGGGGGAGGGGGCGGGCGTCAGAACGCCTGCCCGATCCCGAGATAGACCTGCACCTCCTCGAAGGCGTCGTCGCCCGAGGCGGGGGTGCCGACATCGAGCCGGATCGGCCCGATCGCGGTGTCGTAGCGCGCGCCGATCCCGACCCCGGCATGCCAGGGATCGTCCGCCTCGGGGAAGGTCTCGCGGCTGATGATCCCGGCATCGTAGAAGCCCACGGCCGAGATCGCGTCCGTGATCCCCACCCGCGCCTCGGCCTGGACCCCGACGAAGGACCGGCCCCCGGTCTCGAAGGTCACGCCGTCGCGCTCGGTCTCGAGCGAGAGCGAGCGGAAGGGCTGGCCGCGCACGGTGCCGCCGCCGCCCGAGTAGAAGAGGTAGTTCGACGGCACGTCGAGCACGCTGTCCGGCCCGATCACCGAGCCGGCCTGCACCCGCCCCGCCAGCGTGAAGCGGTCGCCCCCGCCGAAGGACAGGTAGGCCCGCGCATCGGCGTAGAGCCGCCCGCCGAACCCCGTCTCGTCCAGCCCGTAGAACGGCGTCGCCTCGAGATTGACGTAGTAGCCTTCGGTCGCGTTCAGCTCGACGTTGCGCCGGTCCAGCACCGCGTCGACGGGGAAGGTCAGCAGGCGGTAGTCCCGCGTCACGCCGTCCTGTTCCTCGCGCGCGATCAGCAGGCCGGGACCGCCCTCGAGCGTGAGATCGTCGTTGACGTAGCGCGTCAGCGTCGCTTCGGCCGAGAAGCTGTCGAAGACGAAGGCCTCGGCATCCTCGCGCGACAGGGCGGTGCGGAAGGTCAGGTCGGTATCCCGGCGGAAGGTCGCGGGGCGGACGAACTCGGCCGACAGGCCGTAATCGATGCCGCCATCGGTTCCGCCGATATCCTCGATCCGCGCGTCGAGGCGCAGCGATTCCGCCCCGCCCAGCAGGTTGCGGTGCAGCCAGTACCCGGTCAGGGCGAGTCCGCTGTCCGTCGCCACCTCGGCGCCGAAGCCGATCCGGCGGGGCAGCGCCTCCTGCACCTGGATCTCCAGCGGCAGGGTCTCGCCCGGGCCGGGCGCGTCGCCCTCGAGGATCGCGGCGGAGGAGAAGGCCGCGATCCGCCGCAGCCGCTGCTCGGCGCCCGCGATCTCGTCCGGGGAATAGATCTCGCCCACCCGGATCCCGGCGATGTCGAGGATGCGCTGGGTCCGCACCGCCTCGTTCCCGTTGACGGTCGGTCGGCCGAAGGTCAGGACCGGCCCGGGCGCCAGCGCGACGCGGGCGTCCAGCTCCTCGGCCGGGTGGCGGGCGACGATCTCCTGCGCCGCGATCGCGGCCAGCGGCCGCCCCGATTCGCGCCAGCCGTCGACCCCCGCATTCGCGGCCTGCCGGATCGTGTCCGCAGCGGCGACCTGTCCGGGGGCGAAGTCCTCGGGCAGCTCGGTCCCGGGCGCCAGCGGCTGCACCTCGGCCGTGCCGAAGGTGAAGACCGGCCCCGCTTCGACATCGATCACGATCCGCCCGATCCGGGCCGGCGCGTCGAGCGGCGCGATGGTCGAGGCCTCGACCCCGTCGATCCGGATCGAGATCGTGGGCCCGTAATGACCCTCGCCGTAGAGCGCGGTGAGGATGCGGCGGTAATCGGCGGTCGCCGCAGCGACGTAGTCCTGCGCGGTGCTGTCCTCCCCCTCGGGATCGAGGCCGAGCGTCAGGGCGGCCGCCCGCACGCTGGTCTCGACATCGGCGTCCCCGCCCGAGAGGTCGAGCGTCACCTCCTGCGCGGCCCCCATCGTCGCGGCCAGGGCGAAGGCCCCCGCCGTCGCGGCGCGGGCGAAGGGGGCGGCCGCCGGACCCGGGCGGAGGGGCGCGGCAGGGGGGCGGGAGGCGGCGCGGCCGGGACGAGTGCCGGGACGGGGGCCGGGGCGCCCGCGCCGGTCGATGGATGTGCTGTCGATGGTCCCGGTCCCCCGCTCGTCCCCGCCCGGTCTCGCGTCCCGGCGCGTGCCGGCCCCGCGGACCGGCTTTCCTGCCGGTTTATCCAAGCGCGGCGCGGGATTGAATGCGACATCGCAGGGGCGGGGCGAATTGTGATCGGCGGCATCGCGCCTATGACGCGCAGGTCAGGCGGGGTCGCGGGCGGCCCCCGGGGTGGGCCTGCCCCGCGGCGGCCCGGGGCCGACGGCTCCCGGCCACGGCGACCGGGCCCGATCGGCGGGGACCGCCCCGCAGCGGGGGCGGGCGTCCTCTCCCGGATCGCCCCCGCCCGAACGCTCCCGTGCGGGTTCCGTCGCCCGTCCCCCGTCCGCACCTGCCGGTCCGGGCCGCCCCCCGCCTAGCGGTCCCCGAACGGGTCCACGGGATAGCCCACCCCGGCGAGGCACAGGCCCTGCGGCGGCGCGACGGGCCCGCAGGCGGCGCGGTCCCGGGCCGCCAGCGCCCGCCCCACCTCCTCCGGCGCCCAGGCCCCGGCGCCCACCCGCTCCAGCGTCCCTGCGAAGCTGCGGACCTGGTTGTGCAGGAAGGAGCGGGCCCGCACCTGCAGCCGGATCTCCGGGCCGGACGGGCCCTCCGCCTCCTCCACCTCCAGCGCATCCAGGGTCCGCACGGGGCTGTCCGCCTGGCAGATGGTCGAACGGAAGGTGGTGAAGTCGTGCCGCCCCAGCAGATGCGCCGCCCCCGCCCGCATCGCCGCGGCGTCCAGCGCGTGCCGCACCTGCCAGACCTGTCCGTCCTCCAGCACCGCCGGGGCCCGGCGCAGCAGGATGCGGAAGGTGTAGCGCCGCTCCACCGCCGAGAAGCGGGCATGCCAGCCATCCGGCACCCGCGCACAGGCGGTGATCGCGACGGGATCGGGCCGCAGGTGGTGGTTCAGCGCCTCGGACAGGCGGAACGGGTCCCAGTCCTTGGCGAGGTCCGCCTGCGCCACCTGGCCCCGCGCATGCACGCCGGCATCGGTGCGGCCGGCGGCGGCGATCGTGTGGGAGCCCGGCTCCAGCCGGGCCAGCGCCGCCTCGATCGCCCCCTGGACCGAGGGCCGGTCGGCCTGCCGCTGCCAGCCCGAGAATGGCGCGCCGTGATATTCGACCTTGAGAGCGTAGCGGGGCATCCCGCCGCTCTAGTGCCGCACCCCCCGCAAGGCCAGCCCCCCGGACGACCCCGCGGGCGCGCCCGTCGATACCTGCCCCCGCTCGCCCCTTCCCCGCCGTGCGCGGTTCTCCTTATCTTGCCCACAAGTACTCCCGGGGTGAGGCCCGTCAGGGCCGAGGGGGCAGCGCCCCCTGCCCGGGTGCCGCGCGCGCCCCGCCCCCGGCCTCGCGACCGCGCCATCGCCTTTCGCCTGCCGCCTTGCCGCCCTATCTTCGGGGACGACGACATCGACGGAGGCCGCCTTGGTCCTCGGAACCCTGACCAGCGGCCTGACCGACGGCCTCGCCCGCACGACGCGCGGGCTGGGCGATGCCGCGCGCGCGCCCTTCGTCGACCGCACGATCCGGCTCGGCGTCACCGGCCTCTCCCGCGCGGGCAAGACCGTGTTCATCACCTCGCTCGTCGCCAACCTGCTCGACCGCGGGCGGATGCCGCAGCTCTCGGCCGCCGCGCAGGGCCGGATCCGCGCCGCCTGGCTGCAGCCGCAGCCCGACGACACGCTGCCCCGCTTCCGCTACGAGGATCATCGCGCCGCGCTCACCGGCACCGAGCCGCGCTGGCCCGAGGGGACGAAGCGCATCAGCCAGCTGCGACTGTCGCTCAAGGTCGAGCCGCGGGGCCTGCTCTCGGGCCTGCAGGGGCCGCAGACGGTGCATCTCGACATCATCGACTATCCCGGCGAATGGCTGCTCGATCTCGGCCTTCTCGACCGGTCCTATGCCGACTGGTCCCGCGACGCGCTCGCCCGTGCCTCCGCCCGCCCCGAGGCCGAGGGCGTGCGCGCCGCGCTCGACGCCGCCGATCCCACCGCCGAGGCGCGCGAGCCCGAGATGGAGGCGCTGGCCGAGGCCTGGCGCGGCTACCTGAGGGCCGCGCAGGCGGCGGGCTACAGCGACCTCACCCCCGGCCGCTTCCTGCTGCCGGGCGAGATGGCGGGATCGCCCGCGCTGACCTTCGCCCCGCTGCCCGAGCCGCGCGATCCGCCCCGGCGCTCGCTCTGGCGCGAGTTCGAGCGGCGCTACGACGCCTATCGGCGGCACGTGGTGAAGCCCTTCTTCCGCGACCATTTCTCCCGGATCGACCGGCAGGTCGTGCTGGTCGACATGCTGGGCGCGGTGCATCGCGGCCCCCGCGCGGTCGAGGATCTGCGCCTCGCCATGGCCGACATCCTGGGCGCCTTCCGCCCCGGCCGGAACGCCTGGCTCTCGGCGATCTTCCGCGGCCGCCGGGTCGAGCGGATACTCTTCGCCGCGACCAAGGCCGACCACCTGCACCATGCCCAGCACCCGCGCCTCACCGCGCTCGCCGAGGCGCTGCTGCGCGACGCGAAGGACCGGGCCGATTTCGCCGGCGCCAGGACCGCCGCGATGTCCATCGCCGCCCTGCGCACGACGGTCGAGGAGACGCGCGAGCACGAGGGCCGGCCCGTCGACCTCGTGCGCGGCCGGCTCGAGGGATCGGGCCGGCAGGCCGCCTTCCATCCGGGCGAGCTGCCCGCCGATCCCGGGCACCTGCTCTCGCCCGCCCGCGGGGGGGCGCAGACCTGGCTGGACGGCGATTACGGCGCGATGACCTTCGCCCCCGCGCGGCTCACCCTGGCCCCGGGGGAGGGGCCGCCGCATATCCGCCTCGACCGCGCGGCCGAGTTCCTGTTCGGGGACGCGCTGTGAGCGGCCCCGCGATCCGCCCCGCCCGGTCCGAGGACGCCCCCGCCATCGCCGCGATCCTCGGCGGCTGGGTGCGGGAGACCGGCTGGATGCCCAGGCTCCACAGCGCGGACGAGGATCTGCACTTCGCGCGCCATCTGGTCCGGACGCAGGACGTTCTCGTCGCGGGTAACCCGCCGCAGGGCTTCCTCGCCCGGAACGGCGAGGACGTGACCGCGCTCTACCTCGCGCCCGGTGCGCGTGGCAGGGGGACCGGCCGCGCGCTCCTCGACGCCGCCAAGGCCGAGAGCCCGCGCCTCGCGCTCTGGACCTTCGCCGCGAATGCGGGCGCGCGCGCCTTCTACGCCCGCGAGGGCTTCACCCAGATCGGCGGCACGCCCGGAGAGAACGACGAGGGCTTGCCCGACATCCGCCTGCAATGGACCGCCCCCGCGGCGAAGGCGGGAGACCCATGACCGAGACCCGCACCGGCCCCGTCCTGATCGACCTCGACGCCGAGGCAGAGGCCGCCCGCCCCGAAACGGCCCCCCCGGTCCCCGACGTCGCGCCCGCGGGCCGCGGAAGCGCGATGGCGCAGGCGGCCCGGCTCGCCGCGCGGCGCCCCTCGCGGCTCGGCACCCTGTTCTGGGGGCTGGCCGGCGCGCTCCTCTCCTTCGTGGTGACGGTGGCGGCCTGGAGCTGGATCGGCGCGCTGATGGCGGCCTATCCCGCGCTCGGCTGGATGGCGGCGGTGCTGACCCTGTCCTTCCTCGTCGTGCTGCTTCTCATGGCGGGGCGCGAGATGGCGGCGCTGCTGCGGCTCGGCCGGATCGACCACCTGCGGGCCGAGGCGGAGGCGGCGGTGGCGCAGGACGATCTGAAGGCGGCGCGCAGGGTCGCGGCGGGGGTCGAGCGGCTCTATGCCGGGCGGCCCGACGCCGCCTGGGGCCTGGCACGGCTGAAGGACCGGAAGGAGGACATTTTCGACGCGGACGGGCTGCTCGGCCTGGTCGAGACCGACCTGCTCGCGCCGCTCGACCTCGCCGCCATGCGCGAGGTCGAGGGCGCGGCGCGGCAGGTCGCCACGGTGACGGCGGTGGTGCCGCTGGCGCTGGCCGACGTGGTCGCCGCGCTGACCGCCAATGTCCGCATGATCCGCCGCGTCGCCGAGATCTATGGCGGGCGGTCGGGCACGATCGGCGGCTGGCGCCTGACCCGGGCGGTGATGACCCATCTCGTCGCCACGGGCGCGGTCGCGGTGGGCGACGACCTGATCCATTCCGTGGCCGGGGGCAGCCTGCTCACCCGCCTCTCCCGCCGCTTCGGCGAAGGCGTGGTGAACGGCGCCCTGACCGCCCGGGTCGGCGTCGCGGCGATGGAGGTCTGCCGCCCGCTGCCCTTCGTCGCGGTCGCCCGTCCCTCGGTCTCGGCGCTGGTCGGGCGGGCGCTGGCCGGTCTCTTCGGCTCGGGCCGGGAGGACGCACCGGACCGGGACTGACCGCCGTCCCGCGCCGCGAAGGCCGCCTGCGTCCAGCGAACCGCACGCCCCCCCCATCGCGCGAAGGACAGTCGGCCCGGCCCGGGCGAGGGCCGCTCGCGAGGCGCGGCGACCGCCTGAGCCCCGCCTCGCCACCCGGATGCTCCGGCCGGTCCCCCGCCGGCGCCCCTCCTTCGCAGGGGCGCAAATACCGCGGGGGTCCGGGGGCAGAGCCCCCGGCCCCGGCGGCCGCAGGCCGGATCCTCGGGGGTCCCGCGCGCCGCAACCCGGCCTTGCGCGACCGGCTCTGGTGGCGCGCGCCCCCCGGGTCCAGATCGGGGGGCGAGGGAGACGACAGACCGGAGACGGACAGATGAGCCTTCAGACTTCCCCGACCATTGACCGGACCACGGCCCGGACCGACGCCCGGATCGACGCCGATCTCGACGCCTTCTTCGCCGGTCTTGGCATGGGCGTGAACGCCTACGAACTGCGCCAGGCCCGGCGCGACCGGCTCGTCGCGCTCGCCGCGCTCAGCGATGCCGAGCTGGCCGCCCGCGGGATCGACCGGGACGGCATTCCCGCCCATGTCTTCTCCGACCTGCTCGCCGCCTGACCCCGCCCCGGCCCCGCGATCCCGGCGCGGCTGCAGGGCCCCGCCCGGCGCGGGGGCAGCGCGCGCTCCGGACTGCGGCAAGGCGCCTCTCTGTGCCGAGCCGGGTTTCAGCGGCCCCCGCGCGGGTCGGCCGCCCGGGCAGGCATTGCGGCCGGCGGGTCCCTGTGCGCGGAGAGCGATCCCAGCGGGGGCAGCAGGTCCCCGGCGACCAGCCGGGAGAGGAGGCGGGGCAGGGGCGGCACGCCGGTCAGCGGCGCCAGCACCCGGTCCCGCAGCACCGGCAGCGCCCGGCTGTCGGACTGGTATTGCGGGGTGAAGAGCGCGCTCATCGCCTGGTAGGCGGCCACGTGCCAGCGCCGGGCGAGGGCATAGGCGCGCGGCGCCGCGTCCAGCGGATGCAGCGCCAAGGCGCGGGTCAGAGCGGCGGCGTCCAGCAGCGCCATGTTCGCCCCCTGGCCGAGCTGCGGCGAGGCGCGGTGCGCGGCGTCCCCGATATGGACGACCCCCGCCCCGCAGGGCCGCCGCAGGCTGCCGTGCGAATAGCGCGCCATCGTCATCTGCCCGGCATCCGTCACCCCGTCGAGGAACGGCGCGATGGCGGGCCAGAGCGCGCGGGCCTCGTCCTTCCACGCCGCGAGGCCCCCGGCCCGCCACTCCGCCTCGCCGTCCCGGGGCAGGGACCAGAAGATCGCGGCGAGGGCCCCGTCCGTTCCCGGCAGCCGTCCGACCGGCAGCACGCCGATCATCCGGTCGGCCCGCCGGTAGCACTGGCTCAGCCGGTCGGGGGGCAGGGCGGTCTGCGGCCAGCGCACCGTGCCCCAGATCGCCCCGTAGGAGAGCGGCCGCGCGACGAGCGGCGAGAGCGGCGAGTTCGCCCCGGCCGCGTCCACCACCAGGTCGAACGGCCCGAACCTGTCCCCGGCGAGCAGGAATCGCGCCCCGCGCCCCGTCGTTTCTGCCCCCGTCACCTCCGCCCCCGTCACCTCCGCGCCCGGCACGATCCGGGCCCCCGCCGCGCGTGCCGCCTCGAGCAGCGCCTCGAAGAGCGCGGCCCGGTGGATGGCCAGTCCGTGGCGCCCGGGCCCGTAGGCGACGTCCAGGACGGTGCGCCCCGTCGTCGCCTCGTGCCCGTGCAGCCGCGCGATCCGCGCCCCGTGATCGAAGGCCGCCCCGGCCCCCGCCGCGCGCAGGACGGCCTGCCCGACCGGCTGGATCACCAGCCCGGACCCGACCGGGGCGGGCCGCGCGAAGCGGTCGAGCACCGTCACCTCGTGCCCGTCCCGCGCCAGCAGCGCCGCCGCCGCCAGCCCGCCAATTCCCGCCCCCGCGATCCCGATTCCGTAGCGCCGCGCCATCGCTCCCCCGTCCGTCCGGGCCGCGCCCGTGGTTGAAGACGCGGGCCCTTTCCCCTAGGTGATGACACTTTCCGCCCCGATCCAATCCCCAACCGACCGAACCGACCATGCCCGACGCCGCCGAGCTCACCCTCCGCCGCTCCCGCCCGCTCGACCTCGAACCGCTGGTGGACCTGCTGACCGACGAGGCCGATCTGGCGCTCGTCAATCCCTCCGCCAAGCATCCCTTCGATCCGATGGAATGGTACGAGATCTGGCTGAACGAACCCGGCGACGCGGCCTATTACCTCGTCGACGACGACGGGCGGGAACAGGGCTTCTTCGCGCTGCGCCCCGGCATCGGACCCGAGCAGCGCCACCTCGCCTATGTCTACGTCGCCCCCGAGGCGCGCGGCGGGGCCGGAGACCGGCTGACCACGCTGGTGGAGAAAGCCGCCCGCGATCTCGACGCGCTGACCGTCACGCTGAAATGCGAGACCGACAATGCCCCCGCGCTGAACGCCTACCGCGCGGCCGGCTACGAGGAGCTGGACGTGAACGGCGGCATGGCGACGATGCGGATCGACCTCGGGGCGTGAGGCCGCGCCGCCGGGCGGGGGCAGGGCCGGGCCGCCCTGCGCCCTTCGGGCCGCCGCCCAGCCGCAGCCTGACCGGGGGTAGCGGATCGCCGGCGCCGCGCAGTGCCGACCGCGTCCGGGCCGCGGGGGCCGCTCCCCCCGGTCCTCCCGCAGCGGGCCAGGAAAGGCCGCTCGCCGCCCCGGGGAGTCCCGGCCCGTCGACGCCGCCCTGCCAGGTCCGGACCGCGCGCCCTTCCAGGGGCCCCCAATACCGCGCGCTCCTCGGGCCCCGCAGAATCTCGGCGATAGCCGGTCCCCCGGGCCCGCTCCGGTCGCTTTACGCGCCGCCCGCCCCGTCCTATACACCGCGCCCATGACATGGCTCATCGACCGCATCGCCCGAATTAGCCTCCCGGCGCGCTGAGCCCTTCGGCGCCGCCGGGCCAATGGTGTCCGAGACCTCGCACCGATTCCTCCGAAGATGCCCCCCATCGCCGAAACGACTTTGCCGACAGGAGTCGAGCCCATGTGCGCCGACACGACCGAACCGACCGACGCCCCCGCCGAGACGATCGACTACAAGGACACGCTGAACCTGCCGCGCACGGAGTTTCCGATGCGCGCCGGCCTGCCGAAGCGCGAGCCCGAATGGCTGGAGCGCTGGCAGCGCCTCGCAGTCTACGATCGCCTGCGGGCGCAGGAGGGGCGCACGCCCTACGTCCTGCATGACGGCCCTCCCTATGCGAACGGCAACCTCCATATCGGCCACGCGCTGAACAAGATCCTCAAGGACATGGTGGTGCGCAGCCACCAGATGATGGGCTTCGACGCGCGCTACGTCCCCGGCTGGGACTGTCACGGCCTGCCGATCGAGTGGAAGATCGAGGAGCAGTACCGGGCCAAGGGCCAGGACAAGGACGATGTCGACACGGTCGCCTTCCGCCAGGAATGCCGCCGCTTCGCCGAAGCCTGGGTCGACGTCCAGAGGGACGAGTTCAAGCGCCTCGGCATCACCGGCGCCTGGGACCGGCCCTACCTCACGATGGACTTCCACGCCGAGCGCGTGATCGCCGAGGAATTCCAGAAGTTCCTGATGAACGGCACGCTCTACCAGGGCTCCAAGCCGGTCATGTGGTCCCCCGTGGAGCAGACCGCCCTGGCCGAGGCCGAGGTGGAGTACCACGAGAAGGAAAGCCCGACGATCTGGGTGAAGTTCGCCGCCGAGGGGGAGGGCGATCTCGCCGGCGCGTATGTCGTCATCTGGACCACGACCCCCTGGACCATCCCGTCGAACAAGGCCGTCGTCTACGGCGCGGACATCGCCTACGGCCTCTACGAGGTCACCGGCACGCCGGACGAATGCTGGGCCGATGTCGGCGACCGCTACCTGCTGGCCGACGACCTCGCCGCCGACGTGATGACCCGCGCCCGGCTGGAGCCGGACCAGTGGCGGCGCGTGCGGGACGTCACGGCGGAGGAGCTTTCCGCCCTGTCCCTGCGCCACCCCCTCGCCGGGGCCGAAGGGAGCGAGGGCGAATGGGACGAGCTGCGCGACTTCCGCGCCGCCGATTTCGTCACCGACACCGAGGGCACCGGCTTCGTCCATTGCGCCCCCTCGCATGGGATGGAGGAATACGACCTCTATCGCGGCCTCGGCATGCTGGAGCAGGTCCTCACCTACAACGTTATGGACGACGGCTCCTTCCGCGCCTCGCTGCCGTTCTTCGGCGGCAAGCGCATCCTGACCGACAAGGGCAAGGAAGGCGACGCCAACAAGGCCGTCATCGACAAGCTGGCGGAGGTCGGCGGCCTGCTCGCGCGCGGGCGGATCAAGCATTCCTACCCCCATTCCTGGCGGTCCAAGGCGCCGGTGATCTACCGCAACACGCCGCAATGGTTCGCCGCCATCGACCGCCCCGTCGGCGACGGGCAGGACGCGAACGGGACGACGATCCGCGAGCGGGCACTCACCTGCATCGACCAGGTGACATGGACTCCCGCCTCGGGGCGCAACCGGCTGCATTCGATGATGGAGGCGCGGCCCGACTGGGTGCTGTCGCGCCAGCGCGCCTGGGGCGTGCCGCTGACCTGTTTCGTGAAGAAGGGGGCCCTTCCGACCGACCCGGACTTCCTGCTGAAGTCGGAAAAGGTCAATGCGCGCGTGCTCGAGGCCTTCGAGGCCGAGGGCGCCGATGCGTGGTATGCGGAAAATGCCAAGGCGCGGTTCCTCGGCAACGACGCCGACCCCGACGCGTACGATCAGGTCTTCGACGTGCTCGACGTGTGGTTCGACAGCGGCTCCACCCATGCCTTCGTCCTGCGCGACCGCGAGGACGGGGCGCCGGACGGGATCGCGGACCTCTATCTCGAGGGGACCGACCAGCATCGCGGCTGGTTCCACTCCTCCATGCTGCAATCGGTCGGCACGACCGGCCGGGCGCCCTACAGGGGCGTGCTGACCCACGGCTTCACGCTCGACGAGAAGGGCATGAAGATGTCCAAGTCGCTCGGCAACATCATCGCCCCGCAGAAGGTGGTGGACCAGTACGGCGCCGACATCCTGCGGCTCTGGGTGGCGCAGACCGACTACACCGCCGACCAGCGCATCGGGCCCGAGATCCTCAAGGGCACGGCCGACGCCTACCGGCGGCTGCGCAACACGATGCGCTTCCTGCTCGGCTCGCTCGCGGACGTCACCGAGGCCGACCGCACCGACCCCGCCGACATGCCCGAGCTGGAGCGCTGGGTGCTGCACCGCCTTGCCGAGCTCGACGCCTTCGTGCGCGAGCGCTACGCTGCCCACGACTTCCAGGCGGCGTTCCAGGCGGTCTTCACCTTCGCCACGGTGGACCTGTCGGCCTTCTATTTCGACGTGCGCAAGGATGCGCTCTACTGCGACGGCGACACGCCCCGCCGGCGCGCCGCGCGCACCGTGCTCGACCTGCTGTTCCACCGGCTGACGACCTGGCTCGCCCCGGTCCTCGTCTTCACGATGGAGGAGGTCTGGCTCGAGCGCTATCCGGGCGAGGACAGCTCGGTCCACCTGACGGACTTCCCGGACACCCCGGCGGAGTGGCGCGACGCGGCGCTGGCGGCCAAGTGGTCGACGATCCGCCGCACCCGCCGCGCCGTCACCGGCGCGCTCGAGATCGCCCGCCGGGACAAGGTGATCGGTGCCAGCCTCGAGGCCGCGCCGATCGTCCACGTGCCGGAGGACGTGGCGGCCGTGCTGCGGGACGTCTCCTTCGACGACCTGTGCATCACGAGCGGGATCGAGGTCACGACCGATCCCGCCCCGCCCGAGGCGCACCGCATCGAGGGCGCCTCCGATATCGGCGTCGTCTTCGCCCGCGCCGAGGGGCAGAAATGCCAGCGCTGCTGGAAGATCCTGCCCGATGTCGGCACCCATCCGCATCCGGGCGTCTGCGCCCGCTGCGAGGCCGCCCTGCAGGATCGCGGGGCGTGAGGAAAGCCCGCCTCCGGCCCGGCCCCGCCGTCGGGCCGGAGGCGGCCCCCCGGCAAGCGGGGCCGCCGGGCGGGCCGGGACGGTGACGGATGCCGATATCGCCGCCGCCCTGATGGCGCTGGCCCGCGCCCGGGCCCCCGGGACCTTCTGCCCGTCCGAGGCCGCCCGCGCCCTGTCGGAGGATTGGCGCCCGCTGATGGGCGTCGTGCGCCGCGTCGCCGCCACGCTGCCGCTCCTCGCGACGCAGGGCGGCGTCCCGGTCGACCCGGCCGGCGCGCGGGGCCCGATCCGCCTCGCGCTTGACGAGGGGAGGGCGGAGGGCGGACACTCCGGGACATGAGCTACAAGCCCGCCGGTTCCACCGACCTCGCGCCCTACCTTGTCGTCCCCGACCCCGAGGCGGTGCTGGCCTTTGCCGAACAGGTCCTGGGCGGCGAACGGCTTCGCGCCTTCCGGGGCGAGGACGGGTCGGTCCTGCAGGCCGAGATCCGTCTCGGCGACACGGTCCTGATGGTCGGCGGCGGGGACGGGCCGCCCGCCATGCTGCATCTCTACATGCCGGACCAGGACGCGGCCTTCGAGCGGGCGGTGGCGGCGGGCTGCGACGTGCTTCAACCCATGATGGAAAAGGGCGACGGAGACCGCCGCGGCGGCGTCCGCAGCCCGGACGGGACGCAATGGTATCTCGCCCGGCAGGTCTGAAGGCGGCCCTCGACACCCCGACCGGCCCGTTCTGGATCGAGGCCCGGGCCGGCGCGATCGTCGCCGCCGGCTGGGGGCCGGTCCTGCGCCCCGCGCGGGGCGTCGACCTGCTGCAGCGGGCCTGCGTCCAGGTCACCGCCTACTGGGCCGGGCTGCTGCAGGACTTCGACCTGCCGCTCGATCCGGGCGGGACGGGCCTCGCCGCCCGTGTCTGGGCCGAGATGCGCGCCATCCCCTACGGCCGCACCCGCAGCTACGGCGAGATCGGCGCCGCGCTCGGCGTGCCGCCGCAGGCGGTCGGCCAGGCCTGCGGCGCCAACCCGCTGCCGCTGCTGATCCCCTGCCACCGCGTCACCGGCACCGGCCGGCTCGGCGGTTTCTCCGGCGCGCTCGGCCCCGAGACGAAGGCCGCGCTGCTGCGCCACGAGGGCGCGCTGCTGATCTGAGGGGGCGGCCCTGCTCTTATCTTGCCGGAAACACTCCGGGGGAGGCGCGCAGCGCCGGGGGCGGAGCCCCCTTACGCGCCCTCAGCCGTCCCTGCCGTAGATCAGCTGCTGCACCGCGCCGACCGCCAGCAGGTAGACCGACGTGATCGCGAGTCCCCAGAGCGCCCAGCTCTCGGGATGGAAGTCGATCCAGGCCGCCCAGCCGGCGAAGCCGGTCCAGGCCAGCGCCACGGGCAGCGTGACCGCCTTCCAGCGCGGGGTGCGGGTGGGATGCACGAACTTGACCGGCAGGAACATCGCCACCGTCAGCACCGCGACGACGGCGAGGATCACCCAGTAGTTCGGCTTGAGCGCGAACATCACCAGCACGACCATGTTCCAGCAGCCCGGAAAGCCCGAGAAGGACTTGTCGGCCGTCTTCATCCGCGTGTCCGCGAAGTAGAGCCCGCTTGCATAGGTGATGACGAGGATCGCGAGCCAGCCCGACCATCCGGGCAGCAGGTCCGGATGCACGAAGAGCGCGTAGGCCGGGATGAAGACGTAGGTGAGGTAGTCGATGATCAGGTCGAGCAGCTCGCCGTCGAAGACGGGCGCGTTGCGGCCCACGTCGTATCTCCGCGCCAGCGGGCCGTCGATCCCGTCGACGAAGAAGGCGACGACCAGCCACAGGAACATCACGTCCCATTGCCCCGCCACCGCGGCGAGGAGCGAGAGCATCGCGAAGACCGATCCCGTCGCGGTCAGCAGGTGGACCGAGAGGGCCTTTGCGCGGATATCCATCGGATCCTGTCCTCGTCTGTCTGGCATGGCATGCGCCCCTCGTCCGTCGCGGCCGGTGCGCCCCGGCGGAGAGGTCGGGCCCCGGCCTTCGCAGCGCCGGTCCCCGGGGTCAACCGGAACCCCGCGCGGATCGTTCCTCGGCCCTTTCCCCGGCCCCCTCCTCGGCAGGGGCACGCCGCCCTTTGGCGCCGGCCCTCGGATGGGCGGCGTCGTAGACCTCCATCAGCCGGCCGGCATCGACCGCCGTATAAGCCTGCGTGGTGGAGAGCGAGGCATGGCCGAGCAGTTCCTGGATCGCGCGGAGGTCGCCCCCGGCCGAGAGCAGGTGGGTCGCGAAGGAATGGCGCAGGGCATGCGGCGTGGCGCTGGGCGGCAGGCCGAGCCGGGTGCGGGCCCCTTCCATCGCGCGCTGCACGAGCCGGGGATTCAGCGCGCCGCCCCGCGCGCCGCGGAAGAGCGGGCCGTCCGCCTCGGCGGGGAAGGGGCAGAGCCGGAGATAGGCGTCGACCGCGTCCCGCGCGACGGGCAGGACCGGCACGCGCCGCTCCTTGCCGCCCTTGCCCCTGATCGTGATCGCGGCGGCCAGCGGCGCGTCCGCGCCGGTCAGCGACAGCGCCTCCGAGATCCGCAGCCCGCAGCCGTAGAGCAGCGTGACCACCGCCCGGTCCCGCGCCGCGATCCAGGGCTCGGCCGCGACCGCCTCGACATCGTCCAGCACGGCGCGGGCCGCGCCCTCGTCCAGCGGACGCGGCAGGCCGGGCTTGTAGCGCGGGGCGCGGGTCGCGAGGACGGCCGTCGGCTCGAACCCCTCGCGCTCGGACAGCCAGCCGTAGAAGGTCTTCACCGCCGAGAGCGCCCGCGCGAGCGAGCGCGCGCCGACGCCGCGGCCGCGTTCATGCGCCATCCAGGCGCGCATGTCGGGCGTGGTGATCCGCGCCAGCGGGGCGAGGCCGAGCGCATCGCCGTGATGCCGCTGCAGGAAGGCGAGAAAGCCCAGCACGTCCGACTGGTAGGCCCTGACCGTGTTCGCCGCCGCGCCCTTCACCCCGCGCTCGTGGTCCAGCCAGCGGGACAGCGCGTCGGCCAGGGCGGGCGAGAGGCTCATGCCAGCCAGCGCCGCATCGCCCGTTCGAACACGCCGGCGAAGAAGCCGAGAAGGTCGGTCCCCTGCTGCGGCGAGAAGAGATGCGGATCCTCCGACCCCATGACGAGCAGGCCCGCCGCCGTGTCCGGCCCGAAATCGAGCAGCAGGCAGACCTCCGACCGGATCGCGGTGCGCCCGGACCAGAGCGGGCTCTGCGCGACCGCGTCCGGCCCGATCTGGCGCAGCGTGACCTGCCGCAGCGGGATCGCCCTTCCGTGATTGACGTAGTCCGCGATGAAGCCCGCCGGCTGCAGGCTCAGCACGTCGCCCAGCCGGGCGAGGGCGGCCGTGCCGTCGCCCTCCTCGGCCTCCAGCACCAGCCGCAGCTCGTCTACCCGCAGGATCTGCGCCACCTCGGTGCCGAGATCGCGCAGGAAGACCTCGAACTGCGCCGGCTCCAGCAGCTTCAGGATCGCCCGGTGGATCTGGTTGGTGCCGGCGAGGTTCTCGTAGGCGGCCGCGATCACGCTGCGATGCGTGTCCTCCAGCCGGTCGAGCCGCGCCTCCAGCCGCTCCATCGCGATCCCGCGCAGGTCGACGATGTTGGTGCCCATCGCCCGCTCGTTGGCGGCGACGAGCGCGGCCATCACCTCGGCATCGTCGAGAAGCGCGTCGGGGTCGGAGATGATGCGGTCGCGCAAGGTCGCGTCGAGCGCGGCGAGATTCTGGTCCATGGTCGGGGTCCTGCTCGTCTGCCTCGGCCCGTCCCCCTCGTGTGGCGGGGGGATCGGGCGCATGTCGGGCGAGAGTGGCCGCCCGCGACCCGCCCCGCAAGCCGGGACGGCACCGCCCGCCGGCCGGCGTGACTCCCCGGCGACAGGGCCGCCAGGGGGCAGGGGGCAGTCCCGGAGACGAGGGGCCCATCCCGGCCCCGTCTCGTCGCGGCCGGCAACCCGTGCGGGCAGGGGCGTCTGCCGCTCCCCCGCCCGGCACCGACGTCGGTCAGGCCGCCGGCGCGCGACGCCGGGCCCCATCGCGGCGCCAACCGCGCCGGCCGGGCGCGCTTCCGCCCTTTTGCCGCGCGGCCCGGATCGCTACATCGCGGGCCATGCCCCCCGACTCCTCACAATCCGATCTCTTCGGTGCCCCGCAGGGGGCGGCCGGGCCGGATGCGCGCGTGGAGGCCGGGGCGGAAGAGGGGGCCGAGTTCTTTCCCGAGGGCACGCCCATCGCCGTGCTCACCACCCAGCCGCTCGACCGACTTCTCGACTACCGCGCCCCGGCGGGCGGCTGCTGGATCGGTGCCTTCCTCGAAGTGCCGCTCGGCCCGCGGGCGGTGCTCGGCGTCGTCTGGGGGCCGGGGACCGGCAGTTTCGACCGGGCCAGGCTGCGCCCCGCCAGCCGCGTGCTCGAGGCGGCCCCGCTCCGGGCCGAGATGCGCGAGTTCCTCGGCCGCGCGGCCGATTACACGCTGACGCCGATGCCCGCGATGCTGCGCCTCGCCAGCCGGGCGCCGGATCTCGGCGCGCCGCCCGCCGCCCGGCGTGTCTACCGGCTGGGGGAGGGGACGCCCCCCCGCATGACCGAGGCGCGCGAGAAGGTGCTCGCCGTGCTCGAGGAATATGGCGGCCTCGCCTTCCAGCTGTCGGAACTGGCGCAGATGGCCGGCACCGGCACCTCGGTCGTGAAGGGCCTCGTCAAGGCCGGCGCCGTGCTGGAGGAGGAGGCGCCCCGCGACATGCCCTTTCCCCGGCTCGACCCCTCCGCGGCACCGAAGGCGCTGACCGAAAGCCAGCAGGCTGGGGCGGACCGGCTGCGCGCGGCCGTGGCCGCCCGGCGCTATTCCACCACCCTGCTGCGCGGGGTCACCGGCTCGGGCAAGACCGAGGTCTATCTCGAGGCGGTCGCCGAATGCCTCGCGCAGGGCCGGCAGGCGCTGGTCCTGCTGCCCGAGATCGCGCTCACCGGCGAATTCGTGGGCCGGGTGGAGGCGCGGTTCGGCGCCCGCCCCGCCGAATGGCATTCGGGCGTGACCCAGACCGAGCGGCGCCGCACCTGGCACATGGTCGCGGCGGGCGGGGCGGAACTGGTGGTGGGCGCCCGCTCCGCGCTCTTCCTGCCCTACCGGGATCTCGGGCTGATCGTCGTCGACGAGGAGCACGACACCTCCTACAAGCAGGAGGAGGGCGTGCTCTACAACGCCCGCGACATGGCGGTGCTGCGCGCCTCCATCGCGGGCGCGCAGGTGGTTCTCGCCTCCGCCACGCCCTCGCTCGAGAGCTGGGTGAATGCCGAGGCGGGGAAATACGCCCGCATCGACCTGACCGACCGGTTCGGCCCGGCCGTCCTGCCCCGGATGGAGGCGCTGGACCTGCGGGGCGAGGACATGCCCGCCGGCCGTTGGGTCTCCGAGCCGCTGGCCCGCGCGGTCGAGGGGCGTCTGGCGCGGGGCGAGCAGTCGCTCCTCTTCCTCAACCGCCGGGGCTATGCGCCGGTCACGATCTGTCGCGCCTGCGGGCACCAGATCGGCTGCGACACCTGCGATGCCCGCATGGTCGAGCACCGGTTCCTCAAGCGCCTGATGTGCCATCAATGCGGCGAGACGAAGCCGATCCCCGCCGCCTGTCCCGCCTGCGAGGTCGAGGGCAAGCTCGCCCCCGTCGGCCCGGGGGTCGAGCGGCTGGCCGAGGAGGCGACCGCCCGCTTCCCCCGCGCGCGGGTCGCGGTCCTGTCCTCGGATCTCTTCGGCAGCGCCCGCGCGCTCAAGGCCGAGATCGCGGCCATCGCGGCAGGCGCGGCGGACATCGTCATCGGCACGCAACTGGTGGCGAAGGGCCACAATTTCCCCAAGCTGACCCTCGTCGGGGTGATCGACGCCGATCTGGGGTTGCAGGGGTCGGACCTGCGCGCGGCGGAGCGGACCTTCCAGCTGATGCGCCAGGTCGCCGGCCGGGCAGGCCGGGCCGAGGCGCCGGGCACCGCCCTCCTCCAGACCTTCCAGCCCGAGCATCCGGTCATCCGCGCGATCCTGACCGGCGACGAGGAGGGGTTCTGGGCCGCCGAGGCGGCGGAGCGGCGCGCGGCGGGCGTGCCGCCCTTCGGCCGGATGGCGGGGATCGTGCTGTCCTCGCCCGACGTGCAGGAGGTGTTCGATCTCGGCAACGCACTCGCCCGGCGCGACGGCCCGCTCCGGCGGATCGGGGCGCAGGTATTCGGCCCCGCCCCGGCGCCGATCGCCCGCGTCCGGGGCCGCCACCGCGTGCGCCTCCTGGTCAAGGCGGAGCGGAGCGCCCCGCTGCAGGCCGCCTTGGCCGAATGGGTCGCGCAGGTGAAGCGACCCGCGAACCTGCGCCTCGCCATCGACATCGACCCGCAGAGCTTCCTCTGAGCGGCGCCCCGGCCGAGCGAACCCGCCGAGCGGGGCTGGGTCGAGCGGGCGCGGGCCCCCAAATCACCACGATTGTTTCACGATCCGTCCCCGAAGGCGGGACAGGGTCGGCGGCGTTCCCGGCAGGCTGCCGCAACCCGCGAGGCTCAATCCGATGTCCATCGTCGCCCTCGACACGTCGAAATCGCGGGATCACCGCGCCACGGACCAGCTCCCGCGCTCGCGCGTGACCCTCGTCGTGCCCGTCTACAACGAAGAGCGCGCGATCCTGCCCTTCGTCGAGGCGATCGAGGCGCTGCGGCCGGACCTGCCCGAGGGAGTCCGGCTCGACATCCTCTTCGTCAACGACGGCAGTTCCGACGGCACCGAATTCGTCATCCGCTCGCTCGTGGCGCGACGCGAGGCCCTCTCGCTCGTCAACCTGTCGCGCAATTTCGGCAAGGAGGCGGCGCTCTGCGCCGGTCTCGAATACGCGCGCGGCGAGGCGGTGGTGCCGATGGATGTCGACCTGCAGGACGACCCTGCCGCCCTGCCGGGAATGATCGGGCTGTGGCGCGCCGGGGCCGAGGTCGTCAATGCCAGGCGCCGCAACCGTGCCGGCGACAGCTGGATGAAGCGGCAGACCGCCCGCGGCTTCTACCGGGTCTACAACCGCATCTCCGATCACCCGATGCCACAGGACGTGGGCGATTTCCGCCTGCTCGACCGCAAGGTCGTCGACGTGCTGCTCTCGATGAAGGAGAGGGTCCGCCTCAACAAGGCGCTCTTCGCCTGGGTCGGATTCCGCACCGAGGAAGTGCTGTTCGATCGGCCCGGCCGCAATGCCGGCCGGACCCGCCTGAACTACGCCCGGCTCTGGGGCCTCGCGCTGGACGGGATCTTCGGGTCGACGACGAAGCCGCTGCGCTGCTGGACCTATATCGGCAGCGCGATCGGTCTGATGTCCTTGCTCTATGCGGCCTGGGTGTTCGGGGCGACGCTGGTCTACGGCAACCCGGTGCCGGGCTACGCCTCGACCGCGATCCTGATCCTCGGCTTCGGTGGCCTGAACCTGATCGCGCTGGGCATCATCGGGGAATATGTCGGGCGCATCCTGACCGAGGTGCGCGGCCGGCCGCTCTACGTGGTCGGCTCCAGCGCCGGCCTGCCGGAATGAGCGCGGCCCGTTCCGCCCTGTCGCGCCGCGTGGATATCGCGCAGATGCTGCGCTTCGGCGCGGTCGGACTCGCGGCGACCATCGTCCACGCCGCCGCCGCCCTCGCGGCGCAGGCGGCGCTCGGCCTGCCGGACCTCGCCGCGAACCTCGCCGGGTTCGCCGCTGCCGTCGGCGTGTCCTATCTCGGCCATGCCCGCGTCACCTTCCGCCGCCCCGGCGCCGATGCGGGGCAGGCGCTGCGGTTCCTCTGCGTGGCCGGCCTCGCCCTCGCGGTGAGCTCGGCGATCACCCTCGCTGCGGACCGCGCAGGGCTCGATTTCGCGCTGGCGATGGCGCTCGTCGTGCTGATCGTGCCGCCCGCGAACTACCTCGCCGCGAAGGCCTGGGCCTTTGCCGGGCCGGTCTCGGCGATCGAACGGTTTTCGGAATGATCAGACTTCGACCGCTCACCCTCGGCGCGCTGATCGTCGCCCTGCTGCTGCTGGTGCTGTATACGGCAGCCTTCATCGCCTTCCCGCGGGCGATGGGGAAGGATTTCCTGCTGGACTTCGATGTCTTCTATCTCGTCAGCGAGATGAATGCCGAAGGGTCGCTCTATCGAGCCTATGTGCCCGAACTGTTCCTCGAGCGTCAGGCCTCACCGCTCTGGCCCAATTCGCCGAAGATGTACTGGAGCTATCCGCCGCCGTTCAACTTCGTGATCGCGCCGCTCTCGCTCGTTGCGGCGCCGCTGTCCTACGCGCTTTTCATGATCGCGACAGGCGCCTTCGCCGTCCTCGTGCTCCGCCGGCTGTCGGGGGAAGGGTTTCACACCGTTGCAATCCTGTTCTGCCCAATGGCGCTTCTTATCATCAAGTCGGGTCAGAACAGCTTCCTCACGGGGGGACTCGTCGGACTTGCCTGCCTGCTCGCGATGCAGTCTTCGCGGTGGGCCGGGTTGCCGCTGGGGCTGATGGCGATCAAACCGCACCTCGCGCTGGGGGTCGGCATCTGGTCGCTTCTGACCCGGCGCTGGGGCCTCGCGGCGCTGTCGCTCGGGACCGTCACGGCGATCTCCGGCCTGGCGACGCTGGCCTTCGGCCCCGGGATCTGGCCCGCCTCACTGGGGGGTATCGCGGACACGGCCGAGGTCCTCGAGGGCGGCGGCTTCGCCTACTACCGGATGACCTCGATCTACGCGTCGGCGCGGTCGCTCGGGATCGGACACGACATGGCAATGGCCCTGCACCTGGCGGCCGCGATCCTCGCCCTCGCGTCGCTGGCCTGGGTCGTCGCGAGGGGGCCTGCGGCTGGTTTGGTGCTGGGCTACGCGGTCGTCGTCTCGACGCTGCTCAGCCCCTACAACTACGACTACGACCTCGCGATGCTCGCGGCCGCCGCAGGGCTGCTGTTGCCTGCCCTTGCACGCCATGCCGGGGCCGTCGAGAAAGGCGTGCTCATCGGGACTGTCCTGCTGGCTTCGTACTACGGGATGATCGTGACCGAATTCTACGACACCATCCTCGGGGAGGAGGCATACCTGGCGCATCCGCCGGTGTCGCTCGTGGGGCCGGTCATGATCATCGCGGCCTGCCTTCTGCTGCGGATCCTGCAGCGGGCCCGGGACGCGGGCGAGGAGTCCCTGCCGGAAGCGCTTGACCGGGTCGATCGACCCGGGCGCGGGCCGCGATCCGGTCCGGCACGGGGTGAGCCGTCGCTGCAGGCCTGACGCGGGCACCCGCGTCGCCCCCGCAAGTCGGCTCTTGCGTTCCGGCCGTTCGGCATGGCTGGACCGGGCCGCGCGGCGGGCCTAAGGGAGGCCATGGACGCCGCCTATCCCCCCTCCCAGACCACGAACGGGCACGAGGCGCGCCGCCTGCTGGGTCTCGGCCTGCCGCTCGTCGGGTCGGCGGTGGCGGGATTCGCGATCCACATGACCGACGTGCTGATGCTGGGCTGGTACGACGTCGTCGCGCTGGCGGCGGCGACCATCGCCTCGACGCTGTGGTTCAACCTCTTCATCTTCGGCGCGGGATTCGGCAACGCGGTCAGCCCGCTCGTCGCCAGCGCCATCGCCGAGGGCGACGACACCCGCGCCCGGCGCCTCACCCGCATGGCCTTCTGGCTGTCGGCGGGGTTCTCGGTCCTGACGATCCCCGCCTTCTGGTGGTCCGAGGCGCTGCTTCTCGCCATCGGGCAGGAGCCGCAGGTGGCCGCGCTCGCGCAGGACTACCTGCGGATCGCGATGTGGGGCCTGCCGCTGCACCTGGGCGGCAACGTGATGCGCAACTATCTCGGCGCGCAGGGACTGACGCGGGTGCAGCTGTGGGTGACGATGGGCGCCGTGCTGTTCAACGCGGGCGTCAACTACGCGCTGATCTTCGGAAATCTCGGCGCGCCCGAGCTGGGCATCCGCGGGGCGGCCATCGCCTCGATCCTGACGCAGGCGCTGACGCTGCTGATCCTGTGCCTCTATGCCGAGCGGGTGCTGCCGGAGGCGAAGCTGTTCCAGCGGATCTGGCGCGACGATGCCGAGGCGCGGGGGCGGGTGTTCCGCCTCGGCCTGCCGATCGGGCTGACCTCGCTGTTCGAGGCCGGGCTCTTCGCCGCCTCGACGGTGATGGCCGGCTGGTTCGGGGCGATCCCGCTCGCCGCGCACGGCATCGCGCTGCAGCTCGCCGCGCTGACCTTCATGTTCCATGTCGGGATGAGCCAGGCCGCGACGATCCGCGCGGGCGGCGCCTATGGCCGCCGGTCCGAGGCGGATCTGCGCCGCGTCGGCCTCGTCTCGATCCTCGTCGCGCTCGCCTTCGCGCTGGTGGTGGTCGCCGTCTTCGTCGCGATCCCCGGGCCGCTGGTCGCGCTCTTCGTCGACCCGGCGGAGCCGGCCCGCGCGGCGCTGATCTCGGTCGGGGCGAGCCTCGTGCTGATGGCGGCGCTGTTCCAGCTCGCCGACGCGGCGCAGATCATCGCGCTCTCGTTGCTGCGCGGGGTGCAGGACACCGCGGTGCCGATGTGGCTGGCGATGGTCAGCTACTGGGGGATCGGCTTGCCCGCCGGCTACGTCGCCGGGTTCGTCCTGGACTGGGGCGTGCAGGGCGTCTGGCTGGGGCTGACGATCGGCCTCGCCGCGGCCGCCGCCTCGATGATGTGGCGATTCTGGCGCCGATCCGTGCGGATCGGCGTGCGGGCGGCGGCCACCGGCTAGCGCGGCCCGAAGGCGAGGACCTGCGCACCGCGCGGCTCCTCCCCCGCGAGGGCGCCGCCATGCCTGCGGATGAGCGCCTCGATGTCGCCGGCGATCCCGGCATGGCCGCTCAGCCGCGCCGTGCGGCTCAGATCGTCGAGATAGCGCAGCAGCCAGTCCGGCCCGCGGGCCGGGGCGGCCTGCAGCGGCGCGGCGGCCGCATCGGTCCCGGAATCCCTCTCGACGTCGGTCCGGACATCGGCGGGGGCGCCGCCGGCGGCGAGGCAATCGGGACTATGCGTCATCGGACCGCTCCCGGCCGATCCGGTCGGCCTTCTTCCGCACGAGGACGCTGCGCAGGTCGTGCATGGCGAGGAGCAGCGGATCCGTCATCGCGTCGAGCTGGGCGTCGGTCGCCTTCGACTGCACCCAGTGGGCAGTGAGGTTAAGATGGTCGACCGCCCGCAGGATATCGTCCAGCTCGCGTCCGGCCAGCACCTCGCGCCGAGAGGCCAGCCAGTCGTCGATCGCCGCCTGCTCGTCCCCGGTCAGGTCGCGGTCGCCGGTGGCCCGGACATTGCCGTTGTTCACGTTGATCGTCGCGATGTGGTCGAGCTCGATCCGTCGCTGGCGGTTCTCGGTGTTCACCCGGAACGCCAGCGCGCCGTTCTCCTTCACCCGGAAATAGAAGTCCGGAAGGTCTTCGCCCATGTCTGCCTCGTCCGTTCCGGCGCCGTTGATCGCGCGTCCGGCCTTTCGCAGCGAGTCTAGCGACGCCCGGGGCAAGGACAAGGGCAGGGCCCCGGAACGCGAAAAGGGCGCCCCGCGCGTGGCAGGACGCCCTCACTTCGCCCCGCCCCCCGGCAGAGAGGGGCGGGGGGAATGTCGCCCTTACTGGGCGGTCTCTTCCGTCTCGGTGTCGTCCGACGGGTCGGCCACGGCACCGTCATCCGTCACAGCCTCGTCGTCGGCGATGTCGGCGCCTTCGGTGCCCGCATCGGCCTCGGCCTCGGCGGAGGCGTCGGCATTCGCGTCGGTGTCGGCCGAAGCGTCGGAGTCGGCCGCCGCGTCGGCGCTCGTGTCACCGGACGCGTCGGTGTCGGCCGCGGCGTCGGTCTCCATCTCGCCTTCGGCGTCGCTCTCCATGCCGGCGCCGGACTGGCGGGCATCACGCTCTTCAGCGGTCTCGTAGGTGACCGTCGGCTCGCCCACGGTGACGATCTCGATCGTCGGCTGCTCGGCGAAGGTGACGGAGACGTTCGGCTCGGCGCTCTCGTACGAGATCGTCGGATCCGCCGCCTCGACCGTGGCGGTCGGCTGGCCGGCCGGGCGGACGATGTTGACCGTCGGCTCGGTGGAGGCGGTGCTGACATCGGCGTCGGTCGTCTCGGCATCGCCCTCGGCGGTGGCCGTCGAATCCTCGGTCGTGTCGTCGGCCGGGACATCCGTCTCGTCGAGATCGAGCGCGAGTTCCGGGGCGCCCTGGCGGACAGTGACGCGCGGCTCGTTCTGGACGACCTCGACTTCCGGGTCGGCCGTGTCGACGGCGACCTGGGTCTCGCCGCGGGTGACGTAGATCGTCGGCGCGGGGATCTCGACGCGGACGATGATCTCGGGGATCTCGACCGAGACGTTCGGCTGGGCCTGCTCGACGTTGATCTCGCTGGCGCCTTCCATCACGCTGATGTCGGGGTTCGCGGTTGTCACGGTGACCTCCGGCGGATCGACCTCGACGTCGACTTCCGGCTCGGGCACGGTCACGACGGCCTCGCCCTCGATCGTCAGCTCCTCCTCGACCGTGGCCTCGGCGGCGGCATTGGCCTCGGCTTCCGCGTCGGCGCTGGCGTCGGCATCGGCGCTCGCATCGGCGTCGGTTTCGGCGTCAGCGTCGGCGCTGTCCGTCGCGCCGTCGGTCTCGGTATCGGCCGTGTCGGTGCCGGTGTCGGTGCCGGTGTCGGTGCCGGCATCCGCCTCGGCATCGGCAGAAGCGTCGGCCTCGGTGTCGCCGCCCTGTGTCGCCAGCAGGTCGGAGCACTGGGCCTCGTCGTTCTGATTGATGACCGCGACGGCCTCCGAGGTGGAGGGCAGGCCCGCGGGCAGCTCGCCCTCGGTGTTGTAGAGCGCGACGACATCGGCACAGATCGGGACGAGGGCGTTCATGCCTTCGTCGGAGATGCGGATGCGTTCCTGGGCGGACGCGGCACCGGCGGTCAGTGCGGCGGTCGCTGCGCCTGTCAGCAGCGCCTTCTTCATCGAAATGGTCACGGGGAGACCTCCCTGTCTGGATTGGACCGGAGTGCGCCAGGCGGCGCCTCTCACCCGGTCCAATGGCCGGAGCGGCAGATCGTTCCGCGAAATGTGAAGTTTCGGGAGCGGCCCGCGATCAGTGCATCCCGTCGCAGAACCGCGCGATCCGGGCGCAGGCCTCGGTCAGCTCGGTCTCCGACGCGGCATAGCTGACGCGGAAGGCAGGGGAGAGGCCGAAGGCCGCGCCGAAGACCACCGCCACCCCGGCCTCGTCGAGCAGGGCGGTGGTGAAGGCCTCGTCGCTGTCGATCGGCGTACCATCGGCAGAGGTCAGGCCAAGGCAGCCCGAGATGTCGGGATAGACGTAGAACGCCCCTTCCGGCACCGGACAGTCGATGCCCCGCGCGGCGTTCAGCCCCGCGACGACAAGGTCGCGGCGGCGCTGGAAGAGGGCGGCGTTCGGGGCGAGAAAATCCTGCGGGCCGGTCAGGGCCTCGACCGCCGCCCACTGGCTGATCGTGCAGGGGTTCGAGGTGGACTGGCTCTGCACCTTGCGCATGCCGCGGATCAGCTCCTCGGGTCCGGCCGCATAGCCGATCCGCCAGCCGGTCATCGCATAGGCCTTGCTGACGCCGTTCACCGTCAGCGTCCGGTCCATCAGCCCCGGCTCGACCTCTGCCGGGGTGGCGAAGACGAAGCCGTCGAAGGCGAGATGCTCGTACATGTCGTCGGTCAGGACCCAGACATGCGGATGGCGCATCAGCACGTCGGTCAGCCCCTTCAGCTCGGCGGCGGAATAGCCGGCGCCGGTGGGGTTCGAGGGCGAGTTGAAGAGAAACCACTTCGTGCGGGGCGTGATCGCCGCCTCGAGCTGGTCCGGCGTGATCTTGTAGCCCCGCTCGCGCGCGCCGGGCACGAAGACCGGCGTGCCGCCCGCCAGCAGCACCATGTCGGGATAGCTGACCCAGTAGGGCGCGGGGATCACCACCTCGTCGCCCGGGTCCAGCGTGGCCATGAGCGCGTTGTAGAGCACCTGCTTGCCGCCCGTGCCCACGGTGACCTGTTCCGGGCGGTAGTCGAGGCGGTTGTCCCGGGCGAATTTCCGGCAGATCGCGCGCTTGAGCTCGGGCAGGCCGTCGACGGCGGTGTAGCGGGTCCGGCCAGCCTCGATCGCGGCGATCCCGGCCCGGCGGATGTTCTCCGGCGTGCCGAAATCGGGCTCTCCGGCGGAGAGCGAGATCACGTCCCGGCCCGCCGCCTTCAACTCGGCCGCGCGGGTCGTCATGGCGATCGTGGGCGAGGGCTTCACCCGCGCGAGTGTCGCGGACAGGATGGACATGTTCGCTCCCGGGGTGGTTCGGCTGGGACCGCCGTGTCATACGGCGGCCCAGAGGCCCCCACAAGCGCCGGGGCGGGAGGAGCGCCGATGACCGAGACGACGGACTGGTACAGCGACGAGACCGCCACCCTGGGCGACCGGATCTCGGGCGGGCGCGAGGCGCTGGGCATCGACCAGGAGGAGCTGGCCCGCCGCATCGGCGTGCGGCTCGACACCCTGCGCAAGTGGGAGGAGGACCGGGCCGAGCCGCGGGCCAACCGCGTGCAGATGCTGGCCGGCATACTCGGCGTGTCGCTGTCCTGGCTGCTGACCGGCAAGGGCGAGGGGCCAGACGCCCCGCACGAGGCCGAACTGCCCGCCGACGTGGTCAAGCTGCTGGACGAGATGCGGACCCTGCACAGCCAGATCGCCCGCGCCTCGACCCGGCTCGGCCAGGTGGAGAAGGCGCTGCGCCGCCGCCTGCGCGAGGGCTGAGCGTGGCGGAGGACCGCGAGACCCGGCTGCGGCGGCTGCACATGCGCTCGATCCGCCGCGGGATCAAGGAGATGGACCTGATCCTCGGCCGGTTCGCCGTCACCGACCTGCCGGGCCTGCCGGAGGCCGAACTCGACCTCTACGAGGCGCTGCTGGCCGAGAATGATCACGACCTCTACGCATGGATCGCCGGTGCCGCGCCGGTCCCCGACCGGTATGCCGCGCTGATCGCGCGGATCGGGGCGGGGGCCGTCGGCGTGGTGCGCCCCGCCTGACGCGCCGCCGGTCGGCGCCGCCGGGTTCCGCACAATTCGAGCGATCTTTCCCCGCGATTGCCCGCCGAATTCGCCTCGAAAGTAACGGATCGTTCGCTTTTTGCCCCCAGTGTCCCCCTCGACCGGGGAAGGAGCGGCGAAGCGATGAGCTTGCACACGGATATCGGGACAGGGCAGTCGGCCGCCCATCGGCACGGCTTCCTCGCCTCCTACCTCGAGACGGTGACGTTGATCGAGCGGCTGCACCGGTTGCTGCTCGACGTGATCAAGGACGATTTCGAGCGGCTCGGCGTGCTGGAGCTGAACGCCGTGCAGGCGCTGCTGCTGTACAACATCGGCGAGAACGAGGTGACGGCGGGCGAGCTCAAGAGCCGGGGCTACTACCAGGGCTCGAATGTCAGCTACAACCTCAAGAAGCTGGTCGAGATGGGCTACATGCACCACCAGCGCTGCGACATCGACCGCCGCTCCGTCCGGGTGCGCCTGACCGAGAAGGGGCGCGGAATCCGCGCCGCCGTCGCAGAACTCTTCGCCGCCCATGCGGAAGGGCTGGGGCAGTCCGGCGCGCTGGACCTCGACCGGATCGACCTCGTCGCCGGCTCGCTCCGCCGCTTGGAGCGGTTCTGGACCGACCAGATCCGCTACATCTACTGAGGATCGGGGCCGGCCTGACGGGGGGCCGAGGATCGCGGCGGGACAGCCTGCCCCGGCAGGCTTACCGGGGCTCACCGGGCGGGCTCGGCGGACGGACTCACCGGGCGGGCTCGGCGGACGGGCGCCATGCCTCCCGGGTCGGAGCAGGGGGCGACCCGCGGACGTGACGGCGGTCCCGGTCAGATCGACCGGTCACGGCAGGGGGGGGCGGGGCCGTTCCCGGGCCGGAACGCGGACAGGATGCCGGGGCAGCGTCCCGGCCCCCGGGCCTGCCTGCCGGTGGCGCGTGAGTGGTTGGCGGACGATCCACAGGGCCGGACCGCGAACAGGATGACGGAGCGGCATCCCGGCCCCGCCAGTGCCAGTCATGTCAGGCGGCGCCGGGTCGTTTCCGGCGGGATTGGAAGGAGTGGACGGGGCAGGGCTCCCCGCTTCAGGGGAGGGCGCCGATCACGGTTGCCGACAGCTCCCGCACCAGCTTGCGCCGCATCGCACGCTCGTAACCGGCGTAGTCCGAGGCCACCTCGACGAAGGCGCCGGGCCCGTGCGGCACGTTGCGGGTGACCCAGGGGACGAGGTCCGGCTCGTCCGCCCCGATCACCATCGCGTTCACGGTGATCCCGGCAAAGGCGAAGGCGTCATAGGCCAGGCGCGGGCCGAAGCCCTCGTTGTTCGGGCCGTCGGTCGACAGGTCGATCGTGCGGAAGAGGCAGTCCGGCCCCTCGGCCAGCCGGGCCACCGCGTGGCCGAGCGCGTAGCCCATCGCGGTCGGCATGTCCTCGCGGGACCGCTCCGATTCCGCGATCCGTCCTGCCAGCGCGGTCAGGTCGGCGGGACCCTCGACCAGGATCCAGCCGCCGCCGATATCCACCTGGTCCCAGCGCCCCGACCATTCGAAGACAGTCACCGCCACCGGGTCGGGGGAGGAGAAGACGGCCGCGCTCACCTCCGGCGCGAGGAGCGCGGCGGCGAGGCCCTGCCGCTGCAGCCGGTCCTCGTCCTCGTCCACCGAGGAGGACACGTCGAGCGCCAGGACCAGCGCCAGCCGGCAGGCCGCCGCCGGCGTGCCGGCCCCCGCGCAGAGCAGCGCGGCCGGCAGCGCCCCGGCGGCGGCCCGGATCACCCGCGCCTCACCAATGGCCGGTATTCTCCATCGAGGCCCAGGGCTCGGCCGGCTCCTTGCGCTCGCCGGCCTGAAGCAGCTCGATCGAGACGTTGTCGGGCGAGCGGACGAAGGCCATGTGCCCGTCGCGGGGCGGCCGGTTGATGGTCACGCCGTTGTCCATCAGGTGCTGGCAGGTGGCGTAGATGTCGTCCACCGCGTAGGCGAGGTGGCCGAAATGGCGGCTGTCCGAGGGCAGCCCCTCGTCGCCGTCCCAGTTGTAGGTCAGCTCCACCGGGCATTCCTCCTGCCCCGGAGGCGCCATGAAGACGAGCGTGAAGCGCCCGCCCTCGCTGTCGTGGCGGCGCGTCTCCTCCAGCCCCAGCAGGCGGAAGAAGTCCATCGTCTTCTCGAGATCCTTCACGCGGACCATGGTGTGCAGGTATTTCGGGGCCATTCTCGCCCTCCCTCGTTCTGGCTGTTCCGCCGGCCGACCTAGCCCGCCCGTCGACCCGGGCCAGCGCCGATCGCGCCTCGTCAGAAGGTCGAGCGGATCTCGACGCCGAAGCCGAGATTCCGGCTGTCGAAGCGGGAATTGTTGCTGAACGTGCGCTCCGCCTCCAGCGTCGCGACGGGGGTGAAGCCCGCCCAGGACCACCCCGTCAGCGCGGCCTCGACAGTCAGGAGCGCGCGGCGGTCGCGGCGGCCGGCATCGACAAAGCTGAAGGTCGGGAAGTCGAAGACGAAGTAGTCGTCGAACTCGGTCACCGAAACCGCCCCGCCCAGCGTCAGCTCGGCCGGGCCGAGGGGCTGAGCCAGCCGGTGCGTGACATCGAGGCTCGCCCGGCGGAAGGCGGTGTTGGCCCGCTCGGTCGAGAGCCGCGACAGCTCGACTCCCGCCCGGGTCACGCCGCCGCCCGGCCAGGCATGGGTCCAGGCGAGCCCGCCTTCGGCAAGGCGCTCGGTCCCGCCATCGGTGCGCTCGCGCCAGTCCTGCGACAGCGAGAAGGACAGCCGGTCCGCCTCGCCCAGGGGGCGGGAGAGGCGGGCCTCGAACCCCGCCACGTCGTAGATCGCCTCGCCCCCCGCGGCGACGCGGCCGAGCGACAGGCCGAGATCGACCCGCGAAGGCCCGATCAGCCGCACATGGTCGAGACCGATCTCGACCGAGCGGGTCGAGACGTCGATCGTCTCCTCGCCCGCCTCTTCCAGCGCGTTCCGCGACCTGCCCGAGAGGCGGACATGCCGGTCCGACAGGTCGAAGCGCAGGCTCGTCCGGCTCGTCGCGTCCTGCGCCAGGCGGTAGCCGAGCGCGAGGTCGGTCTCGGCGATCCAGCCGTCCAGCGCCTGGGCCGCCACGGTCAGCGCGCCCAGCGTCTCGCCGTTCACGACGTAATCCCCGGTCTCGGCCCCGCCGTTCACATTGGCCGAGGGGCGGATCGAGAAGGAAAGCGAGACGGACCAGGGCGACAGGCGGCGCATGGCGCGGGCCTCGTCCTCGATCGCCGGGACCCGGTCCGGCCCGGCGAGGGTCAGGGCACGCCGGTACCAGAGCTCGGAGACGAAGAACCTCTCCTCCCCCGCCGCGGCCCGGGCGGCGAGCCGGGCCGCGCCGAGGCGCGTCTCGACCGGGGCGCCGCTGTCCCAGATCGCCGCGGCGGCCTGCCGCGCGGCCGCCATCTCGCCCGCCTCGAAGGCCGCGCGGGCCAGGATGGCCAGCGCGCCCGGATCCTGCGGGTCGGCCTCCAGCAGGGCCCGCGCGATCGCCGCCGCCGCGTCCGGGCGCCCCTCGGCCAGCAGCTGCGCCGCCAGAGCCCGGCCCTCGTCCCGGCCGAGGCGGAGCGGCTCCTGCGTGGCGGCGGGGGCGGCGGTCAGGAGGAGGAGGGCGGCCGCCAGAGCGGCGCGGATCACGGGCGGACCTGGCCGGTGATCGTGACGCCGAGCTCGCGGGCGTCGTAGTCGGTGCTGAAGGTCGCCGTCTCGAAGCCCGAGGAGGTGATCTCGTACCCCTCGGGGAAGCCGCTCGTGTCGACCGTCAGCTGGCCGATCGTCTCGCGCCGGTCGGCGCGGGCCTGCAGCGCCTCGGTCCCCACCTGGTCGAGCGCGCTGGCGCTGCCGGTCCGCGTGATGGTCTGGATCAGGGGCAGGCCCGCGACATCGGTCGTCACGGTTTCGGTATAGGTGTACTCGACCACCTCGTACGAGATCCGCTGTTCGCGCGCGACGCCCTCCATCGAGAGGAAGGCGCCGATCTCGTCGCCGTTCGTGCCGGCGATCAGCCCCTCGTATTCGCCGGAGCCGATCTCGTCGCCCTCGGCGTTGAACGTGCTGACCGCGCCGCCCTCGAAGGCGCCGGTCTCGGTCGTGAAGTCGATCCGGCTCATCACCACGTCGGGCAGGGCGTAGGCGGGCCCCGTGCCGGAGACCGGGCTCGTGCTGCGCCCCTCGATATTGGCCAGGATCGAGCCCTGGATCGTCCCCGACGGGTCGAGGTCGAGGATGTCGAGCAGCAGCCGCGTCTCGCCGGTGACCAGCTCGAGCCCGCCGCGATCGTCGAAGCTGCGCATCCCGCTGTAGACGCCGACATAGACGTACTCGCCCCCGTCCGGCAGGCCGAACCGCTCGCGGTTGAGGTTCGCGCCGCCATAGCCGAAGCCGATCCATTCCGCCCCGTTCGCCGCCGTCGCCTCGAGCTCGTCCGAGCGGAGAAAGACGGCATAGGACTGGACCTGTCCGGTCGTCGGCGTCTCGCGGCTGGCATAGAGGCCGGCGATGTCCGTCGTGCCGTCCGTGGGCAGGCCGCCGATCCGGTCGTAGCGTCCGGCGGGGCCGTCGAAGGGCAGGTTGTTGATGACGAGCTCGTCGTTCGCCGCGTCGTAGTCGACCGCGTTCATCGTCAGGTTGCGGTCGAGGTCGAAGAGGAAGCGGTTGGAGACCGTCGTGTTGGGATCGCGCGGATCCACGTCGCCCGGCTCGACCTCGCTCTCGTCGACGAGGTTGTAGGCCTCCAGCGGCTGGCCGTCGCCGCAGGCGAGCAGCAGCAGCAGCGGGGCGAGGGGGGCGGTACGGTGCATCATCGGCCTCCACCCGGGCGCGACGGTCCCGGTCGGGGCGAGGAATCCCGCGCGGGGCGGCCGAGTCAATTCCGAATGCCGCCGCGCGCCCGCCGCGCCCCGGGCCTGTCGCCGGCGCGCCACGACGAGCGATGGACGTTTGCGGCACTCGCCCCCCCAGATGTAGTGTGAGCGCGACTCGCGAATCTCAGGAGACGATGCATGCCGACCGACCAGAGCCCGAGGATCGAGGACGAGATCGCCGAGGCCCGCGCAGCGCAGGTGCCGACCCGCCGCGCCGTCTCGCCGGGGATGGAGGCGCGGCTCTACACCGCGCATCCGGTGCTCGATCACGGCTTCGTCCGGGTGGTCGACTACATGGGCGACGATTCCGCCATCTGCCAGGCGGCGCGGGTCAGCTACGGCAAGGGGACGAAGTCGGTGTCTAACGATACCGGGCTGATCCGCTACCTGATGCGGCACTGGCATTCGACGCCGTTCGAGATGTGCGAGGTGAAGCTGCACGTGAAGCTTCCGGTCTTCGTCGCGCGGCAATGGATCCGGCATCGCACCGCCAACGTGAACGAGTATTCCGCGCGGTATTCGATCCTCGACCGGGAGTTCTATATTCCCCGCGGGGAAGATCTGGCCGCGCAATCGGTGGTGAACAACCAGGGCCGGGGAGAGACCCTGACGGGGGCGGAGGCGCAGCGCGTGCTGGACTGGCTGCGCGAGGATTCGGACCGCGCCTACGATCATTACGAGGCGATGATCAGCCAGGACGGGCAACAGGGGCTGGCGCGGGAACTCGCGCGGATGAACCTGCCGGCGAACATCTACACGCAATGGTACTGGAAGGTGGACCTGCACAACCTGTTCCACTTCCTCCGCCTGCGGGCGGATGCCCACGCGCAATACGAGATCCGGGTCTATGCCGAGATCCTGTGCGAGATCGTCAGGGACTGGGTCCCCGCCGCCTATTCCGCCTTCGAGGATTACCGCCTGGGCGGGGCGCAGTTGAGCGCGAAGGGGGTGGAGGTCCTGAAGCGGCGGCTTGCGGGCGAAGAGGTTTCGGAGGAGAGTTCGGGGATGTCGAAGGGTGAATGGCGGGAGTTTGTGGGGGTTTGGGGATGAATGGACGGGTTGTAATTAGGTCGCTCAAATCCATCGTGAAGCTAAGTTACGACTTGCCGGGGCCAGGCGTCTGGCTACTCACCGGAGCGAATGGTTCGGGAAAAACAAGTTTGCTGGCGGCTCTTCGAAGAATTGGCTATCAGAATGCATTTCCCTTGCACTACCCATCGTCCAAGCGTGACGAAGGTCTAGATACACATTCTTCTGCCTCTGTCGAATACATCTTTGGTGATCGAAGTGTTCGATACGAATACACCGGGGTTCGATGGGAGCCTCGGCCAAAAACTAACAAAAGTGTGCTGCAAGACTTTCCGTTCGCTGCTGTTCTATATATTGGTGCGAATGCCGACCGAATCACCCCAAAACCAGAGGACTTCTCCGCAAACCGGGCCAAGGTGGTCAAAAAATATATCGTCGACGGAGCAAATTATATCTTCGGCACCGAGAAATTTTCAAATTTGCGACAGGTCAACGTAACACGGGGCGTCAACCCAGCTTTTGTTCTCAAAATGGGCGCAAAGTCGGAATATTACTCCGAGAGAAACTTTAGCTTAGGTGAGCTATGCGTTCTTAAGATGCTCCGGACTTTGGAGGCGTGCAAGGCAAGATCGCTAATTTTAATCGATGAATTAGAGATGGCGCTCCATCCCCAAGCGCAAATCGCCTTATATAAGTTTTTAACGAAAGAGGCAAAATCTCGCTCCCATACTGTCATCTTCTCCACCCACTCTGCAAGCCTTATCAAGCACGCATCGAGAGATCAGATTGTATATCTCCGGAAGCTAGATGGGGTAATAGAGCCAATTTTGAAGCCTTATCGGTCCGAGGTGCTCGGCAGCTTGGCTGGGTTTGAGGAACAGATACCTGACGCGCTTTACTACTGCGAAGATGAATACGCGGAGTCGATCTTGACAGCAATGATGCCGCTTGTTGCGAAAAATAAATTTGGCAAAGATGCGATCAACTTTTTTAGAGCGAAAGTGGTTCCGGTGGGTGGCTATGACGCTGTCGTGCGCTTTCTCGATCGACATCCGACTTTTTCTTCTGAAAAGTACCCTGTATATGCTGTCTTGGACGGTGACGTCAGGGATGAAACGCTGGTCAAGTGGAGGGAAAAAGATGATTTTGCCAATTTGGATCGATACAAGAAACATGAGGGCAATATCAAATATCTGCCATTTACACCGGAGGTTGGAGTATGCTCTCTCCTAGGCGGAAAAATATTTCTTTCTGAAATGCGGCGAAGGCTCAATGATCCACAACTTTATTGGGAGGCAAGTCTGCCTTCAGATTACAGCGAGCTTACGGGAAAGCCTAAGCGGGACGCTGCAAAAAAATTCTGCGAATGTCTGGAACTCGAACTTGCCGAAAGATTTAATCGGACGCGCGGGGAGATCAGGCGCATCATCTCGGAATCGTTCGTTCTTCAATACTCTGAGAATAACTCCGGCGAATTGTTAGGCGTTCTCGGCGCAACATTGGTTAAATAAGTCGTATTGAGCGAGCCGTAGGGTGTGTGCTCGTCACGCACCGCCCCACTCATCCCGCGCCACCTCCAGCTCCCATGTCTTCTGCAGGTTCATCCAGAATTCCGGCGTCGTCCCCAGCGCCGCGGCGAGCCGCAGGGCCGTGTCCCCGGTGATCCCGCGCCGGCCGCGGACGATCTCGGTCACGCGGTTGGGGGGCACGTCGAGGCGGCGGGCGAGGGCGGTGGCGCTGAGGTTCATGGGTTCCAGGAATTCCTCGGCCAGAACTTCGCCCGGGTGGACCGGGGCAAGACTGTGGAAATGTTCGTCGGTCATCGGACATCCCGGAATGGTTCGAGCGGAACCCTCGTCGGAATTCCTTGCGGAAACAACAAGGGCGGCCCCCACCCCGAAGCCGCCCGTCGATCCGTCCCGGCCATCCCGCCGGCTCAGAGAGGCTTCAGATCCCCCGCCATCTGGCGGCCGTCGCGGCTTTCGATCAGTTCGTATTCGATCTTCTGGTCCTCGTTCAGGCCCGTCAGCCCGGCCTGCTCCACGGCGGAGATGTGAACGAAGATGTCCTTGCCGCCGCTATCGGGGGCGATGAATCCGTAGCCCTTCGTCGAGTTGAACCATTTCACGGTGCCCGTGGCCATGGGCGTCTCCCTGTCGCTGGCGGCCGGGGCGTCGCGGGTCGGGGTTGCCCCCTTCGGCCGTCTGATCTAGCGCGATCCCTTGCCAGCCCTAACGCGGAACCGCCCGGAGGGTTTCATGCGGATCTTCGTCCTGTCCACCTGCGACACCTGCCGCAAGGCGCTGAAGGAGCTGCGCGCGGCCGGACACGCGCCCGAGGTGATCGACATCCGCAAGGACGGGATCGGGCCGGGGGATCTGGCGGCGATGCTGGACGCGTTCGGGGACAGGGCCGTCAACCGCGCCTCGGCCACCTGGCGCGGCCTGGACGAAGGGCAACGGGCCCGCCCGGCGGCCGAGCTGATCGCCGGGAGTCCCACTCTGCTGAAGCGCCCGGTGATCGAGCGGGACGGGGCCTGGCTGCAGGGGTGGAGCGCGGCGACGAGGGCCGCGCTCCTCTGAGTCAGCGCAGGTCGGGGGCCGTCGCCTCGGCCGCGAGATCGGGGACGAGGGCGTCCAGCGCGACCGTCGAGGTCTGCTTCTCGCCCAGACGGCGGAGCGAGACGGTCCGCCCCTCCACCTCGCGCGCGCCGCAGGCGAGGATCACCGGCACCTTGCCGAGCGAATGCTCGCGGACCTTGTAGTTGATCTTCTCGTTGCGGGTGTCGGCCTCGGCCCGGACGCCCGCCTTGCGGAGCGCGGCGACCACCTCGTGCACGTACTCGTCCGCCTCGGACACGATGGAGGCGACGACGACCTGCCTCGGCGCGAGCCAGAAGGGCAGCTTGCCGGCATGTTCCTCGATCAGGATGCCGATGAACCGCTCGAAGCTGCCGAGCGTGGCGCGGTGCAGCATGAAGGGCCGGTGCTTGGCCCCGTCGGGGCCGACATATTCCGCGTCCAGCCGCTCGGGCAGGTTGGGGTCGACCTGGAAGGTGCCGCATTGCCAGACCCGGCCGATCGCGTCGGTCAGGTAGAAGTCGAGCTTCGGCCCGTAGAAGGCGCCGTCGCCGGGTTCGAGCGTGTAGGTGCGGCCCGTCTTGCGGATCGCCTGTTCCAGCGCGTTCTCGACGTAGTCCCAGCTCTCCTCGGTGCCGACGCGCTTCTCGGGGCGGGTGGCGAACTTGATCTCGAAGGTGGGGAAGCCGAGTTCGGCGTAGATGTCGGCGAGGAACTCGATGAAGCGGGCGCATTCCGCCTCGATCTGGTCCTCGGTGCAGAAGATGTGCGCGTCGTCCTGGGTGAAGCCGCGCACCCGCATGATCCCGTGCAGCGCGCCCGAGGGTTCGTAGCGGGTGCAGGAGCCGAACTCGGCGAGCCGCAGCGGCAGGTCGCGGTAGGATTTCAGGCCCTGGTTGTAGACCTGCACGTGGCAGGGGCAGTTCATCGGCTTGAGCGCATTGACCCGCGTCGCGGCCTTGTCGCGGACGGCGGCATCGTCGTCCTCGCCGTCGCGGCTCTCGTCCACCTCCACGATGAACATGTGGTGCTGGTACTTGTCCCAGTGGCCCGACGCCTCCCACAGCTTGCGGTCCACCACCTGGGGCGTGTTGATCTCGCGGTAGCCCCCGGCGCGCTGCTTGCGGCGCATGTAGTCCTGCAGCGTGGTGTAGATGGTCCAGCCGTTCGGGTGCCAGAAGACCTGTCCCGGCGCCTCCTCCTGCATGTGGAAGAGGTCCATCTCGCGGCCGAGCCGGCGGTGGTCGCGCTTGGCCGCCTCCTCCAGCATGTGCAGATGCGCCTTGAGGTCGTCGCGGTTGCGGAAGGCGACGCCGTAGATGCGCTGGAGCATCTGGCGCCTGGAATCCCCGCGCCAGTAGGCGCCGGCCACGTTCATCAGCTTGAAGGCGTCGGCGGGGACCTGGCCCGTGTTCTGCAGGTGCGGGCCGCGGCAGAGATCCTGCCAGTCCCCGTGCCAGTACATGCGGATCGGCTGGCCGTCGTCGGGGATCGCCTCGACCAGCTCGACCTTGTAGTTTTCCCCGGTCTTCTCGTAATGCGCGATGGCGTCGGCGCGGGACCAGACCTCGGTGCGGACCGGCTCGCGGGCGGCGATGATCTCCTTCATCTTCGCCTCGATGGCGCCCAGATCCTCTGGCGTGAAGGGCTCGGCCCGGTCGAAATCGTAGTACCAGCCATGCTCGATGACGGGGCCGATCGTGACCTTCACGTCGGGCCAGATCTCCTGCACGGCGCGGGCCATGATATGGGCGAGGTCGTGTCGGATGAGTTCGAGCGCGGGGGCGTCGTCCTTCATCGTGTTGATCGTCACCTCGGCATCGGCCTCGATGGGCCAGGCGAGGTCGAAATGGCGGCCGTTCACCTGGGCGCTGATCGCGCGCTTGGCGAGGGAGGGCGCGATGCTCTCGGCCACCTCGGCGGCGGTGGTGCCGGCGGGGTAGCTGCGCGCGCTGCCATCGGGGAATGTCAGGGAAATCTGGGAGTCGTCGAGGCTCATGGCCTGTCTCCTCGTCGGTTCGGCGCCCACGGAACGCCCGGCTGCGGGTTATGTCGTGGGCGCCTAGATGGCGGGGAGGGGGAGGGGCGTCAAGCCGGCGCGGTCACGCCCCCTGTTGCTCCCATAGGTAGCTGCCGCCGAAATTGGCGGCCTGGCCGGATTCCAGGTAGGTCTTGAGCCCCGCGAGCGAGCGGGTCCAGCCGTCGGCGGTGCCGCCCTCGGGGTCGTTGTTCAGGTCCCAGTGCTCGACCGTGAGCTTGCAGAAATCGCCCTCGGGCTCGATCAGGTAGACGACGCGGCTGGGGGTGGTCACGTCGTCCCATTTCGGCTCGAAGCTGGTGACGAGGCGGGTCTTGGGCACCACCTCCAGATCGCGGGCCTGCAGGGTCTCGGTCCCGTCGGGGGTGCGGTAGGTGACGGTGTCGCCGTCGCGCTGCGCGGTCTGGCCGAGGAAATCCCAGCGGGAATAGGCCTCGGCATCGACGAGCGCTTCCCACAGGGCGTCCTGCGAGCAGCGGATGTAGGTGGACATGACGAAGTCGGGTCGGGTCATCGGTGTGGTCCTTTCAAGACTGGTCTTCAGATGGGAGAGGGCACGGACGCGCGGCTTGAGGAGGGGTTCGATCCAGCGGTCGATCACCTCCTGAAGGGGCAGGGCGTTGAGGTAGTGATGCTTGAAGCGCCCGGCCCGGCGGGTGGTCACGAGATGGGCTTCCTCCAGTACCTTGAGATGCTTCATCACGCCGAACCGGCTCATATCGAGCTGCTCCTCCAGTTCGGTCAGCGTCTGCCCGTCCCGCGCCCGGAGCATGTCCAGAAGCGCCCGGCGGGCAGGGTCGTTGAGGGCCTTGAAGATCGCGTCCATCTTTCGCTCTTACGTGATTCTGTGGTCACGTGACAATAGGGTAACCTGTTGGGCCGCGCTTGGACCCCGGGGCCGCCCCCGGTATGGAGGGGCGATTGTCGACGCGGAGGGGACCATGACCGAGATGCTGACCACGCCGCAGGGCCGGACGCTTGCCCTGAACCGGGTGGAGGGGCAGGGGCCGGCGGTGATCTTCCTCGGCGGCTTCCGATCCGACATGGAGGGGACGAAGGCGCTGCATCTCGAAGGCTGGGCGCGGGAGAACGGCCGGGCCTTCGTCCGGTTCGACTATTCGGGCCACGGGGCGAGCGGGGGCGCCTTCGAGGACGGATCCATCGGCGACTGGCGCGACGACGCGGCGGCGGTGCTGGATACGGTGCCGGGGCCGAAGATCCTTGTCGGCTCGTCGATGGGGGGCTGGATCTCGCTCCTGCTGGCGCGGGACAGGGGGGATGTGGCGGGCCTCGTCACCATCGCCGCGGCGCCTGACTTTACCGAGGACGGCTACTGGGCGGGCTTCGACGAGGCCGCGCGGGCGCAGCTGGCGGAGACGGGCGTGGTCCACGTCCCGTCCGAATACGGCGAGCCCTACCCGATCACGCGGCGGCTCATCGAGGAGGGGCGCGCGGTGCTGGTGCTGCGCACGCCCCTGTCCCTGCCGATGCCGGTGCGCTTCCTGCAGGGGACGGCGGATGTGGACGTGCCGGAGGCCTGGGCGCATCGGCTGCTGGCCCATGCGGAGGGGGACGATCTGCGCCTCACGCTCGTGAAGGGCGCGGATCACCGCTTCTCCGACCCGGACTGCCTGGCGCTGATCGTCGCCTCTCTCGAGGAGGTGCTGGGCCGGCTCGCGGCCTGATCGTCGGCCGGAGATCGCCGCCGCGCTTGACCCCGGCGCGCCGGCGGGCCACCCCATGGGGCATCGCCGCCCCGAGGGAACGCCCATGTCCGCCCCGTTCAACGAACCCCTCGTCCTGCTGCCCGGCCTGCTGACCGATGCCCGCCTGTTCCGGCCGCAGATCGACGCGCTCTCGACCCGGGGCACGATCGCGGTCGCGGGCTACGGGCTGGGAGAGCGGGTGGAGGAGATCGCCTCGAGCCTGCTGTCGATGATCCCGGCCCGGACGGCGCTGGTCGGGGCGGGCTTCGGCGGGGCCGTCGCGCTGGAACTGATCCGCCGCGCGCCCGAGCGGGTGACGCGGATCGCGCTGATCTCCACCCATCCGCTGGCGCCGACCCCGGCCGAGGCGGCGGAGGCGGAGACGCGGATCGTCGCGGCCAAGGCGGGCCGGTTCGAGGACGTGATCGCCAAGGAACTGCCGGAGGGCGCGCTGGGCGAGGGGCCCAACAGCGACGAGGCCCGCGCGGCCTATCTCGAGATGGCCCGCGCGGTCGGCCCGGCGGGCTACCTGCGCCGGACCCGGGCCGCGATGCGGCGCAAGGACCAGCAGGCGACGATCCGGCGGATCCACCAGCGGGCGCTGGTGATCTGCGGCGAGGCGGACCCGCTGACGCCGGTCAAGCGGCACAGCTTCATGGCCGAGATGATCCCGACCGGCACCCTGCGCGTCATCGAGGGGGCCGGCCACCTTCCGTCGCTGGAGGCGCCGGAGGCCGTGACCGAGGCGCTGGCCGAATGGATGGGGCAGCCGCTGGTCCTGCGCTAGGGCAGGGGAGCGGCGCCCGGCGCCCGGGCGCGCAGACCGGGACCGGGGCCGTTCGGGTCGCCCCCTCAGACCGGCATCGCGGCGCCGGCGGGACCGTCGCCCTCGGCCTCGCCCGAGGCGGAGCGGACGAGCCGGGGCTTGCGCTTGCCGCCATCGGGCGAATGCCGGTCGATGAACTTCAGCACCAGCGGGCGGATGTTGTTCCGCCACGACCGGCCGGCGAAGATGCCGTAATGGCCCGCGCCGCCCTCGAGATGCTGGGACTTCTTGGCCTGCGGCAGGCCCGTCAGCAGGTCGAGCGCGGCGAGGCATTGCCCGGGGGCCGAGATGTCGTCGTTCTCGCCCTCGACCACCATCACCGCGACGTTGTCGATCCGGCCGATATCGACCGGCTTGCCCTCGACCGTGAAGGCGTTGCGCGCGATCTCGCGGCCCTTGAACACCCTTTCGACGGTCGAGAGGTAGAACTCGGCCGTCATGTCCATCACGGCGAGGTATTCGTCGTAGAAGGCGTTGTGCTTGTCGTGGTCCGACGCCTCGCCCTTGGCCACGCGGAAGATCTGGTCCAGGAAGGCCTGGGCATGGGTGCCGAGGTTCATGTTGATGAACGAGGCAAGCTGCAGCAGCCCCGGGTAGACCGGGCGGCCGACGCCGCGATACTTGAAGCCGACGCGCTGGATGGCCGACGCCTCGAGCTGGCCCATCGTGACAGAGCGGCCGAAATCGGTGACCTCGGTATGGTTCGCCTCGGGGTCGATCGGGCCGCCGATCAGCGTCAGAGACCGGGGCTGCGCGGCCGGATCCTCCTCCGCCAGGTAGGCGGTCGCGGCGAGGGCCAGCGGCGCGGGCTGGCAGACGGCGATGACATGCGTGTCGGGGCCGAGATGGCGCAGGAAATCGACGAGATAGAGCGTGTAGTCCTCGACGTCGAACTTGCCGGCGCTGACCGGAATGTCGCGGGCGTTCTTCCAGTCGGTGACGAAGACCTCGCAATCGGGCAGCAGCGAGATCACCGTCTTGCGCACCAGCGTGGCGTAGTGCCCCGACATCGGCGCGACGAGCAGGACGCGGCGGGCACGGGGGGCGCGGTTGGGCACCTTGAAGTGGATGAGATTGCCGAAGGCGCGCTCGACCACGGTCATGATGCGGACCGTGTGGTCGGTGCCGTCCTCGACCGTGACGGTGGGAATGTTCCAGTCCGGCTTGGCCACCATCCGTTCGAAACTGCGCTCCGTCACCTCGCCCCAGGCCTTGAGCCATTCCATGCCCGGATTGGCCATCGCGGCGGCGGCGGGGTAGGACGCCATGGCCCGCGCGGTGGCGCCGAGCCATTGGTTCGTGTTCCGCACGCTTTCCATGAAGTCGTAGGTGAACATATAATTCATTGCGGGGGCCTTCCGGATGGGGGCGCTCTGTTCCGCGCCAGACGGCGATCCCCCGCGAGGAGGCGGGCGATGCTGCAGGTGCGAAAGGAAACCTAGGGGGGAGGCCCGCCCGTGGCAACTGACGAAACGTCTGGTCCCGTGGACCCGAAACGATCCGTCGCCAGGATGGAACAGAACCTCGCCCGGGTGGAGGAGCTGACGCAGCGCCTGCTCGCCGCGATGGCGGGCAAGCGGCAGGTGCGCCCGTCGCTTCAGGGGCCGGGGCAGCAGCTCTACCTCAAGGCGGCGCAGGCCTGGTGGCAGGACATGGCCCGGAACCCGGCCAAGCTGATCGAGCAGCAGGTGGAGTTCTGGGGCGAGAGCGTGAAGCATTACGCCGAGGCCAGCCAGGAGCTGATGAAGGGCCGGTTCCACGCCCCTCCGGAGGAGGAGGCGGGGCCCGGGCCGCGCGACAAGCGCTTTGCCAACCCGCTCTGGGACAGCCATCCCTGGTTCAACTACGTCAAGCAGCAATACCTCGCCAATGCCCGCGCCATCGAGACGGCGGTGGCCGAGACCGAGGGGCTCGACGCGGGCGAACGCAAGCGGCTGACCTATTTCTCGCGCCAGATCGTGGACATGATGGCGCCGACGAACTTCCTGGCCACCAATCCCGACGCGCTGGAAAAGGCGGTCGAGACCGAGGGGCAGAGCCTGATCGACGGGCTTGAGAACCTGATCGCCGATCTCGAGGCCAACGATGGCGAGCTGGTGGTGAACCTCGCCGACAAGTCGGCCTTCGAGGTGGGCCGCAACATCGCCACGACCCCGGGCGAAGTCGTGTTCCGCAACCGCCTGTTCGAGCTGATCCAGTATGCCCCCGCGACCGAGCAGGTCCACCAGACGCCGATCGTCCTCTTCCCGCCCTGGATCAACAAGTTCTACATTCTCGACCTCAAGCCGCAGAACAGCTTCATCCGATGGGTGGTCGAGCAGGGCTACACGCTCTTCGTCGTGAGCTGGGTCGATCCCGACGCGGAATATGCGCGGACCTCTATGACCGACTACGTCGAGGAGGGCTACCTGGAGGCGATCGCGCAGGTGAAGTCGATCTGCGGCGTCAAGAAGGTGAACGCCATCGGCTACTGCATCGCCGGCACCACGCTGGCGCTTACGCTGGCGGTGATGAAGGCCCGGGGCGACGCGTCGGTGAAGTCGGCGACCTTCTTCACCACGCTGACGGACTTCTCCGACCAGGGGGAGGTGGGGGTCTTCCTCGACGACGACTTCGTGGACGGGATCGAGGCCGAGGTCGCCGAGAACGGCTATCTCGACAAGTTCTACATGGCGCGGACCTTCTCGTTCCTGCGCTCGAACGACCTGATCTACCAGCCCGCGATCCGCTCCTACATGATGGGCGAGGCGCCCCCCGCCTTCGACCTGCTCTACTGGAACGGCGACGGCACCAACCTGCCTGCGACAATGGCCGTCGAATACCTGCGCGGCCTATGCCAGCAGGACCGCTTCGCGAACGGGACGGGGTTCGAGGTGGCGGGCGAGACGGTGCATCTGAAGGACGTCACGGTCCCGGTCTGCGGCATCGCCTGCGAGACGGACCACATCGCCGCCTGGCGCAGCTCGTATCGCGGGATCGGGCGGATGGGCTCGCGCGACAAGACGTTCCTGCTTTCGGGTTCGGGCCATATCGCGGGGATCGTGAACCCTCCGGCCAAGCGGAAATACGGGTGGCGCAGCCATGACGACCTGAGCCTGCCGCCCGACGAATGGTACGCGGCCGCCACGCCGCAGGAGGGATCCTGGTGGCCCCGCTGGGAGGAATGGCTCGCCCCCCGGTCGGGCAGGATGGTGCCCGCGCGCGATCCCGGCGACCCCGCGCATCCGCCGCTGGCCCCCGCCCCCGGACGCTACGTGAAGGGGCGCGCGGCCTGACCCACGCGCAGCCGGTGACGCCAAGTCATTGATCGGTCTGCCGGATCGCGGTCGGCCGGGCAAGCCATCGGCCCGCCTGCCGAAACTCTTATGCTGCGGCGCAGAAAAATCCTTGCAATGCTGCAGTGCAGCACCTAACTTGGCGTCACGAACGACAGGGTGGCGGCGCAACGGCCCCACCCACCCGCACCGACCAGAAAGGAGAGCCGTCATGGCCGCCAAGACCCAGGACTACACCGCGATGATGAAGGACATGATGGGCGCCTTCCCCGTGGACCAGAAAGCCATGGAATCGATGTTCAAGTCGCAGACCGCCTTCGCCGAGAAGATGTCGGCCGTGGCGATCGACGCCGCCCAGCAATCGACCGACCTGTCCGCCCGGTGGACCCAGGACACCCTGACCAAGATGTCCGCGATCACCCAGGCCCGGACCGAGCCGGCCGACTATGCCAAGGCGATGACCGACTTCGCGACCGCCTCGGCCGAGAGCGCCGCCGAGCACATGGCCGCCTTCGCCGACATCGCCAAGAAGGTGCAGACCGAGACGCTCGAGCTGATGATGGCGATGGGCAAGGACATGTCCACCGACATGCAGGACGTCGCCCGCAAGGCCACCAGCGACATGACCTCGGCCGCCAAGAAGGCCTCGGCCAAGTAAGATCGCGGTCCCGGCCCGCCCCCGCACGGGCGAACCGGGACCCGACAGATCCCGGGGCGTCTCCCTCTCCGGGATCGCCCCTCGAAGGGCGGGCCGCCGGTCCGCCCTTTCTTTGCGCGGGCCTTTCTTTTTGCAGGGGGCCGTCCTACGCTTTCTGCCGGTGCACAATCGGGAGGCGTAACGATGTCGGACCAAGGCAAGCCGCTGCTGATCAAGCGCTACGCGAGCCGTCGTCTCTACAACACGGAGACGAGCGATTACGTCACGCTCGAGGACATCGCCAGCTTCATTCGCGCGGGACGCGATGTGCAGATCGTCGACCTGAAATCTGGCGACGACCTGACCCGGCAATACCTGCTCCAGATCATCGCCGAGCACGAGAGCCGGGGCGAGAGCGTCCTGCCGCTCGAGGTGCTGAACGATCTCGTCCGGTCCTATACCAGCCAGGCCTCGACCATCGTGCCGCAATTCCTCGCCATGTCCTTCGACATGCTGCGCGACGGGCAATCGCGCATGATGGAGAACATGGGCCGGGCCAACCCGATGGCCGCGATGCCGGGCTTCGACGCGATGCGCGCCCAGCAGGAGGCCTTCTTCAAGGCGATGACCGGCGGCCGGATGGGCACGTCCGTCCCGATGCCCGAGGCGGAGGAGGCGGAGCCGCGCCCCGCCGGCAAGTCGGGGCGGGACGACGACCTGGAGGCGATGAAGCGGCAGCTCGCCGAGATGCAGGACCGCCTGTCGAAGATGGGCAAATAGGCCCGGCGCCGCCCCCTCCCGAGCCCCGTCCCGGACCCCGTCCCGCCACCGGGGCCGCGGCCCCGCCTGTTCCGCGATGATCTGGCTCTTCGTCTTCTTCTGCCTGCTGCCGCTCGTCGCGGTGCTGCTTCGGCTGCGCCGGGCGCTGCGCCGGGGCCGAACCGTGGCGCTGATCCTGATGGGGCTGGGCGGGGCGGCGGGCAGCGCGGGTTGGCGCGCCGCCGCGCCCGCCGATCCCGCGCCGATCCCGATGGTGGTCGCCGCGGACGGGCTCAATGTCCGCGCCTGTCCCGCCCTCGACTGCGCCGCGCTGGGCCGCCTGCCCGCCGGCCGGACCGTCGCCGTGGCCGAATTGTCGGGCCTGTGGGGCCGGATCGCCTGCCCGCCGGCGGATTGCGACGCGGGCGCGGGGGAGGGTTGGGTGCATACCGGCTATCTCGCGCCCCCCTGAGGGGCCGCGCGCATCAGATCCCCAGCCGGTCGCGCAGCGCGAACCAGGTCATCGCCAGCGTCAGCAGAGGCGCGCGCAGACGTGCGCCGCCCGGGAAACGCGGCACCGGCAGCTGCGAGAGCACGTCGAAGCGCCCCGCCTGGCCGATCACCGCCTCGGCCATGGCCCGGCCCGACAGGCCCGCCAGCGAGACGCCGTGGCCCGAGAAGCCCGCCCCCGACAGCACGTTCGGCGCCACCCGGGCGAGGTGGGGCAGGCGGGTGACGGTGATCCCCAGCGTGCCGCCCCAGACGCTCTCGACCTCGACATCCGCCATCTGCGGAAAGAGAGCGCGCATCCGGGCGACCAGGGCCGGGGCGATCTCCTTCGGGTAGCCGATCGAATAGCTCTCGCGCCCGCCGAAGAGGAAACGGCGGTCCTCGGTGAAGCGGTAGTAGTTCACGACGAACTTGCTGTCGGCCACGGCGATGTCCTCGGCCAGCACGTCGCGCCAGCGCTCGCCCATCGGCTCGGTCGCGCCGATGAAGGAGTTGATCGGCATGACGCGGGCCGCGACCTTCGGCTCGATCCCCGGAAGATAGCCGTTACCCGCGATGATGACGTGATCGGCCACGACCCGGCCCCGCGGGGTCGTCACCGTGGCGGGGTCGCCATGGACGATGCCGGTCGCCTCGGTCAACTCGTGGATGTCGGCGCCCGCCGTCTCGGCCGCGCGGGCGAGGGCGGCGCAGTAGCGCATCGGGTGCAGGTGGCCCGCGCCGCGGTCGATCTGGCCCGCGACGTAGGACTCCGTCTTCACCAGCGACCGGATCCCGTCCCGGTCGAGCATCTCGATCCGGTCGTAGCCGTAGCGGTCGTTCAGGAAGTCGGCCTCGGCCTTCGCCGCCTCGACCTCGGCCGCGTCGTATTCGCCGTGGGCGATGCCGGGGCGGAACAGCGTCTCAGGCGCGTGGCTGGCGCAGAAGTTCCGCAGGCTGGCCTTGCCGTCCTCCGACAGCTCCCACAGGGCGCGGGCGGTGTCCGCGCCGAGGCGCGTCTCCAGCCAGCTCTGCGGCTTGTTGAAGCCCGAATGGACCTGCCCGCCATTCCGGCCGGAGGCGCCGAAGCCGGCGCGGTGCGCCTCGACCACGACCACCTTCAGTCCCGCGCGGGCCGCGGTGAGCGCGGCCCAGAGGCCGGTATAGCCCGCACCGATCACGCACAGATCGGCGCGGATCCCGCCCTCCAGCCGCGGCCGGGGGCGATGGGGCAGGTCGGTCGTCCTGACATACCAGGACGGCGGGTACTGGCCGGGGGCGTCGTTTCGGTAGAGCGGCATGGCCCCCATTTGGCGCGGCGCGGCGACAAATGCCAGTCCCCCGCATCGTGATCGCTGCGTGCGCCCGCGGTGCGGCGTCGCGCGGGGGGAACGCGGGCAAGCGCCGGGGACTTGTCTCCCTGTCGCGGGCGGCCGCGGCCCGATTTCCCAGAAAAGGTCCCCTCCATGACCGACGAGAAGAGAACCGTCCCCCCGACGACGACCGATGCCGGCATCCGCGCGCCCAGCGACGAACATTCGCTGACCGTCGGGTCCGACGGACCGATCGTGCTGCACGATCACTACCTGCTGGAGCAGATGGCCAACTTCAACCGCGAGCGGATCCCCGAGCGGCAGCCCCACGCCAAGGGCGGCGGCGCCTTCGGTCGCTACGAGACGACGCAGGACGTGTCGCGCTACACCAGGGCCGGCATCTTCCAGAAGGGGGCGAGCGCCGAGATCGCGGCCCGCTTCTCGACCGTGGCGGGCGAGCGCGGCAGCCCCGACACCTGGCGCGACCCGCGCGGCTTCTCGGTGAAGATGTACACCGACGAGGGCAATTTCGACATGGTCGGCAACAACACGCCCGTCTTCTTCATCCGCGATCCGATGAAGTTCCAGCACTTCATCCGCAGCCAGAAGCGTCGCGCCGACAACGACCTGCGCGATCACGACATGCAGTGGGACTTCTGGACGCTCAGCCCCGAGAGTGCGCACCAGGTCACCTACCTGATGGGGGACCGGGGCATCCCGAAGAGCTGGCGCGACATGCAGGGCTATTCCTCGCACACCTATTCGCTCGTGAATGCGGAGGGCGAGAGGTTCTGGGTCAAGTTCCACTGGCTGAACGACCAGGGCGACGGCAATTCCTATCTCAGCCAGGACGAGGCCGACAAGCTGGCCGGCTCGGACGGGGACTACCACCGGCGCGACCTGTTCGACGCGATCGGGGCCGGTGATTTCCCGTCCTGGACGCTCTACTGGCAGATCATGCCCTACGAGGAGGCGAAGACCTACCGGATCAACCCGTTCGACCTGACGAAAGTCTGGCCGCGCGGGGATTATCCGCTGATCGAGGTCGGCCGGATGACCCTGGACAGGAACCCGACCGACTTCCACGCCCAGATCGAGCAGCTCGCCTTCGAGCCGAACAACATGGTGCCCGGGGTCGGCCTCTCGCCCGACAAGATGCTGCTGGCGCGCGGCTTCTCCTATGCCGATGCCCATCGGCACCGGCTGGGGGTGAACTACAAGCAGATCCCCGTGAACGCCGCGAAATCCCCCGTCCATTCCTATTCCAAGGACGGCGCGATGCGGGTGACGCCCGTGGCCGACCCGGTCTACGCGCCCAATTCCTACGGCGGGCCGGCGGCCCAGCCCGGTCCCGGCCCCGAAGCGGGCAGGTGGGAGGCGGATGGCGACATGGTGCGCCAGGCCTATCGCCTGCGCGAGGACGACGACGACTGGAGCCAGGCCAACGCCCTGATCAACAAGGTGATGGACGCGGCGCAGCGCGAGCGCCTGGTCGGCAACGTCGCCGGCCACCTGGCCGACGGGGTGAGCGAGAAGGTGCTGCTGCGGGCCTTCGACTACTGGAAGAAGATCGACGCCGCGATCGGAGAGAAGATCGAGGCGAAGGTGCGCGAGATGCTGGGCGGGACGTCGGATGCGCCGGGCCTCGCCAGCGCGCAGAGCGTGTCCGGCAAGCTCGCCGCCGAGTAGGGCGGGTGGATCGAGGAGGAGAGGCGGTCCGTCGGGTCCGCCCCTTTCTCTGGGGCATACGGGACGGAGAGGGCGGAGGGGGGCTGCCCGCCCCCCGCGCTTCGCGCCCCCCCCGGGGAGTATTTCGGGCAAGATAAGAGCCGGGCCGGGCCCCCCGGCATCGTTGCGCCCCGCGCCGGGCCGGATGGCGGCGGCCCAGTGGGGGAGAGGGCGGAACGGGACCCGCGCCGTCAGACGTTCAGCAGCAGGTGCTCACGCTCCCAGGGGGAGATGACCTGCAGGAACTCGTTGTATTCCGTGCGCTTCACCACCGAGTAGACGCGCGCGAAATCGGGGCCGAGCACCTCGTGCATGGCGGCGTTCGCGTCGAAGAGGTCGAGCGCGGCATAGAGGCCCTGCGGGATCTCGTCCTCGGCCTCGTAGGCGTCGCCCCTGAAGCGCTTGTCGGGCCAGATCTCGTTCTTCAGCCCCAGATAGCCGCAGGCCAGCGAGGCCGCGATGCAGAGGTAGGGGTTGCAGTCCATCCCGGCGAGGCGGTTCTCGATCCGCCGCGCCTCGGGCGGGGCGACGGGGACGCGCAGCCCCGTCGTGCGGTTGTCGCGCCCCCATTCGAGATTGATTGGCGCGGCATGGTCGCGGACGTAGCGCCGGTAGGAGTTCACGTAGGGCGCGATCACCGCGATGACGCTGGGCAGATGCTCCTGCAGGCCGCCGATGAAGTGGAAGAAGGCGTCGGTCTCGCCCCCGGCCGGGCCGGTGAAGAGGTTGCGCCCGGTCTTGTCCGTGACCGAGTGGTGGACATGCATCGCGCTGCCCGGCTCGCCCTCGATCGGCTTGGCCATGAAGGTGGCGAAGCAGTCGTGCTTGAGCGCCGCCTCGCGGATCAGGCGCTTGAAGAAGAAGATCTCGTCGGCGAGCTTGATCGGATCGCCGTGGCGCATGTTGATCTCGAGCTGGCCGGCGCCGCCCTCCTGCGCGATGCCGTCGATCTCGAACCCCGCGATCTCGCTCCATTCGTAGATGTCGTCGATGACGGGGCCGTATTCGTCCACCGCCGTCATCGAATAGGCCTGCCGCGCCGCGGCGGGGCGGCCGGTGCGGCCGGTCATCGGGGCCACGGGCTTGGCCGGGTCGACGTTCCGGCCGACGAGATAGAACTCCATCTCGGGCGCGACGACCGGTTCCCACCCCTCGGCACGGTAGAGATCGACCACGCGGCGCAGCACGTTGCGGGGCGCGCAGCCGATGGGCCGGCCCTTCTGGTCGAAGGCGTCGTGGATCACCTGGAGCGTGCCGTCCACCGCCCAGGGAGCGGCGGCGGCGGTCGAGAGATCGGGCTTGAGCACCATGTCGGGTTCGGTGAAGCCGTCCTCGGCCGCCTCCGACCAGTCGCCGGTGATCGTTTGGAAGAAGATCGAGTTCGGCAGGTGGAAGCTGGTCTGCTTCTCCCATTTCGCGGCCGGCACCGCCTTGCCCCGGGCGATGCCGGGCAGGTCGGCGAGGACGCATTCGACCTCGTCGAGGCGCTTCACCTCCAGGTAGGCGCGGGCTGCGTCGGGAATGTGGTCGATCCAGCTCATGCCGCGTCCTCCGCCAGCCCCAGCTTGCCGGAGCGCAGGAACCGTCCGATCATCTGCGCGAGCCGGGCATTGTCGACCGGCCGGTCCAGCCCTTCCCGCGCCTTCTCCAGAAGCGCGTCCGGCACGGTGCCGGGTCCGCGATGCTCGATGAGGAATTCCGTCGCCTCGCGGCCGAATTCGGGATGGGCCTGCACGGTGAAGATGCCGCCCTCGTAGAGCAGCGCGGCATGCGCGCAGAAGGTGGAGGAGGCGAGGACGCTGGCCCCTTCGGGCAGCCGCGTCACCTGGTCCTGGTGCCAGGCGTTGAGCACCGTCGTCTCGCCGCCCCAATCGTATTCGGTCCGTCCGACCGACCAGCCGCCCCCGAACTTCTCGACCGTGCCGCCGAGGGCCTGGGCGATGATCTGGTGGCCGAAGCAGATGCCGACCAGCGGCTTGCGGCTGTCGCGGATCGCCCGGATCAGATCCTCCAGCGGGGGGATGAAGGGGTGGTCCTCGTAGGCGCCGTGGCGCGATCCGGTGACGAGCCAGCCCTCGGCCTCGTCCGGGCCGTGGGGGAACTGCATGTCGACCACGTTCCAGGTCGTGAAGGTGAAGCCCTGCCCGGCGAGCAGCCGTTCGAACAGGGCATCGTATCCACGTCCCTCCGGGGCCATCCCGTCGGGGGCGTGGCCGGTCTGCAGGATGCCGATATGCATGGAGCCTCGCGTGTTGGGCGGGGCCGAGCCTAGGGCCGGGCGCGGGGCGCGGCAAGGGGGCGGCGCGGCGGCTGGGAGGGGCGGGCGCGGTGCGGCGGGGCGGATTGCCTGCGGCCGGCCGCCATGCCCCCCCCCGTGCCGCGACGGGGCGCCCTCGTCTCGGGCCGGGCGGGCGGGGGAGCTGCGGGCCCGGCCCTGTCGGGCCCGCCCGGGTCGTCCGTCAGTCGGGCACGTAGCGTTCCGTCAGCTCCCACCCCGTCTCGCTGGCGAAGAGGGTCAGGATCGCGCGGTCGATCGGGGCCCGCAGCCCGGAGCCGGGGGGCAGGGCGATGGTGATCATCTGGGGATCGAGCGTCGTCTTCTGCACCCGCAGGTCGAGCGTGCCGAGCCCGTCCACCAGGGCCGCGACCTGCGGGGCGGGGCCGGCCGCCGCGTCGGTCTCGTCCGCCTGCGCCGCCTCCAGCGCCGCCTGCAGATCCGGATAGGCGCGGGTCTCGATCCCCTCGGTCCCGAGGAAGGCGGCGGCGGTCGACCCTTCGACCACGGCGACGCTGCGGCCGCGCAGGTCCTCGGGCAGGTCGATCCCCCGCTCGGTCCCCGCGAGGGTCACCACGGCGGCGGTCAGGGCGGCGCTGACGGCGAGGCCCATCAGCATCCAGAGCATCGCCACCGCCCGGCCGAGGAAGGTGGCGGGCGCCTTGTCGCCGTAGCCGATCGTGGTGAGCGTGACGCCGGCCCACCAGAACCCGTCGCCGAGGCCGCGCAGCGGGGAGCGGGCGAACATCTCGTGATTGCTGCGCCGTTCGATCGCCCAGACGATGGCGCCGACGATCAGCAGCAGGACCGAGAGGCCCGCGACGAGCCGCAGGAACTGCCACGAGAGGAACCCGGAGAGAACGCCGAGGATGCGGTTCTCGCGCTCGCCCGCCACGGCCAGGGTCGCGGTGTAGAGCGGCAGGGTGAACTCGGCACGCTCGAGCCCCGCGGCCGTCGCCTGGACCGGCAGGACGAGGTCGGCCGTGCCGTCCCCGAGCGCGGCCAGCGGGTCCGCGGGATCGACGGCGACGAAATCGAAATCCCACCCGTTCGTCTCGGCCACGATGCGCCACATGTCGGCGGCGAGGCCGAGCCACGCGCCCCCCGCCCGTTCCATCGCGAAGGGCTCCGCCGCCTGGATGCCGACGCGCAGCACCGCGCGGGCGTCCGGAGCCGCGGCGGAGGATTCTGCGGGAGCCTGGGCCCGGGCCCCGACGGCGGGCGCGAGCATCGCGAGCGCGAGAAGGGCGAGGGCGGCGAGATGGCGCATGGGGGGCTCCCGGATCCTGTTCCCGGGCCCAACGCGGGGGGCGGGGAGGGGTTGCGCGGAAACCGGCCTAGCGGACGATCTGCGGCAGGAAGCGGGGCCGGGCGGGGCGCCGCGCGGCCGGCAGATGGCGGTTCAGGCTGCGGTTCACGGCGCCGAAGATCGCGACGATGACCAGCGTCAGGGCGATGAAGTAGAGCGCCAGGATCGGGTAGGGGACGAATGGGTTGAAGGTCTGGTCCGCGAAGTAGCTCGCGTAGTAAAGCGCGTCGCCCTTCTGGCCCGCCGCCGGGAACCCGCTGAGGAAGACCAGCGTGGTGGCGTGGAAGAGGAAGATCGCCTCGTTCGTGTAGGCCGGCCAGGCCAGGCGCAGCATGGTCGGCCAGACGATGCGGCGGAACCGGGGCCAGCCGGTCAGCCCGTAGGCCTCGGCCGCCTCGACCTCGCCCCGCGGCACCGAGCGGAGCGCGCCGTGGAAGATCTCGGCCGAGTAGCCGGCGGTGTTGAGGAACAGCACCAGGGCCGCGCCGACCGGGGCGGAGGTCAGCGGATCGAGCGCGGGAACCGACTGCTTGAGCGAGAGGAAGAAGAAGTAGGCGAAGAAGAACTGGATGAAGAGCGGCGAGCCGCGGAAGACGAAGACGAACCACTCGGACGGCTTGCGCAGCCAGGGGGACCGCGCCGCCTTGCCAAGGGCCACGAGCGTGGCCAGGGCGAAGCCGGCGACGAGGGCGACCGCGCCGAAATAGACGTTCCAGATCATGCCGGAACCGATCAGCACGACCTGCTGGCAGAGCGTGAAGTCGCTGCGCGGCAGCAGCCGCTCGCCGTAGCCCAGGCTGCGGAAGGCGTAGTCCGCGACGATCTCCCAGCAGCTCATCGACCCGCGCCCCGTGGCCGGCCGCCGGGGGCGCTGCCCCCGGACCCCCGGAGTATTTCCGGCAAGATAAGAGCAGGAGCGGGCCGCCGGGTCATCGCACGCCCCCCTGCGCCGCGCCGCCGAGCGTCGCCTGGCCGCGGGAGAGACGGATCATCAGGCGCTCCAGCCCGATCTCGGAGACGCGGGTCAGTCCGAGGTAGAAGACGAGGAGCGCGAGGAAGTACCACATCCGCCAGTCGCCATGCGGGTAGTCGGTGAATTGCGGGGTCTTGGTCCCGCCGAGCTCGCGCGCCCAGTAGACGATGTCCTCGACCCCCAGCAGGAAGAGGAGCGGCGTCGCCTTGACCAGCACCATCCAGAGATTGCCGAGACCGGGCAGGGCATAGATCCACATCTGCGGCACGACGATCCTGCGGAAGGTCTGGCGGGGCGTCATGCCGTAGGCCTCCGCGGTCTCGATCTGGGCGCGGGGCACGGCGCGCATCGCCCCGTGGAGGACATTGGCGGCGAAGGCGCCGAAGACGATGGCGAAGGTCAGGACGGCGAGGGCGAAGCCGTAGACCTCGTGCTGCCATTGCGGCGCCGAGGAGAGCGGCAGCTTAGCCTGCGGGCAGACGAGGAAGTCGCTGCCCTGGCGCACCGGCTGGTCCCAGTCCGGGCAGAGCGCGAGATGCCGAAGGTATTCGAGGCCCTGGTCGAGCGCGATCACGAAGAACAGGAAGAAGGCGATGTCGGGCACGCCCCGCACGATCGCGATGTAGCCCCGGCCCAGCCACGACAGCGGCGCCACGGGCGAGCGCGCCGCGACCGCCCCGCCGAAGCCGAAGAGCAGGGCCGCGGGCCCGGTGATCGCAAGCAGCAGCAGGACCGTGCCCACGGCCCAGTAGATGGCCATGTGCTTGCCGGTCGTGAGGTAGCAGGACAGCCAGGCCAGGCCGTCGAGCACCTGCGGGTCGGAGCAATACGCGAACATCGGGGCGCGGGCGCGGCGCGGAGGGGGGGCCCCGCGCCGCGCCGTCAGGAGCCTGGCCGGGTCAGTAGGTGCCGACCTGCTCGCCGAACCACTCGACGAGAAGCGCGTTCAGCGTGCCATCCTCCTTCATCGAGGTGATGGCCGCGTCGAACTGGTCGCGCAGCGCGGCATCGCTCTCGCGCAGGCCCATGCCGACGCCGCCGCCCAGCGGCACCCGCTCGCCCACGAACATCAGCTCGCCGCCCGAAGCCTCGACCAGCGGCAGAAGGTAGTCGTAATCGGCGAAGACGGCGTCGGCCTCGCCGTCGCGGACGGCGGCGACGGTCTCTTCGGGGGTGGCGAATTCGAGCAGGGCGGCGCCGCTCTCGGCCACGTGGCCGGCCTGGATCGTGGCGGTCTGTGCCGAGACCACGCCGCTGAGGACGTCGACCTCCTCGGATGCGGCGACATAGGCGCTTTCGGTCGGGGGGTAGTAGTCCTGGGTGAAGTCGATGACCTCCTCCCGCTCGTCGGTGATGCTCATCCCGGCGATGATCGTGTCGTAATTTCCCGAGACGAGGTTGGGAATGATCGAATCCCAGTCGGTGGTCACCCATTCGCAGGTCAGTCCGGCCCGCGCGCAGAGCTCGTCGCCGAGCTCGCGCTCGAAGCCCGCGACCTCGCCGCTGTCGTCGATGAAGTTGTAGGGGGGGTAGGCGCCCTCGGTCCCCATGCGGATCACGTCCTGGGCGGTCGCTGCGCCGGCGGCGAGGGCCAGGGCGGCGGTGGCGAGTACGAGTTTCATCCGGTTCTCTCCCGTTGGGTCGTCGCGCCTCGTTGCGGGCGCTGATGGGGGGCGAGCCTGCTGCGCTTCGCCGCGCAAGGCAAGCGCCGAAGGCCGAAGTGCCGCATAGTCGCGCGGCATCTGCCCGCGGATCGGGCAGATGCGGGGGGCAGGCGGGCGCGGCCGGGGCCGCGTCGGGGCGGCGGATCGGCGCCGCGCATCCGGATCATCCAGGGGTGCTCCGGGCGGGATCTGGCAGCGCTTTGCCGCAGGCCCCGTCGGCGACCGTGCGCAGGGGAAGGCGCCCCCCGGAGCGGGGGGAACCGGGCCACGCTCAGGTCGCGGCGTGGGCGGGGTCGTGGGCGAGGGTGGAGGAGAGGAAGCCGCGCAGCCGCTCGCTCCGCGGGGCACCGAACAGGGCGCCCGGCGGGCCCTCCTCCTCGATCCGGCCCTGGTGGAGGAAGACGACGTGGTCCGAGCAGTCGCGGGCCATCTTCATGTCGTGCGTCACCAGGATCATCGTCCGCCCCTCGTCGGCGAGCGACTTGATCACGCGCACCACCTCCTGCTCGAGCTCGGGATCGAGCGCGGAGGTCGGCTCGTCGAAGAGCAGGGCCGCGGGCTCCATGCAGAGGGCGCGGGCGATGGCGGCGCGCTGCTGCTGCCCGCCCGAGAGCTGGGCCGGCCAGGCATCGGCCTTGTCCCCGATCCCCACGCGGTCGAGATAGCCGCGGGCCCTGTCCTCCACCTCTGCCCGGTCCCGGCCGAGCACGGTGACCGGCGCCTCCATCACGTTCTGCAGGATCGTCATGTGGGCCCAGAGGTTGAACTGCTGGAACACCATCGAGAGCTGCGTGCGGATCCGCACCACCTGCGCGCGGTCGGCGGGGTGGCGCCCCGCACCGGTGCCGCGCCAGGCGACGGGCTCGCCCTTGAACAGGATCTCGCCCTGCTGGCTGTCCTCGAGCAGGTTGGCGCAGCGCAGGAGCGTGGACTTGCCCGACCCGGAGGAACCGATGAGCGAGACGACATGGCCGCGGGGGGCGGCGATGTCGACGCCCTTCAGCACCTCGAGCTGCCCGTAGGACTTGTGCAGGTCGCGGATCTCGATGACCGGGGAGGTGTCCATGGGGCGCCTTTCTCGCTGGTGGGCGCAATAGGACGGATTTCGCCCGCCGCCGCAATGCGGCCCGCGCGGCAGGGCGCCCGTGCCGGGCCGCGTACGGGGGCGAAGGCCGGCGGCCGCGGTATTTGCGGACCCTGCGAAGGAGGGGGGCGGGGCGCGCCGCCCCCGGGGGGGAGCGGCGTCGCTGGTGCGACGGTCCGGGCCGAACGGCGGTTCGGGCGGGTCAGGCGGCGCGGCGGATCGGCGCCTCCGGGAGCGCCATGTCGTAATCGCCCGAGGGGAGGCGGACGAGGCCGCGCAGGCCGAGCGTGGCGCGATGGTCCGGCGCGAGGCCGTCGATCGCGGCGGCGAGCGCGGCGCGCAGCGTGCCGGCGATGCCGGGATCGGCGGTGACGAAGCTCTGCCCCGGCGAAGTGCCGGTACGGCCGACGACCCGCACCTCCCGCGCCGCCGGGTCCCAGCGCCGCAGCATCGCCCAAGTGATCGAATCGATCGCGGCGAGATCGGCCCGCCCCTCCGCGACGGCGGCGAGGCTGTCGGCATGGGCGCCGGTCTCGAGATGGGGCGCGAGACGCAGGCCGCGCGACTCGGCCCAGGTCCAGACCGCGCCCCAGCCCGAGCAGGACATCGGATCGTTGTAGGCGAGGCGGTGGCCCGCCGCCTCCTCGGCCGTGCGGGCGGGGTCGTCGTGGCGCACGACGAGAACCGAGTGGTAATGCCCGGGCGGGCAGTCGGGCAGGCCGTAATCGCCGCAGCCGAGCACGGTGAGACGCTCGCAGTGGAGCGCGCGGAGCGGCAGGTTGCAGATCTGGCCGACCAGCAGGTCGTCGCGCGCCCAGCCGTCCATGTAGGGGACGTCGCGGTCGAGCGCCTCCGGCGCGTCGATCCCGGCCTGGCGCAGCCGGTCGCGCAGGTCCGCCCAGAGGGCGTCGTGCGCCGCCGCCGTTTCGGGGCGGTCGTACATCGGGAAGGCGGCGAACATCACGCCCTCCGCGCGGCGGCCCGCTGCCGGGCGAGGCCGCTGTCGCGATCCTCGATCCCGAGCAGCGGGGCGACCATGCGCAGCAGCGCGTCCTCCTCCTCGTCGCGCTCGCCGTCGGCGAGGACGACCTCCCACAGCGCCTCGATCACGGTGATGCGCTCCTCGTAGGGGACTCCCTCCTTGATGGCGCGGGTGAAGCGGACGGTGTCGGGCGCCTCGGCCTCGACGGCCTCGGCCTCGGTCCGCAGCGTGCCCGCCGCCTCGGCGGTGAGGGCGAAGCGGCGCGCGAGCACGCGGTCGATGCGGGCGATCTCGCCGGCATCGTAGCTGCCGTCGGCGCGGGCGATGCGGACGAGAAGGGCGGCGAGCGCGAGCCTTGCATCGGGCTCGGGCAGGCGGTCGGCCTCTGGCTGGGCGAGGCGGCGAAGGAAATCGGCGATCATGCGGCGCGACATAGGGCAGGTCCCTCGTCAGGCCAGCGCGGCGAACCTCGCGGCAAGCCGCGCCGCCTCGTCCGCGAGGCCGAAGGGCGGGTTGATGACGGCGAGGCCGGAGCCGATCATCCGGTGCCCCTCGCGGGCCGGCGGGAAGCGCACCTCGTGGAGAAAGACCTTGTCCGGCAGGGAATCCGTCAGCGGCGCCTCAGCCCCGGTGGTGAGGAGGGGGTACCACAGGACCAGCACCCCGACCGGCCAGCGGCGGTGGAGCGCGCGCAGCAGGGCCGGCATCGCCGCGAACTCGGCCTTCACCTCGTAGGAGGGGTCGATCAGGCAGAGGCCGCGGGCGGGATCGGGCGGCACTGCGCCCTTCGCCATCTCGACCCCGTCGCGCTTCTCGATCGTGGCGCGTCGGCCGAGCAGGGCGCGCAGGGCCGCCTCCTCCCGGGGGTGCAGCTCGGCGAGGCGCATCCGGTCGTCCGGCCGCAGCAGCGTCGCCGCGAGAAGGGGGGAGCCGGGATAGGCCCCCGCCCCGTGATCCGCGCGGATCCGGGCCAGGGCGCGCGAGAAGGGATGCGCCGCCGGGGCGAAATCGTGGTCGCGCCCGATCCCGGCGGCGGCTTCGCCGGTGCGGGCGGCCTCGGCCCCCGACAGGTCGTAGAGCCCGCGCCCGGCATGGGTTTCCATGTAGGTCAGGGGCTTTGGCTTGGCCGTCATGTAATCCAGCATCCAGGCCAGCAGGACATGCTTGTGCAGGTCGGCGAGGTTCCCGGCGTGGTAGGCGTGTTGGTAGGACAGCATGGTTCCCGCTTGGCGCGGGGCGTCACGCTTGTCCAGCCGTCTTGCCGGCCGGGGGCGGCCGGCTATGCTGCGGGACGACCGCCTGCCTGCCTCGAAAGGGCCCGCCATGATCCGTCCGATCCTTCTCGCCGCCCTCGTCCTGCCCGCCGCCGCCGGGGCGCAGGAGACGGGCAACCGCATCGTCTTCCAGCTCGGCGGGGGCGCGGCGAGCGTGCCGGGCTATTTCGGCTCGCCCGAGACCGAGATCGTGCCAGATCTCGCCTTCTCCTTCGCCTATGCGCGGCTGGGCGGTTTCGAGTTCGGCGACCCCGACCCCTATGCGCGGGCCAGCGGCCTCGGCTTCGGCGCCTCGTTCCGCGTGGTGCCTGAGCGGACCGCGCGCGACTATCCCGAGCTCGCGGGGCTCGATGATCTCGAGCAGGCGGTCGAGCTGGGCGGGCAGGTCAGCTATGCCGGGCCTGGATTCGAGGCCTTTGCCGCGTTGCGTTACGGCGTGACGGGCCACGAGGCGCTGGTGGGCGAGGTCGGGCTCGACGCGGTGCTGCGCCCGCAGGAGGATCTGGAGCTGACGCTCGGGCCGCGGGTGGTCTACGGATCGGACGATTACGCGGACTACTATTTCGGCATCAGCGCGGCCGAGGCGGCGGCGAGCGGGGTCGACGCCTTCGCGGCCGGAGCGGGGATCGTCTCTGCCGGGATCGCCTTCGGGATGGAGTACCGTCTCGCCCCGGCCTGGTCGCTCTACGGCACGGCGCGCTACGACCAGCTGCAGGGCGATGCGGCCGACAGCCCGATCACCTTCGACGACGAGCAGGTGAGCGTCTCGCTCGGCATCACGCGGACATTCGACCTGCGGTTCTGACGGGCAACCCCCGGAGCGCCCGGGAAATGCCCGCGCAACAACCTGTAGTTGAACGATTTCCGGCCGCTTTCGTTGAAACCAGAAACGCCTGCCCATCGTTGAGGCGGCAGGGAGCCGGGGCGCCGCCCCGGCCCCGGGGGTAACGAGTGCCGGAGGGTGGGCCCGAGGGTCCCTCTCCGGAAGGTTCGGCGCCCGGTCCGCCCGGCGGCGGGCGGCGCGGTGGGGGGCGGTCAGTCCCCGTCAGGCCCCGGTCAGGCCCGGTCAGGCCCCGGTCAGGCGGGAGCCGGGCCGCAGCTAGACCAGGCGCGAATTCTCCACCGCCGCGCGGACGAAGCCGTCGAAGAGCGGGTGCGGGGCAAAGGGCTTGGACTTCAGCTCGGGATGGAACTGCACGCCGATGAACCACGGGTGGTCGGCCCATTCCACGATCTCGGGCAGGCGGCCGTCGGGCGACATGCCCGAGAAGCAGAGACCCGCGTTCTCCAGCTTCTCGCGGTACCGGGTGTCGACCTCGTAGCGGTGGCGGTGACGCTCCTCGATCACGTTGGTGCCGTAGACCTCGGCCACCTTCGATCCCTCGCGCAGGTCGGCGGTATAGGCGCCGAGGCGCATCGTGCCGCCCTTGTCGTCGTCGACCTTGCGCGCGACGACGTGGTTGCCCTGGATCCATTCCTTGAGGTGGTAGACGACCGGCTCGAACCGCCGCACGCCCGCCTCGTGGTCGAACTCCTCGGACCCGGCCGTCTCCAGCCCCGCCGCGTTCCGCGCCGCCTCGATCACCGCCATCTGCATGCCGAGGCAGATGCCGAGATACGGGATCTTGCGCTCGCGCGCGAACTGGGCGGCCTTGATCTTGCCCTCGGTGCCACGCTCGCCGAAGCCGCCGGGAACGAGGATCGCGTGATAGCTCTCCAGATGGGGGGCGGGGTCCTCGCGCTCGAACAGCTCGCTGTCGACCCAGTCGGTGCGGACCCTGACCCGATTCGCCATGCCGCCATGGGTCAGCGCCTCGGCGATGGATTTGTAGGCGTCCTCGAGCTGGGTGTACTTGCCGACGATGGCGACGCGCACCTCGCCCTCGGGATTCTCGAGACGGTCGAGCACGTCCTCCCAGACCGAGAGGTTGGGCTTGGGCGCGGGCGAGATGCCGAACGCATCCAGCACCGCCTGGTCGAGGCCGCTGCGGTGATAGGCGAGCGGCGCCTCGTAGATCGACTTGAGGTCGTAGGCGGGGACCACGTGCTCCTGCCGGACGTTGCAGAAGAGGGCGATCTTCTCGCGCTCGCGGTCGGGAATCGGCTGCTCGGACCGGCAGACCAGCACGTCGGGGGCGAGACCGATGCTCTGCAGCTCCTTCACCGAGTGCTGGGTCGGCTTAGTCTTCAGCTCGCCGCTGGCGGCGAGGTAGGGCAGCAGCGTCAGATGCATCAGGATGCACTCGCCCTTCGGCCGCTCGTGGCTGAACTGGCGGATAGCCTCGAAGAAGGGCAGCCCCTCGATGTCGCCGACCGTGCCGCCGATCTCGCACAGCATGAAATCCACCTCCTCCGCGCCGATGCGGAGGAAGTCCTTGATCTCGTTGGTCACGTGCGGAATCACCTGGATCGTCTTGCCCAGGTAGTCGCCGCGCCGCTCCTTCTCGAGCACATTCGAATAGATGCGCCCAGAACTGACGGAATCGGTCGCCCGCGCCGCGACGCCGGTGAAGCGCTCGTAATGGCCGAGGTCGAGATCCGTCTCGGCCCCGTCATCGGTGACGAAGACCTCGCCGTGCTCGAACGGGCTCATCGTGCCGGGATCGACGTTGAGATAGGGGTCGAGCTTGCGCAGCCGCACCGTGTAGCCGCGCGCCTGCAGCAGCGCGCCGAGCGCGGCCGAGGCGAGCCCCTTGCCGAGGGACGAGACCACGCCGCCGGTGATGAAGATGTAGCGCGCCATGAGGCCCCCGTGATGGTCCGAATCGGTGGATGGCGACGCAAGGGGTCGCGGCATCACGGGAGTCTGTCCTAGCCCGGAACCGCGCCCCGCCGCAAGCGGGCGTCGCAAGATGATGGAGGGTCGAGGCGAGAACGCCGCAACCTGTTGTGGGAATTGGCATTCAGGGGGCAGCCGGCGGCCGCCCCGGGCCGGCTCAGTCGGCCGAGGGGGCGAGCGGGACGTCGCCGCCGCCGGCATCCCCGGCAGAGGGCGGCAGCAGGCTGCCGCCATCGGTCGGCAGGGTCGCTGGCTCGCCCGCCGGAGCCGGCGCGTCCTGCAGGCGATCCACGACCGAGACGCCGGCTGATTGCTCGGCCGCGATGATCGTCAGCGCGATCGAGGTGCAGATGAACGCGATGGCGAGGCCCCAGGTGATCTTGCCCAGCGCCGTGGCCGCCGCGCGGCCCGTCATCACCCCGCCGCCGCCGCCCATGCCGAGGCCGCCGCCCTCGCTCCGCTGGAGGAGCACCACGCCGATCAGGCTGAGCGCGAGAACGAGGTGGACGATCAGGATGACGTTTTCCATTGCGCGGAGGGCCTCGAGAGCGGGGGACGTGCGGGTTGGCGCTATCTAAGGAAGCCGGGCGGGGCAGGCAACCGGCAATTCCGGGCGGCCCGGGGTCAGTAATGCCCGCCCGGCTTGGCGCGGAAGGTCAGTCCCCGCGCCGCCAGCGCCTCGCGCAGGATCGCGATGGCACGGGGGCCGAGGCCGTGCAGTCCGCGCAGCTCCGCCTCCGAGCGCTGGGCGACGTCGCCGAGGGTGCGGATCCCCTCCGCCTCGAGCGCGCGCTCGGCGGGGGCGGGCAGGGCGGGCGGCAGGCCGGTCTCGGGCATCGAGGCTCCCTTGCGTCTGTGGCCGATGATGCCGCGTCCCGCCCGCGCCTGTCCAGCCTGCGGGCGGCCGGGGCGACGTGCCTCGCAATTCCCCCTGTCGCGCGGGCGCCGCTTTCTCTATGACCGCCCCCGGCGTGACAGCCGCATGGCAGCGAGGAGACCTGAGATGGCCAACGTGGTGGTCGTCGGCACCCAGTGGGGCGACGAGGGCAAGGGCAAGATCGTGGACTGGCTGAGCGAGCGCGCGGACGTGATCGTGCGCTTCCAGGGCGGTCACAATGCCGGGCACACGCTGGTGATCGACGGCACCGTCTACAAGCTGCACGCGCTGCCCTCGGGCGTGGTCCGGCCGGGCAAGCTGAGCGTGATCGGCAACGGCGTCGTGCTCGACCCCTGGCACCTGATGGACGAGATCGCCGGCATCCGGGCGCAGGGCGTCGAGATCAGCCCGCAGACGCTGATGATCGCGGGCAACACGCCGCTGATCCTGCCCTTCCACGGCGAACTCGACCGCGCGCGCGAAAGCCAGAACTCGGTGGCGAAGATCGGCACCACGGGGCGCGGCATCGGCCCCGCCTACGAGGACAAGGTCGGGCGCCGCGCGATCCGCGTCGCCGACCTCGCCGACGACGCGACCCTGCAGGTCCGGGTCGACCGTGCGCTCGTCCATCACAACGCGCTGCGGGCCGGGCTGGGGCTCGAGGCGATCGACCGCGATGCGCTGGTCGAGAAGCTGCGCGCCATCGCGCCGCAGCTCGCCCCCTTCGTCGGCAACGTCTGGTACACGCTGAGCGAGGCACGCAAGGCCGGCCGGCGGATCCTGTTCGAGGGGGCGCAGGGCGCGTTGCTCGACATCGACTTCGGCACCTATCCCTACGTCACCTCGTCCAACGTGATCGCCGGGCAGGCGGCCACCGGGTCCGGCGTGGGTCCCGGCGCCATCGACTTCGTGCTGGGGATCGTCAAGGCCTATACGACCCGCGTCGGCGAGGGCCCGTTCCCGACCGAGCTGAACGACGCGGATGGCGAGCGGCTGGGCACGCGCGGCCACGAATTCGGCACGACCACGGGGCGCAAGCGCCGCTGCGGCTGGTTCGACGCCTGCCTCGTGCGGCAGACGGTCGCCACCTCCGGCGTGAACGGGCTGTCGCTGACGAAGCTCGACGTGCTCGACGGGTTCGAGACGCTGAGGATCTGCACCGGCTACGAGCTCGACGGCGAGCGGCTGCCCTACCTGCCGATCGCCGCCGACCAGCAGGCGCGCTGCATCCCGGTCTACGAGGAGATGGAGGGCTGGAGCGAGAGCACGGTCGGCGCCCGGTCCTGGGCGGACCTGCCGGCGCAGGCGATCAAGTACATCCGCCGGATCGAGGAGCTGATCTCCTGCCCGGTCGCGCTCGTCTCGACCTCGCCCGAGCGGGACGACACGATCCTCGTCACCGACCCCTTCGCGGATTGATGGCCCGCTCCCCCTCTCGGTTGTCGCACAAGGCCCGCAAGCGGCTGTCGATCCTCTTCCTGGTCGTCGGCCTCCCCGCCTACATCGTCGCCTGCGTGACGGTGGTGAACCTGTTCGACCGGCCGCCGATCCTGCTGGAGCTGGCGGTCTACGTCGCGCTCGGCATCGTGTGGGCCTTCCTCGCCCGTCCGATCTTCCTCGGCGTCGGGCGGGCGGCGCCGGAGGACGAGGACCGCGAATAGGTAAAGGGCCCCCTCGGGGGCCCTTCCTCCTGCCGCCCGACTGTCCTCAACCGGCGCGGCGCGCCGGGTTGAACCGGGTGGAGGGCGCGACGGCGAAGCGGCCGTTGCGGACCTTGGCGATCCGGCCCTGCCGCAGCAGCGTGCCGAAGGAGCGCAGCTCGTCCTCGCGGCTGAACTCGGCCGGGGCCATCTCGCGGACCCGGTTCACCAGCTGCGGGCGCGAGAAATCCTCGATCCCCTCGACGAAGGCGGTGTAGGCCGCCGCCGCTTCCAGCAGGTCGGGCAGGTCCGACGCGCCCATCTCGCGCGCGAAGCGGGCAAAGCCGCCATCCGGGGCCGGCGCCGGTGCGGGCGCCTCGGCCGAGCCGTCCTGAGACGAGACGCGGCGCGGGCGCACCGGGGTGATCGCTGCGGCGGAGGGCGCCGGGGCTGGCGTGTCGATGCGCTGCGAGGCCACCAGCTTCAGCGGTGCGGGGCGCGGACGCTCCACCCGGTGCTCGGCGCCCGCCTCGGGGCGGCGCGGCCGCACCACCTGGCGCAGATCGTCGCGGAAGGCGGCCTCGTCGGCGGCGCCCTTGCCTTCGCCCAGCTGCCGGGCCGCCTCGGCTGCCGCGACGGCCGCCTTGAGGCCGGTCATCGCCTCGCGCCGGGACTGCGCCTCGGGGGCCGAGATCTCGCCCTCGACCCGCGAATGCAGGCGGCTCGCCTCGGCGTCGTCCTCCTCCAGATCGGGGAGCATGCGGCGCGGGCGGGCGGAACCGCCGTGGAGCGTGTCCTCCTCGTCGTCTTCGGACTCTTCGTCGGGATCGTCGGTCGCGTCGTGCCCGGCCGTCGTCTCCGCCCTAGCGGGCACGTCTTCAGGGACGGGGGCCATCATGTCGTCCGCCTCCGGGCGGGCGGGCTCCGCGTCCAGGTCCCGGTCCGCCCCGTCGTCGTCCTCCGCCTCGGCCAGCGCCATGTCGGCGGCCCAGACGTCGAGATCGGCATCGGCGCGCGCCTCGGCCTCGTCGGGGCCGGCCGCCGCCTTGTCGTCCTCGTCGAGGTGGCGCAGCGCCACCCGGCGGGGAGAGATCGCGGGCGAGTGCTCCGCTTCTTCGGCGACGGGCGCATCGGGGCCATCCGTGTCCTCTGCCTCGCGGAGCGAGGCGGAGAGGCGGCGCATCAGGTCGCCCTCCTCCTCGTCGTCGGCGGCGGAGGAGGCGGCGGGATCCGCGGGGTCGATCGCCTGGACGGCGCGGGAGTCCGGCCCGGCCCCGGAAATGTCCTCCGGCGCCTCGCCGGCGGGGGCCGCGCGGGCCCCGATCCCGGCAAGGTCCACCTGCGGGTCGTCCTCGTCCTCGAACCCGTAATCGAAGCCGCCGAAGCCGGCGGGGGCCGCAGGACCTTCGGCGTCCTCGTCCTCTTCCGCCAGGGCGGCGAGCTCGGATTGCAGGTCGGCCTCGTCCTCCTGGCTGAGGGTGCCGGTGGCGAAATCGTCATCCGCGAGCGTGTCGGCGTCGAAACCGGCGCCGGCCACCTCATCCTCGGCATCGTCGGTCGCCCCGGCCGCGGCGGCGGGTGCGGCCTCGTCCGTCGCGTCGGGCACGCGGCGCATGCGGATGATCCGAGCGCGGACGGGGGGGGGGCTCTCCTCCGTCTCCGCCGGATCCTCGGCGGAAATTCCGTGCGCCGTCTCGCCCAACGCGGGGGTGTCGTCGGCCGCGATGTCCTCGTCCGCGAGCGCGTCGACATCGAAGCCACCCCGAGCGTCCGCCGCGACGAGGGCATCCTCGCCCGCGAGGTCGTCTTCCGCCATCGGCGGGGTCGGGGCGTCATCTTCCGCTGCGACGGGGGTCTCCTCCGCCGTGTCCCCGGCGCGGGCGGCCGCGGGCGCGACGGCGAGAGCCTCGGCCGGGTCGGAGCCGGCCGGCAGGTCGGCGCCTTCCAGCGCCTCCGCCTCGGTCAGCCCGTCCTCCGCCGCGGGCTCGTGTTCGGCCTCGTCGTCCTCCCCGGCCACATGATCGGGCCCGTCCCGATCCTCGCCCGCCCGCGGGGGCAGCGCATCCGGCTGCGGTTGCGGCGCGGGGAAGGCGGAGGTCACGGTCGGCGTGCCCTCCTCCTCGGTATCGGCGAAGCCGGAGGCGAGGGTGGCGCGGCCGGCGGCGGCGCGGATGCGGCGCAGCTTCGCCGCGATGCTGTCGTCCTCGTCCGCCTCGGACGGGCTGGCGACGGGCTCCGGCGCGGCGGGGGGCGCGGGGGGTGCGGTCGGGGGCGTCCCGGCCTCCGGCGCCCGGGCCGCCGGGGGCATCGGCGCGGCGGTCCGGGCGGCGGGAGCGTCGGTGCCGGCGGAGGAATCAGCGTCCGCGTCCGGCGCACTTTCGGCGGGGGCGGGGTCGGGCACGGCGTCCTCGCCCCGCATTCCGGCGGCTGGCGCGGTCGGCGGGGATGCGTCCGCGGATCGCGGCGCCGCCTCCTCGACGGCCTGCGCATGGGCGGGGGCCTGCGGAGCGGCGGGGGCCTGCGGAGCGGCGGGGGCCTGCGGAGCGGCGGGGGCGGCGAGGGCCGAGGCGGCGCGCAGGACGATGCCCTCGCCGCTGGTGCGGGCCTCGACCCGGCGCGAGATCTCGCGCTCGGCGATCCGGGCCAGCATGTCGGCGTCGGGGGTCGGCGGCTCGGCCCCGAAATAGCGGTCGTCGGCGGCGAGGTCGCGGAAATACTCCGCGATCGCCTTCATCGTCCCGAATGAATCGTCGAAGCCCTCGAGGGTGCACGAGAACGTGCCGTAGGACACCGTGAGGATCTTGCTGCTCGTTCCAACCATGTCTCGCTCGCTTCCATCCACTTTCCAGCAACAAACCGTTTACCTGCAATCCGGACGCAAACCGGACCGGCTTCGGGTTGTGCGGGCGGTGATTTTGGGGCCCTTTCGTGACTGTGAACCGGGATCGGGGCGACTTTGCGGAACGGGGCGATGGCGGGCGATGCGCCGGTGGTGACGACGGCGGGGGGACTCACGCTCCTCGGTGGGGGGCCTGTTAGCCCGGCCGACCTTACCGAGGCGTTAGCCCTCGCCCCCGTGCTGGCCGCCGCGGATGGCGGCGCCGACGCGGCGCTGGCGGCGGGGCTGCGTCCGGCCGCCGTGATCGGCGACATGGATTCGCTCTCGGCCGCGGCACGGGCCGCCTTCACCGACGTCCTGCACGAGGTCAGTGAACAGGAGACGACCGATTTCGACAAGGCGCTGCGGGGGGTGGGGGCGCGATTCGTGATCGGCCTGGGCTTCCTCGGCGGCCGGCTCGACCACGCGCTCGCGGCGCTCAGCGTGCTGGCGGCCCATCCGGGCCGGCGCTGCCTGCTCGCCTCGCCCGATTCGGTGGTGTTCCTCTGCCCGCCGCGCGTGGCGCTGGACCTCGCGCCTGGCACGACGGTCTCGCTCTGGCCGATCGCGCCCTGCCGCTGCGAGTCGACCGGGCTGCGCTGGCCGACCGCGGGTCTCGATCTCGACGCCACCGGGCGGATCGGCACGTCGAACGCGGTGGAGGCGGGGCCGGTCACGCTGGCCCCCTCCGCCCCCGCCCTGCTGGCGATCCTGCCCCGCCCGGCGCTGGTGCTGGCGGTCCGGGCGCTGGAGGCGGCGCCGGTCTGGGGCGGAAGCTGAGCCCGGCCGGCGCATCGCTGGTCAAGGGGCCGGGGACGGGCTAGGTCCGGGCGCGACCCCCTCCCGCGCCGGAAGAAGGAGCCCCGCGATGAGCGAGCACGACTACGACCTCTTCGTCATCGGCGGCGGTTCGGGCGGCGTCCGCGCGGCCCGCGTCTCGGCGTCGATGGGGGCGAAGGTGGGACTGGCCGAGGAAAGCCGCATGGGCGGCACCTGCGTGATCCGCGGCTGCGTGCCGAAGAAGCTGATGGTCTTCGCCAGCGGCTTCCGCGAGGGCTTCGGCGAGGCCGCGGCCTATGGCTGGGACATGGGGGAGCCGGGCTTCGACTGGGGCCGCTTCCATCCCAAGCTGCGGGCCGAGCTGGACCGGCTGGAGGGCGTCTATCGCAGGCTGCTCAAGTCCTCGGATGTCGATATCCACGACCAGCGGGCGCGGATCACCGGTCCGAACGAGGTGACGCTCGCCGACGGCACGGTGAAGACGGCCGGCACGATCCTGATCGCGACCGGCGGCCACCCGGTGACCCCCGACAAGGACAATGCCCATCTCGGCCTCGTCTCGGACGACATCTTCGAGCTGGAGGAGCTGCCGAAGTCCATCCTCATCATCGGCGGCGGCTACATCGCCTGCGAGTTCGCGGCGATCCTCGCCGGGCTCGGCGTCGAGGTGACGCAGTACTACCGGGGCGCGCAGATCCTGCGCGGCTTCGACGACGAGGCGCGCGGCCTGATCGCGGAAAGCCTGCGCGAGCTGGGCGTCGATTTGCATGTCGGGACCGACATCGTCGAGATGGCCCATGCCGAGAGCGACCATTTCAATCATCCGACCGGCAGCGACGCGTCGATGGGCGCCGGCGCCGCCGACAGCGCCAAGCTGCTGCCCTCGGACGGCGACAAGGGCTGTCCGGTCTGGGTCAAGTCGACCAACGGGCGCGAGAAGGTGTTCGACGCCGTGCTCTTCGCCACGGGGCGCAAGCCGAACACCCGCGATCTCGGCCTCGACGAGGTGGGGGTCAGGACGGGCCGCGGCGGCGAGATCGAGGTGGACGAGTTCTCGCAGACCTCGGTGCCGTCGATCTACGCGATCGGGGACGTGACGAACCGGATCGCCCTGACGCCCGTCGCGATCCGCGAGGGGATGGCCTTCGCCCGCACCGTCTTCGGGGGCGAGAGGACCTCGATGGATCACGATCTCGTCGCCTCGGCCGTCTTCACCCGGCCGGAGCTAGGCACGATCGGCCTCACCGAGGAGGAGGCGCGCGAGAAGGGCGCCTGCGAGATCTACTGCGCGTCCTTCCGCCCGATGAAGAGCGCCTTCGCCGAGAAACCCGACCGGGTGCTGATGAAGCTGGTCGTCGAGGCCGAGAGCCGGAAGGTCGTCGGGTGTCATATCGTCGCGCCGGAGGCGGGCGAGATGATCCAGCTGGTGGCAATCGCGATCAGGATGGGCGCCACGAAGGAGGATTTCGACCGCACGGTCGCCGTCCACCCCACGATGGCCGAAGAAATCGTGACCATGCGCGAGCCGATCCGCACCTACTGACGGGCGCGGGGCGGTTGATTCTGCGGCGGAACGTTCCGAAATGGTGATCCATCGGATATAGGACCGCTTGCGCGGCGCACGTGGGGGAGGCCCTGGCGCCGCACGAGACAAGGGAAGCAGGAGACAGATGGCAGGCAACAACGGTGGCCCCTGGGGCGGCGGCGGCGGGAACGACGACCGCGGCGGCAACGACGAGGACGTCCGGCGTCCGCAATTCGGCGACCGGCGTCCGGGCGACAGGCGCCCCGGCCAGCGCCGGCCGGGCGAAGGGCCGCAGATGCCCGAGATCGACGACCTCATGAATCGCGGGCGCGAACAGCTCCGCGTCCTGATGGGCGGACGCCGCGGGCCAACGAACGGCAGCGGCGGCTCCGGTCAGGGCGGCCCGCGCCTCACCCGCGGCACCGTCGGCCTGATCGTGGCCGGCATCGTGGTGCTGTGGGGGTTCATGTCGTTCTACACGGTGCGCCCCGAGGAGCAGTCGGTCGAGCTCTTCCTCGGCGACTTCTCGTCGATCGGACAGCCGGGCCTGAACTTCGCCCCCTGGCCCCTGGTCACGCACGAGGTGGTCAACGTCACCTCCGAACGCTCCGAGCAGATCGGCACCACCGGCCGTGCGAACGAGTCCGAGGGGCTGATGCTGACGACTGACGCGAACATCGTCGATATCGGCTTCCAGGTCGTGTGGAACGTCTCCGATCCGGCGCTGATGCTGTTCAACATCGCCGATCCGCAGCTGACCGTGCAGGCCGTGTCTGAATCGGTGATGCGCGAGGTCATCGCGGCCAGCAACCTCGCCCCGATCCTCAACCGCGACCGGGGCCTGATCGCCCAGCAGGTTCAGGAGCGGATCCAGTCCACGCTCGACGAATACGAGAGCGGCATCAACATCGTCCGGGTCAACCTCGATACCGCCGACCCGCCGGCGCAGGTGATCGACGCCTTCCGCGAGGTGCAGGCCGCCGAGCAGGAGCGCGACCGCCTCCAGCGGCAGGCCGACGCCTATGCCAACCGCGTCCTCGCCGAGGCGCGCGGTCAGGCCGCGCAGACGATCGAGGAGGCCGAGGCCTACCGCGCCCAGACCGTCAACAACGCGACCGGCCAGGCCTCCCGCTTCTCGGCCGTGCTCGAGGAATACCTCCTCGCCGAGGACGTGACGCGCCGCCGGATCTATCTGGAGACGATGGAGCGGATCCTCGGCGACACGCAGAAGGTGCTGCTCGACCCGTCCGTCGCCGGGGGCGGCGGAAACGGTCAGGGCGGGGGGACCGGCGTGGTGCCGTTCCTGCCGCTGAACGAGCTCATCCGAAACGACGGTGCCGGCGCAGCCGCCACCGCGGCCAACTGATAGGGGGGCCCGAGACATGAACAAGTCCATCATCATCCTCCCCCTCGTCGTGATCCTGATCGCGCTCGGCCTCAGCTCGATCTTCGTCGTGGACGAGCGCGAGAAGGCCCTCGTCCTGCAGTTCGGGCAGATCGTCCGCGTGCAGGAAGAGCCGGGGCTGGGCTTCAAGATCCCGCTCGTCCAGGAGGTCGTGAGCTACGACGACCGGATCCTCGCCCTCGACACGCCCGAGATCGAGGTGACGCCCTCGGACGATCGGCGCCTGTCGGTCGACGCCTTCGCCCGCTACCGGATCGCCGACGTGGTGCGGTTCCGGCAGGCGGTCGGCATCGGCGGCGTGCGCGTCGCCGAGGACCGGCTGACCAACATCCTCAACGCCCAGATCCGCGAGGTGCTGGGCGCCGATCAGGTCACGTCCGACACGATCCTGTCCGAGGACCGGCGCACGCTGATGAACCGGATCCGCGACCAGGCGCGGGAGCAGGCCCTCTCGCTCGGCATCGACGTGGTGGACGTGCGGCTGAAGCAGACGATGCTGCCGGACCAGAACCTCGACGCGACCTTCGCCCGGATGGAGGCCGAGCGGCAGCGCGAGGCCGCGGACGAGATCGCCCGGGGTAACGAGGCGGCCCAGCGGGTGCGCGCGCTGGCCGACCGGACGGTGACGGAGACGCTGTCAGAGGCGAACCGCGACGCCGACATCACCCGAGGCGAGGCGGACGCGCAGGCCAACGGCATCTTCGCCAGCGCCTATGGCGCCGATCCCGAGTTCTTCGACTTCTACCGCTCGATGCAGGCCTACGAGCTGGCGCTGCAGGGCCGGAACTCGACGATGGTGCTGACGCCGGACAGCTCGTTCTTCGACTACCTCTACGACGGCGACCGGCCGGCCCAGGCTCCGACGCCCGGCACATCGGGCGGCGCGGTCGAGGGCGAGACGCTGGAGCCGGGCGAGTTGCCCGAGGAGGCCCAGGTGGAGGGCACGCCGCCCGAATCGAGCCCCGCGCAGATCGACGCCGACGAGCAGGCGACCTCGCTCTCGGACGAGAGCGCCGAGTTCGTGATCGACGAGACCTCCGACGCGCCGCTCGAGACCGGCGCGGAAGAGGACGCGGCGGGCGATCCGCTGCCGGACGCGATCGTCACCGAGGACGACGACGTTCCGCCCGCGGCGATCAACGTCGACCCCGATCCCGAGACGGCGAACTGACGCCGGCGATGGGGACCGTGCTCTGGGCCCTCGGGCTCGTGCTGATCGTGGAGGGGCTGGTGGTCGCACTGGCCCCTTCGCGCGTCGAGGACCTGCTCGCCGCGCTCCGCGCCCTGCCGGTGGAGGCGCGGCGGCTGATCGGCTTCCTCGCGCTGACCCTGGGGGCGCTGCTCCTCGCGCTGGGGCGGTCGCTGGGTGTGGGCTGAGGGCTGGTACAGCGCTCTCCCCGGTCCGTTTTCGAAGATTACAAGCGCTCAACGCCCTGTGACGCCCTGTTAGCGTCCTTTGTGTTGCGGATCGGCCCCGGTCCGGCGCATGGTCCGCGACATCCGGGGAAGGCCGCGTGGCCAGACGCGCGGCGCCGTCCGGGGGGGACCCCGGCCGGAGACGACCCGGACAGAATCAGGAGTATCGACCACATGAAGGCCATCACCAAAGCTGCCCCGCTTGCCGGTGTCGCCGTCCTGTCGCTGGGCGTGGCGCTGACCGGCCAGACCGGGATCCTCACCGCGCAGGAGATCGACGCGGAGACGGCGCAGGAGACCGTCGAGACCCGGCCCGCCACCTTCGCCGACCTCGCCGAGCTGGTCAGCCCGGCGGTCGTGAACATCACCACCTCGACGATGGTCTCGGGCCAGACCGGACCGCAGGGGATCGTTCCCGAGGGCTCGCCCTTCGAGGATTTCTTCCGCGACTTCCAGGACCGCCAGGATGGCGCGCCGCGCCGGTCCTCGGCGCTCGGCTCGGGCTTCGTCATCTCGGCCGACGGCTACATCGTGACGAACAACCACGTCATCGAGGGCGCGGACGAGATCGAGATCGAGTTCTTCCCCGGCGAGAACCAGCCGAGCGAGTTCCTCCCCGCCGAGCTGATCGGGACCGATCCCAACACCGACATCGCGCTGCTCAAGGTCGAGTACGACAGCCCGCTGCAATACGTGTCCTTCGGCGACAGCGACGGCACGGGCAGCCGCGTCGGCGACTGGGTCATGGCGATGGGCAACCCGCTGGGGCAGGGTTTCTCGGTCTCGGCCGGGATCATCTCGGCCCGCAACCGGGCGCTCTCGGGCACCTATGACGACTACATCCAGACCGACGCCGCCATCAACCGCGGCAATTCCGGCGGGCCGCTCTTCAACATGGACGGCGAGGTGATCGGGGTGAACACCGCGATCCTGTCGCCCAACGGCGGCTCGATCGGGATCGGCTTCGCCATGTCCTCGGCCGTGGTCGAGAACGTGGTCGACCAGCTGCAGGAATTCGGCGAGACCCGCCGCGGCTGGCTGGGCGTGCGGATTCAGGATGTCAGCCCCGACATGGTCGACGCGATCGAGGGCCTCGCCAGCGCGACCGGCGCGCTCGTCACCGACGTGCCGGAAGGGCCGGCGCTCGACGCGGGCATGGAGGCGGGCGACGTCATCATGACCTTCGACGGCGTCGAGGTGCAGGACACGCGCGAGCTCGTCCGCGTGGTCGGCAACTCGCCGATCGGCAAGGAAGTCCCGGTCGAGGTGCTGCGCGACGGCGGGATGGTCTCTCTCACGGTCGAGCTCGGCCGCCGCGAGGGCAATGTCGACGTGCCGGTGCCGGCCTCGGTTGATGCGCCCGACGCCGAGGTCGCGCCCGAGGAACTGCTGGGCCTGTCGCTCTCGACGATCACGCCGGAGCTGACCGACGAGTACGGCCTGACCGTCGAGGAAGGCATCGTCGTCACCGAGGTCGACCCGGCCTCGGACGCGGCGGCCAAGGGCATCGCGCCCGGCGACGTCATCGTCGAGGCGGGCCAGCAGGCGGTGACCAGCGTCGCCGATCTCGAGGCGCGCATCGCCGATACCGAGGCGGCGGGACGCAAGTCGCTGCTGCTGCTCGTGCGGCGCGGCGCCGATCCCCGCTTCGTCGCGCTGACGGTGGGCGAGGGCTGATCCCGGCCCGGAACCGGACGACCTGCGGGAGGCGCCCTTCGGGGCGCCTCTTTGCATTCCGGGCGCCGCTTGCCAGAACGGGGGCGAAGTCGGGCGGAGGCACGCGATGATACCGGTGGCGGGATTCGAGGGGCAGGAGGTCGGCGTGCTCGGCCTGGGCCGGTCGGGGCGGGCGACGGCGGCGGCGCTGGCGGCGGGCGGGGCCCGCCCCGTCGTCTGGGACGACGGGGCGCCGGGACGCGACGCGGCGGAGGCGGCGGGCCTCACCCTGCGCGACCTGACCGCGCCCGGCGGGATGACGGGCCTTGCCGCGCTGATCGTCTCGCCCGGGATCCCGCATCTCTATCCCGCGCCGCACCCGGCCATCGCGGCCGCGCTGGAGGCGGGGGTGCCGGTCGACAACGACATCGGCCTCTTCTTCCGCTCCTTCGGGAGCGACGCCTTCGCCCGGCACGACACCGTGCCGCGGGTGATCGCGGTGACCGGATCGAACGGCAAGTCCACCACCTCGGCCCTGATCCACCACATCCTGACCGAGGCCGGACGCCCCGCGCAGCTCGCCGGCAATATCGGCCGGGGGGTCCTCGACCTCGACCCGCCGCGGGACGGCGAGGTGATCGTGCTGGAGCTCAGCTCCTACCAGACCGAGCTGGCGCGGGCGCTGACGCCGGATGTCGCGGTCTTCACCAATCTCTCGCCCGACCATCTCGACCGGCACGGGGGGCCGGGCGGCTATTTCGCGGCCAAGCGCCGGCTCTTCGCCGAGGGCGGGCCCGACCGGGCCGTGATCGGCGTGGACGAGGTCGAGGGGCGGTTCCTGGCGAACCAGCTGACCGAAGGGTCCGGCGATCCCCGGGTGATCCGGGTCTCGGTCGAGCAGGGGCTGAAGGACGCAGCCTGGTCGGTCTTCGCCCGCAAGGGGCATCTCGCCGAATGGCGCAAGGGCCGGCAGCAGGCGAGCATCGACCTGCGCCCGATCAAGGGTCTGCCCGGCGCGCACAATCACCAGAACGCCTGCTGCGCCTATGCCGCGCTGCGGGCGCTGAATCTCGGCCCGCGCGATATCGAGGCGGGTCTGGCGAGCTATCCCGGCCTGCCGCATCGCAGCCAGCTGATCGCCGAGCGGGGCGGCGTCGCCTTCGTCAACGACAGCAAGGCGACGAACGTGGACGCCGCCGAGATGGCGCTGCGCGCCTTTCCCCGCATCCGCTGGATCTGCGGGGGCCTGATGAAGGAGGGGGGCCTCGGCGCGCTGGAGCCGCATCTGGGGTCGGTGGCCAAGGCCTACGTGATCGGGCGCGAGGCCGAGGCCTTTGCCCGCGCCCTGCCGGGGGTGGAGGCCGAGATCTGCACGACGATGGACGTGGCCGTGATCCGCGCCATGGCCGAAGCCGAGCCCGGCGACACCGTGCTGCTGGCGCCGGCGGCGGCGAGCTTCGACCAGTACGACAATTTCGAGCGGCGGGGCGAGGATTTCGTCGCCTGCGTCGAGCGCGGGCTGGCGGCGGGGCGCTGACGGCGCAGCCTTCCGCCGGCGGTGTGCCCGGGGCCCGGTCCATCCGGTCGCACGCTGACCCCTGCGGGGCGCGGGCGGACGGGACGGCGCCGCGGTATTTGCAACCCGCGAAGGAGGGGACGGCCCGCCCCGACCCCGGGGAGGGGCGTAGCCTCTGCCAGCGGCGCGCGGAGCCGGGAGGGGGGCGGCCGGGCTCGGGACCGGAGCGGGGGTAGGGTGCGTGGCCGGGGGCGGCGCCGCTCAGGCGTCCCGGATCGCGGCGGCGGCGGCGGCGGCCGAGGCCCAGGCCCACTGGAAGTTGTAGCCGCCCAGCCAGCCGGTGACGTCGACGCATTCGCCGATGAAGTAGAGGCCTGGCACCGCCTTGGCCTCCATCGTCTTCGACGACAGGCCGGCCGTGTCGACGCCGCCGAGCATGACCTCCGCCGTGCGGTAGCCTTCGGTCCCCGACGGGACGAGGCGCCAGTCGGCCAGCCTGTCCGCCAGGGTGGCCAGCTCGGCATCCGGCCAGTCCGCGATCGGCCGGCCCGCGCCCGCGATCCCCTCGCACAGATGCTCGGCCAGACGGGCGGGCAGGTGCCGGGCGAGATGGGTCCGCAGCGCCCTGGCGCCCTCCTGCCGCTTCGCCGCGACCAGCGCCGCGCCGAGGCCGGGACCGGCGAGGTCGAGGACGATCTCCTCGCCCTCGTGCCAGTAGTTCGACGCCTGGAGGAGCGCGGGGCCGGACAGGCCGCGATGGGTGAAGAGCATCGCCTCGGGGAAGGCGGGTCCGCGTTCGGCGGCGCGGGCGGTGATCGGCAGGGACAGGCCCGACAGGCCCGCGAAGGGCTGGCCCGAGAAGGTGAAGGGGACGAGGGCGGGCCGCGTCTCCGTCACGGCGAGGCCGAAGCGACGCGCGATCTCGAGGCCGCGCCCGGTCGCCCCCATCCTGGGGATCGACTTGCCGCCCGTTGCGACGACGAGGTGGCGGGCGCGGATCGTCTCGGCCCGGCCGTTCCGCACCGTCTCCACGGTGAAGCGGCTGCCGTCATGGCCGACCTCGCCGAGTCCCGTCTCCATGCGGATCGCGGCCCCGGCGCGGGCGGCGGCGCCGGTCAGCATCTCGACGATCTGGCGGGAGGAGCCGTCGCAGAAGAGCTGGCCCAGCGTCTTCTCGTGCCAGGCGATACCGGCCGCCTCGACCTCGGCCAGGAAGTCCCACGGCGTCAGGCGGGCCAGCGCGCTCTTGGCGAAGTGGGGATTGGCGGAGAGGAAGTTCCCGGCCTCGGTGCCGGTATTGGTGAAGTTGCAGCGCCCGCCGCCGGAGATGCGGATCTTCTCGCCCGGGCGTTTCGCGTGGTCGAGCACGAGCGTGTCCGGCCCGGTCCGGGCGGCGGCGTAGAGGCCGGCGGCGCCGGCGCCGAGGATGAGGGTGCGGCACTCCATGCGGGGGCCTTGCCGCGGGGCCGGGTCGGCCGCAAGGGGGAGAGGCGCCGGGGGCGCATCGGCCCTCGCGCCTCCGGCTCTTCGCAAGGGACGGGCGCGCCGCAGATTGCCGCTTTCCAACCCGCCCCCCGATTCGCTACACTGGCGGCCAGACCCGGGACGAACCCGGGCGGATACGAGGCAAACGGGTGGACACCCCATGACCGAGATGGTGCACGGCGCCGTGCCGATCGCGTCCGGCGATCCGGTGCTGCCGCGCTGGTGGCGGACGATCGACAAGTGGACGATGTCCTCGATCCTGATCCTGTTCGGGATCGGGCTGCTGCTCGGCCTCGCCGCCTCGCCGCCGCTGGCGGCGCGCAACAATGTCGAGCCCTTCTACTACGTCGCGCGGCAGGCCTCGTTCGGGGCGGTGGCGCTGCTGACCATGCTGCTGATCTCGATGTTGAGCCCGCGCGTCGTGCGGCGCCTCGCCGTGGTCGGCTTCGCCGTGTCCTTCGTCGCGATCATGCTGCTGCCGATCTTCGGGACCGATTTCGGCAAGGGCGCGGTGCGCTGGTATTCCTTCGGCTTCGCCTCGGTCCAGCCGTCGGAGTTCCTCAAGCCGGGCTTCGTCGTCGTCGCGGCCTGGCTGATGGCCGCGGGGCAGGAGATCGGCGGCCCGCCGGGCAAGACCTGGTCGCTGGCGCTGACCATGGTGATCGTCGGCTTCCTCGCGCTGCAGCCCGATTTCGGGCAATCCGCGCTCGTCCTCTTCTCCTGGGGGGTGATGTATTTCGTCGCCGGGGCGCCGATGACGCTGCTCGTCTGCCTCGCCGGGGTGGTGATCTTCGCCGGGACGGTCTTCTACGAGAATTCCGAGCACTTCGCCCGCCGCATCGACGGCTTCCTCAACCCCGAGATCGATCCGACGACCCAGATCGGCTACGCCACGAACGCGATCCGCGAGGGCGGGTTCTTCGGCGTCGGCGTGGGCGAGGGGCAGGTGAAGTGGTCGCTGCCCGACGCGCATACCGATTTCATCATCGCCGTGGCGGCCGAGGAATACGGGCTGATCTGCGTGCTGCTGATCCTCGCCCTCTACGCCGTGATCGTCGTGCGCTCGCTGGTGCGCCTGATGAAGGAGCGCGATCCCTTCATCCGGCTCGCCGGGACGGGGCTGGCCTGCGCCTTCGGCGTGCAGGCGATGATCAACATGGGCGTCGCGGTGCGGCTGCTGCCGGCCAAGGGGATGACGCTGCCCTTCGTCAGCTACGGCGGCTCGTCCCTGATCGCGGGGGGCATCGCGGTGGGGATGCTGCTGGCCTTCACCCGGACCCGCCCGCAGGGCGAGATCGGCGACTTCCTCGGACGCGCGCGGTGAGCCGCGCATCGCGCCGCCCCGCCGCCGGACCCGGGTTGACCCCCGGGCCGGGGGCGGGGCAGGGACGCGCCCCATGACGGCCCCCCTCCTTCTCCTCGCCGCCGGCGGCACCGGCGGACACCTCTTTCCCGCCCAGGCGCTGGCCGAGACGATGCTGGCCCGCGGCTGGCGGGTCGCGCTGTCGACCGATGCGCGCGGCGCCCGCTACGTGGGCGGCTTCCCGGCCGAGGTCGCCGTCGAGGTCGTCGCCTCCGGCACCACGGCGGGCCGGTCGCCGCTGCAGAAGGCGCTGGTGCCGGCGCGGATCGGGGCGGGCACCCTCGCCGCGGCGCGGCGGATGCGGGCCGACCGGCCGGCGGTGGTGGTCGGCTTCGGCGGCTACCCGTCGATCCCGGCGCTGGGCGCGGCGACGCTGCTGCGGGTGCCGCGGATGATCCACGAGCAGAACGGCGTTCTGGGGCGGGTCAACCAGCTCTTCGCCCGGCGGGTGGACGCCGTGGCCTGCGGCATCTGGCCCACCGATCTGCCCGCCGGGGTGACCGGCACGCCGGTCGGCAACCCGGTCCGCGCGGCGATCCGCGCCCGGGCCGGCGCCCCCTACATCGCGCCGGGCGATCACCCGATGGAGATCCTCGTCACCGGCGGCAGCCAGGGCGCGCGGATCCTGTCGGACGTGGTGCCCCCGGCCATCGCCGAGCTGCCGCGCGACATGCGCGAGCGGCTGCGCGTCAGCCACCAGGCGCGGTCCGAGGACGTGGACCGCGTGAGCGCCTTCTACGACGAGGCGCTGGTGCGGGCCGAGGTCGTGCCCTTCTTCACCGACATGCCGGACCGCATCGCCTCGGCGCAGCTGGTGATCGCGCGGTCCGGCGCCTCGACCGTCGCGGATCTGAGCGTGATCGGCCGCCCCGCGATCCTCGTCCCGCTCGCCAGCGCGCTGCGCGACGAGCAGACGGCGAATGCGCGCGGCCTCGTCGAGGCCGGCGCGGCGGAGCTGATGCCGGAGAGCGACGTCCACCCGCAGGCGCTGACGGCGCGGATCGCCGCGCTGCTGGGCGATCCCGCGCGGGCGGCGGGAATGGCCCGTGCGGCGCTGGCCGTAGGCCGCCCCGACGCGGCGGAGAGATTGGCGGACCTGGTGGCCCGGGTTGCCGGCCGGACAGAGGAGAGTGCAGGATGATGGACGGAAGCCCCCGGATGACCAACGCGACGAAGCTGCCCCTCGACATCGGGCCGATCCACTTCGTCGGGATCGGCGGGATCGGGATGTCCGGCATCGCCGAGGTCCTGCTCAATCTCGGCTACCGGGTGCAGGGGTCGGACCTGAAATCGTCGAAGATCACCGACCGGCTCGTCGCGATGGGGGCGACGGTCCATGTCGGGCAGGCGGCCGAGAATCTGGACGGGGCGGAGGTCGTCGTGATCTCCTCGGCGATCAAGACCGGCAATCCCGAGCTCGACGCCGCGCGCCAGCGCGGCCTGCCCATCGTGCGCCGGGCCGAGATGCTGGCCGAGCTGATGCGGCTGAAGTCCAACGTCGCCATCGGCGGCACCCACGGCAAGACGACGACGACCACGATGGTCGCGGCGCTGCTGGACGAGGGCGGGATCGACCCCACCGTCATCAACGGCGGCATCATCCACGCCTACGGCTCGAACGCGCGGATGGGCGAGGGGGAATGGATGGTGGTGGAGGCCGACGAGAGCGACGGCACCTTCACCCGCCTGCCCGCGACCATCGCCATCGTCACCAATATCGACCCCGAGCATATGGAACACTGGGGCTCGATCGAGAAGCTGCGCGAGGGGTTCCGCGACTTCGTCTCGGGCGTGCCGTTCTACGGGCTGGCGATCTGCTGCACCGACCATCCGGAGGTGCAGGCGCTGGTGGGCCGCGTCCGCGACCGGCGGGTCGTGACCTTCGGCTTCAACGCGCAGGCCGACGTGCGGGCGGTGAACCTGCGCTATGCCAGGGGCGTCGCGCATTTCGACATCGCCCTCCAGGCCGAGGAGGCGGTGATCGAGGGTTGCACCCTGCCGATGCCGGGGGACCACAACGTGTCCAACGCGCTCGCCGCCGTCGCCGTGGCACGGCATCTGGGGATGAGCCATGACGGGATCCGCGCGGCGCTGGCCAAGTTCGGCGGCGTCAATCGCCGCTTCACCAAGGTGGGCGAGTGGAACGAGGTCGCGATCATCGACGATTACGGCCACCATCCCGTCGAGATCGCCGCCGTGCTGAAGGCCGCCCGGCAGGCCAGCGAGGGGCGGGTGATCGCCGTGCACCAGCCGCACCGCTATTCCCGCCTGTCCTCGCTGTTCGAGGATTTCTGCACCTGCTTCAACGAGGCCGACGTGGTCGGCATCGCCGAGGTCTACGCCGCGGGCGAGGAGCCGATCCCGGGCGCCAGCCGCGACGACCTCGTCGCCGGGCTGATCGCCCATGGCCACCGCCATGCCCGCTCCGTCACCTGCGAGGACGATCTCGTCCGGCTGGTGCGCGAGCAGGCCCGGCCGGGGGACATCGTCGTCTGCCTCGGCGCCGGCACGATCAGCGCCTGGGCGAACGCGCTGCCCGCGCGGCTGGCGGAGGCGGGGTGAGCCCCGCGCTCACAGCCGCCTGTCTCTGGGCGCTGCTGGGGACCGTGACGGCCTTGTTGCCGATGCGGCGGCAGATGGTGCCCGGGCTGGTCCTGCTCGTGAGCGCACCTTTCCTGCTGGCCTGGCTGGCCGTGGCGCATGGCTGGTGGGTGCTGGCCCTCGGCCTCGCCGCCTTTGCCTCGATGATGCGCAATCCGATCCGCTACCTCCTCGCCCGGGCGCGGGGGCAGAGGCCGGAGATCCCGCGATGAACCCGGCGCTCGTCGCGGCCTTCCTCTGGGTCGTGCTGGCCCACCTGCTCGCCCTGCTGCCGAGCCGCGACCATCACTGGCGCCGGGCCTACGGGCTGATCGCGATCGGCATCCCCATCGTGGGCTGGGTCACCGCGACGAACGGACCCGTCATCGGCCTGGTCGTGCTCGCCATGGGGGCGAGCGTGCTGCGCTGGCCGGTGATCCATCTCGCCCGGTGGGTGCGGCGGCGCGGCCGCCGCGCCGGGACCGCCCCGGGCACCGCCCCCGGCGCCGCACCGGGCACCGAAGGAGAGGCTCCATGACCGACCATGCCACGCTGCCGATCGACCTGCCGCCGGTGCGCGGAACGCTGACCCCGGACCGCGACCTGTCCGGCCTGACCTGGATGCGGGTCGGCGGCCCGGCGGACGTGCTGTTCCAGCCGGCGGACGAGGAGGATCTCTCCGGCTTCCTCGCCGCGCTGCCGGCCGGGGTGCCGGTCTTTCCGATGGGGGTGGGGTCCAACCTGATCGTCCGCGACGGCGGCATCCGCGGCGTGGTGATCCGGCTCGGGCGCGGCTTCAACGGGATCCGAGTCGAGGGGGGCAGAGTCCATGCGGGGGCGGCCGCGCTCGACGCGCATGTCGCGCGGCGCGCGGCCGAGGCGGGGCGCGACCTGACCTTCCTGCGCACGATCCCCGGCAGCATAGGCGGGGCGGTGCGGATGAATGCCGGCTGCTACGGCACCTATACCGCCGACGTGCTGGAGAGCGTGCGCGTGATCCACAGGGACGGCCGCACCGAGACGCTGCCCGCCGCCGCCCTGAACATGCGCTACCGGCAGAGCGACCTGCCGGAGGGCGCGGTCGTCGTCGAGGCGATCTTCGCCGCGCCCGAGGGCGATCCCGAGGCGCTGGCGGCGCGGATGGCCGAGCAGCTCGCCCGCCGCGACGAGACCCAGCCGTCGAAGGACCGCACCGCCGGCTCGACCTTCCGCAACCCGGCGGGTTTCAGTTCCACCGGGCGGGACGACGACACGCACGAGCTGAAGGCGTGGAAGGTCATCGACGAGGCGGGGATGCGCGGCGCGCGCATCGGCGGCGCGGTGATGAACGAGAAACACTCCAATTTCCTGACCAATGCAGAGGATGCCACGGCAGAGGATCTCGAATCCCTGGGCGAACTCGTCCGTAAGAGGGTTTACGAGAGTCAAGGCATCCGGCTAGAGTGGGAAATCATGCGCGTGGGCGATCCCGCGCGCTGACGACCCCGCAGACCGCGACGAACAGCCTCCCCCGGGCAGGGGAGGGCGGATCCGGGGGAACAGGCACCGGCGGGCAGGTCCCGCCGGATCGGTGCGACGGGCGACGAACGCCCGCGGACCGCAGGACAGACAGACGGGCGGCAAACGCCCGCGGATTCGAGGCGGACAGAGCATGGGGGCCTTTCCGGGCCAGCATATCGTCGTGGTGAAGGGCGGCCCGTCGGCCGAGCGCGAGGTCTCGCTCTCGTCCGGGCACGAATGCGCGGTCGCGCTGCGCGCCGCCGGCTACGACGTCACCGAACTGGATGCCGGGCCCGACCTGGCCGCGCGGCTGGCCGAGCTGCGCCCCGCCGCCGTGTTTAACGCGCTGCACGGCCGCTGGGGCGAGGACGGGACGGTGCAGGGCCTGCTCGAATGGCTGCGCATTCCCTACACCCATTCCGGCGTGCTCGCCTCGGCCCTCGCCATGGACAAGGAGCGGGCCAAGGCGGTCTACCGCCAGCACGGCCTGCCCGTGGTCGACAGCCGCCTCGCCGCCCGGGCCGAGGTCGAGGCCGCCCATGTCATGGACCCGCCCTACGTGGTGAAGCCCTACAACGAGGGCTCCTCGGTCGGGGTCTACCTGGTGCGCGAGCGCGCGAACGGGCCGCCGACCCTCTCTCCCGACATGCCGGAGACGGTGATGGTCGAGAGCTACGTGCCGGGGCGCGAGCTGACGGTGAGCGTGCTCGGCGACCGGGCGCTGACCGTGACCGACATCGTCACCGACGGCTGGTACGACTATGCCGCGAAATACGAGACCGGCGGCTCGCGCCACGTCGTTCCGGCCGAGATCCCGCAGGACGTGTTCGACGCCTGCCTCGCCCATGCCGAGACCGCCCACCGCGCGCTCGGCTGCCGCGGACTCAGCCGGACCGATTTCCGCTGGGACGAAGCCCGCGGCCTCGCGGGGCTCGTCGTGCTGGAGACCAATACCCAGCCCGGCATGACGCCGACCTCGCTCTCGCCCGAGCAGGCCGCCCATGCCGGCATGGATTTCCCGGCGCTCTGCCGCTGGTTGGTGGAGGATGCCTCGTGCGATCGCTGATCTCGCTCGTCCGGCGCCCGGCCGAGAAGCCGGGCCGGGTCGATCCCGCCCCGTCGCGCTGGGGCTACCGCTTCCACCGGCTGATGCTGACGCCGTCCTTCCGCGGCTTCCTGCGGGTCGGGCTGCCGGTGATCGTGATCGGCGGGCTCGTCATCGGCTGGGCCGCGCAGCGCGAGAACCGCGACGCCGCCCGCGAGGTCGTGGCCGGCCTGCGCCAGCAGATCGAGACGCGGCCGGAATTCATGGTCACGGGCGTCGACGTCTCGGGCGCGGACCTCGCCCTCGCCGCGGCGATCGGCCAGGTGCTGAGCGCGCACGAGATCGCCTTTCCCGTCTCGTCCTTCGCCCTCGACCTCGAGGAGATCCGCGCCGCCGTCACCGACCTGACAGCGGTGCGCGAGACCGTCGTGCGGGTGCGACCGGGCGGCGTGCTCGAGATCGCGGTCGACCAGCGGCGCCCGGTGGCGGTCTGGCGGCATCTCGACGGGCTGCGCCTGCTGGACGCCGACGGGGTGATGACCGGCATGATCGCGGCCCGCACCGACCGGCCCGACCTGCCGCTGCTCGCCGGGGACGGCGTGCGTGCCCATACCGAGGAGGCGCTGGCCCTGTTCGAGGCGGCCCGCCCGCTGGAGGACCGGGTCCGCGGCCTGGTGCGGATGGGCCAGCGGCGCTGGGACCTGCTGCTGGACCGCGACCAGCGCGTGCTGCTGCCGGAGCAGCAGCCCGTGGCGGCGCTCGAGCGGCTGCTGGCGCTGGACGAGACGCAGGACGTGCTGGACCGGGACGTCTCGGTGATCGACCTGCGCAACGCGCAGCGGATCATCGTGCGGGTCTCGCCGATGGGGATGGACACGCTGCGGCTGGCCTCGGGGGACGGCCGGTGACGGGGCAAGGCACAACGACAAGAATGGGGCAGGACGGATGACGCGGGATCTCTACCAGTCGCAGCGCGCGATGCGGAACATGCGCCGGGCGGCGATGCAGCGCGGCGTGATCGCCGTGCTCGACGTGGGCACGTCGAAGATCGCCTGCCTCGTCCTGCGCTTCGACGGGCCGGCGCCCGACGGCGACAGCGGCGTCGGGCGCATGGCCGGGCAGAGCCAGTTCCGCGTGATCGGCGCCGCGACGACCCGGTCCCGCGGCGTCCGCTTCGGCGAGATCGAGGCGATGGCCGAGACCGAGCGCGCGATCCGCACCGCCGTGCAGGCGGCGCAGAAGATGGCGAACGTGCGCGTCGATCACGCGATCGCCTGCTTCTCGGGCGCGCGGCCCCGCAGCTACGGGCTCGACGGGTCGGTGGACCTGCACGGGATGCCGGTGACCGACGGCGATATCGGCGCGGTGCTCGCCGCCTGCGACGTCCCCGATTTCGGCGCGGGCCGCGAGGTGCTGCATGCCCAGCCGGTGAACTTCGCGCTCGACCACCGCTCCGGCCTCGCCGATCCGCGGGGCCAGATCGGCAACCGGCTGTCGACCGACCTGCACCTGCTGACGGTAGACGGCGCGTCGATCCAGAACCTGCTGCATTGCATCAAGCGCTGCGACCTCGAGCTCGCGGGGCTCGCCTCGTCGGCCTATGTCTCGGGCATCTCCTCGCTCGTCGAGGACGAGCAGGAGCTGGGCGCGGCCTGCATCGATCTGGGCGGCGGGGCCTCCGGCATCTCGATCTTCTGGCGCGGGCACATGATCTACGCCGACAGCGTGCGGATGGGCGGCGATCACGTCACCTCCGACATCTCGATGGGCCTGCAGGTCAACGTGGCGGTCGCCGAGCGGATCAAGACCTTCTACGGCGGGGTCGAGGCGACCGGCATGGACGACCGCGAGATGATCGAGATCGGCGGCGACAGCGGCGACTGGGACAAGGACCGGCGCACCGTCTCGCGCGCGGAACTCATCGGCATCATGCGCCCCCGCGTGGAGGAGATCCTCGAGGAGGTGCGCGCCCGGCTCGACGCCGCCGGCTTCGACCAGCTGCCCAGCCAGCAGATCGTCCTGACGGGGGGCGGCAGCCAGATCCCCGGCATCGACTGGATCGCGGGGCGCATCCTCGGCAGCCAGATACGGCTCGGGCGGCCGCTGCGCGTGCAGGGCCTGCCGCAGGCGGCGACGGGATCGGCCTTCGCGGCCGCCGTGGGCCTCAGCCTGTTCGCGGCGAATCCCCAGGACGAATGGTGGGATTTCGAGATCCCGGCCGAGAAATACCCGGCCCGCTCGCTCAAGCGCGCGGTCCGCTGGTTTCGCGACAACTGGTAGGCGGCGGCCCCCCTCCCCGGGGGCGGCGAAGGTCGGCCGATCGCGCGGGGCGGGGCTTGCCCTCGCCCACGAAGGGCGGTTTGTAGGGATCGGGCGACGGTGGAAAACCTCCGCGCCGGACGGCACGGGCAGTGTCAGCAGCATATGCGCGACCCGCGGCTTCGGCCGATGCGGCGGCGCGATTCGGCCAGCAGCATCTGGCGTCCGGCAGGGGCCGGAACGCTACTGGAGCCGTCGTAACCGAGATGCGCCGGGTCTCGGCAGTCTCTCGCCTATATTTTGTGGAAAACAGGGTATTGACGGGTGACGCCGGAGCAACACCGGGGTAGGTTGCCCCAATTCAGGCGGATCGACGCCCGGTGGGACGGGCCAACCAGGAACGAGGCGGACAGCAGATGACTCTCAATCTCTCCATGCCCGGGCAGGACGACCTTCGTCCCCGGATCACCGTGTTCGGCGTCGGCGGCGCGGGTGGCAACGCGGTCAACAACATGATCGAGAAGCAGCTCGACGGGGTCGAGTTCGTCGTCGCCAATACCGATGCGCAGGCGCTGAGCCAGGCCATGGCCGAGGCGAAGATCCAGATGGGCGTGAAGGTGACGGAAGGGCTGGGCGCGGGGGCCCGGGCCAGCGTCGGCGCCGCCGCGGCCGAGGAGAGCATCGAGCAGATCGTCGACCACCTGGCCGGGGCGCATATGTGCTTCATCACCGCCGGGATGGGCGGCGGCACCGGGACCGGCGCCGCGCCGATCATCGCGCAGGCCGCCCGGGAGCTCGGCGTGCTGACCGTCGGTGTCGTGACCAAGCCGTTCCAGTTCGAGGGCGCCAAGCGGATGCGCCAGGCCGAGGACGGGGTCGAGGCGCTGCAGAAGGTGGTCGACACCCTCATCATCATTCCGAACCAGAACCTCTTCCGCCTCGCCAACGAGCGCACGACCTTCACCGAGGCGTTCAGCCTTGCCGACGACGTGCTCTACCAGGGCGTGAAGGGCGTGACCGACCTGATGGTGCGCCCCGGCCTCATCAACCTCGACTTCGCGGACGTGCGCGCGGTGATGGACGAGATGGGCAAGGCGATGATGGGCACCGGCGAAGCCGACGGCGAGGACCGCGCCGTGCAGGCCGCGCAGAAGGCCATCAACAACCCGCTGCTGGACGAGCTGTCGCTGGATGGCGCCAAGGGCGTGCTCATCAACATCACCGGCGGCCACGACCTGACGCTGTTCGAGCTGGACGAGGCGGCGAACCAGATCCGCGAGAAGGTGGATCCGGACGCCAACATCATCGTCGGCTCGACCCTCGACCCGTCGATGGAAGGCGCGATGCGCGTTTCGGTCGTCGCCACCGGGATCGACGCCGTGGCCAGCCGCGCCGACACCCCGCTGCCGCGCCGCTCGATGTCGCAGCCGCTGCGCGACAAGGTCGCCGCCGAGGAGCCCGCCGAGCGGCCCGCCGCCCGTGAGCGGGCCCCCGAACGGGCCGAACGGAACGTCGAGCGCAACCTCGAGCGCACGGCCGAGCCCCGGCCGGCCCCGCGCGACGAGGCGCCCCGCGCCGCGGCCGAGCGCCGCGTGACCGAGGCCCCGCGTCCCGCGCCCCAGCCGGTCGCCGAGGCCGAGGAGGAGCCGAACCTGTTCGACGCCTCCGATTTTGACGAGCCGGGCTATGACGGGCGCGACGGCGGCCGCTACGAGGCCGAGGACGATCTGCCGCCCCCGGCCTACCGCCCGCGCGCCGAGCCCCCGATGGGCCATGCGCCCGAGAGCTTCGTCGCGCCGCGCAAGCCGGCCGGCGGCCAGCCCGCGCCCGATGCGCTGGCACGCCTGCGCGACGCCGCGCAGCGCAGCCAGCCCCGCGCCGACAGCCGCCAGCAGGAGCCCGCCCCCCGGGGCGAGGCGCCGCGCGCGTCGGAGGGCGAGCGTCCGCGCTTTGGCCTCAACTCCCTGATCGGCCGGATGACCGGCTCGGGCGAGGGCCATGCCGAGCCGCAGGCCCGCGCCGCGGGCGAGCGGCCCCAGCCCCGCGCCGCCACGCCGGAGCGGTCGCAGCCCCGCCCGCAGGCCGTGCGCGGTGACGCCGATGTCGATCCCGAGCAGGAGAAGATCGAGATCCCGGCCTTCCTCCGCCGCCAGGCGAACTGAGCCGTCCCGGCCGGTCCGGAGCGGGACCGGACGAGACGAGCGACACGATCCGGCAGGGCCGTCCCCAGGGGCGGCCCTGTGGCGTTCCGCGCCCGGACCCGGCCCGCCCCGGCCCGCCCCTGACGGTGACGCGGCCGACCCTTCCCCGGCGCGCTCCGACACAGCCCTCGCCAGATTGGCGCGAGCCGGACCTCTGCCGGGTGCCGATCCGCCGAGGCCCCGGGGCCGGGACGTGGCCCTCGCCAGCTTCGCGCGGGCCGGCCCTCTGCCGACGACCGACCTGCCCGGACCCCGGCTGCCACTTGCCGCGCACGGCCCGCATGGAGCGGCGCGGTTCGTTCGCGGGACCCTGCCCGGGACGACCCTCGCGGGGCCGCGGAACAAGGGCCGCACCCGTGCACGGAGGCTGTTACAGGGGCGTTGCAAAAGGTGAGTTGAGGGGCAGGGGCCCCTTTCCTAGATCATGTTCCGAAAAGATTAAGCGCGAGTTGACGCGCGACGAGACGCAGGCAGATCACGTGCAGACCACCATCGCCCAGACGACGACCTTCACGGGACGCGGCCTCCATTCGGGGCAGCCGGCCCGGCTCGTCCTGCGCCCGGCGCCGGCCGGGCGGGGGATCGTGTTCCGCCGGACCGACCTCGTCCCCGCGGTCGAGATCCCCGCCCTGTGGTCCCACGTCCCCGGCGAGCCGCTGAACACCCGGATCGTGCGCGGCGCGGTTTCGGTCGGCACGATCGAGCACCTGATGGCGGCGCTGGCCGGGACCGGGATCCACAACGTCGTGGTCGAGATCGACGGTCCCGAGGTCCCGATCCTCGACGGCAGCGCGCGGCCCTTCGTCCGCGGTCTGCTCGATGCCGGGATCGCGCCGCTGGCCGAACCGCTGCGCGCCATCGTCGTGCGCCGCCCGGTCGAGGCGCGGCGTGGCGAGGCCGTCGCCCGGCTCGACCCCGCGCCGGGGCTGGTGATCGACTTCACGATCGACTTCCCCGACCCGGCGATCGGCCGGCAGCAGCGGCGGATGGACATGGCGAACGGCGCCTTCGTGCACGATCTGTGCGACAGCCGCACCTTCTGCCGGCTCTCGGATGTCGAGGCGATGCAGGCGGGGGGGCTCGCCCTCGGCGGATCGCTCGAGAACGCGGTGGTGGTCGACGGGGCCGAGGTGCTGACCCCGGGCGGGCTGCGCCATGAGGACGAGGCGGTGCGGCACAAGATGCTGGACGCGCTCGGCGATCTCTACACCGCCGGGGCGCCGATCCTGGGCCGCTATACCGGGCTTCGCGCGGGCCACGCGGTGACCAACGCGCTCCTGCGGGCGCTCTTCGCCGACCCGGCCAACTGGGGCTGGACGACCTGCGATTCCCGGCGGGCGGCGCGTCTGCCGGGCGCCGGCGTCGCGCTCTGCGACCTCGAGGCCGCGGCCTGACGCCGCCTCGCGCCGGTCCCGCCCGTCGCCCATTTCCCGCGCCCGGACTTTCATGGTAGAGGCAGGCCCTGGGGACCAAGAGGCGGCACGCCCGGGCCCGGACAAGAGGCGGAAAGAGGGGAGCGGCATGGCAGGCGGACGTCAGGCCCTGATGGCAGCGATGCTGGCGACGACGCTGACGGGATGCGGCATCCTGGACGGCGGCGTGCCCGGCCCGCTGGACGGCTACCCGGCGGAGGAGATCTTCCAGCGCGGGGAATACGAGCTGTCGCAGGGCCAGGCCGAGGACGCGGCCTTCTATTTCGGCGAGGTCGAGCGGCTCTATCCCTATTCGCAGCTGGCGAAGCGGGCGCTGATCATGCAGGCCTTCGCCTATCACCGCGACCGCGACTACGAGAGCGCGCGGTCCTCGGCGCAGCGCTTCCTCGACTTCTACCCGGCGGACGAGGACGCGGCCTACGCGTCCTACCTGCTGGCGCTGAGCTATTACGACCAGATCGACGAGATCGGCCGCGACCAGGGGCTGACCTTCCAGGCGCTGCAGGCGCTGCGGGTCGTGATCGAGCAATATCCCGAGAGCGAGTACGCGCAATCGGCGATGCTGAAGTTCGACCTCGCCTTCGACCACCTCGCGGCGAAGGAGATGGAGATCGGGCGCTACTATCTCGGCCGTGGCCATTTCGCGGCGGCGGTGAACCGCTTCCGCGTCGTGGTGGAGGATTTCCAGACCACGACGCACACGCCCGAGGCGCTGCACCGGCTGGTCGAGGCCTACCTCTCGCTCGGCCTGACGGAGGAGGCGCAGACCGCCGGCGCGATCCTCGGCTACAACTACCAGTCGACCGAATGGTACGCGAGCAGCTACGCGCTGCTGACCGGGCAGGGCCTGGCGATGGAGGCGCGGGGCGACAGCTGGCTCGCCTCGATCTACAGGCAGGTCGTGCGGGGCGAGTGGATCTGACGGCGTCGAGGGGCGGATATCGGGCGGGGGCTCTGCCCCCGTCGCCTGAGGGCGACTCCCCCGGAGTATTTGCGGCAAGATAAGGGGGCGGGCCGGGCCCGACCTTGCCGGCCCCACCCGGTGCGCGGGACGGGCCATTGACGCTGCATCGGCAGCCCCCATAAAGGCGCCATGCTCCGCCACCTGCATATCCGCGACATGCTGATCATCGACCGGCTGGACATGGCCTTCCGGCCCGGCCTGAACGTGATCACGGGCGAGACGGGGGCCGGCAAGTCGATCCTCCTCGACAGCCTGGGCTTCGTGCTGGGATGGCGCGGGCGCGCCGAGCTGGTGCGCCAGGGCGCCGCGCAGGGCGAGGTGACGGCCGAGTTCGAGCTGGACGCCGACCATCCCGGGCGTGCGGTGCTGGCCGAGGCGGGGATCGCGGTCGAGGACGGCGAGGTGATCCTGCGGCGGGTCAATGCCGAGGGCGGGCGCAAGACCGCCTGGATCAACTCGGTCCGCGTCTCCGGCGAGGTGCTGCGGGCGCTGTCCGAGACGCTGGTGGAGCTGCAGGGGCAGGGCGACGACCGGGGCCTCCTGGACGCGCGGGGGCATCGCCGGCTGCTGGACGCGCATGGCGGGCTCGAGGATCTCGTGGCCGCGACCCGCGCGGCCTGGGCCCGGCGGCGCGCGGCGGAGCGGGCGCTGGACGAGGTGCGCCGGGCCCGCGACGCTCTGCTCGAGGAGGAGGAGTTCCTGCGCCACGCGGCGGGCGAGCTGCGCGTCCTCGACCCGCGGCCCGGCGAGGATGCCGCCCTGGATACCGAGCGCAGGGCGCTGCAGGCGGGCGCGCGGATCCGCGGCGACATCGAGCGGGCCCATGCCGGGATCGGCGGCGAGGGGGCCGAGGGCCTTGCCGCGGATGCGATGCGCTGGCTGGACGGCGCGGCGGCGCAGGCCGATGGCCGGCTCGACGCGGCGATCGCGGCGCTGGCCCGCGCGATGGACGCGATCGGCGAGGCCGAGCAGGAAGTCGCCGCGGCGCTGGACGCGCTGGAGGACGATCCCGGCCGTCTGGAGGCGGTGGAGGAGCGGCTCTTCGCGATCCGCGGCCTCGCCCGCAAGCACGGCGTGCAGCCCGACGGCCTGGCGGAATTCGCGGCGGGCCTCGAGACGCGGCTGGCGGCGCTCGACGCGTCGGACGGCGACATGGACCGGCTGGCCCGCGAGGCGCGCGAGGCCGGTGCGGCCTTCGCCGCCGCCGATGCCGCGTTGCGGGCGGGGCGCGAGGCGGCCGCCCGCGCGCTCGAGGCGGACATGGCGCGCGAGCTGGAGCCGCTGAAGCTGGGCCGGGCGGTGTTCCAGGTGGAGATCGCGGACGGCGCGCCGGGGCCGGAGGGCTCGTCCGAGGCCACGTTCGTCGTCGCGACCAATCCGGGCGCGCCGCCCGGGCCGCTCGGCCGGGTCGCCTCGGGCGGGGAGCTCAGCCGCTTCCTGCTGGCGCTGAAGGTGAGCCTCACCCGCGAGGCGCGGGGGCTGACGCTGATCTTCGACGAGATCGACCGCGGGGTCGGCGGGGCGACGGCCGATGCCGTCGGACGCCGGCTCGCGCGGCTGGCGGAGGGGGCGCAGGTCCTCGTCGTGACGCATTCCCCGCAGGTGGCCGCGCGCGGCGCGCATCACTGGCGCACCGAGAAGCGCGTCGAGGGGGACGAGACGCTGAGCCGGGTCGTGGCGCTGGCGCCCGCCGACCGGGTGGACGAGATCGCACGGATGATCTCGGGCGACACGGTGACCGAGGCGGCGCGGGAGGCGGCGCGGGCCCTGCTGGCGGACGTGGCGGCCTGAGGCCCCCGACCGGGGGGATCAGCGGGCCGGGACCGGACGGCAGCCCAGGGGCGGCGCGCCGGGGCGCTGCAGGTCGGGCAGGGGCACCGCCGGCAGGCCGAGCCGCCGGGCGAGACAGGGCACGACGCCGCAGAGCGCGACGAGGCGGACGGTCCGGCCGATGGCGGTGACGCGCGCGGTGCCGCCGGGGCCGGTGACGAGAACCGCGGGGGTCGGGCGTCTGCGCATCGGGCGATCCGTCATGCCTGCCCCCCGCGGGTTCATCGACCGGGAAATGATCCGGCCCTGTGCTGTCAAATCGGAAAAGGATCCGCGCGTGGCGGCCCCCCCTGTCGAAACGTCGCGCCCCCCGGGACCGGCGGGCCGCGGCAATGCGCTTGCGGCGACCCCTGCCTTCTAGGATCCGTGCGCCGATGTCGTCATACCCCGATTGGGGCAAACCGGGGCATGCGGCGGGAAAATCGCGGGGCGAGCCGCCCGCCCCCTCTCAGCGCCGGGGGGGCAGATGGCGCTCCAGTTCGTCCAGCACGTCGCGCCATTCGCGGAAGAACAGCAGTTGCCCGGCGCCGGGATAGCGGCGGAAGTCGATCCAGCCGTATTCGGCGACATGCTCCTCAAGCGTGGCGAGGGGGACCTGGGGGTCCTGATGGCCGCTGAAGAACACGACCGGCCGGCCGGAGGCGCGGAGCGCGGCGAGGTCGGCGCTCCAGTCCGTGCGCTCGTGGCTGATGACCTCGCGGGTGAAGGCCTCGTGCGCGGAATGATCCTCGCTCAGGGCCACGTCCGAGCCGCAGACCATCGCCTCGTAGACCTCCGGGATCTCGAAGGTGGCGACGTCGGCGGCCGACTTGCCGTAGACCGAGTGGACGAAGTAGCGCTTGCCCTTGCGCCGGGCGAGCGCGAAGCCGCCCTTGACCATGAAGGGCAGGAGCTGCGGCGTGTAGCGCGCCGAGGCGAGGATGAACCGGTGCCACTTGTCCATCCGCTCGTACTGGTCGGGGCGGGTGAGCGGCAGCACACCCGAGGCGCAGATCAGAGCGGCGATGCGGGCCGGGTGGCGCGACTGCAGGCGGTAGCCGAAATAGCTGTCGTTCCCGAGCGTCAGAACCGGGCAGGCGGCGATGCCGAGATGGTCGAGCAGCGCCGCGTGATCGTCGACGATCGTGTCGGCATAGGGGGCGCCCTTCGGCAGCGGGGTCGACCGGCCGTAGCCCGGCCGGATCGGGACGACGATCCGCATGCCGCGCGCTGCGGCCGCAGCCTCGGCGCTGGCGGGCCACCGGACGAGTCCGTAATCCAGCGGGTAGTACAGTACCGGCCGCCCGGCGGGATCGCCGAGCAGGAGGTACTCGATCTGCCGCGGCCCGGGGCGGTCGAGGCGGAAGACTTCGCGCGGGGCGAGCGTGCCCTGACCGATCGACCGGCCGGCCGGGGCCGGCGCCCGGCCCGGCAGGCGGGCGAGCTCGGTCAGCGACAGCGTCAGGCGGACCAGCTCGCTCTGGCCGCGGGTCTCGGTCTTGGAGAGGATCGACTTGATCTGCGCCCGCACCGTGCCGACGCTGCGCCCCCTCTGTCCGGCGATCTGCGGCGCGCCGAGCCCCTCGCAGAGGCCGCGCACCACCTCGCACTCGGCCCGGGTCAGCTCGAAGGCCTGGGAGAGCAGCTCGGCGATCCCCTCGCTCCAGCCCAGCTCGGACGAGATGACGAGGACGAAGGGCGCCTCGCCCTCCGGCGCGACGTGCCGCAGGTTCAGCAGGACGACGCGCCCGTCCTCGGGCCCGTGGACCCGCATCACCGTCGGGGACGGGCGGGGGGAGGCGAACATCCGGGCCAGCTGCCGCAGCAGCAGGTCGGCCTCGCCCGCGGCGAGGCGCATCGCGTCGAGCCGCGCCTCGGCAGCGAGGCCGAAGACCTGCGCCGCCGGCGGGTTCAGGCCGGCGACCCGGCCCCCGCGATCGACGACGAAGGCGGCGCTGTCGATCCCGTCGAGGGCGGCGCGGACGCTGTCGCGGCCGCCCCCGTCGGCCAGGGCGCGGTCCAGCATCGCGGCGGCCCGGCGGGTGTGATCCTCGATCCGGGGGAGCGGCGGGTCGATGGCGGCGCGCGGATCGTTCGCGGCGGCGCGGTGCGGGGCGATCAGCGCCTCCCACCTGTCGAGAAGGTCCTCGTAGCGGGCCGGGTCGACCGCCACGTCGTAGAGCCGGCCGATCAGGTCCTGGGCGTCGTCCTCCGGCACCGCGTCGGGGCGGGGCGGGGGGGCGGAGTCTCTGCGGCTTGGACGGGACAAGGGGCGACGGACCGGGCTGACGGGAACGGGGGTGCCGCTAGGGTACCCCGGCCGGGCCGGCGAGGCGAGTCCCGCGAGGATGCGACCTGCGGCCGCGGATCACGGGCGCGCCGAACAGGCGTCCCGGTCGCGGCGCGGCCGATCCCGCGGACCCGGCCCCTCCCGCACGGGGGGCGACACGGCACCTGCGCCGGCGGCCGGTTTGGAGGCCGACCGGAGGGCGGGGCCTTCCGGGACGCGGCCCCACGGGCTATGACGCGCCCTGCAGCAAGGGACGATGATGCCGACAGACCCTCCCCGATCTTCCGGCCCGGGCACGCGCGCCGATGCCGGTCCCGGCCCCGCTGGGGGTGGCGGACCCGGTCTGGCGGGGGGCGCCGGCACTCCGGGCGAGCGCGGCGCACCGGCCCGGGCCCGCCCGGCGGCCGGCCTCGTCCGGGCCGGCGCGGGGGCGGCATCGGGGGCCGTGGCGCGCGCCTGGGACCTGCTGCTGCGGCGCGGACCCGACCAGGCGCAGTTCTGGGTCATCGCCCTCGCCCTCGGCATCGTGGCGGGGGGCGCGGCGGTCGCGTTCCGCTGGGTGGTGGCCCGCATGCAGGCCGCACTCTACGGGACCGACGACATCAATACACTCGGCAGCTTCGCCGCGACGCTGGACTGGCACTGGATCGTCCTGATCCCGGTGGCGGGCGGCCTCGCCGTGGGGCTGCTGCTGCACCGCTTCCAGATGGACGGACGCGTGCGCGGCGTGCCCGAGGTGATCGAGGGCGCCGCCCTCTACGACGGGCGGGTCGAGCGGCGGCGCGGCATCCTGTCGACCCTCGCCTCCGCCATCACCCTATCGACCGGCGGCTCCACCGGGCGCGAGGGGCCGGTCGTGCACCTCGCCGCGATCCTCTCCTCGTGGATCGCCGTGCGGATCAACGCCAGCGGCATGGTCGGGCGCGACCTTCTGGGCTGCGCGGTGGCGGCGGGCGTCGCGGCGAGCTTCAACGCCCCCATCGCGGGGGCGATCTTCGCGCTCGAGGTCGTGCTGCGGCACTACGCGATCCACGCCTTCGCGCCCATCGCCATCGCCAGCGTCGCGGGCGCCGTGACCAGCCGCATCGCCTTCGGCGACGTGCGCGAGTTCGACCTGCCGGTGCAATCGGCGCTCGCCTTCTATGTCGAGCTTCCCGCCTTCCTGCTGCTCGGCCTGCTCTGCGGGGCCGTCGCGGTCGTGCTGATGCGGTCGATCTTCTTCGCCGACCGGGTGGGCAGCGCGGTGCAGGCGCGGCTGGCGCTGCCGATCTGGGCGCGGCCGATGGGGGCGGGACTGCTGCTCGGGCTGATGGCGCTGGCCTGGCCCGAGATCATCGGCGTCGGCTACGAGACGACGAACCGCGCGCTCTCGGGCGAGTACGGCTTTTTTGCCTGCGTGACGCTGGTCGCGGTCAAGGTGGCGGCGGTCGCGGTGACGCTGGGCGGGCGGATGGGCGGGGGCGTCTTCTCGCCCGCGCTGATGGTCGGGGCGCTGACCGGACTCGCCTTCGGATCCGTGGCGACCGCGCTGGTGCCCGAGATGTCTGGCGAGGGGGCGCTCTACGCCCTGGCGGGGCTGGGCGCGGTGACGGCGTCCGTGCTCGGTGCGCCGGTCTCGACCACGCTGATCGTGTTCGAGCTGACGGGCGACTGGCAGGCGGCGGTGGCGGTCCTGGCGGCCGTCTCGACCGCCGTCGCGGTGTCGAGCCGGGCGGTCGACCATTCCTTCTTCCTCACGGCGCTCGGCAAGCGGGGCGTGCGGCTGGCGGCGGGTCCGCAGGCCTGGCTGCTGGGCACCTTGCGGGCGGAGGAGGTGATGCGCGGCCCGGACCATCCGCGCGCCGCCGATGCCGAGATCGCCGAGCGCCTGGTGACGGAAGGCACGTACCTGCCGCGCGACGCGACGCTGGAAGAGGCGATGCCGGTCTTCGAGGCGACGGGGGCCGCCTTCCTGCCCGTCGTCCGCTTCCCGCCCGGCGATTCCCCGCCCGAGATCGTCGGCGCGGTCTTCCAGACCGACGCGCTGCGCGCCCTCAACGCCGCGCTGGTGGCGCAGGCGCGGGAGGAACATTCCTGAGAAGGCCGGTCGCGCCGGAGGGGGCCCACCCCCCGGCGAGTTTCAGAGTGTGACGATCGTCAGGGGGGCGCTCATTCCCCGGCAGGTTGCAGGCCGGGCCGCAGGCCGGGGCGGGAGCCCTTGTCCGGCGGGCGCCGCCCTCCGGGCCGGCCGAAGTCCCCCTCGGGTTCAGCTTCGGCCGGCGGCTGCGGCCGAGGGACGGGGGCGAAGCGACCGGACCGGCGCCCGCGCGCCGGATGAGCCCGTTCCGTCGCCGGGCGTGTCCTTCCCCGATCGGACATGGTCGGCCCCGGATGCGGGGGCGGGCCGGTCCGCGTCTCGGCGCCGGGGCCCGGTCACGGTCCGCACCGGGGCGGCCCGGGCCGCACCGGAAGCTGCGCGGCGGGCAGGCCGGCGGCGTCAGGTCTGCTCGACCGTGACCTTGTCGGGATAGAACGCGATGTGACCGGCGATCTGCGCGACATCCGCCTTCGGCGTCTCGTAGGACCAGCCGCCGTCCGGGATCGTGCCGCTGCCGGTCGAGATGTGGAAATAGCTCGCCTCGCCCTTGTGGGGGCAGGTGGTCCGAGTCGGCGAGGGATCGAGGAAGGCCATCGCCAGATCCTCGCGCGGGACGTAGATGACCGGGTCGTGGCCGTCCTCGACCAGTTCCAGCGCCCGCGACGTCTCGCCCAGCACCGCGCCGCCGGCGCGGATCGAATAGGTGCCCGTCGCCGGGCGGATCTCGATCTTGCTCATGCCTCGTCCTTCCTTCCCGCGATGTCGTGGCCGCATCGGCCCGCGCATCGCCCTCGTCCTAATCCGGTCATGGCGGGATCGTCCGGGCCGGTGCCCCTCAGAGGGGCGCGCAGGCCGCGGCGAGCCAGTCCGCCGCCGCCCCGTCGACCCGCGGACCGATCCGCGCGAGTGTATCGGCGTGGTAGGCGTTGATCCAGTCCCTCTCTCCGGGGGTCAGCATGCCCGCCTCGATCAGGCGGCGATCGAGCGGCACCCAGGTCAGCGTCTCGAAATCCTGCCACGGTCGGTCGTCCTGGCCGGGCAGGGGCGAGGCCTGCCGCACCACGATCAGGTTCTCGATCCGGATGCCCCAGGCGCCCTCGCGATAGTAGCCCGGCTCGTTCGACAGGATCATCCCCGGCTCAAGCGCGATGTCCGAGGTGCGCGAGATGCGCTGCGGCCCCTCGTGGACCGAGAGGTAGACGCCGACCCCGTGCCCGGTGCCGTGATCGTAATCGAGCCCCGCCTGCCAGAGCGGCGTGCGCGCAAGCACGTCGAGATGGGCGCCGGCGACCCCCTTGGGGAAGCGGCAGCGCGACACCGCGATCATGCCCTGCAGGACGCGGGTATAGGCTTCGCGCGCGCCTTCGGGCGGGGTCCCGACGGTTATCGTGCGGGTGATGTCCGTGGTGCCGTCGATGTACTGCCCGCCGCTGTCCACGAGGAGGAGTTCCCCCGCGCGGACAGGCCGGTCGGTGTCCTCGGTCACGCGGTAATGCACGATGGCCCCGTGCTCCCCCGCGCCCGAGATCGTCTCGAAGGAGATGTCGAGCAGCTGGTTGGTATCGCGCCGGAACCCCTCCAGCGCCTCGACCACGGCGATCTCGGTCAGCTGGCCCTTCGGCGCCTCGGCGTCGAGCCAGGCGAGGAAGCGGACCATCGCCGCGCCGTCGCGCAGATGCGCCTCGCGCGTGCCGGCGAGCTCCGCCTCGGTCTTGCGCGCCTTCGGCAGGAGGCAGGGATCGGGGGCCTGGGCGATCTCCACCTCGGCCGCCTCGAGCGCGTCGCGCACGGCGACGGGGCAGCTCGCCGGGTCGATCTGGACCGGCCCGTCGAGCGAGGCGATCGCGGCGAGAAGCGCGTCCTCCGGCAGCAGGGCGACATCGGGACCGAGATCGAGCCCCTCCGCCTTGCCCTCGCGCGCGAAAAGCTGGCAGCTGCCGTCTTCCATCAGGATGGCGAAGGCATGGGGGACGGGATTGCGCGCGATGTCGACGCCGCGGATGTTCAGCAGCCACGCGATGGAATCGGGCAGGGTGAGGACCGTGGCGCGGCGGCCCGCCTCGCGCAGGCCCCTGGCGATCTGGGCCCGCTTGTCGGCGGCGCTGCGGCCGGCCCGTTCCTCGGGATAGGCGGTGAAGGCGCCGGTCGGCGGCTCGGGCCGGTCCGCCCAGACGCGGTCGACGAGGTTCGGCCCGTCCGTCACCCGGATCCCGTGCGGGGCGAGAGCGGCGCGCAGCTCGTCGATCTCCTTCACCGTGTGCAGCCAGGGATCGAATCCCAGCGTGCTGCCGCGCGGCAACCGCTCGGCCACCCAGTCCGCCGTCCTCGTCTCGGGCCAGTTCACCGGGGTGAAGGCGGCGAGGTCCACCTGGGACCGCACCTGCACCCGGTAGCGCCCGTCGACGAAGATCCCCGCCTCCTCGGCCGTCGCGACGGCGAAGCCCGCGGAGCCGGTGAAGCCGGTCAGCCAGGCCAGCCGCTCGTCCGCCGGGGCGACGTATTCGCCCTGGTGCGCATCGGCCCGGGGGACGAGGACGGCGTCGAGCCCCTCCTCCGCCATCTCGGCGCGCAGCGCGGCGAGACGTCCGGCGCCGTGATCCGGGCTCGTGGCGGCGGTGAAGGTCTGGAACATGGCGGGCCCCTCTGGTCTGGCGTGCCGGGGTTGTCGGCCCTCGTCGGGGGGATGGCAAGGGGCGGGGGCGGAAGGACAGCGGGGGGCGCGAACACCCGCCCCGGGACTGACCCGGGCCCCCGCGGGGCCGGGGGGCGGTGTCGGGGCCCGCAGGAACGGGGTGCCGTCCCTTCGCGTCCCGCAGCGCCAGAGCCCGCTCAGTCGTCGTTGATGTCGCGGTCCCAGTACTTCACCTGTCCCGGGCGCCTGCCCACCACCGCGCGCAGCACCAGCCACGACAGCAAGGCCACGACCGCCGCAACCAGCATCAGCCCGCCCGGTCCGCCCGGCATGATCCCGGGCGCCACCAGCAGGCCGAGGCCGACGGCCCCCGCGCCGAACCCGAAGCCGAGGAAGACGTAGCCCGGCACGATTGCCTCCAGGATGCCGAGCGCCAGCGCGGCGACGGTCCAGAGCCACCACATCTCCCACGGCCATTGCGGCAGCCAGCCCATCAGCCGCGACCCTTGAGCAGCGAGAACGCGTCGGAGAAGGCCTCGACCGCAGCGGCGGGAACGATGATCGTCTGCCCGCCCGTGCCCTGGCTCATCGCGGCCAGAGCCTCGACCTGCTTCAGCGCGACCTGGTAGCGCGCCGCCTCGATCCCGCCGTCATGCAGCGAGGCGGCGAGCTGGGTCGTGGCATAGGCCTCGGCCTCGGCGAGGATGCGCTTGGCCTTGGCGCTCTGCTCGGCGGCGTAGAGCTCGCCGTCGGCGGCGAGTTCCACCGCGCGGCGCTTGCCCTCGGCCTCGGTCACCATGGCGCGGCGCGCCCGCTCGGCATTGAGCTGCTGGAGCATCGCGGCCCGCGTCGCCTCGTCGAGATTGACGTCCAGCACCTCGGCCCGGGTCACCTCGATTCCCCAGTCGTCGACCATCGCCCGCACGCCCTCGCGCACGTTGGCGATCAGCTCGGAGCGGTTGGACTGCACCTCGTCCAGCTCGATCTTGCCGATCTCGGAGCGGACGATGCCGGCGACGGTGGTGGCGATGGCGCCGTCCACGTCGCGGATCCGGTAGACCGTCTTCTCGGGCTCGGTCACCCGGTAGAAGACCGAAGTCTCGACCTTCACCAGCACGTTGTCGGCGGTGATCGCGTCCTGCTCGGCATTGGGCAGCTGCCGCTCGAGCACCGAGACCTTGTGCGCCACCCGGTCGAGCCAGGGGACGATGAGGTTGATCCCGGGCCCGAGGACCGAGCGCAGGCGGCCGAACCGCTCCACCACGTACTTGTCCGATTGAGGCACGATGCGGACCCCCATGAGGATCGTGACCGCGACGAGGATCGCGGCGGCGATCCAGACGATCTCGGTGCCGGAGAGGGGGAACTGGTCGAGGCTGTCCATCGGAGGGGTCCGGCTGCTGTCTTCGTCGCGGCCAGTATGGCGCGACCTCGACCCCGGGGAAAAGCGCGCCGGACGGATCGGGCGCAGGAAGCGAACGCGGCGTCATCCATCCGCCACCCTGCCCGGCGGCGGCCGTGCCCGGGGGCGGGTGAATGGCCCTCCCGAAGGCCGGAACGACGCAGCGGAAAGGAGGAGCCCCGGGGCGGGGCGCGGCGGGGGACGCGCTAGGCGACCCGCCGCATCCCCCGGAACCGCGCCCGCGCGCGGGGATCGCTGTCGAAGAGGCTGGCGAGCTGTTCCGTCATCGCTCCGGCGAGCTGCTCGACATCCGTGATCGTGACCGCGCGGTCGTAGTAGCGCGTCACGTCGTGTCCGATGCCGATGGCGATCAGCTCCACCGCCTTGCGCTTCTCGACCATCGCGATGACGTCGCGCAGGTGCTTTTCCAGGTAGTTCGCGGCGTTCACGCTGAGGGTGCTGTCGTCGACCGGCGCGCCGTCCGAGATGACCATCAGGATCTTGCGCGCCTCGGGCCGGGCGGTCATCCGGCGATGCGCCCATTCCAGCGCCTCGCCGTCGATGTTCTCCTTCAGCAGCCCTTCCTTCATCATCAGGCCGAGATTGTCGCGCACGCGTCGCCACGGGGCGTCGGCGCGCTTGTAGATGATGTGGCGCAGGTCGTTGAGGCGCCCCGGACTGGCCGGGCGGCCGTCGGCGAGCCAGGCCTCGCGGGCCTGTCCGCCCTTCCAGGCGCGGGTGGTGAAGCCCAGGATCTCGACCTTCACGTCGCAGCGTTCCAGCGTTCGGGCCAGCACGTCGGCGCAGATCGCGGCGATCGAGATCGGGCGGCCGCGCATCGAGCCCGAATTGTCGAGCAGCAGGGTGACGACCGTGTCGCGGAACTCGGTATCCTTCTCGACCTTGAAGGACAGGGGGGTCGTCGGGTTCGCGACCACCCGGGCGAGCCGGCCGGCATCGAGGATCCCCTCCTCGAGGTCGAATTCCCAGCTGCGGTTCTGCTGCGCCTGCAGCCGGCGCTGCAGCTTGTTCGCCAGCCGCCCGACCGCGCCCTTCAGCGGCTCGAGCTGCTGGTCGAGATAGGCGCGCAGGCGCTCGAGCTCCGCCGGTTCGGCCAGATCCTCGGCGCCCATCTCCTCGTCGTGCTCGGTGAGATAGACCTTGTAGTCGGGATCGGCCTCGCTGGCGGGGGCAGGGGGCGGCGGCTCCATCGGGGCCTCCCCATCGGGGAGTTCCTGCTCCTCGGCCTCCTCGCTGTCGGCGGTCTCGTCCATCGAGACCTGGGCCTGGCTCTCGTCCTGCTGCTCGTCCTGGGACTGCTCGGGCGCGGCCTCGGCCTCGTCGCCGTCGCTCTCGTCCTGTCCCTCGCTCTCCTGTTCCTCCTCCTCGGCGGTCTCGTCAGACGCCTCGTCCTCGTCGTCGGAGAGGTCGGGATCGTCGCCGAGCTGGTCGCCGTAGCCGAGGTCGCGGATCACGTCGCGGGCGAACTTCGCGAAGGCGCCCTGGTCGTCGAGCCGGCCGGCGAGGTCGTCCAGCCGGTCGCCCGTCTGCTCCTCGATGAATCCGCGCCACAGCTCCATCACGTTGCGCGCGCCCTCGGGCATCTCGCGTCCCGTGGCGAGGTGGCGAAAGAGGTAGCCGGCGGCCACGGCAAGCGGCGCGTCGCTGGCCTCGCGGATCTGCTCGTAGCCCTTGCGCCGCGCCTCGGTGCCGATGCGCGCGTCGATGTTGCCGGCTGTGCCCGGCATCCGCTCGGCCCCCAGCGCCTCGACCCGCGCGGTCTCCATCGCCTCGTAGAGGTCGCGCGCCATCTGGCCCTGCGGCAGGTAGCGGTTATGGGTCGCGGCGTCATGGTAGCGGTGGCGAAGCGCCGAGCTGTCGGCGACCCCCCGGGCGAGCAGCACCTCGTCGCGGGTCATCCGGCGGCTGACCTGGGGCAGGCGGATCGAATCGGCCGTCTGGCCCGGCGGATCGACCGAGAAGCTGATCGTCAGATCGGCGTCGTCGGCGAGCACCTTCGTCGCCTCGATCAGCGCCTTCTTGAAGGGATCGGCCGGGTTGTCGCTGTTCTTCGCCATGGGGGAGACATCGTCCAGCGACGCGGCCTTGGCAAGGGGCGGGGCCCTTAACCCCGTCTTCATCCCGCCGCTGCATGCTGGCGGGCATGTGGCGCCTCGTCCTCCTCCTCTGCCTCTCTCCCGCCGGCCTTGCGGCGCAGGACGTGGCCCGTCCCGGCGGCGTCCGGGGCGTGCCGGGGGGGCTGGACCTCTACGGGCAGATCCTGGGGGTGGGGCTGGTGCTGGCGCTCATCGCCGGGGCCATCGCGATCTGGGGTGACCGGTTCCGCCGCTCGCGCCGCGAACGCCGGTTCGATTGCGATCTGCCGGTGCGGCTCGTGCCGGATCGCGGCGATCCCGCCGTGCGGCTGGTGGACCTGTCCCGGCACGGGGCGCGGCTGCGGATGTCGGCGCCCCCCGCGCAGGGGACACGGATCGGCTTCCTCGTCTGCGGCGTCCGGATCACGGGCACGGTCGCCTGGACGGGGGAGGTGTTCGTGGGCCTGCGCCTGCACCGCGCCCTGCCGAAAGCGGTGCTGATGCGCCTTCTCGCCGAAAGCGCCGCACGCGCCGCGCCGGCCGAACGGGACGAGCCGCTCTGGGCGCGGGACGGGCGGCGGGGCTAGGACCGCGCGAGCGGGGGCATGCCGCCCCTCGTGCGGGACGGGCGGCGGGACCGGGAGCGGCCCCGCGGGGCGAGCCGCTGCGGGTATCGGAGGGGCATCTGTGCCAGCAGCGGCTCTACCGGGCACGCATCTCGGGCGCTGGACTGGCGGGACCGGGAGCGGCCCTGCGGGGCGCGCAGCCGCGGGACGGGCAGCGGGGCAGCCGGCGCGAGCGGGCCCGCGGGCGCGGGTGCCCGATCCGGCCGCGGGAGGGGCCCCGCGCCGGACCGGCGGTCGATCAGGCCATCGCCATGGCGGCGGCGCTCTCGGGCAGTTCCTCGGCGAAGCAGCGCTGGTAGAACTCCGCCACCGTCTGCCGCTCGAGCTCGTCGCACTTGTTGAGGAAGGACAGGCGGAAGGCATAGCCCACGTTGCGGAAGATCTCGGCGTTCTGCGCCCAATTGATCACCGTGCGCGGACTCATCACCGTCGACAGCTCGCCCGACATGAAGGCGGTGCGCGTCAGTTCCGCCACCGTCACCATGCGGCTGACGGTCTTGCGGCCCTTCTCGGTATTGTAGTGCGGGCACTTGGCCAGAACGATCGCCGCCTCGGCATCGTGCGACAGGTAGTTCAGCGTCGTCACCAGGCTCCAGCGGTCCATCTGCGCCTGGTTGATCTGCTGCACCCCGTGATAGAGGCCCGTCGTGTCGCCGAGACCGACCGTGTTCGACGTGGCGAAGAGCCGGAAATACGGATTGGGGGTGATGATCTCGTTCTGGTCGAGCAGCGTGAGCTTGCCGTCCGCCTCGAGGATCCGCTGGATCACGAACATCACGTCCGCGCGGCCGGCATCGTATTCGTCGAAGACGATCGCGACCGGGTTGCGCAGCGCCCAGGGCAGGATCCCCTCCTGGAAATCGGTGACCTGCTTGCCGTCCTTCAGCTTGATCGCGTCCTTGCCGATCAGGTCGATGCGGCTGATGTGGCTGTCGAGGTTCACCCGAACCGCGGGCCAGTTCAGCCGCGCGGCGACCTGTTCGATATGCGTCGACTTGCCGGTGCCGTGATACCCCTGGATCATCACCCGACGGTTATGCGAGAAACCGGCGAGGATCGCGAGCGTCGTGTCGGGGTCGAACTTGTAGGTGCTGTCCACCTCGGGCACCCGCTCCGTCCGCTCGGCGAAGCCCTTGACCACCATGTCGGTCTCGATGCCGAAGGTCTCGCGGACCGAGATCTCCTCGGTCGGACGCAGGTTCGGGTCGAACGTTCCGTGGGACATGGTCGCACTCCTTCGCGGACAGGACGGCGGATGCGCCCCGGGGGCGCCGGCGACCCTCTTCCAACATCGCCGGGCGAAGGGCAAGGGAGGGGGGAGGCGGGCGCCCGTGTTAAGGCCTGTGGCGGAGCCCGCCCGCGAACACAGCGTTTCCGCCCCGCCCGGACCACAAGGACGGCCGGTTCGTTTAGGACTCGGAAACCATCCGAGGCCGGGACCGCCGTTCACATGCTCAAACGAAACAACCTGAAGTTGAGTGCCGGGGAGCGGCAGCAGGTGCAGTCCTATGCCGCCATGGCGCTCGTCTCGGCCTTCGTCGGCTATGTCGTCGTCGTCAACCTGGATGCCGGCCGTTCCGTCTTCGACCCGCTCGGCCCCTATCACGTCTGGCTGATCGTCGCCGCGACGCTCGGCGGCGTGCTGGGGCTGCATTTCGTGCGGTCGCATCTCGGCCATTCCGGGCCGCGCGGCTGGTTGCGTCTCGCACGCGCGATCGCGCAGGGCACGCTCTATGCCGGGCTGTTCGGCGGAACGCTGGCCCTGCCGCTCTACGGCACGATGTTCGGGCCGTTCACGCTGCTAGTCACGCTCGCCGCCTGGCCGGCGGTCGGCCTGATGTGGGTGCTGATCTACCTGATCGCCCATCTCCACCGCGCCGAGTACCAGCGCGAGCGGGACAGCATCTTCGCCTGGACGCCGTCCGCCCCGGCTACGACGCGTCGCGGAAGTTCCGGCTGACCCTGATCTGGTCCCATGCCCAGACGACCTGGGCAAGCTGTTCCTCGTGGCTGCGGTCGCCGCCGTTCATGTCGGGATGCAGCACCTTGATCAGGGCCTTGTAGGCCTTGCGGATCTCGGGCTTGGTCATGCTGTCCCTGACGTCCAGGATCTCGACCGCGCGGCGCTCGGTCGGGGGCAGCTTTCGCTTGCCCGAGGCCGCCTTGCCGGGATTGCGGGTCGCGTTCTCGCCCAGGACCTGATGCGCGTCGTCGATGCCGAGCCGCGCCCAGGCGCGCTCTTCCACGCTGCGCTTGAAGGGCTTGGTCTCGCGGTCCCAGACCCGGTCGCCGGCCATCCGCTCCTCGTAGTCCGACTCCGTCTTGCCGTCGAAGAAGTTCCACTTGAGGTTGTACTCGCGGACATGGTCCTTGCAGAACCAGTAGAAATCGTCGAGGGAATCGGGGCTCTTCGGGGCCCGGTACTTGCCGGATTCCTCGCAGCCCGGATGGTCGCAGACCCGGGTCGAGGTCTCGAACGCCCCGGACATGCCGCGGCGGCCGCGCGGGTTCTTCTTCTTCGACGCGGATACCGACATATCGAAGCCGAATGGATCGCTCTTAGCCATGATAGCCGCCTCGCCTGCTCGATCTGGAGGCGGGATTTTATGCAAAGAGACGGGGGATTGAAGAGGTGGAAAGGAAAAAATGAGACTTGACGCGCAGATCCGTGATCGCCTGCAGGCGGCCTTCCGCCCGCAGCGGCTGGAGGTCATCAACGAGAGCGCCCAGCATGCGGGCCATGCCGGCGATGACGGCAGCGGCGAGAGCCATTGGCGGGTGCGGATCTCGGACGAGTCCTTCGAGGGGCAGAGCCGGATCGCGCGTCACCGCGCGATCCACGCCGCCATCGGACGGGACCTCATGGACCGGATCCACGCCCTCGCCATCGAGATCGGCTGAGGGCGCTCAGCTCTCGTCGGATTTCGGGCGGTCGCGCATCGTGTCGCCGATCGCCCCGGGGCTGGGCAGCGTGCCCTTGTCCCCGCTGCCGAAGACCTCGGACCGGTCGGCGGCCGGGGCGAGCGGGCCGCCCGGCGGGGCCGAGCGGTCCGCCCCGCCCAGGATGCGGGGGGGGCGCACGGGGGCCGGGTCGGTCGCGGTGACGGTGGCGCCCGGGCCCGCGGGCGCCGGGGCGGGATCGACCGACGGGGCAGGGGCCGCCGCCGCGCTCTCCTCGCGCGACGGGGCGGGCAGCGCCTCGCGCCGGGGGGACTCCTCGGCCCGGCGCCGGCGGAAGACCAGGACGTTCTGGAACGTGGTCGTCCGGCCGGTCAGACCCTGACGCTCCTCCACCGGCAGGGTGTCGACGCGCAGGTATTCCCATCCCTCGGCGCCCTGCTCGTTGAGAAGGGTTTCCAGCGTGGCCGCGATCAGCGCGTCGGCCCCTTTGACGCCCTTGACCTTCTCGGCCTTCTTCGGGGCGGGCACGACGCGGTATTCGTATGTCATGATCGGGATCTTCCGGCTCTGGCTGCCGGCCCCCTCTAGCAGCGCCGCCGCGGGAAGGGAAACCGCGCGCGGCCGGGACGCGCGCGGAGCGCCGCCGATCCGGGCGCCGTTATCCGATGATTTTGCTAGGATTTCGCTGTCATCTGCCTGTTGGAATCGGCGCCTATGGCCCCTGCATGCCGGGCCGAGCGCGCCCGCATCACGGGAAACCAGCTGCCTGACAGGGAGACGATCATGAAGGACGACATCAAGGGCCAGGGCCTGACCTTCGACGAGTGGGACGAGGCGAACTTCCCCCGCCCCGAGGTGCAGGAGTTCGACCGCGTCGTGGAACGGGCGATCTCGCGTCGCGGCTTCCTCGGCGGCGTGCTCGCCTTCGGGTCGGGCGCGGCGGTGATGGGCGGCGCGGCGCTGCGCGGGACGACCGCGATGGCGCAGGGCGCCTCGCGCTTCCCGTTCGAGCAGATCGCGGCGCAGACCGACGGCACGATCCACGTCGCCGAGGGCTACGAGTGGGACGTTTTGGTGCGCTGGGGCGATCCGCTCTTCTCCGACGCGCCGGCCTTCGATCCCGAGACGGGCATCCCGACCGAGGGGTCGGACCGCGTCTTCGGCGAGAACACCGACGGGATGGAGCTGTTCAGCGTCGACGGGCGCGAGATCCTGGTCGTGAACAGCGAATACACCAACAACGACATCAATCTGATGGGCCGGAACGTCGAGAATCCGGACGAGCAGGAGGATGACGCCGCCCCCGCCAGTGCCGATGACGTGCTGCGGCTGCAGAACTTCCAGGGCGTGACGGTGATGGAAGTGGCGCAGACCGGCGGCGCCTGGGAGGTCGTGGTCGACAGCCCCTACAACCGCCGCATCACGCACAACTCGCCGATGGCGATCGACGGCCCCGCCGCCGGCCATCCGCTGATGCAGACCGCCGCCGATCCGTCGGGCACCCAGTCGCTGGGCACGTTCAACAATTGCGGCTCGGGTCGGACGCCGTGGGGCACCTACTTGACCTGCGAGGAGAACTTCAACGGCTACTTCGGCGCCACGGGCGAGATGCCGACGGACGAGAAGGTCGCGGCCGGCTATGCCCGTTACGGCATCTCGGCGGACGGCAACGGCTACAACTACCACCTCTACGACTCGCGCTTCGACGTGACCGCTGAGCCGAACGAGCCGCACCGCGCCGGCTGGATCGTGGAGATCGATCCCTCCGACGCCAATTCGACCCCGGTCAAGCACACCGCCCTCGGCCGCTTCAAGCACGAGAACGCGGCGTATGCGCTGGCGAACGACGGGCGCCTGGTCGTCTACATGGGCGACGACGAGCGCGGCGAGTTCATGTACAAATGGGTCAGCCGCGACGTCTCCGAGGAGGGCGGGGACACCTCCACCCTGCTGGTCGAGGGACAGCTCTTCGCGGCGACCTTCGCCGACAACATGACCGGCGAATGGGTCGCCCTGACCCCCGAGGCGACGGGGATGGAGCCGGCGGAGATCGCGATCTTCACCCGGACCGCCGCTTCTGCCGTCGGCGCCACGACGATGGACCGTCCCGAATGGATCGCGGTCGATCCCACGGCGGCCGAGGCCTATTGCTGCCTGACCAACAATTCCCGTCGCGGGGCCACGAACGATGCCGGCGAGGTGCTGACCAATGCCGGCGGCGATCCGATGGCGGTCAATGCGCCCAACCCGCGCGAGACCAACGAGTACGGCCAGATCGTGCGCTGGCGGCCCGAGAACGGCGATCACGGCGCCGTCGATTTCGACTGGGATCTCTACGTCATGGCGGGCAATCCGAACGTCCATGCCGAGGGGCCCTATGCGGGGACCGAGAACATCAATGCCGGCAACCTGTTCAACTCGCCCGACGGGATGCAGATCGACACGACCGGCCTGATCTGGATCCAGACCGACGGCGACGACAGCAACGAGGGCGAGTTCGAGGGCATGGGCAACAACCAGATGCTCGCGGGCGATCCCGAGACCGGCGAGATCCGGCGCTTCCTCACCGGCCCGAACGGGTCCGAGGTGACGGGCCTGACCTGGTCGTCGGATCGCTCGACGATGTTCGTCGGCATCCAGCACCCCTCCGCCCCGTTCCCGGACGGCGAAGGCGTGCTGCCGCGCTCTTCCATCGTGGTCGTCCGCCGCACGGATGGCGCGACGGTCGGCTGAGCCCGGCAGGTCGAGTGACGAGTGGGGCGGGCCCTTCGGGGTCCGCCTTTTTCGTGTGCGGGTCCCGGAACGGAAAACGGCGCCGCAAGGGGCGCCGTTCCCGGTCTTCGCGGGGGAGGGGCGTCAGAGCCCCAGCTTCTCCGTCACCAACTGGTTGACCGCGGCCGGGTTCGCCTTGCCGCCCGTCGCCTTCATCACCTGGCCGACGAACCAGCCCGCGAGCTTGGGGTTCGCCCTGGCCTTCTCGACCTGGGCGGGGTTCGCGGCGATCACCTCGTCCACCGCCGCCTCGAGCGCGCCGGTATCGGTGACCTGCTTCATGCCGCGCGACTCGACGATTTCGGCCGGGTCGCCCCCTTCGGAATAGACGATCTCGAACAGGTCCTTGGCGATCTTGCCCGAGATGTCGCCCTTCGCGATCAGGTCGACGATCCCGCCCAGCTGGGCGGGGGAGACGGGGCTTTCGGTGATGTCCCGGTCGTCCTTCTTCAGCCGGCCGAACAGCTCGTTGATGACCCAGTTCGCCGCCATCTTGCCATCGCGGCCCGCGCCGCCCTCGACCACGGCGTCGAAATAGGCGGCCGTCTCGACCTCGGCGGTGAGGACGCCCGCGTCGTAGTCGGTCAGGCCGAACTCGGCCATGAACCGCGCCTTCTTCTCGTCCGGCAGTTCGGGCAGCGAGGCGGCGATGTCGTCGACCCAGCCCTGCTCGATCTCGAGCGGGAGCAGGTCGGGATCGGGGAAGTAGCGGTAATCGTGCGCCTCCTCCTTCGATCGCATCGAGCGCGTCTCGCCCTTGTCGGGATCGTAGAGCCGGGTTTCCTGCGTGACGGTCCTGCCGTCCTCGAGCAGCGCGATCTGGCGGCGGGCCTCGTACTCGATCGCCTGCTGGATGAAGCGCATCGAGTTCATGTTCTTGATCTCGCAGCGCGTGCCGAGATGGCTGAAGTCCTGGCTTTCCTGGTAGCGCTCGTAGTCGCCGGGCCGGCAGACGCTGACGTTCACGTCCGCGCGCAGGTTGCCGTTCTGCATGTTGCCGTCGCAGGTGCCGAGATAGCGCATGATCTGGCGCAGCTTGCCGACATAGGCGGCGGCCTCCTCGGGCCCGCGGATGTCGGGGCGGCTCACGATCTCCATCAGGGCGACGCCGGTGCGGTTGAGATCGACGAAGGACATGTGCGGGTCCATGTCGTGGATCGACTTGCCCGCGTCCTGCTCGAGGTGGATCCGCTCGATCCGGACGCGCCGCGCGATCCCGGGGCCCATCTCGACGATCACCTCGCCCTCGCCGACGATGGGATGATAAAGCTGGCTGATCTGGTAGCCCTGCGGCAGGTCGGGATAGAAGTAGTTCTTGCGGTCGAACGCGCTGACGAGGTTGATCACGGCCTTCAGCCCCAGCCCGGTCCGCACCGCCTGCGCCACGCAGCCCTCGTTGATGACGGGCAGCATTCCGGGCATCCCGGCATCGACGAAGGCGACGTTGCTGTTCGGCTCGGCCCCGAACCGCGTCGAGGCGCCCGAGAAGAGCTTGGCCTTCGTCGCGACCTGGGCGTGGACCTCGAGGCCGATCACCAGCTCCCAGTCGCCCGTGGCGCCGGAGATCCGCCTGGGCGCGGGGGCTTCGAATGTCAGGTCCAGCATGGGGGCGCACCTCGTTCCTTCGGGGTGCGGCGGTTCTAGGCGAAGGCCCCGAAGGGGGCAAGCTGTGGACAAGTGCCCGGGATCGGCGGGATTTACCTCTACGTCAGGCGAGAATCTGCCGAAAATTGCGGCAGAGCCGAAAGGCCGACTCGACCTCGGGGCGGAATCCGGGTCCAAGCCGCCGGTCTTCAACAACGACGGTCCAGATCCGATGAACTTCCGCCTCGCCGCCGCGCCGCTCGCTCTCGTGGCCCTGCTCTCCGCCTGCGCGACCTCGCCCGTGCTGGAGAGCCCCGACGTCGAGATCGTGGAGGCCCTGCCCGTGATGGCGTGGGACCACCGGCCGGAGAGCGAGGAATGGACCGAGGCGACGCTCGAGGCGCTGCAGGAAGAGGGCGCGGTCCTGCTGTCGACCCTGCCTGCGGACATCGAAAGCTGGTGCCCCGGCTTCGACACCGCCCCGCAGGAGGAACGCGCGGCCTTCTGGGCCGGTCTCTTCTCGGCGCTGGCGCGGTTCGAGAGCACCTGGAACCCCCGCGCGGTCGGTGGCGGCGGTCGCTGGTTCGGCCTCGTCCAGATCGACCCGCGCACGGCCCGCGGCTATGGCTGCGAGGCGCAGTCGGGTGAGGCGCTGCGCGACGGCACGGCGAACCTGCAATGCGCGGTCCGCATCGCGGCCCATCAGGTCGCCTCGCGCGGGACCGTCTCGCGCGGGATGCTGGACTGGGGCCCGTTCCATTCCGCCACGCACCGCGCCGAGATGCGCGACTGGGTGAGCAACCAGGAATATTGCCGGCCCGGTGCCGCGGCGCAGCAGGGCTGATCGACGGACGACGGACAGCAGGGCCCCAGCGGCCGGAAGGATCGAGGATGCGCACGACGATGACGACCAGGTCGATCCCGGGGGGCCTGCGCGGCGCGGTCCTCGCCTCACTCCTCGGGCTGCCGGGCGCGCTGGCCGCGCAATCGGCGCCGCTGCCGTCCGATCTCGCCGCCACGGCCACCTCCGCCCCCCTGGCACCCGCGCTGGCCGCGACCGCCGTCGTCGTGCCGCGCCCCGCCGCCCGGCCGGAGCTTGCCCCGCCGCCGGTCAATGTGGGTCTTCCGCCCGCCCGGCCGCGTGCGCGCGATCCCTACCTGCCGGCCGCGCAGTGGAACGACGAGAGCCGCGGCCCGCTCTGGACGCGGGTGATGATGTCCGCGCTCGAGGGGCACGGCGCGGAGGTGCCCGCCACCATCCCCGCCGATATCGCGACCTGGTGCCCGGGCTACGAGCAGGCCTCGCTCCGCGACCGCCGCGCCTTCTGGACCGGCCTGATGTCGGGCATTGCCTATTACGAAAGCCGCTTCCAGCCCGAGGTGGTGGGGGCGGGCCTCTATCACGGGCTGCTTCAGATCTATCCCAGCACCGCCGATGCCGTGGATTGCCGGGCGGACAGCGGGTCCGAACTGCAGAGCGGCACGGCCAACCTGTCCTGCGCGGTGCGGATCATGTCGGTCGTGGTTCCCGATCACGACGTGGTCGCGGCGGGCGGGCGCGGAATCGCGAATCAGTGGGGCCCGATGAGCCATGGCTGGGTCCGCGACGAGATCGCGGAATGGACCCGGTCGCAGGATTACTGCCAGATCGCGCCGCTCGACACGGTGCCGCGGCCGCAGGACCGGCCCTATGCGCTGCTGACCACGCCCGGCCCGGCCGGCGCGCCGGTCCGGGGCTGACGCGAGCGCTTCAGGACTTCAGGACGGGCCGGGTCGCGCGGACGAGGCTGACCGCCGGCCCCTCGCTCTCGCCGCCGAGCGAGAGGGTGATGCGCTTGAGCATCTCGATCCCCTCCTCGCCGCCGGCCGGAATGGCGGCGGGCGAGACCTCTTCCCCGATGGTGACCCGGTAGGGCTGACGGGCCTTGTTCAGCGTCTCGTGGAAGAGGGTGATGTCCCGCAGGGTGGGGTGGATCAGGTCGAACAGGTAGAACAGGCTGGAATTGCGGGCCCGGATGTTGATCGGGATGACCGGCAGGTCGTATTTCCGCGCGAGCATCGCGGCCGAGGGCATCCAGTCCCGCTCGTGCAGCGACAGCTTCTTGCGCTGGGCGAGGCGGCCGGAGGGGAAGATGATCCCGATCCGCCCGTCCTTCACCGCCTGACGGGTGAAGGCCATCGTCTCGCGCGTCTTGCCGTGGCTGCGCTGATCCTTGCGCCATTCGACCGGCGCGATCACGTCGGCCATCTGCGGCACGACGCGCAGGATGTCGCGATTGGCGTAGACGTAGAGATCGGGCCGGATCGGGCGCAGGACATGCCACAGCACGATGCCGTCCATGATGCCGGTCGGATGGTTCGCGACGATCATCGCGGGGCCGTGGCGGGGGATGTTCGACAGGCCCGTCACCTGCACCTCGCGCGCGAGCATCGACGCGAGGTCGTCCATCAGCTGGTGCGTGGACCAGTCGCGGTACTTCTCGGCCAGTTCGACGGTGCGGTCGTAGGAGAGCCCGAGATGGAGCAGCCCCCGGAGCATGCGGATCGCCATGCCCCTCCGGTAGATCCAGGGGGCCCGTTCCTCGATGAGGGGGTCGATCCTGTCTCGCATTGCTCCGCCCATGCTACGCGGAGAGAAGCCATCATCCCGCGGTAAGAGTTCCGTGACATCTGGCCTGGGGGAAAGGCGAAATCAAGCAATCCGAAGACAAGGGCCGGGGACCGGCGAGCGCTCGCCGGCCCCCGGGCCTGCCGGTCAGGCGGCCGGACGGCGATGCTCGCCCTCCTCGACCTCCTCGACGATCTTGTCGATGAAGGCCGGCAGGTCGTTCGGGTTGCGGCTGGTGATGATGCCGTTGGAGATGGCGACCTCCTTGTCGACCACGTTCGCGCCGGCATTCTTCAGGTCGGTGCGGATCGAGGGATAGGAGGTCATCTCGCGGCCGCGGACCACGTCCGCCTCGACCAGCAGCCAGGGGCCGTGGCAGACGGCGGCGACGATCTTGTTGCCGGTGACGAAGTCCTTCACCAGCTGGACCGCCTCGGGCTTGGTCCGCAGCACGTCCGGGTTGATCTGGCCGCCCGGCAGGACGAGGGCGTCGTAATCGCTCCACGTCACGTCCGAGAGCTTGAGATCGGAGGCGATGCTGTCGCCCCAGTCCGTCTCGTCCCACGACTTGATCTCGCCGCCCTCGGGCGAGGCGATGTGCACGGTCGCGCCGCGCTTCTGCAGTTCCTCGTGCGGCTGGCGCAGCTCGCTGCGCTCGTAGCCGTCGGTGGCGAGGATGAGGATCTTGCTGTCGCCGATCTTGGGCATGGAAAGGCTCCTTTCGCCGTTTCGGTCGTCATTCGATGGGCCGGCAACGCGAAAGGGGCGGGGGCCGGTTCCTCAGCCCTCCAGCATGCGCTGGGCCATTTCCCCGAGGTCGCGGCTCACATCGTCGCGATCCAGCATCCTGTGCAGGGCGGCGCGCATCCTTTCCTGTCGCCCGGCATCGTAGCGCTTCCAGGACGAGAAGACGGTGCTCGTGCGGGCCGCGACGGACGGATTCACGGGGTCGAGCCGGACGATCCAGTCGGCGAGGAAATCGTAGCCCGCCCCGTCGGCGCGGTGGAAACCCGCATGATTGCCGGCGAGGCCCCGCATCAGGGCGCGGAAGCGGTTCGGAGTCTTCCAGGCGAAGGCCGGGTGATCGGCGAGGGAGCGGGCCGTCTCGACCGCGCTCTCCGGCGGGGCCTGCCCGGCGACGAGGGCGAACCAGCTGTCGAGGACGAGGCGCTCGTCCTTCCAGCGGTCGTGGAAGGCCGCCGCCTCCGCCTCGCCCGCCCCGATGGAGAGCAGGGCGGACAGGCCGGCGAGGACGTTCGTCATGTTCTCGTCCGCCGCCACCTGGGCCCTCGCCCGGGCGCCGCCATCGGCCGCGGTCAGGATCCAGAGCGCGCGGTTGCGCAGCGCCCGCTGGCCCGCCGGGCCGGCGGAGGGATCGTAGGGGCCGGGGGTGGCGCCCTCGTGGTAGGCCGCCTCGAGCTGCGGGGACAGGCGCTCGGCCAGGATCCGGCGGATCCGGGCACGACCGGAATGGATCGCGTCCGGGTCGGGCACGTCGCCCCGCTCGGCCAGCGCGATCGCGATGTCCTCGTCCCCCGGAAGATCGAGGAGCAGAGCGCGGAAGGCGGGGTCGAGCCCGGTATCGGCGAGCGCGCGGCCCAGCCCCTCGATCCAGTCGGGGGCCGGATCGCCCGCGCCCCCGGCGGCATCCATCAGCGCGGCCCGGGCAAGGGCCTGCGCCGCGTCCCATCGGTTGAACGGATCGGTGTCGTGGGCGAGCAGGAAGGCCCGCTCGGCGCTCGGCACCTCGCGCTGCAGCACCACGGGGGCCGAGAAGTCCCGCAGGATCGACGGGATCGGCCGGGCGGAAAGCCCCTCGAAGGCAAAGCTCTGCCGCGCCTCGGTCATCTCGAGCACCTTCGTCGGCACCACCTCGTCGCCGTTGGGGTTCAGCAGTCCGACCGCGATGGGCAGGACCTGCGGCGCCTTGTCCGGCTGACCGGGGGTGGGGGGAGTCTCCTGCGTGAAGATCAGGGTGTAGGTGCCGTCCTCCCAGGCCTCCTCGACCGAGAGCCGGGGCGTGCCGGCCTGGCTGTACCAGCGCTTGAACTGCGACAGGTCGCGGCCAGTCGCGTCCTCGAACACCTGCAGCCAGTCCTCGATGGTGGCCGCGTCGCCGTCATGGCGATCGAAATAGAGATCGAGCGCGCGCTTGTAGGCGGCCGCCCCGACAAGGCGGCGCAGCATCCCGATCACCTCCGCCCCCTTCTCGTAGACGGTGATCGTGTAGAAGTTGTTGATCTCGACGAAGCTCTCGGGCCGGACGGGGTGGGCGAGGGGACCCTGGTCCTCCTTGAACTGGTGGCGGCGGATCGTCTGCGCATCCTCGATCCGCTTCACCGCCTCGGACCGCATGGCGGAGGTGAACTGCTGGTCGCGGAAGACGGTCAGCCCCTCCTTCAGGCAGAGCTGGAACCAGTCGCGGCAGGTGATGCGGTTGCCCGTCCAGTTGTGGAAGTATTCATGCGCGATCACCGCCTCGATCCGCTCGTAGGTGCCGTCGGTCGCGGTCTCGGGCGAGGCGAGGACGAGGGCGGAGTTGAAGACGTTCAGCCCCTTGTTCTCCATCGCGCCGGCATTGAAGTCGTCCACCGCCACGATGTTGAAGACGCCGAGGTCGTATTCTCGGCCGTAGACCTCCTCGTCCCAGCGCATCGACGCCTTGAGCGCCTCCATCGCGAAGGCGCAGCGGCCCTGGTCGCCCGGGCGCACCCAGATGCCGAGATCGACCTCGCGTCCCGACAGCGTGGTGAAGCGGTCGCGCACCGCGACCAGGTCCCCCGCGACCAGCGCGAAGAGATAGGCCGGCTTGCGCCACGGGTCGTCCCACTCGGCCCAGCCCGGGCCCGATGCCTCGGGATTGCCGTTCGACAGCAGGACCGGCAGGTCGCCCTCCACGCGGACCCGGAAGGGGGCCATCACGTCGGGCCGGTCGGGATACCAGGTGATGCGGCGGAAGCCCTCGGCCTCGCATTGGGTGCAGTAGATGCCGTTCGACATGTAGAGCCCCTCGAGCGCGGTGTTCTCCGCCGGGGCGATCTCGACCTCCGCCTCCCAGGTGAAGGGGGCGTCGGGCACGTCGCAGGTGATCCCGCCTTCTGCCTCGCGCAGGGTCGCGGGGCGGCCGTCGATCGTGGCCGAGATCGTCTTCAGCCCCTCGCCATGCAGGAAGAAGGTGCGGTCGGTGCTGTCGGGGTTCGGGCGGAAGCGGATGGTCGAGAGCACCCGCGTCGCCTGCGGATCGAGCCGGAAGGTCAGCGCCACGTCCGCCACCAGCCAGGCGGGCGGCGCGTAATCGGCGAGGCGGATCGTCCGGGGGGCGGCGTCTTTCATCGGGGAACCTTCCGAGGGGGGAACCGAAGCGGTGGCCGGACCGTATGTGCACGAAGGCGGGGCCGCAACGGCGCCGCATGCGCCATGCCGGCGTGACGACGACGACAGGAGGGCCCCATGTCCGCACCGCATACCAATGTCGAGAAGCAGGCCAAGCGCCACCGCCCCGCGCTCTGGGGCATCGCCTTCGCGGCGGTGTTCGGCGTGGCCATGATCATGTTCCTGCTCTTCTGGTCGGTGGACGAGGGAGAGACGCCGTCCAACGACACGCCCCAGACCGAGCTCGGGGTCGGCACCGATCTGGAAACCGGCGAGACGACGCCCGCCCCCGCCGAGGACGGCCTCGCGCCCGATACCGTGACCGAGTGATCCGCCTCGCGCGGCATCCGCCATGCCTCGCGTGAGGAAGGCCGATCTGCCGGTCAAGACCTGCCCCGTCTGCGGCCGCCCCTTCACCTGGCGGCGCAAATGGGCGCGGGACTGGGACGAGGTCCGCTATTGTTCGGAACGATGCCGGCGCGGCAAGGCGCGCGGATAGCTTGTCCGCGCCCGCCGCCGCGTTAGGGTGCGCCGGGTCAGAGATGCCGGAGGCCCCCATGACCGATCGCGCCGACCGCCACGGGCTTTCCGTGGCCCTGCCGCTTCTGCACTTCGTCGAGGAACGGGCGCTGCCCGGAACGGGGGTGGAGGCCGAGACCTTCTGGTCCGGGTTCGCGGCCCTCGTGCGCGATCTCGCCCCCCGCAATGCCGCGCTGCTGGAGAGGCGCGAGGAATTGCAGGCGCGGATCGACGCGCGGCTCAAGGGCGGCGGGAAAGCGGACGAGGCCTTCCTGCGCGAGATCGGCTACCTCGTCGAGGAGGGGCCGGATTTCGAGATCGCTACCCGGGACGTCGACCCCGAGATCGCGGACATCGCCGGCCCGCAGCTGGTCGTGCCGATCACCAATGCCCGCTTCGCGCTCAACGCCGCCAATGCCCGCTGGGGCTCGCTCTACGACGCGCTCTACGGCACCGACGCACTGGGCGACCTGCCGGCGGGCAAGGGCTACGATGCCGAGCGCGGCGCCCGCGTGATCGCCTGGGCGAAGCGCTTCCTCGACGGGGCGGTGCCGCTCTCCTCGGGGTCGTGGGCCGATGTCACGCGCCTCGCCTGGGAAGACGGGCTGGTGATCGAGGGCGCCGGAGGGCTGGCCGATCCGGGCCAGGTCCTGGGCCATGTCGAGCATGACGGCTGGGAGATGTTCCTCTTCGAGAACAACGGTCTGAAGCTCGAGATCCTCGTCAATGCCGAGGGCGAGATCGGCCGGACCGACCCCGCCGGCATCGACGCGGTTCACCTCGAGAGTGCGCTGACGGCCATCATGGATTGCGAGGATTCCGTCGCCTGCGTCGATGCGCGCGACAAGGTGTTGGCCTATTCGAACTGGCTGGGCCTGATGAAGGGCGACCTCGTCGAGACCTTCCGGAAGGGCGGCGAGACGGTCACCCGCAAGCTGCACGGAGACTTCACCTATACCGCCCCGGACGGGTCGGACCTGATCGTGAAGTGCCGGTCCCTCATGCTGGTGCGAAATGTCGGCCACCTGATGACCAATCCCGCCATCCTGATGGAGGATGGATCGGAGATCCCCGAGGGGCTTATGGACGCCGCCCTGACGGTCCTCATCGCCATGCACGACCTGGCGAAGACGCGGGGGCCCCGCAATTCCGAGACCGGGTCGGTCTATGTCGTGAAGCCCAAGATGCACGGCCCCGAGGAGGTCGCCTTCGCGGTGGAGACGTTCGACCGGGTGGAGGACATGCTCGGCCTGCCGCGGAATACGGTGAAGCTCGGCATCATGGACGAGGAGCGGCGGACCAGCGCGAACCTCAAGGAATGCATCCGGGCCGCGAAGGACCGGGTCGCCTTCATCAATACCGGCTTCCTCGACCGGACGGGCGACGAGATCCATACGAGCATGGAGGCCGGACCGATGATCCCCAAGGGGGAGATGAAGTCGGCGAAATGGATCAAGGCCTACGAGGATCGCAACGTCGATATCGGCCTCGCCTGCGGATTGCGGGGGCGCGCGCAGATCGGCAAGGGCATGTGGGCCATGCCCGACCGGATGGCGGACATGCTGGAGGCCAAGATCGGCCATCCAAAAGCGGGCGCCAACTGCGCCTGGGTCCCGTCGCCCACCGCCGCGACGCTGCACGCGACGCATTACCACCGGGTGAACGTCCACGAGGTGCAGGAGGAGATCGCCAAGGGCGGGCCGCGCGCCTCGCTGTCTGACCTGCTGACGGTGCCGGTCGCGACGGGGCGCAACTTCACCGACGAGGAGGTGACGGCCGAGCTCGAGAACAACGCGCAGGGCATCCTCGGTTACGTCGTCCGCTGGATCGATGCCGGGATCGGCTGCTCCAAGGTGCCTGACATCCACGATGTCGGCCTGATGGAGGATCGCGCGACCTGCCGCATCTCGTCCCAGGGTCTCGCCAACTGGCTGCATCACGGCGTGGTCACCGAGGATCAGGTGATGGCGGCGATGAAGAAGATGGCCGCCGTGGTCGATCGCCAGAACGCGGGCGATCCCGCCTACGAGAAGATGGCCCCGTCCTTCGACGGCGCGGCCTTCCGGGCGGCCTGCGACCTGGTCTTCGAGGGGCGAGATCAGCCCTCGGGCTATACCGAGCCGGTCCTGCACCGCCGCCGGCTGGAGAAGAAGGCGGAGGCGTGAGCGCGGCCGGACATCTGCGGGGCTTTCCCGACCTGCCGCCGGTCTGGGCGCTGGGGACGCTCGCCCTCCAGTGGGCGCTGGCGCGCTGGCTGCCGGTCGTCCGGTTGGAGGCGCCCTCCGCCGCGCTTGCCGGCTGGCTTTTCGTCGCGCTCGGCCTCGCGCTGATCCTGTGGTCCGCGCTCTGGTTCCGCCGGCAGGCCACGCCGATCATGCCGCGCGAGACCCCGCGCCGGCTGATCGCGGCGGGGCCGTTCCGGCTGAACCGCAACCCGATCTATACCGGCATGGCGCTGGCCCTGGCCGGGACGGGCCTGCTTCTCGGGGCGCTGGGCGCGATCCTCGCCGTCCTGCCCTTCCTCTGGATCATCGACCGGCGCTTCGTCCGGGGCGAGGAGGCGGGCCTGCGCGCCGCCTTCGGCGCCGAGGCCGAGCGCTACATCGCTCAGACCCGCCGCTGGTAAAGGAGAAACCGATGCCGACGCTCGACCAGGCCCGCACCATCATCGAAGCCACCCGCGCCGAGGGGCGCAGGATGGGCCTCAAGCCCCTCTCCGTCATCGTGCTCGACGCGGGCGGCCACGTCCTCGCCTTCGAGCGCGAGGACGGCGCCTCTCCGGGGCGGTTCCAGATCGCGCTGGGCAAGGCCTATGGCGCGGTGATGCTGGGCATGGGCGGTGCGGCGCAGATGAAGCGGGCCGAGGACCAGGCCTATTTCATGGCGGCGATGAACGGCGCCTTCGGCGGGCGCGTCGTCCCGGTCCCGGGCGGGGTGCTGATCCGGCAGGACGGGGTCGTGACCGGCGCGGTCGGGGTCACCGGCGACACGTCCGACAACGATGCCGCGGCGGCGATGGCCGGGATCGCGGCGGCGGGGCTGACGGGCGAGGCCTGACCGCAGAAGGCTGACCGGCAGGGGCCGCGGCCCCCCGCATCTCAGCGGAAATGGGCTTCGATCCCGTCCAGCACGGGATCCCGGATCTCGGCCCGCTCCATCAGGATCTCGTGTCGGCCGCCCTCGACCACGGTCAGCGCGCCGCCGGGCCACCGTCCCATCCGGTCGTGGATGCGGCCCGGATCGACGATCCTCTCGTCCGTGCCCAGCCAGCAGCGCGCCCGAACCGGCGGCGAGGGGCGGCGCGACAGGCCCCGCATCTCGACCAGCGCCTCGTTCAGCCAGCGCAGCGACGGGCCGCCCAGGGCGAGGTCCGGATGGGCGGTGATCTGGCGTCCGAGCCGGTCCCATTGCGCCCGGTCGGTGGTCAGCGTGTTGTCCTCGAAGCCGGTCTTCAGCACGTAGGGATGCGGCGCCTGCGCCGGCGCCATCCGGCCCGACAGGCCGAGCGGCCGGGCGAGGGTCGACAGCCCCCAGGCGGCGGCGCGCATCGCGCCGGTCAGCGCGATCCCCCACATTGGGGCCGAGAAGACCGCCGCCCGGACCGGCAGCCCCTCGATCAGGGCGCGCAGGCCGATGCATCCGCCCATCGAATGGGCGATCAAGTAGAACGGCTCCGGCAGGGCCCTGGCCCGCGCGAAGGCGAGAAGCGCTGCCACGTCGCGCTGGTAGTCGCGGAAGGTCACGACATGGCCGAGATCGCGCTGCGGGTGCATCCGCCCGGCGAGGCCCTGGCCGCGCCAGTCGACCGTGGCGAAGGCGAAGCCGCGCGCGGTCAGATCGCCGGCGAGCGCGCCGTATTTCTCGATGTATTCGGTCCGGCCCGGGAACATCAGCACCGTGCCGCGCGGGCTGGCCGCTCCGCCCCAGGCGGCGGCGCGGATCCGCACGCCGTCATCCGTGTCCAGCCAGGCCGCGACGCCCCCGGCGGGGGCGCCGGAGACGTCGTCGTGAAGAGGGGCCGGTCCGGTCTGCGCGGCGGGTCCGGTCACGGGCGGCTTCAGCTCAGCACGCCGGCCAGCTTCATCGCCTGGCCCATGTCGCCGTCGACCTTGAGCTGGCCCTGCATGAAGGCGGCGGTCGCGTCCTTTTCGCCGTCGAGGATCGCCCTGAAGGTCTCGGCATCGGCGGTGAGCGTCACGTCCGCCTCGCCCTCGCCCGCGCGCGCGCCGGACTGGTCGAGCAGGATCGTACCCTCGTCCTCGATCACGAACTTGGCGTTGCCGTCGAAGCCCTCGCCGCCGAGCTTGGCGTTGAGCCGGGTCACGGCCTCGGTGATGGTCTCGCTCATTCTCTCTCTCCTGCTGTCCGTCATGTGATCGGCGCCGCGTGCGCTTCGGCTTGTCACGGGGGCGCCGGGTCTGGTCTACCTTGCAGGGTATGACCTTCCGCATCCCCTCGATCAAATCTGCCGTGACGGCACTGGCTGCCGCGACCGGGTTTTCCGCGCCGCTCGCCGCGCAGGACATGCTGCCCGAGGCCGCGCCCACGCTGCCCGCGCCGGTGCCGCTGCCCGAGGACGCCCCCGAGGCCGCGCCCGGCGACGCGGCCGGGGCCGAGGCGCGGGTCGACGAGCTGCTCGCCCAGCTGGCCGAGGCGCCGGAGGGGCTGGACGCGCGGATCGTGCAGCGGATCTTCCTCGAATGGTCGCGCAGCGGCTCGCCCACCGTGGACCTGCTGCTCTCGCGCGGGCAGGACGCGATGGAGGCGGGCGACCCCGTCCGCGCGGCCGAGCACTTCACTGCCGCCATCGACTACGCGCCCGACTTCGCCGAGGCCTATTACGGGCGGGCGACCGCCTATTACACGTCGGGCCTGATCGGGCCCGCCATCGACGACCTGCGCCAGACGCTCGTCCTCAACCCCCGGCATTTCCTCGCCATGCAGGGCTTCGCCGTCCTGCTGCAGGAGCTGGGCCGCGAGGAGGACGCGCTGGAGCTGTTCTCGCGCGTGCACGAGATGCATCCGGCCAATGCCGAGGTGACCTACATGGTCGAGCAGCTCGAACAGCGCTTCGGCGGCCAGCCGCTCTGACAGTCCCCCCGGCAGGTCCCTGACGGCTCTCTTGCGGGGCGATCCGGGGGGCGCCCAGGTTGCGTTCGGGCGCGCAGCCGCTATCTCTGACCCAGCAGCAGCGCAGGGACGCGATCCCCATGGCCCATGACGGGCGGATCCTCGCGGTCCTCGGCCCCACCAATACCGGCAAGACGCATTACGCGATCGAGCGCATGCTCGCTCATCGCTCGGGCGTGATCGGTCTGCCGCTGCGCCTGCTCGCCCGCGAGGTCTACGACCGCATCGTCGCCGCGCGCGGCCCGTCGGTCGTCGCGCTGGTGACGGGCGAGGAGCGGATCGTGCCGACCCGCGCGCAGTACTGGGTCTGCACCGTCGAGGCGATGCCCGAGGGGATGGGCTGCGATTTCCTCGCCGTCGACGAGATCCAGCTCTGCGCCGATCCCGAACGGGGGCATGTCTTCACCGACCGTCTGCTGAACGCGCGCGGCCGGCTCGAGACGATCTTCATGGGGGCCGAGACGATGCGCGGCGCCATCGCGGCGCTGGTGCCCGGCGTGCAGTTCAGCCGGCGCGAGCGGTTCTCGACCCTGACCTATACCGGCGCGAGAAAGCTGAGCCGGATGCCCGAGCGATCGGCCATCGTGGGGTTCAGCGTCGACAATTGCTACGCCATCGCCGAGCTGCTGCGCCGGACGAAGGGCGGGGCGGCGGTGGTGATGGGGGCGCTCAGCCCCCGCACGCGCAACGCGCAGGTCGCGATGTACCAGCGGGGCGAGGTCGACTACCTCGTCGCGACGGACGCGATCGGGATGGGGCTCAACCTCGACATCGAGCACGTCGCCTTCTCGGCGGTGGAGAAGTTCGACGGACGCCGCTGGCGGCATCTCGACGCGGGCGAGCTGGCGCAGATCGCGGGCCGGGCCGGGCGGCACATGAAGGCCGGCTCCTTCGGCACGACGGGCGAGGCGCCCGCGCTGGAGGACGAGGTGATCCAGGCGATCGAGAACCATGCATTCCGCCCCGTGCAGAAGCTGCAATGGCGCAATGCCCGCCTGCGCTTCGGCTCGATCAGGGCGCTGATCGCCAGCCTCGAGGAGCGGACGGACAATCCCTGGCTCACCCGCGTGCGCGACGCCGACGACGTCACCGCGCTCAAGACGCTGGCCGAGGATGCCGAGGTGCAGGCCCGCGCGAGCGACGGCCATTCGGTGCACCTGCTCTGGGACGTGTGCCGGGTGCCCGACTTCCGCGGCATCTCGAAGGGCGAGCATGCGGCGCTGCTGCGCCGCATCTTCTGCGACCTGCACCAGCACGGCCATGTCGAGCGCGCGTGGTTCGCCGCCCAGGTGGAGCGGATCGATCGCACTGACGGCGACATCGACACGTTGTCGAAACGGCTGGCCTACATCCGCACCTGGACCTACGTCGCACAGCGCAAGCACTGGGTGCAGGACGAAGAGCATTGGCGGGCCGAGACCCGCAGGGTAGAAGACCGATTGTCGGACGCGCTGCATGCCGCGCTGACACAGGCATTCGTGGACCGGCGGACGAGCGTGCTCGCCCGGCGGCTCAAGCAGAGGGAGAGCCTTGTGGCCGAGGTGACAGACAAGGGCGAGGTGAGCGTGGATGGCGAGCTGCTGGGGCGGCTCGAGGGGTTCCGCTTCCGCGCCGACAAGACCGCGAGCCCGGACGAGGCGAGGACCGTCGCCCGCGCCGCGCGCGAGGCGCTGGCGCCGCAGTTCACCCTGCGCGCCGACCGGTTCTACAACGCGCCCGACACCGAGATCGACGTGACCGAGCAGGGGGGCCTGATGTGGGGCTCCGACGCGGTCGGCAAGCTGGTGGCGGGGGCCGATCCGCTGAAACCCGAGGCGAAGGCCTTCGTCGACGAGGAGGCGGGCGAGGAGGTCGCGAAGAAGGTGCAGCGCCGGCTGCAGCATTTCGTCGACCGCCGCGTCGCCGCCACGCAGGAGCCGCTGATCGCGCTGTCCAGGGACGAGACGCTGACGGGGCAGGCCAAGGGCTTTGCCTACCGCATGGTCGAGAATTTCGGCATCATCCCGCGCGGCGAGGTCGCCGACGAGGTCAAATCGCTGGGGCAGGAGGACCGCGCCGCCCTGCGCAAGCACGGCATCCGGTTCGGCCAGTTCACGATCTTCATGCCCGCGCTGCTCAAGCCCGCGCCGACCCGGATCCGGCTGCTGCTCTGGGGGCTGTCCAAGGGACTGGACGAGTTCCCCGAGAGCCCGCCGCCGGGCCTCGTCACCGTGCCGGCCGCGCAGGGCGTGCCGGCGGGCTATTTCGCGATGGCCGGCTACCGCGCCGCGGGCGAGCGGGCGGTCCGTCTCGACATGCTGGAGCGGCTCGCCGACATGCTGCGCGACCGCGATTCGCGCGGTGGGTTCGAGGCCAATCCCGACATGCTCTCGATCACGGGCCTGTCGCTGGAGCAGTTCGCCGTCCTGATGGAGGGGCTGGGCTACCGGGCCGAGAAGGGCGAGCGTCCCAAGGTGAAGCCCGCCGCCGCCGGTCCGCAGCCGGACCAGCCCGGGCCCGACGTTCCGGCACCGGGACCGACCCCGGACGCGCCGCAGACGCCCGAGGAGACGCCGCAGCCCGACCTGCCCGAGGCGCCGCCGCAGACTCCGGACACGCCCGACGTGCCGGTGCCGGACCCCACGCCGACCGAGCCGGACCTGCCGGGCGATCCGGATCCCGCGCCGGGGCCGGACGTGCCTGCCCCGGACCCGTCGCCGACCGCACCCGACATACCCTCCGAGACGCCGCCGGAGCCGCCGGTCGAGGCGCCGGGCGATACCCCGACAGAGATGCCGCCGCCGGGCGGCCCGTCGGAACTGCCCGGGCAGATGCCGGGCGCTCCGACGATGGAGGACGGAACCGAGGCGATCGGCGGCCGCTCCGCGCCCGTCACGTCGGAGATGCGGGCCGACGAGCTCGCCGATGCGGGCGCCGATGCCGGGACCGAGGTGCGGGCCGATGTCCCGAACGAGTTTCCGGAGGCCGCCGCCCCGGCGGAGACCGAGATCTTCTACACCTTCACCTGGGCCGGCCGGGGGAGGCAACAGCGCGGTGCCCCGCGCGGCGAGCGCCAGGGTCAGGGCGCGGCTCAGGGCAAGGGCCAACGCCGCGGCGCGCGCCAGGACCAGGGACACCAGGGACAGGGCCGCGAGCGCGGGGCGAAGGGGCAGGGGCCGCGCGACGGCCGCGACGGCCCGAACCGCGCCAAGGGGCCGAAGGGCAAACGCGGCGGCCCCAAGGGCGACCGGGCGCCGCAGACCTACGATTCGCGCCCGCCCCGCAAGGAGAAGCAGGTCGATCCGGACAACCCCTTCGCCGCCGCGCTGGCGGGCTTCAAGGCCAAGTGACGGAATCCGCCGCCCCGCAATTGCGGATCGACAAGTGGCTGTGGCAGGCGCGGTTCTTCAAGACGCGCAGCCTCGCCGCGAAGGTGGTGGCCGAGAAGGGCGTGCGGATCGACGGGCAGAAGGTGACGAAACCCTCGGCCGGGGTGCGACCCGGCGCGATGCTGACCTTCCCGCAGGCCGAGCGGATCCGCGTGGTGAAGGTGCTGGCCCTGGGCGAGCGGCGCGGTCCCGCGCCCGAGGCGCAGGCCCTCTACGAGGACCATTCCGCCCCGCCGCCGCCGCGCGACCCCGCCGCGCCGGTCCGCGAGGCCGGAGGCCGCCCGACGAAGAAGGACCGCCGCGCCCTCGACAATCTCGACGATTTGAGCGGACCCTGAGGCCGACGCCGGGGGCGATTTCCCCCGCCCCCGCCTTGAAGCCCCCCGCGCCCGGGTCTAGACCGCCCCCCGGACCAACGCCCGCGAGACCCCCATGACCTACATCGTCAACGACAGCTGCATCGCCTGCAAGTACACCGACTGCGTCGAGGTCTGCCCCGTGGACTGCTTCTACGAGGGGGAGAACATGCTGGTGATCCACCCCGACGAATGCATCGATTGCGGCGTGTGCGAGCCCGAATGCCCTGCCGACGCCATCCGGCCCGATACCGAGCCGGACATGGAGAAATGGGTCGAGTTCAACCGCAAGTATTCCGAGATGTGGCCGGTCATCGTGACCAAGAAGGATCCGCTGCCGAACGCCGACGAGATGGACGGCAAGGAAGGCAAGATGGAGCTCTTCTCGGAAAAGCCGGGCGAGGGCGGCTGAGCCGCCTCCGCCGGTTCCCCCTCCGGCCGGGCCGAGCAGCCTGGACGGGGCCCAGACCATGCGTCAAGTCTCCACCCTTCCGTGGGGGCGTTTTTCGTGCTATGGTGTCGGTCAAATGACGCTGTCGCTGTCCTGATCGAACGTCCGACCGACCTGCCCGACGAAGGTTGTCCTTCGCCGGGTCGCCGTCGTCGTCCGGCCCGGATGCGCCCCTGACCGAGAGGCTGCCACCATGTCGAAGAAGAAGAACGATTTCAGCCCGAACGATTTCGTCGTCTACCCCGCGCACGGGGTGGGCAAGATCGTCTCGATCGAGAAGCAGGAGGTCGCGGGCTTCGAGCTCGAGCTCTTCGTGATCTCGTTCGAGAAGGACAAGATGACGCTGCGCGTCCCCACGACCAAGGCGACGGATGCCGGCCTGCGCGCCCTGTCCTCGCCCGATGTCGTCGCCCATGCGATGAAGACGCTGAAGGGCAAGGCCAAGGTGAAGAAGGCGATGTGGTCGCGCCGGGCCCAGGAATACGAGCAGAAGATCAACTCTGGCGACCTGATCGCCATCGCCGAAGTGGTCCGCGACCTGCACCGCGCCGACGACCAGCGCGAGCAGTCCTATTCCGAGCGGCAGCTCTACGAGGCCGCGTTCGAGCGCCTGACGCGCGAGATCGCCGCCGTCGCCGGCAATGACGAGACCGCCGCGGCGGAAGAGATCGGCTCCGTCCTGTCGAGCCGCGCCGCCGCCGCCTGATCGCGGCGGGATCCCGGGCGCCGAAGTCCGGGGAAGGGGGCCGTGCCGCAGGGTGCGGCCCCTTCCTGCTTCGTTCAGTCCAGGGCGCGCCAGCCGATGTCGCCCCGGCAGAACCCGCCGGGCCAGTCGATCGCGTCCACCATGGCATAGGCGCGGTCCCGTGCCTGGCGCAGGGTGGGACCGCGCGCGGTGACGTTCAGGACCCGCCCGCCCGCCGCGACGAGGCGCCCCTCCCGCCGCTCGGTGCCCGCGTGGAAGACGACGTCGCGCGATGTCGCAGGAAAGGCGTCCAGGCCCCTGATCTCGCTACCTTTGTCGTAAGCACCGGGATAGCCGTCCGCCGCCATCACGACGGTGATTGCGTGGTCCTCGGCCCATTGCGGGCGGATCCCGTCCAGCCGCCCTTCGGCGCAGGCCTGCATCAGGTCGAGCGCCTGCGCCCCCAGCCGCATCATCAGCACCTGCGCCTCGGGATCGCCGAAGCGCACGTTGTATTCCACGAGGCTCGGCGCGCCGTCCTCGATCATCAGCCCGGCATAGAGCACGCCCTGGTAGGGCGTGCCGCGCCGCGCCATCTCGGCCATGGTGGGGCGCACGATCTCGTCCATGGCGCGGTCGAGAACGTCCTGCGTCAGGATCGGGGCCGGGGAATAGGCGCCCATGCCGCCGGTATTGGGGCCGGTATCGCCGTCTCCCACCCTCTTGTGATCCTGGGCCGTCCCGATCGGCAGGCAGGCTTCGCCGTCGACCAGGACGAACAGGCTCGCCTCCTCGCCCCTCAGGACCTCCTCGATCACCACCTCGGCGCCGGCCGTGCCGAACTCGCCGCCGAACATGTCGCGCAGCGCTGCCTCGGCTTCGGCCACGCTCTCGGCCACCACCACGCCCTTGCCGGCGGCGAGCCCGTCGGCCTTGACCACGATCGGCGCGCCATGCGCGCGGACATGGGCGAGGGCGGGGTCCAGCGCATCGAAGCGGGCATAGGCCGCCGTCGGTGCCCCCGCCGCGTCGCAAATCGCTTTCGTGAAAGCCTTCGACGCTTCCAGCCGCGCCGCGGCCGCCGAGGGTCCGAAAACCACAAGCCCCGCCTCGCGCAGCCGGTCCGACACGCCCGCCGCGAGCGGCGCCTCAGGCCCCACGATCACGAAGTCGATCCCGTTCTCCTCGGCCAGGGCGATCACGGCCTCGGCGTCGAGCGGGTCGATCGCCGCGCACTCGGCCACCTCCGCGATCCCGGCATTGCCGGGGGCGACGATCAGCCGGTCGCATTTCGGGTTCTGGGCCACCGCCCAGGCCAGCGCGTGCTCGCGTCCGCCGGAACCGAGGATGAGGATGTTCAAGGGACCGCCTCCGCTTTCGTTCGTCGCGCCGCGGTCATAAGGTGGCGGCCCGACCTTGGCGAGAGCGGAGAGACGCGATGGACCTGTTCGAGGACTCTCCCCCCACCGGGGGCAACGCGCCCGAATTCACCGTCTCGGAGATCTCGGGCGCGGTGAAGCGCGCCATCGAGGGCGAGTTCGGCCATGTCCGCGTCCGGGGCGAGGTCGGCCGCGTGGTCCGGGCCCGGACGGGCCATCTCTATTTCGATCTCAAGGATGGCACCTGCGTCCTCGCGGCCATCAGCTGGAAGGGGCAGGCCGCGCGCCTCGCCCATCAGCCCGAGGAGGGAATGGAGGTCGTCGCGTCCGGCCGGCTGACCACCTATGGCGGGCAATCGAAATACCAGATGATCGTCGAGGACATCCGTCCCGCCGGCGCCGGCGCGCTGATGGCGATGCTCGAGGCGCGCAAGACCAAGCTCGCGGCCGAGGGGCTGTTCGATCCCGCGCGCAAGCGGCCGATTCCCTACCTGCCCGAGATCATCGGCGTGGTGACCTCGCCCACGGGGGCGGTGATCCGCGACATCCTGCATCGCCTGCGCGACCGGTTCCCCCGCAAGGTCCTGGTCTGGCCGGTCGCGGTGCAGGGCCCGGCCTGCGCGGGGCAGGTCGCGCGCGCGATCCGCGGCTTCAACGAGCTGACGCCGGGTGGGGCTCTGCCCCGGCCCGACCTCATCATCGTCGCGCGGGGGGGCGGCTCGATCGAGGATCTGTGGGGCTTCAACGAGGAGGAGGTGGCCCGCGCCGCCGCCGCCAGCGCCATTCCCCTGATCTCCGCCGTCGGGCACGAGACGGACACGACGCTGATCGACTTCGTCTCGGACTGGCGGGCGCCGACGCCGACCGCCGCGGCCGAGAAGGCGGTGCCGGTGCGGCTGGAGCTGCTGGCGCAGGTCGACAATCTGGGGGGGCGGCTGACCCATGCCGCCGCCCGCCGCGTGGAGGACCGGCGGCAGCGGCTCGCCGACCTGTCCCGCGCGCTGCCCCGGCCGGAGGCGCTGCTCGAGGCGCGGCGACAGCGGCTCGACCATCTGGACGAGACGCTGCCCCGCGCGCTCCGGGCCGCGCTGCACGTCAAGTCGGCGGCCCTGGCGCGGCTGGGGCTGCGCCCCTCGCTGCTGACCGGCCCACTGCGGCACGAGCGGCGGCGGATCCTCGACCTCTCCGCCCGCACCGGTCCCGCGCTCGAGCGGCGCACCCGCGAGGCGCGGCGCGAGCTGACGCGCGAGGCGGCGAAGCTGACGCCCGCCCTGCCGGTCGCCCGGATCGCCCGGGCGCGCGAGACGCTCCTCGCCCTGTCGCCCCGGGTCGATCCCGCCGCGGCGCGGGCGCGGCTGACCCTCGCCCGCGAGCGGCTGGAGGCGCTGGACCGGATGCGCCAGACGCTGGGCTATACCGAGACGCTGGCCCGCGGCTTCGCCGTGGTGCGGGCCGAGGGCGGCGTCGTCACCGACGCGGCGGAGGCGGAGCGGCATCCCCGGCTGGAGATCGAGTTCCGCGACGGGCGGGTGGAGGCGCTGATCGGCGCGGCGCCGAAGCGCCGCAGGCCGCCGGCGAAGGACGATCCCGGGCCCGAGCAGGGCTCGCTGCTCTAGACCCCGTAATCGGGGCAGACCAGCGGCTCTTCCTCGACCACCTCGTAGAGGATCGACGCCTCGCCGGTCACGAATTCCGCGCGCAGGCCCGTCCCCTCGTCGAAGATGTGCCAGCATTGCGGGTCGGGCGTGTCGTCGTAGGTAAAGCAGATCAGCCCCGGCTCGGGCTCGTCCCAGGTGCCTTCCTGGCAGGCGCTGCCGTCGAGCCAGGCCCAGGTGACGCGCCGCCCCTCGTGGTAGCGCTCCACCCCGTAGGCGCCGTCGGGGCCCCCATAGGTCAGCGTCCGGCCGAGGACGCGGGATTCGAATTCCTCTCCCGACATCTGGGCAAGGGCGGGGGAGGCGACGAGTGCGGCGAGGGCGAGGATCAGGCGCATGGGCCGGAGCCTGCCACGGCGGCGGGGGCGAGGGAAGCCGGCCCTCACGCCCCCGCGAGGGCACGCGGCCGCCGGGGCATCCATTCGCGGCGGAAAGGCCGGCGCGGAAGACGGGGGGCGGCATGCCCCCCAGCAGGGCAGGGCCGGGCGCGGCGCGCCTGCGGCTTTCCTTTCGCCGGGGCTGGCCTTAGGTCTGCGCCGACAGGCCCGCCGCCCTGACGGCCGGGTCCGACCGAGCAAGGGAAAGCGCCGCCGCATGTCGTTCTTCAGGAAGCTCCGCGACCGGATGATGGGCTCGTCGTCGAAGATCGACCAGGGGCTGGAGGCGCTGGTCGAGGACGGGGCGGAAGCGCCGGAGGATGTCCGGACGCCCCCGGCCGAGGCCGGACCGTCGCGGGCGGACACGGACGGGCGCCCGCAATCCGGCCTGCGCCCCGATGCGGCCGGTCCGGCCCCGGAGGAGGGCACCGCCCCCGAAGGCCCGTCCGCGCCGGAACCAGCGGCTCCGACCGCGCCGGATCCTGCCGCCCCGCCCCCGGCGGCGCCGGCCCCCGCGCCCCGGCCGCCCGCCGCGCCGGAGCCGCGACGCCCCGACCCCGGGTCGGAGGCGGCGAGGGATGCCGCCCCGAAGCCGGCCCCGCGGACGGCCCCGGATACCGCCCCGGAGGCTGCCCCCGTCGGGCGGTCCACTGCCCCCGCGCCGGAACCGGCCCCCTCGGACCCGGTCCCCGCCCCGCCTTCCGCCCCGGCCGCCGATCCGGCCCCGCGGATGGAGGCGGAGGCCGAGGCGCCGAAGCGCGGCGGCTTCCTCGGCCGGCTGTTCCGGCGCGAGGAGGCGGCGGTGCCGCGCCGCGTGCTCGACGACGAGATGCTCGAGGATCTGGAGGATCTTCTCATCTCGGCCGACATGGGCACCACGACCGCCGCCCGCGTCGCCGCCAACCTCGCCGAGGGGCGGATGGGGCGCCGCATGAGCGTGCGCGAGATCAAGGAGGCGCTTGCCGCCGAGATCGCCCGGATCATGGAGCCGGTCGCGCGCCCGCTGCCGATCTACCCGACCCGGCCGCAGGTGGTGCTGGTCGTCGGCGTGAACGGCTCGGGCAAGACCACGACGATCGGCAAGCTCGCCAGCCAGTTCCGCGCCGCGGGCAAGTCCGTCGTCATCGCCGCCGGCGACACGTTCCGCGCCGCTGCGGTCGAGCAGCTGCAGGTCTGGGGCGAGCGGGCCGGGGTCCCGGTCCTGACCGCGCCCGAAGGGTCCGATCCCGCCTCGCTCGCCTTCGACGCGATGGGACGGGCGCAGGCGGACGGCGCGGACCTGCTGATGATCGACACGGCCGGACGGCTGCAGAACCGCGCCGACCTGATGGAGGAGCTGGCCAAGATCGTCCGCGTGATCCGCAAGAAGGATCCGGACGCACCGCACAACACCCTGCTGGTGCTGGACGCGACCACGGGCCAGAACGCCGTCGGCCAGGTCGAGATCTTCCAGAGGATCTCGGACGTGTCCGGCCTCGTCATGACGAAGCTCGACGGCACCGCGAAGGGCGGCGTGCTCGTGGCGCTGGCCGACCGGTTCGGCCTGCCGATCCACGCGATCGGGGTGGGCGAGCAGATCGACGACCTCTCGCCCTTCGACCCCGAGGAATTCGCCGCCGCGCTGGTGGGGCTGGACGGCGAATGAGGCTAGTCGTCCGCGCGGTGGGTGCCCGTCCGCCGTTCCATCTGGCCGATCAGGAACAGCACGCAGACCACCAGCACCGCGGACATCGCGGCAAGCGGGACATGCCCCGCCCCGCAGGCCAGGCCGATCGCCCCGGCCAGCCAGAGCGAGGCGCCGGTCGTGACGTTCCGCACCTCGCCCTTCTGGGTGAAGATCAGCCCCGCCGCGAGGAAGGCGACGCCGGCCGTGACCGCCTCGATCAGGCGGAGCGGATCGACGCGGACCGCATCCTCTCCGGCATCGCCGAATTCCAGGCGCGCGATCTCGAGCCCCGTCAGCACGAAGAGGCAGGCGGCCAGCGAGACCAGCATGTGCGTGCGCAGGCCCGCGGGCTTCTCCTTGCGCTCGCGCTCGAAGCCGATCAGCGCGCCGAGCGTCACGGCGGCGATGAGCCGGGTGAGCGAGACGACCAGCGGGACGGCGGTGAAGGTTCCGGTGAGTTCGCCGGCGAGCGTGTCGAGCATGGGGGCCTTCGGTCCTCTGTAACGGTTTCGTGTCAACCGCGACGGCGGGCCGGGGTTCCGGCATGAGCGACTGGCTCGCCGCCCTCGCGGGCACGCCGGAGGGCGCGCGCGTCGCCGCGCTGCTGGCGCTGACGAGCGCCATAGCCCATGCCGCCTTCGGCGCGCTGCAGAAGGGACGCCACGATCCCTGGCTGATGCGGGGCAGCATCGACGCCTCCTTCGTGCTGATCTCGCTGCCGGTCGCGCTGTTCCTGGTGCCGCGCCCCGATGCGGGCACCTGGCTGATCCTGCTCGGCGCGATCCCGCTGCATTTCGCCTACAAGATGACGGTCGCGCTGGCCTACGAGCGGGCGGCCTACACCGTGGTCTACCCGGTGATCCGGGGGACCGGGCCGCTGATCACGGTCCTCTTCGCGAGCGCGGTGTTCCGCGAGCATTTCACCGCGCTGCAATGGGGCGGGGCGCTGTGCCTCTCGGCGGGGATGGGGCTGCTGGCCTGGCGGAACCTCCATTCCGTCGGGATGGACCTCGCGCAGGTGCGGATCGGCCTGATGTGGGCGTTCGCCGGCGGGATCGCGGTGGCCTGCTACACGGTCTACGACGCCTACGGCATCCGCCGGGCGCCGGACCCCTTCACCTTCCTCGCCTGGTTCTTCGTGATGACGCAGCTCGATTTCCCGCTTATCGCCTGGGCCCGCTACCGACGGACCGGGGCGCCGGGCGGGGTGCGCTCGCTGCTGCTGCGCGGGCTTGCCGGGGCGCTGATCGGCTGGATCAGCTTCGGCGGCGTGATGCTGGCGACCTATCTCGACAAGGTCGGCGAAGCGGCCGTCCTGCGCGAGACCTCGACCGTCTTCGCCGCGCTGATCGGCTGGTTCATCCTGGGCGAGACGGTGGGGCCGCGACGATTGGCCTTCATGGCGCTGATTGCGCTCGGCGCCGTGATCGTGGAATTCGGGGGCTGAAGGAGAGCGCGATGTCCGACGAACGCCCGATCAACCCGATCCTGAAGCAGGTCCTCGAACTGGGGCCCACGCTCGTGTTCTTCCTGATCTATCTGCGGATCCGGGACGAGACCTATGCCTGGAACGGGACGGAGTATTCCGGCTTCATCGTCGCGACGCTGGTCTTCGTGCCGATCCTGCTGGCCGCGATGGGCATCCTCTGGGCGCTGACGCGGCGGCTGAGCCGGATGCAGGTCTTCACCGCCTTCATGGTCGTGTTCTTCGGCGGGCTGACCGCCTGGTTCAACGACGAGCGGTTCTTCAAGATGAAGACGACGATCATCTACGGGATCTTCGCGGCCATCCTGGGGATCGGGCTGGCGCAGGGGAGGAGCTACCTGCAATGGATCATGGGGGAACTCCTGCCGATGCGGCGGGAGGGCTGGATGATCCTGACCCGGCGGCTGACCGCGCTCTTCGCCGCGCTGGCCGTGGCGAACGAGGTGATCTGGCGGACCCAGTCGACCGACCTGTGGGTGAAGATCGAGACCTTCGCCTTCCCGGCAGTGCTGTTCGTCTTCCTCTGGCTGCAGATCGTCGGGTTGCAGAAATACCTGATCGAGGACGGGAGCGCCGGAAAGGGGTGATCCCGGGCCCGGCCGGGGGCAGGGGGGCGCCGCCCCCCTCGGCCTGCGGCCTCACCCCCCGGAGTATTTCTGGCAAGATAAGGGGGTGGCCGGGCCGCTTGCCCCGGGGCGGCGTCGCGACCCGGGCCGGCCGGTCCGGCGGTCAGGTCCCGGCCCGGATCCGGCCGGCGGCATAGGGCGGGAGGGGCGAGGGCAGGGTGATTCCGGCGTCCGCCCCCTCGGCCCAGGCGATCACCCCGTCCACATGCAGGCCGCCCACGACCATCTTCACCGCGGCGCCGGGGGCGACCGGGCAATCCGCGCTGATCCGCAGGCCCCTGGCGGAGGCGTCGCGGATGCGGCCGGTCGTCCACCCGGTCGGCACGGCGATCCGGATCTGGAAATCGGCCGGATCGCGCGGGTCGCGGTCGGGCTGGCCGGGGGCGGTCGTCGTCATCGGGGGGCTCTCCATCTTAACAAGGGGGCCAGTCTGCGCGCCAGGTGTTGCTCCCCGCTCAGCTCCCACGGGGCCGGATGGATCTTCTTGACGGGATTCGGGCGTCCGGCTAGGAGGAGGCCGTGGCGATTTGTCGACCGGATTGCGGGCCACGTTAAACATGCCGCTAAAGAGGTGAGTGAGGATGGAACTGTCCCCGCACCCCTGACCGGTTGCGGGTTTTTTTATGCCCCGGGGGCCCCGGGGGACGAAAGGACGGGCCATGGCCGAGAAGGACTGGGACAAGCGGACGCGGGCGGTGCACGGGGGCGTGCGCCGGTCGCAATACGGCGAGGTGAGCGAGGCGCTCTTCCTCACCCAGGGCTTCGTCTACGACAGCGCCGAGCAGGCCGAGGGCCGCTTCAGGTCGCTGGGCGAGGACGAATTCATCTATGCCCGCTACGGCAACCCCACGGTGCGCATGTTCGAGGAGCGGATCGCCGCGCTGGAGGGGGCCGAGGACGGCTTCGCCACGGCGAGCGGCATGGCGGCGGTCAACGGGGCGCTCAGCTCGATGCTGCGGGCGGGGGACCACGTCGTGTCGTCCCGCGCGCTGTTCGGCTCCTGCCTCTACATCCTGGAGGAGGTGCTGACGCGCTACGGCGTCGAGGTGACCTTCGTCGACGGGGCCGATCTCGCCCAATGGGAGGCGGCGATCCGGCCGGAGACGAAGGCGGTCTTCTTCGAGAGCGTGTCGAACCCCGCGCTCGAGATCGTCGACATCGCCGCCGTGTCGCGGCTCGCCCATGCCGCCGGCGCGACCGTGATCGTCGACAACGTCTTCGCCACCCCCGTCTATTCGCGCGCGATCGAGCATGGCGCCGATGTCGTCGTCTATTCCGCGACGAAGCATATCGACGGGCAGGGGCGGGTGCTGGGGGGCGTCATCCTCGGCACGCGGGAGTTCATCCGCGGCACGGTCGAGCCTTATCTCAAGCATACCGGCGGCGCGCTGTCGCCGTTCTCGGCCTGGCTGCTGCTCAAGGGGCTGGAGACGATGGACCTGCGGGTCCGCGCCCAGACCGCCTCGGCCGGGCAGATCGCGGCGACCCTGTCCGGGCATCCCCGGCTCTCCCGGGTGATCTATCCGGGGCTGGCGAGCCATCCGCAGCACGAGCTGATGCGGGCGCAGACCGGGCAGGGGGGCACGGTCCTCGCCATCGACGCAGGCTCGAAGGAGGCCGCCTTCGCGCTGCTGAACGCGCTGGAGATCTGGACGATCTCGAACAATCTGGGCGACGCCAAGTCGATCGCGACCCACCCGGCGACGACGACCCACCAGCGGCTTCCGGAGGACCAGAAGGCGCATCTGGGCATCACGCCCGGCCTCATCCGCCTGTCGGTCGGCCTCGAAGCGGCCGAGGATCTGATCGCGGACCTCGCCGCCGCGCTGGACGCACTCTGACCGGGGGGTTTGCCCCTGCGGCAAGGCACCCCATATTCGGGGCACCAGCAGACCGGGGGGAGACCCGCGATGAACAAGCCCACCCGCGACATGAACGTTCCCGGCCGCGCCGAGGCCGAGGCGGCGCTTGCGACGCTCCGCCGATGGGCCGGCGCGGCGACCCCCGAGGAGGTGGCTGCGCTCGACCCGTCCGTCGCGCGGCTGCTGCCAGGGCAGGAGGTGTCGAACTACCCGGCCCTCGCCCGGGCCTATCCCGAGGATTTCGTCGCGGACGAGGTCTATCGCGCCTCGCTGCCCGACCTGCAGAACGGGCCCGAAAGCCTGATCCGGGGCGGAAAGCAGGCGATCCAGCATGTCGGGATCAGCAATTTCCGCCTGCCCGTGCGCTATCGGACCCGCGATGACGGCGACCTGACGCTCGAGACCAGCGTGACCGGCACCGTGGGTCTGGATGCGAACCGCAAGGGCATCAACATGAGCCGCATCATGCGGTCCTTCTACGCCCATGCGGAAGAGAGCTTCTCCTTCGACACGATCGCGATGGCGCTGGGCGACTACAAGCGCGACCACGAGACCTTCGACGCGCGGATCTCGATGCGGATGTCCTTCCCGGTCCGGCTGGGCTCGCTGCGATCCGGTCTGTCGGGCTGGCAGTATTACGACGTCGCGCTGGAGCTGGTGGAGAGCGCGGGCGTGCAGACCCGGATCATCCATCTCGACTACGTCTATTCCTCGACCTGCCCCTGCTCGCTCGAGCTGAGCGAGCATGCGCGGCAGGGGCGGGGGCAGCTGGCGACGCCGCATTCCCAGCGCTCCGTCGCGCGGCTGGCGGTGGTCTGCCTGCCGGACCGGCCGACTCTCTGGTTCGAGGATCTGATCGACATCGCGCGGGCCGCGGTTCCGACCGAGACCCAGGTGATGGTCAAGCGCGAGGACGAGCAGGCCTTCGCCGAGCTGAACGCCGCCAACCCGATCTTCGTCGAGGACGCGGCGCGGCTCTTCTTCGCGGGTCTGCGGGCGGACGAGCGGATCGGCGATTTCCGGGTCGTAGCGAGCCACCAGGAGAGCCTGCACAGCCACGATGCGGTCAGCCTCCTGACCGAGGGGCCGACCTTCGCGCAGACGAGCCTCGACCCCCGGCTCTTCGCGACGCTGCATCACCCGGGCTAGGCCTCAGGAGGCGCGCACGTCCTCCATCAGCTTCATGATGTCGAAGGGTTCTTCGAAATCGTCGGGGTCGGGGATCCCCTTCATCCGGTCGTTCCGGATGGGCTGGACCCGCGATTCGCGGGCCTGCCGCGTGGGCGAGGGGGCGAGCACGGGTGCGACGAGCGTGCCCGGCCGCGCCTCCTGCGGGGGGCGTGCCTCCCCGGGTCCCGCCGCGGCCCCGGGCATGGCCTCCACGCCCTCGGTCGGCTGACCCACGATCCGTTCCACCGACCAGCGGCGGCGGCGGGCCGTGGTCTGCGCCAGCCCGGTCCAGTCGTCCCCCAGCGCATCGTCGAACCAGTGACTCGCGGCGAGGCGCAGCGGCAGGTTCGCCCGGGTCATCCGGCTGTCGATCTGCGTCCGGAAATGATCGACCTCCTCGAGTCGCAGCGCGAGGGCGACCTCCTCCTCGTCGGGCACCGTCTCGCTGTCGATCTCGAAGATCGCGCTTTCGGGCGGAGCGGCGGCGAGGAAGGTGAAGGTCGCCTCGGTGAACAGCCCCTCGGGGGTCGTGAACCGGGCATAGAGGGTCAGGGGATCGTCCGGGTCGGCGTCGAAGTCGAGAAGGGTGCCGGTCCAGTAATCGTCGGGATGCGAACTGCCGGGGACGAGGCGCTGCCACACCGCGTCGGCCGGCAGCGGCGCCACCGCGCGGCGGACGCTGACCAGCGTGAAGCGAAGCCGGGCACGTTCGCCCCAGCTGCCGTAGAGCAGATGCCACAGGGCGGTGGCGAAGAGGGCGGAGAGCGCGATCCAGAGTTCCGTCGCCACGGGAAACGGGGCGGTCGCCAGTGATCCGAGCGTCGCGACCTCGATCAGCCGGCGCCGCGCGGGAAGGAGCCGCAGCACCAGCACCGCCCCGACATAGGCCAGGATCGCCGCGTAGACGACCAGCGCCGAGGGGCCGAGCCGGAGTGCCGCGATCAGCGCCGTTCCCCCGACCGCGAGGAGGAGGCGGCGCTTCTGGCGGGAGAGGGAAGAGGCGGGAATCACGTCGGGGCAGCCGGTCGGGAGGGGAGGGGGCCTCTCCGGTCTGCCCCGCGATTGTGGCCGCTCTCGGGAAGGGGGCGGGCAATTTGGCGCCACGGCGACGCTTGCGGTGCCCCCGGGGCGGGGTCATTCTGCGCGGGGAGGCAGAGGTTGAAACCCCCCGCGCGAAGCCCCAGATTTCGTGCATCCAGCGTGGGAGCGGCCCAAGGGTTGCCGGATGGGACCGTGGCCGCCTCGCCCAAGAACAAGGATACCGAGCATGACTGACCAATCCGCGACGCCGTCCGCCCCGCAGGCCCATCCCGTCCTGCCGCTGCGCGACATCGTCGTCTTCCCGCACATGGTTGTGCCGCTCTTCGTCGGGCGCGACCGGTCCGTGCGCGCGCTCGAGGAGGTGATGGGCGACGACCGCCAGATCCTGCTCGCCAGCCAGAAGGACCCGTCCGTGGACGAGCCCGAGGCCGAGGGCATCTTCCGGACCGGCGTGCTCGCCAACGTGCTGCAGCTGCTCAAGCTGCCCGACGGCACCGTCAAGGTGCTGGTCGAGGGCAAGAGCCGCGTGCGCATCACCGAGTTCGTCGAGAACGAGCGCTTCTTCGAGGCGAAGGTCGAGCCGCTGGACGAGAGCCTCGGCGACGAGGACGTCGTGCGCGCGCTCGTCCAGTCCGTCGGCGAGGAATTCGAGAAATACGCCAAGGTCCGCAAGTCGATCCCCGACGAGGCGCTGTCGGCCGTCACCGACGCGACCGAGCCCGACCGCCTGGCCGACCTGGTCGCCGGGCATCTGGGCGTCGATGTCGATCGCAAGCAGGACCTGCTCGAGACGCTCTCGGTCGCCGAGCGGCTGGAGAAGGTCTACGGCCTGATGCAGGGCGAGATGTCGGTCCTGCAGGTCGAGAAGAAGATCAAGTCCCGCGTCAAGACGCAGATGGAGAAGACCCAGCGCGAATATTACCTGAATGAGCAGATGAAGGCCATTCAGAAGGAGCTGGGCGACGGCGAGGACGGCGAGGGCGAGGTCGCGGAACTCGAGAAGCGGATCTCCGAGACCAAGCTGAGCAAGGAAGCCCGCGAGAAGGCCGAGGCCGAGCTCAAGAAGCTCAAGAACATGAGCCCGATGAGCGCCGAGGCGACGGTCGTGCGCAACTACCTCGACTGGATGCTGTCGATCCCGTGGGGCGTGACCTCGCGCACCAAGAAGGATCTCGGCCGGGCCGAGGCCGTGCTCGATGCCGACCATTACGGCCTCGAGAAGGTCAAGGAGCGGATCGTCGAGTATCTCGCCGTGCAGCAGCGCAGCAAGAAGCTGAAGGGGCCGATCATGTGCCTCGTCGGCCCGCCCGGCGTCGGCAAGACCTCGCTCGGCAAGTCCGTGGCGAAGGCGACGGGGCGCGAGTTCATCCGCATCAGCCTCGGCGGCGTGCGCGACGAATCCGAGATCCGGGGTCACCGCCGGACCTATATAGGTTCGATGCCCGGCAAGATCATCCAGGCGCTGAAGAAGGCCAAGACCACGAACCCGCTCATCCTGCTCGACGAGATCGACAAGATGGGTCAGGACTTCCGTGGCGATCCGGCCAGCGCCATGCTCGAGGTGCTCGACCCCGAGCAGAACGGCACCTTCGTGGATCACTACCTCGAGGTGGAGTACGACCTGTCGAACGTCATGTTCCTGACGACGGCGAACTCGTACAACATGCCGGGGCCGCTGCTCGACCGGATGGAGATCATCCCCCTCGCCGGCTATACCGAGGACGAGAAGCGCGAGATCGCGCGCACCCACCTGCTGCCCAAGGTGCTCAAGGCCAACGGCCTGCGCGCCAAGGAGTTCTCGCTCTCGGACGACGCCCTGACCGGGATCATCCGCACCTATACCCGCGAGGCGGGGGTGCGGAACCTGGAGCGCGAGATCTCGAAGATCGCACGCAAGGCGGTGACGAAGCTGATCAAGAAGGAGGTCGACCATGTCGACGTGACGGGCGAGAACCTGTCCGACTTCCTCGGGGTCGAGCGGCACCGCTACGGCCTGGCCGAGAAGGAGGACCAGGTGGGCGTCGTGACCGGGCTGGCCTGGACCAGCGTCGGCGGCGAGATCCTGTCGATCGAGGCGCTGCGCCTGCCGGGCAAGGGCCGGATGAAGACGACCGGGAAACTGGGCGACGTGATGAAGGAATCGATCGACGCGGCCTCGTCCTACGTGCGCTCCATCGCGCCGAAGATCGGGGTGAAGCCGCCGAAGTTCGAGAAGTACGACATCCACGTCCACATCCCGGACGGCGCCACGCCCAAGGACGGGCCCTCGGCGGGTCTGGCCATGGTGACCGCCATCGTCTCGGTGCTGACGCAGATCCCCGTCCGCAAGGACATCGCCATGACGGGCGAGGTCACGCTGCGGGGCAATGCCTCGGCCATCGGGGGCCTGAAGGAGAAGCTGCTCGCCGCGCTGCGCGCCGGCGTGACCACGGTGCTGATCCCCGAGGAGAACGCCAAGGACCTGCCGGAGATTCCGGACAACGTGAAGGAGGGGCTGGAGATCATCCCCGTCACGCATGTCTCCGAGGTGCTGAAGCATGCGCTCGTCCGGCAGCCCGAGCCGGTCGAATGGGACGAGGAGGCCGAGATCGAGGCCGCGCTCGCCAAGGCGATGGAGCGGCCGGGCGAGGGCGCGACCGCGCACTGAGCCGGATCCCCGATCGTGCTGGACAGGAGGGGGCGCCACGCGGCGCCCCTTCCTTCGTTCTGGGGGGCGCCCTCAGTCGATGGGGCGGAACTCGACCCCGACCGCGTCGTCGTTCACCGTCAGCATCCCGTCGCCCCGCAATCCGACGGCCCCCGGCATGACCTGGATCACGTCCTGCGCGATCACGCCCCGGTAGAGCTGGTCGTCGCCGCCATAGCGGAAGCTGTAGACCGGCCGCCCGTTCGCCGCCGTCCCGATCCGGCTGATGTCGGTCTTCGGCCGGGCATCGCCGAGCTACAGCCCGCCGCTCTCGCCCCCTCCGTCATCCTCGCTGTCCGCCCCGGACGTGGCGAGCGCGATCAGGACGACCGTCAGCGCGGCGGGAATCACCCAGCCGGGGACGGAGCCATCGGATTGCTCCTCGACGATCACCACCTGTTCCTCGATCTCGTCGGCAAAGCCGCCCGCGAGCGCGGGCTGCGCGCCGGCCAGCAGCATGACGGCCACCGCTGCATGTGACAGTTTCATGTCGGTTCTCCCTACTCGGTCGGCGTGGTCCGGCCGGGTCCATCAGGTCCCAATGTTGACCATACGTCAACCTTTCCGCGCTTCCGGCGCTGCGGCCGAGGCGGGCCGGGAAGCGGCCCGGGCCCGGCCTCTCGGCCCGCGCGGCCGGGTGGCGCCGGTCCGGCGGGGCGGGGCGATCGGCGCGGGTCTCGGCCCGGAACCTCGGCCGGCGGAGGAGCCCTTCGCTTGTGCCGCCCGCGTCCGGAGGGCGGCCCGTGGTCCCGGCCGCCGGGCATGAGGCGGGCCCCGGCTCCGGCAGGGCGGGGCGACCAGCCGGGCGCCCGCCCCGGCCCTGCCGCGGGGGAGGGGCGCAAGGGGACGCCGCGTCCTGTCGCGGGGACGGGCGGCGCCGGCCGCGCGGGGGCCTTGCGGCGGGCCGGGAACGGGGGTAGACGCCTCCCCGGTTCCGGGTGATTAGCTCAGTGGTAGAGCGCTTCGTTCACATCGAAGATGTCGGGGGTTCAAATCCCTCATCACCCACCATCCCCCTCTCCCGGACAGGATCCTGACGTGACCGCGCTGCCGGAGATCCTCGTGCTGCGCCACGGCGAGACCGAGTGGAACCGCGCGGGCCGCTGGCAGGGGCCGGAGGATTCGCCGCTGACCGAGCGCGGAATCGCGCAGGGCCGGGCGATGGGCCGGCTGCTGGCCGAGCTGGGCGTGGGCCGCGGGAGCCATGCCTTCCGCATCAGTCCCCAGGGCCGCGCCCGCGCGACGATGGAACTTGTGCTGGGCGAGCTGGGCCTGCCGCGGGACACGGCCGGGATCGACCCCGATCTGCGCGAGATCGGGGTCGGCGCCTTCGGCGGCCTGCACCGGGACGAGATCGCGCGCCGCCTGGCGCTGCGCCCTTCCGACAGCTTCTTCGAGGCCTATCGCCGCGCGCCGGGGGGCGAGGGATTCGCGGCGCTCTACGACCGGGTCGGCCGGGCCCTCGACACGCTGCGCGGGCCGACGGTGATCGTCACGCACGGGATGACCTCGCGCTTCCTGCGGACGCGCGCGATGGGGCTCGGTCTCGACCGGATCGAGGAGCTGCCGGGCGGACAGGGAATCGTCTACCAGATCCTGAACGGGGTCCATCGCGGCCTTCCGGCGATGGAGGGGGACGCGATCTGACCCCCCGCGGGCGGCGCATCTCCCCGAGCGGCGCGGCGCAGGCCGGGTCCGCCCGCGCGCCCCGGCACTGGGACGCGGGGGGCACGGCTTCCCGGGTCGGGACAGGGTCGCCGTCCCGGCCGTTCCGCCGGTTGAGGGGGCGACGGTATTTGCGACCCTGCGAAGGGGCAGGGGCGCGCTCGAGGGACCTGCCCGGGGGCCGCGTGGAGGGGGCAGGGCGCCTCCCCGCCGGCCGGCTTCCGGATGCGGGGCCGGAGATGGGGGGCGTCGTTCCGCCTGCAGGAGAGGGGCGAGAGCCGGGGCCGGTCCGCTCGTCGGATCGCGCCCTCGGTTCCGCGCCGGGGCGCCCGGCCCGGCGGGACTTGATGGGAGGGGGGCGCTGTTCTAAGCCCCGGCCGGGAGGGCGGTTAGCTCAGCTGGTAGAGCGCTTCGTTTACACCGAAGATGTCGGGGGTTCGAACCCCTCACCGCCCACCATCGATCCCCGGGTGCCGCCGCGGGGGAATGCCCGGGCGCCGAAGGGGCGGGGGGGGGGCTGGCCCGCAGGCCGCCGGATCGCTACCTCCCGGACATGACCTCCGCGCCCCGGATCCGCCCCGCCACCGTCGCCGACCTGCCCGCCATCGTCCGGCTCAACGTCGAGAGCTGGCGCGCGACCTACCGCCCGATCCTGCCCGCCGCCTTCTTTGGTGCGAGAGTGGAGGAGATGCTGGCCGCGAAATGGGCGCGGCTGCCCGATCCCGGCTTCATCCTGCTCGCCGGCGACGGGGACCGGCCCGACGGGTTCCTCGCGCAGGCGCGGGGGCGGGGGACGCGCGGCGGGCTCGACCTGCCGCAGCCCTTCATCTCCGCCTTCCATGTCCGGCCGGACCGCAAGGGGCGCGGCATCGGGCGCGCGCTCTTCGCCGCGCTGGTGCGGAGGCTGCGGGACGCGGGCGAGGACGGCGTCTGGCTGGAGGTGGCGGACGGCAATCCCGGCGCGCGGGCGGCCTACGCCGCGCTGGGCGGGACCGAGATCGCGCCGTTCGACGACGCGATCGACGGGCATGCCCTCGCCGCACGTAGGGTCATCTGGCGCTGGCGAAAAAAGTCGGCAGAAAATGCGCCGGGCTCGCTTGACCTCCCCCCCCGCAAACCGTAAAGCCCCCCTCACGCGCGGTTGTAGCTCAGTTGGTTAGAGTACCGGCCTGTCACGCCGGGGGTCGCGGGTTCGAGCCCCGTCAACCGCGCCACTTCCCCCTCCATCCGGAAGGGTCCCCCATGCAGGATCGCCCCTTCACGATCCGCCCCCTCACGGCGGCGGACGCGGTGGCGTTCCGCCATGTCCGGCTCGAGGCGCTGGCGCGTCACCCCGAGGCCTACGGCTCCACCCTCTCCGACTGGTCGGGCCGGCCGAACGGCGCCTTCGTCGCGCGGCTGGAGCAGGGCACGGTCTTCGGGCTTTGGACCGGGCGGGGCCTAGAGGGCACGCTGGCCTATGCGCGGGAGGCGGGCGGCAATACCCGGCACCGGGCCACGATCACGACGCTCTACCTGCGCGAGCGCCTGCGAGGGCAGGGCGGGGCCGAGGCACTGATGGAGGCCGCGATCGCGCGCGCGCGGGCCGACGGGGTCGCGCAGCTCGAGCTCACGGTGGCCGAGGGAAACGCGGTTGCCCGCCGGTTCTACGCACGGTCGGGATTCGAGGAGGTGGCGCGCCTGCCGCGGGCCCTGCGGGTGGCGGGGCGGGACATGGACGAGATCCTGCTGATCCTGCGGCTGGACGAGCCCGGTTCGGCGCCGCTATCAGGGCCCGTCCCCAGCTGAGAGGCCCCCATGCCGCTGCATCTCGACACCTCCGCCCCCGATTTCGCCGCCGCCTTCGATCGCCTGCTGACGATGAAGCGCGAGGACAGCCCGGACGTGGACGAGGCGGTGGCCGGGATCATCGCCGACATCCGGTCCCGGGGCGATGCGGCCCTGGTCGAGCTGACCGCCCGTTTCGATCGCTGGGAGGCCGCGCCGGAGCGGCTGCGCCTGACGGAGGCCGAGATCGACACGGCCATCGCCGGCGTCCCGGCGGAGGAGTCGGCGGCCCTGCACCTCGCGGCGGAGCGGATCCGCGCCTATCACGAACGGCAGCTGCCGCAGGATGCGCGCTGGACCGACCCGGCGGGGGCAGAGCTGGGCTGGCGCTGGGGCCCGGTCGATGCGGCGGGCCTCTACGTGCCCGGCGGGCTCGCCTCCTACCCGTCCTCTGTGCTGATGAACGCGGTCCCGGCCAAGGTGGCGGGGGTCGACCGGCTGGTCGTGACCGTGCCGACCCCGGACGGGGCGCTGAACCCGCTGGTCCTGCTGGCCTGCCGGCTCGCCGGGGTGGACGAGGTCTGGCGCGTCGGCGGCGCGCAGGCGATCGCCGCGCTGGCCTACGGAACGCAGAGTATCGCGCCGGTGGACAAGATCACCGGGCCGGGCAACGCCTTCGTCGCGGCGGCGAAGCGGCGGGTCTTCGGCAAGGTCGGGATCGACATGATCGCCGGCCCGTCCGAGATTCTGGTGATCGCCGACGGGACCTGCGAGCCGGACTGGGTCGCGCTCGACCTGCTGAGCCAAGCGGAACACGACGAGAGCGCGCAGGCGATCCTCATCACCCCCGAGGCGGGGGTGCGCGATGCCGTCGTCGCGGCCGTCGAGCATCGCCTGCGGACGATCGAGCGGCGGGCCATCGCCGGTCGCTCGTGGGAGGCGTTCGGGGCCACGATCCTCGTCCGCGACCTCGAGGAGGCGGCGGCGATCAGCGACCGCCTCGCGCCCGAGCATCTCGAGATCTGCACCGCGGATCCCGAGGCGCTCCTGCCCCGGATCCGGCATGCCGGGGCGATCTTCCTGGGCCATTGGACCCCGGAGGCGATCGGCGATTATGTCGGCGGGCCCAACCACGTCCTGCCGACGGCGCGGTCGGCGCGCTTCTCCAGCGGGCTGTCGGTGATGGATTTCGTGAAGCGCACGACGCTGGCCCGGATGACCCCCGGCGCGCTCGCCGCGATCGGCCCGGCCGCCGCGACGCTCGCCGGGTCGGAGAGCCTGCAGGCGCACGGCCTGTCGGTGCAGGCCCGGCTGGACCGGCTGAACGAGCGGTAGGGCGGCCGAGCGGCAGGCCGCTGCGGGCGCCGGGGCGAACGCGGTCCTGCGGCGGATCATCCCGGGCGGGGTGGGTGCAACCCACCCGGCAGGGTGGGGGAGGCTGACGGTTCGCCACGGGCGGGAGACAGTCTCGTCCCTCCGGTTCGGCAGCTTAGGGGGCGCGGCTCCACCACCGCTCCCGGCGATCCCGCCTGAGCGCCGGAAGGGGGATATCCCGAGGACGCGCCCGCTTCGGCCCGTAGGGTGGGTCGCACCCACCCCCGCTCCCCCCGCGGGCACGTCACCGGTCCATCGCCCATACGCGATGTCCCATCCGCCCCGCCCGCCCGCCGCGCGATTGCGCGGCCCCCCGCCATCGGCTACGCCTGAAGCCCGGACCCCGCGAGGAGGGGAGGCATGTCCCGCATCTGCGCCATCGACCTCGACGACAGCACGCTGCCGCCGCCGACGCCCGAGATCGAGCAGGAGCGGCGGGTGGCGATCTTCGACCTGCTGGAGGAGAACAGCTTCGCTCTGCCCCCGCGCGAGGGGCGCGCGGCCGAGGGGCCCTACGCGCTGAAGCTGGCGATCCGGGACAAGCGGCTCGTCTTCGACCTGCGGCAGCAGGCGGGGGATCCGGCGGCCGAGTTCCACCTTTCGCTCGGGCCCTTCCGGCAGGTGGTGAAGGACTATTTCCAGATCTGCGAGAGCTACTTCTCGGCCGTGAAGACGGCGGCCCCCAGCCAGATCGAGACGATCGACATGGCCCGCCGCGGCATCCACGACGAGGGCGCCCGCATCGTGCAGGAACGCCTGGAAGGCAAGGCGCGGATAGACCCCGGCACGGCACGCCGGCTCTTCACCCTGATCTGCGTGCTGCATGGAGGGGGCTGAGGGGAATGAACGCGGGCGGAAAGATCGGCGCGGCCCGGACCCTTCCCCAGTCGGTCCTCTTCTGCTGCGACCACAACTCGGTCCGCTCGCCCATGGCCGAGGGCATCATGAAGAAGCTCTACGGCCAGCGCGCCTACGTCCAGTCCGCCGGGGTGAAGTCCGATCTCGAGATCGACGGCTTCGCGGTCGCGGTCTGCAACGAGATCGGCGTCCGGCTCGACCGGCACCGCGTCCGGTCCTTCGACGAGATGGAGCAATGGGGCGACGACCTGTCCTCGTTCGACCTCGTCGTCGCGCTGTCCCCCGCCAGCCAGCGGCGGGCGCTGGAACTCGGGCGGTATTCCCATCTCGACGTGGAATACTGGCCGATCCTCGACCCGACCGGCCTCGGCGACGGGCGCGAGCAGCGGCTGGGCGCCTACCGCACGACCCGGGACATGATCCTCGAGCGTCTGACCGGGCGGTTCGGCGCCGGGGCCGGATGACGGGAACCCTGCGGGGCGGTCTTGCGTTGACCTGGCGTTTTACGCAACCTCTGGTTGCAAGCGGGGAGGTGTCGCATGTCCGGACGAGAGATCCTTCACTGGGCCCCGGCCCTGCTCGGCGGGGCGGCGATCGTCGCGGTCCATCCGGCGCTCCGCGCGGAGGAAGGCGCCTCGATCGCGCTCGACTTCGCGGGGGCGGTCGTGCTGCCGGCCGGGATCTTCCTCGCCGTGATCGGCGCGGTGGGGATGCTGCGCGGTCTGCTGGCCCCCCCGCGCTGGTAGGCGGCGCGTTTTGCGCTTGAAAAACGGCCCGGTTGCGCCCATCTAAGCAGCCGCCCCGACAGAGGGGCGCGCAAACCGGAGTGACCATGGCCAAGGAAGAACTGCTCGAATTTCCCGGCGTCGTGAAGGAACTCCTGCCCAATGCGACGTTCAGGGTCGAGCTGGAAAACGGCCATGAGATCATCGCGCACACGGCAGGGAAACTTCGCAAGAACCGCATCCGCGTGCTCGCGGGCGACCGGGTCCAGGTCGAGATGACCCCCTACGATCTGACCAAGGGTCGGATCAACTACCGTTTCCGCTGAGGCGGGCCGGTGCAGGGGCCCCGTGACGGGGCCCGGCCCCGACTGATCCTCGGATCCGCCTCGCCGCGGCGGCGCGAGCTGCTGGCGCAGATCGGCGTCGTCCCGGACGAGACGACGCCTCCCGACATCGACGAGAGGCCGGCCCGAGGCGAGCTGCCGCGCGCCTATGTCGGCCGCATCGCCGCGCAGAAGGCGCAGGCCGTGGAGGCCGGGCCGGACGAGATCGTGCTCTGCGCCGACACGACGGTCGCGCTGGGGCGCCGCATCCTCGGCAAGCCGGCGGATGCGGACGAGGCGCGGGCATTCCTCGTCGCCCTGTCCGGGCGGCGCCACACGGTCCTGACCGCCGTGGCGCTGCGCCGCGGGGACCGGGTCTGGTCCCGCATCGTCGAGGCGCAGGTCAAGCTCAAGCGCCTGTCCGGGGACGAAATTGCGGGCTATCTCGCCACCGGCGACTGGCAGGGCAAGGCCGGCGCCTACGCGATCCAGGGTCCGGCCGGCGCCTTCGTCCCCTGGATCCGGGGCAGCTACACCGCGATCGTGGGCCTGCCGCTGGCCGAGACCGCGCAGATGCTCGCCGCGGCGGGCCATCCCGTCTGGAGAACGCCATGAAGGGCCGCACCATCGTCCTCGATCACCTGAAGGGCCGCGAGGCCGCGGCGCTGATCGTCGACGGCCAGCTCGACGACCTGCTGATCGACGATGCGGAACTCCATCGCCCCGGGGCGATCTTCCGCGCGATCTGCGACCGCCCGGTGAAGGGGCAGGGCGGCATGTTCCTGCGCCTGCCGGGGGGCGACACCGCCTATCTGCGCGGGGCGAAGGGGCTTCGGCCGGGGCAGCCGCTGCTCGTCCAGGTCACCGGCACCGCCGAGGACGGCAAGGCCGTCCCGGTGACCGACCGGCTCCTGTTCAAGTCCCGCCACGCCATCGTCACGCCCGGTGCGCCCGGCATCAACGTCTCGCGCCGCATCGCCGACGAGGAGGCGCGCGCCCGCCTGAGGGCCTTGGGCGAGGAGGCGATGGACGGCTCGCCGGACGGGCTGATCCTTCGTTCCGGCACCGAAGAGGCCCCGGAGGACGAGATCGCCGAGGACATCGCCGCGACGCGGGCCCTGGCCGAGGCCGTGGCCGGCGATGCCGAGGGGCGCGAGCCCGAGGCGCTGACCGAGGGCGACGGCCCCCACGCGTTCGCCTGGCGGGAATGGCGCGCGGGCGACGTGGTGACCGAGCCGGGCGGCTTCGCGCGCGAGGGCGTGCTCGACATGCTGGACGCGCTGCGGGCACCGCTCGTGCCGCTGGGCGAGGGCACGATGAGCGTCGAGCCGACCCGGGCGCTGGTCGCGGTCGACGTGAACACGGGCAGCGACACCTCCCCCGCCGCGGCGCTCAAGGCCAATCTCGCCGCCGCCCGGGCGCTGCCGCGGGCCTTGCGCCTGCGCGGCCTCGGCGGGCAGGTCGTTGTCGATTTCGTCTCGGTGTCCAAGGCGCATCGCCGCCAGGTGGAGCAATCGCTCCGCGCCAGCTTCCGCAACGACCCGATCGAGACCTCGCTCGTGGGGTGGAGCGCAATGGGCCTGTTCGAGCTGTCGCGCAAGCGCGAGCGCGCCCCGATCCTGCCCCTGCTGGAGGCGGGACGATGAGTTGTCCGATCTGCGGCAAGCCGGGCTCGACCGCGTACCGCCCCTTCTGCAGCCGCCGCTGCGCCGACGTGGACCTGGCGCGCTGGCTGGGCGGCGGCTACCGGATCCAGACCGACGAGGCCCCCGATCCGGGCGCCGGAGTGCCACCGGAGGAGGACGGCGAGGATCCCACCCGGCACTGACGCCGCGATGACGCCGCGACCGCCCGGACGCCGCTGTAAAACCCTCTGGACACCCCTCCGCCCCTCGTCTACGACGCCCCCACCCGACGGATGCCGACACGCCTCCGTCCCCGGTGCCCGGGTAGCTCAGGGGTAGAGCAGTGGATTGAAAATCCTCGTGTCGGTGGTTCGATTCCGCCCCCGGGCACCATTTTCCGCCTTGTTTTCCGCGATGGCTTTCCACCTCGTTCCGTTCGGGTGAGGGGCGCCCCGCGTTCGGGCCGACATAGTCGGGGGGCGCCGGCCCTCCGCCGGGGCCGGGGGGGACGAGGGCCGGTCCTGTCCGCGTCGTTCGCGGCCGATGACCCTGCCCGGGCGGTGCCAGGGCGATTGCGGGCCAGTCCTCCGGCCTGCATGGTCGCGGGAGGGCAGGGCGTGCGGGACGCTGCGCGTGGTCGTCCGGGGCCCGGGAACGGCCACGCTCCGTTGCCGGCTCGCAAGGCGACCGACCGGGCGCGGCCGCTGGACACCGGCGGCCCGGCCTGCTTGGTGACCTCCATCCGCCGCGGCGCCCCGTCCGTCCCAGCCGCGCGCCGACCGTCGCCTTCGAGGATCCCCCATGACATCCGCCTCCGCCTCTGCCGACCTCTTCGCCCCCCTGTGCCTTCCGCGGGGGCCACGGATCGCCAACCGGTTCGTCCTCGCCCCGCTGACCAACACGCAGAGCCACGAGGACGGCACCCTGTCCGAGGACGAATACCGCTGGCTCACCCTGCGGGCGACGGGCGGCTTCGGCCTGGTGACGACCTGCGCGAGCCACGTCTCGCTGCAGGGCAAGGCCTTTGCCGGCCAGCTCGGCTGCTTCGACGACCGGCACCTGCCAGGGCTGACGCGGCTGGCCGACGGCCTGCGCCGGGAGGGGGCGGTCTCGTCGCTCCAGATCCAGCACGGCGGGATCCGCGCGCTGGGCGAGGGCGGCGACATCGTCGGCCCCTCCGACGATGCCGGGACCGGGGCACGCGCCCTGACCGGGGACGAGGTCGAGAGCGCCATCGAGGACTTCGTCGCCGCGTCCCGCCGGGCCGAGGCGGCAGGCTTCGACGGCGTGCAGATCCATGCGGCGCACGGCTATCTCATCGCCGAGTTCCTCTCGCCGGAGCTGAACCGCCGCGCCGACGACTGGGGCGGCACGGCCGAGAAGCGGGCGCGGTTCCTGTTCGAGATCCTGCACCGGATCCGCGCCGCCTGCCGACCCGACTTCCAGATCGGCGTGCGCCTCTCGCCGGAGCGGTTCGGCCTGGTCCTGCCGGACATGGTCGACCTCGCCGCCCGGCTCCTCTCGGACGAGGCGATGGACTATCTCGACCTGTCGCTCTGGGACGTCTTCAAGGAGCCCGAGGACGAGGCCTTCAAGGGGCGCTCGCTCATGTCCCGCTTCACCGGGCTCGACCGGACCGGCCGCGCGCTGGGCGTCGCGGGTCGGATCATGACGGCCGCCGACGCGGTCCGGGCGGTGGAGGAGGGCGCGGATTACGTGGCGATCGGCAAGGCGGGAATCCTGGCCCATGACCTGCCGCACCGGATCCGCGAGAATGCCGGTTACGCCGCACCCGCGCTGCCGGTTACGCCGGATTTCCTGCGGCAGCAGGGGGTCGGCGATCCCTTCGTCGCCTACCTGCGCAAGCAGCGGAACTTCGTCGCGGCGTGACCGCTGCCCCCGCCGTCACCGCATGGGAAAGAAGACGGTGATCGCCACGACCGAGGCGATCCCCACGACGATGTTCATCGGGATCCCGATCCGGAGGAAATCGGCGAAGCGGTAGTTCCCGGCCCCGTAGACCAGCGTGTTGGTCTGGTACCCGATGGGCGTCGCGAAGGATGCCGAGGCCGAGAACATGACGGCCACGACGAAGGGCCGCGGGTCGAGCCCCATCTGCGCGGCGAGCGAGATCACGATCGGCGTGAAGATCACCGCCACGGCATTGTTCGTCACCGTCTCGGTCAGCAGCGAGCCGACGAAGTAGACGGCCAGCAGCAGGGCGAAGGGCGGCAGCCCCTCGAGCCAGGGGGTCAGGGCGGTGACGATCCGTTCCACCGCGCCGGTACCCTCGAGCCCCGCGCCGACGATCAGCATGGCGAAGATCAGGACGAGGATGGACAGGTCGATGGATTTCCAGGCCTCGTCGTTGTCGATGCACCGCAGCACCAGGATCGCGGCCACGCCGACGAGGGCGAGGATGCCGATCGGCATCACGTCGAGGGCGGCGAGGGTCACGATCCCGACGAGGGCGAGGATGGCGACCGGGGCCTGCCGCCGGCGATAGGCGCGTCCGGACGGCTCGGTCACCGAGACGACGTCGCCCGCCTGCGCGAGTTCGCGGAAGCCCTCGGCCGTCCCTTCGAGCAGGAGCTTGTCGGCCGGCCGCAGCTGCACGCTCGACAGGTCGGCGCCGGCGACGTGGCGCGGCCTATGGGCTCCCAGCACGCGCATCCCCGCCCGCCGCCCCAGCGCGAGATCCGCGATCCGGATCCCGGAGGACCGGCGCGAGGGCGTGACGATGGCTTCCGCCACGCGCACCGACGCGTCGGGATCGAGCTCCACCGTGCGGCGCAGGCCGAGGCGCAGGCCCGGCATCTCGGCGAAGGTGAGAAGCTCGGAGGTGGTGGCGACGAGGATCAGCGTGTCCCCCTTCGAGACGACGTGCTCGTCGAGGCCCGCGCGCAGGATCCGCCCGCCGGAACGGACCCCGGTGACGCGGACGCCGTCCCGACCGAGCGCCCCGATCCGCGAAAGCGGCTGTCCGATCCATGCATGATCGGCGAGCACCGTCACCTCGGAAAGGAAATCGGTCTCCGCCTCGTGGGCCGCGTCGCCCGCATGATCGCGGTCGGGCAGGAGGAACCGGCCGAGCCCGAACAGCGCGAGCCCCCCCGTCAGCGCGACGACGATCCCCACCGGGGCGATCTCGAAGATCGAGAAGGCCTCGAGCCCGTTCTCGCGCGCCACCCCGTCGACGAGCAGGTTGGTCGAGGTGCCGATCAGCGTGCATGTGCCGCCCAGGATCGCGGTATAGGACAGCGGGATGAGCAGTCGCGTGGGCGCAAGGCCGAGGCTGCCGGCGAGCCGGATCACCACCGGGATCAGCACCAGGACCACCGGGGTGTTGTTCATGAAGCCCGACGCCACGAGCGTGGCGAGGAGGAAGGTCGCGATCGCGAGGCGCGGCCGGTCGTTCGCCCGCTCGATGACCAGCCGCGCCAGCGCGTCGAGCACGCCCGTCCGCACCAGCGCGCCCGAGACGACGAACATCGCGCCAATGGTGATGGGCGCCGGGTTGGAGAAGACGGCCATCACCTCGGCGGACGGCACCAGCCCCAGGACGATGAACAGCGCCGCCCCCGCCGCGGCCGTGACCTCGGGCGGATAGCGCTCGATCACGAAGGCCACGAAGAGCAGCACGAGGAGCGCGAGGGCGAGGGTCGAGGGGTCGATCCCGAGGAAGGCGGTCATGGACGGTCCGGGCTGGCGGGGTCAGAAGGGCGCGGGGCGGGCGCGCGGCGGTCGGCGCATCAGGCGGTCGCGCCCGGCGGCCGGTCGGTCCTGCCGGCCGTGCCGGCGGGTCGCGGCGGACGGGATGGGCAGGACAGGCCCGGCGCGGCGGATGCCGGGCTCGCGGGGGCTCGCGGGGGGAGGACTCGCCGCCTGGTTCGCCCTGTGTCCGTGGAGGTGTTCGTGCCTCGAGCCGTCTGCGCGGCTGTCCCACACGGGACCGTCGTGGCGGACCGCGAGCGGCAGCACCGCGCAGGGGCGGAACACGGGATGCGAAACGCGCAAGGGTGACATCGGGCCGGTCTCCGGAACGGACCAGCGACGATGCAGGCCAGGACGACGCTCCGCGGCACAAGGTGGCGTCGCCGTCGCGCTCGGCAAGGCCGCTCGCGTGATCCCGCGCCGGGACAGGTCGAGGAGAGAGAGGCCGGCGGTCGCAATGGCGCCGTCCATCGCCCGCTCCGGAAGGAGGGCGGATGCCTCGCGGGAGAGCACTCGACCGGGCGCCGCCGCGCGCCGCCCCGACGGCGCCGGTCTGCGGGGCCGGGCGGGCATCTGCAGGACAGCGACGTTGGCGCTGCAATGACCGGCGATCCGGTCGAGCTTCCGCCGGATCACCGACGGTCCGGACGACCGGGGCCGGCCGGGATCGCGGCGGGCGCGGTCACGTCGGCGCGTCCGGCGCAGCCGGACGGGGCCGTTCCGCCCGCATCAGGCCCGTGATCCGGGCGAAGCGCGGATGGGCGGCGATCCGCGAGATGTCGGTGGGGCTGCGCGGCTGCCAGTTCGGATGTTCGTCGGTCGTCCCCGGCACGTTCGTCTGGATGTCGGGCCCGACGAGATCGGCCAGTCGGACCGCGGTCAGAAGGCTCGGCGTGCGCGCGAGGAACCGGTGGGCCGCGTCCAGCACCTCTTCGGGAAGCTCCGCCGCCGCGGCCGGCACGCGGCCCCGCAGGGTTCCCGATCGGCGGAGCCTCTCGACCAGTGCCGCCCGTTCCGTGCGCCGATGGGCGGCCGCCGCGCCGGACTGCTCCGCGTCGACGAGCCCGTAGCGGCGGCGGACCTCGACATCCGTGCCGCGCCACCATTCGCCGAGGACCGGCAGATCGTGCGTCGACAGGCAGGCCAGCGCCAGTTCGGGATAGCTGCGGCGCGGTCTGAATCCCGATTCGTCCTGCTCGAAGACGAGGATCCGGTAGGACAGGACGTTCGCCTGGCCCATGGCCCTGCGAAAGCCCTTCGGCACGAAGCCCAGATCCTCGCCGATCACGACCGCCTCGTGTCTCTGCGAGAGCTCGGCCAGGGCGGCGATCATGTCAGGGAAGGGATAGCGCAGATGGGTGCCCTCGGCCGGGCTCGCGCCTTCCGGGATCAGGAAGAGCTGCCACAGCGCCATCGCGTGGTCGATCCGCAGGGCACCGGCCTCCGTCAGCTGCGCCCGGATCATCTCGCGGAAGGGGGCGAAGTCCGTCCGGACGAGTTCCGCCGGGGAGGGGGCGGCCAGCTCCCAGTTCTGGCCCCGCGCGGCGAACATGTCCGGCGGCGCCCCGACCGTCAGGCCGGGCAGCGCGGCCGCCGCGCCGGACCAGGTGGACGAGCCGTCCGGAACCTCGCCCACCGCGAGGTCGAGGTAGAGCCCGATCCGCATGCCGGCTTCCCGCGCGGCCCCCGCCGCGTCCGACAGCTGCCGGCGTGCGATCATCTGCAGCCAGATGTGGAACCGCACCTCGTCCGAGAGCGCCTCGGCAAGCCCGCGCACCTCGGCGCTACCGGGATCGCGCAGCTCTTCCGGCCAGTCCCGCCAGCCGGCGCCGTGCCCCCGGTCGACCATGTCGCGGGAGATCGCCTCGAACAGGGCGTGGAGGCGCAGCGGCGCGCCGCCCTCCGCGGCGAAGCGGTCCAGCGCCGCCCGGTCGACCCCGCGGTCGAAGGCGCGGCGCAGCGCCCCGATCTTGGCGCGCGCGACGGCGGGGTAATCCACGCTCTCGGCGGCGCGCAGCGCCGGCAGGTCCCCGGGGGGCGCGACCCCCTCCACCAGGTCCGGCGCGATGTAGAGCGGATTGAGGAAGCGCCGGTTCGAGGGAGAGAACGGGCTGCGGCGATCCGGCGCGGCGAGGAAGAGCGCGTGGACGGGATTGATGCCGAGGAAATCCGCGCCGGCCGCCCCGCAGATGCCCGCCAGCTTGGTCAGATCCGCGAAATCCCCGATCCCCCAGTTGCGGGCCGACCGCAGCTCGTAGAGCTGGCAGAAGATTCCCCATCCGGGCGCGTCCTTCAGGCCCGGGGGCAACCAGCATTCCGCGCCGCGGGGAACCGTCATCCGCCGCGCCGCCCCGGGGCCCGAGGGCGCGCCGCCGGGATCCATGCCCAGCCCCTGCAGGACGAGGCGCAGGGTCGCGTCCGGAACGGGGCGCGCCGCCCCCTCTTCGAACGGATCGTCGTAGGCCGTCGTCAGTCCGTGATGCTCGGCCAGCGCGCGCAGATCGGGTGCCATCGATGGATCCTCTCCGAGGGGTGACGAAGGACCTAGCGCGTCCTGCGGCCTGCCAAGCGGGGACCGCGCGTTGCCCCGGCGGCGCCGCCCCGGGCGCGCCGCGTGCATCGCGGCGCCGTCCCGGCTATGAGGCCGCGACGCGAGAGGACAGGGGGCGAGATGCCGAGGACGACCATTCACGAGCCGGCGCGCGAGATCGACGTCATCCACCGGACCGACGTGCTCGTCGTCGGCTCGGGGCCCGGCGGGCTGCCGGCGGCCCTCGCCGCGGCCCGCGCCGGGGCGCAGGTCTGCCTGGTGGAGCGCTTCGGCTGCTTCGGTGGCAACCTCACCGTGGTCGGGGTCGAGGGGATGCACTGGTACCGCCACGAGCAGACGGTCGAGAGCAACGGCATCGCGCGGGAATTCGAGGAGCGCTCGAAGGAGATGGGCTTCGCCGTGCCCGAGAGCCAGTCGCTCTCCCACGAGATCGACAGCGAGGGGTTCAAGCTGGTGGCCGACGCCCTCGTCACCGGGGAGCCGAACCTCATGCCGATGCTGCACCGCCAGTTCGTCGCCCCGATCATGGAGGGCGACACGATCGTCGGCATCGTCACCGAATCGAAGGCGGGCCGCGAGGCGATCCTGGCCCGGCGAGTGATCGACGCGACCGGCGACGCCGACATCTGCGCCCGTGCCGGCGCGCCGGTCGCCCGCACCCCGCGCGAGGAGATGATGGCCGCCTCGGTCATGTTCCACGTCGCCGGGGTCGACAAGGCGCGGTTCCTGCAGGGCGTGAAGGAGGATCCGCAATCCTACGGCGACTGGGCCAGCGGCGAATGGGCGATCGAGACGACGGGCAAGGAGGATTCGATGTTCTCGCCCTTCCTGCGCAAGCCCTTCGAGCAGGCGATCCGCGACGGCCGCATCCCCGCCAACCTCAACACCATCGCCGGCACCTGGGGCGCCGTGCACGACACGGGCGAGCTGACCTACATGAACCTGATCCACCTCGCGGGCTGCGACGGGACCGACCCAGACAACCTGACGGCGTTCGAGATCGAGGGGCGGCGGCAGGCCATGCTCGCGATCGACGCGCTGCGCCGCTACACGCCGGGCTGCGACGGGATCCGGCTGCGCAACTTCGGCATGACGATCGGCATCCGCGACACGCGCAAGGTTGACTGCCTCTACAACATGACCAGCCACGACGTGCGCGAACAGGGGCGCTTCGAGGACAGCATCGGGATCTTTCCCGAATTCATCGACGGCTACGGCATCCTGATCCTGCCGACGACGGGGCGCTACTTCCAGATCCCCTACCGCAACCTGCTGCCGCGGCGGATCCGCAACCTGCTGGTGGCCGGCCGCGCCACGGGCGGGGACAAGGGCAGCCATGCGGCGACGCGCAACATGGCCTGCTGCGCCGTGACGGGGCAGGGCGCCGGCATCGCCGCGGCCCTCTCGGTCCGGCAGGACGTGGCGCTGGACCGGCTCGACCCCGCCGCGATCCAGGGCGAGCTCGCGCGGCAGGGCGGCCGCCACCACTGAGCGGGCGGGGCGCCGCGCGACCGGCCGAGGGGGCCCGGCGACCCGCCCCGCCGGGCGGGGAGGGCCCGCGCCGCCCCTCGATCAGTCGCAGATCCCCGCCAGTTCGACCCCGTCCCAGGGCAGCAGCGCCTCGCGCGCGATGGGGCGGGACAGGGCGGGCAGGTCGAAATGCACGCCCAGCATGGCGTGCAGCCGGGACGTGCGCTCCGCCTCCGGGGCGAGGGTGCGGCAGCAGAGATATTCCTCGACGATCACGCCCTGCTGCTCCCACCCGAAATCGAGGAGATCCGCCCGCGTTTCGGGATCGAAGAGGTAGGGATCGGCCGAGCGCACATGCTCGAACGCGGCCTTGAGCGGGTGGTAGCCGGTCACGGCGCGGTTCTGCCACTGCCAGACATGGACCATCTCGTGCAGGAAGAGCATCGCGGCGGGCAGGTTCAGCACGCCCTCCTCGATGCCCGCGAGGTAATCCTCGAGGAACAGCGAGGGCCGCACCCAGACATGGTCGAAGGCCGCCATCGCGGCGGTGGAGGACTGGAAGCTCGGCCCCTCGATCGGGGGCATGATCCGCTCCCGGCAGGTCTCCCGCGGGCGGGTCGGCACGGTCCGCGAGGGTCCGGCGGCGAGGTCGCCATGGAAGCGCACCGCCTCCGGCCGGATGGCGGGGCCGAGAAAGGCATGCGCCATCGCGGTTTCGTTCGGCGTGAGCGGACGTCCGCAAGCGGCGAGCAGGGCGAGGGCGAGGAGGGGGCGCACAAAAAAAACTTCATCAATGGCGACAATAGGTAGATGATCGGTCAATATGAAGAGACTGGCAACTACGTATTACTATGGACTGGAGTCGATCGATCAATGGACAAAGCAGAGCCATATCTACTCTTCGAAAACTATATAGGGGGGGCAAAAACAGAAATTCTTGAAGAGGATTTTGTGCAAGCAGTCGACGCACGCAATGCCCTCGTTTCGCTCTGGAACTTCGAGAACCTTTTCTCGGTGTTTACTGGATCATATGTGGATCTGGAGAAAACCATTCTTGAGCATGCCTTCGCATATTTCTACCAAAGGGGCGATGATGGTTATGACTTCATGTATGACGTCGGAGTGGAAAGGGATATCAAGCTCCTCAATCTCTTAACCGCCGGCCGGGCCTATTATGAGCAAAGTCAGACCTTGCTAGTTTCTGTTGGTCTAAGCATTGACGTCGTAAAGCAGAGATTTGCAGAAAACTTCGATGGATCATTTGAGTATAGAGTAATGGATGGGTTGCGGAATTCAATGATTCATCAGCAGATTGAAACTGGCGGCGCAATCTTCAATAGCTCTAATCTTTACGAAAACGACGAGCCGCACAGTCGGTCAAGGCTGCGAATAAGCGTTGATCCCTATATTAGCGTTGAGAAGTTTGTTTCGAACACGAAAATTAGAAGTGTGACGAGAGACGAGGTTCGTGCCCTTGGCGTCGAGTCACTAGATCTGAAGTATTTTGTAAGAGGTTATGCTGCAAGCATCGCATCTGTCCACAACTTGCTAAGGTCGGATGCCGCCGACGCATATGATCTTGCTGCTACTCGCATAGAAAGGCTGAACGATGCATTGTCACATCACAAAGAAAATTCGGCAAAAGTTGTTCACGTCTCTGCCAAGGGCGGAAAGCCGATCCTTATTGATAAGGCGCATTTTGCTAGAGTTCAAAAGATAAGAGCAAAAAGAGTCCACCTTATAAACGCACAGCGAGCTTTCATTTCTAGCGAGATTTCGCTTGGGAAGGGCAGGTTCCCCGCCGATCATGAAAGTCTACATATTGTGAAATAGAGTCAAACATCCAACTCCTCCACGAACCGCGCGTTCTCCTGAATATACTGGAACCGCAGCTCCGGCTTCTTCCCCATGAGCCGCTCCACCAGGTCGCCCGTCTCGTTCGGCATCTCGTCGTCCACCACGACCCGGATCAGCTTGCGGCTGGCGGGGTCCATCGTGGTTTCCTTGAGGTCCTTGGCGTCCATCTCGCCCAGACCCTTGAAGCGCGAGACGTCGATCTTGCCCTTGCCGCCGAGGCCCTTGGCCAGCCATTCCGCCTTCTCCGCCTCGTCGAGGCAGTAGACGCGCCGCGCCCCCTGCGTGAGCCGGAACAGGGGCGGGCACGCGAGATACAGATGCCCGGCGTCGATCATCGGGCGCATCTGGGTGAAGAAGAACGTCATCAGGAGCGAGGCGATATGCGCGCCGTCCACGTCGGCATCGGTCATGATGATGACCTTGTCGTAACGCAGGTCGTCGATGCGGAACTTCGACCCCAGCCCGACGCCGAGCGCCTGGGTGAGGTCGCTGATCTCCTGGTTGCTGCCGAGCTTGGACGAGGCCGCCCCCAGCACGTTCAGGATCTTGCCCCGCAGCGGCAGCAGCGCCTGCGTCTTGCGGTCGCGGGCCATCTTGGCCGACCCGCCCGCGCTGTCGCCCTCGACGATGAAGAGCTCGGTCCCCTCGCGGTTCGTGGCCGAGCAATCGACCAGCTTTCCGGGCAGGCGCAGCTTCTTGGTCGCTGTCTTGCGGGCGGTCTCCTTCTCGGCCCGGCGGCGCATCCGCTCCTCGGCGCGCAGGATCAGGAAGTCGAGGATGGCGCCGGCGCTTTTCGTGTCGGCGGCCAGCCAGTTGTCGAAATGGTCGCGCACCGCGCCCTCGACGAGGCGCTGGGCGTCCACCGTGGCGAGCCGGTCCTTGGTCTGGCCGACGAATTCCGGCTCGCGGATGAAGCAGGAGACCAGCGCGCAGCCGCCCGCGATCAGGTCCTCGCGGGTGATGTCCCTGGCCTTGCGCACGTTCGACAGCTCGCCATAGGCGCGGATGCCCTTGAGGATCGCGGCCCAGAACCCGGCCTCGTGGGTGCCGCCCTCCGGGGTGGGGACGGTGTTGCAGTAGGACTGGATGAAGCCGTCGCGCGCGGGCGTCCAGTTGATCGCCCATTCCACCTTGCCCGGCACGCCGAACTTCGACTGGAAATCCACATTTCCCGCGAAGGGCCGGTCGGCATAGGTCGAGGCGCCGGTCAACTGCTCGCCCAGGTAGTCGGCGAGGCCGCCGGGGAAGTGGAACGTCGCCTCGAGCGGGGTCTCGCCGTCGTCGATCGCGCTCTTCCAGCGGATCTCGACGCCCGAGAAGAGATAGGCCTTGGAACGCACCATCCTGAGCAGGCGCGCGGGCTTGAACCGGTGATGGCCGAAGATCTGCTCGTCCGCATGGAAGGTGGTCGTCGTGCCGCGCCGGTTGGGGGCGGCGCCGATCTCCTCCACGGGTCCGAGGGGCACGCCGCGCGAGAACCGCTGCTCGACCAGTCGGCGGTCGCGGGCGACCTGCACGATCATGGTATCGGACAGCGCGTTCACGACCGACGCGCCGACGCCGTGGAGGCCGCCCGAGGTCTGGTAGGCCTTGCCCGAGAACTTGCCGCCCGCATGCAGCGTGCAGAGGATCACCTCGAGCGCGGATTTTCCGGGGAACTTCGGGTGCGGGTCGAACGGCATGCCGCGGCCGTTGTCGCGGATCGTCACCGCATGGTCGGCATGCAGCTCGACCTCGATGCGCGTCGCGTGGCCGGCGACCGCCTCGTCCATCGAATTGTCGAGCACTTCGGCGACGAGGTGGTGCAGCGCCCTCTCGTCCGTGCCGCCGATATACATGCCGGGACGCTTGCGCACCGGTTCGAGCCCTTCCAGCACTTCGATGGAGGAGGCGTCGTAGATGTCGTCGCCGGAGGCCGCGTCGCCCCCCAGAAGATCGTCCGCCATGCTGGTCCGCCCCCGTGCTGCCCGTGGTCCTTCAAGGCGCATAATGTGGCAGGACGGGGCGCGGGACGCAATCTGTTGCGGGGATGCGCGGCGCCAGGCGGGCACCTATATCGGCCGTGACCGATGCGGAGGGATCATGCGGGACGCCAGAATCGCGACATGCTGCTATTGCGGAACGAAGGCGACGCTGGTCCTCGCCGGAGAGACACGGCACGAACTGGCCTGCTCGCGCTGCGGCGCGCCGCTGTCGCGGCTGAAGGCGCTGCCGGTGGACGGCGCCCGGGCCCGGCGGGCCGGGCAGGCGCCTGCGGCTGCGCCGGCACCCGCCCGCCCGGCCGCGCCCTCGCATCACGGCGAGACGGCGCGTCCGGCCCGCAAGGGCAAGCGCAGGAAGAGCCTCCAGCGCCGGGCGCTGAGGGGCATCTGGGACATCGTCGAGGAGATTTTCGACTGATCCGGCGGATCGCGGCTTGACACGGGCAATTCACGAAAACGGGAGAGGGGCTGTCGCCGCGATTCGGTTTGCCTAGATTGGGGTCAGACGGCAGTGGCTGGAACCCGCTGCCCTCGTGACACTGTCCCTCGTTCCACACCTCAGGCCCGGGCATCGCGTCCCGGGCCTTTTTTCGTGCCTTCTTGTCCTTTCCCGGTGTCCCGCTAGCCCCGGCGGAGGTGGCGGGCCGGGCCGGTATTTGGGACCCTGCGAAGGGAAGGGGGGAGCGCCCCCGGGGGCGGGGCGGGGGCCTATTCGGCCGCCTCGCGCAGCCTGAAGCCCTTGTCGACCATGTCGGCCGGCCGGATCGGGTAATCGCCCGAGAAGCAGGCGTCGCAATATTGCGGGCTGTCCGGGTCGCGCCCGGCCGTCTCGCCGACGGCGCGGTAGAGCCCGTCGAGCGAGATGAACTTGAGCGAGGTCACGCCCAGATGCTCGCGCATCTCCTCCTCGGACATCGTGGCGGCGAGCAGCTTCTCGCGCTCGGGCGTGTCGACGCCGTAGAAGCAGGGCCAGGAGGTGGGCGGCGAGGCGATGCGGAAATGGACCTCGGCCGCGCCCGCGTCGAGGATCATCTCCTTGATCTTGCGGCTGGTCGTGCCGCGCACGACGCTGTCGTCCACGAGGATGATGCGCTTGCCCCGGATCAGCGCGCGGTTGACGTTCAGCTTCAGCCGGACGCCCATGTTGCGGATCTGCTCGGACGGCTCGATGAAGGTGCGGCCCATGTACTGGTTGCGGATGATCCCCATGCCGTAGGGGATGCCGCTGGCCCGCGAATAGCCGATCGCGGCCGGGGTGCCGCTGTCGGGGACGGGGCAGACGAGGTCGGCCTCGACCGGGGCCTCCTTCGCCAGTTCCATCCCGATGGCCTCGCGCGTCTCGTAGACCGAGCGGCCGCCGAGCGTGCTGTCGGGACGCGAGAAATAGACGTGCTCGAAGATGCAGAAGCGCGACCGGCGCGGCCGGAAAGGGGAGTAGCTCTCCACCTCGCCGCCGGAGATCACGACCATCTCGCCCGGCTCGACGTCGCGGACGAACTCGGCCCCGATGATGTCGAGGGCGCAGGTCTCGGAGGCCAGGGCCCAGCCCTCCTCGCCGATCTTCCCCAGCACGAGGGGCCGTACGCCCAGCGGATCGCGTACGCCGATCAGCTTGGACCGGGTCATGGCGACGACGGAGAAGGCGCCCTCGACCTTGCGCAGCGCCTCTTCCATCCGGTCGGGAATGGTGGCGCCCATCGAGCGGGCCATCAGGTGGATGATGCATTCGCTGTCCGAGGAGGACTGGAAGATCGAGCCGCGCGAGATCAGCTCGCGCCGCAGGGCGTCGGCATTGGTGATGTTGCCGTTATGCGCGACGGCGGCGCCGCCCATCGAGAATTCGCCGAAGAAGGGCTGCACGTCGCGGATCGCGGTCTGCCCCTTGTGACCGGCGGTCGAGTAGCGGACATGGCCGATCCCGATCGTGCCGGGCAGCGTGCCGATCACCTCGGCCGAGGTGAAGTTGTCGCGCACGAGGCCCATCCGGCGGGCGGAATGGAAGCCGGTGCCGGCGTCGTGGGTGACGATGCCGCCCGCCTCCTGTCCCCGGTGCTGCAGCGCGTGCAGGCCGAGCGCGACGAAGTTCGCGGCCTCGGTCACGCCGGTCACGCCGAAGATGCCGCATTCCTCGCGCAGCTTGTCCCCGTCCTCGGGGTCGCCGGCGAAGGGATCTGTGGTCAGGGGCGCGGGGCGGGGCGTCCGGCGCGGGGAGGAGGCTGGGTGCGACACGGGGGGGACGGGCTCCGATTCCGGCGGCATCGGGGGTCACATAAGCGCCCCGGGCCCCGCTGTCACGCCATCGCCGCGGGCGGGGGCGGTCAATCGGGCGCGAGCGGGGGCGGATCGGGCCGGACGGCGCGGGATCGGGCAGTGATCGGGCCGGTGATGAGACCTGTGATCGGGCGAGGGGCCGGTACGGTGACCGGGCCAGGGACTGGGCCAGGGACTTGGCCACGGACCGGGCCAGGGACCGGGCCAGCGACCAGGCCGGTGATCGGCTGCGAGAGAGGGCGGGGCGGCCCGGGCCGCGTCACGCCTCGGGGGCCCGGCCCGCGCGGCCGGCCGCGGACCCGGCCCCGCGGCGGGCGCGCAGGCCGAGGGCGAGGCAGGCGATCCCGGCCCCGAGGAGCAGGATCGTCGCCGCCGCCGCCAGCGTGCTCGTCCCGGTCCAGGTCCCGCCCGCGACGGTCGCGGCGATGGGGGGAAGGGGCAGCATGGCGGCGGCGAGGGCCGCGAGCCCCGCCAGGACGAGGAGGGCGCGCCGGAGCACCCCGTCCTCAGTTCGCGGCGGGCGGGGTGGCGGGGGCCACGTCGGCGGCGGGGGCGCCGCAATTGCCGACGAGCTGCTCGTATTGCGCGGTGACCCAGCCCAGCGCCGCCTCGGGGTTCCGGTTCTGGATGTCGTCGGTATAGCCCGAGAAGATCGCCGCCGCGCGGCTGTTCTCGATCATCGGGACCTGCTGCGCCGACAGCACGGTGTCGTAGACGAAGAAGGCGACCGCGACGAGGAGCAGGCCCCGGAACACGCCGAAGAGGAAGCCCAGCCCCTGGTCGACCCCGCCCAGGGCGGAGCGCTGGATCACGCCAGAGAAGAGCGGGGTGAAGATCGAGAAGATCACCAGCGCGACGGCGAAGACGGCGGCGAAGGCGGCGATGATCGCCAGCTCGCAGCTGTCGCCGATGAAATCGCCGAGGACCGGGATCTGGCGCATCAGGGGCTCGACCGTGTCGGCGAAGATGAAGGCCAGGATCGTCGCGCCGATCCAGCCCAGGATCGCCAGCGCCTCGCGCGCGAAGCCGCGGCTGTAGGCGAGGAGCGCGGAGACCACGATGACCAGCGCCACGATGCCGTCGACCAGGGTGAAGCCTTCCATCGTCAGTCCTTTTCAGATGCGGGGCCGGATCCGCCCGGCAGGGTGAAGGTTCGGGACACGAAGGTCGGCACGTCGTCCAGCTCCTTCAGCTCCAGCCCCGCGCCGCCGCCGGCACGGCGCGGCCGGGGGGGCAGGAGCGCGGACGAGAAACCAAGTTTGACCGCCTCTTTCAACCGGTTTTCGGTCTGCGGGACGCTGCGGAGCGCGCCCGAGAGGGAGATCTCGCCGAAAATGACACAATCGGCCGGCAGGGCTTCGCCTTCGCGCGCCGAAACGAGGGCGGCGGCGATGGCGAGATCGGCCGCGGGGTCCTGGATGCGCAGGCCCCCCGCGACGTTGAGGTAGACGTCGAGCCCGGCGAAGCTGAGCCCCGCCCGGGCGTCGAGCACGGCGAGAATCATGGACAGACGCGAGGAATCGAGGCCCGTCACGCTGCGCCGCGCGCCGCCGGGCGGGGCGGGGGCGACGAGGGCCTGGATCTCGGTCAAGATGGGGCGGGTGCCCTCGATCCCGGGATAGACGGCCGAGCCGGGGGCCGGCGTGCCGCGCCCCTCGAGGAACAGGGCGGAGGGGTTGCGCACCTCGACGAGCCCCTTGCCGGTCATCTCGAACACGCCGATTTCGTCCGCCGGGCCGAAGCGGTTCTTGTGCGCGCGCAGGATCCTGAAGGCGCCGCCCCGGTCGCCCTCGAAATAGAGCACGCAATCGACCATGTGCTCGACCACGCGGGGGCCGGCGATCGCGCCCTCCTTCGTGACATGGCCGACCATGACGACCGCCATGCCGCGCCGCTTGGCGAAGGAGGTCAGCTCGTGCGCCGCCGCGCGAACCTGGCTGACGCTGCCCGGCGCGCTGTCGGACTGGTCGGACCACATGGTCTGGATCGAATCGATCACCGCGAGGTCCGGCGTCTCGGCCTCGAGCGTGGCGAGGATGTCCGAGAGGTTGGTCGCCGCGGCCAGCTTCACCGGGCTTTCCGTCAGGCCGAGCCGGCGGGCCCGCATCTGGACCTGGCCGCGGCTCTCCTCGCCCGAGATGTAGACGACCTTCAGCCCCTGCCGGGCGAAGCGGGCGCTGGCCTGGAGCAGCAGCGTCGACTTGCCGATGCCGGGATCGCCGCCGACGAGGATCGCGCTGGCCTGGACCAGCCCGCCGCCCAGGACGCGGTCGAGCTCCTCCACCCCCGCATTCGTGCGGGGCGGCTCGGGATCGGAGGAGGCGAGGTCGGTGAGGTCGATGCCCCGGCCCCTGGTCGGGCGCTTGCCCGGCCCCTCGCTGACCGGCGCCTCCTCGCGGATCGTGTTCCACTCGCCGCAGGCGTCGCAGCGGCCCGACCACCGGGGATGGGTGGCGCCGCAATTCTGGCAGACGAAGAGGCTGTCCCTTGGCATGGCGCGCTCATGCCATGGCGGCGGGCCGGGGGGCAATCGGCGCGCCGCGGTATTTGAGACCCTGCGAAGGGGAGGGCGGGGCGCCCGGTCCCCTGGCCGGACTATTGTCCGGTCGGCGGGCGCGCAGCGGGGCCGGCCGCGGCGCGGACGGCGTCGCGGCGGGGTCCGCCGGATCAGCCGCTGGCGTAGCGCCGGGCGTAGCGGGCGCCGAGCGAGGTCAGCATCTCGTAGCCGATCGTGCCGCAGGCGGCGGCGAGCGCGTCGACGCCCTGGCTGTCGGTCAGGACCGAGAGCCAGTCGGGATCCTCGGCCAGGTCGGTCACGTCGACCGTGATCAGGTCCATCGAGACGCGGCCCACGGCGGGGCAGGGCGTATCGCCGAACCAAAGCGTCAGCTCGCCCTGCAGGGCACGGTGGAGGCCGTCGGCATAGCCGCCCGAGACGGTGGCGAGGCGGGTCGGCCGCTCGGCCTGCCAGGAATTGCCGTAGCCGACCACCTCCCCGGCGGCGAGGTCGCGGCACTGGACGACCGGCAGGTCGAGCCGGGCGACGGGGGCCGCGCCCTCGAAGGGCAGGCCGCCATAGAGGCCGATCCCGGGCCGGGTCTCGTCGAAATGGTAGTCCGGGCCGAGCAGGATGCCCCCCGTCGCGGCGAGGCAGCGCGGCACGCTGACCCCGTCGGTCATCCGGTGGAAGACGTCGAGCTGGTAGGGGTTCATCGGGTGGTCCGGCTCGTCGGCGCAGGCGAGGTGGCTCATCAGCACGACGGGGCGCTGGCCGAGCGCGATCACGGCCACCGCCGCCCAGTCCTGCCATTCGAGGCCGAGCCGGTTCATCCCGGTGTCGAGCTGCAGCCCGAACGGATGGCCGGGGAGCGATTCGAGATGCCGCGTCAGCTGCTCGATCGAGGTCAGCATCGGCGTCAGCGCGAGGTCGGCGAGCATCTCGGTATCGCCCGCCATGTGGCCCGAGAAGACGCGGATCTCGGGGCCGGGGCCGAGGGCCTGGCGGATCGCGGCCCCTTCCTCGGCCACGGCGACGTAGAAGGTGCGGGCGCCGGCCCGGGCGAGGGCGCGCGCCACGCGCTCGGCGCCGAGGCCGTAGCCGTCGGCCTTGACCACCGCGCCGGTCGGCACGGCGGTCCGCGCGTCCAGCGCGCGCCAGTTCGCGGCGAGCGCGTCGAGGTCGATGGTGAGCTGTCCCGTGGCCATGCGCGTTGTCTGGCAGCATGTGCGGGGGGCGGCAAGACGCGGCGGCGGCCGGCGGGAGCGGGGGGCTTGATCCCGCCGGGTTGTTTCGTCATTTCCGGAATCATGGATATATCAGACCTGCCCAACCTGACGGGCGCTGCCCGCCCGATCGACCGCGCGGCCCTCACCGGGCCCTGCCCGGACCACGCGCCGCGGATCCTGCTGCTCTACGGCTCGCTCCGCGCGCGGTCCTACAGCAGGTTCCTCGCGCTGGAGGCCGAGAGGCTGCTGCGGGCCTTCGGCTGCGAGACCCGCGTCTTCCACGCGGACGGGCTGCCGCTGCCCGACGATTCGGGGGCCGATCACCCGAAGGTCGCGGAACTGCGCGAGGCCGCGATCTGGTCGGAGGGGATGGTCTGGGTCAGCCCCGAGCGGCACGGCGCGATGACGGGGGTGCTGAAGAGCCAGATCGACTGGATCCCGCTCTCGATGGGGGCGGTGCGGCCGACCCAGGGCCGCACGCTGGCCCTGATGCAGGTCTCGGGCGGGAGCCAGAGCTTCAACGCCCTTAACCAGATGCGGATCCTGGGACGCTGGATGCGGATGGTGACGATCCCGAACCAGTCCTCGGTGCCGAAGGCGTTCCAGCTCTTCGACGAGGACGGACGGATGGCGGCCGGGCCGTTCTACGACCGGGTGGTCGATGTCTGCGAGGAGCTGGTGAAGGTCACGTGGCTCACCCGCGCGGCGGGCGCCTACCTCACCGACCGCTATTCCGAGCGGAAGGAGACAGCCGAGGCGCTGATCGCCCGCGTCAATTCGTCGTCGGGCTCGTAGGCCCGGGCCCGGGATCGGGATCGGGATCCGCGTCCGGGCTGGTGACCAGATCGTAGCGGTCGAGTTCCTCCGGCGTGAGGAGGTAGATCTCCTCTGGCGGGGTCATCAGGGCGGGCTGCATCATGCCGGGATCGATGCCCATGGCGATCAGGTAGGCCATCACCTCGCCCTGGCCGCGCTGGATGTCGGACACCGCCAAGAAGGCGGGCAGGGCGGTGTTCTCGTCGAAATAATGCTGGTGCACGCCGATCCAGGCGCCCTCCGCCGCCTCGCGCGTGACGCCGGCGGCGAGGATGTAGGGGCAGGCGGAGAGGCAGATGTCGGTGCCGCCCATCCGCGTGTCCATCCCCGCCTCGCGGATCCACTGCCCGAGGGCCAGCGCATCCGCGACCGATCCGCCGGGCGAGTTGAGGAAGACGGGCGTGCCTTCGGCCGGGGCAGGGACGATCTCGTCCCGGATGCGGTCGGCATCGCCGGGGGCGATCTGCCCGGTCAGCAGCAGGGCCGGCGCGCCCTGCCATTCGGCGATCTCGGCCAGCAGACGGGTCGGCATCTCGTCGGTGGAGGGGAGGGGGCGCGATCCAGGCGCGCCCTCGCGCGGGGCGATCCGGGCGGGACGGTACTGCCGCGTCTGGTCGCCGGGGCGGGTCGGCGTGGTCAGGGCGGGGGCGTCGCTCGGGCTCAGGACCTGGGGCAGCACGCGGGCGAGGTCGCCGCTCACCATCAGCACGGCGAAGAGGACCTGGACCCCGACCAGCGCGAGCAGCCATTTCCGGGTCTCGCCCGGGGCGCCCACCTTCACGATCCCTCCTCCGCGAAGATCGGATTCGTCCCGGTTCCGCGCCGCGCCGGGCGGTGCGAGCCGTCGCTTGGGTCGGAAAGGTGCAAGCGGGCCATGCCTCACGGCCCCTTTCGCCGGTCGAGGGGGGCGATGTTGGTCGCCGCCTCCTCGCGTTCGGCGGCGGTGTCCGGCGCGAGGCCGGTCTCGTCCGCGGGGCCGGCGACCGGCGCGTCGCCCTGGCGGACGCGGGCCGGGCTGTCGCCCATGGCGCCGTCGATCTCGCGCAGGGCGCCCAGCGCGATCCGCAGCTCCGCCAGCGTCATCCGGTCCTCGCCCGCCACCGGCTCGCGCGCGCCGCGCATCGCGGCCTGGCTGACCATGACGATGAAGACGAGCACCGCCGGCAGCAGGTCGATGGCGATGGCCCCCGCCCAGGACGGCACGAAGTTCCCCGCATAGAGGATCACCGCGTCGGCGGTCGAGATCGGCGTGTAGATCGTCTCCTCCGGGGCTGTCATGTCCATCACGCCGAGCGCGGCCGACCGCAGCGTCTCGGCCCGCTGGCCGAGCACGGTCAGCACGCTGTCGATGGTGCTGGCCTGGCCGGCGCGGGTGGCGTCGCTGGTGCCGTCGAGCTCGGGCAGCACGACCGAGGCGGCGAGGTCGTCCGCCGCCCGCACCACGAGCGGCGCAATGGAGAGCTGGCGCAGCCGGGTGATGACGTTGGCGAGGCGCACCGCCTCTTCGCTGAACTGGACGGACCGGGTCTCCACCGGGCCGGGCTCGACCGTCAGGGCGCGCATCCGGCTGAGGATCTGGTTGCCTTCGGCGAAGGCCGCCTCGACCAGCGGGGTCTGGGTCGCGATCTGCGCCTCGAGCGCGGCGAGTTCGTCCGATTTCTGCCGCAGCAGGCGGAAGACGGCCCCTTGCCCCGCGAATCCCGACAGATCGCCCGACGCCTCCTGCTCGGCGAGGTCCTGGAAGGACTGGCGCACCCGCGCCACGTCGCGCTCGAGCCCCTGGGCCGAGACGGCGATCTCGTTCGCGCGCTCCAGCGCCTGCTGGTAATCCTGCACGGTCTCGGCGAGGTGCTGCTCGACCGCCGCCGCGCCGGCCAGCGCGGCCGCGTTCAGCCAGGAGGACATCGCGACGATCGCGACCGAGCCGAGCGCCATCGAGGCGAGCAGGCCCAGCCGCGCGCCCATCGTCCGCATCGCGGGCAGAAGGCGCATCATGTAGGACCAGAACACGAAGATGCCGACCGACACGGCCACCGAATAGGCCATCGCGGCAAAGACCGAGAGCGCCCCGGTATCGTCGAGCAGCGAGCTGACGCCGAGATAGGTGTAGATGCCCGACGCCACGGCGAGCACCGCGAGCGCCGCGCCGGTGATCCCGTCGAGCCAGCCGAGATGCCCCTCGATCTCGCGCGCCTGGGCGAGACCCTGCGTTTCGGCCCGGCCCATGCGCCGCGCCCCGTCCCTGTCGTCCATCCGCCCGCCCGCCTGTTCCCGTCTCCGGCAGAGCATAGGACGGCCCGCCGGTGACGGCGAGTCGGGCGAGCGTCACCTCTGCGTCAGGGGGGGCGCGGGTCGTCAGCGCTGCCCGGTGAAACGGCCCGCCCCCTCCGCCGGCCGACCCTCATGGGCGCGGGCGTGGCGCGCGACCGCTTCGGTCACCTGCAGGGCGGGATCGCAGCTGCGCCGCGTCTCCAGATCGACATGGAGGAGCAGGGTCTCGACCGTCGCGGCGAGGGTGCCGTCGCCGCGGGCCAGCCGGTGGAAGAGGTGCAGCTTCTTCCCCGCGCCCGACAGGACCTGCGTCGTGACGGTCAGCCTGTCGCCCGCCAGCACCTCGTCCAGGTAGCGGACATGGCTCTCGACCGTGAAATAGCTGAGGCCCCCTGCGATGTAGTCCGCATCGGCCCCGACCAGCGCCATGAACCGGTCGGAGGCGCGGCCCGCCGCCTCGAGATAATGCGTCTCGTTCATGTGGCCGTTGTAATCGGTCCAGCTGGACGGGACCTGCGCGCGGAAGGTCACGGGCAGGCCGTCCACCTCCTCCGGCGGGGACAGGGTGGCCTCGTGGCCCAGGATCGTGCCGCCCGCGCCCGAGCCGGTGCGCTTCAGCGCGCGGAGCATGGCGACGAGGTTGTCGTCGCGCAGCCGCTCCAGCGCGCGGATGCTCAGGTGGCCGGACTGCGCGTCGGACTGCGCCGCGATGGTGGCGACCAGCTCGGGCGTGAAGGCGGGCACGTCCGTCAGCTTCGTCCAGGGCCAGGCGAGGGCGGGGCCGAATTGCTCCATGAAATGCGCCATCCCGGCCTCGCCGCCGGCGATGCGGTAGGTCTCGAACAGGCCCATCTGCGCCCAGCGCAGGCCGAAGCCCTGGCGGATCGCCTCGTCGATCTCGTCGGTCGTGGCGATGCCGTCGGTGACCAGCCACAACGCCTCGCGCCAGATTGCCTCGAGCAGGCGGTCGGCGATATGGGCGTCGATCTCCTTGCGCAGGGTGAGGGGATACATGCCGATGCCGCGCAGCAGGTCGGCGGCCCGGGCGCAGGCCTCCGCCCCGCCCACCAGCTCGACCAGGGGCAGCAGGTAGACCGGGTTGAACGGATGCGCGACGATGGCGCGCGCGCCCTCGGCCGTCAGCTCGGAGGGCCGGAAGCCCGAGGTGGAGGAGCCGATGATCGCGGCCTCCGGCGCGAGCTCGGTGAGCTGGCCGAGGATGCGGTGCTTGAGGTCCAGCCGTTCGGGCACGCTTTCCTGCACCCAGTCGGCACCGGCCACGGCGCGGTCCATCCCGTCCTCGTAGGTCAGCCGACCCTCGGGCGGCAGGGCCGCGTCGTAGAGGGCGGGGAGCGCGCGCCGCGCGCCGTCCAGCACCTCGCCGATCCTGCGCCGGGCCTGCGGGTCGGGGTCGAAGACCGCCACATCCCAGCCGTTCAGCAGGAACCGGGCGGCCCATCCGCCGCCGATGACGCCGCCGCCGACGATGGCCGCCTTCATGCCGGGGCCCGCTTCGTCAGACCCAGCTTCTCGCGCACGGCCTGCGGGCCCATGATCGTGCAGCCCATCCCCTCGACGATGCCCACGGCGCGCTCGACCAGCTGCGCATTGGTGGCGAGCCGGCCGCGCGCCAGCATCAGGTTGTCCTCCAGCCCGACGCGGACATGCCCGCCCGCCAGCACGGCGGCGGCGACATAGGGCATCTGGTCCCGGCCGAGCGAGAAGGCGCTCCACGTCCAGTCCGGCGGCACGGCGTTCACCATCGCCATCAGCGTGTTCAGGTCGTTCGGCGCGCCCCAGGGCACGCCCATGCAGAGCTGCACGAGCGCGGGCGAGGCCAGCACGCCTTCCTCCACCAGCGCCTTGGCCAGCCACAGATGCCCCGTGTCGAAGGCCTCGATCTCGGGCACGACGCCCAGCTCGGTGATCGCCCGGCCCATCGCCCGCAGCATGCCGGGCGTGTTGGTCATGACGTAATCGGCCTCGGCGAAGTTCATCGTGCCGCAATCGAGCGTGCAGATCTCGGGCCGGCACTCGGCGATATGCGCGACCCGCTCGGAGGCGCCGGCCATGTCGGTGCCCTTCGCCACGGGAAGGGGGGACTCGACCCCGCCGAAGACGATGTCGCCGCCCATCCCGGTGGTGAGGTTCAGCACCACGTCCACCTCGGACTCTCGGATCCTGTCCGTCACCTCGCGGTAGAGGCGCGGATCGCGCGACGGCGCGCCGCTCTCGGGGTCGCGGACGTGGCAATGGACGATGGCCGCCCCGGCGCGGGCGGCGTCGATGGCGCTGGCCGCGATCTGCGCGGGCGAGCGCGGGACGTAGGGCGAGCGGTCCTGCGTGGCCCCCGATCCGGTGACGGCGCAGGTGATGAAGACCTCGCGGGTGGGGCTGAGCGGCATCGGGGCGTCCTTCGTCTGGCCCGCCCATGTGAAGGACGGATCGCCCCGCGCCGCAAGGCGGAACGGTCAGATCGCGGCGGACAGCCTCGCGGCGGCGCCGATGGGATGCGCGGCGCGCAGCGCGTCCCGGTTCAGGTCCGCGACGGATCTCGCGCCCATCAGCTTCATGTCGCGCACGATCTCGGCCTGCATCAACGCCAGCGCGCGCTCGACCCCCGGCTGCCCGGCCGCCGCGAGGGCGTAGAGGTAGTACCGCCCGAGGCCGACCGCCTTCGCCCCCGTCGCCAGCGCCTTGAGCACGTGGGTGCCGCGCTGCACCCCGCTATCCATCATCACGTCGATCTCGCCCCCCACGGCGTCCACGATCTCGGCCAGCTGGTCGAAGGGCGCGCGCGAGCCGTCGAGCTGCCGCCCGCCGTGATTGCTCAGCACGATGCCGGCGCAGCCGATCCCGACCGCGCGGCGGGCATCGGCCACCGTCATCACGCCCTTCAGGCAGAACGGCCCGCCCCATTCGGCGACCATCCGGGCCACGTCGTCCCAGTCCATCGAGGGGTCGAGCATCTCGGTGAAGTAGCGCCCGATCGAGATCGTGCCGCCGCCCATGTCGACATGCGCGTCGAGCTGGGGCAGGGCGAACTTCTCGTGGGTCACGTAGTCGATGCCCCATTTCGGCTTCATCACGAACTGCGACAGGCCGCGCGCGTTCAGCTTCATCGGGATCGAGAAACCCGTCCGCAGGTCGCGCTCGCGGTTGCCGCCGGTGATGCTGTCGACGGTCAGCATCATCACCTCGACGCCCGCCTCCTTGGCGCGGGACATCATGGCGCGGTTCAGGCCCCGGTCCTTGTGGAAGTAGAACTGGTAGCACTGGGGCGTGTCGTATTGCCGGCGCAGTTCCTCGAGGCTGACCGTGCCGAGCGACGACACGCCGAACATCGTGCCGAACTTCGCGGCCGCCGCGGCGACCGCGCGCTCGCCCCGGTGGTGGAAGAGGCGCTGCAGCGCCGTCGGCGAGCAGTAGACGGGCAAGGCGAGGCGCTGGCCCATGATCGTGACGGAGGTGTCCACCTCGGCCACGCCCGTCAGGACCGAGGGCAGCAGGTCCACCCGCTCGAAGGCGGCCGAATTGCCGCGCTTCGTCACCTCGTCGTCGGCGCCGCCGTCGATGTAGTCGAAGATGGGGGAGGGCAGGCGCCGCCGCGCCAGGCGGCGGAAATCGTGGAAGTTGTGGCACTGGCCAAGGCGCATCGACATTCTCCCGCGGATCCCTCGGCCCGGTGAGTAGTCCCGTCCGCGGCGCCCTGTCAAACCGGGCTCAGGTGGTCCGGCGGCGGCGCAGGGTCGCGGCGACCAGCGCGGTCGCCCAGATGAGGGCGAGCCAGAGCGCGAGCCCGGCGAGGAAGGCGGCGAAGGCCGCGCCGAAGCCGGCGGGCAGGCCCGGCAGGACCGGCGCGGTTCCCAGCACCGCGGGGGCGAGGACCAGCCCGCCGAGGGCGATGGCCCCCGCCGCGCCGGCCACGGTTCCCCGGGTCGCGGCCCCCGCCCGGCCCCGCAGCGCCCGCCGGGCGGCGCGGATCTGCCGGCCGAAATCGGACTGGCAGGCAAGGATCGCGGGCACCAGCAGCAGCACGAGGACCATCCCGAAGCCCAGGCCGTAGACCAGCGTCACGACGGTCGGCTTGAGGAACTCGGCCTGTGTCGACCCCTCGTAGAGCAGCGGGGCGAGGCCGAGCACCGTGGTGGCCGTGGTCAGGAAGACCGGACGCAGACGGTCGGCGGTGCCGTCGATGATCGCGGGAAAGAGCCCGCGCCCCTCCGCCTCCTCGTCGATCGTGGTCACCAGCACGATGGAATCGTTGATGATGATCCCCGTCATGCCGATCAGCCCGACCACCGAGAAGAGCGACATCGGGATGTCCCATTGCGCATGGCCCCAGATCGCCCCGACGAGGCCGAAGGGGATGATCGACATCACGACCAGCGGCCGCGTCCACGAGCCGAAGATCCAGCACAGGACGAGGTAGATCCCGGCCAGCGTCAGGATCAGCGCGGTCTGCGCGTCGGACAGGAACTCCGCCTCCTGCTGGTTCAGCCCGCCCTGGTCGGTCGAGACGCCGTAGCGGCTGGCGATGCCGGGCAGGATCTCCTCCTCGATGATCCGGCCGATCTCGGCGGCGCGGTCGGGATCGTCGTCCGCCAGCTCGCCGAGGACCGAGACCATGACGATGCCGTTCTCGCGCCGGATCGACGCGAAACCCTGCTGTCGGGTCACCGTGACGATGTCGGCGAGCGGGACGTAATCGCCCGCCTCGGTCCGCATCAGCGTCCGGTCGAGGAAGTCGGCCGTGAGCTCGTCCTCCGGGATCTCCACCCGCACGGTGGCCGAACGCCCGTTCAGCGGGTAGCTCGCCGCCTCGATCCCCGTCAGGCGCTGGCGCAGCGTCTGGCCGAGGCTGTCGGTCGTGAAGCCGAGCGCCTGCCCGCGCGGCGTCAGCTCGAGGATCAGCTCCTCGCGGTCGTAGGACAGGCTGTCTTCCAGGCCCGAGATCTCGGGATAGCGGGCGAGGGCGGTCTTCAGCGCCTCGGCCGCCTCCTTCAGGCGGCCGACATCTGCGCCGGAAAGCTGGATGTCGATGCTGTCGCCCGCCGGCCCCGCGCCCCAGGACCGGAAGCTGATGGTCTCGGTCAGCGGCAGCTGGCGGGCCTCCTCGGTCAGCATCTGGACGAACTCGCCCGAGGAATAGGGCCGCTGGTCCGCGTCGACGAGCGAGACGGTGATCGCGCCGAGCTGCCAGCCCTCCTTGTCCTCGGCGCCCGAGAGGGGGCGGCCAGAATTGTCGCCGATCTGGGCGATGGCGAAGGTGACGGGGTCGAGCCCGTGCTCGGCCTCCAGCCTCTCGCCCAGCGCCTCGACCGCGCGCTGCATCTCGGTCATCTGGGCCAGCGTGTCCTCGCGCGCGGCGGCGGGCAGCATGGCGAAGTTGCCCGTAACCGACCCCTGCTCGGGCGACGAGAAGAACCGCCATTGCACGTCGCCCCGCACCAACTGCGCGGCCTGCGCGGCCAGCAGCAGGATTCCCAGCGCGATCACCGGGTAGCGCGCGACCACCACCCCGGCCATCAGCGGGCGGAAGAGACGGTCGCGGACCCAGCCGAAACCGCGGTTCACCATCCGCGAGGGCCAGTCGTACCAGGCCTGCTTCGCCCTACCGACGGAATGGCCGAGATGGTTGGGCAGGATCAGGAAGCATTCGACCAGGCTGGCCGCCAGCACCGCGATCACCGTCCAGGGGATGTCGCGGATCAGCGTGCCGAACCGGCCGCCGATCACAACGAGGCCGTAGAAGGCGATGATCGTGGTCAGCGTCGCCGAGAAGACGGGCGCGAACATCCGCCGCGCCGCCGCCTCGGCCGCCTCCGGCCCGCTCTCGCCGTGGCGGCGGACGCGGTGATCGGCATGCTCGCCCACCACGATCGCGTCGTCCACGACGATGCCGAGCGTCAGGATCAGCGCGAAGAGCGAGATCATGTTGAAGGTGATGCCCATCAGGTGCATCAGCGCGATCGCCGCCGCCATCGCGACCGGGATGCCCAGCGCGACCCAGAGCGCGGTGCGCGCGTTCAGGAACAGGAAGAGCAGCGCCACGACGAGGGCGAGCCCCGTCAGCCCGTTGTCCAGAAGCAGGTTCAGCCGCGACTCGATCTGTTCGGCCGAGGAATTGGTGAGCGAGAGAGTCGTGCCGGCGGGCAGCGTCGCCTCGAGCTGCCGGGCCGCGTCGGCGGCCGCCTCCTGGATCGCGATCGCGTCGCCCTGCGCGCTGCGCTCCACCCGCACCTGCACGGCCGGGTCGTCGCCCACGTAGAAGGCCACGTCGCGATTGGGGCCGAGCGTCGTCACATCGGCCACGTCGCCGACGGTCAGCGTCGTGCCGTCGATGTTGCGGCGCAGGACGACGGCCGCGATCTCCTCGGCCGAGCGGGCCTCGGTCCCGGTGCGGATCCGGGCGGTGCCCTCGACCTCTCCCGCGGGGTCGGCGCTGACCTCACGCCCGATCGCGGCCGAGATGTCGGACAGGCCGATATCGTAGCGCACGATGGCGATCGAGGGCACCTCGACCAGGATCTGCGGCGCCGCGACCCCGCCCACCGAGCTGCGGGTCACGCCGCGGTCGAACAGCATGCGGGCGTATTCGTCGGCATAGAGGGCGAGCTGGTCGACGCTGACCGGCCCGGCGATGACCACGTCGGTCACGCGGTCGGTCCACCCGCCGGAGCGGACCTGCGGATCCTCGGCGCTGTCCGGCAGGTCCGAGGCGCCGTCCAGCGCCTCCTGCACCGCGGCCTCGGCCGCCTCCATGTCGGTGTTCGGCTCGAATTCCAGGCGGATCCGGGCCGACCCTTCCGAGGCGCTGGCATCGGCCGAGGTCACGCCGTCCACCGCCATGAGGGCCGGGTTCAGCACCTCGACGATCGAGGCGTCGACATCCTCGGCCCCCGCGCCGGGCCACGAGACGCTGACGGTCACCGTGTCCGAGACCACGTCGGGGAAATACTGCGCCCGCATGCTGGGGATCGCGATGACCCCGGCAAAGACCATCAGCGCGAGCACGAGGTTCGCCGCCGTCCGGTGGTGGACGAAATAGGCGAGAAGCCCTCCGATCACGCCGCCGCGGCCCACTGCCTCAGCCCCCCATCCGGTCTTCGAGGCTGGCGACGAGCTCGGCCGGTACCTCGTCGGAGTCGAGCTGGGCCAGCACGCGGCTTCGCGCCTCCTCGGGCATCGCCTCGCTCGCCACGACGAAGGCGCGCAGCCGCGCCCGGCGCTCGGGGTCGAGGGCGATGGTCTCGCCCGCCGCTGCGGTCCCGGCCGCCGAGTCCGGCCCGTCGCCGGGTGCGGCATCGGCCCCGCCGGGCGCGGCCGCGGCCGTTTCCCCGTCGGGGGCCGCGCGTTCGATCAGCAGGCCCGCGCCCAGCAGGGGCGAGCGCTCGGTCACCACCTCCGTCCCGGCGAGATCGGCCGCGGCGACGATCAGGTCGTCGCCCTGCCGGCGCAGCACCTCGACCGGGCGCAGGGCCAGCCGGTCCTCTTCCGTCACGGCCAGCACCTCGTCCCCCGCGCCGACCGCGGTGGCCGGCAGCAGGGCAACGCCGTCCAGCGCCGGTTCCTCGATCCGGACGGTGACGAAGTCGCCGGGCCGCAGGCCCGCCGCCTCGCCCAGGGCGGCGAAGATCAACCGCCCGGTCTGCCCCTCGCCGACGGTCGCGGCCTCTCGGGTGATGCGGCCCGTCGCGGTCAGCTCGAAGCCGCCGGCCTCGAGCGCGACCGAGACCGGCGCCTCCAGCAGCGATCCGTCCTGCGTCAGCCGACCGTACTGCTCGGTCGAGACCCGGAACGCGACCTCGAGCGCGTCCGGGTCGACGAGCTGCGCCACCTCCTCGTTCGCGGTGATGCGCGCCCCGGGCGCGAGCGTCACGCCGGAGAGGCGCCCCCCGAAGGGGGCGCGCAGCGCGACGTTGCCCAGCGTGCGCTCGGCATCGGCCACCGCGATGCGGCGGCGCGCCACCTCGGTCCCCGTCAGGTCGATCCGCGTCTGCGCCTGAGCCACCGCCTCGCGGGCGGCCAGGACCTGCGCGGCGGCGGTCGAGGCGGCAAGCTCGGCCGCCTCCAGATCGCTCGCGACGGTGATCCCGCGCTCGGCAAGATCGCGGGCCCGGGTCAGGGCCTGCTCGCGGAGCGTCGCCTGCGCCTCGGCCGCCGCCAGCTCGTCCTCGGCGAGGACGAGCGCGCGTTCGGCGTCGCGGCCATCCGCCTCGGCATCCGACAGGTCGGCCCGGGCGCTGGCCAGCAGACCCTCCGCCTCGACGGGATCGACGCTGAAGAGCGTGGTGCCGGCCGCGACCACACCGCCCTCGACCATCTCGGGCGCGACCGTCTCGACCGTGCCGCCGGTCGGGGCCCGCAGGGTCAGCGTCCGGGTCGAGCGCAGCTCGCCGAAGACGGTGAGGACCGGGGTCAGCGTCACCGGCTCGACCACCTGCGTGACGACCGTCGCGGTGCGCTCGCGCTGGGGGAAGCTGCGCGGCTCGGCGTTCATCCGCGACTGCGCGGCGCCCCAGAGGGTCGCGCCCGCCTGGAACAGCAGGCCGAGCGTCGCCGCGAGGAGGAAGAGCCCCAGGAGCGAGCGGCGGAGAAAGCGCATGGGCGTTCCGATCGTGGTCGTTCGGCGAAGGGCGGAGACCGCACGTCATTGTGCCCGCCGCCGCGGGGAAGTCCATTCCCGAGCACCTGAACGTGACCGGGCCGCGGTTCCGTCGCGCGCGCGGCCCGTTTCTTTCGCGGGGATCCTGCGATCGGCCGGCGTAGGCATGGCTCCGCGGCCGGGCGGGGCCCCGCCCCGGCGCCTGCACCCCTTCTTGGCGGCGTTCGGGCAGGGTATCCCGGGAAGCCGGCGCCCCGGGACGGTTGCCCGAGAGGCGCGGCCCGGGCGAGCCGCCCGCGCCGCCGGAGGCGGAGGGATCAGACCGCCGCCACCTCGGCCAGCAGGGCGGCGTTGCCGCCGGCGGCGGTCGTGTCGATGCAGACATGGCGCTCGTGCAGGGCATGGGCCGCGTCGGGCATCGCCGTGATCAGCGGGACGAGCTTGCCGTCCCGCGCCGCCAGCGCCGTCTCCATCGCGCGGGCGGTGTCCGCGTCGCCCCACCAGATCACGGCCGAGAGCGGGCGCAGCCCGGTCAGCGCCGCCGGCTTCACCGCGCCACCCGCGCGGACGGCCCGGCCGCCAAGCGCCGCCACGGCCTCGGCCTGCGCCGCTTCGGCCTCTGCCCCGGGGCCGGCGCAGAGGATCGGCGGGCGGGGGACCAGCGACAGCCGGTTCGATTCCCCCGTCGGCCCCGGCAGGGTCAGGGTGCGGACCGCGCCCTCCGACCCCTTCGCCGCGTCGACCTCGGCCAGGCGCGGCGCCGGGTCGGGGGCGGGGCCGCCGGGATCGCCCGGGGCGGCGGATGGCGCGGCGGGCGCCCGGAAGCGCGGCAGGTAATGCGGCCCGCCCGCCTTGGGGCCCGTTCCCGACAGCCCCTCGCCCCCGAAGGGCTGCGAGCCGACGATGGCGCCGATCTGGTTGCGGTTGACGTAGAGATTGCCGACCTCGACCGAGGTCACGATCTCCTCCACCCGGTCGTCGATCCGCGTGTGCAGCCCGAAGGTCAGGCCGTACCCCATCGCGTTGATGTCGGCGACGACGCGGTCGATCTCGCCCGCGCGGAACGTCGCGACATGCAGCACCGGACCGAAGACCTCGCGCCCCACGGCGGCGATGTCCTTCACCCGCAGGATCGTCGGCGGGATGTAATGGCCCGAGCTGGCGGGCAGGGGAAGCTCGTGCAGCAGCCGCCCCTCGGCCCGGGCGGTCTCGACATGCGCGCGGATCCCCTCCGCCGCCTCGTGGTCGATCACCGGCCCGACATCGGTGGCGAGGTGCCAGGGATCGCCCAGGCTCAGCTCGTCCATCGCGCCCTTCAGCATCGTCAGCAGCCTGCCCTCCACGTCCTCCTGCACGTAGAGGCAGCGCAGCGCCGAGCAGCGCTGCCCGGCCGAGCGGAAGGCCCCCATGACGATGTCGCGCACCGCATGCTCGGGCAGGGCGGTGCTGTCGACGATCATCGCGTTGATGCCGCCCGTCTCGGCGATCAGCGGCGTGCCGGGCGCGGCGTGTTCGGCGAGGCTCTCGCGGATCCGACGCGACGTGGCGGTCGATCCGGTGAAGGCGACGCCGTCCAGCGGCAGCGCGGTCAGCGCGGCGCCCGTCTCGGGGCCGCCGGGCAGCAGCTGCAGCGCCGCGCGCGGCACCCCGGCGCCGTGCAGCAGCGCGACCGCCCGGGCGGCGGTCAGCGGGGTCTGGCCCGCCGGCTTGGCCAGCACGGCATTGCCGGTGGCGAGGGCGGCGGCGATCTGCCCGCTGAAGATGGCCAGCGGGAAGTTCCAGGGGCTGATCGCCCCCCAGATGCCGCGCGGCGGCGCCTCGCCCGCCGCCTCGGCCTCGGCCGCGTAGTAGCGCAGGAAATCCACCGCCTCGCGCAGTTCGGCCACCGCGTCGGGCAGCGCCTTGCCCGCCTCGCGCGCCAGCAGGGCGAAGAGTTCGGGGGCATGCTCCTCGTAGGCGTCGGCGGCCCGGCGCAGCGTGGCGGCCCGCTCCGCGACCGGGGCGTCCCAGGTCCGGGCGGCGCCGTGGGCGGCGCGCACCACTTCCGGCGTCGCGGCGACGACCCGGCCGACCAGCAGCCCGTCGACGGGAGAGGTCACGCTGTCCTCCGTCCCGCCGGAGGGGGCGGTGAGCGGCCCCTCGGCGAGGATCGGCGCCGCGCCCCACAGATGCTCGCGCCAGGCGGCGCGCGCGATGTCGAGCGCGGCGAGCGTCGGCGCATGGGTCAGGTCCCAGCCGGCCGAGTTGCGGCGGTCCCCGAACAGGTCCGGCCCGGCGGGGAAGGGGCGGGGGCGGCCGAGCGAGTCCCAGGGGTCGGCGGCCACCGTCTCGGGCGGGACTTCCTCGTCCACGATCTGGTTCACGAAGGACGAGTTCGCCCCGTTCTCGAGCAGGCGGCGGACGAGATAGGCCAGCAGGTCCTCGTGCGCGCCGACGGGGGCGTAGATCCGGCAGCGCGTGCCGTGATCGGCCATGACGAGGTCGTGCAGCGTCTCGCCCATGCCGTGCAGGCGCTGGAACTCGAACGCGTCCTTCGGCACCCCGCGCGCCTGCGCCATGTGCAGCACGGCGGCGACGGTATGGGCGTTGTGGGTGGCGAATTGCGGGTAGATCCGGTCCGTCATCGACAGCAGCCGGGCCGCGTTGCCGAGATAGCTGACATCGGTCGCCGCCTTCTCGGTGAAGACGGGAAAGCCCTCCAGCCCCTCGACCTGGGCGCGCTTGATCTCGGCGTCCCAGTAGGCGCCCTTGACCAGCCGCACCATGATCCGGCGGCCATGCCGCCCGGCCGCGTCGTGCAGCCAGTCGATCACGTGCCCGGCCCGCGGTCCGTAGGCCTGCACGACCACGCCGAACCCGTCCCAGCCCCGGGTGGAGCCGTCGGCGAGGCAGGCGTCGATCACGTCGAGCGAGAGCGACAGCCGGTCCGCCTCCTCGGCGTCGATGTTGAAGCCCATGCCGGCGCTGGCGGCCAGGCCCGCCAGCGCGCGCACGCGCGGCACCAGCTCGTCCATCACGCGGGCGCGCTGGGCGATCTCGTAGCGCGGATGCAGGGCCGAGAGCTTGACCGAGATGCCGGGATTGGCCGCGACCGAGCCATGCACGGCATGGTCCGAGATGGCCGAGATCGCGCGGCTGTAGGCCAGGTGGTAGGCGCGGGCATCGGCGGCGGTGCGCGCCGCCTCGCCCAGCATGTCGTAGCTGTAGGTGTAGCCCTTCCGCTGCATCCCCTCGGCGCGCTTCATCGCCTTGCCGATATCCTCGCCCAGCACGAATTGCCGGCCCATCTCGCGCATCGCGCGGCCGACCGCGCTGCGGATCACCGGCTCGCCCAGCCGCTTCACCGCGCCGCGCAGCGCCCGGAACGGGGCGGGGCGATCCTCGTCCAGGACCCGGCCCGTCAGCATCAGCGCCCAGGTCGAGGCGTTGACCAGCGGGGAATGCGACCTGCCGAGATGCCGGCCCCAGTCCGAGGGCGCGATCTTGTCCTCGATCAGCGCGTCGATCGTCTCGGCATCGGGTACGCGCAGCAGCGCCTCGGCGAGGCACATCAGAGCGATCCCCTCGTCGGTGGAGAGGCCGTACTCGGCCAGGAACACCTCCATCAGCCCCGGATCGGCATGGGCCCGGATCCGCCGGACGTAGTCCGCGCCCGCCCGGCCGATGGCCCGCCGCGCCTCGGGCGAGAGGTCCGCCCGCGCGGTCAGGCGCGCAAGTGCGTCCGCCTCGGGGCCGAGATAGGCGGCGTCGATCGTGTCGCGGATGCTGCGGGGGCTGTCGTCGCGGGGCATGGGAGGGCTCCGAGGGAGAGGGGCGATGCCACAATATAGGGCTTTGCGCGGCGGCGTATCGACCGTAAAGCGGATCACGGGTGGGCGATCCGCCGCAAATCGGGGGATATCATGGTCCAACAGGATCCGTTGCTCGACGCGTTCGACCGCCGCATCCTCGACGTGCTCGCCACCGAGGGACGGATCCCCGTGGCCGAGCTCGCCCGCCGGATCGGGCTGAGCAAGACGCCGGTCCAGGCGCGTCTGCGCCGGATGGAGGAGGCGGGCGTGATCCGCGGCTACCGCGCGCTGATCGACGAGGTGCGCCTCGGGCGCGACCACATCGCCTTCGTCGAGGTGAAGCTGACCGACACGCGCGAGGCGGCGCTCGCCGCCTTCAACGCCGCCGTCGCCCGGCTGCCGGAGGTCGAGGAATGCCACATGATCGCCGGCCAGTTCGACTACCTGCTGAAGGTGCGCACGACCGGAATGACCTCGTACCGCCTCCTCCTGGCCGAGAAGGTCTCGACCCTGCCGCATGTCGCCAGCACCTCCACCTATGTCGTGATGCAGGCGGTGGTGGAGGAGGGGCGCCCCGCCGGGGCCTGACCGCGCGCGAAGGCGTGATTTGACGCCGGGGCAGGACGGCGCAGGTCGGCCGTCATGCGCCTTCTCCTTCTCTTGGCCCTCTGCCCCGCTGCCGCCCTCGCGGACTGCCCGCCCGGCCCCGACATCGCGGCCGAGGCCGCGCCGCTGATCCGGGCACTGCCGCAGGCGGGGGGCGAGCGCGCGGCGCGCCTGATCATGGACGATCTGTGGCAGCTCTGGATGCGGGCGCCCGATCCGCGCGCGCAGGAATTTCTGGACCGCGGGATGGACCGGCGGGCCGCCTACGACCTGCGCGCCGCCTACGACGCCTTCGACCAGCTCGTGGGCTATTGCCCGGGCTGGGCCGAGGGGTGGAACCAGCGCGCCTTCGCGCTCTTCCAGATGCAGGATTTCGAGGGCGCCCTGCCGGATCTCGACCGCGCGCTGGAGCTCTCGCCCGCCCATGTCGGGGCGCTGTCCGGCCGGGCGATGACGCTGCTGGCGCTCGGGCGGGTCGAGGAGGGGCAGCAGGCGCTGCGCGACGCCCTCGCGGTCAATCCCTGGCTGGCGGAGCGGCGGCTCCTGATCGAGCCGCCCGGCGTGGACCTCTGATCCCGGCTTCGCTATCGATCGGACCGGGGTCGCCCGCGTGGTGGAATTGGTAGACACCGCAGACTTAAAATCTGCTGGCCGCAGGGCCGTGCCGGTTCGAGCCCGGCCGTGGGCACCCCCCAGCCGGACCGCGCCGCGCCGGCCCGCTCCGCCCGGGCGCCCCGTCCGCAGGGCCCGTTGCCGACCCGCGCGCGGGGGCTCTCCCTCCGCAACGACCAGCATAGCCGATCAGAGACAGACAGGGGGGGGGACGTTCCCCGGCCTGGCGCCCCTTGCCCGCACCCCCTCGGCCCGCGCATCCTGCGCCCCGGCGAGGTGACGACATGACCAGAGACATCCCGATCGAGCCGCTGCGCGCGGAGGAGTTCGGCCCTTTCGGCGAGGTGCTCGACACCGACGGCGATCCCGACCGGATCATCAACCAGGGCCTCTGCGGCCGCTGGCACGACCGGGCCGCGCTGGACTTCGGAACCGGACGGGCCGGGATCAGCCTGTTCCGGGCCGAACCGCGCGGCCTGCCCCTGCGGCTCGAGATGGTCGAGCGTCACCCCGAGGGCAGCCAGGCCTTCCTGCCGATGACGGAGCACCCGTTCCTCGTGATCGTCGCGCCCGATGCGGGCGGCGTGCCAGGGGCGCCGCGCGCCTTCCGCGCCGCGCCGGGGCAGGGGGTCAATTACCGCCGCGGCACCTGGCACGGGGTTCTGACGCCGCTCCACGCGCCCGGGCTCTTCGCCGTCGTGGACCGGATCGGGGCGGGCGCGAACCTGCAGGAGCACTGGTTCGACGCGCCCTGGACGATCCGCGGCTGACCGCCCGGCGGGGCGGCCAGGGACGACGGCCGCGGCCCCCGGAACGGGCCGGCGGCGCGCCACACCCCCAGCCCCGTCGCCGCCCCCGGCCGGAGCGCCTGTCCCCGTCCCGACCGCCCGCTTGCCCGGGACGCCCCCGGGCTCTCCCGGCCCGCCGGTCGCCGGGGCCTACCCGCTCTTATCTTGCCCCAAATACTCCGGGGGCTCGCGAAGCGAGCGGGGCGGAGCCCCTCGCCGCCGACGCCCCGCGCTAGCGCAGACGCAGCGCGGGATGCCGGTTGACGTCCTTGTAGAGCAGGTAACGGAACCGCCCCGGCCCGCCGGCATAGCACGATTGCGGGCAGAAGGCGCGCAGCCACATGTAGTCGCCCGGCCCGACCTCGACCCAGTCGCGGTTCAGCCGGTAGACCGCCTTGCCCTCCAGCACGTAGAGGCCGTGCTCCATCACGTGGGTCTCGGGGAAGGGGATCAGCCCGCCGGGGCGGAACTCCACGATGTTGACATGCATGTCATGCGCGATCTCGCCGGGATCGACGAAGCGCTTCGTTGCCCAGGCGCCGTCCGTGTCCGGCATCGGAACCGGCTCGTGGTCGTCCTCGTGCGTGACGAAGGCGCCGGGCGGGGCGAGGCCCGGCGCCGCCTCCCACGACTTGCGGATCCAGTGGAAGGAGAGGGCGCTTTCGGCCCGGAGCGCCCAGTCCGCGCCGGGCGGCAGGTAGGCGTAGCTGCCCGCCCGCAGCGCACGATCCGACCCGCCCAGCGTCAGGCGCCCGGTCCCGGCGGTGACGAAGAGCACGCCCTCGGCCCCGGGATCGGGCTCGGGCGCGGTCGATCCGCCGCCGGCGCCGGTTTCCATCAGGTAATGGGCGAAGGTCTCGGCGAAGCCCGAGAGCGGGCGGGCGATGATCCAGGCCTCGGTCGCCTCCCAGCCCGGCAGGCGCGAGGTGGTGATCCCCCGCATCGTCGAGGCGGGCAGGAAGGCGTAGCTCTCGGTGAAGACGGCGCGGGTCTCGGCCGCGGCGTTCTGCGGCGGCAGGCCGCCTGGGGGCGTGGCGTATCCGGTCATGGTCGGCACCTCCTGCCGTCCTGATGCCAGAGGAACGGGGGCGGGGCCAGAGGACGCGCCGGAGGGCGCGGCCCCGCCAGGCGGGGCGGGACCGGCGACGCCGCCGCCGGTCGCGTGCTGGGGCGCCGGCCGGAACCCGGCGCGCAGTCATCGGCCGCGAAGGGAAGGCGCAGGTCATGGGCAGCCCCCCTCCGGCGCCTTGCCGCGGGCGCCGGGGGCGGGGCGGGCCGGCCGAACCGGGCCCGGGGGCGGGGCGGGGGCCGGCCGGCCCGGGTCGGCCGGCCGCGGAGCCTCGTGCGGCCGGCCCGCCCCATGGGCCGGCCGGGCCGGTTTCAGCGGACGCGCTCGGCGCCGTAGGCGATCGCGCGCTGGTAGTTGCCGCTGTCGTTCCAGGCCGAGAGGATGCGGAAGTTCGCGGTCCCCTCGCCGAAGGGCTGGCCGGCCTGCCAGCCGTTCGCGCGCAGCAGGTTCGCCGCCGAGGCGAGCGCGTCCGCCGCCGTGTAGGGATCGGCCCGGCCGTCGCCGTTCGCGTCGACGCCGAAATTCACCCAGTTCCCGGCGAGGAACTGCATGTGCCCCAGCTCGCCCGACGGGCCGCCCCTCGTGTCGGCGGTGATCACCCCGCGATCCACCAGCTGCGCGGCGGCGAAGGCATGGGTCTCGAACCGGGGATGCCGGCGGCAATAGGAGGCGAGCGTGACCGCCCCGTCGACGATCCGGGTCTCGCCCAGATAGCCGCCCCAGCCGGTCTCGAGCCCCCAGATCGTCGCCAGGAGCGGCCCCGGCACGCCGTAGCTCCGCTCGATCGAATCGAACAGCGCCTGGTTGCGGGTGTAGTTCTGGCGGATCAGGTTCACGAAGGCATCCGCGCTCGACCCCGAGCGGCGCGCGAGGAAGGTCGCGGGATCGACGACGCTGACCCCGCTCTGCGAGGAGGGGTTCGATTCGAACCGCCAGGTGATGCCCGAGAGCTGGGCGTTCTGCAGCGCCTGCAGCCCCCGCTGTCCGACACCGTAATTGGCGGCCTCCGCGGCGAGGTTGGCGCGATAGGTCGGGAACTGGTCCTGGCTGGTGATGCAGGGCGCGGCGGCGGCGAGGGCCGGCAGCAGGGACACCGTCGCGGCGGCGACGGCACGAAGAACGGGACGCATGGTGGCTCCAGTCGAAAGGGTCTGTCGTTGCGCCCGAGCATGGGGGAACGCCTCCTGATATGCCATAGCGAAGCCCCTCACGTCCGGGGGATCGCCCCGCCCCGGCGCCGCAGCCGGTTCCGCCACCGGCCAGATGATCCGCCCCCGCATCCCTGGGCCGCCCCCGGATTCGCGGCCGTCGGGGACGTTGTCGTTTCCCCGCCGGGAACGATCCGGGCGGCCCGGGCCGGATCGGATGCCGGAGGTACGGTTATCATCGATCCGACATCGCAATGAGGCAGTCCCGTCACGGAACCGCCCCATACTGGCCACAGTTGCGGAAACGTCGGGACCGCCTCCGGCCCCGGCCATCGCTGGAGCCGGTCCCATGCCCATCGACATTCCCGCCCGCCTCGTCCTCGCGCCCGTCCTTGCGCTGCAGGCGCTGCGGTTGCGGGCCGCGGCGCAGGTCCTGCCGGAGGCGCGGGGCCAGCGCAGCGGCACGGCCGGGATGGGGCCACGGCTGCGGGTGCTCATCGTCGGGGACAGCTCGGCCGCCGGGGTGGGCGCGGCGACCCAGGCCGAGGCGCTGGCCGGCCGGATCGTTGCCGACCTGTCGCGCGATCACCGGGTCGAGTGGCGGCTCATCGCCCGCTCCGGCGCGACGGCGCTGTCGATGCTCGAGATGCTGCGCGCGGATGCGGGCGGACGGTTCGACGTGGCGGTCGTGACGCTGGGCGTCAACGACGCCAAGAACGGCGTGCCCTGGGCGCTCTACCTCGCGCGGATGCGGCGGATCGTGGCGCTCTTGTCCGGCAGGTACGGGGCGGGCCGGATCTACGTGTCGGGCCTGCCGCCCGTGGGCCTGTTCCCGGTCCTGCCGCAGCCGCTGCGCTGGATCCTCGGCAGCCAGGTGGCGCGGTTCGACCGGCTGCTCGCCTATGCCGCACGCCGGATCCCCGGCATGGTCCATGTCCCGCCGGATTTCACGCTGGACGTGACCGACCTCGCCATCGACGGCTTCCATGCCGGGCCGCGGCTCTACCGCCGGTGGGGGCGCTGCCTCGCAAGGGCGGTCCGGGCCGGGGACGCGGTGCGTCACGCGCCCAGCTACGACCTGCGCGGCGCCGCCGGGACGGCCCCCCGCGCGTGGGGCGCCGCCCTGTCGCGCCGCTTCAGGCGCTGAGCTAGGCGCGGGTGCCGGCGAAGCGCGCCGCCCAGTCGGCGCGCTGCTCGTCGGTGATCTTGGCGAAGAGCACCTCCGGCACGGTGAAGGCGTGGCCGGGGGGCAGGGCGCCGAGCGCGCCGGTCACGTCGTCCGGCCAGCCGAGATCGGTCCGCATCGCCCCCGCCATCGCCCGGGCGGCGAAGGGGATGAACGGCTCGGACAGCGCGGCGTAGAGGCGGATCAGGTTGAGGCCCAGCCGGACCTGCATCGCCGCGATCTCCGGGTCGGTCTTGAAGGTCGCCCAGGGCGCGGCGGCCTGGAGATACTCGTTCCCCGCGACCCAGATCCCGCGCAGCTCGGCCGCCGCCTTGCGGACCTCGATCGCGTCCATGTGCCGCGCGTAGGCGGCGACGCGGCGCGTCAGATCCTCGGCCAGGGCGTGCTCGCGCGCGCCCCATTCCCCGCCCTCGGGCACCGTCTCGCCGAATTTCGACCGGCAGAACTTCGTCACGCGGCTGACGAAGTTGCCCAGCACGTCGGCGAGATCCTTGTTCACGCCGTCCTGGAACCCCTCCCAGGTGAATTCGCTGTCGCCGCTCTCGGGCGCGCGGCTCAGCAGCCACCAGCGCCAGTAATCCGCGGGCAGGATCTCCAGCGCCTGATCCTGGAACACGCCCCGCCCGCGCGAGGTCGAGAACTGCCCGCCGTCGTAGTTCAAGTAGTTGAAGGACTTGATGTAATCGACCAGCTTCCACGGCTCGCCGCTGCCGAGGATCGTCACCGGAAAGCCCAGCGTGTGGAAGGGCACGTTGTCCTTGCCCATGAACTGCGTGTAGCGCACGTCGTCCGCGCCCCGGTCGGTGCGCCACCAGCGCTCCCAGTCGTCACCCTTGCCGGCATCGACCCATTCCTGCGCAGATGCGATGTACTCGATGGGCGCGTCGAACCAGACGTAGAAGACCTTGCCCTCCATCCCCGGCCAGGGCTGGTCGCCCTTCTGGACGGGCACGCCCCAGTCGAGGTCGCGGGTGATGCCCCGGTCCTGCAGCCCGTCGCCGTCATGCAGCCATTTCCTGGCGATGGAGGTCGTCAGCACCGGCCAGTCGGCCTGCCGGTCGATCCAGTCCGACAGCTCGTCCTTCATCGCCGATTGCCGCAGGTAGAGATGCTTGGTCTCGCGCATCTCGAGATCGGTGGAGCCCGAGATGGTCGAGCGCGGGTCGATCAGGTCCACGGGATCGAGCTGCTTGGTGCAGTTGTCGCACTGGTCGCCCCGCGCGCTCTCGAAGCCGCAATTGGGGCAGGTGCCCTCGATGTAGCGGTCGGGCAGGAAGCGTCCGTCGGCATTGGAATACATCTGCCGCTCCGACACTTCGCGGATCAGGCCCGCCGCATCGAGCCGTGCCGCGAAATGCTGGGTCAGCGCCTTGTTCCGGTCCGAGGAGGAGCGGCCGAAATGGTCGAAGGAAAGGCCGAAGCCCTCGGCGATCTCCGCCTGAACGGCGTGCATCTCCTCGCAATACTCGGCGACCGGCTTGCCCGCCTTCTGCGCCGCGATCTCGGCCGGGGTGCCGTGCTCGTCCGTGGCGCAGAGGAACAGTACCTCGTGGCCCCGGTCCCGCAGGTAGCGGGCATAGAGATCGGCCGGCAGCTGGCTGCCCACGAGGTTCCCCAGGTGCTTGATCCCGTTGATGTAGGGAATGGCGGAGGTGATGAGGTGGCGGGCCATGATCGCTCCCTGTCGCGGCGGCCCCATCTAAGTCCGCCGCGCCCGGCGGACAAGGCGATTGCGTCCGCCATGCCGGACGGAGGGATCGTGTCCGCTATGCCGGACCGAGCTATTGCGTCGACGGCCGAAGGCGATTGACCGGCACACCTGAATCACCATATGGTTATATAAACGATGGGGGATGCCCTGATGGCCGATCTCGACATGCTCTTCGGCGCGCTGGCCGATCCGACCCGCCGGGCGATCCTGCGCCGCCTCGCCGACGGACCGGCGGGGGTGGAGGAGCTGCGCGCGCCCTTCAACATGAGCCAGCCCGCCATCTCCAAGCATCTCAAGGTCCTCGAGGGTGCGGGGCTCGTCGAGGTGGAGGTCGACGGCCCGCGCCGCCCGCGCCGCCTCGTCCCGGCCCCCCTGGTCGAGGCGACGCGCTGGCTCGAGCGCACCCGGGACCGCTTCGAGGCGAATTTCGCCGCCCTCGACACCGTCCTGGACGAGATGACGAACGAAACCTCAACGGGGAAGGAGACCCCATGACCAGCACCGCCGTCGATCCCGTCACGACCACCCGGGTGGAGGAGGCGGAGCCCGCCGCCCTCGTCGTCACCCGCGACTTCGCCGCCCCGCCCGAGAAGGTCTGGCGCGCCTTCACCGACCCGGCGATCCTGACCCGCTGGATGACCGGCTATCCCGGCTGGACCATGACCTGCGAGATGGACGTGCGCGAGGGCGGCGCCTTCCGCTGGACCTGGGAGGAGACGGAGACCGGGAGCCGCTTCGGCTTCCACGGCACCTACCGCGAGGTGATCCCGCACGGCCGCATCGTCAACACCGAGACCTACGATCCCGGCACGGTGGGCGGCGGGATCGGGACCAGCGTCAACACGACCACCTTCGCCGCCACGCCCTACGGCACGCGGATGGTCCTGCGGATCGACTACGACAGCCCAGCGACCCGCGCCGCGGCGCTGGAGACCGGCATGACCGAGGGGATGGAGGTGACCTACGGGCTGCTCGACGGCGTGCTGGCGGGCGGCTGACGCGTCCGCGCCCGCCCGGTCAGCCGCCCGATCGTGAACGAGGTGCGCGGCACCCAGACATAGCGGGTCCGCGTCTCGGGCGAGGCGCGGCGCCGCATCCGGGCCAGGCCGAACGCGATCAGCAGGACATGGGCGGCCGAGATGAAGACGAAGAGCGCCGCCGGCCCGTAGGCGCCGATCAGCAGGGCCGCGACCCAGGGCGCGGCGATCGCGCCGACCGCGTACCAGAACATCAGTGCGGCCGAGAGCTCGACCCGCTCGTCCTCGGCCGCGTGGTCATGGGCATGGCTGGCCGCGACCGAGTAGATCGGGAAGGTCGTCATCCCGAACAGGGCCGAAGCGGCGAGGATCGCCGCGGTCCCGGCGCCGGAGGCGGCGACCGTCACGGCGGAGGCGAGGATGCCGAAGGCCGACAGCCAGATCAGCACCCAGCGCCGGTCGATCTTGTCCGCGGCCCAGCCCACGGGCAGCTGCGCCAGCGCGCCGCCGCCGATCCAGGCCGCCAGCAGCACGCCGATCTGCCCCGGCTCCAGCCCCACGCCCTCGCCGTAGATCGGCCCGACCATCCGGAACGACGCGCCCGTCACCGCCGAGACGAGGCAGCCCGCCACAGCGAGCGGCGAGCGGTCCCAGGCCAGGCGCGGCCGCAGGCGCGGCGCGGCCGGGGTCGCGGGCTGGGGCAGGCGGCTCAGCGTCAGCGGCAGCAGCGCCGCGCAGGCGAAGAGGGCGAGCGTGTTGTACGCGACGTAGAGCTCCAGCGGCGCCAGCGCCCCGATCATCAACTGCGCCACCAGCGAGGCGCCCATGTCGGCGATCCGGTAGGAGGCGAAGGTCCGCCCCCGCGTCTCGTTCGTCGCCCGGGCCGACAGCCAGGCCTCGACGACAGTGTAGCAGCCCGCGATGCACAGCCCCGTTGCCAGCCGCAGCGCCGCCCAGGCGAGGGGGTCGAAGACCAGCGTGTGCCCGATCAGCCCGATCGCCCCCAGCGCGGTCAGCGCGGCGAAGGTCCGCGCATGTCCGAGCGCCCCCATCATCCGCGGCGCCGCCCAGCACCCGGCGAAGAAGCCGAGGAAATGCGCCGAGCCGAGCAGCCCCACCTCCCCGGCCGTGAACCCGCCCGCGAGCCCCGTCAGCGCGTCGAGCGGCCCCACGCCCCCCGACGACAGCTGCAGCAGCGCGACGGAGAGGAACAGGGCAGCAAAGGACAGGGCGGTGCGCATTGGGGGCCTGCGGGTGGGTCATCGCGACAGAACGCCCGGACCCGAAGGATGTAAAGCTTGCGGGCGGCTGATCGACGCAGGACAAGTCGGACATGGTCAAGGCCGTCTTCATCCAGAACCCGCATTCCATCTACGACGACAGGCCGGGCGAGGCCTATCATTTCCCGCAGATGTACTTGGGAACCGTCCGGCAGACCGTCGGCGACTGGGTCGTCTTCTACGAAAGCCGCAAGGGCGCGTTCGGCTATGTCGCGGTCCAGAAGGTTCTTTCGGTGGAGGCCGATCCCGCGATGCCCGGCCATCACTACGCCCGACTCGATCCGGGCACCCTGTGGGAGTTCGAGCAGGTCGTCGGCCGCAGCGACGCCGATGGCCGACCGCTCGAGTCGATGCTCCGGGACGAAGTGGGCCGCCCGCTGAAGGGCGGCGCGAACGTGCTGGCCGTGCGGCGTCTGCCCGATGCGGAGTTCGCGGCCATCGTCGGGCGGGGGCTGGCGGAGGTGCCGGGGCCGGAATCCCTGCCGCGCCTGGGATCATGGCCCGAGGGCGAGCGTCCTGCAGCATCGGGGGAGACGTTCGGACTCGCGAATGGACATGAGCCGTTCGGACCGGCCCCGCTGGCCGGAGCGCGCGAGTCGGTGCTGATGTCGCGCCCCCTCCGGGACGCCTCGTTCCGGCGTCAGGTCCTCCGAGCGTACGACAATCGCTGTGCGATCTCGGGTCTGGCGCTTCGCAACGGCGGAGGACGGGCAGAGGTGCAGGCGGCGCATATCCGTCCTGTCGACCAAGGGGGCCCCGACACCGTCCGCAACGGGCTCGCCCTTTCGGGGACGCTGCACTGGATGTTCGACCGTGGCCTGATCGCGGTGGCGGACGACCTGACCATTCTCGTCTCGCACAACAAGGTCGATCGGGAGACCGCGGATCGCCTGATCGGACGGGAGGGGAGATTGCGACTTCCGCAATCCCCCCGCCACCATCCGCATCCCGACTACCTGCGATACCACCGAGAAAACGTCTTCGCCCTGTCGACGGGATGAGGCGCCGCTACTGCGCCGTGTAGCCGCCATCGACGAGGTGGTAGGAGCCGGTGACGAAGCTGGCGCGGTCGGACAGCAGGTAGCAGGTCAGGTCGGCCACCTCGTCGTCGCGCCCCAGCCGGCCGATCGGGTGCAGGCCGGCGAGGCCGTCCATCTGCTCCGCGCTCAGGTTCTTCTCCAGCAGCGGGGTCTGGATGTAGCCCGGCCCGATCGAGTTCACGCGGATGTTCTTGCCTGCGTATTCCAGCGCCGCCGCCTTGGTCAGGCCCACGACGCCGTGCTTGGCCGCGACATAGGCCGGTGAGCCCTGCGTGCCGACCGAGCCGAGGATCGAGGCGATGTTGACGATGGCGCCGCCGCCCGCGCGCTCCAGCGCCGGAATGGCGAAGCGCATGCCGTAGAACACGCCGTTCAGGTTGATGCCGATGACCTTCTGCCAGCCGTCCACGGGATACTCTCCCACGGGCGCCTGCGGCCCCCCGATCCCGGCATTGTTGACGACGAGGTGCAGCCCGTCGCCCGCCTTCTCGGCGAAGGCCACCATGGCCTCGACTTCCTGGGGGTCGCCGACATCGGCGCGGGTGGCGACGCCGCCGATCTCGTCGGCGGCGGCCCGCGCCGCGTCGAGGTCGAGATCGGCAAGGACGACCGTCGCGCCGGATTCCTTCAGCCGCTTCGCCACCGCCTTGCCGATGCCCGAGGCCGCGCCCGTGACGAGGGCCGTCTTGCCCGTGAGGTCGATATGCATGGGAACGCTCCTTCTTCTGCGTTACCCGCCGATAACGCATGGGCGCGGCGAACGCTCCGCCCGGGGGCGCACCCGACCTGTGCAGAAGGGGGCCTTGCGGCGGCTATGCCGGCCTCAATTGACCTTGCGCGTCGGGGTGAAGGGCAGGGGCGCGACGGGGATCCCGTCCTCGATCAGCCTGCGCGCGTCGGCCAGCTTCGCCTCGCCGTGGATCGGGCGGGCGGGCTTGTCGCCCTCGTGCATCGCCCGCGCCTCGGCCGCGAAGGACAGGCCGACATAATCGCTCTCGCGTTCGACCTTCTCGCGCAGCGCGGCGAGCGCCTTCTCGCGCGCGGTCGCGGGCGAGAGCCGCTCGCGGCCGGGCCCAGGCGACCGCTCCGGCGCGACGGCCGGCGCCATCAGCGACTTCTCGACCCGGGCCGAGCCGCAATCGGGGCAGGCGACCTGCCCGGCGGCGGCGAGCGTGTCGAAGGCGGCGTTCGAGGCGAACCAGCTCTCGAAGCGGTGGTCGTTGTCGCAGCGCAGGGTGAAGCGGATCATGTCGGGGTCCGGCAGGAATGTCGCTTGATCACATAATCCCCCCGGCGGCGGGCGCAATCTGGACGGCGCACGGGCGTGCCATAGATGACGCGGGCGTGACACAGCCGTCGCGTCCCTGCCGCTGCCGAGGCCCCCATGCTGCGCGTCGCCCTCGCCCTCCTCGCCCTGCCGGGCCTCGCCCTCGCCGGCGAGACCTTTCCCTCGATCGACGGGGGCGCCTACGACATGGACGACTGGTCCGGCCAGCCGGTGCTGGTGGTCAATACCGCCTCGCAATGCGCCTTCGCGCCGCAATTCGTCGGGCTGCAGGATCTCTACGATGCCTACCGCGAGGCCGGGCTCGTCGTGCTCGCCGTGCCGTCCGACGATTTCCGGCAGGAGCTGGAGACCGAGGCGGAGGTGAAGGAATACTGCGCCATGGTCTTCGGCATCGACATGCCGATGACCGAGATCGAGGTCGTGACGGGCGAGGGCGCCCATCCCTTCTACGCCCGCGTCGCGGAGGAGACGGGCTTCGCCCCGACCTGGAACTTCAACAAGATCCTGATCGGCCCGGACGGGGACGTCCTGGGCACCTGGGGATCGGCCGTCACCCCGCAGAGCCCGGCGATCACCGGCGCCGTCGAGGCCGCGCTGGGGATGTGACCCCGCTGGGCCGGCCGCTCTTCATCGGGCACGAGATCTACCGCCATTCCTCCTACGGGGGATGGCACCCGCTGCGGATTCCGCGCGTCTCGACCGTGATGGACCTGTCGCGGGCGCTGGGCTGGCTGCCGCGCGCGGCCTACGTGACCTCGCCCCGGGCCAAGCCGGCCGCCATCGCCGCCTTCCACACGCCCGACTACATCGCCGCCCTGCAGGAGGCGGAGCGGACGGGAGAGGTGAGCGCCGCCGTGCGCGCCCGGCACAATATCGGCACCCATGCCAACCCCGTCTTCCCCGAGATGTACCGCCGGCCCGCCACCTCGGCCGGGGCGGCCCTGCTGGCGGGGGAGCTGCTGGCCGGGGGCGGGGTGGTCTACGCCCCCGCCTGCGGCACGCATCACGCGCTGGCCGATGCCGCCTCGGGCTTCTGCTACTTCAACGATCCCGTCCTCGCGATCCTGTCGCTGCGGCGGCAGGGGCTGCGGCGCATCGCCTATGTCGACATCGACGCCCATCACGGCGACGGGGTGGAGATCGCCTTCCGCGACGAGCCCGAGGTGCTGGTCCTCTCGGTCCACGAGGAGAACCGCTGGCCCCGCACCGGCGCGCTCGGCGATCGCGGGGCGGGCAATGTCTGGAACCTGCCGGTACCGCGGGGCTTCCACGACGACGAGATGGCGCTGGCGCGGGACGCGGTGATCCTGCCCGCAGTGCAGGCGCATCGCCCCGAGGCGATCGTCCTGCAATGCGGCGCCGACGGCGTGACCGAGGATCCCCAGTCGCGGATGGAGCTGTCGAACAACGCGCATTGGGCGGTGGCGGCCGCGCTGATGCCGCTGGCGCCCCGGATGCTGGGCCTCGGCGGGGGCGGCTACAATCCGTGGAGCGTCGGCCGGCTCTGGACCGGGATCTGGGGCACGCTGTCGGGACAGGAGGTGCCGGAGCGCCTGCCCGCGCAGGCGGAGGCGGTGCTGCGCGCCCTGCGCTGGGAGGGGCGGACCCGGGTGACGGTCCCGCCGGAGAGCTGGGTGACCACCCTGCGCGACCCGCTCCGGGGCGGGTCGATCCGCAGCGAGGTCCGCGATCGGATCTCCGCCCTGCGATCGCGGTTGACGGCAGAGGCCTGAGAGGCACCTCTGCCCTTGATCCGGCGCCATTCCGGCCGGTGCCCCTGGGAACGGACGCGATGCTGCTCGACTGGACCGACTACTACCTGATCGTCACGGTCCTCGCGGTCCTGTTCGCCATCGCCATCTCGGCGGCGCTGGGCCGGCAGCGCTCGCCGCAGGCCAGCACGGCCTGGGTCCTCTTCATCATCCTGGTGCCCTATGTCGGCCTGCCGGCCTTCCTCGCCTTCGGTCTGAGGCTGGGACCGGGGCCACGGGCGCCGGCGGCGGAGGATGCGCCCGGCCTTGCCAAGATGCTGGCCTGCTACGATGCCGGGCCCCGCCGCGGGGGGACCGACCTGCGGCTGCATGCCTCGAACAGCGAGGCGCGGGAGGCGCTGTTCGGCCTCGTGGAGGGGGCGGAGCGCACGCTGGACGTCGCGCTCTACCAGCTGGCGAACGACGCGACGGGACTGGAGTTCCTCGCCCTGCTCGAGCGGCGGGCGCAGGCGGGCGTGCAGGTCCGGCTCTGCCTCGACGGGATCGGCGCGGTCCTGCGCCCGCGCCGGGCGATCCATGCCGCCAAGCGCAGCGGCGTGAAGGTCCATGTCCATGCGCGGATCTTCCCGCCCAAGCGGCTCTGGTCGATGGATCGCCGCAACCATCGCAAGATCGCGATCGCGGACGGGGCACATCTTTGGTCGGGGGGCCGCAATGTCGGCGACGTCTACCTGTCCGAGGGGGAGGGGGCCTGGACCGATCTCGGCTTCACCGCCCGCGGGCCGCTGGTCGCCGAGGCGGCGCGGCTCTTCGCCGAGGACTGGCCGGGCCGGCAGATCGTCGCCGCCCCCGTGGTCGAGGCGGGCGAGGCCGAGGTTCAGCTGCTGCCGACGGGGCCGAGCCAGCCGGGGGACGGGCTGCACGAGATGCTGCTGCATCTCATCCACACCGCCACCGACCGGATCGAGATCGGCACGCCCTACTTCACCCCGACCGAGACCCTGACGACCGCGCTCGCCATGGCGGGGCGGCGGGGCGTCGACGTGCGGATCGTGCTGCCGACCCATTCGAACCATCCCGCGGCCGATCTCGCCCGCGGCGCCTTCATCCGCCAGCTCGAACAGGCGGGCTGCCGGTTCCACTGGCACGGGAACGGCATGTTCCACGCCAAGGCGATGCGGTTCGACGACCGTGTCGCGCTGGTCGGGTCGGCCAATTGCGACAGCCGGTCCCTGCTGACGAACAAGGAGATGATGGTCCTGCTCTGGTCCCCGGCGGAGATCGCCGCGGTGCGGGACTGGTTCGAGACGGTAATGGCCGGCTGCGGGAGCGAGGGGCCCGAGGACGGGCCGCTCCGCCGTCTGGCGGAGCGGACGCTGCGGCTGGCGGCGCCGCTGCTCTGAGCCGTCAGGCCATCTCGGGCCGGCGGACTTCCACGGGGCGGTCGTCCTCGCCGAAGCGGTGGATGTTCTGCGGCTGCGGCCGCAGGTGCAGCTCGGTCCCGAGCGGCGTGTTCAGCTTGCCCGGCTGGCGCACCAGAACCGGCTCCTCGGCGCCGATATCGACGAAGACGTAGTTGTCGGATCCCAGGTCCTCGCCATGGACCACCTTGCCGGTCCAGACGTCGGGGCCGGGGCCGTCCACCAGGTCGATATGCTCGGACCGGATGCCGAGCGTGGCGCAGGTCTCGGCCTCCGCGAAGCGCCCCTTGAGGAAGTTCATCTTGGGCGAGCCGATGAAGCCGGCGACGAAGACGTTGGCGGGGGCCTCGTAGAGCTCGGACGGGGTGCCGACCTGCTCGACCCGCCCGTCGCGCAGCACGCAGATCCGGTCGGCGAGCGTCATCGCCTCCACCTGGTCGTGGGTGACGTAGACCATCGTCACGTCCGACATGTCGTGGTGCAGCTTCGCGATCTCGAGCCGCGTCGCCACCCGCAGCGCGGCGTCGAGGTTCGACAGCGGCTCGTCGAACAGGAAGACGCGCGGATCGCGGGTGATCGCCCGGCCGATGGCGACGCGCTGGCGCTGCCCGCCGGAGAGCTGGCGGGGCAGGCGGTCGAGCAGGTGCTCGATCTGCAGCAATCGGGCCGCCTCGCGCACGCGCTTGTCCCGTTCGTCCTTCGACGCGCCGGCCAGCTTCATGCCGAAGGCCATGTTGTCGTAGACCTTCATGTGCGGGTAGAGCGCGTAGCTCTGGAACACCATCGCGATGCCCCGGTTCGAGGGCAGCACGTTGTTCACCCGCTCGCCGTCGAAGACCAGGTCCCCGCTCGTGATCCCCTCCAGCCCCGAGATCAGGCGCAGCAGGGTGGACTTGCCGCAGCCCGAGGGCCCGACGAAGACCATGAACTCGCCCTTGCGGATCTCGAGATCGATGCCCTTGATCACCTCGACGGCGCCGTAGGACTTGCGGACGTTCTTCAGTTCGATCTTGGCCATGAGACGACCTCCTTAACCCTTGACGCCGCCCGCGGTCAGGCCCGCGACGATCTTGCGTTGGAAGATGAGCACGAGGACGATCAGCGGTACGGTCACGATGACCGAGGCCGCCATGATCGACCCCCAGGGGATCTCCTGCTGGCTCGCGCCCGACAGTAGCGCGATGGCGACGGGCACCGTGCGCTGCGTCTCGGAGATGGTGAAGGTCAGCGCGAAGAGGAACTCGTTCCACGCGCCGATGAAGGCGAGCAGGCCCGTGGTGACGAGGGCCGGCCAGAGCAGCGGCAGGAAGACCTGGGTGATGATGACCCAGGGGCTGGCCCCGTCGACGATCGCCGCCTCCTCGATCTCGATCGGCAGGTCGCGCATGAAGGTGGTCAGCACCCAGACCGTGAAGGGCAGGGTGAAGATCGTGTAGCTCAGCACCAGCGCCCAGGGCGTGTTGTAGAGGCCGAGCAGGTTGACCAGCTCGTAGAGGCCCGACAGCACTGCGATCTGCGGGAACATCGACACGCCGAGGATGGTCATCAGCAGCAGGCCGCGGCCCCGGAACCTCACGCGCGACAGGGCGTAGGACGCCGTGACCGCGAGGAGCAGCGCAAAGCAGACCGTCACCCCGGCGATCAGGATCGAGTTCCCGATCGACCGGACGAAGGCGCCCTGCGTCAGCACGTTCACGTAGTTCTGGAACGTGATCATCTCGGGCAGGAAGTTCGGCGTGAACAGCGCCGTGCCGGATTCCAGCGAGGTGATGACCGCGTAGTAGAACGGGTAGACCGCGATCACGACGATCAGGACGACGCCCGCGTAGAAGAGGGCGGTTTTCCACCAGACCTGTTGCATCAGCCCTTGTCCCCCGCGAGGTCGACCCGGCCGATCTTGAGATAGAGCAGCACGAAGCCTGTGATGATGAGGAAGAGCAGCGTCGACATCGTCGACCCCTCGCCGTAATCGCCGAACTGCTGCAGCTCTCGGTAGGACAGGACCGACATCGTGACCGTCGAATCCGATTGCGGCGTGAGCAGGTAGATCAGGTCGAAGATCCGCAGCGCGTCGAGCGCACGAAAGATCACCGCGACGAGGATCGCGGGCCGGATCAGCGGCAGCGTCACCTTGAAGAAGACCTTGACCGGGTGGATGCCGTCGATCTTGGCCGCCTCGTACATGTCGCGCGGCACCATCTGGAGACCGGCGAGGATCAGCAGCGCCATGAAGGGCGTCGTCTTCCAGACGTCGACGATCAGCACCGCGATCATCGCCGTGTCGGACGAGGCGGTCCAGGCGATGGGCCGGTCGATCAGTCCGACGCCCATCATCATGTAGTTTATCACGCCGAACTGGTCGTTCAGCATCCAGCCCCACATCCGGGCCGAGACCACCGTCGGGATCGCCCAGGGGATGAGGATGGCGGCGCGGACGAGGCCGCGGCCCTTGAACTCGGCATTGAGGACCAGCGCGACCAGCATGCCCAGCACCAGCTCGAGCCCGACCGAGACGAGGCTGAAGCGGACCGTGTTCCAGACCGCGTTCCACCAGTCGCCGTCGACCAGCACGCCGCGCCAGCGCACCTCGCCGTTCGAGCGGACCGACCGCTCGACGTAATTGTCGAAGCCGACCCATTCGGATTCGCCGTTGAAGATGGTGTTCGCGCTCGCATCGGTGAACGAGAAGGCGATGGAGCGGAAGAGCGGCCAGGCGGCGACGAGGGCCAGCATGACCAGCATCGGCAACAGGAACAGGTAGGCGGCCCGGATCCGCTGCCGCTGCAGCTCGGCCTCGCCGCTCCCGGCATTGACTTCGGGCGGTGGCGATTTCGGCGCGTTCGCGGCCTCGGGCACCATGTCGGCGTGGCTCATGCGGCTTGCCCTCCCTTGCAAGACCTGCGCCGCATTTCCCGGGAGACGCTTCGGGGGAGCCGGGCGCCCCTCCTCGGGCGCCCGGCGATCGCGTCGGACCCTTCCCCGCGGGGAAGGGTCGGGGGCGTCACTCGAGGATGTCCTCGAGGTCCAGCTCCAGATCCTCCAGCGCGGTCGCGGCGTCCTCTTCGCCGGTCAGCACCGAGTGGACGGCCGAGAAGAACGCCGTCGAGACCTCGTTGTAATCCTCCTGCGTCGGCGCGGACGGGCGCGGCACGGCGGAGAGGAACACCTCTTCCCAGCGCGGGATGATCGGCTGCTGCTCGGCGATCTCGGGATCGGAGTAGAGCGACTGGATCGTCGGCAGGTTGGTGGAGTTCAGCGCGCGCATCTTCTGCGCCTCCTCCGAGGCGAGATACATCGCCAGGTCGGTCGCGATGTCGATGTTGTCGCCGTACTGGGACACCGCGATGTTCCAGCCGCCCAGCGTCGCGGCCGAGCCTTCGCCGCCCGTAGGCAGCGTCGTCACGTCGAACAGGCCGGCCACCGCCGAATCCTCGCCGTTGCCGAGGCTATAGGCGTAGGGCCAGTTGCGCATGAAGGCCGCGTTGCCGGTCTGCCAGACGCCGCGGGCCTCTTCCTCCTGGTAGGAGACCACGCCGTCGGGCGCGATCGTGCCGACCCAGGACGCCGCCTGCTCGAGCGCGGCGACCGCCTGCTCGTTGTTGATCGAGATCGTGCCGTCGGCCTCGACGATCTGGCCGCCGCCGTAGGACTTCACCCATTCCAGCGCGTTGCAGGTCAGGCCTTCGTAGGAATTGCCCTGGAAGACGAAGCCCCAGAACTCGCCGTTGCCGTCGTTGCGCTCGCCTTCCTGGATGGTCTGCGCCATCGAGGTCAGCTCTTCCCAGGTCTCGGGCGGGGCGTCGAAGCCGTACTTCTCGAGCATGTCGGTGCGGTAGTAGAGCGCCGGCGCGTCGGTATAGATCGGCATCGCGACCAGCTTGCCCTCCACCGTCTGCGACTCGATGATCGAGGGGAAGTGGTCGTCGATGACGTCGGCCGCGGCCTCGGACAGGTCCACGAAATGCTCGGCCAGCTGCGGGGCCCAGATCACGTCGGTCTGGTAGAGGTCGATGTCGCCGTTCCCGGCGGCGAGCCAGAGCCGGTACTGGCCGAACTGGTCGGTGGTCGAGGCGGGCATCGGAACCAGCACGGCGGTATGTCCCGTGCGCTCCTCCCACGGGGCGACGATGCGGTCGAATTCCTCGATGGCGTTGCCGACGGCGCCGGAGACGACGGTGATCTCCTCGGCGGCGGCGACGGTGCCGAGGCCGGCCAGCGTGATCGCGAACGCGGTGGTGGACCGCAGCGAGGCGGCCCGGATCGATTTGGTCATGTAGTCCTCCCAGAATTCGGCGGGCTGGCCCCGCCTGTCGAAGACGCGCGGACCGGGGCGGACCCCGAGCCGAAACGTTTCGGGTGGAGTAAGCGACATCGTGACGATTCTGTCAACGGGTGTCCCCATGGTGATTTTTTCGGGGCGCCGGGCGCTCGTTCCGCGGGGCCGCGACGGAGCCGCGCTCGACGAAGTCGACCGCCGCGGTGTGCTGCACCGCCGGGATCGGGGCGCCCGCGATCAGCCGGGCCAGCCCGTCGGCCAGCGGCGCCCAGCTGTCGTAGATCGGCGAGGTCGTGGTGGTCAGCGGCGGCTCGAATCCCGTCGCGGCGAGGTCGCTCAGCTGGTCGTCATGGGCGACGATCGACACGTCGTCCGGCACCCGCAATCCCAGCGCCGACAGGCCCTGCACCAGCCCGCGCGCGATCTTCAGGTGGCTGGCGATCACCGCGGTGGGGTGGGGCGCTGGGCCCGAGAACAGCTTCACCGCCGAGACGAGGCCGTGCTTCTCGTCCATCGAGGCGGTGATGTGCAGCCCGGGGTCGAAGGGCAGGCCCGCCTCCTCCAGCGCCTCGACATGGCCGCGGCGGCGGGCCTCGGAATAGGCCCGCTGGGGCGAGCCGTTGAGAAAGGCGATGCGGCGGTGGCCGTGGCGCAGCAGGTGGCGCGTCAGCACGCGGCCCACCTCGGCATTGTCGATGTCGTAATAGGCATGGGCCGGCCCCCCGAAGAGGCGGCCGTGCACGATGACCGGGATGCCGCGCTGCGCCAGATAGGCGACGCGCCGGTCGTCGGTCACCGGCTCGATCAGGACGAAGCCGTCCAGCCCCCCGCCGTCGATCAGCCGGCGGTAGACCTCGATCACGTCCTCCTCGGGATCGGCCATGTGCAGCACGAACTGCAGCTCGCGGCGCGAGAACTCGGCGCTGAGGCCGCCGATCACCGTCAGGAAGTGATCCCCCGTCATCGAGGCGGGCGTGCCCTGCAGCACCAGCCCGACGATCCCCGACCGGCCCGAGACCAGCTTCCGCGCCGAGAGGTTGGGCTGGTAGGCCAGCTCGCTCGCGGCGGCGAGGACGCGGGCGCGGGTCGCCTCGCTCACGTCCGCATAGCCGTTCAGCGCCCGGCTGACCTGCGTCACCGACAGGTTCAGGTGCCGGCTGAGGTCCTTGAGCGTCGTCATCTGCGTCCTCCCGCTCTCCACCCTTGCGCGACCGAAACGCTTCGGGCAACGGTTTTCCACGGGCCCGAAACGTTTCGGGCCGCGAAATGCGGGAGGACCTCATGAGCAAGAACAGCGATTGGTGGCGGGGCAGCGTCACCTATCAGATCTATCCGCGGTCCTTCCAGGACGATTCGGGCGACGGAATCGGCGATCTGAGGGGCATCACCCGCCGGCTCGACCATGTCGCCGGGCTCGGCGTCGACGCGATCTGGCTGTCGCCGATCTCGACCTCGCCCATGGCGGACATGGGCTACGACGTCAGCGATTACCGCGACATCGACCCGGTCTTCGGCACGCTGGACGATTTCGACGCGATGGTGGCGCGGGCGCACGAGCTGGGGCTGAAGGTCATCATCGACCAGGTGCTCTCGCACAGCTCCAACCGGCACTCGGCCTTCCTCGAGAGCCGGTCCAGCCGCGACAATCCCAAGGCCGACTGGTATGTCTGGGCCGACCCGCAGCCCGACGGCTCGCCCCCGAACAACTGGCAGTCGATCTTCGGCGGGGTGGCCTGGGAATGGGAGCCGCGGCGCAAGCAGTACTACTTCCACAACTTCCTCAAGGAACAGCCGGACCTGAACTTCCACAACAGGGAGGTGCAGGACTGGACGCTGGAGAACGTGCGGTTCTGGCTGGAGCGGGGGGTCGACGGCTTCCGCCTCGACACGGTGAACTTCTACTTCCACGACCGGCATCTGCGGAACGACGCCGCGAACTTCCAGCCCGGCGCGCTGCAGGCGTGGAACCCCTACTACATGCAGTACCACCTCTTCTCGAAGAACCAGCCCGAGAACCTCGATTTCCTCAAGCGCCTGCGCGCGCTGATGGACGAATACGAGGACCGGACGCTGGTCGGCGAGGTGGGCGAGCAGCACCACCCGATCGAGATCATGGGCCAGTACACGACGGGCGGCCGTCTCCACATGGCCTACAGCTTCGAGATGCTGAGCCACAAATGGGATGCCGCCCATTTCCGGCGCCAGGTCGAGGAGTTCTTCCGCCTCGCCCCGGGCGGATGGCCCTGCTGGGCCTTCTCGAACCACGATGTCGTGCGGCACCTGACCCGGTGGGAGAAGCACGGCGCCAGCCGCGAGGCGCTGGCCAAGCTGGGGGCCGCGCTCCTCTTCAGTCTCCAGGGGTCGGTCTGCATGTATCAGGGCGAGGAGCTGGGCCAGACGGAGACCGAGCTGACCTACGACGAGCTGACCGATCCGCAGGGCCTGGTCTTCTGGCCCGAGGACAAGGGCCGGGACGGCTGTCGCACCCCTATGGTGTGGGAGAGCAACGCCCCGAACGGCGGCTTCTCGACCGCCACGCCCTGGCTGCCTGTCAAGTCGCCGCAGCAGGCGGTGGCGGTGGACGCGCAGGGGGAGGGGTCGGTGCTGGACTTCTACCGCCGGATGCTGGCCTTCCGTCGCTCCGAGCCGTCGCTGCGGACCGGCGGGACGACCTGGATCAACACGCCCGAGCCGGTCCTGGCCTTCACCCGCGGGGGCGAGGTGACCTGCGTCTTCAACCTCTCGCCCGAACCGGCGGAGGCGGAGATGCCGTCGACCGGCGAGGTCCTGTTCGCCGAGAAATCGGACCTCGACGGGCGCATGGCGCGGCTGGGGCCCAACGGCGTCCTGTTCCTGCGCCTCTCCTGAGGGCGGACCACAAAAGGGCGGCGGTCCCGCAGGGCCGCCGCCATCCCTTCAGCGCCGGCAGGTGCCGGTGCCGAACGGCCGGTAGAGCGGGCAGGTGCCGAGGGCGGCGGTCAGCAGGAAGATCCCTCCCACGACCAGGGCGAGCCAGAAGGCCGCGCCCGCAAGGCCCGTCCCGAAGGCGAGCCATACCAGCGCCACCGCGATCGCCGCGCGGACGATCCTGTCCGCCGATCCCATGTTCCCGATCATCGGGTTCACTTCTTTTCCCCCGGGCCGGGCCGTCATGGTCCCGGCCGGTCGTCGCGGTCCGACGACAGGGCCCGCGCCTGGTCGCCGGCCGGGTCCTCGTACTGGCCCGAACGCAGGGCCCAGACGAAGGCGACCAGCCCCGCGAGGCCCAGCGTCACCGAGATCGGGATGAGGAAGGCCAGGACGTTCACAGCCGCCTCATCGCGTTGAGCGTCACCGTCAGGGAAGAGGCCGACATCGCCAGCGCCGCCACCAGCGGCGAGGCGTGGCCCGTCACGGCGAGCGGGATCGAGATCGCGTTGTAGGCCAGCGCGAGGCCGATGTTCTGGCGCATCCGCGCCATCGCGCCGCGGGCGGTCCGCAGCAGCAGCGGCACGGCCCCCACATCCCCGGACAGCGCGACCACGTCCGAGGCCGAGCGCGCGGCGTCGAGCGCGCTGCCCGGCGACAGTCCGGCATGCGCCACGGCGAGCGGCCCGGTATCGTTCAGCCCGTCGCCCACCATGAGGACGCGGTGCCCCTCGTCCTGCCGGGCCTCGACCCAGGCGGTCTTGTCCGCGGGGCGGAGATCCGCATGCGCCTCGGCGATCCCCGTCTCGGCGGCGAGGCGGCGCACCGGCCCGGCCGCGTCCCCCGACAGGAGGGCGGTGCCGTAACCGGCCGCGGCCAGCGCGGCGGTGGCGGGGGCCGCGCCGGGGCGCAGCGTCTCGGCCATCGGCAGGGCGACCGGGGCCGTGCCGTCCCGGCCCAGCCACAGCCCGTCCCCCGCTCCGCCCGCGAAGGCGGCCCGGCCGAGCCGCAGGCGCCGGCCGTCCAGCCATCCCTCCACCCCGTCGCCGGGATGCTCGGCGATGTCGCGGACGGGGGCGGGGGCCAGGCCGGCCGCTTCGGCCGCGGCGACGATCGCGCGCGACATCGGGTGCGCGGAATGGCGGGCGAGGCCGGCCGCGGCGGCCAGTGCCGCGTCGTCCGGCCGGACCGCGAGGCGCGGCGTGCCGGTCGTCAGCGTGCCCGTCTTGTCGAAGGCGACGATGTCCACCTCCGACAGGCGTTCCAGCGCGGTCGGCGACTTCACCAGCAGTCCCGCCCGGAACAGCCGCCCCGTCGCCACCGTCGAGACCGCCGGCACGGCGAGGCCGAGCGCGCAGGGGCAGGTGATGACGAGGACCGAGATCGCGACGTCGAGCGCGCGCCAGCCGTCGCCGGTCGCCGCCAGCCAGCCGAGGAAGGTGCCCGCGCCAAGCAGGTGCACGGCGGGCGCGTAGAGCCGCGCCGCGCGGTCCGCGAGCCCGGCATAGCGGGTGCGCTGTCCCTCGGCAGCCGCGATCGTCTCGGCCATCCGGGCCAGCGCCGTGTCGCGCCCCGCGCGCAGGACGCGGACGGTGAGCGCGCCGGTCAGGCAGGTCTCGCCGGCCGCGACGGGATCGCCGGGACCGGCGGGGGCGGGCTGGCTCTCGCCCGTCAGGGCGGAGCGGTCGAGGTCGCAGCGCCCGCTCACGATCTCTCCGTCGGCGGGGAGGCGATCGCCGGGGCGCAGCAGGATCAGGTCGCCGGGGGCGAGATCCGCGGCGGGCACGACGCGCTCGCGCCCGTCCTCCAGCCGGATCGCCTGCGGCACGTCCAGCGCGGCGAGATCGGCGGCGGCCGAGCGGGCGGCGGCGCGACCGGCCGTGTCGAGATAGCGGCCGATCAGCAGGAAGAAGGTCAGCGCCAGCGCCGCGTCGAACCAGCCGTCGTTCGGCGCGAGGTCGAAGGCCGCCGCGAGCGAGGCGAGGCTGGCCAGCAGGATCGCCAGCGCGATCGGCACGTCCATGTTCAGCCGCCTCGCCCGCAGCGCCTGCAGGGCCGAGCCGAAGAAGGGCTGCGCGGCATAGGCGACGGCGGGAATCGCGATGGCGGCAGAGACGAGGTGGAAGACCTGCGCCGTCGCGCCCGTCGCGCCGCTCCAGACCGCGACGCTCAGCAGCATGACGTTCATCATGGCGAAGCCCGCGACGCCGATCCGGGTCAGCAGGTCGCGCGGGGTCCGGTCCGCGCCGGTACGCGCGGCGTCCATCGGCTGGGCGCGATAGCCCGCCTCGGCCAGCGCGGCGACGAGGGTGGCGGCGTCGAGGCCCGGCGCGGTGATCGCCACGCGCTTGCGGGTCAGGTTCACGCGGGCGGCGCGGACCCCCGGGGCGGCGCCGAGCGCGCGCTCCACCCCCGCGATGCAGGCGCCGCAATGGATGTCGGGCAGGTGCAGAAGATGCGTCGTCTCGAGCGCCGGGGCGGGGCGGGCCATCTCGACGCCGGCGCAGGCAGGACAGGCGGCGGTCACGGCGCCACCTCCAGGACGACGGCCCGCTCGAACAGGGTACCGTCCGGCGCGGTGGCGGTCAGGTCCAGCCGCCAGCGCCCGGGGGCGAGGTCGATCGCGACCTGTCCCGCCTCGAGATCGAGGGCGATGTCGTCGCGGGCCTCGGTCGGGCGGCCGACATGACCCGAAAGCTCCGCCGCCGGGGCCGGGGCGCCGTCCGGGCCGGTCAGCGCGACGGTGAGCAGGCCGTCCGAATAGCCCGCCGCCACCTCCCATCCGAGCGCGTCCTGCGCCTCGCGCCGCGCCTCGAAGCTCTGGCTGGCGACGTAGGAATTGGCGACCTCGAGCCCCGGGAATGTCCGGACCGCATTGGTGGCGAGCGCGACGTTCACCGCGATGATGATCCCGAAGCCGAAGGTGAACATGCCCGCGACATGGATGCCCCGAAGTTCGGTCATGGCGTCTCTCTCCCGTTGAAGGTGGTGTCGACGAAGGCGCGCTCGCCACTCTCCCGGTCCTGGGCCCAGAGCCGGACCTCGGTCCGGTCGGCGGTGGCGGGCGCGCTGCCGGGCGGGGCGGTGAGGTAGACCCGCACCCGCCCCTGCGTGTCGGCGGGCACCGTGACGGCGGCGTCCGTGCTGCCCTCGACGCTCAGCGCCAGGCGTCCCGCCATCGCCTCGCCGGTGGCGAGCGCGAAGTCCCGCGCCTCGCCGTGCTTGTTGCGCAGCCGCACGTCGTAGGCGTTGCGGATCGACCCGTCGGACAGGGTGACGAAGGTCGGGTTGCGGACCGGGGCGACCGTCATCTCGATCTCGGGCCGGATGAAAAGGAGCACGACCAGCGCGATCCCGACGGCGGACCAGAGCCCGGCATAGACGAAGTTGCGGGGGCGCATCGCGTGCCGCCAGGCGGCGATCGGCGCGCCGCCCGCCGCCTCGCGCGGGGCGTCGGACAGGGCGACGTAGTCGATCAGGCCGCGGGGCCTGCCGATCCGGTCCATCACCTCGTCGCAGGCGTCGATGCAGAGTGCGCAGGTGATGCAGGCCATCTGCTGGCCGTCCCGGATGTCGATGCCCATCGGGCAGACGTTGACGCAGGCGTTGCAGTCGATGCAGTCGCCCGCCGCGCCCGGGACGGCGGGGGCCGGGGCGGCGGGCTGCGCCACGGCGGTGGCGCCGCGCACCTGCATCGGGATCACCGGCGAGCGCCCGCCGATCCGGGGGCCGGCGGCGCGGGTCGCCGCCTCTGCCGCCTCGGCCCGTTCGCGGCGGCGCAGCCCCTTGCCCCGCGGCTCGCCCCGCCAGTCGCGATAGGCGACCGTGAGCGTGCCCTCGTCCATCATCGCGCCCTGGATGCGCGGCCAGGGGCACATGTAGATGCAGACCTGCTCGCGCATGAAGCCGCCGAAGACGAAGGTCGTCGCGGTCAGCAGGGCGATCGTCGCCCAGGCCACGCCCGGCGCCTGCAGCGTGGCCAGATCGCGGGCGAGCGTCGGCGCGTCGGCGAAGTAGAAGACCCAGGCCCCGCCGGTCGCCACCGCGATCATCAGCCAGAGCGACCAGGTCGTGAGCTTCAGCCGGATCTTGCGGGCGGTCCAGGGGGCCTGGTGCAGCCGCAGCCGCGCGTTGCGGTCGCCCTGCACCCAGCGCTCGACCTTGAGGAAGAGGTCCGTCCAGACGGTCTGCGGGCAGGCATAGCCGCACCAGACGCGCCCGAGCGCCGCGGTGAAGAGGAAGAGGCCGAGCCCGGCCATCACCAGCAGGCCGGCGACGAAATAGAATTCGTGCGGCCAGATCTCGATCCAGAAGAAATAGAAGCGCCGGTTCGCCAGATCGACCAGCACCGCCTGGTCGGGCAGGTTCGGCCCCCGGTCCCAGCGGATCCAGGGGGTCAGGTAGTAGATGCCGAGGGTCACCGCCATGATGACCCATTTCAGGTTGCGGAACCGGCCCGACACCCGGCGGGGGAAGATCGGCACGCGGGCGGCATAGAGGGATTTCGTGGCCGTCATGATGGCTCTTTCGAAGCAGGTCGGCCCTCCCTAGGGCGGGAGGGCCGGGGCGGCCTTGACGTGGATCAACCGGACACGGCCGCGTGATCCTTCGGGGGGCGATACGCTACTCGGTGGCGCCGGCTTCTTCCGCGAACGGCACCTCGTCCGGATCGGACGGTTCGGCCCCGGTCGCGCCCGCCCCTTCGGCCACCGGGGCCTCGCCGACCTGCGCCTCGCCCCCGCCGAGCGCGTGGACATAGGCGGCGACGGCGCGCACCTCGGCCTCGCCCAGCCGCTCGCCCCAGGGCGGCATCACGCCGGAGGGCCCGCGCCGGATGCTGCTGGCGACCTGCTCGGGCGTGTCCCCGTAGAGCCAGATGGCATCCGTCAGGTTCGGCGCGCCGATCGTCCGGTCGCCTTGCGCGTTCTCGCCGTGGCAGGAGGCGCAATTGTCGAGGAAGAGCTGCCCCGCTTCGCCCGCGGCAGGATCGGCGCCACCGGGCAGCGACAGGACGTGGTCGGTCAGCAGGGCGATCTGGTCCCGCTCGAGGATGTCCCCGAAGGCCGGCATCTGGCTGAACCGGGCGTCCGGATCCTCGTCGTTGCGGATGCCGTGGCGGATGGTGAAGGCGATGTCCTCGAGCGTGCCGCCCCAGAGCCACTCGTCGTCCAACAGGTTGGGATAGCCCAGCGCGCCGGCCGCGCCCGAGCCGTGGCATTGCGAGCAGGTGTTGCGGAACACCGCGCCCCCAGCCTGCTGGGCGAAGCCGTAGAGCTCCTCGTTGCGGGGCAGGACGCGCAGGTCCACCTCCGTCAGCGAGGCGAAGAGAGAGGCCTGGCTGGCATCCACCGCCTCGATCTCGGCCGCGACGTCGCCGCGGGTCGACCAGCCGAGCAGTCCCGACGTCGCGCGGTTCACGACCGGCCAGGCCGGGTAGAGCACGACGTAGATCAGGGAGAAGACGACCGTCGCGTAGAAGGTCCAGAGCCACCAGCGGGGGAGGGGGTTGTTCAGCTCCTCGATCCCGTCCCAGACGTGGCCCGTCGTCTCGGTCCCGGTCACGTCGTCCTTGCGCTTGCCGCTCATTGCCGGCCCTCCGGGGTGTCGCCCAGGTGATCGCGGAAGATCGCGCGGGCCGCGTCGTCGTGGAGCGGGCGCGAGCCGGGCCGCCAGGCCCAGGCGAAGACGCCCGCGAAGAAGAGGGTCAGGGCGAGCAGCATCCAGCTGTCGGCGAATTCCCTCAGGATCGAATAGAGGTCCATGTGCGTGGCTCCCTCAGCAATTGGCCTGGCGGCTGGCTTAGCGACTGGCATCGGCCACGAAGGTCGAGAAATCGACCGTCGTGCCGAGCATCTGCAGATAGGCGATGAGCGCATCCATCTCGGTCAGCTCCGGCTGGCCGTCGAAGTTGCGGACCTGCGCGCCGGGATAGCGCTCCAGCAGGCCGTCGAAATCGCCGAACGGATCGACCTGCACGCGGAAGTCGGCGCGGGCGGCCTCGATCATCTCGTCCGTGTAGGGCACCCCGACGAAGGCGTGGGTCGCCATCGTCTCGGCGATCAGCGTGGGCTCGATCGGGGTCCGGGCGAGGTAGTCGTATTTCGGCATCACGCTCTCGGGGACGACCGATTGCGGGTCGGTGAAATGGTCGACATGCCATTCGTCCGAGTAGCGCCCGCCGACGCGGGCCAGGTCCGGCCCGGTCCGCTTGGACCCCCATTGGTGCGGGTGGTCGTACATGCTCTCGGCGGCGAGGCTGTAATGGCCGTAGCGTTCCACCTCGTCGCGCATCGGGCGGATCATCTGGGAATGGCAGACGTAGCAGCCCTCGCGGATGTAGATGTCGCGCCCGGCCAGCTCGAGCGGGGAGTAGGGGCGCACGCCCTCCACCTCCTCGATCGTGTTCTCCAGCCAGAAAAGCGGCGCGATCTCGACGATGCCGCCGATGGTCACGACGAGGAAGGACAGGACGAGCAGCAGCGTCGCGTTGCGCTCGATGATGCCGTGCTTGTCGATCAGCGCCGTCTCGGGCGGCAGCTCGTTCGGAACCTCGCCCGGCGGGTTCACCTTGGGATCGTCCTCGGGGGACGGGACGGAGTCGTTGTGCTTGGTCATGTCGGTTACTCCGCGGGGACGAGGTCTTGGACGGGCCGCGCCTGCGGGGCGCGGATCGTCATCCACACGTTCCACGCCATCAGCAGCGCGCCGGAGAGGTACAGCACCCCGCCGAGGCCGCGCACGACGTACATCGGGAACTTGGCGGCCACGGTGTCGGCGAAGGAGTTGACGAGGAAGCCGTTCGCGTCGACCTCGCGCCACATCAGGCCTTCCATGATCCCGGTGACCCACATCGAGGCGGCGTAGAGGACGATGCCGATCGTCGCGAGCCAGAAGTGCCAGTTGATCGCGGCCATCGAATGCATCCGCTCCCGCCCCCAGAGCTTCGGCGTCAGGAAGTAGAGGCAGCCGAAGGTGATGAGCCCGTTCCAGCCGAGCGCGCCGGAATGGACGTGGCCGATGGTCCAGTCGGTGTAGTGCGACAGCGAGTTGACCGCCCGGATCGACATCATCGGCCCCTCGAAGGTCGACATGCCGTAGAAGGCGAGGGAGGCGACGAACATGCGGATGATCGGGTCGGTGCGGATCTTGTCCCACGCCCCTTCGAGCGTCATCAGCCCGTTGATCATGCCGCCCCAGCTGGGCATCCACAGCATGACCGAGAACACCATGCCCAGCGTCGCCGCCCAGTCGGGCAGGGCGGTGTAGTGCAGGTGGTGCGGCCCCGCCCAGATGTAGAGGAAGATCAGCGCCCAGAAGTGGATGATGGACAGCTTGTAGGAATAGACCGGACGGCCCGCCTGCTTGGGCACGAAGTAGTACATCATCCCCAGGAACCCGGCCGTCAGGAAGAAGCCGACGGCGTTGTGCCCGTACCACCACTGCACCATCGCGTCCTGCACGCCGGCGAAGACCTGCACGGACTTGGAGCCGAGGATGCTGACCGGGATCGAGATGTTGTTGACGACGTGCAGCATCGCGACGGTCACGATGAAGGCGAGGAAGAACCAGTTGGCGACGTAGATGTGCCGCTCGCGCCGCTTGATGAGCGTGCCGAGATAGACGGCGAGGTAGACCAGCCAGACGGCCGTCAGCCACAGGTCCACGTACCATTCGGGCTCGGCATATTCCTTGGATTGCGTGGCGCCGAGCAGGTAGCCCGTCGCGGCCAGCACGATGAAGAGCTGGTAGCCCCAGAACACGAACCAGGCCGCGTTCCCGCCCCAGAGCCGGGCGCCCGAGGTGCGCTGCACCACGTAGAAGGACGTGGCGATCAGGGCGTTGCCGCCGAAGGCGAAGATGACCGCGCTGGTATGCAGCGGGCGGAGCCGGCCGAAATTGGCGTAGCCCTCGGACCAGTCGAAATTGAGCTCGGGAAAGGCCAGCTGGAAGGCGATGAAGGTCCCGACGAGGAACCCGGCGATGCCCCAGAAGGCGGTCGCGATCACGCCGTAGCGGATCGGACCGTCGAGATATTGCGCCTCGTCATGGACGGGGGCGGGCTCGCCGATCCGGCCGACCGACCAGACGAGCATGCCGGCCGCGATGACCATGACGAGGAAGGCATGGACCGAATAGGCCAGGTCGTGCCCCCAGTTTGCGGCGATGGCCGCGAAGAGAGCGACCAGCCCGAAGATGACGGGCCTGAGATACTCCATGATGCCTCCTGCGATTCCCGTGCGCCCCGCGACAGCGGGCGGGGCCGGGGGGGATGTCGCATGAGGGCGGGGGGCGCTCCTTGACCTGGATCAAGTGCGCGGCAGGTCGCGGGGCGGGTGAGCTGGCGGCGGAAGGGTGCCACGACCCCGTCCCGGGCCTGACCCCGGACCCCGAGAACGGGGAGGCGCCCGGTCCGTCGAGGTCCGGCTCGCGGCCGGGGCGGCGTCGGAGGGAAGTGCGAGAACCCCGTCCCGGGCTCGATCCGGGGCCCCCCGGGGGGGATGCGGACGGGTCGGCCGCAGGGGGCGATCCCCCCGCGGGCGGATCAGGCGATCACGCCGCCATCGCCGTCATCGCCGGTCTCGAGCGCCAGCGCCTCGAAATCGGGGATGACGATCTCGCGCTTGCCCGGAACCTCGATCAGCCCGTCCTTGCGCAGGGCCGTGATCTGCCGGCTCGTCGTTTCGATCGTGAGGCCGAGGTGGTCGGCCATCGCCTCGCGCGAGAGCGGCAGGTGCAGCGCGACCGCACCCACGGGGCCGTCCCGCTCCTCGATGACCGCCTGCCGGCGGGCGAGGCTGACGAGGAAGGCGGCGATCTTCTCGCGCGCGGTCATCCGGCCCAGCACGACCGCCCAGTCGCGGGCGGCGTCGAGCTCGTCCAGCGTCATCGTCAGCAGCCGCGAGGCGATGTGCGGCAGCTCGCGCACCAGCTTCTCGAAGGCGCGGCGCTCGAAGCGGCAGACGGTAACCTCGCTCAGAGCCTCGACGTCGAAGGGCGAGGTCGCGCGCCCCGGCCGGCCGATATAGTCCGAGGGCATGAGAAGGCCGACGGTCTGGCGCCGCCCGTCCTCGAGCGTGCGCGACATCGTGGCGCAGCCGGCGACGATCGACGAGAAATGGTCGAGCGATTCCCCGGCGGCGGCGAGCGGCGCGCCGGCGGGAAAGGTGCGGTAGCTCTTGATCTCGGCGAGCAGGGCCAGTTCGCGCGCATCGCATTCGGCGCAGACGGCCCGGTGCCGGATCGGACAGGCGGCGCAGGAGGAGATCGGGTCGAGCTTCATGTCCCCCCTCCCTAGCGGGACGGTTGATCTCGATCAATGCGGGTCCGCCCGCGAGGCGTCACCACGGCGCCCATGACACAGGACACCGCCGTCACGCCCTCGTCGCTGCGCGCCGCGCTGCTGACTGCCCGCGTTCCCCGCTACACCAGCTATCCGCCCGCCGACCGCTTCGGCGACCGGGTGGGCCCCGCGGAGGGGGACGCCTGGCTGCGCGCCGTGCCCGAGGGGGCCGAGGTGTCGCTCTACGTCCACGTCCCGTTCTGCCGGCGGCTCTGCTGGTTCTGCGCCTGCCGGACCCAGGGGACGCGCACCGACGCGCCGCTGGACCGCTATCTCGACCATCTGGAGCGCGAGATCGCCGCCGTGCGCGGCCGGCTCGCCCCGGTCCGGATCAGCGCGCTGCACCTGGGGGGCGGAACGCCGACCCTGCTGTCGGCCGACAGGCTCGACCGGCTGGGCGCGATGCTGCGCGCGGCCTTTCCGATCGATGCCGCGACCGAGGTCTCGGTCGAGATCGACCCCACCGAATGCGACGGGCACCGGCTGGACGCGCTGATGCGGATGGGGCTGAGCCGCGCCTCGATCGGCGTGCAGGATTTCGATCCCGTCGTGCAGGCCAGCATAGGCCGCCGGCAGGGCCTGGACGAGACGGAGCGCGCGGTCGCCGGCCTGCGGGCGCGGGGCGTGCGGTCGGTCAACGTGGACCTGCTCTACGGTCTGCCGCACCAGACGCTGCCGCGGCTCGCCCGCACGCTGGCCGCGATCGTGCGCCTCGCCCCGGAACGGATCGCGCTCTACGGCTACGCGCATGTCCCCTGGGTGGCGCGGCGGCAGAAGCTGATTCCCGAGGCGGCGCTGCCGGACCCCGTCCAGCGGCTCGCCCTGGCCGAGGCCGCGCGCGAGATCCTGACGAGCTCGGGCTACGACGCGGTCGGGATCGACCACTTCGCGCGCCCGGGCGACGGGCTGGCGCGGGCGGCGGCCGAAGGGCGGCTGCACCGCAACTTCCAGGGCTACACGACCGACGCGGCCGGAACGCTGATCGGCCTCGGCGCCTCGGCGATCTCGCGCTACGCGCAGGGCTACCTGCAGAACGCCGCCGCCACCGACGCCTGGCAGAAGGCACTGGAGGAGGGGGACCTGCCGGTCGCGCGGGGCATCGCGCTCACCCCCGTCGACCGCACCATCGCCGCCATCATCGAGTCGCTGATGTGCTACGGCCGTGTCGACCTGGCCGCGCTGCCGGACGAGACGCGGCCCTGGGCGCGCGAGATGGCCCTCGCCGCGCTGACCCTCTATCCCGGCGCGGGCGAACTGGCCGGACAGGTGCTGCGCCTGAACGACTTCGCCGCCGCCCGCCTGGTCGCCGCGGTGTTCGACCCCGGCTCGGGCCGGGGCGGACCGCGCTACAGCCAGGCGAGCTAGGCCCGCCGCCGCGCGCCCCGGGCGCGAGCGACACGCCGCGCCGGCCGGACGGACTGGCCGGACGAGCCGCGCGATCGGGAGAGAGCGGGGGACCCTGGAGGCGAGTACCGGAATCGAACCGGTGTGCACGGATTTGCAATCCGCTGCGTAACCACTCCGCCAACTCGCCGCCGAAGGTGCGGCCCTGATAGCCCTCCGTCCGGCGGCTTGCAAGCGGGCGGGACGGGCGAGGCGGGGGCGGGGCGGCCCATCACGTGTTGCCCCCCTGCGGGGGGTGTGGCATCAGGGTCGTGACATTCCACTGACGAGACATGCGAAGGTCCCGTGGCTGATTACGCATCCCGCCGCCGTGTGATGGTCGACACCCAGGTGCGGCCCTCCGACGTGACGAAGTTCCCCATCATCCAGGCGATGCTGAACGTCCCGCGCGAGCGCTACGTGCCCGACGCCGCCCGCGAGGCCGCCTATGTCGGCGACGGCGTGCGCCTGGGCGACGGGCGCGTCCTGCTGGAGCCGCGCACCTTCGCCAAGCTGCTCGACGCGCTCGACGTGGGCCCCGGGGACGTGGTGCTCGATATCGGCTGCGGGCTCGGTTACTCTGTGGCGGTGCTGGCCTGGATGGCGGAGTTCGTCGTCGGGGTCGAGGACGACGAGACCCGCGTGGACGAGGCGCAGGCGACGCTGTCCGATACCGGAATCGACAACGCCGCCATCGTGGTCGGGCCGCTCGCCGAGGGGGCGCCGAAATCGGGCCCCTACGACGTGATCCTGATCGAAGGCGGGGTCGAGCAGGTGCCGCAGGCGGTGATCGACCAGCTCAAGGACGGGGGGCGGATCGCCTGCCTCTTCGCCGAGGGGCGGCTGGGCGTCGCCCGGGCGGGAATCAAGACAGACGGCCGGGTCAGCTGGCGTTACCTCTTCAATGCGGGGGCGCCGCTGCTGCCGGGCTTCGAGAAGGACGTGGCATTCACATTCTGACCGCGGAACCGGCGGATCGGGGGCACAACCCCGGCAGGTCACGGGCCGACGGCGCAACCTCGAGAGGACGGGCATGGGGCATCGTGGCACGGCACGGGGCAGCCGCAGGAGCGGCCGGAACGCATTCGCAACCCAATTCGGACCGGGGCTGAGGCGCGCGGCGTCGGCGGCCCTCCTGGCGCTGGCGCCCTTCGCCGCAGAGGCCGAGACGCTCGGCGACGCGCTGGCCTTCGGCTACGAATACTCCGGCCTGCTGGAGCAGAACCGCGCCCTCCTGCGCGCCGCGGACGAGGATGTCGCGCAGGCGATCGCCGCCCTGCGGCCGGTGGTCAGCTACGCGGCCCAGGCCTCGGTCGGGGCGCCGCTCGGGGGCCTTTCGGATTACCAGATCGACCAGAGCCTCAGCGTCAGCGCCCAGATGACCGTCTATGACGGCGGGGCGAACCGGCTCGCCATCGACGCCCAGAAGGAACTGGTGCTGGGCACCCGCGCCGCCCTCGTCGGGGTGGAGCAGGATGTCCTGCTGCGGATCGTCGTCGCCTACATGGAGATCCGGCGCTCGCAGCAATTCGTCTCGCTGCGGCAGAACAACGTGCGCCTGATCACGCAGGAGCTGCGGGCCGCCGAGGACCGGTTCGAGGTGGGGGAGGTGACGCGCACCGATGTCAGCCTCGCCGAGGCGCGGCTCGCCGCGGCACGCAGCCTGCTGGCGGCCGAGCAGGGGGGGCTCGCCCAGGCGATCGGCGAGTTCCGGGCCGCCGTGGGCCGGGCGCCGGGCGACCTGCAGCCGGTGCCGCTGGCCGACGTCCCCGCGACGCTCGAGGAGGCGCGGGCCATCGCCCTGCGCAACCACCCCGCCATCGAGGAAGCGCAGCGCAACGTCGCGGCGACCGAGCTGAACATCCGCCGGGCCGAGGCCGCGGTGCGGCCGCAGGTCACGGTGAACGGGCGCCTGTCGGCGGATCTCGAGGGTAACGAGAGTGCCTCCCTGGGGCTGAATGTCGGCGGGCCGATCTATCAGGGCGGCGCCATCGCCAGCCAGGTCCGGCAGGTCATGGCGCGGCGGGATGCGGCGCGGGCGGGCCTGCATGTCGTGTCGGACAACGTCGCCCAGAACGTCGGCATCGCCTGGACCGGGCTCGAGGTGGCGCGGGCCAGCGATGTCGCGCTGGCGCAGCAGGTGACGGCGGCGACCGTGGCCTTCAACTCGATCCGCGAGGAGGCGACGCTGGGCGCGCGCACCACGCTCGACGTGCTGAACGCCGAGCAGGAGCTGCTGACCGCGCGGGCCGACCTGATCTCGAGCCAGGTGGACGAGACGATCGCGACATACCGCCTGCTCTCCACGATGGGGCTGCTGACGGCCGAGCATCTGGGCCTTGCGGTGCAGATCTACGACCCGGCCGCCTATTACAACCTCGTCCGGACAGCGCCGTCGGCCCTGTCCGAACAAGGGCGCGCGCTCGACCGGGTGCTGGAGGCGATCGGCGACTGAGACGGGCGCTGCCGGACGGGGAAAACGTCGCCATTCCGCGACATCCGTTTCCCGGCGCCCCATTCGGGCCCTATTCTCGCCGCGAGACTGATAGATCGAGGACACATGTCGGAAATCCGGACCAATGCCGAAATCGAGGACGTCCTGTCCTCCATCCGCCGCCTCGTCTCGAAGGGCGAGCGCGGCGACGCGCCGGCCGCGCCGGCGCAGGCGCCCCGGCTGGTCCTGACCCCCGCGCTCCGCATCGCCGAGGCGCCACGGGAGGCAGAGGTAGAGGCAGAGGCGGGGACAGGGGCCGACGAGCCCCTCGACCTCTCCGTCCTCGATCTCGGACCCCATTCCGATCCGGCTCCGCAGGAGGCGGCCGCGCGGCCGGGCCTGAGGGCCGTTCCCGACGCGCCCGCCGGCCCGGCCCGCGAGCACGCCGAGGAGCCCCCCCGAGCCGGGGAGTCCGACATCCCTGCCGCCGGACCGATGGCGGAGAGGCCCGGCGAGGTCGGGGAAGGGGCCCCGGACGGTGCGGAAGGGGGGGCCGGATCGGCCCCGCCCGAGGAATCCGAAGACGACGCGGCGGCGCTCGAGGCTGCCGCCCTCCGCGCCACGATCGCCGAGCTCGAATCCGCCGTCACCCGCACCGCCGAGGCCTGGGAGCCGGACGGAAGCGAGGTGGAGGGCCGGGACCTGCCCCGCGACTGGTCCCGCGACTGGGCCCGCGACGAGGGGGCGGCCGCCTTCTTCCACTCGCGCCGCGCGCCGGCCCAGCCGGATTCGGAGCCCGTGGCCGAGACCCCGGCACCGGACGCTGTCGCCCCGGCGCTCGACGAGGCCGCCCTGCGCGGGCTCGTCGCCGACGTCCTGCGCGAGGAACTGGCGGGCGAGCTGGGCGAGCGCATCACCCGGAACGTGCGCCGGCTGGTCCGGCGCGAGATCGCGCGGGCGCTCGCCTCGCAATAGGCGCCGGACGACAGGCCGCCGGTCAGACAGGTCGCCAGTCAGACCGGCCGGGCCAGCGCCAGCAGCCGCTCCACGTCCAGCGTCGCCTCGATCTGCGCCGCCAGCGCGTCGAGCGCCGCCTCGACACCCGCGCCATAGGAGGTCGCCCCCGTCCCGGGACTGCCGAGCCGGGCGAGGAACGCCGCGCGGAAGGCGTCGGCGGCGAACATGCCGTGCAGGTAGCAGCCGCGGATCCGGCCGTCGGCGCTCGCCGCGCCCTCGCCCCGCCCGTCGAGATCGAGCCAGGCGCGCGCGGTGTCCGGGCCCGTGGTCTCGCCCATGTGGATCTCGTATCCGGTGAGGTCGAGCCCGCTCTCGCGGTCGCGCGCCTCGGACAGGGCGAGCCGCTTGCGCGGCTGCAGCACCGTCTCGACATCCAGCAGGCCCAGCCCCTCGACCGCACCGGCCGGCCCCTCGATCCCGTCCGGATCGGCGATCCGCCGGCCCAGCATCTGGTAGCCGCCGCAGACGCCCAGCACCGCCCCGCCCCGCCGGACATGGGCGGCGAGGTCGATATCCCAGCCCTGTGCCCGGAAATGGGCGAGATCGGCGATCGTGCTCTTCGATCCCGGCAGCAGGACCAGAGCGGCGTCGCCGGGCAGGGCGCGTCCCTCGGGCACGATCTCGACGCTGACCGCCGGATCGGTGGAGAGCGGGTCGAGATCGTCGAAATTCGCGATCCGGTTCAGGCGTGGCACCGCGATCCTGATGGGCCCGCCGGGACGCGAGGCGATGTCCATGACATCCTCGGCCGGCAGGCGCCACGCCTGGTCGAACCAGGGCAGGATGCCGAGCGGCGCCCAGCCGGTCCGCGCGGCGATCGCGTCCATCCCCTCCGCGAAGAGGGTCGGGTCGCCCCGGAACTTGTTGACGAGGAAGGCGACGATCCTGTCGCGATCCGACGGCGGCAGCACGGCGTGGGTGCCGACGAGCTGGGCGATCACGCCGCCCCGGTCGATGTCGCCCGCCAGCACCACGGGCACGTTCGCCGCCTCGGCAAAGCCCATGTTGGCGATGTCGCCCGCCCGCAGGTTGATCTCGGCCGGGCTGCCAGCCCCCTCGACGAGGACGAGGTCGGCCGACGCGGCGAGGCGGCGGAAGCTCTCCATCACCTTCGGCATCAGGGTGGGCTTTAGCGCGGCGTAGTCCCGCGCCCGGACCGTGGCGAGGCGCCGGCCCTGGACGACGACCTGCGCGCCGATCTCGGTCTCGGGCTTCAGCAGGACGGGGTTCATGTCGGTCAGGGGCGCACGTCCGGCGGCGAGGGCCTGCAGCGCCTGCGCCCGTCCGATTTCGCCGCCATCCACGGTCACGGCGGCGTTGTTCGACATGTTCTGCGGCTTGAACGGGGCCACCGACAGGCCCCGCCGGGCCGCCGCCCGCGCCAGTCCCGCGACGAGGAGCGACTTGCCCACGTTCGAGCCTGCCCCCTGGATCATGAGTGCCCGTGCCATGGCCCCTCGATTAGCCCGGCGCCGCGGGGGGCGCATCCCGTTTCCGACATCCCCTGCGGGGGCCGCGACGCCGCCGCCCGCCCGAACGAAACGCGGCCGCCCAAGGGGACGGCCGCGTTTCGGTTCGGCTGGCGCGCGGCTCAGGCGGCGCGCGCTTCCTCTTCCGCCAGGGCGGCGGCGTGGCGACGCTCGCTCTCCTCGCGCGACAGCGCGACGGAGGTGCGGACGCCGCGCGAGACGAAGTCCATCAGCCCGCCGACGACCCGCTCGTTGGGGTCGATGCCGGCGCAGGTGAGCACCTCGCGTCCATCGCGCGAGCGGGCCCAGCGGGCGATCTGCTCGGGGCCGTTGCCGTACTTCTTGTCATCGGCGATGGCGTCATCCAGAGCGGCAAGGACGACGGCGGCGAACAGCTTGCGGGCGCGGTTGCCCTGCTCGTTGTTGTAGGCGGTGCCGTCGATAAAGTCGGTCATGTTCCGTCCTTTTGTTTTTGCTCTTGTGTGTCGTGGGTCCGGCGCAATATGGCCATTTCGCACCGATTCTGGTGACCTGTTTCGGCATGTCACCTATGCATCCGGTGCATGGCTCAGGGCCCTGACACACGCTATCTGTTGTCGAAAGTGGCGGTTTCCGGCCCAGAGCTAGGGTCGGGACCGACAGCTTCAAGGGATTGCCATGATTTGGTCACATCGGACGCGACGGGATCGGGAAAAGCGACTTGACGTTTTCACGAAATGATGCCGCTGCCCTAGCGTCAGCCGCGATGGAGTCGGCGCGTGTTCACGTGCTTCCCCGGTTCAGGCGGCTGGATCCGGGCGAAATTGCGGAGAAATCGGGGCCGGGCGACCTGGTCACCGTCGCGGACCTCGAGACGGAGGCCGCGCTGACGGCCTGGATCGCGGCGCATCTGCCTTCCGCCCGGGTGGTGGGAGAGGAAGCGGCCGCCGCCGATCCCGCGCTCGCCTCGGGCCTGGGATCGGCCGAGCTTGCCGTGGTGATCGACCCGGTCGACGGAACCTGGAACTTCCGCGTGGGGCTGTCGGTCTTCGGCCTGATCCTCGCGGTGGTGGAGGGCGGGCGTACCCGCTGGGGTGCGATCCTCGATCCCGTGATCGGCGACCGGGTCGAGGCGTGGTCCGACGGGCCGGCGCGGCTGATCGGTGCGGATGGCGCCACCCGCGCGCTGTCCTGCGACCGCCTGACGGACCCCGCGCGGATGTCGGGATTCATCCATACGACCTACGCCCCGGCGGACCGGCGCGGCGCGCTGCACGAGGCGGGCCTGCGCTTCGCCGACATGCGGGCGCTGCGCTGCTCGGCCCACGAGTATCGTCTGATCGCGATGGGGCAGGCGTCGTTCTGCCTGTCCTTCCTGCTCAATCCCTGGGACCATCTTGCCGGCTGCCTCGCGGTGAAGCGGGCGGGCGGCGTGGCCCGGCAGCTGGACGGCACGGCCTACGGGCCGGGCACGATGTCGGCTGCGCCGCTCCTCGTCGCCTCGAACGAGGAGGCGTGGCAGATCGCGTCGGGGATCTTCCGGCCGGCGCTGGGCCTGGACTAGAGGCGCCGTCCTTCCGGGCGGCGCCGGCTTGGGGTCGAAGGGCGGCCCCCCGGACGGCGCCGGGGCCGGGCTAGAGGCGCCGCACGGTCGCCTCGCCGGCCTGCATCTCGTCCTCGGCCCGGTCGAATCTCAGATAGGCGAGGCCCACCTCACCCGCGCGGCTGGTCAGCGTGCCGATCGCGCGCCCGCCCGCCGTGATCGGCGTGCCGGGCTCGGCCGGGCCGTCGACCGCGACCCGGGCGAGGCCCTTGCGCAGCTCGGTCTTGTGCTTCATACGCGCGGTCACCTCCTGCCCGACATAGCAGCCCTTGCGGAAATCGACGCCGTTCAGACGCTGGAAATCCTGTTCGAGGATGTAGGCGTCGGGATGCAGCTCGGCCCCCGTCTCGGGCACGCCCAGCCCGACCCGCAGCGCGGTCCAGTCGGTGCCGTCGTCGCCCCCCTCGGCCCCGTAGAGCCGCCAGCCGAGCGCGGGATCGCGCGGATCGGGCAGGGCGCCCTCGGGCGCGGGCCCGGTTCCGCGGCGGACCTGCAGGTCCGTCTCCGCGAGGTCGACCTTCGCGCGCAGCCTGTACATCGCGAGGCGGCGATAGAGATCCGGCGCGATCCCGGAATCGACATCGACGAGGATCCGGTCCGGCTGCCCGACGAGGAAGAAATCGGCGAGGTACTTGCCCTGCGGCGTCAGCAGCGCGGCGTAGACGATGCCGCCGCGCGCCCGCGTCACGTCATTGGTTACGAGGCCCTGCAGGAAGGATTCCCGGTCCTCTCCGGTCACGGCGATGATGGTCCGCTCGGTCATGGCGCCTCTCCTGTCCGGTCCAGGCCAGAAGTGGGATCCGATTGCAGCGCGTGCAACCGGGCATAGGTGCCGGCGGCCGCGATCAGCGCCTCGTGCGTGCCTGTCTCGACCGCGCGGCCGCCCTCCATCACCACGATCCGGTCGGCGCGGCGGATCGTCGACAGGCGATGCGCGATCACGATGACCGTCCGCCCCGCCGCCAGGCGGTCCAGCGCCGCCTGCACCACCGCCTCCGAAGCGGTGTCGAGCGCGCTCGTCGCCTCGTCCAGCAGCAGGATCGGCGCGTCGCGCAGCAGCGCGCGGGCGATGGCGACACGCTGCCGCTGCCCGCCGGACAGGGCCGAGCCGCGGGGCCCGGCCGGCGTGTCGATCCCCGCATCCAGCCGGGGCAGGAAATCGGCGACATGCGCCGCCTCCAGCACCTCGGCCAGCCGCGCCTCGCTCACGTCGGTGCGGCCGAGCAGGATGTTCTCGCGGATCGTCTCGTCGAAGAGCAGCGAATCCTGTGTCACCACCGAGAAGAGGTCGCGGAGCGCGGAGAGGTCCATCTCGGACGGCGCGACGCCCCCGATCGTGACCAAGCCGCCTTCGGGATCGACCATCCGCGTCAGCAGGTTGAAGACCGTGCTCTTGCCCGCGCCGGACGGCCCGATCAGCGCCGTGGTCCGGCCGGCCGGGGCGGTGAAGGTCAGGCCGTTCAGCACCGGAAGGTCGCCGTAGCGCAGCCGGACGTCCCGCAGCGCGATCTCGGGCGCGCCGGCCGGCGCGGGACGCGGCGCCGCGGGACCGGGCAGGGCGGAGCGCTCGCCAAGCAGGGCGCGGATCCGCTCGATCGAGGCGGCCGTCGCCTGCCACTGGCCCGACAGGTTGCCGAGCCGGCGCAGCGGCTCGAAGGTCAGGGCCATCGCGGTGAAGAAGGACAGGAATTCGCCGACGCTCTTCTCCCCCGCGATGATCTCGCGCCCGCCGAAGACGAGCACGGCGACGAAGCCGACGCCCGACATCACGTCCATCAGGGCCGGGATCGCGGCCTGCCCGGTGGCCGAGCGCGTCTCGGCCCGGACCCTCTCGCGCGCGAGGCGGGCGTAGCGCCCCGACTGGTAGCGCTCCAGACGGTTCAGCTTCACCGGCATCAGCCCGTGGAACACCTCGTCGAGCCGGGTCGACATCCGCGCCGCGATCTCGCGCGCGCCGCGGGCGCGGCGACGGACATAGGATTGCGCCAGCATCGCGGGCAGGACGAGCACGGGGATCCCGACCAGCGCGACCAGCGTCCAGCGCCAGTCCACCGTCAGGGCGACGACCAGCAGCGCGACGACCGAGACGAGGTCGCGTCCGAAGCCGGTGATGATCCCGCTCCACAGGTTGCCGACCTGTCCGACATCGCCCTGCACCCGCTCGATCAGCGCGCCGGGCGGGTTGCGCTGGTGAAAGGCGCCGTCCAGCGTCATCAGGTGCGAGAGCAGGTCGCCCCGCATCTCGGCCGCGGTGCGCTCGCGGATCCGGGTCAGCAGGATCCGGTTGCCCATCGAGGTGACGGCCCGCAGCAGGAAGATCCCCAGGATCGCGCCCCCGACCCACCACATCGCGCCGCTGTCGCCCGCGGTGAAGACGCGGTCGAACATCGGCTCCATCATCCGCGCCAGCAGGCCGAGCGAGGCGCCCTCCAGCGCCATCAGGACCATCCCGGCGAAGAGCGGCCTGCGGTGGCGGCGCAGATAGGTGCGCCAGATCCAGCCCAGCAGGTCGGCGAGACGGCTGTCGCGGGCGCCGGGGGCGGGCCCGCCGGGGATCGCGCCGTCCTCTGCGCCCGTTCCGGGGCCGGTTTCGGGGCCGGTTTCGGGGCGCGCTCCGGGGCCGGACCGGGGGCCGGGGTCCGGCGCGGCCCCTCGCCGGTCCGGGTCCGGGCTCATCGGCCGCGCCTCTCGGCGAAGCCGCGCGTGGCCTCGGCGGGGTCGTATTCCGTGCGCAGCCAGTCCTCGATCCCGATGGGCCCCCGCGCCAGCCGCGCGGCATAGAGGTCGAGCGTGTGATCGAGGATCCCGGTAGCCGAGCCGCGCAGGTGCAAGTAGCGCCAGCCGAGTTCCCTGCGCGCCTCCTCCAGCGGGGCGCCCTCGATGGCGAGGCGGTAGAGCGTCGCCGCCATCCCGGCCCGGTCGGCGCCGGACTTGCAATGCATCAGGAAGGGCCGCTCGGCGGCGCGGAAGGCGGCGATGACGGCGAGGTATTCCTCGGCCCGCGCGGCCTTGCGGGCATGAAGCCTGACGTCGATCAGGGGCAGCCCGTTCACCGCGCAGGCATGCGAGAGCAGGCGGTAATAGGGGTCGGATTGCCTCGCCCCGCGCAGGTTCACCACGCTGCGCAGTCCCAGCCGCGCCTTCAGTCGCCGCAGCCGTCCCGCCGTGGGCTGGTTGGACCGCCAGACGCCCGGCGCGACGGGCCCCAGATTGTGCCACAGGTGCCGCAGCACGCCGTAATCCCGGAACTCGTAGGCGAGCCGGTCGGACAGGCTGGGGGGGATGGGCGGCAGGGACATCCGGGGCTCGATAGCGGCAAAGGGCGGGGCCGGGCAAGCGGCGGCCGCATGGCGCGGCGCGGGACGGCCGCCCGGGGCGCATGGTCCGCAGTGGGGAGGGGGCCGGGGGCCGGGTGGCAGGGGCGCCGGGGCCGTCCGCCGGGAGGGCTTCGCTGGCGGGAGCGATGCGGCCCTGACGGGGCCCGATCGCCGCCGCCGGCTCACCGGCCGCCCCGGCGCCGGGCCCGTGGCGCGACCGGGCCTGCCCGTCGCGGATCCACGGGGGCGCGGGACGGTCGGCGCCGGAGAGCCGCGGATCGCCCGGACCCGCCCCCCGATCCGCAGCCGGTGGCCGGACGGCGCCCCACCGCGTCGCTCGGCACCCCGGATCCCGCGCCGGCAGGCGTTGACCTTCCCCGGCGCGGGCGTAGGGTCGCGCGGCTCACGATCCGCCCCGAAAGGTCCCCCACAGATGTTCGCAAACGGCCGCCCCTACCTCGCCATTCCCGGACCCTCGGTCATGCCCGACCGGGTGCTGCAGGCGATGCACCGGCCGGCGCCGAACATCTACACGGGCGATCTGCACGAGGTGACGATGTCCTGCATCCCCGACCTCAAGGCGGTGGCGCGGACGGACGGCCACCTCGCCATCTACATCGGCAATGGCCACGCCGCCTGGGAGGCGGCGCTGACCAACGTGGTGGGCGAGGGGGACCGGGTCCTCGTCCCGGCGACCGGACGCTTCGGCCATGGCTGGGGCGAGATGGCGGCGGGTCTCGGCTGCGAGGTGGAGGTGCTGGATTTCGGCCAGTCCTCCCCCGTCGATCCCGGCAGGCTGGAAGAGGCGCTGCGGGCGGATACCGACCGGCGGATCAAGGCGGTCCTGGCGGTCCATGTCGACACCTCCACCGGGGTGAAGTCCGATCTCGCCGCGATGCGTGCCGCGCTCGACGCGGCGGGACACCCGGCGCTCCTGATGGGCGACACGATCGCCTCGCTCGGCTGCGACGTTGTCGAGATGGACGCCTGGGGCGTCGACGTGCTGGTCAGCGCCTGCCAGAAGGGGCTGATGACGCCGCCCGGCCTCGGCTTCGTGTGGTTCAACGACCGGGCCGACGCGGTCCGGGCGACGCGCGGGCGGGTGTCCAACTACTGGGACTGGGTGCCGCGCTCGCGTCCCGATTTCTACTACCAGAACTTCTGCGGCACCGCGCCGACGCACCACATCTACGCCCTGCGCGCCGCGCTCGACATGATCGGGGAGGAGGGGCTGGACGCGGTCCATGCACGGCACGAGGCCCTGGCCCGCGCGCTCTGGGCCGCCGTCGACGCCTGGGGGGCGCAGGGGGCGATCCGTCTGAACGTCGCCGATCCGGCCGCGCGCAGCCGGGCGGTCACCTCGATCCATGCCGGCGGCACCGATGGCGACCGCCTGCGCGACTGGTGCGAGAGGCAGGCCGGGCTGGTGCTCGGCATCGGGCTGGGGCGCGAGCCGACCTCCGCCTGGTTCCGCGTCGGGCATATGGGCCATGTCAACGCGCCGATGCTGCTGGGGGCCATCGCGACGATGGAGGCCGGGCTGACTGCCCTGTCGATCCCGCACGGGACCGGCGCGGTCGAGGCGGCGACCAGCGCGCTGGTGAGCTGATCCGCGCCTAGCCGCGGCGCGGCAGGGCGAGGATCGCCCGGTCGAGCGCCGCGCCGGCGAGCAGCGCCCAGATCCACCCGGCGAGCGCGGCGAGGGTGAGCAGCGCCATGAAGAGCAGCAGGCCCGTCACGGCGAGGAAGGCGTCGGTGTAATCGGGCGCGCGGCCCGGCGGCGTGCGGTGGGACATCTGAGGTCTCGGCTCGGGCTCTTCCCCGCCGGCGAAGCTAGGGCGCGGCGGCGGCGGGAACAGATCGCCTCGCGGCCTCCAGCGCTTGCGGCAGGGCGGCGGCGAACAGGTCGAGATCGGCTCGGGTGCCGCAGCTGACTCGGATGCAGCGGTCCTGAGGCGCGACGAAGGGCATCCGCACGAAGAGGCCCCGCTCGGCCAGCCCGGCCAGCACGGCCCGGGCAAAGGCGCCGTCCCGGCCGCAATCCACCGCGACGAAATTGGTGGCGGAGGGCAGGGGCGACAGGCCGTTCTCGCGCGCGATGGCGCCGATCCGGTCCCGGGCGGCGGCGATCCCGCCCTGCACCCGGGCGAGATGCGCGCCGTCCGCCAGCGCGGCGCGCGCGCCGTCCTGGCTGACCCGCGACAGGCCGAAATGGTTGCGCACCCGGTCGAAGGCCGAGATGACCGGCGCCGCGCCGATCGCGTAGCCGACCCGGATCCCGGCGAGGCCGTAGCCCTTGGAGAAGGTGCGCAGCCGCAGCACCCGGGGATCGCCGGGGTCGAGCGGCGGCGCCGTCCCCTCCGGCGCGCATTCCAGGTAGGCCTCGTCGAGTAGCAGCAGGCACCCCTCGGGGACCGCCTCGATCATGCGCTGCACCGTCCCGGCCTCGTGCCAGCTTCCCGTCGGGTTGTCGGGATTGGCGAAGTAGACGAGCTTCGCCCCGGTCTCGCGCGCGGCGGCGATCAGCGCCTCGGGGTCCTCGGCATCGTCGCGGTAGGGCACCGCGTGAAGCACCCCGCCGAAGCCCGTCACGTGGTAGTTGAAGGTCGGGTAGGCCCCGGCGGAGGTGACGACCGCGTCCCCGGGCGCGACGAAGAGACGGACGATCAGCCCCAGCAGCCCGTCGATCCCCTCGCCGGGCAGGACATGGGCGGGCGCGACGCCCAGATGCGCGGCGAGCGCGGCGCGCAGCTCGTGCGCCTCCGGGTCGGGATACATCCAGGCGTCCTGCGCCGCGCGGGCCATCGCCGCGACCGCCGACGGGGAGGGGCCCCAGACGCTCTCGTTCGCGCCGAGCCGGGCGGCGAAGGGCACGCCCGTCCGCCGCTCCTGCGTCTCGGGCCCGACGAAGGGGACGGTGGCGGGCAGGGAGGCGGCGAGCGGGGTCAGGCGGGGATCGGTCGGATCGGTCATGGCGCCGAGGATTGGGGCCGGGCGCCGCCGCTGTAAAGGCTCAGCGGTAGCGTGCGCTCCGCCGGCGCTGCTCCATCATCATGTCGTGGCGCAGCTGGATCCGGCTGACCTCGGTCATCAGCCGGCGGCGATCCTCGGGATCGTCGCAGGCCTTGAGCCGGGCGCGCGCGGCGGCGAGGTCGCGCATCACCTGGACCTCGGGCGGGATCGCGCCGTTCTCGGCCATCAGGCGGTAGCCGATCTCCTCCGCCGCGTCGACGGCCCCGTCGCGCGTCTTCTCGGGCAGCGGCTTGCCGGCCCCGGGCAGGTGGTCGAAGACGCCGTCCTCGGCGGCCTTGTCGATCAGGCGTTCGGTGAGGCGGGCGAGGAAGCGCATGGACGGGCCTGCTGGAGGGTGCGGGGGAGGTGCTGCGGGGGGTGGGTGCGACCCACCCTACATGGCGCCGGGAGAGGCGGCGGGCAAGGGTCGGGCGTTCGACAGGGGGGCGACCCCGTCGCGCCCTTCCGACCCCGTAGGATGGGTCGCACCCATCCGTGACAGCGGCCGCCCGCCCCTGTTCCGGGGGGGGGCGCGACCGCCACCCACCGATCCCGTCGAGTGGGTCGCACCCACCCGCGACGATCGCCGCCCGGGCTCAGATCCGGGGGTTTCGCGACCGCCACCCACCGATCCCGTAGGGTGGGTCGCATCCACCCGCGACGATCGCCGCTCTTCCTGCGGACCAGCGCCCTATCCCGGGGCGCGGTCCCGCGGCCCCGTGCGGAACCGTCCGGCGCGGCTCACCCGATCTCTTCCAGCCGGGCGAGCGCGGCGCGCAGCTGGGCGGCCTCCTCCTGCCGGAGGGCGAGGTTCGCTTTCGCCTCCTCCACCACTTCGGGCGGGGCGGAGGCGGCGAAGTTGGGATTGCCGAGCCGCTTCTCGAGGCCGCCGATCTCCTTGTCGAGCTTGGCGGCGGACTTGCCGATCCGGGCCTTCTCGGCCTCCACGTCGATGATGTCGGCCAGCGGCAGGGCGAAGGACGCGCCGCGCACCGGCACGGCGAGCGATCCCTTCGGCGCCGTGCCGTCCGTGATCTCCCCCACCCGGGCGAGGCGCTTGATCAGCGCCTCGTTGGCGCTCAGCGCGGCGCGGGCCGCCCCGTCCATCTCCTCGGCCACGACGGGGACGTGCAGGCCGGCGGGCACGTTCATCTGGGCCCGGGCCGACCGGATCCCCTCGATCAGCGAGATCGTCCAGCGCATCTCGGCCTCGGCGCCCTCGTCGGCGAGATCGGCGGCGGCCTCCGCCGGCCAGTCGGTGACGGCGAGCAGCCTCTCGCGGTCGCCGGTGGTCGACCAGAGCTCCTCCGTGACGAAGGGCACGATGGGATGCAGCAGGATCAGGCAGCGATCCAGCACCCAGGCCATCGTCTCGCGCGTCTCGGTCTTCTCGTCCTCGCTGCCGTCCAGCAGCAGCGGCTTGGAGAATTCCACGTACCAGTCGCAGACCACGCCCCAGACGAAGGCGTAGAGCGCCTGCGCCGCGTCGTTGAAGCGGTAGGCGGCGAGGGCGGCATCCACCTCCTCGCGGACCTTCGCCGTCTCGGCCATGATCCAGCGGTTCACGGTGGCCGTCGGGGCGGGGGTGCCGGTGCCCCGCGCCTCGAACACGCCGTTCATCTCGGCGAAGCGGCAGGCGTTCCAGAGCTTCGTCGTGAAGTTGCGGTAGCCCTTGATCCGGTCCTCGGAGAACTTGAGCACGCCGCCGATGGACGCCATCGCCGCATTGGCGAAGCGCAGCGGGTCGGCGCCGTACTGGTCGATGATGTCGAGCGGGTCGACCACGTTGCCCGTGGTCTTGGACATCTTCTTGCCCTTCTCGTCCCGGACGAGGCCGTGCAGGTAGACCGTGTGGAACGGCGCCTGGTCCATGACGGCGTAGGACATCATCATCATCCGGGCGACCCAGAAGAACAGGATGTCCTGCCCGGTGACGAGCACGTCGGTCGGGAAGTACTTCAGCGCGGGGTCGTCGTTCGGCCAGCCCAGCGTGCCGAAGGGCCAGAGGCCGGAGGAGAACCAGGTGTCGAGGACGTCGGGATCCTGCGTCAGGGTCCTGCCGGGGGCCATGGCCTGCGCCTCGGCCTCGGTCGCGGCACAGTAGCGGTTCCCGTCCTCGTCATACCACACCGGGATCCGGTGCCCCCACCAGAGCTGGCGCGAGATGCACCAGGGCTCGATGTTCTCGAGCCAGTGGTAGTAGGTCTTCTCGCCGCTCTCGGGCATGATCCTGACCGTCCCGTCGCGGACGGCGTCCAGCGCGGGGCCGACGATCTTGGCCGTGTCGACGAACCACTGGTCGGTGAGCATCGGCTCGATCACCACGCCCGAGCGGTCGCCGAAGGGCTGCATGATCGGCTTGGATTCGATCAGCGGGACGAGCTCGGCGTCGCGCACCTCGCCGCCCTCCTCGGGGGCGACGGGGCGGGGAACCGGGCCGAGGCGGGGGTCGGTATCCTCGGTCATCACGGCAAGGCCCTCGACCGTGATCTCCTCCACCACCTTCTGCCGCGCCTCCAGCCGGTCGAGGCCGCGCAGATGGTCGGGCACGAGGTTCAGGGCGTCGACCTCGGCCTCGCTCATCTCGAAGGGCTGCTCGGCGAGGCCGGGCGTGGCGTAGCCGTTCGCCACCAGCCAGGCCCGCGAGGCGCGGTCGGCGGTGGCCGCGCATTCGGCATAGGCCGGCCCGTCGCCGCGCATCGCGCCCTTCTCGTCCATCAGGCGGTACATCGGGATGCCCACGCGCTTGGCCACCGCGTAGTCGTTGAAGTCGTGGGCGCCGGTGATCTTCACCGCGCCCGAGCCGAAGGCCGGGTCGGGATACTCGTCGGTGACGATGGGGATCAGGCGACGGTGCTCCTTGGGCCCCACCGGGATCTCGCAGAGTTTCCCGACGATCGGCGCGTAACGCTCATCCTTCGGGTGAACCGCGACCGCGCCGTCGCCCAGCATCGTCTCGGGCCGGGTCGTCGCGATCGAGATGTAGTCGCGCTCCTCCTCGAAGAGGACGTTCCCGTCCTCGTCGCGCTCGACATAGGTGTAGGTGGCCCCGCCCGCGAGCGGGTACTTGAAGTGCCACATATGGCCGGGCACCTCGCGGTTCTCCACCTCGAGATCGCTGATCGCGGTCTCGAAATGGGGATCCCAGTTCACCAGCCGCTTGCCGCGGAAGATCAGCCCGTCCTCGTACATCCTGACGAAGACCCGGATCACGGCGTCATGGAAGTTGCCCTCCTCGCCCGCCGGGGCGCCGGGGGCGCCGGACATGGTGAAGGCGTTGCGCTCCCAGTCGCAGGAGGCGCCGAGGCGCTTCAGCTGCCCGATGATCGTGTCGCCGTATTGCTGCTTCCACTCCCAGATCTTCGCCGTGAAGTCCTCGCGGCTCATGTCCTGGCGGCGCAGGTTGCTCTCGGCCTTCAGCTTCTTCTCGACCTGCAGTTGCGTGGCGATGCCGGCATGGTCCTGCCCGGGCTGCCAGAGCGTGTCGAAGCCCCGCATCCGGTGCCAGCGCACGAGGATGTCCTGCAGCGTGTTGTTGAAGGCGTGGCCCAGATGCAGCGCGCCGGTCACGTTGGGCGGCGGGATCATCACGGTGAAGGTCTCGTCCCGGCGGGCATTCGCGCCCGCGCGGAACGCGCCGGCCTCTTCCCAGGCGGCGCTGATCCGCGGTTCGGCCTCGGCGGCGTCGAAGGTCTTTTCCATCGGCATGTCGGTCTCGTCCTCGGGCATCACGTCGGCGTCGGTATCGGGCGCGGGGGCGGTCTAGCGCGCGGGGCGGGGCGGGTCCAGCGGCGGGCGGTCTGGACACCGGCGCCGGGGCGGCTAGGCTCCGCCCCGCGCCGGCGGGCCGTCCCGCCCGGCGCGCCAGGAGGACGGACCCATGCAGAAATTCGGCAAGCAGCAGAGCATCAAGCGGGTGGAGGATCTGCGTCTTCTCACCGGGCACGGGCGGTTCATCGACGACATCGCGCCCGAGGGGGCGCTGCATCTCTTCGTCCTGCGCTCGCCGGTGGCGCATGGCACCCTGCGCCCGCTGGACCTGAGCGCCGCGCGCGAGGCGCCGGGCGTGGCGATGGTCGCCGCGGCCGCCGACCTCGCCGGGGCGGGGGTGACGCAGGCGATGCCCGCCTCGATCCTGACGCAGAAGGACGGCCGCAAGGCCGCCGTGACCCGCCGCACGCTGCTGGCCGAGGACCGCGTGCGCTACGTGGGCGACCCCGTGGCCTTCGTCGTCGCCGAGACGATGGCGCAGGCGCGCGACGCGGCCGAGCTGATCGAGATCGAGATCGACGAGCTGCCGGTGCATCTGGACCTCGCCGAGGGCGGCGAGGCGCTGCACGACACCGCGCCGGGCAACGTCGCCTACGACTACGCCTTCGGCGATTCCGGCGCGGTCGAGGCGGCCATCGCCGGCGCCGCCCGGACCGTCACCGCCGAGATTCCCGACAACCGGATCATCGTGAACTCGATGGAGCCGCGCGGCGCCTATGCCGAGATCGAGGAAGGCGGCCGGCTGCATGTCGCGGTGAACGGGCAGGGCGTCTGGGGCACGCGCGACAACATCGCGAAGATGTTCGGGCTCGAGAAGGACGCGGTGCGCGTCACCAATCCCGATGTCGGCGGCGGCTTCGGGATGAAGGCCTCTCCCTATCCCGAGCAGTTCATGGTGGCCCATGCGGCGCGCGTCCTGAACCGGCCCGTCCACTGGATGTCGGACCGGACCGAGGCGATGCTGTCCGACAACGGGGGCCGCGACCTGACCTCGACCGCGACGCTCGCCTTCGACGAACAGAACCGCATCCTCGCCTACAAGGTTCAGAACGTCTGCAACCTCGGTGCCTACAATTCCGGTTACGGCCAGTTCATCCAGTCCGAGCTCTTCACCAAGGTGATGCCGGGCACCTACGACATTCCCTGCGCCTCGCTGGAGTGCCGGGGCATCTACACCAACACCACCCCGACCGACGCCTATCGCGGCGCGGGCCGGCCCGAGGCGATCTTCGTGCTCGAGCGGGCGATGGACCACGCCGCCCGCGCGCTGGGCGTCGATCCGTGGGAGCTGCGGCGCATCAACTTCATCCGGCCCGACCAGTTTCCCTACACCTCCGCCACCGGCATGGCCTACGACGTGGGCGAGTTCGAGCGCCTGCTGGACCGTGCCATCGCCGAGGCGGACGTGGCCGGCCTCGCCGCCCGCAAGGCGCAGAGCGCGGAGAAGGGCCTGCTGAGGGGGATGGGCTTCGCCTATTACATTGAGTCGATCCTCGGCCAGAAGGACGAGTTCGCCGAGGTCGTCTTCGGCGAGAACGAGGTCGAGATTCGCGTCGGCACCCAGTCGAACGGGCAGGGTCACGAGACCGTCTTCGCCACCTTCCTCGCCGACCAGACCGGCATCCCGCTGGAGAAGATCCGCGTGGTGCAGGGCGACAGCGCGCTCATTCCCTCGGGCGGCGGCACGGGCGGCTCGCGGTCGGTCACGACGCAGACCAATGCCACGCTCGCCACGGTGTCGGTGATGACCGAGGCTTTCGCCGCCTTCCTCGCCGAGCGCGAGGGAGTGGAGGCGGGCGAGATCGCCTTCGACGACGAACGCTTCCGCATCCCGGGCTCGAACGCGACGCCGACGATGCTGGAGGTCGCGCGGATGGCGCGCGAGGCGGGGCGGACGGATCTGCTGTCGCACCGCCAGAAGGGCAACCTCGACAACATGTCCTTCCCCAACGGCTGCCATGTCGCCGAGGTGGAGCTCGACCCCGAGACCGGCGTCGTCCGGGTCGAGAGCTACACGGTCGTCGACGATTTCGGAAATCTCATCAATCCGATGCTGGCCGAAGGTCAGGTGCATGGCGGCGTCGCGCAGGGTCTCGGCCAGGCGTTGATGGAGAGCGTGCACTACGACGAACAGGGACAGCTGCTGACAGCGACCTTCATGGACTACGCGATGCCCCGGTCGGACAACATGCCCAACATCGCCTTCCACACCGAGGCGGTGCCGAGCGTCTATAACCCCATGGGCATGAAGGGCTGCGGCGAGGCAGGGACCGTGGGGGCGCTGGCCGCGATCACCAATGCCGTCGCCGACGCGGTGGCGGAGCGGGGGCTGGCGGACCGGGTGACGATGCCCTTCACGCCGGTGCGGATGTGGTCTCTGCTGAACGACGCGGCGTGATGTTCAGCAGATGGCAAGACTCGACCGCTAGCCTGGGCGGAACGGCCTGCGCGCGGCGATATATCTGGAAGGATCGTTCATGGATCGCGTGACGCTCGGCCGCGACGGGCTGGAAGTCTCGGCCTGGTGCCTCGGCACGATGACCTGGGGCAACCAGACCGAACAGGACGACGCCCATCGGCAGATCGACATGGCGCTCGATCACGGGATCGACTTCCTCGACACGGCCGAGATGTATCCCGTCGCCCCCGTCCGGGCCGAGACGGTGGGCCGGACCGAGCGGATCATCGGCAACTGGATCGAGCGGACGCATCGCCGGGACGAGCTGGTGATCGCGACCAAGGTGTCGGGTCCCGACAATCCCGACATCCGCGACGGGGAAGGGTATTCGGGCGCCAATATCCGCGCCTGCGTCGAGGCGTCGCTCCGCCGCCTGCGCACCGACGTGATCGACCTCTACCAGCTGCACTGGCCCGCCCGGCGGGTCTGGGCCTTTCGCCGCAACTGGTCCTACCGGCCGAGCAGCGACCGCGCGAAGTGGACCGCGCATATGGAGGAGGTGCTCGCCGCGCTGGGCGATCTGCAGCGCGAGGGCAAGATCCGCGCCTTCGGCCTGTCGAACGAGACGGCCTGGGGCCTGACGAGATGGTGCGACCTGGCCGAGGGGGCGAAGGGACCGCGCGCGGTGGCGATCCAGAACGAGTATTCGCTGCTCGCCCGCCTCTACGACACCGACCTGGCCGAGGTCTCGGCGATGGAGGGGGTGACCCTGCTCGCCTATTCCCCGCTCGCCGCGGGCTTCCTCACGGGCAAGTACCAGGGCGGCAAGGTGCCGAAGGGCTCGCGCCGGTCGCTCGTGGACGAGATGGGCGGACGCATGAGCGCGCGCGTCCTGCCGGCCGTCGCCGCCTATCTCGACCTCGCCGAGAGGCACGGTCTCGACCCCGTCCACATGGCGCTGGCCTGGACGGTGACGCGGCCCTTTCCCGTCGTTCCGATCTTCGGCGCGACGACCACGCCGCAGCTCGAGCGCATCCTCCAGGGGACGGATCTGTCGCTGCCGAAGGCCGTGCTGGACGAGATCGACGAGGTCCACAAGTCGCACCCGATGCCGTTCTGATGAACCCGCTGCGCGCGGCCCTCGCCCTCGGCCTGCTGGCCGGACCCGCGGCGGCCGAGGATCTGCCATGGCTGGGGAACTGGGGCGGGCTGGACTGCCGCGACCCCGTCCGGCTGGGCAGCGCCGCAGTCTCCGGCCCTTCGGGGCGCTGCGACGTCGCGGGCATCGTTCCGCTGGGCGGGTCGGGGGCGACCGCGCTGCGCCTCGATTGCGGCGGGGCGGCCCTGGACGTCGTGCTGCTCTACGACCGGACGGGCGACCGGCTCTGGCTCTGGGACGGGCCGGGCAACCGGCGCCCCCGCATCCTCTGGCGCTGCGAGGCGGAATGAAACGATTGCTCCTGCTGGCCCTCCTCGCCGCCTGCGCCCCGCGGCCGGGGCCGGAACCGGCCGCCGCACCCACCTGGCGGGATCGCGGCATCCCCATCTCCACCCCCGCGATCTGGGAGGCGGGCCGCCTGCGCGGCGACTGGACCGCCATAGCGCATTATCCCGCCGCCGGGACGGCGGGCTGTGCCGAGCTGCGCTACCGGATCGGGGCGGAGACCATCACGCGGTCCTGCGACGGACGGGTGGAGGGCGGCGCCTTCGCCCTGCGGGCACCGGCACGATACGAGACGGACCTGCCCGGCCAGCCCGCCGCCTTCTGGGTGCTCTGGCTGGACGAGAGCGGCGAGACGGCGGTGATCGGCACGCCCGAGGGCGGGGCCGGCTGGATCCTGGACCGCGACGGGGCGACCACGCCCGACCGGTTGCGCGCGGCCCGCGACGTGCTGGAGTTCAACGGCTACGACCTCTCCCGCCTGCGGATGCTGCGCTAGGGCTTGCCTTCCCCGGCGGGAAGGCGATGAGGGGGCATGGACGCCTGGATTCCCGTCACCATCGCCGCCGCGCTGGCGCAGACGCTACGCTTCATGCTGCAGAGGTCGCTCGCCGGCGGCGGCGGGCTGTCGGCGGCCGGCGCGACCTTCGCCCGCTTCGTCTATGCCGCGCCGCTGGCCGTGCTCGCCGCCTTCGGCTGGGCGCGGTTCAGCGGGCAGGCCCTGCCCGGGGTGCCGGCCGGGTTCTGGCCTTGGGCGCTGGCAGGCGGCATCAGCCAGATCCTCGCCACGATCTGTACCGTCCTGCTGCTGGGGCGGCGCAACTTCGCGGTCGGCATCACCTTCAAGAAGACGGAGGTCATCCTGTCGGTTCTCGCCGGGTGGCTGCTGCTGGGCGAGGGGGTGGGGCCCGGCGCCTTCGCTGCCATCTGCGTCGGCCTCGGCGGGGTCCTCCTGCTCTCCGACGTGCCGGGCGGTGCTGGGCCCTGGCACCGGCGCATCCGCAACCGCTCCGCCGGGCTGGGCCTGCTGTCGGGGCTGTTCTTCGCGGTCTCGGGCAACGGCTACCGCGCCGCGTCGCTCGGCCTCGACGGGGGCGATACGCTGCTGCGCGCGCTGGTCACCCTGTCGCTGGTCACGATCAGCCAGACGCTGATCCTCGGCGCCTGGCTGGCCTGGCGGGAACGGGGGGAGATCGGGCGCGTGCTGCGGCGCTGGCGCGTCGCGGGGCTGGTGGGGGTCACGTCGATGATCGGCTCGGCCTGCTGGTTCACTGCGTTCACCCTCCAGACCGTCGGCCTCGTCAACGCGGTGGGGCAGGTGGAACTGATCTTCTCGCTCGCCGTCTCGGCGCTGGTCTTCCGCGAGTCGATCACCTGGCGCGAGCTGGCGGGCGTCGCGGTGCTGGGTGCCTCGATCCTGGGGCTGATCGCCTTCGTCTGAGGTCAGGCGATCCGGGTGATCCGCTGGGCGCCCGCCTCGAATCGCAGGAACGGCACCGCCTCAGGCGGACCGGCGCGGCCCATCCCGGCCGCGATCTCGGCCAGGACGAGGCGGGTGACGAAGGGCAGGTCGCGGGCCCGCGTCTCGTCCAGCGGCACCCAGGCGAGATACGACAGCTCGTCCTCGGCCCCGTCGAACGCGTCGGGATCGGTGGCGAGCCGATCGGCCTCGGCCAGGAAGAAGCGCGCGTCGAAGCGGCGCGGGCGGCCGACCGGCGTCACCGCACGGAAGACGAAAGTCAGCGGGGCCGCGTCGGGGCGCAGGCCGCGCGCGGCGAAGGCGGCCCATCCCGGCGGCGGGTCCGGCCAGGGGGCGGGGCGGCCGAAGGCCTGCGCCGTCTCCTCGTGCAGCTCGCGCAGGGCAGCGGCGGCGAGGGCTGTCGGGCACCGGGCGCTCTCCGCCCCCAGCCGGGCGGCGCAGGTCGGCGACAGGTCGAGCGGGATCGCCGCGTCGCCGGGATCGACCGCACCGCCGGGAAAGACGGTCTTGCCGGGCATGAACACGGCGCCTTGGCCGCGCTGGCCCATCAGGACGGCGGGTCCGTCCCGGCCCTGCCGCAGCACGATCACGCCGCCCGGTCCGGCCCGAAGCCGTGCATCCGCTTGGCCCATTGCACCGCCACGACCAGCCCCTTGAACCGGGGCAGCAGCGCCAGCGACAGGCCGACCGCCGTCAGGGTGAAGATCGTGGCCATGACCAGCGGGGCCGGGCGGAACAGCGTCCAGGTATAGTGGATCACCGGCACCATCAGGTGGCCGACGACGAGGATCGTCAGATAGGCCGGCCCGTCATCGGCGCGCTGGGCGCGGTAGCTCTCGTCGCAGACGGCGCAGCGGTCGACGACCTTGAGGTAGCCCTCGAACAGCGCGCCCCGGCCGCAATGCGGGCAGCGGCGGCGCATCCCCTTGCGGATCGCCGGCCAGACGGGACGCTCCTGCGTGCCGTCATCGGGGGCCGCCCGGGCCGACGTCTCGGGCGGCAGGGCTGTCTCTTCGGGGCGGAGCGGTTTCATGGCCTCGCACCTAACCCGGAACGCCGGCCCGCGCATCCCCCCGCGACGATGCGCGACCGTGTGACGCGCGGGGCGGCGTGAAAAGCCGCCGCCCCCGCGACGGAAGCGCCCGGCCGGGCCGTAACAGCGATGATCCCGGCGAGAGAGCGGGGATCGTCCCCCCCGGCGGGCCGGACCGGCCCCGCCGAACGAGATGAAGGACCGGCACGATGAGACAGACCCTTTTCCTGGCCGCGGCGATGATCGCGGGGCTGGGCATCCAGGCAGCGCGGGGGCAGGACGCCGCCGAAGAGACCCTCCCCGGCGCGGTGGAGGCCGAGGCCGACGCGGCCGGGGCGCGGGACGGAGCGGCGATGCCCGGCCGGACCCTGCCGCCGCGCCTCGCACCCTTCGACGGCGACGGGGACGGCGTGCTGGACGCGGCCGAGCGCGACGCGCTGCAGGCCGCCCGGTTCGCCGAGGCCGATGCCGACGGGAACGGCGCGCTGACCGCGGACGAACTCGCCGCATGGTTCGAGGCGCAGGCCGCGCAGCGCCGGTCGGACCGGGCCGAGCGGCTGGTGGCGCGGCTCGATACCGACGGCGACGGCAGCGTCGACGCCGAGGAGCTGGCGGCGGCACCCGTCTTGGCGGACGGGGACCGGGAGGTCGGCGATCGGATGGCCGCCCGGTTCGGCGATCGCGGTCGCGGCGATCATGGTCCCCGCGGCCATTGGTTCGGCGATCACGGCCCCCGTGGCCGCCACTGACAGCTGGTGGATCGGCGGGACCGGGCGTTTCGCGCCCGGTCCGGCCGGTGGCGCAGGGGGCCGGGGCCCGTTAGCAAGGGTGACGATGCGACAGGCCAGCGCCCCAGACGCCGCAGCCCCCTGCGAAGGCGCGCCGGACCCCCATGGCGCGCTGCTGCTCGCCTATGCCAACGGCGACGCGCGGGCGGCGCGCGACCTGACACTGGCGCTCGCACCGCGGGCCCTGTCGCAGGCGCAGCGCATGCTCGCCGACCGGGCCGAGGCGGAGGACGTCGTGCAGGAGGCACTGATGCGCCTCTGGCGGATTGCCCCCGACTGGCGGCAGGGCGAGGCGCGGGTGACGACCTGGCTCTACCGGGTCGTCGCCAATCTCTGCCTCGACCGGCTGCGGCGGCGGGGCCGTGCCGCGCCGCTGGACGCGGTGCCGGAACCGGCGGACGACGCGCCGGGCGCGGCCGAGGGGCTGCTCGAGGCGGCGCGGCACCGCGCCCTGGCCGAGGCACTGGCTGCAATCCCCGAGCGGCAGGCCCACGCGGTCGCGCTGCGCCACCTCGAGGGGCTCGGCAATCCCGAGATCGCCGCGGCGATGGACATCGGGGTGGAGGCCGTCGAGAGTCTGACGGCCCGGGGGAAACGGGCGCTGGCCGCGATCCTGGCGGAGCGGCGCGCAGAGCTGGGATGGACCGATGAGTGAGACCGACACGACCCGCGCCGCATCCGGGCCCGGCGACGCCGCGGCCGAAGAGGCCGCGCCGGGCGAGGCCGCGCTGGACCGCCTGCTCGCGGATGTCGCGGCGCGGGAGGGCGCGCCCCCTGGGGGCGATTTCCTCGCCCGGCTGGAGGCCGACGCGCTGGCGGCGATGCCCGGATCGGCGCCGCGACCGGCGCCGCGCGCGGCGGGCGAGGGGGCGGGCTGGGCCGACCTGCTGGGCGGCTGGCTGGGCTTCGGCTCGCTCGGCGTGGCGGCGCTGACCGGATTGCTGATCGGAATCGCCCCGCCCGCGGCGCTGCAGGGCTATCTCGACGACACGGTGGCGATCGGGCTGCTGCCCGACGACGTCGCCCTGGTGGAGGACTAGACAGCATGACCGACACGCCCCCGCCGCGCCGCCGCCTGCGCCTCTCGCGGGTCGTCCTCGTCCTGTCGCTGGCGCTGAACCTTCTGGTCGCCGGGCTGATCCTCGGCGCCGTCCTGCGCGGCAACCCCCCGGGCGGGCGGCCCGGCGTCGAGCTGGCGGTGGGGCCGCTGCTCGACGCACTGCCCCCCGAGCGGCGGGACGGCATCCGGGCGCGGCTGCGCGGCGACGACGACCTGCGCCGCTTCGACCGTGGCGCCCGTCGCGAGGCGATGCGCGCCTTTGCCGGGGCGCTGACCGCCGAGCCCTTCGACCCGGACGCGGTCGAGGCGCTGCTGGCGGCGCAGGGCGCGCGCCTGCGGGGTCTGCAGGACGCGGCGCAGGACGCGTTCCTGGCGGAGCTGGCGCAGATGGGGCCCGAGGAGCGCGCGGCCTATGCAAGGCGGCTGGGCGGGGGCCACGGCCGCGACTGACGCGGCCCGCAACAGCCGCGCCGGACGCGGCCCGCAACAGCCGCGCCGGACGCGGCCCGCAACAGCCGCGCCCGACGCGACGCGTCACGGCCGCGATCGGCGCGGCGCAGGTCCCTCGGTGCGGGGAGGGCGCGGCAGGGCGGAGGCTTCCCCCGGCCGGCCCGATCCGGGCGGCAACGCGCTCCGTGGCGCTCAGACGGCCTTGCCGAAGCGCAGGACGGGGCCCGGCGGGGCGAGGCCGTGGATCCCGCCGGTGGACGGGCGCAGGGTGGCGAGGTCCGCACCGTCGATCGAGGCCGGCCCGATCACCCGGTTCTTGCCCGCGCGCTTCGCCGCCATCAGCGCGCGGTCGGCCCGCGCGAGGATGTCGCTGCCGGCCTCGCCGCCTGTCCCGAGGGCGAGGCCGATCGACACCGCCGCGGCGAGCCGGATGGCGCAGCCCCCTCCCGGGCCGTCCACGGTGACCGGGCGTTCCGCCACATGGCGGCGCATCCGTTCGGCCGCGTCGACGGCCGCGTCGCGCCCGGCGACGGGCAGCACGGCCAGGAACTCCTCCCCGCCCAGCCGCGCGACCATCCCCTCGGGCGGAACCAGCCCCTCGAGCCGCTGCGCGATGGCGACGATGACGCTGTCCCCGGCCGCATGGCCGAAGCGGTCGTTGATGGCCTTGAAGTCGTCGACATCGATCATCATCACCGCCAGCTGCCCCGGCGGGCCGGGCGCCTGCGCCTGCCGGTCGAGCGCGGGCAGGGCGTAGCGTCGGTTGTAGAGGCCCGTCATCGGGTCGTGCAGCGCCGCCTTCAGCCCGACCCGCAGCTCCTCGCGGCAGCGGTCCTGGTCGCGCTTGCGCCGGATCAGCCCCTCGGCCCGCCAGGCCAGCTCCTCGGCCCCGATATCGGGCGTGACCACGTTCTGCGCGCCGAGGTCGAGCGCCATCACGGCGAGGTTCGTCGCCTGCGGCGGCACGAGGGCGAGGATCGCCGCATGGCGGGCCGGCCCGTGCGAGCGGATCTCGGCGATCTGGCGGAACAGGGCGGCGCTGTGCAGGGCGCGCCCATCGCCCGCCAGCCGGATCGCCGCGGCGAGGTCCGGCGCGCCGCCCGCGGCGTCGAGGATCACGAGGTCGGGGGCCGGCGCACCCGCCCGGCCGCTCGACAGCGTCTCGCGGTCGAGGCTCAGCGCGTGGCGCCGCGAGAGCGGCTCGATCGCCTCCGGCATCCGGCCGGCGCGGCCGGTGACCACGCGGATCGTGGCACGGGCGCCGAACCCCTCCTCCGGCTCGGCGAGGCCCGGCATGTCGGGGGCGAGGCCGCCGGCGCCGCCCTGGGCGAGATCCGCCAGTTCGTCCGCGCCGCGCAGCAGGGTGCGAATCCGCCCCAGCAGCAGCGCCGGATCGTAGGGCCGTGTCAGCACCTCGTCCGCGCCGGCATGCAGCAGGCGCAGGCGCGCCGCGCGGTCCTCCTCCGCCGCGATGGCGAGGACCGGCAGGCGCCGCGTGCCCGGCCGGGCGCGGAGGCGCCGCAGGAAGTCGGCGCCGGGCTGGCCGTCCCCGGCGCCGAGCACCAGCAGGTCGGGGCAGGCCGCGTCGAGCGCCGCCCACGCCTCTTCCTCCGTGGCGCAGGACCTGACGGCGTGATGCCCCGCCGACACCTCGCCGCAGGCCAGGATGCGGCTGCTGCAGAGGGTATCGACAATGAGGATATCGCGCGACATCGTCTTCCTGCTCAGCAACTTGGTTGTATTTGACTCAAGTTCTGACCCCCAAAGGTTAAGAAGTTGTTGCCCGTCATGCCCAGAGAAAAGATTCACCCCGGCGGGATGGGCCGGCCCCGGGCCGAGGAGATCGCGCTTTCGGCGCTCGGCTGGCTGGTGGCGAACGACGAGCTGCGCGACGTCTTCCTCGGCTCCACCGGCCTCTCGCCCGAAGAGTTGCGACAGCGGGCGGGGGACGAGGACCTGCTGGTTTCGGTGCTGGAATTCGTGACGATGGACGATGCCTGGGTGCTGGGCTGGTCGCGCGAGACGGGGCACCCGCCCGAGGCGGCGATGACGGCGCATGCGGTCCTCGCCGGCACCGCGCGGACCCACTGGACATGAGCCTGCCCGGCCTGCGCGGCGTGCTCTTCGACAAGGACGGCACGCTCTTCGGCTTCCAGCAGACCTGGGCGCCCTTCGCCGAGGCGGTGATCGCCGACCTCGCGGATCGCGGCGCCGATCCGGGAGAAGTGGCGTGGACGCTGGGCTTCGACCGCGACCGGCGTCTCTACCGCCCGGATTCGCCGGTCATCGCCGAGACGGCGGCCGAGGTGGCGCGGCTCCTCGAGCGGTTCGCGCCGGACGACCCGCCGGGGCTGGCCGCGCGGCTCGACCGGCTGGCCGCGGGAATCGCGCCGGTGCCGGCGACCGACCTGCGCGCGGCGCTCTCGCCCCTCGCGGCGGCGGGGCTGCGGCTGGGCGTGGTGACGAACGACAGCGCGGGCGCGGCGCGCGCGCACCTCGTCCGCGCGGGGGTCGCTGACCTGTTCGACCCGGTGATCGGCTATGACAGCGGCCATGGCGGCAAGCCCGATCCCGGTCCGTTGCTGGCCGGGGCCGCCGCCTGGGGCCTGCCGCCGGACCGGATCGCGATGGTCGGGGATTCCGCGCATGACCTGGTCGCCGGGCGGGCGGCCGGGATGGTGCCGGTCGGGGTCCTGACGGGACCGGCCGATCGGGCCGCGCTGGCGCCGCTCGCCCGGGCCGTGCTGCCCTCCATCGCGGATCTCACGGATCTGCTGGAGCTCTAGGCCGCTCGGGATCGTCGCCGGGGGAGGAGCGCGCGGGGCCCCCAGATCGATCGCACGGGAACGATCGCCTCCGCTGCCATGGGGCCCTGCGCTCTCCCGCCGGACATCAAAGGCGTGATCCCCGAACGGGGCAGGAATGAGTTGACGATGCGGCAATTGACGCAAGCGTCAGGTCGCCGCCGCTGGTCCCGTGGCAGGACGGAGCGGCCAGGGCCCGCCCGGCCCGGGCAGTCTCAGCCCTTGCCCATCGCCTTGATGAGGCTCACCGCCCCCTCGCCGAGCCTCACCTTCGCGAAGGGGCCGCCGAGGCGGGTATACCCCATGTCCTGCGGATCGGCTTCCGGCGCCGCGGCCTCGATCTCGGCCGCGTACTCCTCGGCATTGTCCTGCGGGCGGTAGCCGAGGAAGGGCACGGTGTGGTTCGAGACCGGGGCCCGGTCGTTGTTCGACACGCCGTAGGCCACGGTGAAGCCGACCGTCGGCGCCAGCACCGCCCGCTCGACGAGATGCACCATGTCGCGGTGGCTGAGCCAGGTGCCGAGGGCGCGCAGGTTCTCGGGCTTCGGCGTGCAGGACAGGATCCGCAGGCAGACCGCCTCGAGGCCCCGCTTCTCCCAGTACATGCGGCCCAGATCCTCGGCGAAGCACTTGGCGAGTCCGTAGAACGTGTCGGGCCGGTGCGGCTCGCGCGTGTCGATGCCGGAGGCGGTCTCGCACAGTCCGACGGCGTGGATGGACGAGGCGTAGACGACGCGCCGCAGCCCGTGGCGGTGCGCGGCTTCCCATATGTTGTAGGCGCCGATGTAGTTCGGGCCCAGCAGTTCCTCGAACGGCGCCTCGTCGACCCTCGCCCCGAAATGGACGACCACGTCCGCGCCCTCGAGCAGGGGGGCGACCTCGTCCATGCGGGCGAGATCCGCCCGGACATAGGTCTCGTTCGGGGCGAGATCGTCCGGCGCGTCCTGGATGTCGGTGGAGAGGAGCGTGTCGGCGAGTCCCGCCAAGGCGGGGCGGAGCGAGGTGCCGAGCGCGCCGCGCGCGCCGGTGAGGACGATCTTCTTCATCGGGGTCTTCCTTCGGTCGGTCAGATGATGGCCGGCTCGCGCAGGGCGCGGCCCGTCGCGAGGCGGGTATAGGAGAGGTCGGACAGGTCGAGCGCGACGTAGCGCCCGTGCAGGATCAGCTCGGCGAGGCCGCGGCCGACGGCGGGGGCCTGCTGCAGGCCATGGCCGGAGAAGCCGCTCGCGAAGAGGAAGTTCGGCAGGTCCGGGGCGGGCCCGAGGAGGGCGTTCTGGTCGAGCGTGTTGTAGGCGTAGTGTCCCACCCAGGACCGGCGCAGCTTGATCCGCTCGAAGGCGGGAACGCGCGCGGCGAGGGCGGGCCAGACCACCTCTTCCCACAGGTGGGGATCGTCGTGGAAATCGTCCGGCGCGACGGCGGTGTCGGGATCGGGTTTCACCCCGGCCATGTAGAGCCGCCCGTCGCTGCGCATGTGCACGCCCGACGGGTCGATCGTCAGCGGCAGATCGGCGGGCAGGGGCTCGGCCGCTTCGAAGACATAGGTGAAGCGGCGGCGCGGCTCGACCGGCAGGGGCAGGCCGACCATCGCCGCGACCTGCGCGGCGCGGGGGCCGGCGGCGTTGACGACCCAGCCGGCCGCGACCTCCGTCCCGCCGTCAAGCGTCACGGACATCACGCGGCCGCCCTCGACCCCGATGCCGGTCACCTCGGCCTGCACGTAGTCCACGCCGAGCGCGCGGCCGCGCCGGCGCAGCCAGTCGAACATCGTCGCGCCGTCGAAATACCCCTCGTCCACCGCGTTGTGCGAGCCGAGGATCACGTCGCCCGCCTCTATGAAGGGCCATTCGGCGGCGATCTCGGCGGGGGTGAGCAGGCGCGTCGCGCAGCCGAGCCGGGCCTGCAGGGCCTGTGCCTGGCGCAGCGCGTCCGCGCCCGCCTCGGACCCGGCGAGGTAGAGGTAGCCGAAGCTCTGCAGCGTGAGCGTAGGCGCCTCGCGATCCTCCATCCAGTCGCGGAAACCGTGGATGAACTCCGCCCCGAACCGGCTGATCCGCACGTTCACCTCGGCCCCGAACTGCTGGCGGATGCAGCTGTTGGTATGCGTCGAGGAGGCGGTCTCGTAGCTGGGGTCCCGCTCGACCACCAGGACGCGGCCGTGGAAATCGGGATCGCGGGCGAGCCACCACGCGGCCGACGCGCCGTGGATGCCGCCGCCGACGATCACCACGTCGTAGGCGCCGTGGGCAGGGGTTCTGTCGAGGGGCATCTGGCACTCCGGCCGGTGGCGTCGGGGCGAGCCTAGGCCCGGGCCGGAGGGGAAGGGAAGGGGGGCTGCGGCGCTGCCGATGGTCATGCGGTCCGGCCGGGCGCGCGGTGGCCGCGCCGGGACGGCGGACCTCAGAAGTCCTTGAGGATCGCCTTGAGGCCCGGCTCGGTCACGAGGCTCGCCGCCTTCTTGGGGCTGACCCAGCGGCGGTCGCGCCGCTCGGCCTCGGGGTAGTCCTTGGACATCTTCTTCACCTCGACGGCGAAGACCTTGACCAGGGCGGGGATCATCGCGCCGTTCCGCAGTTCCTTCATCGCCCGGAACGAGCCGATATGCTTGCGTTCGGCCCGGCCGCGCTTGACCCCGCCTTCCTCCCACGCCTCGATCAGGGCCGCCTCGCGATGCGTGCAATCCGCCATCGGCCAGCCCTTGGGCAGGATCCAGCGCCCCGAGGACGAGGTGACGAGAAGGACCTCGCGATCCTTCTTCGGGCCGCGCCAGCACAGGGCGGCCAGCTGGATCACGGGGTCGTCCTCTGTGGCGGTCTGGATGGCGATCTTCTTGCTCAACGACATGGGATGGGGGGATACTCGGCCTACAGGATGTCGTTACAATCTAGGCCGCCACCCACGAATTCAAAGTTTCAGGTGCCGCGAGGTTTCGTCCGTCGTGTCGGTTCCGCCACGGAAGGATTTTCGGGCCAGGGGTGCCGGGGGTAGCGGCCGCGCATGTCCCGGCGCACGTCGTGATAGGCGCCGGACCAGAAGCCCGGAATGTCGGTCGTCACCGCCAGCGGGTGCTGCGCCGGCGACAGCAGCGTGACCTGGATCGGCCGGCCGGCGACCTTTGGATGCTCCTGCGTGCCGAACATCTCCTGCAGCTTGACGGCGATGGCGGGATGCTCGCCCGAATAGTCGACGGGCACCTCGCGGCCCGTCGGGGTCGTGACCTTGCCCGGCGCGGCAGCGTCGAGCGCCTGCATCCGGCCCCAGTCGATCCGCGCCCGCAGGGCCGGCAGGGGGTCGAAGCGCTTCCAGTCCTCGGCCGTCCTGACCCCGGCGAGGTAGGGGGCGAGCCAGTCCTCGAGCGTCTCCAGCAGCTTGGTCTCGTCCATCGCGGGCAGGTCGTGCCCTTCCGCCCGCGCGAGCGCGACCCGGGCGCGCAGACGCTCGGCCGCAGGGGAGAGGCGCAGACCCAGCTGGCGCACCCCGTCGCACATGGCGCGGGCAAGGTCCGCCGTCTCGGCCGCGCCGGGCCGGTCGGCGAGGACCAGGGCCCCCAGCCGCTCCTCGGCGCGGGCGACGACGCGGCCCTCGCGGCGCGACCAGCGGCAGGTCTCGGTCCAGACGATCCGCTCGGCGAAGAGATCGCGGATCTCGGCCTCGCTCACCTCGGCCGCCGCGCGGATCCGCGCCTCGCGCGGGTCGCCGTCGAGATCCGTGGCGACGAGGAAGGGCACCCCCGCCAGCGGATCGGCGGGGTCGAGATGCGCCCCCTTGCCGCCCGACAGCAGGAAGCGCGGCGCCTCGCCCGGCCGCCGCCTGCCGATCCGGTCGGGATAGGCGAGCGCCGCCATCGCACCGGGGGAGAGGGACGGGCCATCGGGCAGGCCCCTTGCCAGCCGCCTGCTCTCCTCCCGCACCCTGGCCAGCGCGCCGGGATCGGCCTCGCCGGTCCGGTCCCCCTTCAGGGCGCGCAGGCGCAGCGCGAGGTCCGACGACGCCGCGCGCAGCACGTCCCGGTCCGACAGCAGCGCGGCGAGGGGGGCGGCCTGCCGCCCTGCGACGCCCAGCATGTGGGCGAGGCGCGGATGGACCGGCATCGCCGCCAGCGCCCGTCCATGGGCGGTGATGCGGTCCGCCCCGTCCAGCGCGCCGAGATCCCGCAGGAGCGCCCGCGCCTCGGCCAGCGCCCCCTCGGGCGGCGGGGTCAGGAAGGGCAGGTCGGCGCTGCCCCAGAGCGCGAGGTCCAGCGCGAGCGGCGCGAGATCCGCGCTCTCGATCCCCGGCGGGGGATAGGCGGCGAGGGCGCCCTCCTCCCCCTTCGTCCAGAGCCGGAGCGCGATCCCCTCGGCCACGCGACCCGCGCGGCCCGCGCGCTGCGCCGCCTCGGCCCGCGTGACCCTTTCGGTCACCAGCCGCGCCATCCCCGAGCCGGGATCGAAGCGGGACCGCCGGGCCAGCCCTCCGTCGACCACGACGCGCACGTCCTCGATCGTGAGAGAGGTCTCGGCAATGGAGGTGGCGAGCACGATCTTGCGGGTGCCGGGCGCGGCGGGCCGGATCGCCGCCCGCTGCTCGGCCGGGGGCAGGGCGCCGTAGAGCAGGCGGATCTCGGTCCCCGCCGGCACGCGGCCGGACAGGCGCGCGGCGGCGTCCCGGATCTCCCCCGCGCCGGGGAGGAAGGCGAGAACGCCGCCCGTCGTTCCGGGCAGCAGGTCCAGCACCGCCTCGGCCAGCTGCGCGCCGATCCGCCCCTTCGGAAGGGGGCGGTCCAGGTGCCGGATCTCGACGGGGTAGGCGCGCCCCTCCGACGTGATGCGGGGGGCCCCGTCCATCAGCGCCGCCACCGGCGCGGCATCGAGCGTCGCGGACATGACCAGCAGGTGCAGGTCCGGCCGGAGCGCGGCCCGCACCTCGAGACAGAGCGCGAGGCCGAGATCGGCGTCGAGCGAGCGTTCGTGGAACTCGTCGAAGATCACCGCCCCGATGCCGGCGAGCTCGGGGTCGGACTGGATCATCCGCGTCAGGATCCCCTCGGTCACGACCTCGATCCGGGTCCGGCCCGACGTCTTCGTGTCGCCGCGCATCCGGTACCCGACGGTATCGCCGGGCCCCTCGCCCAGCTGCTCGGCCAGCCGCTCGGCCGCGGCCCGCGCGGCGAGGCGGCGCGGCTCGAGCATCAGGATGCGGCCGGTAACGAACCCCGCCTCGAGGAGGGCGAGCGGCACGCGGGTGGTCTTGCCCGCGCCGGGCGGCGCCTCCAGCACGGCGCGTCCCCTGGCGCGGAGCGCGGCCACGAGGTCGGGCAGGACGGCGTCGATGGGGAGGGCGTCGGGCATGGGGCCTTATCGCCCCGCCGGACGGCCGGGTGAAGGGGCGCGCGCCGACCCCGGTGCAGTCGGGCGGAGGCGCCCCTGCCCGGCCCCTTCGCGGGCGGAGGCTGAGGAGGGTTTCTGGAACCCTGCGAAAAGGGGGGGCGGGGGAGCAGGGCCCGGCGGTGTTCCGGGCGGGTCCCCGGGGGCGGCGGGGCTGCCGATGCGCCTTCTCCAGGCCCTTTCGCTGGCGGAGGCTGAAGACGGTATCTGGAACCCTGCGAAGGGGGGGCGGGGGAGCGGGGCCCGGCGGCGGGCCGGGCGGGTCCCGGGGGCGGCGGGGCAGGGAGGGGACGGGCGATCCAGGGATGGGGTCCAGCCGGCTTGCGTCGCGGGTGCGCAGGTCCGGACGATATCACGATGCTTCGGGGCAGGGCGCCGGGTACCGGCGGGGGCCGGCCGGGGGCGGGGCGACTGGGGGGCTGCAGGGGGGGGAAGCGCGCCGGACGCGACCGGGGGGGCGGCCCCGGTCGGGCGCACGTCCAGGGTGCACAGGACGGAAGGGGGGCGGGCCGCCGCGGCCGCCGGGCGGGGCCCGGCTGGCCGCGCGTGCCGTCAGGCGAGGCGCTTGCGGACCCGCTCGCGCGTGGCCTCGTCGCAGAAGGCGCCGGCGAGGCCGGTCTCGGCGAGATGGCGGAACTCGCTTTCTCCGAAATCGAAGACCTGTTCGAGCATGTCGTATTCGTTGCTCATCGTGGTGTGGAAGAAGGGCGGATCGTCCGTCGAGACGGTGCATTTCACCCCCCGGGCCATCAGCTTCGGCAGCGGGTGGTCCTTCCACGAGGGAACGGCGCCGAGGAACACGTTCGAGCCGGGGCAGACCTCGAGCACGATGCCCTTCTCGGCGATGTCGTCCACAAGGGCGAGGTCGCGGATCGCGTTGATGCCGTGGCCGATCCGCTCGACCTTGAGGTCGCGGATCGTGTCGGCGACCATGTCCGGCCCGCCCCATTCCCCGGCATGGGCGGTCAGCCGCAGCCCGGCCTCGCGCGCGGCATCGAAGGACCAGGCGTAATCGCCGGGGCGGCCCATCATCTCGGCCCCCGCGAGGCCGAAGCCGGTGAGGAAATCGCCGGCCGTCTCGACCGCGCAGCGGGCGGTGTCGCGCCCCTTGTCGGGGCCGAGATGGCGGATGATCGTGGCGCAGCCGCGCAGGGTGATGCCGAAGTCGCGCTCGGCCTGCATCGCCGCGTCCTGAATCGCGGCGAGGTACTCGCGCCAGGCGCCGACATCGCCGCCGCCGCAGAATTCGGGGCTGAGGAAGGCCTCGGTATAGACGACGCCCTGCGACGCGCTTTCCTCGAGCACCGCCAGCGTGAGGCGGCGGAACTCCTCGGGGCCGGTCAGGACCTGGCAGGCGGCCTCGTAGACCTGCAGGAAATGCTCGAACCCCTCGTAGCGGTAGCCGCCATCGGGGCGGAAGATGGCGGACAGGTCCATCCCCTTCTCGGCGGCGAGGCCGCGGATGAAGGCAGGCGGGGCCGCGCCCTCGAGATGCAGATGCAGCTCGACCTTGGGAATGTCGCGCCAGTCTGAGGTCGGTTCGGTCACAGGAAGCTCTTTCCGTTCTTCGGGGTCACGCCGAGATGGTCGGCCACGGTCGCGGCGACGTCGACGAAATCGACGAGGCCGCGCCCGCCGGGCACCGCGCCCTGCATCAGCACCGGCACCCGCTCCCGCGTGTGGTCGGTGCCAGAGAATGTCGGGTCGTTCCCGTGGTCGGCGGTGACGATCAGCAGATCCCCGGCGCGGAGCCGGGGGATGATGAGGCCGAGCGCGTTGTCAGCCCATTCGAGGGCGCGCGCATAGCCCGAGACGTCGCGGCGATGACCGTAGAGGCTGTCGAACTCGACGAGATTGGCGAAGACGAAGGCCCCGTCCTCGGCACCGTCGGCCAGCGCGGCCAGCCCCTCCATCAGCTCGGCATCCTCGCCCTTCACGACGTCGTCGATCCCGCGCATCGAGAAGATGTCGCCGATCTTGCCGACGGCGTGGACCGGGTGGCCGGCCTCGTGCAGCCAGTCGCAGAGCGTGGGGGCGGGCGGGGCGATGGCGAAGTCCTTGCGGTTCGACGTGCGCTTCCATCCCGTCTCCTCGGATCCGAGGAAGGGGCGCGCGATGACGCGGCCGACCTTCATGTCGTGGAGCCGGGGAGCGAGATCCGCGCAGAGCTCCAGCAGGCGGTCGAGGCCGAACGCCTCCTCGTGCGCCGCGATCTGGAAGACGCTGTCGACGGAGGTGTAGCAGATCGGCCGGCCGTTGCGGACATGCGCGGCCCCCTCCTCCTCGATGATGTTGGTCCCGCTCGCGTGGCGGTTGCCGAGGATGCCGTCCGTTCCGGAGAGGCGGCAGACCTCCTCCACCAGCTCCGGCGGAAAGCAGGGATCGGCCTTCGGGAAAGTATGCCAGTCCCACGGCACCGGCACGCCCGCCAGCTCCCAGTGGCCGGAGGGGGTGTCCTTGCCGCGCGAGACCTCGGTCGCCGCGGCCCAGGCGCCCGTCACGGGACCGTCCAGCCCCGGGGGCGGCGCCATGCCGGAGGCGGCCTCCAGCGCGGCGCCGAGCCCGAGCGAGGCGAGGACCGGCACCTGCAGCGGGCCGCTGCGGCCGTCCTCGGCCCGCCCCGCGGCGCAGGCCTGCGCGATATGGCCGATCGTGTTCGCGTCGGTATCGGGCACGTCGCCGTTGAAGAACTCGCCCGCATCGGGGGCGCCGCCGATCCCGGCGGAATCGAGCACGACGAGGAAGGCGCGGCTCATGGTCTGTCTCCTCCGACCGATCCCAGCACGAGGTCCCGGGGCGTGAAGCGCTCGCCCAGCGTCAGCGCGGCGAGGACGGCCTCGGCCCCTTCCTGCGCGTCCTCTTCGCTGCGGGCATGGATCGTGGCGATCGGTTCGCCCCGGCGGACGTCCGTGCCGAGCGGGCGGATGTCGGAGAGGCCGACGCTCCAGTCGATGCGGTCCTTCTCGCGCGCGCGCCCGCCGCCGAGGCCGACCACGACGAGGCCCAGCGCCTCGCCGTCCCAGCCGGCCAGGATGCCGTCCGCCGGGGCGACGACGTCGCCGACGACCTGCGCGCGGGGCAGGTGGGCGCGCCAGTCCGCCTCCATGTCGGGCGGGCCGCCGAGGGCGGCGACCATGCGCGCGAACCGCTCCATCGCGGCGCCCGAGGACAGCGCCCCGGCCAGCCGCGCCGCGCCGTCGGCGATCCCGCCCAAAGCCAGCAGCCGGTCGCCGAGCGCGATCGTCAGGTCGTGCAGGCGCGGGGCGGCCGCGCGGTTGCCGGACAGCACCTCCATCGCCAGGGCCACCTCGAGCGCATTGCCGAGCGCGGGGGCCAGCGGCTGGTCCATGTCGGTGATCAGCGCCGCGGTGGGGCAGCCCGCCCCGGTCGCGGTCTCGACCAGCGCCTCGGCCAGGTCGCGCGCCGCCGCCTCGGTCGCCATGAAGGCGCCCGAGCCGCATTTGACGTCCAGTACGAGCCCGCCGAGACCGGCGGCCAGCTTCTTGGACAGGATCGAGGCGGTGATGAGGTCGACGCTCTCGACCGTGCCGGTCACGTCGCGGATCTCGTAGAGGGTCCGGTCGGCCGGGGCGATGCGACCGGTCGCGCCGACGATGGCGCAGCCGACCTCGCGGGTGATCCGCCGCAGCCGGTCCTCGTCCACCTCGACCTTCACGCCGGGGATCGCCTCCATCTTGTCGAGCGTGCCGCCGGTATGGCCGAGGCCGCGGCCCGAGATCATGGGAACGTAGACGCCGCAGGCGGCCAGGGCGGGGGCGAGGACGAGGCTGACGCAATCCCCCAGTCCCCCGGTCGAATGCTTGTCGAGGACGGGACCGGGCAGGTCCCAGGTCAGGACGTCGCCGCTGTCGCGCATCGCCTCGGTCAGCGCGACGCGTCCCGCGGGGCCGAGCGCGGTGCGGCAGACGCCCATCGCGAAGGCGCCGGCCTGCGCGTCGGAGACCGCGCCGGAGGCCAGACCGGCGGCAAAGGCGCGCAGCGCGTCCGGATCCGGAGCCTCGCCCCGCCGGAGGCAGCCGTTGACGGCGCGAACGTCGAGGCGGGCCGTCATCGCGTTCAGCCGGCGGCCATGTCGGAGGAGGTGAAGCCTCCCGGCAGCAGGGCGGCCAGCGTCGTGCGCTCTTCGGTTCCGGCGAGGTTGGCCATCGTGACGGGCGTGTCGCCCGCCCCGAATTCCGCCAGCTTCTGCCGGCAGCCGCCGCAGGGCGTGACCGGACGAGGCGCGTCGGCGATGACGGCCACCTCGGCGATCCGGGTCTCGCCGCCGGCGATCATCGCGGCGATCGCGCCCGCCTCGGCGCAGGTGCCTTCGGGATAGGCGGCGTTCTCGACGTTGACGCCGGTGAAGACCGCGCCGGACGGCGTGCGGATCGCCGCCCCCACCTTGAAGTTCGAATAGGGCGCGTAGGCGCGCTCGCGGATGGCGCGGGCAGCGGCGAGAAGATCGGTGTCGGACATGGGCGGCGCTCCCGGCGGGTCGATGGTGCCCGCGATCCTGCGGCGGGGCCCGGCCGGATGCAAGGCGAGGCCCGGCGGCAACGCTCGCCGGTCCGGCCCGGAACGTGACGGAACCCCGTCATGCGGCGCCCCGTTGGGATTGCGACACGCGACACGGACGAGGTGTCCGCGCCCGGCACGACAAGGCCCCATCGCCGCCGCGAAGCCGTCCTTCGCCCGGCGTGACACCGGGTCGGCATGGGGGCGGACGGGACCGAAAGGCGACGACGATGAGCACGATGCCGATGGGGCAGAGCGCCCCGATGACGACAGCGCAGAAGAGCGAGCTCCAGCAGCTCTGCGAGCGGACCGGCGAACAGGTCGAGCGCGAGCTGACCCACGACCAGGCCTCGGCCCGGATCGAGGTGCTTCGCTCGCTGCGGACGCTGCCCTGCCGCTGAGGCGGGCGCCGCCCCGACGCCGACGATCGCCCCTATTCGGCGGGCGCGGTCGGCAACGGCGCCAGCCGTGTCTCGTGCCCCGGGGCCGGGTGTCGCGGGATCAGCAATGCGAGCGCGAAGGAGGTGGCGGCCATCCCGGTGGCGAGCAGGAACACGGCCGCCGGCGAGGTCAGCCACAGGTAGCCCAGCGCCGCGGGCAGGAAGACGGCCGCGATGTGGTTGATCGTGAAGGCCACGGCGGCGGTGGGCGCGATGTCGCCGGGATCGGCGATCTTCTGGAAATAGGTCTTCAGCGCGAGCGCCATGGCGAAGAAGATGTGGTCGAGGATGTAGAGCAGCGCCGCGACCGCCACGCCCCAGCCGAACATGTAGAGCCCGCCATAGCTGGCGAAGATCGCCATCAGCCCGGCATATTCGATCAGCAGGGTCCGCCGCTCGCCCGCCACGGTGACGAACCGGCCGATCGCGGGGGCGAGGACGATGTTGGCGACCAGCGTCACGCTGTAGAGCAGCGTGATGTCGTCGACCTCGAAGCCGAAACGCTCCACCATCATGAAGGCGGCGAAGACGACGAAGATCTGCCGCCGCGCGCCCGACATGAACTGCAGCGCGTAGTAGAGCCAGTAGCGCCGGCGCAGGACCATCCGCTTGACCTGCGGGTGCGGCGCCTCGAACTGCGGATAGGCGAACAGGGCGAGGATCGCGAGCAGGGCGGTGATCCCGCCGCCCGCCAGGTAGACGGTAGCATAGTCGAGGTCGAACCGCTTCCACGTCACGATGATGCAGAGATAGGCGATCAGCGTCGCGCCCGACCCGACGGACAGGATCCAGCCCAGCATCTGCGGCGCGCGCGCCCGGTCCAGCCATTGCAGCTGGAGCGACTGGTTCACCGTCTCGTAGTAGTGGAACCCGATCGAGGACAGCATCGTCACCGTCAGGATGCCGCCCAGCGACGGAAAGAAGGCGGTGATCGCCGTCGCCACGCCCAGCATCAGCAGCGCGACGAGGCCCAGCACCTGCTCGCGGACGAAGAGGATCAGCGCGATCACCCCCACGGCGAGGAAGCCCGGGATCTCGCGCACCGTGTGCAGCCAGCCGATGTCGCTGCCGTCGAAGCCCGCCACCTCGATGACAAAGTTGTTCAGCAGCGCCGACCAGACATTGAAGGCGAGCGGCATCGCCGCGGCGGTGAGGAAAAGCAGGGCGACGGGACGCTGCCAGAGGGGCAGGCGCCGCGCCTCGGACAGGGGGACGATGCGCATGGGGCGCGGCTTACGCCGGGGCGGGGGGCTTGACCAGTGCCTCGACGGGGCCGCCGGCTTGGCCTACGACCCCGGGGAAGCATCCGCGGGAGACGCCCATGACCCAGCACCTGACGATCGTCGATCACCCCCTCGTCCAGCACAAGCTGAGCCTGATGCGCGAGAAGGACACCTCGACCAAGTCCTTCCGGCAGCTGCTGCGCGAGATCTCGCTCCTGCTAGCCTACGAGATCACCCGCACCCTGCCGCTGACGACCCGGCGGATCGAGACGCCGCTGCAGCCGATGGACGCGCCCGTGATCGAGGGCAAGAAGCTGGCGCTGATCTCGATCCTGCGGGCCGGCAACGGGCTGATGGACGGGATCCTCGAGCTGATCCCCGCCGCCCGGGTCGGGTTCGTCGGCCTCTACCGTGATCCCCAGACGCTGCAGCCGGTGCAGTACTACTTCAAGGTGCCGAGCGCGCTGGAGGACCGGCTGACGATCGTCGTCGATCCGATGCTGGCGACGGGCAATTCCTCGGCCGCGGCCATCGACCTCATCAAGGCGGCGGGCGCGCGGGACATCCGCTTCATGTGCCTGCTCGCGGCCCCGGAGGGGGTGGCGCGGATGAAGGAGGCGCATCCCGACGTGCCGATCGTCACCGCGGCGCTGGACGAGCGACTGGACGATCACGGCTACATCGTCCCCGGGCTCGGCGATGCCGGCGACCGCATCTTCGGAACGAAGTGACGGGCGCCGCGCGCCGGACCGGAAGGGCCCGGCGCGCAAGCCGCTGATCCGCAAGGGCCCGGCGGCCCTGCGGGCGGGTCCGGTGCAGGGGGAACGCGGCGTTTCCGAAACGGCATCGGTCCCTTTACATCCTGCGGGGGCTTTGGCAGGTTTCCACCATATCTTGTGGGGGAACCGATGCGACAGCTGAGCCGCGCGACCAGGGTCGGAGCCGTCGCGCTCCTCGCCGGGCTGGGATGGATGCAGGCCGGGAGCGTTGCGGCGCAGGTCCTGCCGCGCGAGTTCCCGCCCGAGAGCTACCCGGGAAACCAGTATGTCGACAGCGGGGGCTGCGTCTTCATCCGCGCGGGCGTCGCCGGCGCGACCCGCTGGGTGCCCCGCCTGTCGCAGAGCCGCGAGCAGCTCTGCGGCTTCGCGCCGACCTTTCCGGAGGGGATCCCCCTGCCGGCGATGGCCGACATTCCCGACGATCTGCCGAACCTGATCGCGGTGCCCGAGAACGCGCCCGCTCCCGCCCCGGCGGCGGAGGCCGGCGGCCCGGCGGCGACGATGGCCGGCCGGCCCGTCCCGACCTCTCCGCAGGTGGTGCCGCCCCCGGCGGCCGCCCCGGCGCCGGAGGCGCAGGCGCAGCGGACCACGCTCGCCGCCTTCTGCGAGGGCCGGCGCGGCGTGCAGGGCGGCTTCGTCAATGCCGAGACGGGCGAGACGATCGATTGCGGCGGCGGCGTGCGACCGGCCGCCGCGAGCCCGGCCGCGATGCCCGCAACCATGCCCGGCCCGATGCCCGCCGCGTCGCCGCAGCCCGAGCGCCTGACCCTCGGCGCCTTCTGCGAGGGGCGGAGCGGACCGCAACCGGGATGGGTGAACGCCGAGACGCGCGAGACGATCTCCTGCGGGCCGGCCGCCCTGCCGGCGCCGATGGCCGGGCCGGTGAACGCGTCGGTGCCCGTCGCCGGTCCCGGCGGCGCGGTGACGGTCGCGGGCGCCGAGCCGCGCCGCGTCGCGCTGGCCGATCTGTGCGCCGAGGCCGCCCTGACGGGGCTGCGCTACGTCTACCGCGAGACCGGGTTGCCGGTCTGCGGCACCGCGCCGACGACATTGCCCGTCGCGGCCCCCGTTCCCGGTCCGACGATGGTCGCCGCCTCGCAGCTGCCCGGCGGCCCGGGCATGCCCGGCGCCCCCGCCGCCCCTGCCACGGCCGGAACGATGACCGCCTTCGTCCATCCGTGCCGCGACGCGATGGGGGCCTACCTGACCGGCGGCGGGACCGGTGGCGTGCGCTGCGGGCCGCAGGCGCAGTCCCCCTCCGGCGCCGGCGCGGCTGCCCCCGCGCCGCTCACGACCGCGCGTTTCGCCCGCGCCTCGGGGCTGGAGGACATCTTCAATCCGCAGCCGATCCCGGCCTCGAACCCGGTCGGCGCGCCGATCCCGGCCCATCCTCCGGCAGGCTACGTGCGCGCCTGGGAGGACGGGCGGGTGAACCCGCAGCGCGGCCTGCCGGCTCGCTACGCCTCGCCCTTCGCCGATGCCGGTCAGGCGGCGGCAGCGGGCTACCGGGCCAGCGACGGCTACTTGATCCGCTGAGGAGGGCCGGCCGGGCCTGCCCGGCCGGTCCGGGGTCGTTCCGGGCCGTTCCGGGCCGTATCGGACGGGGGCCGGGTCAGCCCCGGCAGATGCCCTGGAGGCCGACCCAGTCGCCGTCGCTCAGCACAGCCTGGCCCGAGGCGGGTTGCGGCGGTTCGGGCGGGTCGGTCTCGCGGTAGCGCGCCCAGGGGCCCATCGGTACGTCCGCCGCCTCGAACCAGGGGGCCAGCGCGTCGGGATCGGGGGGCACGACAGGGTTCGACAGCAGGCGCTGCGCCTCGGTCGCGAGGGCGGCGTCGGGCAGGTCGCCGGTCGTCAGCAGGGTCACGGTCGCGCGCAATCCCTCGGCCCGCAGGATCGGGGCCATCGGGTCGCCCGCGGGGCCGTTGACGGCGGCGATCATCTGGCCGGCGACGACCGAGGGTTCGCTCGCCGTCTCGACCGTGCGGCGCGACAGGACGATGAGTCCCCCCGGCAGGTAGAGCGGTCCGGGCAGGGCGGCAGGCAGCACGACCGCCTGGCCGGGCGCGTCCGGCCCCATCACCCGCTCGTGCAGCCGGGCCAGCGCCTCGGTCCCCAGCGGGTTGCGGCAGGCGGGCCCGGTCACCCGCTGCAGGTGACCGAGGAGGATCGCGCCGATCTCGCTCCGCTTGGTCTCCGGCACGGCGCCGAGGGCCTGGGTCAGCAGCGCCGAGGGCAGCCAGAGCGCGATCGCCACGACCGCCAGCGCGCCGCCGCCCCAGACGATCACCTGACGCAGCCGGCCCGGATGCCGGCGGGCGCGGTCGAGACTCTTCCGCACGGTCTCGATCGCGTCGATCATCGTGGCGTCGGAGAGTTCCAGCGTCTCTCCCGCCTCGCGGTCAGGGCCGTAGAGCGCGGGATCCTCGCCGGGATTCAGACGCTCGACCGCCGGCAGCGACCAATGGGTGAGGGGGCGACCGGCGCTGTCCGAGATGACGAGGGTCGCCTGCCCGAAGGAGACCGTCACGTCGCGGCGCTGCGCCTCGTGGGAGGGGCGCCAGAGGCCGGGGCATTCGAGCCGGGCGTATCGGGACAGTGCGGTTCCTGACAAGGGGGGGCTCGTTCTCGCGTGGCCTTGGGCTCGATCTGCTCGACGCGCAGCCTACAGGCGGACGGGGCGGGTGAACAGGCGTCTCGCCCGGCCGTGGCGTGCCGGGGCGTGCGGGGCGGTCCCGGGCGGGCGGGGCCGGCGGGGTGATCGTGGCGCAATTGCGGCAACCGGACCGGCAGGAGGCAGCCCCGCGGCGTGCGGCGCTGCCACAAGTCCTAAGACAGGGGGGGCCGTCAGGCGCTTGGCCGGTGCCGGGCACCGCCGCGGGGCCCCCGCCGGCCACCCGTTCCAATATTTCATGAGGCCTGACCAATCCGGCCTGCCCCGGGGTCCGCGTGGAGCGAATCACTCCGCCTGATCTTTCGGACAGGTCACCTGACTTTTCGGGCAGGTGGCCCGGCCGTGGCCGGCGGGGGCCCTTGGAGCGGGAAATTAACGCCTTGGTCCCCCCGAAAAGGGCATTTCGACACCGGGGGAACACAATTCGGTCGCGCCTCCGCCCCGAGCGGACGGCCAAATGGGTCCCACAGGTCGAACGACAGACCTCCGCTGCCAAACTCGCCGAGGATGACACCGCCATGGGCCTCACCTTCTCCCCCCTGAACGGCACACCCGGACAGCGCGCCTGCGCCGATTTCGACGGCGGCCTGCTCGCCGGGACGGAAATCGCCACCGCCATGGGCTGGCGCGCGGTCGAGGCGCTGAGCGCCGGGGATCGGGTGCTGACCTTCGACAACGGCATGGTCCCGCTCGAGGCGATCTATCGCCAGTCGATGGGGCAGGACGACCGGATGCCGATCTTCGGCTCCGCCCGGCCGCTCTCAGTGCCTGCGGGCGCGCTCGGCAACGAGCGCAGCTTCGAGGTCATGCCCTGCAGCTACCTGATGATCGAGAGCGACCTCGCCGAGGAGATGTTCGGCGACCCCTTCGTGATACTGCCGGCCCGCGCGCTCGACGGCGTGTTCGGCATCGGGCCGAGCCGGATGAGCGGGCAGCGCCCCTCGCTGGTGCGGCTCTGCTTCGAGCGGGACGAGATCGTCTACCTGCGGTCCGGCGGTCTGATCCATTGCGCGCGCGATGCCGACATGATCGACGAGATCTTCGCCAGCGGCCATGTCGGGCCCACCGCCGCCCTCACCCTTCGCGAGGCGCGCGCCTTCGTCGGGCAGATGCTCGAGGAGGCGCAGCGATCCGGCGCCTCCGGCACCGCCCCCGCCATGGCCCACGCGGCCGTCTAGCCGGTCCTTCTCTCTCTTCCCGGTCCAGCCAGAAAGGGACGGTCCCGCTCGGGGCCGTCCCTTTCCGGTTCGGGGTGTCCCCCGGGGCGCCTTGCCCCGGGGCAGGGGCGGCCCTCAGGCCGCCGCGTCGAAGGCGCGGCCGTCTCCGAAGCGGCCGTAGAAGGTTGCGCCCTCCTCGGCCATGCGGCGCAGCAGGTCCGGGCAGGCGAAGCGGGGGCCGAACCGGTCCGCAAGCGTGTCGCATGTCTCGGCCGCGTAGGGCGCGCCGAGGATGTCGAGCCAGGCGAACGGGCCGCCCGACCACGGCGCGAAGCCCCAGCCGAGGATCGCGCCCACATCGCCCTCGCGGATGTCCTCGAGCACGCCTTCCTCGTAGGCGCGGACCGCCTCGAGCACCTGCACGAAGAGCAGGCGGTTCTGCACCTCGACGAGATCCGGCTGCCGCTCCGCCGCCGGGAAGCGTTCGGCCAGCCCGTCCCAGAGCAGCTGCCGCTTGCCCTTGTCGTCATAGGCGTAGAAGCCCTTGCCGGCCTTGCGCCCCATGCGCCCCTGATCGGCCATCCAGAACAGGACCTCGTCCACCTCGTCGTTGGGGTAGTCCGCGCCCATCGCGGCCTTCGTCGCCTTGGCGATCTTCACGCCGAGGTCGATCGAGGTCTCGTCCGTCAGCTGCAGCGGGCCCAGCGGCATGCCGGCGAGCTTGGCCGCGTTCTCGATCAGGGCGGGCTCCACCCCCTCGCGGACCATCCGGATGCCTTCGTTGATGTAGGGGATGATGCAGCGGTTCGCGTAGAAGAAGCGCGCGTCGTTCACGACGATCGGCGTCTTGCGGATCTGCCGCACGAAGTCGAGCGCCTTGGCCACCGCCCGCGCACCAGTCCTCTCACCCTTGATGATCTCGACCAGCATCATCCTGTCGACGGGGCTGAAGAAGTGGATGCCGATGAACTGCTCGGGCCGCGCGCTGGCCCTGGCCAGTTCGGTGATCGGCAGGGTGGAGGTGTTGGTGGCGAAGATCGCGTCCTCGCCGACGACCGCTTCCACCTTCTTCGTCATCTCCGCCTTCACGCCCGGATCCTCGAAGACCGCCTCGACGATCAGGTCGCAGCCCTTCAATCGCTCCAGGTCGGTCGTGGCGTCGATCCGGGCCAGCACCTCGGCCTTCTGCTCGGCGGTGACGCGCTTGCGCGCGATGCCCTTGTCGAGCAGCCCCTCGGAATGGGCCTTGCCGCGATCGGCCGCTTCCTGCGCCTGGTCGATCAGCACGACCTCGATCCCGGCATTCGCCGCGACATGGGCGATGCCCGCCCCCATCATCCCGGCGCCGAGCACGCCGACCTTGCGGACCCTCTGGTCCGGCGCGTCCGGCCGGTTCGCGCCCTTCTCCAGCGCCTCCTTGTTGATGAAGAGGCTGCGGATCATCGCGGACGAGGACGGATTCAGCAGGACATGGGTGAAATACCGCGCCTCGATCCGCAGCGCGGTGTCGAAGGGCACCAGCGCCCCCTCGTAGACCGCGCTCAGCAGCGCCTTCGCCGCCGGGTAGGCGCCCTGCGTGTTGCCGTTCACCATGGCAGAGGCCCCGACGAAGGTCATGAAGCCGGACGGATGGTATGGCGCGCCGCCGGGGAACTTGTAGCCCTTCTGGTCCCAGGGCTTCACGATGTCGGCGTCGGTCGCCCCCAGCACCCAGGCCTTGGCGCGGTCCAGAAGCTCGCCGGCCGGGACGACCTCGTCCACCACCCCCGCCGATTTCGCCTTTGCCGGGTCGTTCAGCTTGCCTTCCAGCAGCAGGGGCGAGGCGCCCATCGCGCCCAGCTTGCGGGCGAGGCGGGTGGTGCCGCCCGCGCCGGGGAAGATGCCGATCTTGATCTCGGGCAGGCCGATTTTCGCTTTCGGGTTGTCGGCGGCGAAGATGCGGTGCGTGCAGAGCGGCAGCTCGAGCCCGATGCCGAGCGCGGTGCCGGGCAGGGCGGCCGCGATCGGCTTGCCGCCCTTCTTCGTCTTGGGGTCCATGCCGGCGAGCTCGATCTTCCGCATGATGCCGTGGATCCGCATGATCCCCTCGAACAGACCCCGCGCGGGATCGTCCCCCGCCTCGTCCCGCATCCGTGCGATGACGTTGAGGTCCATGCCGCCCGCGAAGGATCCCTCCTTGCCGGAGGTGAGGACGATCCCCTTCACGCCCTCGTCCGCGAGGGCGCGGTCGATCAGCGTCTCCAGCTCCTCCCAGCCGTTCAGGGTCATCACGTTCATCGACTTGCCGGGCAGGTCCCAGGTGATCGTCGCGACGCCCTGTGCGTCGGTGTCCATCGTGAATTCGGCCATGTCGGTCCTCTCGTTTCCGTCCGGGCGCGCCGGTCAGGTGTCCTGTGGATAGGGGGTGCCGTCGCGGCGGGCATAGCCGCGCGGCAGGTGCAGCAGGTCGAGCCCCGGATAGACGGTCACGTTGCCGTCCCGGCGGCTGCCCATGATGAGGTAGGTGGCGGGGCTGCCCGTATGGTTGCGCAGGGTGTGGGCGGGCGGCCCGCCGGCCGGCCAGGTGCAGCAATCGCCGGGGCCGATCACCGTCTCGACCCCGTCCTCGATCACCGTGATCTCGCCCTCCAGCATGTAGAGGAACTCGTCCTCCGCGCTCTCCCAGTGCATCTGGCTCGACACGCCGCCGGGGCGGATCGTCTCGAGCGCGACGCCGAACTGGGTCAGCCCGCCCGCATCGCCGAGCGCCCGCCAGGCGAGGTGGCCGTCCCCCTGGTCGAAGGGGGCGGGGTAGCTGGACGTGCCTTCCGTCAGCGGCACGCTGTCCCTGCGATGGATCGGCATCGGTCCCTCCCTCGTCTCAGCGTTTCCGGAACGCGTCGTCCGCCATCAGCCGCTCGACCCAGTCGGCATGGCCGACGGTGTGCGCGTTCGCCACCGCCCGCCAGCGGTCGGGCTGGCGGCGGATGGTGATGGTGGAGCGGTAGGGCGCGGCGACGACGCGCCGCCCCCCGATCAGCTGGGTCTCGTATACGGCCGAGACGAGGTCGCGTCCCAGCGCGTCGGCGCGGAGGAGATGGTGCCGGACCCCCTCGAAGCCGAGCGCATCGAGCCCGGCGAGGAACAGGGTGAAGTGATCGGCCATCCTGTCCGGGTCGTCGAAGACGCGCGTCTCGGCAGCCGAATGGATCGCGTAGGGCAGGGCGATCAGGTCGAGATAGCCGGCATGGTCCCGGCGCGCGACGACGTCCACGATCTCGTCCAGGAAGCCCTGGACGTCGAGGAAGACCGCGTCGCGCACCGACATGGCCCTCAGACCCGCTCGATGATTGTGGCCGCGCCCATGCCCGAGGCGACGCAGAGCGTGGCGAGACCGGTGGCCTTGTTCGCGCGCTCCATCTCGTCGAGCAGCGTGCCGAGGATGATCGCCCCCGTCGCGCCGAGCGGGTGGCCCATCGCGATCGCCCCGCCATTGGGGTTCACCGCCGCGGGATCGACGCCGAAGCGCTGGAGGAAGCGCAGCACGACGGCCGAGAAGGCCTCGTTCACCTCGAAGAGGTCGATGTCGCCGATCTCCATCCCGCTCTCGGACAGGATCTTCTCGGTCACGGGGACGGGGCCGGTCAGCATGATGGTCGGGTCGGTCCCGATCTTGGCCGTGGCGCGGATCCGGGCGCGGGGTTTCAGCCCCATCGCCTCGCCCCATTCCTTCGATCCGACCAGCACCCCGGCCGATCCGTCGACGATGCCGCTGGAATTGCCGGCATGGTGGACGTGCCGGATCCTCTCCAGATGCGGGTATTTCATCAGCGCGACCTTGTCGAAGCCGGGCATGACCTCGCCCATCTGCTGGAAGGACGGGTTCAGCGCGCCGAGGGCCTGCATGTCGGTGCCGGGGCGCAGGTACTCGTCCTTCTCCAGGATCGGCAGCCCGTTCACGTCGCGCACCGCGACGACGGAGCGGTCGAACCGCCCGTCCGCCCAGGCGGCGGCGGCGCGCTTCTGGCTCTCCACCGCGAAGGCGTCGGCGTCGTCGCGGCTGAAGCCGTATTCGGTCGCGATGATGTCCGCCGCGATGCCCTGGGGCACGAAATAGGTCTCCATCGCCACCGACGGGTCGACCGCGATCGCCGCCCCGTCCGAGCCCATGGGCACGCGGGACATCGCCTCGACCCCGCCGGCGATGTAGGCGGCGCCCGCGCCGCCCTTCACCTGGTTGGCGGCGAGGTTCACCGCCTCGAGCCCGCTCGCGCAGAAGCGGTTGATGGACAGGCCCGGGATCGACTGGTCCAGCCCGCTCGCCAGCACGGCCGTCCGCGCCAGGCACCCGCCCTGTTCGGCGACCTGCGTGGCGTTGCCCCAGATCACGTCCTCGACCGCGTGTCCCTCCAGCCCGTTGCGCTCCCGCAGGGCGTCGAGCACCTGGGCGGAGAGGCGGGCGGAGGTCACCTCGTGGAGCGACCCGTCCGGGCGGCCCTTGCCGCGCGGGGTGCGGACGGCGTCGAAGATGTAGGCGTCTAGCATGTCGTCTCCTCACGCGCCGGGAAAGGCGCGCTGCATCAGGTCGTAGGGGTGTTTCCAGCCGGGCAGGGCGGCGATCCGGTCCAGCCAGGCGTCGATGTTCGGGTGCGCGGCGCGGTCGAAGCCGAAGGGCTCGGGATAGTAGAGATAGCCGCAGCAGGCGAAGTCGGCGATCGTGGGGGCGTCGCCCACCATCCAGTCGCGCCCCGCGAGATGCCGCTCCAGCACGCCGAGCGCGGCCTGCACGCGGCCCGTCAGCCAGTCGATCGCGCCCTCGGGGCGTTTCTCCTCGGGCAGGAAGTTCATCAGGAACCGCAGGCCCCCCTGCTGGCCGGTGCCCTTCTGCGCGTCCCAGAACATCCAGCGCAGGATCTCGTTTCGGTCCCCGTCCAGGAAGCGTCCTGTCCGCTCCGCCACGTGCAGCTGGATGACGCAGGACTGACTCAGAACCAGCCCGTCCTCCTCCAGCACCGGCGCCTCGCCCATCTCGTTCAGCGCGCGGAAATCGTCCGTGCGGGCGGCGCCGCCGAAGAAGTCGAGATGCACCGGCGCCCAGTCGTAGCCGGCCAGCTCCATCGTCAGCGCCGCCTTGTACGCGTTGCCGCTCTCGCCGAAGCAGGTCAGTCGCGCGGTCATCTCTTCCTCCCTCCGGCAAGGGCCGTGGCCCTGCTCTTATCTTGCCCCAAATACTCACGGCCGCACGGTCCGGCCGGGCGCCCGCTCACCGCTTGCGCGCCTCCAGCTCCGAATTGAACAGCCGCAGCCGGTGGCCGAACGTCTCCTCGTCCATCACGCTGTCGAAATTCTCGAACAGGAAGGACAGCGCCTCGCCCTCGTCGAGGCCCGCCTCGGCGGCGAAGCGCTTCAGCCGCCGCCAGGCATCCTCGGTCAGGGCGAGGTTCACGCGACGGGTCAGGCGCAGGCGTTTCGGCATGGGGGTCTCCTTCTCGGCGGGGGTGGGTGCGACCCATCCTACAGGACATCGCGTCCGCAGGATGGCCGCTCCGACCGCCCGGGATCAGAAATTCGCCGCCTCGAGCGCCATCACCGGCTCGGACCCCGATTCGATGCGCTTGAGCAGCGCGCCGGTCAGCGGCAGCTGCCGCCGGCCGTAGAACCGGGCCGTCGCGATCTTGGTCCGCAGGAAATCGGCATCGCCTTCCCCCGCCTCCAGCATCGCCTTCGCCTTCACAGCCATGCGGCCCCACATCAGGCCCAGGCAGACATGGCCGAACATGTGCAGGAAGTCGGTCGACCCTGCGAGCGCGGCGTTCGGATCCTTCGGTCCCTGCTGCATGAAGAACATCGCCGCCGCCTGCAGATCCTTCGACGCCGCCTTGAGCGGATCGAGGATGGCGGGAGACAGCTCGTCGTCCTGGCCGGCCTCCTTGAGGAAGCCCTTCACGTGATCGAAGAAGGCCATCGCGTGTCTGCCGCCGCCCGAGGCGAGCTTGCGGCCCACGAGGTCGAGCGCCTGCACGCCATTCGTGCCCTCGTAGATCATCGCGATGCGGGCGTCGCGGACGTATTGCGACATGCCCCATTCCTCGATGTAGCCGTGCCCGCCATAGATCTGCTGGGCCTGCGTCGCGTATTCGTAGCCCTTGTCGGTGAGAAAGCCCTTGATGACCGGCGTCAACAGCGAGACCAGCCCCTCGGTCGCCTCGTCCCCGGTCCGCTCGGCCCGGTCGAGCAGCATCGAGGCCCACATCGCAAAGGCGCGGCCGCCCTCGACGAAGCTCTTCTGCTCCATCAGCGACCGGCGCACGTCGGGATGGACGATGATCGGGTCGGCCGGCGCGTCCGGTTGCTTCGCCCCGGTGATGTCGCGGCCCTGCAGGCGGTCCTGCGCGTAGGCCAGGGCGTTCTGGTAGGCGATGGCGGCCTGCGACAGGCCCTGCAGGCCGACCCCGGCGCGGGCGTCGTTCATCATCGTGAACATCGCGCGCATGCCCTTGTGCTCGGCCCCCAGCAGGTAGCCCGTGGCCCCCTCGTAGGTCATCACGCAGGTCGAATTGCCGTGGATGCCCATCTTCTCTTCCAGACCGGTGCAGCGCACGCCGTTCCGGTCCCCGAGCGATCCGTCCTCGTTCACGAGGAATTTCGGCACGATGAAGAGCGAGATGCCCTTCACGCCGTCCGGCCCGCCCGGGATCTTCGCCAGCACGAGGTGGACGATGTTGTCCGCCATCTCGTGCTCGCCCGAGGAGATGAAGATCTTCTCGCCGCTGATCCGGTAGGTCCCGTCCTCCTGCGGCTCGGCCTTCGTGCGCATCAGCCCCAGATCGGTGCCGCAATGCGCCTCGGTCAGGTTCATCGTGCCGGTCCATTGGCAGGAGACCAGCTTCGGCAGGAAGGTGTCCTTCTGCGCGTCGGTGCCGTGCTTGTGGATTGCCAGATAGGCGCCGTGGGTCAGGCCCTGATACATGTTCAGCGCCATGTTGGCCGAGACGAAGGCCTCGTTCGAGGCGGTGCGCATGATCGCCGGCAGGCCCTGGCCGCCATAGGCCTCGTCGCAGTCGAGCGCGGTCCAGCCGCCCTCGCGCAGGGCGTCGAACGCCTCCCGGAAGCCGTCGGGCACGCGCACGACGCCGTTCTCCAGGCGGCAGCCCTGCTGGTCGCCGGTGCGGTTGGTCGGCAGGATGACGTTCGCGGCGAGCTTGCCCGCCTCCTCGACGATGGCGGCGGTGAAGTCGCGGTCCAGATCGGAATAGCCCGGGATGTCCTGCGCCGCGATGTCGAGGATGTCGTGGAGCAGGAACTGGATGTCCTGGGTGGGGGCGGTGTAGGTCGGCATGCGGTCCTCTTCTCGCTTGCGCGGCGGCAGGGCCCGCCCCGCCGCCAGTCCTCCTGCGGCCGCCCCCGGCCCCCCGTCAGGCGGCGTTGGAGCGGCGTTTCTCGAGCTCCCTGGCGCCCCATTCCATCTGGGTCTCCAGCTCCGCGATCGCGCGGTCGAGCTCCTCGCGCTGGCCCTTCATCTCGTCGAGATGCTGCTGGGCCAGCTCGTATGTCCTGGCGAGCTGCACGGTCTTGCCCTCGCCCATGTCGTAGAGGTCCAGCAGCTGCCGGATCTCCTCGAGGCTGAAGCCGAAGCGCTTGCCGCGCAGGATCAGCTTCAGCCGCGCCCGGTCGCGCCGGGTGAAGTGGCGGCGCGTCCCCTCCCGGATCGGGAAGATCAGCTCCTTCGATTCGTAGAACCGGAGGGTGCGCGGCGTGACCTCGAAGAGGTCGCACATCTCCCGGATCGTCATCGTCTCTTCGGTCGTCGTCTTGTCGGTCTCAGTCGTCATCGGGGTCGCCCTCGGTTGGCGTCGCATCGCCCGCGAGGTGAGCCCACGCGAGCCACCCTACAAGACGAATTGACGTGAACGTAAATGAAACGCGGCGTCAGAAATCCTGCTGACGAGAGGTCAGCGCCCTCTGCCTGCCGCGTCGCGGAATAATTTGAACGGACGGTCAATAATCCCGTCCTTCCCTGACGACAAGGTAGGCAAGGCGGTCAGTTTTGCGAGGACACTTTGCGCGATCGCATCGCCGCGCGCGAAATCCCGCTTCCCCCGCGTCCTACACGGCGGAGTTGTGCCGGATCGGTGCGCGGGAACGCCGCGTCACGACAGCGTGGAGGCCGTCTCGTCCCGCAGGCCGCGCAGCTCGGACATCGTCTCCTCGAGCTGGCGCCGCTCCTCCTCCAGCGCGGCGAGGCGCGCGTCGGCATAGTCGACGAAGGTCCGCATCTGTGCCTGCGTGCCTTCCTTCTCGTAGATCAGGAGCCATTGCCGGATCTCCTCCAGCGGGAAACCCCAGCGCCGCCCGCGCAGGATCAGCGTCATCCGCGCGATCTCGCGCGGGCCGTAGAAACGCGAGCGGCCCTCGCGCTCGGGGGCGAGCAGCTCGATGTACTCGTAGTAGCGCAGCGTCCGCGGCGTGACGTCGAACTTCGCGCACATCTCCTTGAACGACAGCCTGGTCTCGGTCATCAGCCACTCCCTTTCCGCCGGGGGAGGTAGTCCGCCGCCGCGCGCGGGGCAACCGGGCGGATCAGTTCAGGAAGCCGGGCGCGAGGATGTGGAAGCCGTAGCCGACCAGCACGGCCGGCACGGTGGAGTAGACCGTCGCCATCACCGCCGCCCGGGGTGCCAGCGCGATCGCCGGGAAGAGCGCGTCCCCGTCGTTCGAGATCGCGTTCGCGGCGAGGGCCGAGAAGGGGATCGCGCCGTTGACGTAGAGCGTCGCCACCACGACCTGCGGCCCGCAGCCCGGCACCAGCCCGATCGCCGCGCCGAGGAGGGGCAGGACCGGGGCGATGGCGGTGAACAGCGCCTCGAGATCGAGACCGGCGAAGGCGGCGAGGTAGTCGTAGGCGAGGTAGGCGAAGATCACCCAGATCGAGATGAACGAGGTCTCCTCGGACATCCGCGTCACCGGCCCGTCGCCGCCGTTCGTCATCGCGTTCACCGGCGAGGCGGCCCAGATCAGCAGGCCGGTCGCGATCCCGGCGAGGGCGAAGACCTCGATCGGCACCCCCGCGACACGGGCCACCTCCACCTGCGCGATCTGCGCGACGCCGACGACGAGGCCCGGCGCGACCATGGCGAGATAGGTCAGGTCCCGGGCCCGCAGCCGGCCGATCCGCGGCGCGATCTCGCAGGCGGGCCCCGAGGTCGGGCGGTAGTCGGAGGCGGCGAAGCGGTCGGTGATCCAGCCCGCGCCCACCCCGACGAGCAGCTGCACCGGCAGCAGCACGGCCGCCGCCTCCGGCCGCGTGGCGAGCAGCAGGAACGCCGCGTCGCCCATCGTCGCGGTGAGGGTCGCGACCACGGCGCCGAAGCTCGCCTTGCCCGAGGCAAAGGCAGCGACCACGACCACGGCGCCGCCGCAGCCCGGCGTCGCGCCCATCAGCGCCGCGATCGGCACCTGCCATCCCTTCGCCCGGGAGAGTGCGTCGCCGATGTCGAAGCGCAGCACCTTCTCCGCCCCGTAGAACAGCAGAAGCGTCGCCGCGACGAAGACGCTCACCTGTACGAAGGCGTCGGTCATCAGCCCGCGGGTCAGCGCGCCCAGCTCTCCCGGCGCGAGGGCCAGCGCGGCGAGCAGCAGCACGACAAGCAGCCGGCCGCCCCGGAACGGTCCCCAGCGCCGGGGAAGCACGAGGGGCTGCGGCGCGGGACGGGTCGGGACGGTCGTGGTGGTCATCGGGCTCCGGTCGGAATCTGGAATGGTTCCAGAACTCGAAGATAGAGGTTGCCGCCCGCGCCGCAATGGCCAAGTTTCCGGCTGGGCACGCGAGACGGGGGCGGATCATGGCGGACGAGACGGATGGGGACGAGGCGGCGGCCCGCCGCGCCCTGCTGAGCCGCGCCTTCGTCGAGGCGATCCCCCATGCCCGCGCGCTGGGCATGCGGATCGCCGAGGTCGGGCCGGGCCGGGTCGAGATGGAGATGCCCTACGATGCCCGGCTGATCGGCGATCCCGGGACCGGGGTGATCCACGGCGGCGCCGTCTCGGCCCTGATGGATACCTGCAGCGGGGCGGCGGTGATGGTCCATCCCTCGGGCCCGGACGGCACCGCGACGCTCGACCTTCGCATCGACTACATGCGCGGCGCGGTGCCGGGCCGGACGATCCGGGCCGTCGCCGAATGTCACCACATGACCCGCTCCGTCGCCTTCGTCCGCGCCACGGCGACGGATGGCGAGGAGGGGCCGCCCGTCGCCACCGCCACCGGCGCCTTCACGGTGGAGCGGCGGTCGTGAGCGCGCGGCCCCGCCCCGAACCCGTCCAGGTGGTCAAGCAGCGGCGCGACGCCGCGCTGGCCGAGCTGGTCGGGTCGATCCCCTATGCCGCCTTCCTCGGCATCTCGTTCGACCGGCGCGGCGACGAGCTGACGGGGATCATGGCCTATGCCGACACCAATATCGGCAACCCGATGCTCCCCGCCCTACATGGCGGGGCGGTCGCCGCCTTTCTCGAGACGGTGGCGATCCTCGAACTCGCCTGGACCCGGCAATGGGAAAGCATGGAGGCGGGGCAGGGCGCGGCCCCGGACCGCCTGCCCAAGACGATCGACCTCACCGTCGACTACCTGCGCACCGGCCTGCCGCGCGACGCCTATGCCCGTGCACGGATCGTCCGGTCGGGACGGCGCTATGCCAGCGTGCAGGTCGAGGCGTGGCAGGACAACCGCGACCGGCCCTTCGCGCAGGCGACGGGGCATTTCCTGATGCCGCGGCCGCGGGAGTGACGGCGTGAGCGCGGGTGTGGCCGCCGCCCCGGCGCGGCCCATCACCCATCGCCGGGTGCTGGCCATCGCGGTGCCGATCGTGCTGTCCAACGCGACGGTGCCGATCCTCGGCGCGGTCGATACGGGCGTGGTCGGCCAGATGGGCGAGGCGGTGCCGATCGGCGCGGTGGGCATCGGCGCGGTGATCCTGACCGCGCTCTACTGGATCTTCGGCTTCCTGCGGATGGGCACGACGGGCCTGACCGCGCAGGCCGAGGGGGCGGGCGACGGGGCGGAGGTCGCGGCCCTGCTGTCGCGCGCGCTGCTGATCGGCGGGGCGGCGGGACTCGCCATTATCGCGCTGCAGCTGCCGCTCTTCGCCCTGTCCTTCCGCGTCTCGCCCGCGAGCGCCGAGGTCGAGGCGCTGGCCCGCGACTACATGAGCATCCGGGTCTGGTCGGCGCCCGCGCTGATCGCGCTCTACGGGATCAACGGCTGGCTCATCGCGCTGGAGCGGACGCGGGCCGTGCTGGTCATCCAGCTGTGGATGAACGGGCTGAACGTCGCGCTCGACCTGTGGTTCGTGCTGGGCCTCGGCTGGGGCGTGCCGGGCGTCGCCTGGGCCACCTTCGCCGCCGAATGGTCGGGGCTGGCGCTGGGGCTGTGGTTCTGCCGGGGGGCCTTTGCCGGCACGGCCTGGCGGGACGCGGCGCGGGTCTTCGACCGGGTGCGGCTGGTGCACATGGCCCGGGTCAATTCCGACATCCTGATCCGGTCGGTCCTGCTGCAGGCGATCTTCATCAGCTTCATCTTCTGGGGCGCGGATTTCGGGGACGTGCAGCTCGCCGCGAACCACATCCTGCTGCAATTTCTGGAAATCACCGCCTATGCGCTCGACGGCTTCGCCTTCGCCGCCGAGACGCTGGTCGGCAACGCGCTGGGGCGGCGGGACGTGGCGCGGCTCCGGCGCGGGGCGCTGCTGTCGTCCCTCTGGGGCGGGGCGATCTGCCTGTGCCTCGGGGCGGCGTTCTGGCTTTTCGGCGGAGCGATCGTCGAGGTGATGACGACGGCGCCCGACGTGCGCGCGGCGGCGATGCGCTACCTGCCCTGGATGGTGGCGGCGCCGGTGGTGGGGATCGCGGCCTGGATGCTGGACGGCATCTTCATCGGCGCGACCCGGACGGGGGACATGCGCAACATGATGGCGATCTCGGCCGCGATCTATTTCGGCGCGGCGCTGCTGCTGATGCCCGCCTTCGGCAATCACGGGCTCTGGGCGGCGATGCTGATCTCGTTCGTCGCGCGGGGGGTGACGCTGGCCGCGCGCTACCCCGCCCTGGAGCGGTCGGCCGCCTAGAGCCAGCGGTCGCGGTCGGCTCCCACGGCCTGCGCGACATTGGCGAAGCCGTCCCGGGCGAGCAGCGCGTCGAGGCCGCGCGCGATCCGCGGCACGAGCGAGAGCCCCTCGTAGACCAGCGCGGTATAGAGCTGCACCGCCGAGGCGCCGGCCCGGATCTTGGCATAGGCGTCCTCGGCCGAGGAGATGCCGCCGACGCCGATCAGCGGAAGATCGGTCAGGGTCGAGAGCCGGGCGAGCACGCGCGTGGACTTTTCGAACAAGGGCTTCCCGGACAGCCCTCCGGTTTCCCCCGCGCTTGCACCTTTCAGGCCTGCGCGGTCCAGCGTGGTGTTCGTGGCGACGATCCCGGCCAGCCCGGCCTCGTCCGCGATGCCCGCGATGCCCGCTAGCGCCCCCTCGTCGAGATCGGGCGCGATCTTCAGCAACACCGGCAGCGGAGCGGGCAGGGCGGCATTCGCCTCCATCACGCGGGCGAGGAGCGCGCGCAGCGCCTCGGGGCCCTGCAGGTCGCGCAGCCGTTCGGTATTCGGCGAGGACACGTTGACCGTGGCGAAATCTGCATGCGGGCCGAGCCGCGACAGCACCGCCGCGAAATCGGCCGCCCGGTCGGCGCTGTCCTTGTTCGCGCCGAGATTGATCCCCGTCCGCCCGCCCGGATGCGCCGCGAGACGGGCGGAGACCGCCTCCGCCCCATCGTTGTTGAAGCCGAAGCGGTTGATCGCCGCCCGGTCCTCGCTCAGGCGGAAGAGGCGGGGCCTGGGGTTGCCGGGCTGCGGGCGCGGCGTCACGGCCCCCACCTCGACGAAGCCGAAGCCGCCCCGCGCATAGAGCGCGTCCAGCGCCGTCGCGTTCTTGTCGAAGCCGGCCGCGAGCCCGACCGGGTTGGGCAGGTCCAGCCCGAGCAGCCGCGTCCGCAGTCGCGGCGAGGTCGGCGGCGGAACCTTCGGCACCAGCCCCGCCCGCAGGCCGGCCAGCGCCAGCCCGTGCGCCCGCTCGGGGTCGATCCGCCGCAGCAGGGCGAGGCCGGCCCGCTCCAGCCTGCTCATGTCAGGGCGGGCAGGCGGTGCGCGCCGCCGTCCAGCGGCATCGGCCGCGCCCAGACCACGTCGGACAGGCGCAGCTCGCGATAGAGATGCGGAAAGAGTGCGCCGCCGCGCGACGGCTCCCACCGCAGGGCATCGCCGAGCGCCGCATCCTCGACCGCGAGCAGCATCAGGCCGTCCTCGCCGGCGAAATGCCTCGCCGCAGTTTCAGCCAGCTGCTCGGCGGTCGAGAAATGGACGTAGCCGTCCGCCACGTCGACCGGCGCGCCGGGCGTGACGCCGGCCGATTGCAGCGCGGCCCATTCGGCGGGGCGGAGGATCTTGTAGATGGTCATGGGGGGCCTCCGGCGGTTGCGCGATGCGGTCTAGGCGAGGGCGCGGCCGGGGGAAAGCGCCCTGTGCCGATGCCCGGAAAGAGGGCGTTACCGGAACGTCACGAAGCCCGGCTAGGCGGGGCGCGTCGCGCGGGCTTTGACTCTTCGGTCAGGCATCCGCACTCTGGCACGACAACGAGATAACCGACAGGGACCTTCCGACATGAAACGCATCCTGATGTCCTCCGCGGCGCTGACGCTGATCGCGGGCGCGGCTTCGGCCTACGACCTCACGATCCTGCACACGAACGACTTCCACGACCGGTTCGAGCCGATCAGCGGCTCGGACTCGACCTGCTCGGCCGAGGACAACGCGGCCGGCGAATGCTTCGGCGGCATCGCGCGGATGATCACGGCGATCGAGTCGGCGCGCGAGGGGGCCGAAACGGACGTGCTGCTGCTCGACGCGGGCGACCAGTTCCAGGGCTCGCTCTTCTTCACCAATTACGGCGGCGAGCTCGCGGCCGAATTCATGAACCAGCTCGGCTACGACGCGATGGCCGTCGGCAACCATGAGTTCGACAACGGCCCCGAGGGCCTGGCCGAGTTCCTCGACCTCGTCGAGTTCCCGGTCCTCTCGGCCAATATCGACGTCAGCCAGAACGATCTTCTGTCGGGCCGCGTGCAGAAATCCGTTGTGCTCGACACGGCGGGCGGCGAGCAGGTCGGCGTGATCTCGGTCCTGGCCGAGGACACGCCCGAGACGTCCTCACCCGGCGACGACGTCATCTTCTCGCCCACCGTCGACGCGGCGCAGGCCGAGATCGACGCGCTGACCGAGCAGGGCGTGAACAAGATCGTCCTCCTCACCCATGTCGGCCTGACCGAGGATCGCCGCCTCGCCGAGGAGCTGAGGGGCGTCGACCTGATCATCGGCGGCCACAGCCACACCCTGCTGGGCGACATGGACGGCGCGGCCGACACCTATCCGGCGATGGCGAACGACGTGCCGATCGTGACCGCCTATGCCTATGGCAAGTATCTCGGCGAGGTCACGATGACCTTCGACGACGAGGGCAACGTGACCGAGATCTCGGGCCAGCCGCTGCTGCTCGACGCCTCCGTCGCCGAGGACGAAGCCGCGCTCGCCCGCGTCCAGGAGCTCGCCGCCCCGCTCGAGGAGCTGCGCGCCGAGGTCGTGGCCGAGAGCACCGGCCCGATCGAGGGCAACCGCGACATCTGCCGCCTGCAGGAATGCGAGATGGGCAACCTCGTCGCCGACGCGATGCTCGACCGCGTGGCCGACCAGGGCATCCAGATCGCCATCGCCAATTCCGGCGGCCTGCGCGCCTCGATCGACGAAGGCGAGGTGACGATGGGCGAGGTGCTGACGGTGCTGCCGTTCCAGAACACGCTCTCGACCTTCCAGGTGACGGGCCAGGAGGTGATGGACGCGCTCGAGAACGGCGCGAGCCAGATGGAGGAGACGGCGGGCCGCTTCGCGCAGGTCGCGGGCATGTCCTACACCGTCGATCCCTCGGCCGAGGTGGGCAGCCGGATCTCCGACGTGATGGTCGGCGGCGAGCCGATCGACCCCGAGGCCACCTACGGCGCGGTGTCGAACAACTACGTCCGCAACGGCGGCGACGGCTATTCCATGTTCGTGGATGCCGAGAATGCCTACGATTTCGGCCCCGACCTCGCCGACGTGACGGCGGAATACCTGGCGGCCAACTCGCCCTACACGCCCTATACCGACGGGCGGATCACGGTGACCGGCGCCGAGTAAGCGGCCCGTATCGCGAGAGGGAGGCGCGCCGGGGAGCCGGCGCGCCTCATCCCTTCGCGGCGGCCCAGCGCGTGACGGCGCCGCGCAGCGACTTCTCGATCTGTCCGCCGCAATACCCGTTCCCGAACCGCTGACGCGTCGCCTCGATGAGGTCCGCCTGGGCCGGCCGGGCCGCCATGCGGTCGCACAGGGCCGCGACCTTCGGTGCGTGGCGCTCCAGCAGCGGACGCAGCTCCGGCAGCCGGTCCGTCATCGTGTGCCAGCAGACGAAGGTGGCGATATCCGCCACGCCCGGCCCGCCCGTTCCGGACATCCAGCCGCCCTCGCCGGTCAGGCCGCCCCGGGCGCCGGTCGCCTCGAAGATGGCCATCCAGCGCGGCAGCCTTTCCTCGGCGAACGCGGCCCAGTCCGCATCGTCCCACATCTTCATGCCGCCCTGCCGGGTGATCTCGTCGATCACGTCGTTGGAATCGGCGACGACCTTCAGCGCGGCGGCCGTTGCGTGGGTCCCCTCTGGCAGTAGATCGTGGCGCAGGCCGAGCCAGAGCAGGATCGCCGGCATCTGCGACACCGCCTCGCCCGTCTCGCCGTCGACGAGAAGGGGCGGGCCCATATGGGGCATGTCCTGATCGGCGGGCCGCGCGCCCATCCTTTCGGAAACCGCCTCCGGCCCCGGTTCCCGGGCGGGGGCCCCGATCTCGGCGAGCGCGGCGCGGACGAACTGCCCCCGGAAGGGAAGGGGCCAGTAATAGAGGACATAATCGGGCATGGGACCATTCCTGCGGCCGGAACGCGCGGCCGTCTGCTGTCTGCGGGTCCTGCCGGGACCTAGCCCCGCGGCAGGCGGAATCATGGTTTTTCGCCCGGCCCTCGGCGCAGGCCCCTTGCCGGGCTGGGCCGGCTTGCATATCAACGGCCGGGCGCGGGCGTTGTGTAATGGTAAGACCCTTGCCTTCCAAGCAAGAGATACGGGTTCGATTCCCGTCGCCCGCTCCACCACCGCCCCACCCGGATGCGACATGAGCGCCCTTCGGGCGCGGCGCGCCTTGCCCCCCGGCGGCGCCCGGGTCTAGACCGCCCCCGCACGACAATCACGCCCGAGGCGACATGGCCCGCGCCCCCCAATCCACCGAGGATCGCCCCGTCTCGAAACGGATCGGGGCGCTCGCCGCGCTCTGGCCCTTCGTGCGGCCCTATCGCGGCTGGCTGGCCGCGGCGCTGGTCGCGCTGGTGCTGACCGCCTCGGTCAGCCTCGTCATGCCGCTGGCCGCCCGGCGGGTGATCGACAATTTCGACGTGGCGGGCGGCGCGATGCTCGACCGCTATTTCGGGGCCGCCATCGCCATCGTGGCGCTGCTCGCCCTTGGGACGGCCCTGCGCTACTACCTCGTCACCCGGCTGGGCGAGCGGGTCGTGGCCGACATCCGCGCCGCCGTCTTCGACCGGATGATCGGGATGAGCCCGGCCTTCTACGAGAGGGTGATGACCGGCGAGGTGCTGAGCCGCATCACCACGGACACGACGCTGATCCTGTCGGTGATCGGCTCGTCCATTTCGGTCGCGCTGCGCAACTGCCTGATCCTGCTGGGCGGCATCGCGCTGATGCTGGTCACCTCCGTCAAGATGAGCCTGCTCGTCCTCTGGCCGATCCCGGTGATCCTGCTGCCGATCGTGTTGCTCGGCCGCCGCGTCCGGAGCCTGTCGAAGGAGAACCAGGACTGGATCGCCGAGAGCAGCGCCGCCGCCTCGGAGCAGCTGCTCGCCGCACAGACGGTGCAGGCCTTCACCCACGAGGCGCCGAGCCGCGCCGCCTTCCGCGAGGTAACCGAGCGCAGCTTCGACAGCGCCCGGCGGCGGATCCGCACCCGGGCGGTGATGACGGCCATCGTCATCTTCATCGCCTTCTCGGGCGTGGTCGGGTTCCTCTGGATGGGGGCGAACGACGTGCGCGAGGGCGCGATCAGCGTCGGCGAGCTGGTCCAGTTCCTCATCTACACGATCATGGTGGCCGGCGCCGTCGGTGCCCTGACCGAGATCTGGGGCGAGCTGCAGCGCGCCGCCGGCGCGACCGAGCGACTGGTCGAGTTGCTGACGGCCGAGGACAGCGTGCTGGACCCCGCCGCCGCGCGGGCGCCCGACGTGCATCGCGGCGAGGTCGTGTTCGAGGACGTGTCCTTCCGCTACCCGGCGCGTCCGGGCGTCGCCGCGCTGGACGGGATCGACCTGCATGTCCGCCCCGGCGAGACCGTCGCGCTGGTCGGCCCCTCCGGCGCGGGCAAGTCGACGATCCTGCAGCTGCTGCTGCGGTTCTACGACCCCGGTTCGGGGCGGATCACGCTGGACGGGATCGACCTGCGGCAGATGGAGCGCGGGGCCTTCCGCCGCGCCATCGCGCTGGTGCCGCAGGACCCGGTGATCTTCGGCACCACCGCGCGCGAGAACATCCGCTTCGGCCGCCCGGAGGCCAGCGATGCCGAGGTCGAGGCCGCCGCCCGCGCCGCCGCCGCCCACGATTTCCTGACCGCGTTGCCCGAGGGCTATGACAGCCAGGTCGGCGAGCGGGGGGTCATGCTGTCGGGCGGGCAGAAGCAGCGTATCGCCATCGCCCGCGCGATCCTGCGCGACGCGCCCGTCCTGCTGCTGGACGAGGCGACGAGCGCGCTCGACGCCGAGAGCGAGCGCCTCGTGCAGAGCGCGGTGGAGCGGCTGAGCGCCGACCGCACGACGCTGGTCGTGGCGCACCGGCTCGCCACGGTGAAGAAGGCCGACCGCATCCTCGTGATGGAGGACGGGCGCATCGTGGCCCAGGGCACCCATGACGCGCTGGTCGCGGGTGGCGGCCTCTATGCCCGCCTTGCGCGGCTGCAATTCACCGAAGGCGTCGCCGCCGAGTAGCGCCGGGCCCCCGCGGGGGCTGGCGCAGAGCCATGGCGCAGCGTCATACTTGTTCCGTCGGGCCCGGTTTCGGCAGGGTCGGACGAGGCGGCGCGGAGGGGCGCCGAACGGACAGGGAGGAAGAGCAGCCATGGCCTATGCCGGGTTCGACGATCGCAACGCCATCGAGGCCGAAAGCCCCTGGGCGGATCGCGACGTGCCGAAGACGACGTGGCAGATGCTGTCCCGCACCGCGGACGCGCACGGATCGCGCAAGGCGGTCACCTTCCAGATGTTCTCCGATCCGGGCGCCCCGGACGAGACGCTGACCTGGGACGAGCTGCGCGCGCAGGTGGCGCAGACCGCGAATCTCTTCCGCTCGCTCGGCGTGGGCGAGGGCGACGTGGTCGCCTTCCTTCTGCCCAACGCGACCGAGACGATCCTGACCTATCTCGGCGGGCAGGTGGCGGGAATCGTGAACCCGATCAACCCGCTGCTCGACCCCGAGCAGATCGGCGCCATCCTGCGCGAGACGAAGGCCAAGGTGCTGGTCACGCTCCGCGCCTTTCCCAAGACCGACGTGGCGCAGAAGGCGGCCCGCGCGGTCGAGCTGGCGCCGAACGTGGAACATGTCGTCGAGGTCGACCTGCTCCGCTACCTGACGGGCGTCAAGAAGCTGATCGTGCCGCTGATCCGGCCGAAGGTGAAGGTCCGGCACGAGGCCAGGGTCCATGCCTTCCGCAAGGCCATCGCCGCCCAGCCGAAGGAGCTGGCCTTCGCCGACAGCCCCGGCGACCGCGTCGCGGCCTATTTCCATACCGGCGGCACGACCGGCATGCCGAAGGTCGCGCAGCACCGCTATTCGGGCATCGTCTACAACGCCTGGCTCGGCGCGCGCCTGCTCTTCACCGAGAAGGACGTGGAGATCTGCCCGCTGCCGATGTTCCACGTCTTCGCCGCCATCGTGGCGATGGGCGCCTCGCTCGGCTCGGGCTGCCAGATCGTCTTTCCCACGCCGCAGGGCTACCGGGGCGAGGGCGTCTTCGATAATTTCTGGAAGCTGGTCGAGCGGCATCGCGGCACCTTCCTCATCACCGTGCCGACGGCGATGTCGGCGCTGATGCAGCGCAAGGTCGATGCCGACATCTCTTCGCTGAAGCTGGCCTTCTGCGGGTCCGCCCCGCTGCCGCTGGAGCTCTACCGCCGGTTCGAGAGTGCCGCCGGCGTCACGATCTGCGAGGGCTACGGCCTGACCGAGGCGACCTGTCTCGTCTCGATCAACCCGCCGGAGGGCGAGAAGAAGGTCGGCTCGATCGGGATCCCGTTCCCGCATACCCGCGTGCGGATCGTCGACACGGCGACCCAGCGCGATTGCGGCGTGGACGAGGTGGGGGAGATCTGCGTCTGCAGTCCCGGCGTCGGGCCGGGCGACACCTATACCGAAGAGGCGAAGAACAAGGACCTGTTCTACCACTGGCCCGAGGACGGCGACTGGTTCCTGCGGACCGGCGATCTCGGCCGGATCGATGCGGACGGCTATGTCTGGATCACCGGGCGGGCAAAGGACCTGATCATCCGGGGCGGGCACAACATCGACCCCGCCGAGATCGAGGAGGCGCTGGCCGGTCACGAGGCGGTTGCCTTCGTCGGGGCGGTGGGCCAGCCCGACGCCCATGCCGGCGAGCTGCCTTGCGTCTATGTCGAGCTGGTCGGCGGCGCGTCCGTGACCGAGGCCGAGCTGCTGGATTTCGCGAAATCCCGCATCCACGAGCGGGCGGCCCACCCCAAGCATCTCGAGATCCTGGACGAGCTGCCGAAGACGGCGGTGGGCAAGATCTTCAAGCCCGACCTGAGGCGCCGCGCGATCACCCGCGTCTTCGATGCGACGCTGGAAAAGGCGGGCCTGCCCGCGCGCGTCGTCGAGGTGACGGAGGACAAGAAGCGCGGCCTCGTCGCCCGCATCGCGCCGAACGGCGCCGCGAAGGACGAGATCGGCGCCGCCCTGTCGGACTTCACCGTTCCCTTCGACGTGGCAGCCTGACAGCGCGCGGGAAGCGGCGGCCCGGGCTTGCCGGGTCACCCTCCGTGTCCCGCCGGGACAGCAGCGTCGATCGGGGGGCCGGTTGCGCGGACTCGCCCGCATCGCGCCGAACGGCGCCGCGAAGGACGGGGATCGGAGGGGCCCTGTCCGGGCCGCGGGGGATCGGCGCCGCCCTGTCCGGTGATGGAGCCCCGTGGACTCGGCGGGCCGACGGCGGGCGGAAGGGTGGCCCGGGCTTGCCGGGTCACCCTGCGTGTCCTGCCGGGACAGCGGCGTCGATCAGGGGACCGGTGGCGCGGACTCGCCCGCATCGCGCCGAACGGCGCTGCGACGGACGGGGATCGGAGGGGCGCTGTCCGGGCCGCGGGGGATCGGCGCGGCCCTGTCGGGGGTGATGGCGCCCCATCGACATGGCGGCTTGACGGCGTGCGGGAGGGTGGCCCGGGCTTGCCGGGTCACCTTCCGTGTCCTGCCGGGACAGCGGCGTCGATCAGGGGACCGGTGGCGCGGCCTCATCCGCATCGCGCCGAACGGCGCTGCGAAGGACGGGGATCGGAGGGGCGCTGTCCGGGCCGCGGGGGATCGGCGCGGCCCTGTCGGGGGTGATGGCGCCCCATCGACATGGCGGATTGACGGCGTGCGGGCGGGCGGTCGGGGGTTTGGCCGGGCCATCGAGGGCCTTTCTTCGGGGTGGGGGCCGGGACGCGGGACGGGCAACCTCCCGGCCCGTGGGGGGTGCCGCCAGCCGGGACCGCGCCGGGCCTGGGGGAGGGCCGGCGGACCCGCCCGATGTCAACCTCCGCCGGCGTCACGGGGGGGGAGGCTCAGGGTCGGCTCAGGGGAAGCGGCTCAGGCCGCGCGCGGGATCCTGGCCGTCCCGCCGGAATCCAGGCGGAAGCGGGCGACCTGGCGGCCCATCTCGCCCGCCCGGGCGCTCAGATCGTGCGCCGCGGCGGTGTTCTCCTCCGCCATGGCGGCGTTCGCCTGCGTGACTTCGTCGAGCTGGGAGACGCCGGTATTGATCTCGGCGAGGCCCGTGGCCTGTTCCGATGCCCCGCGGGCGATTTCGGTGACGAGGTCCGAGATCTGGGCCACGCGGTCCACGATCGCGCCGAGCGCCTGCGCCGCCTCGTCGACCAGCCGAACCCCGTCCGCCACCTCCAGGCGGCTGCCCGAGATCAGGCCCTTGATCTGGCCGGCAGCCTCGGAGGAGCGCTGGGCGAGGGCCCGCACCTCGGAGGCGACGACGGCGAAGCCGCGGCCGGCCTCTCCCGCCCGGGCCGCCTCGACGCCGGCATTGAGGGCGAGGAGGTTGGTCTGGAAGGCGATGTCGTCGATCACGCCGATGATGTGCCCGATCTCGTCGGAGCGGCCCTCGATCCTCTTCATCGCGCCGATGGCCGAGGCGATGACGGCCCGGCTCGATTCGGCGTCCTGCCGGGAGTCGCGCGCGATCTTCTCGACCTCGCCGGTCGTGCGGGCGGCCTCGCGGACCGAGGCGGTCAGCTCGTCCAGCGCGGCGGCCGTCTGTTCGAGGGTGACGGCCTGCGATTCGGTCCGCCGGGACAGGTCCTCGGCCGAGCGGGCGATCGCGTCCGTGCCGTCGCGGATCTCGCCCGACCGGGCGGAGAGCGCGGCGATGAGTTCGCGCCAGCGGGCGATCGTGGTGTTGATGTCGTCGCGCAGCGCCGTGAATTCCTGCGGGACGTCGATCTCCAGCCGGCCGCCGAGGTCGCCGTCGGAAAGCGCGGCGAAGCGGGCGCGCATCGCCGCGACTACCCGGTCCTGCCGGGCCTTGGCGGCCTCGGCCTCGGACCGGCGCTCGATCTCGCCCACAGTCATGTCGCGGAACTGCAGCACGGCGCGGGCGATGGTCCCGATCTCGTCCCCGCGGTCCGCGGCGCGCAGCTCGATCCCGTAATCGCCGCGGGTCATCCGCTGCAGGCCGTTCTTGATCCGCTCGAGCGGCAGCGTGACCGTCCGGGCGAGGAAGATGCCGAAGGCGACGGCCAGCGCGGCCAGCAGGGCCGATTCCGCCGCCATCACCCGAACGGTCGACCAGAGGGCCGCATCCACCTCCGCGAGGTCGCGCTGGGCGAGGATGCCCCAGCGCCGCCCGTCGAGCTCGATGCCGATGCTCGCCCCCACCACCGGGGCGCCGGACAGCCCCGGGCGATCGACAAAGACGTCCGCCTGGCCGGGCTCGACCACCAGGGGCGTCTCCAGCGGGGGGAGCGGGTCGAAGGCGCCGAGATCCGGCAGGTGGCGCAGGTCGTTGAGCATCAGCCCGTCCGGGCCCAGCAGCACGATCTCGCCCGTTTCGCCCAGTCCCGGCGCGTCGGCGAGGCGGGTCCACAGGCGATCGACGGGCAGCTGGATGGCGAGGACGCCCAGCACTTCGCCCGCCGCGCCGCGGATCGGGGCGGAGAGGAAGGCCGCGGGCGCGCCCATGCTGGGCGCGTAGGGCCGGAAGGGTTGCAGCCGCGCGGCCGTGCCGCCCGAATCCGCCTCGGCGAGGGCGGCGATCCAGGCCTCTGCGAGGCCGGATCCCGCGAGCGGGCCCGCTTCCAGCGGCTGGCCGAAATCCGTTTCCTTGAACGAGGTGTAGACGACGCGGCCCGCCGGATCGATCAGGAAGATGTCGTAGAGCCCGTAATGCCGCCGCAGGTCGCGCAGGAAGGCGTGCCGGCGCGCATGGGTGCGATCGTAGACGCTGCCGGTCCCGGCATCGAGAACGTCCTCGCGCGCAAGCGGGTCGGCGGGGCCGCCGGTCGCGTAGGCGGCGAGGAGCGTGTCGGCCGCGCCTTCGCCCAGCGCCGCGTAGCCGTCCGCGAATTCGCGCATCGCGACGGCGATGGAGGGGGTACGGGCCAGCATCTCGACATCGGTCGACAGGCCCTCGATCCAGCTCTCGACGGCCATCGCCTCGGCCTCGGCCACGGCGCGGAGGGTCCCGGCGGCGCCGGTGCGCAGCGTTTCGCGCGTCTCGCGCGCGGCGGCCAGGGTGAGCAGCAGCGCCACGGTCAGCGTCAGCAGGGCCGGGATCGCCGGCAGCTTCAGGCTGAGCCTGAGCGAATCGAACCTTTGCACGAGCCTGTTCATCGGGCACCTCGATCGTCGCGGACCCGGCCTTCTAGCGAGGCAAAGCTGAATGGGCGGTTAGCGCCGGCGCGGCCGGGGGGGCGCGGGCCGGTCCAGCGCCAGGGGCGAGCGCGAGAAGGTCAGCGGCGTGCGCAGCCCCGGCACCCCGCCCGGCGCGATCCGCAGGCCGCGCGCCGCGATCTGCGGATGCTCCAGCGCCTCGGCCACCGTGGCGATGGGGCCGCCGGGCACGCCGCGCGTCGCCAGCGCGTCGATCAGCCCGGCCCGGGTCATGCGCGAAATCGGCCCCGCCAGCAGCGGAATCAGCGTCTCGCGCGCGGCCACCCGGCCCGGATTCGTGGCGAAGCGGGGATCGACGGCCAGCGCCGGCACGCCCAGGATGTCGCAGAGCGCGGCGAACTGCCGGTCGTTGCCGCAGGCGACGATGGCATAGCCGTCCGACGTCTCGAAGACCTGGTAGGGGACGATGTTGGGATGCGCGTTGCCGAGCCGGGTGGGCGCCGTGCCGGTGGCGAGGTAGTTCATCGCCTGATTGGCCAGCACCCCCGTCATGCTGTCGAGGAGCGAGAGGTCCACCTGCTGGCCGAGGCCCGATCGCTCGCGCTCGGCCAGCGCGGCGAGCACGCCGATCACCCCGTAGAGCCCGGTGAAGATGTCGGCGAAGGCGACGCCCATCTTCTGCGGGGGCCCGTCCGGCGCGCCGGTCAGGTCCATGATCCCGGACATGCCCTGGATCAGGAAGTCGTAGCCCGCGCGGGGCGCGAGCGGCCCGGTCTGCCCGAACCCGGTGACGGAGGCGTAGATCAGCCGGGGATTGCGCGCGGCGAGGGCGGGATAGTCGAGCCCGAACTTCGCCAGCGCGCCGACCTTGAAGTTCTCGATCACCACGTCGGCGGTATCGATCAGCGCCTTCAGCTCGTCGAGCTGCGCGGGATCGGCGAAGTCGCAGGACCGGCTTTCCTTACCGCGGTTGGCGGCGTGGAAATAGGCGGCCGAGACGTCGCCCTCCGCCTCGATGAAGGGGGGGCCCCATGTCCGCGTATCGTCGCCCGCGGGGCCCTCGATCTTGATCACCTCGGCGCCGAGATCGGCGAGGGTCTGGCCGATCCACGGACCGGCGAGGATGCGGGCGAGCTCGACGACCCGGAGGCCGGCGAGGGGCGGGGAGGCTGCGTCTGTCATGGCGCCATATGGCCGGCCGGTCCGGGGCGGCGCAATGGCCGGGCCGGCTTTCAGGGTCGGCGATCAAGGCCGGCGGTCAGGCCCGGCAGACGGGTGCGCCGTTCACCCAGGTCGCGACGATGGCGCGGTCGTCGCCCATCATGATCGTGGGAAAGATCGCCTCCCACAGGTCCCCGGCCCGCGCCGCCGCCTGCGCGATGGCGGGGGTGGAGGCGAGGTCGAGCACGACGAAATCGGCCTCGCCCCCGGGGGCGAGGCGCCCGACCGTGCCGGAGAGATGCATGACGCGGGCCGAGCCCTCGGTCGCCAGCCAGAGCAGCTCGGCCGGGTGGAGGGGGCGCCCCTTCAGCTGGCCGATCTCGTAGGCCGCCGCCATCGTCCGCAGCATCGAGAAGGACGAGCCGCCCCCGGTGTCGGTGGCGAGCCCGACCCGCAGGCCCCGTTCGGCCAAGGTCATGTCGAAGAGGCCCGAGCCGATGAACGTGTTCGAGGTCGGACAATGGACGAGGCCGGCGCCGGTCTCGCGCAGCCGGTCGATCTCGCGCGGCTCGAGATGGATCGCGTGGCCGTAGAGACCGCGCGGGCCGAGCAGGCCGTGCGCCTCGTAGGTATCGAGATAGTCGCGGGCGGCAGGGTAGAGGCCCCGGACCCAGGCGATCTCGTCGATCTGCTCGCTCAGATGGGTCTGCATCAGGCAGTCCGGCCGCTCGGCCCAGAGCGCGCCGAGTGCCTGCAGCTGGTCGGGCGACGATGTCGGAGAGAATCGGGGCGTGATGGCGTAGCTCGCGCGGCCCGTCCCGTGCCACCGGTCGATCAGCCGCTTGCTCGCGTCGTAGGCGTCCCGCGCGGTGTCGCGCAGCCCGGCGGGCGCGGTGTCGCGGTCCATGCAGGTCTTGCCTGCCGCGATCCGCATGCTGCGCGCCGCCGCCGCCTCGAACAGCGCGTCGACCGATCCCTCGTGGATCGTGCAGAAGCTCGCCACCGTCGTGGTGCCGTTGGCGAGGGCGAGGTCCAGCGTCCGGCCCGCGATCTCGTCCGCGTAGGACCGGTCGGCGAAGCGCATCTCCTCGGGGAAAGTGTAGGCGTTCAGCCAGTCGATCAGGCGCTTCCCCCAGGAGGCGATGATCGCCGTCTGGGGGTAGTGCATGTGCGCGTCGACGAAGCCGGGCAGGATGAGCTTCGATCCGTAATCCGTGACCTGCGCCCCCGGATGGGCCGCGCGCAGGGCGGCGCCGGTCCCGACCGCGGCGATGCGCCCGTCCTCGACCAGCACGCCGCCGGCGCTGTCGACGCGGGCGGCGCTCTCCCATCCCTCGGCGAAGGGGTCGGCGGCGAAGGCGAGGGTCTGCCCGAGAAGGAGATGCGTGCTCATGCGCGGACCCTAGACGCCGCCTGACGGGGCCACAATCGCGCGGGCCGCCGGGCGCCTTGCCGGGACGCCGCGTTCCACTATGGTCCGCGCCGCATCCCGACCCGCGAAAGGGCCCGCCATGACCGACGAGGACCAGCTCGCCCGCAAGGTGGAGCCCGAGGACGAGACCGAGGAGACGGACGATTTCTCGCTGCCGCCCCGCCTCTTCGACGAGGTGCTGGACGCGGTCGAGGGCGAGGATGCCGAGGCGCTCGACGCGCTGCTGGACCCGCTGCACCCCGCCGACATCGCCGACCTGCTCGAACAGATCGACCCGCGCGACCGCAAGGCGCTGCTGACGCTGTGGAAGGGCGGGCTCGACGGCGACATCCTGTCCGAGCTCGACGACAATTTGCGCGAGCAGATCATCGCCGATCTCGCCCCTGCCGATCTCGTCGCGGCGGTCCGCGAGCTCGAGACCGACGACGTCGTCGACATCGTCGAGGACCTCGAGCCGGTGCAGCAGCGGGCGATCCTCGCCGGCCTCTCGCCCGCCGACCGGGTCGCGGTCGAGAAGGCGCTGGCCTATCCCGAATATTCCGCCGGGCGGATGATGCAGACGGAAGTCGTGCGCATGCCCGAGGACTGGACCGTGGGGCAGGCGATCGACTTCATGCGCGCCTCGCCCGGGCAGCTGCCGGACCAGTTCTACCACGTGATCCTCGTCGATCCGCGGATGCGGCCGAAGGGCTACGTCCAGCTCGGCCGGCTCCTGTCGTCGAAACGCGAGGTGCGGCTGGCCGACATCCTGGAGGACAGCTTCCGGACCTTCGGCGTCGAGGACGAGCAGGGGGCGGTGGCCTATGCCTTCAACCAGTACCACCTGATCTCGGCCCCCGTGGTCGATGCCGACGAGCGGCTGGTCGGCGTCATCACCATCGACGACGCGATGGAGGCCCTCGACGAGGAGCACGAGGAGGACATCCTGCGCCTCGCCGGGGTGGGGGGCGAATCCGAGCTGTCGGACAGCGTGCGCGAGACGACGCGTCAGCGCTTTCCATGGCTGGCGGTGAACCTCGTCACCGCGATCCTTGCCTCGGGGGTGATCTCGCTCTTCGAGGACGTGATCGCGGGGCTGGTGGCGCTGGCCGTGCTGATGCCCATCGTCGCCTCGATGGGCGGCAATGCGGGCACGCAATCGCTGACCGTGGCGGTGCGCGCCATCGCGACACGCGACCTGACCGGGTCGAACGTCTGGCGGGTGATCCGGCGCGAGGTGGCGGTGGGTCTGGTCAACGGCCTGATCTTCGCGCTGGTGATGGGCGCGATCGGCTGGGCCTGGTTCGGCGCGCCGATGCTGGGCGTCGTGATCGCGGCGGCGATGGTCATCAACCTCGTCGTGGCCGGTCTGGCCGGGACCGCGATCCCGGTCATTCTCGAGAAGCTGAAGGTCGACCCGGCCCTCGCCTCCGGCGCCTTCGTCACGACGGTGACGGATGTCGTCGGCTTCTTCGCCTTTCTCGGCCTCGCCGCGCTGATCCTGCTGTGAGCGCCGAGGCCGAGGCGAAGGCGGTCCTGCGGCGGGACGCGCTGCTGAGGCGCAAGGCGGCCCATGCCGCCCGCCCGGAGGATTGGTGCGGAATGCTGCGCGGGGTGCTGTCGGCCCATCGGGGCCGGCCCCTTGCGGGCTACATGGCGATCCGCTCCGAGATCGACCCGCGACCGGCCATGGTCGGGGCGGCCGCGTACGGGCCGGTCTGCGTCCCGGTGATCGACGGGCCGGAGCAGCCCCTGCGCTTCCGCGCCTGGCATCCGGATGCGGCGATGATCCCGGGCACGTTCGGCGCCCATACCCCGCAGGACGGAGACTGGCTCGAGCCGGAGGTGCTGATCGTCCCGCTCGTCGCCTTCGACCGGCTGGGCGGGCGGCTCGGCTATGGCGGCGGCTTCTACGACCGCACGCTGCAGGCGCTGCGCCGCCGCGGCCCGGTCGTGGCCATCGGCTTCGCCTATGCCGCGCAGGAGGTGGCCGCGCTGCCGCAGGAGGCGACCGACGAGCCGCTCGACCTCGTCGTCACGGAAGCGGGCGTGGTGGACCTGCCGGGCCGGGACTGAGCGGAGCGGCCCCGCGGCGAAGAGCGGCGCGGTCCGGGGACGCGAACCGGGGGGGGATCGCCCGCGATCCGGGGCGGGCCGGTCTCCCTCCGCTCGGTGCCCGGAGGCGCGGCCCCCGCCGGGAACCCGGCGCCTCGCCGGTCGTCAGCCGGCCGGCGATGGAGGGCGCCTCGCCGGTCGTCAGCCGGCCGGCGATGGAGGGCGCCCCTCTCGGGGCCGGCCGCACCTGTCGGACGGCGTGCCGCCTCAGACCGCCTCCGCCGCCACCTGATCGAGCACGAGCGCCCCGTAGCGGGCATTGGCGTGCAGCACGTCGTCCCCGGGCTGCGGCAGGCCCGGCCGCGCGGCGAGGCGGACCGCCCCGTCCATCCAGGCGAGGCCGGTATAGAGGTCGGCCTCCACCGTCTCGGGCGGCTGGGGCAGGTAGCCCGCGCCCGCCGCCGCCGCGGCTCCGGCGGCGGCGCGGTCGAAGAGGGCGGCCAGCGCCGCACCGTCGCCCGCCCGTTCGGCGGCCGCGAGGCTGCGCGTCGTCGGCCGGGGTGCGGCCCGCACTGCGGCGGAATAGCGCGGCTGGCAGGCGATGCGGATCGGCACGTCGGTCGCGGCCGACAGCATCGCGGCCAGCCGGGGACCCAGCTTCTCGCCCAGCGCGCCGCAGAGAGAGGCGAGCGCCGCCTCCTGCGAGATCAGGGTCGGCCCCGGCGCGGCGACGTCCGCGGCCCGCTCCAGCGAGGGCAGGCCCGGCCAGCGCGCGTCGCGCCAGAGAATCGTCGCCTGCGCGAGCGAGACCATCGCGCCGGCGATCACGATCAGGTCGTAATCCGCCAGCCGCACGTCCCGCGGCGCGCCGAGCCGGGACAGCGCCTGCGCGGCGGCGGCGCTGGCGGGGCGGTAGACCCCGTCCGTCACCTCCGCCTGCAGCAGCAGCCCCTTGTGGGCCCCGACGAAGGTCGCTTCCATCCCGGTCCCGGCGGGCCGGTGGCCGCCCTCCCAAGCCGATTTCAGCGCCGCCAGATGCGAATTGCCGAAGACGAGCACCTTCACCTTGCGATCCTCGCCGTGACGGCGTCGAGGACGAGCGCCCCGTATTCCGCCGAGGGGTGCGAGATGTCGGGCACGATCCGCCGGCCCCCGGCCGGGTCGTCCACCTCGATCTCGCCGGCCATGTAGGCGGCGCCCGTCAGCAGGTGCCGCCGGATCGTGGCCGGGGGCTGGGGCAGGGCGATCACCCCCGCCCGGGCCGCCGCCGCCGCCAGCGCCCCCTCGTAGAGCGCGGAGAGCGCCGGCGCGTCGCCCGAGGTCAGCGCCCGCGGCAGGCCAAGGGCGCGTCCGCGCGCGCTGCCCGGCGCGGCTTCCGACAGGCGGGGATGGCCGACCAGAAGGACGGGCCAGCGGCCCGTGGCGGCGAGCCGGGAGGCGAAGTCGAACCCGGCCAGCCCGCCGAGATAGCCCGCCAGCGCCGACCGGGCCGCCTCGCGCGATAGGAAGGTCCGGTCGAGCCCGGCGAGGTCGCAGCCGGCGAGAGAGGGCAGGCCGGGCCAGCGCGCCTCGCGCCAGAGCGCGAGGACGTGGTGCGGCTTGACGTTGAATCCCACCACCACGACGGCGCGCAGCCCCTCCAGCGGGATGTCGCGCCCCGCGTGGTAGCGCGCGAACTGCGCCGCCGCCGCCCGTCCCGCCGGGCGCAGCGCCCCTTCGGCGACCGCCACCTCGCGCACCGCCGTGCCCCGGAACGGGGTGAACCGGGGCGCGAGATCCGGCCAGCGCCGGGGATCGGCGCTCCACGCCGCCTCGATCGCGCCGAGATGCGAATTGCCGAGGAAGAGCGTGGTCACCGCCGGCCTTCCCCGCCCGGGGCGAAGGCCTGCAGCAGAAGCTCGTCGCAGACGAGGTCGTCCCCGTCCTCGTCCTCCCCGTCCGCATCGTCCGGCGCATCGTCCGGTGCGGTGGCCGGATCGGGACGGGACGGCGCGTCCAGCAGGCCGTGGGCCTGCAGGAACTGCGCCATGACCCGTTCGACGATCTCGGGGCGCACGCTGCGCAGGTTCGGCGCGAAGGCGTCCGTGACGAGGGCCGGGTGGGTGACCAGCTCGTAGCTTGGGAAGTAGTCGGCATCGGCATGGTCCGCGACGAACTCCGCCACGGCCGAGCGCAGGGTCGCCTTCGCCTCGGCCGTCGCATCGAGGACGTGCCGCCGGGGCCGCGCCGTCGCGGTCAGCGGCACGGGCGAGACGGTGAGCAGCAGGCGCATCCCCCGCCGGAACCTGTGCAGCAGCTTCCGGATCGCGGCGAGATCCTCCAGCACCTCGGCCTGGCGAAAGACCCGCAGGACGTGCCGGGCCGGGTCGAATCTTCCTGCGACCACGCCCGGCGCGACGGGATAGACGCGCCCGCTGGCGCGGTCCGCCCAGGCCTCGGTGAGGCCCAGCGTGAAAATCAGCACCTCGGTCCGCTGCAGCATTCGGCTGGTCCGGGCGAGGTGGTAGTCGCGGTGGAGAAGCACCTCGTCGACCGTGGCGAGACCGTCGGGCTCGACATTGGGGCGCAACGCGTCGAAGTGGCGCCCGTCCTCCTCCCAGACATGCGCCGAGTCGGGCTCGCCGTCGGCGACCTCCTCGAGCAGCTGGCGCAGCTGGCGGGCGGTGTAGACGTTGCCGGTCCGCGCGGAGAAGAGGTCGTAGCCGTACCGGGCGCGGATCTCGGCCGGCATCGGGCGGGGTGCCGGCTCGGCGTCCAGCACGTTCGCCCCGGCCGCGCGCAGCGCCCGGGCGATGTGCTGGGCGAAGCAGCTGCCGGCGGTGGCGATGGCCGTCTGCCGCGTCAGGACGTGGCGCGGCCGGTAGAGCCCGCGCAGTGCCGCGCGGTCCGCCTCGACCACGCCGGTCTTCCAGAACGCCTCCGGCGGCAGGTCGTCGTAGGGGCTGGACATCGGGACCTCCGGCGGCGTCGGGCTGTGGCGCGATCCATAGCGCACCGGCGGGCCGGGATTGTGGCGCGGGATGGGAAAACGAGCGGCCGGACGGGGCGGGCCGGAGGGCTGGACCGGCCGTCGTCCCGCCCGGGGATGCGGGAGCCGCGCGCCTCCGGTCGAGGGCGCGTCCCCGGTCCGGCGATGCCCGGCCAGCGCCCGGCCCGGGCCGGCTGCGATCCCTCCCCGGGCGCTGAGGGCGACGCGCGAAGGGAAGCGGATCCCACCCCCGCCGCCCGCTCCGGCGCGCCCGACGCATTCCAGGCAGGGTCGGGGCAGGCGCGGAGCGATGCGGCTGCCGAGCCGAGAGGGGCGCGTGCCGGGCAGGCCTACCGCGCATCGGGGACGCGGCGGGGCGTGCCGGGCGCGGGGACGCGGCGGGGCGTGCCGGGCGCTGGGACCCGCGCCTTCCGGGGCGGGCGCCTCCCGCGCGGTGGGGGCCGGACCCCGACCCGGCGGCCTCGCCGCCCTGCGCCGGGGAAGGGGCGGCGCGGCGCCAAGGGCAGCGCCGGCACGGGACGGCCCGGGCGGAGGCGTTGACACCCCCCGGGCGGCGGGCCAAGCCATGCGGATGATCGACCTGCGCCCCGTCGGATACGTGATCGGCCTGCTCGTCGCGGGTCTCGGCGCAGCGATGCTGGCGCCGCTCGCCGCCGATCTCGTCGCGGGCAACGGACACTGGCCGGCCTTCGCCGAGAGCGCGATCGTCACCATCATCTGCGGCGCGCTGATGGCGCTGGCCTGCTCCAACGCGGTGGGGCGGGGCCTGACGATCCGGCAGAGCTTCCTGCTGACCACGGGGATCTGGTTCGTCCTGCCCCTCTTCGGCGCGCTGCCGCTGATCCTGGGCGAGACCGCGCTGCCGCTGGTCGACGCCTATTTCGAATCCGTCTCTGGCGTGACCACGACCGGCACCACGGTGATCGAGGGGCTGGACACGCTGCCCGCCGGGATCCTGCTCTGGCGGGGGATCCTGCAATGGCTGGGGGGACTCGGCATCGTGATCGTGGCGATGCTGTTCCTGCCGGTGATGCGGGTGGGCGGCATGCAGTTCTTCGCGGCCGAGGGCTTCGACACGCAGGGCAAGATCCTGCCCCGCGCCTTCGACATCGCCTGGGCGCTGATGTACATCTACATCGCGCTGACCATGGCGACCTTCCTCGCCTACTGGCTGCTCGGCATGCCGGCCTTCGACGCGGCCTGCCATGCCTTCGCCACCGTCGCCACCGGCGGGTTCTCCACCACCGACGCCTCCTTCGCCGCCTATCCGGGGCTGGAGCAATATGCGGCGGTGCTGGGCATGATCCTCGCCTCGGTCCCCTTCGTGCGGTTGCTGCAGCTGGCGCGGGGCGAGCCGAAGAGCTTCTTCCGCGACACCCAGATCCGGGCCTACCTCACCTGGATCCTCATCGCGACGCTGCTAATCTTCGCCTACCGGGCACTCCGGCTGGGGCAGCTGGACGAGGACACGTTCCGCAACACGCTCTTCAACACCGTGTCGATCTTCTCGGGCACGGGGTTCGGCGACGGCGACATCGCCGCCTGGGGCGCCTTTCCGATGGTGGTCTTCTTCTGCGTCGGCGCGATCGGGGGCTGCACCTCCTCGACCGGGTGCTCGATCAAGGTGTTCCGCTACCAGATCCTGTTCCGCGCCATCGGCGCGCAGATCCGGCGGTTCCATTCGGCGCATCGCGTCGTGACGATCCGGCTCGACGGGCGGACCGTCCCCGAGGGGGTGGTGGATTCGGTGATCCTGCTCTTCACCCTGTTCATCCTGTCGCTCGGCCTGCTCACGGTGGCGCTGTCGCTGACCGAGCTCAGCTTCTACGCCAGCGTCACCGGCGCCTGGACCGCGATCTTCAACATCGGGCCCGCCTTCGGACCGGAGGTCGCGTCGAGCGGGGCGATCACCGGGTTCCCCGACACGGCCAAGTGGCTGATGATCGTTGGCATGCTGGTCGGCCGGCTGGAGATCATCGCGGTGATCGTCCTGCTGCTGCCGCGCTTCTGGCGCGGCTAGGCGCACGGGCGGGAATGGGGGCCCGGGTCGCTGGCTGGCGGGCCCCGGGGGCCGGCGAATGTCTACCGGGCCGAGAGCGTCACGTGGCGGAGGCGAGCGCCGCGATCCTGGGCCAGACGGCCGGGTCGCGCTCGTGCGGGGGGATGTCGAGCAGGGCGAGCGCGGCGCGCATCGCCGGGTCCGCCCCCGCCTCGAGATCGTCGATCACCGCCGCGCCGTCCGCGAGGACCAGCTCCTCCAGCGCGCCCCCCGCGAGGGCCGCCACCTCCGCTTCGTCCCGTGCACCGGCAAGGATCGCGCGGATCGCCGCGAGCGCCAGCGCGGGATCCGAGGCGATGAGCTGGCCCATCACCGCGTCGGTCCATTGCTCGGGATGGCCCTCGGCCTCCTCCTGCGCCAGGGCGGCGAGGAAGGCGCCGTAATGCTCGGCATAGCGGGGCAGGGGCAGGTCGCCCTCCGGCAGCGCGGCCTCGGGCATGCCGGTCGCCTCCGAGACGAGGGCGCGGGGGATGGTACGGGTCATGGGACGAGGGTAGCCCGATCGGACCCGGCCGCCAATCGGGCTAGAGGAACTCGAACCGGTAGCTGTAGCTTCGAAGCGCGAGGTTCGGGACGGCCTTCGCCGCGAACCGGACCCGGGTGGAATGGCCCGCCCCGACGAGGATGCCCCGCACGTCGGTTCCCTCTTCCTCGCCGATGCAGGCCATGTATCCGAGGATCTGGCTGACCGCCTCCGGCCGGGTCGTCCCGGCCTTCAACTCGATGACGACGGGGAGCCCGTTCGCGTCACGGGCGAGGATGTCGATGAACCCCGCCTCGACCCTGCGCTGATGTCCCCCATCGGCCGGCGTCAGGCCCGGCTCGAGCTGGTCGAGGCTTCCGCGCAGGGCGGTCTCGAGATCCGCCTCGAGCCCGAAGACCGCGCCGTCGCCGGACGCGTCGTCATCCCTCCCGCCCGCGATGTCCGCGGCGGTCGCATCGCCGCCATCCAAGCACTGACGAAAGTTCCGGTAGCTGTTCAGATGGCTTCTGTACCAGGCCAGCTGCGTGCGGATCTCGCCGGAGCCCATGTTCAGCTTCGACGGGTTCGACCGGCCGCGCCGGGCATCCTCGGTGGAGTAGGACAGCGAGTCCATCAGCGCGTCGAGACCATCGGAGTCGTAGGCCTCGTCCAGATCGATGGTGTAGGCTCTCTCCACACGGCGAAGGGCATTGACCCCCATGAATCTTGTCGTGTCGGCCAGGTCCTGCGTGGTCAGCCAGGCGGCAAAGGCATCGTCGCGCATGTCATCAATCTCCCTCCCCCATGGGAGGGCAGAATGCTTAACAAAACCTTGCCGACTTCACACCATCATCTCCTTCGTCGCGCTCAGGCGCACGTCGGGATAGTCGCGTTCGACCCGGTCGATGTCCCATTGCAGGCGGGTGAGGAAGACGATGTCGTCGTCGTTGTCGCGGGCGATGTGCTGCTTGTTGGCGTTGGCGAAGGCCTCGACCTTGTCCTTGGGGCCGTGGACCCAGCGGGCGGAGGTGAACTGCGTCGGCTCCAGCCGGACCGGCAGGCCGTATTCCTGTTCGATCCGGCTCGCCAGCACCTCGAACTGCAGCTGGCCGACCACGCCGACGATGAAGCCCGAGCCGAAGGTCGGCTTGAAGACCTTGGCCGCGCCTTCCTCGGCGAACTGCATCAGCGCCTTCTCCAGATGCTTGGCCTTCATCGGGTCCCCGGCGCGGGCCGATTGCAGCAGCTCGGGCGCGAAGGAGGGGATGCCGGTGACCTTGAGCGCCTCGCCCTCGGTCAGCGTGTCGCCGATGCGCAGCTGCCCGTGGTTCGGAATCCCGATGATGTCGCCGGCCCAGGCCTCTTCGGCCAGCTCGCGGTCGGAGGCGAGGAAGAGGACGGGGTTGGACACCGCCATCGGCTTCTTCGACCGGACATGCTGCAGCTTCATGCCCCGCTCGAAATGGCCCGATGCCAGCCGCACGAAGGCCACCCGGTCGCGGTGCTTGGGATCCATGTTGGCCTGCACCTTGAAGACGAAGCCCGCGACCTTGTCCTCCTCCGGCGCGATCTGGCGCGGCTCGGCCGATTGCGGCTGCGGCTCGGGGGCGTAGGCGCCGATCCCGTCCATCAGCTCGCGCACGCCGAAGGAGTTGATGGCGCTGCCGAACCAGATCGGCGTCATCGTCCCCTCGAGCACGCGGGCTGGATCGAGCGCGGGCAGAAGCTCGCGCGCCATCTCCACCTCCTCGCGCAGCTTGGCCAGCAGATCCGGCGGCACGTGCTGCTCCATCTTCGGATCGTCCAGCCCGTCGATCCGGACCGTCTGCGCGACGCGGTTGCGGTCGGCGCGGTCCATCAGCTCCAGCCGGTCGTTGATGAGGTCGTAGCAGCCGAGGAAGTCGCGCCCGACGCCGATCGGCCAGCTTGCCGGGGTCACGTCGATGGCGAGGTTCTCCTGGATCTCGTCCACGATCTCGAAGACGTCGCGGCTTTCGCGGTCCATCTTGTTGCAGAAGGTCAGGATCGGCAGGTCGCGCAGGCGGCAGACCTCGAACAGCTTGCGGGTCTGGCTCTCGACCCCCTTGGCGCCGTCGATCACCATGACGGCCGCGTCCACGGCCGTCAGCGTGCGGTAGGTGTCCTCGGAGAAATCCGAGTGGCCGGGCGTGTCGACGAGGTTGAACCGGAAGCTGCGGCCGTTGCTGGCGAAGTCGAAGGACATGGCCGAGGCCGAGACCGAGATGCCGCGATCCTTCTCCATCTGCATGAAGTCCGACCGCGTGCGGCGCGCCTCGCCCTTGGCGCGGACCTGGCCGGCCATCTGGATCGCCCCGCCGAAGAGCAGGAACTTCTCGGTCAGCGTCGTCTTGCCCGCATCGGGGTGGCTGATGATCGCGAAGGTGCGGCGACGCGCGATCTCGGGCGGAAGGGCGGGGCGGTTGGTCTGGCTCATGCGCCCGGACATAAGAGGGGGCGGTGCCGGGCGCAATCGAGGCCGGCGGAGGCAGGGCCGCCATGTGCCGCGGTGCGCGCACGGATCGCTGCGGAACAAGATGCTTGCCGCACCTCCGCCCGCACCGCAGAGAGGCGGGGCGGGGCCGTGGGGCCCCATTCGGGGAATCACCATGCGTCTCGTCGTCGTCACCATCCTGTCCGGTCTTCCCTTCCTGTCCGCCTGCGGGGGAGGCGGCGGCGCGGGCAGCGCGCCGCCCTCGGATACCGCGCTCTTCGACGCGCGCGTGGCGGATCTGCGGGCCTTCGAAACCGGCATCGGCGCGCGCCTGCCGACCACGATGGCCAATCTGCCCGAGAGCGGCGCCGCCACCTATACGGGCACCGCGCTGCTGGGCCTGGACAGGGACGGGACCCAGCCCGCCTATCTGGGGCGCGCCGCGGTCACCGCGGATTTCGCCGCCGGCGTCCTGTCGGGCCGGGTGGACGATTACGTCTATGCCGCCGACAGCGACGATGACGGCGCGATCGGCCCCGTCCGGCCGGTGGAGGGCGCGCTGACCCTGACGGGCGGCAATTTCGCGCCGGGTCCGGCCGGGCCGGGCGGCGCACGGCCCGCCGGGTTCGACGCCAATGTCGCGGGCACGCTGACCGGCGGGGCGCAGGCGGTGGTGGTCGACCAGGACCTGATCGGATCGTTCCTCGGCAATCCCGGGCCGGTCGGCATCGCCGCCGCGGGCGCGGGGACGGCGGTCGTGAACGGCGTCGAGGAGCAATCCGTCTTCGCCCTCGGTCTGCGCCGCTGAGCCTGCACGGGCGGCAGCCCGGAACCCGGCGGCCTGCCGGCGGGTTCCGGAAGCAGTCAGACGGGAGAAAGAGCCATGACCAAGGATCACGGATCGAGCATCAAGGACGACAAGCTCTACGAGGACCTGCGCGACGAGGGGTACGACAAGGGCAAGGCGGCGGCGATCGCGAACGCCAAGGCCAATCCCGACCAGCATCCCAGCGAGAAGGGCGGCAAGTCCCCGCCCTACGAGGACTGGACGAAGGACGAGCTCTACGAGCGGGCGCAGGAGCTCGACATCGAGGGGCGGTCCGACATGGACAAGGACGAGCTCATCCGGGCGCTCCGGGGCTGATCCACCGGACGGGCGCCAGGTCTGCGCGATCCGGTCGCGTGTCACGGCGACGTGAGCCGAGGCCGGGTATGCGATCGAAGGGGGCGCGACCAGCCGGGCGCCACCCACAAGCCCGGTCGAAGGGCGGCCCGACCGATCCGGGAGAGCATCGTGCCCGGTGTTCAGGCCTCTGCTGACACGGTGGATCTCAGCGACGCCTTGGGTCGGCGACGGTGCGCCCTGAGAGAGCGTTTCGACTCATTCGCAGCGGCCCCACCAGGAGCCGCCCATGCCGCGCCCGCTTCAGCCCGAGGTCGCGCGGCGGAGGAGGGCGGCGGGGTCCGTGCTCGCCTCGAGCTGGGCCTTGCGCAACTCGTAATCGTGGTGCCGGCGGCGGGCATGAATGCGGGCGCCCGCCTCGGGTGGGAGCGCTGCGCGCGTGCGCGGGTCGATCAGCAGGCTCTCGGCGGCGATCCCCTCGGCATAGATGATCTGATGCTCGTCGAAGAGCAGCTGGAAGTAGTCGACGAACCCGCCCTCCCGCTGCACGACGCTCGTGCCGTTCACGAGATGGCGCACCTTGACCAGCACCTCGGCGCGGCCGGCGCCGAGCGTATCCTGCCGCTGCCAGACGAAGATCCTGTGATCGGGGCTGACGACGAGATCGTTCTCGTTGTGCAGCGTGCCCTTGCGGATCACGATGGGCGAGAAGTCCCCGACCGCGCGCAGCGTGGTCTGGCCGATCCAGCGGATCGCCTGCGGGCCGTCGTCCCGGGTCAGGACCTTGTCGCCGACCCGCAGGTCCTCGATCGGGCGCTGCTCGCCGCTGGCCATGGTGATGTGGGTGCCGCGGGTGAAGGACACGCAGGCCACCTCGGCGAGGCGTGTCACCGCGCTGTCCCGGTCCGCGCCCACCAGTCGGTAATCGGCCCCCGGCGCCAGCGGGGCGAGGGGCAGCAGATGGATGTCGGCCACCCCGCCGTCCTCGACCTCGACGAGGACCAGCGCCTCGAGCGTGGTGCCGTCCGGCGCCATGAGCGTCAGGCAGCAATCGAGATGCACGGCACGGCCGGCGGCGCCGCGGCGGGAGCCCTCGGCCACGACGAAGCTTCCGGGCCCGCCCCCCGCGCCTGCGCCGTCCGCCGCGGCGAGAAGCGTCAGGGGGTGCCGGACCGCGCCCTGCCGCAGCTGGTACACGTCGTCCATCACCAGCTCGTCCGCGAAGGAGATCGCGTCCCCCTCGGCCACGCCTTCCACCGCGAAGAAATCCTCGCCCGCATGCACGGCGAGGGTCTGGCGCGTGGCGGCCTGGTCGGGCAGGGTCGGGTCGGACATCGAGGAACAGGTCCCGGGGCGGGCGGTATCGCGACGCTTGTCGGCCGGGAATGCGGCGGGGGCAAGGCGACGATCCGGCAGCCGCCGGACGATTGTTTCCCGGACGCGAGGGAAAGGACGAAGCATGGATCTGGGTATCGCAGGCAGGCGGGCGCTCGTGACGGCGGCCTCGAAGGGGCTCGGCCGGGGCTGCGCCCTGGCCCTGGCGGAGGCGGGGGTCCACCTGACGATCAACGCCCGCACGAAGGGCCCGCTGGAGGAGACGGCGCAGGCGCTGCGGGACATGGGGGTCGAGGTGACGGCCGTCGCCGCCGACATCACCACCGAATCCGGCCGGGCCGAGGTCCTGGACGCGGCAGGGGCGGTCGACATCCTGGTCACCAATGCGGGCGGCCCGCCCCCCGGCCTGTGGTCGGAGTGGAGCCGGGACGACTTCATCGCCGCGCTCGACGCCAACATGCTGACGCCCGTCGCGCTGATGCAGGCCTGCCTGCCGGGGATGATGGAGCGGGGCTGGGGTCGGGTGGTCAACATCACCTCGCAATCCGTGCGCGCGCCGATCCCGCAGCTCGGCCTGTCGAACGCGGCGCGGACCGGCCTGACCGGCTTCGTCGCCGGAACGGCGCGGCAGGTCGCGCCGAAGGGCGTGACGATCAACAACCTGCTGCCCGGCATCCACGACACCGACCGCGCGGTTTCGCTCGACGGCGGCGCGGCCAAGGCCGAGGGCATCACCCCCGAGGAGGCGCGAACCCGCCGCGAGGGCACGATCCCCGCGCGCCGCTACGGCACGGCCGAGGAATTCGGGCGGACCTGCGCCTTCCTCTGCTCGGTCCATGCCGGCTTCATCGTCGGGCAGAACCTGCTCGCCGATGGCGGGGCGACGAACCTGACGATGTGAGGGCCGGGATGCTTGCCTGCCGCCCGAAGGCGGGCCGGCATCCTGGCCCGCCCGGTCCCGTGCCGGGCGCCTGCCGGGCCGGAACGGTCGCCCGCCCCGCAGCGGGGCTCCGCCGCCGGATCGGGGCGGCCGGGAGCGGTGCCCTCCGCGCGCCGGCCGGGCCGCGCCGTCCGCGCCGCCCCGTCCGCGCCGCCCGGCCGGCCGCCGACGCTACCCCCGGCAGGACGCGCATCCTCTGCGTCCTGATTGCCCCGAAGCCCGTTCGCCCGAAACAGGAGGTCCGCACCCCGTGATCCCGATCCGCCATGCCGCCGCCGCGCTTCTCTCCGCGTTCCTCCTTCCCGCCGTCGCCGGGGCCCAGTCCGGCGCAGGAGGCGAGGCCGCCGCCGACCCGGCACAGGTCGAGGCCGGCGAGGCCGTCTTCCGCCGCTGCGCCGCCTGCCACATGGTCGGGGCGGGGGCGGAGCCCCGCGTCGGGCCGGCGCTGAACGGCATCCTCGGCCGGCGGGCCGGCACGCAGGCCTTCCGCTATTCCCCCGCGCTCGTCGCGGCGGGGGCGGACGGGCTGGTCTGGACGGTGGGGGCGTTGGACGCGTATCTCGAGGACCCGAGGGGCTACCTGCCCGGCACCCGGATGACCTTCGCCGGCCTGGACCGGGCGGAGGACAGGGCGGCGGTGATCGCCTATCTGGCGTCCTTTCAGGCCGGGGAGGGGGACGCGGAGCCCGAAGACTAGCGAACGCGGCGGCGCCCCGATCCGGCGCGGACCGCCCGCCCGAACCGACAGGACAGACGATGAGATTCCCCACCCAGATCCGAGCCGCCGTCGCGGCTATCCTGACGGCCCTCTCCGCCCCGGTGGCGGCGCAGGACCTGCCCGAGATCCGGGTCGGCATCCTCGCCTACGGCACCGCCCAGTGGGAGATGGCGGTGATCGAGTCCCGCGGTCTCGATACCCGAAACGGCGTCGATCTGGTGGTACGCGACCTCGGCAACGACCAGGCGGGGGACATCGCGCTGCTGTCGGGCGCGGTCGACTTAATCCTGTCGGATCTGCTCTGGGTGTCCGCGCAACGGGCGGCGGGCAATCCGGTGACCATGGTGCCCCATTCGCGCGCCGTCGGCGGGCTGATGGTGAACCCGGCCGCCGGGATCGGTGCGCTCGGGGACCTGCCGGGCCATCGCCTCGGCGTCGCGGGCGGCCCGACGGACAAGAGCTGGATCCTGCTGCAGGCCCTCTGGGCCGAAACGCAGGCGACGGCGCTGGACGAGGCGGTCGAGACGCGCTTCGCCGCGCCGCCGCTGGCGAACGAGCTGCTCGTCTCGGGCGAGCTCGATGCCGCGTTGAACTACTGGCACTGGAACGCCCGCGCCCGGGCGGCGGGCATGGTCGAGCTCGTCTCGGTCGTGGACATGCTGGCCGAGCTGGGGATCGAGGACCCGGTCCCGCTGCTCGGCTGGACCTTCCGCGAGGAAACGGCGGCGGACAGGGGTGCGGCGCTGCAGGGCTTCCTCGACGCCTCCGCCGAGGCGAAGCGGCTGCTGCTGGAGGACGACGCGGTGTGGGAGGACCTGCGCGGCCCGATGGGGGCCGAGGGGGACGACGCGCTCTTCGCCGCCTTGCGGGACGATTATCGCGCCGGGATCATCGCCGCCCCGGACCCGGCGCAGCGCCGCGCGGCCGAGGCGCTGTTCGCGCTGCTCGCCGGGCAGGGCGGAGCCGACCTGGTGGGCGGGGCCGAGGCGCTGTCCGAGGGGACGATCCGGGACGGCCATGACGGATAGGACGGCCCCGGGGGGCGGTGCGCCCCCCGGACGGGCGGCGACGGACGGCGTGGCGGGGCGCCTGCGGGGCCGGACGGACCTCGCCTCGCTGCCGCTGCTGCTGGCGATCTGGGCGGCCCTCGCCTGGATTGCGGACGACCGGCTGCTGCCCGGACCCGGGGCGGTCGGGGCCGAGCTGGTCGAGCTGGCCCTGCGCGGCCCGCTCCTCGCCGATTTCGCCCGGACCCTGGCGCGGGTCGCGATCGCCTTCGCGGTGGCGATGGCGCTCGGCACCGCGATCGGGGTCGCGCTGGGCCGGTGGCGCGCGGCGGACGGGCTCTTCTCCGCCTGGGTGGTGATCGGCCTCAACATTCCCGCCCTGGTGACGGCCATCGCCTGCTACATCTGGATCGGCCTGACCGAGACCGCGCTGATCGTCGCCGTCGTCATCAACAAGACGCCGCTGGTCGCCACCACGATGCGCGAGGGGGTGCGGGCGCTTTCGCCCGATTACGCCGAGCTGGCGGCGGCCTACCGGATGGGCCCGGCGCGGCGGCTGCGGCTGATCGCACTGCCGCAGCTCATGCCCTACCTTCTGACCGCGGCGCGGACCGGCCTCAGCCTGATCTGGAAGATCGTGCTCGTCTTCGAGGTGCTGGGCAGCGATGGCGGGGTCGGGTTCCGCTTCGGCATCTTCTTCGGCTTCTTCGACATGACGGCGATCCTCGCCTACACGCTGGCCTTCGTGGCGGTGGTGCTGACGGTGGAATACGGCGCGATGCGCCCGCTGGAGCGGAGGGTGCTAGGATGGCGCGCAGCGCGGGGGTGAGGCTGGCGGGGCTGGGCAAGGCCTATACCGGGGGCCCGCTGTTCCACGACCTGACGCTGGATGTCGTGCCCGGAACGGTGGTCGCCCTTACCGGCCCGTCGGGCGTGGGCAAGTCGACGCTGCTGCGGATCGTCGCCGGGATCGAGCCGGCGGAGGGCGTGGTGCAGGTCGGGGGACGGCCGGCCGGCCGCGCCCCGGCGCCCGGCATGGTCTTCCAGGATCCCCGCTTGCTGCCTTGGCTCGGCGCGCGGGCCAACCTGATGGCCGTGGCGCCCGGGCTGGACGCCGAAGGGGCCGAGGCGCTGCTGGCCGAGGTGGGGCTGGCGGGGCAGGGGGAGGCGCGTCCGGGCGCGCTGTCGGGCGGGATGCAGCGGCGCGTGGCGCTGGCCCGGGCGATGGCGGCGCGGCCGGGGCTGCTGCTGCTGGACGAGCCCTTCGTCTCGCTCGACGCGGATCTCGCCACCGGGATGCGCGCCCTGCTGCTGCGGCTGATCGCGCGGGACCGGCCGACGGTCCTTCTGGTGACGCATGACGGGATCGACGCGGCAACGCTCGCCGACCGGATCGTCCGGCTGGAGGGGCGGCCGGCGCGGATCGTGGGGGACCTGGTTCCGGACGTGCCGCCGGCCGCGCGCGGGGCGGCCGACATCGCCGGGATCGCCCGGCGGATCGCGCCCCGGGACGACGGCTGATCAGCCGCCGGTCCGGACGCCCTGCGCGTCGAACGGGTGCAGCCGGTCCGGCCGGGGCGACAGAGACAGGGGCGCCCCGGCAGAGAGGTCGACATTGCCCGGCACCCGCGCGAGGACCGTGCCGATGCCCGGCACCTCGCAGAAGAGGTTGGTATCCGATCCGAGCCGTTCGATCACGGTCAGCTCCGCCTCCAGCGGGGGCAGGCCGGTCGGCTCGAGCGACAGGTGCTCGGGCCGGATGCCGAGCGTCGTCGTCCCCGGCGGGGCCGGCCAGACGGCCGAGCCGATCCGCAGCCCGCCCTCCGCCGGCGTCCCGTCCAGCAGGTTCATCTTCGGCGAGCCGATGAACCCCGCGACGAAGGCGTTGGCGGGCCGGTCGTAGAGTTCCATCGGGGTGCCGACCTGCTGGATGAGGCCGCCTTCCATCACCACGATGCGGTCGGCCATGGTCATCGCCTCCACCTGGTCGTGGGTGACGTAGACTGTGGTCGTGCCGAGCCGCTTGCGCAGGCGCGCGATCTCGAGCCGCATCTCGACGCGCAGCGCCGCGTCGAGGTTCGACAGCGGCTCGTCGAAGAGGAAGGCGACGGGGTCGCGCACGATGGCGCGGCCCATCGCGACGCGCTGGCGCTGCCCGCCCGACAGGGCGCGGGGCAGGCGGTCCAGCAGCTTCGTCAGGCCCAGCGTCTCGGCCGCGCCGCGGACCGGGCCTTCGCGCTCGGCCTTCGGGGCCTTCGCGATCTCCATCGGAAAGCCCATGTTCCGCTCGACGCTCATATGGGGGTAGAGCGCGTAGGACTGGAACACCATCGCGATGTCCCGGTCGCGGGGGCGCACGTCGTTCATCAGCTGGCCCCCGATGCGGAACTCGCCCGTCGAGATCGGCTCGAGCCCCGCGATCATCCGCAGGAGGGTGGACTTGCCGCAGCCCGAGGGGCCCACCAGCACGACGAACTCGCCGTCCGCCACGTCGAGGTTCACGTCCCGCAGCACCTCGGTCCGGCCGAAGCTCTTGCCCACGTCGCGGAATGTCATGTCTGCCATGGGATCAGCCCTTCACGGCGCCGCTGGTGAGCCCCTGCACCAGATAGCGCTGAATGAATGCGAAGAAGAGGCAGGAGGGGATCAGGGCCAGCACCCCCGCGGCCATCATCTGCCCCCAGTCGACCGAGAACTTCGATACGAAGGAGAGCAGGCCCACCGGGAAGGTCATCCGGTCGTCCGCGCGGATCAGCATGAGCGCGAACAGGATCTCCGACCAGGCGGCGGTGAAGACGAAGCCCAGCGTCGCGCCGAGGCCGGGCAGGGTGAGCGGCAGGATCACCTTGCGCAGGGCCTGAAGGCGCGTGCAGCCGTCGATCATCGCGGCCTCTTCCAGATCCTTGGGGATCCCGTCGAAGAAGCTCTGCATCAGGAAGGTGGCGAAGGCGACGTTGAAGGCGGTGTAGACGACGATCAGCGAGGTCAGCGTGTTGAGCAGGCCGAGCGCGGCGACGATCCGGTAGATCGGCGCGATGATCATCAGGAGCGGGAACATCTGCGTCAGCAGCAGAAGGGCCATGACCCAACGCTTCCCCCGGAAGGCGAAGCGCGAGAAGCAATAGCCCGCCGCCGCCGCGACGAGGGCGGTTGCGACCGCGGTCGAGAGCGAGACGATCACCGAGTTGCGGAAGAACAGCATGAAGTCGCTGCTCAGGACTGCCGCGAAGTTGTCCCAGGTCGCGGCGGAGGGCCACATCCGCGTGCCCTCGGAATAGATCAGCCGCTCCGGCGTCACCGCGATCTTGACCAGCCAGTAGAGCGGGAACAGCGCGAAGACGACGTAGAACGCGACGGCCGCGTATTTCAGCACGCCGAGGACGGGATTGCGGGCCCGGACGCTCATGTCTTCACCAGTCTGCTGCGGATGGTCAGCAGGATCGCCGAATAGATCATCAGAAGGATCAGCAGAGCGACCGCGATGGCCGAGGCATGCCCGAAATCGAGCTGTCGGAAGGCGGTGGTGAAGATGTAGCTGGACAGGATCTGCGTGGAATTGGCCGGCCCGCCGCCGGTCATCACGTAGATGAGGTCCGCGAAGTTCGCGATCCAGATGGCGCGCAGCATGACGGTGATCGCGATCATGGGCCCGAGGAAGGGCAGGGTGATCTTGACGAAGGCCTGCCAGGGCGAGGCGCCGTCGATCTCGGCCGCCTCGTAGAGCTCGCCCGGAATCGACGAGAGGGCGGCCAGCAGCGTGATCGCGAAGAACGGCACGCCGTACCAGACATTCGCGAGAACGGGGCCGTAGAGCGCCGTGTCGGGATTGCCGAGGATGTTGTAGGGCTCCTCGATCATTCCCAGCGCATACATCCAGTGCGGCAGCGGCCCGATGATCGGATTGAAGAGCCACTGGAAGTTGAGGCCGATCAGGAAGGTCGGCACCGCCCAGGGAAGGAAGACGACCGCCTGCACGACGCGCCGCCCCCTGAAGCCGTTGTTCAGCAGCAGCGCGAGGCCGAGACCGAGGAAGAACTGGAAGAACAGGCTCACGCCGGTCCAGACGAAGGTGTTCTTCAGCGTCCGCCAGAACTTCGCATCGCCCCAGATGTCGCGGTAGTTCTCGAAGCCCACCCATTCCGCGGCGCCCGGCCGCAGCAGCGTGAATTCGCGGAAGGAATAGCCGATCCCGATCGCCAGCGGCACCAGGATGACGAGGCCGACGAGCAGCAGCGCGGGCAGCAGGTAGAGCCAGGGCTCGGCCACCATCCGGGCATAGCCGCCCGAGAGCCGCCCCCGGATCGCTCCGGGGGCGGGGATTTCATGGTTCGCGGTCACCCCGTCACTGCGCCTGCGCGGCCTGATAGGCGGCGTATTCGTCCGTCAGGTACTGCGCCCATTGATCGGCCAGCTCCTCTGCGGTGAGGTCGCCCAGCAGCGCCTCCTGCCCGGTCTCGATCGACAGGCTGTCGGCGAAATAGCCGTAGCCTTCGAGATAGGCGGGCGGCAGCAGCGGGATGTAGGTGTCCGGGTTGTTCAGGGTCTCGAACCAGCCGGCGAACTGCTCGGTCTGGAAATAGGGATCCTGGTCGGCCCCCTCGTGGATCGGGATCACGCCGACGAACTGCGCCCAGGTGGCGTTGTTCTCGGGGTTGGACAGATGCCCGACGAGGTCCATCGCCGCCTCGGGCGACTCGGTCGTGTTGAAGACCGACCAGCCGGCGAAGCCGATGGTCGGGTAGGCGTGGCCGCCGGGTCCGACGGGCATCGGCATGACGGCGAAGCTCTCGGCGTCCATCCGGTCGCTGATGCCGATCAGCGCGTCGGGATCCTGGTCGAGGAAGGCACAGGTGCCCGAGTAGAAGCCGGCGACGATCTCGTTGAAGCCCCAGTTGACGCTGTCGCGGGGTGCGGCGCCCGACTGGTAGAGGTCGATCATCATCTGCAGGCCCGCGACCGATCCCTCGGAATCCATCGTCGAGTTGCCCTCGGCGTCGAAGAACTCGGCGCTGTCGTTCATCGCGGCCGCGAACATCAGCCAGCCGCCGGTCCCGCCGGGTCCGCCGCGCAGGCAGTAGCCGGACTTGCCCTCGAGCTCGCTGACGGCCTGGGCCGCGGCCACGAACTCCTCCATCGTGCCGGGGGGCGTGTCGATGCCCGCCTCGGCCAGCAGGTCCTTGTTGTAGAACATGGCCCGCAGGTAGAAGCCGTAGGGGATCATCTCGAGCCGGCCGCCGGCCGACATCGAGCCCATGTTGACCGTCTGCTCGGTCAGGGTGCCGTAATCCTCCCAGCTGTCCTGCAGCGGGGCGAGATCCATCAGCTGGCCCGCGCCGGAATAGAGCGCCATCCAGCGCTCGGGCATCTCGACGATGTCGGGGATGTCGCCGCCCGCCACCATCGTGGCCAGCGTCTCGAAGGCCTGGCCCCAGGGCAGGCTCACGATCTCGACATTGTGGCCGGTCTCCTCCTCCCAGGCGGAGACGATGCCTTCCAGCACCTCGGTCCGCTCGGGCGAGGTGATGACCTCGACCAGGGTCAGATCGTCGGCGGCCGCGCCGCCCGCGATCAGCGCCAGCGCCGAGGCGCCGGCCAGGGTTGTCAGTCTGCGTGTCATGGTCACTCCCTTTCGCTTGGTGATGCGGCCTCTTGGCGGGCCTTGGTGATCCGGTGCGGCGCCGTGCGGGCGCCGATCGTGTCTCAGCCGGTGGCGGCGGCCAGCGCCCCCTCGAAATCGGTCCAGAGCTCCTCGGCGTCCTCCAGCCCCAGCGACAGTCGGACGAGCCGGGGGGAGACGCCGAAGCGCTGGGCGGCGTTCTTCTCGCCCGATTGCCTCAGGCTGATCGAGGCGGGCACGATCAGGCTCTCGAAGCCGCCCCAGCTGACGCCGAGGCGGAAATGCCTCAAGCCGTCGGCGAGGCGGGGGATGTCGACCCCGTCCGCCAGTTCGATCGAGAGCAGGCCGGACCGGCCGGTGATCCCCGGCACGACGTTCGGCCCCGGGGAGCGCACCCGCGTCACCTGCCGCAGCCCGGCCAGGCGGTCGACGAAGAGGTTCGCCGTCGCCTCGTGCATCCGCATCCGGGGCACCAGCGTGCGCAGACCCCGGATCAGCAGCCAGGCCTCGAACGGGGCCAGCTTGGCGCCCAGCATCGGCAGGGTCAGGTCGCGCAGCTTCGCCACCAGCGAGGCGGAGGCGACGACCACACCGGCCACGGTGTCCGAATGGCCCGAGATGTATTTCGACGCCGAATGCACCACGACATCGATCCCCAGCTCCAGCGGGCGCTGATGCAGCGGGGTGGCCCAGGAATTGTCGTGGATCGTGAGGCAGCCCGCCGCCTTGGCCACGCGGGCGATGGCGCCCAGATCCGCGACATCCAGCGTCATCGAGGTCGGGCTTTCCAGATAAGCCACGTCGTAGCCATCCAGCGCACCGGGTTCCGTCATCGCGTCGACGGGCATGTACTCGACCGTCACCCCGGCGGGGGCCATCATCCGCTCGAGCAGGCGGTAGGCGTCGGGATAGACATGCTCGACGCAGGCCACCCGCATGCCGGGTCGGATCAGCGCCATGATCGCGGCCGAGATCGCGCCCATGCCGGAGGCGAAGGCGACGGCCGCCTCGCCCCCTTCGAGATCCGCCATCATCCGCTCGAACTCGGAGACGGTGGGGTTCTGCACGCGGGTATAGAGGGGCTCGTCCGTCTCGCCCGCCATCCGCGCCTCGAAGGCGGCGTAATCGTCGAAGGTGAAGAGCGAGGTCTGGTGGATCGGCGGCGTCACCGGGCCGGAGGGGGACCCCCAAGGCCGGGCGAGGCGCGTCGCGACGGAGGGGCGGTCGGTCATGTCAGGCTCTCCACCACGGCGCGCGCGGCGCGCCGGGTCTCGTCGAGGATGCGGGTGATCGCCGCGACACCGCCCTCCGCATCGCCGGAGGCGACGGCCTCGGCGAGATCGCGGTGCAGCGGGATCGTGTCCGAGCCGAGCTGCGGCATGCCGAAGGGGGCCGAATAGACCTCCTCGAAGGTGCGCTGGAGCTGCTGGATCAGCTGCCCGAAGAGCGGGTTGCCGGTCGCGTCGTGGATCGCGGCATGAAAGGCGTGGTCCGCCCCGCGCCAGTCCTCGCCGGCCTCGTAGCTTTCCATCAGGGCCAGCATCCGGGCGCGGATCCGGTCGCGCGCCTCGGGCGTGGCGTCGCGGGCGGCGAGGCGTACGGCCTCGATCTCGAGCGGGCGGCGCACGGCCAGCATCCGCAGCAGGCTCTCGGCCTCGAGGCTGATGGCGAGCGGAATCGCCATGGTGCGGCCCGCTACCGGCGCGGTGAGGATGGTGCCGCCGCCGCGGTTGCGGCGGACGATGCCCATCCGGCTCCACGCCGTCATCGCCTCGCGCAGCTTGGCGCGGCTGACGCCGAGCCGGCGGGCGATCTCCACCTCCGGCGGCAGGCGGTCGCCGGGGGAGAGGCCCGCCTCGACGACCAGTTCCGCCAGATCGTCGGCCACGTCCCGGGTCCGGGGGGCCGGGCCGGCGGCGGGGCGCGGGGAAGTCGCATGAACGGGCATGACGCGATGGAAGCCTCAATGTCAGACAAAGTCAATCGCTTTGTCCGACATTGCGGCGGATCGCGAGGCGGCCAGCGCGAAGGCACCCGGAAGGCCCGCCGCTGCCGGCATCCTACTGGGGGTATCCGGGATCCGTGCGAAGGGGATGGCGGGTGGCGCCGTGCCCCGCGGCGCCGCTGCGCGGCGGGCGCCGCGGGGGGCCGGGGGCGGTGCCGTCCCGAACGGACCTTCCGCGCGCGGGGGCGCGGCGGGCGGCGGCGCCTCAGGCGGTCGCGGGCTCGGCGCGGCCGGCGGCGCCCGGCTGGGGCGCCTCGGGGAAGTGGCAGGCCACGGGTTGGGGGCCCCCGTCCAGCCGGGGCCGGTCGCGGCGGCACTTGTCCTCGGCCTTCCAGCAGCGCGGCGCGAAGGGGCAGCCGGGCGGCACGTTCAGCGGCGAGGGCAGCTCGCCCGACAGGCGGATGCGGCCACGCTCCGCCCGGGGATCGGCCTTCGGCGTCGCCGAGAGGAGGGCGCGGGTATAGGGGTGGCGCGGGGCGGTGAAGACGTCGTCCTTGCTCCCCTTCTCGACCATCCGGCCGAGATACATCACCGCGACGTCGTCCGCGACGTGGCGCACCACGGACAGGTCGTGGCTGATGAAGAGATAGGCCAGGTCGAGCCGCTCCTGCAGATCCAGCAGCAGGTTCAGGATCTGGCTCTGGATCGACAGGTCCAGCGCCGAGACCGGCTCGTCCAGCACCAGCAGCTTCGGCTCGAGCATCAGCGCGCGGCCGACCGCGATCCGCTGGCGCTGCCCGCCGGAGAACATGTGCGGGTAGCGGTCGATGTATTCCTCGCGCAGGCCGACGAGGCGCATCATCTCGCGCGCCTTCTCGCGCCGCTCCTTCGCGCCGATCTCCGGTCGGTTGATCTTCAGCGGCTCCTCCAGGATCTGGCCGACGCGCTGGCGCAGGTTGAGCGATCCGTAGGGGTCCTGGAAGACGATCTGGATGTCGGTGCGCAGGTCGGACCACTTCTCCGGCGTCACCTCCGTCCCGGCGAGAGTGAACGAGCCGCCGGTCGGCGCCTCGATCATGGTGACCAGCCGGGCGAGGGTGGACTTGCCGCAGCCGCTCTCGCCGACGACGGCGAGCGTCTTTCCGGCCTGCACCTCGAAGGACACGTCGGCGACGGCGCGCACGATGCCGGGCTTGGAGAACAGGCCCCCGCCCACCTCGTAGTCGCGGGAGAGATCCGTGGCCTTCAGGACGGTCTGGTTCATGCGGTCTCCTCCCCGGCGGGCACGGCGAGCGGGTAGTGGCAGCGGGCGAGGCCGATCGCGGGCGGCTGGACGGGCGGCGGCACGGTGCGGCAGCGTTCGTCCGCGAACTTGCAGCGCGGCGAGAAGAGGCAGCCCTCGGGCCGGTCGTGCAGGCCGGGCACGACGCCCGGAATGGTCGGCAGGCGCCGCTCGGTCGCCCGTTCGGGCAGGGCGGCGAGCAGGGCGGCGGTATAGGGATGGTGCGGCGTCTCGAAGAGCTGCGCGACCTGCTGCTCCTCGACCTTCTGGCCGGCATACTGCACGGCGACGCGCTCCGCCGTCTCGGCCACGACGCCCATGTCGTGGGTGATGAGGATGAGGCCCATCCCCGTCTCCTTCTGCAGCCCCGTCAGCAGGTCGAGGATCTGCGCCTGGATCGTCACGTCGAGCGCGGTCGTCGGCTCGTCCGCGATCAGCAGACGCGGCCGGCAGGCGATGGCCATGGCGATCATCGCCCGCTGGTTCATCCCCCCCGAGAGCTGGTGGGGAAACGCGCCGAGCCGGCGTTCGGGGTCGGGGATGCCGACCATCTCGAACAGCTCGATGCAGCGGGCGTGCCGGCCCTTGCGGTCGAGGTCGGTATGCTGGCGCAGCGCCTCGCGGATCTGCATCCCCACGGTGAAGCAGGGATTGAGCGAGGACATCGGTTCCTGGAAGATCATCGAGATGTCCTTGCCGATGATCCGGCGCCGGGCGCGGGCGGACATCGACCGCAGGTCCTGCCCGTCGAAGCTCATCTCGTCGGCGGTGATCCCGGCCGTCCAGGGCAGCAGGCCCATCACGGCGAGCATCGAGACCGACTTGCCGGACCCGCTCTCGCCCACGATTGCGAGGATCTCGCCGGGTTCCACGGACACGTCGACGCCGTCCACGGCGCGCAGCAACCCGCCGCCGGTCTGGAAGGTCACGGAGAGATTGCGGACGTTGAGGAGACTCATAGACCCGCCGCCTTGCGCAGGGCGTCGTTCATCCGGGTCTGCCAACCGGGACCGTCCGCCTTGAAGCTGTCGACCACCTCCGGATCAAGACGCAGGGTCGTCTGTACCTTGGGACTGGCCGCGCGGGGGCGGCCCCGGCGCAGGGGGGCGGCGTCGAAACGGCTGGCCCAGGGCTCATCCGCCAGGTCGGGAATGATCTCGTCATCCCTGTCCAAGCCGTCAGCAGAGACGCGGGCCGAAGCGGTTCTGTTCTCGGTCATTCGCCTTCCTCATCGAGATGACGCGGCGCCGGGCGCCGCGCATGGTCCATATGAGGACCACCATTCTTCCATCGAGCAGTCCGATCGTGATCGTCCTGAACTCGCCGTAGTCGCGCCGGTCGTCCGGCTGGCTGATCGTCGGGCCGTCGAACACCTCGCCCGCCCTCGCCATGTCCGGGCCGCGCGCCTTCCGGGACGCCTGCCGCTTCTCCTCGTCATACTCGACCGCCATTTTATGTAGTTACGGAAAATCGGCCGGTCAACGCTCCACAATCAACTCCGCCGCAGCTTCGGATCCAGCGCGTCGCGCAGCCCGTCGCCCATCAGGTTGATCGCCAGCACCGTGACGAGGATGCACAGGCCCGGCAGGGTCACGACCCACCAGGCGCGCAGGATGAACTCGCGGCTGTCGGCGAGCATCGTGCCCCATTCCGGGGTCGGGGGCTGCGCGCCCATGCCGAGGAAGCCGAGCGCCGCGGCGTCGAGGATCGCGGTCGAGAAGGACAGCGCCGCCTGCACGATGATCGGCCCCAGGCAGTTCGGCAGGACGGTCACGAACATCTGCCGCGGCCATTTGGCCCCCGCGACCCGGGCGGCGATGACGTAGTCCTTCGTCCGCTCGTTCAGCACGCTGGCCCGGGTCAGGCGCACGTAATGGGGCTGCAGCACCAGCGCGATGGCGATCATCGCGTTCAGCAGCGACGGGCCCAGGATCGCCACCAGCACCAACGCGAGCAGGAGGGAGGGGAAGGCGAGGATGATGTCCATCAGCCGCATGATGAGGGTGTCGAGCCATTTCGGCGCGAAACCCGCGATCAGGCCGATCACGATGCCGCCCGTCGCGGCGATCACCACGACGACGATCCCGACGAAGAACGAGTAGCGCGCGCCGTGCAGCAGTCGGCTCAGCATGTCGCGCCCCACCGCGTCGGTACCGAGCGGGAACTGCCACTGACCGCCCTCCTGCCAGGCGGGGGGCTGGAGCGTGTTGCCCCGGAACTGGACCGTGGGATCGTAGGGCGCGATCAGGGGGGCGAAGATCGCGATCAGCACGAAGACCGCGAAGACCCACAGGCCCATCACGGCGCCGCGGTTCTCCTTGAAGTAGCCCCAGAACTCCTTCAGGCGGCCGGGGCGGCCCGTGGGGACCGAGCGGGCGGTCGCGGAGGAGGCGTCGGACATCTCAGCGGCTCCGGATCTTGGGGTTGATGAGGCCGTAGAGCACGTCGACGGTCAGGTTCACGAGCATGACGATCACCGCGATCAGCAGCAGGGCGCCCTGCACGACGGGGTAGTCGCGGCGGAAGATCGAATCGACCATCCATTTGCCGATGCCCGGCCAGGAGAAGATCGTCTCGGTCAGGATGGCGCCGGCGAGCAGCGTGCCGACGCTGAGGCCGATCACCGTGACCACCGGGATGAGCGCGTTGCGCAGCGCGTGCACGCCGTTGACCCGGCGCGGGCCGAGGCCCTTGGCGCGGGCGGTGCGGATGTAGTCCTCGCTCAGCACCTCGAGCATGGCCGAGCGGGTCTGCCGGGCGATGACCGCCAGCGGGATCGTCCCCAGCACGATCGTCGGCAGGATCAGGTGGCTGAGGGCGCTGGCGAAGGCGCCGTCCTGTCCCGAGAGGAGGCTGTCGATCGTCATGAAGCCGGTCACGTCGTCGAAGAAGTACATCAGCCCGATCCGCCCCGAGACCGGCGTCCAGCCCAGCCATCCCGAAACCACGACGATCAGCAGCAGCGCCCACCAGAAGATCGGCATCGAATAACCGATCAGCGCGCCCGACATCAGGAACCGGTCGAAGAACTTGCCCCGGTTCACCGCCGCGATGACGCCGGCCGGCAGGCCGATGGCGACGGCGAAGATGATGGCGCAGAGCGAAAGCTCCAGCGTCGCGGGGAAGAGGGTGAAGAATTCGTCCCAGACCGGGCGGTTGGTGACGAAGCTGTTGCCGAGATCGCCCTGGAAGATGCCCGTCAGGTAGTCCCAGAACTGGACGTAGATCGGCCGGTCGAAGCCGAACTGCTGCTGGAGGGCAGCATAGCGCTCCTCGCTGAGGCCCCGCTCGCCGGCCATGACGACGATCGGGTCGCCCGGCAGGACGCGAATGAAGCCGAAGGAGATGACCGCCACGCCGATGAAGGTCGGGATGAAGGTGAACAGGCGCGAGAGCGCGAACTTGAGCATCAGCCGACCACCCTGAGATCGCGGGGAAAGGAGGTGAGGGAGCGGTTGCCGCCCTCCGTCACCAGCAGGTCGTCCTCGATCCTGACGCCGAACCTGCCGGCGATCAGGAGGGACGGCTCGTTGGTGAAGACCATCCCCGGCTCGAGCACCTGATGGTTGCCGCGCATGATGTAGGGCGCCTCGTGGACGTCGCGCCCCAGCCCGTGTCCGGTCTTGGACCCGATGTGATCCGCGTAGGGGCTGGCCTCCAGCACCTGCATCACCGCATCGTCGACATCGTGGGCGGTCGCGCCGGCCTTCGTCACCTCGTGGCCGACCGCGTTGGCGCGCCGGACCAGGTCGTAGACCTCGCGCGCCTCGTCCGTGGCGTGGCCGACGAAGAAGGTGCGGGTGATGTCGGCGTTGAGGCCCCCCCAGACCGCGCCGAAATCGACCAGCAGCGCGTCGCCGTCCTGCAGGGCGTAATCGGCCCTGGCATGGCCGTGGGCGCGGGCGGAATTGTCGGCGGCGAGGACGATCGGGCCGAAGGCGTTCCCCTCGGCCCCGTGGGCGAAGAGCGCGGCGATCAGGCGGGCGCGGATCTCGGCCTCGGTCTGGCCGATGCGCACGCCGTCCAGCACCTCGCCGAGCGCGGCCTCGGAAATCTCGTTGGCGCGGAGGAGGGCGGCAACCTCCTCTTCGGTCTTGTGCAGGCGCAGGCCCGCGATCTGCGTCTCGGCATCGACGAGGCGCAGCCCCGGATGCGCCCGGGCCAGCGCGTGATGGACGAAGACGCGCATCACCTGGCCCTCGACGGCGAGGGAGCGCAGCGGCATCGCCCGGGCGAGCGCCTCGAAGGCGCCCGTGTATCCGGTCTGGTCGCGCCAGTCGAAGACCTCGCCCTCGAAGCCGGTCAGCGCCCAGGATTGCAGTTCCAGCTGGGGGACGATCGCCGCGGGGGCGCCGTCGACCGGCACGATCACCACGAGGGGGCGTTCGTTGGTGCCGAAGGACTGGCCCATCACCCTGGTGAAGGTCGCGCCCGGCACGAGGGCCACGGCCTCGACGTCGAGGTCCCGGGCCACCTGCCGGAGCGGGGCGTAACGGTCTGTCATGGAAAGCTTCCCGGAAATGTCCGGCGGGGCCGCAAGGGGCCCCGCCGGTGTCGCGTGTCAGAGCGGGCCGCGGATCACTCCGCGAGGCCGACCTCGTGGAAGATGTGGCCGCCGAGCGGGTGCACGACGTAGTTCTCCACCTCCGGGCGCATCGGCATGAAGACGACCGAATGCGCGATGGTCGCCCACGGGGCCTGCTCCTTGAAGATGACCTGGGCCTCTTCGTAGAGCGGCGTGCGCTCTTCCTGCGTCGGCAGGGTCTTGGCCTCGTCGATCAGCTCCTGGAAGGGCTCGTGGCACCACTGGGCGCGGTTCGAGGCGCCGACGCCGTCGCAGCCCAGCAGCACGGCCAGGAAGTTGTCCGGATCGCCGTTGTCGCCGGTCCAGCCCAGCAGCACCGCGCCGTCACGGTCGACGGCCGAGGACCGCTCGAGATACTCGCCCCACTCGTAGGAGACGATCTCGACGTCGACGCCGATCTCGGAGAAATCCTCCTGGATCAGCTCGGCCATGCGGCGGGCGTTCGGGTTGTAGGGACGCTGCACCGGCATCGCCCAGATCCGCATCGACAGATCCTCGACGCCCGCATCGGCGAGCATCTGGCGCGCCGCCTCGGGATCGTAGGGGTCGTCCTCGATGCTCTCGTTGTACGACCACATGGTCGGCGGGATCGGGTTGGTCGCGGCCTGGCCGGAGCCCTGGAAGACCACGTCGATGATCGCCTGCTTGTCGATCGCCATGTTCAGCGCGCGGCGGACATCCGGATTGTCGAACGGCGCCTGCTGCGTGTTGTAGGCGAGGTAGCCGACGTTCAGGCCTTCCTGCTCCATCACGACGATGTTCTCGTCCGCCTGCATCGCCTCGACATCGGCCGGGGCGGGGTAGGGCATGACGTGGCACTCGCCGGCCTGCAGGCGCTGGTAGCGCACGGAGGCGTCGGGCGTGATCGCGAAGACCAGGTTCTCGACCCGCGGCACGCCCTCGACGAAGTAGTCCTCGTTCGCGGCGTAGCGGATCACGGCGTCGGTCTGGTAGTCGACGAATTCGAACGGCCCGGTGCCGATGGGCTGCTGGTTGACCATCTCGGGCGTGCCGGCCTCTTCCATCGCCTGGGCGTATTCGGCCGAGACGATCGAGGCGAAGTCCATCGCCATGTTGGCGATGAAGGGCGCCTCGGGGCGGGTCAGGTTGAAGACGACGGTCAGGTCGTCCGGCGCTTCCATCGATTCGATGAGATCGCCCATGCCCATGGACTGGAAGTATTCCCAGGTGCCCTCGGTATCGATCTGGCGCTGGAACGAGTAGATCACGTCCTCGGCCGTCAGGTCACGCGACGGGGTGAACATGTCGTTGGAGTGGAACTTGACCCCTTCACGCAGATTGAAGGTGTAGGTCATCCCGTCCTCCGACACCTCCCAGCTCTCGGCCAGGCCGGGGACGACGTTAGTCGTGCCGGTCTCGAACTCGACGAGGTGGTCGTAGACGGTGTGCGACGAGGCGTCGAACGTCGTGCCGGAGGTGTAGAGCGCCGGATCGAACCCCTCGGGGCTCGCCTCGGAGCAGTAGACCAGCGTCTGGGCCGAGGCGGCGCCGGCGAGGCACAGCACCGACAGCGCGGTCGTGGTGAAAAGCTTCGTCATCGAAGTCTCCCTGTGTGTCGTGGACCCCGCACCCTTGCCGGGCGTCGGGGCAGGCCGGTCCCTCGCGGAACCGCACCCGTTTGTGAACGCCACGCTAGGCGAGACATCGGGGAACCTCAAGCGCGCGCAGGGCCGGACGGGAGTGACGTGGCTGCGGGACCCCCGGCCCGCACGGGCGGCGGGGCAGGCCGGGCGCGGTCACCGGAGGGGGGCGGGGGCCTTGCCGACAGGGGCCGGGAATGCCGGCATGGGCGGGCCGGGCGGCCGCGGCCCGGGATTGGCCGCGCTCCCGGCCGGACCGGCGTGGGTCCCCCGGCCGCGGCCGTCCGCCTTTCGTCCTGCGCTGGCGACGGGCGTCTCGCCCGCGTGCGGCGGGCGGCGGGCACCGGCACGGACGCCGGCCCGCGCCCCGCCGGCCGCGCCCCTTGAGACCCCGTGCCGGACCGGAGAGACTGGATGCCAGACGAAGGAAGCAGGCAGGCACCGGTGATCGACTTCTCCAAGGTCCGCGCGATCGACATCCACACTCACGCCGAAGAGCCCTGCGGCTGCCACGCCGACGACGGCTACGACGAGCTGCAGACCACCATGGCGCGGTATTTCGGCGCGCCCTGGACCCATCCGCCGACCATTCCCGAGACCGCCGCCCATTACCGGGCGCAGAACATCGCCGCCGTGATCTTCCCCGTCGATGCCGAGCGCGAGACGGGCTACCGCCGCTACGACAACGACGAGGTGCTGGAGCTGGTGGCGCGGGAGGACGACATCCTCATCCCCTTCGTCTCGATCGACCCCTGGAAGGGCAGGATGGCCGTGCGCGAGGCGCGGCGCCTGATCGAGGAGCACGGGATCCGCGGATTCAAGTTTCACCCCACGCTGCAGGGCTTCTTCCCCAACGACCGGATGGCCTACCCGTTCTACGAGGTGCTGGCCGAGCACGGCTGCATCGGCCTGTTCCATACCGGCCAGACCGGGGTCGGATCGGGCATGCGGGGCGGCAACGGGATGCGCCTGAAATATTCGGACCCGATGCATCTCGACGACGTGGCCGTCGATTTCCCGGACATGCCGATCATCGCCGCCCATCCCAGCTTTCCCTGGCAGGAAGAGGCGCTGGCCGTCGCCCTGCACAAGCCGAACGTCTATATCGACCTCTCCGGCTGGTCGCCGAAATACTTCCCGCCGATCCTCGTGCGCTACGCCAATTCGCTGCTGCGTACCAAGATGCTGTTCGGCTCGGACTGGCCGATGATCGCGCCCGAGAAATGGCTCGACGCCTTCGGCCGGGCGGAGTTCAAGGACGAGGTCCGCCCGCTCATCCTCAAGGAGAACGCGATGCGCCTCCTCGGCGCGACGTGAGGGGTGCGCCCCCTCACGCCTCGATCACGACCCGGCCGAGCGGATTCGAGCAGCAGGCGAGGATGTAGCCCTCGGCGATGTCCTCCTCGGTGATGCCGCCGTTATGGACCATGTGGACCTGCCCCTCGGTCTTGCGGACCTTGCAGGTGCCGCAGACGCCGAAGGTGCAGCCCGAGGGGATGACCAGCCCCGCGCCCCGCGCGGCGGCCAGCAGCGTCTCGGTCTCGGCGCAGCGGATCGTCCGGCCGGAGACCGCGAACTCCACCTCGGCCTGCGCGTCCTCGTCCAGGATCACCCCCTCCGGCACGTCGCCGGTCCGGCCGACCGGGGCCTGGAAGCTCTCCTGGTGGTAGCGGTCCATGTCGTAGCCGAGGCCCGCCAGCGCCTCGCGCACGGCGGTCATGAAGGCCTCGGGCCCGCAGCAGAACACCTCGCGCTCGAGATAGTCGGGCGCGGCGAGGCCCAGCAGCAGCTGGTTGAACCGTCCCCGGTAACCGGTCCAGGGCTGGTACGGGTCGGTCTGGGCGACGACCCAGGCCAGCTCGATCCCCGTGATCCGCGAGGCCATCATCTCCATCCGCTGGCGGAAGAGGATCTCGGACGGGCGGCGGGCGCAGTTGATGAAGACGATGTCGGGATCGCGCCCCGCATCGTACATGTGGGTCACCATCGACACCATCGGCGTGATCCCGGACCCGGCCGAGATGAAGAGGTACTTCCGCGCCGGGTGGTCGAGATGCGAGAAGGTCCCGCCCGGCCCCGTCGCCTTCAGCCGCATGCCCGGCTGCAGGCGGTCCAGCATCCAGCGCGTGCCGATCGAATCCGGCTGCGCCCGGACCGTGATCGTCAGCGAGGTCGGTCGCGAGGGCGAGGAGCTGATCGTGTAGGTCCGGTGCAGCGGCCCGCCCGGCACCGGCAGCTCCAGCGTGATGAACTGGCCGGGGCGGTAGCGGAACAGCGCGCCGGACGGCGCCTGGAAGGTGAAGGTGACGGTGTTCGGCGCCTCGGGCAGGCGCGATACGCATTCCAGCGGCTCGTCGTCGGACCAGAAGGCGAGGGTCGGGGCGATCGCGTTCACGGGATCGTCTACTCCGCCGCGACGGTCTGCGGGGCGACGCGGCGGCGCATGCTCGCCAGGTACCAGTCGACGAACTGCACCACGCCGTCCTCCATCACCGGGCTGTAGGGGCCGGGCGTGTAGGCGGGCGAGTTGATGCCGAGCTGGTTGGCCTCGACGATCTCGCGATCCTCGTCGTTCGTGGCGAGCCAGACCTCGGTCAGGCGATTGAGGTCGTAATCGACGCCCTCGACCGCGTCCCGGTCGACCAGCCAGGTCGTCGTCACCTCGGTCTCGGTCGGCGAGATCGGCATGACGCGGAAGGTCAGCGAGATGTCGGGCAGGAAGTGGTTCCAGGTGCTGGGATAGTGGAACTTCAGCAGTGTGCCGGCATCGGGCAGCGCGACCCGGCCCAGCGGACGACGCGACGCGGGGGCGAGGTCCATCGTGTAGCTCAGCGCCTTGTCCTGCAGCGGCATGCGCGCCAGCCGGTACTGCCCGGCGAAGCCCCCCATGCGGAAGGCGGCGGGCGCGCCGGCCGCCTCGCAGCGGTCGAAATGGGCCTGCAGCTGCGGCGGGACGGACCCGTCCGCCGACACGCCGGCCACCGCGGGGTCGAGCGGGAAGGACCGGCAGAGCGCGGGATGGGTGCCCGCGCAGTGATAGCATTCGCGGTTGTTCTCCCAGACCAGCTTCCAGTTGCCCTTCTCCACGATGGTCGAGGAATGGGCGACCCTGGCCCGGTGCAGGTCGTGGACCTGCAGGTAGGGGAGGGCCATCGCGGCGAAGGCGTCGAAATCGGGCGGATCCTCGGCGAGGCAGATGTAGATCAGCCCGGCGAGGTCGCGCAGCGCGACGGGGCGCAGGTTGTGCTGCGCGGGGTCGAAATCCGGCCCCATGTCGCGGGCCCAGATCAGCCGCCCGTCGAGGTCGTAGGTCCACTGGTGGTAGGGGCAGACCAGCTTGGCCACCTGCCCGCCATCGGCCTTGCACAGGACCGAGCCGCGGTGCCGGCAGGAATTGTGGAAGGCCCGGATCTCGCCGTCGGCGCCGCGCACGATCACCACGTTGTAGGCCCCGACCTGCATCCGCGCATAGGCGCCGGTCTTCGTCAGCTGCGCCGCCGGGATGGCGAAGAGCCAGTCGCGGTAGAAGATCGCCTGCAGGTCGGCCTCGTAGAGGTCGGGGTCCGTATAGAACGGCCGCGCGAGCGAATGGCCGGGCCGGTGGGCGGCGAGGAGACGGGGCAGGTCGGTCATGGGCGGCTCTCGGGCAGGGGGGCGGCACTCGCGCCGACCTTCCGCGCGAAGGGGGCCCCCCGGTCGTCGGATCGCGCCCCTCGCCGCGCCGAAAACGACCTCGGCCCGCCGCCGCCGCGCGGGACCGCCCGTCCCTTATCTTGCCCGAAATACTCCGGGGGTCCGGGGGCGGCGCCCCCGGCCGCCGGGCCGGGCGTGCCGTCCGGGGATCCGGGCGCCCGATCCGGCCGGGGTCGCATTGGCCCGGGAACGGGTCGCCCGGGCCGTTGACGGGGCCGGCTGCCGCGTGGATCGCTGCCCCCGACCCGAAGGGAGACGTCCATGTCCGCCGATCCGCTCCTCCAGCCCTACCGGCTGAAGCATCTCGACCTGAAGAACCGGCTGATGATCACCAGCCACGAGCCGGCCTATCCCGAGGACGGCATGCCCAAGGCGCGTTACCGCGCCTATCATGTCGAACGGGCGAAGGCGGGCGTGGCCCTGACGATGACGGCGGGCTCGGCCAGCGTCTCGCGCGACAGCCCGCCGGTCTTCAACAACGTGCTGGTGTGGCGCGACGAGGTCGTCGGCTGGATGCGGGACCTGACCGACGCGTGCCACGAGCATGGCTGCGCGGTGATGATCCAGCTGACGCATCTCGGCCGGCGCACCCGCTGGGACAAGGCCGACTGGCTGCCCGTCGTCTCGGCCGGACACGCCCGCGAGGTGGCGCACCGCGCCTTTCCCAAGAAGGCCGAGGACTGGGACATCGCCCGCATCATCGCCGATTACGCGGACGCGGCGGAGCGGATGCAGGCGGCCGGCCTCGACGGGATCGAGCTCGAGGCCTACGGTCACCTGATGGAGCAGTTCGTCTCGCCGCTGACGAACGAGCTGGACGGGCCCTACGGCGCGGGCAGCCTCGACACCCGGCTGCGCTTCATGACGGACACGCTGGCCGCGATCCGCGAGCGGGTGGGCGCCGACTTCATCGTCGGCGTGCGCTACGCGGGCGACGAGATGCAGGCCGGCGGCATCGACAAGGCCGAGGGGATGGAGATCTCGCGCCGCCTGCGCGACAGCGGCCATGTCGATTTCCTGAACGTGGTGAAGGGGCATATCGACACCGATCCCGGCCTGACCGACCTCATCCCGGTCCAGGGCATGGCGAGCGCGCCGCATCTCGACTTCGCGGGCGAGATCCGGGCGGCGACGAACTTCCCCACCTTCCACGCGGCCAAGATCCAGGATGTCGCCACCGCGCGCCATGCGATCGCGTCGGGCAAGCTCGACATGGTCGGCATGACCCGCGCCCACATGGCCGATCCCCATATCGTGGCCAAGATCCTCCGCGGCGAGGAGGATCGCATCCGGCCCTGCATCGGCGCCAACTACTGCCTCGACCGGATCTACCAGGGGGGCATGGCGCTCTGCCTGCACAACCCGGCCACGGGGCGCGAGCTGGAGCAGCCGCACGTCATCCCGAAGGCCGTCGAGCGGCGGAAGGTCGTGATCGTCGGCGCGGGCCCCGCGGGGATCGAGGCGGCGCGGGTCTGCGCCGAGCGCGGCCACGAGGTGATCGTCCACGAGGCGGCGGACGCGCCCGGCGGACAGGTCCGCCTGACCGCGCTCACGCCCCGCCGGGCGGAGATGATGCAGCTGATCCAGTGGCGCCAGGCCGAATGCGAGCGGCTGGGCGTCACCTTCCGCTACAATTCCTTCGCCGGGGTCGAGGAGGTCCTGGCCGACGCCCCCGACGTGGTGGTGATCGCGACGGGCGGCCTGCCCCATTCCGAGGTGCTGGAGGAGGGGAACGAGCTCGTCGTCTCGGCCTGGGACATCCTGTCGGGGGATGCGCGGCCGGGGACCGACGTCCTCGTCTACGACGATGCCGGCGACTACGCGGCGCTGCAGGCCGCCGAGGCGCTGGCCGCGACCGGCGCGAAGGTCGAGGTGATGACCCGCGACAGGACCTTCGCGCCCGAGGTGATGGCGATGTCGCTGACCCCCTCGATGCGCGAGCTGCAGAAGCGCGACGTGACCTTCACCGTGACGTGGAAGCTGGACGCCGTTCGCCGCGACGGCAACGCGCTCAGCGCCCTGGTCGGCAGCGATTACGGCGGCGTCCGGCGCGAGCGGCGGGTCGATCAGGTGGTGGTGAATCACGGCACGCGGCCGCTCGACGATCTCTATTTCGAGCTGCGGGAGGGCTCGGCCAATCTCGGCGAGGTCGATTACGGCGCCTTCATCGACGGCCGCGCGCAGGAGGTCGTGCGGAACCCGGACGGGGCCTACCGCCTCTACCGGATCGGCGACGCCGTCGCGGCGCGCAATACCCATGCGGCGATCTACGACGCGCTGCGGCTGTGCAAGGCGGTGTGAGGCGGCGGCGGGCTCAGGACGAGGTCTGGCGCGATAGCCGCTTTTCCAGCTGGACGAGGGCGTCGTAGATCAGCACGGCGAAGAGGCCGACGATCAGCCCGCCCTGCAGGACGTAGGCCGTGTTGCTGGTCAGGAGGCCCGCGATGATGACCTCGCCCAGCGTGCGCGCCGCGACGGTGGAGCCGATCGTCGCGGTGCCGAGCGAGATCACCGCCGAGAGGCGGATGCCGGTCAGCATCACCGGCAGGGCCAGCGGCAGCTCGACCTGCCAGAGGCGCTGCCGGCGGTTCAGGCCCATGCCGCGCGCCGCCTCCATCGTGGCGGGCGGCAGCGAGGTGAGCGCGGCGACCGAATTCTCGAAGATCGGCAGGAGGCCGTAGAGGAACAGCGCCACCAGCGTCGGCCCCGCGCCAAAGCCGAGCGCGGGCACGGCGAGGGCCAGCACCGCGACGGGCGGAAAGGTCTGGCCCATGTTGGTGATCGTGCGCGAGAGCGGCCGGAACGCCGCCCCGGCCGGGCGCGTCACGAGGATCGCCAGCGAGACCGCGATCAGGGTCGCGGCCGCCGTCGCTGCCGCGACGAGGCCGAGATGGCTGAGCGAGAGCGACAGAAGCGAGCTGCGCGCATAGATCACCGGCCCCCCGACGGGGGCGAGCGGGGCGAAGAGCGGCACGAACCAGTCCGGCCGCAGCACCAGCGCCAGCAGCAGCAGGACCAGGGCGGGTCGCAGGAAGGTGCCGATCCTCACTCCGGCAGCTCCGCGCGGGCGCGGATCGCGGCCAGCGTGGCGCGGCCCGGTCCGCCCTCCTCGCGCTGCACCGGCACCGCCTCGCGGCCGGTCCGCAGGCAGGCCGACAGCGCGTCGCGCAGGCTGGCATTCCGGGGCAGGGCCTCGCCTTCGGCCGCGCCGTCCTCGGCCACCTCGGCGGCGGGGATCAGCGACAGCAGGCGCAGCGGCCGGTCCACGTCGCCCACCATGTCGGCGACGAACGGGGTGGCGGGCCGGGCCACGATCTCGGCCGGGGGGGCGTATTGCACCAGCCGGCCGCCATCCATCACCGCGACATGGTCGCCGAGGCGGATCGCCTCCTCCATGTCGTGGGTCACGAGCATGATCGTCGAGCCGAGCGTGCGCTGGATGCGCCGCAGATCGTCCTGCGCGCGGGCCCGGATGATCGGGTCGAGCGCGCCGAAGGGTTCGTCCATCAGCAGCAGGTCGGGCCGCGAGGCCAGCGCGCGCGCCACGCCGACCCGCTGCTGCTGGCCGCCCGACAATTCGGCCGGGTAGCGGTCGCGGAACTCGGCGGGATCGAGCGAGAAGAGGTCCAGCAGCTCGTCCACGCGGGCGCGGATCTTCTCGCGCGGCCAGCCCAGGAGGCGCGGGACCGCCCCGATGTTGCGTCCCACCGTGTGATGGGGGAACAGCCCGTGCCCCTGGATCGCGTAGCCGATCCGGCGCCGCAGCACGTAGGGCTTCACGTCCGTCGTCGTCTCGCCGTTGATCCGGACCTCGCCCGAGGTCGGCTCCTCGAGCCGGTTGATCATCCGCAGGAGCGTCGTCTTGCCCGAGCCGGACGTGCCGACGATCGCGGTGATCGTCCCGCTCTGCGCCGTCAGGGTCACGTCGTCGACCGCGGTTGCGCTGCCGTAGACCTTGGTCAGGTGGTCGATCTCGATCATCAGGCGCTTCCTTGCGCGGGGCTGGCCAGCTCGACGAGGATGTCCATCGCGATGGCCGAGGCCAGGGCGAGCGCCACGGTCGGCAGCGCGCCCAGAAGGATGAGGTCGGTCGCGGTCTGGTTCAGCCCCTGGAAGACGAAGGTCCCGTAGCCGCCGCCGCCGATCAGTCCCGCCACGACGGCGAGGCCGATATTCTGCACCAGCACGATCCGCAGGCCCGTGAGGATGACCGGCAGGCCGAGCGGCATCTCCACCCGCCAGAGGCGCTGGGCCGGGGTCATGCCCATGCCCCGGGCCGCCTCGACCGCGGCGGGTGGCGCGGCGTCGAGGCCGGCGACCGTGTTCCCCACGACCGGCAGCAGCGAGTAGAGGACGAGCGCCAGGAACGCGGGGGCGAAGCCGATCCCCGCGATGCCGATGGCCTGCGCGCCGGGGACCGAGGTGCCGACCCAGGCGAGGATCGGGATCATCAGGCCGAACATCGCTAGCGACGGGATCGTCTGGAGGAAGCTGAGGACGGGCAGGGTGGTGCCGCGCAGGCCCGCTCGGCGGTGGCAGGCGATGCCGAGGGGGAAACCGATCGCCACCGCCACCGCCACCGATCCGAAGGCGAGGCCGAGATGCCGGATCGTGGCATCGGCGAAGGCATCGGCGCGGCTGGAATATTCCTGCATCACCGACAGCCGATCGAGCGCGCCGGACCACAGGATCGCCCCGAGGGCGGCGGCGACGGCCGCCAGCAGCGCCGCCCGCGCGCCGGCACCGGGCGTCCGCTCGGCCAGCGCATCGGCCAGCAGCAGCGACAGGATCACCAGCAGGCACCAGAACCCGGCGGCGGGCGAGACGCGGGCGTAATCACCTGCTCCGTCCAGCAGGGCCGGCGCCCCGCGCACCAGCAGCCAGAGCAGGGCGGACAGGCCGAGCAGCGCCCCCGCCATCCGGGCGAAGGGGCGCCCGGCGGGCACGCCGAGCGCGAGACCCGCGATGAGGGCGGCGAGACCCGGACCCCAGGTCGCGGGGCCGGCCAGGACCCAGACCGCGATGCCGTCTCCCGCGACGATGCGGTTCGCGGCGATGGTCATGAAGGGCATCGCCAGTGCCGCCGCGCCCAGCACCGCAAAGAGCAGGCCGGGCGGATGGAGGCCCGTGAGGGGCCCGGGAACGACCCGGCCGGCCTGCATGGTCCCGGCGATCAGTCCAGGATTCCGGCTTCGGTGAGGTAGTCGCGGGCCACCGCCTCGGCCGGCTCGCCGCCGACCTGGATGCGGCCGTTCAGCTCCTGCAGGGTCTGCATGTCGAGCTCGGCGAAGATCGGGTTCAGCACGTCGGGGATCGAGGGATATTCCTCGAGCACCTCGGCCCGGACGATGGGGGCGGGCTCGTAGACCGGCTGTACGCCCTGGTCGTCCTCCATCACGACGAGGCCGGTCGCGCCGACGCCGCCATCGGTGCCGTAGACCATCGCCGCGTTCACGCCGGACGTGCCGCGCGCCGCCGCCTGGATCGTCGCGGCGGTATCGCCGCCGGACAGGATCACCAGCTGGTCGTCGGCCATCTCGAAGCCGTAGGTCTCCTGCATGGCGGGCAGGACGGCGGGGGAGGAGACGAATTCGGTCGAGGCGGCAAGGGTCACGTCGCCGCCGCCCGCGACCCACTCACCGAAATCGGACATGGTGACGAGGCCGTTCTCCTCGGCGACCGGGCCGGTGACGGCGATCGCCCAGGTGTTGTTCGCCGGCGCGCTGTCGAGCCAGACGATGTCGTTCGCCTCGAGGTCCAGCTCTGCCGCGCGGGCCTGCGCCGCCTCGGCATCCTTCCAGGTGTCGGCCTCGGCCTCGTTGAAGAAGAAGGCCGCGTTGCCCGTGTATTCGGGGTAGATGTCGATCTGGTCGGCGATGATCGCCTCGCGCACGACCTGCGTGCCGCCGAGTTGCAGGCGCCGCTCGACCGGCAGACCCGACTCCTCGAGCGCGAGGGCGATGATGTTGCCCAGCAGGCCGCCTTCGGTGTCGATCTTGGACGAGACGACGATGTCGGCCTGCGCGGCGGTGGCGAGGGTGCCGGCGATCGCGGCGGCGAGGGAAAGGGAGGCTCTCATGGCGTATGGGCTCCTGTTGGGCGTGAACGTGGGGTTCGGATCTTCGGCTCGGGGAGGGATGTAAGGGGGGGTGCCCCTTCGCCAAGGCATTTTCCCCGTTTTCCTCTCCCGGGCGCCCGCAATCGGTTCCCCAGCGTCACCGGCGGGCGCCGTGCCGCGATCCGTGCGCCCTGCCGGCGTCCCCGGGCCCGCGAGGGGCTGCAAGGGGCCGCCGACACGATTCGAGGGGACCGGGGAGGGACCCGATACGGACCCGGCGTGTTATGGATCGAACGCCCCTGCCATCGCGCACCCTGAAAGTCGGGAGACGTCATGAGAGCAGCCAAGAAGAAGACAGCCCCCTCGCGGATCGAAGGCCTCGCCGCCTCGCGTCTCGCGATCGAGAACATCTCGCACGAGATCGACGGCGGCCGCTTCGCCGCCAAGGCGGTGGCCGGCAAGCCGCTGCGCATCGAGGCCGACCTCTACGGCGACGGGCACGAGACCTTCGGCGCCGCGCTCGTCCTGCCGGACGGGACGGAGGCGCCGATGAGCCGCGTCGCCAACGACCGATGGGCGGCCGAGCTGGTCTTCGAGGAGGCGGGGCCGACATCCTTCGGCGTGATCGCCTGGCGCGATCTCTGGCGGACCTGGTCGCGCGACACCGCCAAGAAGCGCGATGCCGGGCAGGACCTGTCGGTCGAACTGCAGGAGGGGCGCCTTCTCCTCGACCGCGTGTCGCCGGGGAAGGGCGACGCGGCGGCGGTCAAGGCGCTGGCGAAGGCGGCCGAGAAGGGCGACATCGACCGCCTGCTGTCCGACGAGGCCGGCGCCCTGATGGCGCGGATCGGGCCGCGGGGCGACCAGACCCGCTATCCCCGCGACATCCCGCTCTGGGTCGACCGCGAGCGGGCCGCGTTCTCCGCCTGGTACGAGCTATTCCCCCGGTCCATGGGCGAGCCGGGGCGGCACGGCACGTTCCGGGACGTGATCGCGCATCTGCCCTATGTGCGCGACCTGGGCTTCGATGTTCTCTATTTCCCGCCGATCCACCCCATCGGGCGCACCAACCGGAAGGGGAAGAACAATTCGCTGACCGCCGGCCCGGACGACGTGGGCTCGCCCTACGCCATCGGCTCGCCCGAGGGCGGAATGGATGCGGTGCATCCCGAACTCGGCACGATGGCGGATTTCGATGCGCTCGTCGCGGCGGCCAGGGAGCACGACCTGGAGATCGCGCTCGACATCGCGCTCAATGCCTCTCCCGACCATCCGTGGATCACCGAGCATCCCGACTGGTTCGAGCGGCGGCCGGACGGCACCATTAAGTATGCCGAGAATCCGCCGAAGAAGTACGAGGATATCGTCAACTTCCGCTACTACCTCGGCAACGGCGAGGCCAATGCCCCCTTCTGGGAGGCGATCCGCGACCTGTTTCTGTTCTGGGCGGATCACGGGGTGAAATGTTTCCGCGTCGACAACCCGCACACAAAGCCATTCCCCTTCTGGGAGTGGATCATCGACGAGGTGCGGGCAAGCCATCCGGACGCGATCTTCCTGTCCGAAGCCTTCACCCGGCCCAAGATCATGAAACGGCTCGCCAAGCTCGGCTTCAACCAGAGCTACACATACTACACCTGGCGCAACACGGCGGGCGAGTTGACGGAGTACCTGACCGAGCTGACGACCGAGGAATGCCGGCTCTACATGCGGCCGAACTTTTTCACCAACACGCCGGACATCAATCCGTACTTCAACCACGACAGCGGGCGTCCGGGCTTCCGCACGCGGGCGATCATGGCCGGCTCGCTCTCGGGGAACTGGGGCATGTATTCTGGGTTCGAGCTGTGCGAGGCGGACTGGCTGCCGCCCAAGGACGAATACCTGAACAGCGAGAAATACGAGCTGAAGCACCGGGACTTCGACAGCCCGGCCAGCATCGCCTCGGACATCCGGCTCATCAACCACATCCGCCGCGACAATCCCGCGATGAAGGACTTCACCAATCTGAAATTCTTCCGCGTGCATGACGAGCGGGTGCTCTATTACGGGCGCTTCGATGCCGAGAGCCGGAACTACCTGCTCTTCCATGTCCTGATCGACCCGCACAGCCCCTCGGAATTCGGCTTCGAGGTGCCGCTCTGGGAGTTCGGCCTGCCCGACGACGCCTCGATCGAGGTGGAGGACGCGATCCACGGGAACAGGTTCACCTGGCACGGCAAGGACCACCGGCTCTCGCTCGATCCGCATCAGCGGCCCTACGCCATTTGGAAACTGCACCCGCCGGGAGGGGCGCGATGACCCTGCAAGACAAGACCATGCTCGCGGCCGATCCGGCGGTGACCCCGCCGGACTGGTACAAGGACGCGATCATCTACCAGATCCACGTCAAGGCCTACCAGGACAGCAACGGCGACGGAATCGGCGATTTCGCCGGCCTGATGCAGCGGCTCGACCACGTGCAGGAACTGGGCGCGACGGCGGTCTGGCTGCTGCCCTTCTATCCCTCGCCGCTGCGCGACGACGGCTACGACATCGGCGAGTACAAGGCGATCAACCCGTCCTACGGCGACATGGACGACTTCCAGGCCTTCGTGGACGAGGCGCACCGCCGGGGCCTGAAGGTCATCACCGAGCTGGTCATCAACCACACCAGCGACCAGCACGAATGGTTCCAGCGCGCGCGCCGCGCCCCGAAGGGCAGCCCCGAACGCGACTTCTACGTCTGGTCGGACGACCCGACCAAGTGGATGGACAAGACGCGCGTCATCTTCAACGACACCCATGACAGCAACTGGTCCTGGGACCCGGTGGCCGAGCAGTTCTACTGGCACCGCTTCTTCGATCACCAGCCGGACCTGAACTTCGACAATCCCGAAGTGCTGAAGGAAGTGCTCGACGTGATGCACTTCTGGCTCGACAAGGGCGTGGACGGCCTTCGGCTCGACGCGATCCCCTACCTGGTGGAACGGGACGGAACCAACAACGAGAACCTGCCCGAGACCCACGAGGTGCTGAAGGCGATCCGCGCCGATCTCGACAGGCACTATACCGGCAAGATGCTTCTGGCCGAGGCCAACCAGTGGCCCGAGGACACGCGCCCCTATTTCGGCGAGGAAGGCGAGGAATGCCACATGGGCTTCCACTTCCCGCTGATGCCACGGATGTACATGGCCGTGGCGCAGGAGGATCGCTACCCGATCACCGACATCATCCGCCAGACCCCCGCGATCCCCGAGCAGTCGCAATGGGCGATCTTCCTGCGCAACCATGACGAGCTGACGCTGGAAATGGTGACGGACCGCGAGCGGGACTACCTGTGGAACTTCTACGCCAGCGACAAGCGGGCGCGGATCAACATGGGGATCCGCCGCCGGCTCGCGCCGCTGCTGCAGAACGACCGGCGCAAGATCGAGCTGCTGAATTCGCTGCTCTTCTCGATGCCGGGCACGCCGGTCGTCTATTACGGCGACGAGATCGGGATGGGCGACAATTACTACCTCGGCGACCGCGACGGGGTGCGCACCCCGATGCAATGGTCCGCCGACCGCAATGCCGGCTTCTCCCGCGCCAATCCGCAGGCGCTCTACCTTCCGACGATCCAGGATCCGGTCCACGGCTACGAGGCGATCAACGTCGAGGCGCAGCTCCATTCGCCCTCGTCCCTGCTGAACTGGATGAAGCGGATGATCGCGGTGCGGCAGCGGCACGACGTCTTCGGCCGCGGCGAGATCGAGATCCTCTATCCCCGCAACCGCAAGGTGCTGGCCTTCCTCCGCCGGAACGAGCGCGAGACGATCCTCTGCGTCGCCAATGTCAGCCGGCAGGCGCAGGCGGCGGAGATCGACCTCTCCGCCTTTGCCGGTAGGGTGCCGATCGAGCTGACGGGGCAATCCCCCTTTCCGCCGGTGGGCGAACTGCCCTACCTGCTGACGCTGCCCGCCTACGGCTTCTACTGGTTCCTGCTCGCCGACGAGGAGGAGGCGCCCGCATGGCATACCCCCTACACCCAGATGCTGCCTGACTTCATCACGCTGACGACCCGCGACGGCAGCCTTGCCTCGGCGCTGGGCGACCGCTCGGCCGCGCAGTTCGAGAGCCAGACCCTGCGGGACTACCTGCCGCTGCAACGCTGGTTCGGTGCCAAGGACAGCCGCATCGACCGGATCGGGCTGCGGCGTCTGGGCGATTTCGGCGACGGCCGGCACATGCTGTCGGTCGTGGACGTCACCGTCGCCGGGTCGGAGCAGAGCTACTTCCTGCCGCTTTCCGCCGTGTGGGGCGAGGACGCCCTGACGCTGGGGCCGCGCCTGCCCGCGACGCTGGCGAAGCTGCGGCGCGCCAATCAGGTCGGCGCGGTGCTCGACGGCGCGGTCGACGAGCACATGGCCCAGGCCATGCTCGCCGCGCTGCGCGAGGGCGCGACCATCGAGGGGCAGGGCGGACGGATCGAGTTCCGCCCGCTTTCCGGCCTTGCCGGCATCCCCGACGAGACGGGCGAGCCGCGCCTTCTCTCGGCGGAGCAGTCGAACGCCTCGATCGCCTTCGGCGACACCGTGATCCTCAAGATCTACCGCCGCCTCAACGCCGGGGTTCAGCCCGACATCGAAGTCGGCCGGTTCCTCACCGAGGAGACGGAGTTCGAGGCGACGCCCGACCTGCTGGGCACGATCGACTGGGTGGCCGAGGACGGGACCGTCACCACGCTCGCCGCCGCGTCCGAGTTCGTCCGCAACCAGGGCGATGCCTGGACCTACGTGACCGAGGCGCTCGACCGCGACATGGAGCGCCTCTCGATGGCCGAGGGCGCCGAGGAGGACGAGCCCGTCATGGGCGGTCCGCTCGATCTCGGGCGGGTTCTGGGGCAGCGCACGGCGCAGATGCACCGCGCCCTCGCGTCGGGCGGGGCCGATAGCGGCTTTGCCGAGGCCCCGATGACCGGCGAGGACCTCGCGGGTCTGATCGACACGGTCGAGGCCGAGCTGTCGGATCAGCTGGACCGGCTCGCCGCTCGCATGGACGGTCTGGACGGCGACGCGCTGGCCCTTGCCCGCGACGTGCTGGACCGGCGCGATGCGCTGGAACGGCGACTCGGATCGCTGCGGGGGCGCAAGCCCTCGGGCGGGCAGAGCCGGATCCACGGCGACTACCATCTCGGCCAGGTCCTCGTCGTGCAGACCGACGTGATGATCATCGACTTCGAGGGCGAGCCCGCCCGTCCGCTGGCCGAGCGGGTCGCCCGCACCTCGCCGCTCCGCGACGTGGCGGGGATGCTGCGCAGCTTCGACTACGCGCTGTGGTCGACGATGCGGCGCCGCGTCGATCTCGGCGCGGATGCCGAGCGCACGATGGCCGGGGTCGAGGATTGGCGGCAGGCGACGCAGACCGCGTTCCTCGACGCCTACCGCGAGACCATGGCCGGCAGCAGCGTCCACCCGGACGACCGCGCCTTCGAGGACGACCTGCTGACGCTCTTCCTCATTCACAAGGCCGCTTACGAGCTCGGCTACGAGCTGGCGATGCGTCCCGACTGGGTCGACATTCCGCTGCGCGGCCTCCTCGCCCTGACCGAAGGGAGCGATTGATCCGCTCATGACCACACAGACCGACATTCAGGGGACCGCCCCCCCGCATTCCGAGATCGAGGCCATCCTGCGCGGCCGCCACGGCGATCCGTTCCGGCAGCTGGGCATGCACCGGGTCGGCGAGGACGGACCGCTCGTCGTGAACGTCTTCGCGCCCGATGCCACCGAAGTGACGGTGACCGACACGAAGGGCGGCGAGATCGCCCGCCTCGAGCTGATCGACCGCGAGGGGTTCTTCCACGGCCGGGTGGGGCGCGACGCGCCCTTCGCCTACCGGCTGAAATACCGGAACCATTCGGGCCACGAATGGTCGGGCGCCGATCCCTATTCCTTCGGCCCCGTCCTCGGCGAGATGGACGAACACCTCCTCGCCGAAGGACGGCACGAGGAGCTCTACCGCCGCCTCGGCGCGCATCCGATGGTGCATGGCGGGGTCGAGGGCACGGCCTTCGCCGTATGGGCGCCGAATGCCCGGCGTGTCTCGGTGGTCGGCCATTTCAACGCCTGGGACGGCCGCCGCCATGCGATGCGCCGGCGGGGCGCCACCGGCGTGTGGGAGATCTTCGTTCCCGGGATCGGGCAGGGGGAGATCTACAAGTTCGAGATCCTTGGCGCCTACGGGCAGGTCCAGCCGCTGAAGGCGGATCCGGTCGGTTTCGCCGCCGAGGTGCCGCCGGCCCAGGCCTCGGTCGTGCACGGGCTGCCCCGGCACGAATGGACCGATGACGGCTGGATCGCGGCGCGCGGCGGCGACATGACGACGAAGCCCGTCTCGGTCTACGAGGTGCATCTGGCCAGCTGGCGGCGCACGCTCGAGAACGGGATGCTGGATTACGGCGAGATCGCCCGCCAGCTGATCGACTACGTCACCGAGATGGGCTTCACCCATGTCGAGTTCCTGCCGGTGACGGAGCATCCGTTCTCGGGCTCGTGGGGCTACCAGCCCGTCGGCATGTTCGCCCCCACCTCGCGCTTCGGCTCGCCCGAGGATTTCGCGGGGCTGGTCGACAGCCTGCACGGGGCGGGGATCGGGGTCATCGTCGACTGGGTGCCCGCGCATTTCCCGACCGACGCGCACGGCCTCGGCCAGTTCGACGGCACCGCCCTCTACGAACATGCCGATCCCCGGCAGGGCTTCCACAAGGACTGGAACACGCTGATCTACAACTTCGGCCGGGCGGAGGTCGCGAACTTCCTGCGCGCCTCGGCGACCTACTGGCTGAAGGAGTTCCACGTCGACGCGCTGCGGGTCGATGCGGTCGCCTCGATGCTCTACCTCGACTATTCGCGCAATGACGGGGAGTGGATCCCGAACCGCTATGGCGGGCGCGAGAATCTCGACGCGATCGAGTTCCTCAAGCGGACCAACCAGGTGGCCCGCGACTACGCGCCCGGCGCCCTGACGATCGCCGAGGAGAGCACCGCCTGGCCGGGCGTGAGCCGGCCGGTGGACGAGGGCGGGCTCGGCTTCGACTTCAAGTGGAACATGGGCTGGATGAACGACACCCTCCGCTACATGGCCGAGGATCCGATCAACCGGAAATACCACCACGACAAGATGACGTTCGGCCTGCACTACGCCTTCAGCGAGAATTTCATCCTGCCGATCAGCCATGACGAGGTCGTTCACGGCAAGGGATCGATGCTGGGCAAGATGCCGGGCGACGACTGGCAGCGCTTCGCCAACCTGCGGGCCTATTACGGCTTCATGTGGGGGCACCCCGGCAAGAAGCTGCTCTTCATGGGGTCCGAGTTCGGCCAGGGCCGTGAGTGGAACCATGACCAGTCCCTCGACTGGCACCTGCTGGACGATGCCCGGCACGAGGGGGTGCGGGCGCTGGTGCGCGATCTCAACGCGCTCTACCGGGATCTGCCCGCGCTGCATCAGCGCGACTGCCGCCCCGACGGCTTCCGCTGGATCGAGGGCGGGGATGCCGAGGGCAGCGTCTTCTCGTTCCTGCGGATGGGCGAGGACGGAACGCCCCCGGTCGCGGTCATCAGCAACATGACCCCCGTCGTGCGCGAGCGCTTCCGCCTCGGCCTGCCGCAGGCGGGAAGCTGGCAGGAGCGGCTGAACAGCGACGCGGCCGTCTATGGCGGGTCGGGCGTGACGAACGAGGGCGGAATCGAGGCGGACGAGAGCCAGCCAATGCACGGGCTGCCTGCCTCGGCCGAGATCGACCTGCCGCCGCTGGCGACGGTGTTCCTGACCCCGGCCTGAGATGCGGGGCGAGGCCGGGATTTTTCCCCCGGCCCCGTTTCCCCTGTCAGCAAAAGAAACGGGGGCCGGATCGCCGGCCCCCGTCCTCGTTCCGGTCTGCGCGGATCACTCGGCGAGCGTCGCGTTCCAGAGATAGACCTTCTCGTCGGCACGGGGCTGCCAGTCGACGCGGTTCGACACGCCGTAGAAGTCGGGCTGGAAGTAGAGATGCAGCCAGGGGCCGTCGTCGTAGAAGACCTGCAGCATCTCGTCGATGATCACGCGGCGCTCTTCCTCGGTTTCGGCCGCGTTGATGTCGTCCCAGCGGTCGAACCAGCGCGGATCGTCCCAATGGGTGTAGTTCGTGCCCGCATCCACGGCCGACAGGTCCGCCATGTCGTAGAGCGGCGACCACAGCGCCCCGCCCGAGCCGATGAAGTAGAGCGGGCCGGCATTCCGCTCGCGGATGAGCGGGATGTAGACGCTCGCCCATTCCATCGTGTCGAGTTCCACGTCGAGGCCGACATCGCCGAGATACTGCGCGATCGCCTGGATGACCGAGGCGTCGTTCAGATAGCGGCCCGGACCGGCCTGGAACCGGATCGGGAAGCGGGTGCCGTCCTCGCCGCGGGGCCAGCCGGCCTCGTCCAGCATCTGCTCGGCCATCTCGGGATCGTAGGGATAGGGCTCGAGGCTCTGGTTCGCGTTGGGCGGGTTCACCAGGCCGGTCATCCGCTCGCATTCGAACTGCAGCAGCTGGGCGCAGATCGTCGGCACGTCGACGGCGTATTGCAGCGCGCGGCGCACCATCGGATCCTGGATCGCCTCGCCGCCCGGCTCCTGCGCCATCTCGTCGGACAGGTTGAAGCCGACATACATCCGGCGCGTGCCCTGGATCGGCTCCACCATCGCGTTACCGCGCGAGTTGATGGCCTCCATCTGGTCGGGCGCGACGTTGGTGATGATGTCCACGTTGCCCGCGATCAGCTCGGCCGAGCGGGTCGAGGCCTCGGGGATGATCCGCCAGACGATCGTCTCGAACCCGGCCTCGGGATCGACGCGGTTCAGCACGATCTCGGAGCCGCGGGTCCATTCCGCCATCTCGTAGGGGCCCGAGCCGATCGGGTTGGCGCTGGCCTCGTCGAGGGTCATCGCCTCGTAGCTGTCCATGCAGTGGATGAACACCTCGTCGATCAGGCCGAAGGCGATCGGGTTGGGGCTGCCGAGATTGATGTCGACCGTCAGCTCGTCCACGGCTTCCGCATCCTGGAAGTCGATCGAGGAGAAGACGAAGCCGGGCGTGTTGCCGGTGAAACCGTTCTCGGGATCGGCCGCGCGGTTGAAGGAATAGGCCACGTCCTCGGCCGTCAGAGCCTCGCCGTCATGGCAGGTCAGGCCCTCCTGAAGGGTGTAGGTGTAGGTCATCCCGTCCTCGGACACCTCGTAGGAGGTGGCGAGGTCCGGCTGTTCGACGCCGTCGCCGTCGATGCTGAAGAGCGTGCCGAAGATGTGCCGCGCGACGTTCGAATTATCGCGCGAGGAGATCGCGGCGGGGTCCATCGTCGTGATGTCGGCGGAGAGACCGACGACGATCGTGTCGTCCGCCGGCTGCGCCAGCGCGGTGGAACCGAGCAGCGCGGCGGCGGCGCCGATCCCGGCAAGTCGTGTGATGGCAGGCATGGTGGTCGTTCCCTTGTCCTGTTGGGGTTGGGTGAGCCGCCCCGTTGTTGCTCTTGTCGGGCGGCGGTACGGACCGGCGCCTGCCACGCGGAAGAAGGCGCGACCGGGCCGGGCGTCAGGTGTCCGCGATGGTCTGCGGGTCGATCTCTTCGAGGTTGCGGGTGTGGTCCGAGATCAGCTTCACCGCCCGGTCCATGTCCCGCGCGACCAGCGCGTCGACGATGGGCGGATGGTTGGCGGCGATCTGCGGCAGTTCGGGGCGGCGGCGCATGCGCAGCGCCATGATCTGGTGGATGCGCAGGTAGAGGCTCCGCCAGGAGGCGAGCAGCAGGTCGTGGTCCGCGATCTGGATCAGCGTCCGGTGGAACGCCTCGTCGGCGGCGGTCAGCGCCTCGAGATCGTCGGCCGCGGCGGCGCGGTTCATGTCCTCGCACGGGCCGCGCAGCGGAGAGGCATCGGCACCGCGCTCGATGATGCGGCGCACGGCCATCACCTCGTAGGCCTCGCGCAGGGAATAGATCTCCTCGACCTCGCGGGCGGTCAGCGGCTTCACCCGCTTGCCCTTGTAGGCGATGGTCTCGACGAGGCCGTCATTCTCGAGGATCTGGATCGCCTCGCGGATCGGGGCCCGGCTGACTGTCATCTGTTCGGCCAGGGCGGTCTCGACCAGCGGCTCGCCCGGTTTCAGCCGGCCCGACAGGATCGCGGTGCGGATGCGGTCGGCCACCTGCACGCGCAGCGGCACGTTCTCGATCGGGCCCATGCCGTCGGACGGGACGGCGGTCATCCCCGAAGGGGTCATACGTTCTCTCCTCACCAATACGCGCTGCCGCCGCGTCAGCGGCACCGATCGCGTCGTCTTACACCCACGCGGCGTCCGGCGAGCAAGGACATTCGACTGTCTTATTGCCGATTGCAGACAATCCGCCAGAACGTCATCCGGCCGTCGGTTGTAATCTGCATGTTGTCGACAATCCATAAGGTGACAATGGGCAAGCGGGAAGCGCGCTGTCAAGTCAAAGCTGCATCCGTGTCAGGTGGTCTTGATGCAGGCGCTGAAATGGCCGGCACCGACCCGCGCGAGCGGCGGCACGATCTCGGCGCATTCGGCGCTCGCCATCGGGCAGCGGCTGCGGAAGACGCAGCCCGAGGGCGGGTCGATGGGGGAGGGGATGTCCCCCTTCAGCAGGATGCGGTCGCGCCGGCGGCCGGGTTTCGGCTTCGGCACGGCGGAGAGAAGCGCCTGCGTGTAGGGGTGGTTCGGCCGGGCATAGAGGTCCTCGGACCGGCCCGTCTCGACGATCCGGCCGAGATACATCACGATCACCCGGTCGCAGAAATGCTCCACAACGCCGAGGTCGTGGGCGATGAACAGCATCGTCAGGCCGAGATCGTCGCAGAGGTCGTCCAGCAGATTGATGACCTGCGCCTGGATCGACACGTCGAGCGCGCTGACGGGCTCGTCCGCGACGATGAAATCGGGCTCCACCGCCAGCGCGCGGGCGATCCCGATCCGCTGTCGCTGCCCGCCCGAGAATTCGTGCGGAAACCGGTCGAGGCTGTCGCGCCCGAGGCCGACCTTCTCGAGCAGCTCCGCCGCGCGGTCGGGCCGGTCGGAGGCCGTGCCGATCCCGTGCAGGCGCAGCGGATGGGTCAGGATCTCGCGCACCTTCTCGCGCGGGTTGAGGCTCGCGAAGGGGTCCTGGAAGATGATCTGCATCCGCCGCCGCATCCGCCGCATCCCGTCCGCACTCAGCGTGGTGAGGTCGGTGCCGTCGAACCGGATCTCGCCCGAGGTCGGCTCCTCCAGACGCAGCAGGGTGCGGCCGGCCGTGGTCTTGCCCGATCCCGATTCCCCGACGAGGCCGACCACCTCGCCCCGGCCGATCTCGAAGGAGATGTCGTTGACCGCCTTCACCTCGGCCAGCACCCGGCCGAGCAGGCCGCCGCGGATCCCGAAGGACTTGCGCAGGTTGCGGACCTGCAGGAGGGGCTCGGGCGAAATCGTGTCGCGCATGGTCATTCGGTCCCCATCAGGTCGAGCGTGATGTCCCGCCAGCGGGCGCAGCGCACGAGGTGGCCGGGCCCGGCCTCCTCCAGCACGGGCGGCGCGGCGCGGCAGATGTCGGTGGCGTGGTCGCAGCGCGGGTTGAACCGGCACCCGGCGGGGAGTTCGGTCAGCGGCGGGACGGTGCCCCGGATCGCCTTGAGCCGCTGGCCCCGATGCGCCCCGTCGAGACGGGGGATCGAGTTCATGAGCCCGCCCGTATAGGGCATCCGCGGCGCCTCGAAGATCTGGTGGACGGTCCCGCTCTCGACGACCTGGCCGGCATACATCACGACAACGCGGTCCGCGACCTCGGCCACCACGCCCAGATCGTGGGTGATGAAGACGATCGCCATGCCCATCCGGTCCTGCAGATCCTGCATCAGTTCCAGCATCTGCGCCTGGATCGTCACGTCGAGCGCGGTGGTCGGCTCGTCCGCGATCAGGATGCGCGGCTCGCAGGACAGGGCCATCGCGATCATCGCGCGCTGGCGCATCCCGCCGGAAAGCTGGTGCGGGTAGTTCCGCGCGCGGCGCCTGGGCTCGGGGATGCCGACGAGGTCCAGCATCTCGACCGCGCGGTCCATCGCGGCGCGCTTCGACAGGCCGCGGTGACGGATCACCATCTCGGAGATCTGCTTCCCGACCGTGTGGACCGGGTTGAGCGAGGTCATCGGCTCCTGGAAGATCATGCCGATCTGCTGGCCGCGGATGTCGCGCATCGCCGCCTCCGGCAGGTCGCGCAGCTCGCGCCCCTCGAGTCGCATCGAGCCGCCCGTGACGCGGCCCGATTCCCTCGGCAGCAGACCCATCAGCGAAAGCGAGGTGACCGACTTGCCGGACCCGCTCTCGCCCACGATGGCCAGCGTCTCGCCGGGGCCGAGGTCGAAGCTGACCCCGTCCACCGCCCGGACGCTGCCGCCACCGCCCGTCCGGAACGAGGTCTGCAGGTCACGCACCACGAGCAGCGGATGGCGGGAGGCAGGGGCGGTCTCGCCCTGCGGCAGCTCTTGCATCATCGTCACGGGGGCCCCTCGGAACTCTTGTCTGGGCGGGGCCGCGACCGGCCCCCCTTCGCTTCGGCACTTGACGGCAAGTCGACCCGGGTGGTCTATTGTCGACAGTATGCGACTGACCCTCCCGCCGGACGACGCCGTTGTCAAGCGCCGCGGCGCGGAGGGAAAGAGACCGGCTCCGCAGAGGAAGGGAATTCCGCCCGTGATCGACCCGAACGCCCGCCGATCCATCGCCGCCGCCTCCGGACGGGGCTGACGCGCGATGTGGACCTTCCTGATCCGCCGACTCTGGCAGAGCCTCATCGTCATCATCGGGGTGACGCTGATCAGCTTCATCTCGCTCCAGATGGGGGGCGATCCGACCTATCTCTTCGTCTCCGAGAACGCGAGCGCGGAGGAGATCCAGCGCGCCCGCGAGGCGCTGGGCTTCGACGCGCCGCTGCACATCCAGTACCTGACCTACATCTGGAACGCCGCGCATCTCGATTTCGGCAATTCGCTCAGCTACCGGCAGCCCGCGATGGGGGTCGTGCTCGAGGCGATGCCCGCGACGATCGAGCTGACCTTCTTCTCGCTGGTCCTCGCGATCGCGCTGTCGATCCCACTCGGCATCTACTCGGCGCTGAAGCGGGGCACGCCGGCGGATGGCGCGATCATGACCTTCGCCATGCTGGGCCAGTCGATTCCCAACTTCTGGATGGGGATCATGATGATCATGTTCTTCGGCCTCTATCTGGGCTGGCTGCCGATCTCGGGCCACGTGCCCTTCCTCGAGCCGCTCTTCGAGGGCAACTTCGCCGAGGCCTTCGGCAACCTGCCCGGCAGCCTCTACTACATGATCATGCCCGCCATCGCCGTGGGCTCGTACACGCTGGCCCGGAACGCCCGCCTGATCCGGTCCTCGATGCTCGAGGTGCTGAGCCAGGATTTCGTGCGGACCGCCCGGTCCAAGGGCATCCGCGAGCGGCAGGTGATCGTGCATCACGCGCTGCGCAACGCGTGGCTTCCGGTGGTGACGATGATTGGTCTGGAATTCGGCTTCCTGCTCGGCGGGGTCGTCGTGGTCGAGACGGTCTTCTCCTATCCCGGGATCGGGCGGCTGGTCTTCAACGCGATCAACCAGCGCGACATTCCCGTCGTGCAGGCCTCGGTGATCCTGCTGGCGCTCGTCTTCATCGCGCTGAACCTGATCGTCGACCTGATCTACTCGCGGCTCGATCCGCGCGTGAAACTCTGAAGGACGCCCCGACATGGCAAACATCGACAGCGACGCGCGGCTCGACCTGCAGACGCCCGTGCCGGCCCCGAGCTATCGCCGGCGCGAGGCCGCCCGCGCGATGCGCAGCCTGGTGGCGAGCCGCTGGGCGCTGGTGGGCCTGATCGTCCTGCTCGTGGCCGTCTTCGTCGCGGTGTTCGGGCCGTGGCTGGCGCCCTTCGACCCCAACCGGCAGAACATCATGGCCCGCCTGCTGCCGCCGGGGGCCGAGGGGCAGGGCGGGGCGGTCTACTGGCTGGGCAGCGACCACCTGGGCCGCGACGTGCTGAGCCGCCTGCTCTACGGGGCGCGGGTCTCGCTCACCGTGGGGATCGCCTCGATCCTCGTCGGCGGGACGATCGGCACGCTGCTGGGATTGGTCTCGGGCTATTTCCGGGGCTGGGTCGACGACGTCATCATGCGGCTCGGGGACATCCAGCTGGCCTTTCCGTTCATCCTGCTGGCGATCATGTTCCTCGTCGTGCTGGGGCCGGGGCTGATGAACATCATCCTCGTCCTCGGGATCGGACAGTGGATCACCTATGCGCGGATCGTGCGGGCGCAGACCCTGTCGCTGCGCGAGAAGGAATATGTCGAGGCGGCCCGCGCGATGGGCGACGGCACGGCGTCGATCCTGTTCCGCACGATCCTGCCCAACATCGTGGCGCCGCTGACCGTCATCGCCTCGTTCAACGTGGCCAGCGTGATCCTGTCCGAGGCGGCGCTGTCCTTCCTCGGCCTCGGCGTGCCGCCGGACGTGCCGACCTGGGGCTCGATGCTGTCCGAGAGCCGCGACCACCTGCTGAGCAACAAGTGGTGGATGGCCGTCTTTCCCGGCCTCGCCATCGTTTTCGTGGTGCTGGCCTTCAACATCATTGGCGACTGGCTGCGCGACTTCCTCGATCCCCGGCTGAAGGAGCGGGGGTAGGCGGCGAGCCGGCGAACCAACCTCGGTCCGCGGAGGTCCGGCAAGGTCAGACGACGGGCTGACCCACGCAGCGGACGGCATGATCCCCACGAAAGGCGCATCGGCGGCGCGCGCGGCGGCGATCCATCCGGCGAGCCTGGCGCTTTGACCCTGCCAGAACCGGATGACCCCCGAGCCGAGCGCCGACATTCCCCGGATCGCCGCCGCGTAGGGGCGCGCCGGCGCTGCGCGGGAGGCCCTGCGGCCCCTGTTCCGCGCGGGGCGGGATCGGATGGGGGATCCTCGAGGTGGCGGGGGACCCCCTCTTGGCCTGAGAGGCCCGCAGGCGTGCCGAGGCAGGGAGAGGGCGCCGCAATCGGCGACCCACCGGATCGCGGACCCACGCCGTGAGCGGAGGCGCGCGGTTCCGGCTCAGGGCCGGACGAACCGGCCCGCGCCCTCCGCGCCCGTCACCTCGGCCCCGTCCCAGACGGTCCTCCCGGCCAGCAGGGTCCGCGCGACCCGGCCCCGGAACACGCGTCCGTCCCACAGGTGCGCGACGTCCCGGGCGTGGCTGACCAGCCCGCCGCGCCGTACCTGCGTCTCGCCCGCAAGGTCCACCAGCGCCATGTCGGCATCCGCACCGGGGAGCAGCGTGCCCTTGCGGGGCGCCAGGCCGTAGAGCCGCGCGCCGTTCGCGCAGCACAGGTCGTGCGCCTGTTTCAGCGTCAGCCGGGCCGCCGCCACGGCGTCCAGCATGGCGGGCAGCAGGGTCTCGATCCCGGGACTGCCGGGGGGCGCGGCGAAGAAGTCGCCCGCGGCCGCGTTCTTCTCGTCGAAGGCGAAGGGGGCGTGGTCGGTCGTGACATGGGTGATGATCCCGTCCGCGATGGCCTGCCAGAGCGCGTCCTGATCCGTCCGCGTCCGGATCGGCGGGTTCACCTTGGCGAAGACACCTGCGCGGTCCACGTCGTCTTCCGTGGCGAAGAGGTATTGCGGGCAGGTCTCGGCCGTGAAGTCCGACGTCCCTGCGAAGGCGCGAAGGACGGCGACGGTCTCGGCGCTGGTGACATGGGCGATGTGCAGCTTCGCCCCGGCCCGGATGTTCATGGCGAGCAGCTTCGCCACGGCGACGCTCTCGCAGACCGCCGGGCGGGCGGCGTTGTGGGTGTAGCCCGAGGCGGGGTCGCGCGTGGCGCGGGCCGCCGCCTCGAAATGCGCCAGCAACGACGCGCTCTCGGCGTGGACGACTACGGGCCGCCCGGTGCCCGCCAGCAGTTCCAGCGCGCGAAGCTGGTCGGCCTCGCCCGGAAAGGCGAGGCCGTCGAATTCGTCGCCCCGGCCCGGCGGGGCCGGGGTGGTGAAGATCTTGAAGGCGATGGCGCCCAGGTCGAGGAAGCGGTCGCGCGTCGCCTCGGTCATGTCGCCGGGCGCGGCGTAGAGGCCGAAATCGACCACCGCGTGCTCGGCGAAATGGGCGCGCCTGTCCTCGAAGATCCCGGGCGTGGCGCAGCAGGGCTTGGAAATCGGCATCTCGAACAGCGTGGTGACCCCGCCGGCCGCCGCCGCCCGCGTCTCGGACAGGACCGTGCCGCGCTCGGGGTAGGCGGGGGCGCGGACGTGGAAGTGGATGTCGACGATGCCGGGCAGGACGGTGAGGCCGGTGGCGTTCACCGTCTCGGGCGCGGGGGGCGCGGTGCCGGGGGCGTGCAGGCCCTGCACCCGGCCGCCCGCGACCGAGACATCGACCCACGCGGGTCCGTCCGGCAACAGCACCTCGCCCCCGGTGACGACGAGGTCGGTCATTTGAGGCCCAGCTCTTCCAACGCCGTCGCGACGCCGTCGAGATTGGTCAGCTTCATCGAGGCGTAGTTGGGCGACAGAACGACCCCGTGCCCGCCCGCGCGGTAGGTCGCCATGACCGAGCGGTAGGCGATGTCGGGCGTGCAGACCGCCTGGTCCTCGCGGACCCGCGGCGCGTCGATGCCGAGACCCATGTAGACCTTGGCCCCTCCATGCACGCCGCGCAGCGCGTCGGCACATTGCCCGCCGACATAGGTATCGGGGTCCATCCCCTCCTGCACCGCGCTGGCGAGCGGCGGCGCGCCGAGGCCGAGCATCCTCGATAGGACGGCGGCGGCCTCGCCCGCGTCGAAGTCGCGCAGGATCGACTTGTGCAGGAAGCCGAACTCCTTGTGCCAGATCTCGCCCGACTGGTGCTGGTAGGTGATCGGCTTGACCCAGTCGGCATACATCGTCTGCTCGGCCCAGGGCCATTGCGCGCGGCGGAAGATGTTGAAGTGGTTGCGGTTCCAGACGTTCAGCCCGAAGGACAGGCCCGGCTTGCACCACTTGACCAGCCCGTGGATCTCGCGGTCGAGATCCTTGTTCCGCTCCAGCCAGAACCGCTCCCAGATCAGGATCTCGGGGTGGCGCATCAGGGTGCGCAGGAACTCGATGAAGGCGCCGTCGTCGAACGCCTCGCCCGCCCTGGCGGACGTGCAGAATTCGTGCAGCGCGATCATCGCGCGGCGGCAGCCTTCCGTATCCACGCCCCGGCGCCGCGCCTCGTCCAGCGTCGCCTCCGAGAAGTCGCCCGGCGCCTGGCCCTGGATGCACTGGTCCAGAGGCGAGTTGCGCTCGTTGCACCACATCAGCCCGTCGATGTCGTAGCGCCGCACCTGATCCTCGATCATCGAGAGCATCCAGCGCCGGTAATCGGGATTGGAGGTCGAGGGCTCGTCCTTCAGCCGGCCGTAACAGTCGGTCTCCATCACCTGCGGCAGGTTCGGCACCTCGATCGTGTTGGCGCTCCCGTGACCCGCATACTTGAAGAAGGGCTCCATCAGTTCGGGGAACACCTTCATCCCCCGCTCGTGCGCGGCCGGAATGACGAGGTCGAGGATGTCGATCCCCGCCATTTCGGGATCCGTCGCGCGGAAGTCCTTGATCATCGTGTTGGCATAGAAGCGCGGGTCCGGCTCGAAATAGGCGCCGCCCTTCATGGTGAAGGGCTCGGGCACGCCGTGATCGGGCCAGCCGTCCAGCTTGTGGCTGATCGAGCGGCCGGTCTTCAGCCCCAGCCAGGACACGGTGCCCAGCATCAGGACATTGACGCCCACGCGGTCCTTCAGCGTGTCGAGGACGGTGTCCACCCCCTCGTCGATGAAGGAGATGGGAGAGACCTGGATGCCGACGAACTTCTCGGACGGGTCGGGTTTCGCGAAATCCATCACGCCGCCTCCTTCCGCCTGGCCACGAAGCCCGCGATGCGGTCCATCGCCTCGCGGATCAGGGGCAGGGGTTGCAGGTACGAGATGCGGATGAAGTCGCTGTCGGGCTCTCCGAACATGTCGCCGGGAAAGACCATCACGCCGGTCTCGCGCAGCAGCGCCTCGCAGAACGGCTTCGCCTTCATGCCCGTCGAGGAGATGTCGGTATAGACGTAGAACGCGCCCCCCGGCGCGCCGTAGCGCAGCCCGGCGTCGTCCAGCGCGCCGGTCAGCCAGTCGCGGCGTTCGGCGTAATCGGCGAACATGCGCTCCATCTCGTCCTGCGGGCCGGTCAGCGCGGCGAGGGCCGCGTGCTGGCTGATCGTGCAGGTGTTGATCGACAGCGTGTGGCGCGGCTCGGTCACCTTCTCCACGAAATCCTTCGGCGCGGCCATGTAGCCGACGCGCCAGCCGGTCATGGCGTAGGTCTTGGAGAAGCCGTTCAGCGTGACCGTCCGCTCCTTCATGCCGGGCAGCGTGGCGATGGAGAGGTGCTCGTGCCCGTCGTAGATCAGCTTGGCGTAGATCTCGTCGGCGACGATGAGGATGTCGTGCCTCACCGCGAGGTCCGCGATCCGCCGGATCACGTCGGGCGGGGTCACGGCGCCGGTGGGGTTGTTCGGGCTGACGAGCACGAACATGCGGGTCCGGTCCGTGATCCGGGCCTCGATCTCGGCCGGGTCGAGCGCGAAATCGTCCTTCAGATGCGTCGGCACCGGGATCGGCGTGCCGCCGCACAGGTGCACGGCCGTGTCGTAGGTGGTGAAGCGGGGCGAGGTGATCAGCACCTCGTCGCCCGGCGCCACGAGGCCCAGCATCAGGAGCATGATGCTTTCCTGCACGCCGGCCGTGACGACGATCTCGTCCGCCGCGTAGTCGAGGCCGTATTCGGCCGCCAGGTTCGCGGCGATGGCCTCGCGCAGCTGGGGCAGGCCGGTCGGGCCGGTATAGTGGTGGGCGTTCGCGTCGAGCGCGGCCTTCGCGGCGTCGACGATGTGCTGGGGCGTGTGGAAGTCGGGATCGCCGCGGCCGAGGGCGACGACGTCGTCCATCCCGGCGGCGATGCTCAGCATCCTCGTGCGGAAGGCGCCGTCCTCCTCGACGATGCGGGGGGCGAGGCGGTCGTGAAGCAGGGACATCAGTGCATCCTCTTTCCGTCGATATAGGTCTGGGTGACCCGCTCCAGCGCGGTCAGGTCCTGGTCGGGCTTGCCGTCGACGACGATCAGGTCAGCCAGCTTGCCGGCCTCAAGAGTGCCGAGCGTGTCGCCGTAGCCGTTCAGGACGGCGGCGCGGGCGGTGATGGCCCGCAGCGCGTCGAGGTTGTCCGGGCAGACGCCGACCTCGACCATGAACTTCAGCTCCGGCACGATGCGGTCGTGCTCGACCGCCGGGGAGCCTGCATCGGTGCCGAACACGATCGGCACGCCCGCCTTCGCCGCGCGCAGCAGCCCGTCGAAGCGGGACTTGTCGGCGACCGCCTTCTGCCGCTCGGCGATCTTCCATTCGGGGATGCCGAAGGCGCGGGCGATCTCGGGATCGGCCTGGATCACCAGCGCCGAGAAGGTCGTGACGATGGGCAGCTTGCGGTCCAGCAGCAGCTGGATCGTGGCGTCGGACATCGAGCCGCCATGCTCGATGCAGTCGATCCCGAACTCGGCCACCCGGGCGATGCAGGCATCGTAGGTGGCGTGGGCGGTGATCGGCAGGCGATTGCGATGTGCCTCGTCGATGACGGCGTGCAGCTCGTCGTCGGTGAATTCCAGCGTGTCGTGGCAGGCCATGACCTTGATGAGGTCGGCGCCTCGTTTCACCTGGTCGCGGACGGCGCGGCGCATCTCGTCCGCGCCGGACGCCTCGCGGCAGACCCAGTAGGTGTGGCCCCCGGTCTGTATGATGCTCTCGCCCGAGACGAGCAGGCGGGGTCCGGGAAAGATGCCTTGCGCCACGGCCTGCTTGGTGAAGAGATTGGCGTCGTGCACGCCGAGGTCGCGCACCAGCGTGATCCCGGCGCGCAGGCTCTTCAGCATGTTGCCCGCGGCCTTGTAGGCGCGGATCTCGGGCGCGTCGTACATCGACTGCTGGCTCAGTTCGTGGATGCCGTCCCAGGACAGGTGCGCGTGGGAGTTCATCATGCCGGGCATCAGCGTGCCGCCGGTCTCGACACTGTCCGCGACGGTGGGCGCACCGGCCCGTTCGCCCACGCCCGCGATCTTGCCGCCCCGGAGATGGACGTAGCCGTCCTCGATCACCTCGTCGCCGACCGCGGTGATGACGCGCCCGAACAGCAGGCGGTCGACACCGGGTTCGTCGAACATGCGCTTGGTGATCTTCTGGTAATGCCAGGCGGCTGGTTCGGGCATGTCTCTCTCCTCAGATGGCGATGACGCGGGCGTCGATGGGGGTGTCGGACTGGAAGCGGGAGGGGATCTCGGTCGCCCCGTCCGTCGCGATCAGCGTGTTGATCGTGCGGTATCCGTCCCGGCCGGGGCGGTAGACGCCCGGCTCGGACGAGAAGACCATGCCGGACGCGGTGGGGGTGGCATCGCCGGGGGCGAGCCAGGGGGCCTCGTGCCCCTCCAGCCCCATTCCGTGCCCGATCCGGTGGCGGATGGCCTCGCCGAGACCCGCCGCGCGCAGCGCGTCCAGCGCGGCGCGGTTGACGGCGTCGCAGGGCAGGCGACGGTCCAGCGCCTCTCGCGCGGCTTCGTCGCAGGCCTCCATCGCCCGCATGATGCGGACCTGTTCCTCCGATGCCGCGCCCAGGGTCAAGGTCACGCCGCTCTCGGCATGGTAGCCGCCGAGAGAGGCGCCGATCCCGGCGATCAGCGTCTCGCCGGGCTGCGGCACGCGCGGCAGGACCGCGCCGTGGGGCAGGGCGGCGCGGGGCCCGGAATGGACGGAGGCGGTGATGCCCAGGGGCGTGCCGGCGAAGGCGTCCCGGTGCTTCGTCAGGAGAGCGCCCCGCGCATGGGCCATGGCGTCGGCCATCAGGTCCTGCTCGGTCCCGCCCTGCCGGACGATGTCCGCGCCCTCGGCGTGGAGGCGCCGCAGGAAGAGGTCGGCGAAGGACGCCGCCTCGCGGATCAGGGCCAGCTCCTCGGGGCGCTTGACCGCCCGCTCGCGCATCGCGTGGTCGGTGAGGTCGAGCGCGGCAGTCCGCTCCCGCGCCGCGTCCAGAAGCCGCGCCTCCAGCGCGTCGATCCCGATCCGGGCGGGGCCGATCTCGTCCAGCATCCACAGGATCGGCGGCACGTCGCCCGGAAACTCGTCGTAGAGGCGCAGGTCCGCGATGCCGGTGCCTTCCGCGTTCTCGCGCTCCAGCCCCGGCATGAACAGCACCGGCTCGCCCGTCACGGGCAGCCAGACGGCCATCGGGCGCTCGTTGGCCGAGAGGAACAGGCCGCTCGCGTAGGCGATGTTGGGGGCGCGCGTCAGCAGCAGCCCGTCCAGCCCCGCCGCCTCGGCCCGGGCCCGCAGGCGGTCCCGCGCTGCGGCGTGGAAAGACGCGGGCAGGGGGGCGAAGCTCACAGGATGTCGCCGCGATAGGGGCCGAGAGTGGTCAGCTCGGCACCGATCCCGAGCTCGGTCCTGAGCCGCGCGAAATCCTCGAGCACCGAATCCGCGACGGGCACGCCGTTCTCGGACTTGGCCGCCTCGCGCCGGGCCTCCTGCTCGCCCGGCACCATGATCTCGGAGAAGCCGGGCCGCAGGGCCCGGCTCTTGGCCATGTCGACGAACTCGCCCATCCGGGCGGCGTAATCGGCCGGGTCCATGAACCACGCGATGTCGATGGCGGTGAACATGTGGCTCACGTCCATCTTCGCGGGATCGGCATAGGGAACCAGCCCGAAGCCGCCGCCCGAGAGCACGCCGGTCAGCGCCTCGGTCATGAAGGCGAGGCCGTAGCCCTTGTGCCCGCCGATCGCGAGAAGGGGCCCCTTCATCGCCGCCGCCGGATCGTCCGTCTCCTCGCCGTCGGGGGTCAGAGCCCAGTCGCGGGGCATCTTCTTCCCCTCCTTGAGGTACCAGTTCATCATCCCCTTGCCGGCGGTGGTCAGGGCGATGTCGAGCACGGTGGGAAAGCCCTTGTCCGAGGGCGCGGCGATCGACCAGGGATTGGTCCCGGTGACCCCCTCGCGTCCGCCCCAGGGGGCCATCTCGGGCCCGGCATTGGTGAAGGCGATGCCGATGCAGCCCTGCTCCAGCGCCTGGCAGGCATGGACCGCGCTCGACCCGTAATGCGTCGAGTTCCGCACGACGACCGTGCCGATCCCGTTCTTCTTGGCCTTACTCACCGCCAGGCGCATGGCCTTGGCCGCCGCGACGGTGCCGATGCCGTTATGGGCGTCGACCAGCGCGAGGCTGGGCGCCTCCTTAACGACGGTCCAGTCCGCGCGGGGATCGACCTCGCCGTTGCCGATCCGCTCGGCGTAGCGGCGCAGGCGCATGACCCCCTGGCCCTGTCCGGGGTGGAAGCGCAGTTCGGAGAAGATCAGCGCCCCGGCGAAGATCGCGGCGTCCTCGGCCGTCAGGCCCAGCTTCTCGAACCCCTCGGTCACGAAGGCGCGCAGGCTCTCCTTCTCGACATTGGTCATCGCGGTGGCGCGGGCGGGTGTGGTCTCGGTGGTCATGCGCGCAACTCCAGGATGTCGGCGATATTGGTGCCGGGCGCGTCGAAGGCGCCGAGCGCCCCTCCCGGGGCGGTCATCACGATCGTCATGCCGGGGCCGTAGCCTGCGCGCGGCCCGTCGGTCTGGCCGACGATGCCGATGGACATCGCGCCCCGCAGGTAGCCGTGATTGTAGCGGCTGTCGGTGTCCTGAATGGCGATCACGTCGCCGAGGCGCAGCCGGTCCAGCCCGTGGGCCGCCAGCTCCGCCCGGTCGGTCGATTGCATGTGCAGCGAGCCGCCCTCGGATGTCAGGCCCGCGCCCGCGCCGACCATGTGGGGCGGGACGGTTGCGACGACGCCGATCCTCAGCACGCCGTCCTCGACCCGCTTGGGCAGCGCATCGAAGAGGGACGGGGAAAGCGACTTGATCGCGACGGCAGGATGATCGGGCAGGGCGAGGCCGACGCCCTCGGCCATGACCGTCACCGCGTCGTCGACGGCCATCGCCTCGCGTGTGGCCATGTCGAAATGCACGATCACCTGGTCGGAGAAGCGGCCGGACTTGCCGGTGACCGTTCCGGTCGCGCCCTTTGCCGCGCCGCTCGTCACCATCGCGCGGTTGCCCACGCAGGCAAAGACGTTGAGACCCCGGTTCTTGTTCGCGTCCGGATGGGCGATGCTGACCGCAGGGTGGACGCAATCGCCCGACCAGCCGAAGGCGCTGTCGCCGACGCTGACGTTGTAGACGATGCCGCCGAAGGTCGGCCACAGGAAGGCCTTCCCGTCCGCGTCCAGGCGGTACGGCTCGGCCGGCAGGCCCGAGAAGGCGGGATTGGCGACGCGGCCCTGGCACGAGACGGCGACGATGTCGGCGGCGTTGGTGGCGACGCTCATTGGGCGGCTCCGAGGTTCAGAAGGTCCGAGAGGTTGGCGGCGGGGTCGATCGTGAAGTCGATCTCTCCCTGCCGCGCGGTGATGAGGGTCAGGATCCCGGGCCCGTGCCCGGTCATGATCGAATCGCCGTGGATGCAGAGCGCGATGCTGACCGCGCCCTCGCGGTAGGACCGGCCGAAATGGTGGTCGGCATGGCGGATCGCGATCAGGTCGCCGAGGCGCATCCGGTCGATGCCGAGATCGGCCATCAGCGGGCGGTCGCCGCTCATCAGGTCCTGGTCGACATATTCGGCGTTCAGCTCGGCCCCGGAGCCCATGATGCGGATCGGCAGTTCCATCGCGACCCGCACCTGCAGCCGGCCGTCCTCGACGCGCAGCCCCATCGCCTCGAAGAGGCGGGGCGACATCTTCTTCATCTCGATGCCCGGAAGATCGGCGAAGGCGAGGCCGCGCCCCTCGGTCAGCACCTGGATGCGGTCGCCGGGGGCGATGAGGCGGTGCGTCTCGTCGTCGAACTGGCAGAGGATGCGGGCATGTTCGCCGATCACCACCCCCCGCGCCCCCGCCGCCATGCCGGAGGTCACGACGCAGTCGTTGCCGATGCAGGTCAGGTAATGCAGCGCGTGGTGGCGCCCGCCATCCGCGTCGTCGTCGATGGAAACGCCCGGCTCGACATGGTCGCCCGCCCAGCCGAAGGCGCGGTCGCCGCAGCGCACGTTGTAGGTGACGCCGAACATGCCCGGCAGCACCGCCGCCCGCCCGTTCGGATGGGGGATGTACTGGCCGGGTCGGACCGACGGCGTGGTCACCGAGCCCGCCACGGCCATCCGCACGAGGCTGCTCCTGTTCGTTGCTGGTTCTGCCATGATCGGGCGGTCCCTCCGGCGCCGGTTTCGCCCGGCTTTGCGGTTGACAAGCTTCCGGGACATTGCAACCAGTAGATTGTCGACATTCTGCGAGGAATGGGAACCACGCCCGGTCCGGCCTGTCAAGCGCCGCCGCCGGACGCCCCCCGCAGGACCGGCACGGGAACGAAGACAGGAGCCGCCCCATGAGCCTCGACCGGATGCTGACCCTCGCGGGCCAGGTGAACGACCTGCTGAACGCCAGCTCGGTGCTGTCCTGGGACGCGCGTACGATGATGCCCCATGGCGGCAGCGCGACGCGGGCCAAGCAGATGGCGACCCTGACCGTCGCGGCCCGCGACCTGCTCTGCTCGGACGAGATGAAGCGCGCGCTGGACGGCGCCGCGGGCGAGGTGCAGGGCCGCGCGGACGACGACCCCGAGGCGCGGATGGTGTCGCAGGTGCGCGAGGCCATCGACTACCACGAGCGCATCCCGTCCGAGCTGCTGCGCCGCAAGACCGAGCTCAGCGGCATCGGCCACGACAGCTGGGCCGAGGCGCGGGAGAAGGCCGATTTCTCGATCTTCGCCCCCGCGCTCAAGGACATCGTCGCCGTCAGCCGCGAGATGGCCGAGGCGATCGGTTACGAGGATCACCCCTACGACGCGCTGATGTACCGGTTCGAGCCGGGCACCACGACGAAGGAGCTGATCCCGCTCTTCGCGCGCCTGCGCGAGGGGATGCAGCCGCTGGTCGACAGGATCGCGCAGGCCGAGCAGCCACGCGCGGACTTCATAACGCGCGAATACCCGGCCGACACCCAGATGGCCTTTGCCCTGAAGATGGCCGAGCGGGTGGGCTACGACCTGCATCGGGGCCGGCTCGACACCACGGTGCACCCGTTCGAGATCAGCTTCACCCGCAACGACGTGCGCATCACGACGCGGGTCAATCCGCGCTACATGCCGATGTCGCTGTTCGGCGCGCTGCACGAGGCGGGGCACGCGATGTACGAGCAGGGGGCCGACCCGGCCTATGTCCGCACCCCGCTCGCAACCGATCTCGTCGGGCTCTACGCCGTGTCGGGCGTCAGTTTCGGCGCGCATGAGAGCCAGTCGCGCCTGTGGGAGAACCACGTCGGCCGGTCGCGCGCCTTCTGGCGCAACCATTTCGGCGACCTGCAGGCCGCCTATCCCGGCACGCTCGACGACGTGGACGCCGAGGAATTCTACCGCGCGATCAACCGTTCGCGCCCCTCGCTGATCCGCGTCGAATCGGACGAGCTGACCTACGACTTCCACATCATGCTGCGGGTCGAGATCGAGCGTCGGATGATCGACGGATCGCTGGACGTGGACGACCTGCCGGAGGCCTGGAACGCCGAGATGAAGCGCAGCCTCGGCATCGACGTACCGGACGACGCGCAGGGCGTGCTGCAGGACGTGCACTGGTCCTCCGGCCAGATCGGCACCTTCTGCAACTACACGATCGGCAACGTCATGGCCGCGCAGCTGTTCGAGACCGCGACCTCCGAGCAGCCCGGCATCCGCGACGCGCTGGAGGCGGCCGATTACGGGCCGCTCAAGGACTGGCTGGACGAGCATGTCTGCCGCCACGGCCGCCGCTTCACCCGCGACGAACTGCTGGAGCGGGCGACGGGCCGCGCGCTCGATCCCGAGCCGTATCTGCGGCACCTGAACGCCAAGTATTCCGAGATCTACGGGCTCGCGGCCTGACCCCGCGGGAGGAGGACAAGACATGAGCAACACCAACCGCCTCGCCTCGCGCGTGAAGCTGTCGGAAGAGCATCTGATCACGCGGATGCTGAACATCGCCGACGGCCTCGACGACGTCATCAAGCTCGGCCGCGGCGATCCCGACCTCGACACGCCCGAACATATCGTCAGGGCCGGGCAGGAGGCGCTGGGCAGCGGCGCGACCCACTACACGCACCCCGCCGGTATCCTGCCGCTGCGCGAGGCGATCGCGGCGCAGATCAAGGCGCATGGCGGGGCGGACTATGCCCCCGACGAGATCCTCGTCACGCCGGGCGGCCAGCACGGCATGTTCGTCATCGCGCTGACGCTGCTGAACCCCGGCGACGAGATCATCGTGCCGTGCCCTGGCTACAATCCCTACCAGCAGGCCGCCGAACTCGCCGACGCCACAGTCGTCAAGGTGCCGATGGGGATGGAGACGAACTTCACCCTGACGGCCGAGATGATCCGTCCGCACATCACCGGGAAGTCGAAGATCCTCGTCCTCATCAACCCGAACAACCCCACCGGCACCGTCACGCCGCCCGACGAGGTGGCGAAGATCGCCGAGCTGGCGGCGGAGCACGACCTGATCGTCATCTCGGACGAGATTTATTCGCGCCTCACCTTCGGCAACAACCGCGTGCAATCGGTCGCCGCCCTGCCGGGGATGCGCGAGCGCACCATCACGCTCAGCGGCTTCTCCAAGGCCTACGCGATGACCGGCTGGCGGGTCGGCTACCTGGCGGGTCCGAAGGATCTCATCACCCCCATGACCGAGATCAACCACGCCTTCGCGATCTCCGTCGCGGGCGTCAGCCAGCACGCGGCGCTGGCCGCCGCGACCGGCCCGCAGGACTGCGTCGACGAGATGCGGGCCGAGTACGACGCCCGGCGGCGCGCCATGCTCAAGGGTCTAGACGCGATGGGCATGGCGTATGCCGAGCCGCAGGGCGGGTTCTACGTCTATGGCGACGTCGCCTCGCTGAGCCTCGGGATCGGGGCCGGCGCCTTCTGCGAACGGCTTTTGGCCGACGGCCGGGTGATGATGTATCCCGGCACGATCTACGGCGACCACACGGATGATTTCGTCCGCATGTCGATGACCCAGCCGGTTCCCCGCATCGAGGAGGCGATGGCGCGGATGCGATCCGTCGTCGAGGCCATCCGCGCCGAATCCGGGGCCGAATCCGGGGCCGAAGCGACCGCCCCCGCCCACTGACATCCGACCAGAGGACCAAACCGATGAGAAGCGACAATCCCAACGTGCAGGGTATCAAGCACATGGCCTTCGCCGTCCGCGACGCCGAGGCCGCGCTGGAGGCCTATTCCAAGTACCTGCATGTCCCCGCCGATACCGAGATCACCCATTTCCCCAAATCGGGGAACAAGGTCGCGCTCTTCTACCTCGGCGGGATCGAGTACCAGCTTTGCCAGTCCACGGCCGAGGGCGGGCGCTTCGACGCCTGGATCAAGGAGCGGGGCGCCGAGGGGCTGCACCACATCTGCTATGCGGTCGACGACATCGACGCGGCGCTGGCCCACGCCCAGGCGCAGGGCGCGTCGCTGCGGGAGTGCAAGGCCTGCAAGAAGACCGGCAGCCACGCCCATCCCGAGGGCTGGGTCGCCTTCCTCGACAACGACGCGGGCGGGATCGAGATCGAGTTCATGCAGGTCTACACCCCCGAGCAGCTCAAGGCCTGGGAAGAGGGCGGGGCGGAAGCGGTATGAGCACGGGACAGAACGAGAGCCTGACCGTCGGCACCGCGACGGCCGTCCCCGGCGAGGTCGCGCGTGGCCATATAGAGGTCGGCACGCTGGCGGGCGGGATCGAGGTGAAGATCCCCGTCATCGTCATCAACGGGGCCGGGCCTGGACGGACCTTCTGGGTCAACGGCGCGATCCACGGCGACGAGCCCGAGGGGCCGCGCGCCTGCCATCTCGCGCAGGAGCGGATCGACGCGGCCGAGCTGCAGGGCGCGGTTGTGCTGGTGCCCGTGGTGAACCCCATGGCCTTCTCGGCGATGGAGCGGGGCAATCCGCTCGACACCTTCACCTACGACATGAACCGCTGCTACCCCGGCAAGCCGGACGGCTACTACACCGACCGCGTGGCGCACGCCCACTGGACCGCGATGAAGGACGTCGCGGATCTGGAGATCTCGATCCATTCGGGCGGCGCGCATTCCTTCCTCGACAAGGCGATCTTCTGCGACGAGCGCCCCGAGAGCGTCGAGCTCGCCAAGGCGATGGGAGAGGGGTGGGGCTGCATCATGTCCAACTTCTCGACCACCGGCAGCCCGATGGCGATGCTGAACCAGACCGGCGGCACCGCGATCACGGTCGAGCTGGGCGGCCGCTCGGCCACCTCGCCCGAGAGGTTCCGCTGGGTGGCGGACGAGCTGGCCAAGTCCATCGTCAACATCTGCCGTCACTACGGGATGCTGGAGGGCGAGGCGGTCTATCCCGATCCCTGCTGGAAGGGATCGCAGCAGGCGCTGCTCGCCCCCGCCTCGGGCATCTTCCTGCCGGCCGAGGGGATCGACTTCCTCACCATGATGAAGAAGGGCGATCCCATCGCCCGGATCGTCGACGTCTGGGGCGACGAGGTCGGCACGCTGGAGGCGCCGGCCGACGGCATGTTCTTCGGCCTGCGCGCGCTCGCCAACGTGCAGGAGGGCGACTGGTGCTGCTTCTTCAACAAGGTGGAGGGCCGCCGTGACTGACCGCGTGACTGAACGGGTGACGCGGCGCAGGACCAGGCGCCTGACCGGGCGGGCCCCCGCGGGAGCGGCATGATGGAGCGCGACCTGCGCGGATACGGCAGCGCGCCCCCCGCCCACCGCTGGCCGGGCGGGGCCGGGCTGGCCGTGAACTTCGTCCTCAATGTCGAGGAGGGGTCGGAATACGCCGTCGAGCACGGCGACGGCCGATCCGAGGCCGCGCTGCTCGAGGTGCGCGCCCCGCGCGTCCCCCCGGGAGAGCGCGACCTCGCCGCCGAGAGCATGTACGAATACGGCCAGCGCGTCGGCTTCTGGCGGATCCACGACCTCTTCCGCGAGCGGGGATTGCCGCTGACGATCTTTGCCTCGGCGCAATCGCTGGAGCGATCGCCCGAGATCGCGGCCGCCATCCGCGCCGCCGGCTGGGACATCTGCGCCCATGGCTGGCGCTGGGTGGAGCATTACCGTCTGGACCGCGAGACCGAGGCCGAGCACATCGCCCGCGCCTGGGACAGCATCAAGGCGACCACCGGCCGGGCCCCGGCGGGCTGGTACTGCCGCTACGCGCCCTCGATCCACACGCGCGAGCTGGTCGTCGCGCATGGCGGTTACCGCTACGACAGCGACGCCTACAACGACGAGGTGCCCTACTGGACGAACGTCTCGGGCAAGTCCCACCTCGTCCTGCCCTATTCGCTGGTGACGAACGACGCCAAATTCTTGTCGGGCGACGTCTACCGTCCGGCCGATTTCGCCGACCTGCTGATCGACAGCTTCGACGTGCTGCGCGCCGAGTCGGCGGGCCGGGCGCGGATGATGAACGTCGGGCTGCACAGCCGCATCGTCGGCCATCCCGGGCGGCTGGCGGGTCTGACGCGCTTTCTCGACCATATCGCGGACGCGGACGGCGTGTGGGTCGCCGGACGCGAGGAGATCGCGGCCGCCTGGGCGGACATGGCGGCCGGCGATGCCCGGGGGGATGCGGGCCGGGACGCGGGCGGGTCGCGGATGGCCGCCCGATGAGCCGGACACCCCCGGCAGGCAGCTTTGCCGCGCGGGCGGAGGGCGCCGCAAAGGCGAACGGTGCCGCGCCGCGTGCAGTGCGGCTGCTGCCCCCCGACCCGGCGGCCTTCGCCCCCTACGGCGAGTTCGTCGAGCCGCCCTCGGGAGAGGATCGCCGCCGCTTCTACTCGGCCCATTTCGATCCGCCGCCCGGCCAGTCCGCGCCGGTGCTGCACACCAACCGCGTGCCCGCCGCGTCGCTGCCGCTCGTCTGCGACCTCGTCGAGCGGCACCCCCATGCCGCGCAGGTCTTCCTGCCGCTCGACGTGGCCCGCTACGCGGTGCTCGTCATGCCCGCGGACGAGGACGGCGCGCCGGTACCCTCGCGCGCCTGCGGTTTCCTGGTGCCCGGCACCCGCGGCGTCGTCTACCGCCCGGGCACCTGGCACATGGGCGCGACCGCGTTGGACCGCGACGGCCATTTCGCGGTGCTGATGTGGCGCGGCGGCCCGCGCGCCGACGACGAGTTCCGGCCCGTTCCCCCGATCACCCTGACCGAAGGCCCCCCATGACGCCCGAGCTCTACGTTCCCGCCATCACGCCCTTCGCCGCCGATCTCTCGGTCGATACCGGCCGGCTCGTCGATCATGCGCAGGCGCTGCTCGCGGCCGGGGCCCACGGTCTCGCCCCGTTCGGCACGACGAGCGAGGCAAACTCGCTGAGCGTGGAGGAGCGGATTGAGGGGCTCGAGGCGCTGCTCGGCGCGGGGATCGACCCCGCCCGCATCATTCCCGGCACCGGCTGCGCCGCGCTGCCCGACACGATCCGTCTGACGCGCCACGCGTGGGAGGCAGGCTGCAAGGGTGCGCTGATGCTGCCGCCCTTCTACTACAAGGGCGTGCCCGAGGCCGGCCTGGCCGACGCCTTCTCCCGCGCGATCGAGGGCGCGGGGGAGGGGGCCGTCTATCTCTACCACATCCCCCAGATGTCGGGCGTGCCGATCACGGCCGGCCTGATCGAGACGCTGATCGGCCGCTTCGGCGGGGCGATCGCGGGCCTCAAGGACAGTTCGGGCGACTGGGCCGGGACGGAGGCGCTGATCCGTGCCTTCCCGGGGCTCGCCATCTACTCGGCCTCGGAATCGCTGATCCCGCGCAACGTCGCGGCGGGCGGGGCGGGCTGCATCAGCGCCTCGGCCAACGTCAATCCCGAAGGGATCCGGCGCCTGATCGACGCGCTTGGCACGGCGGACGAGGGGGCGGCGCTGGAGCAGGTCTCGGCCGTGAGGCGCATCTTCGAGGGGCTGCCGCTGATCCCGTCGATCAAGGCCGCCGTCGCCGCCCAGAGGGGCGATGCGGCCTATGCACGGGTGCGTCCGCCCTTCCGTCCCGCCGATCCGGCAGGCGAGGGGGTCCGGCGCGCGGTGGCCGCCGCGGCGGGCGTGCCGGCCTGATGCCCCATGTCGCGATCACCGGTGGCGGCGGTTTCGTCTGCAGCGCGCTCGCCCGCGCCTTCGCCGCGCGCGGCTGGCAGGTGAGCGCGCTGGACCGGGCCTTCGACGCGCCGGTGGAGGGGGTCCGGCAGGTGACCTGCGACCTGCTCGACGCTGCGGGCGCGCTCGCGTCGTTGCGCCCCGACGCGGTCGTGCACGGGGCCGCGCTGACCGTCGCGCCCGAGAAGGCCGGTCTGACCCGGGCGGCGCATCTGGTCGTCAACACCGACCTCGCGACGCGCGCGCTGAGCGAGGCGCGGTCGGGCGGCGCCGGTGCCTTCCTCTTCCTCAGTTCGACGGGCGTGTTCGACCGCCTCGACGGGCTCGGTGCGGGGCGCCTCACCGAGGATGTGGTCCCGACGGGGCGGGGGCCCTACGCCGCCGCGAAGAGGGCCGGGGAGGAGATCGTCGCGGCCGCGGCCGAGCCGGGCTTCGCCACGCTGTCGGTCCGTCTGGGCAACGTCTTCGGCCCCGGCGAGGGCACGCGCCCCTCGCGTCCGCATCGCAGCCTGCCGCATCGCATGGCGGCGGAAGCGGCGGCGGGGCGCCCGCTGACCGGCGTCGAGGGCGCCCTCCGCGACTGGGCCTGGCTGCCGGACCTTGCGGCGGGGATCGTGCGCACGGTCGAGGCGCTGCCCGGCATCGGGCCCGGCACGATCCATGCGGGCGAGCCGCCGGCGATGCGGGACGAGGATCTGGCCGCGCTGGTCGCGCCCGGCGCGCCCGTCGATCTGGCCCCCGGCCCGCTGCGCCCGCCGATGGGATCGGCGCGCCCCTCCCCGATGGCGCAGATCGCCTGGACCCCGGTCGCCGAGGGGCTGGCCCGGCTCGGCCTCGCCGCGGTGACGGCGTGACGGGCCGGCTGCGGATCGCGGTGATCGGCCTCGGCGCGCGGTCGCGCACCTGGCTTAAGGTGCTGTCCGCCCATCCCGGCGTCATCGTGACCGGCCTCGCCGACCCGTCGGCCGAGGCCCGGCACGCGGCCGGGGTCCTCTTCCCCGACGCGGCAACCGCGCCGGACGCGGCGGCCCTTGCCCGGACCGCGCAGGCCGATGCCGCGATCCTCGTGACGCCGCCCGGCGGGCGCGCGGCCCAGATCGACGCCTGCCTCGCCGCCGGCTGGGACATCTTGGCGGAGAAGCCGCTCGCCGACAGCGTGGCCGAGGCCGCGCGCTTCGTCGCCCGGGCCGAGGCGGCGGGACGGCAGCTCCTGGTCGGGCTCAACTTCCGCTACCTGCCGGTGACGCGGGCCTACCGCGCCGCGCTGGACGAGGGCCGCGTCGGCGCGCCGGAATTCGGCCGTTTCCTCTACGAGCGCTGGCGCGACGGGCGGCTGCCGCATCTCAACCGCTATCCGCTGCAGATGGATCACCCGATGCTCTGGGAGCAGTCGGTCCACCATTTCGACCTGATGCGCCATGTCTACCGGCGCGAGCCGCTGCGTATCGACGCGCGCACCTGGAACCCGTCCTGGTCGATGTATCGCGGCCACGCCAACGTCTCTGCCCTGATCGAGTTCGAGGGCGGGATGCACGTGACCTACCAGGGCACCTGGGCGGGCGGGGTGGACAGGCTCGACTTCGACTGGCGGACCGATTGCACGAACGGCGTGCTGATCCAGCGCGAGATGATGGGGGGCCTCGTCGCCGCGACCCGGCAGGGGGAATTCGCCCCGGTCGAGACAGCGGCGCACGAGCCCTGGATCACCGACGCCGCCGCCCTTCTCGACATGGCCGTCCGCGCCTTCACCGGGACCGGGCCGGCGGAATGCACCGGGCGCGACCATCTCAGCTCGCTCCTCATGCTCGAGGCCTGCATCCGGTCCTCGGACCGGGGCGGCCCGGTCGAGCTGGCCGAGCTTCACGACGAGACGACATCGGAGGAACACGCATGATCCGCACCGCCATCATCGGGGCGAGCTTCGCCCGCGACGCCTACCTGCCCGCGCTGGCCCATGTGGAGGGGGCAGAGGCCGTGGCCCTCGCCTCGCACAGGTTGGAGAGCGCGAAGGCAGCGGCCGAGCCGCACGGCATCCCCCTCGTCACCGACGACTGGCGCGCGATGCTGGCCGAGGCGTCGCCCGACCTCGTCCTGATCGCGACGCCGACCGATACCCATGCCGAGATGGTGCAGGCCGCGCTGGAGGCGGGCGCCCATGTCCTGTGCGAGAAGCCGACCGCGATGAACGCGGGCGAGGCGCGGGCGATGCTGGATGCGGCGAGGGCGGCCGGAAAGCTGCACATGATCGACCACGAGCTGCGGTTCAATCCGAACCGCGCCCGCGTGCAGGAGATGATCGCCAATGGCGATCTGGGCGAGATCCGGCACGTGAACGTGACCAATATCGGCGCCTCCTGGAACGACCCCGCAGGCCGGCCGAAAGGCGACTGGTGGTCCGACGCGGCGCGCGGCGGCGGCCGGCTGGGGGCCAACGGCTCGCACCAGGTCGACATGCTGCGCTGGTGGCTGGGCGAGCCCGCCTCCGTCGTCGGTCAGGCGCTGACGATGGTGCCGGACCGGGTGGACCCGAAGACGGGCGAGAGCTGGACCGCCACGGCGGACGACCTGTCCCACCTGACGCTGCAGATGCCCTCGGGCGCGGTGGCGCAGGTCTTCATGTGCGGGGTCGCGGCGGCGAACATGGGCAACGAGACGCAGGTCTTCGGCAGCAAGGGCACGATCACCCTGTCCAATTCGGACGAGAAGCTCTGGTTCGCGCGCGGCAGGGACGGGTTCGAGGAGATCACCGTCGAGGATCCCACCAGGGATCTGCCGGGCCTCAACAAGGGGATCTGGAACGTCTCGGTCGTGAACGTCCTGCGCGAGCTCTGCGCCGCCATCGCCGAGGGGCGCGAGCTGCGGCGCGGCGCCACCTTCGTCGACGGGCTGCGCAACCAGATGGTGCTCGACGCGGTGCACCGCTCGACGGCGGAGCGGCGCTGGATCGACCTCGACCTCGGTTCCGCGTCGTGAGCCTCGAGGGACACCGCGTCGCCGTCACCGGGGCGGCGCAGGGGCTGGGCGCGGCGGTGGCGCGGGCCTTCGCCGATGCCGGTGCCCAGGTGCTCGCGCTCGACCGCGATGCGGACGGCCTCGCCCGGCTGGCGGAGGAGACGGGCGCCGCCGCGCTGCCCTGCGACCTCGCCGCCCGCGAGGGGCAGGACACGGCGGCCGGGCGGCTCGCCGCCTTCGCGCCGGCGACCCTGGTCCACAATGCCGCGATCCTGAAGCCGGCCCCCTTCGCCGAGACCGGCCCCGACCTCTGGGACGCCACGATGGGGGTGGGCATCGGCGCGGGCTACCGTCTCGCCCGCGCCTGCTGGCCCGCCATGGACGCGGCGGGAGGCGGGGCGCTGATCTTCGTATCCTCGCGGTCGGGGATCGAGGGCTTTGCCGAAGAAAGCGCCTATTGCGCGGCCAAGCACGCGCTGGAGGGGCTGTCCAAGTGCCTCGCCCTGGAAGGGGCGGACAGGGGCATCCTGTCCTGCACGATCACCCCCGGCATGTACATGAGGACGCCCATGTCCGAGGCGAACTACCCGCCCGAGCTGAAGGCGAAATGGGTGGAGCCGTCGCGCCTCGCCCCCGCCTTCCTTCATATCGCCACCACCCGCGACCCGGCCCTGTCAGGCCAGCGCCTCGACGCGTGGTCCCTTTCGCAATCGCTTTCGCAGGAGATCGCCCGATGACCGAGCAGTCCGACCTTCACGCCCCCAGCCCCGAGATGCAGGCCATCTACGACTGGATCGACGCGCATGCCGACGAGTTCGTCGCCGACCTGCAGGCGTTCGTGCAGCAGCCCTCCGTCTCGGCGCAGGATATCGGACTGCGGGACTGCGCGACGCTGATCCGCGACATGATGCACCGCGACGGCCTGCCGGCCGAGTTCCACGAACTCGCCGAGGGGCCGCCCGTCGTCTTCGGGCACCTTCCCTCGAACAGCTCGAAGAAGAACCTGCTCTGCTATTCGCATTACGACGTGCAGCCGGTCGAGCCGGTGGAGGCCTGGAGCCATGGCGGCCCCTATTCGGGCGAGATCGTGGACGGGATCCTCTACGGGCGCGGGGCCACGGATAACAAGTCCGGCGTGCTCGCCTTCAACAAGGCGGCCAAGGCCTTTCTCGCCGTGCGGGGCGAGGTGCCGGTGGGGCTGAAGCTGCTGATCGAGGGCGAGGAGGAGATCGGCTCGCCCAATCTCGGCCCCTGGGCCGAGCGGAACAAGGAGCTGCTGGAAGCGGACGGGATGCATTGCCTCGACGGCTCGCTCGAGATCGGGGTCGAGGTGCCGGACGTGTCTCTCGGCCTCAAGTCCGTGCTCTTCTGCGAGCTGGTGGCGAAGGGACCGCGCACCGATGTCCATTCGCTGAACGCCCCGCTCGTGCCCAACCCGGTCTGGGACCTGATCCACTGCATGGCCACGATCATGGACCGCGACCGCAACATCCTGATCCCCGACTGGGCGGAGGGGATCTACGTCCCCGACGAGGATCACGAGGGCTTCCTCGCCGACAAGGCGGCGCGCATCGACTTCGACGCCTGGCGCGAGGAGCTGGGGGTGAAGGAATTCGCCAAGGGCCGCGACGGGATCGACGCGGTGCGCGCGCGCACCTACGAGCCGACGGCGAACATCCAGGGGATCATCGGCGGCTATACCGGCAAGGGCACCAAGACGATCGTCCCGTCCGAGGCGCGGGTGCGGATGGATTTCCGCCTGATCCCCAACATCCAGCCCGACGTTGCGGCGCGCAAGCTGCGCGAGCACGTGAAGGCGCAGGGCTTCGACAACATCGAGGTACGGACCTTCGAGCGGGCGGAGGAGCCCTACAAGATCTCGGCCAAGGAGGACATCAGCCAGGCGATCATCTCCGCCGCGCACGAGGTCTACGGCGAGCCGCCCATCGTCAACGGCGTCTCGGCCGAGGGCGCGATCCTGCGCCATGTCTGGATCCCCTGCGTGCTGACGGGCTTCGCCAATCCGGGATGCAACCTGCACGCCCCGGACGAGAACATCCACGTCGACAAGTACATCAAGGGCATCAAGTACGCCGCCGCGATCATGGAGCATTTCGGGCGGAGCTGACACCCCGGCGCCGGCCCCGATGTGCAAGCGCCGGGGTCTGCGCTAGGCTGTCCCCCAGCCGGGGGCCGTGGCCCGCGAAGGGGAGGGGACTGCAATGGCGGGGCGCTGGTTCGAGGGGTTCACGATCGGCGAGGTGATCGAGCACGAGATCCGCCGGACGGTGACCGAAGGCGACAACGTCACCTTCAGCACCGCGACGATGAATCCCGCCGCCCTGCATCTCGACTACGAGGCCTGCGCCGAAACCGAATTCGGCCGGCCGCTCGTCAACTCGATCTTCACGCTCGGCCTCGTCATCGGCCTGTCGGTGGCGGACACGACGCTCGGCACCACGATCGCCAATCTGGGGATGAGCGAGACGCGCTTTCCCGCGCCGGTCTTCTACGGCGACACGATCCGCGCCGCGACCGAGGTGATGGACAAGCGCGCCTCGCGCTCGCGCCCCGGCCAGGGCATCGTCACCTTCCGGCATCTGGGACGCAACCAGCGGGGCGAGGTGGTCTGCGACTGCACCCGCGCCGCGCTGATCCGGATGGATCCGGCGGGGGCCGGGGCATGAGCGCCCCGCCGCGCCTGACCTCGCTTCTCTTCGTCCCGGCGGATTCGCCGCGCAAGTTCGACAGGGCGCGTGGGGCGGGCGCCTCGGCGCTGATCCTCGACCTCGAGGATTCCGTCGCCCCGGCGCGCAAGGCGGAGGCGCGCGACGGGCTGGCCGCTCAGATCGCCGCGGCGGAAGGGGCGCGGGACTGGAGCCTCTGGGTGCGGGTCAATCCCTTCGGCACGGGCCTGACGGAGGCCGACCTTGCCGCCGTGATCCGCCCCGGCCTCGACGGAATCGTCCTGCCCAAGGCCGAGGGCGGCGCCGACATCGCGCGGCTCGCCGCGCTGATGGACGGGGCGGAGGCGGCGGCCGGCCTCGATCCGGGGCACCTGCGCATCCTCGCCATCGCGACCGAGACGCCGGCCGCGATGTTCGCCCTCGGCAGCTACGCCCCCGCCCATCCGCGCCTCGCCGCGCTGACCTGGGGGGCGGAGGATCTGTCGGCCGAGCTCGGCGCCACGACGAACCGCGACGCCGAGGGGGGCTGGACCGACCCCTACCGTCTCGCCCGGTCGCTCTGCCTCTATGCCGCGGCGCATGCCGGAGTGGCGGCGATCGAGACGCTGCACGCCGATTACCGCGACGCGGCGGGGCTGGCCGCCACCAGCCGCGCGGCGCGGCGCGACGGCTTCGCCGGGCGGCTCGCGATCCATCCGGCGCAGGTCGCGCCGATCGAGGACGCCTTTGCCCCGACCGGGGACGAGCTCGCCGAGGCGCGCGCCATCGTCGCCGCCTTCGAGGCCGATCCGGGGCTGGGGACGGTCGGGATCGAGGGGCGGATGGTCGACATCCCGCATCTGCGCCGCGCCCGCCGGATCCTCGCGTCGCGGCCGGAGGAATAGGCGCGGGCGGGTGTTGCGCAGCAGCGCGCGGGGGGCCACGCTGGGCCCCGGATCCCCGCACAAGGCGGGGCAGGAAGGGGGACGCCGCATGGATTTCGCGCTGGGCGAGGAAAGCCGGGCCATCCTCGACATGGCCCGCGCCATCGGCGAGACCGAGATCGCGCCCCATGCCCGCGACTGGGAGGCCGAGGGCACGATCCCGCGCGCGCTCTGGCCGAAGCTGGCGGAGCTGGGTTTCGGCGGGCTCTACGTCCGGGAGGAGGCGGGGGGATCGGGGCTGAGCCGCCTCGACGGAACGCTCGTCTTCGAGGCGCTGTCGCGCTCCTGCGCCTCGGTCGCGGCCTTCCTCTCCATCCACAACATGTGCGCCCGGATGATCGACCAGTCCGGATCGGACGAGCTGCGGGGGCGCGTCCTGCCGGGCGCGCTGCGGATGGAGACGATCCTCTCCTATTGCCTGACCGAGCCGGGATCGGGCTCGGACGCCGCGGCCCTGCGCACCCGCGCCGTCCGCGACGGGGCGGACTGGGTGCTGGACGGGACCAAGGCCTTCATCTCGGGCGCCGGCTATTCGGACTCCTATGTCGTGATGGCCCGCACGGGGGGCGAAGGCCCCTCCGGCATCTCGGCCCTCGTCGTCGAGGACGGCACGCCGGGCCTGTCCTTCGGTGCGCTCGAGGACAAGATGGGCTGGCGCTCGCAGCCGACGCGGCAGGTGCAGCTCGACGGCTGCCGGGTGCCGGCCGGCAACCTGCTGGGCGAGGAGGGGCAGGGCTTCCGCTACGCGATGGCGGGGCTCGACGGGGGGCGACTGAACATCGCGGCCTGCTCTCTCGGGGCGGCGCAGGCCGCGCTCGACGCGACGCTGGGCTACATGGCCGGGCGGACGGCCTTCGGCCGCAGCCTCGACAGCTTCCAGGCGCTCCAGTTCCGCTTGGCCGAGATGGAGATCGAGCTCTCGGCCGCGCGCGTCTTCCTGAGGCAGGCGGCCTGGACGCTCGACCAGGGGGGGCCGGGCGCGACGACGGCCTGCGCGATGGCCAAGGCCTTCGTCACCGAGGCCGGCTTGCGGGTCGCGGACGAGTGCCTCCAGATGCATGGCGGCTACGGCTATCTCGCCGATTACGGGATCGAGAAGATCGTCCGCGACCTGCGCGTCCACCGCATCCTCGAGGGCACGAACGAGATCATGCGCCTGATCGTGGCGCGGCAGATGCTGACCGGGGCATGAGCAGCGCGGCCGGGGACGAGGTGCTGATCCGCCGCGAGGGGCGTGCGGGCCGGATCACGCTGAACCGCCCTGGCGCGCTGAACGCGTTGACACATGACATGGTCCGGCGGATCGACACCGCCCTCGTCGACTGGGCCGGCGATCCCGCCGTCGAGCTGGTCCTGATCGACGCGGCGGGGGCGAAGGCGTTCTGCGCGGGGGGCGACATCGCCGAGCTCTACCGCGCGGGCCGCACCGGCGATTTCGGGACCGGACGGCGATTCTGGCGCGACGAGTACCGGATGAACGCCCGGCTGGCGGAATTCCCGAAACCCGTCATCGCTTTCCTGCACGGCTTCGTCATGGGTGGCGGCGTCGGGGTGGGCTGCCACGCCTCGCACCGGATCGTGGGCGAGAGCGCGCGGATCGCGATGCCCGAATGCGGCATCGGCCTCGTCCCCGACGTGGGCGGCTCGTGGCTGCTGGCGCGGGCGCCGGGGCGGCTGGGGGCCTGGCTGGCGCTGACGACGGCCCGGATGACCGATGCCGACGCGATCCTCTGCGGCTTCGCCGATCACGCCGTGCCCGAAGCGGCGTGGGACGCGCTCAAGGCAGAGCTTGTGCGGACCGGGCAGGCCGGGGTGGTGGCGCGCGCCGCGCTGCCGGCCCCGCAGGCGCCGCTGGCGGAGATGCGGGGCGGGATCGACCGGCTCTTCGCCCCCGGGACACTGGCCGATCTGGTGGACCGGCTGGAGGCCGAGGAGGGCGAGGTCGCCCGCACCGCCCTGTCGCGGCTGCGCCGCAACGATCCCCTCGCCATGGCGGTCACGCTGGAGCTGCTGCGCCGGCAGGCCGGGGCGCCGGACATCCGCGCCGCGCTGGAACTGGAATACCGCGCCACGTCGCGCGCGATGGAGCGGGGCAACTTCCTCGAGGGGATCCGCGCCGCGATCATCGACCGCGACGGCGCGCCGGACTGGCCCCTCGGCCTGCGCGAGGTTCCGCCGGAGGCGGTCGAGGCGATGCTCGCCCCGCCGGGGGACGCGGAACTGACCTTCGAGGGGAGAGAGACATGAGGATCGGGTTCGTCGGGCTGGGCAACATGGGGGCGCCGATGGCGGCGAACCTCGTCCGGGCCGGTCACGAGGTCGCGGGGTTCGACCTGGCCGGGCCGTGGGTCGAGGGCGTGACCCCGGCGGGCAGCGCCGCCGCCGCGGCCGAGGGGGCCGAGGTGGTGGTCACCATGCTTCCGGGCGGCGCGATCCTGCGCGAGGTCGCGTCCGCGGTGCTGCCGTCGATGGGGCGGGGGGCGATCCTGCTCGACTGTTCGACCGTCGAGGTGGCGGCGGCGCGGGAGGTCGCCGCGCAGGCGGCAGCGGCCGGGATCGGCTGTCTCGACGCGCCGGTCTCGGGCGGGACCGGCGGGGCGGCTGCGGGCACGCTCACCTTCATGGTCGGCGGCGACGAGGACGCCTTCGCCACCTGCCGCCCGCTCTTCGATGCGATGGGCGCCCGGGCGGTGCATTGCGGTGCGGCGGGGAACGGACAGGCGGCGAAGATCTGCAACAACATGATCCTCGGGGTGACGATGCTCGCCACCTGCGAGGCCTTCGCCCTCGCCGACCGGCTGGGCCTGTCGCGCGAGGCGATGTTCGACGTCGTCTCGACCTCCTCGGGGCAGAGCTGGTCGCTCACCACCTATTGCCCCGCGCCCGGGATCGGGCCGTCCAGCCCGGCGGATGACGGGTACCGCCCCGGCTTCGCGGCCGAGCTGATGCTCAAGGATCTGCGCCTCGCGCAGCAGGCGGCCGAGGGGGCGGGCGCCGACACGCCGATGGGGCAGCGGGCCGCGGCCCTCTACGAGACCTTCGTCGAGCGGGAGGGCGGACGCGGCCGGGACTTCTCGGCCGTGCTCCCCTGGCTCGCGGAGCGCGGCCGGGGCTAGATCGCCCGCGCCGCCGCCCGGCCGGAGCGCAGCGCGCCCTCGATCGTCGCGGGCAGGGGACCGGCGACGTGATCGCCGGCAAGGACGACGTTCGGCCAGCGGGTCCGCATCGGCAGTCGGGCCGCCATCGCGGCGGGCGTGGCGGCGAAGGTCGCCGCGTGCTCGGTCAGCAGGCGGGCGGCGACCGGCGCGAGGGGCGCGCCGAGCGCGGTCTCCACCTCGCCCCGCAGCTGTGCCAGCACCTCGCCCGGCGGGCGGGCCGCCGCCGCATCGGCGGCCGAGACCGTCACCGACAGCACGTCGCCGCGCCTGAAGACCCACTGCGCGAGCCCGCCCGTCAGGCCGAGGATCGGCGGGGAGAGGGACGCGGCCTCCGCCGGCAGGCGGAAATGGGCGTTGAGGATCGGCCTTCCCGCGCCCGGTCCGGGTCCGCCCAGGATCCGGGCCGCCGCCTCTGCGGGCAGGGCGAGGATCGCCGCGTCCCCGGGGGCGATCGGCACCTCGCCCCCCCGGAAGACCAGCGCCTCGGCCGGGCGACCGGGATCGCCGCGCAGGCCGGTCAGCCGCCGGCCCGTCCGCAGAGCCGCCCCGCGCCGCTGCAGCAGGTCCCGCGCCGGATCCACCAGCGTCGGGCCGAGACCGGAGGGCATGGTCACCGGCCGCGATGCCCTGCCCCCGCGCAGGGCCGAGCGCAGCAGCACGGCCCGCAGGGCGGCGGCGGCCCCCTCGCCCGGCGGGGCGTTGAGGACGGCGAGGCTCAGCGGCTCCCACAGCAGGCGCATGGCGGGGTGGTCGGGCGCGCGGCCCAGCGCCCGCGCCACGGTCGCCGCCCGACCCGCGGCCAGCAGCCGGGCCAGGTCGCGGGCAAGGCCCGCGCCCGTCCCCGGCGGCACCGCCCATGTCCCGGCGAAGAGGTCGGCCGGCCCGTCCGGCAGGCGCAGCGTCCAGCGCGCGCCGGTGGCGAGATCGACGAAGGGCAGGGCAGCCGTTTCCGCCAGCTCGAGCAGGTCGACCGTCCCGATCCGCCGCGCATGGTCGAACACGGCCCGGTTGCCGGAGAGGACGAGGTGATTGCCGTTGTCGACCAGCGTGCCGAGGCGGCGATCCTCGAAGCTTCGGACCCGCCCCCCGGCGCGCGAGGTCGCCTCGTGCAGCTGAACCGACAGGTCCGGGCGCTCGACGAGGTCCAGCGCGGCGGCGAGCCCGGCCAGTCCCATCCCGACGACGTGGACGCGCCTCACCGGCCGGACTTTCCACCCCGGAGGATGCAGGCGATCCCGTCCGCCGCCTTGGCCCAGCGCGGCCGGGCCCGCGGCGGGCGGGTCGGGTCGGCCTCGATCGCCGCGAGCAGGCGGTCATAGGGGCCCATCATCATCAGCGCGGGGGCGATCCGCAGCCGCGGCAGGCGGCGCGCGGCCTCGGCCGCCGCGCGGAACTCGGCCCGCGCCTCGGCCGCGAGGGTCCGGCGCAGGGCCGGCAGGCCGGGCGCGGCGGGCAGGGTCGCCGGATCGTCGGCGATGCCGTGCGCGCGGAGGAGGTCGGCGGGAAGGTAGATCCGCCCGATCGCCGCGTCCTCCTCGACGTCGCGCAGGATGTTCGTCAGCTGCAGCGCGCGGGCCAGGGCGAGCGCGAACCTCTCGGACCGGGGGCCGCGCCAGGCGCCGAAGATCCGGATCGAGAGCAGCCCGACCGCCCCGGCGACCCTGCGGATATAGGCGTCGAGCGTGTCGCGGTCCGGTGCGCGTACGCCCGACACGTCCATCCGCATCCCCTCGATCACCAGCAGGAACTCGTCCAGCGGCAGGTCGTGGCGCGTCATCGCCCGGGCGAGGTCGCGCCCGACCGGCGTCCGGGCGTCGCCGGTGGCGGCGAGCCGGATCTCGGCCTCCCAGGCGTCGAGGGCCCGGGCCTTGGCCGGGGCGGGGCCGGGCTCGTCCGCGATGTCGTCCACCGCCCGGCAGAAGGCGTAGAGCGCGAGGATCGCCTCGCGGCGCCCGCGCGGCAGGAGCCGCATTCCCGCGCGGAAGCTGCTGCCGGCCCCTTCCACGATGATGCGGGCGGGCAGGTGCATGGCGGGATCGTAGGCGTTCACGGGCGCCGCCGCGGCGCGGCGAGCGCCGTCAGCCCCGCGAGGGCGGCCCGGGCCCGGTCCCCGCGCCCCGGCGCGACGCGCCCGGCCAGCGGGTCCTGCCGCCGCAGCCGCCGTGCCAGCGCGCGGGCGAGCAGGTGAATCGCCCGCGCCTCGGCCGCGAGGCGGCGCGAGCGCAGCAGGGACGGCAGGACCGCGGCGCGCGCCAGCCGCGCCTCGGCGAGGTCCAGCGCCCGGTCCACCGCCCGCCGCAGCCCCGGGGACAGGCGGGGCGCCCCGAGATCCGCGCGCGCGGCGCCGGCCTCCGCGATCCAGTCCAGAGGCAAGTAGAGCCGGCCGAGGTCGCGGTGATCCTCGCCGAGATCCTGCAGATGATTCAGGATCTGCAACGCGGTTGAGAGCGCGTCCGCCGCCTGTCCCGCCGCTTCGGCGTCCTCGCCGTGGAGGTCGAGCAGGAACCGCCCGACCGGATCGGCCGAGAGCCGGCAGGAGGCGATCAGATCCGCCTCGTCCCGGCAGAGGGTTCCCGCCGCGTCCGCCGCGAAGGCCCGCATCATTGTCCGGGCGTGCCGCAGGGCGGCGGGCCGTCCGATCGCGGCCAGTTCCCGGGCGAGATCCGCCGCGAGCGGATGCGTCCCGGCCCCGGCGAGCGCCGCGTCGAGCGCGGCGATTTGACGCGCCTTCGCCGCAGCCGGCAGGTCCGGGGAATCCGCGATGTCGTCGGCCGCCCGCACCACGCGGTAGAAGGCCATGACGGCGGGCCGCAGCCGCGCCGCGACGAGGCGCGAGGCGACGGGAAAGTTCTCGGCCTCCGGCCCGCGCGGGCGCGGGGCGCCGGGGCGACCGGCGTCCTCCGGAGGCATCGCGAGATTTTTAATGGCCTCGGCCAAGGTCGGACTACCTACCGTTTCGAACACGCCGATCCATAACGCATCGGTGCTGGATCGGGACGATGGTAGGGACCGCGCGCGCCATGACAATCAGGAACCGGACACGCCGTTGCGACGGCGCCACGAAAGCGGCGGGGGGCAGGCGATGAAGGATGGCAGCTTCGTGAGCGACGCCGCGCCCCTCGTCCCGCAATCCCGGCGCGGTGCCGCCGGGCGCCGCGTGGTCGTGGTCGGCGCCGGCCCGGGCGGGCTCGCCTCGGCCATGCTGCTGGCCGCCGCGGGCGCCGACGTGACCCTGATCGAGAAGGAGGACCGGGTCGGCGGCCGGACCGGCGCGATCGCCGAGGACGGCTTCACCTTCGACATCGGCCCGACCTTCTTTCTCTATCCCGAGGTGCTGCGCGAGATCTTCGCCGCCTGCGGCCGCGAGTTGGACGATTACGTCGAGCTGCGCCGGCTCGACCCGATGTACCGCCTGCAGTTCGAGGATGGCCGCCGGATCGACGCGACCCACGATCCCGAGCGCCTCGCCGCCGAGGTGGCGAGGATCGACGCGGGCGACGCGGGGCGCATCCAGGCCTATCTCGACGAGAACCGGCGCAAGTTCGACAGCTTCCGCCCGATCCTGCAACGCCCCTTCCTGGGTCCACGGGACCTGACGCGCGGCGACATGCTGAAGGCGCTGCCGAAGCTGCGGCCCTGGGCGACCGTCGATACCGAGCTCGGCCGCTGGTTCCGGAACCCGGACGTGCGGGTCGCCTTCTCGTTCCAGTCGAAATACCTCGGCATGTCGCCGTTCAAATGCCCGTCGCTCTACACGATCATCGCGCATATCGAGTACGGCTTCGGCGTCTGGCACCCGGTGGGGGGCTGCAACGCCCTGACGGGCGCGATGGCGCGCGCCGCGCGCGAGATGGGGGTCGAGATCCGCCTCTCCGAACCCGTCACCCGCGTGATGCTGGACGGCCGCCGCGCGACCGGGGTCGAGACGGCCGAAGGCCGCTACGAGGCCGATGCCGTGGTGATGAACGCCGACTTCGCCCACGCGATGCGGCATCTCGTTCCCGATGGCGCGCGCCGCCGCTGGACCGACAGGAAGATCGCCGCCAAGAGCTATTCCTGTTCGACCTTCATGCTGTGGCTGGGCATCGAGGGGCGGCTCGATCACATGGCCCATCACACGATCGGTTTCTCGGGCGATTACCAGCGCAACGTGGCCGAGATCGATGCCGGGCAGGCGCCGGAAGATCCCACCATCTACGTCCAGAATGCCGGCATCACCGACGACACGCTGGCGCCCGAGGGGCATTCGACGCTCTACGTCCTCGCCCCCGTCGGCAACCTGACGGGCGGGGTGGACTGGGCCGACCTGGCGCCGTCCTACCGCGAGAAGGTGCTGGACCGGCTGTCCCGCCTCGCCGGCGAGGACATCCGTCCCCGCATCCGCTACGAGAAGATGTTCACCCCGAACGACTGGGAGACGAAGATGGCGGTGCACGAGGGCGCGACCTTCAACCTCGCCCACAACCTGGGACAGATGCTGCACCGCCGGCCGCGCAACCGGTTCGAGGATCTCGACGGCGTCTACCTGACGGGGGGCGGCACGCATCCCGGATCGGGCCTGCCGACCATCTTCGAGAGCGCGCGCATCTCGTCCCGGCTGCTGGCCGAGGATCTGGGCCTGCCCGGGGCGGGACATCTTGGAACCGAACTGGCGCAGGAGGCCGCGGAATGAGCGACACGGTCATCATCGGGGGCGGCCTCGGCGGGCTCGCCGCCGCGGTCACGCTGGCGGCGCGGGGCCACAAGGTCACGCTGCTGGAGAAGAACGACTGGCTCGGCGGCAAGGCCGCCGTGCTGGAGGAGGGCGGCTACCGCTTCGACATGGGGCCGACGATCCTGACCATGCCGCGCGTGCTCGAGCGCATCTTCGGCGAGGCGGGGCGGGACCTGCATGCCGAGCTCGACCTGCGCCGGCTCGACCCGCAATGGCGCTGCTTCTACGACGACGGCTCCGTCCTTGACCTCGCGGACGATCCGGCCAGGGCCGCAGAGGCGATCGGCCGCCTCTCGCCCCCCGACCGGGAGGGATTCGAGAAGTTCATGGAGGTGGCGAAGCGCCTCTCCGACGTGTCCGACCGGTTCTTCTTCTGGAAGAGCGTCGAGGATCTGAAGGATACGATGGACCTCAAGGGGTCGTTCAACCTGTCCACCCTGTCCGACGTGATGTCGCTGCGGATGCACCGCACCGTGGCCGGGCAGATCAAGCGCGACGTGCAGGATCACCGGGTCCGGCAGATGCTGGAGCATTTCATCCAGTATGTCGGCTCGTCCCCGCTCGCCTCGCCCGCCGTGCTCTGCGGCATCGCGCAGATGCAGCAGGGCGAGGGCGTCTGGTACCCGATGGGCGGCACCCGCGCCGTGCCGACGGCTCTCGAGCGGCTGGCCGGGCAGCTCGGCGTCGACATCCGCACCGGCACGGGCGTGTCGAAGATCGTGGTCGAGAACGGGCGGGCGACCGGCGTGGTGACCGATACCGGCGAGCGGATCGCGGCCGGAACGGTCGTCTCGAACATGGACAGCGTGCGCACCTACCGCGAGCTGGTGGGCGGCGCCGAGGGCGCGGCCTTCGAGAAGGGGCGCAAGCGCGAGGCGGCCTGTTCGGGCGTCGTGCTCTATCTCGGCCTGCGCGAGGCCTACGAGCACATCGCCCACCACAACTTCGTCTTCTCGCGCGACCCCGAGGAGGAATTCGCCGCGATCTACGACCGGGGCGAGCCGGCGCCGGACCCGACCGCCTACATCGCCGCCCCCGCGCGGACCGAGCCGGGCGTCGCGCCCGAGGGGGGCGAAGCGCTCTACATCCTCGTCCACACGCCGTATCTGCGGCCCGGCCAGGACTGGACGAAGATGCTGCCGGGCTACCGCCGGACGATCCTGGAAAAGCTCGCCCGCACGGCCGGGATGGGCGACATCGAGGAGAGGATCGCGGTGGAGCGCACGTTGACCCCGCAGGACATCCACGAGCGCTATAACGTGCTGAACGGCGCGATCTACGGTCTCGCCAGCCACGGCAAGGTGCTGGGCGCGTTCAAGCCGGGCAACCGGTCGCGCCAGGTGAAGGGGCTCTACCTCGCCGGCGGCTCGGCCCATCCGGGGCCGGGCATGCCGATGGCGCTGATGTCGGGCTGGATCGCCGCCGACGCGCTCGACGGCGATGCCGGCGGCGTGGCGATGCCCCGGGCGGAGGAGATCGCCGCCGAATGAGCGGCGGCGCCGGTCCCGATGACGATCCGGCCGCCCTGCGGTCGGAAGCCGCGTGCCGCTTCTTCGCGGCGGTGATGCGGCGCGAGCTGCGGCGCGGCTTCCGCGCCGTCCGCCTGGCCCGGCCGGGGCTGCCGGACCTGCCCCCGGACCGCCCGGTCATGGTGCTTTCGACCCATCCCTCCTGGTGGGATCCCGCGCTCTTCATCGCGCTGCACGACCGGTTCTTTCCCGGGCGCATCGGCTTCGGCCCGATGGATGCCCGTATGGTCCGGAAGTTCCGCTTCATGGCCCGGATCGGGGTCTTCGGCGTGCCGCAGGACGCGGGTGCCCGGGGCGCGGCGGTATTCCTCCGGCGTGCGCGGCCCATTCTCTCGGCCCCCGACCGGGTCCTCTGGATCACGCCGCAGGGCCGGTTCGTCGATCCGCGCGAACGCCCGCTCGGCCTCCGGCCGGGGGCGGCGCATCTGCTGGTCAGGATGCCGCAGGTCCTCGCCCTGCCGCTGGCCCTCGACTACCCGTTCTGGGACGAGAAGCGGCCGGAGGCGCTGATGGCCTTCGGCGCCCCCGTCGAGGCGCGACCGGGGGAGGGCGCGGCGGCGCTGAACGACAGGCTGGAGGCGGCGCTGGCGGACACGGCGGACAGGCTCGCCGCGCGAGCCGTCGCTCGCGATCCCGCCCCCTTCGAGACGCTGCTCGGCGGAGCGGAGGGGACGGGCGGCATCTACGGGGTCTGGCAGCGGCTGCGCGGGCGGGGCAGGGTGCCGGCATGATCCTCGACCTCTCGATCCTGGGCCTCGCCCTCGCCGCGCTCTTCGCCCTCATGGTTATGGCCAACCTCATCGCCCTGCAGCCGCCCCCCCGGCCCGGCGGCCGGCTGCCCGGCGTCTCGATCCTGATCCCGGCCCGGGACGAGGCGGGCAATATCGGCGCGGCCCTCGACGCGGCCCTTGGCCAGCAGGGGGTGGAGGCAGAGGTCATCGTGCTCGACGACGGCTCGACCGACGGCACCGACCGCGTCGTGGCCGAGCGGGCGGCCGACGATCCGCGGCTGCGCCTGATCCGGGGGGCGGACCTTCCGGCGGGCTGGATCGGCAAGACCCATGCCTGCGCCCAGCTCGGCCGGGCGGCGACGCGGCCGGTGCTGCTCTTCGTCGATGCCGACGTACGGCTGACCCCCGATGCCGCCGCGCGCCTCCTCGCGGCGATGGAAGCTGGCTGGCTCGACCTCGTCTCGGGGTTTCCGCGCCAGATCACCGGAACGTTCTGGGAAAAGGTGGCGATCCCGCAGATCTTCACCACGCTGCTCGGCTACCTGCCGATCCCGATGTCGCGGCTGCGGCCCGAACCCGCCTTCGGCGCCGGCTGCGGTCAGCTGCTTGCCGTGCGACGTGCTGCCTATGACGCGGCGGGGGGGCATGCCGCCTTTGCCGGGCAGATGCATGACGGGATCCTGCTGCCCCGGAACGTCCGCGCGAGCGGCGGGCGGACGGACCTGATCGACGCGACCGCGATCGCCGCGACGCGGATGTACGACAGCCTGCCGAAGATCTGGAGCGGCTTTCTCAAGAACGCGGCCGAGGGGATGGCCACCCCCCGCGCCCTGCCGATCTGGACGCTGCTGCTGTTCGGCGGACACGTCCTGCCCTGGCTGACGCTGGCCGCGGCGCTGGGGGCCGGGTCCGCCGGGGCGGCGCAGCTGTCGGCATTGGCCATCGCGTTGGTCACGGCGGCCCGCGCCGCGATGGCCCTCCGGCTGCGCGGCACCGCGCTCGGCGTCGCGCTGCACCCCGTCGGCATCCTGCTCCTGCTCGCGATCCAGTACACCGCCCTCTGGCGCAGCCTGCGGGGCCGCCCGGCGACATGGCGGGGGCGCAGCTACCTCGCCGGGGGCGGCGACTGAAGGGGCGGGGCTCGGTCGGGGCTCAGTCCAGGCGTTTGCGAAAGCTCGGATCCCCGGCCCGCTCCTCGTAGCCGAGCGCGCGGTAGAGCGCGTGGGCGAGGACGTTGGACCGCGCCGCCCCGATCCGCACGTAGCAGCCCCCCTCCTGCCGCGCCCGCGCCTCGACCGCGGCGACCAGCGCCCGGCCCAGCCCGTGGCCCCGTGCCCCGGGCGCGACGAAGAGGTGATGCAGGTCGAGCCCGCGTCGCCCGGACTGCGCCTGTCCCGCCGGCAGGGCGAGCGCATAGCCCGCGACCGCGCCGCCGTGGCAGGCCACCCAGGCCCGGTAGAGCGGGGCGGGGTCGAAGATGTCGCGCTCCAGCGCCGCCGCATCCGCCACAGCCGGATCGCCATGATGCGCGGCGAGGCCCCCGACGAGGGCGGCGAGGGCGGGCAGGTCCTCCGGTCGCGCGCGCCGCACGGGGCCGTCCTCGTCCCCGATCACCCGCACGCCGCCCTCGGGACGCGCCCGGTAATGCGCGAGCCGGTGCTCGATCCCGCCGCGATGCAGCTCGAGCCGGTGCCCGTCCGGGTCGAGCACGTAGACCGACGCGCCCTCGGAGCGGTTCTCCTGCCAGGACGGCGCGCCCTTGCGCAGCCGCTCGGCAAGGGCCTCGAACGCCCCCTCGGCGGCCGAGAGGGCGACATGTGTATAATCCTGCCGCTGCGTCACCGGCCCGACCGAGAGGCAGAGCCAGAGCGTGCCCAGCTCGAGATAGGCACCCCGGTCCCAGATGGCCCGGACCCGGCCACCGAGCAGGCCCTCGTAGAAGGCGAGCGCGCGGTCCAGATCGGACACGGCAAGGGTCAGGTGATTGATCCCGCTGATCATTTCCGTCTCCGCGCGGCGCCTTGCCCAGGCCCCGCGATGGCCCGCGATCCCGGTCCGGTCCCGTGCGAGCCGCCGCTCCGGCCCGCCGGATCCCGACGGGGAGGGCGCTGGGGATAAGTCCGGGGACAGTCGCCCCGGCTAGAACGAGTCCTCGCCGCCCTGCTGCCAGGGCTTCACGAGGTTGCCGAACCGGGTGAATCGCCCTTCGAAGCTCAGGTCGACCGTGCCGATCGGCCCATGCCGCTGCTTGCCGATGATGACCTCGGCCTTGGCGTGGAGGCGTTCCATCTCCTCCTGCCAGGCGGCCATCTTCTCCATCTCGTGCTCGCCCGGCTTCTCGCGCTCCTTATAGTATTCTTCGCGGAACACGAACATCACCACGTCGGCGTCCTGCTCGATCGAGCCCGATTCCCGCAGGTCCGACAGCTGCGGCCGCTTGTCCTCGCGGTTCTCCACCTGGCGCGAGAGCTGCGAGAGCGCGACGACCGGGATCTCGAGCTCCTTTGCGATGGCCTTCAGGCCCATCGAGATCTCGGCGATCTCGTTCACCCGGTTGTCGGTCTTGCCGGTCCCCCGCACGAGCTGGAGGTAATCGACGAACAGCGCGTCGAGCCCGTGCGTCCGCTTCAGCCGCCGCGCGCGGGCGGCGAGCTGGCTGATCGGCAGGGCCGGCGTGTCGTCGATGTAGAGCGGGCAGGCCTCCAGCGCCTTGGCCGCCTCGACGAAGCGGCGGAACTCGGCCTCGGTCATGTCGCCGCGGCGGATCTGTTCGCTCGGCACCTCCGAGGCCTCGGACAGGATCCGCGCCGCCAGCTGCTCGGCGCTCATCTCGAGGGAGTAGAAGCCCACGACCCCGCCATTCACCGCACCTTCCGAGCCGTCGGGCAGGGTGCCGCGCTTGTAGGCCTTGGCGATGTTGAAGGCGATGTTGGTGGCGAGCGACGTCTTCCCCATCGACGGGCGCCCGGCCAGGATCAGCAGGTCCGACTTGTGCAGGCCTCCCAGCTTCTTGTCGAGATCGACGAGTCCCGTGGACACGCCCGCCAGCCCCCCGTCCCGCTGATAGGCCGCGTTCGCCACCTGCACGGCCGAGATCGTCGCCTGCAGGAAGGACTGGAAGCCGCTTTCGGTCTGGCCCTGCTCGGCCAGCTTGTAGAGCGCCTGCTCGGCCTCGACGATCTGCTCCTTCGGCTCGGAGGCGACGTCGACCTTGCGCGCCTTGGCCGCGATGTCCTCGCCAAGGCGCATCAGCTCGCGCCGGATGGCAAGGTCGTAGATGATCTGCGCGTAGTCCCGCGCGGCGAAGGCGCTGATCGCGGCCCCCGCGAGCCGGACCAGATAGGCCGGGCCGCCCAGCTCCTTCAGCCCCTCGTCCTCCTCGAGGAAGGCCTTGAGCGTGACCGGCGAGGCGAGCGCGTTCTTGGCGATGCGCGCGCCGGCAGTCTCGAAGATCCGGGCATGGACGGGCTCGTAGAAATGCTGCGGCTTCAGCAGCATCGAAACGCGGTCGAACACCTCGTTGTTGGTCAGGATCGCGCCGAGCAGCTGCTGCTCGGCCTCGATCGAATGGGGCAGTCGGTCCGACCCGCCGGTCTCGGCCGGCGTGCCGTTCGGATTGAAGACGCTGAGATCGTTCATCGTGACTGCTCCCCGTTGATCTGGCCTGCCCGCGGATCCTGCGCGCCCGCGGCTTCGCGGCCGATGGCCGGCGCGGGCGATCTCGCCCGCATCCACCCCGCGCCCCGACCCCGTCCTAGCCGCTCGCCGCCCGCCGCGCAAAGCCGCCGGCGGGGAAGGATCGGGGGATAAGTCGGGGGCAATCCCGGCCGCGCCGCCGATCCTCCCGCAGGGACAGGGACTTCGCCGCCGATCGGCGACAAGTCGCCTGCCGTGGCGTCAGCGGCGCGCGGGGGGCGCCCCGCGCTTCTGCAGGCGAGGGCGGGTCACGCGCCTTTCGGCCGCCACTCCGACGGCGCGCGCAGGAAGCGGTCGACCTCGTCCAGAGTCGCCGCGTCGAAGGCGCCGGTCTCGCGCGCCGCGGCCAGCACGTCCCACCAGGTGCAGAGGGAATGGAGCGTGACGCCCTCGGCGCCCAGGCTGTCCTCCACGCCCTCGTGGATCCCGTAATAGAAGATCACCGCCGTATGGGCGCAGCTGGCCCCGGTCTCGCGGATCGCCTGCACGAAGGACAGTTTCGAGCCGCCATCGGTCGTCAGGTCCTCGACCAGCAGCACCCGCTGCCCCTCGGACATCGCGCCCTCGATCCGGGCATTGCGCCCGTAGCCCTTGGGCTTCTTGCGCACGTAGCTCATCGGGAGCGCCATGCGCTCGGCCACGAAGGCGGCGAAGGGGATCCCGGCCGTCTCCCCGCCCGCGACGTTGTCGAAGGCCTCGACCCCCGCGCCGCGCATCACCGTCACGCAGAGGAAATCCATCAGCACCGAGCGGATCCGGGGATACGAGATCAGCCGCCGGCAATCGACATAGGTCGGCGCCTTCTTCCCGCTGGCATGGGTGAAGGGCTGCTCGGCGTTGAAGGACACCGCCCCCACCTCCAGCAGCATCCGGGCGGTGAGGCGCGCGATCTCGTCGGCGGGCGGAAAGGCGGAGGGGATCATGGCGGGCTCCTGTCGGGACATCGCGCGAGCCATGCCGCAATCCCTGCCGGAGGGGAAGGCCGCGCGCCCGGCCCCGGCCCTTCCGGCCCCCATCCCGGACCCGCCCCCCGCCGGGGAAGGGGCGCCGCGCCGCCCCCTTCGCAGGGGATCAAATACCGCGGGGTCCGGGGCAGCGCCCCGGGGGGCGGGGCCGGGCGACCCGCCGGGCGGTCAGACCACCCGCCAGTGCAGCCTGAATCCTGGATCGAAGACGGTGATCGGCCCGTCCCCGCTCTCGATCCGCGCGGGATGATCGACGGGCCCGCCCTTCTCGAGCGTGATGCGTTCCTCGTTCGGGGGAAGGCGGTAGTATTGCGGCCCGTTCAGGGACGCGAAAGCCTCGAGCTGGCGCAGCGCGCCCGCCGCGTCGAAGACCTCGGCCAGGATCGACATCGTGTTGGTGGCGGTGAAGATCCCGGCGCAACCGCAGGGCTCGAGCTTGCGGGCGTCGACATGGGGCGCGCTGTCGGTGCCGAGGAAGAAGCGCCTGTCCCCCGAGACCGCGGCCTGGACCAGCGCGACGCGGTGCTTCTCGCGCTTGGCCACCGGCAGGCAGTAATTGTGCGGCCGGATGCCGCCCGCGAGGATCGCGTTCCGGTTGATGACGAGGTGATGGGTGGTGATCGTCGCGGCGAGGTTGCGCGGCGTGTCGCGGACATAGTCGACCGCGTCCGAGGTGGTGACGTGCTCCATCACGATCCTGAGGTCCGGCACCTTCTTTCGCAGCGGCTTCAGCACCTTGTCGATGAAGACCGCCTCGCGGTCGAAGATGTCGACGGACGGGTCCGTCACCTCGCCGTGGACGCAGAGCGGCATGCCGATCTCGGCCATCCGCTCCAGCACCGGGCGCACCCTGTCGAAATCCCGCACCCCGGAGGCGGAATTGGTGGTCGCGCCGGCGGGGTAGAGCTTGACCGCCGTCGCGATCCCCTCCGCATGGGCGCGGGCGACGTCGTCCGGATCGGTCTCCTCGGTGAGGTAGAGCGTCATCAGCGGCGTGAACCGCGCCCCTTCCGGAAGGGCCGCGAGGATCCGGTCGCGATAGGCGGCGGCCTCGGCCCCCGTCACCACGGGGGGCACGAGGTTCGGCATGACGATGGCCCGGGCGAAGTGACGGGCGGTCTCGGGCAGGACGGCCCGCAGCACCGCGCCGTCGCGCAGGTGCAGGTGCCAGTCGTCGGGGCGGCGGAGCGTCAGGCGCGTCGTGTCGGGGCGTTGGGGCATGGCGCGACATTGCCGCATCGCCGCGCCGAGGGCCAGCGGCAAGCGCCGCCGCGTGGCAGTCGGGCGAGGCCGGGGGCGCCGGGGGGAAACCTGTCCTTGCGGAAACCCGGCCTCGCCGGGCAGGATCGCGGCAGGTCGACAGGAGGAGGGAATCCGTTCATGACATTCGCCAGAGCCGCCGCGCTGACCGGCCTCGTCGCGCTGGCCCCGGGATGGGCCGCCGCCCAGTGCTACACCGCAGCGGATCTCGCGCGCGGGATCGAGGTGGAATTCGAGGGCGGGGACGTGACCTCGCATCGCCGTCTCGGCGACGGCTCGATCGAGGTGATCGAGCGCTTCGCCGACGGCAGCGACCCGATCGAGTTCCGCGCCAACCGGGGAGTCTACTTCACCTCCGAATGGTCGATCGATCCGTCCGGTGCGCCGATCCCGGACTCGCGTCTGGACATCGAGTTTCCGGTCGACCCCGCGCGCCTTCCCGAACCCGTGCCGGGGGCGAGCTGGACCGGCCGGACGGTGAACGCCTTCGAGGACGGCACCCGAAGGGAAGAGACGACGAGCGTCGAATTCGCAGAGGCGCCGCCGACCACGCTGTCGGGCTGCGACTACGAGACGGTCGAGGCGCGGATCCGCTACGATTGGGGCGACGAGGGCGGGCTGAGCCTCGTCTACGACTACCTGCCGGCCCTCGGCACGGCGATCCTGCGATCGAACCAGTTCGACGGCGACACGCTCAACGAGACCGCGCCGGTCGCCATCGCGCCGATGACGAAATAGGGCGGTCGCGGGCGGTCCGGTGGGGCCTCAGGCCGGTTCGGGCCGGGCCGCCGACGCGCCGGCACGGGGCGGGGCGAGATCGACGCCCAGGGCCCGCGCCCGCGCGGCATAGAGCGGCGCGTCCCGCGTCGTCAGGCCGAAGCGGCAGGTTCGCGCCACGAGGGCGGGGCGCCCGGCCGCCTCGGCGCGTTTCAGCACCAGCCGCGGGAAGGTCAGCGTTTCGCGCCGAGCCCTCCAGAGCCGGCCCCAATCCGCAGGGGTCAGGCTTCCCCGCGCTGCGGCGCGGAGCAGCGGCATCAGCGTGCCGGTCTGTTCCAGCATCGGCAGCAGCCGCGTGCCCGCCATCGGGGCGCGCAGGCCGATCGTCTGGGGCCGGCGGAAGAGCGCGGCATGCATCGCGTCCAGCGGGTGGAGCGGATCGCTCACCGTCCAGACCCGGCGGGCGGCGTCGGTCATGTCGGGGCCGAAACCGTAGCGCGAGGCGAAGTCGAGCCGCCGCGCCCCCATCGCCCGTCGGTCCCAGGACGCGACCGCGGGGTCGAGGCTGGCCACCGGGCGCAGCAGCAGCACGTTGCAGCCCGGCGCGCAGACGGAATAGGCGGCCGCCCCGTAGGCGCCCATATGGTGCCCGAAGAACAGGACCCGGTCGAAATCCTCGAAGAAACCGTCATCGACCTGTCGGTCGAAGAAGGCGGTCACGGCCGGGCTGCGGAACCAGGTCTCGCCCTCGGCCAGCAGCGTGAGGACCGACCAGCCCTCCGACGCCGCGAGGTCGAGCCCGACCGGGCGGCCGCGGGGGCGGGCCATTGCCTCCTCCACCGTCTCGAAGGTAACGAGAAGCGTGCGCCCCGCATCGACGAACAGCGCCGAATGGTCCGCGCCGACGGGCAGGAAATAACCGTGTTCCTCGCCGAGCGCGTCGATCCGGTCGCGCCAGGCTTCGGGCGTCAGCCCGCCGAGATCGGCGTCGAGCCGTGCCGCAGTCCCGCCGAGGCCGTCGTCGAGCATTCCCGCCCTCCTCTCGCGCGGCCCCGGGAGACCCCGGGCCGGAGGGTCCGGGGCCGGCCGCGCGGGAGCGCCGGTTCAGAAGAACGCCTGGAGGCCCGTTTGCGCCCGGCCGAGGATCAGCGCGTGCACGTCGTGGGTGCCCTCGTAGGTGTTCACCGTCTCGAGATTAATCATGTGCCGGATCACTTGGAAATCCTCGGCAATCCCATTTCCGCCAAACATGTCCCTCGATTCGCGTGCAATCTGCAGCGCTTTGCCGCAATTGTTTCGTTTTACGAGACTGATCGCCTCCGGCGCCGCCGTCCCCGCGTCGAGCATCCGTCCGACGGCCAGCGATCCTTGCAACCCAAGGGCGATCTCGGTCTGCATGTCTGCAAGTTTACGTTGAAATAGCTGGGTTTGCGCGAGCGGGCGCCCGAACTGCCTGCGGTCGAGCCCGTATTGTCGGGCAGCGTGCCAGCAGGCCTCCGCCGCGCCCATCACCCCCCAGGAAATGCCGTAGCGGGCCCGGTTGAGGCAGCCGAAGGGGCCCTTCATCCCGGAAACATGTGGCAGGATTGCGTCCTCGCCCACTTCGACGTCCTGCATCACGATCTGACCCGTGACCGAGGCGCGAAGGCTGAGCTTGCCCTCGATCTTCGGCGCGCTCAGGCCCTTCGTTCCCTTCTCGAGGACGAAGCCGCGGACCTTGCCGCCATCCTCGTCGGACTTCGCCCAGACGACGAAGACATCGGCGATCGGCGCGTTAGAGATCCAGGTCTTCGTCCCGTTCAGGACGTAGCCGGTCGCGGTCCGGCGGGCGGTGGTCTTCATGCCGCCGGGATCGGACCCGGCATCGGGTTCGGTCAGGCCGAAGCAGCCGACCCATTCCCCGGTCGAGAGCTTCGGCAGGTATTTCGCGCGCTGCGTCTCGGACCCGTAGGCATGGATCGGATACATCACGAGGGAGGACTGCACGCTCATCTTCGAGCGGTAGCCGCTGTCCACCCGCTCCACCTCGCGGGCGATCAGGCCGTAGGTGACGTAGCCCTGGCCGAGCCCGCCGTATTCCTCGGGGATCGTCGCACCGAGAAGGCCGGCCTCGCCCATCAGGGGGAAGAGGTCGCGGTCGACCTTCTCCTCGCGGTAGGCGGCGGTGACGCGCGGCTGCATCACCGATTGCGCGAAGTCGCGGGCGGCGTCGCGCAGCATCCGCTCGTCCTCGGTCAGCTGGTCCTCCAGCCGGAAGGGATCGGCCCAGTCGAAGGCGGCGAGGTCCGGCCCGTGGCCGTCGAGGTCTTTCATGGCGGGATTCCCTGTTCCGGTTGCGCCCCGCAAGATAGGCCCCCCGGAATGGCGGCGGAAGGGCGCCGCGCCGGCAGCCCCCCGGCCCCCGCGGGCGGGGAAGGAACGGCCGCCGGGGCCGAGCGGCCGGATCGGGGCGCCGGTCCCAAGGCGCGACCTTCGTCCCCTTGACCGCCGCGCGTGGCGCCTGTCCCTTCCATCGGCAAGGGAGGACCGGCGAATGGACATCCAAAGCATCGACGAGGTGCAGCGCCTGCTCGCGGCAGAGGATTACGTCTGCGACCGCGCGCTCGGCACGGTCGCCTTCCTGTCGCTGCGGCTGGGCAGGCCGCTCTTCCTCGAGGGCGAGGCGGGCACCGGCAAGACCGAGATCGCCAAGGCGCTCGCCGCCGCGCTGGGCCGGCGGCTGATCCGGCTGCAATGCTACGAGGGGCTGGGCGCCGCCGAGGCGGTGGCCGAGTGGAACTTCGCCGCCCAGATGGTCGAGATCCGCGCGGCCGAGGGCCGGGGCGGCGCCGCGCGGTCGGACCTCTTCTCGGAGGAGTTCCTCATCGAACGCCCCCTGCTGGCGGCCATGCGCCCGCAGCCGGGCGGCGCGCCGGTCCTGCTGATCGACGAGGTGGACCGGACCGACGAGCCGTTCGAGGCCTTCCTCCTCGAGGCGCTGTCCGATTTCCAGGTGACGATCCCCGAGCTCGGCACGATCCGGGCGCCCGAGCCGCCGATCGTCGTGCTGACCTCGAACCGCACGCGCGAGGTGCACGACGCGCTGAAGCGCCGCTGCATTTATCACTGGGTCGATTACCCCGCCTTCGACCGCGAGATGGCGATCCTGCGCGCCCGCGTGCCGGAAGCGGCCGAAACGCTCAGCCGCGAGGTCGTGGCCTTCGTGCAGCAGCTCCGGACGGAGGACCTGTTCAAGCGCCCCGGAGTCGCCGAGACGATCGACTGGGCGAAGTGCCTGCTGGCGCTCGACGTCGTCGCGCTGTCGCCCGAGGTGATCTCGGACACGCTCGGCGCGATCCTGAAATACCAGGACGACATCCAGCGGATCGAGGGGGAGGCGGCGGCCCGGGTGCTGGAAGAGGCGCGGGTCCGCGCGGGCAACGGCTGACCGGCTTCCGCCCGCCCGCCCGCGGGAAGGGCGGCAGCAGACCGGACGGGGCGCAACATTCGCGGTCCGGGATCGGATTTCCCCTCTCCTAATCGTGACCTGATACGTGCTAGCGTCTTTCCCATGCGGAACCCCGGTCCCTTGCCGGCTCCGCCACAGCGATCGCGGCCGGGGAAGGGCCGCGCAGAACGGGAGAGACTTCGTATGTTCCTCAAGACCTTGATCGCCGCCGCCGGGGTCGCGGCAGCCCTCGCCGCGCCGGCGGCCGCCTGCCCCGACTGGCGGGGCGCGCCCTATTTCGGGCAGATCCAGCTCAGCGCCGGCTTCCAGCCCGATCCCTATGTCCGCAACATCACCGCCGGCGGGACCAACACGCTGACCGGATGTCTCGGCCAGAACTGGGCCGGCTTCGTCACCACCCGCCCGGATTTCGACCTGTACTGGAACGGCACTTCCTCGCAGCTGACGATCGCGGTGGAATCCTACGCCGATGCCGTCCTGCTGGTGAACGCGCCGGACGGGACGTGGTTCTACAACGACGATTACCGGGGCACGAACCCGGCGATCACGATCCGCAATCCCCAGCAGGGGCTCTACGACATCTGGATCGGCAGCTACGACGGCTCGCGCCGCAATCCGGGCCGGCTTATCTTCACCGAATACAATTACTGACCTATCCTGGGGCGGCATGGAGACCCTGCCGCCCCTCGACATCCCCGAAGACGGCCGACTGGCCGAGAACGTCGTCTGGTTCGCCCGCGCCCTGCGCAAGGCCGGCCTTCCGATCGGGCCCGGTCGAACCGCCGAGGCGATCCGCGCGCTGGAGGCGGTGGGCTTCACCTCGCGCACCGATTTCTACTGGACGCTGCACGCCCTCTTCGTCAGCCGGCCCGAGCACCGGGCCGTCTTCGCGCAGGTCTTCCGGCTGTTCTGGCGCGATCCCCGCTATCTCGAGCACATGATGTCGATGCTGCTGCCCAGCGTGCGCGGCACGCAGGACGAGCGGCCCGCCCGTGCGGCCGAGAGGCGCGCGGCAGAGGCGCTGCTGGAGGACCGCCCTCCGCCCGAACCGCAGGAGAGCCCGCAAGAGGACGAGGTGCGGATCGAGGTCGACGCCTCGCGGACCATGGCCGAGGAGGAACGGCTCCGCAGCCTCGATTTCGAGCAGATGTCCGCCGCCGAGATGGCCGAGGCGCGGCGCCTGCTCGCGCGGATCGAGCTGCCGGTGCCCCCCATGCGGACCCGCCGCCGGTCGCCCGGGGCGGGCCGGCACGTCGATGCCCGCCGGACGCTGCGCGCCTCGCTGCGCACCGGGGGCGAGACCCTGTCGCTTGCCACGCGCGCACCCGGCACGCGGCACCCGAACCTCGTCGTGCTCTGCGACATATCGGGGTCGATGTCGGCCTACAGCCGCGCGGTGCTGCATTTCATCCACTCGATCGCGAACCGGCCCCCGCGGGAGGGCGGGCAGGCCTGGGGACGGGTCCATGCCTTCACCTTCGGCACGCGCCTGACCAACATCACCCGGCACATGGCCGCCCGCGACGTGGACGCCGCGCTCGCCGCCGCGGGGGCCGAGGCGCAGGACTGGTCCGGCGGCACCCGCATCGCGGGGGCGCTGCGCGCCTTCAACCGGGACTGGTCGCGCCGGGTGCTGGGGCAGGGGGCGGTCGTGCTCCTGATCACCGACGGGCTCGACCGCGATCCGGGCGAATCGCTCGGTCGCGAGATGGAGCGGCTGCGCCTCTCGGCCCGGTCGGTGATCTGGCTGAACCCGCTGCTGCGCTGGGACGGTTTCACGCCGAAGGCCAGGGGCGTGCTGCAGATCCTGCCGCACGTGACGCATCTGCGGGCCGGCAATTCGGTCGCCTCGCTCGCCGGGCTGGCACAGGCCCTGTCCGATCCCCGTTCGGGCGGCGATCTTGCGCGGATCCGCGCGCTGCTCGACGTGCCGGAGGATGCGCCGCCCGCGCGGATCCGCAGCGCGGCGCTGGCCGCGCCCGCGCTTCGCGGGACGCGGCGGGGCTAGGGGCTGGCCGGCCGAAGGGGCCGACGCCTCCCCGGCCGTCATCCGGGTCTATTCGCCCGCCGCCCGCGTCTCGAAGCGCAGGCCTGCCGCCGTGCGCTCGGGGAAGCCCAGCCAGTAGGTATGCGCCCCGGTCCTGAGCCCGTCCTCGGTCACCGACCACACGCCGTCCGCGGCGACCGGGACGAGGTCGAGATAGAGGTCCGTCTCGGCCCCCTTCAGCTCGCGGTCGAGGAAGGCGCTGACGAAATGCGCCGCGATGTTGTTCATCCGCACGCTGTCCCAGACCGGGTCGGCGTAATGCTCGAACGGGGGCCAGCCGAGCGTCTCGGACCAGGCCCAGCTCTCGGCCGGGGCGGGCATCGGGGCGCCGGCATTGTGGTTGGCGTTCTCGAAGGTGAGCAGCGCGCGGTCCGTCCCCGTCGTGGAATCGAAGATGCCGCGGATCGCCTCGTAGCCCGAGACGTCGTCGGCGCTGCCGGCGATCAGCAGGAGCGGGATGTCGATTCCGGCCAGCCCCTCCGCATCGAAGAAGCCGGCATTGTTGCCCCAGGGGGCGAAGGCGACGGCCGCCTTCAGTCGCGGATCGTCGAGCTCGGCCCGTGCCTCGGTCCCTGCCTGGTTGGCGGCGAGCAGGCCGCCCGGCGGCGCGTAGTCGAACGTGGTGCTCGCCTCGGTCACTCCGGCCCCGGCGAAGATCAGCGCGCCGTAGCCGCCCATCGAGTAGCCGACGACGGCGGCGGTATCGCCGTCGGTGATCTCGCCGATCCCGTCCGAGAGACCCGCCATCGCGTCCAGCACGAAGAGCTGGTCCCGCGGGCGGTTCAGCAGCGTGGAGCCGAAGGCGCCCTGGTCGGAATAGGTGCTGTCGGTATGGTCGATCGAGGCGACGACGTAGCCCCGGGAGGCGAGCGTCTCGGCCAGCGGCGACATCAGGAAGCGGTTGCCCGGATAGCCGTGGCTGACGATGACGAGGGGGAACGTCTCGCCGCCCATCGGCGCGGCCTCGCGCACCGCGCTGCCGGAGAGCGTGACCGGCGTCTCGCCGTCGCGCAGGACCGTCTCGTAGGTGCCGCCGCCCGTGGTGCCGTCGGCGGCTGGATACCAGACCTCGACCGTCAGGGGCCGGTCGTAGGTCGGCTGGGATGTCGCGGTCGCGCGCCGCACGTCCGGCACGCCGCTGCGCACGAAGTCCATCGTCGTGACGCCCACGGCATAGGGCCCGGGATGGGCGAGCTCCGGCGCGTCGGGCCGGACGAGGTCGATCGGGTTGGGGCGCCGCACCTCCTGCGGGGAGGAGGTGTCCTGGGCGAGGACCGGCGTCGCGGCGAGGGCCGCGGCCAGCGCGGCGCGCGCCGCGGGGCGGGTGGGGCGGATGGTCGGGCGGCGGGTCATCTGGCTCCTCCTGTCGGTCCGGCTGCAACCTAGCGTGGTGCGGCCGGGGGCAAGCGGGTCGGGCGGGGCATGGGGCCTCGCCCGGGCGGCCCCGCCGGCGCCTGCGGGGGCTGGACAGCCCCGCCCGCCGGGCCACATCGAGGGCGCGACGACTTCAGGACGACAACGGGGAGGAGACAGACCATGCGCATCTTTCTGACGGGCGGGGCCGGCAAGGCGGGGCGGCATGTCGCCCGCTACCTGATCGAGCAGGGCCACAGGATCACCAACGCGGATCTCAAGCCGCTCGAGATGGAGGGCGTCCACAACATCCGCATCGACCTGACCGATGGGGGACAGGTCGCCTCGGCGCTGCAGATGCGGGCGGGCTACGACGAGCTCGATGGCGACGACTATCCCGGCTACGACGCGGTCGTGCACCTCGCGGCGATCCCGGCGATCCTGATCACGCCCGATCAGGAATGCTACCGGATCAACACCCTCTCCACCTACAACGTGATGGAGGCGGCCCTGTCCCTCGGGATCCGCAAGATCGTCTTCGCCAGTTCCGAGACGACCTACGGCGTGTGCTTCGCGCAGGGCGAAGTGACGCCCGATTACGTGCCCGTCGACGAGGATCATCCGACGGTGCCCCATGACAGCTACGCCATGTCCAAGGTCTGCAACGAGGTGACGGGCCGGTCCTTCCAGGCGCGCACGGGCGCCGACATCTACGGGCTGCGGATCAACAACGTCATCGAACCCGATGAATACGCGAAGAATTTCCCCGCTTTCATGGAGGATCCCTCGCTGCGCCGGCGCAACATCTTCGCCTATATCGACGCGCGCGACCTCGGCCACATGATCGATTGCTGCCTCAGGACGGACGGGCTGGGTTACGAGGTGTTCAACGTCAGCAACGACGACATGAGCGTGAACATTCCCGCCTCGGAGGTGATCGAGCGGTTCTACAAGGGGGTCGAGGTCCGCAAGGAGATGGGCGAGACCGAGACCTTCTACTCGAACGAGAAAGCCAAGCGGATGCTGGGCTTCCAGCCGAAGCATTCCTGGCGCGACGTGCTGGAGGGCTGATCGCTCGCCTTGCGCGGTCGACACGAGAACGGCCGGCCCCGGTGGGCCGGCCGTTTCCGTTCGGTCGGTACGTGTCCGCTCAGCCCAGCAATTCGCGGGCCTTGGCGGCGGCCGCCTCGCCGGTGATCCCGAATTTCTCGTAGAGCACCTCGGCCGGGGCGGAGGCGCCGAAGCGGTCCATCCCGACGAAGCCGGCCTTGGCCTCTCGGCCGCGCTCGCCGAGAAGCAGCCAGTCCCAGGGCTGGCGCACGCCGGCCTCGATCGCGATGCGCACCGGCCCAGAGGGCAGGACGCGCTTGCGATAGCGCTCCTCCTGCTGGCGGAACAGCTCCATCGACGGGACCGAGACGACGCGGGTGCCGATGCCCGCGCCCTCGAGGATGTCGCGCGCCGCCAGCGCGACCGCGACTTCCGAGCCCGAGGCCATCAGGATGACTTCGCGCTTGCGGTCGGTATCGACCAGCACGTAGGCGCCCTGCGCGACGAGGTTCTTGTTGCTGTGGGTCTTGCGGACCGGCGGCAGGTTCTGCCGCGACAGCGCCAGGACCGAAGGCGTGCTCTTCTGGTTCAGCGCGATCTCCCACGCCTCCGCCGTCTCGACGGTGTCGGCGGGGCGGAAGGTCAGCAGGCCGGGCGTCGCGCGCAGCATCGCCATGTGCTCGATCGGCTGATGGGTCGGGCCGTCCTCGCCGAGGCCGATGCTGTCATGGGTCATCACGTAGACGACCGGCACCCCCATCAGCGAGGACAGCCGCATCGCGCCGCGCGCGTAGTCGGTGAAGCACATGAAGGTGCCGCCATAGGGGCGCACGCCCCCGTGCAGCGCCATGCCGTTCATCGCCGCGGCCATGCCGTGCTCGCGCACGCCGTAATGGATGTAGCGGCCCTTGCGGTTCGACGGGTCGAACACGCCGAGATCGGAGGTGAGCGTGTTGTTCGAGCCGGTCAGGTCGGCCGAGCCGCCGATCGTCTCCTTCATGGCCGGGTTCACGACCTCGAGCACCATCTCCGAGGACTTGCGCGTCGCCACCTCGTGGCCCGCTTCCACGGCCTGCTTCTTGAGCGCGCGGATCCGGCCGGCCAGCGCCTTGGGCGGCTCGCCGTGGAAGATGCGCTCGACCTCCTTGCGGCGGCTGTCGCTGAGGGCCTGCAGACGCTCGTGCCATTCGGCATGCGCCTGCGTGCCGCGCTCGCCGAAACCCTCCCAGGTCTTCTTGACGTCGTCCGGCACCTCGAACGGGCCGCCGGTCCAGCCATAGGCGTCCTTGGCGGCCTGCAGCTGCTCCATGTCCGTCAGCGCGCCGTGCCCTTTGGCGGTGTCCTGCGCCTTGTGGCCAAGGGCGATATGCGTCCTGCAGGCGATGAAGGACGGGCGCGGGTCGGCCTTGGCGGCTTCGATCGCAGCATCGATCGCCTCGGGATCGTGGCCGTCGATCGACTGGGTGTGCCAGCCATAGGCCTCGAACCGTTCGATCTGGTTCGTCTTGTCGGCGAGGTCGGTCGTGCCGTCGATGGTGATCCGGTTGTCGTCGAAGAACACCGTCAGGTGGCCGAGCTGCTGCATCCCCGCCAGCGCGCAGGCCTCGTGGCTGACGCCCTCCATCAGGCAGCCGTCGCCGGCGAAGACCCAGGTGCGGTGATCCATGACCTTGGGCCCGAAGCGGGCGCGCAGATGCTCTTCGGCGATGGCGAAGCCGACGGACATCGAGATGCCCTGGCCGAGCGGGCCGGTCGTGGCCTCGACCCCCTCCATCTCCTCGTATTCGGGATGGCCGGCGGTGCGGTAGCCCCACTGGCGGAAGTTCTTCAGCTCCTCGAGCGAGGCCTGCTCGTAGCCCGTCAGGTGCAGCACCGAGTAGAGCAGCATCGAGCCGTGGCCGTTCGACAGGATGAACCGGTCGCGGTCGGGCCAGTGCGGCTGTTTCGGCGCGAATTTCAGGTGCTTGCCGAAGAGGACCGTCGCGACATCGGCCATGCCCATCGGCATGCCGGAATGGCCGGACTTGGCGGCGGCCACGGCATCGAGCGCCAGCGCGCGGATCGCGGCAGCGGTCTTCCAGTGCTCGGGATGGGCCTCGCGCAGGGCGGTGATGTCCATGGGCCGTCTCTCCTCGCCATGAGAACCAGTAGGGGTCCGCAGCGGCTTACCCACCGGGCCAACGCGTTGCAAGGCGGCCGGGCGGTGGCAGCGCCCCGCCGGCGGCGTTTGCGCCGGGGGCGCCGGTTTTCTATCGTCGCCGCAACAATGACGATTCGCGCGCAGGTCCGGGGCGCCGCGCGGGGGCAGAAAGGCAGCACATGAGCCAGATCGACGAGTCGCAGCATCGCCTGACGGCCGCGCTGGGGCGAATCCGCGACCTCGCCGCCGCCCTCGAGGCAGAGGCGCGGGCCCGCGCGGCGGAGGAGACGGGCGGCCCCAGCCGCGCCGAGCTCGCCGCCGCGCTCGAGGACGAGCGGATCGCGAACGCGCAGCTTGAGGAGAGGGTGAAGGCGCTGAAATCCCGGGAGAAGGGCCGGCTGACCAGGCTCGAGGACCAGCTCGCGGCCGAGCGCGCCCGCACGGTGCGGCTCGATGCCGAGCTGACGGCGCTGCGCCAGTCTGCGGCCGACCTGTCGGACGTGACCGAGCAGTTGCGCGCGGCGCTGGCGGACGAATTGCCGGACGAGGCCCTGGTCAACCGCGCGGTGATCGCCGAGCTGGAGGCGCTGAAGGCGCAGCGCGACGCCGACCGCGCCGAGATGATCGAGATCGCCGAGGCGCTGCGTCCCGTCCTCGCGGCGGAACCCGAATCCGAGGAGGCGGAATGATGCCGCATGTCGACGTGGAGATCGGTGGCCGCACCTTCGAGGTGGCCTGCCAGGACGGCGAGGAGCCCTATCTGCGCGCCGCCGCCGCGATGCTGGACACCGAGGCGCAGGTGCTGCTGGCCCAGACCGGCCGCGTCCCCGAGGCGCGGATGCTGTTGATGGCGGGGCTGATGCTCGCCGACCGCACGGCGGGGGTGGACGACCAGCTGCGCGAGGCGTCCGACCGGATGGCCGCGCTGCAGGCCAGGATCGACGAGCTGGAGGCGCGCCCGGATCCCGAGCCGGAACGGATCGAGGTCGAGGTGATGCCCGCGGGGCTGGAGGAGGCGATGGCCGCCCTCGCCGACGAGGCCGAGGCGGTGGCCGGCGCGCTCGAGGATGCGCGGGGGGGCGCCGCGTGAGGGGGGCAGCCCTGCTTGCGGCGCTGCTGGCCCCCGGCGTCGCCGCGGCCGAGCTTCGGACGATGCGCTATGTCTGCGAGCGCGGGGTCGAGGTGCCGGTGGTCTACGTCCCCGATGCCGAGCCGGCCGCGGCCGTGATCGGTGTCGAGGGCGGCATGTACGCGCTGGAGGCGGAGCAGGCGGCCTCGGGCGTGCGCTACGGCTGGCCCTCGGACGGCTCGCATTACGTCTGGTGGACGCGGGGGACGGAGGAGGCGATGCTCCTCTGGTCCGACGGCGAGACCGGCGAGGAGGTCACGCTGCTGGCGGAGTGCCGGGCGGGCTGACCCGCCCGGACGCGCGGCGCCTCAGGCGTTCGCTTCGCGGATCTTGTCCGCCGCGTCCTTGTCGAAGGCGATCCCCTTGTCGGCGAAGAGCTGATCCAGCTCGCCCGACAGGGTCATCTCGGTGACGATGTCGCAGCCGCCCACGAATTCGCCCTTGACGTAGAGCTGGGGGATCGTCGGCCAGTCGGAATAATCCTTGATCCCCTGCCGGATGTCGGCATCGGCGAGAACGTTCACGTCGGTATAGTCCACGCCCATGAAGTTCAGCACGCCCGCCACGCGGGAGGAGAAGCCGCATTGCGGCATCGCCTTGGTGCCCTTCATGTAGAGGACGACGTCGTTCGCCTTCACGGTCTCGGCGATGCGATCGGCGGCGGGGGCGGTGGTGTCGGCCATGTCGGGGACTCCTGCGGGATATGAGGTCGGCTTTCGCCGTCGGGGCCGAACCTATGCCCGGCCCGGCGGGATTTCCAGCCTGCGCCTAGTCGGGCGCCTTCGTCGTCAGGGCGAGGGCGTGGAGCGCGCCGTTCGGCCCGTCCATCCGTCCCTTCAGCGCGGCGTAGACGGCGCGCTGCTGCTGCACGCGGTTCTGGCCGCGGAAGCTTTCGTCCTCGACATGGGCCGCGAAATGCTGGCCGTCATCGCCCTCGACCCGGACCTTGCCGTCGGGAAAGGCTTCGCGGATCAGATCCTCGATGTCCTGGGCGGTGATGGCCATGGGTCGGCTCCTTGCTGCTGAGATCCGAGGATAGGTCCGGGGCAGGGCGCGTTCAACCGCCCGTCAGGAGGGCGCGCCGCCGGCGGGCCCGCAGCCGGTAGAGCAGGCGGGCCCAGAGCGCCATGAGCGGGGTGGCGGCGCCGGCCTCGATCTCGATGCTCTCCTCGATCCGTGCGCCCGCCCCGTCCGGCAGGACGGCGAGCCGGTGGGTCCAGCGGCGCACGCCGGCGCCGCTCTCCTCGCTGCGGAAGGTCATGGCGGAATCGTCGAGCTCGGCCACTTCCATCCGGTAATCCTGCGGGGGCAGGCGGCCGAACAGGCGCACGCCGGTGACGTAGACGTCGCCCTGCCGGATGCGGCCCGTCCGGGGCACGCGGTCGTCGAACGCGACGAGGCCGGCGCAGACCGCGCGCAGATGGCCGAGGTCGGTCGCGCTGGCCCAGACCCGCGCGGGCGGGGCGTCGAAGCGGTGGGTCAGCGCGACCCGCATGACCTCAGCCGAAGAGGGCGGGGTAGACTGCGGACCAGGCGGCGACCAGCTCGGCCATCGGGGCGCTCGCGCCGCCGAGCGAGAGGGTCTCGCCGCCGAACGTCCCGACGCGCGCGACCGGCACACCGGCCTCGCGCGCGGCGGTCTCGATCGCGGCGGCATCGCCTTCGGTCGCGGCGATCAGGTAGCGGGCCTGGTCCTCGCCGAACAGCGTCCCCAGATCGTCCGATTCGAGCGCGACGCCCGTTCCGCCCGCCCGGGCCAGCTCGAACGCGGCGAGGGCGAGGCCCCCGTCCGACAGGTCGGTGCATCCGCCGATGCGGGCGGCCTGCGCGCGGACGAAGTCGCCGTGGCGCCGCTCGGCCGCCAGGTCCACCGGCGGCGCGTCCCCGGCATCGAGGGAGGCGACCTCCCACAGCAGGGCGGACTGGCCGAGATGGCCGCGCGTCTCGCCGATCAGCAGCGCCACGTCGCCCGCGCGCGCGGCGGCGCCGATCAGGGCCGAGGCGTCGGGGATCAGACCGACCGCGCCGATGGTCGGGGTCGGCAGGATGCCGGTGCCGTCCGTCTCGTTGTAGAGGCTGACATTGCCCGACACGATCGGCATGTCGAGCGCCGTGCAGGCCGCACCGATCCCGCGGATGGCGCCGACGAACTGGCCCATGATCTCGGGCTTCTGCGGATTGCCGAAATTGAGGTTGTCGGTCGCGGCGAGCGGCCGCGCCCCCACCGCGCAGAGGTTGCGGAATGCCTCCGCCACCGCCTGCTTGCCGCCCTCCTCCGGATTGGCGGCGACGTAGCGGGGCGTCACGTCCGAGGTGAAGGCGAGCAGCTTGTCCGTGCCGTGCACCCGGACGATCCCCGCGCCGAGGCCGGGGCCCCGCGCCGTGTCGCCCATCACCTGGCTGTCGTACTGCTGGGTGATCCAGGACTTGGCCGCGTAGTTGGGCGAGCCGATCAGCGCCCGCAGCGCGTCCAGCGGGGCCACGTCGGGCACCGGGGCGTGGTCGGTGCGGCCGGTGGGCGCCTCCCACGGGCGGTCGTATTCGGGGGCGGAGGAGGACAGCCGCGACAGCGGCAGGTCGGCCATCGTCTCGCCCCGGTGGACGATCAGGAAGCGGTCCTCGGGGATCGTCTCGCCCACGATCGCGAAGTCGAGGTCCCACTTGTCGAAGATCGCCCGCGCCTCTGCCTCCATCTCGGGCTTCAGTACCATGAGCATCCGCTCCTGGCTCTCGGACAGCATCATCTCGTAGGCGGTCATCGCCGCCTCGCGCTGCGGCACCGCGTCGAGATCGAGCCGGATGCCGAGGCCGCCCTTGTCGCCCATCTCGACCGCCGAGCAGGTGAGGCCCGCGGCCCCCATGTCCTGGATCGAGATCACCGCGCCCGAGGCCATCAGCTCGAGACAGGCTTCCATCAGGCGCTTCTCGGTGAAGGGGTCGCCGACCTGCACCGTGGGGCGCTTCTCCTCGATCGTGTCGTCGAACTCGGCCGACGCCATGGTCGCGCCGCCGACCCCGTCGCGGCCCGTCTTGGCGCCCAGATAGACCACCGGCATGCCGACGCCGGACGCCGCGGAGTAGAAGATGGCATCGGTGTCGGCGAGGCCGGCGGCGAAGGCGTTCACCAGGCAATTGCCATTGTAGGACGGGTGGAACCGCACCTCGCCGCCCACGGTCGGCACGCCGAAGGCGTTGCCGTAGGCGCCGATCCCCTCGACCACGCCGTTCACGATGTGGCGGGTGCGGGGATGGTCCGGCATCCCGAAGCTGAGCGCGTTCATCGCCGCAATGGGCCGCGCGCCCATCGTGAAGACGTCGCGCAGGATGCCGCCGACGCCGGTCGCCGCGCCCTGGTGCGGCTCGATGTAGGAGGGATGGTTGTGGCTCTCCATCTTGAAGATGACGGCCTGGCCGTCGCCGATATCGACGACGCCCGCATTCTCGCCCGGGCCGCAGATGACCTGCGGGCCGGTGGTCGGCAGGGTCCGCAGCCATTTCTTCGACGACTTGTAGGAGCAGTGCTCGTTCCACATCGCGCTGAAGATGCCGAGCTCGGTGAAGGTCGGCTCGCGGTTCAGGATCCGAAGCACTTCCTGGTACTCGCCCTCGGTGAAGCCGTGGGCGGCGATCATCTCGGGGGTGATCCGAGGCGTGGAATCAGGCGCGGCCATCGGGCGTTCCCCTCTCGCGTGGTCCTTTGCGCCGGTCCCTAAGGGGACGGCGGGGAAAGGGGAAGGGGGCGCCGCGGCGGGCCCCCGGGGGGCGTGTGTCTGCAATTCCCCGGCGCAAAGTGCAAGGCCCGGGAATTCCGCAGAAAAAAAGCCGGGCGCAAGCGCCCGGCCTAAGTCCAACAGGGAGGTATGAGGGGGATGAGCGTTTCAGCTGCGTCGCCCTCGATTGACCAAATAGGCGGCAGGGAATGTACGATCAAGCGAAAGCACTGCGCGCCCCGGACATTGTGGACATGCGTTGCACGCATGGCTCACTCGACGAAGGTCGCGGTGCGATTGCGTTCCGCCGGCCGGGGGGCAGGCCCGGCCGACAGGATCAAGCGGCCGTTTCCAGTTCCTTCTGGCGGCGCCGATGGGCGATCACCTCGTCCTGGATGAAATCGCGGAAGGCGGCGATCCGCTTCGACTGACGCAACTCTTCCGGGTAGGCGAGGAAGACCGGAACCTCGTTTGATTCGATATCCGGCAGGACGCGCACGACGTCGTCGAAATCCTCGGTCACGTAATCGGGCAGGACCCCGATGCCCAGATCGCCGCGCACGGCCTGCAGCACGCCGAAGTAGTTGTTGACGTTCAGGGTCTTCTGCACGTCGTAGGTCAGCAGATGCTCGACCAGGCTGCGCCCGGCGGACACCTGGAAGGCGTTCGTGGATTGCGAGATCAGCCGGTGCTGCGCCAGATCCTCGAGCACCTGGGGCCGTCCGTGATGGTCGATGTAGCCCCGGCTGGCATAGAGCCGCATCCGGATCCCCATCAGCCGCTTGCGGATCAGATCGGCCTGGGACGGCTCCTTCATCCGGATGGCGACATCGGCCTCGCGCATGGGCAGGTCGAGAACCCGCTCCTCGAGCATGAGGTCGATCTTCAGGTCGGGATACTTCTCGTAGAGCTTGTCCAGTCGCGGCGCGACCCAGAGCGTGCCGAAGGCGGTGGTGGTCGTCACCCGCAGCTCGCCGAACACCTCCTCCTCGCTGTCGCGGATGCGGGCGGCCGCGGCCTCCAGCCGGCGGTTCATCGAGCGGGTCGCCTCGAACAGCAGCTCGCCCTGTTCGGTCAGGATCAGGCCGCGGGCGTGCCGGTGGAAGAGCGTGCTTCCCAGCGTCTCCTCCAGCGCGCGGATCTGCCGGCTGACGGCGGATTGCGACAGGTGGAGCGAATCGCCGGCATGGGTCAGCGACCCTGCATCCGCAACGGCATGGAAGATTCTGAGCTTGTCCCAATCCATCCCGGGGGCCCCTGATGAGAATGTCGCGGTCGCCCTGCTATATGCGCCCTACGTCCGAAATGTGAACGCCAAGTGAGCCAACACATTTGTTAGCGACGCCCCTCCGCCCTAGGCTGATCACAAATGCGGCCACGGCGTTGGGAGGCGCATGATGAGCAGGCAGGACGTTACCCTACACGACAAGTACGATCTGGCCAAATCGCCCGTGCTGCTGAACGGCACGCAGGCGCTGGTCCGGCTGATGCTGATGCAGAAGGCGCGTGACGTGGCGTCCGGCCTGAACACGGCCGGCTACGTCACGGGCTATCGCGGCTCGCCCCTCGGCGGGGTCGATCTGAACATGGCGGCGGCGGAGAAGGACCTGAAGGCCGCCGACATCCTCTTCCAGCCGGGGCTGAACGAGGATCTTGCCGCGACCGCGCTCTGGGGCAGCCAGCAGGCCGAACTGCGGGGCGAGGGTAGGTACGACGGCGTCTTCGGCCTCTGGTACGGCAAGGGTCCCGGGGTGGACCGGTCCGGCGACGTGATGCGCCATGCCAACATGGCCGGCACCTCGCGTCATGGCGGCGTCGTGATGGCGATGGGCGACGACCATACCGGCGAATCCTCGACCGTCTGCCATCAGTCGGACTGGGCGATGGTCGATGCCTACATGCCCGTCCTCAGCCCGGCCGGCGTGCAGGAGATCCTGGATTTCGGCCTCTACGGCTTCGCGCTGAGCCGCTTCGCCGGTGTCTGGGCAGGCCTCAAGACGATGAAGGACACGGTCGAGGTCACCTCCGTCGTGGACGGGCGGCCGGACCGGATGTCGTTCGTCATGCCCGAGGATTTCCCGATGCCGGAGGGCGGGCTCAACATCCGGCTCGGCGATCACTGGATCCCGCAGGAAGCGCGGATGATCGACCACAAGCGCTACGCGGCCGAGGCGTTCAGCCGCGCCAACCGCATGGACCGGCGAATCTGGGGCCGGCCCGGCGCCACGATCGGCTTCGCCGCCGCGGGCAAGAACTGGCTCGACCTCGTCCATGCGCTCTCGCTCCTCGGCATCGACGAGGCGGCAGCGGAGCGGATGGGGATCACCACCTACAAGATCGCCCAGACCTTCCCGCTCGACATGACCAGCTTCCACGACTGGGCCGAGGGGCTCGACCTGATCGTGATCGTCGAGGAGAAGCGCAAGCTGACCGAGGTGCAGGTCAAGGAGGCCCTCTTCGACGACCGCCGCGGCCGCCGCGTCTACGGCTGGTACAGGGGCGGCGCGGGCGGCATGCACGAGGAGGAGCTCTTTCCCACCCGCATGGCGCTCGACCCGGTGATGATCGCCGAGAAGATCGGCGGCATCCTCATCGAGGAGGGGCGGACCTCGGAGAATCTCGGCTCCGCCGTCGAGAAGGTGCGGGAGGCGCAGCGGAGCGAGAACGCCGAGGAGATCGCGACGCGCACGCCCTATTTCTGCGCGGGATGCCCGCACAACACCTCGACGAAGGTGCCGGACGGATCGCGCGCCGGCGCCGGGATCGGCTGCCACATCATGGCGCTCTGGATGGACCGCGAGACGTCCGGCTACACCCATATGGGGGCGGAAGGGGTGAACTGGGTCGGCGAGGCGCCCTTCAGCACCCGGCCCCACGTCTTCCAGAACCTCGGCGACGGCACCTACAACCATTCAGGCATCCTCGCGATCCGCGCCGCGCTCGCCGCCGGGACGAACATCACCTACAAGATCCTGTACAACGACGCGGTCGCCATGACCGGCGGGCAGACCAACGAGGGCGGGCTGAAGCCCGACCGGATCTGCAAGGAACTGCTCGCGATGGGGGTGGGGCGCATCGCCCTCGTCTACGATCCCAAGGAGGATTTCGACCGTCGCACGATCCCCGCCCGGGTGAAGCAGCACGAGCGGGACGAGATGCCCAGGGTGATGGACGAGATGGCGGCCACGAAGGGCGTCACCGCCATCGTCTACGTCCAGACCTGCGCCGCCGAGAAGCGCCGCCGCCGCAAGCGCGGATCGTTCCCGAAGATGGACCGCCGCGTCTGGATCAATACCGAGGTCTGCGAGGGCTGCGGCGATTGCGGCGTGCAGTCCAACTGCGTCGCCCTCGTGCCGGTCGAGACGGAATTCGGCCGCAAGCGCGCGGTCGACCAATCGACCTGCAATCTCGACATGTCCTGCCTCAAGGGCTTCTGCCCGTCCTTCGTCACGCTCGAAGGGGCGCGGCCGCGCAAGCGCGAGGGGCAGGCGATCGACCTTCCGGACCTGCCCGAGCCCGACCTGCCGCCGCTGACCGGCACCCACAACGTCGTCATCACCGGCGTGGGCGGCACCGGCGTCGTCACGATCGGCGCGATCCTCGCCATGGCCGCGCATCTCGACGGCAAGGGCGCCGGCATGATGGAGATGGCGGGCCTCGCGCAGAAGGGCGGGGCGGTCCACATCCATTGCCGCATCGGCGAGAGCCCCGGGGCGATCAGCGCGATCCGCCTCGCCGCCGGAGAGGCCGACACCCTGATCGGGGGCGATCTGGTCGTCAGCGCGGGGGCGAAGACCCTGGGCCTGACATCGACCGGCCGCACCCGCGGCGTGGTCAACACCCACGAGATCGTCACCGGCGACTTCACCCGCGACACGGAGTTCCGCCTCCCGACCGAGCGGCTGACGCTGGCACTGGAACGCCGGCTGCGCGACGGGCTGCGGATGTTCGACGCCAGCGAGCTCGCCGGCCGGCTGATGGGGGATTCCATCTATTCCAACATGATCCTGATGGGCGCCGCCTGGCAGATGGGCGGCCTCCCCGTGGCGGGGGAGGCGATCCGCGACGCGATCCGCCTCAACGGCGCCGCAATCGAGGGCAACCTGCGCGCCTTCGAGATCGGGCGCTGGGCGGTGGAGCATCCGGGCGCGGCCGCCGAGGCGCTGCGGGACGCCGCGCCGTCGGAAAGAACCCTTGCCGAGCGCATCGCCGAGCGCGAGGACCACATCCGCGCCCATAGCGGCGAGGACACGGTCCTGCGCTACCGCCGCCTCCTCGACCGGGTGGAGGACGAGGCCCTGCGCGAGGCGGTCGCAAAGGGCTACCACAAGCTGCTCACCTATAAGGACGAATACGAGGTCGCGCGCCTTCACCTGCGGACCGCCGCCCGGACGGAGGAGCTGTTCGAGGGGACCGGGCGCCGGGTCTACCACCTCGCCCCGCCCGGGATCGCGCGGAAAGGGCCGGACGGTCGCCCGAGGAAGATCGCCGTCGGCCCCTGGATCGAACCGGCCTTCCGCCTGCTGGCGCGGCTCAAGCGGCTGCGGGGCACCGCGCTCGACCCGTTCGGCCGCACCGAGGAGCGGCGGATGGAACGCGCCCTGATCGCCCAATACGAGCGCGACATGGAGGAGGTGCTGCCGAAGGCGGGTCCGGCGGCGAGGGACGCGGCGATCGCCCTCGCCGAACTGCCGCTCTCGATCCGGGGCTTCGGCCCGGTGAAGAAGGGCAATGCCGAGGCCGCGGCCAGGCGGCGGGAGGAATTGCTGGCGGTGATCCGCGACGGCGGCGACAGCCTGCGCGCGGCGGCGGAATAGGCGCCGCGATCTCCGCGGACCGTCTCGCGTCGAGAGGCCGGCCGGGCCCCGATGGACCTTCGCCGCCGCCGGGCCTATGAGTGGGGCCGAGGGCCCGGCCGCGACCGGGCGGGCAGGGCGAGCGAGGCGCAGGGCGATGGCAGTCGGAATCTTCGACAGCGGATTGGGCGGCCTGACGGTCCTCGACGCCGTGACGCGGCGTCTGCCGGACCTGCCGGTCGTCTATCTCGGCGACAACGCGCATACCCCCTACGGCACCCGTACCGCCGAGGACATCTACCAGCTGACCACTGCCGGCGTGCAGCGCCTCTTCGACGAGGGCTGCGATCTCGTCATCCTCGCCTGCAACACCGCCAGCGCCGCCGCGCTGCGCCGCATGCAGGAGGGGTGGATCCCCCCCGGCAAGCGCGTGCTCGGCGTCTTCGTGCCCCTGATCGAGGCGCTGACCGAGCGCAACTGGGGCGACAATTCCCCGCCGCGCGAGGTGGGGGTCAAGCATGTCGCCCTCTTCGCCACGCCCGCGACGGTGCGCTCGCGCGCCTTCAGCCGCGAGCTGGCCTTCCGCGCCATCGGCGTCGACACCGAGGCGCAGGCCTGCGGCGGCGTGGTCGACGCGATCGAGGAGGGCGACATGATCCTCGCCGAGGCGCTGGTGCGGTCCCATGTCGACGCGCTGCTGCGCAAGATGCCCGAACCCGACGCCGCGATCCTGGGCTGCACTCACTACCCGCTGGTCGAGGAGGTCTTCGCCGACGCGCTCGGCCCCGGCGTGAAGGTCTATTCCCAGCCGCAGATCGTGGCGGCCAGCCTCGCCGACTACCTCGCCCGCCGGCCGGAGATGGTCGGGGCCGGCACGGAGAGCCGCTTCCTCACGACGGGCGATCCCCGCCGCGTCTCGTCCAAGGCCACGCAGTTCCTCAGGCGGCAGATCGCCTTCGAGGCCGCCTGATCCCGCAATTCCCCCGGAGGTCCCCCATGACCCACAACGTCGCCATCCTCGGCGCGTCCGGCTATACCGGCGCCGAGCTCGTGCGGATCATCGCCACGCACCCGTCCCTGCGGATCGCCGCGCTCGCCGCCGACCGCAAGGCCGGCCAGCCGATGGCCTCCGTCTTCCCGCATCTGCGGCATCTCGATCTGCCCGACCTCGTCCAGGCAGGAGAGATCGACTATTCGGGGATCGACCTCGTCTTCGCCGCGCTGCCCCACGGCCTAAGCCAGGCCCTGGTCGCCACGCTGCCGCGCGGGATCAGGGTCGTCGATCTCGGCGCCGATTTCCGCCTGACGCCGGACGGCTACCGGACGTGGTACGGCGCCGACCACGTCGCGCCCGAGCTCCAGGGCGAGGCCGTCTACGGCCTGACCGAGTTCAACCGCGACGCGATCCGCGGCGCCCGCCTCGTCGCGGGGACCGGCTGCAACGCCGCCACCGTCCAGTTCGCGCTGACGCCGCTGATCGGCTCGGGGCTGATCGACCTCGACGACATCATCTGCGACCTCAAGAACGGCGTCTCGGGCGCGGGCCGCAGCCTGAAGGAGACCATGCTCTTCGCCGAACGCGCGAACGACGTGGCGGGCTATTCGCAGGGCGGCCGGCACCGCCATCTCGGCGAGTTCGACGAGCAGTTCAGCCGCATCGCCGGCCGCGACGTGCGGATCCAGTTCACCCCGCATCTCGTCCCCGTCAATCGCGGCATCCTCGCCTCCTGCTACCTCAAGGGCGAGGCGTGGGCCGTCCACGACGCGCTCGCCGCCGCCTATGCGGACGAGCCCTTCCTGCAGGTCCTGCCCCTCGGCGAGCTGCCGCAGATGGCCCATGTCCAGGGCTCGAACTTCTGCCATGTCGGTGTCACGGGCGACCGCATCTCGGGTCGCACGCTCGTCGTCTCCACCCTCGACAACCTCTGCAAGGGCTCGTCGGGGCAGGCGGTGCAGAACGCGAACCTGATGCTGGGCGAGGACGAGAGCGCGGGCCTGATGCTCGCGCCGCTCTTTCCCTGACGCCGCCGGCTGCGGCATCCCGCGCGCTTCCCTCCGCGGCGCCCTGCTCTTATCTTGCCAGAAATACTCCGGGGGTCCGGGGGCGGAGCCCCCGGCCTCCCCACCCCACGCCACGCCGGGATCCCATGCGCTCGCTGAAGAAGAAACGCCGCATCCAGGTCATCGCCCTCGCCGCGGGGGCCTTGGTCCTGTCGACCGGGATCATCGGTTACGCGATGCGGGACGGGATCAACCTGTTCCGCTCGCCGAGCCAGGTGGTCGAGGCGCCGCCCGGCCCGTCCGAGACCTTCCGCATCGGCGGACTCGTCGAGGAAGGCAGCCTGGTGCGCGGTCGGGGCGAGGCGATCACCTTCCGCGTGACCGACGGCAACGCCGCCGTGCCCGTCACCTATGCCGGCATCCTGCCCGACCTCTTCGGCGAGGGGCAGGGCATGGTCGGGACGGGCCGTTACGTGGACGGCACCTTCGAGGCGACCGAGATCCTGGCCAAGCACGACGAGAGCTACATGCCAGCCGAGGTGATCGACGCGCTCGAGGCGCAGGGCGTCTATGTCGACCCGGACGCAACGGCCGGAAGCTCCGCCGGGAATTAAGCCCGCGCGACGATGATCGACCCCGCCGGACAGGAGGGGGCCGCCATGCGCAGCGTTCAGGACATCGCCGAGGAGATCGTCGCCCGCGAGGGGGGCTACGTGGACGATCCCGACGATCCGGGCGGGGCGACGAAGTTCGGCGTGACGATCCACACGATGCGGCGGCTCGGGCTCGATCTCGACCGGGACGGCGACGTGGACAGGTCGGACGTGCGCGCCCTGACGCGGTCGCAGGCCGCCGCGATCATGATGCGCCACTACTACGAGCGCCCCCGCCTCGGCGAGCTGCCCGAGCCGATCCAGGCCAGCCTCTTTGACATGTACGTCAATTCGGGCGCCAATGCCGTCCGGATCCTGCAGCGGCTGCTGAACGACATGCGCATCCCCGTCGCGGTCGACGGGGTGATCGGCCCGCAGACCATCGCCGCGGCCGCCCGCGCGCAGGCGGCCGCGCCGGATCATTTCGCCGATGCCTACGGGATCGCGCGGCGCAACTGGTACTACGCGCTGGCCGACCGCCGCCCGGCCAGCCGGAAATACGCCCGCCGCCGCGATGGCGGCAAGGGCGGCTGGATAACCCGGGCCGAGCTCTTCATCTCGCCCCGGTTCCATCTCAGCGACGCGGAGCACCGCGCCCGCACGGCCGGGTGGGCCTGACATGTCGTTCCTGGGAAGCCTCCTGTCGCTGCTCTTCGGCTCGGGCCGCAACGTCGTGGCCGAGACGGTGGAGCTGTTCCGCGAGAATGCCGAGGCGGCGGGCCAGCGCGAGGCGGACGGCCGGGCCGCCGCGCTCGGCCAGCTGGCCGCCGAGTTCGCCCGCGGCGCGAGATCGCCCTTCGACCGGGCCATCGACGGGCTGAACCGGCTGCCACGCCCGCTGATGGCCTACGGGATCCTCGGCCTGTTCGTCGTGGCGATGGTCGATCCGGTCTGGTTCGCCGCCCGGATGGCCGGCCTCGCCGTCGTGCCGGAACCGCTCTGGTGGCTGATGGGGGCGATCGTCAGCTTCTATTTCGGGGCCCGCACGCAGGCCCACGGGCAGGACTTCCAGCGCTCCATCGCCGAGACGCTGGCCCGCGTGCCGCAGGTCGCGCGCGAGGTCGACGCGCTGGCCCGGATCGAGGGGGAGGGCGGCGAGCCCGCGAAGGAGGGCGACGCGGCCCCGCCGGGCGCGGTGCTGGTCAAGTCGGGGCGCCCGGACATGACGGCCGAGAACCCGGCCCTCGCGGACTGGCAGGCGGGGCGCTGAACCCGCCCCGCCCGCTGCGCACCGGCGGGCGGGACGCCGGTCCCCGCCTGCGACATCGCGCCCGCCCCCGGATCACGCCGCCCTGACCCCGCGGCCATTGGCGCGGGGGCCCTGTCTTCGTATGAAGGGGCATGATCGTCGAACTCGGACAATTCTGCCTCATCCTCGCCTTCGCTCTGGCGATCCTGCAGACGCTCGTGCCGCTCGTCGGGGCGGGCCGGGGCTGGCGCGGCTGGATGGCCTTTGCCGAGCCGGCGGCCCTGGCGCAGTTCCTGCTGCTGGGGGTATCCTTCGTCGCGCTGGTGCGGGCCTTCGTCGTCTCGGACTTCTCGGTCCGGATCGTCGTCGAGAACTCCCATTCGCTGAAGCCGATGCTCTACAAGGTCACCGGCACCTGGGGGAACCACGAGGGCTCGATGCTGCTCTGGGTGCTGATCCTCGCCCTCTTCGGCGCGGCGGCGGCCTGGTTCGGGGGCAACCTGCCCGCGACCCTGCGGGCGCGGGTGCTGGCGGTGCAGGGCAGCATCGGGGCGGCCTTCCTCGGCTTCGTCATCTTCACCTCGAACCCGTTCGACCGGGTGGCCTTTCCGCCGCTGGACGGGCGCGACCTCAACCCGCTGCTGCAGGATCCCGGCCTCGCCTTCCATCCGCCCTTCCTCTATCTGGGCTATGTCGGCCTCTCGATGGCCTTCTCCTTCGCCATCGCCGCGCTGATCGAGGGGCGGGTCGATGCCGCCTGGGGCCGCTGGGTGCGGCCCTGGACGCTGGCGGCCTGGGTCAACCTCACCATCGGCATCGCGCTGGGCTCGTGGTGGGCCTATTACGAGCTCGGCTGGGGGGGCTTCTGGTTCTGGGACCCGGTCGAGAACGCGTCCTTCATGCCCTGGCTGATCGCGGCCGCGCTGCTCCATTCCGCCATCGTGGTCGAGAAGCGCGAGGCGCTGAAATCCTGGACGATCCTGCTCGCCATCCTCGCCTTCGGCTTCTCGCTGCTGGGAACGTTCATCGTCCGCTCGGGTGTGCTCACATCCGTCCACGCATTCGCGTCCGATCCGACGCGCGGGGTTTTCATCCTCGCCCTCTTCGCGATCTTCGTTGGCGGGGGCCTGACGCTCTATGCCTGGCGGGCGAGCGCGATGGAGGCGAAGGGCGTGTTCGGCCTGGTGAGCCGCGAGACCGGACTGGTGCTGAACAACGTCCTGCTTGCCGTGGCCGCGCTGGTCGTCTTCGTCGGCACGCTCTGGCCGCTGGTGGCCGAGATGGCGTTCGGCCGGGTCCTCTCCGTGGGTCCGCCGTTCTTCGACGCGGCCTTCACGCCGTTCATGGTCGCGCTGGCGCTGGCCCTGCCGGTCGGCGCGATGCTGGCGTGGAAGCGGGGCGATCTCGGCCGGTCGGCCCGCGCGCTCTGGCCGGCGGCCGCGCTGGCCGTGGCGGTGGGCGCGCTGGCCTTCGCCGTGCAGACCGGTCGATCGGCGCTGGCGCCCGTCGGCTTCGCGCTCGGCGTTTGGGTCGTCGCCGGGGCGGCGGTCGATCTCTGGGCCCGGACCGGGCGCGCCGGCGGACGGCTCGGGCGGCTCGCGCGGCTGCCGCGCGGCGACTGGGGCCGCGCCGTGGCCCATGCCGGTCTCGGCGTCACCTTCATCGGTGTGGCCGCGATGACCGCCTGGTCGGTCGAGGACATCCGCGTCGCGCAGGTGGGCGAAAGCTGGGAGGTCGCGGGCTACGACGTCACTCTGGCCGAGGTGACCGAAGGGCGCGGCCCCAACTACCTGACCACGATGGCCCGGATCGAGATGGGGCGGGGCGGGGCGACCGCGACGCTCTTCCCCGAGAAACGGACCTATCCCGTCGCCGCGATGCCCACGACCGAGGCCGCGATCTCGGGCGGGATCTGGCGCGACCTCTACGTCGTGATCGGCGATCCGCAGGCGGCCGGCGGCTGGGCGGTACGGACCTACGTCAAACCCTTCGCCAACTGGATCTGGGGGGGCTCCATACTTATGGCGCTGGGCGGGGCGCTCTCTCTCACGGACCGGCGGCTGCGCTTCGCCGCGCCGGCCCGCCGCGCCGCGCGCCCGGTGCCCGCCGAATGAAGTGGGTACTTGTCCTGCTGCTCTGGGCGCTGCCGGCCTTCGCCGTTCAGCCGGACGAGGTCCTGGACGATCCCGCACTCGAGGCGCGGGCGCGCGAGATCAGCGCCGGGCTCCGCTGCCCAGTCTGCCGGAACGAGAGCATCGACGAGAGCAATGCCGGCGTCTCGCGCGACCTGCGGCTGATGGTGCGCGAGCGGCTGGTCGCGGGCGACAGCGATGCCGAAGTGGTGGACGCGGTGGTTGCCCGCTACGGCGAATACGTCCTGCTCAGCCCCAATGCGCAGGGCGCGAACCTGCTGCTCTGGGCCGCGCCCGCACTGCTGGCGCTGGCCGGGCTGGGGATCGGGGCGCTGGCCGTGCGCCGCCGCGCCGCCGCCCCGGAGCCCGGCCTGACCGAGGAGGAGCAGGCCCGGCTCGACGCGATCCTCCGCGCGGGCCGTGACGAGGCGTAGCGCTTTCCCGGCGGCGCGGAGCCTGTACTCTGGCGCGCGACGAGAGGAGGGCCCGCGATGCAGTACCAGACGATCGCCTTCGACCTGACCGACGGGGTCGCCGTGCTGCGGCTCGACCGGCCGGAGGTGATGAACGCGCTCAACACCCAGATGCGGGCCGAGATCCTGCACGCCGTCCGCAACCTGCCGGGCGCGGCCCGGGTGCTGGTCCTGACCGGGACGGGCCGCGCCTTCTGTTCGGGACAGGATCTCGGCGACGGGGTGAACGCGGCGCGGATGGATCTCGAGCGGGTGCTGCGCGACGAATACGCGCCGATGATCCGCGCCCTGCAGGATGCGCCCGTGCCGGTGATCGCGGCCGTCAACGGGGCGGCGGCGGGGGCGGGGGCGAACCTCGCGCTTGTCGCCGATGTCATCCTGGCCAGCGACGAGGCCTTCTTCCAGCAGGCCTTCACGCGGATCGGCCTGATCCCCGACGCGGGCGGCACCTGGTTCCTGCCGCGCATGGTCGGCAGTCAGCGGGCGATGGGGGCCGTGCTCTTCGCCGACCGGATCCCCGCCCGTCAGGCGGCGGAATGGGGCATGGTCTACGAGGTGACGCCGCACATGGATTTCGAGGCCCATTGGCGGGCCCGGGCCGCGCAGCTGGCGACCGGCCCGACCGAGGCGTTCCGCCTGGCGCGCGAGGCGCTGCGCGCCTCGTCGGGGGCCGATCTCGAGACGCAGCTGGCCCATGAGGCGCGGCTGCAGGGCCGGGCGGGCCAGACCCGCGACTTCAAGGAAGGGATCGTCGCCTTCCTCGAGAAGCGACCGGCCGTCTTCGAGGGGCGCTAGCCCGCCAAACCCCCTGGAAACGACGAAGGCCGCCCCGGGGGGCGGCCTTTGCGCATGGGGCAGGGCCGGGATCAGCGGTTCTCGATATCCACGTAATCCCGCTTCGCCGCGCCGGTATAGAGCTGCCGGGGGCGGCCGATCTTGAGCGCCGGGTCCGAGATCTGTTCCTTCCACTGCGAGATCCAGCCGACGGTGCGCGCCAGCGCGAAGATCGGCGTGAACATCGAGGTGGGGAAGCCCATCGCCTCGAGGATGATGCCCGAGTAGAAATCGACGTTCGGGAACAGCTTGCGGTCGATGAAGTACTGGTCGGCCGTGGCCTGCTTCTCCAGCTCCTTGGCGACCTGCAGGATCGGGTTGTCCTCGATCCCCAGGAGATCCAGCACCTCGTCCGCGGACTGCTTCATCACCGTCGCGCGGGGGTCGAAGTTCTTGTAGACCCGGTGACCGAAGCCCATCAGGCGGAACGGGTCGTTCTTGTCCTTGGCCCGTTCGATGTATTCGGGAATCCGGTCGACGGACCCGATCTCCTTCAGCGTCTCGAGCGCGGCCTGGTTCGCGCCGCCATGCGCCGGCCCCCAGAGGCAGGCGATGCCGGCCGCGATGCAGGCGAAGGGGTTCGCGCCGGAGGACGAGGCGAGCCGCACCGTCGAGGTCGAGGCGTTCTGCTCGTGATCGGCGTGCAGGGTGAAGATCCGGTCCATCGCGCGGGCGAGGATCGGGTCGACCTTGTACTCCTCCGCCGGGACGGCGAAGCACATGTGCAGGAAGTTCGACGCGTAATCGAGGTCGTTGCGCGGGTACACGAAGGGCTGGCCGATCGAGTACTTGTAGGCCCAGGCGGCGATCGTCGGCATCTTCGCGATCAGCCGGAAGGACGCCACCTCGCGCTGCCAGGGATCGGTGATGTCGGTGCTGTCGTGGTAGAAGGCGGCCATCGCCCCGACCACGCCGACCATCACCGCCATCGGGTGCGCGTCGCGGCGGAAGCCGCGGAAGAAGTACTGCATCTGTTCGTGCAGCATCGTGTGGCGGGTGACGGTGGTCTCGAACTCCTCGAGCTGGTCGGCCGTCGGCAGTTCGCCGTAGAGCAGCAGGTAGCAGACCTCGAGATAGTGCGACTTCCCAGCCAGCTGGTCGATCGGGTAGCCACGATGCAGCAGCTCGCCCTTGTCGCCGTCGATGAAGGTGATCGCGCTCTCGCAGGCGGCGGTCGAGGTGAAGCCCGGATCGTAGGTGAAGACGTCGCCCTGCGCGTAGAGCTTGCGGATGTCGAGCACGTCGGGCCCGCAGGTGGGCGACAGGACCGGAAGGTCGATGTCGCTGCCGTTCAGGTTCAGGGTCGCCGTCTTGTCTGCCGCCATGAATTGTCCCTTCGGGTCGCTGGGCCCGCGGGCCCGTTTCGGGTTCGGCACCTAATTCGCCCGACCTAGCGGGGAAGGGTGACGAAATCGTATCAGTGTCCGGGCTCCGTCCCGGCGTCCGCGATCCGCGCGACGCTCTCGTCGCGGCCGAGGACCAGCATCATGTCGAAGACGCTGGGGCTGACCGTCCGTCCGGCGAGGGCCGCGCGCAGCGGTCCGGCCAGCTTGCCCAGCTTCAGCCCGTGGGCTTCGGCCGTGCCGGCCACGACAGCCTCCAGCGCGTCGCGTTGCCACGTAGCATCTCGCAGCTGCGGCGTCAATTCCGCCAGTATACCACGGGATACCGGATCGAGCGCGCCCGCGGCCTTCTCATCCGGCCGGATCGGGCGCTCGGCAAAGAGGAAGTGCGCCTTTTCAAACAGTTCGGGGAAGGACTTTGCGCGCTCCTTGAGATGCGGCATGGCCCGGGCCAGCCCGTCCCGCTGTCCCTCGGTGAGGGCGGGGCGGCCGATCGCGGCGAGGTAGCCCTCCAGTTCGTGCAGCAGCGCAGCATCGTCGGCGGCCGCGATGTGCTGGCCGCAGAGGTTCTCGAGCTTCTTGAGATCGAACCGTGCCGGCGAGCGGCCGATCCCGTCCAGGTCGAACCAGTCCCGCGCCTGGTCGTCCGTGAAGTATTCCGCGTCGCCGTGGCTCCAGCCGAGGCGCGTGAGGTAGTTCCGCATTCCCGCCGCGGGATAGCCCATGGCACGATATTCGGCGGCGCCGGTCGCGCCGTGCCGCTTGGACATCTTCTTGCCGTCGGGACCGAAGATCAGCGGGATATGGGCCATCACCGGAACGTCCCAGCCCATCGCGTCGTAGACCAGCTTCTGCCGGAAGGCATTGGTCAGGTGATCGTCGCCGCGGATCACGTGGGTCACGCCCATGTCGTGATCGTCGACCACGACGGCCAGCATGTAGACGGGCGTGCCGTCCGAACGCAGCAGGACCATGTCGTCGAGCTGGTCGTTGCCAAGCGTCACCTCGCCCTGCACCGCGTCGTGGATCGTGGTCGCGCCGTCCTGCGGGGCCCGGATGCGGATCACGTAGGGCGCGTCGGGATGGGTCGCGGGATCGGCGTCGCGCCAGGGCGACCGGAACAGGGTCGAGCGGCCCGCCTCCCGCGCCGCCTCGCGGAACGCCTCGATTTCCTCCTGCGTGGAGAAGCACTTATAGGCCGAACCTCTCGCGAGCAGCTCGCGCGCGACCTCGGCGTGCCTGTCCGCGCGGGCGGCCTGGCTGATCGGCTCGTCGTCCCAGTCGAGGCCGAGCCAGGTCAGCCCGTCGAGGATCGCTTGCCGGTTCTCCTCGGTCGAGCGGGCGCGGTCGGTATCCTCGATCCGCAGCAGGAAGGTCCCGCCCTTCGCCCGGGCGAAGAGCCAGTTGAACAGCGCGGTCCGCGCCCCGCCGATATGCAGCTGACCGGTCGGCGAGGGGGCGAAACGGGTGACGACGGGCGCATCCGCGGACGTGTGGGACATGGTGCGTTAACCTCTCGCTAACCCCGTTGCAGGATGCTGCGGCGTTATCAGGCGCCGCTCCGGAAGGACAGGGCGCAGCGCGGCGGAAAGGGGCGGTGTGAGCGGGGCGGAGGCCGGCGGAACCGGAACGGCGGGGGCGGGCCCGGCCTGGCCGGGCATGGTCGCCGCAGCTATCGCCCGGCAGAGGGGCCACGGGCTGACCTGGGTTCCGGTCGCGCTCGGCACCGGGATCGGCATCTATTTCGCCCTGCCGGCCGAGCCGGGATCGGCCGCCTGGGCCGCGCTCGGGGCCGGGGCGCTGGTCCTGCTGGCCCTCGCCGCCCGGGCGGGGGAGAGCGCGGCGCCCCTCTTCGTGGGGGTCGCGCTGGTCGCCTGCGGGGCGGGGCTGGCCGGGCTGCGCACGGCCAGCACGGCCGCCCCGGTGCTGGGCTTCCGCTATTACGGCCCGATCGAGGGCCGCGTGGTGGAGATCGACCGCTCCGGCTCGGACGCGCTGCGCCTCACCCTCGACCGGGTCGTGCTGGAGGACATGGCCCCCGCCCGCACGCCGGCGCGGGTGCGCGTGTCGCTGCACGGCGACCAGCACTGGACCGACCCTGCGCCGGGGCTGACGGTGATCCTCACCGGCCATCTCTCGCCGCCCTCGGGCCCGGTGGAGCCGGGGGGCTTCGACTTCCGCCGCACGGCCTGGTTCGAACGGCTGGGCGCGGTCGGCTACACGCGCACGCCCGTCCTGACCCTGGCCCGGGCGGAGGAGGGGCGCGCCGGCCTCGCCGTCCACCGGGCGCGGGCTGCGCTGTCGGACTGGATCTCGGCCCGGATGGACGGGGATGCGGGCGGGTTCGTCTCGGCCGTGACGACCGGCGACCGCTCGGGCCTGTCGCCCCGCGTGACCGAGGCGATGCGCGATGCCAATCTCTACCACCTCGTCTCGATCTCGGGGATGCATATGGGAATGCTGGTCGCGGTGGTCTTCGCCCTCGTCCGGGGCAGCGTCGCCGCGATCCCGCCGCTCGCGCTGCGCCTGTCCTCCAGAAAGGTGGCGGCCCTCGCCGCGCTGCCCGTGGCGGCGGCCTATCTCGCCCTCGCGGGGCGGGCCGTGCCGACGGAGCGGGCCTTCGTGATGGTGGCGGTCATGCTCGGCGCGGTGCTGCTGGACCGGCGGGCCCTGACCCTCCGCGCGGTCGCGGTGGCGGCGCTGATCGTGCTGGTGCTGCGGCCCGAGACACTGACCAATGCCGGCTTCCAGATGTCCTTCGCGGCCGTGATCGCGCTGGTCGTGGCCTTCGCGCGGCTGCCCTACCTGCCTCGGACAGGCGCCTGGCGGTGGGTCGGGCCGGTCCTGACGCTGGCCTTCTCGTCGCTGGTGGCGGGGCTTGCGACCGCGCCCTTCGCCGCGGCGCATTTCAACCGGGTCGCGCATTACGGCGTGCTGGCGAACCTTCTCGCCGTGCCGGCCATGGCCTTCGTCGTGATGCCGGGGGCGGTGGCGATGGCGCTGCTCGCCCCTCTCGGCCTCGCCGCGCCGGCGGTGGCTGTGACCGAGGCGGGGGCGCGATGGATCCTGTGGGTGGCGGAGCGTGTGGCCGCGCTCGAGGGCGCCGCGTCGTCGGTCAAGGCCCCGCCCGGGGCGGTGCTGCCGCTGCTCGCGGCGGGCGGGCTGGTCTTCGTACTCTGGCACGGGCGGGGGCGATGGGCGGGGCTGGCCCCGCTGGCCGTCGCGGGCGCGCTCTGGGCCGGGGCCGACCGGCCGGCCCTCCTCGTGGCGGAGAGCGGATCGCTCCTCGGCTTCCTGACGCCGGAGGGGCGGGCCCTGACCAAGGGTGTCGGCGAGAGCTTCGCGGCCGGCACCTGGCTCGAGAACGACGGCAGCGGTCTGACCCAGGCGGCCGCCGCCGGCCTGCCGGGCTGGACCGAGGCGCCGGCCCGCACCTTCCGCGCCGAGCTGCCGGGCGGGGCGATCATCGGGGTGCGGGGCGCGGGCGCCCTGGCGGCGCTGGACGGATGCGGCGGCGCGGCGATCCTCGTCGCCGACCGTCCGGTGGAGGGGGGGCGCCCCTGCGCGGTCTACGACGCGCCGCGCCTGCGCGGCACGGGGGCGCTGGCGATCCGGTCCGACGAGGCGGGGCTTGTGGTGGAGAGTGCGGCCGACCGGGCCGGGGACCGGCCGTGGACACGCCGGTGACAGCCCGGCGACCGGCCCGCTCGCGCGACGGGGGCGCGACCGGGCCGGGCGCGTCAGTAGCTGCGGATCAGGCCGACCAGCCTGCCCCGCACCTCGACATCGGCGGCGGAGAAGGTGCGCGTCGGGTAGGCCGGGTTCGCCGCCTCCAGCGCGACGGAGGTGCCGGAGCGGCGAAGCCGCTTGAGCGTCGCTTCCTCGCCCTGGACGACGGCGACGACGATGTCGCCGTCATCGACGGCCGACGTCTCCCGGATGACCACGACGTCGCCGTCGTTGATCCCGGCCTCAATCATCGAATCCCCGCGCACTTCCAGCGCGTAATGGCTGCCACGCCCCACCATCGAGGCGGGAACGGCGACCCTCGACGACACCTCGGCGATGGCGGCGATCGGCACACCGGCGGCGATGCGCCCCATCACGTCGAGCTCCACCGCCTCGACCGTCACGGGGCGGGCCTGGCGGGGGGGCGGCGCGTCCGGGCGGTCGCCGTCGACCACGCGGGGGGTGAAGCCGCCGGTCCTGCCCGCCAGCGAGTCCGGCAGGCGCACGATCTCGAGCGCGCGGGCCCGATGCGCGAGACGGCGGATGAAGCCGCGCTCCTCCAGCGCCGTGATCAGGCGGTGGATGCCGGATTTGGACCGCAGGTCGAGCGCGTCCTTCATCTCGTCGAAGGAGGGCGGCACGCCGTCGCGCTGCACGCGCTTGTGGATGAAATCCAGAAGATCGAGTTGTTTTTTCGTGAGCATCGCCGCTCTCGGCCCCCGTCGCCGGTTCAGGTTTGCCGAATGTTCTAGGCCCGTTCCCGTTTCGTGTCAACGACTCCCGGCCCGGCGGTCAGAGGTCGATCACCTCGATTTCGGCGCCGGCGGGGCGGGCGGGATCGTCCGGGGGCTGCACGATCAGGCAATCGGCCTCGGACAGGACCGAGAGGAGCGAGCTGTCCTGCTTGTCGAAGGCGGTCACGCCGTCCGGGCCGGTCCGGGCGCGCAGGTAGTGCTCGCGCGGGCCGTTCGCGGCGAGCGGCGCGGCCAGCCGGGCGCGGCGCCGGGGGGCCGGGCCCGCGGGCAGGCCCTGCATCGCCCGCAGCACCGGGGCGAGGAAGACGTGGCCGCAGACCATGGCCGAGACGGGATTGCCCGGCAGACCGAGCATCATCATGGTCCCCATCCGGCCGGCCATCAGCGGCTTGCCCGGCCGCATCGCCACCTTCCAGAAGCTGCGCTCGAGCCCCATCCCCTCGGCCGCGGGAGCGACGAGGTCGTGATCCCCGACCGAGGCGCCGCCGATGGTCACCAGCAGGTCCGCGCCTTCCGCCATCCCGAAGGCGAACCGCAGGGAGTCGAGGTCATCCTCGGCGATGGGCAGCAGGCGCGGCCGGGCGCCGAGCGCGGCGCATAGCGCGAAGAGCCCGTAGGAATTCGAGGCGACGATCTGGTCCGGACCGGGGTCGCGGCCGGGGGGCACGAGTTCGTCCCCGGTGGCGAGGATCGCCACTTCGGGCTGGCGCGCCACCGGCAGCTCGGCATGGTTCATCGCCGCCAGCAGGGCGATGTCGGACGGGCCGAGCCGCTTGATGTCCAGCTCGTCGCCCCGCCGGAAATCCGCCCCGGCGGGGCGCAGGTTGGGACCCCGCCCCAGCGAGTCCAGAATGGTGATCGTGTCGCCGTCCCGGGCCACGTCCTCCTGGATGACGACGTGATCCGCCCCCCCGGGCACGGGGGCGCCGGTGAAGATGCGCGCGGCCTCGCCGGGTCCGACCTTGCCGGCATAGCCGTGACCGGCCGCGCTCTCGCCGATCACGCGGAATGTCGCGCCCGGCCGCAGCTCGGCGTCCCGCAGCGCGTAGCCGTCCATCGCGGCGGCGGGAAAGGGGGGCTGGTCGCGACGCGCGGCGACGGGCCGGGCGAGGACGCGGCCGGACGCGTCGAGCAGCGGCACGATCTCCTCTCCCGTGGGGCGGACGAGGGCGAAGAGCGCCTCCAGCGCCTCGGTTACGGAGATCAGGCTCACCGGCGCGGCCTCATGCGCCGGCCGTCCATGTCCCGGACTTGCCGCCCTCCTTGGACAGCAGGCGGATGCCGCCGATCTCCATCCCCTTCTCGGCCGCCTTGAGCATGTCGTAGATCGTCAGCGCGGCGGTGCTCACCGCCGTAAGCGCCTCCATCTCGACCCCCGTCCGGCCGGTGGTGCGGACGGTGGCGGTCAGGCGGATGCCGGGCAGGCCCTCGTCCATGTCCATGTCGATGGCGACCTTCGACAGGGGGAGCGGGTGGCAGAGCGGGATCAGGTCGGCCGTCTTCTTGGCGCCGCCGATTCCGGCGATCCGCGCGATGCCGAGGACGTCGCCCTTGCCGGCCCGTCCCTCGCGCACAAGCGCCAGCGTGGCCGGCGCCATGCGGACCCAGCCCTCCGCCACCGCCGTCCGGGCCGTGATCTCCTTGTCCGAGACGTCGACCATGTGGGCCTGACCGGCCGCGTCGAAATGGGTGAGGGGCCCGGCCAAGCGCGTCAGACCCCGGCCACGGCGACATGCGGATTGGCGAGGATCGCGCGGGTCGCGGCCTCGACGTCGTCCTGCCGCATCAGGCTCTCGCCGATGAGAAAGCAGCGCGCCCCGTAGCGGGCGAGGTCGGCCAGGTCGTCCGGGGTGTGGAGGCCGCTCTCGGCCACGATGGTGCGATCCTCGGGCACCCGGCGGGCGAGGTCGCGCGTCGTGCCGAGATCGGTGCGGAAGGTGCGAAGGTCGCGGTTGTTGATGCCCATGAGCGGGCTTTGCAGGTGGGTCGCCGCCCGTTCCAGCTCGGCCGCGTCGTGGACCTCGATCAGCACGTCCATGTTCCAGTCGCGGGCCGCGGCCTCGAGTTCCGCCGCCTGCGCGTCCTCGAGACTGGCCATGATGATGAGGATGCAGTCGGCGCCGAGGGCGCGGCTCTCGGTCACCTGCCAGGGGTCGTAGAGGAAGTCCTTGCGCAGGCAGGGCAGGGCCGTGGCGTCGCGCGCCTGCGCCAGGTAGGCGTCGTCGCCCTGGAAGGACGGCGCGTCGGTCAGCACCGACAGGCAGGCCGCGCCGCCCCGCTCGTAGGCCTGCGCCAGGGCGGGCGGGTCGAAATCGGCGCGGATGAGACCCTTGGACGGGCTCGCCTTCTTGACCTCGGCGATGAGGCCGTAGCCCTGCCGGGCGGCCCCCGTCAGCGCGGCGGCGAACCCCCTCGGGGCCGGGGCGGCCTTGGCCCGCGTCTCGAGCTCGGCGAGAGAGGTCGCGGCCTTGCGCGCCGCTACGTCCTCGAGCTTGTAGGCCTTGATCTTGTCCAGAATATCCATGGGGGCGTTCTAGTCCGCGGGGCGATCCGGGGAAAGGGGGCGTGCCGGTCCGGTGCCCGCCCAGTCGACCGGCGCCTCGCCCCGCGCCGCGAGCCAGTCGTTGACGCGGCTGAAGGGCCGGGTGCCGAGGAACCCGCGATAGGCCGAGAGCGGCGAGGGATGCGCGCTCTCGATCACGAGATGGTGGTCCCGCGCGGGGCGGAAGGCGCGCGCCGGCCCGCCCCAGAGCAGGAAGGCGCGCGGCGAATGGTCGAGCCGCGCGATCACCTGCCGCACCAGCGGCGTCCAGCCCCAGCGGGCATGCCCCTTGGCCCGGCCCTCCGGCACGGTCAGCGCGGTGTTCAGCAGCAGCACGCCCTGCGCCGCCCAGTCCGACAGGTCGGTGCGGCGCCGCTCCGTGCCCGTGTCGGTGCCGACTTCCCGCAGGATGTTGCCGAGGCTGTCCAGCCGCCCCCCGAACTCCCCCGGGATCGAGAAGGCGAGTCCGTCCGCCTTGCCGGGGGTATGGTAGGGATCCTGCCCGAGGATGACGACGCGCACGCGGTCGGGCGGCAGGTCGAGCGCGCGGAATACGCGGGACGGGGGCGGATGGACGGGACCGTCCTCCGCCGCGAGCCGGGCGCGGAGCGCGGGCCAGTCCTCGCGCCAGAAGGGCAGGTCGTCCCAGCCCGGCAGGGCGGGGCGCTCGGGCAGGATCATCCGCCCGTCGTCACCCGGGCGAGGGTCTCGACCGCGCGCTTCGCCGCGCCGGAATCCACGCTCTCCGCCGCCAGCTCCGCCCCGGTCCGCAGGTCGTCCGCCCGGCCGGCGACGACCAGCGCGGCGGCGGCGTTCAGCAGCACGGCGTCGCGATAGGCGCCGGGGGCCCCGTCCATCAGCGCCCGCAGCGCGGCCGCGTTCTCGGCCGGCGTGCCGCCCAGGATGTCGCGGAACGGATGGACCGGAAGCCCGGCTTCCTCGGGATGGACCTCGCGCGGGCGGATCCTGCCGTCCTTGAGCTCCGCCACCGAGGTCGGCCCGCAGATGCTGATCTCGTCCGTCCCGTCCTCGCCATGGACCAGCCAGGCGGCCTCGGATCCCAGGGTCCGCAGCGTCTCGGCCATGGGGAAGATGAGGTCGATGGCGAAGGCGCCGGTCAGCTGGCGCTTGACCCCGGCGGGATTGGTCAGGGGGCCGAGGATGTTGAAGATCGTCTTGCAGCCCAGCTCCTGCCGGACGGGCATGACATGCTTCATCGCGGGGTGATGGATCTGCGCCATCATGAAGCCGATCCCGGCCTCGCGCAGGCCGCGCTCCGTCGCCGCGGGCCCCGCCATCACGTCGATGCCGAGCTCGCTCTGCACGTCTGCGGTGCCCGATTTCGACGAGGCCGCCTTGTTGCCGTGCTTGGCCACCGGCACGCCGGCGCCGGCGACGACGAAGGCCGCGGCGGTCGAGATGTTGAGCGTGTGCATCCCGTCGCCGCCGGTCCCGACCACGTCGATCGCGCCCTCCGGCGCGGTCACGGGCACGCAGCGCGCCCGCATCGCGGCGGCGGCGGCCGCGTATTCGCTGACGCTCTCGCCCCGCGCGCGCATCGCCATCAGCAGCCCGCCCACCTGCGCCGGCGTCGCCTTGCCGTCGAAGAGCAGATCGAACGCCGCCTCCGCCTGGCTCTGGGAGAGCGGGCCCTCGGAGGCGGCGTAGATCAGCGGCTTCATCGGGTCGCCGGTCATGGGGCCTCCAGGGTCTCGGTGATGACGATCTCGTATCGGGCGCGGCATCGGCCGAACCATTCGACGATGCCGTCCCATTGGCTCTTCTGCGTGAAGGCGAGTTTCACGCGCTTGCGGAAGTAGCGGCCCTGGCCTGCGTCGCCCTCCGCCTCGAAGGGCGTCGCGAGCAGCCGTCGCAGCTCGACTTGACGTGGCTCGAGCCGCAGGCGTGCGACGTCGCGGCTGGCATTCACCGGGCTCCGCAGAAAGATCGACGATCCGTCCTGCTGGATGCCGAAGGCAAGGCAGACATCGCCCGCGCCGGTCAGCGGCAGGATGGCGTTCGAATCTCGATAGGTCTCGACGCCGCGGGGCGCCTCCGATGCCAGCGCGCGATCCCAGAAGGCCCTTCGGATCTCGGGGAGGGTGCTCATGCGGGCTGGGGCACCTTGTTCAGAAAGGATGCGAGCATCGCATGCCCGTGTTCGGAGGCGATGCTCTCGGGGTGGAACTGCACCCCCTCGATCGGCAGGTCGCGGTGGCGCAGGCCCATGATCGTGCCGTCCGCCAGCTCTGCCGTCACCTCGAGCGCGTCCGGCAGCGTCGCGCGATCCACCACGAGGGAGTGGTACCGCGTCGCCTTCAGCGGCGAGGGGAGCCCGGCGAAGACGCCCGCGCCGCGGTGCCGCACCTCGCCCATCTTGCCGTGCACGATCTCGTGGCAGCGCACGACCCGCCCGCCGAAGACCTGCCCGATCGTCTGGTGGCCGAGGCAGACGCCGAGGAGCGGGGTCCGCGTCTCGGCCGCGGCCTCCGTCAGGGCGAGGCAGATCCCCGCCTGCGCCGGATCGCAGGGCCCGGGGGAGAGGACGATCCCGGCGGGGTTCATCGCCATCGCCGCCTGCACGTCCAGCGCGTCGTTGCGGCGCACCGCCACCTCGGCCCCCAGCTCGCCCAGGTAGTGGACGAGATTGTAGGTGAAGCTGTCGTAATTATCGATGAGCAGCAGCATGGGCACGGGCCTCGCGGCGAATAGGGGCTACCGTCCCGGGGGGCCGGTGCGCTAGGGTCGGCGCCATACATGGGCCGCAGGGCGCGATGGCGTCAAGGTCCGGGCAGGCGGGGCCGATCGGGGCCCCGCGCCCCGCCGGGCCTGTCCCGCGGGGCGGGCAGGAACGAGCGAGGGAGCCGGGCGGATGTTGAAGGGCCTGATCGCCGGAATCGGAATGGGCGTGATCGTCGCGGGGCTCGGCCTCGGGACGCTGTCGTTGATGGCGCCGCAGCCGGCCGGCAGCGCGCCGCCCGCCGCGCCCGACACCGTGCCGCCCGACACGGCGCCGCCCGCCGGTGCGGCCGATGCCGGGCCCGAGACGCCGTCCGATCCCACCCTGCCGCCGGTCCAGCCGATCACCCCGACCGCCGGCGCGCCGGCCACCGCGCCCGGCGCGGTCCCGGCCGAGGCGCCGGCCCCGGGCCCCGAGGCCGACACCGCCTCCGCCGCCGTGCCCCGGACCGCGCCGCTCGGCGACGCGCCCGCCGCCCCGGGGGCCGAGGCGGCGCCCGGCCTCGCCGCCGGCCCCGAGGCACCGGTCCTGCCCAGCCCGCGGGCCAGCGGCCCCGCGATCCCGGCTGGAGAGAGCGACATCGTCCTCTCGACCGATCCCGGCGCGCCGACCCCGCCCGCCGTCGAGGAGGGGCCCGACCCGGCCCCCGTAGCCGATGCCGAGCCCGCCCCCGGGACGGACCCGGTGGAGGCCGGGATCGCGGAGGGGGCGGACGAGACCGGCACGCCCGCCGAGGCGCCGCTCCCCGAGGAGGAGGAAGCCGTCGTCGTGGCTGGGGGGACGGACGATGCGGCCACCGATCCGGATGCCGCGGCGAGCGCGGCGCCGGACGCCGATCCCGCCATCGAGGCCGGCCCCGCGACCGGCGACGGGGATGCCCCGCCGCCGGGGGACGGCGTTCCCGCCGAGATCGTCGTCGTCGACGAGGACGGCGCCGAGAGCCCGGCCATCGCCCTGCGGGGCGAGGAGGCCGGCCTGCCCGGTGCCGATAGCGGCGTCACGGTCCGCCGTCCCGGCGCCGAGGGGGCCGACGATGCCGCATCGGCCGACGCCCCGGTCGAGGCCGAAGCGGTCGATCCGGACGCTCCGCCGCTGGAGCGGTATGCCGCGGCCTTCGACAATCCGCAGGACCAGCCACTGCTCTCGATCGTGCTGATCGACGACGGCACGCTCCCCGGCGCGCCGGCCGCTGTGGCGGGCATCTCCTTCCCGGTGACGATCGCGCTCGATCCCGCCCGCGAGGACGCGGCGGCGGTCGCGCAGAGCTACCGCGATCTCGGCTTCGAGGTGGCGCTGCTGCCGTCCCTTCCCGCCGGCGCGACGGCCAGCGATGTCGAGGTGACGCTCGAGGCGGCGGAGGGGCGGGTGCCCGGCGCGGTCGCGCTGATCGATCCCGCCGGGGCCTGGCAGGCCGGCGGCGGGGTCGCCGACCAGGCGCTCGCCCGACTGGGAGAGGAAGGGCTGGGCTTCGTCTCGATCTCCACCGGGCTCAATCCCGGCCTGCGCGCGGCCGAGGCAGAGGACGTCCCGGCCGCGATCTTCTACCGCGACCTCGACGGCGAGGGACAGGATGCGCGGGTGATCCGCCGGTTCATCGACCAGGCGGCGTTCCGGGCGCGTCAGGACAGCGGCGTCGTGCTCCTTGCCCGGACCCGGCCCGACACGCTCTCGGCGCTGATCCTGTGGGGCACGGCCAACCGCGCCGGACAGGTGGCGCTGGCCCCGCTCTCGGCCGCGCTGCTGGAGGAGGCGGCGGAGTAAGGCGGCAGACGCAAGGCGGGGGACGCATCGCGCCCCGGCTGTCTCGGTCTCGGTCTCGGTCTCGTTCTCGGCCCCGGCCGGTCGAGGGCGACGCCCCGGCGGCGGAGATCCGGGCCGGCACTCTCGTCGCAATCGTCCGAAGGCGGGGTCCGCGCCGAGCCTCCGGGGGAGGGTGATGAGCCCGGCCGGACAGGTCGCGCCGGTCCCGACGTCTGCCGTGGGGTCGGAGGAGGCGCCCGGACAGGAGGCCTCCCCCCGGACAAGGCCGCCCGGTCGGCCCGGGCCCCGGACCCGGCCCGGCCGACCGGCGCACCTCGCGGGCGACGTCCCGGCGGCGGAGATCCGGGCCCGCGGTGGCCCGGCTGCCGGCTTCCCCGGCTTCGCCGTCAGTCCGGCGCGACGACCAGCCGCTCGAGCCCGTGGAAGTGCCAGATATCGGCATAGCCGGGCGTGCCCACGATCCGCAGGCCGGGCATCCGCTCGAACAGGACCCGCAGGGCGATGACCAGTTCCAGCCGCGCCAGCGGTGCGCCGACGCAGAAATGGATTCCCGCCCCGAACGAGGTGTTGGCCGGCCCTTGCCGCACCGGATCGAACCGCGCCGGGTCCTCGTAGGCCGCCGGGTCGCGGTTCGCCGCCGCGAGCAGCAGCCCGATCCTGTCGTGCCGGGCGAGGCGGTGGCCCTCGATCTCGACCTCCTCGTAGGCCCAGCGGTCGAAGAAGTGCAGCGGCGGGTCCCAGCGGATCACCTCCTCCACCGCCGCTTCGGTCACCTCCGGCCGGCCCGCCGCCACCATCGCCCGCACCCCGTTGCCGAGGGTGTGGACCGTCGCCTCGTGCCCGGCATTGAGCAGCAGCACGACGAGGCCGATCAGCTCGTCGGTCGAGAGCCGGTCGCCCGCCTCTTCGGCCGCGATCAGCTCGGACAGCATGTCGGGGCCGGGGGCGCGGCGCCGCGCGGCGATGTGCTCGCGCAGGAAGGCGGAGAAGTCGGCGCTGGCCGCTGCGGCCGCATCCTCGATCCCGCGCGAGCGGCGCGCCTGGTACATCGCCACCATCGCGTTCGACCAGTCAAGCAGGTCCTCGGCCCGGTCCTCGGGCACGCCGAGCAGGCGGCAGATCACGATCACCGGCACCAGCCGGCAATAGGCGGGCACGAGGTCGACCTCTCCTTCGGGGAAGCGGTCGATCAGGTCGTGGCAGAGCGCCTCGATCGACGCCGCCATGCCGCCGATCCGGCGAGAGGTGAAGCCATGCAGGATCAGCTTGCGCAGCCGCGTGTGATCGGGCGGCTCGAGCGCCAGCAGCGAATGCCGCTCGATCGCCTTCCACGGGTCGAGATGCGGCCCGGTCTCGCGGACATGCGCCTCGGGCACCTGGCGGCCGAGCCTCCGATCTCGGAGCAGCGACGAGACGAGGCGGTGCGAGGTAGCGCAGACCATGCCCAGCTCTTCCCAGTAGAAGAGCGGGCCGGCGGCGCGCGCCTTCTCGTAGAAGGCGTAGGGATCCTGGACGAAGGCGGGGTCGGTGGGCGACTGGGAGAGGCGTTGCATGCCGCCTCCGTAGGGCAGGGCGGCGCCGATCTTCAAGATGGGCCATGACGGACCCGTTCCGGGGGCGGGTCCGCCCCGGCGCGTTCAGATCGTGCCGGCCACGTCCGCCAGCCGGTCCGCCACCACGTCCCATTCCGCCTCGGGGGCGAGGTCGGTGCGCTGGCCAGGGCCGTGCTCGGCCGGGCGCGCGACGAAGGCGGTCCGCAATCCCGCCGCCCGTGCGGCGGCGAGGTCGCCGTTATGCGCGGCGACCATCGTCACCCGCTCCGGCGGCACTCCGAGCGCCCGGCACGAGGCGCGGTAGACCTCTGCCTTGGGCTTGTAGTCACGCGCGATCTCGGCCCCCAGGATCGCGTCCCAGCGGAACTGGGCGAAGCGGGACAGCCGGGAGATCAGCGCGATCGACCCGTTGGAACAGGGGGCGAGCAGCGCGTGCCGCCCCAGCACGGCCAGCCCCTCGCCCACGTCGGGCCAGGGGGGCAGCCTTTCCCACGCGCGGACCAGGGCGGCGCGGGCCGAGCCGTCGAAGGCCCCGCCGATGCCGAACCGGTCGAGCGTGTCCTCCAGCATCTCGGCATGCAGGACGTCCAGCGGCACGAAGCCGCGCGCCCCGTCCCGCACGGCGGCCATCGCGGGATCGTAGAGCGAGCGCCAGTGATCCGCGAAGGCATGGGGATCGGCGTCGATCCCCCGGTCGGCGAAGACGCGCGCGGCCTCGTCCGCGATCCCGCTGCGCCAGTCGACCAGCGTGCCGAAGACGTCGAACAGGTAGCCGCGCGTCAGCTCCTCCATCAGGCGGCGTCCAGGGCCGCGACGATGGGCGAGAAGTCCTGCGCCGTCAGCGAAGCGCCCCCGACCAGCGCGCCGTCCACATCGGCGACGGCGAAGATCTCGGCCGCGTTGGACCCCTTCACCGAGCCGCCGTAGAGCAGGCGCATCTCGTCCGCATCCTCGAACCGCTCCGCCAGCGCCGCCCGCATCGCGCCGTGGATCGCGCCGATATCGTCTGTGCCGGGCACCTTGCCGGTGCCGATGGCCCAGACCGGCTCGTAGGCGACGATCGTGTTGGCCGCGCTCGCCCCGTCGGGCAGAGACCCCGCCTGCTGCCGGGTGACCACCTGCTCCGCCCGGCCGTCCTCGCGCTCCTCCAGCGTCTCGCCGACGCAGATCACCGCGATAAGGCCCGCCGCGTGGGCGGCCTCCGCCTTGGCCCGGACGAGGGCGTCGCTCTCGCCGTGATCGGCGCGGCGCTCGGAATGGCCGAGGATGACATGGGTCGCCCCGGCGGCGGCGAGCATCGCGGCGGACAGATCGCCGGTATGCGCCCCCTGCGCCTTGGGGTGGCAATCCTGCCCGCCGATGGCGATCGGGTGGTCCCCGACCCGCGCGGCCGCCTGCGCGATCAGCGTCGCGGGCGGGCAGATCAGGATCTCGACCCCCGGGGCGGCCTGCATCCGCATCAGGGCCTCGATCTCGGCCAGACTGTCCGGCGTGCCGTTCATCTTCCAGTTTCCGGCGGCGAGCTTGCGGCGCATGGGGATCTCCTCGGGTTTCGGACCGTTCCGGAGTAGCAAGGGACCCTTGGCCGCGAAAGGGGCTTGCGGCCCGCCCCCGGGTCGGGCAGGCGCCGCCTGTCCCAGCCCCCCCGGAGACCGCCATGATCCCCGCCCTCGATGCCGCCCGGCTCTCGGCCCGCGCGCCGGACGAGATGGAACGCCTGCGCGTCGCCGTACAGGAGACGGGGTTCCTGACCCTCGCCAATTCCGCCATCGGCCCGGACCGGGTGGCCGGGGTGATCGCCGCCTACCGCGCCTTCTTCGCGCTGCCGCCCGAGGAGAAGCGCCGCGTCGACATGGCCGCCACCGGCGCCAGCCGGGGCTGGGGCGCGCCCCTGTCCGAGCAGGTCGATCCCGGATCGAACCCCGACTACAAGGAGGTGTTCGACAGCGGTCACGAATGGCCGGAGAGCGGATTGCGGACCTACGCGCCGAATCTCTGGCCCGCGCGGCCGGCGGGCTTCCGCGCGACGCTGGAGTCCTATTTCGCCGAGGCCTGCGCCGTCTCGATGGACCTGCTCGCCGCAATCGCCGAGGCGATCGGCCGCGATCCGGCGCATTTCGCGCGCGCCTTCGACCGGCCGATGGCCCTGCTGCGGGGCAACCACTACCCCGCCCGGCCGGAGGGGGCGGGCGAGCGGGATTTCGGGATCGCGCCCCATACCGATTACGGCTGCCTGACCCTTCTTGCCACGGACGGGGTCTCGGGACTCGAGCTGCGGGGCCGCGACGGGGCGTGGCGCCCGGTGGAGGCCGCGCCCGGCGCCTTCGTAGTCAATTTCGGCGAGATGCTGGAGCTCTGGACCGACGGCGCGGTCCGCGCGACCGAGCACCGGGTCCGGGGTACGGCGCAGGAGCGGATCTCGGTGCCGCTCTTCTTCAACCCGCGATTCGACGTGGACGTCGCGCCGCCGGGGTCGGACCGTCCGGTGCGCGCCGTCGATCACCTGCAGAGACGCTATGACGAGACCTACCTGCACCTGAAGGGGCGGGGCTGAACGGCATCCGCGCAGGCTCTCCAGCGCCCCCCGCGCAAGGGTGCCGGCCAGCGCGCAATCGTCCGGCGCCCCGACCGGCATCTCCCAGTAGGGCATCGCGCCGCTCTGGCATTCCCCCCGGCTCGCGGACCCAGCGGGTCCATCCCTCGCGCTCCCTCCGCGCTTTCACCGCTCCGGCGCCTTCGGGCAGCAGGACCGTGTCCGAGCGTATCAGCGCGACGATCGGCCGGCCGGCATAGAGGCAGGGCCCGCCCATCTTGCGCCGGGTCGTCGCGGCCCTACGACCTCGAAGATATCGCGCAGAAGAGCGACCCTCGCCGGGCGGGGCCATGCGGGCAGATCAGCCGCGGGGGCCGTCCGCGCGCTGCACCTCGGCCGGGTGGATCTCGTCCACCTCGCGGAACTTGATCGACTCGCCGCAGCCGCAAGCATCGACGACATTGGGGTTCTGGAACTTGAACCCGCTCTCCAGCAGCGAGGTCTCGTAGTCGATCTCGGTGCCGAAGAGGAACATCTGCGCCATCGGCGCGATCATCACGCGGGCGCCGTCCTGCTCCACCACCTCGTCGTGGGGATCGACCGTCTCGGCGAAGTCCATCGTGTATTCCATGCCGGCGCATCCGCCCTTCTTGACGCCGATCCGCAGGCCCTGGTGGCCGTCGCGGTCCATCAGCCGGGCGATCCGCGCCGCGGCGCGGGGGGTCATGGTGACGGCCTGCTTTCCGGGAATGGCGAACATGTCGGGTGTGCCCCCTCACGGGTTCGGATGGGTGTGAGGGCGACATAATCCCTCGGTGCCGCGCCCTCAAGGCCGACGCGCGGCCCTCAGCCGCGGAGGGGGCGCGCGGCGGGGCCGGGAGCCGGGGCAGGGGCGGCGTCGTGGTCCCGCTCGATCCCGTCCCAATCCGCGCGGATTGCCGGCAGCGACACGACGAGCGCCGCGAGCGCGGACACCGCCAGCACCAGCACCGCCGGCCCGATCGCGGGCGGATGGCCGACCAGCAGCCCCGTCGCCGTCGCCATGACCGCGGCCGTTCCGATGATCAGGGCGCCCGACAGGCCCGCCGCCGCGCCGACCAGGCGTGCCGGCACGGCGAGCGTCCCCACCGTGGCCGCCGGGAAGGTGAGGCCGTTGCCGACCCCGATCAGCGGCATGAAGAGGAAGAAGGCCCAGGGCCCCGACAGGCCTACCGCCCAGGCCGCCGCCGCGCCCGACATGCCGGCCAGCGTGGCGAGTCGGCCCGCCAGGATCAGCCGCGCCCCCGGCACACGGGCCGAGAGGCGCTTCGACAGGAAGTTGCCGATGAGGAACCCGACCGGCGGCGCGCCGAGGCAGAGGCCCAGCAGCGCCTCGCCCATGCCCCAGGCCTCGGCCGCGAGGGCCGCGGCCGCCGTCAGGAACGAGAAGAACACGCCCGAGGACAGGCCCATGCAGGCCGTGTAGCTCCAGAACAGGCGGTCCCGCAGGAGCTGCGGGTAGGTCCGGATCTGCGCCATCGCGCCCGCCCCGCCCCCCGGCGCGGTCTCGGGCAGGGCCCGCCAGCACCAGAGCAGCAGCGCCGCCCCGGCTGCGGTGAACAGCCAGAAGGTCGCCCTCCAGCCGAAGGCCTGGTCGAGGAAGCCCCCGACCATCGGCGCCAGCATCGGCCCCAGCGCCAGGGTCATGCCGATCGTGGCCAGCCGGTCCGTCGCCTCGCGCGGGGGGGACACGTCCCGCACGATCGCGCGGCTGAGCACGTTGGCCGAGATCACCGCCGCCTGCAGGATCCGGAACGCCATGAAGAGCCACCACGCCCCCGCCAGCGCGCAGCCGAGCGAGGCGAGGGCGAAGAGCCCGAGCGAGACGAGGATCACCGGCCGCCGCCCGTAGAGGTCCGAGAGCGGGCCGAGCACGACCTGCAACAGCGCGGTGACGACCATGTAGACCGACACGACGAGGCTCGCCGCCCCGAAGCCCAGATCGAAGCTCTGCGCCAGGTTGCCGAGAGAGGGCAGCACCATGTTCAGCGTCAGGATCGAGGTCGCGCTCAGCAGGACCAGCGTAGCGAGCGACGGTCCGGCGGGGCGGGACGCGGTGGCGGGGGGCATGGTTTCGGGAGAATCCGTCGAAAGGGGGGCGTCGAGAGGGGGGCGGTGCGACCCGGTGGCCGACCGGGCCATCTAGCCCGCCCCCTGCGCCGGGCGAGCGTGCTCCTGCCCGGTCGCGCGCCACCGACCCCTGCTCCCGCCCCGAAGACAGGGGGTGAGGCCGGTCATGGTTCAAGGGGCGGAGCCTCCGGGGCAGTTGGACAGCTGGGCGCCGGACCTCGGCCGGGGCTCAGGCCCCGCCTTCGGCCGCGGCCGCCTCGGGGAAGATGCGGCCGTCCAGCGCCGCCCGCTCGGACGCGATCCGCAGCAGCTTCTCGCGGACCTCGCATTCGATCGTCCAGGCGGTGTTGGGATCGGTGCAGGGCACCTTGAAGAGCACGTCCTGCCCGAAGACGTCGTGCCCCGTCACCGCCACGCCCCGGTCCTCGTCGGCGCCGATCCCCTCGCCGATCTCGTCGAGGATACGATCGAAGTCGTCGCGCAGGGTCTGGGCGTCGAAGCCGTGGGCAAGCTTGAGCGTGACCTTCCGGATGATCGAGGGATCCTTCATCGTCCAGTTCTCGAAGGGCGTGTCGACGAATTCCACGACCGGGACGACGATCCGCTCCCCCGACCAGACCTGGAGCTGCACGTAGGTGAAGTTGATCCGCTCGACGACGCAGATCCTGTCGTCCCAGACGATCTTGTCGCCGATCTTGGCCGAGCCGTTCAGCGCGATCTGCAGGCTCGCCATGATGTTGGACAGAACGTTGCGCGCGGCGAATCCCAGCAGAAGGGCCAGCCCCCCGGCCGAGGCGAGCAGCGAGATCCCGAGCGAGCGGAAGACGGCCACCTCGTTCAGCAGGATCCCGAAGGCCGCGAGCACGACGACGACCAGCAGGGCCCGGCGCAGCGCCACGACGCGGGTTGCGATCCGGCGGCGATCCTCGTGGCCCTCGCCGATCTCCTTGTAGTTGCCGCCGTCGAGGTCGATCAGCCGGTCGATCACCGCGTCCCCGAACGAGATCACCATCCAGAAGGCCGCGATGACGTAGGCCGAGGCCGTCAGCGGTGTCAGGATCGTGTCGATCTGGCCCGAGAAGATGAGGACCGACCGCGCCAGCGTCGACAGGACCAGCGTCACCACGGCCAGTGTGAGGGGGCCCTGCGCCGCCAGCAGCAGCCGGCCCCCGCGCCCGGCGAGGCGCCCGCGCGCCAGCGCGCCGAGCGCCTTGTAGAAGACGAAGCCGGCAAGACCGGTGAGCAGCAGGACGAGGGGAAGGGCGATCAGCTCCCATGCCTGCAGGCCCCAGATCCCGTCCTCGCGCAGGGCGTCCGGGATCGCCGTCTCCAGCGCGGAGGGGCGGTAGAGCAGGGCGAGCGCGGGGATGTTGGCGACGCTCTGCCGCGAGATCACCCAGACCGGGTCCTCCTCGCCGACCTGAAGCCGGTTCATCCGCAGCTCCACCGGTCGGTCCGGCAGGTCGAGCGTCCAGAGCGGCAGGGACCGGCGCGGCTGCAGCGCGATGGCGTCCTGTCCCTCGCCCGGCTCGACCGCGCCGTCGGGACGGTCGGGCAGGTCGAACCAGTCGATGACGATCTTGCGCTCGATGATCTGTGCAAGGTCGCGTGCGATCCCCGACCCGGCGGCCTGCTGGTCGCCCTGCGGGATGTCCGACAGGTCGAAGAGCTGGGCCGCCTCCTCCCACCGCCCCGTCTCCGTGGCGAAGACGAGGCTCTCCATCAGGCCTTGCGGGGTGGAGCGGTCGATCCAGTCCGCCGCCGGGGGCAGGCCATCGTTCAGCGATCCGACCTCGAACGTCTCGGGCGCGTCCCGGGCGGAGGCGGCGAGTGCCCAGAGCGCGAGGAGGGAGAGAAGGAGGAGCGTCAGAGCATGCCGGAAAGCGGCGCTGCAGATCATGGCGGGGCCCCGGCATTCGTGGTCGCGATGCCGGGGCAACCCGTTCGGCGCGGCAGGGTTCCAGTGGGACGGCGTTCGGAGCTGCGCGAGCGGCGGCCCCCGCTGCCCCGCAGCCAGCGGGACGCCGGACTACATGAAGCCGAGTTCCAGCCGGGCCTCGTCGGACATCATGTCCATGCCCCATTGCGGTTCCCAGACGAGCTCGACCTCGCAGGACTTCACGCCCGGGACCGGCTCGACCGCGTTCTGGATCCAGCCGGGCATCTCGCCCGCGACCGGGCAGCCCGGCGCGGTCAGGGTCATCTTCACCAGCACGTCGCCGCCCTCGTCGATGCGGATCGTGTACACCAGGCCGAGATCGTAGATGTTCACCGGGATCTCGGGGTCGTAGACGGTGCGGATCGCCTCGACGATCGGCTCGTGCAGGGGATTGTCGGTCGAGGACGGCTCGATGAGGGGCGTGCCTTCCATCCGGGGATCCGCGTTCATGGCCCTGTCCGTTCGTTTGGGGGAATAGCTGAGCGAAGATATAGGAAAAGGGGCCGGGAGCGTAAAGGTGCGCCGCCGCAGGGCCGGGCCTGCGTCAGGCGCCGCCGGTGCCGGCCGGATCGTGGAGGGCCGGATCGTAGAGGATCGTCCCGTCCTCCTTCAGGACCCGCTCCGTCGGCACGGCGTCCAGCAGCGGGATCACCGCCTCGGACGGACGGCAGAGCGCGACGCCCCGCGCGGTCGCGACGAAGGGCCGGTTCACGAGGATCGGATGCGTCAGCATCGCGTCCAGGATCTCGTCGTCGCTCGCGCCTTCCGCGGTCAGGCCCAGCTCTTCCGCCGGGCTCCTCGACACGCGCAGCGCCTCTCGCGGGGTGAGATCCGCCGCGGCGAGGAGCGTGAGGAGGAGCGGGCGGGTCCAGCCTGTCTCGAGATAGGGGATCACCTGCGGCGCATGGCCCGTCGCCTCGAGCAGGGCGAGGACGTTGCGCGAGGTGCCGCAGTCGGGATTGTGGAAGATGACGGCGCTCATGGGGCACTCCGGGGCAGGGGGCGCAGCAGCCAGGCGGCGAAGGGCGCGGCCAACGCTGCCCCGGCCAGCTGCGCGAGGATGAAGCCGGGCAGGTCGGCGGGCCGGATGCCGGAGAAGGTGTCCGTCAGCGCCCGCGCGATCGCCACGGCCGGGTTCGCGAAGGAGGTGGAGGCGGTGAACCAGTAGGCCGCCGTGATGTAGAGACCGACGACGAGGGGCACCGCCGGGGGGCGGACCCGGACGGCGGCGAGGATCGAGAAGACGAGGCCGAAGGTCGCCACCGCCTCGGCCAGCCATTGCGCGGGGCCGGTGCGGACATGGGTGGAGAGCTGGAGGAGCGGCTGCTCGAACATCGCATGCGCCAGCACCGCGCCCAGGATTCCGCCTGCGACCTGCGCGCCCATGTAGGGCAGCGCCTCCGCCCAGGGCCCCTCGCGCCGCAGGCAGAGGGCGAGGGTGACGGCCGGATTGAAATGCGCGCCCGAGAGGGGACCGAGGCAGGTGATGAGGACGACGAGGATCGCCCCGGTCGGGATCGTGTTGCCCAGAAGGGCCAGGGCGACGTCACCGGTCAGCGTCTCGGCCATGATGCCCGACCCGACGACCGTCGCGACGAGGATGAGCGTGCCCAGCGCCTCTGCCACCAGCCTCCGGGGCAGGTCGGGGCCGGCGACGGCAGCCGCTGCGGGGCCATGCACGACGCCGGTCACGGCGCCGCCCGTCCGGGCGGGCAGCAGGTCAGCGCCCGCGTCATCGGCGCGCAGGCGGCCGCGTCGCCGCCGCAGCAATCGGCGACCAGCCATTGGACCAGGGCTGCGATCGCCTCCATCCGCGCGGAATAGACGATCCGTCGTCCGTCGCGATGGGACGAGACCAGCCCGGCCTGCGACAGGATGCCGAGCGCGGAGGACAGCGTGTTGGGGCGGATGCCGAGCGACGCCGCGATCTCGCCCGCCGCCCGTCCGCCCGGGCCGGCCTGGATCAGGTGGCGCAGCACGTCGAGCCGGCCCGGCTGGCCGAGGGCGGAGAATGCAGCGACGGCGTCTGACGTTTCCATGTTTCGACGAATGACGAAATGTCGTGCCGCGGTCAAGCCGGGAAGAGCCGCATGCTCGATCGTGAGGGGGGGCGGCAGCCGGGAGGCGCTACCGCATCGACGGGCCGGGCTGCCGTCAGCAGCGAAGTTCGCGGTCCCGCAGGCCGGTGGCGACGAGCAGGCAGCGGTCGCGGGCCTCGTAGTAGTAGCCGCGTGCGTACCAGCCCACGGCCTCGTCGATATCGCCGTCCGAGACGATCCAGGCGCCGCGCAGGTAGCGGCCGGCGAACATCAGGTTGGTCTCGGCATCAAGCAGGTCCGACGCGCTGCCGGAGAATCCCATCGTGCGCGCGGTCTGCGGAAGGATCTGCATCAGCCCGTAATAGGGGCCGTTCCGCGCACCCGGATTGTAGTCGCTTTCCCGCTGGATGACGCGGTGGAGAAGCGCCTCGGGGATCTGGTGGATCGCGGCATAGCGGCGGATCAGGTCGCGCATCTCGGCGGTCTCGCCAGGGTAGAGCGCGGGGGCGCTGCGGGCCACCTGCGGCCCCTCCGGGGCACGCCCGCAGGCCGAGGCGGCGACGAGGCAGGACAGGGCGACGAGGGCGGGGCGCAGCATGGGCGGGATCCGGGCAGGGGCGGTTGCCCGATCCTTGCGGGATTCGCGCGTCCGGATCACGCGCTTCGTGAGCGCATGGGCGGAGCCTTGCCGACGGCCCCGCCCCGCGGGGACGTTCAGATCGCCGCGTAGTCGCGGAAGATCACCTGCCCGGCCTGCTGCTGGCCGGCCTGCGCCGCCTGCGCGGCGCCCTGCTGCGCCTGCGGCTGACCCATGGTCTGGGGGGCCGGTTGACCCATCTGGGCGCTGCTCGCCGGGATGGAGGAGGTGGGTTGGAGACTTGCCATCGGAAGGGCCTCGAGAGGGGTTTCTGCTCGGCGCGGCGGATGCGCCCGCCGCGTTCTGCCGTCAACACTAATCGCGAGCGCGTCGCCGCGATGGCGCAATCGTGCTCAGCGCGTGACGGACCGCGCCGATGTGGCCGGATCGCCGCGGCCCGGGCGGGGCCCGGGCGGGGCGTGGGCGGGCCCCTCGGCGAGGCGCCGCGCCGGCATCGCCCGGGCCGCCGGAGGGGCGAGGTTGCGGCTGCAGGTGGAGGGGGGGTCCGACGGACCATCTTGACCGCCCGGGGGCGCGGCTGGCCCGGCCGGACGGGACGGTGCCGGTCCCGCGGGGCGCCCCCCCGGGAGACCGGCCAGCCCGGGAGCAGCCGTCCTGCGCGCGAGCGTCGGCCCGCGGCCGCCGCATTTCCGGCCCGATCGACCCAGCCGAACGCGCGAATCGCGTACCCTCGCGCCGGCGTGAGCCGGGCGAGGGTGACGCGGTCCCCTCCTTGGGGTACCGGGGAGGGCGAGACGATCCACGAAGGCCCCGCCCCATGCTCGACCCCGACACGATCCTCACGGTGACGCTGCTGCCGGCGATGCTGATCGCGGGCCTGGCGGGGCTGCTGTCCTTCCTCTCGCCCTGCGTGCTGCCGATCGTGCCGCCCTATCTCGCCTATATGGGCGGGGTGTCGATGACCGAGATGGGCGGTCCCGCGCGCGAGCGGCGCCGGGTGCTGGTGGCGGCGGGGTTCTTCGTGCTCGGCCTCTCCACGGTCTTCCTGCTGCTCGGCATGGCCTTCTCGGCGCTGGGACGGATGTTCCTGTCGGTGCAGGGCTGGTTCGTCATCGGGGCGGGGCTCGTCGTGATGCTGTTCGGGCTGCACTTCCTCGGCATCCTGCGCCTGCGTTTCCTCGACCGCGAGGCGCGGCTCGAGGCGGGGGATCGCGGCGGCTCGGCCTTCGGCGCCTACCTTCTCGGCCTTGCCTTCGCCTTCGGCTGGACGCCGTGCCTCGGCCCGATCCTGGGCGCGATCCTCGGCCTCGCGATGACCGAGGCGGACGTGACGCGGGGGGCGGTCCTGCTGGCCGCCTACGCGCTGGGGCTGGGGCTGCCCTTTCTCGCCGTGGCCGCCTTCTTCCCCTCGCTCGGCGGGGTCATGGCGGCGATGAAGCGTCGGATGGGCATCATCGAGAAGGTGTCGGGCCTGCTGCTCTGGACCGTCGGCCTGTTCATGCTGACCGGGCAGTTCTCTGATTTCAGCTGGTGGCTTCTCGAGACCTTCCCCGGGCTCGCCGCGCTGGGCTGAGCGTTCCGGCCGAGAGGTTCATCCCCCGCTTGATCCTCCCGCTTGATCCCCGTGGCCGGGGCCCCTAGATTGGGGCTGTCTCCGCAAGGGGACTATGGACATAAACGCGCTCGTAATAAGCGGATCGGACCCGGGGGCGGTACCCGGCGGCTCCACCACACATCCCTCGTTGGGGGCGAATGGGGCCGAAACAGGATCGACGAACGTCTAAAGGGGTTTGCTTTGTCCCGGTGAGGTACCACCGTTATCGGTCCGAATTGTACAGTTGCCAACGACAACCGTGCTCCGGTGGCCCTCGCTGCGTAAGCAGTGCGGAATACCGAAATCTAAGTCCTTGCGCCTAGCAGCGTAAGGCGGGGTTCGCAGGCACCTGGCAACAGAAGCCTGCACTTCCACCATCCATGTCTTCGTGCCGTCCGCACCTCGTGCGGCGCAGGCCGGGGAAGCGCGGGCCGCGGCTCGGGGACGGGGCGCTGCGCGCCGACGGCTTGCATGCAGGGCCCGTCGTGGGTCTTGTGGGGCCATGTGCCCCCTCGCCAGATCCCTCGCGGCCTGTCTCTTCGTCGTCGCCCCGCCCGCCGCCGCCTGCGACACCGCGCTGATGCTGGCGATCGACGTTTCGCAATCCGTCGATGTCGCGGAATACCGGCTGCAGGTCGACGGGATGGCCGACGCCCTCGGCGCGCCCGAGATCGTGGACGCGATGGTCGAGGGACAGGTCGCCATCGCGGTGATGCAATGGTCGGGGTCCGAACGGCAGGAGCTGTCGATCCCCTGGACCCGGATCGCGGGCCCCGCCGATGCGGCCGCCCTGTCCGAGCGCGCCCGCGGGCTCGAGCGGGCCTTCGTCATGTCCGATACTGCGCCAGGGGACGCGATCGCCTTCGCGCTCACCGCCTTTCCGCAGGTGGCCGATTGCCGGCGCCGCGTGCTCGACATCTCGGGCGACGGCACGCCGAATGCGGGGGCCGATGTCGGCGCGGCCCGCCGCGCGGCCGAGCGGGCGGGCGTCACGATCAACGCCATCGCCATCGAGGGGATGGGCCTCGCCATCACCAATTTCTACGACCGCTCCGTCATCAGCACCGACGGTTTCGTCGTCACCGCGCGCGGCCACCGCGACTATCCGGGGGCGATCCGCCGCAAGATCCTGCGCGAGCTGTCGGTGATCTTCGGCTGACCTGCCGGCCGTCCTGCGGGCGCGGCCGGGCCGCGGGGGCAATCCCGCTTTTCCCTTCCCGCGATGCGGTCTAGACTCCCGGCACCTCGCGGAACGGAGACCCCCGAATGGCCAGCGGCACGACCATCGATTACGGCACGCTGATGCACCGCGCGATGCGCGCGCTGATCCAGGACGTGCTCGCCCGGGTCTCGCGCGAGGGGCTGCCGGGCAGCCACCACTTCTTCATCACCTTCGACACGATGCATCCCGACGTGGAAATCGCGGACTGGCTGTCGGACCGCTATCCGGGCGAGATGACCATCGTGATCCAGCACTGGTTCCAGAACCTCGAGGTCACGGACGAGGGCTTCTCGATCACGCTGAACTTCGGCGACAGCCCCGAGCCGCTCTACATCCCCTACGACGCGATCCGCACCTTCGTAGACCCGTCGGTCGAGTTCGGCCTGCGGTTCGAGACGCAGGACGAGGACGACGAGGCGGAGGAGGACGGGGCGCAGGCCGATGCCCCCGCGCAGGAGGCCGAGGTGGTCGAGGCGCGGCCCAAGGCCAAGCCCGGCGGCAAGAAGGCCGAGGATGCCGAGGCGCCGAAGAAGGACGCCGACATCGTCAGCCTCGACAAGTTCCGCAAGTAGCGGGCCGCGCCCTCACGCGCAGGCGTTCGACCCCGGCGGCGTGCCGAGGACGACCTCGTTCATGATCCGCCCCGGCACCAGCGTGAAGGCGCCGGCGATCACCAGCGCCCCCAGATAGAGCAGCGCCATCGACCGCTTGTGCGCCCCCACGTCGTGGCGCCGCGCGGCGAGCACGCCGTAAGGCAGGACGATCAGGGTGTAGAGTGACAGCAGGTGGATGAGGCTGAACGGGCCGAAGCTGCAGATCGTCGAGATGCGGAAGGACGACAGCGCGACCAGCGCCAGCAGGATCACCCAGGTCCAGCCGATCGCCCGGTGCGCCCGGGTGCCCTTGCGCCCCAGGAACTGCGCCGCCCCGAGGAGGAACGCCGCGAGGGCGAGGAGGGTGTGAACGAGGATGGCGACGGGCGCAGCGAGGAGCGGCGCCAGCGTCACCCTCAGCGGTTTCCGTCACCGTGGAAGCGGGTCGCGTCCTCCGCCGCGCGTCGGATGGCGTTCGACTTGTGCACCGTCTCCATGTACTCCGCCTCGGGATCGCTGTCGTAGACGACCCCGCCGCCGGCCTGGATGTAGAGCTTCTCGTCCTTCAGGACCGCCGTGCGCAGGGCGATGCACATGTCCATGTCGCCGTTCGCGCTGAAATAGCCGCAGCCGCCGCCGTAGACGCCGCGCTTCTCGGGCTCCAGCTCGTCGATGATCTCCATCGCGCGGACCTTCGGCGCGCCGGACACCGTGCCCGCGGGCATCCCGGCCAGCAGGGCCGAGAGGGCGTCGTGTTCGGACGAAAGCTCGCCCACCACGTTCGAGACGATGTGCATGACGTGGGAATAGCGCTCGACGATGAAGCGCTCGGTCGGGGTGACGGTCCCGATCCGCGCGACGCGGCCCACGTCGTTGCGGCCGAGATCGAGCAGCATCAGGTGCTCGGCCAGTTCCTTCTCGTCGGCCATCAGGCTCTCTTCGTTCAGCTTGTCCTCGGCCGGGGTCGCGCCGCGGGGGCGGGTGCCGGCGATCGGGCGGATGGTCACTTCCGAGCCGAAGACCCGGACGAGGATCTCGGGCGAGGCGCCGACGACCTGGAAGGGGCCGAAATTGAAGTAGAACATGAAGGGCGACGGGTTCGTCCGCCGCAGACTGCGATAGAGCGCGAAGGGCGGCTCGCGGAAATCCTGCGTCCAGCGCTGGGACGGCACGACCTGGAAGATGTCGCCGGCGCGGATGTACTCCTTCGCCCGCTCGACGACGGCGTGGTAGCCCTCGCGCGTGAAGTTGGACACCGGCGCCGCTTCGGGATGCGGGTCGGCGAGGGCGCGGGCATCGGTCGGCACGGGCCGGTCCAGCGCGGCGCGGGCATCCATCACCCGCTCCGCCGACTGCGCATAGGCCGCGCGGGCGGACATGCCGCTGCCGGCCCAGGCGGGCGCGACGAGGATCACGTCGCCCTTCACGCCGTCCAGCACGGCGACGACCGAGGGGCGGACCAGCACCGCGTCGGGCAGGCCGATCGGGTCGGGATTGACGTGCGGCAGATGCTCGACCAGCCGGATCATGTCGTAGCCGAGATAGCCGAACAGCCCGGCCGAGGCGGCCGGCAGATCCTCGGGCAGGTCGATCCGGCTCTCGGCGATGATCGCGCGCAGCGCCGTCAGCGGATCCTCCGCGCAATCCTGCCAGGCCCCGTCGTCGTAGCGGGCGGCGCGGTTCACGCGGCTGCTCGTTCCCCGGCATTCCCAGATCAGGTCGGGATTGAGGCCGACGATGGAATAGCGCCCCCGCACCTCGCCACCGGTGACGCTCTCCAGCACGAAGGAGTTCGTTCCCGCGCCCGACAGCTTCAGCATCAGCGAGACCGGCGTGTCGAGATCGGCGGCGAGCCGGGTCCAGACCACCTGGTTGCGCCCCGCCTCGTAGCCGGCACGGAAGCTCTCGAAATCGGGAAGGGGGGCGGCCACGGCGCTGCCTACTGGAACTGCGTGAGGACGGACTGGATCGCGGAATCGTTGACCCGCACCGGCACGTCGGATTGCAGCTCGTCGACGACGACCTGGTAGATGTCCTGCGAGATCGACTGGCTGGTGCGGTCGGCGACGGTCTCCATCTCGGCCTGGACGGTCTCGCTTTCGGTATCGGCGGGACGGATCCCTTCCAGCCGGACGATCAGCGCGCCCTCGTCGGTCGGCATCACGCGGACCTCGCCCGGGGACAGATCGAAGACGGTGTCGACATAGCCCTCGGCCCGGTCCTCGCGGAACTGGCGGCGGGTCAAGCCGAAATCGACGCGGCCCTCGCGGCCCGGGACGGCGAAGGTGCCGCTCTCGCGGATGTCCTCGGCCAGCGCCTCGGCCCGGGCGATCACGGCGGCGCGGATGCGCGCGGCTTCGAACGCGGCGAGCGCCTCGTCCCGCACGTCCTCCAGCGGGGGCTGTTCCGGGGGGACCACCTCGTCGAGGCGCAGCGCGAAGACGCCGCCATCCTCCAGCCGGACCAGTTCGGGGAAGCCGCCCTGTTCGGCCGACGCGGCGGCCTGGCGGAACTCGTCGTAGGCGGCGATGCCGTCGGAGGTCTCTTCGGTCCAGTCGATCTGCCCCGCCTCGAGCTCGGAATTGGCGGCGAGATCCTCGATCGAGGCGCCCCCGGCGACGAGGTCGTTGAGCCGCTCGACCTCCTGCTCGATCGCGCGGCGGGCGCGGTCGGTGGCAAGCTCGGCCCGCAGGTCGTCCTCGACCTCCTCGAACGGGGTCTCCTGCGCGGCGAGCACCGCGTTCACCCGGTAGAAGGCGGGACCGACGCTGGTCTCGACCGGGCCGACCACGTCGCCCGGCGCGGCGGCGAAGACCGGCTCGCCCGCGGCGCCGAGATCGCCCTCCGCCACGTCGCCGAGATCGGTGTCGGCGAGGTCGAGACCGCGATCCGTCACGAGCGTCTCGAAGGTGGTCTCACCAGCGTCCAGGGCGGCGCGCGCCGCCTCGGCCGCGTCGGCATCGGGCATGACGAGCCGCTCGACCAGGCGCCGCTCGGGCTGGACGTATTCGGCGGAGCGCTGGTCGTAGAGGTTGCGCAGCTCCTCTTGGGTCACCTCGACCCGGTCCGCCAGCATCTCGGGCGTCAGCCAGGCGTAGCTGATGCGACGGGTCTCGGGGATGGTGAAGGCGTCCGGGTTCTCGTCGTACCAGGCGGCGAGCTCGCCCTCCTCCGGCGCGGCGGGCGCGGCGATCAGGTCGTCCTCGGTCACGCGGACCCAGGCGGCGCTGCGGCGCTGTCCGACCCATTCCGCCAGGGTGCTGGCATAGGTGGTCGGGCGCGGCACCCCGCCCAACACGGCGGCCTGCAGGATGGTGCGGGCGCTCTCGCGGCGGATCTGGTCCTCGTACTGGCCCTCGGAGAGGCCGATGTTCTGCAGCAGCCGGCGATAGGTCTCGCGGTCGAAGCTGCCGTCGAGCCCGGCGAATTCGGGGCTGCCGATCACGCGGTCGCGCACCTCGGCATCGCCCACCGACAGGCCGAGATCGGCCGCCTCGTCGTCGAGCGTGGCCTCGATCACGAGAGTGCTCAGCACCTGCTGGTCGACGCCGAGCGCGCGGGCCTGTTCCATGGTCACCGGGTTGCCGGTGATCTGCTGCAGCTGCCGCAGCCGGGCGTTCAGCGCGTTGGCATAGTCCTGCACCGTGATCTCGCGGCTGCCGACGCTGGCGGCCGTCGTGGTTCCGCCAGAGAAGCTGGTCGCGCCGAAGCCCGCCAGGCCGACGAGCAGGAGCCCGATCACCAGGTAGAAGCCCAGGCTCTTCGCCGTCTTCGCCGTCTTCGCCATGTCCCGTCGTCCCTCGCCCCGGATGCGCCGCATTCAATAGGGGGCGCGGTTGAGGGGCGCAAGCATCAGGCGGCGAAGCCCGCCAGCCGGTCCATCAGCGCCGCGATTCCCGCCCGGTCGACATTGGCGAAGGCGATCCGCACCTGCCGCGCGCCGGCCGCATCCCCGGCGGGACGGAACATCGTCCCGGGCAGCAGCAGCACGCCCGCCTCGCGGACGAGGCGCTGCGCCAGTTCGGGCGAGGGCAGGGGATGGGGGTGTTCGGCATAGGCGAAATAGGCCCCGCAGCCGAGAAGGCGCCAGCCGAGCGGCTCCAGCCGGGCGAAGCCCTCCTCCATCGCCGCGCGGCGGTCGAGGATCTCGGCCCGTTCGCCCGCGACCCACTGGCCGAGGTTGCGCAGCCCCCACAGCGCCCCGCGCTGGCCGATCTGGCTGGGGCAGATCGTCACCGTGTCGAGGAACTTCTCGGCTTCGGTCAGCCGGGTGCGGCTCGCGATCATCGCGCCGACGCGGTGCCCCGTGAGGCGGAACGCCTTCGAGAAGGAATAGAGATGGATCAGCGTGTCCCGCCAGTCCGGATCGGCGAAGAGATCGTGCGGCGCGCCGGTGCGGCTGTCGAAATCGCGGTAGGTCTCGTCCACGATCAGCGCGATCCCCCGCGACCGGGCCAGCTTGAGAAAGGCGCGGACCGTCCCGGCCGGGTATTCCGCGCCGCCCGGATTGTTGGGGCTGACGAGGACGATGGCGCGGGTCCGGTCGGTGATCAGGGCGGCCGCCCGCTCGGGGTCGGGGATCAGGCCGGCGCCGGTCTCCAGCGGGATCGTGCGGATGCCGGCCATGTCGTGCCACATCCGGTGGTTGAAGTAGTAGGGCACCGGCAGGATCACCTCGTCCCCCTCGGCGCAGAGGGTCGACAGCGCGGCGGTATAGGCCTGGTTGCAGCCGCTGGTGATGGCGACCTCGCCCGGCGCAAGGTGCCCGCCATAGGCGGCAGACCATCGCGCGGCGACCTCCTCGCGCAGGTCCGGCAGGCCGAGGACGGGGCCGTAGAGGTGGCTCGCCGGATCGGTCAGCAGCGCCTCGGCCATGGCCTGCCGCATCGGCTCGGGCGGGGGATCGACGGGGGCGGCCTGGCTGACGTTGATGAGGGGCCGGTCGGGCGGGAAGGTCACGCCCTCCAGCCAGCGCCGCGCCTCCATCACCGGCGGGGCGAAGGTGGTGGCGGTGCGGGGCGGGGCGTTCATGGGCGCGTCTCCTGGCTTAGGGCGGCGTCGAAGGCGCGGCGCGCCTGCCGGATCTCGTCGTGGTGGCCCTCCGCCCAGCCGATCAGCGTCGCCATCGCCTCGAGCGAGGACCGGCCGAGCGGGGTGAGCGTGTAGTCCACCGCAGGCGGCTTGGTGGGGTAGACCGTGCGCAGGATCAAGCCGTCGCGTTCCAGATCGCGCAGCGTGCGGGTCAGCATCCGCTTGGAGATGTCCGCGACCGCGCGGTGCAGCGCCGAGAAGCGGCGCGGACCGGCATGGAGCGCGACCATGACGAGGATCGTCCATTTCTGCCCCACCCGGTCGAGCACGTCGCGCACCGGGCAGAGCTCGCGGTCGTCCGGCGCGCCGGCATGGGCGCTCATCCGGTCGAGGACGTCCGCGGCGAGGTTCCCTTGATGTGCCCTGGTCATGGAAAGCTGCCTCCTTCCGATCGCGCCGGGGGCGGTCTACATCCGAGACCATATCTCGACCAGACCCCCACGGAGGGCAGAATGACCGACCTCGACATCCTTGTCACCGGCGCCTCGGGCCAGCTCGGCGCGCTGACGATCGCGGCGCTGAAGCGGCGCGCCCCGGAGGCCCGTATCGGCGCCCTCGTCCGCCGGAAGGAGGCCGCCGCCGAACTGGAAGCGCAGGGCGTGGAGGTCCGCGTCGCCAGCTACGACGATCCGGAGGCACTGCAGGCCGCCTTCGTCGGCGTGGACCGGCTGCTGCTGATCTCGTCCAGCGAGGTCGGCCAGCGCGCCCGCCAGCACGCCAACGTCATCGACGCGGCGCGGGCCTCCGGCGTGGGCGCGATCCTCTACACCTCGCTGCTGCGGGCCACGGATTCGCCGCTGACCGTCCTGCCGGAAGAGCATGTGGCGACCGAACGGGCGCTTGCCGCCTCCGGCCTGCACCACGTCATCCTGCGCAACGGCTGGTACAGCGAGAACCATGCCGGCGCCGCGGCGCAGGCGGTGGGGCGGGGCGCGATCATCGGCGCCGCGGGCGAGGGGCGGATCCACAGCGCCGCGCGCGAGGATTTCGCCGAGGCCGCGGCCGCGGTGCTGGCGGGCGATCTGCCCGCCTCGGGCACGATCCACGAGCTTGCGGGGGATACCGGTTACACGATGCCCGAGCTGGCCGCCGAGGTCTCGCGCCTGACCGGGCGCGAGGTGAGCTATGCCGACATGACGCAGGAGGATTACGCGGCCGCGCTCACCGGCGCGGGTCTGCCGGCGCCGGTCGCGGCCATGCTCGCCGACAGCGATGCCGGCGCGGCGCGGGGCGGTCTGGCCAGCGGGGACCGGACCCTGTCGCGCCTGATCGGCCGTCCGACGACGCCCTGGCAGGAGACGCTGCGCCGGACGCTCGGCTGAGCGCCGCCCTACCGGGGCCGGGTCAGTCCCGGCCCCGATAGGGCTCGACATATTGCAGGGCCATGTCCCAGGGGAAGAAGATCCAGGTGTCCTGACTGACCTCGGTGACGAAGGTGTCGACCTGCGGCCGGCCCTTGGGCTTGGCGTAGACGGTCGCGAAATGCGCCTTGGGGTACATCCGGCGCACCAGTTCCAGCGTCTTGCCCGAATCGACGAGGTCGTCGACGACGAGGATGCCGGTCCCGTCGCCCATCATCGCGGAGTCGGGCGCCTTCAGCACCTCGGCCTCGGCCTGGGACTGGTGGTCGTAGGACTTCACGCTGACCGTATCGACGGTGCGGATGCCCAGTTCGCGCGCGACGATCATCGCCGGCGCCATGCCGCCGCGGGTGATCGCGACGACCGCGCGCCAGCCGGTGCCTTCCGGCCCGGTCCCGTCCAGGCGCCAGGCCAGCGCGCGGCTGTCCCGGTGGATCTGGTCCCAGCTGACGTGGAATCCCTTCTCGTGCGGCAGGCGGTCGGCGGGCATGGGCGGCTCCTTCAGGTGAGGGCGATCTTGAGCCCGAGGAGGGCGAGGAAGCCGCCGAAGACTCGGTCGGCGGCGGATTTCAGGCGCAGATAGGCGGCGCGGGGGGCGGGGCGCGAGAACAGGAAGGCGCAGACGAGATACCAGACCGTCTCGTTCACGAAGACGGCGGCCAGGATCGCGCCCTTCCAGGCGAGCGGCGTCTCGGGCGGCACCAGCCCGACGAAGACCGCGCCGAAGAACACGGCCGGCTTGGGGTTCGAGGCAAAGGTGAGGAAGCCCAGCCGCACGGCCGAGGCGGGCGAGCGGGGCGCGCTGCCGGCCTCCGGCATGGCCAGCGGCTCGGAGGCGTGGCGCCACATCTGCAGGGCGATCCACAGAAGGAACAGACCGCCCGCCAGCTTGAGGCCCGTGAACAGCGCGGGCACCAGTTCGAACAGCAGGGCGAGACCCGCCAGCGCCCCCCCGGCCCAGAGCAGCGCGCCGAGGCCGAAGCCGAGGGCCAGCGCGGCGGCGGTCCCGAACCCCTCGGAGGCGGCGGTGCGGATCGACACGACGAAGGACGGCCCCGGCGAGATCGCGGCGGCGAGGTGGATGAGCACGATCGAGAGGAAGGCGCCGAGCGTCATCGGGCAGGCCCCATCAGGCAGAAGCCGTTGCCGAAGGGATCGGCGCAGAAGGCGGCGGGGCGGGGGCCTTCGTCGCGCCAGAGCGCCTCGACCGTCGCGCCGAGGGCCTGCGCCCGCTCCAGCACCGCGTCGAACGCATCGACATGGAAATCGAGATGGACCGGGGTCCAGTGCCGCGCATAGCGCCGCCGCTCCGCCGTGCCGGGGCAGGGGGCCGAACCCTCCGCGCGGGCGTTCAGGCCGAGCTCGACGCCCTCCGCGCCCAGCATGACGAGACCGGGATGGGGGCGGGCGCGCTCTTCCAGCGCGAAGGTCCCGGCGTAGAAGGCGATCCCCCGGTCGAGGTCGGGCACGTCGATGAAGGCGGTGACCTTCACCCGTTCATCCCTCGGTCTTCTTCTCGGCGTCGATGTCGGGCGCGTCGACCGCCTTCATGCCGACGACGTGGTAGCCGGCATCGACATGCAGCACCTCGCCCGTCGTGCCGGTGCCGAGATCGGACAGCAGGTAGACCGCAGACTTTCCCACGTCCTCGATCGTCACGTTCCGCCGCAGCGGCGAGTTCAGCTCGTTCCATTTCAGGATGTAGCGGAAATCGCCGATGCCGCTGGCGGCCAGCGTCTTGATCGGCCCGGCCGAGATCGCGTTGACGCGGATTCCGTCCTTGCCCAGGTCCTCGGCCATGTAGCGCACGCTCGCCTCGAGCGCGGCCTTGGCCACGCCCATGACGTTGTAATGGGGCATGACCCGCTCCGCCCCGTAATAGGTGAGCGTCAGGCAGGACCCGCCCTCGGCCATCATCGCGCTCGCCCGCTGCACCACGGCGGTGAAGGAATAGACCGAGATGTCCATCGAGGTCAGGAAGTTCTGCCGGCTGGTGTCGACGTAGCGGCCCCGCAGCTCGTTCTTGTCCGAGAAGCCGATGGCGTGGACGATGAAGTCGAGGCTGCCCCAGCGATCCTTCAGGTCCGAGAACAGGGCGTCGACGCTGTCCATGTCGGACACGTCGCAGGGCAGCACGATATCCGAGCCGAGCTGCTGCGCCAGCGGGTCGACCCGCTTCTTCAGTGCCTCCCCCTGGTAGGAGAAGGCGAGCTCCGCGCCCTGCTCGGCGAGCGCCCGGGCGATGCCCCAGGCGATCGACTTGTCGTTGGCGAGCCCCATGATCAGGCCGCGCCGCCCCTCCATCAATCCGGCCATCCGCACCGCTCCTCAACCCGTGTCGCCATGTTGCAATCGGCTTAGAAGAATGGTCAGGGGGCTTCAAGGCCGGCCCGGATCCGTGCGCCGCGCCCCCGGGACGCAACGTCACGGGCGGCAGGCGCCCGGGAGGGCCGGCACAACCGAAGGGGATCCGAGCGATGGACAGGACCGGCATCTTCGCGGGGGACGACCCGTTCGCCCTGGCCCGCGCCTGGCTGGACGAGGCGGCCGGCACCGAGCCGAGCGATCCCAACGCCATCGCCCTCGCCACGGTCGATGCGGACGGCATGCCGGATGCGCGGATCGTGCTGCTGAAGGAGATCGAGGACGACGCCTTCGTCTTCTACACCAACTACGACAGCGCCAAGGGCCGGCAGATCGCGGCGACCGGGCGGGCCGCCTTCACGATGCACTGGAAAACCCTGCGCAGACAGGTCAGAGTGCGCGGAATGGTGGAGCGGACATCGGCCGAACAGGCGGATGCCTACTACGCCTCCCGCCCGCTGCAGAGCCGCATCGGCGCCTGGGCGTCGCGGCAGTCGCGACCGCTGGAGTCGCGGGACGAGTTGATGGCCCGGGTCTCGGCCATGGAGAGCGCGCACGGCCAGACACCGGACCGTCCCCCCTTCTGGGGCGGGTTCCGGATCGTCCCGACCGAGATCGAATTCTGGGCCGATGGGACGGCCCGGCTCCATGATCGGTTCCGGTGGGCCCGTGATGGCGACGATTCCTGGGTCGTGACCCGATTGTTTCCGTAGCGGGTGCGGTAGGAAGTGACGGGGCCCTGCCTGTCCAAAGGGTGATATTGAGGGGGGAAGATCGTTTGACGCTATTCAGCGTCGTGAATGTTTTTTGCCTTAACGCATCATGACGCGCGTTCAGGATCGGTTCCAGTCGCCAACGCGAAAGCCCCGCCTAGAGGGCAAGCGGTGAGAGAATGGACGAAGACGACAAGACGAAGATCACGCCCGGAGAAGCTGGGCGGCCCGGGGACCAGCAGGCGGACCCCGTCGTAGGGGGCGAACTCGAGCTGACGGGTCACGTCAAATGGTTCGACACGGCGAAGGGCTACGGCTTCATCGTCGCCGAAGGCGTGCCGCGGGACGTGCTGCTGCATGGCAACGTGCTGCGGGCCTTCGGCCAGAACAGCGTGGCGGACGGCGCGCCGATCAAGATCCGCGCCCAGCAGACGCCGCGCGGCATCCAGGCCGTCGAGATCCTGTCGATCGAGCCGCCGGCCCATCAGGGCGAGAGCGCGACCCTGCCCGACATGCGCGACCTCACCCCCGCGGAGCTGGCGGCCCTGCCGCTGGTGCCGGCGCGGGTCAAGTGGTTCGACCGCACGCGGGGATTCGGCTTCGCCAACGTCTATGGCCGGCCCGAGGACGTCTTCGTCCATATCGAGGTGCTGCGCCTGTCGGGCCTGTCGGATCTCGAACCCGGAGAGGCGGTCGCGCTGCGGATCATCGATGGACGTCGCGGCAAGATGGCCGCCGAGGTGCTTGCCTGGGACGCGGGGATCAGGGAAGGCTAGGCGCATGATGCGTGCCCTGTCCGTCCTTTTCGTCCTGGCCGCCGCCCCGGCCGCTGCGCAATACGCCTGTTCCGAGGACCGCGTGTCGGTCGTCGGGGAGTTTGGCCGCGTGAACTTCGAGGTCGAGGTCGCGGACGACGCGGAGGAGCGGGCGCAGGGGCTGATGTTCGTCGAGGAGATGCCGACGCTCGACGGCATGCTCTTCGTCTACGACCGACCGCAGCGCACCGCCTTCTGGATGCGCAACACGCTGATCCCGCTGGACATGATCTTTGCAGGGGCCGACGGGACGATCCGCCGGATCCACGCGAACGCGGTGCCGATGGACGAGACGTCGATTCCCGGCGGCGACGACATCCAGTTCGTGCTCGAGATCAACGGCGGGCTCGCCGCGCGCCTCGGCATCGCGGAGGGGGATGCGCTGCAGCATCCCGCCATCGGCGACGGTGCCGCACTGCCCTGCGACTGAGTCTTTCCCCCCGCGCGGCGAGCGCGTAGAAGGAGCGCGGCCCCGACGGGCCACCCGGTCGGGGCGTAGCGCAGCCTGGTAGCGCGCCTGTTTTGGGTACAGGAGGTCGTGAGTTCGAATCTCGCCGCCCCGACCAGATTCCACCACATTCCGAAATGCCCCCACGGGGGGCGCCCCCCCGTGTTGCGCGCGTCCCACAATGGGCGAGGCGTCGTGCGGGGGCCGATTCTCCCCCGCTCGGCGTCTGGCCGGCCCGGTCCGGGCCCCTGCCGGGCGCCCGCCGGCATGGGGGAACGGCGTCTGGGGACAAGTCGGGAGAACCCGGTGGATAAGATCGGGAAGTGTGGGGGAGGAATCGGGGAAACCCCGGTCAACGGAAAAATTGCCACCGATTGTGCCTAAATCGCGTTGACCCCCAAGCCCTAGTCCTATCATGGTGTGCACGTCCCGAGGGGCGACACCAGATGTAGTGTCTTCCGCCGCCGCCCGGGATACGGAGCCGACGAACCGACAACCAGGCCGACCGCCCGCGGATGCGGGTCTCGGCGCCCCCCTCGGGCGCCGGTCAGGACAGGTGCGTTCGCCGGACCGACGAGGACAGGTCGCCACAAGGCCGCAGGCCGGACAGAACGAGGACGGGGCAGCATGAAGATCGCACGCGCATTCACGAGCAAGGGACAGGACGCCTACGAGGGGATCGACTTCCGGACGGCCTCGTCCGAGATCCGCAACCCGGACGGCACGATCGTCTTCAGGCTCGAGGGCTGCGAGGTTCCCGCCAGGTGGAGCCAGGTCGCCGCCGACGTGATCGCGCAGAAGTACTTCCGCAAGGCGGGCGTCCCCTCCGAGACGAAGCCCGTCCGCGAGAAGGGCGTGCCCGAGTTCCTGTGGCGCCGCGTGCCGGCCGAGGGTGCGACTTTCGGCGGCGAGACCTCCGCCCGGCAGGTCTTCGACCGGCTGGCCGGGGCCTGGGCCTATTGGGGCTGGAAGGGCGGCTACTTCACCGACGAGGCCGATGCCCGCGCCTATTACGACGAGATGCGCTTCATGCTGGCCCAGCAGATGGCCGCGCCGAACTCTCCGCAATGGTTCAACACCGGCCTGCACTGGGCCTACGGGATCGACGGCCCCGCCCAGGGCCACCATTACGTCGACTACAAGACCGGCAAGCTGGTGAAGTCCGCCAGCGCCTACGAGCATCCGCAGCCGCATGCCTGCTTCATTCAGTCCGTCCAGGACGATCTGGTGAACGAGGGCGGGATCATGGACCTCTGGGTCCGCGAGGCGCGGCTCTTCAAGTACGGCTCGGGCACCGGCACGAACTTCTCCTCGCTGCGCGGCGAGGGCGAGAAGCTGTCCGGCGGCGGCAAGTCCTCGGGCCTGATGGGGTTCCTCAAGATCGGCGACCGGGCGGCCGGCGCGATCAAGTCCGGCGGCACCACCCGCCGCGCGGCCAAGATGGTGATCGTCGACGCCGACCATCCCGATATCGAGGCCTTCATCGACTGGAAGGTGCTGGAGGAGCAGAAGGTCGCCTCCATCGTCGCCGGCTCGAAGATGCACGAGCAGAAGCTCAACGCCATCTTCGCCGCGATCAAGGCCTGGGACGGCAAGGTCGAGGACGCGGTCGACCCGACGAAGAACGACGGGCTGAAATCCGCCCTGCGCGAGGCCCGGAAGGTCTCGATCCCCGACACATACGTCAAGCGCGTGCTCGACTATGCGCGGCAGGGCTACACCTCGATCGAGTTCCCGGTCTACGACACCGACTGGGATTCCGAGGCCTACAATTCCGTCTCCGGCCAGAACTCGAACAACTCGATCCGCGTCACCGACGCCTTCCTCAAGGCGGTGGAGAACGACGAGGAATGGCACCTCAGATCCCGCGTGACCGGCGAGACGGCCCGCACCGTCCGCGCCCGTGACCTGTGGGAGAAGGTGGGTCACGCCGCCTGGGCCTGCGCCGATCCCGGCATCCAGTTCCACGACACGATCAACGCCTGGCATACCTGCCCCGAGGACGGCGAGATCCGCGGCAGCAACCCGTGCTCGGAATACATGTTCCTCGACGACACGGCCTGCAACCTGGCCTCGATGAACCTGCTCACCTTCTACAAGGGCGGCCGGTTCGACGCCGACGCCTATGTCCACGCCACCCGGCTCTGGACCGTCACGCTCGAGATCAGCGTCCTGATGGCGCAGTTCCCGTCGAAGGAGATCGCCCAACGATCCTATGACTTCCGGACGCTCGGCCTCGGCTACGCCAATATCGGCGGCCTGCTGATGAACATGGGCCACGGCTACGACAGCGACGAGGGGCGGGCCCTGGCCGGCGCGCTGACCGCGATCATGACCGGCGTCGCCTACGCGACCTCCGCCGAGATGGCGGGCGAGCTCGGCGCCTTCCCCGGCCATGCGCGCAACGCCGAGCACATGCTGCGCGTCATCCGCAATCACCGCCGCGCCGCCCATGGCGAGGCGGAGGGTTACGAGGGGCTGGCGGTCAAGCCGGTGCCGCTCGACCTGGTGAACTGCCCGCAGGACGGTCTGGTCGAACTGGCCCAGGCCTCCTGGGACGAGGCGCTGCGCCTCGGCGAGGCGCATGGCTACCGCAACGCGCAGGTCTCCGTCATCGCGCCGACGGGGACGATCGGCCTCGTCATGGATTGCGACACGACCGGGATCGAGCCCGATTTCGCGCTGGTGAAGTTCAAGAAGCTCGCCGGGGGCGGCTACTTCAAGATCATCAACCGCTCCGTCCCCGCCGCGCTCGAGGGGCTGGGCTACGGCAGCGCGCAGATCGAGGAGATCATCGCCTACGCCGTCGGGCACAAGTCGCTCGGCAACGCGCCCGCCATCAACCCGACCTCGCTGATCGGCCACGGCTTCGGCCAGGCCGAGCTCGACAAGGTCGAGGCCGCGCTGCCCGCCGCCTTCGACATCCGCTTCGTCTTCAACCAGTGGACCCTGGGCGAGGAATTCTGCCGCAAGTCGCTCGGCATCCCGGCCGAGAAGCTGGCCGATCCCGCCTTCGACCTGCTGCGCCATCTCGGCTACTCGAAGAAGGAGATCGAGGCCGCGAACGACCATGTCTGCGGGACGATGACGCTGGAAGGGGCGCCGCACCTCAAGGCCGAGCACTACCACGTCTTCGATTGCGCCAATCCCTGCGGCAAGAAGGGCACCCGCTACCTCTCGGTGGACAGCCACATCCGCATGATGGCCGCCGCGCAGAGCTTCATCTCGGGCGCGATCTCCAAGACGATCAACATGGCCAACCACGCCACGATCGAGGACTGCCAGAAGGCCTACGAGCTCAGCTGGTCGCTCGGGGTGAAGGCGAACGCGCTCTACCGCGACGGCTCCAAGCTGTCGCAGCCGCTGGCCGCCGCGCTGGTCGAGGACGACGACGAGGCCGCCGAGGTTCTTGAGAGCGGGTCGAACCACGAGAAGGCGGCCGTGCTGGCCGAGAAGATCGTGGAAAAGATCATCGTCAAGGAGATGGTCCGCTCGCACCGCGAGAAGATGCCCGAGCGCCGCAAGGGCTACACCCAGAAGGCCATCGTCGGCGGCCACAAGGTCTATCTGCGGACCGGCGAATACGGCGACGGGTCCCTGGGCGAGATCTTCATCGACATGCACAAGGAAGGCGCCGGCTTCCGGGCGATGATGAACAACTTCGCCATCGCGGTGTCGGTCGGCCTGCAATACGGCGTGCCGCTCGAGGAATTCGTCGACGCCTTCACCTTCACCAAGTTCGAGCCCGCGGGCATGGTGCAGGGCAACGACAGCATCAAGTCGGCGACCTCGATCCTCGACTACATCTTCCGCGAGCTGGCCGTGTCCTATCTCGACCGGACCGACCTGGCCCATGTGAAGCCGGAAGGGGCGTCCTTCGACGATCTCGGCCGCGGCGAGGAGGAGGGCAAGTCCAACCTCGCCCCCGTCGGCGACCGCGCCGCGTCCAAGAGCCTCGAAGTGCTCAAGCAGATCAGCTCGTCGGGCTACCTGCGCAAGCGGATGCCGCAGGAGCTGATGGTCCTGAACGGCGGCGGCGCGGCCCCGGCGACCGGGGACGTGCTGACGGCCGTCAAGACCGAGACCTCGGTCGCCGCCGTCACCATCTCGGCCCGCGACAAGGCCAAGATGCAGGGCTACGAGGGCGATCCCTGCGGCGAATGCGGCAACTACACGCTGGTGCGCAACGGCACCTGCATGAAGTGCAACACCTGCGGGGGGACGAGCGGGTGTAGCTGACGAGATTGAGGGTTGTTGGTGCGGCGACCATAAATCGTCCCGGCGACGTGCGAAGTCGCGCCGGATCGCACCATCCACCGCCCTCACGAGTTCCCCATCGGCCTGACTGCCTCGGCCGATGGGCGCTTCCGGACCGCAGGCAAAACATTTCCGAGCAGTCAACGACAGCGTCCGGCAAGCAAACCTCAGGGCCCCTTCGGGGGCCCTTTTTTCTTGAAGGACGACCTGCGGGGTGGGGTCGCCGGCCGGTCCCCGGGGCGGAGGATGGCGCCGCGCTGCCTCACGATGACCCGCCCGAGGCGCGGGATGCACCTTCCCCCGCCCGGACCGTCCGGGGGCCGTGGCGCATTGCCCGCGCCGGTGGCAGAAGGGCGGGGCAGGGCAGCCGGGGAGAGGCGTGAGATGGACGGAGCCGCGCCGGACCGGCGGGCCGATCTGGTCGGCGCGCTCTGGATGGTGGCCGCGATGGCGGCCTTCGCGGTCGAGGACGC
>NZ_FQYO01000003.1 GCF_900141735.1 Wenxinia saemankumensis
CATCCCGAACTCGGAAGTTAAGACCCGAAGCGCTGATGGTACTGCGGCTCAAGTCGTGGGAGAGTAAGTCACCGCCAGACCTAAAAAGGATAGGATCACGATTCTCTCGGACGATGTGAACCCTCCCCCTAGCTTGATCATTCTCCCCGTTCAGAACAGGGTTATGTCGGCCTTGGGGTGCACGGGCTTCGGCGGCGTTTCGACGACCTTCGAGTCGACCAGCAGCAGTCGTGCTCGGCCGCCGACCGGCCAGAAATGCACCCTGCGCGGCTGCGTTCCGCCCAAGCTTTCGGCGACGACCTGAATGTCCTCCCGCTGCATGTAGCTGCGTGCGAAATCCGCATTTCGGCCCCCAATATCGTCGAAGGCCCTGGTGATGCGCGCGCCTCCGAACAGTTTCGCGCGCATGTCCCGCCGGAGGGCCCCCTGCCGCAGCATCGCATTGATCAACAGCTCCATCGACAGGGCGCCGTATTTCATGTCCGTCGCATTTGTCGCACCCTCGCGGACATCCGGCAGGAGGTAATGGTTCATCCCCCCAAGGCCGCGGACGTCGTCGAACAGGCAGACGGAAACGCAGGAGCCAAGGACGGTGGACAGGATCGTGTCCGCATCGGCCGAGATCTTGAACTGGCCCTGGATGACCGTCTCGACGTTCGCCATCGCCCTATCTCCGTGTCGTTGAAGTGATTGTGCCGCCCCGGACGAGGGCGGGGCCGATCGCCGCCAAGGGGAGCTGATATTCGACGGCACCGATTTCCCAGGCGACTCGCGGCATGCCGTAGACCACGCTCGTCGCCTCGTCCTGTCCGATTGTCCGGGCCCCGGCCCGCCGCAGGTGCAGCAAACCCTCCGCACCGTCCCGCCCCATCCCGGTGAGAAGGGCCGCGGTCACCCGCGGCCCGACGGGAACCGCCGACCGGAACAGGATGTCGATGGACGGACGATGGCCGTGAACGGCAAGACCGTCTGCCAGCCGGGCGACCCGGCCCGGTTCCCGTGCGATCGTCAGATGCCGTTCGCAGCCTGGTGCGATCAGGACCGCCCCCCGGCGGAGGGGCACGCCGTCGGACGCCTCCTCGACGAGGGGGGCGACGTTGGCGTTCAGGAGTCTGGCGAGACCGGCACTGAAGGCCTTGCCGGTATGCTGAACGACGAGGGTCGGCGGGCAGTCGCGCGGAAACTGCCCCAGCACCGTCAGAAGTGCGTCGACTCCCCCGGTGCTCGCCCCGATCAAGATGAGCTCGTCCGTTTCGGAACGGTCGCTGGTAGGGGGGGTGTCGAGGCGCCCCTTCCGTTCGGTTCGGTGGATGGGCATCGCATGCGGCGCGCCGAGGCGCGCCACCCATTCTATCAGGTCGGTGGTCTGCCGCGTGTCGCTGGCGGGAAAGGCCGGCATGGTAAAAGCGGTCCCGTCATGGCCGGTCAGGATCCACCTGGTCCCGAGGCCGCGGAACAGGAGGGCGAGCACCTCGAATTCCGGCTGCGCCGCGAGGTCGGCAGAGACGATCGCGGCAGCGGGTCTGAGATGCTCTGACAGGTGATAGGCGGCCGTCAGATCACGGGCCGTCGCGATGACGTCGATCGATGTCTCCGCCTCGATACGGGACTGGATCGCCTCGCGTGCCGAAAGGCTGCGATCGGCGACCAGGACGGAAGGGCGTTCGGCGGGCCTGGAGGCGGAGGCGGCCACGGTCAGAACAGCTCGACACCGGCGGATGCCGGCACGTGAAGATGTTCTCCCAACATGGCGGCCCGGACCTTCTCGAGGCGGATCGAACAGAGGAGGATATCCGCCCCGATCGACGGGCCATCCTTCGGCAGGTCGCCCGCGCAGGCACCGAGGATGCGGGCGATATCGTCGAGGATCTGCGTGAGGATGTCCGCGCTCTGCAACTCGCGGAGCAGGGCAGGATCCATCTCGGTCCGGATGAAGCCTTCGAGGATCACGCCTTCCCGCGCAAGAAGGTCGTGTCGCACGGTCTCGACACTCTTCTTCAGGGAGAGAAGCACGTCGGCGAGGGCGACCCTGTCGAGAGGCATGTCGGTCACAACCGCCCTACGACGGCTTCGATCGACTGCTTGAGGCCCGCGGTGGTGAACGGTTTCTTGACGAGGTTGTTCAGCCCGATCCTGCGTCCAGCCTCGATGATCTCGGGCGTCGGCGTGCCCGTGACCAGGATGAATCCGATCTGCTGGGTGGAGCGGTTCGACCGAAGCGCCTGCAGCAATTGCAGGCCGTCCATCCCCGGCATGTTGTAGTCGGAGATCACGAGGTGGACCGGGCTCGCCACGAGCTTGCCGAGCGCCGTCTCTCCGCTGTTCTGGGCATCGACCTTCCAGATCCCGATCTCCTCGAGCGCCTGGGTCAGCAAACCCCGGCTGACCGACATGTCGTCGACCACCATGATCCGCAGCGAGTCCTTCAAAGACATCTTCGATCGCTCCTAGATGCGGGAATAGGTTGTGACAGCGCAGCTTTTCAGGCTGGCGGCCGCCGGCCCGGACACGCGTTCCGAATGGCCGATATAGAGAAAGCCCCCGGGGCGGAGCACATCGGCGAAGCGCGACCAGAGCCTCTCCTGAACCTCGCGATCGAAGTAGATCGCCACGTTCCGGAAGAAGATCACGTCGAACCGGCCGGTCATCGGCCAGGGCTTGTTGATGTTGAGTTGGCGGAAGGTCACGAGGTTCTTCAGGTCGCGCCGGATCCCGTGGCCGGGCCCCCCGTCCTGAGAGAAGAGCCGCCGCCGCTTCTCGGTGTCGAGAGCGCGCACGACCTCGTCGTCGTAGCGGCCGGTCTCGGCCGTAGCCAGCACGTTGGTGTCGATATCGGTCGCAAGGATTCGCAGGTCGTGGCGACCGGCATCCGGGAGGATGGATGTGACCGTCGCCGCGATGGAATAGGCCTCCTGCCCCGTGGAGCATCCGGCTGACCACAGACGCACCCGCTTGCCGGCCCGCGCTTCACCGACAAGCCGGGGCAGCGCCTCGCCCGCCAGATGATCGAAATGGTGCGGCTCGCGGAAGAAATGGGTGACGTTGGTGGTGATCGCGTTGACGAAATGATCGCGCTCGGTCGGATCCCCGCTTTCGATCAGACGACAATAGGCACCGAAATCGTCGAGCCCGAGGATCGTCAGTCGCTTGGACAGGCGGGAGAGGATGAGCGATTTCTTCGACTCTTCGAGGTTCAGCCCGTATTCGGAATGCGCCACGGCCGAGATCGTCGCGAACTGCGCGTCGGTCATCTGGCCGGGGGCGGTCCGGGGTGCGTCGATATGGGCGGCGCTTCTCATGCGGCCTCGTCCTGATGGCCCGGCAGAAGGGCTCCCAGATCGATCACGCGGGACATCTCCTCCTCGATCGAGAGCAGCCCGGAGATGGCCTTGATCGAGGATTCGCCCTTCACGTTCGGGGTCTCGCGGATCGCCTCGCCTTTGACCGTCAGGATCTCGGAGACGGAATCGACGAGCAGGCCAATCGTCCTGTCCTTGTTGGCGACGACGATGATCACATGCCGTTCGGTCGGGTCGGTGGGGCCGAGCGACAGCTTCTCGGACAGGTCGATGATCGGGATCACCGCGCCGCGCAGGTTCATCACGCCCAGGACCGAGCGTTCGGAATAGGGCAGCGGCGTGACCGAACTCCACCGGCGGATCTCGCGGATCTGCGTGATCTCGAGGCAGTAGCTCTGTCCCCCGGCGACGAGGGAGACGAACTCGATGATCTCGCTCTCATCCCAGCGCGGCGAGGTGCTCATGGCTTTCATCCTTGTTGCGGAACATCTGGATCGAGGGATTCTGGGCGGCGAGGACGACGACCGTGTCGGTATCGACGATCAGGGCGATCTTGCCGTCGCCCAGGATCGTGGCGGCGGAGATCCCGGGAATCGTCCCGTAATTCCCTTCGAGGCTCTTGATGACGACCTGGCGCTGGTCCGAGATCGAGTCCACGGCAAGCGAGACGGGCGACGACCCTTCGGTCCGGATCAGAACGAAGATGCAGGATTGCGGATCGAACGGTTCGTCCGAGAGGCCGAGGACATGGGCGAGGCTGATGATCGGGACGTAGGAGCCGCGAATTGAGAGGACGTGGCCCTCCGCGCCGAGAGGCCTGACGTCGCGGGTATTGGGCCGGATCGTCTCGAGGATCGAATGCAGCGGCAGCACCATCGTCTGCCCCGCCACGGTGACGATCATGCCGTCCAGCACCGCCAGCGTCAGCGGCAGGGTAATCGAGAAGGTGGAGCCCGCGCCCGGGCGGCTGGCGATCGTCACTCGTCCGCCCAGCGAGGTGATCGCGGTCTTCACCACGTCCATCCCGACCCCGCGACCCGACAGCTTGCTGATCTTCGACGCGGTCGAAAAGCCTGGCAGGAAGAGCAGGTTGTCGATCTCGCTCTCCGTCAGCTTTGCGTCGGGGGGGATCAGCCCCTTGTCCACCGCCGTCTGGAAGATGCGCTCGCGATGGAGACCGCCGCCATCGTCGGAGATCTCTATATGGACGTGGCCGGAGCGATGGGCGGCCAGCAGGCGCACGGTACCCTGGTCCGGCTTGCCGGCTGCGCGGCGGTCGGCGATCGATTCGATCCCGTGATCGACCGCGTTGCGGACCATGTGGGTGAGCGGGTCGGCGAGCCGTTCCACGACGGTCTTGTCGACCTCCGTCCCCTCGCCCTCGGTCACCATGACGACGTCCTTGCCGAGCGCCTCGGACGCTTCCCGTATGATGCGGCCCATCCGCTGGAAGAGCGGTTTCACGGGCTGGGCGCGGATCGCCATCACGCCTTCCTGGATGTCGCGGGCGAGGTGCCGGTAATCGTCGAGATCGCCCATGATCTCGGAGTTCGGCTCGGCGCCGAGCGCGGCGAGGCGCTGGCTGATGACGGCCTGGTTGATGATGAGCTCGCCCACGGTATTGATCAGGCGATCGACGCGTTCGGGATCCACTCGCAGCGTCGGCCGGGCGGCGCTGTTCGCACCGGCGGGGGGCGCGGCGGAGGGAGGGGGCGCGGAGGCGGACGGTGTGGACCGGGCGGCGGTGGCCCCCGGCTCGCCGGGATCGTCCGGGCCGGGCATCGGCGGAACCGGGACCGGATCCGGCTTCGCCTCCTCTGCGGCGATGCGGGGGGCCTCCGCGCAGACGTCGAAGGGGGCGGGGGCATCGTCGTCGAGACGGATCACGGAAAGCCTGCAGAGACCCTCGACGAAGGAGAACACGTTGCGGATCTCGCCCTCGGCGATGTCCCCTTCCAGCACCATCCGCCAGGACAGGAACGGTTCCTCGGGGTCGAACGTGCCGAGGACGGGAATCGCCGCGGTGTCGCAGAGCAGGTCGAGCCGGCCGAGCGCCCCCAGCGCCTTGAGCAGACGCGCGGGATCGTGGCCGTTGTCGAAGAGACTGCGCTCGGGGGTGAAGTCGATCGCGAACCGGGCCTCCTGCCCCTCGATGGGGAGGATGGCGATGGGCATCGCGGCCATCGGTTCGAACACGGCGGCCTCTCCCGCCGGGCGGGCAGGGGCGGCATGGGCACTGGCGGCGGAGAGCGCGGTCAGCGCCTCGAGCAGCGGGCCCATCGCCTCGGGCGTGTCGTCGCGGTCGTTGCGGGCGGCGTCGACGAGGTCCGACAGCACGTCGCTGGAGCGGATGATCGTGCGCAGCGTCTCGGCATCGGGCTCCAGTTCGCCCGAGCGGACGCGGTCCAGCACCGTCTCGTAGCTGTGGGCGAAGCCGACGATGGCCTCGAGGCCGAAGGCGCCGGCCGCGCCCTTGATCGAGTGCACGGCGCGGAAGATGGCGTTCACCGTCTCGCCGTCCTGGGTGCCCTCGCCCATCCGGGCCAGCCCTTCGGACAGGGCGTCGAGCAGGTCCTCGCATTCGGCGAAGAACATGTCGCGCAGCGATTCGGACATGACTCAGTCCCTCCCGGTCACGCGGTTGAGCACATCGACGAAGGCGCGATCCTCGAACGGCTTGACGATCCAGCCGGTCGCGCCGGCCTTCCTGGCGCGGTCCTTCAGCGCAGGCCCGCTCTCCGTCGTGAGGACGAGGATCGGCACGCGCCGGTTCGTGTCGCCGCCGCGGATCGCCTCGATCACGCCGAACCCGTCGAGCCGGGGCATGTTGATGTCGGTGACGACCGCGTCGAAGCGGCGGGTGGCGAAGGCCTCCACCCCCTCGGCGCCGTCATTGGCGGTGGTCACGTCGAAACCGGCGCCGGTCAGCGTGCGGCTGACCATCTCGCGGATGGTGCGGGAATCGTCGATGGCGAGGATCGCGACCGTCACGGCGTCACCTCCTCGAACAGCGCGCGGGCGAGGCCGATCCGCTCCACCTCCGCGCGGAGGTCGTCGCTGACGTTCTCGATCCGGCAATCGCGCTTCTCGACCGCCGCGTGGCGGCGGATCGCGACGACCAGCTGCGCGGCGAGCGTGCCGATCCGCGACTGGCCCGCCGCGTCGATCACGATCCCGCGGGCGCTGTCCGCGAGGACCGCGCCCTCGATCTTCTTCAAGTCGTCCCGCCACTCGGGGGCGCCGAGCTCGAGCCTCAGGTCAGGGCCTTGTGCCATCGTCATCCGATCCGGGTTGTCCACGGGCCCCTCTTGGCCCGGGACAGTTTAAGGATCGGTGAAGTGGCGGGCTTTTTCGGTCGGTCAGCCGGCCCAGGGGCCGTGCTGGTCGGTCGCGCCCGTATCCATGCGGACGAAGCCGTGCAGGCCGAAGAAGTCGCGCTGGCCCTGGATCATGTCGGCGGTGCCGCGCGCGGTGCGGATCAGGTCGAACCAGGCGAGGCCGGATCCCAGCGCCGGTACCGCGATTCCCGCGCGCTGCGCGGCGATGACCGTCTCGCGCAGGCTTTCCTGCGTGTCCTTCACCCGCTCGGCGAAATCGGGGGCGAAGATCAGCAGCCGCGAGGGATCGTCGGTCAGGGCCGAGGCCATGTCGTTCAGCATCTCGGACCGGATGATGCAGCCGGCGCGCCAGACGCGGGCGATCTCGGGCAGGGGCAGGGCCCAGCCGAACTGGTCCGAGGCGCGGGCGATCATCGAGAAGCCCTGCGCGTAGCACATGATCTTGCCCGCGATCAGCGCCTTTTCCAGCGTCTCGAGCGCGGGGGCGTCGGGCATTGTCTCGGGGCCGCGGCCGAACAGCCGCTCGCCCTCGGCCCGCAGGTCGCGCCGGGCCGACACGTTGCGCGCCATGACCGCCGAATCGATCGCCGGGATCGGCGCGCCGAGATGCTGCGCCTCGATCACCGTCCAGCGGCCGGTGCCCTTCTGGCCGGCGGCGTCCTCGATCACGCTCAGGAGCGGCCGGCCGGTGGCGGCGTCGGTCGCCTTGGCCACCTTGGCCGAGATCTCGACGAGGTAGCTGTCGAGCGGGCCGTCGTTCCAGCGTTCGAACACGTCGCCGATCTCGGCGGCCTCCATGCCCATGCCGTCGCGCAGGATGCCGTAGATCTCGGCGATCATCTGCATGTCGGCATATTCGATGCCGTTATGGACGGCCTTGACGAAATGGCCCGCCCCTTCCTCGCCCATCCAGGCGGCGCAGGGGTGATCCTGGTACTTCGCCGAGATGGCGGTCAGGATATGCGCGACGCGGTCCCAGTTCGCCCGGTCGCCGCCGCCCATGATGGCGGGGCCGTGGCGTGCCCCCTCCTCGCCGCCCGAGACGCCGATGCCGAGGAACGGGCCGCCATCCTCGGCCGCGCGGCGATTGGTGTCGTGGAAATTGGCGTTGCCGGCATCGATGATGAGGTCGTCGGGCCCGAGCAGGGGACGCAGCGCCGCCATCTGCTGGTCGACCGGGTCGCCGGCCGGGACCATCAGGATGATCGCCCGCGGTTCGGCGATGGCGGCGACCAGTTCCTCGAGCGTCTCGGTCGGGGTGACCCTCGGCGCCAGCTCGCCCGCTTCCTTCGCGAAGTCGCGCGTCACCTCGGGCGTGCGGTTCCAGACCGCGATGTCGAAGCCCTTCTCGGCGATGTTGAGCGCGAGGGCCGAGCCCATCGTGCCGAGGCCGATCAGGCCGATTTCCGCAGTGCCGTCCGCCATGGGGGACCCCCTTGTTCTGTCGCCGCTGATCGTAAGGCGCGGGGCGGTGCGGGCAACCCGTTCCAGGCCTGCGGCCCGACCCGCCCACGCCTTGCGGGCCCGGCCCCCGCGCCCTTATCTCCAAGGGAACGCGAATGACAGGAGAGAACGGATGTTCAAGGGATTGGGCGGCCTCGGCGACATGGGCAAGATGATGAAGGCCGCGCAGGAGATGCAGGGCAAGATGGCCGAGCTGCAGGAGGAGATGGCCCGCATGACGGTCGAGGGCCAGTCCGGCGCCGGCATGGTCAAGGCGACGGCCACCCTGCAGGGCGAACTGACCGGCCTCGACATCGACCCCTCGATCTTCTCCGCCGAGGAGAAGGAGGTCGTCGAGGACCTGATCCTCGCCGCGATCAAGGACGCGCAGTCGAAGGCGGGCGAGAAGGCGCAGGCCGAGATGGCCAAGATGACCGAGGGGCTGGGCCTGCCGCCGGGCATGAAGCTGCCCTTCTGATGGCGCGGCCCCGATGACCCGGCCGCCCGCCGATCTCGAGACCCTGATCGAGCTGATGGCCCGGCTGCCCGGGCTCGGCCCCCGCTCGGCCCGGCGGGCGGTGCTGCACCTCGTCAAGAAGCGCGGACAGCTGATGGTGCCGCTGGCCGAGGCGATGGCCGAGGTCGGGCGCACCGTCCGCGACTGCGTCAATTGCGGGAACGTGGGGACTGGCGATCTCTGTGCGATCTGCGCCGACGAGACGCGCGCGACCGGCCAGATCTGCGTGGTCGAGGACGTGTCGGACCTCTGGGCGATGGAACGGGCGAGCGCCTACAAGGGGCGCTACCACGTGCTCGGCGGCACGCTCTCGGCCCTCGATGCCGTCGGGCCGGACGAGTTGCGGATCCCCAAGCTCCTCGACCGGATCCGGACCGAGGAGGTGAGCGAGGTGATCCTCGGCCTCGCCGCCACGATCGACGGCCAGACGACCGCCCATTACATCGCCGACCAGCTGGGCGGGGTCGAGGTGACCTCGCTGGCGCAGGGCGTGCCGGTCGGCGGAGAGCTCGACTATCTCGACGAGGGGACGATCGGCGCGGCGCTGAAGGCGCGGCGCGCCCTCTGACGGAACGCCGCCGGGTGACGCCGCGTTCGCCGGGATCGGACGGAGGGACGCGGCCATGGCGCGGGAAGAGGGCGGGAACGACGACGACGGACCGGACCGGTCCCCCGAGCGCGGGCCCCGGCTGAAACCGGTCCGCAAGGCCGAGAAACGGACGGAGGCCTTCGCGCGCCTGGCCGCCGCCATCGCGGAGGAGCGGACCGTCGTCCCGCCCGCCTTCCTCACCGGGCAGGCAAGACGCGAGCATGTCCGCTCCACCCTGCGCGAGGACCATGCCCGGCGGATCGAGGACCGGATCCCGGCGGCGCAGGTGAAGTTCGACAAGCTGGCGGGCAGCCTCTTCTCGTTCTTCCGGGGGACGGCGCTGCTGTTCTACCGCGACATCGCGGGACAGGACGGCCGGATGCCCACCGTCCTTGCCCTCGGCGACGTCCATCCGTCGAATTTCGGGATCATGCCGGACGAGCACGGTACGCCGATCTTCGGCGTCAACGATTTCGACGAGACGCTCTACGCCCCCTTCACCTGGGACCTGAAGCGTGGCGCGACCGGTTTCTGGATCGCGGCGCAGGAGAAGGGGGGCCTCGAGCCGAAGAGGCGGGCGAAGATCGTGAAGCGCTTCGTGCGCGGTTATCTCGACGCGATGGCGGGCTATGCCGAGAGCGGGACCGAGACGAACGACAGCTACCGCATGCACAATTCGCCGAAGGTGATCCGCCGGCTCTTCGACGCGGCGTGGCGGGAGCGGCGCGACTGGCTCTGGTCCGACTACCTCGAGCCGGGCGGGCGCGGCTTCCGACCCGATGACGAGCTGCAGCCGGTCTCGGGCGAGATCCCCCGGTTCCAGAAGGCGGTCGATGCGCTGGCGGGACGGGACGGGTTCGAGGTGCCGGACCGCGCGGGGGCGTTGAGGGTGAAGGATGTCTGCATCCGGCACGGTCAGGGGACGGCCTCGCTCGGCCTGCCGCGCTACTACGTGCTGGTCGAGGGGCCGGCGAAGGACGCGAGCGACGACATCATCATCGAGTTCAAGCGGGCCCGCGCCTCGGCACTGCAGGGGCTCACCCCGCCGAGCGCGTTCGACGCCGGCCGGGAGGCGGACCGGGTCGTCCACGGCCAGAAGGTCCAGCTGGCCCATGGCGACATCTTCTACGGGGCGGTCGAGATCGACGGCGAGAGCTTCATGTCGCGCGAGCGCGCGCCGTTCCGGGACGACATCGACCTCGCCGCGCTCGGCAGGAAGGGCTGGAAGGCCTATGCGCGGACCTGCGGCGCGGCCCTCGCCCAGTCGCATGCCAGGTCCGACGATCTGGGCCATGTGGACTACGACATCGAACCCTCGATCTGCCACGCGGCCCGGCCGCGCCGCCTGTTCGAGCGCGACATGGTCCGTTTCGCGCGCGAGACGGCCGAGCGGCTGGAGCGCGACCACGCGGCCTTCGTCGAGGATCATCGCGACGGGGCCTTCGGGCGGATCGACATGGTCTACCGCTAGGCCCGGCGCGGGAGACCTGCCCTTAATGTCAGGTTCTCAGTTGGTTAACCCGACCTTAGTTCAACCCTCGGTTGGGGGCAGCCGCGAAGCAAGGTTGCCAAGGATGAAAAAGAAGCCCGTTGATCTCTACGATCTGTCCGGATCGAAGGTCGCAATCGTGCGCGACGACATCGTCTACGGCATCGACGGCACGTCGCTCGGCCTCCTCATCGCCTATCTGGGAACGGTGATCGATTTCGACGGCGCCTATATCGGCGAGGTCGTCGAGGGAAACCGTCTGCTGCGCCGCGTCAGGGCCAGGGAGACCCGCGCCGACTACGCCGAGCGGCATCGCCGGATCCTCGCGATCCGCGGCACGACGGTGGACGAGACAGCCCGGACCGATCCGATCGACGAGCTGCCGGGCTTCGCCGACGTGCGGCGCGCCCTGCTGTCCCTGGCGGAGCGGAAGGCCGCCTGAGCGGCCGCCCAGGGCGGGACGGAACGGGACGGCGGGCGCGACCTGACCGGCCGCGCCCGCCGTCCCGACCGGGATCAATCCTCGTCGTCGTCCTCGTCCTCTTCGCCCTTGGGCAGGTTGAAGAACGAATCCGCGTCGCGCACATCGCGGATGTCGTCATCCTCGTCCTCGACCTCGGGCCCGCGCGGATCCTCGCCCGACTCGCCCAGGGTGAAGGTCTCGAGCCCGCTGATCGCGGTCGGCATCCGCGGCTCGGGCGCCATGCCCAGCGACTGCTCGGTCGAGACCAGCTTGCGCCGCTCGTCGTCGGTCATCACCCCGCCCTCGCGCGCCCTCTTGCGGGCGGCGGCCTGGACGGCGGCGTCGAGCTCCGTCTGCTTGCAGAAGCCCAGCGCGACCGGGTCGATCGGCTCGATGTTCGAGATGTTCCAGTGCGTGCGCTCGCGGATCGACTGGATCGTCGGCTTGGTCGTGCCCACCAGCTTGCCGATCTGGCCGTCGGTCAGCTCGGGGTGGAACTTGACCAGCCACAGGATCGCCGCGGGGCGATCGTTGCGCTTGGACAGCGGCGTGTAGCGCGGGCCCCGGCGCTTCTCCTCGCCGACCGAGGCGGGATTGAACTTTAGCTTCAGCTTGTGGTTCGGATCCTTCTCGGCCCTGTCGATCTCGGACTGGTCGAGCTGCTGGTTCGCGATCGGATCGAAGCCCTTCACCCCGGCGGCGACGTCGCCATCGGCGATGCCCTGCACCTCGAGTTCGTGCAGGCCGACGAAATCGGCGATCTGCCGGAAGCTGATCGTGGTGTTGTCGACGAGCCAGACGGCCGTCGCCTTGGCCATCAGCGGTTTGTCGGCCATGTCTCTCTCTCCTTCACGCAATAGCTGCCTCACGCCCGGGACGGGCGGCCCGGGTCTGGCGGGCCAAGTTCGCGGTGTCGGGGAACTCGCGGCGCGATATAGGGGAAACGAGGCCCCTTGGGAAGGGAATTGGAATGGTCCGCCCGCTCGCGCTGCTCGCAGCACTGTCGGCCCTCGCCGTCCTGTCGCCCCTCTCCGCCCGGGCGGAGGGCCGCGCCGGCGAGTTCGACTACTACGTCCTGTCGCTCTCGTGGTCGCCCAGCTGGTGCGCGCTGGAGGGCGATGGGCGGGACTCGGCGCAATGCGACGGGGGGACCGGGTTCGGGTGGATCCTGCACGGGCTCTGGCCGCAATACGAGGACGGCGGCTGGCCTCAGGACTGCGAAGCCGCGGAGCCGCCGCCGGGCCGGGCGATGGCGGAGGCGATGGCCGACATCATGGGCACGCCCGGCCTCGCCCGGTACCAGTGGGCCAAGCACGGCAGCTGCTCGGGCCTCGCCCCGGCGGACTACTTCGGGACCGCGCGCGCGGCCTTCGAGCGGGTCGCGCGGCCGGAGCTGCTGCGCCGCCTGGGGCGCGAGGTGACCCTTCCCGCCGGACTCGTGGAGGAGGCCTTCCTCGCGGAGGATCCCGGGCTGGAGGCGGACGGGATCACCATCACCTGCCGGGACGGCTACATCCAGGAAGCGCGGATCTGCCTGACGCGGGATCTCGAATTGCGGACCTGCGGCGACGGGGTCCGCCGCGACTGCGCCCTGACGGATGCGCGGCTGCCGCCGGTCCGCTGACGGCCGCCGCCGGCGGAGGCAGGGGGGCGCCGCCCCCCTGACCCCCCGCGGTATTTCGGACCCTGCGAAGGAGAACGGGGCGAGGAAGGCCCGGGCGAAGGAGACCGAGGCGAAGCAGATCAGGGCGGCGGGAGGAGATGCAGCGCCGCGCGCGGCAGGGTGACCTGCGTGATCGTTTCAGGCGGGGCGGGGCTGTCCGCGATCACCTCGCCCCCGTCCGCGCCGACCACCAGCCGCAGCCGCGTCACCGCGCCGAGGAAGCGGCGCCCGGTCTCGCGCGCGGGGAGCGCGCCCGGCCCGGCCGCGTCGAGGCGCACGGCCTCGGGGCGGATCGTGAGCAGGCCCGGCCCCTCCGCCGCGCAGGGGACCGGGCCGAGCGCGCAATCGAAGCGGGTGCCGTCGCCGCGCCCCGGCCAGAAGTTCACCCCGCCGAAGAACCGGGCGACCTGCGCGTCCGCCGGCCGGTGCCACAGCGCCTCCGGCGGGCCGACCTGGCGCAGCCGCCCGTCCAGCATCAGGGCGATCCGGTCGGCCATGGCCACCGCCTCGGCCTGGTCGTGGGTGACCATGATCGTGGTCACCCCGCTTTCCCGCTGGAGGGCGAGGACCAGCTCGCGCATCTCGTCGCGCAGCCCGGCATCGAGGCTGGAGAGCGGTTCGTCCAGCAGCAGGAGGCGCGGCTCCAGCACCAGCGCGCGGGCCAGGGCGACGCGCTGCGCCTGCCCGCCCGAGAGATCGGCGGGGCGCCTGTCGGCCAGCCCGTCCAGCCGGACCCGGGCCAGCATGGCGCGTGCCCGGTCCCGCCGCGCGGCGCGGGGCACGCCGCGCATCCGCAGGCCGAAGGCGACGTTCTGCTCCACGCTCATCGAGGGAAAGAGCATTCCGGACTGGAAGACGAGCACGGCCTGGCGCCGCTCGGGCGGATGCCGGGTCACGTCGGCCCCGTCCATCAGCACCCGTCCCGCGGCGGGGGCGAGCAGGCCGGCGATCATCCGCAGCGTCGTCGTCTTGCCACAACCGGACGGGCCGAGCAGGGCCAGCCGCTCGCCCGGGGCCACCGCGAGATCGAGCCCCGCGACCGCCGCGTGGTCGCCGTAGCGGGCCGTCAGCCCCTCGAGCCGCAGCCCGGTCACGCGCGCACTTTGGCGCGCATCGTGGCATGCATCGTGGCGAGGCCCGCGCCCCGCCCCGTCAGCAGCCGGGCCGAGACGACGAGCGCCAGCGCGCCGGGCGCGAGGTAGAGGATGCCGATCGCCCCCGTCAGGTCGTTCCGCCCGGAGGTGGCGTAGGAGAAGAGCAGCAGCGGCAGCGTGACCACCTTGCCGCCGCCGATCACCAGCGTCAGGGCGTATTGCGCCCAGCTGACGAGGAAGGCGAAGAGGCCGCCCGCAACGATCCCGGGCAGGATGGCGGGCAGCGTGACGTGGCGCAGCACCGCGGCGGGGCGGGCCCCGAGCGACCGGGCCTGCGCCTCGAGATCGGGGTCGAGCCCGGCGAAGGTACCGGCCATGGCGAGGACCGCGTAGGGCAGGGTGGGAATCAGGTGGACGAGGATCACGCCGGGCACGGTATTGGCGAGGCCGAGCCGCAGGAAGAGGCCGTGCAGGCCGAGGACGATGGCGATGCCGGGCACGATGACCGGGGCGAGCAGCGCCAGCCGGACGGCGCCGCTGCCGCGGAACCGCCGCATCCCCAGCGCCCGCGCCGCCGGCAGCCCGACCAGGACCGCCAGCAGGGCCGAGGCCGCCGCGATCCCCGCCGAGAGGGCCAGCGCCTGCGGCACGCCGCTGCGCGGGGACAGCGCGGCGGACCACGCCTCCCATGTCAGGCGGGCGGGCAGCAGGTCGGGAAAGAACCAGCCGCGCGCGACCGACCAGACCGCGAGCGGGACCAGCGGGGCCACCAGGAGCAGGCCGAGGGCCAGCGCCGCCGCCCCCCTCACCGGACGCCCCCGAGGCGCAGCCCCCGCGCCCCCGCGAGGACGAGCGCCCCGCAGAGCGCCGCGATCAGCAGGGCCAGGGCCATCGCCTCCGGCCGGCGGGCGAGGTCGGGGTCGGTGAACCGCTCCCATGCCAGGACCGGCATCGCCTTCGGATACGAGGCGCCGAGCAGGGCCGGGATCTCGTAGGCGCCGAAGGCGAAGGCGAAGACGATCACCGCCCCGCCCGTCACCGCCGGCCGGATCTGGGGCCAGGTGACATGGGCGAAGGCGCGGGCCGGCCCGGCGCCGAGCGACCGCGCCGCGGCCTCGTAGTCCCGGCCGATTCCCTGCAGTGCGGCGAGCGTCACGAGGGCCAGGAAGGGCACCTCCTTCCAGACGTATTGCAGGACGATCCCCGCCGCCCAGGGATCCCAGATCAGCGCCGGGAAATCCGCCGGCCCCTCGATCGCCCCCGCGGCGAAGGCGATCCGCGCCAGCACGCCCGATTGCGACAGCAGGTAGAGGATGCCGACCGCGCCGACGAGATGCGGCACGGCGAGGTTGAGCTGGACCAGCCAGCTCGCCAAGGCCCGGCCGCGGAACGCGCCGCGCAGCATGAGCGCGACAGCGACGCCGAACAGCACCGACAGCAGGGTGGACGCCCCCGCGATCCAGAGCGACAGCCCGAACGAGGCCCAGGTCCCGCCGTCGCCCAGCACCCGGCCCCAGGCGGCGAGCGACCAGGCCATCTGCCCCGGCAGCGGGTCGGCGTCGAGACTGCGCAGCGCCCCGAGCGCCAGCCCGCCCCCGAACAGGCCGAGCACGACGACCAGGGCGGGCGTCAGCAGCACCCATGTCGGAACCGTCCTCACCGGCGCGGCCGGGATGATCCGGCCCCTCCATCGGAGGGATCGCATGGATTCCGGCCGGACCCCGCCGCAGGGCGCCCGGTCCGGCCGGCGCGATTCACCGGCCCACATTCTCCTGCCAGCCCGCATCGATGGCCGAGACCCATTCCCCCTGCAGCTCGGGCAGGGCGGTCTCGGCCAGCTCGGCCGCGGGCACGACCGAGGGATGCTGCGGCAGCGCCCCGAAGCCGTCCTGCAGGTCCTGCGGCAGGCGCGAGACGTCGATCGCCGGCGGGGCGCCCCAGACCCCGGGGCGGGCCTTCTCCAGCTGCGTCTCGCCCGACAGCATCACGTTCACCGCCACCATCGCGGCGGCACGGTTGGCGGCGTTGGCGGGAATGGCGAGGTAATTCGTGTTGCCGATCGTGCCGTCATCGAGGCCGTAGCTGCGTGTGGTCTCGGGAAAGGTGCCGTCCTCGACGAAGACGCCGAACTGCGAGGGGTTGTAGTCGAAGATCAGGTCGACCTCGCGGTTCGCGAACATCTGCTGCAGCTGCGTGATCGAGGTCGGGTAGGTCGCGCCCTCGCGCCAGAGATGGGGCTCCATCTCGTTCAGGATGTCCCAGGCCTCTTCGGCGGCCGCGTCGTAGGTTGCCTGGTCGAACGGCCCGATCAGCCCGTCGACCCCGCCCGCGGCGTGGTAGAACACGTGCCGCACGAAGGCGGAGCCGTTGAAGTCGGGCGGGGCGGGGTAGGTGAAGCGGCCGGGATTGGCCTTCACCCATTCGACGAGGTCGGGGATCGACCGGGGCGGCTCCTCGGTCCGGGCGCTGTCGTAGCCGAAGGCGAACTGCGCGGTGGACCACGGCGCCTCGCAGCCCTCGACCGGCACGCCGAAATCGTTGGCGATGGCGGGGTTCTCCCAGTCGATCAGATCGTCGTTCGGCAGCACGTCCGTCCAGCCGCACCAGACGAGATCGCCCTGCTTCATCGTGCGGAAGTTCTCGCCGTTGATCCAGACGAGATCGACCGCGCCGCCCTCGGTCACGCCGGCCTCGCGCTCGGACAGGACGAGGTTCACCGCGTCGGCCGTATCGGTCAGCGGCACGGCGTTGAGGGTGATGCCGTACTCCTCCTCGAGCAGCCCGCCCACGTAGTCCGAGACATAGGCGTTGATGTTGTCCGCCCCGCCCCAGAGGAAGAAGTTCACCTCGCCGCCGCGCGCTTCCTCGACGACGCTGTCCCAGTCGGTCGGCGCGTCCTGCGCTGCGGCGCCGATCGCGAATGCCGGGGCGAGGATCGGGGCGGCCAGCATCGCGGCGAGGAGGGGGCGGTACGTCATCGGGTGTCACTTCCGGGTTGGGGCACGGTACGGGCCCCACCTTAAGGCGCGGCGGCGCCCGCGCCAGTCACGGTGACGACATTCCGCATGCCGCCGACCGCTTTGCCGCGCCGGCGCGGCAGGCTAGGCTCGCCGCGACCGCGACCGCGACCGCGACCGCGAGATGCCGGGGGCCCGCCATGACGACAACGCTGCTGCTCGCCTTCCTCTTCCTCGTCGCGGGGCTGATCGCCGTGCCGCTCGCGACGCGGCTCGGCCTCGGCTCGGTGCTGGGCTTCCTGCTGGCGGGGATCGTTCTGTCGCCGCTCCTCGCGGCGCTGAACGTGGACGTGGTCCAGATCCAGCATTTCGCCGAGTTCGGCGTCGTGATGATGCTGTTCCTCGTCGGGCTCGAGCTGGAGCCGAAGCGGCTGTGGGGCATGCGGATGCAGCTGCTCGGCCTCGGCGGGCTGCAGGTGGCGGGCACGGCGGCGCTGGTGATGGCCGCCGGAACCGCGCTTGGCCTGGGCTGGAGCCTCGCCCTCGCGGCGGGGCTGATCCTCGCCCTCTCCTCGACCGCGATCGTGCTGCAGACCCTGACCGAGAAGGGGCTGCTGAAATCCGATGGCGGGCAATCCACCTTCTCGGTCCTGCTGACGCAGGACATCGCGGTGATCCCGATGCTGGCGCTCCTGCCGCTGCTCGCCATGCCCGAGCTGATGCACGGCGCGGCCGAGGCGGTGCAGCACGGCACCGTCTCGCCCGAGGCGGGGATCGCGGCGGGGGCCATGCCGGCCGAGGCGGCGGGCGATCACGGCCCGGGCATGAGCCTCGTCGAGGGGCTGCCGGGCTGGGGCGCGGCGCTGGTCACGCTCGGCGCCGTCGCGGCGGTCGGCGCGGGGGGCTACTACCTGACCGAGCCGCTCTTCCGCCACGTGGCCAGGGCCCAGATGCGCGAGCTCTTCATCGCGGCGGCACTGGGCCTCGTCGTCGGGATCGCCCTGCTGATGAGCCTCGTCGGCCTGTCGCCCGCGCTGGGCACGTTCCTCGCCGGGGTCGTGCTGGCCACCTCGCCCTACAAGCACGAACTGGAGGCCGACATCGACCCGTTCCGGGGGCTGCTGCTGGGCCTGTTCTTCATGACGGTGGGCGCGGGGATCGACTTCGCCCTGCTGGCCGAGGGGTGGCTCTCGATCCTGGGCCTGACGCTGGGCCTGATGGCGCTGAAGGCGGTCTGGCTCTTCGTCATCGCAACGCTGTTCGGCCTGCGCGACGGGGACCGGGCCCTGTTCTCGCTCGGTCTCGCCCAGGCGGGGGAGTTCGGCTTCGTCCTGATCTCCTTCGCGGTGGCGAACGCGGTTCTGCCGGGGGCGCTGGCCGACCGGCTGCTCCTCGTCGTGGCGCTGTCGATGCTGGCGACGCCCGGCCTGTTCATCCTCTACGAGCGGGTGCTGGCGCCCCGCCTCGCGGCGCGAAGCCGGCGCGCCCCCGACCGGATCGAGGATCCCGAGAGCATCGTGATCCTCGGCCACGGGCGCTTCGGCGGGATCGTCAACCGGATGCTGCGGCTGAACGGCTACAAGACGACGGTGGTCGATTACAGCGCCTCGCAGCTCGACATGCTGCGCACCTTCGGCGTGCCGGTCTGGTTCGGCGACGCGACCCGGCCCGACATCCTCGAGGCTGCGCGGGTCGGCGAGGCGCGCCTCGTCGTGGTGGCGCTAGACAATCCCGACAGCACGATGCGCGTCGTCGAATACATGGGAAAGCACCATCCGGAGGTGCATGTCATCGCCCGCGCCCGCAACCGGCACCACACCTACGAGCTGTGGGCCGCCGGCTGCCGCGACATCGTGCGCGAGACCTATGACAGCTCGATCCGCGCGGGGCGTTCGGCCTTCGAGGCGCTGGGCCACGATCACCGGCGCGCGACGCTCATGGCGCGGGCCTTCGAGGCGAGCGACCGGCGCTCGATGGTGGAGCTTGCCAGCCTCTACGACCCGAACATCCCCTCCGAGCGGAACGCGCCCTACGTCGCCAAGGTGCGCGAGAACATGACCCAGATCGAGCGCGACCTGAAAGGCGCCGATCCCGAGGACGTGCTGGCCGAGGAGACCGCCTCGGACGACCTGCGCGAGCAGCGTCAGCTGGGCTGAGGGAATGAGGATCTCGCCCCTCTCCGTGCGGCCGGACTTCGCGGACGCGGTCGCGGATCGCGGCTGGCGCGCCTGGTGGAGCGAGAGCGGCCTCTCGCTCGCCGGCTACCGTGCGCTGCTGGACCCGATGATCGCATCGCGGGACTACCCCGCCGCCCTCGTCGCGCATGAGGGCGGGGCGTATCGCGGCTCCGTCCTGCTGATCGAGGACGACCTCGCCGCCCGGCCGGGCCTGACGCCCTGGATCGCCGCCCTCTGGGTGGATCCCGCCCATCGGCGACAGGGCCTTGCCGGGCGGCTGATAGGGGCCGCGCGGGAACAGGCCGCGCGGGCCGGCTTTCCGACCTGCCATCTCTGCGCGACGCCGGACAAGGCGGCCTTCTACCTCGCCCGCGGCTTCGCGCGGCTGGAGCGGGACGTCGAGGGGCTGGACGTTTTCGTCATCCCCTCCGGCCCCGCAGGGGCGGAAGCCGCCCCGGACATACGGGAAGGGGGCGCATGAGAAAGGGCGCCCTTTCGGCGCCCCTTTCCCGTCGCGACTCCGTCCGGCCCTACGGCTTGGCGTTGGCGCCGATGAACCAGGCGTCCTTGTCGAGCTGACGGCTCACTTCGGTGAACAGGTCCTCGGTATCGTCGTCGCCGGCATCGCCGGCGGCCTCGAGCGCCTTGCGGACCTTCTCGCCCTGATCCTTGAACAGCTCGGTCAGCTTCTTGACGTGGACCGCGATGTCCTCTTCCTCGGTCGGGTAGGCGGCGAGGGTCGACTTCTCGGCGACGGCCTCGGCGGTGCCGTGGGGGAAGCCGCCGAGGATCGTCACGCGTTCGGCCATCAGGTCGGCCCCGTCGCGCAGGCGATCCGCGACCTCGTCCAGCAGCTCGTGCACGCCGATGAAGCCCGGTCCCTTGAGGGTCCAGTGCGCCTGCTTGACGGCGAGGGTGAGGGCGATCTGGTCGGCGAGACGCTCGTTCAGCAGCTCGCAGACCTTGGTGCGGGTCTGGGCGGACAGGCCGCCGGCGAAATTCTCGGGCATGGTGGTGCCTCCTGCAGTTCCGAATGCGATCCCGCCCCGGACGGGGAATCCGGTGCGGTCGCACTGGCAACGGGAACCTGCGGCCGGCGGTTCCCGCGCCGCGCCCGCTCCCATGGCGCCATCGTTATCGGAACGCGACCGGCGTGATATCGCTTAACGCGGGACATGGGCCGCATGTGCCCCCATATGACCCCGGACCGGCGGATTGCCCTGTGGGCGCTTCGCCGCGAGATCAGACGAAGGACAACAGCCCATGCGCCGCCGTACCCTCCTCTCCGCCGCCCTCGCGCTGCCGCTGGTCGGCCTGACCGCCGCGCCGGCGCTCGCCCAGCAGCTCTCGCTCGGCGCGGTGTCGAACTACCTCAACCAGCTGCAGACCGCGACCGGCGGCTTCACCCAGATCAACCCGGACGGGACGATCTCGACCGGGACGATCTACATCAAGCGGCCGAACCGTGTGCGGTTCGAATACAACGCACCGGACGAGAGCCTCGTCATGGCGGGCGGCGGGCAGGTCGCGGTCTTCGACGGCCGGTCGAACCAGCCGCCCGAGCGCTACCCGCTGAACCAGACGCCGCTCTCGATCATCCTCGCCCCGAACGTGGACCTGACGCGGGCGCGGATGGTGACGGGCCATACCTCGGACGGCACGACCACGACGATCACCGCGCAGGATCCCGACCACCCGGAATACGGCAACATCCAGATGGTCTACACTGCCGATCCGGTCGAGCTGCGGCAATGGATCGTCACCGACGAGACCGGGCAGCAGACCACGGTGATCCTCAACGACCTGCGCAGCGGCGGGTCGATCGGCGACGTCCTGTTCAACATCCGCAACGAGATGGGCAACCGCGGCTTCTGACCGGTCAGAGCCCGAGCCGCGCCTGCAGCGCGGCCATCGCGCCCCCGTCGGTGACGTCGACGGGGACGATGCCGTGCCGGGCGGCGGCGTCGAGGGCCTCCCGGCGGTCGCGCAGGGTGCGGCGCAGGAAGGTTTCCGCCCGCACCCGCCATCTCTCCGGAAGGTCCGCCGCCCCGGCGCGGATCCGGGCGGCAAGCAGCGCCTCCGGCGCCGTCAGCAGGACTGTCTCGGCGCCGCGGGCGGCGGCCTGCGCGAGAAGGTCCGGGCGCAGGGCCGATCCCTCGATCACCGTCCCGGGGACGAGTGCCGCCTCGACCAGCGGACGCAGGTTGGCGTGGTGGACCTGGCTGAACCACCAGATCGCCGCGTCGTCCATCCGGTCGTAGAACTGCGCCACAGGCTCCGGCAGGCCGGGATGGACCCGGCCGGGATGCCGGCCGAGCGCATCGGTCGCGACCAGCCGCCAGCCCCGCGCCGCGACGAGCCGTGCGGCGAGGGTGGACTTGCCGACATGGGACGGCCCGCCGATCAGGACGGCGGGCAGCGGCCCGGTCAGACCCGGCCGCAGCGGCTGAGCTGCGTGTGGTACAGCAGGGCCCGCGCCTCGAGCTCGCCCGCGACGCGCATCAGCCAGGCCTTGCTGCGATAGGTCCCGCGCCGGTAGCCGCCGCGCCCTTCGTGATAGGCGAGGTACTGGTTGCGCGTGTCGTTGAGGGGAATCCCCAGCTCGCGCTGCGTGGCATTCATGTACCAGCCCATGAAATCGGTCGCGTCGTCGATGTCGTCGCGCTCGGCCCCGCGGCCGCCATGCTGCTGCTGGTATTCCTCCCACGTCCCGTCGAGGGCCTGGGAATAGCCGTAGGCGCTGCTCTGCCGTCCGACCGGGATCACGCCCAGCACCCACTGGAAGGGGGTGCGCGCATTCCCGATGAACTTCGATTCCTGGTAGATCATGGCCATCAGGACGGCCGTCGGCACGCCCCAGTTGCGTTCCGCGGTCTGGAAGGCGCGGTGGAAATGCGGGCGCTGATCCAGGATCGAGCACGCATTGTCGAGATCGCGCGGCGCCTCGATGTCCCGCGACCCCCCACAGGAGGCCACGAACAACAACAGGGCCGCGACGCGAAGGAGTCTGCTCATCTGCCTCTCGCTCGTCAGCGTTTCGTCTTTGCGACGGGTTCGCGCCTTTGCGACGCTTTGCGAAAGAGCCTAACCGGTTCGGCCCGGTGATGAAACAGCCAGTCCCGGGGGCGGCGGGGCTCCGCCGGAACCTGCGGCCATTCTGCGGCACAGGGATGGCGGGGATGCGGCGGCATCAACGATTTGTTTCGCGCCCCGCGGGCGGCGGCCCTGTGGACAGGAGGCCGGCCGCGCTTCTATCAAGGGGAACGAAGGATGGTGACGATGATCAAGACCCGAGCGAAATACCATCTCGGACAGGTCGTCCGGCACCGGCGGCATCCGTTCCGGGGCGTCGTCTTCGACGTCGACGCCCGGTTCAGCAATACCGAGGAATGGTACGCCGCCATCCCCGAAGAGGCGCGGCCCGCCAAGGACCAGCCCTTCTACCACCTGCTCGCCGAGAACGATCAGAGCTACTACGTCGCCTATGTCAGCGAGCAGAACCTGATCGCCGACTATTCCGGCGAGCCGGTGGAGCATCCCGACCTGCCGGACCTCTTCGGTCCGATGGAGGACGGGACCTATCCGCTCCAGCTGCAGCTGAACTGAGCGCCCCTCAGAACCCCAACGCGCAACCGTCCTTGCGGGGATCGGAGCCGCCCGTCAGTCCCCCGTCCGCCCCGATCAGGATCGCCTGCGCCCCCCCGATCGGCGTCTCCGGCGTGTGGACCTCGTGGCCCATCGCCGCCAGCCGGTCCCGCACCTCGGGTCGGTAGCCGCGTTCCACGGCCAGGCCCTGCGGCCCGGCGAAGCAGCGGGGCGCGTCGATCGCCTCCTGAACGTCCATGCCGTAGGTCTCCAGATTGGCGACGAACCTCGCATGACCGCAGGGCTGGTAGGCGCCGCCCATCACCCCGAACGGGCCGAGCACACGCCCATCCCGGCGCAGCATGCCGGGAATGATCGTGTGCAGCGGCCGCTTGCCCGGGGCGCCCTCGTTCGGATGCCCCTCGGCCAGGGTGAAGCCCGCCCCGCGGTTCTGGAACATGATCCCGAACTTCTCGGAGGCGATCCCCGCGCCGAAGCCGTGGAAGACCGAGTAGATCAGCGACACCGCCCGCCCCGCGCTGTCGACCGTGCAGAGATAGACGGTGTCCTTGTGCGCGGCGCCGACCTCGGGCCGGGTCGCGGGCCGGGCCCGCTCGGGATCGATCAGCCCGGCAAGGCGCTCGGCCAGGGCGGGGTCCAGCATCCGCTCCACCCCGCCGTGATCGGGGTCCGAGACGTAGCGGTCGCGCGCCTCGTAGGCGAGCTTCGAGGCCTCCGCCTCCAGATGGGCCCGCTCGGCGCCGAGGGGATCGAGACCCTCGATCCCCAGCTGTTTCAGGATCTCGAGCAGCAGCAGCGCGGTCGCGCCCTGGCCGTTCGGCGGATGCTCCAGCACCTCCATCCCGCCCCAGCCGGTCGAGATCGGGGTGGCCCAGTCATGGGCGACGGCGGCGAAATCCTCCTCGACATGGCTGCCGCCCAGAGCGGCGAGAGTGGCGGCCATGTCGGCGGCGACCTCGCCCTCGTAGAAGCCGGCGCGTCCGTCGGTCGCGATCCGGCGCAGCACCTCGGCGATGCCGGGCGCCCGGAACAGCGTTCCGGCGGCGGGGGCCGCGTCGTTCGCCAGCCAGTGCCGCCGCGCCGCGCCGGACAGGCGGTGGGCATCCATCGCCCAGTCGAAGGCGGTGCGGGGAGCGACCGGCACGCCCTCCTCCGCGTAGCGGATCGCGGGCGCGAGGATCCGGTCCAGGCCCCAGCTGCCGTAGCGCTCGGCCAGTGCGCAGAAACCGTCCACCGCGCCCGGCATCGTGACCGCATGGGCCCCGTCCAGCGGGATCGTCGCGTGTCCCTCGGCCCGCAGGCGCCCGGCATCGAACCCGTCGGGCGCGCGGCCCGACCCGTTCAGCGCCACCACGTCCTGCCCCGGCTCGGCGACGAGGGCGAACATGTCGCCGCCCAGCCCGCACATCGGGGGTTCGCAGATGGACAGGGTCGCGGCGCCCGCGATGGCGGCGTCGACGGCGTTTCCGCCAGCCTCCATCACCGAGACCGCCACGCGGGCGGCGATGGGGTGCGACGTGGCGCACATCCCGTTCACGGCATGAATTGTGGACCGGCCTGGCAGGTGGAAATCGCGCATGGGATCCTCCCTCGAGATCGGCGGGACACTAGGCCGGCGATGGGGGGAAGGGGAAGTCCCCGGCGCCGCGCATGGGTGGGGGCTGAAATCGCGCGACGCCGGGGGAAGCCATGCAGCTACCGGGACTTGATCGCCGGACGGGGGGGCGGGAGAGTGAAACGAACGCGGCCCTTTGGGGGCAGCGTCGCGCAATGCGAAACGAACGCGGCGGCACGAACCCGGAAAGGGCACGACATGCGAACAGTGGCGATCTGCGGCGCGGCGCGCACGCCGATGGGCGGGCTGCAGGGGGCGCTGGCCGCCCTCGCCGCGCCGGAGCTCGGGGGCGCCGCGATTCGCGCCGCCCTCGCCGGAGCCGGGCCGGACGGGGCCGCCCTCACCGGAGTGGACGAGCTGCTGATGGGCTGCGTCCTGCCCGCGGGGCAGGGCCAGGCCCCTGCCCGGCAGGCGGGGTTCGCCGCCGGCCTGGGGGCCGAGCTGCCCGCCACGACGCTGAACAAGATGTGCGGCTCGGGGATGAAGGCGGCGATGATGGCCTTCGACCAGGTGGCCCTGGGCCATGCCGGGCTGATGGTCGCGGGCGGGATGGAGAGCATGACGAACGCCCCCTACCTGCTGCCGAAGATGCGCGGCGGGGCCCGCCTGGGTCACGGGCAGGTCGTCGATTCCATGTTCCTCGACGGGCTGGAGGACGCTTACGACCGGGGCCGCCTGATGGGCACCTTCGCCGAGGACTGCGCCGCGCGCTACGGGTTCACGCGGCAGGCGCAGGACGATTACGCGCTGGGCTCGCTCGAGCGAGCGCTGGCGGCGCAGGGCGGGGCCTTCGCGGCCGAGATCGCGCCCGTCACCGTGCCGGGACGGAAGGGGGAGAAGGTCGTCTCGGTCGACGAGCAGCCGGGCCTCGCCCGCGCCGACCGGATACCGCTGCTGAAGCCCGCCTTCCGCGAGGGCGGCACGGTCACGGCCGCCAACACCTCGTCGATCTCGGACGGGGCGGCGGCGCTGGTGATCGCGGCCGAACAGGTGGCCAAGGCGCGTAATTTGCCGGTCCGCGCGCGGATCGCGGGCCATGCCTCCCACGCGCAGGCGCCCGGCTGGTTCACCACCGCGCCGGTCCCGGCGGCGCAGAAGCTGCTGCGGCGGCTGGGATGGTCGGTCGGGGAGGTCGACCTGTGGGAGGTGAACGAGGCCTTCGCCGTCGTGCCCATGGCCTTCATGGAAGAGACCGGCGTGCCGCGCGGGAAATTGAACGTGAATGGCGGGGCCTGCGCGCTGGGCCATCCGATCGGCGCCTCGGGCGCGCGGATCGTGGTGACGCTGCTGCACGCGCTCGAGGCGCGGGACCTGAAACGCGGCGTGGCGGCAATCTGCATCGGCGGGGGCGAGGCGACCGCCATCGCCATCGAGAGGGACTGAGATGGGGGACACGAGCTGGGCCGGCACGCCGGCGGCGCTGACGATCTTCACCGCCGATCTCGCGGCGAGCCGGGCGTGGTACCTGTCGTTCCTCGGCGCGGAGCCGGTCCACGAGGACGGCGAGTCCGTCGTCTTCAGGGCGGGCGACACGTTGGTCAACGTCCTTCACGACAGCGCGGTGGAAGAGCTGATCGCCCCCGCCGCTGCGGGCAGAGGCGTAAGGGCGGTCTACACGCTGGGCGTGGAGGATGTGGACGCGGCGGCGGAGGAACTGCGCGCGCGGGGGCTGGTCCCGCTCAACGGGCCGATGGACCGGCCCTGGGGCGTCCGCACCGTCAGCGTGCAGGATCCCGGCGGTCACGTCTGGGAACTCGCGAAGGCGGGCTGAGGCGCACCGTCCCCGGTGTCCCGCCCCGGCCCGGATGTGCCCCGTCCGCGCCCCGGCGGGACGGACCCCGGGAGCCGACCTCGAACCGGCCCGCATCGGTCCCGCGCCGGTCCCGCATCGGCCCCGCGCCGGACCGCGAGGCGCTTCGCCCCCCGGGCACTCGCCCCGCCCGTCGCCGGTATCGGGGCGCGCCGATCTCCCCTTCGCAGGGAAGGAAGATACCGCTGCCGCCGGTCGGCGGGAGGCGCGCCGCCCCTTACCCGTTCTCGTGGAAGTAGCCGTAGATCTTCTCGGCCAGCCCCTCGCTGATCCCCTCGACCGCCTTCAGGTCGGACAGGTTCGCCCGGCTCACCGCCTTGGCCGAGCCGAAATGCTGCAGGAGCGCGCGCTTGCGCGTCGCGCCCACGCCCGGCACGTCGTCCAGCGGCGTCGCGCCGACCTGCTTGGCCCGCTTGGCGCGGTGGGTGCCGATGGCGAAGCGGTGCGCCTCGTCCCGCAGGCGCTGCACGAAATAGAGGACGGGGTCGTTGTGGCGCAGCGCGAAGGGGCGCTGGCCGTGGCGGTGGAACTCCTCCTTGCCGGCGTCGCGGTCGACGCCCTTGGCCACCCCGACCATCGGCACGTCCTCCACCCCCAGCTCGGCGAGGATGGAATGGACGGCCGAGACCTGCCCCGCGCCGCCGTCGATCAGCAGCAGGTCCGGCCAGGCCGGGCTCTCGCGGTCGGGATCCTCCTTCAGCAGGCGCGAGAAGCGGCGCGTCAGCACCTCCTTCATCATGCCGAAATCGTCGCCGTTCAGGCTGTCGTCCTTGATGTTGAACTTTCGGTACTGGCCCTTCTCGAAGCCCTCGGGCCCCGCCACGATCATCGCGCCGACCGCGTTCGTCCCCATGATGTGGCTGTTGTCGTAGACCTCGATCCGGCGCGGCGGCCCGTCCAGCCCCAGCGCGTCGGCGAGGCCGTCCAGCAGCTTGCCCTGCGCCGCGCTCTCGCTCATCCGCCGGGCGAGGCTCTCGCGCGCGTTGCGGGCGGCGTGGCCGACCAGCTCGGCCTTCTCGCCCTTCTGGGGGACCGCGATCTGCACCTTGCCGCCGCGTTTCTCGCCCAGCGCCTCGGCCATCAGGTCGGGCTCGTCCAGCCCGTGCGACAGCAGCAGCTGCCGCGGCGGCTCGCGGGTCGAGTAGAACTGGCCGACGAAGGCCTCCATGATCTCGGACGCGTCCTCCTCGCCGTTGAGGCGGGGGTAGTAGTCGTGGTTGCCCCAGTTCTGGTTGGCGCGGATGAAGAAGACCTGCACGCAGGCCTGCCCCCCCTCGACATGGAGCGCGATCACGTCGGCCTCGGCCACGCCCTGCGGGTTGATCCCCTGCGCCGACTGGACCGAGGTCAGCGCACGGATCCGGTCCCGCAGGGCGGCGGCGCGCTCGAATTCCATCTTGGCCGAGGCGATCTCCATCTCGACGGCGAGATGCTCCTGCACCTGGGTGGACTTGCCCTTGAGGAAGCGGTCGGCATCCTTGACCGAGGCGGCGTAGTCCGCCTCGCTGATATGGCCGACGCAGGGGCCCGAGCAGCGCTTGATCTGGTAGAGCAGGCAGGGCCGGGTGCGGCTGTCGAACATGCTGTCGGTGCAGTTGCGCAGCAAGAACGCCTTCTGCAGCTGGTTGAGCGTGCGGCGCACCGCGCCCGCTCCGGCGAAGGGGCCGTAATACTGCCCCGCCTCGCGCTTCGATCCCCGGTGCAGCTTGATCTGCGGAAAGGCATGGTCGCCGGTGACGAGGATGTTGGGAAAGGATTTGTCGTCGCGCAGCAGCACGTTGTAGCGCGGCTTGAGCTGCTTGATGAGGTTCTGCTCCAGCAGCAGCGCCTCGGTCTCGGTCCGGGTCGTGAGGAACATCATCGACGCCGTCTCGCGGATCATCCGCGCGATGCGGCTCGAATGCTGCGGGCTGGGGCGGGAATAGGACGACACCCGCGCCTTCAGGTTCCGCGCCTTGCCGACATAGAGGACCCGCGCCTCGGCATCGAGCATCCGGTAGACCCCGGGCGAGCCGTCGAGCGTGCGCAGGTATCCCTTGATGCAGGCATAGCCGGTCCGGGCGGGGCGGCTCGCGGTGCCTTGCGGGGTGCTGTCGGGGCCGGGGTCTGAGGGGGTCTCGGGCATGGCGTCCAGATCGTGATTCCGGGGTCCGGCTGCAATAGCCGAGGGGGGGTCACAAGGCCGAAGAAATCCACGGAAGCTGGGGATAACCTCGTGGGGAAAACCGGGGCAGCCGGGATTTTCCCTTGCGCACCCGGACCTTCGACTGTTTGCCTAAAATCTAGTCAGCTTTGCAAGGCATTGTTTTCGCTATTGAAAATTATGAATGCTTTGTAAACAACTGATTTTCCGGGCCCGTTTGGTCCGAAAGGAGGGGGCGCCGCCGCGCGGTGCAGAACTCTGACGCGGGGTCAGTCGCGCTGCGGGATGTCCCGGGTCTGCCACATCAGGTGCTGGCCCCCGTCGATGATCAGCGCCTGGCCCGTCACGGCCGGGGCGTCGATGAAATAGCCGAGCGCCGCGGTGATGTCGCGCGGGTTGGGGCCGCGACGCAGGATGCTCTCGCGGCGGCGCGCGCGGAACTGCGCCTCGTCCTGCCCGCCCGACGGAAGGGTGGTGCCCGGCGCGATGGCATTGACCCGCACCTTCGGCCCCAGCGCCTGCGCCGCGGTCCGCGTGAAGGTCCAGAGCGCGGTCTTGGCGAGCGTGTAGCTCATGTAGTTCGGGGTCAGCTTCTCGATCCGCTGGTCGAGCATGTTGACCACCAGGGCGCGGGCCTGCGCCTCGCCGTCCTCGTCGATCTCGGGCTCCTTGCACTGCGCGGCAAAGGCCTGCGTCAGCATGACGGGCGCGCGCAGGTTCGTGCCCATGGCCCGGTGCCAGCTCTCGCCGGTGATCCCGCCCAGATTGTCGGGCTCGAAGAGCGAGGCGGAATTGATCAGCAGGTCGACCGGCCCCTCCAGCGCCGCCGCCGCCTCGGGCACGAGGCGCGCCGTCTCGCCGTCGTCGAGGAGGTCGGCCCGGACGAGGACCGTGCCCGCCCCCTCGCCCCGGCAGGCGGCCGCGGTTTCCTCCGCCCCCCGCTCGGAGCGGTGATAGTGGATGGCGACCGAGAAGCCGCGTTCCGCCAGATGGATCGCCATCGCCCGGCCGAGACGGCCGCCGCCCCCCGTGACCAGTGCCCGCCGCATCGTCATGGTCTCGCCCTCAGATCAGGATCAGGGCCGCAACGTAGGCCGCGTAGAGGGCGGAGAAAACCAGCCCGACGGCGCGCGTCACGCTGCGCCCCCAGACGAAGGGCATCAGGACCAGAGCGGCGGCCAGCATCACCCAGATGTCGGTCCGCAGCATCTCGGGCGGGACGCGCACCGGGGTCACCAGCGAGGTGATCCCGATGATGGCCAGCAGGTTGAACACGTTCGAGCCGATGACGTTGCCGATGGCCACGTCGGTCTCGCGCCGGAACGCGGCGAGCGTCGTGGCCGCCAGTTCGGGCAGCGAGGTGCCGACCGCGACGAGCGTGAGGCCGATCACCGTGTCCGACACGCCGAACCGGCCGGCGATGGTGGCGGCGCCGTCGACCAGCAAGTCCGCGCCCAGCGGCAGACCGGCGAGGCCGAGCACGAGGTAGAGGCCGATCTTCCAGCCCGGCATGCCGGGATCCGCGCCCTCGACTTCGGCCAGCTCGTCGGCCTCGGCGGCGGCCTTCGCGGCGCGCTGCTCGCGACGGTGGGCGCGGGCGGTCCGGATGTTGTCCCACAAGATCGCCGCGAGACCGGCCAGCAGGACGAGGCCGTGGATCCAGTCCAGCGGCCCGAAGAAGAGCACGACGATGAAGAGCAGCGTCGCGCCCAGCATCATCAGGTAGCTGCGCCGCGTCTCGTCGCCGCTGGTATGGAGCGTGGCGAACAGGGCCGGGATGCCCAGGACGAGGAGGACGTTGGCGATGTTGGACCCGACCACGTTGCCGAGCGCGATGCCCGGCTGGTCGATCAGGCTGGCCTGGACCGAGACCAGCAGCTCGGGCGCCGAGGTGCCGAAGGCGACGACCGTCAGGCCGACGATCAGGGCGGGGATCCCCAGCCGCAGGGCGAGGTTCACCGCCCCCTTCACCAGGAAGTCCCCCGCGAGGACGAGGATCACCAGCCCCGCCGCGACCGAGGCCCAGTCGAGTATCATGCGCGATCCTTTCCGCAGGGACAGGGGGCCTTGCCGATCCGGGGCCGGCCACAGGCGCGGCACTTCTTTCCGCCACCCAGCCGGGCGATCCGGTCCGAACCGGGGAAGCGCAGGCGCCCGAACATGGCGAGCACGGCCATGAAGACGAGGAAGAGCAGGACGACCTTGACGATCATGTCAGAGGCCGAACCGGCCGAAGGCGAGGCGGTCGTCGATCTCGGCCATCGCGTCCGAGACGATCCGCGCGCCGAAGCGGTTCAGCAGGCCCTTCTTCGGGCCGAACCGGCGGAAGCGGACCTTGTCGCCGAACCGGGCCTTCATCTCTGGATGCAGATGCGCGACCCCGTCGGCGAGGCCGACCTCGACCGCGTGACGGCCGATCCAGATCTCGCCGGTGAAGAGGTCGGGATCGTCCTTGAGGCGGCTGCCCCGCCGGGATTTCACATGGTCGATGAACACCTGGTGCAGCTGCGTCAGCCAGCGATCGAGCCGCTCGACATCCTCGGGCTTCTCGGGGCGGAACGGGTCGAGGAAGCTCTTGGACCGGCCGGCGGTGTGCACGCGCCGCTCGGCCCCGATCTTCTCGAGCGTGCCCTGCAACCCGAAACCCGCGTTGATGACGCCGATCGACCCGATCAGCGAGCCGGGATCGACGAATATCTCGTCCGCCGCCGTCGCCAGCCAGTATCCGCCCGACGCGGCGACATCCTCGCAGAAGGCGAGGACGGGGATCCCCTTCTCATCCGCCAGCCGCCGGATCCGCGCTGCGATGAGCGAGGATTGCACGGGCGAGCCGCCGGGCGAGTTGATCTGCAGCGCGACGGCGACCGGCCGCTTGGCGAAGGCGCGGTCGATCGCGGGGCCCATCGACGGGTCGTCCAGCCCGCGCGCCGAGTTCGTGATCTGCCCCTGGAGGCGGATCACCGAGACGACGGGCTTGCGGGCGAGAAAGGCGGGGCGGCTCAGCAGGGATCGGGAGGGGGCCATGACCCGCGACATAGGCCGCGCCCCGCCGGGCTACAAGTTCAGGCGGGCGCCGAGAGAAGGACGCCCTTGCGCAGGATCATGCAGCCATAGGGCCGCTCCTCCCGGGTCTGGACCACGCAGAAGGCGGCGCGGGTCGCGGCGTAGAAGGCGAAGCGGTCCACCGGCGTGACCGCGACCGCGCGCCCCTCCGCCTTGTCGAGGACGCGCCGCATCTCCGCGACCGCCGGCGGGATCGAGCCCGGTGCGCCGACCGGATCCATCGTCACCGCCGCATCGCCGACGAAGGTATCGACGGGCATCAGCGACAGGATCGCGCGCAGCGCGTCTGCCGAATCAGGGGTGCCGATCCGGCAGAGCCGCCCCGTCACGCTGTCCCGCGCCAGCGCCTCGGCGGGAAAGTTCGCATCGACCAGCGCGACGGCGTCCCCGTGACCCGCCGCCGCCAGCGCCCAGAGCAGGTCGGCATCGAGCAGCGGATCGATCCCCTTCAGCATCGCCGCAGCTCCGTCAGGCCCGGATCTTCCACCCGGTGCGGAAGATCCACCAGATGAAGGCGAGGCAGATCGCGGTGAAGGCCGCGATCGCGGCGAGGCTGACCGCGACCGGCACGTCCGCCTGCTCGAAGAAGGCCCAGCGGAAGCCCGAGATCAGGTAGAAGACCGGGTTGAAATGGGTGATCGTCTGCCACAGCGGCGGCAGCATCGAGGCCGAGTAGAACGCCCCGCCGAGGAAGACGAGCGGGGTGATGATCAGCAGCGGAATGAGCGAGAGCTGCTCGAAGTTCTCGGCCCAGATCCCGATGATGAACCCCATCAGCGAGAAGCTGACGCAGGTCAGGACGAGGAAGGCCAGCATCGCCAGCGGATGCGCGATGGTCAGGTCGACGAAGAGGAAGGACGTGGCGAGGATGATGAGGCCGATGATGAAGGCCTTCGTCGCCGCCCCGCCGACGAAGCCGAGCACGACCTCGAGGAAGCTGACCGGGGCCGAGAGGAATTCGTAGATCGTGCCCGAGAACTTGGGAAAGTAGATTCCGAAGGACGCGTTCGACGTGGCCTGCCCCATCACCGACAGCATGATGAGCCCCGGCACGATGAAGGCGCCGTAGCTCACCCCCTCCACCTCCTCGATCCGGCTGCCGATCGCGGCGCCGAAGACGACGAAGTAGAGCGAGGTCGAGATGACGGGGGCGAGCAGCGATTGCAGGAAGGTGCGGAAGAACCGCGCCATCTCCCGGCGGTAGATCACGCCGACGGCGAGGAAATTCATTGCGCGGTCTCCTGTCGGTCGGCGCCGTCATGCTCGACGAGATCGACGAAGATCTCCTCGAGGCTGGACTGGTGGGTCGAGATGTCGGTCATCCGCACGCCGCCCTCCTTCAGCCGCGACAGCAGGGCGGTGATCCCCGTCCCCCCGCCGCCGGCCGTGTCGTAGGAATAGACCAAGCGCCGGCCGTCCTCGGCCAGCGTCAGGCCGGTATCGGCCAGCGCCTCGGGTACGCGGTCCAGCGGCTCGGCCAGCTCGATCCGCAGCTCCTTCTGGCTGAGGCGGGCCATCAGGCTGTCCTTCTCCTCGACCAGCAGGATCTTTCCGGCGGAGATGATGCCGATGCGGTCGGCGATCGCCTCGGCCTCCTCGATGTAATGGGTGGTCAGGATGATGGTGACGCCCTGCCGCTTCAGCTCGGCCACGGTCTCCCACATGCCACGGCGCAGCTCGACATCGACGCCGGCGGTCGGCTCGTCGAGGAAGAGGATGCGGGGATTGTGGCTCAGCGCCTTGGCGATCAGCACCCGGCGCTTCATCCCGCCCGACAGCTCGATCGTCTTGCTGTCCTTCTTGTCCCACAGCGACAGGCCCTTCAGCATCTCCTCGAGGAAGGCGTCGTCGGGGGCCTTGTCGAACAGGCCGCGGCTGAAGCGCACCTGGTTCCAGACCGTCTCGAACAGCTCGAGATTCACCTCCTGCGGGACCAGCCCGATCATCGAGCGGGTGTCGCGATACTCCTTCACCACGTCCTTGCCCCCGACCCGGACCGAGCCGGAGCTGGGCATCGTGATGCCGCAGATCGCCGAGATCAGCGTCGTCTTGCCGGCCCCGTTCGGCCCCAGCAGGGCGAGGATCTCGCCCTCGCGGATCGCGAGGTCGACGCCCTTCAGCGCCTCGAAGCCGCCCTTGTAGCGTTTGACGAGCTTCTCGACGGTGACGATGTCGGTCATGGGGCTCCTCCCTCGCGGACGAGCGGAAGCTAGGACGGCCCGGTGCCGGGGGCCAGCGCCGAAATACGCACAAGCGACATGCGGCGATCCGGGGTGCCGCGGCCCCCCCTTCGCAGGGATCGCGAAGACCCCGGCCGGACGGACCCGCCCGCGCCCGCCTCAGAAGGGGGCCTTGGCGGTGACCCGCGTGCCCTGGCCGCCATCGGGATGTCGGAACTGCAGCGTCTCGGAATGGAGCATGAGCCGGGGATGCTCCCGCGCCGCTCCCTCGGCGTAGAACGGATCGCCCAGGATCGGGTGCCCGATCTCGGCCATGTGGACGCGCAGCTGGTGCGATCGGCCCGTCCGCGGCATCAGCCGCACCCGGCTCTCGCCGTCCCGGGCCCGCACCACGCGCCAGTCGGTGATCGCCTCCCGGCCCGCCTCGTGGTCGACACGCTGCTTCGGCCGGTTCGGCCAGTCGACCGCGAGCGGCAGGTCCACGGTCCCGGTGCGCTCCGCCAGCTCGCCGAAGACGCGGGCGACGTAGACCTTCTTCGTCTGGCGCTTCTCGAACTGCAGCCCGAGATGGCGCTGGGCGTGCGGCGTCAGCGCAAAGACCATGACCCCGCTCGTGTCCCGGTCCAGCCGGTGCACCAGCAGCGCGGTCGGGAACGCCTCCTGCACCCGGGCGAGCAGGCAATCGGCCAGGTGCTCGCCCTTGCCCGGCACCGACAGCAGGCCGGCGGGCTTGTCCACCAGCACCACCTCGTGATCGGCCTGCAGCACCACGAGCGGATCCTGCGGCGGATCGTAGGCGCTGCCGAGCGTCATCGCCGCCGCCACAGCGCCGAGGTGTAGAGCGCGAGCGCCGCCCAGATCAGCGGAAAGGCGATGGCCCGCCCGGTGCCGAAGGGTTCGCCGAAGACGAAGACCGCGATGGCGAAGATCGCCGTCGGCACGGTGTATTGCAGGATCCCGATGGTCGAGAGCGTCAGCCCCCGCGCGCCCGTCGCGTAGCAGAGCAGCGGCACCGCCGTGGCGACGCCGCATCCGGCCAGCATCAGCGTGTCGCGGGTCGAGCCCCCGAAGGCGCCACCGCCGGTCGCCCCGGTCCACCACAGGATCGCCGCCGCCGCGGGGGCGAGGATCAGCACCTCGAGGAGGAAGCCCTCGCTCGCGCCCAGCGGCAGCGCGGCCTTGAAGTAGCCGTAGAAGCCGAAGGTCGCGGCGAGGGTCAGTCCCACCCAGGGCACGGTCCGCGACTCCACCGTCAGGACCAGCACCGCCAGCGCGGCGAGCGCGATGGCCGCGACCTGCCGCCGGCTCAGCCGCTCGCCCATCAGCGCCCAGCCGAGGAACATCGAGAAGAGCGGATTGATGTAGTAGCCGAGCGCGGCATCCACCGTCCGCCCCGCCGAGACCGACCAGACGTAGACGCACCAGTTGACCGAGATCAGCGCCGCCGTCAGCGCCGCCATCGCGACCAGGCGCGGCGTGAGGGCCGCCCGCAGCGCGTCGAGCCTGCCGCCCAGGATCACCGCCGCGGCGGCGACCGGCACCGACCACAGGCCGCGATGCGCCACGACCTCCAGCGCGGGGACATGCGACAGAGCCTTGAGGTAGAGCGGCAGCAGCCCCCACATCGCATAGGCCGCCAGGGCGAAGCGCAGCCCCCGCGCCGTATCGACCCGCGCCGGACGGCGGGGCGGGGCGGCATCCGCCGGCGCGGCGGCGAGGGAGGAGGGGGTGGCGGTCATGCGCCCCCCTTGCCCCCCGCATGGCCGGGGCACAAGGGGGGCGGCCCCTCGCCCCCGGGGGGCCGTCCCGAGGCGTCATCGACCTGGGGGGTCAGGCCCCCCTGCCGGTGCGGGGGGCCTGACCCGGAGGCGCGCCGAAGGTCGCGGCAAGGATCGCCGACAGCCCCTCGGCATCCGCCGCGTCGAAGGCGGCCGGGCGGTCGCTGTCGATGTCGAGCACGGCGATCAGCGCGCCGGAGGCGTCGCGGACCGGCAGCACGATCTCGGACCGGGTGGAGCTGGCGCAGGCGATATGGCCGGGAAAGGCGTCGACATCGTCGACGAGCTGCACCTCGCCGGTGCGCGCCGCCGCGCCGCAGACCCCGCGGTCGAAGGGGATCGAGAGGCAGCCGTGACCGCCCTGATAGGGCCCGATGCGCAGCATCCCCGGCTCGGTCACGCGGTAGAAGCCGGTCCAGTCGAAGCGCGCATCCGCGTGGTGGATCTCGCAGGCGAGCGTCGCCATCAGCGCGATGACGTCCCGCTCGCCCTCGGCCAGCGCGGCGATGCGCTTGGCCAGCTCGGCATAGTCCACCCGGCTGCCGGATTCCTTCGTGTCCGTCGCGCTCATCCTCTGCCCCTTCTCCGGTTCGTCCGATCCCTCGCCCCGGGCGCCGGCGAAGGCAAGGGGCGCCGGGCGGCTCCTTGCGCCCCGTCGCCCCTCGGCGCCGTCCGGTCGGTGACGGACCGTTTCGCGCCCGTCCGGCCGGCGGACGGGGTCACCGGCGCGGCGCCGCCGGGGCCGCCACGGGGCATCGCCGGGCAGTCGCGGCTGGCACTGGCCGCCGCGCCGTCCTACATCAGGCCCGATGACCTGGACCGTGCCGAACATCCTGACCGTGCTGAGACTGCTCGCCGCGCCCGGCGTGGCGATCATGTTCCTGTACTTCAACCGCCCCTGGGCGGACTGGCTGGCGCTGACGCTGTTCATCGGCGCGGCGATCACCGACTGGTTCGACGGCTATCTCGCCCGGCTGTGGAAGCAGGAGAGCCGGTTCGGCGCCATGCTCGACCCGATCGCGGACAAGGCGATGGTCTTGATCGCACTGCTCGTCATCACGGGGTTCTCGGGCATGAATCCCTGGATCCTGCTGCCGGCGACGCTGATCTTCTTCCGCGAGACCTTCGTCTCGGGCCTGCGCGAATTCCTCGGCGCGACCGCCGGCACGCTGAAGGTGACGAAGCTGGCCAAGTGGAAGACGACGGCGCAGATGGTGTCGATCGGCATCCTCTTCTGGGGGACGGGCCTCGACTACCTCAACCACGCGGGCGGACCCGAGAGCAGCGGCCTTGCCCGGCTGTCGGAAGGGCCGGCCGGCTGGGTCACGTTCTTCGGCGTGATGCTTCTGTGGGTCGCGGCGGCGCTGACCCTGATCACCGGGTGGGACTACTTCCGCAAGGCGCTGCCCCATCTGAGGGACCCCTCATGATCGACGTGCTCTACTTCGCCTGGGTGCGCGAGCGGATCGGCCTGCCGCGCGAGCGGGTGGAAACGTCGGCCCCGACCGTTTCCGCGCTGGTGGACGAGCTGCGCGCCCGCGAGGCGCGCTACGAGGCCGCCTTCGCCGACACGTCCGCCCTCAAGGTCGCCCTCGACCAGGAGCTGGCGGAGTGGGACGCGCCGCTGGACGGCGTGCGCGAGGTCGCGTTCTTTCCCCCGATGACGGGCGGCTGAGATGGTCCGCGACGTCCGCGTTCAGGCGGAGACGTTCGATCCCGGCGCCGAGCTCGCCGCCTTCGACGCGGGGGGCGGCGGCGCGGTGGTCAGCTTCACCGGCGTGGTCCGCGACGTGGCGGGCGGCCTGCTCCGGATGGAGATCGAGCATTATCCCGGGATGACCGAATCGGCGATCGCGGCGATCCGGGACGAGGCGGCGACGCGGTTCTCGCTGACCGGCGCGCGCGTGATCCACCGTCACGGGTCTCTCGCCCCCGGCGAGGTCATCATGATGGTCCTGACCGCTGCGCCGCACCGGGCGGATGCCTTCGCCGGGGCGGAGTTCCTGATGGACTACCTCAAGTCCCGCGCCCCCTTCTGGAAAAAGGAGGTGACGGCGGACGGAGCGGCCTGGGTCGCGGCGAAGGACGCGGACGAGGACGCGCTCTCGCGCTGGTAGCGCCCGCGAAACGCCGTCGCCGGCGGCCTCGCCCCCTCTCCGTCCCCGCCGCTGGGGTCAGCAGAGCTCCGCGTGCCGGAAGCAGGGCACGACGTGGTCGTTCACGATTCCCGTCGCCTGCATGAAGGCATAGCAGATCGTCGGCCCGACGAAGCGGAATCCCCGCGCCTTCAGCGCCCTGGACATCGCCCGGCTCTCCTCCGTCTCGGTCGGCACCTCGGCCATCGAGGGCCAGGCGTTCTGCCGCACCGCGCCGCCGGTGAAGGACCAGACGAGGGGCGTGAAGCCGCCCTCCTCGTCCTCGATCCGGCACCAGGCGCGGGCGCCGTCGATCGCCGCCTCGATCTTGCCGCGATGCCGGACGATGCCGGGATCGGCCAGCAGCCGGGCGACCTCGTCCTCGCCCCAGCCGGCGACGCGGCGCGGATCGAACCCGGCGAAGGCGGCGCGGAAGGCCTCGCGCTTGCGCAGGATGGTGATCCAGGACAGGCCCGCCTGGAACCCGTCGAGCACCAGCTTCTCCCACAGCGCGCGGGGGTCGCGTTCGGGCACGCCCCATTCGGTGTCGTGATAGGCGACGTAGAGCGGATCGGCCCCGCACCAGGCGCAGCGATGGGTCATGGCGGTCCTCCCGGGCGGGTCGCGCGGCGCGGAATGTCCGCAATTTTCGCTGTTCAGACAACCTTAGGCGGCTCGCGGGCAGAATGCGGGGGACCGGCGATCTCGCGCCGGGGGGTGGGGCGTGCGATGGGCCGGATCCAGCAGATGCAGCCGGAGGGCGGCGGGATGTCCCCCCGCCCGGTCCGGTCCGGGCCGGCCGCGGATCCGTTCTCGGCCGCGCTCGACAGCCGCGACCGCGACATCGAGGCGCTGGTGGCCGAGGCGCTCTCCGCCGGGCGGCTGCGGCTGGCGCTGCAGCCGGTGGTCGGCGCGGCCGACCGGCGGCCCGCCTTCCAGGAGGTGCTGGTCCGGATGCTGGATGCCGGGGGGCGGGTGCTGCCGGCCGCCGCCTTCCTCCCCGTCGTCGGCGACGGCGCGCTGGGCCGCCGGATCGACGCGGCGACGCTGGGCGCCGCGCTCGACCTGCTCGCCGCGCGGCCGGACCTGCGCCTGTCGGTCAACATGTCGGCCCGGTCGATCGCCGACGGCGCCTGGCGCCGCGTCCTCGACAGCCGGGTCGGTCCCGGCTCGCACCTGGGCGAGCGGCTCATCCTCGAGATGACCGAGGCCTCCGCCATGCTCCTGCCCGAGATCACCGCCGGGTTCATGGCCGAGATGCAGCCGCGCGGGATCGCCTTCGCCCTCGACGATTTCGGGGCGGGGCCGATCGCGCTGACCCACATGCGGGATTTCTTCTTCGACCTGGTGAAGATCGACCGCCGGCTCGCCCCTGGCCTGACCGCCAGCCCCGACGACCAGGTGATCGTCGCGGCGCTGATCTCCATCGCCCGGCAGTTCGACATGCTGAGCGTGGCCCAGGGAATCGAGGATGCCGGCACCGCCGACCTCTTCGCCGCGATGGGCGCCGACTGCCTGCAGGGCTTCCATATCGGCGTGCCCCGGCTGGCCCCCTCGCCCGGCCGGGGCGCGTCCCCATCGCAGGCGCCGCGTCGCTGAGAGAGCGCGGCGCCGGAAACGGTTTGATCGCCCGCGCCGCCCCTCCTACGTTACCTCGCAAGGACGCCATCCGACTCCCCGCCCGCCAGGAGGGGAGGGCGGCAGCAGGAGGACACTTCCATGACGAACGTCGTCATCGCATCGGCCGCGCGCACGGCCGTCGGCAGCTTCAACGGCAGCTTCGCCGCCACCCCCGCCCACGATCTCGGCGCCGCGGTGCTCGAGGCGCTGGTGGCGCGCGCGGGGATCGAGAAGGGCGAGGTGTCCGAGACGATCCTAGGCCAGGTCCTGACCGCCGCGCAGGGCCAGAACCCTGCGCGCCAGGCCCATATCAATGCCGGCCTGCCGCAGGAGAGCGCCGCCTGGGGCATCAACCAGGTCTGCGGCTCGGGCCTGCGGGCCATCGCGCTGGGCGCGCAGCACATCCAGCTTGGCGACGCTGACATCATCTGTGCCGGCGGACAGGAGAACATGTCGATGTCGCCCCATGCGCAGAACCTGCGTCAGGGCCACAAGATGGGCGACGTCAAGTACATCGACACGATGATCAAGGACGGCCTCTGGGACGCGTTCAACGGCTATCACATGGGCCAGACGGCCGAGAACGTCGCCGAGAAGTGGCAGATCAGCCGCGAGCAGCAGGACGAGTTCGCCCTCGCCAGCCAGAACAAGGCCGAGGCCGCGCAGAAGGCCGGCAGGTTCGACGACGAGGTGATCCCCTTCACGGTCAAGAGCCGCAAGGGCGACGTCGTCGTCGACAAGGACGAGTACATCCGCCACGGCGCCACGATCGAGGGGATGCAGAAGCTGCGCCCCGCCTTCACCAAGGACGGCTCGGTCACGGCCGCGAACGCGAGCGGCATCAATGACGGCGCCGCGGGCGTGCTGCTGATGAGCGCCGAGAACGCCGAGCGGCGCGGGATCGAGCCGATGGCCCGCATCGTCTCCTACGCCACGGCCGGGCTCGACCCGGCGATCATGGGCGTCGGTCCGATCCACGCCAGCCGCAAGGCGCTGGAGAAGGCCGGCTGGAAGCCCGAGGATCTCGACCTCGTCGAGGCGAACGAGGCGTTTGCCGCGCAGGCCTGCGCCGTGAACAAGGACATGGGCTGGAACCCCGAGATCGTGAACGTGAACGGCGGGGCCATCGCCATCGGCCATCCGATCGGCGCATCCGGGGCCCGCGTCTTCAACACGCTGCTCTTCGAGATGAAGCGGCGCGGCGCGAAGAGGGGCCTCGCCACGCTCTGCATCGGTGGCGGCATGGGCGTCGCCATGTGCGTCGAGCGGCCCTGACGGACCAGCGCCGCGCGGGGCCGGCCCCCGCGCGGCGGCGGACGATGACGGCCCGACTGCCTCCCTTCGATCAGCTCGTCTTCTCGGGCGGTGGCCTTCGCTGCATGTGGCAGGGAGGCTTCCTCGATGCGGTGAGGGACGAGATCGGGCTCGATCCCGCGCGGCTCGCCGGGGTGTCCGGGGGGTCCATGACGCTGGTGGGATTCATGACGCGGCGGGGCCCCGAGGTGCGGGACGTGCTCTGCGACCGGTTCGCGGATCGCGGCAGCAACATCGCCTGGGACACGCCCGGCGAGGACGGGCTCACGCCCCATCAGCGGATGTATCGCGAGGCCATCGCCGAGGTGATCGACGCCGATTGCCAGCGCGTCGTCGCCGAGGGACGGCCCGCGCAGATCCTGATCGGTCACCCGCCGTCGACCATGGCCCCGACCTGGTCCGGCAGCGCCGCCGCCCTGGCCTACGAGGCGGAACTGCATCTGGTCGGTTCGCCGCATTTCTCGTGGGCGGAGCGAATCGGGATCAGCTCGACGCTCGTGGATGCGAACGCGGCCGCGCGGCGGGGCGAGCTGCTCGACCTCGTCTGCGCGGCCGCGACCATCCCGCCGGTCTTCGAGCCGCCCGAATGGGGCGGCAAGCCGGTGATCGACGGCGGCATGGCCGATCAGGCCCCGATGCCCGACCCGGACGAGGGGCATACGCTGGTGATGCTGACCCGGATCTATGACGGGCTGGAGCCGGCCAGCGGCCGGCTCTACGTCGAACCCGGGGAGGAGACCCCGGCCGACAAGATCGATTTCACCGATCCGCAGAAGCTGCGGGATACCTGGGCCGCCGGCGAGGAGGACGGACGGCGGTTCCTCAAGGAAAACGGATATTAAGGGAGGACAGATCATGGCCAGAACCGCACTCGTCACGGGGGGCAGCCGCGGTATCGGCGCCGCCATCAGCAAGGCGCTGAAGGAGGCGGGCTATACCGTCGCCGCGACCTATGCCGGCAACGAGGAGAAGGCGAAGGCCTTCACCGACGAGACCGGGATCCGCACCTACAGGTGGGACGTGGCGGATTACGAGGCCTGCAAGGCCGGGATCGCCCGGGTCGAGGCCGAGTGCGGCCCGGTGGAGGTGCTGGTAAACAATGCCGGCATCACCCGCGACGCGCCCTTCCACAGGATGACGCCCGACCATTGGAACGCGGTGATCGGCACGAACCTCACCGGCCTCTTCAACATGACGCACAACGTCTGGGGCGGAATGCGCGAGCGCAAGTTCGGACGGGTGATCTCCATCTCCTCGATCAACGGGCAGAAGGGCCAGTTCGGGCAGGCCAACTATTCGGCGGCGAAGGCCGGGGACATCGGTTTCAGCAAGGCGCTCGCGCAGGAGGGGGCCCGCGCCGGGATCACGGTCAACGTCATCGCGCCGGGCTACATCAACACCGAGATGGTGCAGGCCGTGCCCGAGAAGGTGATGAACGAGGTGATCTTGCCCGCGATCCCCGTCGGCCGCGTGGGCGAGCCGGAGGAGATCGCGCGCTGCGTCGTGTTTCTCGCCTCGGAGGAATCCGGCTTCATCACCGGCGCGACCCTGACGGCGAACGGGGGCCAGTACCTCGCCTGAGGTCTGTTAGGGGTATCGAAAGGCGCATCGGCCAGGATGGCGGTCGATGCGCCTTCTCCTTTTGATATGGTCGGGGCTTACCGGCGGCCGAACAGCTTCTCGATGTCGGACAGCTTCAGCTCGACCCATGTGGGCCGGCCGTGATTGCACTGCCCCGAATGGGGCGTCGCCTCCATCTCGCGCAGCAGGGCGTTCATCTCCTCTGCGCGCATCCGGCGGCCCGAGCGGATGGATCCGTGACACGCCACGCGGGAGAGGACCGCCTCCAGCCGCTCCTGCAGGGCCGCGCTTGTTCCCTGGTCGGCCAGCTCGTCGGCCACATCGGCGAGAAGGCGCGCGGCATTCACCTTCGGCCCCAGCAGGGCAGGCACCGACTGCACCGCGATCGTGCCGGGACCGAAGGGCTCGATCGTCAGGCCGAGCCGGGCCAGATCCTCTGCCGCGTCCAGGAGGCGGCGGGCCTCGCCGTCCCCCAGGTCCACGATCTCGGGGATCAGCAGGGCCTGCGCCGCGATGCCGGTCTCGCGCAGCTGTCGCTTGAGCTTTTCGTAGACCAGCCGCTCGTGCGCCGCGTGCTGGTCGACAAGGATCATGCCGCGCTCGGTCTGCGCGACGATGTAGTTCTCGTGCAGCTGCGCCCGCGCCGCGCCGAGGGGCAGGGATTGCGCGCCGCCGTCCGCTGGGGCGTCCTCCACCCGGGCGGAGGGGGCGAAGGCGGCGGGGCCGTCGTCCAAGCCGCCTTCCGGCGCGTGGGGAGCCTGGCCTGCCGGCCATCCGGTGCCGAGGGCCCCGTTCACTTCGCCCTCGCTCCCGGCAGCAGAACCGGCCTCCCCGGTCGGATCGCCCCCGTCCGGGGCCTGCGCCGCCCAGGCCGCCCGCGCGGCCCCTGCCGAGGGGCGATGGGGGCGCGAGGCGAGGTCCATCTGGTAGATGCGGGGGCCGGCAGGCTCGGCCACAGCACGGCCGAGGAGCCCGTCGCCCACCGTCGAGGAGGCGCGGTGCCCCGCCCCGGCCAGGGCATGCCGCACGCCCGACACGACGAGGCCGCGCACCAGCCCCGGCTCGCGGAACCGCACCTCGGCCTTGGCAGGGTGCACGTTCACGTCCACCTCGCGCGGGTCGCAATCGACGAAGAGCGCGGCGGCCGGGTAGCGGCCCCGGTGCAGCAGGTCCGCATAGGCGCCCGACAGCGCACCCAGCAGCAGCTTGTCCCGCACCGGGCGGCCGTTGACGAAGAGGAACTGCGCCACGCCGGCGCCGCGCGAATAGGTCGGCAGGCCGGCATAGCCGATCAGGCCGATTCCCTCGCGTTCGGCCTCGACCCGCACGGAATTGGCGGCGAAGTCGCGTCCCATCACCGCCGCCAGCCGGCCGTGCAGCGCGTCGAACAGGTCGCCGGTCTCGGGATCGGCGCGGAAGACCACGCGCTCGCCGTCCGTCGCGTCGCGCAGGGTGAAGCCGACGAAGGGTTCGGCCATGGCGAGGCGCTTCACCACGTCGGCCACGGCCTGCGCCTCGGCCCGGTCGGTGCGCAGGAACTTCAGCCGGGCGGGGGTCGCGTGGAACAGGTCGCGCAGCTCGACCGTGGTGCCGCAATTCCCGGCGGCCGGGGTGACGGCGCCGGCGCGGCTGTGGCTGACCTCGATCCGGGCACCGGTCCCGGTCGCGGTGCGCGTCGTGATCGTCAGCCGCCCCACCGCGCCGAGCGAGGGCAGCGCCTCGCCCCGGAAGCCGAAGGTATGGATGTCGAGCAGGTCGGTCCCGTCGATCTTCGACGTGGCATGGCGCGACAGGGCGAGGGGCAGGTCGTCGCCATCCATCCCGCAACCGTCGTCGGTGACGCGGATCAGCCGCTTGCCGCCCTCGGCGATCGTCACCTCGATCCGGGAGGCGCCGGCGTCGATCGCGTTCTCGACCAGCTCCTTGACGGCCGAGGCGGGCCGCTCGACCACCTCGCCGGCGGCGATGCGGTTGATCGCGGCCTCGTCGAGCTGGCGGATCTGCCGTCCGTTGGGGGTTATCTTGCGGTCCGGCGCGTTCATGCCCCTAGGGCTAGCAGGCCGCCCCCGCTCGCGCGAGGGGGCGGCGCCGGTTTTCCACAGGATTCACTCGGCTTCTTCCAGCCCCTCCGGCTGGCCGACGACGACGAATTGCAGCGCCTCCGCATCCAGCCATTCGGCCGCGACGCGGCGGATGTCCGCCATCGTCACCGCCTCGATATAGGAATTGCGGTCGGTGACGTAGCTGGCGGGCAGCCCCTGGTACTGCATCCCGGCCAGGATCTCGGCGATCGGGCCGTTGCCGTCGAAACGCAGCGGATACTCCCCCGTGAGGTAGGTCTTGGCCTCCTCGAGCTCCGCCTCCGTCACGCCGGTCTCGGCGATGTCGGCCCAGACCTCGCGCGTGACCTCGATCGCCTCGGCGATGCGGTCGTTGGCGCTGGCGACCGAGCCGATCCAGATGTCGGCCTGGTCGCGGTTCAGGATGTTGGTCCCGATGCCGTAGGTCAGGCCGCGCTGCTCGCGCACCTCGTCCATCAGCCGGCTCTCGAATGATCCGCCGCCGAGGATGTGGTTCAGCACGTAGGCGGCGAAGAAGTCGGGATCGTCCCGCGACGGGGCCGGCTGGCCGAAGATCGCCACGGATTGCGGGGTCTCGAAGGGGATGACCTCGACGCCGCCCTCCAGCGCATATTCGGCGGCCGCCGGCAGGGGCGGGGCGGTGGCGGGCAGCCCGCCGAGCAGCGCGTCGATCATCGGCCCGGCCTCCGCGGCGGTGATGTCGCCCACGATCCCGACGGAGACCCGCTCGCGGGTCAGCACCATGTCCTTGACCGCGCGCAGGTCGTCCGGCGTCAGCGCCGAGACCGTCTCGACCGTGCCGTCCATGTTCGACCCGTAGGGATGGTCCGGAAAGGCCATCGACCAGAAGGCGTCGCCCGCGATCCGGTTCGGCGTCACCTCGTCCCGCGCCAGCCCGGCGAGGACCTGCCCGCGCACCCGGTCCACGTCGGCGGGGGCGAAGGCCGGGTCGGTGATCGCCTGCCGCAGCAGGTCCAGCGCCTCGTCCCGGTTCTCGGTCAGGACGCGGGCGCTGACCGCGACGCTGTCGTCGTAGGCGTCGAAGCCGAACGAGGCGGCGAGATCCTCGCGCGCGGCCTGGAAGGCCTGCGCGTCCATGTCGCCGGACCCTTCCTCCAGCGTCGCCATCATCAGGTTGGTCGCCCCCCGGATCTCTCCGGGTTCGAGGCTGGCCCCGCCCTTCCAGAAGATCTCGAGCGCGATGAACGGAAGCGCGTCCTCCTCGACCAGCCAGAACGGCACGCCGCCGGGCGATGTCTCGGTCTGGATCGCGATCTGCGCCCGCGCGGCGGGCGCGAGGGCAAGGAGGGAGAGCGCAAGGGCAAGGCGCAGCATGGGTCAGTTGCCTTCCGTGTCGGTCGTGTCGGCGGGGCTGTCGGGCGCGGGATCGGCGGGATCGTCGCCCTCCATCGTCGTGGGGGTGTCCATCGTGGCGGGCGTGTCCATCGTCCCGGCAGCGTCGACCGGGACCTCCGCCGGGGCGCCGGCCTCGTCGGGCGCCTCGGCCGGGGTCGGCCCGGGAACCCGGGCAGGGGGTGCGAGCCCGGCCGGGGCGGCGGGCTGGCCGAGCGTCGGGGCCATGGCCGGCGGCGCCTCCAGCGCGGCGCGATCGGGCAGGACGTAGGCGGTCACCGCGTTGTCGCGATCGAAGACGCGGCGCGCGGCCGTCATCACGTCCTCTGCCGTCACCGCCTCCAGGATATCTGGCCAGGCCTGCACGTCCCCTACCGTGAGACCGGAGGTCAGTGCCGCGCCGTATTCCCGGGCGCGCCCCTCGACATCGTCGCGGCCGTAGATCTCGGATGCTCGGAGCTGGACGCGGATCCGCTCCAGCTGGTCCTCGGTCACCCCCTCTTCGAGGAATTCGGCGAGCGCGGCGTCGAGCGCGGCCTCCGCCTCGGCCAGCGGGACGCCGGGCAGCGGCGCGACCGAGACGCCGAAGGTCGTGGCGTCGAGGCTGAGGCCGGAATACCAGGCCCCCGCGAACAGGGCGAGCGGCTGCTCGAAGACCAGCTTCTCGGACAGGACGGAGGTGAAGCTCGACCCGCCCAGCACCTGTGCGAGTACCGTCAGGGCCGCCGCCTCCTCCTGCGCGCCGGCATCGCGCTCGGGTGCGAGATAGCCGCGCCGGACATAGGGCTGGCTGATCCGCGGATCGTCGAAGATGACCCGCCGCTCGGCGCGCTGCGGCGGCTCCTGGCTGCGGAACCGCTCGGGCAGCTGGTCCTCGGCGGGGATCGCGCCGTAGGTCTCTTCCGCCAGCTGCCGGACCTCGGCCGGATCGACATCGCCCGCGACGACGAGGACGGCGTTGTTCGGCGAATAGTAGAGCTCGTAGAAGTCGAGCACGTCGTCCATCTGCAGCGCCTGCATCTCGTGCTGCCAGCCGATCACCGGCTGGCCGTAGCGGTGGTTGAGATACTGCGCCGCGGAGATCTGCTCGCCCGCCAGCGCGCCGGCATTGTTCTCGACCCTCTGGTTGCGCTCCTCGAGGATGACGTTCCGCTCGGTCTCGATATCCTCGGCCGTCAGGGCGAGGTCGTTCATCCGGTCGGCCTCCATCTCCATCATCAGGGGCAGGCGGTCGGCGGCGACGCGCTGGAAGTAGGCGGTGTAGTCGTAGGAGGTGAAGGCGTTGTCGGTGCCCCCGTTCGCGGCGACGGTGGCCGAGAACTCGCCCGCCTCCATGTCGTCGGTCGCCTTGAACAGGAGATGCTCGAGGAAATGGGCCACGCCCGAGACGCCGGGGGGTTCGTCGGCCGATCCGGTGCGGTACCAGACCATATGGACGACGACCGGGGCGCGATGATCCTCGATCACCACCACCTCCATCCCGTTGTCCAGGGTGAAGGTTGTGACATCGTCGTCCCCCGTCCCCTGCGCGGCGAGGGGGGCGGCCCCGGCCCCGGCAAAGGCGCAGGCGAGGCAGAGCTGTCGGAGCGGCATGGGCGGAACCTCCCGTATCCCTTGGTCGCGGCGACCCTACCCCCCGTGGCGCGCCCCGCCTAGGCGGGGGAACGCCGATGTGAGAGCGGGGTGAGGGCGTTGCCGGGCGCGCCTCTCCGGCCTAGGGTGCAGGCCGCTCGGAAAGGGTCCTCCCATGCTCGACGGCAAACACGTCCTTCTCGTGATCGGCGGCGGAATCGCGGCCTACAAGGCGCTCGATCTCATCCGCCGCCTGGCGGAGCGGGGCTGCACGGTGACCCCGGTCCTGACGCGCGCGGGGGCGGAGTTCGTCACCCCGCTCTCGGTCTCGGCGCTGGCGGGGCGAAAGGTCTTCACCGATCTCTTCGACCTGACGGACGAGGCCGAGATGGGCCATATCGAGCTCAGCCGTGCGGCCGACCTGATCGTCGTCGCCCCGGCCACCGCAAACCTCATGGCGAAGATGGCGGCGGGGATGAGCGACGACCTCGCCTCGACCCTGCTTCTCGCGACCGACAAGGACGTGCTGATCGCCCCCGCGATGAATGTCCGCATGTGGGAGCATGCGGCGACGCAGCGCAACCTCGCCACCCTTCGCGCCGATGGCGTGCGCGTGGTCGGCCCGAACGAGGGCGGCATGGCCTGCGGCGAATACGGGCCCGGCCGGATGGCCGAACCGCTGGAGATCGTCGCCGCCGTGGACGCCGCGCTGGGCGGCGGACCGCTGGCGGGGCGGCGCGTGCTCGTCACCTCCGGCCCGACGCACGAGCCGATCGACCCGGTGCGCTACATCGCCAACCGGTCCTCCGGGGCGCAGGGCACGGCGATCGCGCGGGCGCTGGCGCAGGCGGGGGCCGAGGTCGTCTTCGTCACCGGGCCCGCCGACACGCCCCCGCCCGGCGGGGTGGAGGTGGTCCGCGTCGAGACCGCGCGCGAGATGGAGGCGGCGGTGCGCCGGGCACTGCCGGCCGATGCCGCGATCTTCGCCGCCGCGGTGGCGGACTGGCGGGTCGCCTCGGCTTCCGACCGGAAGATCAAGAAGGGGGCGGGCGGCCCGCCCCGGCTCGACTTCGCCGAGAATCCCGACATCCTGGCGGGTGTCGCCGGGATGGGGGAGGGGCGGCCGCGACTGGTCGTCGGCTTCGCCGCCGAGACGCATGACGTGGTGGCGCATGCGACGGCCAAGCGGGTCCGCAAGGGCTGCGACTGGATCCTGGCCAACGACGTCTCGCCGGCGACGGGAATCATGGGCGGGACCGAGAACGCGGTGACGCTGATCACCGGGGAGGGGGCCGAGCCCTGGCCGCGGATGGGCAAGGCGGACGTGGCCGAACGTCTCGCGGCGCGGATCGCCGCCGCCCTTGCCTGAGCCCTGCGGAATGCCGCCCCCGCCCGGTCGGCGCGGCGGATGGCGGGCCGGTCTCCGGAGTATTTCAGGCAAGATAAGGGGCGGGCCATGTCGCGCGTGATCTGCGAGTTCGTGCAGGGGGCCGACGCGTCGCTGGGCCTGCCGGCCTATGCCACGGCGGGGGCGGCGGGGGCGGACCTGCGGGCGAACCTGCCGGACCGGGGCCGGATCGTGCTGGCGCCGGGGGCGCGTGCGGCGGTGCCGACCGGCCTGCGGATGGCGCTGGAGCCGGGCTTCGAGATGCAGGTGCGGCCGCGCTCGGGCCTCGCCCTGCGGCAGGGCCTGACCGTGGCGAACGCGCCCGGGACGGTCGATTCAGATTTCCGGGGGGAGGTCATGGTGATCCTCGTGAACCTCGGGGCGGATCCGGTCGGGATCGCGCATGGCGACCGCATCGCGCAGGCGGTGATCGCGCCGGTGGTCCGGGCCGGCTTCGTCGAGGGCGTGCCCGAGGGGACCGCAAGGGGGGCGGGCGGCTTCGGCTCGACCGGGATCGCGGGATGATCCTCGTCGGGGTGATGATCGCGGCGCTCTGGGGGATCGGGGCGATGACCGGGGCCCCGCGCCGGGCCCGCTGGACGATGACCGGCCTGCTGCTGGTCGCGGTGATCGCGCTGCATCTGGTCCTGCCGGACGGGCACCCGCTGCGCGCCGCGACGGGCGGATCGGCCGCGCTCTGGATCGGGCTGGCGGCGGCGGGGGGGATCGGCTGGCTCTACGCGCAGGGGCTGCGGCTGCTGCGGGCCCGGGCCGGAGCCGGCGCCCGGGCCCCGGTCCGGGAGGCGGCGGAGGCCCCGCCCGGCCGGCTGGGGGCGGCCGAGCTGGAGCGGTCGCTCCGGCACATCGTCCTGCGGGAGATCGGCGGGCCGGGCCAGGCGCGGCTGAAGGCGGCGAAGGTTCTGGTCGTCGGCGCGGGGGGGCTGGGCTCGCCGGCGCTGCTCTATCTTGCCGGGGCGGGGGTGGGGACGATCGGGGTGATCGACCCGGATGCCGTCGACGCGACCAACCTGCAGCGGCAGGTGATCCATGTCGACGCCGCGATCGGCGCGCCAAAGGTCTTTTCCGCCGCCGAGCGGATGACGGCCCTCAATCCTTTCGTAACGGTCCGCCCCTATCATCGGGCCCTTTCGGAGGAGATCGCGGAGGAGCTGATCGCGGAGTACGACCTCGTCCTCGACGGGACGGACAATTTCGAGACGCGCTACCGGGTGAACCGCGCCTGCGTCGCGGCGGGCGTGCCGTTGATCGCCGGCGCGCTCACCCAATGGGAGGGGCAGCTGTCGCTCTGGGATCCCGCGCGGGGCGGGCCCTGCTATCGCTGCGTCTTTCCCCGGGCCCCGGACCCGGGGCTCGTCCCGTCCTGCGCGGAGGCGGGGGTGCTGGGCCCGCTCCCCGGCATCGTCGGCGCGATGATGGCGGCCGAGGCGGTCAAGGTCCTGGTCGAGGCGGGAGAGCCCCTGCGGGGGCGGCTGATGATCCACGACGCGCTCTACGCCGAGACGCGGGTGATGCGGATCGGCGCCCGCGCCGATTGCCCCGATTGCGGGGGGCGGGGCGCTGATCGCCCGCCGCGCCGGGCATGAGGGTCGGCCCGGCCCGGTCGGAGGCGGATCACGCGGCGGTGCGGGCGCTGCTGGGGGAGTTCCGCGACTGGCTGGACGCGCGCTACCCGGACGACCTTGCGCTGATCGCGGCCTATTACCCGCGCGAGGGCTACGCCGCCCTGCTCTCCGACCTGCCCCGGCTCCACGCCCCGCCCGGCGGGGACATCCTGCTGGCGAGGGATGGCGAGGGCGCGCCAGTCGGCTGCTGCATGTTCGGCCCCGGCGCGGCCGGGATCGCGGAACTGAAGCGGATGTTCGTGACCCCGGGCGCCCGGGGGCGGGGGATCGGCCGGGCGCTCATCGCCGCCGCGATCGGGGCTGCGCGGAGGGCGGGCTACCGGCGGATGCGGCTCGATACCGGCCCGCTGCATTGCGAGGCGCAGGCGCTCTACCGGGCCTGCGGCTTTGTCGAGCGCGGACCCTGGGGTCCGGTGCCGGCGGGCTGGGAGGGGCGGCTGGTCCATTTCGAACGGGCGATCTGACCCGACACCGGTCGGACGAGCTCGGGGCGGCTCCAGCGCCCCGATGGTGCAGGGCCCCGATGGAGCGGGCGCGCCGCGCCGTGTTTCCTCGCGGCGTCGAACCCGGGGCCGCGCCGTCGGCGGCGCGGCGGACGAAGACGCTTCCGCGACGATGCGCCGGGGTCCGGGTCGCTGCTGTCCACTCTCGAGGCGCCCCCCGCCCACCTTCCTGCCTGGGCAGGGAGTCCGAAAAGGGGACCGTCAGCAGGCCCGCCGGACATCCACCCTGTGCCGCTTCGCGCGCCACGGGCCTGCAAAGGCCCGGGAGGGGCCGGGCCGGGCATCCTCCGCCCCGCGCGGATCGTCTGGTCCCCGGGCGCAACGACCCGCCCCCGCAACTCGATGCCGCCGTCCCCCCCGGGCCCCCAGGCCCGCCCCGGCAGGGCGGATCGGTCGCCCGGCCCCCGCCCCCCGGGGACGGGCTTGCACCGGGCGGCGGCCCGCCCATACTGCGTGCCAGCCAAACCGATCCGCCTTCAGGGAGATTGCCCCTCGTGACCCGACTCATCGCCGCCGCCGCGCTCGCTCTGACCGCGTTGCCCTCCCTCGCCCAGGACCTGCCCGACCTGGGCGGCCGCGAGGTCGTCATCGCGACCGAGAACGCCTATCCGCCACTCCAGTTCGTCGGGCCCGAGGGGGCTCCGATCGGGTGGGAATACGACGCGATGGAGGCGATCGCCGGCCTCATCAACATCGTGCCGGTCTACGAGACGACGAGCTGGGACGCGATGATCCCCGCCGTGGCCGAGGGCCAGTACGACATGGGCATGACCGGCATCACGATCCGCGAGGACCGGGCCGAGGTGGTCGACTTCTCGGACAGCTACATGACCAGCCAGATGGTCATGCTGGTCCGCGGCGACGAGGAGCGGTTCACCGACGCCGCCTCCTTCGCCGCCGACCCGGACCTGCTGATGGCCGCCCAGCCCGGCACGACGCCGTTCTATGTCGGCGTCTACGACGTGCTCGACGGCGACGAGGCGAACCCGCGCATCCAGCTGTTCGAGACCTTCGGCGCGGGCGTCGAGGCGCTGCGCAACGGCGATGTCGACCTTGTCCTGACCGATGGCACGGCCGGGAACGGCTATGTCGCGGCCTCCGAGGGCGGGCTCAAGATCGTGGGCGAGCCGCTGGGGACCGAGGAGTTCGGCTTCATCTTCCCGCAGGGTTCGGACCTGGTGGAGCCGATGAACGCCGCCATCGCCGCGCTCGCCGGGGACGGCACGCTGGACGAGCTGAACACCCGCTGGTTCCTCGACTACGCCATGGGCGAGTGAGCCAGAACTGACCGCACGATCCGGTCGGGCGGGGCGCGCAGCTGCGCTCCGCCCGTTCCCGCAGGAAGGGGCCGCCATGGCGCCGCATCCCCCGAAGCCCAAACGCGAGGGCGACTTTCCCTGGTGGCTGGTGATCGTGGGGCTCACGATCCTCTGGCTGTTCTGGGAGGTGCTGTCGGACGAGGTCTATGCCGGCGTCCTGCAGCTTCTGCTGAAGGGGCTGGGGATCACCGTTCTCGTGACCGCGATCGCCTATGCCTCGGCCTGTCTGCTCGGCCTTCTCCTCGCGCTGATGCAGCTCTCCGGGTCGCTGGTCGCCCGGCAGGCGGCGCGGCTCTATGTCGAGGTGATGCGCGGCGTGCCGATCATCGTGCTGCTGCTCTACGTCGCCTTCGTCTTCGCCCCCGCCCTCGTCGACCTGCGGAACTGGGTTGGCGGCCAGCTGGGGTGGGAGCCGGTCCGGGGGCGCGACTTCCCCCTGCTCTGGCGCGCGGTGATCGCCCTGACGCTGGCCTATGCCAGCTTCCTCGCAGAGGTGTTCCGCGCGGGCCTGCAATCGGTGGAGAAGGGCCAGATCGAGGCGGCGGAGGCGCTGGGCCTGACCCGTTTCCAGAGGTTCCGCTTCGTCACGTTTCCGCAGGCGATCCGCACCATCCTGCCGCCGCTCGGCAACGACCTCGTGGCGATGGTGAAGGACAGCTCGCTCGTCTCGGTGCTCGGCGTGGCCGACATCACCCAGCTGGGCAAGGTCACGGCGGCGGGAAATTTCCGCTATTTCGAGACCTACAACGTGGTCGCGCTGCTCTACCTGACGATGACGATCGGCCTCAGCCTGCTGCTGCGCCGGTTCGAGAAGGCGCGCCGCGCGCGGTGAGGGGCGCCCCCGACGGGCGCCCCGCCCCCCGGGGGTCAGTCGGCGGCGACGGCCCTCTGCCGCTGGGTGCCGAGCCCCTGCACCGTCAGCTCCATCGTGTCGCCGGGGCGCAGGAAGCGCTGCGGTCTCATCCCCATGCCGACGCCCGATGGCGTGCCCGTGGCGATCACGTCGCCCGGCCGCAGCTCCATGAAACGCGACATGTAGGACACGATCTGCCGCACGGTGAAGATCATGTCGGACGTGTCGCTGTCCTGGACGGTCTCGCCGTTCAGCTTCAGCGACAGGGCCAGGGCCTGCGGGTCCGGCACCTCGTCCGCGGTGACGAGCCAGGGGCCGACGGGGCCGAAGGTCGGGGCCGACTTGCCCTTCGTCCACTGACCGCCGCGCTCGATCTGCCAGGCCCGCTCCGAGACGTCGTTCACGACGCAGTAGCCCGCGACGTGGTCCAGCGCCTCCTCCTCGGAGACGTGGAAGGCCGGCCTGCCGATCACGACGCCGAGCTCGACCTCCCAGTCGGTCTTCTCGCTGCCGTGCGGGACGATCACGTCGTCGTCGGGCCCGCAGAGGCAGGACGTCGTCTTGTTGAAGAGGATCGGCTCCTTCGGCGGCTCGGCCCCGGTCTCGGCGGCGTGTTTCGCGTAGTTCAGCCCGATGCAGAAGAAGTTGGGAACCGAGGCGAGGCAGGCCCCGATCCGCCCGGGCTCGGCCACGGCCGGCAGGGTGGCCGGGTCGATCGCGCGGATCCGCTCCAGCGCCTCGATCGAGACGCCGTCCCCGGCGAGATCCGTCACGTGGCCCGACAGGTCGCGGACCGTGCCGTCCTCATCCAGAAGTCCCGGCTTCTCCGATCCCTTCGCCCCGTAGCGCAGCAGTTTCATCCTCGTCCTTTCCGGGGCGTCGGCCCCCGTCCTTCGATGTCTCGGCGCCGGCTTCGGCCGCTTCCCCCGCGAGCACAAGGCGGAAGTAGTCCGGCAGCCCGGCGAGGTGGTCGCCCAGCACGGCGGTGAAGGCCCCGACATCGCGCGCGACGAGGGCCGCGACCATCTGCCCGTGCTGCTCCAGCGCGAGCTGCCGCCGCTCCTTCAGCCGCGAGGCCAGGAACCGCGCCCGCCAGAGCCGCGCGAGATAAGCACGGTGCGTCCGGGCGAGGGCGGCATTCCCGGATTCCACCGCGATCGCCATGTGGAACGCCATGTCCATCTCGAAGCTGTCGATCCGCTCGGCGGTGGCGAACCCGTCCTCCATCCGCTGCGCGGCCGAGGCGATCCGGGCGAGGCCTGCATCGCTGGCATTGCGGCAGGCCAGCTCCCCCGACAGGCGCTCCAGCGCGATCAGCACCTCGGCGGAATCGCACAGCTCGCGCAGATCGGGGCGGGCGACGACGGGGGACCGGGCGGGCCGCAGCTCGATCAGCCCCTCCTTGGCGAGGATGCGGATCGCCTCGCGCATCGGGGTCCGGCTGACGCCCATCTCGGCCGCGTGGTCGCGCTCCTTCACCGACTGGCCGGGGCGCAGGTCGCCGCGCAGGATCTTGCGGCGCAGCTCGGCTGCGATGTGATCGGGCAGGGGGGGCAGGCTCATCGGCACGCGGCGGTTCGGGGTCGGGTCAGGGTCGGGGGCAGTCTTCCCCATCTGGTATACCAAAAACAAGGCGGTTATCGTCAGGCGGGCCCGCCCTCGCGGCGGCCGAGCAGGGCGACGAAAGGACAGGCATCATGCCGCAGACCATCGGATTCATCGGCCTCGGCCTCATGGGCCGCGCCATGGTGGAGTGCCTCCAGGCAGCCGGGCACGAGGTGATCGTGCTCGGCAACCGCGACCGAACCGGGATCGACGAGGCGCTCTCGCGCGGGGGGCGCGAGGCCGCGAGCGCCGCCGACCTGGCCCGGGAGGCCGGGATCGTGATGCTCTGCATGGGCACCTCCGAGCAGGTGGAGGCGCGGGTGCTGGGCGCCGGCGGCGTGATCGAGGGCACGCGGCCCGGGCAGGTGGTGATCGATTTCGGCACCTCGCTCCCCGCCTCGACGAAGGAGATCGGCGCGCGGCTGGCAGAGCGGGGGGCGGTCTATCTCGACGCCCCGCTCGGCCGGACCCCCGCCCATGCCCGGGATGGCAGGCTCAACATCATGTGCGCCGGGGACCGCGCCGCCTTCGACCGCGTCAGGCCCGTGCTCGAGACGCTGGGCGAGAACGTCTTCCACCTCGGGGCGCTGGGCAGCGGCCACACGATCAAGCTGATCAACAACTTCTTCGCCATGACCACGGCGAACGCCATGGCCGAGGCCTTCGCCGTCGCCGATGCGGCCGGGATCGGGCGGCAGACGCTCTACGAGGTGATGGCCGCCGGCCCGAACCATTCGGGGATGATGGACTTCATCCGCAACTACGCCGTGGACGGGCAGGTCGACCTCGCCTTCTCGGTCGCGAACGCGGCGAAGGACGTGGGCTACTACGCGCGGATGACCGGGGATCTCGGCCTCGCCACGCGCATGGGCGGGGCCGCGGCCGCGACGCTGGACGAGGCGGGATCGACCGGCGACGGCGATCTGATGGTGCCGCAGATGGTCGACTGGTTCGCCGCGCATCTGGGATCGAAACCGTGAGGCTCGCCGGCAAGCGCGCCTTCGTCACCGCGGCCGGGCAGGGGATCGGCCGCGCCATCGCCGAGGCCTTCGTCCGAGAGGGGGCCGAGGTCACGGCGACGGACCTGAAGGGCGACCTCCTGGCGGGGCTGGAGGGGCGGACCTTCGCGCTCGACGTGACGGACAGGGCCGCCCTGCAGCAGGCGATCCGCGACGCCGCGCCGGACGTGCTCGCCAATTGCGCGGGGTTCGTCCATGCCGGAACGGTCGAGCAGGCGACGGACGACGAGTTCGACGTCGCGATGTCGCTCAATGTGAGGGCGCAGTTCCACGCCATCCAGGCGGCCCTGCCGGGCATGGTGGCGCGCGGGGGCGGCTCGATCGTCAACATCGCCTCGGTCGCCTCGTCGATCATCGCGGCGCCCGGGCGCTGCATCTACGGCATGTCCAAGGCGGCGGTGATCGGCCTGACGAAATCGGTCGCCATCGATTACGTGACGACCGGCGTGCGGGCGAACTGCATCTGTCCCGGCACGGTCGAGAGCCCCTCGCTGCAGGACAGGCTGCGCGCCACCGGCGATTACGAGGCCGCACGCCGCGCCTTCGTCGCCCGCCAGCCGATGGGCCGGATCGGCCAGCCCGGCGAGGTCGCCGCGCTCGCCGTCTACCTCGCCTCGGACGAGAGCGCCTTCACCACCGGGCAGGCCCACATCATCGACGGCGGCTGGGCGGCCGGCTGACCCCCGCCCGCCCGTCTCACCGCCCGCGCCCCCGCCGGGGCGCGGCGCCCCGCCCCCTCCTTCGCAGGGTCCGCGAATACCGTCCGTACCCGCCGCCCCGCGCCCCGGCCGGGCGTATGGCGCCGCGCCAATCACTCCTCCTCGAACGGGTCCCACTCGCCCTCGACCTCGGGCAGGGCCTCGGTCTCGGCCTGCGCCTCGGGATGGCGGATCGCGGTGATCCGCGCCTTGGGAAAGGCGGCGAGCACGGCCTGCACCAGCGGATGCGCCGCCGCCGCGTCCTTCTCGGCCGTCTCGGCCGCGTCGCGCGTCTCGGCGATCGTCGGGGCCTCGCCGCCCGAGACGATCGTGACCGCCCAGCGGGCGCCGGTGAAGGCCTGGAGCCGCTGGCCGAGGCGCTGGGCGAAGTCGGGGGCGCAATCCTCGGTCGGGGTGAACTCGATCCGGCCGGGCGAATAGCGCACCAGTCGCAGACCGGTCTCGATCTCGACCAGCAGGCGCACGTCGCGGTTGGCGCGGACCAGTTCCACCACCTGCTCGAAGCGGGCGTAGCGGGCCAGCGGGCTGGCCTCCTCCGCCGCCGCCGGCAGGGCGCTGGCGACGGGGCCGGAGGGGCCGCGATGGGTCGGCGCGGGGGTGCCGCGGGCGGTGACGCCGCCGCCGGACGGGGCCCCCGCCCCGCCGGGCCCGGCGGGGGCGGGGCCGGGGGGCGGAGCATCCTTCAGCTTGCGGACGATCTCCTCGGGCGAGGGCAGGTCGGCGACATGGGTCAGCCGGATCACCGCCATCTCGGCCGCCATCATCGCGTTCGGGGCGCCCGCCACCTCCTCCAGCGCCTTGAGCAGCATCTGCCACATCCGCGCCAGCACCCGCATCGGCAGCGCCTCGGCCATCTCGCGGCCGCGGCGCCGCTCGTCGGGGCCCACCGTCGGGTCGTCCGCCGCCTCGGGCGTGATCTTGATGACGCTGGTCCAGTGGGCGATCTCGGCGAGGTCGCGCAGCACGGCGATCGGGTCCGCTCCGTCGGCATATTGCGCGCTGAGCTCGGTCAGCGCGCCCGCGGCATCGCCCCGCAGGATCGCGTCGAAGAGGTCGAGCACCCGCCCCCGGTCGGCAAGGCCCAGCATCGCACGGACCTGCTCGGCCGTGGTCTCGCCCGCGCCGTGGCTGATCGCCTGGTCGAGCAGCGATTCGGCGTCGCGGGCCGACCCTTCCGCCGCGCGGGTGATCAGGGCGAGCGCGTCGTCGCTGATCTCCGCCCCTTCCGCGTCCGAGATCCGGCGCAGCAGGGCGATCATCGTCTCGGGCTCGATCCGGCGCAGGTCGAAGCGCTGGCAGCGCGACAGGACCGTCACGGGCACACGCCGGATCTCGGTCGTGGCGAGGATGAACTTCGTATGCGGGGGCGGCTCCTCCAGCGTCTTGAGCAGGGCGTTGAACGCCTGCGTCGACAGCATGTGGACCTCGTCGATGATGAAGATCTTGTAGCGCCCCTCGGCGGGCCGCGTGTTCGCCATCTGGTTGAGGTCGCGAATGTAGTCGACGCCGGTATTGCTGGCCGCGTCCATCTCGAGCACGTCGAGGAAACGGCCCGCCATGATCTTGCGGCAGGGCTCGCACTGGCCGCAGGGCTCGGTCGTCGGCCCGCCGGTGCCGTCCGGGCCGACGCAGTTCAGACCCTTGGCGATGATCCGTGCCGTCGTCGTCTTCCCGGTGCCGCGGATGCCCGTCATGATGAAGGCCTGCGCGATCCGGCCCGCGGCGAAGGCATTCTTCAGCGTCTTCACCATCGCGTCCTGTCCGACGAGATCGGCGAAGGTCTCGGGCCGGTACTTCCGGGCGAGCACCTGGTAGGCGGGGGCGTCGGTCATCGCGGGTCTCCGTGGGACGGCGCCAACCTAGGGACCGGCGGGGGCGGGGTCCACAGCGCGCAGCGGCCCTGCCGTCAGATCAGCCAGAGCAGGACGGTCGTCCCCGCCGCCCCGGCGATGAGCGCCGCCGAGATCGCGGTCATCGCCCGGCTCGAGACGGATCGCGTGCCGTGCGTCTTCAGCCGCGCCACCGTGTCGCAGGATTTCCGCCGCGCTATCCAGAACACGCCTGCCGCGATCACGCAGAACAGCGTGGCGACGACCCGCGCCGGGTAGAAGGCGCTCTCCACCTCGCCGAAGATCGCCTTGAGACCCACGGCCAGCGCGATGCAGGCCATGCCGGTCCGCATCCATCCCGCAAAGGTCCGCTCGTTGGCGAGGACGGTCCTGTCCTCGGCCCAGTCGGTGCGGTTCTCGGCCCATTCGGTCTTGGTGTCGGGATCGGCGGGGGCGTGGTCCTGGGGCATGGCGGGCAGGTTAGCCGCGACGCGGCCCCCCTGCCCAGCCCCGTTCAATCGTCCTTGTCGTAGGCGCGGCCGCTGCGCTTGGCCTCGGCCCGGGCCTTGCCGCCGCGATACTGCTTGTTCAGCGCGCGGAACCGGGCGCGGGATTGCGCGACCGTCTCGCTGTTGTGGCGATCCTCGCGCCGCAGCTTGCGCCAGCGTTCCAGGCGGCCCGGATCGAGGTCGCCCGCCGCGATGGCGGCCTGCACCGCGCAGCCCGGCTCGCCCACATGGGCGCAGTCGCGGAAGCGGCAGAGCGTCGCCAGCTCCTCGATCTCGGGAAAGATCGTGTCGATCGCCTCGCCCACATCGGCCAGCTGGATCTCCCGCATGCCGGGCGTGTCGATCAGCCAGCCGCCCGACAGGGTCGGCCGCAGCGCCCGCGACGTGGTCGTGTGCCGGCCCCGCGCATCGTCCTCGCGGATGCCCTGAACCGCGTCCGCGATGCCGGTCAGCGCGTTCTGCAGCGTGGTCTTGCCGACGCCCGAGGATCCGACGAGGGCGAGCGTCCGACCGTCGCGGCACCACGGCTCCAGCCGGTCCGCCTCCTCCCGCGCGTCGAGCGTGACGACCGTGACCAGCGGGGACAGGCGCGCCGCCTGCGCCTCGTAGTCGCGGGGATCGTCCGAAAGGTCCGCCTTTGTCAGCACGATCAGCGGCAACGCGTCACCCTGCGCCGCGAGGGCGAGGTAGCGCTCCAGCCGGCCGATGTTGAAATCGGCGTTGCAGCTGGTGACGATGGCGAGCGTGTCGACATTGGCGGCGATCAGCTGCTCCTTCACCTCCGCGCCCGCCGCCTTGCGCAGGATCGCGCCGCGCCGCTCCAGCAGGCGGGTGACCACGGTGCCGTCGTGCAGCAGCCAGTCGCCCACGGCGAAGCCGGCGAGATGCTGCGAGGTCTTCAGCGAGAGGGGCCCGCCCGGGCCGAGCGCGTCCAGCCGGTCGCGGTGGATGCCCGTGACGCGGGCAGGGGTTCCGGTGTCGTCAGGGGTGACCTGACGGGCGAAATGGTCCGACCAGCCGAGGTCGGAGAGCGATGTGTCAGTCAATGATATGTCCGAAGCGCGAGTGCGATGGCCCGTGAGCCGGTCCGACGACATCGGGCCACGGGGCGACCTGCATCGGGCGGCGGCGTGGTCGGCAAGCGACTCAGGCGGCGGCCCGGAGGGGGGCGACATTCTCCATGACGGTCCTCCTTGCGGCTTCGGCGTTGGTGAGAGGCTGGACCACGACCCAAGCGGGGCTCGTTGCGGCTGCTTCCTTCCGGACCTGACCGGGTTGGCGAGGCGCTTGCCCGCGCCAACCTCTCGACGCCCCACATAGGCACAACGGCGTGAGTTCGCAAGCCACGGGCAACCGGCCGCGGGCCGGGGCGTTGCGAAGGCTGTAACGGCAATCGCGAAGGGCGACGGACAATGGATCTGAAGATCAAGGGCAGGAAGGCCCTCATCACCGGCGGATCGGGCGGCATGGGCATCGAGGTGGCCCGGCTGCTGCACGAGGCGGGGGTCGAGCTGACCCTGACCGACATCGACCAGGAGAAGACCGAGGCGGCCGCCAGGGAATTCGGGGCGCGCGCCATCGCGGGCGATCTGTCTTCGGTCGAGGGCGTCCGGAAGTTCGTGGACGAGGCCGGTACCGATTTCGACATCCTCGTACATGCCGCCGGCGTGACGGGCGCCAAGGGCGATCCGCTCCAGATGGAGGAGAAGGACTGGGAGGAGGCGCTGAACATCGATTTCCTCTCCGCTGTGCGGATGATGCGCCATTTCGGCCCCGCGATGGTCGACCGCGGCTGGGGCCGCGTCGTCTTCGTCACCTCCGAGAACGTGGCCCAGCCCTATCCGGAGGAGACCGTCTACAATTCCGCCAAGTCGGCGCTGCTCTCCTTCGCCAAGTCCGTCGCGATGGCGCATTCGGACAAGGGCCTGCTGGTGAACTGCGTCGCGCCCGCCTTCATCGAGACGCCGATGACCGACGGCATGATGGAGAAGCGCAGCGACGAGCTGGGCGTCAGCTTCGACGAGGCGATCGAGAGCTTCCTCGAGGAGGACCGCCCCTACCTGGTGCTCAAGCGCCGCGGCAAGGCGGAGGAGGTCGCGCCGGTCATCGCGCTGCTCTGCTCGGAGCTGTCCTCCTTCGTCACCGGCGCGAACTGGCGCGTGGACGGCGGCGCGGTCGGCTCGATCAACGTCTGAGCCCGCCCGGCCCCCCTCTGGCCCGGCCGGGCCAGAAGGGGGACTCGCGCGGGCCCGCGCGGCAGGATAGAGGCGGCGGATGGACCTCGAGATCTTCGCCGCCGTCCCGCCCTCGCTCGAGCCGCTCCTGCTGGAAGAGGTGCACGCCGCCGGCTGGACGGGCGCCGAGGCCGGTCCGGGGGGCGTGACCTTCCGGGGTGGTTGGCCGGATGTCTGGCGCGCGAACTTGGTGCTGCGCGGGGCGGGACGCATCCTCGTCCGCGTGGCCGAATTCCCGGCCGTCCACCTCGCCCAGCTCGACAAGAGGGCGCGCAAGGTCGACTGGACGGGCCTTCTGCGTCCGGACCGGCCGGTCCGGGTCGAGGTCGCGACGAAGGCGTCGAGGATCTACCATGCCGGGGCCGCCGCCGAGCGGATCGAGCGGGCGATCGCGGACGCGACCGGCGCGCCGATCGTCGCCGCCGCCGAGGATGCGGTCGTCGCGCTGAAGGTGCGGATCGACCGAAACCTCGTCACGATCAGCCTCGACAGCTCCGGCGCGCCGCTGCATCGGCGCGGCCACAAGGAGGCGGTGGGCAAGGCGCCGATGCGCGAGACCCTTGCCGCTCTCTTCCTCCGGCGCTGCGGCTATGACGGGACCGGGCCCGTTCTCGATCCGATGTGCGGCTCGGGCACCTTCGTCATCGAGGCGGCCGAGATCGCGGCCGGACTGCATCCCGGCCGGGACCGGGCCTTCGCCTTCGAGGAGCTGGCCTCCTTCGATCCCGGCGAATGGGCGGCGCTGCGGCAGGGCGGCGGTCGGCCGGTATCGGCGGGGTTCCACGGGTCGGACCGCGACGACGGCGCCGTGCGCTCGGCCGCCGCGAATGCGGCGCGGGCGGGGGTGGCGGATCTGTGCAGCTTCGAGCGGCGGGCGGTCAGCGATGCGGCGCCGCCTCCGGGTCCGCCCGGCCTGGTCATGGTCAATCCCCCCTACGGGGCGCGGATCGGCAACCGCAAACTGCTCTTCGGGCTCTACGGCGCGCTCGGCCGGACGCTGGCGGAGCGGTTCCGGGGATGGCGGGTCGGGATCGTCACCTCGGATGGCGGACTGGCCCGGGCCACCGGCCTGCCCTTCCTGCCCGCGGATCCGCCGGTGCCCCACGGGGGCCTGCGCGTCACGCTGTGGCGGACGGATCCTCTTCCCTGATCCGCGGTGCCACGATCACCAGCCGCATCCCGTCCGGCAGCGGCCCGCCATCCGACAGGGTCAGGTGGGGCAGGTCGGGCAGGGCGGCGGCGGCCGAGGTGGCGGTGTGGAGCCCGGCGCGCCAGTCCGACCCCGTGAGCCACCAGGCCGGTCTCGTGTCGGGCACGACCTCTCCCAGTCCGGTGAGGTGATCCCTCAGCACGTCCTGCACGGGCGCATCGAGGATCCCGGACAGGTGCGCCCCCGAAGCGGCGATGAATCCCCCCGCGCCCGAGGCGCGGTGCGCGTTGGTGGCGATCAGGAACTGCGCCCCCGGGTCGAGCGGCTGGCCCTGCCAGCGGATGTCCGACACGCGTTCGCCCGGCGGGCGGGTCGGGTCGATGCGGTAGTCCAGCCCCCACAGCGTGTCGAGGAAGTAGCCGGGGACCGACGCCTTGATGAGCGGGCCGGGCTCGCGCCCCGGCGCGACATGGGAGAAGACCTGCGCCGCGCATTCCAGCCAGGCCGCGGCCCCCTTTCCCGAGACGGTGATCAGTGCCGCCTGGTCCGAGAACGGGTAGAATTCGTGGATCGTGTGCTGCGGCAGGTCCCCGGCGGCCAGATCGACGAAATTGCCCGGCCCGGCGCGGCCGCCGCTGCGGATCGGCGCGGTGGCCGCCAGGATCGGCAGGTGCCGCAGCGGCGTGCCCTCGACCGAGCGGGCGGCGTAGGCGGCGAGCGCCTCGCCCAGGATGCGCCCGCCCGGATCGATGCCGATCAGCGCGAGGGTCGAGGACAGCGGCGCGGCGAGCCGGGTGAGCCGCCTGTCCCCCGCCCGCTCGACCACGCTCTGCATCCGCTCCAGCCGGCGGAGGGCGGGGCCGCGCGGCCGGGTGCCGGGCGCTGGCGCGACGACGCGGCGGAGGCGGCTGGTCGGCTGCTCGCGGACCAGCGTCCGCCCCTCGCCCGCGAAGAGGTCGAGCTCGATCATGCCCAGGCGTTCGCCGTAGGCGCCCGGGACCACGACCGGCGTGCCGTGCAGCAGGCCCCGCGGGTCGGACCCGGTCCCGGGGGTCGGCGCCCCGGCCTCGCCCCGGTCCTCGGCCGGGCAGTCGCTGGGAAAGCATTCATGGGTATGGCCGCCGATGACCACGTCGATTCCCGGCATCCGCGCCATCGCCTCGGCCCCGTCATCGTCGGGCATGCGTTCGTCGAAGCCGTCGATCCCGGCATGGCAGAGCGCGACGACCACGTCCGGCTCCTGCCGCAGGAGATCCGGCAGGGCCTGGGCCATCGCCTGCCGGATCGGCAGGGTGCGGATCGACGGACCCAGCGCGGCGCGGTTCCAGTGCGCCGTCTCGCCCGGCATCACGCCGATCACGCCGACCCGCACGTCGCGGGGCCGGCCGTCGGGGCCGGCGATCCGCCTCTCGAGCACGGTCCAGGGCGGAAAGACGTAGCGCCAGTCGCCGGTATCGGTCTGCCGCTGGACGCTGGCGCTGACCACGGCGAACTCCGCCCCGCCATAGGCGCGCAGCGCGTAGTCCAGCCCGTAATCGAGATCGTGGTTGCCCGGGGTCGCGGCGTCGAAGCCGAGCGCGTTCATCAGCCCGATCACCGGGTGCACGCCGTGCCGGTCCGCGCGCCATTCATGCGCCAGACGGTCGGCCAGGGCGCTGCCCTGCAGCAGGTCGCCGTTGTCGAAGAGCAGCAGATCGGGATTCTGCCGTCGCAGGTCCTGCAGCATGTCGGCCAGGGCCGAGAATCCGCCCTCGCGCCCGGCCGCATCCGCCGAGACGACGCGTGGCCGCACCCGGCAATGCAGGTCGCTGGTGGCCAGGACCGTCAGGCGAAGGCGATCGTCAAGGGACCCGGGCGGCACGTCTTCCAGCAAGTATGACCTCTCCCTGAAAACAACCTGCGCGAGAATCGGACGGAGGGGAAGCCCAGCGGGAACGTTCGGTGCCGATTGCGGCCGATGGGCCGCTGGTGTTCGGTAGCAGCCATGAGGATTGGTGAACAGGTGACCTTCGGTGGATCCGGTCTTGACCGGGCGTCGGAGACACGGATCGACGCGGCGGCCCTGGCCCGGCTGGCCGCCCGCCCGGGCGCATGCAGCGTCCTGAGCTGGCGGGGCAAGCTGCTGATGCGCCCCGGTCCGGACGGGACCGAGGCGCTGGTCCGGCTGCCCCTGGACCATCCCGCGCTGCGCGACATCGCGCCGCGGATCCTGCTGGGGCGCGAGGACGGCGAGGGGATCTGGACCCACGATCTGGGCGACTGGACTCCGCCGGAGGGCGAGTCGGCGACGATCGGCGCCTTCGTCGATCCGTCGGAACAGGCGCATCCGGAGGTGCCGGGCGCCCGCTTCGTCGAGCTGCGGGGCCGGCTGTCGGATCTGACCCCGCGCGACGCCGAGCTGGCCGCCACCGCGCGGGCGGTGACCGGCTGGCATGCGAGCCACGCCTTCTGCAGCGCCTGCGGCCGGCCGAGCGAGATGGCGGATGCCGGCTGGCGCCGCGTCTGCCCCGCCTGCGGCACGGCGCATTTCCCCCGCACCGATCCCGTCGTCATCATGCTGGTCCTGCGGGGGGACCGTGTCCTCCTCGGCCGCAATCCCGCCTGGCCGGAGGGAATGTTCTCGCTCCTCGCCGGCTTCGTCGAACCCGGAGAGACGATCGAGGCCGCCGTGCGCCGCGAGGTGCGCGAGGAGACCGGGGTCGCGGTCGGCGCGGTGCGTTACCTTGCCAGCCAGCCCTGGCCGTTCCCCGCCTCGCTGATGTTCGGCTGCGCGGCCGAGGCGACGAGCGAGGCGATCACCGTCGACCCGGTGGAGATCGAGGCCGCGGAATGGGTCGACCGCGAGCGCATGGCCCGGATCCTGCGGGGCGTGGATTCGGGGATACGCGCGCCCAGAAAGGGCGCCATCGCCGGCTTCCTGCTGGCCGCCTGGGTTGCGGGGCGGCTCGACTGACCGCTAGATCGCCCGGGGCCGGACCGCCGCGTGCGGAGGGCCGAGGGGCGACAGGCAGCAGGACGACGTCGAGATGCAGATCACCGCGCGCGAGGACATCGAGGCCCCGATCGAGGCGGTCTTCGCCGAGGCGAGCGACTTTCCCGCCTTCGAGCGTCAGGCCCTGCGCCGCGGCGCCGACGTGCGCCGGGTCGACGGCGAGGGGGAGATCGGCGAGGGCACGGCCTGGGAGATCCGGTTCCAGTTCCGCGGCCGCGAGCGCGAGGTGCGCGCCGACATCGTGCAGTTCGAACCGCCGCAGGCCTATGCCGTCACCTCCTCCACCGGCGGGCTGGAGGGGCTGACCTACGTGGAATGCGTCGCGCTGGCCCGGTCGCGCACCCGGATCACCATGGTCACCGAGTTCTCGGCCAGGACGCTGCCGGCGCGGCTGCTGCTGCAATCGCTGAAGCTGGCCCGCGGCAAGCTGACGAAGCGGCTCACGGCGCGCACCGCCCATTTCGCGCGCGAGGTCGAGGCGCGCTGGCAGCGCCGCGGGGCCTGACCGGGCGGGGCTTGACGGGGCAGGGGCCCGCTCGCCGGGGATCAGCGCCGCTCGCTCTCGTAGCGGCGGGCGGCGGCCGGAAAGACGCCCAGCAGGCGCACCATGTCGGTGAAGTAGTCCAGCTCCTCCAGCGCCAGCTGGACCGAACGGTCGTCGGGATGGCCCTCGATCTCGGCATAGAACTGGGTCGCGGTGAAATGACCGCCGACCATGTAGCTTTCCAGCTTGGTCATGTTGACGCCGTTCGTCGCGAATCCGCCCATCGCCTTGTAGAGCGCGGCGGGGATGTTGCGCACGCGGAAGACGAAGGCGGTGATCATGCCGCCCTTGCCGCGCCGCTTGAGGTCGGGCTCGCGGGCCATGACGATGAAGCGCGTCGTGTTGCGGTCGTGATCCTCGATGTGCCGGGCGAGGACGCGCAGCCCGTAGATCTCGGCCGCGAGCTCGGAGGCGAGTGCGGCGCGGCTGTCGTCGCCGCCCTCGGACACCTCGCGGGCGGCGCGCGCATTGTCCGAGCAGACCTCGCTCGCGATGCCGTTCTCGCGCAGGAAGCCGCGGGCCTGCGGCAGGATCACCGCATGGCCGAGCGCGGTGCGGATCTGCTCGAGCCGCGCACCGGGCCGGCCGAGCAGGTTGACATGCACCCTGACGAAGGCCTCGTCGACGATGTGCAGCCCGCTCTCGGGCAGCAGCTGGTGGACGTCGGCGACCCGGCCGTAGGTGGAGTTCTCCACCGCGATCATGCCGAGATCGGCGTCGCCCTTGCGGACGCTCTCGATCGCGTCCTCGAAGGTGGGGCAGGGCCACGGCTCCATGTTGGGCCGGGCCTCGGCGCAGGCCTGGTGCCCGTAGGCGCCGAGCTCGCCCTGGAAGGCGATGCGGTTGGTCATGTCGGTCCTCCCCCGCAGGTCGCGGCCTGCGGCCCTGTCAAGACGGCCGGGGTCCCCGTTCGGGTGGCAGCCGGGGGGAGGCCGGGCCGGCCGCGCGCGCCGGTGCGGCGGGGCGGCAGTCGGGCAATTCGTCGCGGTTCTACGGCTTGCACAGGGGCATCCCAAGGGGATACATGGGCGCGCAAACGATGCGGGGACGGAAGCGCGGCATGTTCGACACAATGACCCTCACCAAGATCGTCGGCGGCGTCTGCGGCACCTTCCTGGTGTTCCTGCTGGGCGGCTGGGGCGCGGAGCTCATCTACGAGCCGGCCGAGAGCCACGGCGAGGGCGAGGAGCATGCGCAGGGCTACGTGATCCCGGTCGAGGACAGCACCGCCTCCGCCGAGCCGGAGGAGGAGATAGACGTGGCGGCCGTGCTCGCCAGCGGCGACGCCGCCTCGGGCGAGGGCCTGTTCCGCAACTGCCGGTCCTGCCACGCGGTCGCCCCGGGCGAGAACATGACCGGCCCGACGCTGCACGGCGTCGTCGGCCGCGGCATCGACACGGTGCCCGACTACGCCTATTCCGGCGCGCTCGAGCAGCTGGGGGACGTGTGGTCGCCCGAGGTGCTCTTCGCCTTCCTCGAGGATCCGCGCGGCACCGCGCCCGGCACCAAGATGACCTATGCCGGCATGCGCGACCCTCAGGACCGCGCCGACCTGATCGCCTGGCTCGCCACGCAGGACGGCTGAGGTTCCGGCGACGGACCGGGAAACGCGCCGCCGCGGGCCACCGCCGGCGGCGTTTTCATGTCCGGCGGGATCGTTCGTTGCGCGGGACCGGTCCGCCGCGAGCGGATCACGGGGGCCTGACGGATCCTCACGCAATCTCGCCTTGAACATCGCGGCGCCGGGCCGCTAGCGTTGCCGGCAAGCCTGACACACCCGTCCCCGATGGAGGATCGCCCGGTGCCCCATTCCCGCAAGACCGCCCCTCGCGCCCTCGCCGTCGCCCGCGCCACCGGCGCCCCCGTTCCGTGGATCGGCGGGGCGCTGCTGCTGGGGGCCGGCTTGCTCGCGGCCGGGGCCGTCCACGGGCAGGATGCGGACGAGGCGGTGACCGAGAGCCACGGCTACACCAATTTCGGCGAGCTGAGATATCCCGCCGATTTCGAGCATCTCGACTACGTCAATCCCGACGCCCCCAAGGGCGGCGAGATCGCGACCTGGGCGCAAGGCACCTTCGACAGCTTCAACAACTATGCCCGCGAGGGCGTCCCGGTGGCGCTGAACGACATCTACTACGAGAGCATCCTCACCGGCACCGCCGACGACGTCTACGGCAGCTACTGCTACCTCTGCACGACGCTCGAATATCCCGAGAGCCGGGACTGGGTGATCTTCAACCTGCGGGACGACGTGACCTTCTCGGACGGGACGCCGATGACGGCGGCGGACGTGGAGTTCAGCTTCAACCTCTTTCTCGAGCAGGGCATCGCCGAATACCGGGCGGTGGTCGAGAGCTACATCGAGAGCGTCGAGGTGATCGACGATCACACGATCCGCTTCGATTTCGCCGACGAGGCCCCGGTGCGCGATCGCGTCGGTTTCGCGGGCGGCACGCCGGTCTTCTCGAAGACCTGGTTCGAGACCAACGGGATCCGCCTCGACGAGTCCCAGGATGCGCCATTCCTCGGCACCGGGCCCTATGTCCTCGGCAGCTTCGACTACAACCGGCAAGTGGTGATCGAGCGCGACCCCGACTGGTGGGGGGCGGACCTGCCGATCAACCGGGGGCGGTACAACTTCGACACGATCCGGGTCGAGTATTTCGCCGACGGCTCGGCCGCGTTCGAGGGCTTCGCCGCGGGAGAATACACCTTCCGGGCCGAGAACTCGTCCAAGGACTGGGCCACGTCCTACACCTTCCCTGCGGTCGAGAACGGCTGGGTCGTGCAGGAGACGATCCCGTCGGGCGCGATCGGATCGGGCCAGGCCTTCGTCTTCAATCTCGACCATCCGCAATGGCAGGACATCCGCGTGCGGCAGGCCGTCGAGATGATGTTCAACTTCGAATGGTCGAACGAGACGCTGTTCTACGGACTCTACGACCGCACCACCGGCTTCTGGCAGAACTCCGACCTCGCCGCGAGCGGCACGCCCTCGCCCGAGGAGGTCGCGATCCTGCAGCCGCTCGTCGACGAGGGCCTGCTGCCCGAGAGCATTCTCACCGACGAGGTGGTGATGCCGACGGTCAACGGCGCCGGCCAGAACCAGCCCGACCGCGCGGTGTTCCGCGCCGCGGGTGCGCTGCTGGCCGAGGCCGGTTGGGAGGTCGGGCCGGCCGGAATGCTGCAGAAGGACGGCCAGCCGTTGCAGATGACCATCCTGCAGGTGTCGCCCCTGTTCGACCGCATCGTGAACCCCTTCATCGAGAACCTGCGCCAGCTCGGCATCGACGCAAGGCTCGACCGGGTCGACTACGCGCAATACGTGGAGCGGACGCGGACCGGCGATTACGACCTGGTCAACTCGTCGCCGGGCCAGAGTTTCGAGCCGGGCTCGGGTCTCAAGCAGTGGTTCGACAGCTCGACCGCGGGCGACAGCTCGCGCAACCTAATGAACCTGCGGGATCCGGCGATCGACCGGCTGCTGCCGATCGTGATCGAGGCGCAGACGCTGGAGGAGATGGTGCCGGCCGTCCACGCGCTCGACCGGGTGCTCAGGGCGACGCGGTTCTGGGTGCCGCAGTGGAACAAGGGCGAAACCTGGGTCGCCTATTACGACATGTTCCGTCACCCCGAGACGCTGCCCCCCTATGCGACGGGCGAGCTCGACTGGTGGTGGTACGATGCCGAGGCGGCGCAGGCGCTGCGCGACGCCGGGGCCCTGAACTGATCCGATAACGAGGAGGAGGAGCCCTTGGGCGCCTACATCCTGCGGCGGCTGCTGCTCGTGATCCCCACGCTGCTCGGGATCATGATCATCAACTTCGCCCTGACCCAGTTCGTGCCCGGCGGGCCCATCGAGCAGATCATCGCTCGGATGGAAGGCGGCGGCGACGTGTTCGAGAGCATCTCGGGCGGCGGGTCCGAGGTGACCATGGGCGACACCGGCTCCGACTATGTCGGCGCCCGGGGCCTGCCGCCCGACTTCATCGCCCAGCTCGAGCGGGAATTCGGCTTCGACAAGCCGCCGCTCGAGCGGTTCATGCTGATGATGTGGGACTACATGCGGTTCGATTTCGGCGAGAGCTGGTTCCGCTCGATCTCGGTCGTGGACCTGGTGCTCGAGAAGCTGCCGGTCTCGATCACGCTGGGTCTGTGGTCGACCCTGATCGCCTACCTGATCTCGATCCCGCTCGGCATCCGCAAGGCGGTCCGGGACGGCTCGGCCTTCGATACCTGGACGTCTGGCGCGATCATCGTCGGCTACGCGATCCCGGGCTTCCTCTTCGCGATCCTGCTGATCGTGCTCTTCGCCGGCGGCAGCTACTTCCGCATCTTCCCGCTGCGGGGCCTCACCTCCGACAACTGGGAGGATCTGAGCCTGATCGGCAAGGTCCTGGACTATTTCTGGCACATCACGCTGCCGGTGACCGCCTCTCTCATCTCGTCCTTCGCGACGTTGACGCTGCTGACGAAGAACTCGTTCCTCGACGAGATCAAGAAGCAGTACGTGATGACCGCGCGCGCCAAGGGGCTGGCCGAGCGGCGGGTCCTCTACGGGCACGTCTTCCGCAACGCGATGCTGATCGTGATCTCGGGCTTTCCGGCGCTGTTCATCGGCGTGTTCTTCGGCGGCTCCCTCATCATCGAGACGCTGTTCAGCCTCGACGGCCTGGGACGGCTCGGCTACGAGGCCGCGCTGGCGCGGGACTACCCGGTAGTGTTCGGCACGCTCTTCGCCTTCTCGCTGATCGGGTTGGTCATCGGGATCATCACTGATCTGACCTACGTCTTCATCGATCCGCGGATCGACTTCGAGAGCAGGGGATAGCGCCGATGTCCGATCCCCGCATCAACGAGGGCGCCTCCTCGGCCCCGCATCCGGGCGCCGCGGCCGATCCCTCGACCACGTTGACGCCGGTCGGCGCCCCCGCCGGCCGCAAGGCGCGGCTCTCGCCGCTCAATCAGCGCCGCTGGCGCAACTTCAAGCGCAACCGCCGCGCCCTGTGGTCCGCCGTGATCTTCGGCCTGCTCTTCGGGCTGTCGCTGTTCTCGGAATTCCTCGCCAACGACAAGCCGATCCTCGTCAGCTACCGGGGCGAGCTGCGGATGCCGATCTTCAGCTTCTATTCCGAGCGCGACTTCGGCGGCGACTTCCCGACCGAGGCGGCCTATGGCGACCCCGAGGTGCAATGCCTGATCGTGACCGGCGGGGTGGAGGATTGCTTCGACACGCCGGGCGAGATCCTGGCCCGGGTCAACAACGGCTTCGATCTGCAGATGGAGGGGTTCGAGAGGGGCTGGATGCTCTGGCCGCCGATCCCCTATTCCTACGACACGATCGTCGACCGGCCCGGCGTCGCCCCCGCCCCGCCCAACGTCATCGGCTATTACGAGGGCGAGGACGGAGAGACGTCGTTCGGCCTGCTGCCGCCCGGGCAGCGGGGGTCGAACCTTCTGGGTACCGACGACACCAAGCGGGACGTGCTGGCGCGGGTGATCTACGGCTTCCGCCTGTCGATCCTCTTCGCGCTGATGGTCACCGTCGCCTCGTCGGTGATCGGCGTCGTGGCGGGCGCGGTGCAGGGCTATTTCGGCGGCTGGACCGACCTGATCTTCCAGCGCTTCATCGAGATCTGGACCGGCACGCCCAGCCTCTACGTCATCATCATCCTCTTCGCGATCCTGGGGCGAAGTTTCTGGCTGCTGGTCTTCCTGACCGTGCTCTTCGGCTGGCCCGCGCTGGTCGGCGTGGTGCGGGCGGAGTTCCTGCGCGCCCGCAACTTCGAATATGTCCGCGCGGCCAAGGCGCTGGGGGTCAGCGACCGGACCATCATGTTCCGGCACATGCTGCCGAACGCGATGGTGGCGACGGTGACGATGCTGCCCTTCCTCGTGACCGGCGCGATCGGGACGCTCGCCTCGCTCGACTTCCTCGGTTTCGGGCTGCCCTCCTCGGCGCCGTCGCTGGGCGAGATGACGTTGCAGGCGAAGCAGAACCTGCAGGCGCCCTGGCTCGGCTTCACCGCCTTCTTCACCTTCGCGATCATGCTGTCGCTGCTCGTCTTCGTCTTCGAGGGGATCCGCGACGCCTTCGATCCGCGCAAGACGTTCAGCGGCGGCCCCTCGGCGGCGGAGGCAGAGGCCGGGGAGCGCGAGATCGAGGCGGAAGGAAGGACGGCATGAGCGCGCTGCTGGAAGTCGAGAACCTGAACGTCCGCTTCCGCCAGGACGGCGCGCTGATCCGCGCGGTGCGGGGCGTCAGCTTCACCGTGGCGGAGGGGGAGACGGTCGCGCTGGTCGGCGAATCGGGGTCCGGCAAGTCCGTCACCGCGCTGTCGACCGTGCAGCTGCTGGGCGAGACGGCCGAGGTGTCGGGCCATGTCCGCTACCGGGGGACCGAGATGATCGGCGCGTCCGACCAGCGGCTGCGGGACGTGCGCGGCAACGACATCAGCTTCATCTTCCAGGAGCCGATGACCTCGCTCAATCCGCTCCACACGATCCAGAAGCAGTTGAGCGAATCGATCGAGCTGCATCAGGGCCTGCGCGGCGACGCGGTGCGGACCCGGATCGTGGAGTTGCTGACCGAGGTCGGCATCCGCGATGCCGAGACGCGGCTCAACGCCTATCCCCACCAGCTCTCGGGCGGACAGCGCCAGCGGGTCATGATCGCCATGGCGCTGGCGAACCGGCCGCAGCTGCTGATCGCGGACGAGCCGACGACCGCGCTCGACGTGACGATCCAGGCGCAGATCCTCGACCTGCTCGCGGACCTGAAATCGCGCGAGAAGCTGTCGATGCTCTTCATCACCCACGACCTGACCATCGTGCGCCGGATCGCCGACCGGGTCTGCGTGATGAAGGACGGCGAGATCGTGGAACACGGGCCCACGGCCGAGATATTCGACGCGCCGCGCCATCCCTATACGCGGATGCTGCTGGGCGCCGAGAGCGCGGGCCGCCCGAACCCGGTGCCGCAGGACGCGCCCGTCGTCGCGGGGACCGAGCATCTGAAGATCTGGTTCCCCATCCATCGCGGCCTGCTGAAACGGACCGCGGGCTACGTGAAGGCGGTCAACGACGCGACGCTGACCGTCCGCGCCGGGGAGACCGTGGGCGTGGTGGGCGAGAGCGGGTCGGGCAAGACGACGCTGGCCCTCGCCCTGATGCGGCTGATCCGGTCGGAGGGGGGCATCTCGTTCCGGGGGCGGGCCATCGACGGGCTGTCGCCGCGCGCCATGCGGCCGCTGCGGTCCGAGATGCAGATCGTCTTCCAGGATCCCTACGGCTCGCTCTCGCCGCGCATGACGGTGGAGCAGATCATCGCCGAGGGGCTCGGCGTGCACGGGGTCGAGAAGGGGCGCGACAGGCGGCAGATGGTGGCCGAGATCATGGCCGAGGTCGGGCTCGATCCCGCCGCGATGGACCGCTACCCGCACGAATTCTCGGGCGGGCAGCGCCAGCGGATCGCCATCGCCCGCGCCCTGATCCTGCGGCCGAAGCTGATCGTCCTGGACGAGCCGACCAGCGCGCTCGACATGACGGTGCAGGTGCAGATCGTCGAGCTGCTGCGCGACTTGCAGGCGAAATACGGGCTCGCCTACCTCTTCATCTCGCACGACCTGAAGGTCGTGCGCGCCCTCAGCCACAAGGTCATCGTGATGAAGAACGGCGACGTGGTCGAGGCGGGCAGCGCCGAGGAGATCTTCGACGCGCCGCGGACCGACTATACCCGCCAGCTCATGGCCGCCGCCTTCGAGGGGCGGGCCGCCTGAGCCGGGGTCGGGTCGCCAGCGGGCGATCCCTTGACCCGTGCGGCCGGGACCTCGATCAGTCGGTGCCGAGCATGAAGCAGGTGGTGCCGCGCGCCTGGAGGCGCCGGCAGGCGAGGTCGGCATCCTCGCGCGTCAGGCCCAGAACGTTCGCGTCGAAGCCGGTCGGCTGACGGATCACCCGGCGCAGCCCCTCGGACAGGACCGCGGCCTCGTTGAGGGTGACCTGCACGAGGTGACGCTCGGCGTCGTATTGCGAGTTGAAGCGGCCGACATTGATGCCCCAGTGATGGCCGCCGCTGGTCGACAGGCGCGACACCATGACCGGCTCGGCCTCTTCCTCGACGCCTTCGGGCAGGGCGATGTCCGCCGCGCTCATGATGATCTCGCGCGGGGTCTCGCCCGCCGGCAGGGCCATGCCGTCGGACGAGACCGAGACGGCGTCGTTCAGCGACAGCTCCGCCCCTTCGAGGATCGCGGCGGTCGAGCCGGTCGTCGCCTCGCCGGCGGGCGGCGCGCCCTCGACGAAGGTCAGGACGGTCCCGTCCTCGGTCACCGCGTCGAACGGGCTCTCCGCTGTCGGCGGGGGCGCTTCGGCGGTCTCGCCCAGGATGTCGTCCAGCGTTTCGGCGATCAGCTCGTCGGTGACGCGGTCGGCGCTGCTCGGGGCCGAACCGGGCCGGGATTCGGGACGGACCGCCCGGGTGACGAGGCCGCTCGTGCGGATCGTCCGTGCGGCCGGCGGGGCGTTGATGGTCGACGACGAGAGGAGCATCGGGTCCGTCGCCCCGCCCGGGTCCTGCGCCGCGACCGCCTCGGGGGTCGAGAGCGGCGCGAGCGACGGGGCATGGGCGAAGCCCATGTCCAGCAGCTCGGCCACGCGTGCGTTGCGGTCGGCGGTGGAGGTGCCGCCGAAGACGGTGGCGATGATGCGCCGGTCGCCCCGCTGCGCGCTGGCGACGAGGTTGAAGCCGGCGGCATTGGTGAACCCGGTCTTGATCCCGTCGGCGCCCTCGTAGGCGTCGAGGAAGCGGCGGTTGGTGTTCGTCACCTGCGCGATGCCGGCATCGGCCGTGCGGCGCGAGAACAGGTTATAGTATTGCGGGAAGTCGTAGATCATGTGGCGGCCGAGGATGGTCATGTCGTGCGCCGTCGACATGTGCCCCTCCTGCGTCAGGCCGTTGGCGTTGCGGAACGTCGTGCTCGTCATGCCCATCGCCTGGGCGGTCGCGTTCATCCGGCGGGCGAAGGCGTCCTCCGAGCCCGAGATCGCGATGCCGATCGCCGTGGCCGCATCGTTGGCCGAGCGGATCGCGGCGGCGCGGATCAGGTAGCGCATCCGGATCGTCTGCCCGGTCTGAAGGCCGAGCCGCGAGGGCGGCTCGTTCGCGGCGAGCGAGGTGATCCGTACCTCGGTATCGAGCCCGAGTTCGCCCCGCTCGATCGCCTGGAACGCGATGTAGAGCGTCATCATCTTCGTCAGCGAGGCCGGGTGCAGCCGGGTCTCGGCGTTGCGCGAATGGATGATCTCGCCCGTCCGGGCATCCATCACCATCGCCGCGTAAGGCGCGGCGCGGCCGGTCTGCGGCGCCAGCGCCGCTGCGGCGAGCATGAACAGGAACAGCAGGCCCATACGGGCCGCCAGACGGAGCTGTCGGATGGACACGATGGTCACCTTTGAAACTGTCTGCCTCGGGCGGGTCCGCATCGTGGCGGATCCCTTGATTGAGAAGGACGCTAGCACGACCCCGTGAGTCCCGGAAGGCCCGACTTTCCAAGGATTGTGCGGCGAAGCTCATCTGCAACCTAAACCTGCCGAGCGGGGGGCGGATTGCCGCTACATGCGGGATTCGTCAGGCGGCCTGAGGATCAGAGCGTGCCCAGAACGGCGCGCAGGTCCCGCAGCGACTCGATCCGGCGGAACCGTTCGGCCCCCCGCGGCGTTTCCGCGCGCTCGTAGGACCAGGTTGTCTCGTACGGGACATGGATGCCCCAGGCCCCGGCCTCGATCGCCGGCAGGATGTCGGACCGCAGCGAATTGCCGACCATCGCGGAGCGGTCGGGCCGGTCGAAGAGACGGGCATAGGTTCGCGCCGTCTTGTCGCTGACGATCTCGACCCCGTCGAAGAGCTCGCCGAGGCCCGAGGCCGCGAGCTTGCGTTCCTGGTCCAGCAGATCGCCCTTGGTCACCAGCAGCAGCCGCGCCTCTCCCGCGAGGCTCTCGACCGCGTCCCGCGCGCCGGGCAGCAGCTCGACCGGATGCGCCAGCATGTCGCGTCCGGCGGCGAGGATCTCGCCGATCACGGCGCCCGGCACCCGCCCCTCCGTCACCTCGACCGCCGTCTCGATCATCGAGAGGGTGAAGCCCTTGATGCCGAAGCCGTAGCGGCCGAGATTGCGCCGCTCCACCGCGTCGAGCCGGGGGCCGAGATCGGCGGGATCGGCATGGTCCGCCAGCAGCCGCGCGAAGCTGGCCTGGGTCATCTGGAAGTACCGCTCGTTGTGCCAGAGCGTGTCGTCGGCATCGAAGCCGACGGTCCATTCCGCGAGATCGGTCATCGGCCCCTCCTCTGCCCGGCCGCGGCCTTTTCAGCGCGGTCCGGGCGCATATATACACGGGCCTACCAGCCGAGACAGACGAACCGGGCCCGACCCGGGATGGGGCGCCGATGACGACGGACATCTGGACGATGCAGGACGACGATGACGACGACCGCGACGGCGGGGCCGGCGTCAAGCTCGAGACGCGGACGAAGACGCGCAAGCCTCCGCTCTACAAGGTGCTGATCCTGAACGACGATTACACCCCGATGGAATTCGTGGTCCACGTGCTGGAGCGGTTCTTCGGGATGACCCATGCGCAGGCCTTCGACCTGATGCTGACGGTGCACAAGAAGGGCGTCGCCGTGGTCGGCGTGTTCACCCACGAGATCGCCGAGACGAAGGTCGCCCTCGTGATGGACTTCGCGCAGCGGCACCAGCACCCGCTGCAATGCACGATGGAAAAGGAATAGGTCCCGGCCTTGGCGCGTGACCGGCTTTCCGCCGCGCTGGAGGCGCGGCTGCTCGACCTGCCGGACGGCGAGGTGCTGGCGGTCGAGCCGCCCGCGGGGGCCGACCTCTCGGCCCTGCCGCGCGAGCGGGTGCGCGTCCTCACCACCTTCGCGCCCAAAGCCGATCACTGGGCGGGCCGGGGCTTCGCCCTCGACGAGGGCGGGGCCGCGGCGCTGGCGCTGGTCCATGTGCCCCGCGGCAAGGCCCATGCCCGGGCCCTGATCGCGGCGGCGACCCGGCGGGCCGATGTCGTGGCGGTGGACGGGCAGAAGACCGACGGCATCGACAGCCACTGGCGCGACCTGCGGAAGCTGACTGGCGGCGACGTGCCCTCGCTGAGCGCCGCGCATGGCCGGCTCTTCGTCGTGCCGCCGGGCGCCGACCTCGCCGCCTGGGACGATCCCGGCCCCCGCGAGGTGGCCGACGGGTTCGTCACCAGGCCCGGCGTGTTCAGCCAGGACGGGCCGGACCCGGCCTCGATCCTGCTGGCCGAGACGCTGCCGCCGCAGCTGCCCCCCCGGATGGCCGATCTCGGCGCCGGCTGGGGTTACCTCTCGCGGGCGATCCTGACGCGGGAGGGGGTGACCGCCCTCGACCTCGTGGAAGGGGAGGGGCTGGCCCTCGATTGTGCGCGGCTGAACGTGACCGATCCCCGTGCCCGCTTCGTCCGGGCGGATGCGACGACCCATCCGGGCGGGCCCTGGGACGGTGTCGTGACCAACCCGCCCTTCCATGCCGGGCGCGCCGCCGATCCCGGCCTCGGCCGTGCCTTCATCGCCGCGGCGGCCCGGGGGCTGACGCGGGACGGTCAGCTCTGGCTTGTCGCGAATCGGCAGCTTCCGTATGAAGAGGCCCTGGACGGCGCCTTTGCGCGAACGCAAACCCTGCGCGAGACGGCGGGGTTCAAGGTCCTTCACGCGTCGCGGCCCCGCAGCGGGGCCTGATCCTCAGCGGAGCCCCCCGACATGTCGTTTTCCATCGCGGGCAAGACCGCCATCGTGACCGGTGCCGCCAACGGTGTCGGCCTCGCCATCGGACGCCGCTTCGTCGAGGCCGGGGCGAACGTCGTCTTCGTCGACCGCGACGAGGAGACGCTGATGCGCGAGATCGGCGACATGGTGAAGGACGAGGGCGCGGCCCGCTGCTTCACCGGCGACCTGCGCGAGAAGCTGACCATCGCCAACCTGCTCAGCCTCGCCATCGACGCCTATGACCGGGTCGACATCCTGGTGAACGCGGCGCGCCAGGTCGTGCCGACCGACCCGCTCGACCCCGACGACAGCTCGATGCACGAGATGCTCGAGCAGAACCTGATGATCGCGATGCGGCTCTGCCAGGCGACGGCGAAGAAGATGATCAAGATCGGCGCCGACCAGGAGGAGGGGACGCTGGGATCGATCATCAACCTGTCCTCCATCGCCGCCCGCCGGGCGCATCCGGACCTGCTGGCCTATTCCGTCTCGACCGCCGCGCTCGACCAGCTGACACGCTCGCTCGCCGTGGCGCTGGCGCCGCACCGGATCCGGGTGAACGCGGTCGCCTTCGGCTCCGTGATGAGCGCTTCGCTCAAGGGCTCTCTCAAGGAGGACAACGGGATGCGGGGCGAGATCGTCTCGCACACGCCGCTGGCGCGGATCGCGGGTCCGGGCGAGGTGTCCGAGGCGGTGCAGTTCCTCGCCAGCGATTCGGCGGATTTCGTGACCGGGCAGGTGATCACGGTCGATGGCGGGCGCACGCTGCTCGACGCGGCCGGGGTGGCGGCGCATTAGGGCCGCGTTCCGCCCGCGGCCGATGGACGGCCGAGATATCTGTCTTCCCTGCGAAGAAAGAGTCAGTCGGTCCAGAAATCCGGGCCGGCGCGCTCCAGTAGCTGGGCGGCCATGGCCCGGCCGATCTCCGGCCCGTCGGTCGCCGGGCCGGTGACGTCGTCGGACAGCACGCGCGCCCCGTCCTCGGACAGGATCTCGCCCCGCAGGCGCAGGCTGTCGCCCGTCAGCTCGGCGAGGCCGGCGATCGGCGTCTCGCACGACCCGTCCAGCCCCTCCAGCAGCGCCCGTTCCGCGGCGAGCCGCAGGCCGGTCGCGCGGTGGTGGATCCGGGCCAGCAGCGCCGCGACCCGGTCGTCGCTCGTCCGGCGCTCGATCCCGATGGCGCCCTGCGCGATGGCGGGCAGCATGTCCTCGGGCGCGACCGGGCTCTGCGCGACATCGGCATAGCCGAGCCGGTTCAGCCCCGCCATGGCGAGGAAGGTCGCCTGCGCCACGCCGTCCCGCAGCTTCTGCAGGCGCGTCTGCACGTTGCCCCGGAACTCGACCACGTACAGGTCCGGGCGCCGCGCCATCACCTGCGCCCGCCGCCGCAGCGATGAGGTGCCGACCACGGCCCCCCGCGGCAGATCGGCGAGGCCGCCGTGCCCCAGCGTGACGAAGGCGTCGCGCGGATCCTCGCGCGGCAGGTAGGTGTCCAGGATCAGCCCCTCGGGCTGGAGCGTCGGCATGTCCTTCATCGAATGGACGGCGAGGTCGATCTCGCCGGCGATCAGCGCCTCCTCGATCTCGCGGGTGAACAGGCCCTTGCCGCCGATCTCGCGCAGGGCGCGGTCCTGCACCCGGTCGCCGGTGACCTTGATCACCACGATCTCGAACGCGGCCTCCGGCAGGCCGTGCGCGGCCATCAGGCGGTCCCGCGTCTCGTGCGCCTGGGCCAGCGCCAGCGGCGAGCCGCGGGTGCCGATGCGGAGGGGGGCGTCGGGGGTGGGGGCGTCGTCTGTCATGGGGAGGGGCTTACGGCACCCCGAAGAGGGCTTTCAAGCGGCGGCGCCACCCGCGCCGTCTGCGGCGGGGCGCCCGGGGCGGGCTTTCGGCCCACGGTCCGAGCTTGAGGTGCTGGAGAACGGCATGGTCGTAGAAGGTCATTGGGCGGGGTCCGGCATGGGAGCGGCGCCGCATCGCAGATCACATCGCTCCTGCCATGCTGGTGTCAGCAGCCCGCCCTGTGCTGTCAGGGGCAAGACGGCTATCCTGCCCCCATGTCCCGCCCCGACCGCCTGTTCGAGCTGATCCAGACCCTGCGCGCCGCCCCGGGTCCGCGCACGGCGCAGGATCTGGCGACGGCGCTCGAGGTGAGCCCGCGGACCATCTACCGCGACATCTCCGCGCTGCAGGCGATGCGGGTGCCGGTCGAGGGGGCGGCGGGGATCGGCTACGTGCTGCGGCGGGGCTACGACCTCCCCCCGCTCAACTTCGATACCGAGGAGGCGGAGGCGCTGCGCGTCGGCCTGGCCATGCTGATGCGCACCGGCGACGGCGCGCTGGTCCGGGCGGGCCGGCGGGTGCGCGACAAGATCGACGCGCTGCACGGCCCCGCGACCTGGCTGCATGTCGCCCCGTTCGGCGCGCCGATGGACGATCCCGGCCTCGGCTGCGTGCCCGTCGCGCAGCTGCGTCAGGCGATCCGGGAGGAGCGCAAGCTGCGGATCGACTATCGCGCCCCGGAGGGCGAGACCGAGCGGGTGATCCGCCCCCTCGTCCTGATCTACCATGTCGAGGTGAAGATGCTCGCCGCCTGGTGCGACCTGCGGGCCGACTTCCGGCACTTCCGCATCGACCGCATCTGGGGCTGCGAGACGCTGGAGGAGAGCTTCGCCGGACAGGGGGACCTGCTGCGGTCCCTCTGGGCCGAGCGGGAGGGCGCGGAGAAGGTCGCGGGCGGCGCCGCTTGACTTCCGGGGGGCGGGCGACGACCTCCCTCCCCGGAGAGCAAGGAAGGCACCGCGATGACCGACAAGACGATCCTGCGGGCCCTGCGGGGCGAGACGCTGCCGGTGCCGCCCGTCTGGATGATGCGGCAGGCGGGGCGCTACCTGCCGGAATACAAGGCGACGCGGGCCGAGGCGGGGGACTTCCTGTCGCTGTGCTACACGCCCGAGCTGGCGGCGGAGGTCACGTTCCAGCCGATCCGCCGCTACGGCTTCGATGCCGCGATCCTGTTCGCCGACATCCTTCTGCTGCCGCAGGCGCTGGGGATGGAGCTGTGGTTCGAGACGGGGGAGGGGCCGAAGCTGACGCCGATCGCGTCCGAGGCCGATTTTGCCGCGCTGAGACCGGCGAGCGCGGTGCACGACACGCTCTCCCCGATCTACGAGACGGTGCGGATCCTCTCGAAGGGCCTGCCCGCCGAGACGACGCTGATCGGCTTCGCCGGGGCGCCCTGGACCGTCGCCACCTACATGATCGCCGGGCGCGGCACCCCGGACCAGGGGCCCGCCCACGCGATGAAGGAGGCGAACCCGGCCCTCTTCCGCGCCATCATCGACCGCCTCGTCGAGGGCACGATCGAGTACCTCTCCGCCCAGGTCGAGGCGGGTGCCGAGGTGGTCAAGCTGTTCGACAGCTGGGCCGGCTCGCTGCAGGGCGAGGATTTCGCCCGGTTCTCGGTCGCCCCGATGGCCGAGATCACGGCCGCGCTTAAGGCGCGCCATCCCGGGCTGCCGGTCATCGCCTTCCCCCGCGGCGCGGGAGAGCGCTATGCCGGTCTGCACGCGGCCATCGGCGCCGACTGCATCGCGCTCGACGACGGCGTCGCCCCGGACTGGGCCGCGCGCGAGGTCCAGCCCGGCGGCTGCGTGCAGGGCAATCTCGCCTCCTCGCACATGGTGACGGGGGGCGACGCGCTCGTGGCGGAGACGCGGGCGATCGTCGAGGCCTTCTCGGGCGGGCCGCACATCTTCAACCTCGGGCACGGGATCACCCCCGATGCGGACCCGGACAACGTGAGGTTGATGATCGACACGATTCGGGACAGGCTGACCTCCTAGGCCCGCCCGTCCCGAGCCGGCCGCGATCCGAACCGGCCGTGGGAGGGCCCCCGATGACACGTTTCCTGACGACAACCGCATTCTGCCTGTTGGCCGGTGGCGCCATCGCGCAGCAGGCGGCCGACGCGGTCGAACCCGAGGCGGACGCGGCGACGGGGGCCTTCGAGGGCCTGTCCGACGCCGCGGCGGCGGCGCTGGCGACGAAGGAGTCCGGCGAGCCGGTCATCGCGGAGGACTGGATGGTCGCTGCCGCCAACCCGCTCGCCGTCGAGGCCGGGGCCCGCATCCTCGGCGAGGGGGGCACGGCCGCCGACGCGATGGTCGCGGTCCAGGCGGTGCTGGGGCTGGTCGAGCCGCAATCCTCCGGCCTGGGCGGTGGCGCGTTCCTCGTCTGGTACGACGCGGAAACCGGCGAGCTGACCACGCTCGACGGGCGCGAGACGGCGCCCCTCGCCGCGACGCCGCTGCTGTTCCAGACCCCGGACGGGGAGCCGATGGGCTTCTTCGACGCGGTGGTCGGTGGCCTTTCCGTCGGCACGCCGGGCACCCCCGCCCTGATGGAGGCCGCGCACGAGGCCTGGGGCGAGGCGGAATGGGCCGGCCTCTTCGACGAGGCGATCGCGCTGGCCGAGGACGGGTTCACCGTCTCGCCCCGCCTCGCCGAGCTGGTGGCCGAGGATGCCGAGCGGCTCGGCAGGTTCGAGGCGACGGCGGCCTATTTCCTGCCCGGCGGCTCCGCCATCGAAGCGGGCGACACGCTGACCAACCCGGCCTATGCCGAGACGCTGCGCGCCATCGCCGAGAACGGGTCGGACGTGTTCTACGAGGGCGCCATCGCCGAGGGCATCCTCTCCACCGTGCAGGACGCGGCCGGCAATCCGGGCGTCCTGGCACAGATCGACCTCGACGCCTACGAGGTGGTGGAACGTCCGGCGGTCTGCGCGGCGTATCGCGGGCTCGATGTCTGCGGCATGGGCCCGCCCTCCTCGGGCGCGCTGACCGTGGGCCAGATCCTCGGCATGCTGGACAGCCACGACCTGAGCGCGGGGCCCGGGGATGCCGGGGTCTGGCGCCTGATCGGCGACGCCTCGCGCCTCGCCTTCGCTGATCGCGGCCGCTACATGGCCGACAGCGACTTCGTACCCGTCCCGACCGAGGGGCTGGTCGACCCGGACTACCTCTCGACCCGCGCCGCGCTGCTGGCGGGCGAGACGGCGCTGCAGAGCGTCGAGCCCGGGATGCCCGCCTTCGATCACGCGCTGCTCTGGGCGGACGACCGGTCGATCGAACTGCCCTCCACCTCGCACATCTCGATCGTCGACAGCTACGGCAACGCCCTGTCGATGACGACGACGATCGAGAACGGCTTCGGCTCGCGGCTGATGGCGCCGGGCGGCTTCCTGCTCAACAACGAGCTGACGGATTTCTCCTTCGCCAGCCACGAGAACGGCGTTCCCATTGCCAACCGGGTGGAGCCGGGCAAGCGGCCCCGCTCCTCGATGGCGCCGACCATCGTGATGCAGGATGGCGCGCCGATGCTGGTCATCGGCTCTCCGGGCGGCAGCCGGATCATCGGCTATGTCGCGCAGGCGATCATCGGCGTCGTCGACTGGGACATGAACGTGCAGGAGGCCGTCGCGATGGCGCACGGCGTCAACCGGTTCGGCACGTTCGACCTCGAGGAGGGGACCGAGCTGGCCGGCCTTCAGGCCGAGCTCGAGGCGATGGGATTCGAGGTCGGCGTGACCGGGCTCAATTCCGGTCTGCACGCGATCGAGATCGGCGAGCGGCTGGAAGGCGGCGCCGATCCCCGGCGCGAGGGCATCGCGCTGGGCGAGTGACGCCCGGGGGGCCGGACATCCGGGCCGGCCCTCAGACCCACTTCGCCATCGGCGGCAGGGACATCAGCACGGCGTTCGCGTCGTGCCCGGTGGCGAGGCCGAACTTGGTGCCCCGGTCGTAGACGAGGTTGTATTCGGCGTAGAGACCGCGATGGATCAGCTGGGCCTCCTTCTCGGCCTCGCCCCAGTCCATGCCGCGCCGCCGGTCGACCAGCGGCAGGAAGGCGGGAAGGAAGGCGCGGCCGATATCCTGCGTCAGCGCGAAATCCGCCTCCCAGTCGCCGGTATTGCGGTCGTCCATGAAGATGCCGCCGACGCCCCGGGCGCGGTTCCGGTGCGGGATGAAGAAGTACTCGTCGGCCCAGGCCTTCAGCCGCGGATATTCCCCGGCCCCGTGCGGATCGAGATGCGCCTTCAGCACGGCGTGGAAATCGGCCGTGTCCTCGTCGTATTCGAGCGCCGGGTTCAGGTCCGCCCCGCCGCCGAACCACCAGGCATGCGGCGTCCAGAACATCCGCGTGTTCATGTGGACAGCCGGGACGTGCGGGTTGCGCATATGGGCGACGAGGCTGATGCCTGAGGCCCAGAAGCTGGGATCCTCCTCCATGCCCGGCACGCCGCGCGCCGCCATCGACCGCTGCGCGGCCGCGCCCAGCCGGCCGTAGACGGTCGAGACGTTGACCCCCACCTTCTCGAACACCCGGCCGCCCCGCATCACGCTCATCAGCCCGCCGCCGGCATCCGATCCGTCCTCCGAGGCGCGGCGCGTCTCGGTCACCTCGAACCGGCCGGCGGGCAGGTCCGATCCCGGGCCGGCATCATGCGTCGCCTCGACCCGCTCGAAGGCGGCGACGATCTCGTCGCGCAGGGTGCGGAACCAGGCGGCGGCGCGGGTCCGTTCGTCGTGCCGCGGGTCGGGGCGGGGGGTGGTCTCGGTCATCGGGGGCCTGCTATTGCCTAACAGCCGCCTCCTAGCATCGGATGCGGCCCATCGCCAACGCGGCAGGGGCGCGGCCCGCCGCCCAAAGAGGGTCCCGTCCCATGTTCCGTCCCGTCCTGCCCCTCCTCGCCGCGCTTCTCGCGCTCGCCGCCTGCGCCACCCCGCGCGAGGCCTGCATCTCCAGCGCCAACCGCGAGCTGCGCGTGATCGATCGTCTCGTGGCCGAGACGCGGGCGAACATCGGGCGGGGCTACGCGCTGCGCGAGGTCGAGGAGGTGCGGGTCGTCGACGATCGCTGCCCGGTCTACGACCTGAACGGCCAGCTCAGCGGCTACAGCAGCTGCGACCGGACGGTCACCCGCACCCGCGACGAACCCGTGGCGATCGACCTCAACGCCGAGCGCGCCAAGCTCGATTCCCTGCTCGAGCGGCAGGCAGCGCAGCGCCGCGCGGTCGAGGAGGCGGTCCGCTCCTGCACGCTGCGCTACCCCGAGTGACGCCGCGCGCCCCCGCGATTTAGCGGTTGACGCATTCTCGCGCCGGGCCTATCTGACCGGCGGCTCGGCGGAGTAGCTCAGTTGGTTAGAGCAGCGGAATCATAATCCGCGTGTCGGGGGTTCAAGTCCCTCCTCCGCTACCATCATCCCCGATATCCGTTGTGGTTTCGACCCTGCGCGGCACGCCGTGCGGAGGGTCGTCCGGCACGGCGCCGGGATGGCCGGGTGCCCGACAGCCTGCCCCCCGCGATCCGCACCCGCCGGAAGGGGGGGCAGGATCCGCAGCTGTTGGACACGCGGCGCCGGATCGTGTTTCCTGCTCTCGGTTCCGCAGCGCGCGATGGCGTCGCGACTCCCGCTGCGGTCTCTCTCGAATCGACGGTCCTGCACGCCCGGACGTCCACCCCTCCCCTCCGGGGGGCGGGGTCCGGAGTGACGAGGTGCCACGATGGCCCAGACGACGATGATTCCGACACCGGCGGGGACCAGCCCCTTCACCGGGATGGCCTGCATGGTGGCGGCGATGATGCTGCTGCCGCTCGGCGACACGCTCGCCAAGCTTCTCACCGAGGCGCTGCACCCGGTCGAGATCGCGACGGGACGGGTGATCGCGCAGGCGGGGTTCCTCATGCCGGCGGCGCTGCTGCTGCGCGCGCGGCTGCGCGGGCCGATGTTCTCGCCGATCGTCGCGCTGTCGGGGCTCCTGGTGATGACGACCCTCACCAGCCTGATCGCCGCCTTCGCGGTCATGCCGATCGCCACCGCCATCGCCATCTTCTTCGTCGAGCCGCTTCTGCTCACGGTGCTGGCGGGCCCGCTTCTCGGCGAGGCCGTGGGATGGCGGCGGCTGGCGGCCGTCGGCGTGGGCCTCCTGGGGGCGGTGATCGTGATGCGGCCGGGGGCTGGTTTCGACGCGGCGATGCTGCTGCCGCTCCTCGCGGCACTCGCCTACGCGGTGAACATGATCGTGCTGCGGATCGCCTCGCGCCGCCGGTCGGCGCTGACGATCCAGGTCGGCGCCACGGTCTATGCCTGCCTCGGGATGGCCGTCCTGTCGGCGCTGCTGCACTGGGCCGGTCTTCTGGAGCCCCGCGTGGCTACGCTCTCCGGCGAGGGCTGGGCCTTCCTCCTCGGCAGCGGCGCGCTGGCGGCGGCGAGCTATGTCCTGATCGCCGAGGCGTTCCGCCATGCCGAGGCGGGGTTCCTCGCGCCGTTCCAGTATCTGGAGATCATCGGCGCCACCGCCGCCGGCTACCTCGTCTTCGGGCACTTCCCCGACGGGGCGACCTGGACCGGCATCGCGATCATCCTGGCTTCCGGCCTCTACATCGTCCACCGCGAGCGGGTCCGCCCCGCCTCGATCGAGCCTGCCGGCCACCCGAGCCGCCGGATCAAGCCGCGTTGACCCCGCGACCCCGCAAGGACGGAGGCGAGCCGGCGCCGGAACGCCAATATGGGGGCGCGCCCAGCTGATTCCGTGCCATCGCGCGGCGGCACCCCCGGCGAATCTGGGCGCCGGGATCGAGGGCGCGCGGTCAGAACCAGTCGAACTCCTCCGCTTCGGCAGGCGCCCCGGGCCCTGACGCGTCCCGTGGGGTGAAAGCCGGGGCTCCGTCCGCCGTCGCCGGGATCTGCCCCTCGGGCGGACAGATCAGATCGTGGATCTCGCGCTCCTGGGGGACCGAGTAGAGGGCGCGCAGGGCCGCGGCCGCCTGCCGTGCCTCCGGCGCCTCCGGATCGAGCGCGCCGGCGGACAGGTCCTGCAACTCGGCCGCGGCCCGGCGCAGCGCCTCCAGCCTCTGGGCCTGTCCTCCCATGGCGTCCGCGCAGCGCCGGAAGGACGCGATGGCCGCCGGTCCCGCCTCGGCCAGAGCCGCGAGGCTGTCCCCCAGATCCCGCCAGAGTTGCAGGAGCCGCCCGAGGTCGGACAGGCCGCCCGCGATGTCGTCGAGTCGGGCCGCGACCCTGGCATCGCCCCGCCCGATCGCCTCGGTGATGGTCCGTCGAACCTCTCCGATCTGCGAAACGATCCGGCGCCGGGCCGACAGGCAGGCGTCGATGAGCTCGCCCGTCTGTCGGGCGACGCAGCTCATCACCGCGCCCTTGTCCTTCGACCGAAGGCTCCTGAGGGCGACGTTGTAGCTGCCGAGGCGCATCTCCTCGTCGACGACGGACTGGTCCGCCATCACGCCGTCCATCACCTTCAGCGATGCCCTCATCCCCGACAGCTGCAGGTCGAGCTGGCGGCGATCCTCCTGCAGCGAATAGAGCCGGGCAAGGCCCGAACCGCCCGCCCGTTCCAGCGGCTCCAGCAGGTGGGTGATCTGCGACTCCCGCAACAGCGTTCCGGACCAGTCGAGAAGGGCGGCCGTATCCGCGGCGATCGCCCGGATCGAGGCGCCGAGCCGATCGAGGTCGCGGTCCAGCGCCTCGGCCGCCGCGACGATCTGGGCGGCGGCGATGCGGGCCACCACGCGGCGGGCGGCGTCCCCGGGGCCGGCATGGTCCCGCAGGGCATCGCGGACATGCTCCAGCCTCTGCCGGAAGCTGTCGCCCACCTGCAGCGCGGCCATGGACGTGGTCATGGCGCGCGTCAGCCGGGCTAGCGCGCCGTTCAGCCCCTCCGTCTCCGCCGCGGCGGCCTCGAGGCAGGGGCGGATGCGCTCGGCCAGGCGATCCAGTTCGGCGCCGAGCCCCTCCAGTTCTCGCATCGCCTCGTCGCGGAAGGCCATCTGCCGCGCGCGGATCGCGTCGCATTGTCCGGCCAGCTCGGCATGGCTCGACCCGAGCTGCCGGTAGCCGGCCCGGCTCCGCTCGGACAACAGGCGGATCTGTTCCGAGAAGGTCTGCGACCCGTCGCCGCCCAGCTCGGTCTCCACCACCCGGGCGGTGCTGGTGAAGCATTCGAGGGTGCGGACCCCGGAGGACAGGTCGGCGAGGGCCGGTCCGGCCGAACGGAGCGCGGCATGGATCCGCCCCGTCGCGGCGCTCTCCTCCGCGAAACCAAGGCGCGCGGCGGCAAGGTCGGCGACGATCTGCTGGATCCCCGCCTCCAGTCCCGCGGCGTCGAGCGCCAGAAGGCCCGTGCGATAGGTCTCCAGCACCGAGGTGACGGCCCGGAGCCGGTCCGCCCCGGATACCAGCGCCTCGGCCGCGTCGGTGAAGGCCCCCTCCACGCCGCCGATCGCCTCCTCGACCGTGCCGATCACCCCGTCCGGCAGGTCGGATCCGGCGCAGCCCGAAGGCCCCGGGTCGCCCCCCCGAATGCTCGTGATCGTTCCCATCTGCGCGTTCGCCCGCCTGTCTCGCCGGGGCGGACCGTAGGGACACGACCTTAACGACGGGTTAGGGGGGCGGCGGACCGGGAAGGTCGCGGCTTCAGCTTGTCTTAGGACTTTGCCGTCTATGCCGACGGCGACCGGACCGGAACAGGACCATCCATGACACAGTACACGATCCCGGCGGTCGCGACGGCCAGGGCGCATCTCCTGGCCGTGCTCGACGGGCCCGACCGGAGGATGGACCTGTCCGCCGAGGACGAGCTCGACGCTGCCGGGGCCCAGCTCATCGTCGCCGCGCTGCGCCGGGCCGAGACGGAGGGTCGGCCGCTGATGCTGCGCATGGCGGAAGGCAGTCCGGCGGGCAGGACGTGGTCGGCCCTCGCCCTCGACAGGCTGTACCAGCCCGTTCCGCTGCCGGGCCCCGGGCGGCCGGCGGGCGCGGCTCCGGTCGCGGACGATGCGGCCGCCGGCCGGGCGGGGGGCGCGGAATGAGCCGGCAGATCCTCGTCGTGGACGATTCCGACTCGGTCCGCCGGCTGATCTCCTCGACCCTCCGCATGGCGGGCTATGCCCCGGTGGAGGCGACGGACGGCCAGGAGGCGCTGGACAGGGTCCGCTCGGCCATGCCCGCCGCCGTCATCACCGACCAGAACATGCCCCGGCTCGACAGCATCGGCTTCATCCAGGCCTTCCGCCGGATGCCGGGCAGCGCGGGCGTGCCGGTCATCTTCCTGTCGACCGAGAATGCCGACGCCCTGAAGCAGAAGGCGCGCGCCGCGGGGGCGATCGGCTGGATGACCAAACCCTTCGACGACCAGAAGCTGCTGGGCGTCGTGAGAAAGGTGGTGGGCTGATGGCGGCGAGTGCCGACGAGATGTTCCTGATCGAGGCGCGGTTGCTGACCGAGAGCCTCGAGGCCGGGCTGCTGGACATGCAGGAGCGCCCCGGGGACAAGGGACTGATCGACAGCGTTTTCCGCGACCTGCACACGCTGAAGGGCTCCGGCGCGATGTTCGGTCATGCCGAGCTCGCCCATTTCCTCCACGACTTCGAAACGGCGTTCGAGACCGTCCGGGAAGGGAAGCTGTCGGTGAGTCCGCCCCTGGTGAAGCTGGGTCTGCGGGCCTGCGACCACGCCGTGTCGCTGCTGGACGGCGGCCCGCCCGGGCCGGGCGCCGCCCTGCTCGACGAGCTTCGCGCCCTCGTCAGCGGCGAGCTGCCGCAGGGGGCCGGGCGGCCCTGGCGGCTGAGCTTCCGTCTCGCCCCCGATTGCCTCGTCCTCGGCGCCCGGCCGCAGGCCCTGCTGGACGAGTTGCGCCAGCTCGGTGCGGACGAGATCGAACCGATCCTGGACGACCTGCCGGAGCTGGCGGACCTGATCGCGGACCGGCTGTACATCGGATGGCGCATGACCCTGCCCCCGGACCTGACGGAGGAGGCCATCCGGGAGGTCTTCGTCTTCAACGACGAGGGCCTGGCCCTGGACCTCGCGCGCGAGGGGGCCTCGCCGGACACGAGGCCGCCGGGAGAGGAGGCCGGGCCCGTGGCGCCGGCGGGCGGCGGCGCACGCGACCGGGCGATGATGCGCGTCCCCGCCGAACGGCTGGACGAGCTGATGGACAGGGTCGGGGAACTCGTCATCGCCGAGGCCCGGCTCGCGGAACTCGTGGCCGCGGACGGCAACCCGAACCTCGTCGCCGTCTCGGAGGAGATCAAGCGTCTCGCCAGCGGGATGCGTGAGACCACGATGTCGATCCGCATGACGCCGATCGAGACGATCACCGGTCGCTTCCGGCGCCTCGTCCACGACCTGAACGATCAGCTCGGCAAGACCATCGCCCTGGTGGTGGAGGGCGAGGAGACCGAACTCGACAAGACGGTGATCGAACTCCTCGCGGATCCGCTGCTGCACATGATCCGCAATTCCGCCGATCACGGGCTGGAGGATGCCGCCTCCCGCCTGGCCATGGGCAAGCCCGCGACCGGCACGATCCGCCTCTCGGCCCGGTATTCGGGGGCCGAGGTCGCGATCACGCTGGCCGATGACGGACGGGGACTGGATCTCGCGCGGATCCGCGCGAAGGCGGTCGCCCGCGGCCTGATCCCCGTCGACGCCGATCTCGACGAGGCCGCCATCCGGGCGCTGATCCTGCAACCGGGCTTCTCCACCGCGGAATCGGTGACCGAACTGTCGGGCCGCGGCGTCGGGATGGACGTGGTGCGGCGGACCGTGGATCAGCTGCGCGGCAGCGTCGAGGTCGACAGCGAGCCGGGCCACGGGACCCGCATCCGGATGCGACTGCCCCTCACGCTGGCGATCATCGACGGCCTGCTGGTGGAGATCGGGGGAGAGCGCTACTCGATCCCCCTCGCCGCGGTCGAGCACATCATCGAGCTGCCCCGGGAACAGGCCCGGAATTCGAACGGCATGCGGTTCCTGAACGTCCGCGGCCAGCTCGTGCCCTTCCTTCGGATGCGGGACCTGCTGGCCAGCACCGGCGATCCGGGTCCGTTCCAGAAGGTCGTCGTGGTGACCGCGGGGGAATTGCGGGTCGGCCTGACCGTGGACCGGATCATCGGCTCCAGCCAGACCGTCATCAAGCAGCTCTCGCCGCTCCACAGCGCGCTCAAGACCTTCTCCGGGGCGACCGTCCTCGGCGACGGGTCCGTGGCGCTGATCCTCGACGTGCCGCAGCTCGTCGCCTTCGGCCAGGCCCGCGACAGCATGGAGGCCGCGTGATGTCGGTGCCGACCCATCCCGCCGCGCGGGGCCGGGCCGACGCGACCATGGTCACGCTCAGCCTCGGCGACGAACTGGTCGCGGTGCCCACCGCCATCCTGCGGGAGGTGATCGAGCCCGGGCCGATCACCCGGGTCCCGAACGCGCCCGGCTTCGCCACCGGCCTCATCAATGTCCGCGGCATGGTGGTGCCGCTGACCGACCTGCGCATCCCCCTGAGGATGCCGATCCGTCCGCCCGACGCGGATACGCGGATCCTCGTCCTCGACCTCCCGCTCGAGGGGATCCCCGCGATCGTCGGCATCATGGCCGAACAGGTGCACGAGGTGACCGAGGTGGCGGGTGCCGCGCTGGACGAGGTGCCGAGCGTCGGCGCCCGCTGGCCGCGTCGTTTCGTCCAGGCCGTGGGACGCAAGGGGCCCCGGTTCTTCATCATTCCCGATCTCGACGCGATCTTTGCCGAACATCTCGTCGGCGCCGACCCGTCCAGGCCAAACCTCTGAGGTGCCGACATGCGACTGACCCTGAAACTGAAGCTCTCCCTGACCCTGATCCTGCTGGTCGCGGCCTCGATCGGGGCCAGCCTGCTGGCGCTGGACAGGCTGTCGGGCATGCAATCCCGCATGGACGAGGTGGTGAACGTCCAGGTGGAACGCGTGCGCCTCGCCGAGGAACTGAGCATCAAGCAGCTGCGCATCCAGCGCGACGTCCGCGACTACCTCCTGGCAGAGACGCCGGCCGCGAAGCGGCAGGTCGGCGCGGCCATGGACGAGGCCCGGCTCCTCCATGACGAGACCCTGCGCCAGATGCGCGAGATCGCCTCGGAGGAGGGGCGGCGTTCGCTGGACAATTACGAGGCGATCCTCGCCCGCATCCGGGACGCCAATACGCAGGCCATGGAACTCGACGATTCCGGCGAGACGCTCGCGGCGTTCCGCCTCCTGGACGGCGAGGGAAAGGCGGCCTGGCGCGACATGGAGGCCGAGATCGGGTCCATCATCGAGCGCAACCGGGAGGGGCTGGCCGACGCGGCCGCGACGGCGGCCTCCAATTACGCCGCCGCGCGCACCCTGACGCTCACGATCATGGCGGCCATCGCCATCGGCAGCGTGATCGCCGGCTTCTGGATCGTCGTCACCATTTCCCGGGGGCTCGCCCGGGCGATCGCCCTCAGCCGCAAGGTGGCGACCGGCGATCTGACGGAGACGGTGGCGATCACCAGCAACGACGAGATCTCGGACCTGCTCGGCTCGATGAACGAGATGACCGGGAACCTGCGCCGCGTGGTGGGCGAGGTGACCAGCGGCGCCGGACAGGTCGCCGCCGGATCGTCGGAGATGGCCTCCACGGCCGAGCAGCTCAGTCAGGGCGCGACGGAACAGGCCTCCTCCACCGAGGAGGCGTCGAGCTCGGTCGAGCAGATGACCGCCAATATCAAGCAGACGGCCGACAACGCCACCCAGACCGAGGAGATGGCCCGGAAATCCGCCTCCGATGCCCGCGAGTCGGGTCGCGCCGTGGCCGAGGCGGTGCAGGCGATGAAGACCATCGCCGAGCGGATCCTGGTCGTGCAGGAGATCGCGCGCCAGACCGACCTTCTGGCACTGAACGCCGCCGTGGAGGCCGCCCGGGCCGGCGAGCACGGACGCGGCTTCGCCGTCGTCGCCTCCGAGGTCCGCAAGTTGGCGGAGCGCAGCCAGACCGCGGCGGGCGAGATCTCCGCGCTCTCCGGGAACACGGTCCGGGCGGCGGAAGAGGCCGGCAAGATGCTGGAGGGTCTGGTCCCCGACATCGAACGCACGTCGGAACTGGTCAGCCAGATCAGCTCGGCGAGCCGCGAGCTGGCCTCCGGCGCGACCCAGGTGAACCTGGCGATCCAGCAGCTCGACAAGGTCACGCAGGAGAACACCTCCGCCTCGGAGGAGATGTCCGCGACCGCCGAGCAGCTGTCGGCCCAGTCGGAGACCCTGCGCGCCTCGATCTCCTACTTCCGCACCGATGACCGGGGCCAGCCCGCGGTCCCCGCGAGTCGCCCCAGGGCCGCGACCGGCAACGGCAAGTCGAAGGTCGTGCGCAAGCTCCAGGGCGGGGGGTTCGACTTCGACATGAGCGGGGCGGAGGACGACCTCGATGCCGACTTCATGCGCCAGGCCGGCAGCGGCAAGGCGGCGTAGGGCGGCCGGCATGATCAGCTCCGACACGGTCGTCACCTTCTCGGTCGCGGAGTCGCTCTTCGGGGTCGAGGTGGGGACGGTCCAGGAAATCCTGTCGCCGCAGAAGCCGGCCCGCCTGCCGAACGCACCGGCGCATCTTCTCGGCCTGATCGACGTGCGGGGTACTTCCGTCCCGCTGGTCGACCTGCGCCGGATCCTGGGCGAGCCGGGCCGGGAAGAGGACGACGAGACACGGGTTCTCCTTCTCAGTCTCGCGAACGGCGAGACGGTCCATCGGGTCGCCCTTCGCGTCGACAGGGTGATCGAGGTCGCGAAGCTGGACGATGACGGTGCGATCGCCCCGCTGGGCGAAGCGCAGATGCTGCAATGGGATCCACGGATGGTGCTGGGAATCGGGCGGCGCAACGGGACGATCGCCACACTCCTCGACGTGCGGCGGATCTTCGATCCCTCGATCCTCGCCCCCGGTCGGACGCCGGTGCCATGTCCCAGCTGACGGCACCCGACCTTCGCGGGCGGCTGCGGAGCCACATCTTCCGCGAGACCGGCATCCGGATGCCGCCCGACAAGGACCATCTCCTCGCCTCGCGGCTGCGGCGACGCCTGATCGACGGCGGATTCCGGGACCTCGACGGCTACCTCGTCCATCTCTTCGAGGGCGGGGGACTGTCGGACGAATGGCCGCGGATCGTGGATCTCGTGACCACCAACAAGACGGATTTCTTTCGGGAACCCAGGCATTTCGACCTGCTCGCGAACCGGATCGTGCCCGAGGCGCTTGCCCGCGCGCGGCCGGGCGCCCGGGTGCGGTTCCGGCTGTGGAGCGCCGCGGCCTCGACCGGGGCAGAGGCCTATACCGCGGCCATGATACTCGCCGATGCGGCGCAGGAGGCGCCCCAACTCGATTGGGCGATCCTGGGGACGGACATCTCGAGCGCGGTGCTCGACCAGGCCGACCGGGCCATCTACACCGTCGAACAGCTTGGCCCGGTTCCGGCCGACATCGCGTCTCGCTACATCATGCGGGGGCGTGGCGTGCAGGGGGCCGGGCAGGGCCGGATCGTTCCCGAACTGCGCCGCCGCACCCGGTTCGCCGAGCTGAACCTGATCGCGCCACCCTACCAGGTCGCCCAGGGACTCGACGTGATCCTGCTGCGCAACGTCCTGATCTATTTCGACGATCGGCAACAGGCCGAGGTGATCGCGAATGTCGCCGGTCACCTTCGGGACGGGGGCTGGCTGCTCGTCGGTCACTCCGAATCGATGGTCGTGCAGGATGGCCGCCTGTCGCAGGTCGCGCCGGCCGTGTTCCGCAAGGGGGAGGGGCGCTGATGCCGCGGTCGCAGGCCCCGATCCGCGTGATGATCGTCGACGATTCCGCCGCGGCCCGGGCCGGACTGACGCGGCTTCTCTCCGCCGATCCGGGGATCGCCGTCACCGCGACGGCCTGCGATCCGTTCGACGCGGCGGAACAGATGCGCAGCGCGTTGCCGGACGTGCTGATCCTCGATCTCGCCCTGCCGAGGATGGACGGGCTGACCTTCTTGCGGCGGATCATGGCGCAACGCCCCATGCCCGTCATCGTCTGCTCCAGCTTCACGGCAAGGGGGTCGGAGAACGCGATGAAGGCGCTGGAATCCGGGGCGGCGGAGGTCGTCGCCAAACCCCGCCTCGGCAGCCCGGCAGAGGTGGCGGAGGCGGAAGTGACGCTTTGCGACGCGGTCCGTGCCGCCGCCTCGACCCATCCCCAGCGCAAGGCGGACGTTGCGCCGAAGGCCCTTCGGCCGGGGCCGAAGCTGACCGCGGACGCGATCCTGCCCGAGCTTCCGCCCCGTCCCGGGGCCGGTCCGCCGAACGGGCAGGTCATCGCCATCGGCGCCTCGACCGGCGGGACCGAGGCGCTGGTCAGGCTTCTCTCGGCGCTGCCGGCCGGCCTGCCGCCGATCCTGATCGTGCAGCACATGCCGGAACATTTCACCCGGACCTTCGCCCAGCGTCTGGACCGCCTCTGCAAGCCGGCCGTGACCGAGGCGGCGTCGGGGGACAGGCCGATCCGCGGGACGGTGCACCTGGCGCCGGGCGGAAAGCACATGATGCTGCGGCGCAACGGGGCCGGCTACATCGTCGATATCGTGGACGGCCAGCCGGTCGCCCGCCATCGTCCCTCTGTCGACGTGCTGTTCCGCTCGGTGGCGCAGGCCGCCGGACGGCAGGCCCTGGGGCTGGTCCTGACCGGAATGGGCGATGACGGGGCGCGGGGCTTGCTGGAGATGCGCAATGCGGGCGCCGCCACGGCCGTCCAGGACGAGGCCTCCTCGGTCGTCTTCGGCATGCCGCGAGAGGCACTCGCCATGGGCGGCGCGACCACGGCCTATCCCCTGACGCGCCTGCCGGATCTCGTTCTCCAGTGGAGCGCCGAGATCCAGACCCGTGCCGGCGCATGAGGACGGTGGGCACGGACCGTCACCCCCCTCCGCCCGGGTCGTCGCGCGCTTCGGGAAGATCGCGGATGCCGATCCACCCGTCCTGGGGAGGGCGGATGGGCGGCAGGGCAGGCCGGCGAAGGTCCGGCTCGCCGGTCCCGCCGCGCCGCCACGATCCCGGGGCGCCGGGGGACCGGGTCCCGTCCGCAGGCCGGGGCGGCGGAAGCGGATCGCTCAGCGGTTCTCGTCGAAGACCATGTCGTAGAACATCTTCGCGGCGCCCGTCAGGGGACGCTCGTTGCGGCGGACGAGACCGAACTGGCTGAGTTCCAGGTCCGGGGCGAGGGACAGGATCCGTAGCGTGGGTTCGGGACGCCCGGCCTGGTCGAACTGCAGCACCGACCGGGCGAAGGGTGCGATGGCGTCCGATCCGCGCACGAGGCCGAGGCTGAGGAGGAGGGAGGGCGTGCTGACGATCCGCTCGGGCAGCGGCAGGCCCGCCCGCATGAAGAGGTGTTCGATCGCGCGCCGGACGAGCCCGCCGGTGGGCTGCAGCACCCAGTCGTAGTCGAGGCAGTCGGCGAGGCTCGGGGCCTCCCGCGCGCAGAGCGGGTGGCCCTCGCGCACGACCAGGCAGAAGGCCTCGGCCTTCAGCGGCTGGAACTGCAGCAGGTGCATCTGCGCGGTGTTCGGGACCCGCCCGACATAGAAGTCCAGCCGGTCGGCGAGCAGGCTCTCGACCATGGTGTCGCTGGTCTCGACGATGACCTGGACCTCGGTCCGGGGGGCGATGGCGCGGAACCGACCGACCGCGGGCAGCACGCTTTCCATCGCGGGGCCCGAGATCGCGCCGACGCGGACCAGTCCCGGAAGGCCGTTCTCGATCCGGCCGATCTCGCGGTCGGCCCGGTCCAGCTCACGCAGCGTGCGTGCCGCGCTCTGGGTCAGGATCTCGCCCGCCTGGGTCAGCGTCACGCCCCGCGCGGTCCGCTCGTAGAGCTTGCTGCCCGCCAGCGCCTCGACCTCGCGCAGCAGGCGCGAGGCGGCGGACTGGGTGATCGGCAGCCGCGCGGCGGCGGCGCTGATCTGCCCGGTCTCGCCCAGGGCGGCGAGGATGCGCAGATGCGCGGTCTTGAGCCCGCGTCGGACGAGCCGGTCCTCGGTGTTGGAAGGGGTCAGGGCCATGGCATCCCGGGATATGACGAAACTGCTATATCACGCTGCGATTTCAACGCTTGCCCGTTCTTTGCGCCGCTTGCTACGCTCGTGGCGGAACAACAGGCACATTTCGAACGGCGCGTGACCCGGCACCGCAATATTGCGGCTTGTCGCCGATGTCGTCCGCCCGCCGCAAGGGTGCGAACGAGGGAAGACCATCCATGAAAATCGCCGCCGATCTGCACCGCGAATTCAAGATCAGCACGATCGACGACCGGCTCTACTCGGCCTTCATCGAGCATATGGGGCGCGCGATCTACGGCGGCATCTACGAACCCGGCCACGCGACGGCGGACGAGGACGGGTTCCGCGGCGACGTCATGCAGTTCGTCAAGGACCTGAGGATTCCGGCCATCCGCTACCCGGGCGGCAACTTCGTCTCGGCCTACGACTGGGAGGACGGCGTCGGCCCGAAGGACAAGCGTCCGGTCCGGCTCGACCTCGCCTGGCGGAGCAAGGAGACGAACCAGGTCGGCATCAACGAATTCGGCCGCTGGGCCGAGAAGGCGGGCATCGACATGATGCTGGCCGTGAACCTCGGCACCGGCACGCTGCAGAAGGCGCGCGAATACGTCGAATACGTCACCTATCCCGGCGGCACCTACTGGTCCGACCTGCGCAAGTCGCACGGCCAGGAGAAGCCCTGGGACGTGAACATGTGGTGCCTCGGCAACGAGATGGACGGCCCCTGGCAGGTCGGCCACAAGGAGGCCAAGGAGTACGGCCGCCTCGCCGACGAGACGGCCAAGGCGCTGCGCGGCCTCGACCGGAACGCCGAACTGATCGTCTGCGGCAGCTCCAACGACCAGATGCCGACCTATCCCGAATGGGAGCGCGAGGTGCTTGAGGAGTGCTACGACAACGTCGACTACATCTCGCTCCACAAGTATTTCGGCAATTCCTCGCACGACACGCTGAACTTCTTCGGCAAGATCGAGGAGACGGGCCGCTACATCCAGGCGATCGCCGGGGTGATCGACTACGTGCAGGCCAAGAAGCGGTCGAAGCGGCAGGTCGGCATCTGCTTCGACGAGTGGAACGTCTGGTACCACATCCGCGGCCAGGACGAGAAGAACTGGAAGAGCTGGGACTGGCCCGAGGCGCCGGCCCTGCTGGAGGAGGATTACAACTTCGAGGACGCCCTCTTCGTCGCGGGGCTGCTGAACGAGTTCATCCGGCGCTCCGACCGGGTCCGCATCGCGGCCATCGCGCAGCTGGTCAACGTGATCGCGCCGATCCGCACGCTGAACGGCGGGCCGGCCTGGCGCACGACGATCTACTGGCCCTACCAGATGGCTTCGCTCTACGGGCGCGGCGATGCGCTGAACGTCGCGGTGGACGGTCCGACCTACGATTGCGAGGTCTCCTCCGATGTGCGCTACATGGACATCTCGGCCGTGCACAACACGGGCGAGGGGATGGTGACGCTGTTCATCGTCAACCGCCACCTGACCGAGACGGCCGAGCTCGACATGCGGCTGACCGGCTTCGACGGAGCGAGCCTCGCGATGCACAAGGTGATGGAGGGGCACGACCTTCGGGCCACGAACAGTCCCGACCAGCCCGACGCGATCGCCCCGCAGGACGGCAGCGGCGTGGGCGTCGAGGACGGGCGGCTGAAGGGGAAACTGGCCCCGCTGTCCTACCACGTCGTCCGGCTGAAGGTGTGACGGCGGGATGAGCGGGGTCCGACTGACGAACGTCAAGAAGAAGTTCGGCGACGCCGAGGTCATCCACGACGTCTCGATGGAGATCACGAAGGGCGCCTTCGCGGTCTTCGTCGGCCCGTCGGGCTGCGGCAAGTCCACCTTGCTGCGGATGATCGCGGGGCTGGAGGAAACGTCGGGCGGCCGGATCGAGATCGAGGGCCGGGACGTCACCCAGGTCGAGCCCGCGGATCGCGGCGTGGCGATGGTGTTCCAGAACTACGCGCTCTATCCCCACCTGACGGTCTACGAGAACATGGCCTTCTCGCTGCGTCTGGCCAAGGCGAAGAAGGCCGAGGTCGAGGAGAAGGTCCAGGAGGCCGCGCGCATCCTGCAGCTGACCGACCAGCTGAAGAAGCGCCCCTCCGAGCTGTCGGGCGGGCAGCGCCAGCGGGTCGCCATCGGCCGCGCCATCGTGCGCCAGCCGAAGGTCTTCCTCTTCGACGAGCCGCTCTCGAACCTCGATGCCGAGCTGCGCGTGCAGATGCGGCTCGAACTGGCCCGGCTGCACCGGCAGATCGGCGCGACGATGATCTACGTCACGCACGACCAGGTCGAGGCGATGACGCTGGCCGACGAGATCTTCGTCCTGAAGGGCGGGCACGTGCAGCAATCGGGCAAGCCGCTGCATCTCTACGACGATCCCGACAACCGCTTCGTCGGCGGTTTCATCGGCTCGCCCGCGATGAACTTCCTGCCCGGCAAGGTGACCGGCCACGGCGCCGGGACGATCCGCGTCGCGCTCGACGTCGAGGGCGCCCCGCCGATGGAGGTGGCCCTCGCCGACGCCGCCCCGGCCGAGGGCACCCCGGTCGAGCTGGGCATCCGGCCCGAGCATGTCCGCCTCGTCCCGGAGGGTGGCCTGCCGGCGACGGTCGAGATGAGCGAGGCGCTGGGCGGGGTCACCTACCTGCACACGCGCACCGCCGACGACCGTCAGATCGTGGTCGAGCGCCACCAGCTGCGCGAGGCGCTGGAGGGCCGGCCCGTCCATCTCTCCGCCGATCCGGGCGACGTCCTCGTCTTCGACACGGACGGCGCGCGGCTGCGCTGAGCATCGAACGACTTCATCAACGGGAGGAACCGAGAAGATGAGAACCCTGAGAAACCTGATGGGCGCGACCGCGGTGTCGCTGATCGCGCTGCCTGCCGTCGCGCAGGAAACCGTGGTCTGGTGGGACTTCCTCGCCGGCGGCGACGGCGTCCGGATGAAGGCGCTGATCGACGGCTTCAACGCCGAGCACGAGGGCGAGATCGTCATCGACGCGACGACGCTCGAATGGGGCGTGCCCTACTACACCAAGGTCCGCACCTCCGCCGCCGTGGGCGAGGGCCCGGACGTGATGACCTACCACCTGTCGCGGCTGCCGCTGGCGCTGGAGGAGGGCATCCTCACCCCGATCACCGACGAAGACCTCGAGATGGCCGGCCTCAGCCGCGACGATTTCTTCGAGGCCTCGGTCGAGGCGGCGAGCGGCGATGACGGCACGCTCTACGCGCTGCCCTTCGACATCCACTCGATCGTGCTCTACTACAACAAGAGCTTCCTCGAGGGCACCGACTATCTCGACGCCGATGGCAACCTGACCGGCATCGAGAGCCTCGAGGACTTCAACGCGGCCCTCGCCGCGGCCCGCGAGAACGGCTCCGAGACGCCGCTTTCCTACCAGACCGGCGGCGACGGCGGCGTGTGGCGTGTGTTCTACACCCTGCTCAGCCAGCAGGGCGGCGAGTTCATCGTCGACGGCGAGGTGCTGCCCGGCGACAACGCAGACAAGGCGGTCCGCGCGCTGCAGATCATGACCGACTGGAGCAACGAGGGCATCACCCCGGCGCAGGCCGAGTACGAGGCGTCGGTCGCGCTCTTCACCTCGGGCACTTCGGCCTTCCACATGAACGGCGTCTGGGAAGTGCCCACGATGACCGACATGGCCGCCGACGGAACGCTCGGCTTCGAATGGGGCGCGGTGCAGGTGCCGGTGCTGCTGGACGAGGCGGCGACCTGGGCCGACAGCCACGCCTTCGCCATCCCCGTCCAGGGCGACGAGGAGATGACCCCCGAGAAGCGCGCCGCGGTCATGGAAGTGATCGGCTGGATGGAGCGCAACTCCATCGGCTGGGCGAGCGCGGGCCACATCCCCGCCTATGTCGCCACCGTCGAGAGCGAGGAATACGCCTCGATGGAGCCGAACTCGACCTACGCCTCGCTCGCCGACACGGCCAGCTTCGACCCGCGCAACCCGATCGCGGGCGTCGCCTCGCCGGTCTACGACGCGGCGCTGAACATCATGGTGCCGACGCTGGCCGGTTTCCTCACGCCCGAGGATGCGGTGGCCCAGATGCAGGCCGATCTCTCCGGCATGATGCAGTAACGATCCCGGTGCCGGCCCCCCATCCGGGGCCGGCGCCCTCCGAGACAACGACAAGGGACTGGGTCTGCCGATGGCGATGGTCAGCACGAACAGGCGCAAACACTGGCTGATCGCCTACAGCCTGATCGCGCCGTTCCTGGCGATCTTCCTGCTCGCCTTCGGGTATCCGACCTGGGAGGTGATCCGTCTCTCCTTCACCAACGCGCCGCTGATCGGCGACGGGGAATTCGTCGGCCTCGCCAATTTCGAACGGCTGTTCGGCGACCGGATGTTCTTCCTCTCGCTCAAGAACAACGGCTATTTCCTTCTGCTGACCGTCATTCCGACGACGCTGATCGCGCTGGGGATCGCGCTGATGGTCAACCGGCTGTCGGGGCGGATGCAGGCCTTCGTCCTCGCCATCTTCTTCCTGCCCTACATCCTGCCGGTCTCGGTCGTGACGCTGATCTGGCAATGGATGCTCGACCTTCAGTTCGGCATCCTGCAACCCGTGCTCGAGTTCACGACCGGCGAGCCCGTCGCCGTCTTCGGCAATCCCTACTGGGTGATGCCGATGATCGCCGTGGTGACGATCTGGTGGACCAACGGCTTCAACGTGCTGCTCTTCATCGCCGGGCTGCGGAACATCCCGACCGAGCTCTACGAGGCGGCCGCCCTCGACGGGGCGAAGCGGCGGCAGCAGTTCCGCCGGGTGACCTGGCCGCTGCTCTGGCCGGTCACGGCGCTGGTCCTGACGCTGCAGCTGATCCTGCAGCTCAAGATCTTCGACCAGATCTACCTTCTTTCGGGCGGGGGGCCGTTCAACCAGTCCTACGTCCTCCTGATGCTCGTCTACCGCGAGGCGTTCCAGCTGAACCACGGGGGCTATGCCTCGGCCGTGGCGCTGGTTCTCTTCGTCCTGATCGCGGTGGTGTCGGTGCTGCAGTTCCAGCTCCTGCGCCTCGCCGGAGGCCGCCGATGACCCGCCGCCGGATCGAGAACTGGGCCCTGACCCTCGTCACGCTGATCGCCGCGGCGATCTGGTTCTTCCCTCTCTACTGGGCGGGGGTCACCTCGCTGCGGAGCGAGAACAACGTCGTCTCCGCCGATGCGGGCGTGATCCCGGACGAGTTCAACCCGGTCAGCTACATCGACGCGCTGTTCAACACGCGGATCCCGACCTGGTACTGGAACTCGATCGGCACGTCGCTGATCATCACGGTGGTCGTCATCGTCTCGGGCATGATGTGCGCCTACGCGCTCAGCCAGATGCGCTTTCCGGGGCGGCGGCTGCTCTACGGGATCGTGCTGGCCAGCTTCATGATCCCGTCGCAGGCGCTGGTCGTGTCGCAGTTCATCCTGATGAACGACCTCGGGCTGGTGAACACCTGGGCGGGGATCATCCTGCCGCAGCTCGTCGTGCCGGTGGTCATCATCGTCTACAAGCAGTTCTTCGACGCCGTCCCGAAGGAGCTGCGCGAGGCCGTGCTGCTGGATGGCGGCGGGGAATACACGCTGCTGTGGAAGGTCTACCTGCCGCTGAACTGGGGCATCACGACCGCGCTGGCGATCATCACCTTCATCGGCGCGTGGAACGCCTTCTTCTGGCCGTTCCTCATCGTCACCTCCGAAAGCCGGATGACGATCCCGGTCGGCATCACGCAGGTCAACGACGCCTTCGGCGTGTTCTACGCCCGGCTGATGTCGGTGGCCCTGCTCGGCGCGATGCCGGTGGCGCTGGCCTATCTCATCTTCCAGCGCCGCGTGACCGAGGCGGTGATGATCTCGTCGGGGGTGAAGGGCTAGCCGATCGCCGTCCCGGCCGCCCCCTTCGTGGCGAGGATCGCGCGCGCCTCGTCCGGGGTGGCCGGCTCCAGCGACAGCTCGGAGAGGATGCGGACCGCCTTGGCGACCAGTTCGGCGTTCGACCGGGCGAGCGTGCCGCGCGCGAGGTAGAGGTTGTCCTCCAGCCCGACCCGCACGCTCGCCCCGCAGACCGCGCCCATCGTGGTCAGCGGGAACTGGTGCCGCCCGGCCGCCAGGATCGACAGCACGTAATCGCCCCCGAAGAGGCGGTCGGCCGTCGCCTTCATGTGCATCAGGTTCTCGGGATCGGGCCCGATCCCGCCCAGGACGCCGAAGATCGCCTGCACGAAGAAGGGCGGCTGGACGAGGCCCCGGTCGACGAAATGGGCGAGGTTGTGCAGGTGGCCGACATCGTAGCACTCGAACTCGAACCGTGTCCCGAGCGCGCCGAGCTCGGTCATGCCGCGCTCGATCTGGGCGAAGGTGTTCGACAGGATGAAGTCCTTCGTCATCTCGAGATAGGGCCGTTCCCAGTCGTGGCGGAACTGCCCTCGCGCGGCTGCGCCCGAGATGTTGAAGTTGAACGAGCCCATGTTCATCGAGGCGAGCTCTGGCCGGAAGTGCCGCGCGGCGGCGAGGCGCTCGTCCATCCCCATGCCGAGGCCCGCCCCCGTCGTGATGTTGAGGATCGCGTCCGTCCGCTCGGCGATGCGGGGCAGGAACCGGGCATAGGCGGCGACGTCCTGCGTCGGTCGGCCCGTCTCTTCCTCGCGGGCATGCAGGTGCAGGATCGCGGCCCCCGCCTCGGCCGCCGCGACGGCCTGCCCGGCGATCCCGGCCGCGGTGACGGGCAGGTGCGGCGACATCGACGGGGTATGGATCGACCCCGTCACCGCGCAGCTCACGATGACCTTGTCCGTGCGTTTCATCCGCCCCTCCCCCTGTCGGTCCCGATCCGGACAGGCTAGCGCGGCGGCGCGCCGCCGTCGCCCCCCGGCGGAGGGATCAGAACAGGACGGCGCGGCCCTCGGCCGGACTGGCGGTGACCTCCTGGCCGAGGCGGAACTCGCGGTGCCCCTCGACCCGGGCGAGCAGGGGGCCGACCTCGCGGGATTCGAGATGGACGATCGTGTCCGCGCCCAGCCGTTCGACATGGCGGACGGTGCCGGCCCAGCGGCCATCGCCCTCCGACAGGACGAGATGCTCGGGCCGGATGCCGTAGACCTCGCGCGCGCCCATCTTCCGCGCGGCCTCTCCCTCCAGCAGGTTCATCTTGGGCGAGCCGATGAACCCGGCCACGAAGGGCGTGGCCGGCCGGTCGTAGAGCTCCATCGGGGCGCCGACCTGCTCGATCCGGCCGCCGTTCAGCACGACGATCTTGTCGGCCATCGTCATCGCCTCGACCTGGTCGTGGGTGACGTAGATCATCGTGGTGCCGAGCTTGGCGTGCAGGTCGGTCAGCTCGATCCGCATCTGGGCGCGCAGCGCGGCGTCGAGGTTCGACAGCGGCTCGTCGAACAGGAACACGCTGGGATCGCGCACGATCGACCGTCCGATCGCGACCCGCTGGCGCTGGCCGCCCGACAGGGCCTTGGGCTTGCGGTCGAGATAGTCCTCGAGCTGCAGCGTGCGCGCCACCGCGTCGACCTTCTCCTTGATCTCCGCCTTGGGGCGGCGGGCGAGCGAGAGGCCGAAGCCGATGTTCTCGCGCACGGTCAGGTGGGGGTAGAGCGCGTAGGACTGGAACACCATCGCGATGCCGCGATCCTTGGGCTCCGCCCGCGTGACGTCCTTGCCGCCGATCTCGATCCGGCCGGAGGAGACGTCCTCCAGCCCCGAGATCATCCGCAGCAGGGTGGACTTGCCGCAGCCCGAGGGGCCGACGAAGACGCAGAACTCCCCGCTCTCGATGTGCAGGTCGACGCCCTTGATGACTTCGAGACCGCCGAAGCTCTTGCGCAGGTCGGTGAGGACGACATCGGCCATGGCTTTTCCTTTCGTGGCGCCGGGGGCGCTCAACCCTTCACCGCGCCGGAGGTCATGCCGGCGACGATCTGGCGATTGAAGAAGATGAAGACGAGAAGCGGCGGGATCGTGATCAGCAGGATGTTCATGAACAGCAGGTTGATCTGGCTCACGAACTGGCTCTGGAAGTTGTAGAGCGTCAGCTGCACCGTCACGTTCTCGGCCCCCGGCAGGTAGTAGAGGGGGTGGGTGAAGTCGTTGAAGATGCCGATGGCCTGCACGACGATGATCGTGACCGTCACCGGCTTCAGCAGGGGCAGGATCACGCGGAAGAAGATCTGCAGCGGCGTGCCGCCGTCGATGATCGCCGCCTCGTCCAGATCGCGCGGGATCGTCGCGATGAAGGACCGGTAGAGCAGGACGGTGAAGCCGAGGCCGTAGGCGATCTGGATCAGGACCATCCCGTGAAGCGTCTTGAACAGGTTGATCCCCTGCAGCAGCCAGATCGTCGGAACGACGGCGGGCGGGATCATCAGCCCGGCCAGCACCATGAAGAACAGGCCGCGGGTCAGTTTCGTGTCCCGCCGCTGCAGCACGTAGCCCACCATCGCGCCGAAGATGACGAGCCCGACGATCGCCCCGACGGTGATGACCGACGAGTTCCAGTAGGCCAGCAGCAGCTGGTAGTCGCGGGTCTGGACGGTCTCGACCAGGTTCTCCCAGAAGACCCAGCGCTCGGGCAGGGTGAAGTCGACGCTCGCCGCCTCCGCCGGCGTCTTCGACGCGGTCAGCAGCACGAGGATGAACGGGATCACGAAGATCACGAAGAACACGGCCATCGATATGAGGCCGATGACGATCTGGCGCGTCTTCACAGGTCCACCTCCTTGCGGTTGAACCAGAGCGAGAGCGGAAGGATCACCACCGCGATCACGAGGAAGAGGATCACGTTGCCGGCGGTGGACAGGCCCCAGAACCCCGCCTGGTACTGCTTGTAGATCGTGCTGGCGAGCACGTCCGAGCTGAAGCCGGGGCCGCCGCGGGTCATCGCCCAGATCAGGTCGAAGAGGCGCAGTCCCCCGATCAGCGACAGGATGACGACGGTCGTCGTCGCCGGGCGCACCAGCGGCACGGTCACGCGCCAGAACTGCTGGATCCGGGTCGCGCCGTCGATGCGGGCGGCCTCGTAGTAGTCGGGGCTGATCGTGGCGAGCCCGGCGATGTAGATCAGCGTGGCGAGGCCCACGCCCCGCCAGACGTCCACCAGGGCGACCGAGAACAGCGCGAGCGACGGGTTCGTCAGCCAGCCGGGGCCGTCGATCCCCACCCAGGACAGGGCGACGTTGATTGCGCCCTCGGTCGGGTGCATCAGCTCCTGGAACAGCAGGCCGACGCCGATGGTCGAGACCAGCACCGGAAAGAAGACCACCGAGCGCATCAGCCCCTGGCCGAGCATCCCGGAGGTGAGCAGCACCGCCAGCAGCAGTCCCAGCACCGTCTTCAGCCCCGAGGTGAGCAGCGCGAAGATCAGCGTGTTCATCACCCCCCGCGCCAGATACGGCTCGGAGAAGAACTGCACGTAGTTCTCGAAGCCGGCGAAGCGGGCCTCGAACGGATCCCAGTAGGTCAGCGAGAAGTAGAAGCTCGCGATCGTTGGCACCAGGAACAGCACGAAGAAGATCGTGCCGGCCGGCAGCAGGAACCAGTACGGGTAGGGGGATCGGCGTTGCATGGCGCAGGTCCGCGGCTGGTGGAGCAGGGAAAGTGGAGCCCGCCCACCGAAGGCGGGCGGGCTCCCGGTCGTCAGCGGGTGGGGAGGATCACCAGCCTTCGAGACCGAGCTGACGGGCCTGCTTGGCCACGTCCTGATCGTAGAGCTCGGCGGCCGAGGCCGCGTCGCGGATGCCGCTGCCCACCTCGACCGTCAGCTGCTCCAGCGCCGGGCCCTTGACCGGCGACAGGAATTCGAGCGCGGGGGCCGTGCGGCCCTCTTCCTCGAAATAGGGCAGCAGGTCGGCCACCATGCCCGGCACCTCGTCCGGCAGGTCGCAGCCGGAGATGAGGTAGGGGCCGGTCACGCCGATCGTGTCGGTGATGATGTCGCAAGCCTCGGGCGAGGCGACGAAGTTCCGGAAGTCGTTGACGATCTCGGGGTACTCCGTGTCGGCCGGCGCGTAGAGCGAGGTCGGCATCCAGACCGTCAGGCCGTTCGCCTCCGGATCGTCGCCGGGCTGCGCGAAGAAGCCGACATCCTCCATCAGGTCGGGATGGTTCTGCTGGAACACGCCGACCGCGAAGGTGAGCATCGGGTAATGCGCCGCCTCGCCGGTGGCGACCATGGCCACGCCGTCATTGTAGGTCGCGGCGCCGAAATCCTCGTTGAAGTAGCCCGCCTCGTAGGCTTCCTGCAGCCGGGAAAAGCCGTTCGCGGCCGCCGGCGTGTCCGAGTAATGCGCCTCGTTGGCGGTGTACTGCGCGGGGAAATCGGGCTCCGCCTGGAGGACGTTGTAGAAATCGGCCAGCACGAAGAGCTGGCTGGTCCAAGTGTCACGATAGGTCTGCGCGATCGGCGCGACATCCGTCTCCTCGGCGATGCGGGCGTTGTTCGCCATGAACTCGTCCCAGGTCGTCGGGATCTCGAGGCCGAGCTCCTCGTAGGTCGGCTTGTGGTAGTAGATGCCGCCGCCCTGCGCCGTCTCGTAGGGCACGCCGTAGGTCGCGCCGCTCTCGCCCTGCACGGTCGAGACATAGGCCTCGTTGATGAGGCCGAAATTCTCGATCTCGTCGACCGGCAGCAGCGTCCGGTCGGGCCGCAGGGCCTGCAGCAGCGAGCCGGAATTGTAGATGAAGAGGTCCGGCATCTCGCCGGTGGCGAGGCGGGTCTTGATGATGTTGTCGCCCTCGCCGCCGCCGGGACGCGTCTCGATCGAGAAGGTCACGTCGGGATTCATCTCGGTATAGGCGGCCGTCAGCGCCTCGGTCACGGCGACGCTGTCGGCGCTGCTGTCGACGAGGAACGTCAACTGCTGCGCCGAAAGGGCGCCGGCCGAAAATGCGAGCACGCTGGCCAGAGCCGTCGTGCGGGTCAGTCGGTGTGTCATGGTCTTCCTCCCAGTTGCCCCCGTCCTCTTCGGGGTTTCCATCCGCCCCGCGCTTAGGGCGCGGGGAACGTGAACTCGTGGCTGCCCGCGCCATAGGTGCCGCCGCCGATCTCGTCGGAGGCGACGCCCTCGCATCCCTCGGGCAGCGTGACGGTGTAGCGGACCTTGCCGTCCTCGATGCGCCAGGCGGCCTCGATCCGGCCGTGCCGGCAGGCGTGCCACATCTCGACATGGCCGAGCTCCGGCAGGACCTTCGGCGCGATCGTCACCTTGTCGAAGCCGGGGCCGTCGGCGCTGGGCGCAATGCCCGCCACCTCCTCGAACAGCCACTGGCAGACCGCGCCGTAGGCGTAGTGGTTGTAGCTGTTCATGTCGGGGTCGTAGATCGTGCCGTCCTCGCCGAGCGCGTCCCACCGCTCCCAGATCGTCGTGGCCCCGCGCTCCACCTGGTAGAGCCAGCCAGGCACCTTGCGGTTGAGGAACACCTTCTCGGCCACGTCCATCATGCCGAGCTTGGTCAGCGCGGGCAGCAGGGCGGGGGTGCCGATGAAGCCGGTGCCGATCAGATAATCGGCCTCCTCCACCACGCGGCGGAAATAGGCGCGGCCGGCCGCGTCATGCTCGGCCGGGACGAGGTCGTAGAGGAACGCCAGCGCCCACGAGGTCTGGTCGTTATGCGCGATCCGGCCCGAGGGGGCGAAGAATTCGTGCGCGAAGGCGGCCTTGATCTCGGCGGCCATCTTCTCGAGCCGGGCCTGCTGCTCGCTTTCCCCGAGGATCCCCGCGATGCGGGCGGCGAGGTCGGTCGAGATGTAGAAGTAGAGCGTGGCCGCGCAATCGTCCGCGATCGTCGGCCGCGGCTTGCGGTTGTCGCCCACGGGCTGGAGCCAGTCGCCGAAGGTGAAGCCCTTGGACCCCCAGTGCGAGTGCGGATGGATGATCGGGCCGTTCGAGATCGACCACAGGTAATCCAGCCACTTGAGCATGGCGGGGAAGTTCTCCTCCAGCACGCCCTTGTCGCCGTAATGCAGGTAGAGCTGCCACGGCATGACCGTGATCACGTCGCCCCAGCCGGTGGAGCCGGCCCAGACCTGTTCCTTGTCGCCGCTCCAGTTCTTGCGGGTCCGGACCGGCTTGAGCCGGGTCGGGTCGGGCGAGAAATGCGGCACCGCGCCGTCCTCGCGCTGGTCGTGGCGCACGTCGCGCATGTACTTCTTGAGGAAGGTCTCGCAATCGGCGAGCCAGCAGGCCGTCCCGGCAAAGACCTGCGCGTCGCCGGTCCAGCCGAGACGCTCGTCCCGCTGCGGGCAGTCGGTCGGGATCTCGATGAAGTTCGAGCGCTGCGACCAGATCGTGTTCAGCACCAGCCGGTTCACCTCCGGCACGCCGCATTCGAAGCCGCCCGCGATCTCGGGGACGGAGGTCAGCGGCAGCATCTCGATCCGCGCGACCTCGGCATTCCCCTCGATCTCCACCTTCGCGTAGCGGAAGCCGTAGAAGGTGAAGACCGGCTCCCAGCTTTCGTCGCCGTTGCCGCCGAGCGTGTAGTGGAACTGCGCGCGCGCCGCGCGGTAGTTGCGGTTGTCCCAGGCGCGGTCGGGGCCCAGCACCTCCGAGAAGCTGACACGGACCTTCGCGCCCTTGTCGCCCCGGGCGGTGATCCGGACGATGGCGCCGCAGTTCTGGCCGAAATCGTGCACCGTCGCGGCGCCGTCCGCCCAGCTCTCGACCGGCACGATCGCCTCCAGCGCCTTCACCGCGCCGGTCTCGTGCGGCACGAAGGTCGGGGCGAGATCCAGCGTCTCGACGCCGCCGTCCTTCGTCGTGGCGCGGCCGCCATCGACGTCCTCGCCGTGGTAGATGCCCTGCGCGGTGACCGGGGACAGGCCGCTGGACCAGCTGTCGTCGGTCGCCAGCAGCGTCTCGTCCCCGGCCCGGAGCTCGGCGATGGCGGCGACGCGGTCGCCCCAGGTGTCCGTCGCGGGGGAGGGCGGCCACATCAGCAGGCCGCGATACCAGCCGTCGCCCAGCCAGATCTCGAGGGTGTTCTCACCCTCCTTCAGCAGGTCGGTAACGTCGTACTCCTGGTAGGCGATCCGGTCGTCGTAGCAGGTCCAGCCGGGCGTCAGGTGATCGTCGCCGACCCGCTGCCCGTTGAGATGCGCGCGGTAGAGCCCGAGGGCCGAGATCCGCAGCAGGGCGCCCTGCGGCACGCTGTCGAGGGTGAAGGTCTTCGACAGCGCGGCGGCATCCTCGCGCCGCTCGGGCGGGGTCGCCGGGGCGATCAGTCTGCCGGTGGTGAAGGCCTGCGCGCGCGTATCGGCGTGGCCGCCGCTGGAAGCGTCGGGGCTCATGGTCGTCCTCCCTTGCGGTGCGTCGTCTGCCGTCGATCCTCCTCCGGACCGTCGATGTGCACCGTTCTACGGAGACCGTTACACACTCGAGATTGCCGATCAAGACCCTTCCGCGCTATCACCGGCACAGATCGCGAAGGGGCAGCATGTCGAAGATCACCGTTTCCGGCCCGCCCGCGCGGGCGACGATCCGCACCGTGGCCGAGGATGCCGGAGTGTCCGTCGCGGCCGTGTCGAAGGTCCTGCGCGGCGCCTATGGCGTCAGCGACGGTCTGCGCGAGAAGGTGGAGGCCAGCATCGGCCGGCTGGGCTACCGCCCCTCGGTCGCCGCGCGCGGCATGAGGGGCCGGACCTGGACCGTGGGCGTCCTGCTGATCGACATCGCCAACCCCTTCCTGTCGCTCGTGGTCGAGGGGGCGAACAGCCGGCTGCAGGCATCGCGCTACAAGGCGCTGATCGGGGTCGGACATTCCGCCAGCGAGATCGAGACGGGGCTCATCGAATCGATGATCGACTACCGGATGGACGGGATCCTGCTGGTGGCGCCGCGCTCCGACGGCCCCACGCTCGAGGCGATCGGCGAACAGATCCCGGTCGTGACGATCGCCCATCACCAGCCGGACGCGGCCCGGTTCGACACGGTCAATTCCGACGACCGGGTCGGGGCGCGGCTCGCCGTGCGCGGCATGCTCGAGCGCGGGCACCGCGACATCGCCTTCGTCTTCTACACCCATTCCGGGGACGAGCGGACGGCCGTCGCCACCCAGCGCAAGGAGGGCTACCTGGCCGCGATGGCCGAGGCGGGCCTGTCCGACCGGGCGCGGGTGCTGCGCGTCGAGGGGGGCGGCAACATCGCGCCCCGGGACGAGGGGTTCGATGCCCTGCTCGACCTGCCGGACCGCCCGCGCGCCATGGTCGTCTGGTCCGACATGCACGCGGTGCCGCTGCTCAACCGCGCGCGGATGCGTGGCATCGACGTGCCGGGCGAGCTGGCGATCACGGGCTACGACAACACGCCGGTCGCCGCGCTGCCGCTGATCGGGCTGAGCAGTGTGGATCAGGATCCGGCCCGGATCGGCGAGATGGCGGTGAACCGCCTGCTCGAGCGGATCGAGGGGCGGCGCGCGCCGAGCCACGACTTCGTCCCCCCGGCCTTCGTGCCCCGCAGTTCGCATTAGGGCGTCTCCCTCCACCGCGCGGCATAGGCGGCGAGGCGCGGATCGGCCGCCCCGCCCACCGGAACGGGGACCGGCAGGTCCGCCTCCGGCCGGGCCAGCAGCGCGGCGCCGATGCTGGTGCCCGTGGCCGAGGCCGAGATCCGCACCTCGCGCCCCGTCGCCGCACCCAGCATGGCGAGGTAGTCGGCGTTTCGCGCGAAGGGCCCCTCGACGATGATCGGGCCCGCCCCGTGGGTCAGGGCCAGGCATTCCGCCGTCATCAGCGCGAGGTAGTAGCCGAGCGCGACGCTCCGCTCGCCCTCGGTCGCGGGCTCTGCCGTCCAGCCCCCGGACCGGCCGGGGAAGGGCCCCGAGGCGGGCTCGACCGACGGGCGCAGCAGCGCGCCGCCCGCCAGCACCGCGTCCCGGTCCGACGCGGAGGGGGCGGCTGCCGCGCCCTTCTCCCGTTCGTATTCCCGCCCGCCCATGAACCGCGCCGACGGCACCGGCTGGCCCAGAGCGTTGACGTTGATCAGCGTGTCCCGCGCGGGGTCGAGGGCGGGGACCTCGGCCCCCATGCTCATCGCGATCACCCAGGTCCCCGTGGACACGACCGAGAACGGCCCCGCATTGCGCAGATGCGGCAGCAGCGAGGCGTTCGAATCGTGGATGCCGGAGAAGACCAGGATCCCCTCGGGCAGCCCGATGCGCGCCGCGAGGTCCGGCAGGACGGCGCCCGCCGGGTCGCCGGCCCGGACGACCGGGGCCATGCGGCCCGACAGGCCGAGCCGGTCCACCAACGGGCTGAAGGTGCCGGCGCGCGGATCCCAAAGATCGGTATGGCAGCCGAGCGAGGTCAGCTCGCAGCCGTAGCGGCCGGTCAGCCGACCCGACCAGAATTGCGGGTAGGTCACGATCTGCGCGATCCGGTCCCGCTCGACGCGGCCCTCCAGCAGCCAGTGCAGCTGCGCGCCGAGATTGAGTCCCATCGGCAGCCGGGGCGAACCCGTGATCTCGAAACCGGGACGCAGCGCGTCGTATTCGTCGGCGACGTCGTCCGGCCCGGTCTCCTCGTAGTCCAGCATCGGGCAGGCGAGTGCGCCGCTGTCGTCCAGCAGGACGGCCGAGGCGCCGTGCGTGGTCACGCTGATCGCGTCGATTCCGTGCGCCGCCTGCATGTCCGCCAGCGCGCCCAGCAGGAAGTCCCAGATCCCGTCCAGGTCGAAGCTGCGCCAGGCCCCGCCGGTGAGGGACGTGTTCGGCCGGGTGGCGACCGCGATCTCCTCCATCCGGTCCGTATCGACCAGCGCCAGCTTGGCGTTGGTCTTGCCGATGTCGATGACGGCGACATGCCGGAGCGGCTGGCGCGGCGCATCGCTCATGGCATGTGGAACATGCGGCGGAGCGGGACGGAAACGGGCTCGTTGTCCGGCGCCACCTCCATCAGGTCGGCCATGTGGGCCCACCACCGTTGCATGACCGGATGCGACGGCAGCTCGTCCATCCCGTGATCCTCGGTTCGCGTGAGGACGCCGAAGAGCAGGTGCGTCTCCGGGTCGAGCCAGATCGAGTAGTCCGACACCCCGGCGCCGCGCAGCAGCTCCACCAGCTCGGGAAGGATCTCGTCGTGGCGCCGCTCGTACTCGGCCTCCATCCCGGGATTGAGCCGCATCCGGAAGGCGTATCTCTCGCTCATCGTTGTCTCCACAGGGTCCAGAGCCGGGGCAGGGCGATCACGCCGATCAGCAGCGCCCCGATGAAGATGCTCATAACGATGCCCGGCACGTTCAGCAGGCCCAGCCCGAAGGTGACGAGGCCCATGACGAAGGCGGCGATCACCACGCCGGGGATCGTCCCCGATCCGCCGAGGATGTTGATCCCGCCCAGCACGACCATGGTCACCACCTCCAGCTCCCATGCCGTGGCGATGGAGGGGCGGGTGGAGCCGAGGCGCGAGGTCAGGCAGATCGCCGCGACCCCGGACATCAGGCCGGTCAGCAGGAAGAGCACGAACTTCACCCGGGCCACCCGGATCCCCGAGAAGAGCGCGCCCGTCGGGTTGTTGCCGATGGCGTAGACCGTGCGGCCGAAACTGGTGCGGTGCAGGACGACGTAGTAGATCAGGGCGAGGATCGCGAAGAGCACCAGCTCGAACGAGATCACCCAGAAGACGTAGCCCTGCCCGAACCAGCTGAAGCCCGCGGGGTAGCCGCGATAGGCCTGATCGCCGAGCACGATGTAGCTGATCCCCCGGAACAGGCTCATCGTGCCGATCGTCACGACGATGGACGGCAGGCCCATCCCGGTGACGAGGATCCCGTTGAATGCCCCGCAGAGCAGGCCCGTCCCCAGCCCCACCAGGATCAGCACCGGCACGCCGACCTCGAATTGCGCCGCCGCCCCCATCGCGGTGGAGGCGAGCGCGACGATCCCCGCGACGGAGAGGTCGATCTCGCCAGCGATGATCAGCATCGCCATGGCGAAGGCGATCATCGCCTTCTCGGTGAAGTTGAAGGTCGCGTCCGAGAGGCTCCACGCGTTCAGGAAGTAGGGCGAGGCGAAGCTGTTCGCGACGAAGATCGCGATGGCCACCGCCAGCAGCAGCGATTCCCAGCTTTTGACCAGCCGCGCGCCGCGCCCTTCCAGCCGGTCGGGCAGGTGCCGGTGGAGGCTGCTGTCCCGCAATCCGGTCTCGCTCATGCCGCGCCCTCCGCCCGCTTGAGGATGATCCGCCCCCGGCCGAGCGCGCTGCGCGAATTGAACGCGATGGCGACGACGATGGCCGCGCCCGAGATCGCCATCTGCCAGAAGGGCGAGACGCCGATCACCGGCAGCGCGTTCTTGAGGATGCCGAGGAACAGCGCCCCCAGCAGCGTGCCGAGGATCGTGCCCGCCCCGCCCGCGATGGCGATGCCGCCGATCACGCAGGCCGCCACCACCTCCAGCTCGAATCCCGCGGCGATGTCGACATAGGCGACCGCGTAGCGCGCGACCCAGAGATAGCCGGTCAGCCCCGCCAGCGCCCCCGAGACGACGAAGGCCCAGAACTGCGTGCGGCCCACGTTCAGCCCGGCATAGACCGCCGCATGGGGATTGCCGCCCACCGCGTAGAACGCCCGGCCGAGGGGGGTGCGCGCCACGAACAGGAAGAACCCCGCGAGGATCGCCAGCGCGATCCAGCTCATCACCGGCAGGCCCAGCAGGACGGCGCGGGGAAACCCGGTGAAGGACGCGCCCATCTGGTGCGAGTTCACCCATTCGCCGCCCGAGATGACGAAGATGAGCCCGCGGTAGATCGTCATCGTGCCCAGCGTCACGACGATGGGCGGGATCGCCAGTGTCCAGACGAGCAGTCCGTTGATCGCGCCCATCACGGCACCCATCGCCACCGCCAGCGCCAGGATCGCGGCCAGCGGCACGTCCGGCGCGGCGGCGTTCAGCATCGCGCAGACCATCCCCGTCAGGGCGAGGTTCGCCGCGACCGACAGGTCGATGCAGCGCGTCAGGATCACTACCGTCTGGCCGAGCGCGAGGATCAGCAGCGGCGCGGTGTCGTTGAACACCCCCGCGAGGTTGCCGGGCGCGACGAAGGCCGGAAACCGGCCGGCGATCAGGCCCAGCAGGGCGAGGACGACCAGTGTCAGCAGCGCCTCGCGCGATCTGAGGAATCCGCTCATGCCGCTTTCTCCGCCCCGATGCCGGCCGCGTGCCGCACCAGCGCCTCGGGCGTCAGCGCCGCGCCCTCCAGCTCCGCCACCTGCCGTCCCTCGCGCATGACGATCACCCGGTCGGACATGCCCAGCACCTCCGGGATCTCGGAGCTGACCATGATCACGGCCAGCCCTTCGGCTGCGAGGTCGGCCATGAAGGCGTGGACCGCGGCCTTGGACCCGATGTCGATGCCCTTGGTCGGCTCGTCGAGGATGATGACGGCGGGTTTCGTCGCCAGCCACTTGGCGATCACCACCTTCTGCTGGTTGCCGCCCGACAGCGTACCGACATCCTGGTCGAGCGAGGCCGCCCGCAGGTCGAGCCGCTTCGTGTAGTCGCGGGCCAGCGCGAATTCCTCGGCCAGCCGCAGGAAGCCCGACCGCGACGTCCGGCCCAGCGAGGGCAGCGAGACGTTCTGGAAGATCGGCAGGCCGATGATCGCGCCCTGCCTGCCCCGGTCCTCGGGCACGTAGACGACCCCGGCCGAGATGGCGTCGGAGGGGGAGCGGATGGTGCGCGCGCGCCCCTCGATCTCGACCGTCCCGGCGGAGGGTTTCGTGATCCCGAACAGCGCCTGCATCACCTCGGACCGTCCGGCCCCGACGAGGCCGTAGAAGCTCAGGATCTCGCCCCGGCGCAGGGTGAACGAGATGTCGTCGAACTCGGTCGGGTGGGAATAGCCCGTGACGCGCAGCACGGCCGCGCCCGGCGCCTTGTCGCGGTCCGGAAAGATCTGGTCGACCGACCGGCCGACCATCATCGTCACCAGCTGGTCCTCGGTCACGTCAGCGATCCGACCCGCGCCGACGAACTGCCCGTCGCGGAACACGGTGTAACGGTCCGCGATGCGGAAGATCTCGTCGAACTTGTGCGAGATGAAGAGGATCGCGCGCCCCTCGCCGCGCAGCCGTTCCACCAGCTCGTAGAGCTCCTCGATTTCCTTGCGGGAGAGGGCGGCGGTGGGCTCGTCCATCACGACGACGCGGGCGTCGACGGACAGGGCGCGGGCGATGGCGACGAGGTGCTTGGACGCGATGCCCAGCTCTCTCAGCGGGGTCATCGGGTCGAGCGGGGCGTCGATGCGGTCGAGGATCTCAGCGGCCCTGGCGCGGATCGCGGGCCAGTCGATCAGGCCGAGTCGGGTCCGGGGCGCGTGACCGATGAAGATGTTCTCGGCGACCGTCAGCTCGTCGAAGAGCACGGTCTCCTGGTGGATCGCGGTGATCCCGGCGGCGGTCGCGTCCTGCGCGGAGGCGAAGCGCACCGGCGCGCCGTCCAGCAGGATCTCGCCCCCGTCGGGGCGGTAGATGCCGGTCAGCACCTTGACGATGGTGGACTTGCCCGCGCCGTTCTCGCCGACCAGCGCGGTGACCTGACCGGGGTACAGGTCGAGCGAGACCGCATCCAGCGCGGTCACGCCGGGAAAGGTCTTGGTCACGTCCTTCAGGGACAGCACGGGGGTGCCGGCATCGGCCATGGTCGGGATCCTGTCGGGGCGGGGTGGCGCGCGGGACATCGGTCCCGCGCGCCAGGTGATCAGAACACGTCGACGAAGTCGGCGATGTTGCTCTCGTCGTAGACGAAGGGGTCGGCCATCGCGCCCTCGTTGTTCTCGTCGAGGGTGAGCGTGCCCATCCGGCCCATCTCGATCTCGGCGCCCGGCTCCGCGGTCGCGGCATCCGTCGCGAGCTGATAGGCGAGCCAGGTGGCCGAGTAGCCGAGGTCGATCGGGTTCCAGATCGCGAAGCTCTGCGAGGCCCCGCTCTCGATCGCGCCCGCCATCTCGGAGGGCAGGCCGAGGCCGGTCACGTTCACCTCGCCCACCTTGCCGGCATCGACCACGGCCTGCGCCGCGGCGACGATGCCCACGCTCGTCGGCGCGATGATCGCGTCGAGGTCGGGATAGGTCTGCATCAGGCCCTGTGCCTCGCGGTAGGACTTGTCGGCGAGGTCGTCGCCATAGACCGTCGCGACCACCTCGATCCCCGGATAATCGGGAAGGACGTTCATCATCTCCTCGATCCAGATGTTCTGGTTCGTGGCGGTGGCGCTGGCCGACAGCACGGCGACCTGGCCGCCCTCGGGCAGCTCGTCCGCGGCGAGCCTGAGGATCATGTTGCCGATCAGCGGGTTCGAGGACGGGTTGAGGTGCATCTCGCGGCCCTCGGGCGCGACGCCCGAATCCCAGCTGATGACCGTGATCCCGCGATCCATCGCGCGCTGCAGCGCCGGCACCAGCGCGTCGGTGTCGTTCGCGCTGATGGCGATGGCGTCGACCTGCTGGGCGATGAGCGAGTTGATCACCTCGATCTGGCCCTCGGCGGTGGTGTCGGTCGGCCCCGTGTAGATCAGCTCGACATTGCCGAGCTCGTCCGCCGCTTCCTGCGCGCCCTCGGCGGCGGCTTCGAAGAAGCCGATGCCCAGCGCTTTCGCGACCAGCGCGATGCGCACCGGATCGTCCTGCGCCGTGGCGGCGCCGCCGGTGAGCGCGAGCGCGGCCAGCGCGGCGCCCCCGAACAATCTGCGTGTGATGCTCATGTGTCTCCTCCCTGAGATGAGCGTGATGCGGGGTGGCTACCCCGCCTTCGTCGCGGCGCGTCTCGGCACCGTGATGACCCGGATATCCGCCGCCTCCAGCATCGCCGCCGCCGCGTCGGGCACGCCATCGTCGGTGATGACGATGTCGATCTGCTCGAGCGGGCAGAGGATGAGCGAGGAGCGGTTCGCGAATTTCGAGGAATCGACCATGACGATCAGCTCGTCGGCCTGTCCCAGAAGCTTCTGCTCGGCCTGGATCAGCAGGGGGTCGGCCTCCATCAGCCCCAGCGGGCCGAGGCCCTGCGCCCCCATGAACATCTTCGACGCGTAGTAATTGCGGGTGATGTCCCCCTCGAAGGGGGAAAGGATGATCTGCTGCTCGCGGTAGAGCGCGCCGCCCGGCACCAGCACCGTGTTCTTGGAATGCTTCAGCAGGTGCTCGGCGATCGGAAAGCTGTTGGTGAAGACCTGCAGCCGGCGGTTCGCCAGCGGATGCACCATCTGGAAGGTCGTGGACCCGCCATTGACGATGATCGGCTCGCCGTCCTCGCACAGGTCGACCGCCGCCTTGGCGATGGCCTGCTTGGCGGCCGCGTTCAGCGTGCGGCTGACCTCGAAGGGCCGCCCGGCTAGGCCGGGAAAGGCGGGCGGCGTGATCGCCTCGGCGCCGCCACGGACCCGGCGCAGCTTCTTCTGGACATGCAGGGTGGCGATGTCGCGGCGGATCGTGGCCTCGGACGAACCGGTGAGCGACACGAGCTCACCCACGGTCGCGACAGGGCGGTCCTGCACGGCCGAAAGGATGATCCTGTGGCGTTCCTTTTCGTGCATCGACGTCCTCCCCTGCCGCATCTGGACGCGATTCCCGCAGCCGGTCAATCATTTTCTGTCAAAGCCGATCATGCTGCAGGTGCGAGATGACGTCTTTGATCGTTTGTGATTGACTTTGCGCGCGGCGCTGGCCCACTCTGCGGCCGGGCGGCGCAGGCCGCGCCGCTGCCCCCGAGGGAGGAGATCGCCAGATGCTGACGCGCGCCAAGAGCCGCCTGGAAAACCTGTGGGACGACGGCAAGGCCGCCGGCATGAGCGAGCCCGAGAAGCTGCTCTACCGCTCGAACCTGCTCGGCTCGGACAAGCGGATCACCAATTACGGCGGCGGCAACACCTCCGCCAAGGTGATGGAGGTCGACCCCCTCACCGGCGAGCGGGCCGAGGTGCTCTGGGTCAAGGGATCGGGCGGCGATGTCGGCTCGATCACGATGGACGGCTTCGCCACGCTCTACATGGACAAGCTGCGGGCGCTGAAGGGCAAGTATCGCGGGCCGGACCACGAGGACGAGATGGTCGGCTACCTGCCGCACGCCACCTTCAACCTCAATCCGCGCGCCGCCTCGATCGACACGCCGCTGCACGCCTACGTGCCCAAGGCCCATGTCGATCACATGCATCCCGACGCGATCATCGCCATCGCGGCGTCGAAGGACAGCCGGAAGCTGACGCAGGAGATCTACGGGGACCGCATCGGCTGGCTGCCGTGGAAGCGCCCGGGCTACGAGCTGGGCCTCTGGCTCGAGAAGTTCTGCCTCGAGAACCCCGATGCGGACGGCGTCGTGCTGGAAAGCCACGGCCTCTTCACCTGGGCCGACGATGCCAGGGAGTGCTACGAGCTGACGCTCGAGATCATCAACGAAGGCATCGCCTATTTCGAGAAGAACGAGGCAAAAAAGCCCTTCGGCGGCGCGGTCCACAAATCGCTGAAGGCCGAGGAGCGGCGCGCCGTCGCGGCGAAGCTGATGCCCGCGATCCGCGGCTACGTCTCGGGCAACCAGCACATGGTCGGCCATTTCGACGACCAGGACGCGGTGCTCGACTTCGTGAATGCCGCCGACATGCCCGCGCTCGCCGCGCTGGGCACGTCCTGCCCGGACCACTTCCTGCGCACGAAGATCCGGCCGCTCGTCGTCGATTTCGACCCGGCGAATCCCGACACGGATGCGGTGATCGCCGGCCTCGGGGCCCAGATCGCCGCCTACCGCGACGACTACGCGGCCTATTACGCGCGCTGCAAGCGCCCCGACTCACCGGCCATGCGCGACCCCAACGCGGTGGTCTACCTCGTCCCCGGCGTTGGGATGATCACCTTCGCCAAGGACAAGGCGACGGCCCGGATCAGCGGCGAGTTCTACGTCAACGCGATCAACGTGATGCGCGGCGCCTCCTCGGTGTCCGAATATGTCGGCCTGCCGGAGCAGGAGGCCTTCGACATCGAGTACTGGCTGCTGGAGGAGGCGAAGCTCCAGCGGATGCCGAAGCCCAAATCGCTGGCCGGGCGCGTGGCGCTGGTCACCGGCGGCGCGGGCGGCATCGGGTCGGCCACGGCCGCGCGCTACCTCAAGGAAGGTGCCTGCGTGGTGCTGGCCGACATCGCCGAGGACGCGCTCACCGCGACGAAGGACCGGCTGGCGCAGGACTTCGGCAAGGACGTGGTGCGCACCGTGGTGATGAACGTGACGGACGAGGGCGCGGTGGCGCGGTCGTTCGCCGAGGCCTGCGTGGAATTCGGCGGGATGGACATCCTCGTCAGCAATGCCGGCATCGCCTCGTCCGCCCCGGTCGAGGAGACGACGCTGGCGCTGTGGAACCGGAACATGGAGATCCTCTCCACCGGCTACTTCCTCGTCAGCCGCGAGGCGTTCCGCCTGATGCGCGGGCAGGGGATCGGCGGGGCGATCGTCTTCGTCGCGTCCAAGAACGGCCTCGCTGCCTCGCCCAATGCCAGCGCCTATTGCACGGCCAAGGCGAGCGAGATCCATCTGGCCCGCTGCCTTGCGCTCGAAGGGGCCGAGGCGGGGATCCGGGTGAACGTGGTGAACCCCGACGCGGTGCTGAAGGGCAGCAAGATCTGGGAGGGCGAGTGGCTGGACCAGCGCGCCTCGACCTACGGCACCGACAAGGAGGGGCTGGAGGAGATGTACCGCAACCGTTCGATGCTCAAGCGGTCGGTGCTGCCCGAGGACATCGCGGAGGCGGCGTATTTCCTCGCCTCCGATGCCAGCGCGAAATCGACCGGCAACATCATCAACGTGGATGCCGGCAACAAGGAAGCGTTCCCGCGCTGAAGGGGCAGACCGCGGGGCGGTGATTGCCGCCCCACGGGGCCCGAGCGGGACCGCGCATCGGAACAGACAGGGGCAGCGGCGATCGGCCCTCCCCGGACGGGAGGACGACAGATGATCGAAGACACCCTGATCGCGCAGCAGAACGAGGCGCGGGAGGCCGACCTGCGCAGCGATTACGACGCGCTCGGCGCGCAGCTGGACCGGCGCGGCATCTCAATCGACGCCATCCGCGACAAGGTCGCCGCCTACGGCGTCGCCGTCCCGTCCTGGGGCGTCGGGACCGGCGGCACCCGCTTCGCCCGGTTCCCCGGCGCGGGCGAGCCGCGCGGCGTGTTCGACAAGCTCGACGATTGCGGAGTGATCCAGCAGCTCGGCCGGGCGACGCCGACCGTGTCGCTGCACATCCCCTGGGACAAGGCGCCCGCCGCCGACCTCAAGGCCAAGGCCGAGGAGGTGGGGCTGGCCTTCGACGCGATGAACTCGAACACGTTCCAGGACAGCGAGGGGCAGGCGCACAGCTACAAGTTCGGCTCGCTGTCGCATACCGACGCCGCCACGCGCGCCCAGGCGGTCGAGCACAATCTCGAATGCATCGAGATCGGGCAGGCCATCGGGTCGAAGGCGCTGACGATCTGGGTGGGCGACGGGTCCAACTTTCCCGGCCAGACGGATATGGGCCGGCAGTTCGACCGCTATCTCGACGCGGTGAAGCAGGTCTATGCCGGCCTGCCCGGGGACTGGCGGCTCTTCACCGAGCACAAGATGTTCGAGCCGGCCTTCTATTCGACCGTCGTGCAGGACTGGGGGACCAACTACCTCATCGCGCAGGAGCTGGGCGAGCAGGCCTTCTGCCTCGTCGATCTGGGGCATCACGCGCCGAACGTGAACATCGAGATGATCGTCAGCCGCCTCATCCGCTTCGGCAAGCTGGGCGGCTTCCACTTCAACGACAGCAAGTACGGCGACGACGACCTCGACACCGGGGCGATCGACCCGTTCCGGCTGTTCCTCGTCTTCAACGAGCTCGTCGCGGCGGAAGGGGCCCCGGGCTTCGACCCCGCCCACATGCTCGACCAGAGCCACAACGTGACCGACCCGATCGAGAGCCTGCTGTCCTCGGCGATGGAGGTGCGGCGGGCCTATGCCCAGGCGCTGCTGGTCGACCGCGAGGCGCTGCACGGGTACCAGGAGGAGAACGATGCCCTGATGGCGGCGGGCGAGCTCAAGCGCGCCTTCCGCACCGATGTCGAGCCGATCCTCGCCATGGCTCGGATGCAGGCGGGCGGGGCGATCGACCCGATCGCGGCGTTCCGGGCCAGCGGCTACCGCGCGAAGGTCGCGCAGGAGCGCCCGGCCGTCAGCGGCGCGGGCGGCGGCATCGTCTGACCCCTTCCCCCGGCGTCGCGGTCCCGGGGGGGCGCCCGCCGAGGTATTTGGAACCCTGCGAAGACAGGGGAGGGGGCGCCCGGACCGGCGCCCCTTTCGCGTCCTAGAGCCGGGTATCCTCGCGGCCGCAGAACGGATCGACCGGCGAGGTGCCGGTGAAGGGGGTCACCCCGGTGATCGCGTCCAAGACCGCCTGCTGCATCGCCTCGCTGGTGGCGTAGGCATTGACGTAGGCGGGCATCCGGGCGGCGTCGTAGAGGTAGTAGGGGTGCCCGAAGGAGATCATCGCCGTCGGCACGTCGTGCCAGGGCCGGACCATCGCCGCGCCGAAATCGCCCAGCATCCGCCACCAGTCGACATGGATATGCCCGCGGGTGAGCAGCGATTCCTCGCCCATCAGGTAGAGGACGAGGTCGTGATCGGCCGGGCGGAAAGGCGTTCCCTTCTCGTGCAGTGTCACCTCGAAGCCGCGGGCGCGCATCATCTCGGGCAGGGCGAAGGGGATCGGGTCCTGCACGAAGGGAAAGACGATGCCGCCGGTGACGATCAGCACCCGGCGATGGGAGGCGGGAGAGACCGGGAAGAGCCCGTCCCGGTCCTTCACGAGGGTCGGCACGCGGGCATGCAGCTCCCGCGCGGTGGCGGCATCGGCCTCGCTGTCGCGGGGCAGGGGGGGCAGGGGGCCGCGATGGAGGCCGAGCCGCGCTTTCAGGGCCAGCTGCCGCGAGACCGCGTCCTCGACCCTGTCCATGCCGAGCCGGCCGTCCTCCACCGCCTCTTCCAGCCAGGCGATGTCCTGCGCCGGGTCCGGCGAGAACAGGATGACGTCGTTCCCGGCCGTCAGCAGGCGGTGCAGGAAGTCCCGGCGGGGCATGACCTGGCCGAGGCCGCCCATGCTGGTCGCATCGGACACGATCAGCCCCTCGAATCCCAGCCGCTCGCGCAGGAGCGTCTGGATCAGGTGGCGACTGATCGTCGCGGGCAGGAAGGCCCCGGCCTCGTCGCCCTCGGCGCGGACGAAGGCGGGGAAGGCGATGTGGCCGACCATCACGCCGAGCACGCCCGCCGCGATCGCGTCGCGGTAGAGCCGCCCGAACGTCGCCTCCCACGCCTCGACCGAGAGCGGGTTCACCGTGGTGACGAGGTGCTGGTCGCGGTCGTCGTAGCCCTCGCTCGGCCAGTGCTTCGCCGTGGCCGCGACGCCGTTCGACTGGAAGGTCGCGATCTGCTGCAGCGCGTGGCGGCGCACCCGGTCCGGATCGGACCCGAAGGAGCGGGTGCCGACGATCGCGCTGCGGAAGGCGGCGTTGACGTCGAGCAGCGGCGTGAAGGACCAGTTCACCCCGTTCGCGCGCCCGTCCCGGGCGAGGATCGCGGTCGCCGCCTCGGTCGCGGCGAGGTCGTCGATGGCGGCGAGGCCGAGAGGGTTCGGCAGCGTCGTGCCGCCCGGCTGGGTCATCCGGCTGCCCTCGAGATCGGCGCTGACGAGCAGGGGGGCGGGCGCGGCGGCGTCGAACGCGGCGCGGATCTCCGCCTCTCCCTCGGGGTCCCGGGTCGGGTTGCGGGTGATCGAGCCCAGTCCGAGTTCCTGCAGCCGGGCCAGCTCGGCGTCGTCGTCGGTCCGGACCAGCACGTTCAGCAGCTGCGCCAGCTTCTGCCGGCGGTTCATGCCGGCCAGGGTGGCGCGGACCCAGTCCGCCGCCTCGGGATCGAGGTGGAACGGCGCGCGCGCCGGATCGAAGGTCATGGCCGGGTCCTCTCCTGCTGGCCCGCGCAGAGTGCGTCGACCGTTCTACGACGTCCAGCGGAGGTTTGACCCGCCGGCCCGATCTGCCATGTCTTCGGGGGCGTGACGGCAGGCGGCGGGAGCATCGACGTGGATCGGACCTACGACATCTTCGTGATCGGGGGCGGCATCAACGGCTGCGGTATCGCGCGCGACGCGGCCGGGCGGGGGCTGAGCGTCGCGCTGGCCGAGAAGGGGGACCTCGCCTCCGCGACCTCCTCGGCCTCGACCAAGCTGTTCCACGGCGGCCTGCGCTACCTCGAATATTTCGAGGTGCGGCTGGTGCGCGAGGCGCTGCAGGAGCGCGAGGTGCTGCTGCGCGCGATGCCCCACATCTCCTGGCCCATGCGATTCGTCCTGCCCTATCACCCGGACATGCGCTTCGAGGGGGAGACGCCGGTCTCGCGGCTGCTGGGGACGGTGATGCCTTGGCTCAGGGGGCGGCGGCCGGCCTGGCTGATCCGGGCGGGCCTCGCGCTCTACGACGGGCTCGGCGGGCGGCAGGTGCTGCCGGGCACGACGAAGCTCGACCTGCGCACCGCCCCCGAAGGCGCCCCGCTGCAGGACAGGTTCGAGACGGCCTACGAGTATTCCGATTGCTGGATCGAGGATTCGCGCCTCGTCGCGCTCAATGCCCGCGACGCGGCGGAGCGGGGTGCCCGGATCATGACGCGGTGCGCGGTGACCGCGGCCCGGCGCGAGGACGGGCACTGGCGCGTCGAGACGGAGAACGGCGCCTTTCGCGCCCGCATGCTGGTGAACGCCGCCGGACCCTGGGTCGGCGACGTGATCGCGCACAAGGTGCGGTCGAACTCCACCGACCGGGTGCGGCTCGTCCGGGGCAGCCATATCGTGACGCCGCGCCTCTACGCGCACGACAAGTGCTACTTCTTCCAGGGAGAGGACGGGCGGATCATCTTCGCGATCCCCTACGAGACCGACTTCACCCTGATCGGCACAACCGATGCCGACCACCCGGACCCGTCCGTCCCGCCGGTCTGCACGCCGGAGGAGCGGGACTACCTGATCGCCTTCGCCAACCGGTATTTCGCGCGGCAGCTCGGCCCCGAGGACGTGGTCTGGACCTATTCGGGGGTGCGCCCGCTCCACGACGACGGGTCGCGCTCGGCGACGGCGGCGACCCGCGACTACACGCTGAAGGTCGAGACGGCCGGCGGCGCGCCGCTGCTCAACGTCTTCGGCGGCAAGATCACGACCTATCGCCGGCTGGCCGAGAGCGCGCTGGAGCGGATCGGGGCGCATCTGCAGGTGGACGAGGGCCCCTGGACGGCGGGCGCCCCGCTTCCCGGCGGGGATTTCCCGGTGGACGGCGTGCCGCGCCTGATCGCGGGGCTGCGCGCCGATCACCCCTGGCTGGAGGAGAGGCAGGCCCGCCGCCTCGTCCGGGCCTACGGGACCGAAGCGGCCGAGATCCTGCGCGGCGCCTCCGGCCCCGGCGATCTCGGCCGCGATTTCGGCGGCGACCTGACCGAGGCCGAGCTGCGCTGGCTGATCGAGAAGGAATTCGCCCGAACGGCCGAGGACGTGCTCTGGCGCCGCAGCAAGCTGGGCCTTCGACTGAGTGCCGAGGAAGCCGCGGCGCTGGACGAGTGGATGGCGGGGCGGGGCTAGTCCCCGCCGGGGGCGGGGCCCGCGTTCCCGGGCTGTCGCCGCGCGCCCGTTCCGGTCATACCGGGGGCGCGCGCCCCGCACGCCACGATCCCGATGGACGGACCGGACACATCATGAAGATCCTCGACCCCGAACACCCGTTCTACGCGCCCGTCTGGCGCCGCGTCGCGGTCGTCGCGCTGTGCCTCGGCTGGTCCCTCGTGGAGATCCTGGCGGGCTCGACCGGCTGGGCGATCCTGACGGGGGCGCTCGGCCTCTGGTGCCTCTACGAGTTCTTCCTCTCCCCCGCGGCGCGTCGCCGCGCCCGCGGGGAATCGCCGGATCGCGACGGCTGACCCTGCCGCGGGCGGGCGCCGGCGGCACGATCACCGAGCCGCGCGCCCAGGAGGCCGGGGCCCGGGGCCCAGCCTCGCCTCGGGGATGGGCCACACGTCCTGATGATCGGATTGCTGCTGGCTGGGGTGGTAGGATTCGAACCTACGGTACACGGTACCAAAAACCGCTGCCTTACCGCTTGGCTACACCCCAGCAGCGGGGCGCCTTCTACGCCGGGGCCGCGGGCGGGGCAAGAGGCGGCGGGCCAGAAAATCACTCCATCCTGTCGGCATCCTCCTTCAGGAGGTCGCGCGTCTCGGGCTGGCGGCGTTCGCTCTCGACCAGGCGCTCGAGATCCTGTTCCGGGCCGGCGCTGACATCGCCCGGCCCGGGCGGGGGACGCGGCGCCGGGTCTCGGGCCGCCGGGTCTCGGGCGGGCGGGACCGCCCCGCGCGGGGGGGCGGGGCGGCGGTCGGTATCGGCCTCGACCGTGGCGGCGCCGCCGCCCAGGACCTGGATCCGGTAGGTGGTGTCGGGCACCTCGACCCCCGCCGCCTCGATCGCCTCCTTCACGCGGCGCAGCGCCTCGGACCGGGCGGCCATCAGGTCGGTCTCGCGCTGGCTCACCCAGCCCAGCACGGTGAAGAAGATCGCGCCGTCGCCGATCCGGTCGATCCAGGCGTTCGGCCCGGGCGTGTCCAGCACGAAGGGCAGGCCGGTCATCACCTCGATGGCGAGCGCGCGGATCGCGGCGAGGTCGGCATCCGAGGCGACGCCGATCTCGAACATGAACCGCCGCTCGGCGTTCAGCGTGTAGTTCACGATCCGCGACTTGAAGACCGTGGCATTGGGAATGCGGATGTGATTCCCGTCGAGGCTGAGCAGGATCGTCGCCCGGCTCGTCAGGCGGATCACCTTGCCCTGATCGCCCTCGATCTCGACCAGGTCGTTCGGCCGGAAGGGCTGGCGGATCGAGAGCATGATCGAGGCGATGTAGTTCTCCACCGTGTCCTTGACCGCGAAGCCGACGGCGAGGCCGACGATCCCGGCCGCGCCGAGGATCGTGCCGATCAGCGCGGTCGCGTTCAGGATGTCGAGCGCGACCACGATTCCCGCGATGACGAAGGCGATCATCACGAGCTGGGAATAGAGGGAGGCGACGAAGGCGTTGGGGGCGAGGCGCGACCACAGACGCGTGCGCCGCGCGACCCACCAGCCGAGCGCCGCGATCGCGGCGAAGACGGCGAGAGAGATCAGCAGCAGCGGCAGGAAGGTGACGAACTGCCAGGCCCGGGTCCGGAACCGTTCGATCGCGGGGTTGAGCCGGCGCGACAGCTCGGCCGTCTCGGTCACCTCGTCGCGGATCGCGACGACGCCCTCGACCCGGCTGACGAGCCGGGCCAGCTCGACCTGCGCCTCGGCCGAGGTGACGGTGCCGCGCAGCCGCACGATCCCGTCCGAGACCCGGACGCTCACGTCCTCGTAGCCGCCCAGCTCGTCCAGGATCTCGCGGATGCGGGTGGCGATGGCGGCGTCCTGCGCGGCGTCCGTCTCGGCCGCGATCGGGGCGGTGGGGCCGTTCTCCTGCGCGGGGACAGGGGTGGCGAGCGCGGCGGACAGGACCAGCAGCGCAAGCGCGGCCCAGCGGCGTAGGAAAACGGGTTGCATCAATGGGTCCGGGATCGTCGAAATCGCGGCGAGCCTAGGCGGCCGCGCCCCCCCCGCCAAGGGGGGGCGCGGCGAACGCTCAGGCCGAGACCTGCTCGCGCAGGATCGAGGCGGTGAGCGACAGCATCAGGTAGAGCCCGGCGAAGACGCAGAAGGCGAGCAGCGTGTTCTCGAAGGCGCGGGGATAGGTCGGCTCGTCCGGGGCGACGGGCTCGACCCCGAGCGAGAGGTAGCGGACCTGCCGGTTCGCCTCGATCCGGGCCGTCTCCATCTGCTGCAGGGCCTGCTGCACCAGCAGCGTCTGGAAGGTGTAATCCTCCTCCGCGAGGCGCAGCTCGGTATTGCTGGCGGCGAGCGAGGTGTCGGCCCCGGTCCCGGCGGTCATCTGGTCGCGCAGGTTGGCGATCAGGGTGCCGATATTGTCGATCTGGGTCTGCAGGTTGGCGACCTGCGCCTCGTTCGGGCGCGGCACGCTCAGCCGCTCCTGCAGGGACAGCTGGAGCTGCTGGCGCTCGGTCTCGAGCGCGCTGATCTGCTGGGTGCGGGCGGCGGTCTCGCCCGCGGGGTCGATCTGCTGCACGCTCTGCTGGATCGCCAGCCAGTCCGACAGCGCCTCGGCCCGGCGCGCCTCGGCCGCCTCGTAGCTGGCGAGCGCATCCTCCATCTGGCTGGCGCGCAGGCGCTGCGTCAGCTGGTCGACCTGCTCCTCGGCATAGCCGATCAGCGCCTCGGACCAGAGCTGGCTCTGCGCGGGGTCGGGGGCGACCACCTCCATCTTGATGATGCCCTCGGTCGGATCGTAGCTGATCCGGACATGGTCCTGGTAGACCTCGTAGGTCTCTTCGGCCGACGCGTCGGCGGGCAGGCGCTGGATCGGATCGACGCTCTCGTCCGAGAAGGCGTCGCGGAAGCCGAACTCGTCGTCCAGCCGGCCCAGCGCGGCGCGCGAGGTCAGGTAGGACTGGACGGTCATCGAATCCTGCTGGGTCGCCATGGACGTGCCCTGGAACAGCCCGCCGAGACCGGCCGCGCCCGTCGCCTCGGCCTGCTGTATGACGAATTCGCTCTCGGTCGCGTACATCGGCGTCGCGACCTCGTAGAAGTAGAAGCCCGCCAGCGCCGTGGGCAGCGCGACGAACAGCGACAGCCGCAGGCCGAGGAGGGCGCTGCGCCGCCGCCGCCTGCGGGCGAGGTCCTTCTGGATGCGCATGATCTCGCCCGCGCGCCGCTCCGCGGGGGACAGCCGCTCGGTCGAGGGCAGGTTCGGCGTTCCCGCCGGCACGGTCTGGGGCAGGTTCGCCCCGGGTCCGGCCGGGGCGGCGTCGTTCGGCACGATCTGCAGCAGCGTGGACCGGGCAAAGGGGTCGATCCCGCGCCGGCGCAGCTGGCGCACCGCGTCGAAATCCGACGCGACCTCGATCCCGTGCTTCTGCGCGGTGCGGCGCGCCATCCGCAGCTGGCGCGGGGTCAGTCCCTCCTGCCGGATCGTCTCCAGCGGATCGGTCGGGCCCATCTCCTCGGGGGGCGTGGCGGGGGCGGCCGCTTCGCCCGGGCCGGCCGTGAGGCCGCGGGGCTCCCCCTCCCGCGCGGCGACCGATTCCGCCGGCGGGGCCGATCCCGCGGGCGCGCTCGGGCGGTCGGCCGGGCCGGCCCCGGCGCCCGGCGCCTGAAGCGGCGGGCGGGGAACCCCGGCGGAGTCCCGCGCCGGTTCCAGCAGCGGCGTGCTGCGCCGGATGCGATACTTCAGAAGCCTAGGCCTGGTAGTCATAGAGCTCTTTCGCCTCTTCCAGCGTCTCGAACATGTGCAGCCGCCCGTCCCGCAGCACCGCGGCCGAGCTGGCGAAGCGTTCGAGCACCTTCGGTTGGTGCGAGACGATCACGACCGTGGTCGTCTCCAGCCGCTCGCGCAGGATCTCGCCCGCCTTGCGGTTGAACTCGGCATCCGTCGTCTGCGGCATCCCCTCGTCGATGAGATACATGTCGAAGTCGAGCGCCAGCATCAGCGAGAAGGTGAACCGCGCCCGCATCCCCTGGCTGTAGGTGCCCAGCGGCATGTCGAAATATTCGCGGATGTCGGTGAGCCAGCGGCAGAAGCTTTCCACGTAGTCGGGGTCGAGCCCGTAGAGCCGCGCGATGTAGCGCGCGTTCTCCCGCGCCGTGTGTCGCTTGTTCACCCCGCCCATGAAGCCGAGCGGAAAGCTGATCCGCCCCCGCCGCAGGATCTGCCCCTCGTCCGGCTTCTCCAGCCCCGCCATCAGGTTGATGAGGGTGGTCTTGCCGGTCCCGTTGGGGGCGAGGATGCCGAGCGAGCGGCCGAGCTCCACCTGGAAGGTGGCGCCCTCGAGAATCACCTTCCGGCCCGCGCCCGTCGCGAAGGACTTGCTGACACCGATGAACTCGAGCATCCCGCGCTCCGCCCCTCGTTTCCCGGCGCGCCGCATCCGGCGCCCGCCCGTTGGTCCCGGTCTAGCCTATCCTGGCCCGCCGGGCCTTGACGAAGGCGTAACCGTGGAATGTGACCGGATGTGGCCAGAAATGCTTCGCTCCCGGGATTGTCGCGCGGTCGGGACCAATGCCCGGTCCGCAGGGGCCCGGGCGCGATCATCCCACCTTCTGCACCCGTGCCAGCTTGCCGGCGACGTAGGACAGCAGCGCCGCCGCGAACGAGAACACCGCCCCCATCTTGGCCGCGTCCTGCACCGGCACGTCGCCCAGCATCAGCCCCGGGGGGAAGGCCACCGCCGCGATGAAGAGCGAGACGGTGAAGCCGATCGCGGCGACCAGACCGACGACGGCGAGGTCGACGACGCGCATCCCCTTCGGCAGGCCCAGCCCCAGCGGACGCGCCGCGATCCAGCCCATGACGAAGATGCCGAGCGGCTTGCCGACCAGCAGGCCCGCCAGGACGAGCCATGTCGGCGCGCCGATCGAGCCGAACTCCACCCCGGCATTGAGCAGGCCGAAGAAGAACAGGATCACCTCCACCGGGCGCTTCAGCGCATGCTCGATCGCGTTCAGCAGGTCGGTCAGGTACTGCTCCGCCTCCGAAAAGATGCCGAAGGCGCGGTCGGCATGCGGGATCGCCGGCACGATCGGCAGCAGGCCGAGGGCCGGGTGGATTCCCGCCTGCTGGAAGCCGTACCAGGACAGGCAGCCGGCGACGAGGTAGGGCCAGAAGCTCAGCTTCTCGCGCATCCAGGTCGAGTTGGGGCGCAGCTCCCTGTGGCGGTCCATCCGGCGCGGCAGCCAGTTGAACAGCACGAAGACCGCGACCGCCGCGCCGAGCGAGAGCAGCAGCCATTCCGGCGCCAGCGCGCCCGAGGGATAGAACACGGCGAGGATGAGCAGCCCGGCCGCGTCGTCCGCGATGGCGAGCAGCAGCAGGAACCGCACCGCGGGGTGCCCCGCGCCGAAGACCAGGCGCCCGACCAGGTAGGAGAAGGCGATGTCCGTCGCGGTGGGGATCGCCCAGCCGCTCGACACCGCCTCGACCGTGTCCGAGCCGAGGAACAGGGCAAGGCCGAGATAGACGCAGATCGGTCCCAGCATGCCGCCCGCCGTCGCGATCAGCGGGGTCGCCGCCTTCCTGCCGCGCAGGCTTCCGTTCTCGAGGATCACCGCCTCCCAGACCTCCTTCGCCGCGATGGCGAAGAAGAAGGCCATGAGCACGTCGTTGACGAGGTAGTGCAGGGTCAGCGTCCGGGTCTCGACGCTGCCGTCCGGGGCGTGGTGCGGGTGGCCGATCGGAACGTCGCGCAGCAGCTCGAACTCGACGAACCGGCGGTAGCTTTCGGCGTCGATATTCGCCCAGGCCAGGGCGATCAGCGCCCCGATGATCAGAAGCAGCGAATATCTGGTAAGGAAGTCCCAGACCCGGTACATCGCGTGCCCCCGTTCGCCGCGTCGCGTGTCCGGCGGGGATAGGGGATGGGCCGGGGGCCCGCAAGCCGCGCCCCTTTTCCCCGGCGGCCCGGCCGCTAGCTGGTCCGCGCATGAGTGATGTCCGGGACGAGATCGCCGCCTGCCGGCTCTGCCGCGACCGCTTCGCCGCGACCGCGACCGCGCACACCCCCCGCCCGGTCGTGTGGTTCGCCCCCGGCGCGCGGCTGCTGATCGCGAGCCAGGCGCCGGGGCTGCGCGTGCACGAGGCGGGAACGCCGTTCTGGGACCGCTCCGGCACCCGTCTGCGCGACTGGCTCGGCGTGACGGAGGCCGAGTTCTACGACCGGTCCCGCACCGCCATCGTGCCGATGGGCTTCTGCTTCCCCGGCTACGACCGGAACGGCGGCGACCTGCCCCCGCCCGCGATCTGCGCCGAGACCTGGCGCGACCGGGCGCTCGGCTTCCTGCCGGACATCCGCCTCACGGTGGTGATCGGGGCCGCCGCCCTGCGGTGGCATCTGGGCACGAAGGCACCGGTGACGCAGGTGGTCCGGAACTGGCGGGACCATTGGCCGGACGTGATCCCCTTGCCGCACCCGTCCTGGCGCAATACCGGCTGGCTGAAGAAGAACCCCTGGTTCGAGGCGGAGGTGCTGCCCCCGCTCCGTGCCCGGGTGCGCGAGGTGCTGGAATGACCGAGACGACCCCGCTCGACGAGGCCCATGCCGCGATGCAGGCAGCGCCCGAGGACGATGCGCTGCGCCTGCGCTACTGGGAACGCTTCGCCGAGACGCCGCTGTCCCTGCTGCTCGAGGCCGAGGCGACGGGCGACGACATCGCCCCCCGCCTGATCGAGGAGGAGGGCGTGCCCTACCTCCTCGCCTTCGACCGCGAGGACCGGCTGGCCGAGTTCGCAGGCGCCCCCGCCCCGACCGCCGGCCTCTCCGGCCGCGGCCTGGCCGAGATGCTGGCCGGGCAGGGGGTCGGGGTCGCCCTCAATCCCGGGGCACCGTCGCAGATGCTCGTGCCGCCTGACGCGCTGACATGGCTCGCCGCCACGCTCGGACAGGGGCCGGCAGAGGCCGAGGCGCGCCCCGTCGCGCTGCACCCGCCCGGGCAGGTGCCGGACGCGCTGACCGAGGCGCTGGGACGCCGCCTCGCCGGCGCGGCGGGGCTGGCGCGGGCCGCCTGGCTCGCCGGGGTGGAATGGGACGGCGGCGGGCGGGGCCATCTCCTCGCGGTGACCGGCGCGCGGCCGGGGGCGGAGCCCGCCCTCGCCGCGGCGGTGAACGAGGCGCTGACCTTCTCGGGGCTGGAGGCGGGGGCGCTCGACGTCGTCTTCCTGCCCGAGAGCGATCCCATGCTGGCGCGGCTGGACCGGGTCGGCCTGCGCTTCGACATCCCCGATCCGCCGCGGCCCCGCCCGCCGGGCCGCGATCCCGGGACTCCGCCCCGCCTGCGCTGAGGCGCTTGACGGTCGCGGGTCATCGCCGGCCCACGGCTGCGAGCCGGTCGGGTCGAGGCGGCCGGCCCCCCCCTCGCCTGGATCGCAGTGTCCTGGTCCGGCGGCCGGCCCCATCGTGCCGCCCCCCGGGGGCACCGCGCGCGAATGGGCCGGCGCCCGGCTAGTAGCCGCGCCCCCGCTCCACCACGTGCAGGAGCGGCTCTCCCGCCTCGGCCCGGCGCACGTTCTCGGCGATGACGCGGGCGGCGGTCACGGCCCGTGTCTCGGAGGCGATATGCGGCGTGACCGTCACCTTCGGATGGGCCCAGTAGGGATCGCCCGGCGGCAGCGGCTCTGTCCGGAAGGCGTCGAGCGTCGCATGTCGGACCTGTCCGCTGTCCAGCGCCGCCAGCAGCGCGGCGTCGTCGACCAGCGCGCCGCGCCCGGGATTGATCACGGCCGCGCCCGGCGCCAACCGGGCCAGCGCGGCCGCGTCGAGGACCCGCTCGGTCGCCGGCGTGGCGGGCAGCAGCAGCACCACGATCCCGGCCCCGTCCAGCGCCGCGGCGAACCCCTCGGTCCCGTGGTGGCAGCTCACGCCCGCGACCCGTTTCGGCGTGCGGCTCCACCCCGCCACGTCGAAGTTCAGCGCGGCCAGAGCCTGCCCGCAGGCCGCCCCCAGCGCGCCGAGGCCGAGGATCGCGACCTTGCGCTGCCGGGCCAGCGGCGGGGCATCGGGGCGCCACTCGCGCCCCGGGTTGACGATATGCGCGTCCATGCCGAGGTGGTGGCGCAGCACGTGGCCGGTCACGTATTCGATCATGCCCTCGGTCAGCCCGTCATCGACCATCCGGGTCAGCGGCACGTCCGGCGGCACGTCGTCGATCACGCTCTCGATCCCCGCCCAGAGGCTGAGGACCGCCTTCACCTTCGGCGCGGATTGCAGGTCGAGCCGCGCCTTCGCGGGGGCGTAGACGACGTAATCCGCCCGCTCCGGCGGCAGGTCCGGCGCGACCCGGGCGGCCACGCCCGCCTCGTCCAGCGCGCGGGGCAGCAGTTCGGCATAGCTGTCCCACACGCGCGGGGCGGACCAGAAGAGGATCTCGGGCACGGGGCGACCTCGGGCTTATCGGGGCTTGTGGACATGCGCGCTCTGCACCAGCCCGAAGGCGAGCAGCAGAACCAGCATCGCCGACCCGCCGTAGGAGACGAGCGGCAGCGGCACCCCGACCACGGGGGCGAGGCCCATGACCATCGCCATGTTGACGCTGAAATAGAGGAACAGCGTCATCGCCACCCCGTAGGTCAGCAGCGCCGAGAACCGGTCGCGGTTGGTCATGGCCGAGATCACGCAGAACACGATGATCCCGACATAGAGCATCAGCAGGGCGAACCCCCCGACGAAGCCGAATTCCTCGGCCAGCGTCGTGAAGATGAAGTCGGTATGCTTCTCGGGCAGGAAGTTCAGCCGGCTCTGCGTGCCTTGCATGAAGCCGCGGCCGGTCCAGCCGCCCGAGCCGAGGGCGATCTTGGCCTGGGTGATGTGGTAGCCCGCTCCGAGCGGATCGGTCGAGGGATCGAGCAGCGTGTCGATCCGGCGGTACTGGTAGTCCTTCAGCAGCTGCCAGGGCGTGCCGCGGCTCTCGAACACGGCGAAGATCGCGCCGCCGGCCCCGGCGATGGCGGTCGCCCAATAGGCCCAGTGGACCCCGGCGAGGAACATCACCGTCATGCCGCCGACGAAGAGCAGGATCGCCGTTCCGAGATCCGGCTGGATCAGCGTCAGCACGACCGGCATGGCGATGACCAGCAGCGGCAGTGCGACCCAGACCGGATGGCTGACCCGCCGCGTCGGCAGCCAGTCGTAATAGGCGGCGAGGAACATCACGAGCGCGACCTTCATCAGCTCGGACGGCTGCAGCCGCATGAAGCCGAGGTCGATCCAGCGCTGCGCCCCCATCCGCGTCTCGCCCACCAGTTCCACCCCGACCAGCAGGGCGAGCGAGACGAGGTAGGCCAGCGGCGCGAGGTTGCGCCAGAACCAGATCGGCACCATCGCCACGACGAACATCAGCGCGAGGCCGAGCGCGAAGCGCTCGATCTGCGGCGTCATCCAGGGCTCGGCCGAGCCGCCGGCCACCGAGTAGAGCATCAGGAAGCCGAAACTGGCGACCGCTATCAGCAGCAGGATCACCGGCCAGTTCAGATAGAGGATCTTGCGCGGGCCGGTGGGGACGTATTTCGCGTGGTAGGTGAGATAGCTCACGCCCGCTCCCCCGTCCGCATGCCGGGCGGGACGAAGTCGCGGATCCGCGCCTGCTGCGCCTCGATCGTGCCGCGCACGTTCGACGGATAGGCCTCGAGCGGCGGCTCGCCCCCGAACATCGCCTGCAGGGTCACGTCGCGCCCGATCGGCGCGGCGGCCGAAGAGCCACCGCCGCCATGCTCGACCACGACCGACACCGCGTAGCGCGGCGCCTCGACCGGGGCGAAGTTCACCCACAGCGCGTGGTCCCGCCGCTCCCACGGCAGGTCGGCATTGCTGATGACGCCGCGCGCCCGCTCCTCGGCGGTGATCCGGCGGACCTGGCTGGTGCCGGACTTGCCGGCCATCCGGTAGCCGTCCATCACGATGCGGGCGCCGTAGCCGGTGCCGCGCTGGTGGTTCACCACGTCGGACATCGAGGCGCGGATGCGGCGCATGAGGTTCTCGTTCAGACCGAGGCTCTCGCCCAGTCCCGAGGGCTGCTCGACCCCGTCGATCGTGTGGATCAGCCGCGGCGTGACAATCCGGCCGGTCGCGATCCGCGCGGTCATGATCGCCAGCTGGATCGGCGAGGTGAGCACGTAGCCCTGCCCGATCGAGGCGTTGACCGTATCGCCGATCCGCCAGTCCTCGCCCCGGCTCTCGGCCTTCCAGGCGCGGTCGGGCACGATGCCGGCGCTGACGGCCGACATCGGCACGTCGTGCCGCTCGCCCAGGCCGAACTTCCGGGCCATCGCGGCCATCGCCTCGATCCCGACGCGCTGCGCGACGTCGTAGTAGTAGACGTCGCAGGACTGCTTGAGGCTCTCGTGCAGGTTGATGTTGCCGTGCCCGCCGCGCCGCCAGCAATGAAACCGCGTGCCGCCCACGTCGTGATAGCCGGGGCAGTAGACCGTCTCCTCGGCGTCGATGACCCCGGCCTCGAGCGCGGCGAGCGCGGTCATCATCTTGAAGGTCGAGCCGGGCGGATAGGCGCCCTGGACGGTCTTGGCCGAGAGGGGCCGGTAGATGTTCTCGTTGAGGCCGGTCCAGTCGGCGACGCTGATCCCCCGCACGAAGAGGTTGGGATCGAAGGTCGGCGCCGAGGCGATGGCCCGCAGGTCGCCGTTCGCGAGGTCGATCACCACGACCGACGCGCTTTCCCCCTCGAGCCGGGCCTCGGTGTAGGATTGCAGCGCGCTGTCGATGGTCAGCTGGATGTCGGCGCCCGGCTCGCCTTCGTGCCGGTCGAGCTCGCGCATCACGCGGCCGAGCGCGTTGACCTCGATCCGGCGGTTGCCGGCGCTGCCGCGCAGCTGCTGCTCGAGCTTGTTCTCGACGCCGGTCTTGCCGATCTGGAACTTGGGGATCTGCAGCAGCGGATCCTGGTCGTCGATCTGCGCCAGATCGTAATCCGAGACCGGGCCGACATAGCCCACCACATGCGCCGTGTCGGACCCGCGGGGGTAGAAGCGCGACAGCCCGACTTCGGCGGTGATGCCGGGCAGGGCGGGCGCGTTGACGGTGACGCGGGAGATATCCTCCCAGCTGACGCGGTCGGCGATCGTCACCGGCACGAAGGGCGACAGGCGCATCACCTCCTCGCGCGCGCTGGCGATCGTCTCGTCGTCGATGTCGACGATCTGCTGCAGCCGGGCGAGCGTGGCGTCGACGTCGCCGGCATCCTCGCGCACCATGACGATGCGGTAGTTCTGCTCGTTCACCGCCAGCGGGACGCCGTTCACGTCGAAGATGTTTCCGCGGGCAGGGGGCAACAGGCGGATGTTGACCCGGTTCTCCTCGGCCAGCAGGCGGTAATCCTCGGCCTGCTCGACCTGCATCGACTGCATCCGCCAGCCCAGCGCGCCGATCATGGCGAGCTGGCTGGCCCCCACGACGAGCGCACGGCGGGTGACCGTGCGGCCCGCGGCCTCGGTATGGCGTTCGGGTCTTCTCACAGGCGCCCCCTCACAACCGGTGTCCCAGCGCGTCGACCTCTCCCGGGGCGCGCCGTGCCACCCCGAAGAGCATGTAGGCGAGGCCGGTGACCAGCGGGTAGCACAGGATCGTGAGCGCCATCTCGACCATCGTCGGCGCCATCGGCGCCTGCGGCAGCATCGCCGCCGCCAGGACCAGCCGCTGACCGAAGGCGATGCCGATCACCACCAGCGCGACGCTGCCCCATTCCAGCGCGAAGGGCATGGTCCGCAGCTGGCCGTGCCGCCGGCGCAGGAACTCGGTCCCCATCACGACCGCGGCGGCCATCAGCCCCGGCGGCCGCTGGAACAACAGGTCAGCCAGCAGGAAGACGGCCGCCACCATCGACACGGGCAGGTAGTCCGGCCGCCGCACCGCCCAGACCAGGGTCACCGCGAGCAGCAGGTTCGGCCCGGCCCAGCCCACCGGCACCAGCTGCAGCGGCAGCAGCCGCAGGAAGATCAGCACCAGGGCGAGCGCGGCAAAGGCCGTGCGGCCGATCCAGCGGCGGGGATGGGCGGGACCGTCAGCCATCGCTGCGCCCCGCGATCTCGTCCGGTGGGTCGCCCGCGCTCGTCGCCTCCTCCTCGTCGCCCTCCGCCGCGGCCGGCGCCTCCTCCGCCGGCATCGGGCCGGGCAGGACCAGCGCGCCGGGATCCTCGATCCGCTCGCGCGGCTGGCTGCGCAGGACCCGCAGGAATTCGAGCCGCCCGTAATCGGCGGCGAGCCGCACCCGCTGGCGCCCGTCGGTGCCGAGCGCGACCTGCCCGACCAGCAGGTCGGCCGGGAAGACGCCGCCGTCGCCGGTGCTGACGACCCGGTCGCCGGGCCGGATCTGCGCCGGGTCCTCGACGAAGTCGAGCACCGGGTAGATCGAGTTGTCGCCGGCGAGGATCGCGTGCTGGCCCGAGGGCTGGATGATGACCGGGATCCGGCTCGACGTGTCGGTCAGCAGGATCACCCGGCTCGTCGTCTCGCCCACGCCCGAGATCCGTCCGACGAGCCCGATCCCGTCCATCGCCGGCCAGCCGTCGGTCACGCCGTCGCGCCCGCCGACGTTCAGCAGCACCGATTGCCGGAAGGGCGAGCCGCTGTCGGCCATCACGACGCCGGTGATATAGGTCAGCTGCGGGTCCAGCCGCACGTTGTTGAGGTCGAGCAGGCGGGCGTTCTCCTGCTCCAGCTGCAGCGCCGCCTCGCGCCAGGCGCGCATCTGCTGCAGCTCGCGCCGCAGCTGCTGGTTCTGTTCGTGGATGCGCTGGTAGGACCGGAAATCCCCGACCAGATGGACCAGTCCCGTGACCGGCGTCATCGCCCAGTCCATCGACGGCACGATCCGGTCGATCGCTGCGGCGCGGAACCGCTCCACCCGCGGGCTGTCGATCCGCCAGACGACGAAGATCGCGGCGAGCACGAGGACGAGGACGCCGACCAGCAGACGCCGGATCGGGCGGACATAGTCTTCCTGTCCCCTGTCCTGTGCCATCGGTCCGCGAATCCCCTGCGCGACACCCCGGTCCCCGCCGAGCGGCGGGACGCCCTCAGCTTTCGTAGTCTATAACGTGCCGCAGCTGCTTTTCATACTCGAGCGCCTTGCCGGTGCCGATCGCCACGCAGTTCAGGCTCTCGTCCGCCACGGAAATGGCCAGCCCCGTCTGCTCGCGCAGCGCGAGGTCGAGCTGGCCCAGCAGCGCGCCGCCCCCCGTCAGCATGACGCCCCGGTCGACGATGTCGGCGGCGAGGTCCGGCGGAGTCGCCTCGAGCGCGGTCATCACCGCCTCGCAGATCTGCTGCACCGGCTCGGCCAGAGCCTCGGCCACCTGTGCCTGGGAGATTTCGGTCTCCTTCGGGACGCCGTTCAGCAGGTCGCGGCCGCGGATATGCATCGACTGCCCGCGCCCGTCATCGGGCATGCGGGCGGTGCCGATCGAGGTCTTGACCCGCTCGGCCGTGGCCTCGCCGACCAGCAGGTTGTGCTGGCGGCGCAGGTAGCTGACGATCGCCTCGTCCATGCGGTCGCCGCCGACGCGGACGGACCGGGCATAGACGATGTCGCCGAGGGACAGCACCGCCACCTCGGTCGTGCCGCCGCCGATATCGACGACCATGTTGCCGGTGGGATCGGTGATCGGCATGCCCGAGCCGATGGCCGCCGCGATCGGCTCGGCGATCAGGCCCGCGCGCTTGGCGCCGGCGCTGAGCACCGATTGCCGGATCGCGCGCTTCTCCACCGGGGTGGCGCCGTGCGGGACGCAGACGATGATCTTCGGCCGCGGGGTGAACGCCGTGCGGCGATGCGCCTTGCGGATGAAGTACTTGATCATCTCCTCGGCGACGTCGAAATCGGCGATCACCCCCTCGCGCATCGGTCGGATCGCCTCGATGCTGCCGGGGGTCCGGCCCAGCATCAGCTTGGCGTCCTCGCCCACGGCGAGCACCTTCTTCTGGCCGTCCTTGACGTGGTAGGCGACGACGCTCGGCTCGCTGAGGACGATGCCGCGGCCCTTGACGTAGACGAGCGTGTTCGCCGTCCCCAGGTCAATTGCCATGTCGGACGAGAACAGCCATGAAAAGATCGACATCCGTTGCCCCGCCTTGTCCCTGAACCGGTTCCGCGTGCCCCGACGACGCGGGCCGCGACTCGGGATGCGTTCCCGACGCGGCAATGCGGGCTTATAGGCCCGGGGCGGCGCAGGGGAAAGGGCCGCACCGGACGGCGGCATCTTTCCGCCCCCGGTTTCGGCCCCCTGGCCGGGCGGTGCGGGGGCCGGGGCCGGGGGCGGATCGCCGGGGCCCGTTCCCCGCGCGGGACCTTTCCCCCGGCCGGTCGCGCTCCGGCGCCTCCGCCGGGGTCAGGACAGGCCCGACAGCGTGAAGGTCGCGCCCTCCCCCGGCAGGCCGTGGGCGGTCAGGGTCCAGCCGTGCCGCTCCGCGACGGCGCGGCAGACGGCGAGGCCGAATCCCGTGCCGCCCGCGCCGCTGCCCCTGTGAAGCCGGACGAAGGGATCGAAGATGTGCTCCGCCTCTTCGGGCGGGAAGCCGCGACCGTTATCCGCGACCGTCAGGATTCCGCCGGTCCGGGCGAGGGTCACGCATGGCGCGCGGTCCGGGTGGCGGTACTTGACGGCGTTGCCGACGAGGTTCGAGAGCAGGACCCGCACCAGACCGCCCGCCCCCGTCACGTATCCGAGCGGCGAGGGAATCGTCAGGGCGCCGCCCTGCTGCCGCAATTCCTCGCCGAAATCGAGGTGGAGCTGCCCGGCAAGGGCGTCGAGATCGACCGGCTCCATCTCGATCTCCTGCCAGCCGAGCCGGGCATAGGTCAGCAGGTCGTCGACCAGGCCGGCCAGTCCGATCGCGCAGTCGCGGGCCTGGCCGACCAGGTCCGTCGCTTCCGGGGCGAGGGCGTGCCCGTGATCCTCCTGCAGGAAATCGAGGAGATGGCGGATGTTCCGCAGCGGCTGCCGCAGATCGTGCGCCGCCATGGCCGAGAAACCCTCGAGCGCGCGGTTGCGGGCCTCGGCCGCGCGCCGCGCCTCGCGGTCGAGATGCGCGGACCGGGACAGGGCCTCCTGCTCCAGACGCAGCCTGCGCAACGTGGTCTGCATGCCGGAGCTGTCGCTCAGCGCGACGACGTATTCGCCGGCGCCGGGATCGTAGGCGACCTGTGCCCCGACCGGCGGCCGGCCCGGCGCGAGGCGGAGGCCGAGCTGCCCGCCCGTCGCGGCGGCGGCCATATCCACCGCGAGGCCCGGGCGCGGCCCGGCGAGCAGGTCGCCGAGCGCCGCGCCGGAAGGGGGCGACCGCCCGGTCTGCCGGACGAGAAGCCGTTCTGCCGCCCTGTTGAGATGGCGCAGGCACAGGTCCCGCCCGAGCCGAAGGAGCGGGACGGGAACGAGGTCCAGCATCTCGTCCCGTCCGTTCCCGCCTCCTGCCTCGGGCCGGTCCCTCGATTGCGCGGGGCGCAGGTCAGCCGAAATATTCACGTCCCCGTCCCGCCTGTCCGGGGACCAGGTCGATCACCACCCGGCAGGCCCCGGCCCCGCGCAGGATCGTCTCCTGCAGGTCGACCCGCGCATAGCCGAGATTGTCGGCCGCGATCCGACCGAAGACGTTGGAGGTCATCATGCACAGCGCTTCCGAGCCACGATGGAAGGGACAGCGATCGTTGGTCAGGACGATCGCTGTCTCGTCGATGTCGACGACGCGGAACCCGGCCCCGATCCGCCGCTTGAGGTCGACGAGGGCCCCCGCGACCGCGTCCGGGTCGAGGCGCGGCGTGCCGGCCGCGTCGCGATACTCCGCATCGAAGGCGCGGCCGGTCCGGGCGCCGACCAGCGCGATCAGCCCCTCCGCCTCCTCGATGCCCAGGTTCTCCTCCAGCACCGTGGCGAGGTCGGTGATCAGGTCGTGTAGGAAGCCGGTGCGGTCGTCGTCGCCGGTGGCGGCGCGCGGGTCAGGCTGGTCGAGCATGTGCGACTCCCTCGATGCGACCGGCCCAGAATCGGCCCCAACGGTTGAGATCCGGTAAACACACGCGTCCGGCCGCCGAGGGGGAGAGCGGCTTCACTGCAACGCCGCCGCCCCCCTCGCGCGATCCACCGGGTGGAGCGCCGTGGGGGCGGATGCTAGGCTCACGCCCGGTAGGGGTACCCAGTCGGGCAGTCGGTATGACAGTGACGCAGGCATCGGCCCCCATCGTGCGCCACGCCCCGATCGACGTGGCCCGGCTCTGCCTCGCGCTGGTCGTCGTGCTCGGTCACGGACGTTTCCTCGAGGACATCGATCCGGCGCTCTTCTACGGCCTCGTCACCACCCTGGGACGCCTCGTCGTCCCGTTCTTCCTGATGGTCTCGGGATACTTCTTCCTCGCCGGGACGCGGAACGGGATCGGGGCCTGGTTCGCCAACGTCGCGAAGCTCTACCTCTTCTGGTCCGCGATCTACCTGCCGCTGGTCTTCCTCATAGAGGAGATGTCGGTGCCCAAGCTCGGGTTCTACCTGATCTTCGGCTTCGCGCATCTGTGGTACCTGCCGGCGCTGGCCGGGGGCGGCCTGGTGCTGTGGCTCGTGCGCGCCTGGCCGCCCGGCCGGATCCTGCGCCTCGCCCTCGGCCTCTACCTCGCGGGGGCCGCGGCGCAGTTCGCCCTGAACCACATCGTCGGCACCGAATCCCTGCCGCATCGCAATGCCTGGACGGTGGTGCCGCGCAACTTCCTGTTCATGGGATTCCCCTTCCTCGCGGCCGGCTACGTCGCCGCGCGCGAGGGCTGGGCCGGGCGGGCCGACGGCCGCTGGGTGGCGGCGGCGATCCTGGCGCTGCTGCCCCTCTTCGGGCTGGAGCAATGGGCCAACTGGCGGGCGCTGGGCCTGTCCGGCATCACCGACATCTGGCTCTGCGTTGCGCCGCTCGCCCCGCTCGTCTTCATCGCGGTGCTGAAGCTGCCGCTGGCCCGCGCGCCGCGCCGCCTGCCCGGGATCGCCGCGGCGATCTACTTCGTCCACCCGATCTTCGTCTTCGGCCTGTGGGAGGTCACCGCGCTGGGCGGAACCGCGGTGGCGCTGATCTCGGTCGCGCTGTCGCTGGTCTCGGCGCTACTGCTGGTGCAGGCCAACCGCATCGTCGGGCTCGTGCGTCGTCCGGGCCGGCGCGAGGGCCGGCCCGGGAACGGCGGCTCTCAGCCCGCGTCCTTGTAGCTGATCTCGCGCGTGTCGGCGCCCGGCGCGACCTTCTCGCGCCGGACGATCAGCCGGTTCAGCGCGCCGAGATAGGCCCGCACGCTCGCCACCACCGTGTCGGTATCGGCCGACTGGCCGGTGGCGATGCGCCCCTCCTCCTCGAGACGGACGCTGACCGTGGCCTGCGCGTCCGTCCCCTCGGTCACGGCATGGACCTGGTAGAGCTGCAGCGTCGCGCCGTGCGGGAACAGCGCCTTGACCGCGTTGAAGGCGCTGTCGACGGGGCCGTCGCCGGTCTCGGTCACCTCGGTATCGGCGCCGCCGACCTCAAGCGTCATCGTCGCCTCGGCCGGGCCGCCCGTGCCGCAGACGACGCGCAGCGACTTCAGCTTGAGGTGGTCGCTCTCGCCCTCGTTCTGGCGGACCAGCGCGACGAGATCCTCGTCGTAGACCTCCTTCTTGCGGTCGGCGAGCTCCTTGAAGCGCACGAACACGTCGTTGAGCTGGTTGTCCGCCATCTCGAAGCCCAGTTCCTTGAGCTTCGAGCGCAGGGCGGCGCGGCCGGAATGCTTGCCCATCACCAGGGAGGTGGCGGCGAGGCCGACATCCTCGGGGCGCATCACCTCGAAGGTCTCGCGGTTCTTGAGCATCCCGTCCTGGTGGATGCCGCTTTCATGCGCGAAGGCGTTCTTGCCGACGATCGCCTTGTTGAACTGGACAGGGAAGCCCGACACGGCCGAGACCCGGCGCGAGATGTTCATGATCTTGGTGGTGTCGATGCCGGTGGCGAAGGGCATGATGTCGCCACGGACCTTCATCGCCATGACCACCTCCTCGAGCGCGGTGTTGCCCGCCCGCTCGCCGAGGCCGTTGATCGTGCATTCGATCTGCCGCGCCCCGCCCTCGACGGCGGCGAGGGAGTTCGCGGTCGCCATGCCGAGATCGTTGTGGCAATGGGTCGAGAAGACGATTGTCTCCGCATCCTCCACCTCGGCGATCAGCCGGCGGATCAGGTCGGCGGATTCCACGGGCGCGGTGTAGCCGACCGTGTCGGGGATGTTGATCGTCGTGGCGCCGGCCCTGATCGCGATCTCGACCGTGCGCTTGAGGAAGTCCCACTCGGTCCGGGTCGCGTCCATCGAGGACCATTGCACGTCCTCGCACAGGTTGCGCGCCCGCGTCACCGCCTCGTGCACCCGTTCGGCCATCGCATCCATGTCGAGCGAATGCATGTCGCGGTGGAATCGGGACGTGCCGATGAAGGTGTGGATGCGGGGGCGGCGGGCATGCTTCACCGCCTCCCAGCAGCGGTCGATGTCCTTGGGATTGGCGCGGGAGAGGCCGCAGATCGAGGCATTCCGCGCAGCCCTGGCGATCTCGGACACGGCGCGGAAATCGCCCTCGGAGGCGATGGGAAAGCCCGCCTCGATGATGTCGACGCCCATCTCGTCGAGCATCGCGGCGATCTCGAGCTTCTCGGCATGGGTCATGGTGGCGCCGGGCGATTGTTCGCCGTCGCGCAGGGTGGTGTCGAAGATGAGGACGCGGCTGGTATCGGTCATGTGCTGTCTCCCTGGCCTTGAGGTGTGTCTCGGCGCGGGTCCCTCCTCTGAGCGGTCGCGCCGAAAGGCACGCTCAGAGGCGGGTAAGGAGAAGGAGCAGGCCGAGCGGACGCGTCTCGCCGGAGGCGCGCAGGCCGAAGCCGGCGCCGGAGGCGTGCGGGACGATGATATGGGTCCGCTGCGTCATGGGGCGGGATCATAGCGGCGCGATCGTGAATGGGAAGAGTCGATTTGGCCCGGCGGAAGGCTAGGTCGGCGCCGAAGGTCGAGGTCGGTGCCGGTGCCGACGGGGGAGGGGGGCTGTCCGCCCCCCGCTCGCTGCGCGAGCCCCCCCAAGAGTATTTGCGGCAAGATAAGAGCGGGAGGGCCGCGGATGAGGGCATTGGTGCTCGGCGCCTCGGGCGGGATCGGGGCGGCGCTGGTCGCGGCGCTTCAGGGGCGGGGGGCGGAGGTGACGGGGCTGTCGCGGTCGCGGGACGGGTTCGACGTGACGGATCCGGACGCGGCGGCGCGGGGGCTGGAGGGGAGAGGGACATTCGACCTCGTCCTGCTGGCCTTCGGCATCCTCGGCGCGGCGCCGGAAAAGGCGCTGGCGCAGATCGACGCGGGCGAGATGGCGCGGGTGATGGCGGTGGACGCCGTCGGGGTCGGGACGGTCCTGTCGCATGTGCCGGACCTGCTGGACCGGGACGGGGCGGGGAAGGTCGGCGTGCTGACCGCGCGGGTCGGCTCGATCGGCGACAACCGGATCGGCGGCTGGCATTCCTACCGCGCGGCCAAGGCGGCGGCGAACATGCTGGTGCGGGGCGCGGCGATCGAGCTGGCGCGGAGCCACAAGGGCGCGACCTGCGTCGCCCTGCATCCGGGCACGGTGGAGACGCCCTTCACCGCCGGGTATCCGGGCCACCGGAAGGTCAGCGCGGCGGAGGCGGCGGGCAATCTCCTGGACGTCCTCAAGGGGCTCGGCCCCGAGCGGTCGGGCGGCTTCTACGACTATGCCGGAAAGGAGATCCCCTGGTGAGACTGGTCCTGGTGCTGGGTGACCAGCTGTCGCCGGGGCTGAGCGCGCTGCGCGAGGCCGAGAAGGGAACGGATGTCGTCGTGATGGCCGAGGTGGCGGAAGAGGCCACCTATGTCCGGCACCACCCCAAGAAGATCGCCTTCCTCTTCGCCGCGATGCGCAAGTTCGCGGCCGCCCTGCGGGCGGACGGCTGGGAGGTCGACTATACCGAGCTGGACGATCCGGACAATTCGAACACCATCATGGGCGAGCTGCTGCGCCGGACCGAGGCGCGCGGCGCGGAGGGCGTCCTCGCGACCGAGCCGGGGGAGTTCCGCCTGATCGGCGCGCTGGAGGACGGACCGCTCGACGTCACGATCCTGCCCGACGACCGCTTCCTCGCCTCGCACAAGCGGTTCGAGGACTGGGCCGAGGGCCGCAAGACCCTTCGGATGGAGTATTTCTACCGCGAGATGCGGCGCGCGACGGGCCTGCTGATGGAGGGGGACGACCCGGCTGGCGGCGCGTGGAACTACGACCACGACAACCGCGAGCCGCCCCCTTCGAACGCCGATCCCTCCGCCCCGATGCAGTTCACCCCGGACGAGACGGTCGAGGCCGTGCTGACCCTCGTCGAGGACAGGTTCGGGGACCATTTCGGCACCCTTCGCCCGTTCTGGTTCGCGACCGATCCGGGCCAGGCGCGGCGGGCGCTGGCGCATTGGGTGAAGTACGGGCTGCCGAAATTCGGCGACTACCAGGACGCCATGAAACAGGGCGAGCCCTATCTCTGGCACGGCTTCGTCGCGCTCTACATGAATGCCGGGCTGCTTTCCCCGATGGAGGTGTGCCGGGCGGTGGAGGACGCGTGGAAGGCGGGGGATGCGCCGCTGAACTGCGCCGAGGGATTCATCCGGCAGGTCATCGGCTGGCGCGAATACATCCGGGGCATCTACTTCCTGCAGGGGCCCGACTACGCGACCCGCAACATCCTGCGCCACGGGCGGGACCTGCCGGACTTCTTCTGGGATGGCGAGACCGACATGGCCTGCCTCGCCGCCAGCATCGGGCAGACCCGGGACGAGGCCTATGCGCACCACATCCAGCGGCTGATGGTGCTGGGCAATTTCACCCTGATGGCGGGGATCGAGCCGCAGCAGGTGCAGGACTGGTTCATGGGCTCCTACGCGGATGCCTACGAATGGGTCATGTCGGCGAACGTGATCGGGATGAGCCAGTTCGCCGATGGCGGGATCGTGGCGTCCAAGCCCTACGTGGCCAGCGCCAACTACATCGACAGGATGAGCGATTACTGCAGCGGCTGCGCCTATTCGGCCAAGACGAAGGTCGGGGAGGGGGCCTGCCCCTACAACCTGCTCTTCTGGTCCTTCCTCGACCGGCACCGCCGGCGTTTCGAGGGGAACGGCCGGATGGGGCAGCTCTACCGGACCTGGGACCGGATGGACGAGGACAAGCGGTCGCAGATCCTGTCGGAGGCGGAGGATTTCCTCGGCCGGATGGAGAATGGGGAGCGGGTCTGATCCGCGGTCAGCGCAGGGCCCTGTCCAGCAGTGCGGCGGCGCCGGTCTCGTGAACGGGTCCATGAGCGAGCAGCAGACGGCGCGGCGCCCAGTCCACAATGGTCCCGCGGAGGGCGCGCCGCGCCTCGCGCGGGACCGCCAGCGCGAACTTGCGGGGCATGCGGGGCGCGGGCGCGGTCATCCGGTCGGCCCTCGCCACCAGCGCGCGCCAGCCCCGGTAGGTGTCCGGGGGGATCTGCTGGATCAGGTCCGCGACCAGGACGGTCCGGCTCGCGCGGTGGTGCAGGACGATCTCGTCGGCGAGGCGCGACCGGACCCGCCTTATGTCGCATCCGGGAACCGCGTCGCTCCCTTCCGCCAGGGGGATGTCGATCCGCAGATCGGGCCGGCGGGGGGCGAGGCCGGGCGGCGCGGCGAGCCTCGCCCCCGGGCAGAGGGCGCGCCAGTCCGACAATGCCATGTGATGGAGGGAGGAGGGCGACAGCAATGCCTCCACGGGGCCGAGCGCGCGGATCGCGGCGACGAGCCCGGTCTCCGGCGGGACCGGGGGCCAGAGCCAGAGTCCGCCCCCGGGGCCGCGCAGCAACGCCATCCGCGTGGGAAAGACGAAGCCCATCGCGCCGATGACCACGGGCCCGTCGGCGGCCCAGATCCCGGGGCCGACAGGGCGGAGCCCGGTCATTCCGTCGCCGTCTGCGCCTCGGGTTCGGGGGTATCGCCGGTCTCGGCCGCGACGCCGGCCGCGCTCTCGAACGCGCCGTCCTGCCACTCGCCGTCCTCGACCTCGCCGGTGGCGTAGGTCATCGTGCCGGTGCCCTGGCGGCGGCCGGACTCGAACTCGCCCTCGTAGACGTCGCCGTTGGCATAGGTCGCGATCCCCTGGCCCGAGATCTCGCCGTTCACCCATTCGCCCTCGTAGGAGAAGCCGTCGGGCATCGTGATCGTGCCCTCGCCGTGGCGCTGACCGTCGACGAACTGGCCGGTATAGACCGTGCCGTCGGCATAGGTGGCCGTGCCCTGGCCGTTGCGCTGACCGTCGGCCCATTCGCCGTCATAGGTGTAGCCGTCGGCATAGGTCATCCGGCCGGTGCCGTGGTTCTGGCCGGCGCGGAACTCGCCGACATAGGTCAGCCCGCTCGGATAGGTGGCGGTGCCGGTCCCCTCGATCACGCCGTTCGCCCACTCGCCCTCGTAGGTCGAGCCGTCGGCATAGGTGATCGTGCCGGTCCCGTGCGCGAGATCGTCCTGGAACTCGCCGACATAGACCGACCCGTCGGGATAGGTGACCTCGCCCGTGCCCTCGATCTGGCCCTCGTTCCACTCGCCGACATAGCGGTAGCCGTCGACGCCGACGAAGGTGCCCTCCCCCTGGCGGAGGTCGGCGACGAAACCGCCGCGATAGACGTCTCCGTTGGCGTAGGTCACGGTGCCCTGCCCCTCGCGACGGCCGGCGACGAGGTCGCCTTCGTAGATGTCGCCGTTGGGCTGGATCAGGCGGCCCGTCCCCTCGATCTCGCCGCCCGACCATTCGCCGGTATAGACGAGGCCGTCTGGCATGGTCAGCGTGCCGGTGCCCTCGCGCGTGCCGTCGACCAGCGTGCCCTCGTAGGTCGAGCCGTCGGCATAGGTGATGGTGCCCTCGCCCTCCTTGACGCCGTTCACCCAGGGGCCATCGTAGACATAGCCGTCCGCGGCCGTCAGCCGCCCTTGGCCGTGATGCATCGCGTTGCGGAACGCGCCCTCGTAGACCGAGCCGTTGGCATAGGTGGCGATGCCCTGGCCGGTGATGCGGCCCTCGGTCCACTCGCCCTCGTAGGTGCCGCCATCGGCGAAGGTGATCGTGCCGATCCCCTCGGGGCGACCCTGCGCGAACTCGCCCTCGTAGACCGATCCGTTGGGATAGACCGCGCGGCCCGTGCCCCGGATCTCGCCCTCGAACCATTCGCCGGAATATTCGTAGCCGTTCGGCAGCGTATAGGTGCCCTGGCCGTGCTGCCGGCCGTTGAGGAAGGTGCCCTCGTAGACGCCGCCGTCGTCGTACTGCTTGATCGTGGGCGTCTGCGCCTGGGCCGCGCCCGCCACGAGCGCCAGTGCCGCGACCGCCAGTGTCGTCCTCATGCCGCTCACGCCTCGCCCTCCCAACCTCTTCGCCCCTGTCGCGCGGGCCTTGTCCCACAGGAGTATCCGCGCCCGGGGCGCAGGGCAACCTGCGCGCCCCTCACGCCCCGGCGAGCGGCGCGGTCCCGGTCCGGATCCGCGGGCCCGGACCCCCGGGGCGGGGTGTCGCCGGACGCGAGGAAGGCCGGGCGGCAAGGCGCGGCCGCCCGGCCGGCCGGCACGGCGATCCGCTACGGCCCCCGCGCCACGGACGAGGACGGACCGCACCGCCGGGCGGCCCGGGCCCCGGCCTCCGGCCTCCGCAGCCTTTCCCTCGCGCCTCTCTCTGCTAAGACGCCATGCGTTCCCCACGCCGACTGGACCCGTCCCATGCCGCAGACCTTCCGCATCACGCTGGCGCAGCTGAACCCGACACTGGGGGACCTGTCCGGCAATGCCGGCAAGGCGCGGGACGCCTGGCGGCAGGGACGCGACGCCGGCGCCGATCTCGTCGCGCTGCCGGAGATGTTCGTGACGGGGTACCAGACGCAGGATCTCGTCCACAAACCCGTCTTCGTGGCGGAGGCACTGAGGACGGTCGAGGCGCTCGCGCGGGACTGCGCGGACGGGCCGGCCCTGTCCATCGGGGGCCCCTTCGCCACGCCGGACGGCAAGCTGCACAACACCTACTTCGTGCTGTCGGACGGTCGGATCGACGCGATGACGCACAAGTTCTTCCTGCCCAACTACAACGTCTTCGACGAGGTGCGCCTGTTCAGCCGGGACCGGATGCAGGGGCCGGTCGCGCTCGGCCCGATCCGGATCGGCATGCCGGTCTGCGAGGATGCGTGGTATCCCGACGTGCCCGAGGCGATGGCCGAGAGCGGGGCCGAGGCGCTGCTGGTGCCGAACGGGTCGCCCTATTTCCGGGACAAGTCCGAGGTGCGGCTCAACGTCATGGTCGCGCGGGTGGTCGAGACGGGGCTGCCGGCGATCTACCTCAACATGGTCGGCGCGCAGGACGATCAGGTCTTCGACGGCGGGTCCTTCGTGCTGAACCCGGGCGGCGAGATGGCGCTGAAGCTGCCGGTGATGGAGGAGGCGATCGCCCATCTCGACCTCGAGCAGGGGGACGGGGGCTGGCGGGCGGTGCCGGGCGCGATCGCGGCGCATCCGGATGCGTGGGAGCAGGATTACCACGCGATGGTCCTGTCCCTGCGCGACTACTGCCGCAAGACGGGCTTCCGGCAGGTGCTGCTGGGGCTGTCGGGCGGGATCGACAGCGCGCTGGTCGCGACCATCGCCGCCGACGCGCTGGGGCCCGACAACGTGCGCTGCGTGATGCTGCCCTCGGAATTCACTTCCGCGCACTCGCTGGAGGACGCCGCCGCCTGCGCCCGGGCGCTGGGCACGCGGCTGGACACGGTTTCCATCGGCGCCGCAAAGAGTGCGGTGGAGGAGACGCTCGCGCCCCTCTTCGCGGGCACCGATCCCGGCCTGACGGAAGAAAACATCCAGTCCCGCCTGCGGGGCGTGATGCTGATGGCGCTGTCGAACAAGTTCGGCGAGATGCTGCTGACCACCGGCAACAAGTCCGAGGTCGCCGTGGGCTACGCCACGATCTACGGCGACATGGCGGGCGGCTACAATCCGATCAAGGATCTCTACAAGACCCGCGTCTTCGAGACCTGCCGCTGGCGCAACGCCAACCACCGGGACTGGATGATGGGGCCGGCCGGCGAGGTGATCCCGCAGCGGATCATCGACAAGCCCCCTTCGGCCGAGCTGCGCGCCGACCAGAAGGACGAGGACAGCCTGCCGCCCTACGACGTGCTCGACGACATCCTGGAGGGGCTGGTCGACCGCGAGGAGAGCGTCGCCGACATCGTCGCGCGCGGCCACGACCGCGAGACCGTCAAGAAGGTCGAGGGACTGCTCTATGTCAGCGAGTACAAGCGCTTCCAGTCCGCGCCCGGCGCGCGGCTGACGCAGAAGGCGTTCTGGCTCGACCGCCGCTATCCCATCGTGAACCGCTTCCGCGACCCGACCTGAGGCGGCCGGCCCCGCGGGGCCGTCCCCGGCGGGCGCAGTCAGGGCAGGACCGGGTGCCGCCCCTCCCGGGCGGGGGGCGCCCGCACGTCATGACGCGATGCATGGCGGGGCCCGGTCCGCAGACGGACCGCCCGGGGGCCGCGCGTCACGGCGCAGTCTCCCGCGCCCACGGCTCCATCGTCCGGATCGACCGATCCGGAATCCTGCCTCGGCGGCGATCGTCGCCGGCGCGGGCGGCCGGGACGCCGGTCCCTACCCCTCCTTCGCCGCCGCGCGCAGGGCCCGGTCGAGCGCGTCGCGGAAGCGGGCGCGGTCCGCCTTGCCGAAGGGCCGCCCGCCGCCCTGACGGAACGGATCGGCGGCGCGCAGGTCGGCCATCAGGTCGCGCATCGCCAGCGCCTCGCGCACGTTCGCGCCGGTCAGCGCCTCGCCATTGGGCTTCAACACCTTCGCCCCCGCCTCGACCGCGCGGGCGGCGAGGGGGATGTCGCCCGTGATCACCACGTCGCCCGGCCGGGCGCGCTCGGCGATCCAGATGTCGGCGGCATCCGGCCCCTCGGGGACGTAGACCATCTCGACCAGCGGGTTGGGCGAGGGGCGCAGCCCGCCGTTCGAGACCATCGCCACACGGACCTTCAGCCGTGTGGCGACCGCCTCCACCTCGGCCTTCACCGGGCAGGCATCGGCATCGACGTAGATCATGCCGCCCCCCTCCGAGGCCGGGCGGCGGGGCAGCGGCCCGAAGCCGGGGCGCCGGACCGCCGCGGGACGGCTGCGCGCCTCATCCCCACAGCGCCTCTCCGTGGAAGCTCACATGCTCTTCCATGAAGCTGGCGACGAAGAAGTAGGAATGATCGTAGCCCGGCTGCATCCGCAGCACGCCGCGCTGGCCCCGGCCGACCATCGCGCGGGCGAAGGCGGCGGTGCCGAGATGCTCGGTGAACTGGTCCTTGGTGCCCGTGTCGATCAGGACCGGCCCGTCGAAGCCGTGCTCCTGCATGAGCAGCGTAGCGTCATGCGCGCGCCCCGCCTCCACGCTGCCGAGATAGCCCTCGAACTGCCTGCGGCCCCAGGCGCTCTCGGTCGGGTTGCAGATCGGGGCAAAGGCGCTGACCGACCGGAATCGCCCCGGCAGCTTCATCGCCAGGGTCAGCGCCCCGTGCCCGCCCATCGAGTGGCCGGTGATCGCCTGCCGGTCCATGTCGAGCGGGAAGTGCTCGGCCAGCAGGGCCGGCAGCTCCTCGGTGATGTAGGTCCACATCCGGAAATGCGGTGCCCAGGGGTCCTGATCGGCGTCGACGTAGAAGCCCGCGCCCTGTCCCATGTCGAAGGCGTCGTCATCGGCCACGTCCTCGCCACGCGGCGAGGTGTCGGGAAAGACCAGCGCGATCCCCTGCTCGGCCGCCCAGGCCTGCGCGCCCGCCTTGGTCATCGCGTTCTCGTGCGTGCAGGTCAGGCCCGACAGCACCCACAGGACAGGGACCGGCCCCTCCTTGGCCTCCTCGGGCAGGAAGAGGCCGAAGGTCATGTCGCACTTGCAGGCTTCGGAGGCATGGGCGTGGACGCCCTGGATACCGCCATGGGACTTGTTCTCGGAGAGGGTACGCATCGGGGGGACTCCTTTCGGAAGGTCATGGAAGAAGGGGGGCGAGCAGCGCGATCACGGCCGTGACCGTGGCCAGGCTCGCCGCCGTGGAGACGAGGATCGAGGCCGAGACCCGCTGCGGCGCGATGCCGTAATGGGCGGCCAGCATGTAGACGTTGCCCGCCACCGGCAACGCGGCGCAGGCGATCATCACCGCCGCCGCATAGGGTGGCACGTCGAAGAGGAGAAGCGCGGTCACGGCGCAGGCCGCCGGGTGCAGGACCAGCTTGGCGAAGGACAGCCATCCCGCCACGGCCGGCCGCTCGGCCGAGCGACCGGCGAGCGAGGCGCCGATGGCGAACAGCGCGCCGGGCGTCGCCGCCGCGCCCAGCGTGACGAGGAACCCCTCGACCGGTCCCGGCACCGGCCAGCCGGTCGCCGCCCAGGCGAGGCCCGCGGCGAGCGAGACGATCATCGGGTTCCTGACGAGGCCGAGGGCGATCGCGCCCAGCACCTGCGGACGGATCCGCCCGTCCCGCGCGATCGCGACGAGGATCACCAGCAGCGAGGAGAAGACGATGAGGTCCGCCGCCAGCACCATCATGTTGAACCCGATCGCCGCCTCGCCCAGCAGCATCGCCAGCAGCGGCAGGCCGAGGAAGCCGACATTGCCGATCCCCGCGCATTGCGCCTCCATCGCCGCCTCGGCGAGGCCGCGCCGGCGCAGGCCCGCGACGCCCATCGCCACCAGATAGACGGCCAGCGTGGCGAGGACGTAGGCGGCGAGGAACGACCAGTCGAGCACGTCGCCCAGCGACAGCGTCGCCGAGAAGCGCAGGATCATCGCCGAGAGCGCGAAGTAGAAGACGAAGCGCGTCAGCGCCGCCGTCGCCTCCGCCCCGAAGAACCCGGCCCTCCCGGCCCCGTAGCCGAGACCGATGATGGCGAAGAACGGCAGCGTCAGGAACAGGATCGGCAGCATCGGCGGAAGGGCTAGCATCCGGGACCGGCGAGGGGAACGGGCCGCGCGCGGAAGACGTGACGCATCCCGGGGCGCAGGGGCGGCACGCGGACCGTCCCCAGGCCCGGAACGCGGGCGGGCCGGTGCCTGGTCGCCGGCATCGCGCCCCGGGGATCACAGGACGGACATGATCTCGCTCAGCGGCTTCTTGCGCTTGGCCACCTCCGGCACGGTCGCGTCCGGCGCCGGGTAGCCCACCGGCAGGATCATCGCCGCCTTCTCGTTGTCCGGCCGTCCGCAGAGGCCGGGCAGCGCCTTCATCGGGTTCGGCGTGTGGGTCAGGCAGACCAGCCCCGCATGGTGGATCGCCGCGATCAGCAGCCCGCAGGCGATGCCGACGCTTTCCGGCACGTAGTAATGCTTGCGCGGCGTGCCGTCCGGGTTCTGCCCGTGGCGCTGGGCGAAGACGACGATCAGCCAGGGCGCGTCGGTCAGGTGGGGCTTCTCGATCCCGGTCCCGATCGGCTCGAGCGCCCGGATCCAGGCATCGGGCGCGCCCCCGCCGTAGAATCGCCGCTCCTCCTCCTCCGCCGCGGCGCGGATCCGGGCCTTGAGCTCGGGCGAGCGGATGGCGACGAAGTGCCAGGGCTGCTGGTTCGCGCCCGACGGCGCGGTTCCGGCGGCGGCGATGCAGGCGGCGATCACCGCCTCGTCCACCGGCGCGGCGCTGAACTGCCGCACCGAGTGGCGCCGCGCCATGTAATCGCGGAATCCCTCGGCGGCGGCGCGGCTCTCGTCGGGCGGCAGCTGCACCCGGTCGGGCAGCGGCAGCGGGCGGTAGGTCGGTGCCTCGGGCCTCTCCGTCATCCGTGTTTACCCCGCCCCGATCAGCGCGCCGGCGGCGAAGACCAGCGCCCCGCCCACGACCACCTGGAACGCCGCGCGCAGGAAGGGCGTGTCCATGTAGCGGTTCTGGATCCAGGCGATGGCCCAGAGCTCGACGAAGACGACGATCATCGCGATCACGGTCGCGGTCCAGAAATGCGGGATCAGGTAGGGCAGGGCGTGCCCCAGCCCGCCGAGGGTCGTCATCACGCCCGAGGCCACGCCCCGCTTCCACGGCGCGCCGCGGCCCGAGATCTGCCCGTCATCCGAGGCCGCCTCGGTGAACCCCATCGAGATGCCGGCCCCGACGCTGGCGGCAAGGCCGACGAGGAAGGTCGTCTGTGGATCCTGCGTCGCGAAGGCGGTCGCGAAGATCGGCGCGAGGGTCGAGACCGACCCGTCCATCAGACCGGCAAGGCCCGGCTGAACCCAGGTCAGGACGAACTGGCGATGCGCCGCGTCCGCCTCGCTGCCCCGCGAATCCTCGGTCAGGTGCCCCTCCTCCAGGGCCTGCGCGCTCGCCTCGTGGCCCGCCTCGGCCATGGCGAGATCGCCCAGAAGCCTGCGCGTGGCGGCGTCGCCCGTCCGCTTCGCGGCCGCCGTGTAGAATCGCTGCGCGTCCCGCTCCATCTGGGCGGCCTCGGCCCGGATCCGCTCGATCCCGAGGTTCTCTACCAACCAGACGGGGCGGCGGGCATAGTAGCCCGAGACATGCTCGCGCCGGATCAGCGGGATCGCCTCTCCGAACCGCGCGACGAAGAGGTCGATCAGCCGCTGCCGGTGGCCGTCCTCCTCCTCCGCCATCCCGTCGAAGATGCGGGCCGAGGCGGGGAATTCCGCCCGGAGGCGCGCGGCGTAGTCGCGATAGATCCGCGCGTCGTCCTCTTCGGACGAGATGGCGAGGGCGAGGATCTCGCGGTCGGTCAGGTCCGAGAAGCGGCGGCGCAGGGCGAGGCCCGGGATCATGGCGTTCCTCCCGTACGGATGGGTAGCGCCCGCACCCTAGGGCGGCCCCCGCCGGTCCGGAAGGGGGCCGCCGGCGCGGTTCGTGATCGCGGTCCCGGGGCGTGTCGCCCGGGAGTGGCGGCGGGGCCGGACGGGTCGCCTCGACCGGCTTCGGGAAAAAAAATTTGTCGGATCCGAAAAAATCGTCGTCGCCGGGGAACCCCCCGGCGGCCGGAGTGTTACGCCCGTGCAAGCAACTTCCCGTGCTGCGCGGGCTGCGTCCGGTCCCTCCCCGACCCGATGGACGCGCCACAAGGAGCCGAGGTGGCCGTTCCCCCACCTCGGCTCCATTTTCATCCAGAGGTCCGCTCGTCCACCGCGCGGGCCGGTCTAGTCCAGACGCCGCACCTGCAGCTGGTTGCCCGGGCCCTTGCGCGTCTCCAGCACCTTCACCTCCGCGACGAGGTCGCTCAGCTTCTTCTTGCCGTAGGAGCGGACGTCGAAATCGGGATTGGCCGAGGCGATGTGCTGGCCGATCGCCCCGAGCGCCACCCAGTCCTCCTCCTGGTCGAGCGCGTCGAGCGCCCGCAGGATCAGGTCGCGCGCCTCGGGCAGGGGGGTCTCGGCGGGCGCGACCCGCTCCTCGCCCTTCGCGGCGGGCGCGGGAGAGGCGGCTCCCGCCGCGCCGCCGCCGAGGTTCTCGAGGAAGATGAACCGCCGGCACGCCTTGCGGAAGGCGTCGGGCGTCTTCTTCTGGCCGATGCCGTAGACGTCGAGCCCCTGCTCGCGGATCCGGCTGGCGAGACGGGTGAAGTCGCTGTCGGACGAGACGAGCACGAAGCCCGAGAACCGCCCGGTATGCAGCAGGTCCATCGCGTCGATGACGAGGCTGATGTCGGACGAGTTCTTGCCGACCGTGTTCGCCGGCGAATGGTGCGGCACGATCCCGTGCTCGGCCTGCACCCGGTTCCACCCGGCCATCTGCTGGCTGGAGAAGTCGCCGTAGCAGCGCCGCACGCTAGCCTCGCCGAGCGAGGCGATCTCCTCGAAGATCGCGGCGGCGTGCTTGGGCGAGGTGTTGTCGGCGTCGATCAGGACGGCGAGGAGGGGGCGGTCGTCGGCCATGGGTAGCTCCCGCTGAAAGGTGGCGGGACGCTAATGCGGCGGCGCGGCGAATGGAACCCGTCAGGCGACTGCGACGTACGCGTCGGCGGACCCGGCCGCGGCCGGGGCCTCCGGGTCCGGCCGGGCCGGGCCCGGAGGCGGGCGTGTCAGTACACCACCACGCTGCGGATGCTCTCGCCCGCATGCATTAGGTCGAAGCCCTTGTTGATCTCGTCCAGCGACAGCGTGTGCGTGATCATCGGGTCGATCTCGACCTTGCCGTCCATGTACCAGTCGACGAATTTCGGCACGTCGGTGCGCCCCTTCGCCCCGCCGAAGGCCGTGCCCTTCCAGACGCGGCCCGTGACCAGCTGGAACGGCCGGGTGGAGATCTCGGCCCCCGCGGGCGCGACGCCGATGATGACCGACACGCCCCAGCCGCGATGCGAGCATTCCAGCGCGTCGCGCATGACCTTCACGTTGCCGGTGGCGTCGAAGGAATAGTCCACGCCGCCGATCTGGTCGGCGCCCCGCTTGGTCAGGTTCACGATCTCCTGCACCGTGTTCTCGACCTTCGTCGGGTTCACGAAATGCGTCATGCCGAACTTGCGGGCCATCTCCGCCTTGTCGTCGTTGAGGTCGACGCCGATGATCATGTCGGCGCCCGCCATCCGCAGGCCCTGGATCACGTTCAGACCGATCCCGCCGAGGCCGAAGACCGCGGCGGTCGAGCCGATCTCGACCCCGGCGGTGTTGATCACCGCGCCGATGCCCGTGGTCACGCCGCAGCCGATGTAGCAGATCTTGTCGAAGGGCGCGTCCTCGCGGACCTTCGCCAGCGCGATCTCGGGCAGGACCGTGTGGTTCGCGAAGGTCGAGCAGCCCATGTAGTGATGGATCGGCGTGCCATCGAGCATCGAGAACCGCGTCGTGCCGTCCGGCATCAGGCCCTGGCCCTGCGTGTTGCGGATCGCGGTGCAGAGGTTGGTCTTGCCCGACAGGCAGGACGGGCATTGCCGGCATTCGGGCGTGTAGAGCGGGATGACGTGGTCGCCCGGCTTCAGCGTCGTCACGCCCTCGCCGACCTCGACCACCACGCCCGCGCCCTCGTGGCCCAGGATCGACGGAAAGATCCCCTCGGGATCGGCGCCCGACAGGGTGAACTCGTCGGTATGGCAGATGCCGGTGGCCTTGATCTCGACCAGCACCTCGCCGGCCTTCGGCCCGTCGAGGTTGACCTCCATGATCTCGAGCGGTTTGCCCGCTTCGAGGGCGACGGCGGCACGGGTGCGCATGGGCTTTCTCCTGGCAGATCTCTGCGGCCGGACCGTCTGCGAAAGATCGGCGGATTTCAACCTGCGGCACGCGCCGGGCCGGCGCGGCGGGGCTGGACGAATCCGCCGCGCGGCGCATCATCAGGGGCATGACACGCACATTGTTCCCCCTCCCGCTCATCGCCCTCCTCGCCGCCTGCGAGATGCCCGCCGATCCCGCCGCCCCGGACGCCGATCCGGGAACCTGCGGGGCCGACGGCTACCAGTCCCTCATCGGGTCGAACATCGCCGCGGTGACGCTGCCGGCGGACCTGGACGACCGGATCCTCTATCCCGACAGCATGGCGACGATGGATTACCGGCCGGACCGGATCAATTTCTACGTCTCCGAGGGCGGGATCATCCAGCGCGTCGCCTGTGGCTGAGCCGTCCCGTGCGAGCCTGTCGGCACCGGTCGCGGCACGGGGCGCGGCACGGGGCGCGGTGCTCGCGCTGGCCGTGCTGGCGGCCTGCGGGCGGGTCGGCCCGGTGCCGCCCGCCGCCAGCCTCGGGCCGTCGCTGCCCGCCGCGGCCGAGGATAGCTGCGGCGCCGGCCCCCGGGCCCGCCTTGTCGGCCAGCCCGCCACGGCGCTGGAACGCGAGCTGATCCTCGCCCCCGTGCGGCTGATCCGCCCGGGCCAGGCGGTGACCGAGGAGTTCCGGCCGACCCGAATCAATTTCCACATCGACGGCGCCGAGCGCATCGCCCGGATCACCTGCGGCTGAACCGCGTCGCGGGACCGTACTGGGCGGAGGATCGTCGTCGGCCGAGACCGGGCCCGTCCGGATCGGCGCGAAGCACGAGTGAGGGGGGCCAGGGTCTCCCCGGCGGGCAGCCACCCGGTCATCCTGGGCCGAAATCGCGCGGGAATGCGCGTGCCGGGTCCGCGACCCGGTGGTCCGGGACCGGCCCGGCGGGCGCGATCCGGGGAAGGGCTCGGATCAGACCCCGCGCCGCCCCCGCTGGGTGGGGGCTGATGATCGCGGGGGCGGCGCGGGGCCTGTCCGATGGAGAGAGGTCTACCTGCCGCCCACGGCACGGATGCGGAGCGGGCGCGCCCGCCTTCCGGCCATTTCGGGGCCATTCCGGGACGTGGTTGACGAACGCCCTTCCACGGAGCGGGCCATCGCCCTGCCTCCCCTTCCGCGCATGGAACGGTTCCGCCGTTGCCGCGACGGGGTCGATCCGTCCGCCGGACCGGACAGGATCGTCCGGATCCGACCGCCCCCTTGATCGCAGGGCCGGGCAGCGCCACTCTTCACAGGATGACGGTGCCGACACCCCTCGCCCCCCGCCCCGCCGCCCCGCCCGACCGGGTCGCCTTCCATCGCACCGAACTGGGGCCGATCCTCGGCCTCTACGGTCGCATGGTCGCGGCCGGGGAATGGCGGGATTACGGGATCTCGTGCCTGCGCGACGTGGCCGTCTTCTCGATCTTCCGCCGCACGGCCGAGAATCCGCTCTACCGGATCGAGAAGCGCCCCGCCCTGCGCCTGCGGCAGGGACAATACGCGGTCTTCGGGATGGAGGGGCAGGTGCTCAAGCGCGGCAACGACCTCGCCGCCGTCCTGCGGGTGCTCGAACGCAAGCTGATCCGCGCGGTGGAGTGAGGCGCTGTCGACCCGCCCCCGGTGAAGGCCGCGCGAGGATCCGGGGCGCCTGTGCCGCACGCCGCCATGACCGCCTTCGCCCTGCCGAGCGCAGCCGACCCGCACGGCGCCTGGCCGTCGCGGCCTCGCCCGCGACCGACCGAATGGCCGGCCCCGGCGCGGACCCTCCGGTCCGCCCCGCGTTCCATCGCCCGCCCGGCTGCGCTAGAACCCGCCCGAGCGCTTGAAGCCCAGGAGAGCCGCCATGAGCCGATCCGGACCCGTCATCCTCTGCATCCTCGACGGTTGGGGCCTGCGCGATGACACGGCGAACAATGCCCCGGCATTGGCGAAGACGCCCGCCTACGACCGGATCATGGCGAGCTGCCCGCATGCCACGCTGGTGACCTACGGCCCCGATGTCGGCCTGCCGGAGGGGCAGATGGGCAATTCCGAGGTCGGTCACACCAATATCGGCGCGGGCCGCGTCGTGCTGATGGACCTGCTGCAGATCGACAAGGTCGTCCGTGACGACGCTCTCGGCGACCAGGCGGCGCTGGCCGGGTTCGTCGACACGCTGAAGGGCACCGGCGGCACCGCGCATCTGATGGGCCTCGTCTCGGACGGGGGCGTCCATTCGCAGCTGCACCACATGATCGCGGCGGCAAGGACCATCGCCGCCGCCGGCGTGCCGGTCGCGATCCACGCGATCACCGACGGACGCGACGTGGCCCCCCGCTCGGCCGAGGAATATCTCGACACGCTCGCCGAAGGGCTGCCGGACGTGCCGGTCGCGACGGTCTCGGGCCGCTACTACGCGATGGACCGGGACAATCGCTGGAACCGGGTGGAACGCGCCTACCGGGCAATGGCGCTGGGCCAGGGCGACCACGCCGCGCCGGACGCGAAGGCCGCGCTCGCCGCCGCCTATGCGCGCGACCAGAGCGACGAGTTCGTCGAGCCGACGGTGATCGGCGATTATGCCGGGATGAAGGCCGGTGACGGGATCTTCATGCTGAACTTCCGCGCCGACCGGGCGCGCGAGATCCTCGCCGCGATGGGCGATCCGGACTTCGACGGCTTCGACCGGGGCGCGCGGCCCGATCTGGCGGCCCGGCTCGGCATGGTCGACTACTCGACCGAGCACGACCGCTACATGACCACGGTCTTCCCCAAGCAGAAGATCGTCAACACCCTGGGCGAATGGGTCGCGGCCAGGGGGCTGCGCCAGTTCCGGCTGGCCGAGACCGAGAAATACCCGCACGTCACCTTCTTCCTCAACGGCGGCCGCGAGGAGGTCTTCGCCGGCGAGGACCGCGCCATGCCGAAGAGCCCGGACGTCGCCACCTACGACCTGCAGCCCGAGATGAGCGCGCCCGAGGTGACCGAGAAGCTCGTCGGGGCGATCCGGGGCGGATACGACCTGATCGTGGTCAACTTCGCCAATCCCGACATGGTCGGCCATACCGGCGATCTGGACGCGGCGATCGCCGCCTGCGAAGCCGTGGACAAGGGCCTCGCCGCCGCGCTGGAGGCGCTGGAGGGGACCGGCGGGGCGATGGTGATGATCGCCGATCACGGCAATTGCGAGACGATGGTCGATCCCGAGACGGGCAAGCCGCATACCGCCCACACCACCAATCTTGTCCCCGTCGCCGTCTGGGGCGGGCCGGAGGGGGCGCATCTGCGCGACGGAAAGCTGGCCGACGTGGCCCCGACCGTGCTGGAGCTGATGGGCCTCGACCAGCCGGAGGAGATGACCGGGCGGAGCCTGATCGGGGCATGAGGCGCGCGGCCCTTCTCCTCTCCGCGCTGCTCGCGGCGCCGGCCGGCGTGCCCGCGCAGGTCGATACCGCCGCCGCCGCCCGCGACGCGGCCGAGCAGCTCGCCACGGCCGGCGAGCGCCTCGCCGATACGGGCGAGGGCGCATCCGAGCGCATCGCCGCGCTGAGCGAGACGGTGCGCGCCTACGAGGAGGGGCTGGAGGCGCTGCGCGAGGGACTGCGCCGCGTCGCGATCCGCCAGCAGACCCTGCAGGACGAGCTCGACGGCCGGCGCGAGGACATCGCCGAGTTGCTGGGCACGCTGCAGGTGATGAGCCGCGCGCCCGCGCCGATGCTGCTGCTGCACCCGATCGGGCCGCTCGGCACTGCGCGGGGTGGCCTTCTCGCCGCCGACGTGACGCCCGCGCTGCAGGCCGAGGTGGCCGAACTGACCACCGCGCTCGAGGAGGCGGCAGAACTGCGCGCCCTGCAGGACAGCGCCCGCCGCACGCTGGAGGAGGGGCTGGTCGGCGCCCAGCAGGCCCGCGCCGAGCTGGCCGAGGCCGCGTCCAACCGCGAGGACCTGCCCCGCCGCTTCGCCGAGGACCCGGTGAAGACGGCGCTGCTGATCGCCTCGACCGAGACGCTCGACGCCTTCGCCAGCGGCCTCGCCTCGGTCGTCGACCAGGAGCTGCGGAACATCATCCCCGACGCGGCCGAGCGGAAGGGCACGCTGCGCCTGCCGGTGCAGGGCAGCGTCCTGCGCGGCTACGGCGAGGCCGATGCCGCCGGCACCCAGCGCCCCGGGCTGGTGATCGCGGCCGCGCCGCGCGCGCTCGTCACCAGTCCCGCCGCCGCGACGATCCGCTTCCAGGGACCGCTCCTCGATTACGGCAACGTCGTCATCCTCGAGCCGGCGCCGGACGTGCTCTTCGTCGTCGCGGGCCTGGCGGAGGCGTTCGGGCAGGCCGGGCAGGTCGTGCCCGAGGGCGCGCCGATCGGATTGATGGGCGGTGTCACGCCGAGCGCTGACGCGATATTGAGCGGGGCGGCGAACGGGGGCGGTGCCAATCGCAGCGAAACCCTGTATCTCGAGGTCCGAGAGGGGCAGGAGACCGTTGACCCGCTGGACTGGTTCGATCGCAGCGCCACCTGACCCTTCACGAGCAGCACCGCGACGGCCCCCGCCAGGGCGAGGGGCCGCGACAGACGGGGAGAGACACATGCGACACGTCCTGATGGCCGCCGGGGGCGGGATCGCCCTGGGGCTGGTGACCTCCACCCAGCTTGCCGCCCCGCTCTTCGCGCAGGAGACCGGGCAGAGCACCGTCTACGAGCAGCTCGACCTTTTCGGCGACATCTTCGAGCGGATCCGCGCGCAATATGTCGAGGAGGTGGAGCCGACCGACCTCATCGAGGCGGCGATCAACGGCATGCTGACCTCGCTCGACCCCCATTCCAGCTACCTCTCCTCCGAGGATGCGACCGCGATGCGGGTGCAGACCCGGGGCGAATTCGGCGGCCTCGGCATCGAGGTGACACAGGAGGAGGGCTGGGTGAAGGTCGTCTCTCCGATGGACGGCACCCCGGCCGACGCGGCGGGCGTCGAGGCGGGCGACTTCATTACCGCCGTCGACGGCGAGAGCGTGCTCGGCCTGACGCTGGACGAGGCGGTCGAGCTGATGCGCGGCCCCGTCGGATCCGAGATCGTCATCACCCTCGTGCGCGAGGGGCAGGACGAGCCCTTCGACGTGTCCATCATCCGCGACACGATCCGCCTCACCGCCGTCCGCTCGCGCACCGAGGGCGAGACGGTGGTCCTGCGGGTCACGACCTTCTCCGACCAGACCTTCCCCAACCTGCAGGAGGGCCTGGCCGAGCAGATCGAGGCCGCCGGCGGGATCGACAACGTCAACGGCGTCGTGCTCGACCTGCGCAACAATCCGGGCGGGCTGCTGAACCAGGCGGTCTATGTCGCGGACGCCTTCCTCGACGAGGGCGAGATCGTCTCGACGCGGGGGCGCGACCCGGCGGACGGCGACCGCTACTACGCGCAGGACGGCGACCTGATCGACGGACTGCCGATCGTGGTGCTGATCAACGGCGGCTCTGCCTCGGCCTCCGAGATCGTGGCCGGCGCGCTGCAGGATCACCGCCGCGCCATCGTCGTGGGCGAGCAGAGCTTCGGCAAGGGATCGGTCCAGACCGTCATGCCGCTGCAGGGCGATGCCGCGATGCGGCTGACCACGGCGCGCTACTACACGCCGTCCGGCCGGTCGATCCAGGCGCTGGGCATCTCGCCCGACATTGTCGTCCACCAGCCGCGACCCGATCCCGTCGATCCCGATGCGGAGGAGGAAGAGACGCTGCCGTTCCGCAGCGAGGCCGACCTGCGCGGCGCGCTGACCAACGAATCGCTCTCCGACGACGAGATGCAGACCCTCGAGGAAGAGCGCGATCGGGCCGAGGCCGCCGCGCAGCTGCGCGAGGAGGATTACCAGCTCGCCTACGCGATCGACATCCTCAAGGGCCTGTCCGCCCTCGGCCCGCAGGTCGAGCGGCCTGCCGTCGTCCGCTCCGAGGCGGAGGACCAGGCCGCGGTCGTCGACCAGTGACCGACCGGGCGGCCGATCCCTCCGGCGACGCTGACGGGGATCCCCGGCCCTATCGTCCCTGCGTCGGGGTGATGCTGGCGAATGCGCGGGGCGAGGTCTTCCTCGGCCAGCGCGCGGACCGGACCGAGGCGGCCTGGCAGATGCCGCAGGGCGGGATCGACGCGGGCGAATCGCCCGAGGAGGCTGCCCTTCGCGAGCTGCGAGAGGAGACCGGGCTTGCCCCGGACAAGGTGCGGATCGAGGCCGTCTCGGCGCGTCCCCATGCCTACGATTTCCCGCCGGGCGTCGCCGACGCCCGCTGGGGCGGGCGCTTTCGCGGTCAGGAGCAGACTTGGTTGCTCGTCCGCCTGACCGGCGCCGACGCGGACATCGACATCGCCACCGACCATCCCGAATTCTCGGCCTGGCGCTGGGCGATGCCGGACGAGGCGCTCGAGGCCATCGTCCCCTTCAAGCGCCCCGTCTACGAAGAGGTCGTGCGGGAATTCCGCAGCCTGCTCTGACCCTTTCCTGCGGCCCCCTCAGCGCCGCAGGGCGGCGAGCAGCGCCAGCGACGGCTCGCCGGTGACGCTCTGCCCGTTCGCCGCCTGCCAGTCCCGGATCGCCTGGAACGTGCCGGTCCCGACGCGCCCGTCCGTGCCGTTCGTGTCGTAGCCGGCGGCGGTCAGCAGGCGCTGCATCTCGATGCGCTCGGCCTCGGTCAGCGGCCGTTCCCCCGCGGGCCAGAGCGTGACCAGCGGCCCCGCGCCGCGCAGCCGATCGCTGAGATGCCCGACCGCGATGATGTAGGTCGTCGCATTGTTGTAGCGGCGTATCGCCTCGGCGTTGCGGGTGAAGCGGAAGGACGGGCCGCCCGCCTCCGGCGTGACCGTGTTCGTCGACACGCCCGCCGGGATGCTGGTCGTGCCGCCGACTTCCGCCCCCCAGGGCACGCCGCGCGTCCAGCCCGACGATTGCAGGTAGCGCGCGGTCGAGGCGAGCGCGTCGGTCGGATCCTCGGACCAGATGTCGCGCCGGCCGTCGCCGCGGAAATCCACCGCGAGCGACTGGTAGCTGGTCGGAATGAACTGCGTGTGTCCCATCGCGCCGGCCCAGCTGCCGACCATGCCCTCGGGCGAGACGTCGCCGTTCTGCAGGATGCGCAGCGCCGCGATCAGCTGCCCGGCGAAGAACTCGCCGCGCCGCCCGTCCTCGGCCAGGGTGGCGAGGGCCGAGATGGTGGGAATGTCGCCCCGGTTCGACCCGTAGCTGCTCTCCAGGCCCCAGATCGCGACCACGACCTCGCGGTCGACGCCGTAGCGCGCCTCGATCTCGTCCAGGACCGAGCCGTAGCGCGCCAGCATCGCCCGCCCCTCGGCCACGCGGGTATCCGTCACGGCGCTGCCCAGGTACTGTCGCAGCGACCGGCTGAACTCGGCCTGGTTGCGGTCGCGCTCGATCACGTCGGGCCGGTAGGTCGCGCTGGCGAAGGCGCGATCGTAGACCGCCGGCGAGATCCCCTCGGACAGGGCGCGGGGACGGAAGCCGGCGACCCACTGGGCGAAGCGTGCGCTCTGTTCGGCGGTGGGCTGCACGACAGGGCTCCTCTCGACGGGTTGGCCGGCGCCGTAGCCGCCGCCGCAGGCGGCGAGCACGGCCAGGGCCGCGATCGCGCCGAATTTCCTTGGTGATGTCATCGCCTGCAAGCCTCGAATATCTGGTTGCCCCGCAGGCTAGAGGACCGGCGGGGCGGCGCAATGACGCGCGCGCCGCTCGGCGCCGCCCCGCCGATCACGTCCGCGTCATGACCGGTCACTGGCGGCGGCGGCGGACCTTGCGCTCCTTCGCGCGGCCGGCATGGGCGGCGCGCCCCTTCGCCCGCTTCGGCGGCTTGCCGGGGCGCCGCGTCCGTGCGCCCGCCATCGCGTCGCCCTCCACCTCCAGCAGGGTGGCGATCAGCCCGCCCGAGATCGGCGCCGCCTCGTCCAGCCGCACCAGCACCCGCGCGCCGAGGCCGATCACCCGTCCGCTGTCGCCGCCTATCAGCGTCTGGCTGTCGCGGTCGTAGTGGAAATACTCATCCCCGATCGCCCGCATCGGGACCAGCGCGTCCGCCCCCGTCCCGTCCAGCTTGACGAAGGCGCCCGCCCGGCTGATCCCGCTGACCCGTCCGCCGATCTCGGTCCCGACATGGGAGGACAGGTAGGCGGCGAGGTAGCGGTCGGTCGTGTCCCGTTCGGCCACCATGCTGCGCCGCTCGGTATCCGAGATCTGCTTGGCCGTGGCGTCCAGCATCTCGACATCCACCTCCGACAGCCCGTCCTCGCCCCATCCGTGGGCGCGGATCAGCGCGCGGTGCACGATCAGGTCCGAATAGCGCCGGATCGGCGAGGTGAAATGCGCGTAATTCCGCAGGGCGAGACCGAAATGCCCGAAATTCTCGGGATTGTAATAGGCCTGCGTCATGGCGCGGAGGGTGGAGAGATTGATGAGCTCCTGCTCGTCCTTGCCCTCGGCCTGTTTCAGCAGCCGGTTCAGGTGCGAGGTCTGCAGCACCTGCCCCTTCGCCAGCGTCAGCCCCGAGGCCTGCGCCGTCTCGCGCAGGGCGTCGAGCTTCTCGGGGTCGGGTTCCTCGTGCACGCGGAAGAGCAGGGGGGTCTTTTTCGCGATCAGCGTCTCGGCCGCGCAGACATTGGCGAGAACCATGAATTCCTCGATCAGCCGGTGCGCGTCGAGCCGCTCCTTGAAGTCGACCGAGGTGACCTCGCCCGCCTCGTCCAGCACGATCTGACGCTCGGGCAGGTCCAGCTCGAGCGGCTGCCGCGCCTCGCGGGCGCGTGTGAGGGCGCCGTAGGCGGCGTAGAGCGGCCGGATCACCGTCTCCATCAGGGGGCCGAGCCGGTCCGACACTTCGCCGTCCATCGCCCGCTGCACCTCCTCGTAGGGCAGCGAGGCCCGGCTCTCCATCAGGCCGCGGTGGAAGTCGTGGGTCCGCTTGCGCCCCTCGGCCTCGATCACCATGCGCACCGCGATCACCGCGCGCGGCACCGCCTCGTGGAGCGAGCAGAGATCGCCCGAGAGCGCGTCGGGCAGCATCGGCACGACGCGGTCCGGAAAGTATGTCGAATTGCCGCGCTTGCGCGCCTCCCGGTCCAGATCCGATTGCGGTTTGACATAGGCCGCCACGTCCGCGATCGCGACCCACAGCACGAAGCCGCCCGGATTGTCCGGGTCGTCGTCGGGGATCGCCAGCACCGCGTCGTCGCGGTCGCGCGCATCGGTGGGGTCGATGGTGACGAGGGGCAGGTGCCGCAGATCCTCTCGTCCCTTCAGGCCCACCGGCTTCATCCGCTCGGCCTCGTCGATCACCTCCGCGGGGAAGCGGTCGGGGATGCCGTGCTCGTGGATCGCGATCAGCGACACGGCGCGCGGCGCGGACGGATCGCCGAGCCGGGCGGTGATCCGCGCCTTCGGCAGGCCCATCCGGCCCTTCGGCCCCGCGGGCTCCGCCTCCACCAGCTCGCCGTCGCGGGCGCCGTTCTCGGCCCCCGCCGGGACCAGCCAGTCCCGGCTCGACCCCTTCTCGACCGGCAGGATGCGGCCGCCCTCGGCCTCCTTGCGGTAGATGCCGACGACCGAGCCCGCGGCCTGGGCGATGCGCCGGATCATCCGGGCGGTGTAGTCCTGCTCCTCCCCCGGCGTTGCGGTCAGCCGCGCCAGCAGCCTGTCGCCCTCGGCCAAAGCGGGGTCGCCGTCGCGGGGCTGGAACAGGATCCGCGGCTCGGCCCCCTGCCCATGCCATTCCATCGGCTTGAGGTAGAGATCGCCCGACGCGTCCGGCGCCAGCGCCTGCATGACGCTCACCGGCGGCAGCGTCTCGGGGTCGCGGAAGGTCTTGCGCGACTTGAGGACGACCCCTTCCGCCTCCAGCTCCTTGAGCATCCGCTTGAGGTCGATCCGCGCGGCCCCCTTGATGCCGAACGCCTTCGCGATCTCGCGCTTGGTGGTTTCCTGCGGATGCTGCGCGATCCAGTCGCGGATCTGCGCCTTGCTGGGGAGGTCTGTCATGGAGCCGCACCTAGCACGGGCAGGCAGGCTCGGACAGGAGGGGCTAGAAGCGCAGCGTCATGTTCCGGTGCGGGATGCCGGCATCGTCGTATTCCTCGCCATGCGCGACGAAGCCGAGCCGTTCGTAGAATCCCAGCGCATGGGTCTGCGCGCCCAGCCGCGCCTCGCGGATCCCCGGCGTCGCGCGCAGGCGCTCGATCGCGGCGCGCATCAGCGCCGCTCCCGTCCCGAGGCCGCGCCCCTCCTTCAGCACGGCGACGCGGCCGATCTTGCCGTAGCCGTCGCCGGTCAGGATCCGCGCGGTGCCGACCGCCCGGTCCCCGTCGAAGGCGACGAGCTGGATCGCCTCGCCATCCAGCCCGTCCCATTCCTCGGCCTCCGGCACGCGCTGCTCCTCGATGAAGACGGTGCGGCGGATCGCGCGGGGATGGGTGAGGTCGCGGGTCTCCTCGACGCGGATCATGCGAAATAGTCCTTCAGGATGCGGGCATAGACGGCCTTGAGGCGGCGGATGTCCTCCACCGGCACGCGCTCGTCCACGGCATGCATGCCCCGCCCCACCAGGCCGAACTCCACCACCGGGCAGTGGTCCTTGACGAAGCGGGCGTCCGACGTGCCGCCGGTGGTGGACAGGGCCGGGTCCAGGCCCGTCTCCGCCCTCACGGCCGCGGCGACCAGATCCGACAGCTCGCCCGGCGGGGTCACGAAGCTCTCGCCGCTGTTCGACACGCGGACCGCGATCTCCACCCCGAAATCCCCGGCCACCTCATCCGCCTGCGCGCGCAGCCAGTCCGACAGACTCTGCCCCGAATGGGCGTCGTTGTAGCGGATGTTCACCGTCGCGCGCCCCTGCCGGGGGATCACGTTGGTGGCCGGGTTGCCCACGTCCATCGTCACCAGCGCCAGCGTCGAGGGATCGAAATGGTCCGTCCCCTCGTCCAGCACCGCCGAGCAGAGCCGGTCGCAGAGCCGCGCGAGCGCGGGCAGGGGGTTCTTCGCCAGATGCGGATAGGCGGCATGGCCCTGCACGCCGGTCACGGTGACATGGGCGTTGAGCGAGCCGCGGCGCCCGATCTTCATCATCTCGCCGAAGGTGTCGGGGCAGGTCGGCTCTCCGACGAGGCAGTGATCCATCCGCTCGCCATGCTCGGCCATCCAGTCGAGCAGGGCCGTCGTGCCGTCCTTGCCCGGCCCCTCCTCGTCGCCGGTGATCGCCAGCACGAGGGCGCCGTCCGGGGGCGTGTCCCGCACGAAATCCACCGCCGCGGCGGCGAAGGCGGCGACGCCGGATTTCATGTCCACCGACCCGCGCCCCCAGAGGATGCCGTCCACGATTTCGCCTCCGAAGGGGTCGCGCGACCAGTCGGCGGGATCGCCCACCGGCACGACATCGGTATGGCCGTTGAAGCCGAATGTCCGGTTCGCCCCGGCCCGGCCCCAGCGGGCGAAGAGGTTCGGCGTGCCGTTCCGGTCGACGCGGGTGCAGGCGAAGCCCGCCGGCTCCAGCAGGTCCCGCAGGATGTCCAGCGCGCCGCCGTCCTCGGGCGTGACCGAGGGGCAGCGGACCAGCCGCGCGGTCAGGTCGACGGGATCGACGGGATCGGTCATGCGCGCCCTCCTTCGGTCGGGGGCGGGTTAGCAGGTTCCGGGGGGCGCCGCCATCGGGGCAGGAGGCTTGCGGCCCGGCCGGTTCACCCGCCGGCACGGCGATCGGCGGTCGGACGGGGGAGTGCACTGTCAGGGGCCGGAGGGCAGCGCCCTAGTCCGTCGCCACCTCGCCGCGCGAATCCACCAGCTCGCGCCGTTCCGCGATCGCCCGGTCGAGCCAACCCGCCTCCATCTGCGGAACGGAGGAGAGCAGCAGTTCGGTATAGTCCGGATGCGGCGGGGCGAAGATCTCTTCCTTCAGGCCCTGTTCGACCACCTCGCCCTGATACATCACGACGACCTCGTCCGCGATGGCGCGCACCGTCTCGATGTCGTGGGTGATGAAGATGTAGCTGACGCCCAGCTCCTTCTGCAGGCGCAGCAGCAGCTTGAGGATCCCCTCCTGCACGATCTGGTCCAGCGCGCTCGTCACCTCGTCGCAGATGATGAGCTCGGGCTCGGCGGCCAGCGCGCGGGCGATGCAGACCCGCTGCTTCTGCCCGCCCGACAGCTCGCCCGGCAGCCGGTCGGCGAAGGAGGGGTCGAGTTCGATCATCTCCAGCAGCTCGGCGATCCGCTCGCGCTGCGCCGTCCCGCTCATCCCGTGGTAGAAGCGCAGGGGCCGGCCGATGATCTCGCCCACGCTCTGCTTGGGGTTCATGGCGGTGTCGGCCATCTGGTAGATCATCTGGATCTTCTGCAGTTGGTCCTTGCTGCGGTTCTTCAGCTCGGGCGGCAGCGGCGCCCCGTCGAAGATCACCTGGCCCGAGACCGGGGGCAGCAGGCCCGTCACGACGCGGGCCGTGGTCGACTTGCCGGACCCGCTCTCGCCCACCAGCGCGACCGTCTTGCCGCGCGGCACCGCGATGTTCACCTTGGTCAGGACCGGGGTCGTGCCGTAGGCGGCGGTGATCTTCTTCAACTCGAGGATCTTGTCGGGCCCGCTCTCGCCCGGCTTCTCGATGCCCCGCACCGCCCAGAGCGAGCGGGTGTAATCCTCCTTCGGATCGCTGAGCATCTGCGCCGTGGGCTGTTCCTCCACCTCCTCGCCGAAGCGCAGCACCTTGATGCGGTCGGCCATCTGCGCGACCACGGCGAGGTCGTGGGTGATGTAGATCGCGGCGGTGTTGTAGTCCTTGACCGCCTTGCGCATCGCGGCCAGCACGTTGACCTGCGTCGTCACGTCGAGCGCCGTCGTCGGCTCGTCGAAGACGATGAGGTCGGGCTTGGCGCACATGGCCATCGCCGTCATCGCCCGCTGCAGCTGCCCGCCCGAGACCTGGTGCGGAAAGCGCTCGCCGATCGTCCGCGGGTTCGGAAGGTCCATCGCGGCGTAGAGCTCGCGCGCATACTCCTCGGCCTCCTTCTGCCCCATCACGCCGGTGCGGACCGCCACCTCGGTCGTCTGCTTCAGCAGCGTATGCGCGGGGTTGAAGGCGGCGGCGGCGGATTGCGCGACATAGGCGATGCGGGTGCCGCGAAGCTTCTGCTTCCGGCGCTCGGACATCGCCATCAGGTCCATGCCGTCGAACACGATCTCGCCGCTGGTCAGGCGGCAGCCCGGCCGGGCGAAGCCCATGGCGGCGAGGCCGAGCGTCGACTTGCCCGCGCCCGATTCCCCGATCAGCCCCAGCACCTCGCCGTGATGGAGGTCGAGATCGACGCCCTTGATGATCTCGTGCCAGCGCTCGTCCGTGAAGCCGTCGATCCGGACGTCGCGCATCTTCAGAAGCGGCTCGCTCATGGAATCCTCGTGCAGTCGCGGCTCTCGCCCGTGGCGGGGCGGTGCCATGTCAGGGTGGTGCCCGTCACGTCGAAGAGGGTCACGCGCGACCCGTCGGCGAGGTCGAGCGTGTAGTTCGGCCCGTAGCTGGCCGTTTCGACGACGTTCAGGGTCTGCCCGCCCTCGGTATAGGTCACGCCCGTGAAGTCGAGCGCGGGGCCAAGCCCGCCGGTGCAGGCCCAGCTTCCGAGGAAGGGCAGGCCGCCCGCCGGGCCGGCCACGGGCGCGCAGGCCGACACGGCCGCCAGCAGGACGGCCGGCGCCACGAGGCGACGCTCAGCGCTCATCGCGCAGGCCGCTGGTCTTGTAGAGGAACCAGTCGACGACGAAGTTCACCGCCACCGTCAGCAGGGCGATCGCGGCGGCCGGCAGCAGCGGGGTCAGCGCGGCCTTCAGGTCGTATTGGGCGAACTGGATGAGCGAGGCGTTCTCGCGCACCATCGAGCCCCAGTCCGCCGTGGGCGGCTGGATCCCAAGGCCGAGGAAGCTCAGCGCCGCGACCGTCAGGAAGACGAAGCAGAAGCGCAGCCCGAACTCGGCGACCAGCGGCGGCAGGATGTTGGGCAGGATCTCGCGCCGCATGATCCAGCCCGTGCCCTCGCCCCGCAGGCGCGCGGCCTCGACATATTCCATGACGACGACGTTCATCGCCACGGCCCGGGTCAGGCGGAAGACGCGGGTGCTGTCCAGCACCGCGATGATGAGGATCAGCGACACGACCGAGGCGCCGAAGATCGACAGCAGCATCAGCGCGAAGATGAGGGACGGGATCGCCATCAGCACGTCGACGATCCGGCTCAGGATCTGGTCGGTCCAGCCGCGCAGGATCGCCGCCGCCAGCGCCAGCCCGCCGCCGATGGTGAAGGCCAGCAGCGTGGTCGCCAGCGCGATGCCGATCGTGTTGCGCGCGCCGTAGATCAGCCGCGAGAAGATGTCGCGCCCGATCTGGTCGGTGCCGAACAGGTGCTCGGCCGACCAGGGCGCGTAGGGCGCGGGAAAGACCTGCGCCTCGCCATAGGGCGCGATCAGCGGCGCCAGGATCGCCACGACCAGGTAGATCGCGATCACCACCATGCCGAACCAGGCGGTCGGCGGCGCCTTCTTCAGCGACAGCCAGGCCCGCTCGCGCCAGGTCCGCCGGACCCTGACCTGCGCGACTTCCGCCGCCGCCGAATACGTCTCGTCCGTGGTGTTGGTCATCGCGGATGCAGCAGCCTCGGATTGGTGATGATGGAGATGATGTCGGCGAAGAGGTTCAGCAGGATGTAGGTCGCGGCGAAGATCAGCGCGCAGGCCTGCACCACCGGGATGTCGCGCGTCGTCACCGCGTCGACCATCAGCTGGCCGATCCCGGGATAGACGAACACCACCTCGACCACGACGACGCCGACCACGAGATAGGCGAGGTTGAAGGCGATGACGTTGACGATCGGCGCCCAGGCGTTCGGCAGCGCGTGCCTGAGGATCACGGTCCGCGCGGGCAGGCCCTTGAGCCGCGCCATCTCGATATAGGGCTGCGCCAGCAGGTTGATGATTGCGGCCCGCGTCATCCGCATCATGTGCGCCACGATCACCAGCATCAGCGTCGCCGACGGCAGGATGCAGCGATAGACCCGTTCCCACAGGTCCATCTGGGGCGAGACATTGGCGAGGCTGGGGAAGACCGGCCAGAGCGAGGCGAAGAACAGGATCAGCAGGTAGGCGACGAAGAATTCGGGGAACGAGATCGTGGTGAGCGTGGTCGAGCTGACGATCCGGTCGTAGATCGAATTGCGCCAGAGCGCGGCGGTGATACCCAGGAACAGCGCCAGCGGCACCGCGATGACCGCCGTCATCCCGGCGAGGAAGAGCGTGTTCTCCAGCCGGGGGCCGATCAGCGCCACCACGGGGCGCGAGCGGTCGACGCCGGAGGCGGCCCGGCCCGAGAAGGAGGTGCCGAAATCGCCTGTCGCGACCCCGCCGATCCAGTCGAAGTAGCGGGTGATCGCGGGCTGATCGAGGCCCAGCTCGCGGCGGAAGGCCGTCACCGTCTCTTCCGTCGCGGCCTGGCCGAGCACGGCCTGCGTGAAGTCGCCGGGCAGCATCTCGATCGACAGGAAGATGACCACCGAGACGAAGAACAGGGTCATCAGCCCGAGGCCGAGGCGGGCGAGAACGGTCTTCAGGACCGGGTGCATGTGTCGGGTATCCCCCAGAAGGATCGGGCGCGGTTGGACCCGGCCCTCGTATTGAAGCCTATCCTTGGAGATTGCCGACCGGAAGTAAACGCTTTTGCCCGCCCGCGGGACAAATGCCCACGCATATGTCACAGCTTCGAACCCTCGCCTTGTTTTGCGGGGCGTCAGGGGTCATTGTTCCGGCCACAGCCCGCGGGGTCCGCGCCCCGCCAAGATCGATAACCAATCAGGGGAGACGCATCCGCATGGATCGCAAGCAACTCTACATCGCCGAACGCACGGCCCGCTACTCGGGCGGCCAGATCAGCCGCCGCAGCTTCATCACCTCGCTCGTCGGGGCCGGCATCGCGGTTCCGGCCGCGCTCGGCATGGCGAGCCGGGTGGAGGCGCAGACGCCGCAGCGCGGCGGGACCTATCGTCACGGCATGGCGTTCGGTTCCACCACCGACAGTCTCGATCCCGGCACCTACGAGAACGGGATGATGACCCAGGTCAGCTTCTCCTACGGCAACTGCCTGACCGAGGTGGCGCCGGACATGAGCCTGCGCGCCGAACTCGCCGAAAGCTACGAGCCGCGCGAAGAGGGGGCGGTCTGGGCCTTCACCCTGCGTCCCGACGTGACCTTCCACAACGGCAAGACGCTGAACGCGGACGACGTCATCGCCACGATGAACTATCACCGGGGCGAGAACTCCTCCTCCGCCGCGAAGGGCATCCTCTCGCCGGTCGTGAACATCACCAAGGAGGGCGACAACGTCGTCGTGTTCGAGCTCGACGGCCCGAACGCCGACTTCCCCTACATCGTGTCGGACTACCACCTGATCATCCTCCCCTCCGAGGACGGCGAGACGATCGACCCGACCGCCGGCATCGGCACCGGCGGCTATTCCATGGTCAACTTCGAGCCGGGCGTGCGCTTCCAGGGCACCCGCAACCCCGACTACTTCAAGTCGGACGCGGCCTATTTCGACGACATGGAGCTGTTGTCGATCATCGACACGACGGCTCGCCAGAACGCGCTGATGTCGGGCGAGGTGCAGGTGGCCGACCGGCTCGACCCCAAGACGGTCGCGCTGATGGCCCGCAACCCGAACCTCGAGATCCTCGAGAAGACCGGGTACCTGCACTACACCTTCCCGATGCGGCTCGACAGCCCGCCCTTCGACAATTACGACCTGCGGATGGCGCTGAAGCTGGCGGTCAACCGGCAGGAGATGGTCGACAAGATCCTGCTCGGCCACGGCACGATCGGCAACGACCACCCGATCAGCCCCTCCGTCCCCTACTGGGCGGATCTGCCCCAGCGCGAATACGACCCCGAACAGGCCCGCTTCCACTACGAGCGGTCGGGCCATTCCGGCGCGCTGCAGCTCTCCGCCTCCGACGCCGCCTTCGCGGGCGCGGTGGACGCGGCCCAGCTCATCCAGGCGAGCGCCGCCGCCGCCGGGATCGAGGTCGAGATCGTGCGCGAGCCGGCAGACGGCTACTGGTCCAACGTCTGGAACAAGAAGCCGTGGTGCGCCTGCTACTGGGGCGGCCGCCCGACGCAGGACTGGATGTACACCTCGGGCTACACCAACGACATCGAGTGGAACGACACCGCCTGGACCGGCACCGAGGCGAGCGAGCGGTTCAACATGCTCGTCGACGAGGCGCGGGGCGAACTCGACGAGGCGCGCCGGGCCGAGATGTATGCCGAGTGCCAGACCCTCATCCATGACGACGGCGGGGCCATCGTGCCGATGTTCGCCAACTACATCATGGGCGTCGGTGGCGGCGTGACCCATGGCGAGGATGTCGCCTCGAACTGGATCAACGACGGCAACAAGTCGCACGAGCGCTGGTGGATGTCGTAAGTCCCGCCTCGCGGCGAAACTGAAAAGGGGCGGCGCACCGGCGCCGCCCCTTTTTGCTTGCGGTGGAGGGGCGGCCCCGGCCCCGGAACAGGGCCGGGGCGCGTCACATGTTGTCGCGCGGCGTGCTGTCCTTCCAGCTCTTCTCGAAGACCTGCTCGTCTCCGATCCAGGCGGTGAGCGTCGCGCCGTGATGGAAGCTGTCCTCGTCGGAGGTGAGCCAGCTCGTCGTCTCGGTCCGCACGGCCCAGTCGCCGCGCGACATCTCCTCGGTCCAGCGCGTCTCCACCCGCGCGGAGGTCGGATCGGAGGGACGGATCGACCAGCGCTCCTCGGTGGTCGAGCGGCTGGCGAGGCCGTGGGCGAGATCGCGTGTCCCGCCGCTGTCATGCGAGATGACCAGCGTCGAGGCCCCCGTCGCGAGGTCGATCTCGCGCCGCCGGGTGAGCCCGCCCTCGGACAGCACCTCGTGCTGCCAGGGCGTCGCCCCCTCCGGCCCTTCGAAGGACCATTCGGCGCCCTCGGCCAGCGGCCGGACCGGCAGGTCGAGCCGGCCGGCGCTCAGCACCAGTTCCACCGGCTTGGGCGCGGGCCAGAGGAAGGGGAAATACGCGGTGGAGATGGCGACCCGCAGGTGATGCCCGGCCGGTAGGCGATAGGCGATCTGGTCGAGATCGACCGTGATCTCCACCTCCTCGCCCGGGACCATCGGCACCGGTTCGGCATGGCTCTCCCGGTGGGACAGGTTGAGGAAGCCGTGCGTGATCAGGGCCGAGGTCCCGTCCGGGAACACGTCCGTCAGACGGATCGCGACCTGCCCCTGCGGCGCATCCGAGGTCAGGCGCAGCGTCACGCGCGGCGCCCCCACGATGTCCATCGGCTTGCCGGTCTCGGGCCCTTCGAAACAGGCCGACAGCGCGTCGTCCCCACGCTGGTCGAGCGGCAGTTCCGGCCCGTAGGCGAAGGGGAAGTATTCCCCCGTCCCGGCCCCGCAATCCGCGGGCGAGGTGACGGCGCGGGTCAGCGCGCCTTCCTTCGTCGACAGGCCCGCATCGGTCAGGTGCCAGGTCCGCATGCCGATATCGGGCGAGGGCCATTCCGCCTCGGCGATCCAGCGGCCGGGCCGATCCTCGAGCCAGGCATGGGGCCGGACGCTGTCCATCAGCCAGCAGCGCATCGCCGGGTCCGCCTCGACGCCCGTGTCGATGTCCTTCAGCCAGCGGTCCCACCAGCGCAGACTCTCCTGCAGGAAGCCGATGGCCGGGTCGGGGGCGGCGTAATGCGGGTACTTGTGGATCCAGGGGCCGACGATCGCCTTGACCGGGCCGGACAGGTACGCCGCCAGCGCGGCCGGCGTGTTGCGATAGCCGTCGTGCCAGCCGCCGAAGGACAGGACCGCCGCCTCGACGGCGGACCAGTCCTCGCAGATCGACCCGTGCTGCCAGAAGGCGTCGCGCCGCTGGTGGGCGATCCAGGTCTCGAAGAGGAAGGGCTGCGCCTCCAGCCGGTCCAGCCACATCCTCCGCCAGTCCGCCCCCACGACCTCGGGATCCGGCGGGCGCGACGAATAGGCGAGCATCTGGGACGCCCAGCCGAGATTCTCGCCCAGCATCGCGCCGCCCTTCCAGTGGATGTCGTCGGCGTAGCGATCCGTGCTGGAGCAGAGCGTCACGACGGCCTTCAGCCCCTCCGGCTTCAGGGCCGCGACCTGGAGCGAGTTGAACCCGCCCCAGCTGATCCCCATCATCCCGGCCGTGCCGCTGCACCAGGGCTGGGCCCGCGCCCAGGCGATCACGTCGCAGGCATCCTGCAGCTCCTGCGCGGTGTATTCGTCCTCCATCAGGCCTTCGCTGTCGCCGTTGCCGCGCATGTCGGTGCGCAGGCAGGCATAGCCGTGCCCCGCGAAATACGGGTGGGTCAGCTCGTCGCGGACGATCGTCCCGTCGCGACGTCGATAGGGCAGGTGCTCGAGGATCAGCGGGACGGGATCGGCGTCCGCATCGTCCGGCAGCCAGAGCCGGGCCCGCAGGACCGTGCCGTCGGTCATCGGGATCTCGACGCTCTCGTGGCAGGTGACGGCGCGGGGAAAGTCGGTGACGGTCTTCATGGGATCTCCTGTCGGCGCGTGGCGGAGCCGGCGCGAGTTCGGGCAGGGCGGGGGCCGGTCAGCCCTCGTCCTCTGAGGCAAGCGACAGCGCGCCGGGCTGGGCGCCGAGGTCGGCGACGCCGAGCGCCTCCTCCGGGCGGCCGAGACGGTTGCGGACCACCCAGCGCAGTTCGCGCTCGGCCCGGGTGATGGCGACATAGGCGAGGCGCTTCCACAGCGGCTGGCCCGCCTCGACGCGGCCCATCCGGGCGGCGATCTCGATATCGGGGGCAAAGACCTGCACCGTGTCCCACTGGCTGCCCTGCGCCTTGTGGATGGTGACGGCCGCCCCGTGCAGGAAGACCGCGCCCATATGCGCGGCGAAGGGGATGAACGGCTCCTCCTCGCCCTCCTGCTCGATCTTGACGATCGACGCGACCGAGATCTGCGGCTCGGGCGCGCCCATCAGGTGCAGGCGCGAGAACCCCCCGCGCTTGCCGGGGCCGAGATAGATCGCCTGCGCGCCCTTGATGAGGCCGCGCGCCTCCAGCTCGATCCGGCGCTTGCGATGCTTGAGCGGCAGCTCGATCCCGTCGCAGATCAGCGGCTCGCCCGGCAGCAGCGCCGCCTCCGGCGCGTCGTAGGCGCGGCGGAAGGCGTGGATCAGGCGGATCCGCGTCGCGTTGCGCCAGACGAGCACGGGCGAGCGGGCCATCAGGTCCGCCTCCACCCGCCCCGCCATCACGACGCGCGGATCGCGGGACGCGGCCTCCTCCACCAGCTTCTCGAAGCGGTAGAAGTCGACATCCGGATCTGCCAGCGCATGCGCGAGGTCGAGGATCGGGTTGTCGTCCGCCTGACGGTGGATCCGCGTCAGCGTCAGGCGGCGGTTCTCGGGCAGGGTCTCGAAGACCATGCCGTCGCCCCCCGCCTGCACGGGCGGCAGCTGGGCCGGATCGCCGAACAGGACGAGCGTGGGAAAGATCTCCTTCAGGTCGTCCAGCGCGCGCTGGTCCAGCATCGAGGATTCGTCGACGAAGCCGATGTCGAGCGGATCCTCCCGCCGTTTCCAGCCGGTGATGAAGTCCGACCCCTTCAGCCCCGCCGCGGCCAGCGCCGCGGGGACAGATCCGTGGGTCTGGTAGGACGCAAAGGCCCGGTCCAGCGCCTCCTCGCTCAGCCCCTCGACCTCCGGCCGGTCGGCCGATCCGGCCAGCCATTCGGCGACCTTCTCGAACTGGGGATCGTAGACGGGGGTGTAGAGGATGCGGTGGATCGTCGTCGCCGGCACGCCGCGACCCCGCAGCACGCTCGCCGCCTTGTTGGTCGGGGCGAGGATGGACAGCGTGCGCGCGTCCTTCTTGCGGCGCCCCTCCCAGTCGCCGCCGACGATCTGCACCCCGGCCTCCTTGAGCGCGCGGGTCAGCTCGGCCAGCAGCAGCGTCTTGCCCGACCCCGCCTTGCCGATGACGGCCAGCACCTTGTCCGCGTCCGAGGGCGGCGGCTGGAGCAGCCCGTCGTCGAGCTCGATCCCCGAGGAGCGCAGAAGCTCGGCCAGCCGGTCCCACGCCTCGGCCTGGTCGTCGGAGAAGGTGAGCGCGGGGGCGTCGGACATGCGGCGGACCCTATCCTTCCCCCCCTGCAGGGGAAAGGGCCGGCCGGCGCGCCTTCGGCCCCTTTCGGCCCCCCCCGGGGGGAGGGAGCGGGGGGCGCCGTCCCGCGGAGGCGGCTATCCGTCCACACCGCCCCGCAGGGCCCGCGACCGCGCCCGCCGGTCAGCGACGCAGGTAGCGCGCGGCGGCCGAGGCGGTCCAGCCCGCCAGGGCGGCGATCGCGAGGGCGAGCAGACCGTAGAGCGGGGGGGCCTGGATCGACAGGTTGTAGAGCCAGCGTTCGATCCCGACCCGCTGCACGCCGATCGTCGCCTCGTACCAGTCGACCACGCGGCGGTCCCGGGTCAGGTAGATGCGGATGTCGTAATTGCCCTCGGTCAGGTTCGCGGGCAGCCCGACCGAGGCGCTGAACAGCGTCTCCTCCTCGAAATCCACCGCCCCCTCCTCGATCCGGTACAGCCCCTCCGCCTCGCGGATGCGGATCAGGGCCTCGACGAAGGTGTCGGCCCCCTCGATCCGGTTGCCGACCGAGCGGATCGCCCGCGGCACGGTGACGGAATGGCGCTGGTTCTCCACCGCCGAGAGCACCTCGGGCAGCGGGCCGCTGGTCGAGACGGCGTAGAAGGACGGGGCGAGGTCGACATGCGCGGCGTCGGTGTTCATCCAGATCCCGGCGACACGCTCGGCCCGGCGCACCGTCACCGGCACCAGCGGACCGGACACGACGAGCACGATCTCCGCCGGGGTGGCGGGCGGGGGGGCGCTGCGCCGGATCGCGCCGAAGACCAGCAGGTCCGATCCGTCGAACGTCACGGTGATCGCCACCTCGTCGGCCGAGAGGCCGAGCACGATCTCCTCGCCGAGGCGGCCCTCCGTGTCCTGCGCGGCCAGCGGCAGCGGCAGCGCCAGCAGCAGCGCCAGGACGAGCCGCCTCATGTCGCCTCCACCGGGTCGATGGAGTAGAGCTCGGACGGCGTCCAGACCAGCGACAGCGCCAGCTGGAAGCAGACGGCCAGCACGATCAGCGCCAGCATGACCCGCAGGTTCTCGGCCTTCATCCGCGCCCCGATCGTCGTGCCGACCTGCGCGCCGATCACGCCGCCGAGGATCAGGATCAGCGCGAGCACGAGGTCCACCGTCTGGTTGGTGATCGCGTGCATCATCGTCGTGTAGGCGGACAGGAACAGGATCTGGAACAGCGAGGTGCCGATCACGACCTTGGTCGGCATCTGCAGCAGGTAGATCATCGCGGGCACCATCAGGAAGCCGCCGCCGACCCCCATGACCGCGCCCATCACCCCGACCAGCATCCCCACCGCCAGCGGCGGAAAGACCGAGATGTAGAGCCCCGAGGCCCGGAACTTCACCTTCAGCGGCAGCGCGTGCAGGCGGTTGTGCCGGACCCGCTGCGGCCGCGGCCCCGCCCGGCGGCTGCGCAGGATCGCGCGCAGGCTCTCGACGAACATCAGCCCGCCCACCGTGCCGAGGAACAGCACGTAGGACAGCTTCACGATGAGGTCGACCTGGCCCATCGAGCGGAACAGGTTGAACACCCAGATCCCCAGGGTGGAGCCGATCAGCCCCCCCGCCAGCAGCACCAGCCCCATCGGGATGTCGACCGTCCGCCGCTTGAGATGCGCCAGCACGCCCGAGACGGACGAGGCGACGATCTGGTTCGCGCTGGTCGCCACCGCGACCGCGGGCGGGATGCCGATGAAGAAGAGCAGCGGCGTGATCAGGAAACCGCCGCCGACGCCGAACATGCCCGACAGCAGCCCGACCAGCCCGCCCAGCCCGAGAAGCAGGAAGGCATTGACCGAAACCTCGGCGATGGGGAGGTAGAGTTGCATTGTCGGCCCTTGTGGACCCTTTCCGTCAAATCACTGTTCGGGGCCGAAAACCAGACCGCCCGCGCGGGCCGCCGGGCGGCGGGGCGCCCGCCTCGTCGGTCGGCCCGCCCCCCATCCTGCCCGCATCCCGCCTGCTGCCCGGACCACGGCCCGCCCGCCATCCACCCGCGCCGCGGCGGCCCGGTCACGTCCTCGCGGCCCCCGCTTCGCAGGGGTCCAAATACCGCGGGGGTCCGGGGGCAGAGCCCCCGGCCTCCGGCGGCCGCAGGCCGGGGGCGCCGGAACGGCGCCCGCCCGCGCGATCCCCGCCCCGCCCGTGCCCTGCCCAAGTCTGGCCCGTGGGCCGCCGTCAGGCGCCTCGGCGCGCCGCGGCCCGCGCGCGCAGGAAGGCGCGCAGCACCGTCTCCAGCTTCTTCGCGCCGATCGGGGCCATCGCCTTGGTGTGCTCGTGGCCGATGTTCTCGTCGCTCATCCCGGCCGCCATGTTGGTGATGGCCGAGATGCCGGCGACCTTCATCCCCAGGAACCGGGCGAGGATCGCCTCCGGCACGGTCGACATGCCGACCGCGTCCGCGCCGAGGGTGCGGATCGCGCGGATCTCGGCCGGCGTCTCGAAGGAGGGGCCGGAATACCAGGCGTAGACCCCCTCGCGCAGGCCGGTCCCGGTCTCGTCCGCCGCCGCGCGCAGGGCGGCGCGCAGCTCGTTGTCGTAGGCGTTGGTCATGGGGACGAAGCGCGCATCCGTCGGCTCGCCGATCAGCGGGTTCAGGCCCGAGAAGTTGATGTGGTCGCTCAGCGCCATGATCGAGCCGGTCGGCATGTCCGCATCGAGCGACCCCGCCGCGTTCGTGACGAACAGCGTCCCGGCCCCCAGCGCCTTCATCACCTCGAGCGGGCGGCGCATCACCGTGCTGTCGCCGTTCTCGTAGTAATGCGCCCGCCCGCCGAGAACGGCGACGCGCACCCCTTCGAGGTCGCCGATCGCGAGCACCGGGTTGTGGCCCGACACGCCCGCATGGGGGAACCCGTCCAGCCGGTCGTAGGGAATGGTCGTGCCCTCGACGCTGCCGGCGATATGGCCGAGGCCGGAGCCGAGGATCATCGCGATCTCCACGGGGGCCGCGCCGGCCTCCTCGCGGATGCGGGCGGCGAGACTGTCGATATCGCTCATGAGGGGGCCTCGGACAGGAAAGGGGGTCCCGGACGGTCTGCCACCCGGGACCCCCGCCGTCCAGTCCGCGCGGCGTCAGGCGTTGACGATCGTCCCGCCATTGGGGTGCAGCGTCTGCCCGGTGAAGAAGCTGCCGTCGGACGAGGCGAGGAACAGGTAGGAGGTCGCGACCTCCCAGGGCTGGGCCGGGCGGCCGAACTTCGTGCCCGAGCCGAAGCCCTCGACCTGCTCGGCCGGCATCGAGCCGGGGATGAACGGCGTCCAGACCGGGCCGGGCGCGACCGCGTTCACCCGGATCCCCCGATCCGACAGGTTCGAGGCGAGCGAGCGCGCCAGCGCCAGCGACGCGCCGCGCGTCGTCGAATAGGCGATGAGCGAGTCGTTGCCCTTGAAGGCGTTGACCGAGGTCGTGTTGATGATCGAGGCACCCTCCTTCAGATGCGGCAGCGCGGCCTGCGTGCAGAAGAAGTAGGCCATCACGTTGCTGTCCATCGTGCGGCGCAGCCGCTCTTCGGACAGGGTCTCGATATCCTCGTCCACCCATTGCTGGGCGCAGTTGTTGATGAGGATGTCGAGCCGGCCGAAGGTTTCGACGGTCTGCCTGACCGCATCCTCCGCGTGGGACTTCACCGCCAGGTCGCCCCGGATCAGCAGCGCCTCGCCGCCTTCCCGCTCGACGATCTCCTTCGTCCTCGCGGCGTCCTCGTCCTCTTCCAGGTAGGCGATGGCGACATTCGCCCCCTCCCGGGCGAAGAGGGCGGCCACCGCGCGGCCGATCCCGCTGTCGCCGCCGGAGATGAAGGCGACCTTGCCCTTCAGCTTGCCGACGCCGGGATGGCGGGGCGTGTAGTCGGGCGCGGGGTCCATCTTGTACTCGTCCGCCGGCATGCTGTCCTGATGCTGGGCGGGGATCTTCTCTGGCTCGGCCATGGGTCTGCTCCGCTGGCTGTGAATCTCCAGCGGTGAACCCGCCCCCGGGAGGGCGGGTTCCGCTATCAGGCCGGCGTTACCGCTCCTTGACGTAGGGCTCGCCGCCCGCCCGGGGCGGGATCGCCTTGCCGACGAAGCCGGCGAGGATGATGACCGTGAGGATGTAGGGCAGGGCGTCGAGCAGCTGGATCTGCACGTCCCAGCCGAGCGTCCCCTCGATCATGTCGGGCCGCAGCGCCACCGCCTGGAGGAAGCCGAACAGCATCGTGGCCCCCAGCGCGTACCAGGGCCGCCACTTGGCGAAGATGAGCGCGGCCAGCGCGATGTAGCCCCGCCCGGCCGTCATGTCCTTGGTGAAGCCGGCCTGCAGCGCGGTCGCCAGATACGCCCCCGCGATGCCGCAGAGCACGCCGGCGATCGCGACGGCGGCGAAGCGCAGCCCCACGACCGACACGCCCGCCGTGTCCACGGCGGCAGGGTTCTCGCCCACCGCGCGCAGGCGCAGACCGAAGCGGGTGCGGAACAGCACCCACCAGGTCAGCGGCACGATCAGCAGCGCGATGTAGACCAGCGAGGTATGGCCCGAGATCAGTTCGGAATAGAGCTGCTGGCCCGGATCGGCCTGCATGATGTCGCGCGTGCGCTCCACCGCGCCGGGCCAGACGATGGGATTGAACCGCCCGTCGCCCGACAGCTGGGGCGTGCGCCCGCCCTGCGCGAACCAGCTCTGGCTGACCACGACCGTCAGGCCCGCGGCGAGGAAGTTGATCGCCACGCCCGAGATCAGCTGGTTGCCGCGGAAGGTGATCGAGGCGATGCCGTGCACCGCCGACAGGACCAGCGACGCGCCGATCCCCGCCATCATGCCCACCCAGGCATTGCCGCTGGTATAGGCCACGGCGGCCGAGAAGAACGCTGCCGCCAGCATCTTCCCCTCCAGCCCGATGTCGAAGATGCCCGCCCGCTCGGAATAGAGCCCGGCGAGGCAGGCCAGCAGCAGCGGGGTCGCCAGGCGGATCGTCGAATCGAGGATCTGCAGGATCGCGAGATAGTCCATGTCGTCCCCTTACGCCGACGGTTCGGATTGGGCCGACCGGCGGTCCGGCTTCGGCGGGCGCGAGAGGCGCCCGAAGATCGCCTCCAGCGGCATCCGCACCATGTTGTCGAGCGCCCCGGTGAACAGGATCACGAGCGCCTGGATCACGACGATCAGCTCCCGCGGGATCGTCGTCCAGAAGGCCAGCTCCGCCCCGCCCTGGTAGAGGAAGCCGAAGAGGATCGCCGCCAGCAGCACCCCGAACGGGTGCGAGCGCCCCATCAGCGCCACCGCGATGCCGATGAAGCCCGCGCCCTCGACCGAGTTCAGGATCAGCCGCTCCGCCTCGCCCATGACGTTGTTGATCGCCATCAGTCCGGCCAGGCCGCCCGACATCAGCATCGTGATCATGATGATCCAGGTCGGCCCGATCCCGGCATAGCGCGCCGCCGGCTGCGAATGGCCGAAGGCGCGGATCTCGTAGCCGAGGCGCGTGCGCCAGATGATGAGCCAGACCAGCACGCAGGCCGCCACGGCGACGAAGAAGGTGACGTTGGCCGGCGTGCCGCGGAACAGCACGGTCTCGCCGAAGCTGAACATGTCCTGGAAGGTCGGCAGGAAGGTCGTCTGCGGGAAACCGGCCGTGGCGGGATCCATCGAACCCGTCGGCTTGAGCGGGCCGACGAGGAGGTAGTTGAGGAACGCCGCGGCGATGAAGTTGAACATGATCGTCGTGATGACGATGTGGCTGCCGCGCTTGGCCTGCAGGAAGGCCGGGATCGCCGCCCAGGCCGCCCCCGCGATCGCCGCGCCGGCCGTCGCGCCGATCAGCGCCAGCGACCAGTGCGGCCAGGGAATGTAGAGGCAGACCAGCGCCACGCCGAGCCCGCCGAGCGCGGCCTGCCCCTCGCCCCCGATGTTGAACAGACGGGCGTGGTAGGCCACCGCGACGGCCAGGCCGGTGAAGACGAAGTTGGTCGCGTAGTAGAGCGTGTAGCCCCAGCCGTAGGTGCTGCCGAGTGCCCCGTCGACCATCAGCTTCAGCGCGGTCCAGGGATTCTCGCCGATGGCGAGGATCACGATGGCCGAGATGAGCGCGGCGAGAATGAGCGAGATCAGGGGAACGAGGACGACCTCGGCCCAGGCGGGCATCTTCTGCATGGATCAGACCTCCTTCGCGGCGTCGCCGCCAGCGTGGGCGAGGTTCTCCTCGACCTCCCCGACACCGTGGGCGCGCCCCGTATCCGTGATTCCGGCCATCAGCAGGCCCAGCTCCTTGGCGTCGGTCTCGGAGGGCAGGCGCTCGCCCATGATCCGTCCGTCGAACATGACCGCGATCCGGTCGGACAGGGACATGATCTCGTCCAGCTCGACGCTGACCAGCAGGATCGCCTTGCCCTGGTCGCGCAGCGCGACGATCTGCTGGTGGATGAACTCGATCGCGCCGATATCGACGCCCCGCGTCGGCTGGCCGACGAGCAGCAGGTCCGGATTCCGCTCGATCTCGCGCGCCACCACGATCTTCTGCTGGTTGCCGCCCGAGAAGTTCTTGGCCGCGAGCGCCGGGTTCGGCGGGCGCACGTCGAAACGCTCCATCTTCCGCGCCGTGTCCGCGCGGATCGCGGAATTGTCCATCAGCAGGGCGTTGCTCTGGTAGCCCGGATCGTCGTGATAGCCGAAGGCCACGTTCTCCCACGCGGCGAAGTCCATGATCAGGCCCTCGCGCTGGCGGTCCTCGGGCACGTGGGCGATGCCCCGGCGGCGGCGGGACCGGCCGTCCGACTTCGACCCGGACAGGTCGATCGGCTCGCCGTTCATCAGCACCTCTCCGCGCGCGACCTCGTAGCCGCCCAGCACCTCGAGCAGCTCCGACTGGCCGTTCCCGGCCACGCCGGCGATGCCGAGGATCTCGCCCGCCCGGATGTCGAAGGAGATGCCCTTGATCCGTTCCACGCCCTTGTCGTCGGTCACGTGCAGGTCGCGCACCTGCAGGATCGTCGCGCCGGGGGTGGCGGGCGCCTTGTCGACGCGCAGCAGCACCTTGCGGCCCACCATCAGCTCCGCCAGCTCGGCGGGATCGGTCTCGGACGTCTTCACCGTGGCGGTCATCTCGCCGCGGCGCATGACGCTGACCGTGTCGGTGATCTCCATGATCTCGCGCAGCTTGTGCGTGATGAGGATGATCGTCTTGCCCTCGCGCTTCAGCCCCTCGAGGATGCGGAACAGGTGGTCCGCCTCGGCCGGGGTCAGCACGCCCGTCGGCTCGTCCAGGATCAGGATGTCGGCCCCGCGGTAGAGCGCCTTGAGGATCTCGACCCGTTGCTGCATCCCGACGCCGATATCCTCGATCCGTGCGTCGGGATCGACGCTCAGCTCGTATTCCTCGGCCAGCGCCTTGAGTTCGCGCCGCGCGCGCGACAGCGACGGCATCAGGAGCGCGCTGTCCTCGGCCCCCAGCACGATGTTCTCGAGCACGGTGAAGTTCTCGACCAGCTTGAAGTGCTGGAAGACCATGCCGATCCCGGCGCCAATGGCGGCCTGGCTGTCGGGGATCTCGGTCCGCTGGCCGTTGATCCAGATCTCGCCGGCATCGGCCTTGTAGAAGCCGTAGAGGATCGACATCAGCGTCGACTTGCCGGCGCCGTTCTCGCCGATGATGCCGTGGATCGTGCCGGGCATCACCCGGATCGAGATGTCCTTGTTGGCCTGGACCGGGCCGAAGGCCTTGGAGATGCCTTTGAGTTCGATGGCGGGCGCTGTCACGAGGGGCTGCCTGTCACTGGGGATTGACGAAGATGGTGCCGCCCCCGACCGCGCGGGCCGCGCAGGCCCCGGGGGACAGGTCGGGGATCTGCTGGTAGCCGATGCTGCGCCCGGCAAGCTGGTCGTCGGTGCAGCGGGGCAGGCTGATCCTGGAATAGCCCTGCGCGCCCATGCATTGCGCGATCACCCGCTGCCTGAGCTCCGTATTGGCGTCGTAGCTGACGACGTCTCCGCCGCGCGTTTCGCCCCCGGTGGTGACGCAGGTGGTGTTGCCCGCGTCGTCGCTGGTGCAGTCGGTGCGGGTCGGCGTGGTGTAGCTCGGCATGGTGCGGATCTGCGTGCTGACCGGGACCTGCTGCGCGGCCTCGACCTCGCAGGCCGTCTGCGCGCGATCGAGGACGCCCGGCGCGATGCCGGCGCGGTACCACGCGCTCAGTGGCCAGGGCTCCTGCATGCAGGCGGCCAGGGCGAGCAGCGCCGTCCCCGCCGCCGCGAGCCGCAGTCGTGCCGGCGCGGTCATTCGGCCGCCCCGTCGCCGCGGAACCCCGCAAGAAGCTCGATCCGGCCCAGCTCGTCGAGTTCGGCGAAATAGGTGCCGCGCATGCGCGTCTCATCCCCCTCGCCGAAGCCCACGAGCACCCGGTGGTAGCCGTGATGCGTGTCCACACGCTCCACCTTCGCCCACCAGCCGGGGGCCTGTTCGGTATAGGCGGCGATGTAGTCCAGCAGCTCGTCCTCGGTCGTGATCCGTCCGCCCGTCCGGGGGTCGCAATAGACGAAGCCGGTGGCGAGCGTGCCGGCGATCGCCTCGAGCCGGGCATCCGGGTCGGTCTCGCCCCAGGCGGCGAAGAAGGTCTCGATCGTGTCGGCCATGGATCCTGCCCTCCGGTCCGTGGTGCGGAAAGGGCCGCGGCGGTCGCCCGCGCGGCCCTTCCGCTGTCTCGTGCCGCGATCAGAAGCTGATGGCGGGGCAGGACTCGTCGGACATGTAGTCGTGGACCTCGATCGAGCCGTCCTCGATGCCGGCGATCGCCTCCTCGACGGCGGCCATCATCTCGTCGGTGACGAGGCTCTCGTTGTTCTCGTCGATCGCGACGCCGACGCCGCCATTGGCCACGCCCATCACGTTGACGCCGGTCTCGACCTCGGGGCCGGCCATCATCGCGTCGTAGACGGCGTTGTCCACGCGCTTGAGCATCGAGGTCAGGACGAGGCCCGGATGCAGGTAGTTCTGGTTGCTGTCGACGCCGATGGAGAGGATCTCCTCGTCGGCGGCGGTCTGCAGCACGCCCACGCCGGTGCCGCCGGCCGCGGCGAAGACCACGTCGGCGCCCTGGCTGATCTGCGCCTGCGTCAGCTCCGAGCCGCGGACCGGATCGTTCCAGGCGGCCGGGGTGGTGCCGGTCATGTTGGCGACGACGGTCGCGTCGGGGTTGGTGTCCATCACGCCCTGCGCGTAGCCGCAGCCGAACTTGCGGATCAGCGGGATGTCCATGCCGCCGATGAAGCCGACGGTGCCGGTCTCGGACGCCATCGCGGCCATCACGCCGACCAGGTAGGAGCCCTCGTGCTCGTCGAACACGACCGAGCGCACGTTCGGCTGGTCGACCACGGCGTCGATGATGACGAAGGTCGTGTCCGGGTAGTCCGGCGCGGCGGTCTCGAGCGCGGTCTGGTTCGAGAAGCCGGCCATGATGACCGGGTTGTAGCCGGCCTCGGCGAAGCGGCGGATCGCCTGCTCGCGCTGGGCGTCGGATTGCAGCTCGACCTCGGCGAAGGTGCCGCCGGTCTCTTCGGCCCAGCGCTGGGCGCCGGTGAACGAGGATTCGTTGAACGACTTGTCGAACTTGCCGCCCAGATCGAAGATCACGGCCGGGTCGGCGAGCGCCGCGCCGGCGGTCATCGCCAGCGTCGCGGTCGCGCCGAGCAGCGTTTTCATGAAGGTCATGGGTCTCTCCCGTTGGTTCCCTGGATCGGATCCCGGAGCCTTGTCCGTCCGGGTTCGTCCTCGTGGCCCTTAGTCACGCCCCGTGGGCGCGGACTTGTCAATCAAGGGGGCAGGCGATGGGGCAGGTCAACCGCAATTTCGTAGCGTTCGCGCGATTTTTGACCAGCCGGTCAGCTTCGGGCGATCACGATCGAGGCAGCCGCTTCTCCAGCACCAGCGCGTCGACCGACGGGGCCCCGGGGCGGGCATAATAGGCCCTGCGGCGCCCGATGCGCGCATAGCCCGCCCCCGCATAGAGCGCGCGGGCCGGGCCGTTGTCCTCGGCCACCTCGAGGAAGATCCGCGCTGCGCCGCGCGCGGCCGCCGCGGCTTCGAACGCGGCGAGCGCGGCCCGGGCGAGGCCGGCGCGGCGCCGCTCGGGCCGGGTGGCGACGGTCAGGATCTCGGCCTCGTCCAGCATCGCCCGGCCGAGGACGAAGGCCGCCGCGTCGCCCGACAGGATCGCGCCCCGGGCCGCCAGCAGGTCCGCGAATTCCGCCGCGCTCCAGCCCCGCTCCCCGGCAAAGGCGGCGGCGTGGGTCAGGGCCAGCGCCTCGGGCGTCACGGCAGCAGGACCGGCGGCGGGTCCGAGGCGGGGGCGGCGTCGGCCGCGCGGACATAGACCGGCGCGGGGCGCGGCTGGTCGGTGCCGAGCCGGTCGGCGGCGATCCGGGCGATGCGCGCGATCTCCTCGCGCGCGTCCAGCGGCGGCAGGGCGCCCTCGGGGCGCGCCGGCACCAGCGACGGGGCGCCGCCGGGGAAATCCTGCACGTAGGCCGCGCCGCGCGGGGCCTCGATCGCGGCACGGCAGGGGCGGGGGGCGTCCAGCGCCTGCGCCTCCAGCCGCGAGACACCGATCGCCGGCACGCCGAGGCCCAGCGCCAGCCCGCGCGCGGCTGCGACCGAGATGCGGATGCCGGTGAAATTGCCGGGCCCCACGCCCACGCCGATCCCGTCCAGCGCCTGCCAGTCCAGACCGGCCGCGTCCAGCACCTCCCGGCAGAGGTCCATCAGCCGCTCGGCCTGGCCGCGGGCCATCTCCTCGACCCGCGCGTCGCGGATCCGCCCGTCCGACAGCAACGCGGCCGCGCAATGCGCGGCCGACGTGTCGAAGGCGAGAAGGGTCGGCCCGGGCATCAGGCCGCGACGGGCCGGACCTCGGTCACCTCGGGGATGTAGTGCCGCAGCAGGTTCTCGATCCCCATCTTGAGCGTCAGGGTCGAGGACGGGCAGCCGGCGCAGGCCCCCTGCATGTGCAGGTAGACCACCCCGCGCTCGAAGCCGTGGAAGGTGATGTCGCCGCCGTCCTGCGCGACCGCGGGGCGGACGCGCGTGTCGAGCAGTTCCTTGATCTGCGAGACGATCTCGCCGTCCTCGCCGTCATGCTCGGCATGGCCCGACCGGGCGGCGGCCTCGGCCCCGGCCATCACCGGCTCGCCCGACTGGTAATGCTCCATGATCGCGCCGAGGACCTGCGGCTTCACCGCGTCCCAGTCGGCACCCTCCTCCTTGGTCACCGTCACGAAGTCGGTGCCGAAGAACACGCCCGTCACACCCTTCACGCCGAAGATCCGCTGCGCCAGCGGAGAGGGCGACGCGCTCTCGGCGGCGGGGAAGTCGGCGGTGCCGGCGGACAGCACCTCCTGCCCGGGCAGGAACTTGAGCGTCGCGGGATTCGGGGTCGATTCGGTCTGGATGAACATGGGGCGGGGCCTTTCGGTCGCGGGAGACGCCGATATGGGCCGCGGCGCGCGACCCTTCAAGCTGGAACCATTCTAAAGCAGAACGGGCCGGCCCAACAAGAGCCGACCCGTCCGTTGCCGGATTGGGGCGCCGGATCGGGGCGCCGGGCCCCGACCGTCCGGGCTCAGAGGCCGAGGCGCAGGTCGTCGAGCCGCGTGCCGTCGATGTCGAGCACCGCGACGACATCCGTCAGCGCGGGCCGGACGAAATGCACGCGGACATCGGTGTTCAGCCCGGCCTTCACCGGCGTGGTGCCCAGCAGCTCGCCATTGGTATCGTAGACGGACACGGTGCCGGCGGCATCGGCCAGGACCGTGCCGACATTCACGTTGAAGGTCGGCGCGCCGGTGGCCTGCCGGTCGGAGGGAACGAAGCCGCTATTGGCCGAGGCGGCGGAAACCGCGCCGAAGCTGGCGACGAGCGCGACGGCGGAGGCGGTGAGGAGGTTTTTCATGGGGAGGTCCTTTCGTCTTGTCGTTGACCTGTGACCCCCAGCTAGGTGTGCGGCGCTGCGAGAACGACATGCCGAACCGCATCCCGTCTGTGCGCTGGTGCAGGGACACGATCGGGTGATCAGGTAACCTGCTCGAGCCGCTCCTTCGACATCCCGCCCGGCACGATCGTCACCGGAATCTGCAGCGACCCGGCGCTGCGCGACAGCTCGGTCACCAACGGGCCCGGCCCCTTGCGGTCCGTCCCCGCGCCGAGGACCAGCACCCCGATCTCGGGATCCTCCTCGATCTGGGCGAGGATCTGCGCCACCGGCTCGCCCTCGCGGATGACCAGCTCGGGATCGACGTTCTGCCGGTCGCGCATCCACTTGGCGAAGACCTCGAAATGGGCGTGGATGCGCTCGCGCGTCTCCTCGCGCATGATCTCGGCCACGCCCATCCAGTGGTTGAACTCGTCGGGCGGGATCACCGACAGGATGGTCACCGCCCCTCCCGTATGGTTCGCGCGCATCGCGGCGAAGCGCATCGCGTTCAGACATTCGCGGCTGTCGTCGAGGATGACGAGGAACTTGCGCATCTTGCTCTCCCTGCCGGCGGAGCATGCAGCAGGCACCGCCCCGGGGCAACGGGGAGCGGCGTGTGGGTTTCGCTGGCCGGGATCGGCGCCCCGTATCAGTTTCCCGTCTCGGCGCCCCGTATCAGCGGCCGCGTACCACCTCGGTCAGCGCGGTCCAGAACAGGCGTCCGAACCGCCCGGCCAACCACAGCGCCACCTGCAGCGCCAGGGCATAGACCATCCCGGCGGCGAGCAGGGCGAGGCCCGACAACCGCACCAGCGCCCGGAACACCCGCGCCTTGCCCAGCACGTCGAAGGCGGCCCGGGTCTCGGGGCCCATCGCCTCGGCCGCGCGGGCCAGCCGGGCGGCGTCGTCCGGTCCGTCGACATGCCGCAGCAGCAGCGCGGTATCGGTCAGCGAGGTGCGATCCGCCACCCGGCCGATATCGGCGGCGACGGCGGACAGCGCGGCGACGCGGCCCATGTCGGCCACCTCGTCCAGCGCTGTCCGGCCCAGCAGGTAGGGCAGGATCCGGTCGGTCCGCAGCCCGATATCGGCGAGCCGCCCCAGGCTGGCGCGGAAGGCCGGCGTCAGCGTGCCCAGCCGCCGCGCCGTCCGCAGCAGGCCGGTCCCCGCCTTCACCGTCACCGAGGTGCCCCCGCTCAGGAGTACCGCCCCGGTCGCGGCCAGCCCCGCCACGGCGAGGCCGGCATCGAGGCGGTCGACCTCCTCCCCCCGCCAGGCGGCGACACCGGCGCGGCGGAGCGCGTTCACGTCGCCCACCGGGCTGATCTCCACCGGCACGCCGCAGATCGCCAGCAGGTCGAGCCGCGGGCAGGACGCGATGTCGACCGCACAGGCCCCGCAGGCCGTGGCCGTCGCCCAGGGTCCCGTCAGCTCGGCCTCCATCGCGCCGACCGCCTCTGCTTGGTCCGCCCGGACAGGCACGCCGAACCGCTCCGCCAGCGACAGGGCGAGCCGCGCATCGTCGAGATCCTCCGCCGCGAGCGCCCGGTCGAGCCGCGCCGCGACCCAGGCGGCATCGACCTCGCGCGCCATCGCCGTGCGGATCGCGAGTTCCGCCTCCTGCGTGCCGCGCTCGACGAACGGCGCGGTGAAGGGCGACAGGGTCAGCGTCCAGAGCAGCAGCGCGGCCGAGGCGAGGATCGGCACGGGGGCAAGGCAGGCGGCGAGGATCCGGCGCGCGGGGGCGGGGCGCCGCCGGTCGCGCCCGGCGCGGCGCGGCCGTGGCGCCGGCACGGGGCCGCCCGCGCGCCAGCGCGGATCGGCCCGGAGATCGTGGGTCGCTGACATCTGCCATGCCTCTCGCCGGTCTCTGACGGCCCGGTCGGGTCCAGCCTAGACCCGGGCCGGGCGTCCGGTCCACTCCGCCGTGGTCTTTCGGGATGACCAAACGGCGGGCGAGCTGCCCGGGTTTTGGGCGTCCGCCGGCCGGCATCGCGCGCAGGCGCCCTCCGTGCGGCCCATGCCCTTCCGCAGCGGGACCCCGCGGCGGAAGGGTGTCGGTCGACGTCATTCAAGGGGAGAGACAGATGATCCGCCATATCGTCGCCGGCGCCGCGCTGGCGCTGACCGGGACCGCCGCCCTCGCGCAGACCGAGATGCCCTTCGCGCTCGACTGGAAGTTCGAGGGTCCCGCCGCGCCCTACACGCTCGCCATCGACCAGGGGCTGTTCGAGGCGCAGGATCTGTCGGTCACGATCACCGAGGGCAACGGCTCGCTCGACGCGATCCCCAAGGTGGCGACCGGCGCCTTCCCGGTCGGTTTCGCCGACATCAATTCGGTGATGCGCTTCCTCGACCAGAATCCCGGCGCGCCGGTCGTGCCGGTCATGATGGTCTACGACAAGCCGCCCTTCGCGGTGGTGGGCCGGATCAGCCAGGGGATCGAGACCCCCGCCGACCTCGCCGGATCGGTCCTCGGCGCGCCGCCGCCCGACGGAGCCTGGGCGCAGTTCCCGATCTTCGCCGCCGAGAACGGCCTCGACATGGCCGACATCACGGTCGAGCCGGTCGGCTTTCCCACGCGCGAGCCCATGCTGGCGAGCGGCGAGGTGGACAGCGTGACCGGCTTCTCGTTCTCCTCGACGCTCAACCTGATCCGTCTCGGCGTGCCGGAAGAGGACATCTCCGTCCTGCTGATGGCCGATCACGGCGTCGATCTCTACGGCAACGCCATCATCGTGAACACGGACTACGCGGCCGAGAATCCCGAGGCCGTGACCGGCTTCCTCACCGCCATCGCCGAGGGCTGGCAGGCCGCCATCGACGACCCGGACGCCGCCATCGCCAGCCTGATGGAGCGCAACCCGGCCGCCGATGCCGAGCTGGAGACGCGCCGCCTGCAGATGGCGATCGACGCCAACGTCCTGACCGACTGGGTGATGGAGAACGGCTTCGGCGGGATCGACCCCGCGCGGATGGACGCCTCGATCGAACAGACGCGCACCGTCTACGAGTTCCAGAACGAGCCCGATGCCGCGCTCTACTTCGACGACAGCTACCTGCCGCCCGCCGAGGCGCGGATGCTGAGCGCGGCGGAGTGATCCGACCGCCGGGCGGCGTCCCTGCCGCCGGCACCCGTCCGGCCGGGCGGCGCCTTCGCCCGGCCGATTCCTCGTCCGAAGGCCCGCTGCCATGACCGACCTCATCGCCATAAGCGGCGTGCGCCACGCGTACCGCACAAAGGCCGGCCCGCTCCCCGTCCTGGACGGGCTGGAGCTGTCCGTGCCCGAGGGCCGGTTCTGCGCCGTCGTCGGCCCGTCCGGCTGCGGCAAGTCCACCCTGACCCGTCTGATCGCCGGCCTGATGAAGCCCGACCAGGGCGAGGTCCGGCTGGAGGGCAGGCGCGTGACCTCTCCCCGCAGGACGGTCGGCATGGCCTTCCAGAATCCGGTCCTGCTGGAATGGCGGTCGATCCTCGACAACGTCATCCTGCCGCTCGAGATCGTCGCCCCCCGGATGCCGCGCGCCGAGCGCGTCGCCCGGGCGGAAGAGCTTCTGGACATGGTCGGCCTCGCCGGGTTCGAGGGCAAGCGTCCCTCCGAGCTGTCAGGCGGCATGCGCCAGCGCGCCTCGCTCTGCCGGGCGCTGGTGCACCGCCCCTCCGTCCTCATCATGGACGAACCCTTCGGCGCGCTCGACAATTTCACGCGCGAGGACCTCTGGCAGACGATGCGCGACCTGCGCGCCAGGGAGCGCTTCACCTGCGTGCTCATCACCCACGACCTGCGCGAGAGCGTCTTCCTCGGCGACCAGGTCGTCGTCCTGTCGGGGCGTCCGGCGCGCACGCAATACGTCCTCGATGTCGACCTGCCGGAGGACCGGACCATCGACATCCTCTACGACAGGCGGGCGGGCGACATGCTCCACCTGCTGCGCGACCAGATCAGGATCGCGCAGGGGCGGGACGATCCCCCCGCCCACACCGGGTCGGACCTGTTGCCCGGCAGCGCGGCGCAGGGCCTGACGACTCCGGGGGCCGCGCGGGACGCGGGGGGGCCGGGCGGCGCGCCCGACGGACCGGCGCGGAAGACCGCGCCCGACGGCGCGACGCGGGGGGCCGCGCGATGATCCGCAAGGTCGCCGTCCCCGTCGCCGCGCTCGCCCTCTTCGTGGCCCTGTGGGAACTGCTCGTCTGGGCGAATGGCTGGCCGGATTACGTCATGGCCTCCCCCTCCGACCTGCCGCAGTCCTATGCGCGGTTCTGGGGGCTGTTCCTGACCGGCGCCTGGCAGACGCTCTGGCGCACCGTCGCGGGGCTGGCGCTGGCCGTGCTGTTCGGGCTGCTGCTGGGCATGATCATGGGCTTCTCGCGCACCGCGCGCGACGGGCTCTACCCGCTGCTCGTCGGGTTCAACGCGATCCCCAAGGCGACGCTCGTGCCCGTCCTCGCGCTGCTCTTCATCGGGCAGCACGATTTCAACACGGTGATGATGGCCTTCCTCATCTCGTTCTTCCCCATCGCCGTGTCCGTGGGGATCGGCCTGTCGACGCTCGAGCCCGAATACCGCGACATCCTGCGCTCGCTCGGCGCGTCGCGCTTCACCATCTTCCGCAAGATCGCCCTGCCCAAGACGCTGCCCGAGTTCTTCGGCGCGCTGAAGGTGGCGGTGACGCTCGCCTTCATCGGCACCAACCTGGTCGAGATCGTCTCGCCCCACGGGCGCGGGCTGGGGGCGCTGTTCCTGTCGGGTCAGACGAACTCGAACTACCCGCTGATGTTCGCGGTGCTCATCGCGCTCGCGGTTCTGGGGATCGCGCTCTACTACGCCGTCGTCGCGCTGGAGAAGGTCTTCGCCGGCTGGGCCGAGCGGCCGCAGGGCTGAGCCCTCAGATCGGCAGCACCTCGTAGAGCGCCCAGCCGCCGAGCAGCAGCCCGGCGATGATCGGCACCATCTTCCCGACCGAGATGTCGAACTTGCGCAGCCGCTCGCCCACGAGTTGCGCCAGCAGGGCGAGACCGAAATATCGCAGTCCCCGGCTGGCGGCGATGGCGGCGAAGAAGACGGCGAAATTGCCCTGCACCGCGCCGGTCCCCAGGGTCGCCAGCTGCATCGGCGCGGGCGAGAACGAGACGAGGAACACGGTCCAGAACAGCCCGCCCCCCTCGAGATCGGCGGCGAGATCCTCGTAGCTCTGCGTGAGCCCCAGCCATTCGATCGCGGGAAGCACGACCGGGTCGCGCAGCCACAGACCGACGAAGTAGAAGAGCGAGGCCCCGACAAGGCAGCCGATCCAGATCGCGACGGCGATCGCGATCGACCGTTTCGGATGGCCGACCATCAGCGGGACGGCGAGCGTCTCCAGCGGGATCGGCACCACCGTGCTCTCGGCGAAGGACAGCGCGGCCATGCCCGTGCGGTGCCGGGCGAGACGCTCGGTCCAGTCGGGGGCGCCGGCGGTGCTCTCGGTGTCTTTGTCCTGCGTCACGGGGGCGAAACCCGGTCGCGCGCGGCCGGTTCCCCGGGGATCGACGGGCCGTTCGCGATCGGGCCGTGGCGTCCGTCCCGTCCCGATCAGGCCGTGGCGGCCCAGTCCCAGTAGAGGTCGCGCGCCCGCCGGGTGACGGGGCCGACCTGGTAGGCGCGCGCCTCGAACCCGGTGACGGGGGTGACCTTGTTCATGTTCCCGGTGAGGAAGACCTCGTCCGCCGCCTCGACGTCGTCGAAGGTCAGGACCGTCTCGCGCACCTCCATCCCGTCGCGGCGCAGCAGGTCGATGATCCGCGCCCGGGTGATCCCGGCGAGGAACGTGCCGTTCGCGACCGGCGTCTCGACCGCCCCGTCCCGCACGATGAAGACGTTGGAGGTCGCGCTCTCGGCCACGTTGCCCATCGCGTCGGCCACCAGCGCGTTGTGGAAGCCCCGGCCCCGCACCTCGGCCAGCATCCGCGCGTTGTTGGGATAGAGGCAACCGGCCTTGGCGTTCACGACCGCGCTCTCGAGCGTCGGCCGCCGAAAGCGGGTGCGGCCCAGCGTGACGCTCGCCTCCTCCGGGGCCAGCGGGATCGCCTCGAGGCAGATCGCGAATCCCGTCTCCTCGGGCTGCGGCACGATGGCGGTCGCGTCGCCGTGGATGCCCCAGTACATCGGACGGATGTAGATCGCCGCTTCCGCGGGATAGAGGGCGAGACCCTCCCGCACGATCTCCGTCATCTCCTCGACCGAACGGGTGGGGCGCAGCATCAGCGCTTCGGCCGAGCGGTTCACCCGCGCGAGATGGGGGCCGAGATCGGGGGCCCGGCCCCGCGCGTGGCGCGCCCCGTCGAAGACCGAGGAGCCGAGCCAGGCGCCGTGATCGGCGGCCCGCATCACCGGAAGATCGCCCTCGTGCCACCGACCGTCGAACCAGGTGCGGATATCGGTGCCGGTGGCCATGGGCGTCTCCCTCTTCGCTGCGGGCGGACGCTAGGCGCGGCGCGCCGGGAGGTCCAGTCCGAGGTACGGGTGTGGTCACTGGCATTGGCACGGGCACGGGCACGGGCGGGGTCTCGGTCCGGTCACGGGCGCAGTCGCGGGCGCAGTCGCGGGCGCTGCCACGGGCGCGGCCACGGTCGCCGGCGGGGGCGTGACGGCGGGGATCCTGCCGCCGGGGAAAATCCTGACACGGGATCTTGTCGCGGGGTTCGTGATGCGGGGGGGCCGTGCCGGGGGGCCGGAAGGGGGCGGCCGGGCCGGCCCGCCGGACGGCCCGCACCGCCGATGCCGGGATGCGGGCCGGATCGGCGGGAACAGCCGATGAGCCGGCGCTTTGGCCGCTCGGCCGGCCGTCTGGAATCGCGGCCGGACCTCTGGCGGGCGCGTTCGACGCCCGCTGCCGGTCCTAGGCCCGCGAGGTGAAGGAAGGGTGAAGAACGCCCCGCCACGAAGGCCGGCCTCCGGGGCGGCGGGCGGCATCCGGCGGGCAGAACCCCGGAAGGTCCGCGAGCCGGCCCCGGCCCGGTCCCGGTCGGGCCCCCGGAGCGCCCCGGTCGGACGGCCCGCCGGCAGCCTGATCTCAGGTGCCCCTCGGCCCCCTGTCAGGCCTCGTCCAGCAGGGCCTGCAGGTCGAGCGGGGCGTTGACCATCCGCAACGCGCCCGCGGCATCGCGGGGCCACTCGGCCTCGGGTCGGTCGCGGTAGAGCTCTACCCCGTTGCCGTCGGGATCGCGCAGGTAGATCGCCTCGCTCACCCCGTGATCGGCGGCCCCGTCCAGCGGGATCCCCGCCTCCACGACGCTTCGCAGCACCCCGCCCAGCGCCTTGCGGTCCGGGTAGAGGAAGGCCGAGTGGTAGAGGCCGGGATGCCCCGCCGGCGCCGGACCGGCGCCGAGGCTCTCCCAGGTGTTGAGGCCGATATGGTGGTGGTAGCCGCCGGCCGAGAGAAACGCGGCCTGCGCGCCGTAGCGCTGCGTCAGCGCGAAGCCGAGCACGCCCGAATAGAAGTCGATCGCGCGCTCGAGGTCCGAGACCCTCAGATGGACATGGCCGACCCTCGTATCGGCCGGGGCGGTATAGGGCATGGGACGGCTCCTCTCGATGCGTCATCGCAGATACGGGCGGGACGCCCCCGCGTCATCCGCCGCGGGCGCACCGATCCCCTGCGCCGCCGCAGCCCTCAGCCGATCGTCACCCGCCCCTTCAGCCGCGCCCCGCGCTCGGCCGACATCGTCTCGGCGCTGACATCGGCCTCGACCTCGGCCTGGGAATAGAGGTTCAGCGTCCGGGTCTGCAGACCGCCCTTGAGGATGCCGCGCACCTCGGCGCTGTCGACGGTCACGCGGCCCTCGACCCGGCCCCCGACGAGCACGTCGATCCCGCCCGCCCGGATGTCGCCGATCACCGTGCCGCGCACGTCGATCGTGCCCTGGCCGGTCACGTCGCCCTCGATCGTGAGTTCCTCGCTGATCGTGGTCTTGCTCATCGCGCCTCTCCCTCGCGCTCCTTCGTCGGGCGGGACGATGGCACGGGCCGCGCCGCAATGCGAGCGCCCCGCGGGGTCAGGGGCGGCCGGCGTGACGGGAAAGCGCCGGTCGGACCGGGGCGAGGGGGCGAGGGCGGCCCGGCCGGGATCGGGGCGGGGTGGGGCGCACCCGCCCGGCGGAGGGGATTGCCCGGCGGACCCCATGTATCGGGAAGAGTGGGGCCCGCCCGGAATTCCCGCCGGTGGGCCGTGCGAAGGGGCGGGGGAAAGGCGAGGCGGAGGGAGGTGGTGGGCGGGGGGGGGGGCAACCCACCCTGCGGGGGGTCTCGGCCGGGGCGGATGAGGGTGGGTGCAGCCCACCCCGCACGGGCATGTCCGGCGGCCCCTCGTCGGAGGGTGCGTCGCATCCACCCGGACCCGACACGGGCGGGCCCGGCTGCCCCTCGCCGTCGGGCGGGACGCCACCACCCGGCCCCCGCACGGGCCTGTCCGGCCGGCCCCCCGGCGGCGCGCCCGGACTCCTCGGCGGGCCGACCCGGCCCGGCATCGCCGGCGCTTCCCGCGCCGCCCCGATGGCGCTATGAGGCGCGGCACCCGGACAGGACCCCCCCGCCCCATGAAACCGATCCGCCTCGTCACCGGCTTCCTTACCGTGGGAGTCTGGACATTGATGTCCCGCGTGCTCGGCTTCGCGCGCGACATCCTGATGGCGGCGATCCTCGGGACGGGGCCGGTGGCCGAAGCCTTCCTGATCGCCTTCTCCCTGCCGAACATGTTCCGGCGCTTCTTCGCCGAGGGCGCGTTCAACATGGCCTTCGTGCCGATGTTCGCCAAGAAGCTGGAAAGCGGCGAGCAGCCCGAGCGCTTCGCGCAGGAGGCCTTCGTCGCGATGGCGGCGCTGCTGACGCTCTTCACCGTGATCGGGATCGTCGCGATGCCGGGGCTCGTCTGGCTGATGGCGAGCGGCTTCGCGGGGGACGAGCGCTTCGGCCTCGCCGTGGAATACGGGCGCATCGCCTTTCCCTACATCCTCTTCATCTCGCTCGCGGCGCTGCTCTCGGGCGTGCTCAACGCGACGGGGCGCTTCGCCGCCGCCGCCGCCGCGCCGGTCCTGCTGAACGTCGTCTTCATCGTGGCGCTGCTGGGCGGGCGGCTGCTCGGCGTGCCGGTCGAGAACGCGTTCGGCCTCGGCCTCGACAAGCTGCTGCGGCTGCAGACCGGATCGACGCTCGCCGCCTCGGTCCCGATCGCGGGGCTCGTGCAGTTGCTGCTTGTCTGGTGGGCCGCGCGCCGCGCCGGCTTCGCGATGGCCTGGCGCCGGCCGCGCCTGACCCCGGACCTGCGGCGGCTGACCGTGATCGCCGTGCCCGCCCTGCTGGCGGGAGGGGTGGTGCAGATCAACCTCCTCGTCGGGCGGCAGGTCGCCAGCCATTTCGACGGCGCGGTCGCCTGGCTCAGCTATGCCGACCGGCTCTACCAGCTGCCGCTGGGGGTGATCGGCATCGCGGTCGGGATCGTCCTGCTGCCCGACCTGTCGCGCCGCCTCGGCGCGGGGGACGAGGCGGGGGGGCAGGGCGCCTTCTCCCGCGCCGCGGAATTCTCGCTCGCCATGACCCTGCCGGCGACGGTGGCGCTGCTGGTGATCCCGATGCCGCTGGTCAGCGTCCTGTTCCAGCGCGGCGCCTTCGGGCCGGACGACGCGGCGGCCACCGCGCTGGCGGTGATGATCTACGGCCTCGGCCTGCCGGCCTTCGTGCTGCAGAAATGCTACCAGCCGCTCTTCTACGCCCGCGAGGACACGCGCAGCCCGTTCCGCTACGCGGTCTGGGCGATGGTGGTGAACGCGGCCGTGGCGATCGGCCTGTCGCCCGTCATCGGCTTCGCCGCCGCGGCGCTGGCCACGACCCTGGCCGGCTGGGCGATGGTCGGCCTGCTCTGGGCCGGGGCGCGCCGGATGGGCCCGGCGGCGCGGCTCGACGCGCGGTTCCGGTCGCGGATCTGGCGCATCGCGCTGGCCAGCGCGGGAATGGGCGTGATCCTGTGGCTGCTGCAGGTCGTGCTGATCACCTGGCTCGGCTCGCCTGTCTCGCGGTACCCGGCGCTCGCCCTGCTCGTCGGGGGGGGGATCGTCTGCTACTTCGCCCTCGCCCACCTCTTCGGCGGGATGCGGATCACCGACCTGCGGCGCGCCGTCCGCCGCTAGGTCCGGCGCCGCATCCGGTCGAGGAAGGCGGTCCAGCCCCCGGGGGCCAGCAGGATCGAGGCGGCGAACCCGGCGGCAAAGCCCGCCACGTCCGCGACCCAGGTCGGGTTCGACCCGAAGAGCAGCGTGAAGACCAGCTGCAGCCCCATCAGCACCCCGATCAGGCGGAAGGCCATCAGCCGGTTGCCGCCATCCGCGCCGAGCCGCGTCCAGAGCAGGTAGGTGAACGCCCCGATCAGCCCGTAGGTCGCGGGATAGAGGCCGATCAGCGCGATCGGCCCGTCGAAGACCGCGCCGAAGGCGAGCGCGCCCGCCACGGTCGTGAGCATCAGCAGGATCAGCGTCGCGCCCCAGTGGAAGACCTCGCCCACGAACTTGCCGAGGGCGAGCAGCAGCGCGATCCCGAACAGCGCCTGGGTGAAGGAGCCGTGGATCGGCGCGTAGGTGACGAGGCGCTGCCACATCGACAGGCTGGTATCGCCCAGGAGGATCTGGTCGAAGACCAGCGGCGAGAAGCCGTAATCCCGCGCCGCCGCCAGCCGCCACCCGACCGCGCCCGGCCCCCCGACGAGGCCGGAGGCGCCGAGCGAGAAGGCCGCCTCGATCAGCGCGGCCAGCGCCGCGACGGCGAGGATGACGGGCGGCACCGCGTTGAACGGGCTCTCGAAGGCCGGGCCGTCCCTGTCGTCCTCGTTCCGGGGATCGTGCATGTCGGGGCCCTCGCGCCGGGGGCGCCCCAAGTTGACGCCCATCGGGGGCATGGGTAAGCGAGGCGTTGTCCGGGCGCCAGAGCCGCGCCCGCGCTGCCCGGAGGCCCGCCATGACCGATTTCACCCCGCGCATCTTCTCGGGCATCAAGCCGTCGGGGGGGCTGCAGCTCGGCAATTACCTGGGGGCGATCAAGCGCTTCGTGCAGATGCAGGACACCGACTTCGAGACGATCTACTGCGTCGTCGACCTGCATGCGATCACCGTCTGGCAGGACCCGGCCGAGCTGCCGGGCATGACGCGCGAGGTGGCGGCCGGCTACCTCGCCGCAGGGATCGACCCCGAGCGGTCGATCCTGTTCAACCAGGCGGCGGTGCACGAACATGCCGAGCTCGCCTGGCTCTTCAACTGCGTCGCCCGGGTCGGCTGGATGAACCGGATGACCCAGTTCAAGGAGAAGGCGGGCAAGAACGCCGAGAAGCAGTCGCTCGGCCTCTACGCCTACCCGGCGCTGATGGCCGCCGACATCTTGCTCTACCACGCGACCCACGTCCCCGTGGGCGAGGACCAGAAGCAGCATGTCGAGCTGACGCGCGACATCGCGGCGAAGTTCAACCACGATTACAAGGTGGACTTCTTCCCCGAGACGCAGCCCGTGATCGAGGGGCCGGCGATGCGGGTAATGAACCTGCGCGACGGAACCAAGAAGATGTCCAAGTCAGGCGAATCCGACATGGAGCGGATCAACATGCTCGACGACGCCGACACGATCGCGAAGAAGTTCCGCAAGGCGCGCACCGATGCCGAGCCCCTGCCCGAGACGGCGGAGGGGCTGGAGGGCCGGCCCGAGGCGCGCAACCTCGTCGACATCTACGCGGCCCTGTCCGACATGACCCCCGAGGCGGTGATCGCCGAGCATGCGGGTGCCGGCTGGGGCGCGTTCAAGCCCGCCCTCGCCGATCTCGCGGTGGAGAAGCTGGCCCCGATCTCGGGCGAGATGCGCCGCCTGCTGGACGACCCGGCCGAGATCGACCGCACCCTCGCACGGGGGGCGGAGCGGGCGCGCGCCATCGCCGCCCCGATCCTGAAGCGTACGACCGAGATCATGGGCCTGATCGGCCGCTGATCCCGCAGGGCGGGAGAGGGCGCGGCCATCGCCGCCGCCCCGCAGCCCCGGGGCCGGACGGGACCAACCTTTCCTCGAAGCCCGGCCTCTTCCGCCTTTTCCCCCGCGGCTTCGGCCCGGGGGGCGGGGCACGGCGGGAAGAACGGTCCGCGCCATCGCCCCCCACATCGCCGCCGCCCCGGACCCCCGGGGCCGGACGCGACATGAACCTCCCCCCGAAGCCCAGCCCCCTTCGCCTTGTCCCCGGAGGCCCCGGGGCGCGCCGGCCCCCTTGCCGGCACCCCGCCCCTCGTGCCACCTGCCGCCCGGGAAGACCGGGGGAGAGAGGCGATGCGTGTCGGACTGGCGGTCCTGGTGGTGGCCTATGCCCTGTCGCAGTTCTACCGCGCCTTCCTCGCCGTCCTGGCCCCGACCCTGATCGCCGAGATCGGCGCGACGCCCGAGGGGCTGGCCACGGCCTCCGGCCTCTGGTTCCTCGTTTTCGCCCTGATGCAGATCCCCGTCGGATGGGCGCTGGACCGGCTCGGGCCGCGACGGACGGCGGCCTGGCTGCTGGCGCTGGGCGGGGGCGGGGGCGCGGCGGTCTTCGCGCTGGCGCAGGGGCCGGGGGCCGTGACCTGGGGGATGGTGCTGCTCGGCATCGGCTGCTCGCCGGTGCTCATGGCGTCGTACTACATCTTCGCGCGGATCTACCCGCCCCGGGTCTTCGCCACGCTGGCGGGGGCGGTGATCGGGCTGGGCTCGCTCGGCAACGTCGCCGCCGCCGCGCCGATGGCCTGGGCGGCCACGGCCTTCGGCTGGCGCGAGACGCTCGTGGCGCTCGCCGTGCTGTCGCTCGCCGTGGCGGCGCTGATCGCCCTGACCGTCCGCGACCCCGAGCGGGCCGCGGGCGGAACGGCGGGCGGCCTTTCCGACCTGCTGCGGATTCCCGCGCTCTGGCCCGTCCTCGCGCTGGCGGCGGTGAACTACGCGCCGGCGGCCAGCCTGCGCGGCCTCTGGGCCGGGCCCTATGCGGGGCAGGTCTTCGGCGCCGATGCCGGGACCATCGGGACCGTCACGCTGGCGATGGGCCTCGCCATGATCGCGGGCAATTTCGCCTACGGCCCGCTCGACCGGCTGCTCGGCACCCGCAAATGGGTGATCTTCGGCGGCAACGCGATCTGCGCGGGTGCCTGCCTCGCGCTCGCCCTCGCGCCGGCCTCGGGGCTGTGGGCCGCGACAGCGCTCCTGATGGTCGTCGGCGCCGCGGGCGCGTCCTACCCGGCCATCGTCGCCCATGCCCGCGCCTTCGCCCCCGCGCACCTGGCGGGGCGGGGGGTGACGCTGGCCAATCTGTTCTCGATCGGCGGGGTGGGGATCATGCAGCTCGCCACCGGCCCTGTCTTCGAGGGCGGGGCAGGACAGGGGGCGGACCCGGTGGAGGGCTTCCGCCGGCTCTTCGTCTTCTACGCGGCCCTTCTGGCGGTCGGTCTCGTCGCGTACCTCTTCTCCCGCGACCGGTTGGACTGAGGACGCCGGGCCCCCTGGGGCGATCCCCGCCGGGCGGGGCCCCTCGCGACCGGCCCTCTCCCCGACAGCCCCTTTCGCGGGGGAAGCGCCCGCGATATAGCGCCCCGTCCCCCCGGGGGACGTCTTGTCGGAGAAGGGGCCAGTCGAATGGGCTACAGGGTCGTCGTCGTCGGCGCCACGGGCAACGTGGGCCGGGAAATGCTCAACATCCTCGCCGAGCGGGAATTCCCCGTGGACGAGATCGCGGCGCTCGCCTCGCGCCGGAGCCAGGGCACCGAGGTCAGCTTCGGGGACCAGACGCTGAAGACCAAGGACCTGGCGCAGTTCGACTTCGCCGGCTGGGACATCGCCCTCTTCGCGGTCGGATCCGAGGCGACGAAGGAACATGCCCCCCGCGCCGCGAAGGCCGGCTGCGTGGTGATCGACAATTCCAGCCTCTACCGCTACGACCCGGACGTTCCGCTCGTCGTGCCGGAGGTGAATGCCGACGCCGTGATGGGCTACACGAAGAAGAACATCATCGCGAACCCCAACTGCTCCACCGCGCAGATGGTCGTGGCGCTCAAGCCGCTGCACGACCGCGCCCGGATCAAGCGGGTCGTCGTCGCGACCTACCAGTCCGTCTCGGGCGCCGGGAAGGAGGGGATGGACGAGCTCTGGGACCAGACGAAGTCCATCTACAACCCGGTCACCGACGTCCCCGCCGCCAAGTTCACCAAGCAGATCGCCTTCAACGTGATACCGCATATCGACGTCTTCATGGAGGACGGCTCCACCAAGGAAGAGTGGAAGATGGTGGCCGAGACGAAGAAGATCATCGACAAGTCGATCAAGGTCCACGCGACCTGCGTGCGCGTCCCGGTCTTCGTTGGCCATTCCGAGGCGGTGAACGTCGAGTTCGAGGATTTCCTCGACGAGGAGGAGGCGCGCGAGATCCTGCGCGAGGCGCCGGGGATCATGGTCGTCGACAAGCGCGAGGACGGCGGCTACGTCACGCCCGTCGAATGCGTCGGCGACTTCGCGACCTTCGTCAGCCGCATCCGCCAGGATCCCACGATCGACAACGGCCTGTCCTTCTGGTGCGTGTCCGACAACCTGCGCAAGGGCGCGGCCCTAAACGCGGTGCAGATCGCCGAGGTGCTGGGCCAGCGCGCGCTGAAGAAGGGCTGAGGCCCGCCGCAGGGGGGCGGCGCCGCAGGGCGGCCCGCCCCGGGGCCGGCCGCCTCCACCTGACCTAAACGGCAGGTTCCGCGATTCGCCCCGCGAGCTTATGAATGACGATAGTGCGATTCGGTCCACGGGCAGCGGGTCGGGGATCGCACCGGCAGGATCGGCCGACACCTTCAATGGTGGCGATCATGGGGCACAGGCCCCGCTTCATGTCAAAAACGTGGTGTGTGCCACGCCCCTAGATCGGCCGATTGGCAGGGTTTGGGCGCCCGAACGGCTTTTCCGAGAATATTTTTCGGTAAGTTTTCGTTCAGGATCAATGGCTTGACGTGTTTCTGGCTTTTCTTGGGCTGCGAACGGCCCGAGTCTCGCCGCAAATGCCCCCCTTAATCATCCCTACCAACTCCGCTGCCCGCTGGTTGGCCCACGATGACCAACAGGACCGAATCCAGATGTCTCGCATGATCGCCCAATCCCGTTTCGCCCCCGCCCTCCTGCGGGAACGGACCTCGCATCTCGGGGCTGCCGCCTCGGCCGTGACCGACCGTCGGCACGTGACCCGGACCCAGGTGTCCCGCACGTTCCGCAGCGAGACCGGCTTCGGCCGTCCCGCCGGCCTCTGATCCCGATCCGATCTTCCGACAGGAGACCCGCCATGACCCTCGCCGAAAAAGCCCGCCTCAACCGCCAGGCCGCCGTGACCGGCGTGCGCGCCCGCACCAGCAACATCTTCGCCGCCGAGTTCGGCCGCGCCCCGCGCCGCTGATCCGCGCCGGACAGGGAGAGACGCCATGACCCTCGCCGAGAAAGCCCGCCGCAACCGCCAGGTCGCCGTGACCGGCGTGCGCGCCCGCACAAGCAACATCTTTTCCACCGAGTTCGGTCGCGCCCCGCGCCGCTGACGCCCCGCCCGTTCGTTTTCGAGTCCCCCCGCGTAGATAAGGACGCCCCCCATGACCCTCGCCGAAAAAGCCCGCCGCAACCGCACCATCGCCCTCGGCAACCGCCGCGACGTGCAGGAGCGGCCCGCCTCCGCCGACTGAGGTCGTCTCGGAGGTCGCGTCCGGGGGCCGCGTCCGGCCGCAAGCCAGCGCGGCGCCGCCCCGGCCCGGTGGCGGTCCGGCCGCCCAGGCGGCGGCCACGTGCCGGCGTCCGGCAGACGCTCGAAAAGGTCACCCCCCGGGGGGGTCCGAGACCGGGACCGGCCCTCATCCCGCCGGTTCCGTATCGCCGCCTCCCGGGCTTCGGTCCCCCGGGGGGCGGCATTTCGTTCGCCACTATCGCGGGTCCGGGCCCTGCCGCCCCGGGGGGCGGTTCAGACCGGAAGGAACTCCCGGTCGGCCGGGTCCCAGACCTCGAGCGCGCCGGTCGAGATGTCGTTCCAGGCGCCGTGCAGGGTGAGGGATCCGTTCTCGACCGCCGAGGCGACGAAGGGGAAGGTCATCAGGTTGTCGATCGACGCCAGGATGGCCCGCTTCTCCAGCGCGCGCAGGCGGGTCGGGTCGTCGCCCTCGGGCAGGCCGCCATGCTGCGGGCGCAGGATGTCCATCCAGCGCCCGACGAAGCTCGACGTCTCTTCCAGTTCGGGGGCGCGGCCCTCGCACATCTCGTAGCAGCCCTGCACGCCGCCGCAGGACGAATGGCCGAGGACGATCAGATGCGCCACCTTCAGCGCCGTGACCGCGTATTCGACGGCCGCCGAGGTGCCGTGCTGCTTGCCGTCGGGCTCGTAGGGCGGGACGAGGTTGGCGATGTTGCGGTGGATGAAGAACTCCCCCTGGTCGGCGCCGAAGATCGAGGTGACGTGGACGCGGCTGTCGCAGCACGAGATGACCATCGCACGCGGACGCTGTCCCTCGTCGGCGAGGCGTTTGTACCAGCCCTTGTTCTCCTCGTAGCTGGTCGCCTTCCAGCCGTGATAGCGGCGGATGAGGTATTCGGGCAGCGGGCGCGCGTGGGACGTGTCGGTCATGGCGAGGCTCCTGTCGGGGCGGTCGTAGGCCTTTGTGATACGGCCCCGCGGCGCGATTGGCGAGGGGCCGCGCAGGGGACCCGCCAGGGGTAAGGATTTGGCAAGACGGTTGTGGTTGAACCGGCCCCGGGTAGGGGCGTCACACATGGAAGGAGCCGGGGAATGGCTTCGTCTCTGGACGTGCGCGCCGATCCGGCGCCGCCCCCCTGCGCCGTGGTCGATCTCGTCCACGCGGAGGTGATGCGTATCGAACCGGCCAGGCTGACGCGCCTGGCGGCCGAGCGGGGCACCCGCCCCGCGCGGGAGGAACTGCGCCGCCTTCGCACGGTCCTCGTCCGCTCGCGCCTGCGGATCTGGGCCGCGCTCGAGGCGGGGGAGGTGCGGGACGTCGCCCGTCAGGCGGTCGCGCTGTCGGACGTGGCCGCCGATCTGGGCCTGCCCTGCCTGCGGGAGGCGGCGCTGAACCTGGCCGATTGCGTGGGGGGGCGCGACCCGACCGCGATCGCCGCCACCTCTGCCCGGCTGTCGCGGCTCTGCCGCGCGGCGCTGGCGGGCCTGCCGCCGGGGCTGGGCCTGACCGGCCAGATCTGATCGCGCCCCCGCACCCGTACCGGCGCCGGGGGCGGGGCGCAGGACCCCGGCGGGCGGACCCGGGATGCGGACCGGCCGCGCGCCCTGGGGTCCCCTCCCCTGACTCTGCGGGGCCGTACCGAGCCTCCGCCCCCCGTATCGCGGGCCCCGGGCCAGACCCGTCGCGGCGGGTCGTGCCACCTGACCATTCGCGCCTGCCGGTTCCCGCCCCCCGGTCCTGCACGCCCCCCCGCCCCTGACCCCGCGGGAGGGGCCGTTCCCCCGTCCCGCCGGTTGCGGCTGCCCGCCGCGGCGCTACGGTGGCGCCGATCCCCGCCCGGCCCCTCGATCCCGCCGGGACAGAGCCCGAAGGACCCCCCATGCAACCCAGTTTCGCCGACCCGCAGGACCCGCGCATCCCCCTCTTCGCCGTCTCGCCCGAGGGGCTGTCCGCCCGGATCGCGGCCCTGCCCGAGATCGCCCGCACCTGGGTCGAGGCGCAGGGATTCGCCGCCGGCGCCGGCGAGTGCCTCGCCATTCCCGACGCGTCGGGCAAGGTCGCCATGGCGATGGTCGGCACCGGCCCCCGCGAGTCGCGGCGCCACCGCTTCGCCGTCGGCCGGGGGGCCAGCCGCCTGCCGGCCGGCACCTACGAGATCGCGGGCGGCACGCTCGACAAGGCCGACCTCGAGGAGGCCGCCCTCGGCTGGCTGCTCGAGAGCTACGTCTTCGACCGCTACGCATCGCGGCCCGCCCGCAAGGCCCGGCTGGTCGCGCCCGACGGCATCGATGCCGGGCGGATCGAGGCGATCGCCGCGGGCGAATGCCTGACCCGCGATCTCATCAATACGCCGGCCAACGACATGGGCCCGGCCGAGCTCGAGACGGCGGTCCGCGCCCTCGCCGCCGATCACGCGGCCAGGGTCGAGGTGACCCATGCCGACGCGCTGCTCGATGCGAACCTGCCGCTGATCCACACGGTCGGGCGGGCCGCGGATGCCGCGCGCGGGCCGCGCCTCATCGACCTGCGCTGGGGCGCCTGGGGGCCGAAGCTGACCCTGGTCGGCAAGGGGGTCTGCTTCGACACCGGGGGCCTCAACCTCAAGCCCGGGGCCTCGATGGCGCTGATGAAGAAGGACATGGGCGGCGCCGCCACCGTCCTCGGCCTCGCGCGGATGATCATGACGCTCGGGATTCCGCTACGGCTGCGCGTGCTGATCCCGGCGGTGGAGAATTCGGTCTCTGGCCCCGCCTTCCGGCCCGGCGACATCCTGCCCTCGCGCAAGGGGCTGAGCGTCGAGATCAACAACACCGATGCCGAGGGGCGGCTCGTCCTCGCCGACGCGCTGGCGCTCGGCGCGGAGGAGGAGCCGGATCTCATGGTCTCCATGGCCACCCTGACGGGCGCGGCCCGCGTCGCGGTCGGGCCGGACATCGCGCCCTTCTACGCGACCGAGGACCGGATCGCCGCCGCCATCGCCGCCGCGGGGGCCGAGGTCGCGGACCCGGTCTGGCGCATGCCCTACCACGAGCCCTACGAGTCGCTGATCGAGCCCGGCATCGCCGATCTCGACAATGCGCCCGGCGGCGGCATGGCCGGGTCGATCACCGCCGCCCTGTTCCTGCGCCGCTTCGCCGGGGCGGGGGCCTATGCCCATTTCGACATCTACGGCTGGAACCAGTCCGACCGCCCCGGCCGGCCGAAGGGCGGGGTCGGGATGGGGGCGCGCGCCCTTCTCGCCGCCCTGCCGAAGATGATCCGCACGTGACCGATCCGCGCCTGTTCCCCGGCACCGACCGGATCGTCTGGGAAGGGTGGGGCGGCGAGGCCCCCGGCCGCACCCGCATTCCCGGCCGGCGCATGGGCTGCACCCGCACCGTCGCCCCGCTCGCCGCCCGGCCGGGCGGTCCGCGCGAGCGCGAGCTGGTCCTGCACGAGGGCTTCGTCGTGCTGGAGGCGCGCGATGGCTGGTGCTTCGGCTTTGCCGAGCGCTGCGGCTATGTCGGCTGGATGCGCGCCGCCGACCTGCGGGAGGATCCGCTCCCTCCGACCCACGTCGTCGCGACGCGGCAGAGCTACGCCTTCGACGTGCCGGAGCTGAAGGCGGGGGCGGTGCCCGAGCCGGTCTCGTTCGGCACCCGCCTCGCCGTCGGGGCCCGGCACGAGGGCGGCCGCTGGGGCGAGGCCGCGCGCCTGCGGACCGAAGACGACGGCATCGACCCGCACCGGACCGTCTACCTGCCGGCCGCGCATCTGCGCCCGCTCGACGTCCGGCCGCAGGATCCCGTCGCGGTGGCCGAGCTGTTCCTCGGCACGCCCTATCTTTGGGGCGGCAATTCCGGCTTCGGCATCGATTGCTCGGGCCTCGTCCAGGGGGCGCTGCTGGCCTGCGGGATCGCCTGCCCCGGCGATGCCGACCTGCAGGAGGAGTCGGTGGGCGAGGTGCTGCCGGAGGGCGAGCCGCCCCGCCGCGGCGACCTGCTCTTCTGGAAGGGGCATGTCGCCCTGATGGCCGATGCCGAGACGATCCTGCACGCCAACGCGACCGACATGGCCGTCGCCTTCGAGGATCTGGACGCCGCCTGCGCCCGGATCGCGGCGGCGGGGGATGGGCCGGTCCGGACCCGGCGCCGGCTCGGATGAGCAACGGGGCCGGCCCTGCACCGGCGCACAGTCGATCCGCGCGGGCCGGCGATGACGAGCGGTCGGCCGGGCGCTAGGTCTGCCCCGCAAGACGTCCCAATCACAGGAGCGGTCCCCGAAATGACCAAGATCCTCGTCCTCTTCTACTCGACCTACGGCACCAACCACGCGATGGCGAAGGTCGCCGCCGAGGCCGCCGAATCCGCCGGCGCCGAGGTGCGGCTGCGCCGCATCGCCGAGACCGCCCCGCAGGAGGTGATCGACGGCCAGGACGCCTGGAAGGAAGAAGCCGCGCGCCAGGCCGACATCCCCGTCGTGACCCCCGACGACCTGAAATGGGCCGACGGCCAGTTCTGGTCCGTGCCGACCCGCTACGGCGGCATGGCGAGCCAGGCCCGCGCCTTCATCGACACGCTGGGCCCGCTCTGGCAGTCCGGCGGCCTCGTGAACAAGGCGGTCACCGGCATGACCTCGGCCATGAACGTGCATGGCGGTCAGGAAACGACCATGCTGAACCTCTACATCTCGGTCATGCACTGGGGCGCCGTGATCGTCGCGCCCGGCTATGCCGATCCGGTCAAGTTCGAGGATGGCGGCAACCCCTACGGCTATTCCCAGCAGCCGGGCGAGGTCAGCGAGACCGGCCGCAAGTCGATCTCCTACCAGGCGAAGCGTCTCGTGGAGATCGCCGGCAAGGTGAACGGCTGAGCCGCGACGCAGCGCACCCGAGCGACGAAAAGGGGCTGCCGCGGCAGCCCCTTCTTCGTGTTAGGCTCGGGTCATGGCGGAGAATTCGACGCGGCCGACCGGCGTTCCGGTCGAGGAGTACATCGCGGGGGTCGAGCCCGAGGGCCGGCGCGTCGATGCCATCCGGCTGGACGCGATCTTCCGGCAGGTGACCGGGTGGGCGCCGGCGATGTGGGGGCCGTCGATGATCGGCTACGGCGCCTACGATTACCGCTACGAGAGCGGTCGTTCGGGCACGTTCCTCGCCACCGGCTTCGCCCCGCGCCGGGCAAACATGGTCGTCTACATCCTGCCGGGCTACGCGGAGTTCGGCACGATCCTGTCCCGGGTCGGCCCGCACAGGACGGGGAAGTCCTGCCTCTATCTCGGGCGGCTCGATCGCGTGGACACGGACGTGCTGGCCGAGCTGATCGCGGCCGGGCTCGCCGATCTCGGCCGGCGCTGGCCCGTCCGGGCGGCGCCCTAGAGCTCCGTCACCACGCATTCCGGCAGGAGGCGGTCGAAATCCTCCTTCGCGCAGAGCTGCGTGCCCGGGCTCATCACCGCCGCGCTCGCCGCGCAGGCGCCGTAGCTCATCGCCTCGTCCAGGGACTTGCCCTGCGCCAGCGCCATGGTGAAGGCCCCCATGTAGCTGTCGCCCGCCCCGACCTTGCTCACCACGTCGACCTTGGCCGCCGCGACATGGATGAGCCGCCCCTCGACCGCGAGCACGGATCCGTCCGCGTCGCGGGCCACGATGACCACCTCGGCCGCGCCGCGCCCGACGAGGGTATGGGCGAAGAGCGCGCTGTCCTTGCGGCTGGCGAGCGGGCGGCGCGCCAGCTCCTCGGCCTCGTGCCCGTCCATCCGCAGCACGAAGGGGGGCTTCTCCTGTCCCGCGGCGAGATGGGCGAGGGTGGGGCCGGACGTGTCGAGCACGATCTTCACGTCGGTATCGGCGAAATCCTGGCAGATCCTGGCGTAGAGGTCCGGCGCCGCGCCGGAGGGGCCGGACCCGGACAGGACGAGGAAGCCGCCATCCGTCGGAGCCGCCTCGCGGATGGCGCGGCGGACATTGTCGATGTCGCCGCGGGACCAGTCGGGCCCGGGCAGCATGAAGCGGAACTGGTCGTGCGAGGACAGGTCCGTCACGGCGAGCGATTGCCGCGTCTCGCCCGGGGCGTCGTGGACGACGGGGGTCAGCCCGAAATCGTGCAGCAGCTTCAGCAGCGCCTGGCCGGTATCGCCGCCGATCGAGACGAAGGCCCGGCTCTCGCCGCCGAGCAGCCGGATCGCGCGGCTGACATTCAGCCCGCCGCCGCCGGGATCCATCTCGGGCGGGCCGCAGCGCAGCTTCACGTTGGCCTGCATGTGGGCGACCGAGGTCGCGAGGTCGAGCGCGGGGTTCAGGGTCACCGTGAGGATGTCGCGCATGGGGCGGGCCTTTGCCGTCAGGACGTCGGGGGGAGACTTACCGCTGGGGGCCCGTGGCGCAAGGGGCGGAAGGGGCGACCGGCCGGGACGGGCGATCCGGCGGAGCGGGCTGGCGCCCGCATTTCCCTTGTCGGAGCGTGCGGCGCGGCGAGCCCCTTGTCCCGGCGCGGCGCCCGTGGCGGCCGGGGACGGTATTTGCGACCCTGCGAAGGGGAGGGCGGGGCGCCTAGAAGTTGAAGCTGACGCCCACGTTGAGGGCGTTCGTGACGATGTCGGTCTCGAGCGTGCCGCCGCTGTCGAGATCGGCCTCGTTCATCGAATAGGTGCCCTTGTACTCGCCGAAGACGCTCCAGTCCTCGGAGATGGGCACCTCGACCCCGGCGATCAGGGCCGCGGCGGGCCCGGTCACCTGGTAGCCGAACGTGTCGCTCGCCCCTTCGCGCAGCTCGACATGCGGAACGGCGACGCCGACGCCGCCGCCGACATAGGGCGTCACCCGGCCGAACGCCTCGGGCCAGCGGTAATAGGCGTTGACCGTGACGATGTTCAGCCCGTCGGAGAATTCCAGATGGTCGTAGCCGGTCTCGGACAGGGTCTCGTCGTCGGCATAGACCTTGGTGTGGTTCATATCGAGGCCGAAGCCCAGATTCGGCGACCGCCACCAGGTCGCGCGCACGCCATAATAGGGCGGGGTGTCGAGCGAGCGCCCCTCCCACCCGGCGGTGAAGTCGGCATCGGGCAGGACGGAATCGCCCCTGACCGTCACGCCCGAATGGGGCGAGGATTGCAGCCCGCCGTAGAAGGACAGCTGCACCTCCGCGGCGGCGGCGACGGGCAGCAGCCCGAAGGCGGCGACGATGGCGGCAAGGCGGATCACGGGGGGGCTCGATCGCTCGGGTCTGTCGTTGACCAGTATATGCCCTGCGCGCGTCGAGACAAGGTGAAGGGGCGGCGGCCCGGTGCGCTTTTTCCCCGCCCGGCCGGGCGGGGAGGGAGGGCCGGGGCGGGGCGAGCGGTGCCGCGGCGGGGGCGCGCCGCGCGGGCCGGGATTATGACGAATGGTCGCGGCCCCGGGGGGCTTTGACCGCTGGACGCACCCGCCCCGCGGCGCTAAACGGGGGCCGACCGCCCGGGGACCGTCGTCCGCGGGCAAGGGGACATGGCCGCGAGGGCCGCCTCCGGGGGAGCCGGCAGGCCCGCGCCAGAAGGAGAGGCGTTTCATGGCACACGCAGACGAGCACGAGCCCGGGACCGGCACCCGCCGCGATTTCATCTACTACGCGACCGCCGGCGCGGGCGCGGTGATCGCCGGCGCCGCGATCTGGCCGCTGGTCAACCAGATGAACCCCTCGGCCGACGTGCAGGCCCTCTCCTCGATCCGGGTCGACCTGTCCGGTGTCGCCGAGGGCACGCAGCTCACCGTCCTGTTCCAAGGCAAGCCCGTCTTCATCCGCAACCGCACCGCGGGCGAGATCGAGGCCGCGAACGGCGTCGACGTCGCCTCCCTTCCCGATCCGCTGTCGCAGAACGAGAACATCGACGTCTCGGCCCCGGCCACCGATGCCAACCGCGCGCTGCCCCCCTTCGGCGCCGAGGGCGACGTGGACAGCCCCTGGCTGGTGATGTGGGGCGTCTGCACGCATCTGGGCTGCGTGCCGCTGGGCGAGCAGGGCGATTTCGGCGGCTGGTTCTGCCCCTGCCACGGCTCGCATTACGACACGGCCGGACGCATCCGGCGCGGGCCCGCGCCGCTGAACCTGCCCATCCCCCTCGTCGAGTTCGTCGACGAGACCACGATCCAGCTCGGCTGAGGAGGCGCACATGTCCGGCATTCCGCACGATCACTACGAGCCGAGGACCAGCGGCGAGAAGTGGCTGAACCGCCGCCTCCCCGTGGTGGGGCTGCTCTACGACACGCTGATGATCCCCACGCCCAAGAACCTGAACTGGATGTGGATCTGGGGCATCGTCCTCGTCTTCGCCCTGGTGCTGCAGATCGCGACCGGCATCGTGCTGGTCATGCACTACACGCCGCATGTCGACATGGCCTTCGCCAGCGTCGAGCACATCATGCGCAACGTGAACGGCGGCTTCATGCTGCGCTACCTGCATGCCAACGGCGCGTCGCTGTTCTTCTTCGCCGTCTACCTGCACATCTTCCGCGGCCTCTACTACGGCTCGTACAAGGCCCCGCGCGAGGTGACCTGGATCATCGGCATGCTGATCTACCTGCTGATGATGGCGACCGGCTTCATGGGCTACGTGCTGCCCTGGGGGCAGATGTCGTTCCACGGCACCGCGGTGATCACCGGCCTCTTCGGCGCGATCCCCTTCGTCGGCGACAGCATCCAGACCTGGCTGCTGGGCGCGGGCGCGGTCGGCCAGCCGGCGCTGAACCGGTTCTTCTCGCTGCACTACCTGCTGCCCTTCGTGATCACCGGCCTCGTCGTCGTGCACGTCTGGGCCTTCCACTCCACGGGCAACAACAACCCGACCGGCGTCGAGGTGCGCCGCACGTCCAAGGCCGAGGCCGAGAAGGACACGCTGCCCTTCTGGCCCTACTTCGTCATCAAGGACCTGTTCGCGCTGGCCGTGATCCTGATCGTCTTCTTCGGGATCGTCGCCTACATGCCGAACTTCCTCGGCCACCCCGACAACTACGTCGAGGCGAACCCGCTCGCGACGCCGTCGCACATCGTGCCGGAATGGTACTTCCTGCCCTTCTACGCGATCCTGCGGGCCTTCACCGCCGACGTCTGGGTCGTGATGTTCGCGAACTGGGTGACCTTCGGCATCGTCGACGCCAAGTTCTTCGGCGTGCTGGCGATGTTCGGGGCCATCGCGGTGATGGCGCTGGCGCCCTGGCTCGACACGTCGAGCGTGCGTTCGGGCCGCTACCGGCCGATGTTCAAGTGGTGGTTCGCGCTGCTGGTCGTCGACTTCGTCGTCCTGATGTGGGTCGGCGCGATGCCGGCCGAGGGGATCTACCCCTACATCGCCCTGATCGGCGCGACCTACTGGTTCGCCTATTTCCTCGTGATCCTGCCGCTGCTCGGCGTGTTCGAGAGGCCGCTGACCCCGCCCTCGACCATCGAGGAGGATTTCGCGGCCCATTACAGCGCGCATACGGGCGGGACCAAGACCGTCGTGAACCCGGCGGAATGAGAAGAGAGCGAAGGACCGAAACGATGCTGAAGAAACTCGCTCTCTCCGCCCTTCTCGGGCTGTCGGCCCTCGGGACCGGAACGGCGGCGCTCGCCGCCGGAGAGGCCCATGTCGAGGATTTCGACTTCCCCTTCGAGGGGCCGTTCGGATCCTACGATCCGCTGCAGCTGCAGCGCGGGCTGAAGATCTACACCGAGGTGTGCGCCGCCTGCCACGGGCTGCAGTACCTGTCCTACCGCAACCTCAGCGAGGAGGGCGGCCCGATGCTGCCCGAGGACCAGATGCGGGCCTATGCCGCGCAGTACGAGGTCTTCGACGAGACGCTGGCCGACGGGCAGGGCGATTACCGGCCCGCGACGCCCGCGGACCGGTTCGGCCGCTCGGCCGTGGCGAACGCGCCGGATCTGAGCCTGATGGCGAAGGCGCGGGCCGGCTTCCACGGGCCCTACGGGCTGGGCATCAACCAGATCCTCTACGGGATGGGCGGGCCGGAATACATCGCCTCGCTGATGGTCGGCTACGAGGAAGCGCCGGAATGCGCGATCGGCAACGAGCCGGCCGGCTTCTACTACAACACCGCCTTCGCGAACGGGTCGGTGCCGGACAGCTGCCGGGACGAGCACGGGCACGTGACGATCGAGGGGTCGTGGATCGCCATGCCCCCGCCGCTGCTGGGCGAGGACGTGGTCTTCGACGACGGGCACGAGAACGACCTGCACCACGAGGCCGCGGACGTGGCCGCCTTCCTGATGTGGACGGCCGAGCCGCATCTCAATGCCCGCAAGGCGGCCGGCATGCAGGGGATGATCTTCCTCGTGATCCTCGCCGCGCTGCTCTACCTCACGAACAAGCGCCTCTGGGCGCCGCACAAGACCAGGGTCGAGCGGGATCACTGATCCCTCGGGCCGCCCGGCATCGCCGGGGGACATCGCGAGGGCCCGTCCCCGAAGGGGGCGGGCCCTTTTCCGTTCGGGGGAACGGGCAGGGGCCCCGTCAGCCGGCCCGCCTGTCGCGGGCGCCGCTCGGCCCGGCGCCGGGCGACAGGGGCCATTCGGTGTGGTCCGCCTCGGTGAAGATCCAGACCATGCGGTCCAGAAACCAGAGCTTGCCCAGCATGGCCACGGACAGGCCCGTGAGCGTCAGGACCGGGTCGAGGAGGAGGATCCCCGCCAGCAGCAGGGCGGTGCCCGCAAGGACCACGATCGTCAGGACACGCAGGACGGGCGCGTGATGCGCCGGGATCGGGTCGTCGCGGCGCGACAGCCAGATCCGCTCGCCGAGGACCCCCTTCGACATCCAGGCGTCGATGCCGGCGGGGGCCGGGAACAGGCGCGGGTTCAGCCAGGCCCAGGCCAGCACCGCCCCCGCCGGGATCGACGCCCCCCATCCCAGCCAGAGGCGGCTCCACCCGGCAAGCGCGAGCAGGGGGAGGATCGACAGCCGCGACCAGCCGCTCCATGGATTGGCATGCCGGGCCCATGTCGCGTCGGACATGGTCATCACCCGCGCGCCGAAGTCGAAGAGTCCCAGGACCGATCCTCCCTCGTCTTCGCCGGGGACCGGTCCCCGGCTTCTGCCAGGCCTAGCGGCGGCGGATCCGGGCGTCCCGCCAGAGGCCGAGGATCGTGGCCAGCACCGCGAACCCGGCCCCGGCCCAGATCGCCGGGCCCCAATTGGTCGATTCGCCCGCATCCGGCCCGAAGAAATGCGCGAAGACCATGCCGAAGAATCCGGCGGCGAAGCCGATCGCGGCATAGCGGAGGGGACGATAGACCAGGTGCATGAGCGTAGAGAGCGCCCGGCCGCGCGGCGCGTCAAGCGCCTCGTGCGGTGCCGCGCACCCGGTCCTTCAGGCGCCCCGGGCCGCCCCGCCCGACGGCGGCAGCGTGCCCCGGTTGTAGGGCCGCCAGTCGGCGATGTCGGGATAGTAGCGCGCGCGCCAGTCGCGGACGCGCGTATTCATCACTCGCCGCCAGAGCGGCGGGACCAGCGCCGCCAGCGTCATCACCGGGTAGCCGTAGGGCAGCTGCGGCGCCTCCTCGTCGGCGTAGGTCTGGAGCAGGGGGAAGCGGCGGTCGGGCTTGTAATGGTGGTCGGAATGGCGCTGCAGGTTGATCAGCAGCCAGTTCGACGCCTTGTGGTCGGCGTTCCAGCTGTGCCGGGGCAGGACATGCTCGTATCGCCCGCCGCCGAGATGGCGCCGCGTCAGCCCGTAATGCTCGACGTAGTTCACCAGCTCCAGCTGGAACACCGCCCAGAAGGCCTGCGTCAGGAACAGGAACAGCCCCCAGGGCCCGCCGAGGACCAGCGCGAGCAGGACGAACCCGCCCTGCAGCGCCCAGTAGCGCCAGAACGGGTTGCTGCGATGCCACCAGGGGCGGGACCGGCGCGCCTGCATCGCCGCCTCGGCGCGGAAGGCCGAGACCGGGCTCTGCCGCAGGACCCGCAGGAAGAACCGGTAGAATCCCTCGCCGTAACGGGCCGTCACCGGGTCGCGTGGCGTGCCGACATGGCGGTGATGGACCAGCAGGTGCTCGGACCGGAAATGGGAATAGAGCACCATGGCCAGCAGGATGTCGGCTAGCCACCGCTCCCACCGCGGTTTCTGGTGCATGAGCTCGTGGCTGTAGTTGATGCCGATCGTCCCCGACAGGATTCCCAGCGCGGCGAAGAGCGCCCATTGCCCCACCGGATCGAGATGGTCCGACCGGGTGACCCAGGCGAGGATCCCGAACAGGGTCACGACCTGCGCCGGCAGCCACAGATAGGTGACGAGCCGGTACCAGCGCAGCTCGGCCTCCGCCGTCCCGGGGTCGGCATTGCGCTCTTCGGCGCCGAGCAGCGCGTCGAGCAGGATGAAGAGCCACCAGGTCGCGATCGGCAGTAGCGCGATCGTCCAGCCCCCCCGCCCGGCGACGAACCAGGCCAGCGGGATCAGCCCCAGCGACAGCCAGAAGGGCAGCGCCGCGCGCAGGCGCGCGCGGCCGGCGAAGGGGGTCGGGGCCTGGGCGGTCATGGGGGCAGGATACGCCGTCCCCGCGGGACGTGGCAATCGGGGCGACCCGTCCCGGATCCGCGCCTGTGGCGGGCCGGTCGCCGGAGTATTTGAGGCAAGATAAGGGGGGGCGGGGTCACCCGGCCGGGCGGCCCCCCAGCGCGGGCAGCGCGCGGGCATGGGCCTTGCGCATGAGGGTGGGGAGCGCGGCGGGATCGAAGGCCGCCGCCGCGACGAATTCGCCCCGCGCCGGAGCGCATCCCTCTGGCAGGTCCGCCGCGCGGATGTCGAGGACCAGATGGAAATGGGTGAAGGTATGGCGCACCTCGCCCGCCGCGTGCCACGCGGCCGGGGCGGGGGGCGCGCCGTCCGAGGACTCGCCGCCCGGCGATGCGCCGCCCGGGGGGGCTTCGGTCCAGTCGGTGCCGGGCCAGCCGAGCGTGCCGCCGAGCAGGCCCGTCTCCGGGCGCCGCTCCAGCAGCCAGGCGCCGTCGGCCCGGCGTCCGATCCAGGCGATGCCGTGCCGGAGGGGCTTGGCCTTCCTCGGCGCCTTGCGCGGCAGCTCGGCCTGCGTGCCGGCCGCCCGCGCGGCGCAGGCTCCGCGCCAGGGGCAGATCCCGCAGGCAGGATTGCGGGGCGTGCAGATCGTCGCGCCGAGATCCATCACCGCCTGCGCGTGATCGCCCGGCCGGCGGGCCGGGGTCAGCTCGGCCGCGCGGGCATTCAGCTCGGCCTTCGCCGCCGGCAGCGGCGTGCGGATGTCGTGCAGGCGCGCCATCACCCGCTCGACATTGCCGTCGACCACCGTCTCGGCCCGGTCGAAGGCGATCGCGGCGATCGCGGCGGCGGTATAGGGCCCGATGCCCGGCAGGGCGATCAGCCCCGCGCGCGTGTCGGGAAAGGCGCCGCCCGACGCCGTCACGGCGCGGGCGCATCTCAGCAGGTTGCGGGCGCGGGCGTAGTAGCCGAGGCCCGCCCATTCGGCCATCACCTCGCCGTCCTCGGCCGCGGCGAGGTCGGCGATCGTGGGCCAGCGCGCGGTGAAGCGGTGGAAGTAGTCCTTCACCGCCGCGACGGTGGTCTGCTGCAGCATCACCTCGGACAGCCAGATCCGGTAGGGGTCGGGCCGCGCCCCGGACCCGGGGGGCACGCGCCAGGGCAGGGCGCGGGCATGTCGGTCGTACCAGGCGAGAAGCTCCGCCTGCAGCGCCGCCACCTCGCGCGCGTCCCTCCCCATCTTTCCGTCTCTCCCCCGCTCCCGCATCGGCGCGGAAGGGTGTAGTCTGCCCCCTCATGGCGCACCAGTCCCGACGCACCCCCTCCACCTACGGCTTCGCCCGCACCTCCAAGCTGCTGGAGGGGCGGATCCGCAAGGCGTCCGAATCGCGCGGCTTCGCCGTCAGCCGGGTGCTGACCCACTGGGCCGAGATCGCGGGCGCCGACATGGCCGCGATCTGCCGGCCCGTGGAGATCAGCTATGCGCGCGGCGGGATCGGCGCGACCCTCACGGTCCTGACCACCGGGGCCCAGGCCCCGATGCTCGAGATGCAGAAGGAGCGGCTGGTCGAGCGGGTGAACGCCGCCTACGGCTACCGGGCCGTCGCCCGGCTGCGCATCACCCAGACCGCCGCGACCGGCTTCGCCGAGGGGCAGGCCAGCTTCTCCCCGGCGCCCGCCGCCGCCCCCCCGGGCCCCCCGCCGCCGGAGGCGGCGCGCATGACCGGCGCGGTCACGGACACGCAATTGCGACTTGCGCTCGAGGCGCTGGCAGCCAATGTCCTGAGCAAACGCACGTCCAAGACCGACGAGGAAAGCCGATGAAGACCTATCTCGCCGCCACCGCCCTGGGCCTGACCTTCGCCGCCGGGGGCGCCTGGATGCTGACCCGGCCTGGCGACGCCCCGCTCGGCGCGACCTCGATCCCGGGCGCCGCGATGGCGCAGGACGCCGCCGGCGACGCCCCCGCGGCCGAGGTCGACACCTCCTCCATCGTGGACATGGTGCAGGGATCCGAGGACGCGCCGGTCGAGATGATCGAGTATGCCTCGTTCACCTGCCCGCATTGCGCCGACTTCTCCGAGAACCAGTACCAGCAACTCAAGACCGACTACATTGATACCGGCCTGGTCCGGTTCACGATGCGCGAGGTCTATTTCGACCGCTTCGGCCTCTGGGCCTCGATGGTGGCGCGCTGCGGCGGCGAGATGCGCTTCTTCGGTATCGCCGAAGAGCTCTATGCCAGCCAGCGCGACTGGATCGCCGGCGGGCAGGACCCGGCGGCCATCGCCGAGAACCTGCGCACGATCGGGGTGCAGTCCGGTCTCGACGGCGAGGCCGTGGATGCCTGCCTCTCCGACGGCGACCAGGCCGCGACGCTCGTCGCCTGGTTCCAGGAGAACGCCGCGGCGGACGAGGTGAACTCCACCCCGACGCTGATCATCGACGGCGAGAAGTATTCCAACATGGCCTATGACGACCTCGCCGACATCATCGACGCGCGGCTCGAGGAGGCCGGGGTCGAGCCGCCGGCCCGCTAGGGGCGGCGCAGCGCCTCCAGCCTCTCGCCGAAGGGCCCCCAATCCGCGACCCTCAGCCGCACCGGCAGGGTCAGGACCCGGGGCCGGAAGGACGCCGGCAGCCGCGCGGCGTCCTTTTCCGTCGTGACGAGCTGAGCGCCGGCGGACCGCGCCTCGCGCTCGAGCCGCTGCAGCAGCGACAGGGGCAGCGCGGCATGGTCGGGCAGGGCGATCTCGCGCACGAGGATCGCCCCCTCGCCCCGGAGTGTGGCGAAGAACTTCCCGGGCCGCCCGATCCCGGCGAAGGCGAAGGCGCGAAGCCCGGCCCAGGGCAGACCCATCGCCAGGGGTTCCAGCCGGCCGCGCAGGCGGGGTAGGCAGTCCGTCGCCTCGCCCCAGCGCGCGTCGAACGCCGCCTGCTCGTCCTCGTCCCCGATGGTGAGCAGGGCATGCGCCCGCGCCAGGCCGTCCGGTATCCTCTCGCGCAGCGGTCCGGCCGGGATCGGCCGTCCGTTGCCGAAGCCCGCCCGCGCATCGGCGACGAGCAGGCACAGGTCCTTGGCCACCGAGGGGTTCTGGAACCCGTCGTCGAGGATCACGCAGCCCGCCCCCGCCGCCTCGGCCGCGCGGACCCCCGCCGCCCGGTCGCGGGCGATCCAGGTCGGGCCGAAGGCCGCGTGCAGCAGCGGCTCGTCCCCGACATCCGCCGCGACATGGCGTCGCTCGTCCACCTGAACGGGGCCGGCCAGCCGCCCGCCATGCCCGCGCGCCACGACATGCGGCGCGAGATCGGCCAGCCGCTCGCGCAGGGCGATGACCGTGGGGGTCTTGCCCGCGCCGCCGGCGGTCAGGTTGCCGACGCAGACGACCGGGATTCCGGCCCGGGCCCCCGCGCCGCGCGCCATCCGGCGCGCCGTCAGGCCGGCATAGACCGCGCCGAGCGGCGAGAGCAGTCGCGGCAGCAGGCCCGGCGCGGCGGGATCGGCGCTCCAGTGGCGGGGGGGGGTCACGCCGCCTCCCGTTCGAGTGCGGCGGCGACGAAGGACAGCGCCGCGTCCGTCGCCTCGGCCCCCTCGGTGGCGACGTCCCAGGCCGACCGGGCGAGCCGGGCAGCGGTCTCGGGCGAGAGCAGGGATTCGAGGGCCGGCCCCAGCTCATCGGGGCTCGAGAGCTCGCGCAGCGCGCTGCGCGCGCGCAGGGTCCGCGCCGCCTCTCCATGCGGGTCGGTCTGGGGGCCGACCAGCAGCGCCGAACCGAGCGACGCCGCCTCGAAGGGCGAGCGGCAGGCCCGCCCGGTGAGCGAGCCGCCGAGATAGGTGACGGGGGCGAGGCGGTACCACAGGCCCATCTCGGCGCAGCCGTCGGCGATGTAGGCATCGGTCGGCTCATCCGGCTCCTCGCCCTCGGCGCGGCGCCGCACGACGAGGCCCTCGGCCTCGAGCGCGGCGGCCAGCGGCTCGGCCTCTTCCGGCGTGGCGGGGGCGGCGACCATCAGAAGGCGATGGGTCCGGTGCGCGGCGTGGCGCTGCGCGGCGACGAGGAGCGCCGCCTCCTCGGCCGGGGCGCCGGCGGCAAGCCAGATCGGCCGCGGTCCCAGCGCCTCCAGCAGGTCGGCATGGTCCCGCCCCCGCACCGGCAGGGGCGGCGGCACCGCCCCCAGGGTTCCCGGCCGGCCCAGCGCCTCGGGCGGAAGGCCGAGCCGCCGCATGCGGGTCGCCACCGCGGCATCCGCCGGCAGGACGAGGCCGAAGCCCGAGAGGACCGGCCGCAGAACGCCGGGCATCCAGCTGCCGCCGTCGATCTGCAGGCCGTCCGCGTCGATCTCGGCGAGGCAGCGCGCCTCGCGCGGCAGCTCGCATTCGGCCAGCAGGACGGGGCGGAAATCGCCGCCCAGCCAGACCAGCGCGTCGGGGCGCCAATGCGCGAGGAAGCCGCGCACCGCCGCCATCTGGTCGGGCGGCGGCGGGGCGAGGCCGGGCCCGGTCCCCGTCAGCATCACCGCCGCGCCCTCTTCCGCCGCCTCGATCCGCTGGGCAAGAACACGGGCGCGGGCCGCGATGTCGGGCCGGGAGGCATGGATCCAGACCAGCGGGCCGGTCGGCCGGGCCGTCGCCTCCTCCAGCGGCAGACCGCCGCGCCGGAGCGCGAGATAGGCCGCGAGGGGGAGCGAGCGGTTCAGATCCCCAGCTCCTCCGTCGGGGAGGCGGGCGTCTCCTCGTCGCGCAGGCGGTGGATATGGGCGATGAAGTAGCGCATGTGGGCGTCGTCGACCGTGCGCTGCGCCTCGGATTTCCACGCGGCATAGGCCGATTTGTAGTCGGGATACATCCCGACGATATGCAGGTCGGCCACGTCGCGGAAGACGTTCTTCTGCGGGTCGACGAGCTCTCCCCCGAAGACGAGATGCAGGCGCTGGGTCATGGGCGGCCCTCCTTGGGCGGGGCTGTGGGATGCGCGCCCAAGGTAAGGGCGGCGGGGGGGTGGTCAAGCGGTCCGTCGCCCGCCCGACATGGCGGATGCAAGGGGCGGGCCGGGGGCCGGGGCGGAAGGGCCGGGCAAAGGCCGGCCGCTCAGGCCAGCAGGGCGCGCAGCGGCGATTGCACCGCCCCGCCCGCGACCATCCCGTCGAGCTGCGGATGCGCCGCGTTGAACCGGGCGGGGGCGCCGCGCCGGTCGGTGGCGGCGCCGCCGGCCTCGGTCACGAGCAGCGCGCCGGCGGCCACGTCCCATTCCCAGACCGGGCGCAGCGTCAGCATCGCGTCGTCCGCCCCCTCGGCCACGCGGGCCAGCCGGTAGGCGAGCGACGAGCGGAAGGTGCGCCGGAACGGCGGCAGGGCGCCTCCCGTCCAGTGATGCGGCGCGAGGGCGGGTTTGGCGGCCAGCACGGCGGCGCCCGCCACCTCCTCGCGCCGGCTCGCCCGGATCGGCGCGCCGTTCAGCGCCGCGCCGCCGCCCCGCGCCGCGGCGTAGAGGCGGCCATGCATCGGCAGCAGCACCACCGCCGCCACGGGCACGCCGTCCTCGACCACGGCGAGCGAATGGGCCCAGTCCTTCGCGCCCTCGGCATAGGCCCGCGTGCCGTCGATCGGATCGACCACGAAGACCCGGCGCGCGGCCAGCCGCTCGGGTCCGTCCGGCGTCTCCTCCGACAGCCAGCCATAGCCCGGCCGCGCGGCGAGGAGGCGGGCCCGCAGATGCGCGTCGACCGCCATGTCGGCCTCGGTCACCGGGCTGTCGTCGGGCTTCCACGTCGTGCGGAAGCCGCGCCGCGCGTAGCGCAGCGCGATCCCGCCGGCTTCCTCCGCCGCCTCGATCAGCAGGGCGAGGTCGGCGGCATCCGCCTCAATCGCCGGCAAGGGTGAGCCCGTCGATCAGCAGCGAGGGGACGACCCGGGTCAGCCACGGGCGGGCATCGTTGGACGGCACCAGCCGGGCCAGCATCTCGGTCAGGTTGCCGGCCACCGTGATCTCGCTGACCGGGTAGGCGGGCACCCCGTTCTCGATCCACATGCCCGAGGCGCCGCGGGAATAGTCGCCCGTGTTGGGGTTGATCGTCGCCCCGATGAACGAGGTGACGAGCAGCCCGGTCCCCATGTCGCGCATCAGCTCGTCCGGCGCGCGCGCGCCCTGCGTCAGCTCGAGATTGGTGACCGAGGGCGAGGGCGTGCCGGAGGTCGCCCGCGCGGCGTTCGCCGTGCTCTCCTCGCCCAGCTTGCGCGCGGTGGCGAGGTCCAGGATCCATCCCGTCAGCACCCCGTCCTCGACAATGGCGCGGCGGGCGGTCGGCAGCCCCTCGGCGTCGAACAGGCGCGAGGCCTGGACGCGGACACGGTGCGGATCCTCGACCAGCGACAGCCCCTCGGGCAGGATGCGCGTGCCCTTCGCATCCCGCAGGAACGAGGCGCCGCGCGCGATGGCCGACCCGCTGACCGCCTGCACCAGATGCCCGATCAGGCTGGCGGAGACGCGCTCGTCGAACAGCACCGGATAGGTGCCGGTCTTCGGCCGGCGCGCGCCCTGCCGCGCCGCCGCCCGCTCGCCCGCGAGGCGCCCGATCTCCTCGGGGGATCGCAGGTCGGCGGCGAAGATGCGGCTGTCGTGGTCCCAGTCGCGCTCCATCCCGGTGCCGCTGCCCGAGATCGCGACGCAGGAGATGGCGCGGTCGGTGCGCGCATAGCCGCCCTCGAACCCGTTCGTAGCCGCGAGGTGCACGCGGCGGCGCCCGAACCCGGCGCCGGCGGACTGCACCTGCGTCACGCCCTCGACCGCGCGGGCGGCGTCCTCGGCGCGGCGGGCGGCCTCTTCCAGCGCGGCGGGGTCGGGCTCGTCGCCGGGATCGGCGAGCTCCAGCCGGGCGGCGTCGCGCTCCCGCGCGAGCTGGCCGGGATCGGCCAGGCCGGCATGCGGATCCTCGGGCGCCTCGCGGGCCATCGCGACCGCTCGCTCGGCCATCCGCTCCAGCGTCGGGCCCCGCGCGTCGGAGGACGAGACGACCGCCTGCCGCCGCCCGATCAGGACCCGCAGGCCGAGGTCGATCCCCTCGGACCGTTCCGCCTCTTCCAGCGCGCCGGCGCGGACCCCGATCTCGATCTGCGTGCCCTCCACCGCGAGCGCGTCGGCCGCGTCGGCCCCCGCCTTGCGGGCGGCGCTCAGCAGGGCCTCGGTCAGCGCGGAGAGGTCGTGGGGCATGGGGCGGCCTTCGGGATCAGGGGCGTGCCGTGGCAGGTAGGCCCGCCCGCACCGGGGCGCAAGTGCGGGCCCTTCCCCCGCGGCCGGCCGGGGCCTAGACCGGACGAAGGATCGAGGGGAGGGGACGGCGATGGACGATCTGCAGCGCAGGGGCACGGCGATCCGCGAGGAGGTGCTGGGCACCGGTCACGTCGCGCGGGCCCGGGCGGGGGTCACCGCCTTCGACGCGCCGTTCCAGGAGCTGATCACCGAGGCCGCCTGGGGCCGGGTCTGGGCGCGGGACACGATCCCGCTGCGCGAGCGCTCGATGCTGACCATAGCCCTCCTCGCCGCGCTGGGGCAGGACGCGGAGCTCGAGCTGCATCTGCGCGCCACCGCCCGCACCGGCGCCAGCGAGGCCGACGTGATGGAGGCGCTGCTCCACGTCGCGATCTATGCCGGCGTGCCGCGCGCGAACCACGCGATCGGCATCGCGAAGCGCGTCTTCGCCGAGCGGGCGGACTGACCTCCCCCCGGGACAGGCGGCGCGGCCTTGCGGGCCGCGATTGTGCCTGCCGCCGGCAGGGCCGGCCGCGCCACCCGGGGGGGCACCCTGCAACGGGGGGGGGGCGCCCCGCCGGGACGCCCCCCCGTCCGGTCCCCTTCGGCCGTTACTGCAGGCGCTGGCCGTTGACGATCAGGTGACCCTGCTCGTTGACCTCTACCGTTGTCTCGAACTGGTCCTCGCCGGTCGAGCGGGCGAACATGCCCGACATCATCCGCGCCTGGTTCACCGCGTCGGGGGGCAGCAGGCCCATCCCGACGAGCGACTCCATCAGCGCGAAGGCGCCCGAGACGCGCAGCGCCAGGTCACCGGTCGGACGCGGATAGCCCGGGAAGGTCGTCGTGTCCGTGTTGTCGAAGGTGAAGGCGCCCTCGCCGGTCAGCTCCGCCCCCTCGACCGAGAGCTGCAGCTGGTCGAGGCTGGCCGAGTTCAGCTCGCCCGGCATCTCGGCCATCGCCAGCTCCTCCTGCTGGGCGGGGTCGAGCAGGTCGTAGAACAGCGTGGCCGTGCCCGACATCGCGAGCCGCAGCGTCGCCGGGGCGCGGGCGAACTGGCCCGAGGGGTCGAGCATCGACCAGATCATGTCGCTGATCACCAGGTCGACGAGATCGGCCGAGACCGACCATTCCGCCGGTTCCTCGGTCGCCGAGAGCGGCATCGACAGGCCGATCCCGTATTCCGACAGGCTCGCCTCGATCGGGAAGGGCAGGTCGGGCGTCAGGATGCTGAGGTCGAGCCCCGTGATCGCCGCGTCATAGCTCACCGCGTCGTAGTCGAAGGACATGTCGAGCGCGCTCGTCGCGGCCGAGACGGTGCCGGACCCGCTGTCGGGGCCGTCGTTGAACTCGAACATGTAGGCCGACTGGCCGATCGAGTAGGCCAGGTCCATCGCGAAGCCCTGCGCGAAGATGTCGGCCATCTCCTCGGGATCCGCCATCATGTCCATGCCGGGCGGGGTGGCGAGGAACATCTCCATCCCCAGATCCGCCGCCTGGCCGGACAGGAAGAAGACCACCTCGTCGCCCTCGCTCACGTCGATCAGCACGTTCATGCCGCCGATCGCCATGTCGTAGTCGATCTCGCGCAGGTCGCCCTCGCGCATCGTGTAGCTGCCCGAGATGTCGTTGAGGGTCAGGCTCGCCTCGGCCGGGACCGGGTTGCCCCCGTCGACGAACTCGACCAGCGACAGCTCGACCGTGGGGGCGGTCACGTCGAACAGCATCTCCTCGGGGGTGCCGCTGGCTACGATCTGCTGGTCCGGCTGGCGCAGCAGGATCTCCATCCGCTCGCCGTCGTTCGCGCCCTCCTCCGGGCCGAGGATCAGGGTGATCTCGTCCGCCATCCCGACGGTGACGGTGCCGTCGCCGTTCTCGGTGAAGGTGAGCGAGCCCATGTCCGACGCGAAGCTCATGCCGTCGGTGACCGCGTCGACGCGGATGTTGGCGATCGTCAGCGTGTCGCCGTCCATCGTGGGCGCGTCGTAGGTCAGCCCGTCGCCGTAGACCTCGAAGCTGCCCTCCAGCATCGCCCAGACGTCCTCGGCGGTGACGTCGGCGGCGGCCGGCCCGGCGAGGACGAGCGCGAGGGCGGACACGGTGGCGGCGGACGCGTAATTGCGCGGACGGATCTGCATGAAGGAACTCCCCTGTCGAAATCTGCGCGGATGATCCTCCGTTCGGCCGCGCGGGGTCAAGGCGCGAAACCGTGTGCTCCGGCTGGACCGGCGGGGATCGCCGGCTAAGGTGACCGGGGCCCGGCCGGGCGGCCGGATCCGTGCCGGCGGCATGTCGCGACAAGGGGAGAGATGCGATGTCCATGGAAGGAAAGACGGTCCTCGTGACGGGGGCGAGCCGGGGCATCGGCGAGGCGGCGGCCCGCGCCTTCGCCGCCGCCGGGGCGAGGGTCGCCCTCACCGCCCGCTCGGCCGAGGAGATCGGGCGCATCGCGGCCGAGATCGGCGAGGGCGCCATCGCCATCCCCTGCGACGTCGCCCGCTACTGGGAGATGGAGGCCGCGATCGCCGCGACCGAGGACGCGTTCGGCGCGCTCGACGTGCTGATCGGCAATGCCGGCGCGATCGAGCCGATCGCCCATCTCGGCCGCGTCGACCCCGACGAATGGGGCCGGGTCATCGACGTGAACCTCAAGGGCGTGTTCCACGGGATGCGCGCCGCGCTGCCCGGCATGGTGGAGGCGGGCGGCGGCACGATCATCACCGTCTCCTCCGGCGCCGCCCACAACCCGGTCGAGGCCTGGTCGCATTACTGCGCGTCCAAGGCCGGCGCGGCGATGCTGACCGAATGCCTCGACCTCGAATATCGCGGGCGCGGCATCCGCGCGCTCAGCCTCTCGCCCGGGACCGTGGCGACGCAGATGCAGCGCGAGATCAAGGAGAGCGGCATCAACCCCGTCAGCCAGCTCGACTGGTCCGCCCACATCCCGCCCGACTGGCCGGCCCGGGCGCTGGTCTGGATGTGCGGGGCCGAGGCGGACGACCTGCTGGGCCGCGAGGTGAGCCTGCGGGACGAGGGCATCCGGTCCCGGATCGGCCTGGGGTGAGCGGCCATGTCGCCGTCACGGACGAGGCGGGCGGCGCGCTCCGCCTCGTCGTGCTGGACCGGCCGGACAAGGCCAACGCGCTGACCGGGGACATGCTCGAGGCGCTCTGCGCCGCGATCGGGGACTACCGGGGCCGGGCGCTGATCCTGAGCGGGCGGGGCCGTGTCTTCTCGGCCGGGGCGGACCTCTGCGCCGTGCGGCAGGGCCTCGGCGCCTCCCCGCTCTGGGAGAGGCTGTCGGGCGCCGTCGCCGCCTTCCCCGGCCTGTCGATCGCCGCGCTGAACGGGCCGGTCGCGGGCGGGGCCTGCGGGATGGCGCTGGCCTGCGACCTGCGCGTCGCCGCCCCGACGGCCGCGCTCTTCTACCCGGTCATGCGGATGGGCCTGACGCCCCCGCCCTCCGATCCCGCCCGGCTCGCGGCGCTGGTCGGGCCCGCCCGCGCCAGGGCGATCCTCCTCGCCGGGCACCGGGTCGAGGGCGCGGCGCTGGAATCCTGGGGCCTCGCCCAGGCCATGGCCGCGGATCCGCTCGCGGCGGCCCGCGCATGGGCCGCCCCCGCCCTCGCCGCGCCGGAGGGGCTGACGGCGCGCATCGCGGCGCTGATCCCCTGAGGCCGGGCGGGGTCGCCCCGCATCAAGCGATCCGGCCGATGCCCGCGACCCGCCGCGCATCCGCGATGCCCCCCCTGCCTGCGGCCCGTTCGACGAAAACGATCCGCCCGAAGGCCGCGATGCGCCCCGCCGCCCGCGCCCCGCCGGGACGCGGCGCCCCGCCGCCCGCGTCCCCGCCGGGACACGGCGCCCGCCTCCCCCTTCGCAGGGTCCGCAAATACCGTCCGCACCCACCGTCCCGCGCTTCGCCGGGCGCCCGGGGCCCTGCGCCGACATTTGCCCGGGACGGGTGTCCGGCCCCGCCGCCCGCGTCCCCGCCGGGACACGGCACCCCGCCTCCCCCTTCGCAGGGTCCGCAAATACCGGCCGCGCCCGCAATCCTGCGCCGCCGCCGGGCGCCCGGGCCCCTCCGCCGAGATTTCCCCGAACGGGTCTCCTGCCCCGCCGCCGGCTGTCCCGCGCCTTGGCCGCCCGCTAGCGCCGGGATCTCCGCCTGCCCGGCACCTTCGACGTGAAATCGGGCGGCCGCTTCGCCACCCAGGCGGCGAACCTTGCCAGCCGGGGATGGGCGCGCAGGGCCTCGGGCGTGTTCCACTCCCGCGCGAGCTCGGCCTCGCCGAGCGCCGCGTGGATCTCGCGGTGGCAGATGTGATGCATCAGAACCGTGGGGCCGCCCTTGCCGCCCTTGAGCCTCGGGATCAGGTGGTGGAGGCTCTGCGGCACGCCCGGCGGGATCGGGCGCAGGCAGAGCGGGCAGATCGGGTCGGGCGTGTCGGCATCCATGACCAGCGAGGATGAGGCGCCGGCCGCGCGCGGCAAGGCGCTGGTGATCGGCGCCGGTCCCGCCGGCCTCATGGCGGCCGAGGAGATGGCCCGCGCCGGCCTCGCCGTCACCATCGCCGAGCGCATGCCCTCGCCCGCGCGCAAGTTCCTGATGGCCGGCAAGTCGGGGCTCAACCTGACGATGGATCGCGGGATCGACGCGTTTCTCGACGGGTTCGGCCCGGGCCTGCCGGATCCCGTGGCCCGGGCCGTCCGCGCCTTCGGCCCGGCCGAGGTGATCGCCTGGGCCGAGGGGCTGGGACAGCCGGTCTTCACCGGCTCCACCGGGCGGGTCTTTCCCACCGCGATGAAGGCCTCGCCCCTGCTGCGGGCCTGGCTGGCGCGGCTGGCCGGGCAGGGGGCGCGGCTGCTGACCCGCTGGCACTGGACCGGGTGGGACGGGGCGGGGGCCGCCTTCGCCACCCCGGAGGGGCCGCGCGTGCTGCACCCGGACGTGACCGTGCTCGCCCTCGGCGGGGCGAGCTGGGCGCGGCTCGGCTCCGACGGGCAATGGGCGGAGAGGCTGGGCCCCGTGGCCCCGTTCCGCCCGGCGAATTGCGGCTTCGACGTCGCCTGGTCGGACCACATGGCGCCCCTGCTCGGCCAGCCGGTCAAGGGCGTGGCCCTCTCGGCCGGGGGGCTGACCTCGCGCGGGGAATTCGTCCTCTCGGCCCGGGGGATCGAGGGCGGCGGGATCTACGCCGTCAGCCGGGCGGTGCGGGACGGGGCGCCGCTGCTGCTGGACCTCAAGCCGGACTGGTCGCCGGCCCGCATCCGCGCGGCGCTGCAGGGCAAGGCCAGCCTCGCCAACCGTTTGCGCAAGGGGCTGCGCCTGCCTCCCGTATCGGCCGCTCTGCTGAACGAGTTCGGCCGCCCCTTTCCCGACGATCTGGCCCCGCTCATCAAGGCGCTGCCGGTCCGCCATTCCGGCCCCCGCCCGCTGGACGAGGCGATCTCGACCGCCGGCGGGCTGCGCCTCTCCGGGCTGGACGGGCTCATGCTGCGCGGCCGCCCGGGCACCTTCGCCGCCGGAGAGATGCTGGACTGGGAGGCGCCGACCGGCGGATGGCTCATCACCGCCTCCCTCGCCACCGGCCGCGCGGCGGGACGGCAGGCCGCCGACTGGCTGTCGGACGGGGGGCGGGGATAGGACCCGCCCGGAGCCTTCGCCCGCGCCGCGGAACGCCGGACGATCGGGCCGGCCAGTCGCCCTCGCGTCGGGTACGGCGATCCCTTCCGGGAGGCGAGGGGGAAAACCGGGGGCGTCGAAGGCCGTGCGGAGCGCCGGACGACCGGCCCGCGCCACCTTCCTGCCGGTCCTTCCCCTGGAGGCGCGGCGTCAGGCCGGGAGGGGCGGACCCCGTCGGCACACGGCGAAGCCGGATCGAGAGAGGGGATCGGGCGAGGGGGATCCGCGCCGCCCCCGGCGCCCGTGCCCCGTAGCGCCGCTCCCGGCGCCGGTCCTCCTAGGCAGACCGGGCCGCTAGGCCCACGCCATCCGCCCCGGAGCGAAGATCGGCCCGCTTCCCCCGTGCCGGAACCGGCGAGGCGGGGGAACGAGCGCGCCGGCGCGGCGCAGCCCCCTTCGCCGTGCGGTTCGCCCTCGGCGCCAGCGGCTGATGTCAGGGCCGACCCCCCGGCGGACCCGCCCTCAACGCGTCAGCCAGAGGATGTCGAACCGGCTCTCCAGGATCGGGTCGGGCAGCAGCAGCCGCGCCTGCCCGGGCCCGGCCTGCTCGAACCAGCCGACCTGCGCGACGGTCTGCCCCGGCTCCACCGGGGTCTGGTCCTCGGGGGGCAGGCCCGCATAATCCGTCGCGGGGCCGCCATCGACCCAGGCCGTCCCGGTATAGAGCGCGGGGACCTCGCCGGCATGGATGGTGCCCCCCATCCGCTGCGAGCCGGTCAGCTTCTCCAGCCGCCAGCCCCCTTCGCCGGCGGTGATCCGGCAGGCGAAGGGCGCGTAGACGACGAGGTCCGAAAGCTCGCCCATCTTGATCGTGCGGCAGGACCAGTCGCCCTCGGGCGCGATTTCGCCCGGCACGCCGGACAGCGACTCGACCAGCAGCTCCACGTCGGCGGGCGCCCCGGCGGCGAGCGCGCCGTGCAGCGCGGCGCCAAGCGATGTCTCCCAACCCGCCAGCCGCCCCGCATCGGCGGGCCGCAGCTCCTGCGCGGCCACCGGGGCGGCGACCAGCGCGAGGGCGACGAGCGCGCCCCTCATATCGCATGCGCCTTGAGGATGTCGATCTCCACGATGTCGAGCGCGCGGGCATGGGTCGCGGAGAGGTCGATCCGGGGCGCGCAGCCCTCCTCGTGCGCCTGCAGGAACCGCGCGGCGCAGAGGCACCAGCGATCCCCCGGTTTCAGCCCCGGAAACCCGAATTCGGGGCGCGGCGTGGACAGGTCGTTCCCGACATAGGCCGAGAAGGCCAGGAACTCGGCGGTCATCACGGCGCAGACCGTGTGGCTGCCGGCATCCGCCGCGCAGGTGTCGCAGGACCCGTTGCGGAAATAGCCGGTCATCGGGTCGGTTCCGCAGGGCCGCAGCTTCTGTCCCAATACGTTGACGGAGAGGTCCGGCTCCATCTGTCACCTCCTTCCGAATCCCCGCCGCAGAAGGTGTCCCGCACCGACCCGCGATCAAGGGCGCGCCGGGTCCGCGTCACGCGGCGCCGCGCGCACCGTCCCGCAGACGTGCCGTCCAACGGCGCGGGGAGGGGGGGGCGAGGGCGGCGCTGCCGACCCTTCCCGGCCCGCCTTCTCCCGTAGTCCGGACGGGCGTCGCGGGGCTGGTGCGGCCCGGCCCGCGGCCGCAGCGGACGGCGGGCGACCTGCCGCTCGACCGGCCCGCCCCCGATCCGGTGGGCTCGGCGCGCGGGCCCCCGGCAGGGGTCAGAATTCCACGCCCTTCTGCGCCTTCACGCCCGACCGGAACGGGTGCTTCACCAGCTCCATCTCGGTGACGAGGTCCGCGATCTCGATCAGGTCGGAATGGGCGTTGCGCCCGGTCAGGACGACATGGGTCATCTCGGGCCGCTGCGTGGTCAGGAAGGCGACCACCTCCCCGGCATCGATGTAATCGTAGCGGATCGCGATGTTGATCTCGTCGAGCAGCACCATCCGGATGTTCTCGTCCCGGATCAGCTCCTTGGCCTTCGTCCAGGCGGCCTGCGCCATCTCGATGTCGCGCGCCTTGTCCTGCGTCTCCCAGGTGAAGCCCTCGCCCATCGTGTGAAACTGGCACAGATCGCCGAAGCGCTCGGTGATGAGCGTGCGCTCCCCGGTCTCCATCCCGCCCTTGATGAACTGCACCACCGCGCAGGGCATGCCGTGCGCGATCATGCGGAAGATCATTCCGAACGCGGCCGAGGACTTGCCCTTGCCCTTTCCGGTATGGACGATGACGAGACCCTTCTCGCCGGTCTTGGTCGCCATGATCTTGTCGCGGGCGGCCTTCTTCTTGGCCATCTTGGCGGCGTGGCGGTCGGCATCGGGCACGCCGCCGGGCGCCGCTGGACCCGTGTCGTTCGTCGTCTCGTCGGTCATGGCGTCTCCTCTTTTCGGGTAGGCGGCGTGGCCACCTCGGGAAGGGGGTGCATCCAGGCGATCCGCTCCTCGACGAAGTCGTGCGAGGTCGGCGTCACCGATCCGGCATCGTCCAGCAGCGCGGCCATCAGGTCGACCGAGTCCGGACGCTCGTCCCAAAGGAAGGCGAGCGGCGAGCCGCAGGTGCCGCAATGGCTGCGCGTCCGCCCGGGGGAGGAGGCGTAGGACGCGACCGGCCCGTCGATCTCCAGCCCCGCCCTGCGGACCCGGACGAAGGTCGCCATCGCGGCCCCGGTATGGCGGCGGCAGCTCTCGCAATGGCAATGCCCGCACCAGAGCGGCGGTCCCTCGGCGCGGAAGGTCACCGCGCCGCAGAGGCAATGTCCGGTCAGGGCGGGTCCGGTCACGGCAGGTCCTTCTCGAAGGTGATCGATGTGGGGGAAGCGTAACCCGGATGGGCATGCCTCGCCACCTCGACGAATCCCATCGCCGAGAAGGCGCGCTGGTTGCCGGTCAGCTCCACCCGGACCTGCAGGCGCAGGCGCGGCAGGCCGAGGGCCCGGGCGCGCGCCCCGGCGAGATCGACCAGCCCGCGGGCGAGGCCGCGGCCCCGCGCCGCCTCGTCCACCGCCAGCTTGCCGAGGTAGAGCGCGCCCTCCTGCGGGGTCAGCGTCACCGTGGCCCTGACCGGATCGCCGAGCGCCCAGACCTCGCCCGCCCGGGCCGGAACGTCCATCGCGGCGGCGTCGAGCCGGAGGAGGGAGGACGGCGGGTCGATCCGCCCCTCCATGTAGGCGAAGGCCCGGTGCAGCAGCCCCAGCACCTGCGCCAGCGCCGGGTCGCCGGGGGCGAGGCGGCGGGGCGCGGTCACGTCGGATCGCCGCCGCTGGGCCTTGCCCGGAAGGCGGCCGGAGGGAGGGGGCGGGGCCCGCGCGCGGCGCCGCTGAGGCGGCCCGGCCACAGCGCCCGGGCTTCGTCGCGCGGCTTTCGCAATCGACTGGAAACCTTTTCGCGGTTCACGGCCTTGTCACCCCGAACGCGGCGCCGCCCGCCGCCCCGAATCCGGTCTGCCACCATGAAATACTTCTCCCTCGCCCTGCTCTTCGTCTATCTCGGCATGGCGGCCTTCGCCGTCGGCTGAGCGCCCCCGCCCGTTTCCGCCAGGGCTGTTTCCCACCGGGCTGTTTCCACCCCGCCGTTCCCGCCGCCCCCGTTTCCATACGGCCGACAGTCGCTCACGCCTCCGGCGCGTCCTGCGGCCACGGCTCGACGGTGAGCTCGGGCCAGATCGCTTTCTGCCGCCGCGCCTTCTCCTCGTGGGTGGCGCGGCTCGCGCGCAGCGGGTTCGGCACCAGCCGGAAGGCGAAGATCGGCTCGAGCCCGTAGGGGGCGTGGATCTCCAGCCCCGACGCCGCTAGCCGGATCCCGACCGCATGGGTGCGGAGCGCGAAATTGTCGATGCCCTCCCGGGCCGAGCCGAGAGGCGGGTAGGGCGCGCCGAACCTCGCCTCGTACCACAGGTGGACCCGCGCCTGGTTGCGCAGCTCGACCGGCGGGTCGGGCGGAAGGCGCGCGGCGAGGGCGCGCTGCCGGGCATCCTCGGCATCCCACGAGGTATCGGGATCGAAGCAGAACACGTCGATGTCGCGCACGCCGTGCAGATCGGGCCGGCCGGCCAGGTGGTTCCAGACCTGCTGGTAGACCGCGCCCGAGACAAGCCAGCCGTCCGGCAGTCCGGTCTCGCGGATCGCCGAGAGAACCCGCATCAGCACCGGGCTGGCCCGCACGATCCCCTCCAGCGCGGCGCGCTGGGCGGCCCCGCCGGTGCCGGAATGGCGAAGGTGGCTCATCGCCGGGCGCCGCGCAGTGCCTCGATCCGGCCGCGCGCGGAATTGGAGCGCGGCCGCCAGAGCCCTCGGTCGATCGCCTCCTGCAGGCGGTCCGCGATCTCGGCCAGAGCGGGGGCGTTCGCCTTCGCGATGAAGTCGCGGGTGGCGTCGTTGGCGAGGAACGCCTCCTCCACCAGGTCGAAATGGTGGTTCGCGACCGCCCCCGTCGTCGCGGCATAGGCGAAGAGGTAGTCGACCGTCGCCGCGATCTCGAACGCGCCCTTGTAGCCGTGCCGCTTCACCCCCTCGATCCATTTGGGGTTGACGACGCGCGACCGGACGACGCGGGCCAGCTCGTCCTCGAGGCTGCGGATCACCGGGCGCTCGGGGCGCGAATGGTCGTTGTGGTAGACGGGCCGGCGCCGGCCCTGCAGATGCTCCACCGCCGCGGCCGCGCCGCCCTCGAACTGGTAGTAGTCGTCGCTGTCGAGCAGGTCGTGCTCGCGGTTGTCCTGGTTCTGGACGATGGCCTCGGTCTGGCCCAGCCGCTCCTCCAGGCCCGCCCGGTCCGGCACCCCCTCCTGCGCGGCGCCGTAGGCGTAGCCGCCCCATTCGAGATAGGCACGGCCGAGATCGGCGCTCTCGGACCAGAGCCGCTCGTCGATCAGCGCCTGCAGGCCCGCCCCGTACGCGCCGGGCTTGCTGCCGTAGACACGCGCGGCGCCCTCGCCCGCGCGGGCCCGGGCGGCGGCGGGATTGTCCTGCGCCGGCTCGTCCAGCGCCTGCACGGCGCGGGCGGCGCTGTCGACGAGGGCGACGAGCTGGGGAAAGGCGTCGCGGAAGAAACCCGAGATCCGCAGCGTGACATCGACCCGGGGCCGTCCGAGGACGGAGAGCGGCAGCACCTCGAACCCCGTCACCCGGCGGTTCGCGGAATCCCAGCGCGGCTTGACCCCCATCAGGGCCAGGGCCTGAGCGATGTCGTCGCCGCCCGTGCGCATGTTGGCCGTGCCCCAGGCGGTGACCAGCAGGCTGCGGGGCCAGTCGCCCTCGCGCTGCAGATGGGTCTCGATCAGCAGGTTCGCCGATTTCCATCCCAGCGCCCAGGCGGTGGGGGTGGGCACGGCGCGGCTGTCGACCGAGTAGAAGTTGCGCCCCGTCGGCAGCACGTCGGGCCGGCCCCGCGTCGGCGCGCCCGACGGGCCGGGAGGGATCGCGCGCCCCTCCAGCCCGCGCAGCAGCGCCGCCCCCTCGGCCGGGCCGCAGACGGCGAGGGTCGGGGCCATCCGCCCCGCGATCCAGTCGAGCACGGCGTTGGTGGCGGGGCCGGGTGACGCTCGGCTGTCGCCATCGCCCCACCCGCCCTCCCGCAGGGCGCCCTCCACCAGGTGCTGCGCCAGCAGTTCCAGCCGCTCGACGCTGTCGCCCTGGCTGCGCCAGGCATCGCCCGACAGGTCCGCCAGCGCGTCCGGCCGCGCCTCCGCCGGGGCGGCCATGTCGCAATCGAGCGGATCGAAGCCGAGCCCCAGATCCGCCGCCATCGCCCGCAGCAGCGAGGCGCCGCCCCCGGTTCCGTCGCCGCGCGGCACCCGGGCCAGCGCGATCAGCGTGTCGCGGGCGAGCCGCCCCTCGGGGCTCTGGCCGAAGACGTGGAGCCCGTCGCGGATCTGCGCCTCCTTCAGTTCGCAGAGCCAGGCGTCGAGCCGGCCGAGATCCTCTCCCTCCACCCCGGTGAAGCCCGCATCGCGGTCGATCCCGGTCGCGGCGGTCAGGGACAGGATCTCGCGGCGCAGACGCTCGGTCCGGCGCGGATCGACGCCGGCCGCCTCGTAGTATTCGTCGACCAGCGCCTCGAGATCGCGCAGCGGCCCGTAGCTCTCGGCCCGGGTCAGCGGCGGTGTGAGGTGGTCGAGGATCACCGCCGCCGCGCGCCGCTTGGCCTGCGTGCCCTCGCCGGGATCGTTGACGATGAACGGATAGAGATGCGGCACCGGCCCCAGCGCGATCTCGGGCCAGCATTCCCCCGACAGCGCCACCGCCTTGCCCGGCAGCCATTCGAGGTTGCCGTGCTTGCCCATGTGGACGACCGCGTCCGCCCCCCAGTGATCGGTGATCCAGCGGTAGAAGGCGAGATAGCCGTGCGGCGGGACGAGATCGGGGGCGTGGTAGGTCTCGGCCGGGTCGACATTGTAGCCCCGCGCGGGCTGCAGGCCGATCGTCACGTTTCCGAAGCGGTGGAGGGAGAGGCGGAAGGCGCCCTCTTCTGCACCCTCTTCTGCGGCGTCGTCCGGGCGGGGGGCGGGTGCCGAGGTATTCGGGACCCCTGCGAAGAAGGGATCGTCCGCCGGGGCGCCCCAGCGATCCGCGAGGCGCCGGGCCACGGGGTCGGGAAGGGTCCGGTGCCAGGCCTCGTAGACGGAGAGCGGCAGCGCCTCGCCGCCCTGCCGCTCCACCCGGTCGGTCAGCCAGTTGGTCGGGCCGGCCAGAAGGCGCTCCATCAGGGCAGCGCCGTCCTCGGGCGCGCCGCCGGTGTCGTAGCCGGCCTCGCGCAGCAGGCGCAGGACATGGGCGGTGGCGGCGGGCGTGTCGAGGCCGACGCCGTTGGCGAGCCGCCCGTCGCGGTTGGGATAGTTGGCGAGGACGAGGGCCACCTTGCGCGCGGCCGGGGGCGTCCGGCGCAGCCGGGCGCACCGAGCGGCGAGACGGATCGTCCAGTCGATCCGGTCCGGGACCGGGCGCCAGGCGGCGACGGGGCATTGCGTGGCCGTATCGAAGAAGGCCTCGGCCTTGAAGCTGGCGGCCCGGGTCAGGATCCGGCCGTCCACCTCCGGCAGGGCCACGTTCATCGCGATGTCGCGGGCGGAGAGGCCGGCCTGTCCATCCGCCCAGGCCGCCTCGGTTCCGCCCGACAGCACGACCTGCAGCACCGGCGCCGCGTTCGCCGCCGGACCCGCGAGAGGGTTGGCGGAGGGGTCCGCCCCCTCGTGCGGGGTGCCGGTGGCGAAGGCGGTGCAGTTCAGGATCACCTCGGGCGGGGCCTGCGCGAAAAGCCCCTCCAGCACGCCCTGGCTGACCGGGTCCTTCAGCGAGGCGACGAAGACGGGGAGGGGGGCGAGCCCGGCCGACAGGGCGCCGCGGATCGCGGCGTCGATCGGGGCGAGGCCGGCGCCCTGGACGAGCGCGCGGTAGAAGACGATCGGCAGGAGCGGCGCGCCCGGCGCCCAGTGGGCGCGCAGCGTGTCGAGGCCGGGCGCGGTCTCGCCCGGCCAGTAGAGGCCGGCCCGCGGCAGCGGCCGGGCGGCGGGCGGCGCCCCGGTCCCGTCCAGCATGTGCCGCGCATGGGCGAGGAAGGCGGCGGCGTTCTGCGCGCCGCCCTCGACGAGGCAGGACCAGAGCGCGTCGTAATCGGCATCCGCGATCGTCGAGAGGGCGCGCAGCTCGGGATCGGGCCGGTCGTCGCCCGGCAGCAGGGCGAGCGGCACGCCCGCCTCGCGCAGGCGGGCGGCGTATTGCTCGGCCCCGTAGCGCCAGTAGCCCAGGCCCCCGAGCAGGCGGATCACGACGAGGCGGCTCTTCGTGGCGCAGCTGTCGAGATGCAGGTCCACCGACATCGGGTGGGCCAGATGGGCGAGGCTGGCGAGGCGCAGGCTCGGCGGCGCGTCCATCTCCGCGCGGGCCCGGGCAAGCAGCGCGATCTCGGTGTCGGCGGCCGTGATGACGACGAGGTCGGCCGGATCCTGCGCGAGGTCGACCGGCTCGGTCCCGTCGTCGATGGCGCCGGGCTGGGCGGCGAGAAGATGCATCGGGTCGGCCTTCGGTCAGGTCGGGCGCGGCGGCATGACGCGGGGCGGGAACGGAGCGGCGACGCCGGGCGTTCGGGCGGCATGAACAGGAATGATCTCGACCGCCCGGCCAAGCCCGAGGACGACTTCTCCATCGACGAGGAGAAGGGCAAGCCGGTGCGCGGCGCGGAGGATATCGACGGCAAGGACCACGATCCGAAGCCGAAGGATCCCAAGGAGCGCGCGACGGGTCACGACAGCGCCGACTGACCGTCCGGGGCCAGCGCCTTCTCCATGAAGACCGAGCTGCCGTTCTCGGCATAGGGGCCGAACGGGCCGCGCTGCACGTAGCCCGTGCGGGCGTAGAGGCGCATCGCCTCCGCCAGCTCGTGCCCCGTCTCCAGCCGCAGGAGCGGCAGGCCCTCCTCCGCCGCGACGTCCTCGAGCCGGGCGAGCAGGGCCCGGCCCACGCCGCGGCCCCGCGCCGCCTCGGCGGTGAAGAGGGACTTCACCTCGCCGTAGCCCTCGTGGATCGCCAGCGCGGCGGTGCCGAGCGCGCTCTCTCCCTCCATCGCGGCGAAGAGCCGGACATGGGGCGCGGCCAGCTCCTCCAGCCCGAGGAAGTTGTTCTGCTCGGGCGTGTAGAGGCGGCGCATCAGGGCATGCGACGCCTCGAGCAGGGCGCGGGGGCCGGGGTCGAAGGGCGAGACGCGGAGGATCCGGATCATGCCGAGAGGGCCGCCGCGATCGCCTCCCGGTCGAGGCCGGCCTCGCCGATCACGACCAGCCGGGTGGCGCGGGGATCGGCCCCGAAGGGGCGGTCGTAATGGGTGTCGACGCGCGGGCCGACGGCCTGCAGCGTCAGGCGCATCGGCTTGCCCTGCACGGCGGCGAAGCCCTTCAGCCGCAGGATGTCGTGGGCGCGGATCGTGTCGGCCACCACCTGCGCGAAGGCGGCGGGGTCGGTCACCTCGCCCCGCTCGACGACGAAGGTCTCGAAATCGTCGTGGCCGTGCTCGTGCTCGTGCTCGTGGTCCTCGTCGTCGTCGTGGTGATGGTGGTGGATCTCGGCCCGGGCCTCGGCATCGCCCTCGGCGGCGCGGCCCTGGCCCAGCAGCACCTCGACCGGCAGCGCGCCCTTCGTCGCGCGAATCACCTGCACGCCGGGCCGCGCCTCGCCGCGGAGCCGCGCGGACAGCGCCTCGGCCCCTTCGGCGCCGAGGAGGTCGGCCTTGTTCACGACGATCATGTCGGCGCAGGCGATCTGGTCCTCGAAGAGCTCGCTCAGCGGCGTCTCGTGGTCGATGTTCTCGTCCGCGGCGCGCTGGCGGTCCACCGCGGCGACGTCATGGGCGAAGCGCCCTTCCTCCACCGCCTTGCCGTCGACGACCGTCACCACCCCGTCCACCGTGACGCGGCCCGCGATGGCCGGCCAGTTGAACGCGCGGACCAGCGGCTGCGGCAGGGCGAGGCCGGAGGTCTCGATCACGATGTGGTCGGGCCGGTCCTCGCGCTCGAGCAGCGCCTCGAGCGTGGGGACGAAATCCTCGGCCACGGTGCAGCAGATGCAGCCGTTCGACAGCTCGACGATGTCCTCGTCGCGGCAGGATTCGACGCCGCAGCCGCGCAGGATCTCGCCGTCCACGCCGAGATCGCCGAACTCGTTGACGATGAGCGCGATGCGGCGGCCCTGCGCGTTCTCCAGCATGTGGCGGATCAGCGTGGTCTTTCCGGCGCCGAGAAAGCCGGTGACGATGGTGGCGGGGATCTTCGCGGGCATGGGGGCCTCCGGGGCAAACGGCGAAAGGGCGGCCCCCGGGTCGGGGGCCGCCTGTCGGGCAGGTCGGGCGGGGATCAGGCGGCCCGGAACAGCCGCGGCGTGACGAGGGCGGAGCCGCGCAGGCCGCGCATCCCCTTCGCCGCGCCGAGCACGGCGAGGTCCACCAGCGGCTCGATCAGGATCACCGTCATGTAGGCCGCGCCGAAGGTCGCGACCGAGGAGAAGCCGGCGAAGCCCTGGCCCCAGACCGCCCAGAACGCGACCCAGGCGACGACGCCGCCCTGGAACGCGGTCGAGAGGGCGAGGGTCTGGCCGTAGGTCAGGTCGACATAGGCGGTGCCGGGGGCGATCACGCGCCGCGCCAGCGCGGCGACGGCGAAGAGCGGCACCAGCAGCGTGGTCACGTTCATCCCGTATTGCGGCAGGTCGAACGGCGCGAAGAACAGGCCCTGCAGCAGCAGGCCCATCGCCAGCCCGATCGCGGCGGGGGCCGCGCCCAGGATCAGGAACAGGGTGGAGCCGAGGATGAAATGCACCTCGCTCACGCCGACCGGGTAATGCGGCAGCACCTGGAAGAAGGTGAAGGTGGCGGCGGTGGCCATTGCCGAGCGCGCGGCCAGCGAGGCGGCGCCCGTCTCGCGCAGCGCGTCCAGCGCCAGCTTGCCGGCCACGAGGGCCGATCCGGTCGCGGTCGCGGCGCCGAGCAGCAGCTTGGCCCCGGCGACGATGCCGTGTTCGATATGCATTGGTCTGTCTCCTCTCCCGTCCCACCGACGGGTTGGTTTTTCATCGCGTGACAGGCCGGTCTCCTGGCTCGCGGGTCGCAGCGACCTGCCGCCTTCCCGGGGGCGTCGCCCCCAGTGGCCTCTGGCAGGCCGCTCGCCGCTTACAGTCGCGGGGGCGGCTGCGGAATTGGGCCTCCGCCTGGGATCGGCCCGCACCGCATTCCCGTTTCATCCCCGGGCGCTTCGCTGCCCGGACGGGGAACCTTCACGCGCCCTTGATGGTCCGGCGGACCGGGCCGGGTCAAGCGCAGCTTTTCAGTCGATCCAGTCCGGGGCGGGTCCGTTCCACAGGCGGTTCGGGTTGTCCTCGTCCAGGCCGCGCCGGTGCAGGGCGCGGTGGCCGGGGGACAGCAGGATCACCGGCTCCTCGTAGGGATGCGTGGCGTAGATCGCGCGCAAAGCCGGCTCCAGCGCCGCGTCGGGCAGGAAGACCCGCAGCGACAGGACCCGCGCCTCGACCACGTCCTCCGTCGCCGGGTTGCGGGCGGTCGGCAGGGTGCGGAAGCGCTGGATCCCCTCGGCCGAGGTGAAGGAGACGCGGTCGTAGTCGCCGTAGCCGAGGCCGGCGGCGTCCTCGATCGCGCGGCGGACGCGTGTCGCGGTCGAGGCGGGCACCTCCACCACCAGGATCGTGCCCGATTCGATGGCGTAGCGGTCGGCGGGGGCGGGGACGGTCATCGGCAGTCCTTCCGGCAGGGCGGGAGGGGGCACGGGACCATGCGCCGCGCCCGCGGAAAAGCGATATCTTGTGGAGAAGCGCCGCCGATCCCGCCGCATCTGGGGCGACCCCGTTGACGGACGGCCCCCCGCCCGGCACCCTTGCCCGCAACAAGAAGAGCAGCCCCCGGACCCGCCCCATGCGCTTCACGCGCCTTCGCCTCAACGGCTTCAAGAGCTTCGTCGACCCCACGGACCTCGTCATCCATGACGGGCTGACCGGAATCGTCGGGCCGAACGGCTGCGGCAAGTCCAACCTGCTGGAGGCGCTGCGCTGGGTCATGGGCGAGAACCGCCCGACCGCGATGCGCGGCGGCGGGATGGAGGACGTGATCTTCGCCGGCGCGGCCACCCGCCCGGCGCGGAACTACGCCGAGGTCTCGCTCCATATCGACAATTCCGAGCGGCTCGCCCCCGCCGCCTTCAACGATGCGGACGAACTCGACATCGTCCGGCGCATCACGCGCGACGCGGGCAGCGCCTACAAGGTCGGGACGAAGGACGTGCGCGCCCGCGACGTGCAGATGCTCTTCGCCGACGCCTCCACCGGATCGCATTCCCCCGCGCTGGTGCGGCAGGGGCAGATCAGCGAGCTGATCAATGCCCGCCCCCAGAACCGGCGCCGCATCCTCGAGGAGGCGGCCGGGATCTCGGGCCTCTATGCCCGCCGCCACGAGGCCGAACTGAAGCTCAAGGGGGCGGAAGCGAATCTCGCCCGGGTCGACGACGTGATCGAGCAGCTGGCCGCGCAGCTCGCCTCGCTCGCCCGGCAGGCGCGGACCGCCGCGCGCTACCGCGAGATCGGCGAGCGGCTGCGCCGGGCCGAGGGGCTGCTGCTCTACCGGCGCTGGTCCGATGCCGAGGCCGCGCGCGTCTCCGCTTTCGCCGCCCTGCGCGAGCGCGCCGCCGCCTCCGTCGCGGCCGAGCGGGACGCGGCGGCCGCCACCGAGGCGCGCGAGGGGGCCGAGGCCGCGCTGCCGCCCCTGCGCGAGGAGGATGGTGTGGCCGCCGCGATCCTGCAGCGCCTGCAGGTCCAGCGCGACACGGCCGAGGCCGAGGCGGGCCGCGCCCGCGGCGCGATCTCGGCCCTGACCGGCCGGCTCGCCCAGATCGACAAGGACATGGAGCGCGAGACCGCCCTCAACGCCGATGCCGGCGAGACCATCGCCCGGCTGCGCGCGGAGGCGTCCGCACTCGAGGCGGCGGGGCAGGGCCACCCGCAGGCCCTCGCCGCCGCCGAGGAGGGCGCGCGCGAGGCGGCCGAGGTGCTGGCGGCGCGCGAATCGGACCTGTCCGCCCAGACCGAGGAGGTGGCCCGCCTCGCCGCGCGCCACCAATCGGCGCGGCGGCAGGTCGAGGACGGCCGCCGCACGCTGGACAAGGCCGGGCGCGAGGCCGAGCGGGCCCGCGCCGCCCTCGCCGAGGCGACCGCGAAGGTCGGCAGCGCCGGCACCGACCTCGCCGCCGCCGAGGCGGCGGAGGCGCAGGCCGCCGCCACCGCCCGCAATGCCGATTCCACGCTCGCCGCGGCCGAGGCCGCCCGCGCCGAGACGCAGGGCGAGGAGGCCGAGGCCCGCGCCGCCCGCTCGGAGGCGGAGGGCGAGGCGACGGCGCTCAGGGCCGAGGTGGCGGCGCTGGCGCGGCTCGTCGACCGCGACCGGGTCGAGGGCGGCTCGGTCATGGATCTGCTGAGCGTCGAGAGCGGCTACGAGACCGCGCTCGGCGCCGCGCTGGCCGACGACCTGCGGGCCCCGCTCGCCGGGCCGGGCGCCGCGACCGGCTGGGCGGCGCTGCCGCCCTACGACGCGGCGCAGCCCCTGCCGGCCGGCGCGCGGCCGCTGGCCGAGGTGGTGCAGGTGCCGGACGTGCTCGCCCGCCGGATCGCGCAGGTCGGCCTCGTCGCGGCGGCGGAGGGGCCCCGCCTGCAGGCCGCGCTCCGCCCCGGGCAGCGCCTCGTCAGCGCCGAGGGGGATCTGTGGCGCTGGGACGGGTTCCGCGCCGGGGCGGCGGATGCCCCCTCGGCCGCGGCGCTGCGACTGCGCCAGGTCAACCGGCTGACCGCGATGCGCCGCGACCTCGACGCGGCCGAGGCGGCGGCCGACGCGGCCCGCGCCGCGCACGAGGCGCTGGCCGGGCGCCTGTCCGCCCTGACGGAGGCCGACGCGCAGGCCCGCGCCGCCCGTCGCGACGCCGACCGGCTGGTGGCCGAGGCGAACCGCCGCCTCGCCCGGGCCGAGGCCGACCGCGATCTCGCCGCCGGCCGGCGCGAGAGCGCCGCCCTCGCCGTCACGCGCCACGAGGAGGAGGCGGCGGAAGCCGCCCGCGCCCTCGCCGCCGCCGAGGCCGGGGCGGAAAAGCTGGGCGACCTGGAAGCCGCCCGCGGCGTCGCGGCGGATCTCAAGACGACGGTCGAGGCCGCGCGCATCACGATGATGTCCCGCCGCTCGGCGCTGGACGAGACCCGCCGCGAGGGCGAGGCGCGCGCCCGCCGCGCCGCCGAGGTGGCGCGCGAGCTGGCCACCTGGACCGGCCGCCTCGACACCGCCTCGAAGCGCGCGGACGAGCTGTCGCAGCGCCGCGACCAGACCGAGAGCCAGCTGGCCGAGGCCCGCCGGCGCCCCGACGAGATCGCCGCCCGCCAGGCCGAGACGGCGAAGGCCATCGCAGAAGCCGAGTCCCGGCGCGCCGGCGCGGCCGAGGCGCTGGAAGCCGCCGAGGCCGCCCTGCGGGGCGCCGCCCTGCACGAGCGCGACGCCGAACGCGCCGCCTCCGACAGCCGGGAGGCCCGCGCCGGGGCCGAGGCCCGCGCCGAGGCCGCGCGCGAGACCGTCGCCGCCGCCGAGGCCCGGATCGCCGAGGCGCTGGAGACCACGCCCGCCGCCCTCGCCGATACGCTGGGCGGGACGGAGGGCCTGCCTCCCGCCGACGCGATCGAGGGCGAGGTCGCGGCGCTGCGCCGCCAGCGCGACGGGCTGGGCGCGGTGAACCTGCGCGCCGAGGAGGATGCGCGCGAGGTGCAGGCCGAGCACGACACGCTGGTCACCGAGAAGGCCGATCTCGAGGCCGCCATCGCGACGCTTCGCTCCGGCATCGCTTCGCTCAACAAGGAGGGGCGCGAGCGGCTGCTGACCGCCTTCGACGAGGTGAACGGCAATTTCTCGACCCTCTTCACCCATCTCTTCGGGGGCGGCGAGGCCAAGCTGACGCTGGTCGAGAGCGACGACCCGCTCGAGGCGGGGCTCGAGATCCTCTGCCAGCCGCCCGGCAAGAAGCTCTCGACCCTGTCGCTCCTGTCGGGCGGAGAGCAGACGCTGACGGCGCTGGCGCTGATCTTCGCCGTGTTCCTGGCCAATCCCGCCCCGATCTGCGTGCTCGACGAGGTGGACGCCCCGCTCGACGACGCCAACGTCACGCGGTTCTGCGACCTCCTCGACGAGATGACGCGCCGGACCCGCACCCGCTTTCTCATCATCACCCACCACGCGGTGACCATGAGCCGGATGGACCGGCTCTTCGGCGTGACGATGGGCGAGCAGGGGGTCAGCCAGCTGGTCTCGGTCGACCTGCGCAAGGCCGAGGCGCTGGTCGCCTGACCGGGCAGGGGCGGTCAGGGGAAGGGACGGCGGAGCGGGGCGGACGGGTCCGCGCCGGGATCGGGCCGCCCGCGACGCGTCCGTGTCCGTCTTCCCGCTCCGTGCGCCGGGATCGGGCTGCTGGCAACGCCTTCGAGTCCCGTCCCGCGCGCCGGGCTCGGCGCCTCAGTTCAGCGGGATCGCGCTGCCCGCCTTGCCGGACTGGTAGGCCGCCGACAGCGCGTCGTATTCGGCGGCGATGCGGGCCTTGCGGGCCCGCAGCGCCCCGGCCTCCGGCCCGCCGATCAGGTCGTCCACCGACCGCGCCGCGAAGAAGTCGTTGTCGCGCCGGTAGCCCCCATCCGCCACGCCGAACACCTCCGCCATGATGCGCAGGTCGTGCGGAATGGCAAAGGCGTCGCGGCTGTCCTCGTAGGTGAAGAGGTAGACGATCCGGTCGAACCCCGCCCAGGTGATCGCGGCCAGACACATCGGGCAGGGTTCGTGCGTGGAGACGAAGACGAAATCCTTCGGGTCGCGCCGCCCGAGCACCGGATGCTCGTGCAGCTTCTTTATCAGGTGGACCTCGCCGTGCCACAGCGGGTTCTCCGTCTCGTTGTTCGTCTCGGCGAAGGCGGTGGCGAGGCCGTCCTTCTCCAGCAGCGCCGCGCCGAAGATCTTGTTGCCGCGCGCGACGCCCGCGCGGGTGAGCGGCAGCACGTCCTCCTCGATGGCGGCGAGGGTGCGCGCGGCGAGGCGGGGGTCGGTGGCGGCGTCGGTCATGGCGGGTCTCCTGTCGCGGGGGAGGCTAGCCCCGCCCGGCGGCGCCCGGAAGGCGGAACCGCAGGGGCGGGGCGGGGGTAGGGGCGGCATGCGCCGCTTCGCCCCCGATCTCGCCACCATCCTCGTCCTCGCCCTCGCCGCCGGGGGGCTCTGGGCGTTTCTCGAACTCGGCGACGCGGTCGGCGAGGGCGACTGGACCGGCTTCGACAGCGCCGTGATGCTGGCGCTGCGGGCGCAGGACGACCTCTCCGACCCGGTCGGCCCGCACTGGGTCGAGATCGCGATGCGCGACGTCACCGGCCTCGGAGGGGTGGCGCTGCTGACGCTGGTGGTGATCGGCGGGGCGATCTGGCTCTGGCTGCGACGGGACGCGGGCACGGCGCTCTACCTCGTGGCGGCGACGGGGCTCGGCATGCTGCTCTCGCCGCTGTTCAAGACGCTCTACGACCGGCCGCGCCCCGATCTCGTGCCGCATGGCACGCTCGTCTCCTCCGCGTCCTTCCCCTCGGGGCACACGCTGATGGCGACGGTGGTCTGGCTGACGCTGGGCCTGCTCGTCGCGCGCCGGGTGGAGCGGCGGCGCGAGCGCGGTTTCGTCCTGACGATCGCGGTCTGCATCGCGCTCGCGGTCGGGATCAGCCGGGTCTATCTCGGCGTGCACTGGCCGACCGACGTCCTCGCCGGCTGGGCGCTGGGCGCGGTCTGGGCGCTGCTCTGGGCGCAGGGCGCCCGTCTCCTGGCGCGGCGGGGCCGCCTGCGCGGCGCCGAAGGCGGCGACTGAGCGGGGGGCGGACGGCCGGTGGGGCCGGCGCTGGGGTGGGTGCGACCCACCCTGCGGGGGCAGGGCGAGGGTCGCCTTACGGGGCAAGGGCAGGATAGCGCGGGGGTGATGCGGCTGCGGTCGCCCGGCTTGCGCCGGGGTGGGCGCGACCCACCCTGCGGACACGGCGAGGGGCGTCGTCCGGCGCGGGGGCAGTACAGCGCGGGGGTGATGCGGCGTCGGTCGTCCGGCCGGCGCTGGGGTGCGTGCGACCCACCCTGCGGGGGCGGCGAGGGGCGTCGTCCGGCGCGGGGGCAGTACAGCGCGGGGGTGATGCGGCGTCGGTCGCCCGGCCGGCGCTGGGGTGCGTGCGACCCACCCTGCGGGGGCGGGGCGCGGGTCGTCTCCCGGGGGGCATCGAGGCCGGGGCGGGGACAGCCCACCGCGTATCCGATCCTCCGGCGGAACCGCTCCCGCGCCGCGCCCTAGAGCAGGCCCGCCTCGACGAAGGCCGCCTTCATGTCGCGCTGCGGGCGCGGGCCGACATGGCCGATCACCTCGGCCGCGCACATCACCCCCATGCGGGCCGCCACGCCGAGGTCGAGCCCCCGCGCCACGCCGTAGAGGAAGCCGGCCGCGAACTGGTCGCCCGCGCCGGTCGCGTCGACCGGCGTGACCCGCTGCACCGGCGCCTCGAAGGCCCGGTCCCCCTGCCGCACCAGCACGCTCTCGCCCGACCGGGTGCAGGCCACGATGCCGCAGACCGCCGCCGCGCGGTCCAGCGCCGCGCCGAGGTCGTCCGTCTCGTAGAGCGTCATCCATTCCTTCTCGTTGCCGATGGCGATGTCCATCTCGTGCTCGATCAGGCGCTGGAAGTCCGACCGGTGCCGTTCGGCGCAGAACGGGTCCGAGATGGTGATGCAGGCCCGGCCCCCGGCGGCATGCATCCGGCGCGCCGCTTCGGCGAAGGCGGTCTTCCCCTCGTCCTTGTCGAAGAGGTAGCCCTCGAGGAACAGGATCCCCTCGCCCTCGAAGATCTCCGGCACATCGGCGGAGGAGATGTCGGCCCCGGCGCCGAGATAGGTGTTCATGCTCCGCTCCCCGTCCTCGGAGACGAAGATCATCGAGCGCGAGGTCGGCGCCTCGGTCTTCTTGGGCGGGTTCGGGAAGGCGGTGCCGGCCTCTTCCAGTGCGCGGGCGTAGAACCGGCCGAGCGCGTCGTCCTTCACCTTGCCGATGAAGGCGGTCGACAGGCCGAGCGCGCCGATCCCCGCGATCGTGTTGCCGACGCTGCCGCCCGGCGTCTCGGTCCGGTCGCGCATCGCGGCGTAGAGCAGCTCGGCCCGCTCGCGGTCGATCAGCTGCATGATCCCCTTCTCGATCGCCATCTGGTCGAGGAACAGGTCCGAGGCGTGGGAGATCACGTCGACGATGGCATTGCCGATGCCGATCACGTCGTAGGGCATGGGGCGGGTCCTTCTGGCGGGGCGGTCGGAGGGGGCGGGCCGCCTCCGGCGGGAGTGGGTGGGAGCATGCGAAGGGGGGCGGGCGCCCCCGGGATCACAGGGGGGGGGGGGGGGCCTTGCGCGGCGGCGGGGCGGGCGGGGTCTTGTCCTCGAAGGGACAGAGATCGGCGATCAGGCAATCGGGGCAGCGCGGCCTGCGGGCGAGGCAGATGTAGCGGCCGTGCAGGATCAGCCAGTGATGGGCGTGCTGCTGGAACTCGGCCGGGACGTGGTCCTCGATGGCGCGCTCCACCGCGTCGACATCCTTGCCGGGCGCGATCCCGGTGCGGTTGCCGACCCGGAAGATATGGGTGTCGACCGCCTGGGCGGGGTGGCGGAACCACATGTTCAGTACCACGTTCGCGGTCTTGCGCCCGACCCCGGGCAGCGCGGTCAGCGCCGCGCGCGAGGACGGCACCTCGCCGCCATGCTCCTCGACCAGGATGCGGCTGAGCCGGATGACGTTCTTCGCCTTCTGGCGGTAGAGGCCGATGGTCCGGATATGCTCGGTCAGGCCCTCCTCGCCGAGGTCGAGCATCTTCTGCGGCGTGTCGGCGACGGCGAACAGGGCGCGGGTCGCCTTGTTGACGCCGGCATCCGTCGCCTGCGCCGACAGCGCCACGGCCACGACCAGCGTGTAGGCGTTGACGTGTTCGAGCTCGCCCTTCGGCTCGGGCTCCGCGGCGCGGAAGCGGGCGAAGATCTCGCGGATCGTGGAATAGGGAAGCTGTCTCGCCATCGCAGGTCCACATGCCCCGAGGGCCCCGCGAAGGGCAAGGGCAAAGCCGGACGGGCGCGAGGTGGCGCCCGCGCGGGCCGCGGCGTCCCGCGTCCCGCCTCCCGGGGCCGCCCGGGGGGCGAATCCGCAAGGACCGGATCGCGTGGCGGCGGCCGGGGCGCTAGTCTTCCCCCCGAGGACGACGGAGAGCCCGATGGACCAGAACCCCTACCATTACGCCGTGATGGCCCGCGCGATCGCCGCCATCGACGCGCGCGGCGGCGAGACGCTGCCGCTGGCCGACCTCGCCGCCGAGATCGGCCTCTCTCCCGCGCATTTCCAGCGCGTCTTCTCGGCCTGGGCCGGGGTCTCGCCCAAGCGGCTGCAGCAATACCTCACCCTCGGCCATGCCAAGGCGCTGCTGCGCGAGCGGCGCACGACGCTGGACACGGCCGGGGCGGTGGGACTGTCGGGCGTGTCGCGGCTGCACGACCTCTTCCTGCGGTGGGAGGCGATGAGCCCCGGCGACTTCGCGGCCGGGGGGGCGGGTCTGACGATCCGCCGGGGCATCTTCCCCAGCCCTTTCGGAGAGGTGCTGGCGATGGGGACCGGGCGCGGGCTCTGCGGCCTCGCCTTCACCGCCCAGACGGGCCGCGACGCGGCCGAGGCGGACCTGCGCGGCCGCTGGCCCGGGGCGCGCTATGCCGACGATCCCGGGGCGCTGGAGCCCTGGGTCCGGGCCGCCTTCGCGCAACGCGGCGAGGCGCGGCTGCATCTGGTCGGCGCGCCGTTCCAGATCAAGGTCTGGGAGGCGCTGATGACCATCCCCTCCGGGCAGGTGACCACCTATTCCGACCTCGCCGCCGCGATCGGCCATCCGCGCGCGGTGCGGGCGGTCGGCACCGCCGTCGGGCGCAACCCCGTCTCCTTCCTGATCCCCTGCCACCGCGCCCTGCGCAAGTCCGGCGGGCTCGGCGGCTATCACTGGGGCCTGCCGGTGAAGCGCGCGATCCTGGCCTGGGAGAGCGCGCGGGCGGATGCGGACGCCGCATGACCGAGGGAGGAGAGGAGACAGGGGCGAGGGGCTCAGGGGGAGGGGCCCGGGATCCGGGCCGCGCGCCCCCGCCGGCAGGGCGCGGAAAATCGCCCGGCGAGCCTCTAGCGCGGCCGCGATATTGGCTATCAGCCCGTATCGTCCTAGCTCGCCCGTCAGAACGGCCACGAAAGGGCCGACTCGCCACGCACCAGGAACGGACGCTCCCATGACTCTCGCATTCAAGGCCCCCCTCGCCATCCTCGCCGTCTCCACCCTCGGCCTCGCCGCCTGCCAGGCGCCGCTGCCGGGCCAGACGACCGAGAACCAGGACCGCGGCGCGCTGATCGGCGCCGGCCTCGGCGCGCTTGCCGGCGTCGCCTCGGGCGACGACCGGGCCGAGCGCATCGAGCGCGGCCTCGGCGGCGCGATCGTCGGCGCCGGGATCGGCGGCGCGATCGGCAACCAGCTCGACCGCCAGGAAGCGGAACTGCGCCAGCAGCTCGGCGGCAATGTCGACATCGTCAACAACGGCAACCAGCTCGTCGTGACGCTGCCGCAGGACATCCTCTTCGCCACCGACAGCGCGACGCTGACCGGGTCGCTGACGAACGACCTGCGGACCGTCGCCGCGTCGCTCAACCGCTACCCGAACACGACCGTGAACGTGATCGGCCATACCGACAACACGGGTGCCGCCGCCTACAACCAGTCGCTGTCCGAGCGCCGCGCCCAGGCCGTGGCCTCGGTGCTGACCCAGTCCGGCGTCGCGCCGAGCCGGATCCGCGCCATCGGCCGCGGCGAGGACCAGCCGGTCGCGACCAACCTCTCGGCCGAGGGGCGCCAGCAGAACCGCCGCGTCGAGATCATCATCACGCCGAACGCCTGATCCCGGGGGGCCCCCGCCCCGCTCGACAGGACCAAGAAGGGCCGTCCCGCCGGGGCGGCCCTTCCTGCGCCAGGATGGTCCGGCCCGCACCGCCCGGCCCGGGCGCCCCGGCCGTCGCTTCGCGCCGCCCTCCCCCCTTCGCGGGGTCGCAAATACCGTCCGCCCCCTCCGCCCCGCGCCGGCGCGGGGCGCCGGTCGCCGCGTTTCGCGGTTTCGCACGGTCCCGAAGGCCGACCGCCCTGTCCCCCGCACCGCCCGGCCCGGGCGCCCCGGCCGACGCTTCGCGCCGCCCTCCCCCCCTTCGCAGGGTCGCAAATACCGTCCGCCCCCTCCGCTCCGAGTTGCCGTGCCGGCGCGGGGCGCCGGTCGCCGCGTTTCGCGGTTTCGCACGGTCCCGAAGGCCGACCGCCCTGTCCCCCCCACCGCCCGGCCCGGGCGCCCCGGCCGTCGCTTCGCGCCGCCCTCCCCCGCTTCGCAGGGTCGCAAATACCGTCCGTCCCCTCCGCCCCGCGCTGCCGGGCCGGCGCGGGGCGCGGACTGGGCGGGATCCGTCTCAGGGCAGGATCTGCGCCAGCCTCAGGGCGGCGATGCGTTCCACCTGCCGGCAGGCCTCGGCGAATTCGGTCTCGCGGTCCTGGTCCAGCCGCCGCTCGCAGGCGTGCAGGATCCCCGCCTTGTCGTGGTCGCGCACCGCAATGATGAAGGGAAAGCCGAATCGGGCCGTGTAGGCGGCGTTCAGCCGCTCGAAGGTCGCGCGCTCGTCGTCGGTCAGCGCGTCGAGCCCGGCGCTCGCCTGTTCGGACGAGCTGTCCGCCGTCAGGCGCCTCGCGGCGGCCAGCTTGCCGGCGAGGTCGGGATGGGCCCGCAGGACGCCGAGCCGTTCCTCCGCCGAGGCGCTGCGGAACATCCGTGCCAGTGCGTGGCCCAGCCCCTGCGCGGTGTCGTGGGCGGGTCCGAGCTCGAGCGCGAAGGCCCGCTCCGCGATCCAGGGGGAATGCTCGTAGATGCCGCCGAACCGGGCGAGGAACGTCTCCCTGTCCATCGCGCTCGGCCGTTCGCGCGGGACGGGCGGATGGGCCCGCGCCCAGTGCTCCGCCAGCTCGATGCGGCGGGGGAACCAGACCCCCTCCTGCGCGCGGGCATGCTCGAGGAAGCGGCGCAGCCCCGCGATCTTGCCCGGTCGGCCGACGAGCCGGCAATGGAGGCCGACGCTCATCATCGCCGCCTTTCCGGCCGCCCCTTCGGCGTAGAGCGTGTCGAAGGCGTCGACGAGATACTCCTCGAAGTCGCGCCCCGTGACCCAGCCGGGCGCGGTGGCGAAGCGCATGTCGTTCGCTTCCAGCGTGTAGGGGATCACGAGCTGGTCGCGGTCGCCGAAGCGCATCCAGTGCGGCAGGTCGTCGTCGTAGGTGTCGGAGACGTAGTCGAATGCCCCGCTCTCGGCCACGAGGCGGACCGTGTTCGCGCTGCAGCGCCCGGTATACCAGCCGCGCGGCGGCGTGCCGACCACCTCGGTGTGGAGCCGGATCGCCTCGGCGATCGCGGCGCGCTCCTCCGCCTCGGGCATGTCCTTGTGCTCGACCCATTTCAGCCCGTGCGAGGCGATCTCCCAGCCGGCCGTCTTCATCGCCGCGACCTGCGCGGGCGAGCGGGCGAGGGCGGTGGCGACGCCGTAGACCGTGAGCGGGATGTCCATCCCGGTGAAGAGCCGGTGCAGCCGCCAGAACCCGGCCCGGGCGCCGTAATCGTAGATCGATTCCATGTTCCAGTGCCGCTGTCCCGGCCAGGGCTGGGCGCCGGGAATGTCGGAGAGGAACCCCTCCGAGGCGGCATCCCCGTGCAGCAGGCTGTTCTCGCCCCCTTCCTCGTAGTTCAGCACGATCTGCACCGCGATCCGCGCGCCGCCGGGCCAGCCGGCATCGGGCCGGTCGGGGCCGTATCCGTAGGTGTCGCGGGGATAGCGGTCGGGCATGGAAAGGAACCTCCGGGCAGGATCGCGGCAGGGTAGGCCGCCGGTCGAGGAGGGTCCAGCGGGACGGCGCTCGGCTGACGCCATCGCCCCGCCCGCCGTCCCGCTCCCGCTCTCGCCCCCGTCCCCGTCCCCGTCCCGGACGCCGGAGGGGCGGGACGGGGCGCGAGGGGGCGGGATCGGAGGGGCTGGCTCCCCCGGGGGGGCGGCCGGGCAAGCGGGCGCCGGGGCTTGCGATGCGGGGCGATCCCGCCGCAGATGGGACGGAGACGTCACGACAGGAGCGCGCCATGGCCGGCTGGCTGACCACCCATGTTCTCGACACCGCGCGCGGCCGTCCCGCCGAGGGGCTGGAGATCGTCCTCTACCGCCTCGGGGGCGAGCGCGCGGAGATCGCCCGCAAGGTGACCGATGCCGACGGCCGCACCGACGGGCCGATCCTGCCCGAGGCCGCCTTCGCGATCGGGACCTACGAGCTGATCTTCCATGCCGGGGCCTATCTGCGCCTCTCGGGGCAGGCGGGCGGCGGGGTCGGGGCCGGGCCGCTCTTCCTCGACGAGGTGCCGATCCGCTTCGGCATGGCGGAGGCGGCGCATTACCACGTGCCGCTCCTGCTCTCGCCCTACGGCTATTCGACCTACCGGGGCAGCTGAGGGCGATGATCCTGGGGCTCGACCACGTGCAGCTCGCCATGCCGGAGGGCGGGGAGGACGCGGCGCGCGCCTTCTTCGTCGGGCTGCTCGGCATGGCGGAGGTGGAGAAGCCCGCCGCCCTCGCCGGGCGGGGCGGGCTGTGGCTGCGCGGCGGGGACGCGGTGCTGCATCTGGGAGTGGAGGCGCCCTTCGCCCCGGCGCGCAAGGCGCATCCGGCCTTCGTCGTCGGCGCGCTGGACGAGGTCCGGGCCCGGCTGGAGGCGGCGGGTCTGGCGGTGCGCCCGGATGCGGACCTGCCGGGGATCCGCCGCGTCTTCGTCGAGGATCCGTTCGGCAACCGGATCGAGCTTCTGGAGCGGGCCCGGGACTGAGTTCCGACCGCCGGCCGTGGCGTCGCGGGAGGAGGGGGCGTCCCGCCCCCGCGCCTGCGGCGCCCCCCCTGGGAGTATTTCGGGCAAGGCAAGGGAGGGAGGGGCGCCCGGGCCCCGCCCGGGGGGGCGACCGCCCGTCCGCGGCCGGGGAGGGGGGACGCCCTCGATGCGCCTTCGCGGGAATCCGGCGGCGTCGGGCCGGGAGAGGGTCTGCCCGCCCCGGCGCCCGCGGCGGCCGCGGCGGCCGCGGCGCGCCCCGGGGAGAGTGGCGGGAGAACGGGGGGTGTGCCCCGGCCCGCCAGGCGGCGGGGCGCGGGCGGGGCGGGCGGCCCGCCGACCTGCGGCGTCCGCCCTTCCGGTCGGAAGCGGCCTTCTGTAGCCTGCCCTCCGGAAGCCGCGAGGAGACGCGCATGTACGACTGGATCCTGCTGCTCGACTGGGTCGAGTTCGCCGTGCGCTGGCTGCACGTAATCACCGCCATCGCCTGGATCGGGTCGTCCTTCTACTTCATCGCGCTCGACCTCGGCCTGCACCGGGACCGGGCGCTCGCCTCCGGGGCGGATGGCGAGGAATGGCAGGTGCACGGGGGCGGGTTCTACCACGTGCAGAAATACCTCGTCGCGCCCGAGCGGATGCCGGACGACCTCGTCTGGTTCAAGTGGGAGGCCTATTCGACCTGGCTGTCGGGCGCGGCGCTCCTGATCCTCGTCTACTGGCTGGGGGGCGAGCTCTACCTGATCGACCGGACCGTGCTGGACATCGCCGTCTGGCAGGGGGCGGCGATCTCGGCCGCGAGCCTCGCCTTCGGCTGGGTGGTCTACGACCGGATCTGCAAGGGGCTGGTGAGCGCGGACCAGAGCTGGGTCATGGTCCTGCTCTTCGCCGTGCTGGTGGGGATGGCGCTGTTCTACACGAACGTGTTCAGCGGGCGGGCGGCGCTGCTGCATCTGGGCGCCTTCACCGCGACGATCATGTCGGCGAACGTCTTCTTCGTCATCATGCCGAACCAGCGGATCGTGGTGGCGGACCTCAAGGCGGGCAAGAAGCCCGACGCGATCTACGGCAGGATCGCCAAGCAGCGCTCGACCCACAACAACTACCTGACGCTGCCCGTCCTGTTCCTGATGCTGTCGAACCATTACCCGCTGGCCTTCGCCTCGCCCTACAACTGGGCGATCGCCTGCCTCGTCTTCCTGATGGGGGTGACGATCCGGCACTGGTTCAACACCGTCCATGCCCGCAAGGGCCGACCGCACTGGACCTGGGGGGCGACGGCGGTCCTCTTCGTCGCGATCGTCTGGTTGTCCAGCCCCCGCGTCTACGAGTGGACCGAGGCGGCGGAGGCCGCCGCTCCGGCGGACTTCGCCCTGCGTTTCGCCGAGGCCGAGGGCTTCGACGAGGTGCATGGCATCGTCCTGGGCCGCTGTTCGATGTGCCACGCGGCCGAGCCGGCCTGGGCGGGGATGATGTGGCCGCCCAAGGGCGTGATGCTCGAGACGCGGGCGCAGGTGGCCGAGGCGGCGCGCGAGATCTACCTGCAGGCCGGGATCAGCCACGCGATGCCGCCGGGCAACCTGTCGGGCATCACGGACGAGGAGCGCGGCCGCATCGTCGCGTGGTTCAGGGAGGCAGGGGCATGAGCAACTGGGTCTTCACGCCGGAGGTGCCGGCCCATCTCGATACGGTGGACGGGGCGCGCTACCGGGTGCGGCGGATCTTCTGCATCGGGCGCAACTACGCGGCCCATGCCGCCGAGATGGGGAACGAGGTCGACCGCGCGGCGCCGTTCCACTTCACCAAGACGCCGGATCACCTGGTCCGGTCCCCGGCAGCGACGCCCTATCCGAGGGGCACGGCCGACCTGCACCACGAGATCGAATACGTGATCGCGCTGGGCGAGGGGGGCGCGGTCTGGGGCCATGCGACCGGCCTCGACATGACGCGGCGCGACCTGCAGGGGCAGGCCAAGGACAAGCGGCGCCCCTGGGATGCGGGCAAGGATTTCGAGGGCAGCGCGGTCATCGGCCCGCTCTCGCGGCAGGCCCCCGCGCCGGGGGCCCGGATCACGCTGGAGGTGGACGGGCAGGTGCGGCAGGACGCGACGCTGGACGAGATGATCCACGACGTGCCGGCGCTGCTGCGCTACCTTTCCGGGCTGCACGAACTGGGGCCCGGGGACCTGGTGATGACGGGGACGCCCGCCGGGGTCGGCGCGGTCGGTCCCGGGGCGCGGCTGGTCGGGCAGGTCGCGGGGCTGGAGCCGGTGGACCTGACGCTGGGCTGAACGGGGGCGGGGCCGGGGAGCGGCGCCGGGCGATCCGGCACGCACCCGCACGGCGGACCTGCCGGGTCTGCCGCTGCGGTCCGGCTCCGGGCGTGGGCACCGTCGACGGAAGATGGCGGCAGGTTGCCTCGCCGGCGGGGAAACCCCGGGGGCCGGATGCCGTCCCCCGGATCCTGCCGGGGCGGGCGAGGCTGGGGTGATCCCCGTGGCCGGGGCGGCGCGCAGGAGGCGAGCGTTAACAGCAGGTTACCTTCCCCGCGGGGAAGGGGAGCCGGTTCCCGTCCGGGAGATCCTGCCCGGGCCGAGGAGACCGGGGAAAGGGCGAGCGCCTCCCGAGGGGGCGGCCGAACGGTGTCCCGAGGCCGTTTGCGGGGAGCTGGCGCGAAGACGACCGGCCTTGACAACAGGTTGCCTTCCCCGCGGGGAAAGGGGGCGGCGGGAGCGCCCCGAGGCGCCGGTCAGAGCCGGTAGGTCTCCCGGGGAACAGGGCGCGTTCGCCCGCATCCTTTGAAGAAGGTGGCCGCAGTCTGCCCCGGGGCCGGATCCGGGGGGGGGAAGGGCCCGGGGCCGGTCGAGGTGGGAAAGGCCCGGCGCCGGGCCCGAAGGGGGAAGGCCGGGGCGAAGGAGCGCAACGCTAACAGCAGGTTACCTTCCCCACGGGGAAGGTGCCGCCTCGCCTCACGGCGGCCCTCCCTCGCGGCGCCGGTCCCGGGCAGGGTCCGGGTGAGAGGGCCCCAGGGGCCGGTCGAGGTGGGAAAGGCCCGGCGCCGGGCCGGAGGGGGGAGGCCGGGGCGAAGGAGCGCAACGCTAACAGCAGGTTACCTTCCCCATGGGGAAGGTGCCGCCTCGCCTCGCGGCGGCCCTCCCTCGCGGCGCCGGTCCCGGGCAGGGTCCGAGGGGGAAGGCTGAGACGAAGGAGCCTAGCGTTAACAGCAGGTTACTTTCCCCGCGGGGAAGGCGGAGCCTCGCCTCGCGGCGGCCCCTTCGCGGCGCCGATCCCGGGGCCGGATCCGGGACCAGGGTCCGGGGGCAGGGTCCGGGGGCGGGGCCGCGCCGTGCCCGGCCGGCCGCCCGCCCGCCTGTGGGGGCCTAGTCCCGCGCGAAGGCCCAGCGGGTCACGGCGCGGTATTCCTCGCCCGGGACCAGCAGGATCGACGGGAAGGCGTCGTGGTGCGGCGCGTCGGGCCAGGCCTGCGCCTCGAGCGCGAGGGCGCAATAGGGGGCGTAGCCGCCGGCCGGCTTGCGCCCGTCCCAGACCTGCAGGCCGGTCTCGGTGGTCGAGATCCGCAGCGTGGTGCCGGTGCCGCCCCGCAGGGACGCGACCTCGCGCAGGTCCTGCCTCGTGTCCGAGAGGCAGAGATTGTCGTCCGCGACGAAGTCCCCCATCCGCAGCACCTTGCCCGTGCGGCAGTCGAGACCCGTCTCCTCGACCGGCAGGATGCGGCCCGTGGGGACGGTGTCGGCATCGACCTCGGTCACGTGATCGGCGTCGACGGTCAGGGTCCAGCCCTCCCACGTGTCGCTGTCCTCGACGCGCCAGTAGGAATGGTTGGCGCAGTTCATCAGGGTCGGCGCGTCGGTGGTGGCGGTGACGGTCATCGTCAGCGCGCCGCCCCGCAGCTCGAACACCGCCTCGATCCGGCGGTTGCCGGGAAAGCCGCCCTCGCCGTCCGGCAGGTCGACCGCCAGATGGGCGAAGCCGTCGGCGGCCTCGACCACCTGCCAGACCTTGTTCCAGGTCCCGGCATCGCCGGAATGGAGCGTGACGCGGCCGTCCTGGTTGCCCTCGAACGAGACCTCCTCGCCGTCGATCGTGGCGCGGGCGCCGCCGATCCGGTTCACCACCGGGCCGACGAGCGCGCCGTGATAGCCCATCTCGCCTTCGTAATCCCGAAGGGACCGCGCGGGCAGCGTCAGGTCGTGATCCACCCCCTCCAGCCGGACGGAATGGATCCGCGCGCCGAAAGTGCAGAGCAGGACGGTCAGGTCGCCCTCGGACAGCTCGATCAGGCGGGCGGTGTCGCCGGCGGCGGTGGTGCCCCAGTCGGTCATCATGGTCGTCGGTTCCTTCAGAGAATGACGCGGGGTTCGGGCCGGCCGGCGATGCCGAGATCGGCGGGGAGGTCCACCGCGAAGGTCTGGCCCGCCCGGGGGTCGTCGGCGAGGTCGGCCTCGCCCAGCCCCTCGGCGGCGCTGGTGCAGAAGAGCGTGCGGTAATCCGGCCCGCCGAAGGCGGGGCAGGAGGTCTGCCGCGCGGGAAAGTCTACGGCCCGCAGGAAGGTGCCGGCGGGGTCGTAGCAGGCGACGCGGCCCGACCCCCATTGCGCGTTCCACAGGTTGCCGTCCGCATCCGTCACCGCGCCGTCGGGGTTCAGCCCCTCGCCGTTCAGGTCGAGGAAGATCCGCGGCTCGCCCGCGGGCCAGCCGTCGGCATCGAGGTCGACTGTCCGGATCACCCGCCGTGCGGTACAGGCGTGGTAGGCCGTACGCCCGTCCGGGGCGAAGCAGATCGCGTTGGTGATCGACAGGCCCGACCACATCGTCCGCACCTCGCCCTTGTAATAGCGGTAGATCGACCCGGCATCGGCCTCGGCATGCTTGCCCATCGTGCCGTACCAGAAGCCGCCCATCGGGTCGGCACGCCCGTCGTTCGAGCGCGTCACCTCGTTGTCCGCCTCGATCTCGGCCACGTCCTCGGTCGCGCCACTCTCGAGGTTCAGCACCGTCAGCCCGGTCTCGGTCGCGATCAGCAGCCGGTCCCGGTCGATCCAGCCGGCGGCCGAGGCGATGCGGTCCATCTCCCAGTGGCGGCCGGTCGTGTGCAGCTTGCGGCCGAGGATGTCGAACCAGAAGAACTGCGCGCGCTCGGGGTGCCAGAAGGCGCCCTCGCCCAGCAGGCAGTTGGTGTCGTCGTGGATGCGGACCTCGGTCATGCGGCGGCTCCTTCCCGGGCTTCGTCATAGGCGGCCACGATCGCGCGGGCGCGGTCCGCGACCTCGCCGGCGGTCAGGCCAGGCGCGTAGAGCGCCGTGCCGATCCCGAACCCCGCCGCGCCCGCTTTGATCCACTCGCCGAAATTCCCGGCCCCCGCCCCGCCGACGGCATAGACGGGCACGTCCGGCGGAAGGACCGCCTTCATCGCCGTCAGACCGGTGGGGCCGATCTGGCTGGCGGGAAAGAGCTTCAGGCCCGTCGCCCCCGCCTGCAGCGCAGCGAAGGCCTCGGTCGGGGTCATCACGCCGGGCCAGCTCTCCATCCCTGCGGCGACGGTGGCGCGGATCACCTGCGGGTCCGCATTGGGCGAGACGACGATGCGCCCGCCCGCCGCCCTGACGCGCGCGACCTCGTCCCCGGTCAGGACCGTTCCGGCGCCGATGGTGGCCCGGTCCCCGAACGCCGCCGCCATCCGGCCGATGCTGTCGAAGGGATCGGGCGAGTTGAGCGGCACCTCGATCGTCTCGATCCCCGCCTCGATCAGCGCCGCGCCGATCTCCTCCGCCTCCTGCGGGCGGATGCCCCGCAGGATCGCGATGATGTTGCGCCTCATCCGGCTCCTCCCGTCGTGGTCCTCAGGCGGTCAGCGCCGCATGCGCGGCGGCCAGCCCGGCGAGCGTGGCGCGGGTCGCGTCCGACCGCTCGACGGGGACAGACTGGACCGCCAGCGCGCGGAGATAAAGGTCCGCCTGAACCCCGTCGCCCAGAACGGCGACGCGCTGCCCCAGCCAGTAGGGCTTCGCCGACGCGATCTCGGCCCCGATCAGCAGGCCGGACAGGCGCGCCCGCGCGGCGCCGGGGGCGGGATCGGACAGCAGGCTCTCGGCCCGCAGCGAGAACAGCCGGTTCGCCAGCCGCTCCGGCCGGTCGAAGCCCTGTTCCAGCCCCGCCTCGAAGGCCGCGTCGTCCCATCCGTCGGTCAGCGAGTGGCGCAGGACGGAATGCTGCCCGAGCACGGCGAACATCTCGCCCGTCATGTAGGTCTGGAAGCTGACCACCTCGTCCACGCTGACATGGGCCCACTTGGTATGGGTGCCCGGCAGGCAGAGCACGCCGTCCCAGTTGCGGTGCAGGGCGAGGTGGCCGGCGATCTGCGTCTCTTCCCCCCGCATCACGTCGGCGGGGTCCGCCTGGCTCATGCCCGGCACGATATGGACCGAGAGGCCGGGCGTGCGGGTCGGCGCGCGGACGAGGCCGCTGGCCGAGGGCTTCGCCGGGACGGGAATGTAGGGCGCCTCGATCCAGCCCTGGCGGGCGCCGACCATGCCGCAGGCGACCACGGTGACGGGCGGGGCCGCCCAGTCGCCCGCCGCCTCGATCAGCGCGTCCTCGAAGGCCTGCGGCCCGTCCAGCCGGCCCATGCCCCGGTCCGACCGCCGCTCCCCGACCGGGGCGCCGTCCTTCATCGCCCAGAGCCGCAGGTTCGAGGTGCCCCAGTCGCAGGCGATCCAGTCGGGTGTCATGCAATTCCCCTCAGGCGCCGAACTCGACGCCGGCATCGGCGATCAGGCATTGCCCGGTGATCGAGCCCGAGGCGGCGGAGGCGAGGAAGAGGGTCGGGCCGACCATGTCCTCGGGCTTCAGCTCCACCTTCAGGCACTGGTCGTCGATCATCGCCTGCTTCGCCTCGTCGTCGATCCACTTGTCCAGCTGCTTGTCGGTCAGCACCATGCCGGGGGCAAGGCAGTTCACGCGGATCCCGGCGGTGCCGTAGTCGCGGGCGAGCGCGCGGGTCAGGCCGACGATCCCCGCCTTCGACGTCTCGTAGGGGACCATGCCGGGCGCGCCCTGCTTGAAGGTGATCGAGGTGTAGTTGACGATCCGCCCCGCGTGGCCGCGCGCCTTCATCGCCTCGGCCGCGTGCTGGGCGGCGAAGAACTGGTGGCTGAGGTTGATCGCGATCTGGCTGTTCCAGTCGTCCTCGCCGATCTCGCCCACGTCGTAGCGCATGTCGTTGGCGGCGTTGTTCACCAGCACGTCGAGCGCGCCATGCGCCGCCGCCGCCTGGTCGAGGGCGCCGGTCAGCTCGTCCTTGCGGGTCGCGTCGCCCTGCACGAAGAGCGGGCGGATGCCGGTCCTGCGCTCCATCTCGTCCACGAAGTCCGAATAGTCCGACCGGCCGATGAAGCCGACCTTCGCGCCCTGCCGCAGGAAGCCCTCGGTCAGGGCCGCGCCGATGCCCGAGCCGCCGCCGGTGATGAAGACCGAGGCCCCGTCGAGATCGGGATAGGTGGGTTGGGTCATGGATGCATGCCTTCTCAGCTGGAGGGTCCGGTCTGGCTACCCATGCGGGGGCGCATGAGTTCCGTTCCCGGCGTGCCGACGCGGCGGCCGTAATAGAGCCCGACCACATGCTCGGCCTCGGCGAAGAAGAGCCAGCGCCCCGCCGCCACGCCCGCGAGGTGGGACAACGCGGCCAGCGCCAGCGCCGCCGGGTGCCACGAGAGGAGGAGGACGAGGATCGGCAGGGCGAAGCCGAGGGCGAGACAGAGGAGTCGCAGCTGCGCCGCGCGGCGCCGGGCGACGACGTAGACCATCTCGTCCAGCAGGTAGTTGGGGCCGGTATGGGGCGGCTCGAACTGGCGCACCCGGCCGGGCAGCCGGGTGGCGGTGTTCATGTCGGTGCCGGAGCGGGCGAAGCGCCGGTCGCCGTCGAGGAAGACGTAGGCCTGCAGCGCCGCGCCGATCGCGAGCAGCGGCAGCGCCGCCGGCGGCAGGCCGGCGAGGATCGCGCCCCCCGCGAGGGCATGGGCGCCGAAGAGCGCGGGCGTGGACCAGTGGCGCCAGCGGGGCACCGTCCGCATCTGGGTGTAGATCATCGCCGTGCAGGCGAGCGTCGCCGCCGCGCCCGCCGCGCCGAGGATCCCCAGCGGCCAGAGCCACAGGTCGAGGAAGACGAGGCCGGCGGCGTAGATGGCGAGGACCGCCAGGGTGGCGATGGCCGCGATCCCCTCGCGCGAGAGCCAGCTCGTGCGCCATTGCGTCAGGGCGAGGGGCGCCCGCTCCGGATGGCCGAGATGGAAGACCGAGGAGACGAGGCCCCCCGCCGCGAGCGCATAGGCCAGGGCGAACCAGGCGAATCCGGCCCAGCCGGTCGGGGCGGGCAGGCCGAGCCCGAGGAAGACCAGCAGCCCGAACCCCGCGCCCGAGAGCGTCGTGAAGGCGATGATCGACGGGGCGGGGTTCATGCGCCGGCCCCGGGCCCCGGGGCGCCGGCCCGATGCCCTGCCCGGGGCGGGCGGAAAAGGCGGCCGGTCCCGTTCCCGGGCCCGCCAGGACGGACGGCCGGGCCCGGGCGGCCGTGGAGGGCGCCCTCGCCCGGACGGGGGCGGGAAGTCATGGCGCCGGGGCGAGCATGGGAGGGACCCGTGAGGCCGGGCCGGAAAAGGGGGCACCCGGCGCCGGGGCATGTGCGCGCGCTCGCGCCGCCGGCACGGGCACGGGCAGGCATGGTGCCGGAACGGGCAGGCATGGCGCCGGCACGGGCGCGGGCAGGCACGGCGCCGGGGCGAGCATGAAAGGGACCCGTGAGGCCGGGCCGGGAAAGGGGGCCTCCGGCGCCGGGGTGTGCGCGGGGCCTCGCGCCGCCGGCACGGGCGCGGGCAGGCATGGCGCCGGCACGGACAGGCATGGCACCCGCACGGGTGCGGGCAGGCATGGCGCCGGCACGGGCGCGGGCAGGCACGGCGCCGGCACGGGCAGGCATGGCACCCGCACGGGTGCGGGCAGGCATGGCACCCGCACGGGTGCGGGCAGGCATGGCACCCGCACGGGTGCGGGCAGGCATGGTGCCGGCACGGGGTGTCGTGGCGCGGGCCTGGGTGCTCGCGGCGGCAGGGCGGGCGCGGAGGCTCATGGCGGAGGGGCGGTCATGGCGGGTCACGACCCCGCCCCCGGCATCCTGGCCAGCGTCCGGTCGAGCCAGCCGAGGAAGCCGCGCGGCTCTTCGGTCACCCGCTCGAGATACGGGGCCAGCAGGTCGAGATCCGGCGCCTCGTCCTTCGGCCGGGGGGGCAGGTACTGGTTTACCGGCCGCGTGCCCTGTTCGGGCATCAGGTCGACGCCGCCCCGTTCCGCCACGAGACGCGACACATCGCTGCCGGGATCGCCCAGATCGCCGAAATGCCGCGCCCCGGCCGGGCAGGTGCGCACGCAGGCCGGCACCCGGTCCACCTCCGGCAGGGTCTCGTTGTAGATCCGGTCGACGCAGAGCGTGCACTTCTTCATCACGCCCTCGGCCGCGTCCATCTCGCGCGCGCCGTAGGGGCAGGCCCAGGCGCAGAGGCCGCAGCCGATGCAGGCCGCCTCGTTCACCAGCACGATCCCGTCCTCGGCCCGCTTGTAGCTGGCGCCCGTCGGGCAGACGGTGACGCAGGGCGCGTCCTCGCAATGGAGGCAGGATTTCGGGAAATGGACGAGCCGGGCCGCCCCCTCCTCGGGCTGGATTTCGTAGGAATGGACCCGGTTGAGGAAGGTGCCGGACGGCTCGGCCCCGTAGGGCTGCTGGTCCGAGAGCGGCGCCCCGTAGCCTTGCGTGTTCCAGCCCTTGCAGGCGACGACGCAGGCGTGACACCCGACACAGGTGTCGAGGTCGATGACGAGGCCGAGCTTCACCTCGGAGGGCGGGGGGAGGGCGGTCATCGCGCGTCGCGCCCCCCGGCGTCGCGGCCTCGGCGGGCCGCCGACAGGTATTCGGGGCCCTTGCGAGGGAGGGGGCGGGGCGCCCGGACGGCGGAGGCGGGCGCCCGGTGGGGCGGGACGGTGGGGGGCGCCCCGCATCGACAGGCGGCCGGAACGGGGAGGGCCGCGAGGCGGGGCGCCGCGGGCGCGGCCGGCCATCGGGCGGGGACCGGGGCCGCAGGGCGGCGCGGCGCGGGCGCCTCCCCCCCCGCGTCGGGGTCCCGGAGGGCGACCGACAGGTATTCGGGAACCCTGCGAAGGAGGGGGCGGGGCGCTCGGAAGGCGGGCGCTTGCTGCCGGAGGGGCGGGACGGCGGGGGTGGCCCGGAGCCGGAAGGGGGCCGGAATTCCGGGGCGGCGCGGCGACAATGCATTTTCGCCGGCCTCGATGCCCCGGAGGCGGGCGGCCGAGTATCCGGGATCCCTGCGGAGGAGGGGATGGGGCGGCCGGGCGTCGAGGACCGGCTCCGGGTGGGGCGGGACGGACGAGGAGACCGGCGCCCGCGGAGGGGCCGGGAGGGAGGAGAGGCGTCGCGGCGCCGGGCAGGCGGGCACGGGCCGGGGCGGGGGAGCAGCCCGGGACCGGGCCGTATCGGGGGCGGGTCCGAGGGTCACGGCTTCACCTCCCAGCGCAGTTCGCTCGGGCCCTTCGGCACGGGGGAAACCTGGGGCGGGATGACCGGCAGGGCCTCCTCGGGCGGGGCGCTCTTCTCGATCCGGACGCGCAGGTCGTACCAGGCGGCCTGACCGGTGATCGGGTCGGAATTGGACCAGCGCATCCCGTCCTCGCGCGGCGGGAGCAGCTCGTGGATCAGGTGGTTCAGCAGGAAGCCGCGCCGCGCCTCGACCGCGCCCTCGTCCAGAGCCCAGGCGCCTTTGCGCTTGCCGATCGCGTTCCACGTCCAGACCGTGTTCGGGTTCAGCGCGGCCATGTGCGCCACCGGCACGGTGATCGCCCCGTGGGGCGAGGTGACGCGGGCCCAGTCGCCGTCGGCGAAGCCGTTCGCCTCCCAGATCGCGGTCGGCAGGTAGAGCGGGTTGCGGCCGTGGATCTGCCGCAGCCAGGCATTCTGGCTGCCCCAGGAATGGTACATCGCCATCGGGCGCTGGGTGATCGCATGGACCGGCCATTCGGCGGGGTCGGCATGCGCGTCGATCAGCGGCGCGTGCCAGGTCGGCAGCGGCGTCATCGTCGCCGCGATGCGCGCGCGCAGCGCCTCGGGCGGCTGGCGCTGTCCCTGTCCCTCCGCCGCCAGCTGGAAGCGCCGCAGCGGCTCGCACCAGAGCTGGAAGATATAGGGCAGCGGGCTGTCGTAGAGGCCGATCCCGACCGCCCAGTCCTGGTAGGCGCGGTTCCACGGCTTGAAGAACGCGCCCTCCTCGGGGACATGCCCGGTCCAGAAGCCGCCATTGGCGATGTAGCTGTCGATCTGGCCGCCATTGGGCGCGCCGCGCCCGTGGGTCAGCCCGCCCGCCCCGATGCGCCAGCCGGCGAGCGGGCCCACCCCGGGGCGGCGTTCGTGGTTGACGATGTAGTCGGCGTAATCGGCATAGCGCGGCCCCCCGTCCTCGCCCGTCATGCCGGGCAGTCCCAGCCGGTGGCCGAGATCGAGCAGCACCGACTGGAACGGCCGCACGTCGCGGTCCGGCGCCACGACCGGCCAGCGGATCGCGTCGGCGGCGGCGCCCGGCTCGGAGATCGGGCGGTCGAGCAGCGAGATGCAGTCGTGCCGTTCGAGATAGGTCGTGTCGGGCAGGACGAGATCGGCGAAGGCCACCATCTCGGAGGAATAGGCGTCGGAATAGATGATGCGGGGGATCACGTATTCGCCCGTCCCGGGGTCCGTGTCCGTCAGCATCTCCATCGTGGCGCCGGTATTCATCGACGAGTTCCACGACATGTTCGCCATGTAGAGGAAGAGCGTGTCGATCGGGTAGGGATCCCCGGCATGGGCGTTCGAGATGACCATGTGCATCATCCCGTGGGCCGAGAGCGGGTTCTCCCAGGTGAAGGCCTTGTCGATGCGCCTCGCCCGGCCGTCCTCGCCCAGCAGCAGGTCGGCGGGGCCCTGCGGATAGCCCAGATGCGGGCCGTCCAGCGCATGGCCCGGCCGCACCCCGGCATGGGGGCGGGGATGGGCATGGGCGGGCTTGGGATAGGGCGGCTTGAACCGCATCCCGCCGGGCGTCTCGACGCTGCCGATCAGGATCTGCAGCAGGTGGATCGCCCGCGCCGTCTGGAAGCCGTTGGAATGGGCCGAGATGCCGCGCATGGCATGCATCGCGACGGGACGGCCGATCATTCTCTCGTGCCGGTGGCCCCGGAAATCGGTCCAGGGCCGCTCGATCACCACCGGCTCGTCGAAGGCGGCGCGCGCGATCTCGGCCGCGAGGGTGCGGATGCGGGCCGCCGGGATGCCGGTGCGCCCGGCGACCTTCTCGGGCGCGTAGGCGGGGTCGAGATAGGTCTCCGACATCAGATGCAGGACCGGGCGGTGCGTCGTGCCCCGGTGCCGCCAGGTGGCGGAGAGGTCCGGCTCCACCCCCGTCCCGTCCCAGGGGGCGGGCTTGCCGGTGCGGCGGTCGATGACGAGGGGGGCGTCGCCCTCGCCCCGCAGCAGCAGGCCGTGCGTGGCCGAGGCCGGGTCGCAATCGACGAGGCAGGGCGCGTTGGTGAACCGGGCGAGGTAGTCGAGGTCGAGCGATCCCGTCTCGAACAGGCAATGGACGAGGCTCAGCACGAAGAGCCCGTCGGTCCCCGGCGTGATCCCGTACCAGTCGTCGGCGACGGCGTTGTAGCCGGTCCGGACGGGATTGATCCCGACCACCTTCGCGCCGCGCCCCTTCAGCCGGCCGATCCCCATCTTGATCGGGTTGCTGTCGTGATCCTCGGCCACGCCGAAGAGGAGGAACAGCTTCGCCCTCTCCCAGTCGGGCGAGCCGAATTCCCAGAAGGCGCCGCCCATCGTGTAGATGCCCGCCGCCGCCATGTTGACCGAGCAGAAGCCCCCATGCGCCGCGTAGTTCGGCGTGCCGAAGGCCTGCGCCCACCAGCCGGTGAAGGACTGCGACTGGTCGCGCCCGGTGAAGAAGGCGAGTTTCTCGGGCGCGGTCTCGCGCAGCGGCTTCAGCCACGAGGTCGCGATCTCCAGCGCCTCGTCCCAGCCGATCTCCTCGAACTGCCCCGAGCCGCGCGGGCCGGTCCGCTTCAGCGGGGCGCGCAGGCGGGCGGGGGCGTTGGCCTGCATGATCCCGGCCGAGCCCTTGGCGCAGAGCACGCCCCTGTTCACCGGGTGGTCGCGGTTGCCCTCGATATAGGCGACCTTGCCGCCCTTCATGTGCACGTCGATCCCGCAGCGGCAGGCGCACATGTAGCAGGTGGTCCGGCGCACCTCGTCCGAGACCCGGGGCGAGAGGTCGAGATCCGGCTGGGTCATCGGGCGGCGGGGGCGGGGCGAGCTGTCATGACCGCCAACCTACCGCGCGCACTGGAAGAGTCACGCCCCGCGCGGTCACGCCGGCGCGGATCGCGCCGCGCCGCGCAGGACCGCCCTTGCGTCGCGGGCGATCTGCCCCGCCTCGTCCGCGGCAACGACATGGATCGGAAGGGTGCCGAACGGCGCGAGACGGGCGGCGATCGCCTCGCGCAGCCCGGCAGCGTTCTCGCCGATCCCCCCGGTGAAGGCGAGCGCGTCGACCCCGCCCATCGCCACGATCGCGCCCGCCCCCTCGCGCGCGGCCCGCTCGACGAACAGCGCGACGGCGAAGCGCGCCTCCGCGTCGTCCCGTGCCAGCAGGGCGCGCATGTCCCCGGTCCCGGCGAGGCCGGTCAGCCCGCTCTCGCGGTTGAGCAGCCGCGCCGCCCCGTCGATCCCGTGCCGCCGGGCGAGGTCGAGCACCGCCATGCCGTCGATCTCTCCGGGGCGGGTGCCCATGACGAGGCCGGAGAGCGGCGAATAGCCCATCGAGGTGGCGACGGACCGCCCGTCCCGGATCGCGCAGAGGCTGGCTCCGCCGCCGAGATGGAAGGCGACAAGCCGCTCCGGCAGGTCCGGTTCCAGCGCATGGACGAGGCCGGCATAGGACAGCCCGTGGAAGCCGTAGCGGCGCAGGTGCCCCTCGCCCTCCGGCAGGGCGTAGCGGCGCGAGAGCTCGGGCATCGCGGCGTGGAAGGCGGTGTCGAAACTGGCGGTCTGCGGCAGGTCCGGGCGGAGCCGCGCCATCGCGCGGATCCCGGCGAGGTTCACCGGGTTGTGCAGCGGGGCGAGCGGGACCAGCGCTTCGATCCGCGCGATCGCGGCATCGTCCAGCAGGACCGGCGCGGCGAAGTCCGGCCCGCCATGAACGACGCGGTGCGCCGCGGCCTCCAGCGCCTCCGGCGGGTGACCCGCCTCCGACAGCGCGCCGAGGACGAGGTCCAGCGCGGCCGCGTGGTCCGGCGCCGCCACGGGGCGCGTCTCGCCGGCGAGGGTCAGCCGCGCCGCTCCGCCGATCTCGCCGACCCGCGCCCCGGCCACCGGCGCGAGCGCCGCGTCGAAGAGATCCGCCTTCAGCGAGGACGAGCCGGCATTGAGCACCAGGATCATCGCGGTCCCACCGTCCGGGTCCCGCCGCGACCGCGATCCGCGCCGCCGCCCGCCGCCGGCTCCACGGTCCTGCTCTTATCTTGCCCCCAAATACTCCGGCCGCCGCGCCGGACCGGGCGCCCCGCCGGGCAGGGGCCGGTCATTCCGGTCCCGCCGCCGCGAGGATCGCCCCGAGCGCCGCGGCCGCGCTCCGCGCCGCCGCCCGCCGCCGGCTCCAGGGCCCTGCTCTTATCTTGCCCCCAAATACTCCGGCCGCCGCGCCGGGCCGGGCGCCCCGCCGGGCAGGGGCCGGTCATTCCGGTCCCGCCGCCGCGAGGATCGCTCCCAGGGCCGCGGTCGCGATCCGCGCCGCCGCGCCCTGGCTGCGCGAGGTCAGCAGGATCGGCACCCGCGCGCCCATCACGACGCCGCCCGCGCAGGCGCCCATGCCGAGGACCATCATCTTGAAGAGCGCGTTGCCCGTCGTGACCTCGGGCACCAGGATCACGTCCGCCTCGCCGGGGACGGGGCCCTCGAACCCCTTCACCTCGGCCGCCGCGCGCGACAGGATGAGGTCGAGCGCCATCGGCCCCTGCGCCTGAACGCCCGGCAGGGCACCGTTCGCCCACTCCGCGATCTCGGCCGCCTCGCCGGTCGAGGGGATGCCGGGGGTCACGTCCTCGGACGCGGCCAGCAGCCCGGCGCGCACGTCCTCGTCGCCGCAGAGCCGCGCCAGCCGCACCGCGTGGCGCAGGCAGGCCTTCCGCGTGGCCACGTCGGGCGCGACGTTCAGCGCCGCGTCGGTGAGGAAGAGCGGGCGGTCCCGCCCCGGCAGGGTGATGTGGAAGACATGGCCGCAGACCGCGCCGCGATCGCGCAGCCCGGCGGCGGAGGGGAGCAGCGCCTTGAGGAAGTCCGAGGTGTGGACCTGCCCCTTCATCACGGCATCCGCCGCGCCGTCCCGCACCAGCGCCGCCGCCGCCGGGGCCGCGCCCTCGCGGGGCGCGTCGATCACCGGAAGCCCGGCGATGTCCCAGCCGATCTCCTCGGCCGCCCCGGCGATCCTGTCCGGGTCTCCGACGAGGATCGGCCGGGCGAGGCCCTGCTCCGCCGCTTCCCGCAGCCCTTCGAGCGGCAGGGCCGCGCCCGCGTTCACCAGCGCGACGCGCGGCGGGGCGACGGCGCGGGCGCGGGCGAGGAGGGCGGCCGGCGGCCGGGGCTGGCGGGGGGAGAGGAAGGGTTGTTCGGTCATCGCCGGATCACGGTAGCGGCCAGGCGCCCCCCTGCAAGGGCGTGCAAGGGCGCGCAAGGGCGGGGGCGGGCCTCAGGCCAGCGCGCGGGCGAGGCCGAGCGCCGCCAGCCCGGCGAGCAGGATCACCGCGATTCTGCGGAAGCTCTCGGGCGAGGCGCCGGCGAAGCGGTGGCCGCCGGCCAGCACGCCCAGCAGGCAGACCGGCACCGCGCCGACCGACAGCCACAGCGCGTCTTCGGTGACGAGGCCGCGCCAGGCGAGATTGGGCAGCGACCAGAGGTCGAGCAGGGTGAAATATGCGATGATCGTGGCGCGGAACACCACCGCCGGCAGGTCGGCGGCGGCGAAGAAGGCCGCGACCGGCAGCCCGCCGACCCCCGCGCCCTGCGCCAGGCCGGAGGCGAGGCCGGCGCCGACATGCGCCGCGCGGCCCGGCCGCACCAGCCGCCAGCCCCGCCAGATCACCGCGCAGAGCGTCAGGATGACCAGCGAGATGGCGATCCGCGCCCCGTCGGGGTCGAGCCGCGACATCACCGCGACGCCCAGCGGAACGGATGGCAGCGCCCCGAGCAGCAGCAGGCCCAGCCGCCGCCACTCGATCCCGGCGCGGATGCCCCGCCACTGGCCGAGCGTCATGGCGAGGTCGGCGACGATGATCGTCGCGATCAGCGGCACAGGGTCGATCACCAGCCCCGCCCCCGTCAGCACCAGCGCCGCGAAACCGAAGCCGCAATAGCCGCGCACGTAGGCGGCGCCGAAGAAGACGAGGACCAGCCAGGTCGCGGCGCCGGGGGCGAGGTCGAAGGGCAAGGCACGGCTCCAGGGTCGCCCGCACTCTCCTGCGGGTCCGGGGGCGAGGCTTAGGGCGCGAACGGCGCCGGGGAAGGGCGCGGCGGGACGATCGCGGGAAGAAGTCCCTGCCCGGACGGGGCGTCGGCCGCCGGGGACTCGTCCCCCGGGATCCGGCTGTCCGGATCCGGCGGGCGGGATCCGGCCGCCGGGGCGCGGCGGCGCGGATCGCGACCGCGGCTCCGGGGGCGATCCTCGCGGCGGCGGGTCCGGACCGACCGGCCCCGCCCCGGCGGGGCGCCCGGCCCGGCGCGGCGGCCCGAGTATTTGGGAGCAAGATAAGAGCAGGGCGGGACGCGGTCCGGGGGATCGCGCCCCGTCCCGCGGCAGGGGCGAGCGCGGGCGCGGCGATCGAGGGCGGGCGGGCGCGGGGCGCGGCGCGGTCCGGGGAGAGGTGAGAGGCCGGGCAGCGGTGAGGGACCGGGGCGCCGGGGCGCGCGCGGACCGGGGGACGGGGCGGGGCGGATGCGGGGGTCCTGCGGAGCGCGGTGCGGTCCGGGGGGGTGAGAGGCCGGGCAGCGGTGACGGACCGGGGCGCCGGGGAAGGGCGCGGACCGGGGGACGGGGCGGCGCGGAGGCGGGGGTCCTGCGGGGCGCGGGCCCCGATCCCGGCGCCTCGACCGGCGTGAACCTTCCGGCCCGGCGCGATTTGCAGCGCCTGTCGGCCCATCCTAGGATGATCGCGGCCCGGCGCGATCCGGGCCGGAACCAGACCCCGCGCTGCGGGTTCGCCAATCGAACGGATGGGGATCGGCATGCGAGAGTGGAACGGCAAGACCTACTGGATCGTCGGCGCGAGCGAGGGGCTGGGCGAAGCGCTCGCCCACCAGCTGAGCCGCGCGGGGGCTTCCGTGATCCTCAGCGCCCGGTCGGAGGAGCGGCTGTCCGCCATCTCGGCCGCGCTGCCGGGGCAGTCCCGGATCCTGCCGCTCGACGTGACGGACGAGGATGCGGTGATCCGGGCCGTGGACGATGCGGGCGGGATCGACGGGATGGTCTACCTCGCGGGGACCTACTGGCCGATGAAGGCGACCGACTGGAACGTCGCCCACGGCCTGCAGATGATCGACACCAACCTGGGCGGCGCGATGCGCGTGCTCGGCCACCTCGTCCCCCGGATGCTCGAGCGGGGGAAGGGGCACATCGTGCTGACCGGCTCGCTCTCCGGCTATCGCGGCCTGCCGGGGACGGTCGGCTACGGCGCCTCGAAGGCGGGGCTGATGCACCTGGCCGAGGCGATCGACATGGACCTGCGCGACACGCCCCTCGAGGTGCAGCTGGTCAATCCCGGCTTCGTCCGCTCGCGCCTGACCGAACAGAACGACTTCCGCATGCCCTTCATCATGGAGCCCGAGGACGCCGCGCGCGAGATCTTCGAGCACATGGGTGGCGAGGGCTTCAGCCGGAACTTCCCGCTCGCCTTCTCGTGGCTGTTCCGGGTGAGCCGGATCTTTCCGCGCTGGCTGCATTCCGCGATCTTCAACCGCTGACGCCAAATCGAAAGAGGCCCCCGATGATCGGCATCTCCACGCCCAAGGTGAACCGCGTGATCGCCCTCGGACAGGAGGTCGACGACGCCGAGTCGCTGTTCGATTCCTACATCGAGGGCCTGACCGAGGAGGAGCAGGCCGCGCTGATCGCGCTGATGTGGGTCGGGCGCGGCGATTTCGACGCCGACGACTGGGAGGATGCGCTCAACACCGCGATGACCGACGCCGCCGACAACGCGGCGGAGGTGCTGAAGGAGGACGAGGACTTCCCCGACCACCTCGAGGCCGGGCTCGCCGAGATGGCGGGCGACGCGGATGACGAGGAGGACGAGGACGACATCCCCGAGGGCTTCGCCGAGGACGACGAGGAGGGCTGACGCCCCCCTTTCAGGTCGCGGGCGTGCCGTCCCGCGCCGCGTGGCGCGCGAATTCGGCCGCGGCGCGCGTCCAGACGCCGCCCGGATCCTCGTCTAGCGCCATCAGATGCGGCAGCAGCTGGCCCGCGAAATCCGCGGAGGATTCGCGCGGCAGCAGCGAGGGCAGATTGTCGATCGCCATCAGGTCGAGCGGCGGGTCCGCCGCGACCCGCAGCACCGGCGCCTCCCAGCCCGTCGCCGCGTCGTAGAGCGGCACAGGGTTGTAGTCGCTGTCCGGGTCGCAGGCGATGTCGCCGATGGCGCGCAGCGCGCGGGGGCCCTCGGCCATGGCGCGGTCCACGAAGACCGGCGTGCCGGGCCGGGCGAGGATGCAGTTGAAGAACAGCTCGTGCGCCGCGATCTGCGGGAAGGGCCCGCCCTCCGCCGTCTCGTCCTTGTCCCAGAGCGTGGGGGCGATGCCGCAGCGGCCCAGCAGGTCGGCGACCCCGGCCCCGACGCGGCCCGCGGCGCCGACGATCAGGGCGGTGGGGGCGGGGCCCTCCAGTCCGGCGCGCGACTCGGCGGCGAGCGCGTCGGCATCGCGCCACCCCTCGACCGGGCCGAGCGTGCCGCCCCGGCGCTGCGCGGCGAGCGCCAGCAGCGTGACCCCGGCCCCGGCGAAGCCGGCCCAGTAGCCGAAGGCAGCGACGCGGCGGCCCGCCGGATCCACGAGGTATTCCATGTCGAGCAGCGTGCCGCCCCCGGCGCGGAACCGACCCAGAAGCGCACGGCCCGAAAGCTGGCCCTTGTAGGCGTGGCCGAACATGACGTGCCGGTGGCGCAGCGGCGTCGTCTCCTCGGGCAGTTCCTTGAGGCCGAGGATGATCGCCTCGTCCGGCGCGTCGCGCCACGCGCCGGCCGGGGCGGTCCCCGCCCCCGCCGCGACGTAGTCGGCGAGCGGGAAGACGCGCTGCGCGCTTTCCTCAACGATCACGGCATGGCCGGCGGCGATCAGCCGCGCGGTCCCTTCGGGGGTGAGGGCGGCGCGGCGTTCGTTCGGGCGCGTCTCGACGCGGAGATGGAAGCGGCTCATGCGTCCGGCCTAGGCGCCCCCGCCGGGCACGGCAAGGGTCGCCGCGCGCTCGGCCCGCAGCTCGTCGATCCGGGCCATCGCCTCGCCCCGCGTATTGCGGATGTTCGGGCGATGTCCGCGCCCCTCGGCCCGCAGGCGAAGGTCGCGCTCGGTCTCGCTTCCCGGGGCGTGGCGCACCGCGCCCAGAAGGTGCCGCGCGGCCAGCGCGTCCTCGCGCAGGGACCAGGCGAGCCAGGCGGCGCTCTGGATCCGGGTGCCGGTATAGTCGGTCAGCAGGTACCAGCGCCGCCCGGTCGGCCGGATCGCGGTCTCGATCGCGTCGAAGACGGCGTGCGCGTCGCGGCCATGCGCGATGTCGAGGCCCGACAGGTCCAGCTCGAGCACCTCGGCCCGGGGGCGGAAGGTCAGGCGCGCGGCGATGTCGCCGGGCGCGAAGCTGGGCGCGTGCTCGATCCGGCGGCGGCGGCGCGAGGGCAGGGCGGACAGCGCCGCGAGCGCCGCGTCGCGGGTGGCGAAGAGGCGCGGATCGGCCTGGCCGCGCGCGCGGTCCCGCTCGATCTGGCGCAGCCCCTCGGGGCTGTCATCGACGCGGACCGTGCCCATCGAATGCGCCTCCTGCACGGCCTGCCCGCGGTGGGTGAAGGCGAACCATGCGGCGGGATCGACGCGGTAGGCGCCGGTATGGATGAGGAAGAACCAGAGCGGCTCGCCGCTCTCGTCGATCCGGCGCTCCACCGCATCGTAGAACCGGTTGGCCCCCGCGCCGTCCGCGATGACGAGGCCGGCGAGATCGATCTCGACCAGTTGCAGACCCTCGTGGAGGCGGATCCGGTCCTGCAGGTCGGCGGGGGAGGGCGGCGCGGTCATGGACCGGACTATCGCCGCCGGGCTGCCCTTGCGGCAAGTGGGGGCGGAGACACACCCCGTATGCGCTGACAGGGGCGCTGATATTGCATAGCGCGCCCCGCGGAGCCTTCTGTTGCGCGACCGGCGCGGCCCGAGACGGGCCTGCCGGGCCACGACGTTCCCTGACGACCGGAGGTCGACCATGCCCCGTTCCCTGTCCCTTGCCGCCGCGCTCTCGCTGCTCGCGGCGCTGCCTGCCGCCGCCGAGGATGCCGCGCTCGCCCTCGGGATCGAACGGTACGAACGCCTCTCGCGCGCGCCGGGCGCCGAGGACGTGGTCGCGGCGACGGAGGCGCTGGCCCCGCTCGACTTCGCGGTGACGGCGGTGCCGAACGCCCGCTCGGGGAACGCCATCTCGGCGCTGCAGACCTGGGCCGAGGCGGCCGCCGAGGCGGACCGGGTGGTCGCGGTCCTGGCCGGCCGGTTCGTGACCGACGGGGATCGCAGCTGGCTGCTGACCGCGGATTCGGGCCGGGTGAGCCTGTTCGGCCTCGGCGACCGGGCGATCTCGGTCGAGAGCGTGATGGCCGTGCTGGCCCGCCATCCCGGGCGGGCGCTGCTGCTGGTCGCGGGGACCGGCGACGATGCCGAGCTGACCCCCTACCTGTCGGACGGGGCCGCGCTGGCGGACGTGCCGCAGGGGGTGACCGTGATCACGGGACCGACCGGCGCGATCTCCGACTTCATCCGGGACGAGCTGGCCGAGCCGGGGACGGACCTGATCGCCCGGGCCGGGCGCTACCGGCAGCTCGACCTCGCCGGCTACACGCCGCCGAGCCTCGTCCTGATCCCGGAAGGCACCGAGCGCCGGGCGCCGGAGCCCGAGCCCGAGCCGGAGGGGCCGAGCTCGACCGAGACCGCCCTCTGGGAGGGGAGCCGCACGCTCGACACCGTGGCGGCCTACCGCAACTACCTGTCGCGCTATCCGCGCGGGGCCTGGCGGAGCGAGGCCGAGGACGCGATCGCCGCCATCCTGGCCGAACCGAACCGCGACGCGCGCCTTGCCGAGGAGCGGATCGAGCTGAGCCGGGACGAGCGGCGCGGCATCCAGCGCGACCTGACGCAGCTGGGCTACGACACGCGGGGGGTCGACGGCATCTTCGGCGCCGGCAGCCGCACGGCGATCCGCAACTGGCAGCAGCAGAACGGCTTCGCCCAGACCAGCTACCTCACGCCCGAGCAGATCGTCCGGCTCGACGCGCAGGCGACCCGGGCCGAGGCCGAGCGCGCCGCCGAGGCCGAGCGCCAGCGGGCCGAGCGCGAGCGGCTGGACCGCGCCTACTGGGACGAGACCGGGGCCGGCGGCACGCTGGCCGGGCTGACCACCTATCTGGAGCGCTATCCCGAGGGGCTCTTCGCCGGGACCGCGCGCGAGCGGATCGAGGCGCTTCAGCTGGCCGAGGCGGAGCGGGCGGACCGGGCCGACCGGCAGGCCTGGGCCGCCGCCGAGGAAGCGGGCCGGCCGGCCGATTACCGGGCCTATCTCGAAAGATTCCCCGAGGGGCGGTTCGCGCAGCAGGCCCGCGCCCGGATCGAGGCCGCGCGCCGGCCCAGCCCCGAGGTGCAGGCCGCCGAGCGGGCGCTGGGCCTCAACACGCTGACGATCCGGCTGATCGAGCAGCGGCTCAGCGCGCTCGGGTTCGCCGCCGGGGCGGTGGACGGGCAGATCGATGCCGATACGCGCCGGGCCCTCTCGGCCTACCAGGAGGGGCAGGGGCTGAACGCCACCGGCTTCGTCGACCAGGGCACGATCGTCCGGCTGATCGCCGACGGGCTGGAGGCGCTGCGATGAGCGCGGTGCCCGAGAGCGCGCTGCGGATCTGCCGCCTCGCCGATGCGCCGCACAGCGTGGACGAGGTGGAGCGCCTGATCACCGAGACCTGGCCCGACTGGTACGGCGGGGCGGAGCAGGGCGGCGGCCGGGGCGTGGCGCGCGACGACCTCGCCCTGCGGATGGCGCGGACGGGGGTGCCGCTCGGGTTCGTCGCGCTGCTGGACGGGCGCGCGATCGGCACGGTGGCGCTGGGCCTGAACGGTCACGGGGCCGAGCCGGCGGAGGGGCCCTGGATCAACGGACTATGCGTCGCGCCGGACCGGCGCGGCGCCGGGATCGGCGCGGCGCTGGTCGCCGCCGCCGAGGCCGAGCTCTGCCGGCAGGGCTATCCGCGCGCCTACGCCACCGCGCGCGAGGCCCGCACGCTGTTCCTGCGCCGGGGCTGGCGCTGCCTGCGCGTGCTCGAGGACGGCTGGCACGTCCTGGCGCGCGATTACGACCGCCCGGACGGCCCCGCGCTGACCGTGGTGCCGGGCGGGGCCTGAGGGCGCCCCCGTGGGGCGGCCGGCCCCGGACATGCCGCGCCCCCGGACGACAGAGGGCCCGGCCGGGACGATCCCCGGCCGGGCCCTCTCCTTCCGCGACCCGCGCCGTCAGTTGGCGGGGACGTAGCGCTCCACCACCAGGCGGATCAGGCTGGTCTGCGATTCGTCGTACTGCTTCACGCCCAGCAGGTAGGTGCCCGGCAGGACGCGGGTCGCGATCATCGAATCGTAGGACGATCCGCTGTCGTCGTTGTAGGCGACCTCGCGCCCGATATCGTCGTAGAGGAAGATCACCGGGTCGCCGTTGCCGTTGGCCACCGCCTCGATCAGCAGCAGGCCGCCCTCGTCCACGTCGATCCGGAACCAGCTGGCATCCGATCCGACCTGCGCGTCGTGGCGCAGGCGGGACTGCGCGACGCCGAGCTCGGTGATCGGGTAGGACCCGTCGAGCGGCGGGCTCGCCTCGCCGGCGGCGATCAGCGCGTCCATCGCGGCGCGCGGATCGTATTCCGTCACCGAGACGGTGATCGGCTCGTTGCTGTCGGACAGGGCGGCGAGCTCGATGCAGTACTCGCCCGCCGCGAGCGGGGTCGTCATGTCGAGCTGGCTGTTGAGGCCGTCGTAATCGTCGTTCTCGGCCAGGTAGTTGCCCGCCCCGTCATAGAGCGTGACGACCGGGTCCGCGAATTCGTTGGTCGCGGTGATCGTGATCGGCGCGGGCTGCGACAGGGTGAAGGTCCAGGCGTCGATCTGGTTGACCGGCGCGGTCGCCGAGACCCCGCCCATCGACAGGCTGCCGTCGATCGGCCCGTCGCCGAGCGCGTTCGACGCCATCGTGCAGCCGCCGGTCGAGGGGGTGCCCGTATCGGTCCCCGTGTCGGTCGCGGTTTCGGTCCCCGTGTCCGCCGCGGTGTCGGTTCCGGCATCGACCGGCATCGCGCCGCCGCCATCGGTGAGCTGGTCCTGACCGTCGCGGCTGACCCGGACGAAGCCGGTCATCGGCGAGCCGTCGTAGCTCTGCATCGACAGGCAGTAGGTGCCGGGCTCCAGCGTCGTCGCCGCGTAGGATGCGCCGCCGCCGCCCGAATCATCGTCCGAGAGCAGGATCTCGCCCGCCGCGTCGCGCAGGTCGATCACCGGATCGCCACCACCGCGCCCCTCGGCCTCGAGCCGGACGGCGGTCGGAGCCGAGACCGAGAACAGGCCGGTATACTGGTTGTTCATCAGGACCAGCGCCATCTGCTCGAGGTAGTCGCCCGAGGTCGCGATGTCCGAGGCCTCTTCCGAGCCGCCGAGCCAGGTGCCGTTCGCGCCGAACCCGCCGCACAGGTCCTGCGCCGAGGCGGCGCCGCCGAAGGCGAAGAGGCCGCCCGCCAGCGCGGTGGTTGCAAAGAACTTCATGCTGAAAATCTCCCTGGTGGTCGTCTGCCGGCAGCCTAGCCCGTCGCCCCGGGCCGGGCCACAAGTTTCCGAAGCGGCAGGTCGCCGCCGGGGGCGGGCGGGGCTGGCGGAGAGCCGGGGCGGAGGGGGCCGCGGCTGCTGACCCGGAAAAGGGGGAGCGGGCCGGCGACCGGGTCGGTTCCCGGCGGGGCGGGGCCGGGCCGCGGGAAGGACGCGAGGGACGTGTCCGGTGGGACGAGGCCCGGTGGGCGGCACTCTGGCAGGACGGGGGCAGGACGGGGGCCAGGACGGGGGCAGGACGGGGGCGGGACGGGAGCGGGGCGGGGGCGACGGACCCGGGCGGCGGGCCCGATCCGCCCCCCGAACGAGAAAGGGCCGCGCTGTCGCGCGGCCCCCGATCGGTTCCGGTGCGGTCCGGTCTCAGCCCTGGCGGGCCTTGAACCGGCGCTGGGTCTTGTTGATCACGTAGACCCGGCCCTTGCGGCGCACGACGCGGCAATCGCGGTGGCGCTGCTTGAGCGAACGGAGCGAGTTGGCGACCTTCATGGCGCTCTCCCCATCTGTCGCGGCGCGGCGATGCGCCTTGATTGCGTCATGCGGTCCCGGAGGGCCCGCGGTGAATGGCGTGGTGGGCGGTACAAGGTTCGAACTTGTGACCCCTTCGATGTCAACGAAGTGCTCTACCACTGAGCTAACCGCCCGTTCCCGATGGGATCCCCCCGCGCGTCCCGGTCCCCGGCAAGTGCCCGAAAGACAAGGACGCGGGACAGGGCCCGCGTCAGGTGCGGTGCCGTATAAAAGGAGTCGGTGGGGGGATCAAGGGCTTTCGGCGGCGCGTTCGCGAAGGCTAGGATGACGCGGTCAGGCGGGAGATCACGGGCATGTCGGAGCGGGCCTTCACCCTCGTTCGGCCGTTGCGGCGCACGACCTGCGTCGTCTTCGCCTCGCCCCATTCGGGCCGGCACTACCCCGACGAGATGCGGCGCGCCACGCGGCTCGACGAGACCGCGCTGCGGTCCTCCGAGGATGCCTTCGTCGACGAACTCTTCGCCGCCGCTCCGGGACAGGGCGCGCCGCTGATCGCCGCGACCGCCGCCCGCGCCTGGCTCGACCTCAACCGCGCGCAGGACGAACTCGACCCCGCGCTGGTCGAGGGGGTCCGCCGGGGCGCGCACAATCCGCGCGTGGCCTCCGGCCTCGGCGTGGTGCCGCGGGTCGTCGCCGGCGGGCGGCCGATCTACGAGGGCAAGCTGCCGCTGGACGCCGCCCGCGCCCGCATCGCGGCGGGCTGGGTGCCCTACCACGCGGCCCTGTCCGACCTGCTGGAGGAGAGCCGCGAGGCCTTCGGCGAGGCGATCCTGATCGACTGCCACTCGATGCCGCACGAGGCGCTGGACCAGGGCCCGGGGCGGCGGGCCGACGTGATCCTCGGCGACCGGTTCGGCGCCGCGGCGCGCGGCGACCTCGTCGACCGGATCGAGGCGGTCTTCGCCGGGGCGGGCCTGCGCGTCGCGCGCAACATGCCCTTCGCCGGGGCCTACACGACGCAGGCCTATGGCCGCCCGGCCCGCCGCCGCCACGCCGTGCAGGTGGAGCTCGACCGCGCGCTCTACATGGACGAGGCGCGGGTGGAGAAGGCGCCGGGCTTCGACGCCTTCCGCGCGGTGATGGACGGGATCGTCGCGGATCTCGCGGCGCTCGGCCGGCCGCAGGACCGCGCGGTCGCGGCGGAGTAGGGGCCCGGCGGCATCCGGGGGGGCGCCTCTTTCCCAGGCGGGGCGATCCCGCTACCTCACGGCCATGAGCGTGACCGAAGCCTATGCCGCCCGCGTCCGGGAGGGCGCCCTGACCCCCGATCCCGTGCAGGAGTCCCTCCTGCCCGAGCTCGACCGGATCGCCGAGGGGCTGGCCCGCCAACCGCCGGCGAAGCGTTCGCTTTTCCGGCGCAGCGCGCCCGAGCCGGTGCGCGGGCTCTATCTCTGGGGCGGGGTGGGGCGCGGCAAGTCGATGCTGATGGACCTGCTCTATGCCGAGGTCTCGGTGCCGAAGGAGCGACGGCATTTCCACGCCTTCATGCAATGGGTCCATGCCGAGATGAACAAGGCGCGTGCGCGCGGCGTGGACGATGCGATCCGGCCCGTGGCCGAGGACCTGGCGGGGCGGGTGCGCTTTCTCGCCTTCGACGAGATGCAGATCACCGACATCACGGACGCGATGCTGGTCGGGCGGCTCTTCGAGCGGTTGTTCGAGGCGGGGGTGACGGTGGTCACCACCTCGAACCGGCCGCCGGACGATCTCTACAAGGACGGGCTGAACCGGGCGATCTTCCTGCCCTTCATCGAGATGCTGAAGGACCGGCTGGAGGTCGTTCATTTCGCGGACGGGGCCGATCACCGGCAGGGGCGGCTCGCCGGGCGGGTGCGCTACTTCACCCCCGTCGATGCCGAGGCGCGGGCCGGGATGAACGCGGTCTGGGCGGAGCTGGGCGGGGCCGAGGCCGCGCCGGAGGTGCTGCGCGTCCACGGGCGCGCGGTCGAGATCCCCGCCTTCGTCAGCGGCGCGGCGCGGGCGTCGTTCTACGACCTGTGCGGCCGGCCGCTGGGCCCGGCCGACTACCTGGCGCTGGCCGAGGCGGCGCGGGTGCTGCTGCTGGACGAGATCCCGCAGCTCTCGAGCGACAACTTCAACCAGGCGAAGCGCTTCGTGACCCTCGTCGATGCGCTCTACGAGGGGAAGGTCGCGCTCTTCGCCTCGGCCGCGGCCGAGCCCGAGAGCCTCTATGTCGAGGGGGAGGGCAGCTTCGAGTTCGCGCGGACCGCCTCGCGCCTGCGGGAGATGGCCTCGGACGGCTGGGGGCGGCCTGCCCTCGACGGGGAAGCGGGGGCGGAGGACGCGAAAGGGGGCCGTTGACCGGCCCCCGTTATATCGTACCCGCCTGTCAATAACCCATCGCCCCGAAGTGCGCGGTCGTCCCGGGATACCATACCTGCGTCCGGCGGCACCCTCGGCCCAAGATATAGCGTGAGGGTGATTCGGCGGTAAAGCGGAAATTCACCTTGTCCACAGGTTCCGCACCGAGGTCGCGCTGGCCGGGGCGCAGGGCAGAGCTATCATGCCGGGCGGCGACGGGCCGCGATCCGCGCCGCCCGCCCCCGGACAAGGAGCCCACGATGACGCAGACCGACACCGCCCTTCCCTTCGACGCCGCGCAGCTCGACCGGCTGGCGGAGGTGGCGATCCGCGTGGGCGTGGGGCTGCGGCCCGGGCAGGACCTGATCGTCACCGCCGACGCCGCCGCGCTGCCGCTGCTGCGGCGGATCGCCAAGGTCGCCTACCGCGAGGGGGCGGGGCTGGTCACGCCGATGATCTCGGACAGCGCGATCACCCGCGCCCGCTACGAGATGGCGGCCGACCACAGCTTCGACCGGGCGCCCGGCTGGCTCTATGACGGGATGGCCTCGGCCTACGGGGACAATTCCGCCCGGCTGCACATCGTCTCGGACGATCCGATGCTGCTGGCCGACCAGGACACGGACAAGGTCGCCCGCGCCGGCAAGGCGCTGAACCAGGCCTACACGCCCGCGCGAAAGATGATCACCGGCTTCCAGACGAACTGGTCGATCTGCGCCTATCCCGCCCCCTCCTGGGCGCGGCTGATGTTCCCGGACATGGCCGAGGACGCGGCCGTGGCGAAACTGGCGGAGGCCATCTTCGCCGCGTCCCGCGCGGATCGCGAGGATCCGGTCGCGGCCTGGAACGCCCACAATGCCGAGCTGCTGGCCCGGCGGAAATGGCTCGACGACCACCGCTTCCATTCCCTGCATTACAGCGGGCCGGGCACGGACCTGACGATCGGGCTGGCCGACGACCACCGCTGGAAGGGCGGCAAGTCGACCTCGAAGAAGGGGGTGGACTGCAACCCCAACATCCCGACGGAGGAGGTCTTCACCACGCCCCACCGCGAGCGCGTCTCGGGCATCGTCCGCGCGACCAAGCCGCTGGCGCATCAGGGCAGCCTGATCGAGGGGATCGAGGTGCGGTTCGAGGGCGGCCGGATCGTGGAGGCGAAGGCCAGCAAGGGCGAGGAGGTGTTCCTCAAGCTCATCGACAACGACGAGGGCGCGCGGCGGCTGGGCGAGGTGGCGCTGGTGCCCGCCTCCTCTCCGATCTCGGCCTCGGGGCTGCTGTTCTACAACACCCTCTTCGACGAGAACGCGGCGAGCCATATCGCGCTCGGCCAGTGCTACGCGGACTGCTTCACCGACACGAAGATGTCCGACGAGGAGATCGCGGCGCGGGGCGGAAATTCCTCGATGATCCATGTCGACTGGATGATCGGCTCGACCGAGATCGACATCGACGGTCTGGACGCGGACGGGGGCCGCACGCCGGTCATGCGTGGCGGCGAATGGGCGCAGGCCCTGTAGGGCAGGATGCCCGCTCCGGACCGGGCCCGGCGCGGGGGGGCCGAAGGAGGATGACGGGATGACCCGATTGATCACGACCCTCGGGCCGAGGGGCGCGGAGGAGCTCGGCCCGATCCTGCCGCACGAGCATGTCTTCGTGGACCTGCGGACCTGGGACGCGCCCGGCTACGCGCAGGCCGATCCGGCCGACGTGGTCGCGCTGATGGCGCCCGAGATCGAGCGGATCAAGGCGCTGGGATTCGCGGCGCTGGTCGAATGCACGCCGGTCGGCGTCGGGCGGCGGGCGGACCTGGTTCTCGCGGTCTCGCAGGCCACGGACTTCCCCATCGTCGTGCCGACGGGCATCTACCGTGAGCCCTGGATTCCGCCCTGGGCGCACGAGGCGAGCGAGGATGCGCTGGCCGACTGGATGCTGTCCGAGCTGGAGGGCGGGATCGAGGGAAGCGGCGTGCAGGCCGGCTGGATCAAGGTCAGCGCCGGCGACGACGGCATCACCGGGGCCGAGGCGAAGATCCTGCGCGCCGCGGCGCGCGCGGGGGCCCGGACGAACGCGGTGATCGGAAGCCACACGATCCGGGGCCGCGTGGTGCTGGAACAGCTCGACATCATCGAGGCCTGCGGACATGCGCCGGATCGGTTCATCTCGATCCACACGCAGGCCGAGCCGGATTTCGCCCTCCATCTCGAGGTGGCGCGGCGGGGGGCGTGGATCGAATACGACTGGATCGGCAATGACGGCGAGGACGAGCGCCACCTGACCAACATCCACCGCCTGCTCGATGCCGGGCTGGAGGACAGGGTACTGCTCAGCCACGACCGGGGCTGGTACGACCCCGCAGAACCCGGCGGCGGCACGCCGAAGCCCTATACCTACCTCAGCGAGCGGTTCCTGCCGAAGCTCGAGGCGAGCGGTGTCGGCAGCGACACGATCGACGGGCTGATGCGGGACAACCCGTTCCGGGCCTTCGCGCGGTAGTCGGGCCGGGGACCGGCCCGGAGACCGGCCCGGACACCGGGCGGGGTCAGGCGGCCAGCGTCCCGGCGAGCGAGTTCGGGCCGGACGCGGTGATGCGGACGCGCCGGACCTCGCCGCGCAGGCTTTCGGGCGCGTCGGCATGGACCGCGTGGAGTTGGCCGGACTTGCCGACCATCTGGCCGGGCAGGCGGCCAGGCTTCTCGAACAGGACCTCGACCTCGCGGCCGACCATCGCTTCCTGTGCCTCGCGCTGCAGTTCGGTGATGAGCGCCTGAAGGCGCTGCAGCCGCTCGTCCATCACCTCGGCCGGGACCTGCGCGCCGCGTTCGGCCGCCGGTGTGCCGGGTCGTGGGGAATACTTGAACGAGAAGGACGCGCCGTAGCGGACCTGCCGGACCAGATCGAGCGTGTCCTCGAAATCGGACTCGGTCTCGCCGGGGAAGCCGACGATGAAGTCCGAGGTCAGCAGGATGTCGGGCCGGGCCGCGCGGATCCGCTCCACTAGGGCCAGGTAGGCGTCGCGGCCGTGCTTGCGGTTCATCGCCTTGAGGATGCGGTCCGAACCCGACTGCACCGGCAGGTGCAGGTAGGGCATCAGCTTCGCCTCCTCGCCATGCGCGGCGATCAGCGCGTCGTCCATGTCGTTCGGGTGGCTCGTCGTGTAGCGGATGCGGGCCAGCCCCTCGATCCGCGCGAGCCGGCGGACGAGCGCGCCGAGGCCGCCCTCCATCCCGTGCCAGGCGTTCACGTTCTGGCCGAGGAGGGTGATCTCGCGCACGCCCTGCTCGACCAGGCCGCGCGTCTCGGCCTCGATCCTGTCCGCGGGGCGGCTGACCTCGGCCCCGCGGGTATAGGGCACGACGCAGAAGGCGCAGAACTTGTCGCAGCCCTCCTGCACGGTGAGGAACGCGGTCGGGCCGCGCTTCGCCTTCGGGCGGGCCTTCAGCTCGGTGAACTTGTCCTCTTCGGGGAAGTCGGTATCGACGGCGCGGGCGCCGCCGCGCACCGCGCGCTCCATCGCGGGCAGGCGGTGATAGCTCTGCGGGCCGACGACGAGATCGACGACCGGCGCGCGGGCCATGATCTCGGTCCCCTCGGCCTGGGCGACGCAGCCGGCAATGCCGACCTTGAGGTCGGGCTTCGCGTCCTTGAGCGGGCGCAGGCGGCCGAGCTCGGAATAGACCTTCTCGGAGGCCTTCTCGCGGATGTGGCAGGTATTGAGGAGGATCATGTCCGCCTCCTCCGCCCGGTCGGTGGGCACGTAACCCTCCGCCCCCAGCGCCTCGGCCATGCGCTCGCTGTCGTAGACGTTCATCTGACAGCCGTAGGTCTTGATGTAGAGCTTCTTCTGCGCGGTCATGGCGGCCCCCGGGGCTTGCGGCATCCGCCCCTCTACCGCGGCCGGGGGGCCGCATGCAACGCGGGGGGCGGGGCCGCGCCCTTGCGTCCCGGGCGGCCGGCGCGGCATCGTCCGGCGGGTGCCGGCAGGCCGGCCGCCGGCGCCGGCGGATGGCCGCCGGAGAGCGGGGCCGGGCGGATCGGCGGCGAAGGACGGGAATGACGGGACGGGGCATGGAGTACGGATCGCTCGCCGATTTCGCGCGGCACGGCGCGCGGGAGCATCTGGCCCGGGGCCCGGTGGCGGTGATCCTCGCCGAGGATCCCGTGGAGGTGGCGACGACGCTGCGCCATCACCGCGACCTGGGCTTCGCGGCGCTGCTGCTCGTCGCCTCGCCCGAGATCGACCTGCCGCCGACCGGGTCGGGCGTGGTGCGCATCGACCACGACCTCACCGCGGACGGGGCGCTGCCGGCCGTGCTCAACACGATCATCCGGACCGCGCCCGACCGGACCTGGATCTACTACTGCTACAACGCCGAATACCTGTTCTTTCCCTTCTGCGAGCAGCGCAGCGTGGGCGAGATGCTCGCCTTCCACGCCGAGGAGCGGCGGGACGCGATGCTGAGCTACGTGGTCGACCTCTATGCCGGCGATCTCGAGGCGCATCCGAACGCCGTCTCGCTGGAGGACGCGCATTTCGACCGGACGGGCTACTACGCGCTGGCCCGGCCGGACCCCGCGACGCATCACCCCAAGGAGCGGCAGCTCGATTTCTTCGGCGGGCTGCGCTGGCGCTTCGAGGAGCATATCCCGGCCCCGCGCCGCCGGATCGACCGGATCGCGCTGTTCCGCACGAAGCCCGGCCTCGTCTTCCGGCCGGACCACACCTTTGCGGACGAGGAATACAACACTTATGCCTGTCCCTGGCATCACAACCTGACCGCGGCGATCGCGTCGTTCCGCGTCGCCAAGGCGCTGAAGCGCAATCCGGGCAGCGCCTTCGACATCCACAGTTTCCGCTGGCACAATTCCGAACCCTTCGCCTGGCATTCCAAGCAGCTGCTCGATCTCGGGCTGATGGAGCCCGGGCAGTGGTTCTGAGGGGGCGGAAAGAGGGCCGGGGCAGCCCTGGCGGCTACTTGCGGCGGAGCCGGATCACCACGTCGACGGCCGCGATCTCGGCCCCCTCGGGGGCGCCGGGCAGGCGGTCGATATGCAGTTCGGCCGCGGGCGCGTCGCTGAGATGCCCGTCCTCTTCCCAGAAGAAGTGGGGGTGATCCTCGGCCCTCGTGTCGAAGTAGCTGCGGGCGCCGTCGACCGTGATCTCGCGCATCAGGCCGGCCTCGCAGAAGGTCCGCAGCGTGTTGTAGACCGTCGCGAGAGAGACCTTCTCGCCCGCGGCGCCGGTCGCCTCGTAGAGCGATTCCGCCGTGACGTGCCGGTCGTGTCCGTCGCCCACCAGCCGCTCGGCCAGGGCGAGGCGCTGCCGCGTCGGACGCAGCCCGGCCGAGTGCAGCCAGTCGGCGGCGCGGTCCCTGGGGGTCGCGGGGGAGGGGCGGGTCTCGGTCATCGCCGGGCACCATACCCCGGAGCCGGGACGGGATTCAACGCCCCGCCCGCCGCCGCGCCGCTGGGCGTGAGCGCCTTGCCACGCGCGAAGCGGCGGTGGTAGGACCGTTCCGCCCCCGGACCGGAGACGCGACCATGGCCGATTATCCCACCTCGTTCGACCGCGACGACCTGCTGAAATGCGCCCGCGGCGAGCTGTTCGGCCCCGGCAACGCGCAGCTGCCCGAGCCGCCGATGCTCATGATGGACCGGATCACCGAGATCAGCGCCGATGGTGGCGCGCACGGCAAGGGGCATGTCCTCGCCGAGTTCGACATCCATCCCGAGCTCTGGTTCTTCGACTGCCACTTCCCGGGCAACCCGATCATGCCCGGCTGCCTCGGCCTCGACGGGTTGTGGCAGCTCACCGGCTTCAACCTCGGCTGGCGCGGCTGGCAGGGGCGGGGCTACGCGCTGGGCGTCGGCGAGGTGAAGCTGACCGGGATGGTGCGCCCCGATCGCAAGCTGCTGACCTACAAGGTCGACTTCACCAAGGCGGTGCAGACCCGCCGGCTGACGATGGGCGTCGCCGACGGCATCGTCGAGGCGGATGGCGAGGTGATCTACCAGGTGAAGGACATGAAGGTCGCGCTGAGCGAAAGCTGAGCCGGCCCGCGAAAGCGGAGGGGAGCGAGAGCGGGGGCGGACCCCGCCGGGCGCGTTCCGTCCCCCTTGTCCCCCCGGTCCGTCCCCGGCCGGCGGCGATCCGCCGGCCCCGCCCCGCCGCGCGTCAGGCGCGTTGACAGGAGGCGGGCTTTGCTAGACGGAAGAGGGGCTACCGTTCTTTCTTTTCGACCACTGTCTCCCTCACCGGCATTCAGTCCCTCGATCTGAGACCGACGACGCCGGGCTGCCGCATCCTGCGGGCAGCACCACACAAGGAGACCACGGACATGGCCAACGGCACCGTGAAATGGTTCAACGCCACCAAAGGCTTCGGCTTCATCGCGCCCGCGACGGGCGGCAAGGATGTGTTCGTGCACATCTCGGCCGTCGAGCGCGCCGGTCTGACGACCCTCGCCGACGACCAGAAGGTGACCTACGACGTGGAAGCCGGCCGCGACGGCCGCGAATCCGCGACGAATCTCAAGCTCGCCTGATCCGGGCCGACGCCGCCCCCGGGCGGCGCGCCAGGGACATCGGAACGCGGCGCCGGCCCCCGGCGCCGCGTTCTTTCGTTCCGGGAAGGCGCCGATCCGGTTGCCCCGGCTCCGCGCTCTGACCTACACACGGGACACCGGGAAGGAAGGAGCGTCCATGCGCCGCGTCGTCGTCACAGGTCTGGGCATCGTCTCGCCCATCGGAAACTCCGCCGATGAGGTGGCCGCCGCGCTGAAGGCCGGCCGCTCCGGCATCGAGGCGGTGCCGGAGATGGAGGAGCACGGTTTCCGCTCCCGCATCGCGGGCACGCTGAAGATCGACGTCGCCGAGCATGTCGACAAGCGGACCCTGCGCTTCATGGGGCCGGGCGCCGCCTATGCCCATATCGCCATGGGACAGGCCATCGCGGATGCGGGGCTGGAGGAGGACGACATCGTCAATCCCCGGACCGGCCTGATCGCGGGGTCCGGCGGGCCGTCGACCAGCGCGATGTTCTCGGCCCACCAGACGGTGCTGAAATCCGGCTCGCCGAAGCGGATCGGCCCCTTCGCCGTGCCCAAGACGATGAGCTCGACGATCAGCGCGAACCTCTCGACCGCCTACCGGATCAAGGGCATCAACTATTCGATCACCTCGGCCTGCTCGACCTCGCTGCACTGCATCGGCGTCGCGGCCGAGCAGATCATGATGGGCAAGCAGGACGTGATGTTCGCCGGCGGCGGCGAGGAGCTGGACTGGACGCTGTCCTGCCTCTTCGACGCGATGGGCGCGATGTCCAGCAAGTTCAACGACACGCCGACCCGCGCCAGCCGGGCCTTCGACAAGGACCGCGACGGCTTCGTCATCGCCGGCGGCGGCGGCATCGTGGTGCTGGAATCGCTGGAGCACGCGCAGGCGCGCGGGGCGCGGATCTACGCCGAGGTGACGGGCTTCGCCGCCACCTCGGACGGGGCCGACATGGTCGCCCCGTCCGGCGAGGGCGGCGAGCGGGCGATGCGGTTGGCGCTGGAGACGCTGCCCGAGGGGCGGCGCGTCAGCTACATCAACGCGCACGGCACCTCGACGCCCGTCGGCGATGTCGGCGAGGTGGAGGCGGTGCGCCGGACCTTCGGCGACGATCACCCGCCCATCAGCTCGACCAAGTCGATGACCGGTCACAGCCAGGGCGCGACCGGCGCGCAGGAGGCGATCTACTGCCTGCTGATGCTGAAGGACGATTTCATCGCCCCCTCGATCAACGTCGAGACGCTCGACCCCGCGCTTCGGCCCGAGGAGATCGCGACCGAGACGGTGGAGGGCGCGAACCTCGACACGGTGATGACGAACAGCTTCGGGTTCGGGGGCACGAACGGATCGATGCTCCTCTCCCGCTTTCGGGAGTGAACCCATGACGATCCAGATGAACGGAAAACGCGGCCTCGTGATGGGGGTCGCGAACGATCATTCCATCGCCTGGGGAATCGCGAGGGCGATGCATGCGGCGGGCGCCGAGCTCGCCTTCTCGTACCAGGGCGAGGCGTTCGAACGGCGCGTCGCCCCCCTCGCCGCCTCGGTCGGGAGCGACGTCCTGTTGCCGGTCGACGTGATGGACGATGACAGCATGGACGCCGCCTTCGCCGCGCTGAAGGACCGCTGGGGCAGCATCGACTTCGTCGTTCACGCCATCGCCTTCTCGGACAAGGCCGAGCTGACGGGGCGGTTCACCAACACGACCCGCGCGAACTTCCAGAAGTCGCTGACCATCTCGTGCTACTCGCTGATCGACGTGGCGAAGCGCGCCTCGGAGCTGATGCCGGAGGGCGGGTCGGTGATCACGCTGACCTATGCCGGGTCGAACCGGGTGACGCCGTTCTACAACGTGATGGGGGTGGCGAAGGCCGCGCTGGAAAGCTCGGTCCGCTACCTCGCCAACGATCTCGGCCCGCAGGGGATTCGGGTCAACGCGATCTCGCCCGGTCCGATGAAGACGCTGGCGGGGGCCGCGATCGGCGGGGCGCGCAAGACCTTCAAGCATACCGAGGCGAACGCCCCGCTGCGCCGCAACGCCACGCTCGAGGCGATCGGCGGCACGGCGGTCTACCTCTGCTCGGATGCCGGGAACTGCACGACGGGCGAGACGATCCTCGTCGACAGCGGGTTCCACGTGCTGGGCATGCCGCAGAGCGAGAACCTCTGACGCGGGGGATGCGGCCCCGGGGTGGCGGCGGGGTGGGTGCAACCCACCCTACGGGCGGCTGATCCGGCGTCACGTGCGGGGCTGGCCGGGGCGGCCCCTGCCGGTCGGGGTTGGGGGGGGTGGTGCAACCCACCCTACGGGCGGCCGATCGAAGTAGCGCCCGCCCCCGGCCGCCCCCGGAATCGTAGGGTGGGTTGCACCCACCCCCATCGCCAAGGCCGCAGGCCCCACCCCGAACGCATGGCAGCTTTTCCGGCACCCGTAGGGTGGGGTTGCACCCAACCCCCCATCGGGTTCCGCAAATCCACGAGGCTCCCGCCCGCGGAGAGCGCAGGCCCCCGGGACCGTAGGGTGGGTCGCACCCACCTCCGCCGGCCCCCCGGGGACCGTTTAGGGCGGCGCCCGCCTGTTTCCCGGTCCCGACGCCTGCGCGGGCGCCAACGCGCCCGCCCGTCCCGGTCACGAAGAAGGCCCGCCGGATCGCTCCGGCGGGCCTTCGGGATGGCATGTCGAGGGGCCGATCAGGCGGCCTTCACCTCGACCACTTCCACGTCGAAGGTCAGGTCCTGGCCCGCGAGCGGGTGGTTGGCGTCGAGCACGACCTGCTCGTCCGTCACCTCGGCGACGCTGACCGGAACGGCCTGGCCCTGCGGGGTCTGCATCTGAAGCCGGGTGCCGATCTCGAGCGGGATGTTGTCCGGGATCGAGCTGCGGGGCACGGTCTGGCGCGCCTCTTCCACGCGGTCGCCATAGGCCTCGGCCGCCGGGACCTCGACCTTCTTGCTCTCGCCCTGGCTCATGCCGGGCATCGCCTTGTCGAGGCCGGGGATGATCTGGCCGGATCCGACGGTGAACTCGAGCGGGTCGCGCCCATCGGAGCTGTCGAATGTGGTGCCGTCGGCGAGGGTGCCGGTGTAGTGGATACGAACGGTATCGCCTTCCTTGACCTGGGTCATGGGCGCTCCTTTCGGGGTCTGGTGGAAATTCATGGGGAGGCCGCCGCTCCGGCGGGTGCTCCTTGCGATCCCCAACGATCTAGGGACCCGGCGGCGCGATGTAACCCCCATCCGTCACTTTTTCGGGATTCACCGTCCCCGGGGGCGGGTCTTTTCCTTCCCGCGCCCGCGTGCCAGTTTCCCGCCCGGAAGGGAGCGCCCATGGCTTTCGCCGCCCATGTCTTCGATGCCTACGGAACGCTGTTCGACGTGACCGCCGCCGCCCGCCGCGCGGCCGAGGCGCCGGGGCAGGACGCGCTGCGCGCCGTCTGGCCCGCCCTCGCCCGGGACTGGCGCGACAGGCAGCTGGGCTGGTCCTGGCTGCGCGCCGCCGCCGGGCGCCACGCCGATTTCTGGTCGCTGACGCAGGACGCGCTCGACTGGGCGATGGCGGCGCACGGGCTGGACGATCCGCACCTGCGCGAGCGTCTGCTCGCCCTCTACTGGGAGCTGGAGGCATTTCCCGAAGTGCCGGACGTCCTGGCCCGTCTCGCCGCGTCGGGCGCCCGCATCGCGATCCTGTCGAACGGATCGCCGGGCATGCTGGACGGCGCGGTGACGAGCGCGGGGATCGGGGGCTTTGTCTCCGAGGTGATCTCGGTCGAGGCGGCCGGCATCTTCAAGCCCGCCCCGGCCGCCTACGACCTCGTCGCCGCGCGGCTCGGCACCGCGCCGGGGGAGGTGCTCTTCGTGTCGTCGAACTGCTGGGACGCGGCGGCGGCGGCCGGGGCCGGCTTCACCTCCGCCTGGGTGAACCGCGCCGATGCGCCGCCGGACCGCCTGTGGGCCGCGCCGCACCATGTCCTTTCCGACCTGACCCCGATCCCGGACCTCGACCGATGACCGATTTCCGCGCCGCCGACGGCACCCGGCTGCATTACACCGACGAGGGCGAGGGGCTGCCGCTGGTCGCCCTGCCGGGGCTGACGCGCTCGGGGCGGGATTTCGACTTCGTCGCGCCGCACCTGACCGGGATCCGGCTGATCCGCCCGGATTACCGGGGGCGCGGCCGGTCGGACCCCGCCGATCCCGCGACCTACAACGTCCCGGCCGAGGCCGTCGACGTGATCGCGCTTCTCGATCACCTGCATCTCGATCGGGCGGCGATCCTCGGCACGTCGCGCGGGGGGCTGATCGCGATGGTGCTGGGGCAGATCGCGCAGGAGCGGATCACCGGCATCGCCTTCAACGACATCGGCCCGGTAGTCGAGCCCGAGGGCCTGGACGCGATCCGGGGCTATCTGGGCATCCCGCCCGCCGCCGCGACGCTGGAGGAGGCGGCCCGGGCGCGCAAGGCCGCGCTGGCCGGCTTTTCCGAGGTGCCCGACAGCCGCTGGCTGGAGGAGGCGGAGCGTCTCTACGACGTGACCGGGGAGGGGCTCGCCCTGCGCTACGATCCCCGCCTGCGCGAGGCGGTGTTCGGCGGCGGGGCGCAGCCGGCGCCCGATCTCTGGCCGCTCTTCGACGCCCTGGACGGGCTGCCGCTCTGCCTGATCCGGGGCGAGACGTCCGACATCCTGTCGCGCGCCACGGCCGAGGAGATGGCGCGTCGCCGCCCCGACATGATCCATGCCGAGGTGCCCGGCCGGGGTCACGTCCCGTTCCTGGACGAGCCCGAATCGCTCGCCGCCCTCCACGCCTGGATCGACCTGCTATGAACATCGAGATGATCCGCGCCGCCGCCGCGCGCGCCGCCGGCCATATCCGCCGCACGCCCCTGCTGCATTCCCCCGCGCTGGACGCGCTCGCGGGGCGGCGGGTCTGGGCCAAGGCGGAGTGCCTGCAGCATACCGGCTCGTTCAAGGCGCGGGGCGGCTGGTCGGCCCTCTCGGCCATGGAGCCCGCCCTGCGCGCGCGGGGGGTGATCGCCTATTCCTCGGGCAACCATGCGCAGGGCGTCGCGCGGGCCGCCGCGTCCTTCGGCGCGCCGGCGGTGATCGTCATGCCGGCCGACGCGCCGCAGGCCAAGGTCGAGGGCACGCGCGCCTACGGGGCGGAGGTGGTGTTCTACGACCGCGCCGGCGAGAGCCGCGAGGAGATCGGCGCCGCCCTCGCCGCCGAGCGCGGGCTGACCCTCGTGCGCCCCTACGACGAGCCGCTGGTGATCGCCGGGCAGGGCACCTGCGGGCTGGAGATCGCGGACCAGGCGCGCGAGGCGGGCATCGCCCGGGCCGAGGTCCTGACCTGCTGCGGCGGCGGCGGGCTGACCGCCGGCATCGCCCTCGCGCTGGAGGCGGAGAGGCCCGGATTCCGCGTCCGCCCGGTGGAGCCGGAGAATTTCGACGACACCGCCCGTTCGCTCGAGAGCGGGGCGCGCCAGCGCAACGACGCCGACCCGTCGGGGTCGATCTGCGACGCCATCGTCACGCCGATGCCGGGGGAGCTGACCTTCCCGATCCTGACGCGCCTCTGCGGCCCCGGCCTCGTCGTCACCGAGGCGGAGGTGCTGCGGGCGATGGGCCTCGCCCTGCGGCATCTGAAGGTGGTGGTCGAGCCGGGCGGAGCCGTCGCGCTGGCCGCGTCCCTGTTCCACGGCGACGCGCTGGAGGGCGGGGACGTGATCGTGACGCTCTCGGGCGGGAACGCCGATGCCCACACGCTGGGCCGGGCGCTGAGCACGCTCTGACGGGAGGGAGCCATGCGGATCGACGGGACGGGCGCGGTGATCACGGGCGGGGCCTCGGGGCTTGGGGCGGCCACGGCGCGCCTGCTGGCGGGGGCGGGGGCGCAGGTGACGCTGCTGGACCGGAATGCCGGGGCCGGCGCGGCCCTGGCGGAGGAACTGGGCGGCGCCTTCGCCGAGGTCGACGTGACCGACGCGGCGGGCGTGGCCGCGGCGCTGGACGCGGCCTTCGCGCGGGACCCGGGCGGGGCGGCCCCCCGCATCTGCGTGAACTGCGCCGGGATCGGCCCGCCGGCCAAGGTGCTGGACCGGTCGGGCGCGCCGCTGCCGCTGGCGGAGTTCGCCCGCATCGTCGAGATCAACCTGATCGGCACCTTCAACGTCCTGTCCCAGTTCGCGGCCCGCGCCGCGCGGCTGGACCCGGTCGGAGAGGAGCGGGCGGTGATCGTGAACACCGCCTCGGTCGCCGCCTTCGACGGCCAGGTCGGACAGCCGGCCTATGCCGCGTCGAAGGCCGGGATCGCGGGGATGACGCTGCCCGTCGCCCGCGAATTCGCGCGGCACGCCATCCGGGTGATGACGATCGCGCCGGGCCTTTTCCTGACGCCGCTGATGTCGTCCCTCCCGCAGGAGGCGCAGGACTCGCTCGGCGCGCAGGTGCCGTTCCCGAACCGCCTCGGCGATCCGGCCGAATATGCCGCGCTGGTCCGGTCCATCGTAGAGAACCCGATGCTGAACGGCGAGACGATCCGCCTCGACGGCGCGATCCGGATGGCACCGCGCTGAGGAGGGCGGGCCGGGACGGTCAGGGGCAGGGGGGATCCGGACGGACCTCGACGGGTCCTGCCGGCTTCAGTCCGCGATGTCCGGGGAAGTGGCGCGCTGGGGAGGATTCGAACCCCCGACCCCTTGATTCGTAGTCAAGTACTCTATCCAACTGAGCTACCAGCGCGCGGAGTAGGGGCCATTTATCGGGACGGTCCGGGCAATGCAAGGGGGCCGGTCAGCGGTTTCTGAAGGCCTGACGCCCGGTCGCGGGGACGCGGCCCGCCCCGGGGGTGAGGACTGGCGCTGGCGACGGGTCGGGGACGGCATCCGCGCGGCCTGGATCGGCGGCGGGCGCGGGACCGCCTTGCGCCGCCTGGTTCGGGGCGGCGACCGGATCGCCGCTGGCAAGGTCGGACGCCCCGGGCCCCTGCACGCGCAGCATCTGGCCGATGCTTCGGCTCAGCGGCGCCACGTCCTGATCGAGCGCCGCGACCGGGGCGAGGATCACGCCCCGCACCGCGAGGATGCCCGCCATCAGCAGGATCGCGCCCAGCCCGAACCACAGGGCCTCGAATCGACCGGGACGGGGCGCGCGAGCGGCGGCCATGCGCCGCTGGCGGTCGGTCAGGCGGTCCTCGGGCGTCGGGGTCGTCGGGCGCGGGCCGCCGTCGCGGGCCCAGATCCGGGCGAGGGGGGTGTCGCTGTCCATCTGTCTGGCGGGGCTGTTGGTCCTTCCCCCAGCTTTCCCCGGCCGTGCGGCGAGACTCGGGCGCATCCGGGGCGCGGGGCGGGCGGTCAGCGCGCGGCGGCCGAGATCCGGCTCTGCGGCAGCGTCAGGCGGAATTCGGTGCCCTCCGGCCCCGTTCGGACGAGGGCGATCTCGCCGCCATGGCCGCGCGCCAGCTCTGCCGCGATGGTGAGGCCGAGCCCGCTGCCCCCCTTTGCCACGCGCCCCTGGAAGGGCTGGAACAGGTGCTCGCGCGCCTTGGGCGGCAGGCCGGGCCCGGTATCGGCGACCGCGATCTCCCACGCGGTCTCGGTCTCGGTCCCGCGCACGCAGATCTCGCCCGGCTCTCCGGTGGCGACGATGGCGGCGCGGGCATTGCGGACGAGGTTGAGCAGGATCCGGAAGAGCTGCTCGCCATCGGCGCGCACGACCATGCCGGCGGGCACGTCGACCGAGAAGGACACGTCGCTGTCGCCGGCCGCCAGGCGCTCGCTCTCGATCACGTCGCCCACCACCTGCGCCAGCCGCACCCGGCCCAGCTGGGGGGGCGGCTCCTCGGCGCGGCCGAAGGCGAGCGTTGCCTCGGTCAGGTTCACCGCCCGGGTGATCGATCCGACGAGCTTGGGCGCCATGCGGCGCACGAGCGGATCCTCGGACCCGCCGATCCGGTCGACGAAGAGCTGGGCCGAGGTCAGGATGTTGCGCAGGTCGTGGCTCACCTTGGCGACGGCCCCGCCGAGCTGGGCGAGCCGCTCCTTCTGGCGCAGGGCCTGGGTGAGCTGCGTCTCCATCGATTGCAGCGCGGTCTCGGCCTCGCGCAGCTCGACGAGGTTCGCCTTGGGCTCGATGATGCGGCTGCTGTCCTCGGGCTGGGCCGCGTAATCGGCCATGTGCCCGACGAGGCCCTTGATCGGTTTCACCAGCAGCGAGCGCACGGCGAAGAAGAGGAGCGCGGCCGTCACGATCGAGATCACCGCCGAGAGCAGCAGGATCCGCAGCCCGTAATCCAGCATCTCGTCCCTGAGCGGCCCGGTCTCCATCGTGACCTCGATCTGCAGGCCGCCTTCCTGCACCGGGTCGCCGATGACCCGGATCACCTGGTTCTGGGGCGTGAACAGCGTGTCGAGCGCGCCGGCGATCAGCGCGGGCCCGGTGGCCGAGCGCAGGTCCACGGTCTTGGAGAGCGGGGCCGGCACGGGGGAGGAGAGGGCGAGCTGGCTGACCTCGTCGCGTCGCAGTACGACGTTGAAGACGCCGGCATTGTCCAGCAGCTCCTGTTCCAGCGCGGGGTCGAGGCTGTCGGCGGCGAGCACGGCGAGCGAGGCGATCTGCGCCCGCTCGAGCCGCAGCATCAGGTAATCCTCGCGGAACCGCGCCACGGAGGGCACGAAGATCAGGATCTCCGCCATCATGACGAAGATCGTCGTGAGGATCAGGAATCGTCCCGAAAGCGTGTTCACGCGCGCGTCGCCCTGCAACAGTCCAGCGCGGCAGGATCTAGGGCGCCGTCACGAAAATGTCAGGCCTCGCGCCGAGGGGTAGGCGAATCGCCGCACCCTAGCGGCCGATCCGCTGGACGAGGCGCACCGCGCGCTTGACCCACGGATTGTCGAAGAGCTTCGGCGCGTAGTAGCTGCCCGCCGCGCGTTTCGACGCCTCCGACAGGGTCGGGTAGGGCAGGACGGTGCCCGTCATCGCGGTCAGCTTCAGCCCGTTGGCCAGCGCCATCGCCCAGGGGGCGATCAGCTCTCCGGCATGGGCGCCGACGATGGTGGCCCCGACAGGCTTGCCGCCCACGGCCATCACCTTGACGAACCCCGTCCGCTGCCCGCTGGCGACGGCGCGGTCGTTCTCGTCGAACCCGGCCCGCAGCACCTTCAGCCTGTCTCCGTGGGCCTCGCGCGCCTGCGCCTCCGTCAGGCCGACCTGGGCGAGCTCGGGGGCGGTGTAGGTGCACCACGGGATGTGGGCGGTGCGGGCCCTGATCGGCAGGCCGAGGCAGGCATTGCGCACGACGAGGCCGCCATGCCAGCCCGCGACATGGGTGAACTGCAATCCCCCCGCCGCGTCGCCGACCGCATAGACCCGCCGGTTGGAGACCGAGCGCAGATCCTCGCCCACCTTCACGCCGCGCCTGTCGTGATCGACCCCGGCGGCGTCGAGGCCGAGATCGGTCACATTGACCGCGCGCCCCACCGCGACGAGCAGATGCGAGCCGGTCACGTCCCCCGCATCGGTATGGACGGTGACCGAGCCGTCCCCGCCCGACACCCGCTCGGCCTTGCGGTTCTCGTGGATCGTCACGCCCTCGTCGCGCAGCGCCCGCAGCACCAGGGCGGCGGCCTCGGGGTCGTCCTTGCCCATCGCGGTCGCGCCCTCGATCACCGTGACCTCGCAGCCGAGGCGACGATGCGCCTGCGCCATCTCCATCCCGATATTGCCGCCGCCGATGATGACGAGGTGGTCCGGGCGCTCGCGCAGGTCGAAGATCGTCTCGTTCGTCAGCGCCTCCACCCGGTCGAGGCCCGGGATCGGCGGCACGAGGGGGGACGAGCCGGTGGCGACCACGAAGCGCCGGGCGCGGACGGTGCGGCCCCCCGCCTCCAGCCGGTCCGGGCCGGTGAAGCGGGCATGGGCGCGGATCACGGTGCAGCCCAGCCCCTCGAACCGCTCCTGCGAATCGACGGGGGCGATGGCGGCGATCACGTCGCGGACATGGTCCTTGGCCGCGCCGAAATCGACCCGCGGCTCGGTGCCGGCGATGCCGAAGCGCGGGCGCCGGACGACCTGCGCCTTCTCGGCGGCGGCGATCAGCGCCTTGGAGGGCACGCAGCCGTAGTTCAGGCAGTCGCCCCCCATCTCGCCGGCCTCGATCAGCACGACGCGGGCCCCCATCTGGACCGCGCCCGCCGCGACGGAGAGGCCGCCGGAGCCGGCGCCGATGACGCAGATGTCGGTCTCGATCTCGGGCAGGGACATCACAGGCCTTTCCGGCCGCGCACGGCCTTGAGCAGGATCGGCAGCGCGGCCAGCGCGCAGAGGCCGAGCAGGGGGAGCAGGATCCGCGGCTCGAAGACCAGGCCCAGATCCGGCGTCTCGCCCGCGGCGAAGACGGCGCCGAGCCCCGCCCCGACCGAGGTGAAGACCAGCGCGCCGGGGATGATGCCGAGAAAGGTCGTCACCGCGAAGGGCAGGAGCGGCACGCCCACCAGCGCGGGGACGAGATTGGCGACGAAGAAGGGCACGGCCGGGACCAGCCGGATCAGGAAGAGCATCGGCCAGAGATTGTCGTCGATCCCCTGCTTGATCCGGCGGACCAGCCCGTCCGAGGCATCCATCCGCCGCGCCAGCCGCTCGCCCGCGCCGAGCCGCGCCGCAAGGAAGATCAGGATCGCGCCGACGGTCGCGCCGAGGACGTTGAAGACCACGCCGGGGAACGTGCCGAAGAGGAAGCCACCGGTCAGCGTCGCGACGGTCGCGCCGGGCAGCGAGAAGGCGACGATCCCGGCATAGGCCGCCATGAAGAGCAGGGCCGTGGCGAGGTAGCGCGAATCGCGGAAGGCGAGCAGCGCCTCGCGGTTCTCGCGCAGGGTCTCGAAGCTCAGGTAGTCGCGGAACCAGACCGCGCCGACCACCGCGATCAGCGCGATGGCGAGGATCGGCAGGCGGCGGCGCCAGGGGGAGGGCGCGGGCGGGGACGGGTCGTGGGTCATCGGTGCCCTCTTGGCCGGAACTGCGACAGGATGACACGCCAGATGGCGCCGGGCCCGGGGCGTTAAAGCGGGATCACGCCGTCTTTATGGGACGGCGCCCGGCCGTAACAAACACCGCCCCCGGTGCGGGTGACCGCGGGCGGCGTGGTTGACAGGTGCCGGCGGCGGCTTTAGAGGGCGGGCTTCGACAGATTTGACCGGGATCCGACGCGCCGCCCCCGGGCGCGCGCGAGGGCCCCGCCCGACGATGGAGACAGGCTCATGAAGCGCACGTTCCAGCCCTCGAACCGGGTCCGCAAGGCCCGTCACGGCTTCCGCGCCCGCATGGCGACCAAGAGCGGCCGCCAGATCATCGCGGCGCGCCGCTCCCGCGGCCGCAAGCGCCTGAGCGCCTGAGCCGCAAACCGGGACATCCCGACGTGATGCCGTCGGCCCTGCCGGACCCCGAGGATCGGGGCGGGGCGGGGCCGGCGGCTTTGGTGCGTCCGGGGGGTGGCCCCGCGGGGCGTGTCCCCGATGCGGCCGTCCCCGATGCGCCCGTCCCCGACATGTCCGTCCCCGACGCAACCGGAGCCGATGCGCGCCGGATCGAGATCCTGCGCAAGCGCGCCGATTTCCTCGCCGCCGCCCGGGCCCTGCGCGCCGGCGCCCCGGCCTTCGGGCTGCAGGCGCGGGCGCGCGCCGACGGCAGCGCGGCGGTGCGCGTCGGCTTCACCTGCAGCAAGAAGGTCGGCAATGCGGTCGCCCGCAACCGCGCCAAGCGCCGCCTGCGCGAGATCGCGCGGCTGGTCCTGCCGGAGGCCGCGCGGCCGGGCTGGGACTACGTGCTGATCGGCCGGCCGGAAACGACCGCCACGCGCGATTTCCGCGCGCTGCAGGACGACCTGCGCCGGGCCCTGCGCAAGGTGCATCCGTGACCCCCGCGGCGCTGCTGCTGTCGCTACCGGTCCACGCCTACCGGTTCCTGCTGTCGCCCTGGGTGGGCCATGGATGCCGCTTCCATCCGACCTGCTCGGCCTACGCGCTGGAGGCGCTGTCGCGCCACGGAGCGCTGCGCGGCGGCTGGCTGGCGCTGCGCCGGATCGGGCGGTGCCATCCCTGGGGCGGGGCCGGCATCGACAACGTGCCCGACTAGCCGGACCCCGGCCGGGCCGGACTTTCGCCTCATGCGGGCAAGTGCCCGGCATCCTTGGTCTTTGTTGCGCAAAGAGCCACAATATCTGGTTAATAGTCCTTTCCTTACGGGAAATCTTCGCTCACATTGCGGCGAGAAGATGTCCTTGCGCGCCCGGGTCGTGCGTGGGGGATCCCGGGGGTGACTGGCAGAGGATGAGAGACGTGGTTCTCGAACAATTCAGGGCGGCCCGTGCCGCGATCGGGGGGCTGGCGGCTGCCGCGGTCACCGTCGCCGCGCTCGCCGTGCCGACTTTCGCATCGGCGCAACAGCAGTACATCCCGGGGATCTGGGTCGATCCCGACGGGTGCGAGCACTGGGTGATGGATGACGGGGCCGAAGGCTTCATGTCGCCGCACCGCCAGCGCGACGGCTCCCCGGTCTGCCACCGGGCCGAGATCTGCGGCGTGATGCCGACCGACCAGCTCTTCGCGACGGACCGCTACAACATCTCGGACGCGAACCGGCAGCGGCTGGCGCAGTTCTTCCAGGGCGCGAATGCCTATGGCTACCTGATCTACGGCCATACCGACAGCCGCGCCTCGGACGAGTACAACATCCGCCTGTCGAACAACCGCGCCGCTGCGGTGGCGCAGGTGGCGCAGTCGGTCGGGGCGAACGTGGTGGACGTGACGGGCTTCGGCGAGCGCCGGCCGCGGGCGACGAACGCCACGGCCGAGGGCATGCAGCAGAACCGCCGCGTCGAAATCTACTGCCTGCGCTGAGGAGGGACATTCCATGAAGATGCTCAAGGCTTTCGCCCTTCTCCCCGTGGCCGCGCTGGTCTCGGCCTGCGAGGTCGGCCCGGACAAGTCGGTCGATTTCGGTCCGGTCGACGGGTCGGGCAACCTGTCGAACATGGTCGCGGGGATCTGGGTCGACCCGAACGGCTGCGACCACTGGATCATCGACGACGGTCTCGAGGGCTACCTGTCCGAGAGGCTGACGCCCGATGGCCGCCCGGTCTGCTCGGGCGTCGGCGCGCCGACCACCGTGGTCGGCCCGTTCCAGAGCACGCAGGGCTTCCCCGACCTGCTCTGATACCGACTGTTCGTCATGCACGGGGGGGCGCGGCACGTGCCGCGACCCCCTTTTTCGTGCCGGCGGGGCCGGGCGGCCGCGGCGAGGCTTGCCCTCCGGCGGGGCAGCGGCCACCTTGAGGGCGTAACGCCAGCCCCGGGAGGCCCTGTTTGGCGACCAGCATCCTGAATGGCGGCCCGGCCGATACCCTCGCCGAGACCGCGCTCGAATTCCCCGACAACTTCCTGCTCATCGACCTCTGCGGCCAGCACGACCGCCACCTCGCCCAGATCGAGGAGGCGCTGTCGGTGCAGATCCTGCGCCGCGGCAACCGGCTGTCGGTGATGGGCGAGCCCGCCTCGCGGCAGGCCGCCGCGCAGGCGCTGCGCGCGCTCTACGCCCGGCTCGAGGCGGGGCGCGAGGTGGGCCCGGCGGATGTCGACCGCGAGCTTCGCATGAACGGCGGCCCGGGCGAGTCGACCGATGCCCGCAAGGCCGAATCACAGCCCGAGCTGTTCAAGGAGGACGGCCGCCGGATCGAGATCCAGACGCGCAAGAAGCTGGTCGAGCCGCGCACCGACGCGCAGAAGGCCTATGTCCGGGCGCTGTTCGACAACGAACTGGCCTTCGGCATCGGCCCCGCCGGCACCGGCAAGACCTATCTCGCCGTCGCGGTCGGCGTGTCGATGTTCCTCTCCGGAAACGTCGACAAGATCCTCCTCTCCCGCCCCGCCGTCGAGGCGGGCGAGAAGCTGGGCTACCTGCCCGGCGACATGAAGGAGAAGGTCGATCCCTACATGCAGCCGCTCTACGACGCGCTGAACGACTTCCTGCCCGGCAAGCAGGTGCAGAAGATGATGGAGGAGAAGGTGATCGAGATCGCGCCGCTCGCCTTCATGCGCGGGCGGACGCTGTCCAATTCCTTCGTCGTGCTGGACGAGGCGCAGAACGCGACCTCGATGCAGATGAAGATGTTCCTCACCCGCCTCGGCGAGGGCAGCCGCATGGTCATCACGGGCGACCGGACGCAGGTCGACCTGCCGCGCGGCGTGCAGTCCGGGCTGCAGGATGCCGAGCGGCTGCTGAAGCACATTCCCAAGATCAGCTTCAACTACTTCACGGCCAAGGACGTGGTGCGCCACCCGCTCGTCGCCGCGATCATCGAGGCCTACGACCGCGACGCCGAACGCTGATCGTTCGGCCCCCGGCAGGACCGGGGGCCGCGCGGGTCACAGCGTGCGGGCCATCGCCTCGAGGCTCGCGAGCGTCTCGTAGCCCTTCTCCAGCGCGCCGTAGCTCATCGCCTCCGCCATCGTCGTGTCGACGAAGGTCATCCGCATCTCGACGCGGGTGCCTTCCCCCTCGGGGGCGAAGGTCACCTCCACATCCGCATGGTGGCGCATGTCGTCGAAGCCGGACAGGCGGTAGGCGAGCCGTCGCTCGGGTTCCATCGCGGTGAAATCGTGGCGGTTGGGGAAACGCTGCCCGAAGCCGGTCATGGTGAAGGCCCAGTGCCCGCCCTCGCGCAGGTCGATGCTCTCGGTCTCGCAGCTGAACCCGTCCGGTCCCCACCATTTGGGCAGCAGGTCCGGGTCGGTCCAGGCCTTCCACACGAGGGCCGGGGGCGCGGCGATCCGCCGGGTGATGCGCCCCTCCCGGTCCGGGGCGGGGCCCCGTTCCGCCGCAGCCGTCTCTCCCAGCTTGTCGGTCGCGCTGCCCCAGCCGGCGAAGAAGCCGCGCGCCTCGTGATCCGCGCGCTTCTCGGGCGAGGCATGGCGGACGAGCACGTCGTAGCGCGTCCCCTCCGGGGCGTCGCCGAAGGTCAGGATCGCGGTGACGAACGGGTCGGGGGCCATGATCCAGCCGGGGCGGAACGCGTCGGTCCAGACCAGCCGGCGGGCCGGCTCCGCCTCGAGCACGACGCCGTTCATGTGGGGTTCGGCCTCGCCCTCCAGGCGCGAGCGGAAGACGCCGCCGGGGCGGGCGTCGATCTCCATCTCGGCGATGGCGGTCGTGCCGGGATAGAACCATTTCGCCAGCAGGCGGGGATCGGTCCAGCAGGCCCAGACGAGGTCGCGCGGGGCGGCGAGCGTGCGTGTGAAGGCGAGGTCGGTGCCGGACGGGTCGGGCGCGGGAATCATCGGGGGCTGTCCTTTGAAAGGGTGGTGACGAGGGCGTCGAGACGGTCGAGGCGGTCGCTCCAGGTGCGGCGCTGCTGCGCCAGCCAGCCCTCCACCGGGTCGAGGGCGGCGGGGACGAGCGCGCAGGTCCGCACGCGCCCGTCCTTGGTCGAGGTGACGAGGCCGGCCGCCTCGAGCCGGCGCAGGTGACCGAGGAAGGAGGGCAGGGCCATGTCGGCGGGCGCGGCCAGCTCGGACACGCTGGCCGGCCCTTCCGCCAGCCGGGCGAGGATCGCCCGGCGCGTCGGATCGCCGAGCGCCGTGAAGAGGGAATCGAGGGCGGGATCATGCTTAGCCATGTTCCTAGGTATTTCCGTCCGACGGGCCGATGCAACGAAAAAGTTAGGAGTACGCCTACCTATTGCCGGCTGGCATTGCCGGACGCCGCCGCTATGCAGGCGGGCATGAGCATCGACATCATCATCGAGCACGCCCCGTGGGAGGGCGTGGACATCGAATCCCTCGCCGAAGCGGCGGAGCGCGCGACGCTCGAACGGCTGGGGCTGGAGCCCTCGATCTTCGAGACCGCGCTGCTGGCCTGCGACGACGCGCGCATCGCGGCGCTGAACGGCGATTTCCGGGACCGGCCGCAGCCGACCAACGTGCTGTCCTGGCCGTCGGAGGAGCGCGGCGCGCAGGTCGAGGGAGAGATGCCGCACCTGCCCCGCTTCGGCGGCGGCCCGCCGGAGGAGCTGGGCGACATCGCCCTCGCCTGGGAGACCTGCGCCCGCGAGTCGGAGGAGGCGGGCCGCCCGGTCGAGGCCCATGTCACGCACCTGATCGTCCACGGACTGCTGCACCTCCTCGGCTTCGACCATGTCCGCGACGGCGATGCGGCGCTCATGGAGGGGCTGGAGACCGAGATCCTTGCGAAGATGGGGGTGCCTGACCCATATGGAGGGGCGTGAACCCGGGGCGCCCCCGCCGCCGGGATGGAAAGGGACGATGGGCGAGAGCAGAGACGACGCGCCGGGCCGGCCGGAACGGGCCGATGGCGACGATTCGGACGGGCAGAGTAGGGGCTTCTTCAGCCGGTTCCTCGAGGCCCTGAACCCGACCGAGGAGGAAGCCGCGCAGATGGCCGCGGGCTCCAGCCCGGTCAGCGCGATCCCGGTGCCGGGCATCCTGAACCTGAGGCGCATGCGGGTCGAGGACGTGTCCGTCCCCGAGGCCGACATCACCGCCGTTCCCGTGACCCTGTCCAAGGACGAACTGGTCGAGGTCTTCCGCGAGAGCGGGATGACCCGGCTGCCGGTCTACGAGGGCACGCTCGATTCCCCGCTCGGCTTCGTGAACCTCAAGGATTTCGCGCTGAAGCACGGCTTCGGCAACGGTTCCGACTTCGATCTGCGCGGGATGCTGCGCCCGCTCCTCTACGTGCCGCCCTCGATGCCGCTGGGGGTGCTGCTGACCAAGATGCAGGCCGAGCGGACGCACATGGCCCTCGTCATCGACGAATACGGCGGCACCGACGGGCTGGTGACGATCGAGGACCTGCTCGAGACCGTGGTGGGCGAGATCGAGGACGAGCACGACATCGACGAGGCGCAGGGCTTCGTCCCCGAGCGGCCGGGCCAGTGGCTCGCCCTCGCCCGGACCCCGCTGGACGAGTTCGAGACCGCGACCGGGCTGAACCTGACGGAGCATGACGAGATCGACGAGGAGGAGGTCGATTCGCTCGGCGGCCTCGTCGTGATGCTGGCCGGGCACGTCCCCGCGCGCGGGGAGGTGATCCGCCATCCCGACGGCCCGGAATTCGAGGTCGTCGACGCCGATCCGCGCCGGATCAAGCGGTTGCGGGTCCGGCTGTCCGGCTCGGCCGCGCGTCCCGCCGAATAGCCGCGTGCGCCCCTGGCTGACCGGCCGCCTCGGCGGCCCGGCGCTGGTCGCCTGGGGCGTCGTGGCCGGGGCGGGGCAGGCGCCCTGGTGGCTTTGGCCGCTCACGCTGCTCGCGCTGGCGCTGGGCTTGCGCGAGGCGGCCGCCGCGCCCTCGGCCCGGGGGGCGGCGGGGCGGATGTGGCTGTTCGGGGCCGGCTATTTCGGCTGGACGCTGCAATGGATCGTCTCGCCCTTCCTCGTCGAGCCGGAGGTCTACGGCTGGATGGCGCCCTTCGCGCTGATCCTGTCGGCGGGCGGATTCGCCCTGTTCTGGGGGGCCGCCGGGTGGCTGGGCCGGTCGGGCGCCGGGGCGGGCCGGCCGGCGATCTGGGCCGTCGCGGCCCTGCTGGGCCTGGCGGAGGCGGCGCGCTCGCTCGTCCTGACGGGCTTTCCCTGGGCGATGCTCGGCCATGTGTGGATCGATACCGGCGCGGCGCGACTGGCCGCGCTGGGGGGGCCGCACCTGCTGACGGCGCTGACGCTGCTCGGCGCGGCGTCCCTCGCCAGCGCCCTTGCCGCCGGGCCGGGGCGGGGGAGGTCGCGCCCCGGTTGGCTGGTCCCGGCGGCCCTGCCGGTCCTCGCCGCCCTGCTGCCGCTGCCGGACGGACCGGCCCCGGCAGCGGAGGCGCCGCTGGTCCGGATCGTCCAGCCCAACGTGCCGCAGGACGAGAAATGGTCGGGCGACGTGGCGGCGCAGCGCCTCGCCGATCTGCAGCGCCTGGGGCGGGGCAGCGGGGCGGATCCGGTCCCGGCGGACCTCGTCGTCTGGCCCGAGACCGCGCTGCCCTGGCCCATCGACCTGGCCGCGGCCGAGGATCTGAAACCGCTCGTCCGGGGCCTCGGCGACGCGACGCTCGTCACCGGGCTGCTGCGCTGGCAGGACGGCGTCTACTACAACTCGCTCCTGTCGCTGGATCCGGGCGGGACCGTCCGCGACGTCTACGACAAGGTGCATCTCGTGCCCTTCGGCGAATACGTGCCCCTGGGCGAGCTGGCGGCGCGGCTGGGGATCCGCGGACTCGCCGCGCGGGACGGCGGCGGATTCGCGGCGGGCGGCGCGGCGGCCGCGATCGAGCTCGACGGTATCGGCACCGCGCGGCCGCTGATCTGCTACGAGGGCATCTTCGCCGAGGAGGTGGGCCTGCCCGGCGCCGCGCCGCGGCTGCTGCTTCTCGTCACCAACGACGCCTGGTTCGGCACCCGGGCCGGTCCGCAGCAGCACCTGGCTCAGGCCCGGCTGCGCGCGATCGAACAGGGCGTGCCGCTGGTGCGCGCGGCCAATACCGGCATCTCGGCGATGATCGACGCGCGGGGCCGGATCACCGCAAGCCTGCCGCTGGGCGTGCAGGGCGCGCTGGACGCGCCGCTTCCCCCCGCCCTGGCGCCGCCGCCCTATGCGCGGTGGGGCGACGGGCCGGCCCTGCTGCTGATGGTCCTGGCGGCCGCGGGGGCGATTGCCGTTGACCGCGGGGTCCGCCGGGCATAGCGAGGCGCGATTGCATGTACCGTCACAACGGCTTCCTGGCGTGGCGGGTCAGACCGAATGGAGCATCCCCATGGCACGGCAGGACTACATCTTCACCTCGGAATCGGTTTCCGAGGGGCATCCCGACAAGGTGTGCGACCGCATCTCGGACTCGATCCTCGACGCCCTCCTCGCCGAGGAGCCCGAGGCGCGCGTCGCCTGCGAGACCTTCGCCACGACGAACCGCGTGGTCATCGGCGGCGAGATCGGCCTCGCCGACCAGTCGAAGCTGGCCGAGAAGATGGCCGCCGTGCCCGACATCGCCCGCGCCGCGATCCGCGACATCGGCTACGAGCAGGACAAGTTCCACCACGCCACCTGCGAGATCACCAACCTGCTGCACGAGCAGTCGGCGCATATCGCGCAGGGCGTGAACGCGCGCGACGACAAGGACGAGGGCGCGGGCGACCAGGGGATCATGTTCGGCTACGCCACGAACGAGACGCCCGAGCTGATGCCGGCGCCGATCCTCTACGCCCATGGCATTCTCAAGCGGCTGGCCGAGGCGCGCAAGTCCGGCGCCGAGCCGACGCTGCGCCCCGACGCCAAGAGCCAGATCTCGGTCCGCTACGAGGGCGGCAAGCCGGTCGGCGTGACCTCGATCGTGCTCTCGACCCAGCACGAGCGCGAGGACCAGACCAGCGCCGACATCCGCGCCATCGTCGAGCCCTATATCCGCGAGGTCCTGCCCGAGGGCTGGATCGACGACGCGACCGAATGGTGGGTGAACCCGACCGGGGTCTTCGTGATCGGCGGTCCCGACGGGGATGCGGGCCTGACGGGCCGCAAGATCATCGTCGACACCTATGGCGGCGCGGCGCCGCACGGGGGCGGGGCCTTCTCGGGCAAGGATCCGACCAAGGTCGACCGCTCGGCCGCCTATGCCGCGCGCTACCTCGCCAAGAACGTGGTCGCGTCGGGCATGGCCGAGCGCTGCACGATCCAGCTGAGCTACGCGATCGGGGTGGCGCGGCCGCTCTCGATCTATGCCGATACCCACGGCACCGGCGACGTGCATGCGCGCGAGATCGAGGGCGCCATCGCGCGGGCCATGGACCTGACCCCGCGCGGCATCCGCGAGCACCTCTCTCTGAACCGCCCGATCTATGCCCGCACCGCCGCCTACGGCCATTTCGGCCGCGATCCCGAGGCCGATGGCGGCTTTTCCTGGGAGCGGACGGATCTGGTCGAGGCGCTGAAGCGCGAGGTCTGAGGCGCGGGATCCGGCGGGCCGGCGCTCGCGCTGACGCGCCTCGCCCCGCCCACCGTCCCGCAAGCCGTCCCGCAAGCCGTCCCGCGGACGGTCCTGCGGGGCCCGGGGGCCCCGGGGGCGGCGGCGGCGCGGGCGGATGGTGCGGACGGTATTTGCGACCCTGCGAAGGGGGCAGGGCGGTTCCCCGATCCCGAGGGGAGCGGCCGGTCCGGCGGGGCCGCGCCCTTGCCCCGGACGCGCCGGACGGGGTAGGGCGCGCGCCATGAACGAGGACAGGCATCGAAGCGGCGCCCCCTGGCGCAATTTCCACGGGCGGCTGAAGGGCAAGGCCCTGCGGCCGCGGCAGGAGGAGATGCTGCGCGACGATCTCGGCGCGCTCTCGCCCGGGGCCGTGTCCTGGGACGAGAATCCCGGCCGCGCGCCGCTGGATCTCGGCGCGCGGTTTCCGGGGCGGGAGGAGGTCTGGCTCGAGATCGGCTTCGGCGGCGGCGAGCACATGGTGGCGATGGCCGCGGCCCATCCGCAGGTCGCGCTGATCGGGGCGGAGCCCTACATCAACGGCGTCGCGATGCTGCTGGGCAAGATCCGGGATGCGGGGGTCGACAACGTCGCGGTGCATCCGGGCGACGTGCGCGATCTGTTCGACGTGCTGCCGGAGGCGTCGATCTCGCGCGCCTTCCTGAACTATCCCGATCCCTGGCCGAAGGCGCGGCACCACAAGCGGCGCTTCGTGACGGCGGGCCATCTGCAGCCGCTCTACCGGGTGCTCAGGCCGGGGGCGCTGTTCCGCGTGGCGACGGATATCGAGGATTACGTGCGCCAGACGCTGGAGGAGGTGCCGGCGGCCGGGTTCGAGCGGGTACCGCAGGACATCCACCGGGCCTGGCCCGACTGGCCCGGCACCCGCTACGAGGCAAAGGCGCTGCGCGAGGGGCGGCCTCCCCATTACCTGACCTTCCGCAAGCCGGCGGCGGCGGAATGAGCCGCCGGGGCTGACCCGCCCCGCCGGTTCCGGATCCCGGGCCGGCCGTCGGACCCGCGCCCTGCGCCTCCGGTGCCGCCCGTCCCGCCCGTCGCCGACCGGGCCCGATCCCGGCCCCCGATCCCGGCCCCCGATGGACCCCGGGGCGCGGCTCGGCTAGACCCCGAGGCCGTAACGAGACGGAGCGACGCCCATGTCCGGCCACGGCCAGCCCATCCCGATGACCTCCCGCAAGGGGCCGGCCCTGCGGGGCGAGGCGCATGTACCGGGGGACAAGTCGATCTCGCACCGGTCGCTGATCCTCGGCGCGCTGTCGGTCGGCGAGACGCGGGTGACGGGCCTGCTCGAGGGGCAGGACGTGCTGGATACCGGCGCGGCGATGCGGGCCTTCGGCGCCGAGGTGACGCGGCACGGGGACGGCGCGTGGAGCGTGCACGGCGTCGGGGTGGGCGGCTTCGGCGAGCCTGCCCAGGTGATCGATTGCGGCAATTCGGGCACCGGGGTCCGCCTCATCATGGGGGCGATGGCGACGACGCCGATCGCCGCCACCTTCACCGGGGATGCCTCGCTGAACGGGCGGCCGATGGGGCGGGTGACCGATCCGCTGGCCCTGTTCGGCGCGCGCGCCTACGGGCGGGCCGGCGGGCGGCTGCCGATGACGCTGGTCGGCGCCGCCGATCCGGTGCCGGTGCGCTACGCGCTGCCCGTGCCGTCGGCGCAGGTGAAGTCGGCGGTGCTGCTGGCCGGGCTGAACGCGCCGGGCGAGACCGTGGTGATCGAGCCCGAGGCGACGCGCGACCATACCGAGCGGATGCTGGCGGGATTCGGTGCGGAAGTGGCGGTCGAGACCGGGCCGGAGGGCCGTATCATCACGCTGAAGGGCCAGCCGGAGCTGCGGCCGCAGACCATCGCGGTGCCGCGCGATCCCTCTTCGGCCGCCTTTCCGGTCTGCGCGGCGCTGCTGGCCGAGGGGTCGGACGTGCTGGTGCCGAACATCGGGCTCAACCCGACCCGGGCGGGGCTGTTCACGACTTTGCGGGAGATGGGCGCGGACCTGACCTACGAGAACGAGCGCGAGGAGGGGGGCGAGCCGGTCGCCGACCTGCGGGCGCGCTTCTCGCCGGAGATGGAGGGGATCGAGGTGCCACCCGAGCGCGCGGCCTCGATGATCGACGAATATCCGGTCCTGTCCGTCGTCGCGGCCTTTGCCCGCGGGCGGACGGCGATGCGCGGCGTCAGGGAGCTGCGCGTGAAGGAGAGCGACCGGATCGACGCGATGGCGAAGGGGCTGCGGGCCGCGGGGATCGAGGTCGAGGAGGGGCCGGACTGGTGGATCGTCCACGGGCGCGGCCATGGCGACGTGCCGGGGGGCGTGACCGTCGAGAGCCGGCTCGACCACCGGATCGCGATGTCCTTCCTCGTGATGGGCCTCGCCACCGAGAAGCCTATGGGCGTGGACGACGGCGGGCCGATCGCGACCTCCTTCCCGGCCTTCGAGGGGCTGATGGCGGGCCTCGGCGCGCAGATCGTGCGGGCGAACCGATGAGGGCGCTGATCCTCGCCGCCGGGCTGGCCGCGCTGGGCTGCTTCCTCGTCCTCGTCTGGGTGACGGTGACGGGGCTGATGCCCGATGCGGGCGGGCTGCGGCCCTTCGACCTGCGCCCGCTCGGCTACGACCTCGCCACAGCGACCGCCTATCTGCAGGCGCTGAGCGAGGAGGGGCGCGCCACCTTCCGCACCACGCTCGCCACCTGGGACACGGCCTTTCCGGTCGCGCTGACGGCCTTCCTCGCCCTGCTCTGCCTGCGGCGGGGCGGGCGGCTGGGCTGGTTGGGGGCGCTGGTCGCGCTGGTCTATGGCGGGGTCGACCTGGCCGAGAACGCGGCGGTGCTGCGGCTGGTCGAGGGGCCGGTGCCGCCCGACCCGCTGACGGTCACCGGCGCCTCGGTCCTGACGATGGCGAAGTTCGCGGCCCTGCTGCTGGCCTGCCTGATCTACCTTCTGGCGCGGGGGACGCGGCGATGATCTTCACCGTGGCGGTGGACGGGCCCGCGGCGGCGGGCAAGGGCACGATCTCGAAGCGGCTGGCGGCGGAGCTGGGGCTCGCGCATCTCGATACCGGGCTTCTCTACCGCGCGGTCGGGGCGCGGGTCCTGGGCGGCGAGGAGGCGGCGGCGGCGGCGCGGGGGCTGGTTCCCGCCGACCTAGATCGGCCGGGCCTGCGGCAGCCCGCCATCGCCGACGCCGCCAGCCGCGTCGCGGCCCTGCCCGAGGTGCGCCGCGCGCTGCTGGAGTTCCAGCGTGCCTTCGCCCGGCGCGAGGGCGGGGCGGTCCTCGACGGGCGGGATATCGGGACGGTGATCTGCCCGGAGGCGGAGGCCAAGCTCTACGTCACCGCCAGCGCCGAGGCGCGGGCCGCGCGGCGCCATGCCGAGCAGGTGGCGGCGGGGGAGGCCCAGCCCCTCGAGGCCGTGCTGGCCGAGGTTGTGGCGCGGGACGCGCGCGATACCGGGCGGGCCGATGCGCCGATGCGCGCCGCCGCGGATGCCGTCGTGATCGACACGACCGATCTGGGGATCGAGGAGGCGGTGGCCCGCGCTCTGGAGATCGTGCGCGGACGTCTCTGAGCGCGCCGGACCGGCCGGGTCAGAGCCAGGTGCGCGAGGGCTGGCGCTCCGGCGGGTCGAAATGCGGGGTCGCGTTGAACTGCGCGAGATGGGTGCCCCCCGCCCGCACCCGGAAGCGGTGGATCGAGGTGTTGTGGATCGGCAGCAGCACCCGGGCCAGCCGGTCCGCATCGAGGCCGAGCGCGAGCCGCAGCGCCATCGCGATGACCCCGCCCGAGGTCACGCAGAGCACGCGACGTCCGGGCTGCGCCGCCTCGTCCAGTACGGCCGCGACCCGCGCCTCGAAGGCGGCGAAGGGTTCGGTCCCCTCGATCTCGGCGAGGTGCCAGGCGTTGAAGGTCGCGACGACGTGGTCGGGCCATTCGTCTGGCCCCGGCGGGGCGAGACCGTGCCGCACCTGCATGTCCCGGGCGAGGGCGAAGTAGTCGAGCTCGTTCAGGCGGTCGTCCGAGCTTCCCTCCACCCCCATCGCGGCGGCGGTCTCGAGATGGCGGCGCATCGTGCCGGTATGGACGGTGTCGAAGGGCGCGTCATGCGCGCGCAGCCACTCGCCCAGCCAGCCCGCCTGGCGGTGGCCGAGTTCGGACAGGCGGTCGTACTCCGCCTCGGACGTGGCGCCGGAATTGGCCTGGCCGTGCCGGACGAGGACGATCTCCCCCATCGGCGTCTCCCCTGTAGCACCCGCCTTGGGGCGGCGGGCCCCCGGCCTGTCGCATGGCCGGCGCCGGGGGTAAAGGCGGCGGCCGGCCGCCCCGCGGGGGGCGGGCCTTGCCAGGCGGGGCGGGCTTGCGTATATCGCGCCCGTCGAAGCGGCGGGACAGCCGTGGACCCGGGGTGTCGCGCAGGGTCGGTCGCAAGCCGGCCCTTTGTCGTTGTCCGGGGTCCGCCAATCCGCGGATTCGTCCAATTCATTCCCAAGACCGGCGGAGACAACCGCCCGGCCCGAAAACCGTTGCAAAGGATACACCCCAGCACATGGCCAAAGACGCCACCATGGAGGATTTCGAAGCCCTCCTGAACGAAAGCTTCGATATCGACACGCCGCAGGAAGGCACTGTCGTCAAGGGAAAGGTCATCGCCATCGAGGCGGGCCAGGCCATCATCGATGTCGGCTACAAGATGGAAGGCCGCGTCGATCTCAAGGAATTCGCGAATCCCGGCGAGACGTCCGACCTGCAGGTCGGCGACGAGGTGGAAGTCTATCTCCGCGCCGCCGAGAACGCCCGCGGCGAGGCCGTCGTCAGCCGCGAGATGGCGCGCCGTGAAGAGGCGTGGGACCGTCTCGAGAAGGCCTATGCCGACGAGGAGCGCGTCGAGGGCGCGATCTTCAACCGCGTCAAGGGCGGCTTCACCGTCGATCTCGGCGGCGCCGTGGCCTTCCTGCCCGGCAGCCAGGTCGATGTGCGCCCCGTGCGCGACGCCGGCCCGCTCATGGGCCTCAAGCAGCCCTTCCAGATCCTCAAGATGGACCGCCGCCGCGGCAACATCGTGGTCTCGCGCCGCGCCATCCTGGAAGAATCCCGCGCCGAGCAGCGCGCCGAGGTGATCTCGAACCTCTCCGAGGGTCAGGTCGTCGACGGCGTGGTCAAGAACATCACCGAATACGGCGCCTTCGTCGATCTCGGCGGTGTGGACGGCCTGCTGCACGTCACCGACATGGCCTGGCGCCGCGTCAACCACCCCTCCGAGATCCTGTCGATCGGCGAGACCATCAAGGTCCAGGTCATCAAGATCAACAAGGAGACCCACCGCATCTCCCTCGGCATGAAGCAGCTGCAGGAAGATCCGTGGGACGCGGTGGAGCGGAAGTACGATCTCGGCTCCGTCCATACCGGCCGCGTGACGAACATCACCGATTACGGTGCCTTCGTCGAGCTGGAGCCCGGCGTCGAGGGTCTGGTCCATGTCAGCGAGATGAGCTGGACCAAGAAGAACGTGCATCCCGGCAAGATCGTCTCCACCTCGCAGGAGGTGGACGTCATGGTGCTCGAGATCGACAGCGCCAAGCGCCGCGTGTCGCTCGGCCTCAAGCAGACGATGCGCAACCCGTGGGAGGTCTTTGCCGAGACCCATCCCGAGGGGACCGTGGTCGAGGGCGAGGTCAAGAACATCACCGAGTTCGGCCTGTTCGTCGGCCTGCCCGGCGATATCGACGGCATGGTGCACCTCTCCGACCTCAGCTGGGACCAGCGCGGGGAAGAGGCGATCCAGGACTACCGCAAGGGCGACATCGTCAAGGCCAAGGTGCTGGAGACCGACATCGAGAAGGAGCGCATCTCGCTCTCGATCAAGACGGTCGACGGCGACCCCTTCGCCGACGCGATCGGCGGCGTGAAGCGCGGCTCGATCATCACCGTCGAGGTGACCAAGATCGAGGATGGCGGCATCGAGGTGGAATACGAGGGCATGAAGTCCTTCATCCGCCGCTCCGACCTGTCGCGTGACCGGGCCGAGCAGCGCCCCGAGCGCTTCGGCGTCGGCGACAAAGTCGATGTCCGGGTGACCAATGTCGACAGCAAGAGCCACAAGCTGGGCCTGTCGATCAAGGCGCGCGAGATCGCGGAAGAGAAGGAAGCGGTCGAGCAGTACGGCTCCTCCGATTCCGGCGCCTCGCTGGGCGACATCCTCGGCGCGGCCCTGCGCGGCAACGACGACTGACGACTGACGGGGGGCGGGCTTCGGCCCGCGTCTCCGGCGATCTTCGGCCCGCCCCGTCACCAGGACGGGGCGGGCCTTTTCTTTCGGATCGGCCGGGGCGACCGCCGGGTCGGCTTACGAGGAACCCTTTGTTGCGCAAGGGGGTGTCTCGGGCGGCGAGCCCCGGCCATCTGGGGCAGGATCCAGGACAGTGCCGGCAGCGCCCCCGCACAGCTGGACTCCCGGCCCGTCCCCTCGGGCGGCGGGTCCGGCGCTGGGCGGGGCAGGGACGGGGTGGCGCGCTCGCGCGAGCGCGCCGACCCGAGCCTGACCCGCCTGCCGGCGAGCCGGACGATCCCGGATAAGCTGCCGGGGTGAAAAACTCCTGTTTCGGGTAGGGCGGCGCTCGCCTATAGTCGGGGGCGTTGCCAGATGACCGAGAATGACGGGGGGACGCGGATGATCCGGTCGGAACTCATCCAGAAGATCGCGGACGACAATCCGCATCTCTACCAGCGCGACGTCGAGAAGATCGTGAACACCGTGTTCGACAGCATCGTCGGCGCCCTGGCCGAGGGCAAGCGGGTCGAGCTGCGCGGTTTCGGCGCCTTCTCGGTCAAGAAGCGCGACGGGCGGGTCGGACGGAACCCGCGCACCGGCGAAGCCGTAGACGTCGAAGAGAAACACGTCCCGTTCTTCAAGACCGGCAAGCTGCTGCGCGACCGGTTGAACGGCAACCAGGAAGTCTGATGCGCCTGATCCGGATCCTGTTCTGGGGCCTCGTCGCCCTCTGCCTCATCGTCCTCGGCATCGCGAATCGCGACATCGTCACGCTGCAGGCGCTGCCGACCCCGCTGGCCGGCCTGTTCGGCGTGTCCCCCGACATCGCCATGCCGCTCTTCGTCGTGATCCTGCTGGGCGTCGCGCTCGGCCTGCTGATCGGCTTCGTCTGGGAATGGCTGCGCGAGCACAAGCACCGGTCCGAGGTGCGGGCGAGGCGCAAGGAGGTCGTCCGGCTGGAGCGCGAGGTCGGCCGCCTGAGGTCCGAGAAGCACGAGGGGCAGGACGACGTCCTGGCCCTGCTCGACGCGCAGGGCGCCCGCCGCTGACGACGCGGGGCGCGGCTAGATCTTCAGCCGCGCGCCGCCCTCGCAATAGGTCGAGGCCCATTCTTTCAGCGGGGCGAGGCCATCCTCGGTCAGGCTGTAGAACGTCTCGCGGCCGGCGCTGCGGGCATTGACCAGCCCGGCGGCGCGCAGCCGCGCGAGGTGGCGCGAGACCGCAGGCTGCGAGATCGGCACCCGGTCTGCGAGATTGTGGACCGCGACTTCCCCCTCGTCGCGCAGCCGCTCGATCATCGACCGGCGAATCGGGTCCGAGAGAAGGCGGAACAGCGTGTCGGTCGAGGGGGTCATGGTCCGGAATCCCGGGGTTCGGATCTCTGCCTCCCAAACTATCCACGTGGCGGCATAGTTCCGGCCCACGCGCGCGCGGGGCGCCGGGGATCGGCGTCCGCCGGACCGGGCCCCCGCTCGCATCGGGCCTCGCGGGGGGCCAGGATCCGGTCCGCCGCGGGCGCTTGAACCCGGTCCCGCGCCGGTCTAGGCGGGGTGAATGGCGGCTCGGGTCAAGATCTGCGGCGTGACGACGGAAGGCGCTGTCCAAGCGGCGGCCGAGGCCGGCGCCGCCTATCTGGGATTCAACTTCTTTCCCCGCTCGCCCCGCTACGCCGCGCCGCCGCTCGCCCGCGATCTCGCGCTCGAGGCGCCGCCCGGCATCGCCAAGGTCGGGCTCGTCGTCGATGCGGAGGATGCCGTTCTTGACGGGATCGTCGAGACGGTGCCGCTCGACATCCTGCAACTGCACGGCCGCGAGAGCCCGGCCCGCGTGCGCGAGGTGCGCGCCCGCTACGGCCTGCCGGTGATGAAGGTGATCGGCGTCGCGGGACCCGGGGATCTGGCCGCGATCGATGCGCATGCCGGGGTCGCCGACATGATCCTCGTCGATGCCAAGGCGCCGAAAGGCGCCGTCCTGCCCGGCGGGAACGGCGTGGCCTTCGACTGGCGGCTGATCGCGGGCCGGCGCTGGCCGGTGCCGTGGATGCTGGCGGGGGGCCTGAATCCGGAGAACGTGGCCGAGGCGATCCGGCTGACCGGCGCCCGGCAGGTCGACGTGTCCTCGGGCGTCGAAAGCGCGCCGGGCACCAAGGATGACGCGCTGATCCGGGCCTTCGTGACCGCTGCGGGCGAGGTCCGCGATCGGCGTCCTCCCGCCGACGTGATCGACCCGGACTGAACCATTCCCCCGGTCACCCTCGTTGATGCGGCGAACCGCAGAAACGGAGGAAACTCTCATGCGTATGCGTCACATGATGACCGCCACCGCCCTCACCGCCCTCATGGCCGGGGGCGCGATGGCGCAGGACGATGCGACCGACAACACGATGATGATGGAGGGCATGACGCCGTCCGGCACCACGGTCACCTTCCCCGCGATCAACGTCGCGCAGGACGGATACATCGTGATCCACGAGACCGATGCCGACGGCAATCCGGTCGTGCCGCAATCCATCGCCCATGCCCCGCTGATGGCCGGGCAGAACACAAACGTCGTGGTCGACGTACCCGGCGGCCTCGTCGAGGGAGAGGATTACGTCGCCATGCTCCATGTCGAGGACAACGGCAACTCGACCTACGATTTCGGCGAGGACATGACCGATGTCGACGTCCCGGTGACGGCGGGCGGCGCGCCCGTCACGCGGCTCTTCACCGCCGGGGTCGAGATGACCGGAGACATGGACGTGAACATGGATCCCGCACTGCCGGACGATAGCGATGTCGCCGACGAAGCGGGCGACGAGCCGGGCCTCGATGGCGTGATCGAAGAGAACTTCGACACCGACGCCGAGGCGATGACCGACGACGCGATGACGGAGGATGCGGGTTCGGCCATGGCGACGATGGCGCCGGGCATCACCGTGGCCGGCGGCACGATCAGCGGCTCCACCCTCACGGTGCCGTCCGTCGTGGCCGAACAGGACGGCTATCTCGTGATCCACGCGGTGCTGGACGGCGAGCCCGTCGTTCCGGCCTCGATCGGGCACACGCCCGTCATGGCCGGCCAGAATACCGACGTGGAGGTGACGATCGACTACCCGTTCGTCGCCGGCGAGAACTACGTCGCCATGCTCCACGTCGAGGATAACGGCAACTCGACCTACGATTTCGGCGAGGGCATGACCGAGGTCGACGTGCCGGTCACCTCGAACGGCGCGCCGGTCACCGCGACCTTTGCCGGCGGCGCCATGTGATCGGAGCCTCGCGGCCCCCTGCGGGGCCGGGCAGGGATCGGGCCGCATCCTCCGGGATGCGGCCCTTTTCGTTGGGCGGGCCGCCGCTTCCTGCCGGTGGGCATCTGGCCAAGAGCGGCGCACTGCCCTAATCCTGTGCCGCCCAGATGGGAGGAGCGCCCGATGCCCGACGACCTGTTCAATTCCTTCATGAACGGCCCCGACGAGAAGGGGCGGTTCGGCGATTACGGCGGCCGGTTCGTGTCCGAGACGCTGATGCCGCTGATCCTCGACCTGCAGGCCGAATACGAGAAGGCCAAGACCGACGACAGCTTCTGGGCCGAGATGGACCACCTGTGGAAGCATTATGTCGGCCGCCCCTCGCCGCTCTACTTCGCCGAGCGCCTGACCGAGCATCTGGGCGGCGCGAAGGTCTACATGAAGCGCGACGAGCTGAACCATACCGGCGCGCACAAGATCAACAACGTGCTGGGGCAGATCCTGCTGGCGCGGCGGATGGGCAAGGAGCGCATCATCGCCGAGACCGGCGCCGGCCAGCACGGCGTCGCCACCGCGACGGTCTGCGCCAAGTTCGGCCTGAAATGCGTCGTCTACATGGGTGCGCACGATGTCGAGCGGCAGAAGCCCAACGTCTTCCGCATGAAGCTGCTGGGCGCCGAGGTGATCCCGGTGACCTCGGGCCGCGGCACGCTGAAGGACGCGATGAACGATGCGCTGCGCGACTGGGTGACCAACGTGCGCGACACGTTCTACTGCATCGGCACCGTCGCCGGCCCGCACCCCTACCCGGCGATGGTCCGCGACTTCCAGTCGATCATCGGCACCGAGGCGAAGGCGCAGATGCAGGAGGCCGAGGGCCGTCTGCCGGACACGATCATCGCCGCCATCGGGGGCGGCTCGAACGCGATGGGCCTCTTCTACCCGTTCCTCGACGACAAGGACGTGCGGATCATCGGCGTCGAGGCCGGCGGCAAGGGCGTGACGGCGAAGATGGAGCATTGCGCCTCGCTCACCGGCGGGCGGCCCGGCGTGCTGCACGGCAACCGGACCTACCTGCTGCAGGACGAGGACGGGCAGATCCTGGAGGGATTCAGCATCTCGGCGGGCCTCGACTATCCCGGGATCGGGCCGGAACATGCCTGGCTGCACGATGTCGGCCGGGCGGAATACGTCGCGATCACCGACAAGGAGGCGCTGGAGGCGTTCCAGCTGTGCTGCGCGACGGAAGGGATCATTCCGGCGCTGGAGCCAAGCCACGCGCTCGCCCACGTGATGAAGATCGCGCCGGACCTGCCGAAGGATCACATCATCTGCATGAACATGTGCGGCCGGGGCGACAAGGACATCTTCGCCGTGGCCGACCATCTCGGCTTCGACATGGACCGGTGAGGGGCGCGCCGGGGGCGGCTCCCGCACCCCGGCATCCCATTCCCCGGCGTCCCGTCCGTGCGGTCAGTCCCGCGGCGCCGCCGCGCGCCGCAGCCGGTCGTTGATCGCCCGGCCGAGCCCGGTCTCGGGAATCGGCGAGACCGCGATCCGCTCTGCCCCCATCGCGTCCAGCGCATGCAGCGCGTCGAAGAGTCGCGCGGCCGCCTCGTGCAGGTCGCCCGCTTCCGAAAGGTTGATGGCGGCGCCCGCGGCGGAGCCGAAGCCGAGCAGCGTCTCGCCCGGCTCCGGCGCGGTGACGCCCAGCCGGACGCGGCCGCGCGGCGCGTAATGCGACACGAGCTGCCCCGGCGCGCTGGGGGCCGAGCCGGCATCCGGCGTCCGGTCCAGCGGGCCCAGCATCGCCTCGAGCGCCTCGGCCGGCAGGCCGCCCTCGCGCAGGAGGCGGGGGCGGTCCCCGGCGAGCGACAGGATCGTCGATTCGACGCCCACGCCGCAGGGCCCGCCATCCAGCACCGCGTCGATCCGCCCGCCGAGGCCGTCCATCACATGCGCCGCCCGGGTCGGGCTGATCCGGCCCGAGGGGTTGGCCGAGGGCGCGGCCACTGGCACCCCCGCCGCGCGCAGCAGCGCCTGCGCCAGCGGATGCGCCGGCACGCGGATCGCCAGCGTGTCCAGCCCCGCCGTCACCAGCCGCGAGACCGGCGCCCCGCCGCGCAGCGGCAGGACGAGGGTCAGCGGCCCGGGCCAGAAGGCGGCCGCGACCTCCTCGGCCGCGCGGGGCACCTCGCAGAGCCTCCGCGCCGCGGCGAGGTCCGCGACATGCACGATCAGCGGGTTGAAGCTGGGCCGGCCCTTCGCCGCGTAGATCCCCGCCACGGCGTCGCCGTTCCCGGCATCGGCGCCGAGGCCGTAGACCGTCTCGGTCGGGAAGGCGACGCGCCCCCCGTCCCGGATCAGGGCGGCGGCTCGGGCGAGGCCGGCCGCGTCCGCCGCGAGCAGGACGGTCTCGCGATCTGCATCGGGCATGGCGCGGCTCCGTGATTCATGACGCGGCGTTCGACGTGACCCCCCGGGCGCCGCGCTTCTAGACTCGGTCGCAACGCCGTATCCGGCGGCGCGCCCGAACGCAAAGCCCGCCCGTCCCGCACGAGAGGTGATCCATGCCCTACCGCTCTCCCACCGCCGAGATCCGCTTCGTGCTGAAGCATGTCGCGGGGTTCGACGCCGTCGCGGGGACCGGGCGCTTCGCCGAGGCGACGCCCGAGACGGTGGAGGCGATCCTGTCCGAGGCGGCCCGGCTGGCGGACGAGGTGATCGCCCCGCTGCAGCGCGTGGGCGACACCGACCCCGCCCGGCTGGAGGACGGGATCGTGCGCACGCCGAAGGGGTTCGGCGACGCCTCCGCCGCGATCGGCGCGGGCGGCTGGCTGGGCGTCGCGGCGCCCGGGGAATTCGGCGGCATGGCCCTGCCGCAGACCATCGCCACGGCGGTGAACGACATGTTCTCGGGGGCCTGCCTCTCGCTGGCGCTGAACCCGCTGATGACCCAGGGCCAGATCGAGGCGCTGGAGGCCCATGCCTCGGACGAGATCAAGGCCACCTACCTGCCGAAGCTGATCGCGGGCGAATGGTCCGGCACGATGAACCTGACCGAGCCGCAGGCCGGCTCGGACGTGGGCGCGCTGAAGACGAAGGCCGAGCCGAAGGGCGACGGAACCTACGCGATCACCGGGCAGAAGATCTACATCACCTGGGGCGACAACGACTTCTCCGGGAACATCTGCCACCTCGTCCTCGCCCGTCTGCCGGACGGGCCGGAGGGGACGAAGGGGATCAGCCTCTTCATGGTGCCCAAGTTCCTGCCGGACGCGGACGGCAATCCGGGCGAGCGGAACGCGCTGCGGGTCGTCAGCCTCGAGCACAAGCTGGGCCTGCACGGCTCGCCGACTGCCGTGATGGCCTACGAGGGCGCGACCGGCTGGCTGGTGGGCGAGGCGCATGCCGGGATGGCGGCGATGTTCACCATGATGAACAATGCCCGCGTCGGCGTCGGCGTGCAGGGGATCGGCGTGGCCGAGGCGGCGACCCAGGCCGCGCTGGCCTATGCGCAGGAACGGCGTCAGGGCCGCGCCGGGGGGACCGGGACGATCATCGAGCATGCCGACGTGCGCCGGATGCTGGCCGAGATGCGCGCCGACACCTTCGCCGCGCGTTCGATCGGCTACATGAATTCCGTCGCAATCGACATGGCGACCGCAACGGGGGAGGCGAAGTGGAAGGCGCGCGCCGCCTTCCTGACCCCGATCACCAAGGCCTTCGGCACCGAGACCGGGATCGCGGTCGCGGGGCTCGGCGTGCAGGTCCATGGCGGCATGGGCTTCATCGAGGAGACGGGGGCCGCCCAGTTCCTGCGCGACGTGCGGGTGACGGCGATCTACGAGGGCACGAACGGCATCCAGGCGATGGACCTCGTCGGGCGCAAGCTGATGGACGGGGGCGAGGCCGCGTTCCGGCTGCTGGACGAGATCGAGGCCGGGGCCGAGGCGGCGAAGGCGGCCGGGCTCGCCGATCTCGCCGCGCCGGTCTGGAACGCCGCCGAGTCGCTGCGCGAGGCGACCGAGGCGCTGGTGGAGATGGAGCCGCAGGCCCGCATGGCGGGCGCGGTCGCCTATCTCACGGCCTTTGCCCGGGTGCTGGGGGGGCATGCCCATCTGGCCGCCGCGCGGTCGGGGGACGAGGGGCGCGCCCGTCTCGCCGCCTTCTACATCGCGCGGCTCCTGCCGCAGCACGCCGCCCTGCTGGCACAGGTCGCCGCCGGCGGCGAGACGGTGATGGCGCTGCGGGCGGAGGATTTCGCGGCGTGAGTTCCGGGCGGAGGTCGGGGCCGCGCGCATGGCCGCTGCGGGGGACGGGGCCGCGCGCAGGGGCGCGGCGGCGGTGAACGCCCCGTTCCAGCGCGACGGTTTGCGGTTCCCCTGGGATGCGCCGCCGGAGCCGGGCCGGGCCACCGAGGTGGCCGAGGGCATCCTGTGGATGCGGCTGCCGCTGCCGATGGCGCTCGACCACGTCAACGTCTACGCGCTGGCGGACGAGGACGGCTGGACCATCGTCGATGCCGGCCTGTCCTGGCAGACGGGGCGCGCGCTCTGGGGCGAGTTGCTGGCGGGCCCGCTGGCCGGGCGGCCGGTCGCGCGCGTGCTCGTCACCCATGCCCATCCCGACCATGTCGGCCTCACCGCCTGGCTGGCCCGGGACGGCGCCACGATCCTGATGCCGCGCACCGCCTGGCTGATGGCGCGGATGCTGACGCTCGACGTGCAGGACCGCCCCAGCGCCGAGGCGCGGGCCTTCTGGCGGCTGAACGGGATGGATCCCGCGGAATACGCGCGGCGGCTGGACGAGCGGCCCTTCAACTTCGCCGATTGCGTGGACCTGCTGCCGCCCGGCCACACGCGGCTGGTCGAGGGCGGGATTCTGCGCCTCGCGGGGCGGAGCTGGGACATCCGCATGGGCGACGGCCACGCCCCCGAGCACGCCACCCTCTGGGCGCGGGAGGAGCCGCTGGTGATCGCGGGCGACCAGCTGCTGCCCGGGATCAGCCCCAATATCGGCGTCCATCCGACCGAGCCGGAGGCCGATCCCCTCGGCGAGTGGATCGCGTCCTGCCGGCGACTCGCGCCCCATGCGCGCGAGAACCAGCTCGTCCTGCCGGGGCACAAGCTGCCCTATCGCGGCCTGCCGACGCGGCTCGACCAGCTGGAGGCGAACCATCACGGCGCGCTCGCCCGGCTCGAGGCGCATCTCGCCGAGCCGCGCCGCGGCGGGGAGTGCTTCCCCCCGCTGTTCCGGCGCGAGATCGGGCGCGGCGTCTACGGCCTCGCCTTCGCCGAGACGGTCGCCCACCTGAACCACCTCGTCGCGACCGGCCGCGCCCGGCGCTGGCTGGCGGAGGACGGGGCCTGGCGCTGGCAGGCGAACGCCGCCGCCTGAGCCGGCAACGGGGGAGGGCGCGCGCGCCGGTCGCCGGCGCGCGGTCGACCCCCCTCGTCCCCCAGGCGCGGCGCACCCGGCCCCCCGTCGCAGGGACCGAGATGCCGCGGCCGGCAGGGATGGCCCGAAGCGCGACCCACCGCCCCTCCAACCGCCGCCTGACCCGGGGCGCCGTCCGTCTCCGGCAGCCGGCCCTTCCGGAGCCGCCCCGGGGTCCGGCGCGCCCGGCCCCCTCCTTCGCAGGGACCCGGATACCTCGGCCAGCCGCCGGGGCCCGAGACCCGGCCGGGGCGACGCGCCCCCTTGCCGCGCGCGCCCGCGCCCATACCTCGCCCCCATGAGCGACATCCAGACCACCGCCGAGGCCGAGGAGAACGCGGCTCTGCCCGCGCTCCGCGAGGTCCATGCCGATCCTGCCAGGCCCGCCACCTGCGAGGCCGACCTGCCGCCCGCGATGCGGGGCAAGGCCCCCAAGAGTCCCGCGCGCTGGGCCTACGAGCGCCTGATCCTCTACATCCGCAAGTTCGAGGAGAGGCTCGATTCCGAGCACGAGGTGGCGATGGGGTTCGTCGGCGGCGATGCGGGCGTGCTGCGGATCGAGGGGATGGGCTATTTCGACCCGGACGTGGTGACCTTCTACGGCACCGATCCCGCCGGGGGGCGCACCCAGCTGATCCAGCATGTCACGCAACTCTCGGTGATGCTGCGCGCCCTGCCCAAACCGCAGAGCGCCGAAGCGCCGCGCCGGATCGGCTTCCGCCTCTCGCGCGAGATCGAGCCGGGCGAGGAGGACGGGACCGCGGACGAGGCCGGCGGCGGGGCAGGGGGCGGCGCCGCGCCGCAGGACGGGGGCGCCGCCGGGTCGTGACAGGCCGCGCGCGCGCTGCTATGGGACGCACCGACCCAAGCGAGACGCAGGACCATGGCAGAGCAGCACCACGAACCCGGCACGATGGACATCACCGCGCAGCAACGCGTCTTCCACGGCTTCGTGAAGATGATCACCCGCGCCTCGATCGTCATCGTCGTGCTGCTGATCCTTCTCGCCCTCGTCAACGCCTGAGGCCGGTCCCGGTTTGACCCATCTGACCCGCCGCGCCGCCCTGCTGGGCGGCCTGTCCGCGCTCGCCGCCTGCGCCACCGCGCCCGAGACCTGGGCGCCCGACAGCGCCCTGCGGGGTGCCGCCTATACGGATCCGGGCGGTCCGCTGCTGACGCTCTACACGATGAAGAGCACGTCCTCGGGCGCCGGCAACCATACCGGGCTGATGATCTCGGCCAGCCAGCGGGTGATCTTCGACCCGGCCGGCACGTTCGGCCATCCCTCGATCCCCGAGCGGAACGAGCTGCATTACGGGATCACGCCCCGCATCGCGGCCTTCTACGAAAGCTACCACGCGCGGGCGACCTACTACGTCCTGCGGCAGGACATCCCGGTCAGCGCCGAGGTGGCGGAGCGTGCCTTCGTCCTGGCGCAATCGGCCGGTCCGGTCAGCCAGGCGCGCTGCACGACCGCGGTCAGCCGGATCCTGCGCGACGCGGGCGTGCCGCGCATCCGGTCGACCTTCTTCCCCGGATCGCTCTCGGACCAGGTGGCGCGGCTGCCGGGCGTGCGCGAGACCGAGATCCGCGAGGACGACGATCCCGACAAGGCCGTCGCGCTCGAGACCTTCGACCAGGAGATCCGGGGCTGAGGGCCGCTGCGGACTAGAGCCAGGCCTGCAGCGCCAGCACGGCGTAGAGGGTGACCGCCCCCGCGCCGACCGCCGGCAGCATCGAGCGCCGCCAGAGGCCCACGCCCAGCGTGACAAGCGCCGCCAGCATCCGCGCGGCATCGGGCTCGCCCCCCGTGGCGTCGGGCCAGACGACATAGGGCGCGACGAGCCCCGGCAGGACGGCGACCGGCGTGTAGCGCAGCAGCCGCATCGCGAGGGGCGGCATCTCGCGGTCGCCGATCAGTCCCAGGAACGAGAAGCGGATCAGCCAGCTTCCGGCGCCGAGCGCGGCGATGACGATCCAGATTGTCGCGGCGTCGATGGGCGCGCTCATGCCGCCGCCCTCCGTCCGGCGCGGCGCGCGGTCCAGGTCTCGACCGCGGCGCCGACGGCCATGGCGGCCAGCGCCGCGACCAGAAGCCCCAGCCGGAACGGCAGGACGGCCAGGGCGAGCGCCAGCACGACCGAGGTGACCGCCGCGGCGACATGGGCCAGCGTCTTCAGCGCCGGCGCGATGATGGCGAGGAAGCAGATCGGCACCGCGAAATCGAGCGCCAGCCAGTCGGGCAGGCCCGCCCCGATCAGCGCGCCGATCACGGTGAAGACGTACCACATCGGGCAGACCGGCGTCGCCGCGCCGAGGAAATAGGCCACGCGCTGCCGGACGGTCCAGCCGGGGAAATCCTCGTAGCGGGCCGAGGCGAGCGCGTAGGTCTGGTCGACGTTGAGATAGGCGACCAGCGCCCGCTGCCAGAGCGGCGCGGTCCCGAGGAACGGCGTGAGTGCCGCGGAATACATCGCCATCCGCAGGTTCACCGCCAGCGCGGTCGCGATGACGATCAGGACCGGCACCTGGTCCTGCATCAGCGCGACGGCGGTGAACTGCGCCGCCCCCGCGATCACCACGATCGAGAAGGCGAGCGCCTGCAGGATGTCGAGCCCGGCCTCGGTCGCCACGACGCCGAAGAGCAGGCCGACCGGCGCGATCACCAACAGGAACGGCAGGCCGTCGAGGAAGCCGAGCGTGTAGGGGGATCTTTGCCGGGACATCGGAATGGGCCTAGGGTCGGGATGCCGCGCCGGTCTAGGCGCGGCGGGGGGGATGTGCAATCGCGGGGGCCGGATGGGATCGCGGAGGTGGACGATGCCGGGACGGTGCGCATGAGACAGCCCCCCGGCGTGATCCTTGCCGGCGGCGCGGCCCGGCGGCTGGGCGGCGACAAGGCCGGGGCGCTGCTGCGGGGCCGGCCGCTGCTGGCGCATGTCGCGGACCGGATCGCCCCGCAGGTCGCGGCGCTGGCGGTGAACGGCGATCCCGGCGCGCTCGCCCGGTTCGGGCTGCCGGTCCTGCCCGACCCCCTGCCGGGGCGACCGGGGCCGCTGGCGGGCCTTCTCGCCGCGATGGACTGGGCGGCGGAGCGGGGCGATCGCTGGGTGCTGACCGTGCCCTGCGACACGCCCTTCCTGCCCCCCGACCTCGTGCCCCGCCTGATCCTCGCGGGGGACGAAGGGACGCGCCCCGCCGTTGCCGCCGCCGGCGGGCGGGCGCATCCGGTCATCGGGCTCTGGCCCGCCCGGCTGGCCGGGGCCCTGCGCGCGGCCCTGGGCGGGGACATGGCCCGGATGCGGGACTGGAGTGCTGAGGCGGGCGCGGTCGAGGCACCGTTCCCGGACCCCGCGTCCTTCGCCAACGTCAACACGCCCGGCGATCTCGCCGCGCTGGAGGGGGGATGAGCCCCTTCGACCGGATCGTCGCGATCGACTGGTCGGCCCGCGCCGGTCCCTCGCCGCGTCGGCCGTCCCCCGACGCGATCTTCCTGTGCGAGCGCGGCCCCGGCGGGGCGGATCACCCGGTCTATCTGCGGACCAGGGACGCGGCGATGGAGGCGATCCACGACATCCTGGGCCGCTCGCTGGCGGCGGGGGAAAAGGTGCTGGTCGGCTTCGACTTCGCCTTCGGCTTCCCGCCGGGTTTCGCCCGCGCGCTGACCGGCCGGGCCGAGGCGCTGGCCGTCTGGGACTGGCTGGCCGCGCGGGTGCAGGACGGGCCGGACAACGCGAACGACAGGTTCGAGGTCGCCGCCGAGCTGAACGCATTCTTCCCGGGCGAGGGTCCGTTCTGGGGGCATCCGCCGGGGCGGTCCTGTCCCGGCCTGCCGCGCCTGCGCCCCCCGGGTCACGGCCGCGGCCTGCCGCCGCATCGCCTGACCGAGGGGCGGGCGCCCGGCGCGCAATCGGTGTGGAAGCTCTACACGACCGGCGCGGTCGGCTCGCAGACGCTGCTGGGTCTGCCGCGTCTGGCGGCGTTGCGGCGGCGCTACGGGCCCGACCTGTCCGTCTGGCCGATGGAGAGCGGCTGGCGCGTGCCCGGGGCGCCGATCACCCTCAACGAGATCTATCCCGGCCTGCTGCGGCGCCACGACCCCGCCTGGCTCGTCGAGGCCCTCCCGGAAGAGAGCTACGCCATTCCCGATGCCCGGCAGGTCCGCGCGGTCGTCGATCACCTGGCGGACCTGCCGCCGGCCGCGCTCGCCGCGCTGTTCGGGCCTCCGGCCGGGCTGGACGGCGACGCGGAGCGCGTCGCGCGGGAGGAAGGGTGGATCCTGGGCGTCGATCCGGGCCCCGGATCGGAAACCGGTGCGGGTACCGGGGCCGGGGGCGGCGCGAGATGAGGATCGAGGCGGGCTTCGCCGCGTCGGACCGGCCGGCCCTCGCCGCGATCTACTGGGACGCGTTCGGCGACAAGCTCGGCCGCGCGCTCGGCCCGCGGCGGCGCGCCGAGGCATTCCTCGTCCGCGCGCTGGACCCGGCCCACGCGCTCGTCGCGCGGGGTGCGGGGGGGCAGGTGCTGGGCGTGGCGGGGATCCGCGACGGGGCGGGCGGTCTGGTCGCGGGCCGGCCCGGCGATTTCCTCGCCGCCTACGGCGTCGCCGCGCCGCTGCGCGCGCTCGCCCTCGTCGCGATCCCGCGCGACGTCGACAACGCGCGGTTCCTCGTCGACGGGCTCGCCGTCGCGGCGGGAGCCCGCGGGCAGGGGGTCGGCACGCGGCTCCTCGCCGCGCTGGCGGGGCTGGCGGCCGGCCGGGGCCACCGCGAGATCCGGCTCGACGTGGCCGAGGGCAACCTGCGGGCCCGCGCCCTCTACGAGCGCGAGGGATTCGTCGCGGCCGGCACGCGCCGCCCCGGGCTGGCCGGTCCGCTGCTGGGCCTGCCGCCGACGGTCACCATGGTGCGGCGGCTGGCCTGAGGCCGCGCCCGGCCCGCCCCTAGTCGAACGCCCCGGTGGCCCGGCCGATCAGCATGAAGGCGCGAGCGGTCCGCGTCGTGGCAAGCTGCGCCAGCTCGGCATCCTCGGCCCCGTCCTCGAACTCGACCAGCATCCGGTCGAAATGGCGCAGGAAATGGTGGGCCGTGTCGCGGAAGATCAGGTCCTCGCGCATCCGCGCCGCGACCATCGCGATCGCGGTGCGGTCGTGGATGCCGCCCAGCTGCGCCACGGCGCGGCCCCGCTCGCCCCGCGCGAAGCGGCGCCAGATCTCGGGCCGGGCGCGGTCGGCGGCGAGATCGTCGACATAGATCCCGTCCTGGCTGAGCAGGGTGAGCACGTCCTGCGCCGACTGGATGAGCTGCCGGCCCTTGCGGTCGGACAGGGCGGTGCGCAGGGCGGCGAACCCCTCGGCATCGCCGTCATGGTCGGGGAAGTTCAGCGCCCGGACGAAGAGGGGGCGGGCCAGCGGCTCGACCTGGGCGGCGGCGGCGCCGAGGGCGAGGCTGGCCTGCGCCTCGCCCCCGCGAATGTCCGCTTCCGGCTGCGGCGCCTCGGCGGGCCGGCCGTTCTGCCGGGTCTTCTGCGGGCCGGCGGGGCGGGCGGCGCGGGGCGGCGCGGCCAGGGGCGTGCCCGACCGGCCCGAGACGAGCGCGGCCATGGCCGCCTGCGTGGTCTTGGCCGCATGCGCGATCTCGGCGAGCCGCCTCTCGACCTCGCCGGCCGCGGCGGCGGGCGCGCGCTCGCGCCGGTCCGGGACCTGCAGCGCCTCGACCGTGGCGGCCAGACGCCGCAGCTCGGCGCGGCTCTCGTCCTGCCGTCGCAGCAGCAGCGCGGCGGTGCCCAGCACCGCCCCCGGCCCGAGGATCGCGGCGAGGCCGGTCAGCAGCCCGCGCGCCGTGAGGTCGCCTCCGGCGACCAGCAGGACGAGGCCCAGAACGACCCACGCCGCGCCGAGAAGCGCGGCGATGCGGTCGATCCCGGTGGCGCCGTCCGGACCCGTCCGGCCCGGCGCCTTCACTTGTAGGCGACCTTGAGGATCTCGTAGGACTTCGCCCCGCCGGGGGTGCGGACCTCGACGCTGTCGCCCTCGTCCTTGCCGATCAGGGCGCGGGCGAGGGGGGATTTGACGTTGAGCTTGCCCGCCTCGATGTCGGCCTCGTACTCGCCGACGATCTGGTAGGTCTTCTCCTCGTCGGTATCCTCGTCCACGAGGTCGATCGTGGCGCCGAACTTGATCGGCCCCGACATCTTGGCCGGGTCGATCACGTCGGCGAGGCCGAGCACGCCCTCCAGCTCCTTGATGCGGCCCTCGATGAAGCTCTGCTTCTCCTTGGCCGAATGGTATTCCGCGTTCTCGCTGAGGTCGCCATGCGCGCGCGCCTCGGCGATGGCCGCGATGATCTGCGGGCGCTCGGTGGTCTTGAGCTGCTTCAGCTCGCCCTCGAGCTTGGTGTAGCCGGTGCGGGTCAGCGGGATCTTGTCCATGGACTTGGGTCCTCGGGCGGTTGTGTCACGGAACGAAACCGGGACGGGCCTCGTCTCAGGCGCCGTCCCGCTGCAGATCGTCGGGCAGACATAACAGAACGCGGCCGCGACAAGTCAAGGGCGGCCGGATCGTCCCGACGCCCCGCGCGACCGGGGCGGGGGCTCTCGCGATCGAGAAAGAGACCCCGCGTCGCAGGCGGTTGCGTCCGATTGCGCGGGGGCCGGGGGGATGCCAATGTCCCTCCCCGAGACCGTGATGCCGAAAAGACTGTCCGCAACTGGAGGATCCGATGGCCGAGATGACCCGGGAATCGATGGAATACGACGTCGTGATCGTCGGCGCCGGCCCGGCGGGCCTGTCGGCGGCGATCCGGCTGAAGCAGCTCGATCCCGAACGCTCCGTCGTCGTGCTCGAGAAGGGGTCGGAGGTGGGCGCCCACATCCTGTCGGGCGCGGTGCTGGACCCCGTGGGCCTCGATGCGCTGATCCCCGACTGGAAGGAGAGGGGTGCGCCGCTGAACGTGCCGGTCCGGAAGGACAACTTCTACCTGCTGGGGCAGGGCGGCAAGCTGCGGATCCCGAACGGCCCGATGCCGCCGCTGATGAAGAACCACGGCAACTACATCGTCTCGATGGGCAATGTCTGCCGCTGGATGGCCGAGCAGGCCGAGGCGCTGGGCGTCGAGATCTTCCCCGGCATGGCCTGCAGCGAGATCGTATGGGACGGGGACAGGGTCGCCGGCGTCGTCGCGGGCGAGATGGGGCGGGGGGCCGACGGCGAGCCCGGCCCGAACTACGAGCCGGGGATGGAGCTGCTGGGCAAGTACGTCTTCCTCGGCGAGGGGGTGCGCGGCTCGCTCTCCCGGCAGGTGATCGTCAAGCTCGGCCTCGATGCCGGGGCCGAGCCGCAGAAATACGGCCTCGGCATGAAGGAGATCTGGGAGATCGACCCCGAGAAGCACGCCGAGGGCACCGTCACCCACACGATGGGCTGGCCCCTGAGCGAGAGCGGCGCGGGCGGCGGGTCGTTCATCTACCATCTCGAGAACAACCAGGTCTATGTCGGCTTCGTCGTGCATCTGGGCTACGAGAACCCGCATGTCTTTCCCTACATGGAATTCCAGCGGTTCAAGCATCACCCGATGGTCGCCGAGCTGCTGAAGGGCGGCAAGCGCGTCGCCTACGGGGCGCGCGCGATCAGCGAAGGGGGCTGGCAGTCGCTGCCTCGGGTCGCCTTTGCCGGCGGCGCGCTGCTGGGCTGCGCGGCCGGAATGGTCAACGTCCCCCGGATCAAGGGCAACCACAACGCCATGCTCTCGGGGATGCACGCCGCCGAGGCCGCGCACGAGGCGCTGGAGGCCGGCCGCGCGGGCGATGTGCTGGGGGCCTACGAGAGCGCGGTGCGGACCGGCCCGATCGCGGCGGACCTGAAACCCGTGCGGAACGTCAAGCCGCTCTGGTCGCGCTACGGCCTCGCCGCCTCGCTCGCGCTGGGCGGGCTCGACATGTGGACGAACACGTTGGGCTTCTCGGCCCTCGGCACGCTGGGCCACGGCAAGTCCGACGCCGACGCGACCGGCAAGGCCGGGGATTTCCGCAGGATCGACTATCCGAAACCGGACGGCACGCTGTCCTTCGACCGGCTGACCAACGTCGCCTATTCCTTCACCAACCACGAGGAAAACCAGCCGGCGCATCTGAAGCTCAAGGATCCGGACGTTCCGGTGCAGGTCGACTGGAAGGAATATGCCGGCCCGTCCACGCGCTACTGCCCGGCCGGCGTCTACGAATTCGTGGGCGAAGGGGACGACGTGCGGTTCCAGATCAACTTCCAGAACTGCGTCCACTGCAAGACCTGCGACATCAAGGACCCGGCGCAGAACATCGTCTGGACTGTGCCGCAGGGCGGCGACGGGCCGAACTATCCGAACATGTGAGCGGGGCGGCGGTCGGGGCGGGGCCTTGACCCGGCCCGCCGCTTCCCGGAATGTGAGCCCCGACGGGGCGGTCCGCGAGGTGCGCGGACCCTGACACCCTGCCCGCTGCTGGCCCCCATTTCCTCGGGGGGCCGAAGGGGCCCGGCGCCAGCCGACCCCGGCGGAACCCAGAGGAGACGACCCCATGGACACCCTGCGCCAGAACGACCCGGCCGAGATCATCGCCGCCGACAAGGCCCATGTCTGGCACCACATGATGCAGCACAAGCATCTCGAGACGACCGATCCGCAGATCATCGTCGAGGGCAAGGGGCTGCGCGTCTGGGACATCACCGGCAAGGAGCATATCGACGCCGTCGCCGGCGGCGTCTGGACGGTGAACGTCGGCTACGGCCGGACCGAGATCGCCGACGCCGTGCGCGACGCGCTGGTCACGATGAACTACTTCGCCGGGTCCAAGGGATCGATCGCCGGGGCGCGCTTCTCGCAGCGGCTGGTCGAGAAGATGCCGGGTCTCGCCCGCGTCTACCTCGCCAATTCGGGGTCCGAGGCGAACGAGAAGGCGTTCAAGATGGTGCGCCAGATCGCGCACAAGCACCATGGCGGGCGCAAGCACAAGATCCTCTACCGCAACCGCGACTATCACGGCACGACCGTCGCCTGCCTCTCCGCCGGCGGCCAGCACGAGCGCAACGCGCAATACGGGCCGATGGCGCCCGGCTTCGTCGAGGTGCCGCATTGCCTGGAATACCGGGCCGCCGACCAGGGCGCCCCGACCGAGAATTACGGCGAATGGGCCGCCGACCAGATCGAGCAGGTGATCCTGCGCGAGGGGCCGGACAGTGTCGGCGCGCTCTGCCTCGAGCCGATCACGGCCGGCGGCGGCATCATCGTCCCGCCCACGGGCTACTGGGACAAGGTCCAGGACATCTGCGCCCGCCATAACGTCCTGCTGCATATCGACGAGGTGGTCTGCGGCATGGGCCGGACCGGCACCTGGTTCGGCTACCAGCAGTTCGGCGTGAAGCCCGACATCGTCACGATGGCGAAGGGCGTCGCCTCGGGCTACGCCGCGATCTCGTGCTGCGTCACGACCGAGGACGTGTTCCAGCAATTCACCGATGCCAGCGATCCGATGGCGCTGTTCCGCGACATCTCGACCTTCGGCGGCTGCATCTCGGGCCCGGTCGCGGCGCTCGAGAACATGGACATCCTCGAACGCGAGGGGCTGCTGAAGAACTCCGAGGAGATGGGCGCCTGGTTCAAGGGCCAGCTCGAGGGGCTGATGGACAAGCACGAGGTGGCCGGCGACGTCCGGGGCATGGGCCTCTTCGCGGGGGTCGAGCTGGTCTCGGACCGCGAGACGAAGCAGCCCGCCGACGAGGCGAAGGTGCAGCAGGTCGTGGCGCATTGCCTGAAGAACGGCGTCATCATCGGCGCGACCAACCGCTCGGTCCCCGGCTACAACAACACGCTCGTCTTCGCTCCGGCGCTGATCGCGACGAAGGACGACCTCGGCCGGGTGGTCGAGGCGGTGGATGCCGCGCTGGGCGATGTCTTCGCCTGAGGACCTTACCCCCGATCCCCCGGGGCCCCGCGCGGCCCGGGAGGGCGCCAGTTTCGAGACCCGCCTGAACGCGCTGGGCCAGCCTGTCGGCTGGCCCGTCGACAGGCGGTCGCCGGTTCCCCGCCCGGCGCGCACACCCATGGTCGGTCGGTGGTGCCGGCTGGACCCGTTGGCGCGGGGCGACCTGCCGGCGCTGTTCGACGCCTTCGCCGAGGATCGGGACGGGGAGGGCTGGACCTACCTGCCGCACGGCCCCTTCGACGGCGCGGAGGATTTCGCCGCCGACATGGCGCCCCGGATCGGCGGGGACGACCCGATCTTCTTCACGATCCGGGCGGAAGGGCGGCCGGTGGGTCATGCCGCCTATCTGCGGATCGACCCGGGCAGCGCGGCGGTGGAGGTGGGGTTCATCCACTACGCCCCGGCCCTGCAGCGCCGCCCCGCCGCGACCGAGGCGATGGCGCTGATGATGGCCCGCGCCTTCGAGACCGGCTACCGCCGCTACGAGTGGAAATGCGACGCCCTCAACGCGCCGTCCCGCCGCGCGGCGGAGCGGCTGGGCTTCACCTACGAGGGCACGTTCCGGCAGGCGACCCATTACAAGGGGCGCAATCGCGACACGGCCTGGTTCTCGATCCTCGACCGCGAATGGCCGGCGCGGCGGGTCCGCCTCGCGGCCTGGCTGGACCCGGCGAATTTCGACGCCGAGGGACGGCAGCGGGCGCGGCTCTAGTCCGGCGCCCTGCCCGCGCCGCCGTCCAGCAGGTCCTCGACGAACCAGGCGGCGAACTGGGCGCGGCCGCTCACCCCCGCCTTGGCGTAGATCCGGGCGAGCTGCGCCCGCACGGTGCCCTGCGCCGCGCCGCGCAGCGTAGCGATCTCGGCCACGTCGAGCCCCTTGAGCGCGAAGAAGCCCACGTCGCGTTCGGCCGGGGTCAGGCCCCAGCTCTCGAACTGGCCTTCGACCAGCCGCGCGAAATCGCCCCGCGCCGCCTCCAGCGCGACGCCCTGCCGCCGCAGCCGCTCCAGCGTCCGGCCGAGCTGGCGGGCGGCGAAGACGATCCCCGCGACGAGGGTCAGGGCAACGAGGAACTCCATCACCGTATGGGGGCCGAGCGGCTCGCCCTCGAGATCGGCGATCGCGTCGGCCACGAAGTAGAGCGCGGCGAGGGACTGGACCAGCAGGTACGAGGCGAGGGCGGTCGCCCGCCCCCGTCCTGCTTTCCCGTCCGCGCCGCTCACCGCGAGCGGCCCCGGATCATCGGCCGCACGAGGTTGCGCCCCAGGGCACGGCTCTCGATCACCACGCCCGCGACATGCAGCAGGGCCAGGACGAGGATCAGGTTCGCCGCCACGTCGTGCAGCTCTCCCGCGATCCTCGCATCCGTGCGGTCACGCTCGCCCTCCTCGGCGGCGTTGTCCACCAGCACCGACCAGTCGCCCGCCGCCACGGCGGCCTTCTCCTCGGCAATGGCGATCGGGCTGCGGCCGCCGGTCATCACGAGGCCGGAGCCGACGATCGCGGCGAGCGTGATCCACAGCGCGTAAACCATCGCCGCGCCGGCGGGGTTGTGCGAGGGGTAGTCGCGCAGCCGGCCGCGGACCAGGTCGGCCAGGTGCGACATCGTCGCCCGTGGATCCGGGGGAAAGGCGCTGAACCGCGCCTCGTGGGGGCCGACGAAGCCCCAGACCAGCCGCAGCAAGAGGAGCGCCATCAGGCCCCAGCCGATCCAGACATGCGCGGCGCTGCCCGGCCGGGTGACGAAGTGGTTGACCACGACCGCCAGCGCGACGGACCAGTGGGTGAGACGCACCACCGGGTCCCAGGGGTCGGGCGGCGCGATCGCGCCGCCCGTCTCCCCGGGGCCGGCCGTGCGGAAGGCCGGCCCGGGCATCAATCCTCGTCCTTGATCTGGGCGACGGTGCCGTCGGCGGGGTCGATGTAGACCTCCCACATCTTGCCGGTCTCGTCGGTGCACTTGGCCTCGATCATGCCGTCCTCGGCCTCGAACTCGTCGACCGTGCAGCCGAATCCGGCCAGCGCGGCAGTGGCGTCCTCGGGGTTGGTGCCGACCATGTCGCCGACCTGCGGCATGGCGGCCGCGGCCAGCGGCAGCGCGGCGAGGGCGAGGGCGGAGAGGAGAATCCTGGTGGTCATGGCGCGATCCTTTTCGCGAAGGGTTGGATGCGGCCCGCCGGCATCGTCGCCGGGCTCGCCGTGCCCTTCACCTGCCGCGCCGCCCGGCCCGGCGCCATCCGTCGGGCGCTGCTTCGGCGGCGCGTAAGCGGGCGCTTATGCCGTGAAGACAGGGGAATCGCGGGGGACGCGTGGCGGGGGAGGCGCGCCGCCGGACCGGAATCGTGCGCCGGGCGGCGCGGCGCGCCAGGTGCCGCATGCCGGCGGCGCGGCCGTCCTATTCGGTCGCCGAGCTCTCGATCGGTTCGACCGTTTCCCAGGCCAGCCAGGAATGGTGACCGTTCGCGCGCAGGACCGCCCCGTCGCCGCCGGGCGACAGGTAGAATCGCTGGCCGTAGAGACCGTCGATCACCGTGTAGTCGAGTGAGGGGAGGATGCGGCCGCGCGGGCCGTGGGCCGAACCGGCGCAGACCGTCTCGCCGCAGCGGGCGAAGGTGTAGCTGCGCAGCTCGCCTCGGGAGTCGGTGGTCAGTACCGCGACGGGGCCCGATTCGAACGGGAAATCCTGGAACACGTCCGCGTAGGTGCGGCCGATCTCGGCGCGGAGGGCGCGCCACTCCATGCTCTCCTCCTCCGGCAGCTGGACGGAGGGGGCCGCGCAGGCGGCGAGGAGGGCGAGGGCGGCAAGCGCCGGGAAGGTGGGTGTCCTCATGTCAGCCAAGGTAGACGTCCCTCCCCCGGCGGCAACCCGGCCGGGGGAGGGGGCGGCTCAGGTGCTGAGCCGGCTGATCTCTTCCTTCAGCTGGAGCTTCTGCTTCTTGAGCTTCGCGATCTCGAGTCCGTCGGCGGCCGGGGAGCGGTGCGCCTCTTCCACCTGGGCGGACAGCGTCTGGTGCTTCTTCCTCAGTTCGGCGACATGCGACGTCAGGCTCATCGTGGCACTCCTCTGGTTGTCGGTCCGACCAGTGCAGCACATGACGTTGATTCTGTCACGCCGCACGGCAGAACCTTGCCGGTTTCGAGAGAGTGACGACCGAATCTTGCCGAAGTCTTAATCGGTCCAGGGGAAAGGGGCGCCATCCTTGAGAATCGCGTCAACCCCCGGGGCGAAGCCGTCCCGGTCCGAGCGATGTGCGGCGCCCTCGTGCAGGACGAGCGGGGGCAGCAGGCGGAAGGCGCCGCGCCCCTCGCGCATCGCCCGCAGGACGAACCGTCCCGGGGCCCGTCCCGCCCGGCCGGCCAGGGGGCGCACCGCGATGCCGCCGAGCCGCCCCTCGCAGGCCGAGAGCGCCTCCGGCAGGCACTCGATCCGCGCGATCAGGGTGAAGGTGCCGCGCGGCAGCAGGCGCCGCGCCCCGGCGGCGACCCAGTCCCTCAGCGGGACCGGGCCGCCGAAGGCGAGGTCGCGGCCCGCATCGGGCGACGGCAGTCCGGCCCGGCGGTCGAACCAGGGCGGGTTGGCGAGGACGTGGTGGAACCGGCGCTCCTTCAGCGCGCGCGGCATGGCGGCGACCGACCCCTCGACGATGTCGAGCCCGTTCGCCCGGGCGAGGGCGGCGTAGGCGGGCTGCACCTCCAGCCCCGTCACCGCCAGACCGGGCACACGTGCGGCGAGGCAGAGCGCGGCCACGCCGGCGCCGCAGCCCAGCTCCAGCGCCGTCTCGCCCGGCCGGGCCGTCACGGCCGCGGCCAGCAGCACCGCGTCCGGTCCCGAGCGGAAGCCGCGCGCGGGCTGCAGGGCCATCACCCGCCCGCCGAGAAAGGCGTCGCGGGTCGTCCCGCCCTCAGCGGCCGAGGTCGATGCCATTGTCCCGCATCACCCGCTCGGCCCGGATCAGGTCGCCGTCGCGGACCATCAGGCGGCGCGGCAATACGCCGATGGACCCCTCGAGCACGCTCATGTTTACGTCCAGCGGGAAGCAATCTATACCCTCGCCCTCCAGAAGGGCGCTCGCGAAGGGGATCACGGTGGGGTCTGTCGTGCGCAGAAGCTCTTTCATATCCAGCGACCTAGGCCCCCGCGCGGGGCGGCACAAGACGAGGGCCGCATGAGCCTCGACGAGCCCGAATCCCGGCCGCATGCCCGCCTGGCGGCGCTGCTGTCGGACGACCTCGCGGCGGTGAACGCGACGATCCGCGAGCGGATGGCGTCGCGGCACGCGCCGCGCATCCCCGAGGTGACGGCCCATCTGATCGAGGCGGGGGGAAAGCGGCTGCGGCCGATGCTGACCCTGGCCAGCGCGCGGATGCTGGGCCATGACGGGCCGCATCACGTCACGCTCGCCGCGACGGTGGAGTTCATCCATACCGCGACGCTGCTGCACGACGACGTGGTGGACGAGAGCACGCAGCGCCGCGGCCGGCCGACCGCGAACCTGCTGTGGGACAACCGCTCCAGCGTGCTGGTGGGCGACTACCTCTTCGCCCGGTCCTTCCAGCTGATGGTCGAGACGGGGTCGCTGCGGGTGCTGTCGATCCTGTCCGACGCCGCCGCCACGATCGCCGAGGGCGAGGTGCTGCAGCTGACCGCCGCCCGCAACCTCGCCACGACCGAGGAGACCTACCTGCAGGTCGCGCGCGGCAAGACCGCGGCGCTGTTCTCGGCCGCGACCGAGGTCGGGGCGGTGATCGCCGGCGCCCCGGACGACGTGACCCGCGCGATGTGGACCTACGGCGACGCGCTGGGCATCGCTTTCCAGATCGCGGACGACCTGCTGGACTGGGGCGAGGGGGCCGAGATCGGCAAGCGGACGGGCGACGACCTGCGCGAGGGCAAGCTGACGCTGCCGGTGATCCGCGCCATCGCCGCCGCGGACGGGGACGAACGCGCCTTCTGGGCCCGCACCATCGGTCGCGGCAAGGTCGAGGACGGCGATTACGAGGTCGCGCTCGGCCTGCTGAACGCGCATGGCACGCTCGCCTCGACCCGCGACGACGCGCGGGCCTGGGCGGCCAGGGCGGTGACGGCGCTGGAGGCGGCCCCGGACCACCCGATCCGGCACCTTCTGGCGGATATCGCCGGTTACGTGGTGGCGCGTCTGAACTAGGGGGCCGAAGGGGGGGGCCGCCGGCGCGGCCCCGCCATCGGGTGCCTGGCGGTCAGGACAGCAGCGGGGCCGGCACGACCCACCAGCCCTGCTCGGCCAGCTGGATGACCCGCGCCGCCTGCCGCGCGGCGCCCGCGTCGCGGGTGAGGCCGATGCAGGTCGGCCCCGATCCCGACATCACCGCCGCGATCACCGCCGGATGTGCCCGCAGCCGGTCGAGCACCCGCCCGACCTCGGGCACCAGAGCCCGGGCGGGCGCCTCGAGATCGTTGCGCGCGCCGTCCATCCACTCGGCCAGGTCCTGCCACGACGGTGCGTCAGGCAGGGCGGGCAGGCGCGGATTGGCGCGGCTCTCCAGCGCGGCAAAGACATCGGCGGTCGGCAGCGGCAGCTTCGGATTGACCAGGATCACCCCGCAGGCGGGCAGCCGGCCCGCCGGCTCCAGCCGCTCGCCGATGCCCGACATCCACTGCGCGGCCGGGGCGGCGAGGCAGACCGGAACGTCGGCGCCGAGCTCCAGCACGGCGGGATCTTCCGGCTCCAGCGGCGGCACCTCCCACAGGCGGGACAGCAGCCGGATCGCCGCCGCCGCGTCGGACGAGGCCGAGCCGATGCCCGCAGCATGGGGCAGCGCCTTCACCAGCCGGATCCGCGCGCCGGAGGTGACGCCCCGCGCGGCGCGCAACGCCTCGGCCGCGCGCAGGACGAGGTTGCCCTCGTCCACCGGCACGCCGGGCGAGAACGGGCCCTCGACACTCAGCGACAGCTCCGGCGCGGGAACGGCCGAGAGCTGGTCGCCGACCCCGGCAAAGGCGACGAGGCTGTCGAGCTCGTGATAGCCGCCTGCCCTCTGGCCGGTCACGGCGAGGCCGAGATTGAGCTTCGCCGGGGCCAGGCCCGGCTCGAGCGTCGCGGCGGGGGCGGACTGCACCGGAAGGGTCATGGCGTGCCCGCCACGTCGAGCGGCGTGGCGCCCTCCTCGGCCAGCACGGCGTCGAGCCCGTCCTCCAGCTTGGCGCGGATGCGGGCGGCCTCCTCCTCCCCGGGGTCGAAGGACAGGGCGCGCTGCCACTGGAACCGCGCCTCGCGCAGGCGCCCGACCGCCCAGTAGGCGTCGCCGAGATGGTCGTTCACCACCGGGTCGACGGGCTCGAGCATCGCGGCGCGCTCCAGCGTCAGGGTCGCCTCGGCGTAGTCGCCCGCGCGGAACTGCGCCCAGCCGAGGCTGTCGACGATCGCGCCGTTCTCGGGCTGGAGCGCGACCGCGCGCTCGATCAGGTCGACCGCCTCGTCCAGGTCGCCGCCTTCCTCGAGCAGCGAATAGCCGAGGTAGTTGAGCACGCCCGGATTGTCCGGCCGCAGCTCCAGCGAGGCGCGGAAATCGGCCTCGGCGCCCGGCCAGTCGTCGGTCTGGTAGCGCACGATGCCGCGCAGGTAGTGCCGCCGCCACAGGTCGGGGTCCCCCTCCTGCCCCTCGATCCCCCTCGTATAGGCGATCTCGGCCGCGGCGGGATCGTCGGTCCGGCGCAGCAGGTCGCCCAGCGCGACCTGCACCACGTCGCTGTCCGGGGTCGCTCGCGCCAGCGCCTCCATCGCGGCGACGGCCCGGTCCTCCTCGCCCCCGGCGAAGAGCGCGTCGGCCCGCGCCATCTCGCCGGGCAGGAAGGCGGCGTCCTCCGGGTCGATCCGGCCCAGCGTCTCGACGGCGAGGTCGTGCCGCCCGATCCGGTCGAGCAGGCCGCCGGTCAGCAGCAGGACCTCGCCGTTGCCGGGGTCCAGCCGCTCGGCCAGCCGGGCATAGGTCAGCGCGACCTCGTCCGAGGCGTCGGAGGCGAGCACCGCCGCCACCCCGTAATAGGCGAGGGCCATGCCCTCGGCGGCGCCGCCGATCACGTCGAAGGGCGGCGTCTCGCCCGCGGCGAGGGTCGCCCGCAGCCGCTCGAGCTCGGGGTCGAGGGAGGCGCCGTAGGTCCCGGCGATCAGCTCGGCGCCCTCGTCCCCGCGGCCCAGCCGGCCGAGGGCCTGCGCCCGCGTGATCAGCGCCGCGCGGGTGGCCGTCAGGCCGTCCTCGGGCGCGGTCTCCAGCAACTCGACCGCCGCGGCATCGTCGCCGACGAGGGCGAGGGCCAGCGCCTTGTGGAGGCGGCCGAACGGTGCGAGGCCGCTCTCCTCGGTCAGGTCGTCGAAGGCGGCGATCCCCTCCTCGGCGCGGCCGGCGCCGACCAGCGCCCAGCCCCGGGCGAGGCCGTCGATGACCGGGCTGATCTCGTCCCCGTCCTCCAGCCTCGCCAGCACGACCTCCCAGTCGCCCTCGGCGAAGGCCTGCGCCTGCAGGACGACAGAGGTGACGACGCTGCTGCCGCCCAGCGCCTCCAGGCGGGCGGAGAGGGCGGCCGCCTCCTCGGTCCGGCCGGCCCCGATGAGCTGCGAGAGCGTGTATTGCAGCAGGACCGGGTTCTCGGGATCGGCGTCGAGCGCGCGGCCGAACCGCTCGGCCCCGACGGCGTAGTCCTGCGCGATGGCGGCGGTGCGCCCGGAGAGGTAGGCGCCCACGTCGACCTCCTGCGCGGCGACGGGCAGGGCCGTGGTGGCGAGCGTGCTCGTGGCGGCGAGAAGGGCCGCGAGGGGCAGGGTCCGGGTCATGCTGCTCTCCCGTCTGTCGGCTGCGCCCGGCTGTCCCGGGCCTTGCTGCGGCAAGGCTATCCCCCGGGCCGGGCGCGGCGCAACGCATGCGCCCTCACGACCCCGCGGGGCAGCGGGTTCCCGCCCTGCGGGGACCGGCCTGCCACGGCGTCATTTTACCAGTTGATAAAATATCGCGATGTGGCAGGCTCGGTCCATGAAAGGCCCGCCAGAGGCCCGCATCTCCAGGGAGAGCCCATGTCCAGCCCCTACGCCCCCGGCATCGTGCCGGGTCGCCTGCCGCCCGAGACGCTCGCCGAGAACTTCCTCGACCTGCACCCGCCGCTGGACCCGCACGAGGCGCATGTCGCGGCGGATCGCTGCTATTTCTGCCACGACGCGCCCTGCGTGACGGCCTGCCCGACCGGCATCGACATCCCGCTCTTCATCCGGCAGATCGCGACCGGCACGCCCGAGGCGGCGGCGAGGACCATCTTCGAGAGCAACATCCTGGGCGGCATGTGCGCCCGCGTCTGCCCGACCGAGGAGCTCTGCGAGGAGGTCTGCGTGCGCGAGGTGGCCGAAGGCAGGCCGGTGGAGATCGGCCGCCTGCAACGCCACGCGACCGACACGATGATGGCCCGCCAGGGCCACCCGTTCGAGCGGGCGCCGGCCACCGGCAAGCGGATCGCCGTCGTCGGGGCCGGCCCGGCGGGCCTGTCCTGCGCCCACCGGCTGGCGATGAAGGGGCACGACGTCACGCTCTACGAGGCGAAACCCAAGCCCGGCGGCCTCAACGAATACGGCATCGCCGCCTACAAGAGCACCGAGGATTTCGCCGCCCGCGAGGCGGAATGGATCATGGGGATCGGCGGCATCGAGCTCGTCACGGGCCGGGCGCTCGGGCAGGGCCTCGACCTCGAGGCGCTGCGCCACGAATACGACGCCGTCTTCCTCGGCGTCGGCCTCGGCGGGGTCAACGCGCTGACCGCCGAGGGCGGCGACAAGGGCGGTGTCGTCGATGCCGTCCGCTTCATCGAGGAGCTGCGGCAGGCGCCGGATCGCGGCACCCTGCCCGTGGGGCGGAACGTGGTGGTGATCGGCGGCGGGATGACGGCGGTCGATGCCGCCATCCAGTCCAGGCTGCTGGGCGCCGACAACGTGACGATCGCCTATCGCCGGTCGCGCGAGCGGATGGCCGCCAGCCGCTACGAACAGGATCTCGCGGCGAGCAAGGGCGTGCGCCTGATGTTCAACGTCCAGCCGAAGGCGGTGCACGGCAATGGCGCCGCGCAGGAGATCGAGCTGGAGATCACCGAGGAACGGGACGGCGCCCTGACTGGCACCGGCGAGACGATCCGGCTGCCCGCCGACCACGTCATGCGCGCCATCGGGCAGACGCTGGTCACCGATGCGGGACTCGAGCTCGCGGGCGGCAAGATCAGCGTCGACCGGTCCCTCCGCACCTCGCTGAGCAAGGTCTGGGCGGGCGGCGATTGCGCGAGCGGCGGCGACGACCTCACCGTCACGGCCGTCGCGCAGGGGCGCGACGCGGCCGAGGACATCCACCGGATGCTGATGGGGTGAGCGGGCCCGTCGCGCGAGAGGGGCGGGCCTGATGCCCGAGCTGCCGGAAGCCGAGGCGAACCGCCGCCGCGTCGCGGAAGGCGCGTGCAACCGGACGATCCGCGACTTCGCGCTGGGCGAGATCCGGCACATGGACCTGCCGTCCGAGGCGGAGCGCGCCCCGTTCCTCGGCACCCGGATCACCGAGACGCGGCGACACGGGAAATACATCTTCCTCGGCTCGAAATCCGGGCCGTGGATGGTGGTGCATCTGGGCATGTCCGGCAGCCTGCGCGTCTGGGACGACGGCGCGGACGAGGAACCGGATCACGCCAAGTTCACCTGGGTCTTCGAGGGGGATCGCCGTCTGTCCTTCCGCTGCCCCCGCAAGTTCGGCTGGGTGAAGGTGACCGAGGATCCCGGGAGCTTCGTCGAGGAGGCGGGCCTCGGCCCCGACGCGATGGAGATCGGGGACAACGCCTTCGCGGACCGCCTCGGCGGCTCGAAACAGGCGATCAAGTCCGCGCTGCTCGACCAGAAGAAGCTCGCCGGGATCGGCAACCTCTGGTCGGACGAGACGCTCTACCGGTCCGGGCTCATGCCGGACGTGCCCGCGAACGCGCTGAGCGCCGCGCAGCTTGCCGCCGTCCACCGCGAGGCGCGGGCGGTGCTGGAGGGCGTGCTGAAGACGAACGCCCGGTACGACGACCTGCCCGGCGACTGGCTGATCCATCACCGCGAGGACGGCGCGGATTGCCCGAGATGCGGCGGCACCATCACGAAGAAGACAGTGGGCGGCCGCACCGCCTATCATTGCCCGGACCACCAGGAGGGCGGGGGATGAGCGAGATCACGGCACAGGAACGCGCCGCGCTCGGAGTGATCGAGACGACGGAGGATCCGGATCGTCTGCGCGCCTTCATCGAGAACGCCCGGCGGCTGAAGTCGGCGGTCGTCGAGCGGGCAGCCTTCGCCCGGCTCTGCCTCGTGCAACCGGAAGCCACGCCCGGCACGGTGGAACACGACGTCTGGGCCTCGATACATGCGCTCGAAGAAATGATGCGGGATGAACGGGGCAAGACCGTCCGCCTTTCGCGCACCCGGCAAAAGATCGAGCGGGACGGCGAAGCGAAGATGGCTGCGGACCTGACGCTTAAACCGACGGCCTCGGCTGGCTTCGACGATTTGATTGCGCGCGGCCATCCCGAACTCACTTTTGAGGCGGTCGTCCTGCGCCATCCCAGGACCTTCGACGATGAGACCAAGGTCGCCGCCGCCACTCGTCTAAGTGCGGCCGGCCTCGACCCTGACCAGTTCAAACCACGCCAAGGAGCCTGACCGATGGCCGACCTGACGACCGACTTCCTGGGGATCCGCAGCCCGAACCCGTTCTGGCTCGCCTCCGCGCCGCCGACGGACAAGGAATACAACGTGCGCCGTGCCTTCGAGGCGGGCTGGGGCGGCGTCGTGTGGAAGACGCTGGGCGCCGAGGGGCCGCCCGTGGTGAACGTGAACGGCCCCCGTTACGGCGTGATCCACGGCGCCGACCGCCGCGTCCTCGGCATCAACAACATCGAGCTCATCACCGACCGCCCGCTCGAGGTGAACCTCGAGGAGATGGCGCGGGTGAAGGCCGACTACCCCGACCGCGCGCTCATCGCCTCGATCATGGTCCCCTGCGAGGAGGAGGCGTGGAAGGCGATCCTGCCCCGGGTGGCCGAGACGAACGCCGACGGGATCGAGCTGAACTTCGGCTGCCCGCACGGCATGGCCGAGCGCGGCATGGGATCGGCCGTCGGTCAGGTGCCCGAATACATCGAGATGGTCACCCGCTGGTGCAAGCAATACTACGACCGCCCGGTGATCGTGAAGCTGACGCCCAACATCACCGACATAAGGGGGCCGGCGCGCGCCGCGCGGAACGGCGGGGCGGACGCGGTCAGCCTGATCAACACGATCAATTCCATCACCTCGGTCGATCTCGACGCGATGGCGCCGCAGCCGACGATCGACGGCAAGGGCACGCATGGCGGCTATTGCGGCCCGGCGGTGAAGCCGATCGCGATGAACATGGTGGCCGAGATCGCCCGCGACGCGCAGACGCGCGGCCTGCCGATAAGCGGCATCGGCGGCATCACCACCTGGCGCGACGCGGCCGAGTTCATGGCACTGGGCTGCGGCAACGTGCAGGTCTGCACGGCGGCCATGACCTACGGCTTCCGCGTCGTGCAGGAGATGATCTCGGGCCTGTCGCAATGGATGGACGAGAAGGGCTACCGCTCCACCTCCGATTTCGTCGGCATGGCGGTGCCGAACGTCACCGACTGGCAGTATCTGAACCTCAACTACGTGACCAAGGCGAGGATCGACCAGGACAAGTGCATCTCCTGCGGGCGCTGCTACGCCGCCTGCGAGGACACCTCGCACCAGGCCATCGCCATGAGCCCCGAGCGCGTCTTCACGGTGAAGGACGACGAATGCGTCGCCTGCAACCTCTGCGTCGATGTCTGCCCGGTCGAGGATTGCATCACGATGGAGGAGCTGGCCGCCGGCACCGTCGATCCCCGCACCGGGCGCATTGTCCCGGCGGAATACGGCAACTGGACGACCCATCCCAACAACCCGGCCGCCGTCGCGGCGGAATGAGCCGGGACGGATCGGGGGAGGGGACCCCTTCCCCGGTCCGGCCTATTCCGGCGTGAACACGAAGCCGAGATGGAAGCCGGGAGCGTCGCCCTCGCGCGCGACCCCCTCGGCGCCGAGTTGCGCCAGCGCCCCCTCCAGGATGGACAGGCCGAGGCCGCCATTGGCGCGGGGGGCGGGACGCTCGTTCGGCAGGCCGGCGCCGGTATCGGCGAATTCCATCCGGTAGCGCCCGTCCGGCTCGTGCCGCCCGGTCAGGGTGATCAGCCCCTCGCCGGCCTCGCCGAAGGCGTGGCGGATCGAGTTCGACACGCTCTCGCTCAGGATCGTGCCGAGGGCCGAGGCCTGGCGCGACGAGACCTGGCAGGCGGCGAGGTCGATCCGGGTCGAGATCCCCTCGCGCATGTCGGCGGTGGCGAGGCCGAAGATCCGGGCGGCATAGCCGGGCAGGTCGACCTTCTCGCCGACGGCGGAATAGCACAAAGCCTCGTGCAGCGCGGCGGCCGAGGCGATGCGCGTCTCGGTCGCGGTCAGCGCGGCCTCCGCCTCGGGCGAGGCGCCCTGCAGCACGCGGCGCTGCAGGCGGATATAGGCGCTGACCGATTGCAGCGAGTTCTTCACCCGGTGGTTCGTCTCCTGCACGGCGAGGTTGGCGGTCGCCACCGCGCGGCGCAGCTCGATCAGCCGCATCGCCTGGTTGGCGAAATCGACGAGCAGCCGCTTCTGCGAGGCAGACAGCTCGCGCGGCTGGTAATCGAGCACGCAGAACGATCCGAGCGGCAGGTCGGTCGCGGGATCGACGATCGGCGCCCCGGCATAGAAGCGGAACGGCCGGTCGCCCATGCAGAGCGCGTTGGACAGCGTGCGGGGATCCTTGGCGGTGTCGGTGATCTCGAGCACGCCGTCCTGCAGGATGGTCCAGGCGCAGATCGACTGGCTGATCGGCGTCTCGTCGATGTCGAGCCCCTGCCGGGACTTGAACCATTGCCGCTGGCTCTCGACCAGGCTGACGAGCGCGACGGGGGTGCGGCAGACCTCGCTCGCGATCCGGGTCAGGGCGTCGAATTCGGGGTCGGCGCCCGAGCCGATGATCTCCAGCTCCGACAGGCGGGCGAGGCGCTCGGTCTCGTAGGGATGGCGGTCGGCTCGAGTCATGGCGTGCTCCCCTCGCCCGGTCTTCGTGGTTGCGGTCGTCCGTCGTGAAGCGGTTCCCAAAGGCCCTTCATACGCGACCATTGCCGCGCCGCTACGTCAAACGACGTCGTGACGTCATCGTGATCGGCCGGCGCCTGCATCGCCCGGGGGGCCGCCCGGTCGCCCGGCCGCGTGGAGGGCCCCCGGCGCCCCCGCCGCGGTCTCGGGGGCGAGCGCCCGGTCGAACATCGCGGCGAGAAAGCCCTCTGCGGCCGGGAAGGGGTCGGCCCCGCCGAGGACGGCGCGGACCTGCACGTCGAAATCCGCGTAGTGCTGGGTCAGCGCCCAGATCGAGAAGATCAGGTGATGCGGATCGACCGGCGCGATCCGCCCCGCATTCGCCCAGCCGCGGATCACGGCCGCCTTCTCGTCGACCAGCGCCCTCAGCTCGCCCGACAGGATCGGCCCGATCCGGGGCGCCCCGGCCAGGATCTCGTTCGCGAAGAGCCGGCTCTCGCGCGGGAAGAGCCGCGACATCTCGAGCTTGCGCGCGACATAGGCGAGCAGCTCGCCGCGGGGATCGCCGCCCGGATCCAGCTCGGCCAGCGGATCCAGCCAGGTCTTGAGCAGCCGTTCGAGAAGCGCCTCGTAGATCGCGTCCTTCGACGGGAAGTAGTAGAGCACGTTCGGCTTCGACAGGCCCGCGCCGCGCGCGATCCGGTCGAGGGTGGTGCCCCGGAACCCGGCCTCCGAGAAGCAGTCGAGCCCGGCATCGAGGATCGCCTGCCTGTTGCGCGCCTGGATGCGCGTGCGGGGGCGCTTGGCCGTCTCGGACACCCGGGTCCCTCCCTCGGGGCGCGCGCGGCCCCCCGCCGCTTGACTGACCCCCGACCTCTGGTAGCGTGCCTTTGACCGCCCGGTCAAATCGGAACCGGACCGGGGGAAAGGTCCGCGACAGACGGGCCGCACAGGGACAGAGAGGAAGCGCGCCATGGCCGCACCGGGCGAGAATCTTCGGATCAACGGCGATCGCCTCTGGGACAGCCTGATGGAGATGGCGAGGATCGGCCCCGGCGTGGCGGGCGGCAACAACCGCCAGACCCTGACCGACGCCGATGCCGAGGGGCGCGCCCTGTTCCGGGACTGGTGCGAGGCGGCCGGCTGCACGATGGGCCTCGACTCCATGGGCAACATGTTCGCCCGGCGCGAGGGGACGGACCCGGACGCGCTGCCGGTCTATGTCGGCTCTCACCTCGATACCCAGCCGACGGGCGGGAAATACGACGGCGTGCTGGGGGTCCTGTCGGGGCTGGAAGTGGTGCGCAGCCTCAACGACCTCGGCATCCGCACGCGTCATCCGATCGTCGTGACCAACTGGACGAACGAGGAGGGCACCCGCTTCGCCCCCGCCATGCTCGCCTCCGGGGTCTTCGCCGGCCAGCACGATCAGGACTGGGCCTATGCGCGCAAGGATGCAGAAGGGAAGAGCTTCGGCGACGAGCTCAAGCGCATCGGCTGGGTCGGCGACGAGGAGGTGGGCGCGCGCAGGATGCACGCCTTCTTCGAGTACCACATCGAGCAGGGTCCGATCCTGGAGGCCGAGGGCGTGGAGATCGGCGTGGTCACCCACGGTCAGGGCCTGTGGTGGCTCGAGGTCACGCTGACCGGCAAGGATGCGCATACCGGATCCACCCCGATGGAGATGCGGGTGAATGCCGGCCTCGGCATGGCGCGGATCACCGAGGCCGTGCACCGCATCGCCATGGACCACCAGCCGGACGCCGTGGGCGCGGTGGGGCAGGCCAACGTCTATCCCAACAGCCGCAACGTGATCCCCGGCAAGGCGGTCTTCACCGTCGACTTCCGCTCGCCCGATCTCGGCAAGCTGACCTCGATGCGCGAACGGCTGGAGAGGGAGGCGCAGGAGATCGCAGGGGAGCTGGGCCTCGGCATCACGATCGAGCCGACGGGCCATTTCGACCCCGTCGAGTTCGACGCGGGCTGCGTGGGCGCCGTGCGGAATGCCGCCGAGCGGCTGGGCTATTCGCATCGCGACATCGTCTCCGGCGCCGGACACGATGCCTGCTGGATCAACCGCGTCGCCCCCACGGCGATGATCTTCTGCCCCTGCGTGGACGGGCTGTCCCACAACGAGGCCGAGGAGATCACCCCGGACTGGGCGCGCAAGGGCGCGGACGTGCTGTTCCACGCCGTGGTGGAAACCGCCGGGATCGTGGAATAGCTTCACGCGGACCCTTCAGGAGTTTTCCGACGTGACCCCCAGACCGATCCTCGCCCTCACCCTCGCCGCGCTGCTCGCCGGCTGCGGGGGCGGCACGTCCTTCGACCAGACCATGTTCGACATCGGCCTCGCCAGCGAGCCGCCGCCCCCGCCCGAGCCCGAGCCGCTGCCGGCCCGGGTCGTCGCGGCCCTGCCGCCGGGGGCGCCCGAATCCACGGTCTTCCGCAGCGGCGACGGCTGCTACCTGTTCTCGGTCGAGGTGACCGAGCCGCGGACCGGCTATCCCGTGCGGGATTCCGCCGGCAACCCGATCTGCGACGGGGACGTGCCGCCCGCCGTCGCCTCCGCGCCCGAGGCGCCGGTCGTCGCGCCCGGCGCGGACCAGGTGGCGCTGCAATGATCCGCGCGCGCGCGCTTGTCGCGCTGGCCGCGCTGGTCCCCCTGGCGGCCTTCCCCGTGGCGGCCGGCGCGCAGGAGGGCGAGACCGCCGAGGCCCCCGCCTGCGACACGCTGGCGATGGGGCAGGGCCGGCAGGACTGCACCCTGCGGACCGAGGAGAGGGTGCTGGGCTTTGCCTACGACGAGGACAGCGTCGAGATCACCCAGACCGACGGCGAGGGCGTGCCCGCCGGCGAGCCGATCCTGATCGAGACGGACGACGCCGCGAACCACCCGCTCCTGCGCGACCTCTCGGGCGACGGGCGTCCGGAACTGCTGGTCCCCACCGGCAGCGGCATGGTCAACGTGACCTACGCGGTCCTCACGGCGACGCCGGAGGGGGCCTACGCGCCGGTCGGTCAGCTCACCTCCGTCGGGGCGAACTCGATCGAGCTGAAACCCGACGGCTCGCTCGTCACCTACGAGCGCGACACCGCCGCCGCCCATGTCGAGACGGCCCATGTCTGGACAGCCACGGGCCTCGCGACCGCCTGGGCGCTGCATGTCGACCTGGCCGAGCGGGACTGCACCCTCCTCGAAGGGGCGCAGCCCGAACTGACCGGCACGACGGCAGAGGCGATCATCTCGGAATGCGAGGCGCAGGAATGGCCCTAGACACCATGCCCGGCGAGGACCAGTTGCGGATCGACCTCGCCGCCGCCTTCCGCCTTGCGGAGAGGGCCGACTGGCACGAGGGGGTGGCGAACCACTTCTCGGCCGCCGTGTCCGAGGACGGCCGCCGCTTCCTGGTCAATCCGCGCTGGATGCATTTCAGCCGGATCCGGGCCTCGGACCTGCTGCTGCTCGACGCGGACGACCCCGGCACGATGGACCGCCCCGGCGCGCCCGACCCCTCCGCCTGGTCGATCCATTCGGCGCTGCACCGGAACGTGCCGCAGGCGCGCGTCGCCCTGCACATCCACCCGCCCTACGCCACCGCGCTGGCGGGGCTGAAGGATCCGACGATCCTGCCGATCGACCAGGTCACGGCGCGCTGGTTCAATCGCATTGCCTACGACCTGTCCTTCGGCGGCATCGCCAGCGAAGGGGCCGAGGGCGAGCGCATCGCCGCCTCGGTCGGCAATCACTCGGCGGTGATGATGGGAAATCACGGCGTCACCACCTTCGGCGCCACCGTGGCCGAGGCCTTCGACGCCCTCTACCATCTCGAACGCGCCTGCCGCACGATGGTGCTGGCCTATTCGACCGGCCAGCCGCTCGCCGTGATGGACGACGCCCTGGCCGAGGCGACGGCGGCGGAATGGGCCGCCTACCGCGAGGCGGAAACGGCGCATTTCGAGGAGATGAAGCGCGTGCTGGACCGCGACGCACCGGATTACAGGGAGTGAAGCGCTGAGACGCACCTGCTCCCGCTCGCACGACCTGCCCGGCGGAACGCCGGGCCGCGCCCGACCCGCCCCCCAGGGCGGGCGCGATGCGCCCCCCCTCGGGCCGGGCGCGTCCCTCTCCAACGGGGTCCGACCGCAGGGAGCATGCCCATGACCACCGTCATCAAGAACGGCACGATCGTCACCCACGACCTGACCTACAAGGCCGATGTCCTGATCGACGGCGGCAAGATCGTGGAGATCGGAGAGACCCTCTCCGGCGACGAGACGCTCGACGCCACAGGCTGCTACGTCATGCCCGGCGGGATCGACCCGCACACGCATCTGGAGATGCCCTTCATGGGCACCTATTCCACCGACGACTTCGAATCCGGCACCCGCGCCGCCCTCGCCGGCGGCACGACGATGGTGGTGGACTTCGCGCTGCCGAGCCCGGGGCAGGGGCTGCTGGACGCGATCCAGATGTGGGACAACAAGTCCACCCGCGCCAATTGCGACTATTCCTTCCACATGGCCGTGACCTGGTGGGGCGAGCAGGTTTTCGACGAGATGAAGACCGTGGTCGAGGACAAGGGCATCAACACGTTCAAGCACTTCATGGCCTACAAGGGCGCGCTGATGGTGCAGGACGACGAGATGTACGCCTCGTTCCAGCGCCTTGCCGAACTCGGCGCCATCGCGATGGTGCATGCCGAGAACGGCGACGTGGTCGCGGACCTGTCGGCAAGGCTGCTGCGCGAGGGCAATACCGGCCCCGAGGGCCACGCCTATTCCCGCCCGCCCCAGGTCGAGGGCGAGGCGACGAACCGCGCGATCATGATCGCCGACATGGCGGGCGTGCCGCTCTACGTCGTGCATACGAGCTGCGAGGAGAGCCACGAGGCGATCCGCCGCGCCCGCCAGCAGGGCAAGCGCGTCTGGGGAGAGCCGCTGATCCAGCACCTGACGCTGGACGAGAGCGAGTATTTCAACCACGACTGGGACCATGCCGCCCGCCGCGTCATGTCCCCGCCCTTCCGCAACAGGCAGCACCAGGACTCACTCTGGGCGGGGCTGCAATCGGGCTCGCTCAGCGTCGTGGCCACCGATCACTGCGCCTTCACGACCGAGCAGAAGCGCACCGGCATCGGCGACTTCACCAAGATCCCGAACGGCACCGGGGGTCTCGAGGACCGGATGCCGATGCTCTGGACCCACGGCGTGCGGACCGGCCGCCTGACCCCGAACGAGTTCGTCGCGGTGACGAGCACCAACATCGCCAAGATCCTGAACTGCTACCCCCGCAAGGGCGCGATCCGCGAGGGCTCGGATGCCGACATCGTCGTCTGGGACCCCGGGAAGTCCAAGACGATCAGCGCCTCCAGCCAGCAATCCGCGATCGACTACAACGTCTTCGAGGGCAAGGAGGTGACGGGCCTGCCACGCTTCACCCTCACTCGGGGCAAGGTGGCGGTCCATGACGGCGAGATCCGCACCGAGGAAGGACACGGCCAGTTCGTGAAGCGCCCGCCGAAGGGCGAGATCAACAAGGCGCTGTCGAGCTGGAAGGAGATGACCGCCCCGCGGCCGGTCGAACGCTCCGGCATCCCGGCGAGCGGGGTCTGAGGGCAGCGCCATGATGCTCGGCGGCCTCTTCGGCATGATGCTGGTCTTCATCGGCTTCGCGCTCCTCCTCATGTGGGGCGCGAAGCGGATCGGCCGGCCGGGGCTCGCCGTGTGGATCGGCTATATCGGCGCGGCCTATTTCGCGCTCACCGCGCTGGACACGCTGCGCTTCTGCGGCGCGCTCCCCTTCATCGAGATGGGCGCCCATGTCTGCGAGGGGGCGGGGCGCGAGCTGAGCCTCGTCTACGCGCTGATCGCCGCCCCGGCGGCGGCGATCTTCCTCGTCGCCTTCGCGCTGCGCCTGCGGGAATCCCGGCGCTACGGGGGACCCCGTTAGCATGGCGTTGCCGCATATCATGGAAAGGAGCGCCGTGACCGAAGCCCGGCCCGACCGATCGCCCGCCGGATCGGCTCCCGTCATCTCCGCGACGGATCTCGACCTCACCTTCCGGACGAATGACGGGCCGGTCCACGCGCTGAAGGGCGTGAACCTCGCCATCGGCAAGGGGGAGTTCGTCAGCTTCATCGGACCCTCGGGCTGCGGCAAGACGACCTTCCTGCGCTGCGTCGCGGGGCTGGAGCATCCGACGGGCGGCACGCTCACCGTGAACGGCATGTCGCCCGACGAGGCGCGCCGCGCCCGCGCCTACGGCTATGTCTTCCAGGCGGCGGGCCTCTATCCCTGGCGGACGATCGGCGGCAACATCCGCTTGCCGCTGGAGATCATGGGATTCCCGAAGGCCGAACAGGCCGAGCGGACGCGCCGGGTCCTCGAGCTGGTCGACCTCGCCGGGTTCGAGAAGAAGTATCCCTGGCAGCTGTCGGGCGGGATGCAGCAGCGCGCCAGCATCGCCCGGGCGCTGGCCTTCGACGCCGACATCCTGCTGATGGACGAGCCCTTCGGCGCGCTGGACGAGATCGTGCGCGACCGCCTGAACGAGGAACTGCTGCGGCTCTGGGACCGGACCGGCAAGACCATCGGCTTCGTCACCCATTCGATCCCCGAGGCGGTCTACCTGTCGACGAAGATCGTCGTCATGTCCCCCCGGCCGGGGCGGATCACCGACGTGATCGACAGCCCCCTCCCGCGCGAGAGGCCGCTCGACATCCGCGACAGCCGCGCCTTCATCGAGATCGCCCACCGGGTGCGCGAGGGGCTGCGGGCGGGGATGGTCGATGACTGAGGACACGCCCCGCTGGCAGCGCCGCCTGCTCAAGGCCGCGATCGTGATCTGCTTCGCCGGGGGGCTCTCGCTCTTCGGCGCGGCGCTGGGCGTCTATGCCGACCAGAAATGCCTGGCCGTGCCGTTCCTCAACCATTGCGCCGAGGCGCGCTGGGCGATGCTGTTCGGCGGCCTGCTCGCGATCGGCGCGCTGGTCGTGCTCTGGCGCCGCACCGTGCAGAGGCGCCGCGCATGAGGGCGCTCGGCCCCGTCCTCGTCGTGCTGCTGGCGCTGCTCGCGCTCTGGTATGCCGCCGTGCCCGTGATGAACGTCCAGGAGACGCTGACCCGGGCCGAGCGCGCGGGCGCCGTCATCGAACCGGCCAGCGCGGTGGAGCGGCGGGACATGGCGTCCATCGGTCTCGCCCTGCGCAATGCCGGTCAGCTGGGCGAGGCGTGGAGCCTCGAGCGGCCGCGCCTGCCCGCCCCGCACCAGATCGCGGCCGAGATCTGGGCCTCCACCTGGGACGAGGAGGTGAACGGCCGCCGCGGCATCGTGCAGTCGGGCAGCTTCTCGAACCGCAGCCTCGTCTATCACGCCGGCATCACCCTGACCGCGACGGCTGCCGGCTTCGCCATCGGGGCGGTGCTGGGCATCCTGCTGGCGGTCGGGATCGTGCACAGCCGGGTGCTCGACCTCAGCCTGATGCCCTGGGCCATCGTAAGCCAGACCATCCCCATCGTGGCGCTCGCCCCGATGATCATCGTCGTCCTCTACTCGGTCGGGGTGCAGGGGCTGCTGCCCAAGGCGATCATCAGCGCCTATCTCAGTTTCTTCCCGGTCGTGGTCGGCATGGTGAAGGGGCTGCGCGCGCCGGACGCGATGCAGCTCGACCAGATGCGGACCTGGAACGCCTCGAGCGCGCAGGTCTTCTGGAAGCTGCGGCTGCCCGCCTCGGTCCCCTATCTCTTCGCCTCGATGAAGATCGCGGTCGCGGCCAGCCTCGTCGGGGCCATCGTGGGCGAGCTCCCGGTGCAGCAGGGCGGCCTCGGCGCGCGGATGCTGGCGGGCAGCTATTACGGGCAGACGGCGCAGATCTGGGCCGCGCTCTTCGCCGCCGCGGCGCTGGCCGCGCTGCTGGTCTGGTTCGTCGGCTGGCTCGAGCGGCGGACGCTGCGCGCGATGGGGGGACCGGCATGAGCGGCGCCCGCCCCGGCCCCGCCCTGGCGGTGCCGGCCTTCGCCGGGCTGGCGGCGCTGGCGCTCTGGTCCGCGACCGGCCCGGCGGCGCTGGCGCTGGCCCTCGTCGTCCTGACCGCGCTTGCCGGATGGGGGGCGGTCGCGGCGCTGTCGGCGCGGGGCACGGCCGGGACGGGGCTGATCGCGCCGCTCGCGCTCGGCCTCGTCGTGCTGGTCGCGTGGGAGGTGCTGGTGCGCGCCTTCGCCGTGCCGCAGGTCATCCTGCCGCCGCCCTCGGTCATCGCCGCGACCTTCGCGGCGAACCTGCCGACCCTCTGGGGCGATTTCGTGCAGACGATCCTCAAGGGCGGGCTGACCGGCTACGTGATCGGATGCGGCGCGGCCTTCCTGACCGCGCTGCTGGTCGACCGCTACGACTTCCTGCGCCGGGGCCTGCTGCCGCTGGGCAGTTTCATGGCCGCCCTGCCGATCGTCGGGACGGCCCCGATCCTCGTCATGTGGTACGGGTTCGGCTGGCAGTCCAAGGCGGCGGTCGTCGTGCTGATGGTCTATTTCCCGATGCTGGTGAACACGGTCGCCGGCCTCGCCGATACCAGCGCCATGCAGCGCGACCTGATGCGGACCTACGGCGCCTCGTGGGGATCGACGCTGGCCAAGCTGCGCCTGCCCGCCGCGCTGCCCTTCATCTTAAACGGGCTGAAGATCTGCACCACGCTGGCGCTGATCGGGGCCATCGTTGCCGAGTTCTTCGGCTCTCCCACGCTGGGCCTCGGCTTTCGCATCTCGACCTCCATCGGCGCGCTTGACCTCGGCATGGTCTGGGCGTCGATTGTGGTGGCGGCGCTGGCGGGCACGGCCTTCTACGGGGTCGTCGCCCTGATCGAGACGCGGGTGACGTTCTGGCATCCGTCGCAGCGCCGCTGAACCGGCACCGGGGCCGAACCCCGGGCCACGAGACGGACAACATGGAGGTCCAATCTTGAAGAACGTACTGATCGCCGCGGGCGCGCTCGCGCTCACCCCCCTGCTGGCCGGCGCGCAGGAGATGGACGAGGTCACGCTGCAGCTGAAATGGGTCACGCAGGCCCAGTTCGCCGGCTACTACGTCGCGCTGGAGGAAGGCTTCTACGAGGAGGAGGGGCTCGACGTCACCATCCTGCCCGGCGGCCCCGACATCGCACCGACGCAGGTGATCGCGGGCGGCGGCGCCGACGTGATCGTGGAATGGATGCCCGCCGCCCTCGCCGCGCGCGAGAACGGGCTGCCGCTGGTCAACATCGCCCAGCCCTTCGCCGCCTCGGGCATGCAGCTGACCTGCTGGGGCGATGTCGGCATCGAGAGCCCCGAGGATCTGGACAACCGCACGCTCGGCGTCTGGTTCTTCGGCAACGAATACCCGTTCCTCAGCTGGATGAGCACGCTCGGCATCGCGACCGACGGCGCGTCCGAAGGGTCGGTCGAGGTGCTCAAGCAGGGCTTCAACGTCGACCCGCTCCTGCAGCGGCAGGCGGACTGCATCTCGACCATGACCTACAACGAGTACTGGCAGGTCATCGACGCGGGCGTCACGCCCGAGGAGCTGGTGAACTTCCGCTACGACGAGCAGGGCGTCGCCACGCTCGAGGACGGGCTCTACGTGATGGAGGAGGATCTGGAGGATCCCGAATTCGTCGACGAGATGGCCCGCTTCGTCCGCGCCTCGATGCGCGGCTGGAAATGGGCCGAGGAGAACCCGGAAGAGGCGGCGATGATCGTGCTCGACTACGACGAGACCGGCGCCCAGACCGAGGAACACCAGATCCGGATGATGAACGAGGTCGCCAAGCTGACCGCCGGATCGGACGGCGCGCTGGATCCCGAGGCCTACCAGATCACGGTCGACACGCTTCTGGGCGGCGGCTCGGACCCGGTCATCACGGCCGAGCCCGAGGGGGCCTGGACCTCGGCCGTCACGGATGCCGCGCTGAACTGATCCCGAAGCGCTGTTTCGCAGCGCCGGGACATCGCGGGACGGGGGCGCGGAGCGATCCGCGCCCCTTTTCCGTCCGGGCCCGGGACGAATGGCCTCGCCCGCGATGGCCGGGCACGGAGGGGCCGCTCCCCCTTGGCCCGCGGGCAGAGGAGTCGTCGCGGGCGCCGAGGGACAGCGCTGGCCCTTCCACCGGAGCGGTAGGCGGGCGAGGGCGTCCTGATGCCCGCAGGAAGTCCGACCGGGACAGGTTGCGGCCGGAGACCCGGGCAGGTCGATGGAGGGGTCGGACCGGACGTCGCCCCGCGGCGGGCAGGGCGAGCGACGTGACAGGTCGAGGGCATGGGGGGCGGGCCGGTCGGGGGGATGACCGGGACCGGCGCCGGCACGCGGCGGCAGGACCGGTGCCGGGGCGTTCCGGTCAGGCCCGGCGGGGCCCCGGGGCGCTCTAGGACAGGGCCAGCTCGGCCTTCGGCTGAAGCAGACCGGCGCCGCCCTCCACATAGCGCGACACGACCGCGCGCAGCGCATCGTCGTCCGCCTCGGCGATGGCGGCGCGCAGCGCCTTGATCGCGGCGGCGACCTCGATCTCGGACAGGGCGCCCTCGCGGGCCAGCATGATCTTGGGATGCGGGGTCGTGACCTGGCCGGTCCCGATCAGCAGCTCCTCGTGCAGCTTCTCGCCGGGGCGGAGCCCGGTGAAGCGGATCTCGATGTCGCCGTCCGGGTTCGACTCGTCCTTGACGGTGAGGTTCGCGCTCTCGACCAGCTGACGAGCGAGCGCGTAGATCGAGATCGGCTCGCCCATGTCGAGGACGAAGACCTCGCCCCCCTCGGCGAAGCTGCCGGCGGCGAGGACGAGGCGCGCGGCCTCGGGGATGGTCATGAAGTAGCGCGTCACCTCGCGGTCGGTGACGGTGATCGGCCCGCCCCGCCGGATCTGCTGGGTGAAGAGCGGGATCACCGACCCGGACGAGCCGAGCACGTTGCCGAAGCGCACCATCGAGTAGACCGTCGGGGCCCCGCTGTCGCGGGCGCGCCGGGCGAGATCCTGGACCACCAGCTCGGCCAGGCGCTTGGACGCGCCCATCAGGTTCCTGGGCCGGACCGCCTTGTCGGTGGAGACGAGGATGAACCGCGCGACCCCGGTCTCCATCGCGGCCTGCGCCAGCGTCTGGGTGCCGATCACGTTGTTCTGGAATCCCGGGATCGGGTTGCGCTGGACGATGGGCACATGCTTGTAGGCCGCCGCGTGCAGCACGATCTCGACCGCGTTCTCGCGCAGGACCCGCCGCATCAGGGCCGCGTCGCAGACCGAGCCGAGGATCGAGACGATCTCGACCTGCGTCCCCTCGACCAGCGCCTCGAGCTCCATCGTGATCTGGTAGAGCGCGAGCTCGGAGCTCTCGACGATGACCACGCGGCGCGGCCGGCAGACGAGGAGCTGCCGGCACAGCTCGGACCCGATCGAGCCGCCGCCGCCGGAGACGAGGACCGACCGCCCCTGATAGGCGGCCGAGCCGCCCGGCAACTCGGCGTCGAGCGGGGCGCGGCCGAGCAGCGTGCCCGGCGCCACCGGGCGCAGCTGGCTGACCAGCGGCGCGCCCGACCCGGCGAGCTGCGCGAAGGAGGGCAGGGCGAGCACGTCGATGCCCAGGTCGGAGAGCCGGCGCGAGATCAGCGTCAGCTGCGAGCGCGGCACGCTGGGCATGGCGAGCAGGACGCGATCGGCGCGCTTCTCCTCCATCAGGCGGGGCAGGACGAGCGGCGAATGGACCCGCAGCCCCTGAACGATGGTCGATTGCAAGTTCGCATTGTCGTCGACGAAGGCGATCGGCTTGATCGTCATGTCGGTGGTGAAGGCGGCGGCGAGCTGCTGGCCCGTCCGCCCCGCGCCGTAGATCACCACGCGCAGCTGGTCGTTGCCGCGCCGGTAGGCCCCGAGCACGACCTGCAGCAGCAGCAGCCGGCAGGACGCGCCGAGGATGAAGTAGATCATGGCGAAGACGATGAAGGTGCTGGGCGGCGTCGCGTAGCCCGTCACGCCGTCGAGGATCGCGGTGACCCCGGCGATGACGATCGCATGGACCCCCGTCAGCCGCATCGCGTGGATCTCGTAGGCCTTCAGCTGGATGCGGTGCAGGCCCATCGCGTAGGACAGCAGCCCCGCGACCAGCATCAGCATCGCCAGCGCCTCGACCTCGAGCACGTAGGAGCCGAGGCGCGGCCGCTCGCCGGTCTGGATCGCCAGCGACAGCGCCAGCGCCACGGGCAGGAGGGCCACGTCCAGCGACAGCATGACCGCCTGCTTCAGCCCGCGCGGAAGCGCGATTAGCGCGCCGGAGCCCCGGGCGATCAGATCCGCAGCGGATTTGGTCAACTGGTTCATGCCCCGTTCGATCGCCCCCGTCCGGACCGGCGCGCTGCCGGTGCGGTCGCCCCCCCGTTCCTCTTGGACCCGGGGGGCATCCTACATCAACCGTGCCCGTTCCTCCATCCTCTCCTGCCGGATCGGGGTCGGCCGGTTCCTGCCGATTTTAGCGGCATCCTGCCCGGTTCGCGCCCGCCCCGCGTTCAGCGCCGCCGCAGCACCGCGCCGAGCGTGCGGGCCATGATGGCGAGATCGGCGCAGACCGAGGCGTGCCGGGCATGGATCAGGTCGAGCCGTGCCTTGCGGGGCACGCAGCGGCGCCGATAGGCGGCATCCGTTTCTTCGGGGGTGCGGCAGGCGGCGAGGATGCGTTCCTCGTGCGCGTGGAAGACGAGGCTGGCGAGCCCGGTGATGCCCGGCCGGCCCTTCAGCACCTCGGCGTAGAGCTCCGGAAAGGCCTCGACATAGACCCGCAGCGGCGGGCGCGGGCCGACGAAGCTCATCTCGCCGCGCAGCACGTTCCACAGCTGCGGGATCTCGTCCATCCGGGTCCTGCGCAGCGCGCGGTGCAGCCCCGACATCCGGTCCGACTTGTCGCCGCCGGTGACGCCGGTCGCCGCCGCCCCCTCGGGCGCGGGGCGCATCGTCCGCAGCTTGACGAGGCCGAAGGGGCGGCCCGGGGCCGCCATCCGCTCGGCCACGTAGAAGACCGGCCGTCCCTCGCGCACCAGCAGCACGATCACGAGGATCAGCAGGAGCGGCGCCAGCAGCGCCGCCAGCACCGCCGCGAGGACGAGGTCGAAGAGCCGCTTGCCGGGGGTCACCGGGACGGCCCCGCGCGCCAGCCGGCCAGCCGCGCCTCGGCCACCAGCCCTTCGGCCGTGGCGGGGGGCAGGGCGACCAGCCCCGCGAGCCGGTCCGTCGCCAGCGCCATGCGCGCCAGCGCGCCGGGCGGCGCGTCGCGCCAGGTCCAGCCCAGGCCCGCCGCCCGCAGCACGGCGTCCATCGCAAGGGCGCCGGGCTGGGCGACGTTCAGCACGCGCGGCTCGGCCCCGGCGGCGGCCCGGTCGGCCAGCGCGACGAGGACGCGGGCGAGGGTCAGCGGGCCGATCCAGCACCGCTCCGGCGCGCGCCCGTCCGGCAGGCGGTCGAGCACGACCCCCCCTTCCGCCATCGCGCCGAAGAGCGAATCGCAGCCCGCGACATTGGCGAGCCGCAGGTGCCAGGCCGCGTCCCCCAGCGCCGCCTCTGCCGCCAGCCGCGCCGCGCCGTAGCCACCAGGCGGGGCGGAGCCCTCGTCCTCGTCATGCGGCTGGGGGGAGGGGGCGTAGACCGCCGCGGTCGAGACGTGCAGCAGCGGCGCCCCCAGCCCCTGCGCGAGGTCCAGCGCCGCCCGCGCCAGCGCCACGGTCGCCGCGGTATCGGCGCTGCCCGCCGGGCCCGCCATGTGGACCACGGCGCGGGCCCCCTCGACCGGCGCCTCTCCCGGCTGCCAGCGCAGGTCCCCGCCGCTCCGGCCGGCCAGGACCGGAGCGGGGCCCGGCCAGTGCCCCCGGGCGCGCAGCGCGGCGAAGGCCCGGCCGATCCGGCCGCTCCCCCCGAGGATCAGGAGCGGCGCGCTCACCGGAACACGGCCCGCGCGCCCCAGAGCCGCAAAGCCCCGGACAGGAAGCAGAGCGCGCCGAAGATCCAGGCCAGCGCCGGGAACTGGCCCGGCAGCAGGCAGATCGCGACGAAGAGGAGGATCGTCTCGGTCCCCTCGAGCAGGCCGTCCGAGAAGTAGAGCGACTTCACGCCCTGGGCCGCCGTCTCCATCCGGCGCTTCTCGGCGAGGATCGCGTAGCCGAGGAAGGTGGCCCCGTTGAAGTAGAACGAGGCGAGCAGGAACGCCCCGGCCGCCCCGTTCGTCGCCGGATCGTGCAGGACGAAGGCCAGCGGCACGGCCCCGTAGAAGAGGAAGTCGGTCGCGATGTCGAGATAGCCGCCGTAATCGGTCCGCGCGCTCGCCCGCGCGACCGCCCCGTCCAGCCCGTCGGCGAGGCGCGAGGCCGCGATCGGAAGCAGCGCAGGGAGGAACCATCCGAAGGCGATCAGCAGCGCGGCCAGCAGGCCGCAGCCGAGCCCGGCCAGCGTGACGTGGTCGGCCTCCACCCCCCGCGCCGCGAGGGCGCGGCCCCAGCGGTTCAGGACCGGGTCGATCAGGCGGCGGGCGGCGGCGTCGAACATGGCGCCTCATGCCCCGCCCGGCCCCGCCGCGTAAAGCGGGCGCGGCGCCCCTGACGGCGAAGTGAGGCCGGCGCACCACCGCGGCGCGCCGCGTCGGCCCCCGATCGATGGCGGGGGGAAGGGGACCGGGGCCGGCAGCACGCGCCGGACGGTCGGGGACGGGCCGCGGAAGCCGGATCGGCGGCGAAGGCGGGTGGGGCCCGCCCCGGCCGTCAGCGCGCGGGCACCGCGACGATCGGGCCCATCCGCGCCCCCGGATCCGACCGGCCGAGCGCGGGAGCGTGCAGGCGCGAGATCGACCCGTCGAGATAGAGCGCGTTCGGCAGGCCCAGCCCGTCGCGGAACAGCCGCGCGAAGGCGTGGAAGCTGACCGGCCGGGCGGAGATGGCGAAGACCGCGCGGCGGCCGTCCGCGCTGGTGCCCACCCCGTTGCGGACGTGGCGCGAGGGGCTGTCCGGGATGAACCGGGGATGCAGCGCGCCGTCGATCACCAGCATCGGCCCCGATTGCGTGGCGAACCGGCATTCCGGAGGGTCCGCTTCATAGGCGCGCGTCTCGATCACCCGGGCCCGGTCATCGGACAGGCAGAGCACCCCGTTCGGCAGCAGCCCGAAATTGCCCGGCCCGGCCGAGGTCACCAGCGGCGCCAGCTCTACCCCGTCCTCGATGTAGAGCCCCACGGGACGGCGGTCGGCATGGTACATGCCCGCGTTCATCGCGAAGGCCATCGGCCCCCGCGCCGCCTCCAGCGCGCCGAACTGGCCGTAGGGCCGGCCAGACGGGGCCGAGAGGTAGAGGCGCAGCGCCTCTTCCGCGGGGGCGATGTCGCAGATCGTGTAGCGGGCACCCTCGAAGGCGATCTCGCGGCAGAGAGCGGCCGAGGCGGGGGGGGCGGCGAGGAGGCCCGTCAGGGCGAGGGCGCCGGCGAGGACGCGGCGGATCACGCCTCGTCCGCGGGATCCCCGTCCGCATCCTCGTCCCGGGCCTCCACGTCGCGGCGGACGCGCGGGTCGGACAGCATGCGGCGGGTGTCGTCCATCCGGTCGAAGGTGCCGTCGATCCGGAACCGCAGGTCGGGCGCGTGCTTCAGCGCCATCGAGCGGGCGACGTGGTGGCGCAGCTCGCCCTTCGCCCGCTTGAGGCCCGAGATCGCCGCCTCGCGGTCGCCGCCGCCGAGCGGCATGACGAAGACGGTCGCGATCCGCAGGTCCGCCGTCACCTCGACCTCGGTCACGGTGATCGACAGGCCCGCCAGCGCGGGGTCATGGACGTCGCCGCGCATCAGCGCGTCCGACAGGGTGCGGCGGATCTCTTCGCCGACGCGAAGCTGTCTCTGGGAAGGGGCTTTGGCCATGGGCGGCAGATAGACGGCCGCGCCGCCCCGGACAAGATGCGCGGCCGCCTCCCCGCCTCGCCCCGGCGGAGGGGCGGGTGCCCCGGGGACCCTCGCGCCGGCCGGTCGCGGGCCGGGGCCGGGTGGATGCCGGGGCCGGGGCCGGTGGGCGCCGCGCGTTTGGACAAGCGCCCCTCCGCGCGCTAAGCCTGCGCCCGAAGCCGCCACGAGGGGAGAGCCTGCCATGACCGACATCCCGGGGATCCTCGTCACCGGCGGCGCCGGCCGCATGGGCCGGATGCTGATCCGCGCCGTGGCCGAGAGCCGCGAGGCCCGGCTCTGCGGCGTGCTCGTCCGGCCCGGCCACGACTGGGTCGGCCGCGACGTGGGCGAGGCGATGGGCGGCCCGGCGCTGGGCGTCGTCGCGGGCGACGACGCGGTCGCCGCCTTCGCCGGGGCGCAGGGCGTGATCGACTTCACCACGCCCGAGGCGACGCTCGCCCATGCCGAACTGGCCGCGCAGGCCCGGGCGGTCCACGTCATCGGCACGACCGGGATCGACGAAGGCGGGATCGCCGCGATCCGCCGCGCCGCGCGGCACGCCCCCGTCGTGATGGCCGGGAACATGAGCCTCGGCGTCAACCTGCTGGTGGGGCTGACCCGCCGGGTGGCCGCCGCCCTGGGCGAGGACTTCGACATCGAGGTGGTCGAGGCGCATCACCGGGCCAAGGTCGACGCCCCCTCCGGCACCGCCCTCATGCTGGGACGGGCCGCCGCCGAGGGGCGGGGCGTGCCGCTCGCCTCGGTCGAGGAGAGGGGGCGCGACGGCATGACCGGGCCGCGCCGCGCCGGGGCCATCGGTTTCTCCGCGATCCGCGGCGGCGACATCGTGGGCGAGCACGACGTGCTCTTCGCCGGGCCGGGCGAACGGGTGGTGCTGCGCCACGTGGCGACAGACCGGGCGATCTTCGCCCGGGGCGCGCTGCGGGCCGCGCTCTGGGGACAGGGGCGGGCCGAAGGGCTCTACGACATGATGGACGTGCTCGGCCTGGGCGAGGCGACGCGGGGCTGAGGATCGCCCGCGCCGTCCGCGATGTCGGCGCGTGCCGGAGCCCCTGCCTCGCGCGGGTTCGCTGCCGTCCGGCCCGGGCCCGGGCGGACCCGCCCCGTTCCGGCCGGTGCCGGTATCCGCCCGGCCGGTTACGCGGTCGTGCCGTCCGGCCCGGGCCCGGGCGGACCCGTCCCGTTCCAGCCGGTGCCGGTATCCGCCCGGCCGGTTCGGTGGGCGTACAGTCCGGCCGCCGGCGCCCCGGTCCCGGTCCCGTCTATCGGCCCCCCGCCGCGTGCCGGGGGCGGCCATCGCCGCGGGATCGTGCCCCCGCGCGCCCTGTCACCCCCAGCGCCGTGCCCTCGCGCCTTGCGCCCCCGCCGGCCCCGGCGGCCGGCTACGCCACCGCGCCGGGAGAGTAGATGGCCGGGAAACGGGGCGATGGACCGGGGTGATGAGCCGGGACCGGGGCTGCCGGGCCGCGCCCGGGGGGCGCTGCACCCCGGCGGCCGCCGCCCCTTGCCGGCGCGGCCGGGCGCTGACGCTTTCGGTACCAGCCCGGAGGAAACCGGCACTGCCTGCCGGGCGTAGTAGGAGCGACCCTATCAGGATGTCCCACCATGTCCGCCCTGCAGCGCCACCGCCCCGGTCGGCGCCGGTTCGCCTTCGTCCTCGCGCTGTGCGGGTGGTCCGGCCTCCTGGCAGTCCCGGCGAAGGCCGAGGATTACCGGCCGGTGACCGAGCGCACCGCGTTCCTCGCGCTGGTCGAGGGCCGCACCCTCTCGATCTGGCTGATGGGGGTGACCATACGGGTCGGCTCGGACGGCAGCCTGACCGGCGAATCCCGGGGCCGCCCCATGATCGGCCGGTGGACGTGGCAGAACGGCACCTTCTGCCACGAGATCGAGATCGACGGCATCACCGGACCGGCGGATTGCCAGCGGGTCGAGGCGCTGGGAGAGACGCGGCTGCGCCTGACCTCGCGCGGGGGCAGGGGCGAGAGCACGGTCTACCTGGTCCTCTGATCGGCCGGGCCGGATGCTGATCCTCCGCCGTCACCGGGGTCCGGGCCATCGCTCGCATGCCGTGTCGTCGTCCTGCGGCGCCTATCGCTACCTGCTCTCGCGACGGTTCGGGCCGGGGCCCCGCATCCTGTGGGTCATGCTCAACCCCTCCACCGCGGACGAGCGCACCAACGACCGGACCATCGCGCGCTGCGAGGCGTTCAGCCGCAGATGGGGATACGGTCGGATGGAGATCGCGAACCTCTTCGCCTTCCGCGCGACGCGGCCGGCCGACCTGCGCCGCGCGGCGGACCCCGTGGGTCCGCAGGCCGACCGGCTGATCGACCGGGCGGCGGTCCGGGCGGACATGGTGATGGCGGGCTGGGGCGTGCATGGCGCGCTGGCGGGCCGGAACGCGGAGGTCCTGGCGCGATTGCCGCGGGAGAGGCTGCACGCGCTGGCCGTCACCCGCGACGGTCATCCGGGCCATCCCCTGTACATCCGCGGCGATGCGAGGCCGGTGCCGTTCGGACCGGACATCTGAAGGCGGCATGGCGGCGCGGTCGCGCATCGGGGCGCCGCGCCCCGGCGGGGCCTCCGTCCGCTTGCCCGGCGCCGCCGCCCCGGTCCTGGCGCGGGCGCGGCGCCGTCGGGCGCAGGCGGCGGGGTCCCGGCGGTTGCCCGCAGCGACTACGAGGGCATCCCCTCTCCATAGGCAACGATGCGAGGCCGGTGCCGTTCGGACCGGACATCTGAAGGCGGCATGGCGGCAAGGTCGCGCATCGGGGCGCCGCGCCCCGGCGGGGCCTCCGTCCGCTTGCCCGGCGCCGCCGCCCCGGTCCTGGCGCGGGCGTGGCGCCGTCGGGCGCAGGCGGCGGGGTCCCGGCGGTTGCCCGCAGCGATTACGGGGGCATCCCCTCTCCATAGGCAACGATGCGAGGCCGGTGCCGTTCGGACCGGACATCTGAAGGCGGCATGGCGGCAAGGTCGCGCATCGGGGCGCCGCGCCCCGGCGGGGCCTCTGGCAGATCTCTCGGCCCCGCCGCCCCGGCCTCGGGCCCGGGCAGGGCGCCCGCTGACTCAGACGGCGAGAGTCCGGCGGTCACCCCGGACAGTCACGAGGGCAACCCCACTCCATCGGCAGTGACGCAGGGCCGGTGCCGTTCGCGCAGGAGCCCGGAGGGCAGATGCCGGCACGGCCGCGCACCCGGGGGACCGCTCCCAGGCAGGGCCTTCCGCCGCTTTCCGGTCGCAGCACACCGGGCGGTCCGGGCCCCTCAGAAGTCGACGGCGATGCCCTTGCGTTCCCAGTCGCCGTAGCGCACCGGCTCGGGCCCGTCGCGGCCGCCGAGTTCGGGGGGCAGGTCGGGGCCGGTGGCGGCCCTGCGGCGGGCCTCCGCCTCCTGCAGCGCGCGGCGGGCGGCCTCCGGCAGGTCGGCGCGGGGGGCGGCGGGGCCGGGTGCCCGGGTCTCGTCGGTCATGGTCTGGGCCTCCTGTCTGGCAATCGGCGGGCGGCTTCAAGGCGGGGCGCGTCGTTGCTATAGGGCGATATAGGTCCGGCGGGACCGCCGCTCAAACCCCCGCCGCCAGACTCTCCCGACGAAGGATCGCCCATGGCCCGCCCGAGCCGCCCCGCCCCGCCCGCCGCCCCCGCGGGGATCGCGCCGCGCCGTGCGGCGCTGGCGCTGCTGTCGGCGGTCATCGGCGAGGGGCGCACGCTGGCCGAGGCGATGCCCGCGGCGCTCTCGGCGCTCGACCCGGCGGACCGGGCGCGGGCGCAGCGGCTGGCGACGCAGACGCTGCGCGATCTCGGCCGGGCCGACCGGCTGCTCGCCCCGTCGCTGACCCGGATGCCGCCGCTGGCGGTGCGCAACATCCTGCGTCTCGGGGCGGTCGAGCTGGCCCATGGCGCGGCCTCGCACGGGGTGGTGAACGACCTCGTCGAGATCGCGGGGCGGGGCAAGCGGACGCGGCCGCTCAAGGGCCTCGTCAACGCGGTCCTGCGCAAGATCGCGCCCGAGGCGGAGGCGGCCTGGATCGACCTGCCGCCGCAGCGCCTGCCGAAATGGCTGCGCGGCCCGCTGGTCGAGGCCTGGGGCCGGGCCGAGATCGCGCGGATCGAGGCGGTGCACGGGGCGGTGCCGCCGCTCGACCTGACGCTGCGCGAGCCCGGCGGGCCGCTCGCCGCCAGCCTCGGGGGGGAGGAACTGCCGACCGGCTCGCTCCGTCTCGTCGATGCCGGTCAGGTGAGCGCCCTGCCGGGATACGGGACCGGCGGGTTCTGGGTGCAGGACGCGGCCGCCGCGCTGCCGGCGCGGCTCCTGGCGCCGCGCGCGGGCGAGCGGGTGATCGACCTCTGCGCCGCGCCGGGCGGCAAGACGCTGCAGCTCGCCGCGGCCGGGGCACGGGTCACCGCGCTCGACCTGTCGGAGGCACGGCTGGGCCGCCTGCGCGAGAACCTCGCCCGGACCGGGCTGGAGGCGGAGGTGATCGCCGGCGACGCGCTGATCCACGAGGGGCGCTACGACGCGGTGCTGCTCGACGCGCCCTGCTCGGCCACGGGCACGATCCGCCGCCACCCCGACCTGCCCTTCGCCCGCGACGGGGCCGGCATCTCGGAGCTGATCGCCCTGCAGGCGCGGATGATCGACCACGCGCTGACGCTGCTCCCGCCCGGCGGGCGCATGGTGTTCTGCACCTGCTCGCTCATCCCCGATGAGGGAGAGGTCCAGGTCGAGGAGGCGCTGGCCCGACACCCGGGACTGGAGGTCGTCCCGCCCGGGGCGGACTGGGTCGACCCGGCCTGGCGCTCGTCCGAGGGCGGGCTGCGGATCCTGCCGTCGCACTGGGCGGACCGGGGCGGCATCGACGGGTTCTACATGGCGCTCCTGCGCAAGCCCGGCTAGGGTCCGCAGGTTTCCCGGACTTTTGCGGGCAGGAAGGGCAGGCGTGGCGAGAGGCGAGAGATGGGCGGCCCACTGGGCGCGGTTCCTCGACCGCCGCGCGGCGCGCCGGGCGGTCCGGCGGGGCCGGCCCGCCCCCCTGGTCGGCATCCCCGAGCCGCGCCTCCTGGGCCGGGTCGATCAGGGACGGCGGATGCTGGAGGGGCGTTTCCTGCTGGGGGGCGCGGCGATCGAGGCGCCGGGCGCCGCGATCTGGGACGTCGCGGCGGAGGAGGGGCCGGCCCGCGACGCGGCGCAGGGCTTCCTCTGGCTGGACGATCTCGCCGCGCTGGGAGGCGAGGCCGCCCGCGGGCGCGCGCAGGACTGGACCTTCCGCTGGATCGACGCGGCGGGGCGGGGCAGGGGGCCCGGCTGGACCGTGCCGCTGACCGCGCGGCGGGTGATCCGCTGGATCGACCACGCGCCCTTCCTGCTGCAGGGCCGGGGGGCGGAGGACGAGGCCCGCTTCTTCCGCTTGCTGGTCGCGCAGGTCCATTTCCTCGCCCAGCGCTGGCCCGCCGGCCCGGCCGGGCTGCCCCGGATCGAGGCGCTGGCCGCCATCGTCTATGCCGGCCTGGCGCTGCAGGGGCAGGACGGGATGGCCGGCCCCGCCCTGGCGGCGCTGGCACAGGAGAGCATGCGCCAGGTCGATGCGGGCGGGGGGCTCGCCAGCCGCAATCCCGAGGACCTGCTGCAGGTGCTGACGCTGCTCAACCGCGCCGTCCTCGCCGCCGCCGAGGCGGACCGCGCGGTGCCCGAGCCCGTGACCGCCGCCATCCACCGCATCGTCCCGGCCCTGCGCACCCTGCGCCATTCCGACGGCGCCCTCGCCCGGTTCCATGGCGGGGGGCGGGGAAACGAGGGGCGGCTCGACCACGCCCTCGCCGCGGCCGGGCGGCGCGGCGCCCGGGCCGAGGCGGCCGCGATGGGGTTTCGCCGCCTGTCGGGCGGCCGCACGACGCTGATCGTCGACGCCGCGCCCCCGCCCATCGGCCTCGCCTCGGCCGAGGGCCATGCCTCGACCCTCGCCTTCGAGCTGACCTCGGCCCGGCGGCCGCTGATCGTCAATTGCGGCTCGGGCCGGACCTTCGGCCGCGACTGGCGCCGGGCGGGGCGGGCGACCCCCTCCCATTCCACCCTGGGGATCGACGGCGTCTCCTCGGCGCGGCTGGCGCCCGAGGGGACGGGCAACGCCGCCGGCTGGCTGGCGGAGGGCCCCGGCCGGGTTCAGGCGGTGTCGTCCGATCTGGGCGACGGAACGCGGCTGGAGCTGAGCCATGACGGCTGGCGCGGCAGCCACGGGCTGACCCATGCCCGCACGCTGGACCTCGGCTCCGACGGGCGCGCGCTGGTGGGCGAGGACATCCTCACCACGCTGTCGGACGCCGACGCGCAGCGCTTCGACCGGGTGATGCAGAAGACCGGGATGCAGGGCATCGCCTTCTCGATCCGGTTCCACCTGCATCCCGATGTCGAGGCCGAGCTCGATACCGGCGGCGCCGCGGTGCTGCTGCACCTCGTCTCGGGCGAGGACTGGCTGTTCCAGGGGGAACCCGGCGCGCGGCTGACGCTGGAGCGGTCGGTCTACCTCGAATCCGGGCGGCCGCGGCCCCGTGCCACGCAGCAGGTGGTTTTATCCGGCCGCACCTTGGCCTATGCGACGCGCATGCGCTGGTCGCTGGCCAAGACGCACGACACGCCGGACGCGGTGCGCGACACCGCCCCGATGACAACATGGGACGAGGACGACGCCTGACCGCCGCCCGCCCGAGGCCCCGGGCCGACGCCCGCTTCCGAGGATCCGCCGATGACCGTCACCGCCATCTCCGCCACCAGGACAGAGGCCGCCCCGGTGCGGCGGGCCCTGATCTCCGTCTCCGACAAGACCGGGCTGACCGACCTGGCCGCCGCCCTCGCCGCGCGCGGGGTCGAGATCCTGTCGACCGGCGGCTCGGCCGGGGCGCTGCGGCAGGCGGGCATCGCGGTGCGGGACGTGGCCGAGGTGACGGGCTTTCCCGAGGTGATGGACGGCCGCGTCAAGACGCTGCACCCGAACGTGCATGGCGGGCTGCTGGCCGCCCGGTCGAACGACGAGCACCGCGCCGCGATGGCGGCGCACGGCATTCCCGAGATCGACCTGCTCGTCGTGAACCTCTACCCGTTCGAGGACACGCTGGCCGGGGGCGCCGATGCCGCCACGATCGTCGAGAACATCGACATCGGCGGCCCCGCCATGATCCGCGCGGCGGCCAAGAACCACAACGACGTCACCGTCATCGTGGACCCGCAGGATTACGAGGGCCTGCTGGCCGAGCTCGAGGCGCAGGACGGCGCCACGTCGCGCGCCTTCCGCGAGCGGATGGCGCTCACCGCCTTCTCGCGCACCGCCGCCTACGACGCCGCCGTGTCGGGCTGGATGGCCGGCGCCTTCGCGCAGGGGCAGCCGCGCCGCCGCGCCTTCGCCGGCACGCTGCGGCAGGGGCTGCGCTACGGCGAGAATCCGCACCAGTCGGCCGCCTTCTACGCGGACGGCTCGGCCCGCCCCGGCGTCGCCACGGCGACGCAGCTGCAGGGCAAGGAGCTGTCCTACAACAACATCAACGATACCGACGCCGCCTACGAGCTGGTGGCCGAGTTCGGCGGGGAAGGGCCGGGGGACCGTCCCGCCTGCGTCATCGTCAAGCATGCCAATCCCTGCGGCGTCGCGCTGGGCGACACTCCGCGCGAGGCCTGGTCCCGCGCCTTCGACTGCGACCGCACCTCGGCCTTCGGCGGGATCGTCGCGCTCAACCGTCCGCTCGACGGCGAGACGGCCGAGGAGATCGCCCGGATCTTCACCGAGGTCGTGATCGCCCCCGGCGCCGACGAGGAGGCCCGCCGCATCCTGTCGGCCAAGAAGAACGTGCGCCTGCTGGTCACCGACGGCCTGCCCGACCCGCGCGCCGGCGGCCCGGCCTGGCGGCAGGTCTCGGGCGGGATGCTGGTGCAGGACCGCGATACCGGCTTCGTGGCGCGCGATGCGCTGAAGCTGGCGACGAAGGCCGCCCCGACCGAGGCGCAGCTCGACGACCTGATGTTCGCCTGGACCGTGGCCAAGCACGTGAAGTCCAACGCCATCGTCTATGCGCGGGACGGACAGACCGTCGGCATCGGCGCGGGCCAGATGAGCCGGCTCGACAGCGCGATGATCGCCGCGGCGAAGGCCGGCCGCATGGCCGAGGCGCTGGGCCTTTCCGAGAGCCCGGTGAAGGGCGCGGCCGTCGCCTCCGACGCGTTCTTCCCCTTCGCCGACGGTCTGCTGGAGGCGGTGGAGGCCGGCGCGACCTGCGTCATCCAGCCGGGCGGGTCGATGCGCGACGACGAGGTGATCGCCGCCGCCGACGCCCACGGCATCGCGATGGTGCTGACCGGCATGCGCCACTTCCGGCACTAGGGGTCCGTCGATGCGTCTCACCCTCTGGACGGCGCTGGTCGTCTTCGTCGTCGACCAGCTCACGAAATACGTCGTGGTCCACCTGCTGAACCTCGCCCAGCGGCAGGCGATCGACGTCTTTCCGCCCTTTCTCAACTTCCGCATGGCATGGAACCGGGGGGTCAATTTCGGCCTTCTCTCGGGCGCCGACATGCGCTGGGTGCTGATCGCCATCGCGGTCGGCGTCTCGGCGCTGGTGCTCGTCTGGGTCTGGCGCGGCCAGGGCAGCCGCTGGATGCACCTCTCGGCCGGGCTGCTGGTCGGCGGGGCGCTGGGCAACGTGCTGGACCGGCTGCTCTACGGCGCGGTCGCCGACTTCCTGAACATGAGCTGCTGCGGCATCGACAATCCCTTCGCCTTCAACGTCGCGGACATCGCCGTCTTCGCCGGGGCGCTGGGGCTCGTCTTCTTCACCGGGGACGGGCCGGACGGGCGGGGCCGGGAGGGGCGGGACGGGGAGGGCAAGCGGACGCGCGCGGCGAAGCCCGCCCCGCGCGGCAGGACGTGACCCGGGCGCCGAGGACGGCTATGACCGGGGGCGAGGACGAGACGGGGGACGGCATGAGACGGACGGGACGAGCGATCGGAGCGGCGCTGGCACTCGGCGCGCTGACGGCCTGCGCCGGCGGGACCGACGGGTTGCGCGTGCTGGAGAGCCCCAGCGCGGGGCCCGACGAGTTCTCGGTCGTGCCGCAGCGGCCCCTCCAGATGCCCCCCGGCACCGCGCTTCCGCCGCCCGACCCGGCCGCCGGCAACCGCGCCGATCCCGCCCCGCTGGTCGAGGCGCAGATCGTGCTGGGCGGCGATCCGCAGGCGGCCGGCGGCGGGATCCCGGCCCGCGACGCGGCGCTGCTCGCCGCGACCGGCGGCGCCGATCCGGCGATCCGGCGGAGCCTTGCGCAGGAGGACGCGGCCTTCCGGTCCCGCGCGGCGGCCTTCGCCCTGTTCGGAGGCGACCGCTACTACCAGGCCTATGCCGGCCAGGCGCTCGACGCCTATGCCGAGCTCGAGCGATTCCGCGCCGCCGGGATCGCCGTGCCGAGCGCGCCGCCCCGCGAATAGGCCGCGCCGCAATCCGGCCGGCGCCTCCACCCGGGGGCGATCGCCAGACGCGAGCCGGCGACCCGAGGATCGGTGGCGAAGCGCCGGGGGCGGGGGCCATGCCGCCCACTCCGCCGGTCCATCGGGCGGGGGTGGGCGACCCGTTCGCCGCGCGGTCGGGTGGTCAGGCTGGGGTGGGTTCAACCCACCCTACGCGCGGCCGTGGGGCTGGGGTGGGTTCAACCCACCCTACGGGCGGCCGTGGGGCTGGGGTGGGTGCAACCCACCCTATGCACGGTCGTGGGGCCGGGGTGGGTGCAACCCACCCTACGCCTTGCCTTGTAGGGTGGGTTGCACCCACCCCGGTCCCGCAAATCCATGTTGTTCCGCGTAGGGTGGGTCGCACCCCCCCACTTGCGCTCCCGCCGCGTCAGGCCGCGTCCGGTCCCTCGTCGATCAGCCCCTGCAGCGACAGGTCGACCCAGAGTCGCAGGCGGTCCACCGCGTCGGAATAATCGGCCAGGGCGGGTGCGAGGGCGGGGAGGCGCTCGGCGATCTGCGGCGCGTAGAGGTAGATCAGCGCCAGCACCGCCGCGATCAGCAGCACGAGGCCGAAGCCGAGGCGGAAGCCGTGGCGCCAGGTACGCTCGGAGGTCTCGGCCGGGGTCTCGTGATCCTCGGCGGCGCGGGCCTGGCGCTGCGCGGCGCGGCGCGCCTCGGGTTCGAGCGTCGAGTTGATCTCGTCGATATCGGGCAGGCGGCCGCCGCGCCCGGTGGGGGCCGGGCCGCCCGGCACGGCGGCGGCGATCGGCGGGACCGGCTCGCCCTTCATCCGCGCCATGCGGCGGCGCGCCTCCTCGGAATGCTGGCCCTCGGCCTCGGCCGCGCTGGGGGCGGTCGCGGCCTGCGGCGCGTCCTGTCCCTCTGCCTCCGGCGCCGGACTCGGGGCCGGGGCCGGGGCCGGCGCCGGGGCGGGGGCCGGGGGATCGGTCAGGCCGAGATCGGGCTGCGATTCGATCGGCGCGGCACCGGCGCGGCGGCGGCGTTCCAGCTCCGCCTCCTCGCGCAGGATGCGCTGCACCTCGGGCGAGAGCGCCCGGCCGGACGGGCCCGCGGCTGCCGGGGACGTGCCGCTCGTCCCTGCCTCGGCAGGCGCGTCGTCGGTCGCGTCCCCTGCGGCGCCGGCGGGGGCGTCCCCCTCCCGCGCGGATGGCTGGGCGGCGCCCTCCGCCGGATGGGCGCGCGGCGCGCTCGCCGGGCGCTTCTCCGCCGGGGCGCTCTCGTCGTCCTCGTCGTCCTGCGTCCGTTCGTCGCCCCAGCCGTCCTCGGGGCCTGGCGGGACCGTGTCGGGCACGGGCCGCGGATCGGGTTCGGCGGCGGGCGGGGCGGGCGGCGGCTCGGGCGCGGCATCCGGGGCCGGCGCGGCCGCGCCGCCATCGGCCGGGACGAACCAGATCTGCCCGCAATTGGAGCATTGCACGTCGCGCCCCGCCTGCGGGATCGCGTCGTCGGGCACCTCGTATTGCGCCGCGCAATTGGGACAGCTCAGTCGCATCTGGTCCTTCGGCCTTCGGTCCCCGGGCCGGGGCGTCCGGCATCCTGCTCACATCGTTGGCGAAACGCTAACGATCCCTCGCTCCCGTTCCAAGCGCTTCCCCGGCCCGCGCAGGGACAGATTGCGCCCGCGCGACCTTTTCGGCACAAGGCGCGCAGGACGGCTTCGGCGCCCGGGGCACCGCGCGCGCCGGCCGCACGATGTCCGTTGCCGGGGGACCAGGGGTGATCGAGCTCGAGGACGTGTCGTACAGCTACGGCGGCGGAGAGCTGTTCTCGAACCTGTCGCTGACCCTCGCGCCCGGCTCGTTCCAGTTCCTCACCGGCCCGTCGGGCGTGGGCAAGACGACGCTGCTCAAGCTCTGCTACGGCGACCTGATCGCGACCTCCGGCCGGGTGAAGCTGTTCGGCACCGACGCCCGCAAGGTCGACCGCGACGGCATCGCCCTGGCGCGGCGCCGGATCGGCGTGGTGCACCAGGACTGCCAGTTCCTCGACCACCTGCCGCTGGCCGAGAACATCGCCCTGCCGCTCACCGTCGCCGGGCGGCAGGCCGAGGCCGAGCAGAACCTCGGCGAGCTGCTGACCTGGGTCGGGCTGTCGCATCAGGTGGACCAGCTGCCGCCGCAGCTCTCGGGCGGGGAACGGCAGCGCGCCGCCCTGGCCCGTGCCGTCATCGTCTCGCCCGACGTGATCATCGCCGACGAGCCCACGGGCAACATCGACTGGGAGATGTCGCAGCGGCTGCTGCGCCTGCTGGTCGAGCTGAACCGCATGGGCAAGGCGGTGCTGGTCGCGACCCACGACCTCAACCTGATCCGCGCGGCCAAGGCACAGGTGCAGTCCCGCGTCCTGCGGCTGAAGGGCGGGCGGCTGCAGGCGGCGGGGGCGGACCTGTGAGGCGGTTCTCGCTGCTCCTGTCGCTGCTGGCGGGCGATCCGCAGGCTGACCGGGCGGTGCCGCCGACCGGCTACACGGCGCGGCTGACGCTGTTCACCGCCGGGGCGATGGCCTTTCTCGCGGTCTTCGCGATGGCGCTCGCCTCCACCTCCGGCCGGCTGGCGGAGCGCTGGGGCGCCGAGCTGGCCCGCACCTCGACGCTGCGCATCTCGGCCCCCGAGGCGCAGGTGGACCTGCAGACCCAGGCCGCGCTGCGGGTGCTGGAGAGCACGCCCGGCATCGCCTCGGCCCGGGCCCTGACGTCGGAGGAGGAGCAGGCCCTGCTCGAGCCGTGGTTCGGCGCGCAGCTGCCCCTGGAGGACCTGCCGATCCCGCAGCTGATCGAGATCGTCGAGGATGCCGAGGGCTATGACGCCACCGGCCTGCGCGCCCGCCTCCAGGCCGAGGTGCCGGGCGCGATGCTGGACGACCACGCCGCTTGGCGGCAGCCGCTGGTCGAGGCGGCGGGCCGGCTGCGCCTGCTGGGCTGGGTGTCGATCCTGCTGATCGGCGCGGCGACCGGGGCGATGATCACGCTGGCGGCGCAGGCGGCGCTCTCGGCCAACGCGCAGGTAATCCGGGTGCTGCGGCTCGTCGGGGCGCGCGACGTCTACATCGCCCGCGCCTTCGTCCGGCGCTTCACCGTCCGCACGGCCATCGGCGCGGCGGCCGGGGCGGCGGCGGGCACGCTCGCCCTCGCCATCTTGCCGCGAGGCGAGGTGGCGGGCGGCTTCCTCGATGGGCTGGGCTTTTCCGGGGCGGGCTGGCTGCTGCCGGTGCTGATCCCGCCGCTCGCCGCGCTCGTCGCGTTCCTCGCCACGCGGGCGGCGGCGATGCGCTCGCTCGAGGCGCAGGCATGAGCCGGGGGGCCGGCGGCGGCCTCGGCTACACCGTGCAATGGGCGCGCAGCCTCGTCTTCTCGATCCTGCTCTATGCCGGGATGGCGGTCTACGGCCTCGTCTACCTGCCCTGGGCGCTGGCCAGCCGCGAGGGGGCGGTCGCGGCCTGCCAGGGATGGTGCCGCTACGCCCGCTGGCTGGCGCGCTGGTGCGTGGGCCTGCGGACCGAGGTGCGGGGCACGCCGCCCGCGGGCGAGGTGCTGATCGCGGCCAAGCACCAGAGCTTCCTCGACATCATCATGATCTACGGCTCGGTCCCGCGCGGCCGCTTCATCATGAAGAAGGAGCTGACCCACGCCCCGATCCTGGGCTGGTTCGCCCGCCGGATCGGCTGCGTTCCGGTCGATCGCGGCCGGCGCGCGCAGGCGGTCAAGCGGATGGTCGCGGACGTGGCGGCGGGCCGGTCCGATCCGGGGCAGCTGATCATCTATCCGCAGGGCACGCGCGTCGCCCCGGGCGTCCCCGCCCCCTACAAGATCGGGTCCGGCGCGCTCTACGAGGCGTTCGGCCAGCCCTGCGTGCCCGTCGCCTGCAATGTCGGGATCTTCTGGCCGCGGCGCGGCGTCCATCGCCGCCCCGGCACCGCGGTGGTCGAGTTCCTGCCCGAGATTCCCGCCGGCCTGCCGGTGATGGAGTTTATGGCGCGGCTGGAGGGCGAGATCGAGACGCGGTCCGACGCCCTTCTCGCCGAAACAGGCTTTCCGGTCCGGGTGGCCGGCTGATGCAGCCGATCCGCGACCTCGCCGCGCTCGAGGCGCTCTACGGCAGGCCGGGCGAGGCGGCGACGATCAAGGTCCGGCCCCGCATCACGCCGCTCTACGCGGACTGGATCGGGCGTAGCCGGTTCTGCGTGCTGACGACCGTAGGCCCCGGCGGCACCGACGACTCGCCCCGGGGCGATGACGGCCCCGTGGTGCGGATCGCGGACGAGAGCACGCTGCTGATGCCGGACTGGCGCGGCAACAACCGGCTCGATTCCCTGCGCAACATCGTCGCGGACGGGCGGGTGAGCCTGATGTTCCTCGTGCCCGGATCGGCCAACGTGGTGCGCGTGAACGGCCGGGCCGTCCTCACCGCGGACGAGGATCTGCGCGAGAGCTTCGCCCGGGACGGGCGGCACGGTGCCGCATCGCCCGCGACGGTCATCGTCGTGACCGTGGCGGAGGTCTACTCGCAATGTGCCCGCGCGATCCTGCGGGCGGGGCTTTGGTCGGGCGCCGACGAGAGCGCGGGCCTGCCGAGCGTGGGCGAGCTGCTGGAGGAGGCGAGGGCCGGCTTCGACGGCGCCGCCTACGACGCGCAGTGGCCCGGCAGGGCGAAGGAGACGATGTGGTGACCGGCAACGGATCGACGGGAAAGGCGGGCCAGCCCCGCCCGGTGCGGCAATGGCAGCGGATCCTCGTGCTCCGGCTCCTCGGCCTGGCGCTGATCCCGCTGGTCCTGTGCGGCCGCCCTGTCTGGCAGGATGGCGGTCTCGCGTCCGAGACGCTCGAGCCGCTGGGGGGAATCCTGCTCTTCGCCGCGATCTTCGGCCGGTTCTGGGCGATCCTCTACATCGGCGCGGCCAAGAACCGGACGGTCATGCAGGACGGGCCCTATTCGCTGTGCCGGCACCCGCTCTACCTCTTCTCCACGATCGGGGCGACGGCGTTCGGCCTGCTGCTGAGTTCGGTCACCCTCGCCGCACTGATCGGCGGGGCCACCTTCGCCGTGCTCTGGATCACCGCCCGCCGGGAGGAGCGTTACCTGCGCGGCGCCTTCGGCCCGGCCTACGACGACTATGCCGCGCGCGTGCCGCGGATCCTGCCGCGCCTGTCGGGCTTCTCGACCCCGCCGCGGATCACCGCCGACGTGCGGGCGCTGCGCGGCAACTTCGCCGACGCGCTCGTCTTCCTCGCGCTCATTCCGCTGGCGGAGCTGATCGAGGCCGTGCAGGCGGCCGGTCATCTACCGACCTTCCCCATCTGGTAGGGCCGGACGGCGCGTGACTTCGGCCCCGGGCGGCCCATCCTCGGGGGGACAGACCCCGAACGGCCGGAGCGCGCGATGATCCCGACCCCCTATCTCCTCTTCCTCGGCGACGCGCCGGACCCTCTGGCGGCGAAGGTGGCGCAGGGCATCCGCGACTGGCGCCCCGAGCATGCCGTGGGGCAGCTCCGCCTGCCGGGCTGCAGGGCGGACATGCGCCTGCCCGACATGAGTCTCGCCGAGGCGTGGGAGGCGGGCGCGCGGACGCTGGTGATCGGCGTCGCCAATCGCGGCGGAACCTTCGCCGAAAGCTGGCGCGCCGCGATGATCGAGGCGGTCGAGATGGGCTACGACATCGCCTCGGGCCTGCACACGCTGCTGCGGGACCAGCCCGATCTCGTGGCGGCGGCGAGGGCCGAGCGGCAGCGCCTGCACGACGTGCGCATCCCGTCCGTGCGCTATCCCATTGCCAGCGGCGAGAGGCGCACTGGAAAGCGCTGCCTCGCCGTAGGCACCGACTGCTCCGCCGGCAAGATGTACACGGCCATGGCGATGGAGCGGGTGATGCGTCAGCGGGGCATGAAGGCCACGTTCCGCGCCACCGGCCAGACCGGCATCCTCATCACCGGGGAAGGCGTGCCGCTCGACGCGGTCATCGCCGATTTCATGGCCGGCAGCATCGAATGGCTGACCCCGGACAACGATCCGGACCACTGGGACCTGATCGAGGGGCAGGGCAGCCTGTCGCACCCGTCCTATGCGGGCGTCTCGCTGGCGCTGATCCATGGCGGCCAGCCCGACGCGCTGGTCCTCTGCCACGAACCGACGCGCACCCACATGCGCGGCCTGCCGCACTATCCCCTTCCCAGCCTCGAGGAGGCGCGCGACACCGCGCTCCTTCACGCGCGCCGGGTGAATCCCGACTGCCGGCTCGTGGCCCTCTCGATCAACACCGCCGCGCTGGACGAGGCCGCGGCCCGCGCCTGCCTTGCCGAGGCGGCGGAGCGGATGGACCTGCCCGCGACCGACCCCTACCGCTTCGGCGCCGGCCCCCTGGTCGACGCGCTGGACGGGATCTGACAGGACAGCGGGGGGCGGACCGCGCTCAGGGGCGCATCGGCCCGCCCCGCGCCCGCCCCGACCCCGCCAAGGAGGCTCCCATGATCGACGTGACCCGCGAGGCCTTTCCGCTCGCCCGCGCCTTCACCATCTCGCGCGGCTCGCGGACCGAGGCGCAGGTCCTGACCGCCACCGTGACGCGCGGCGGCGTCACCGGGCGGGGCGAATGCGTGCCCTATGCCCGCTACGGCGAGAGCCTAGACAGCGTCGAGGCGCAGATACGGGGCCTGCCCGCCGACCTCGCCCATGCCGACCTGCCGGAGGCCCTGCCCGCCGGGGCGGCCCGGAACGCGGTCGACTGCGCCTTCTGGGACCTGCGCGCGAAGACGGAGGGGCGGCGCGTCTGGCAGATCCTCGGCCTGCCCGCGCCCGGCCCCCTCACCACCGCCTACACCCTCTCGCTCGAAAGTCCCGAGGCGATGGAGGCCCGCGCCCGCGAGGAGGCGCATCGCCCGCTGCTGAAGATCAAGCTCGGCACGCCCGACGACATGCCCCGGCTCGAGGCGGTGCGCCGCGGCGCGCCGGAGGCCCGCATCGTGATCGACGCGAACGAGGGGTGGAGCGCCGCGATCTACCGCGACCTCGCTCCCCATCTCGCCCGGCTCGGCGTGGCGCTGGTGGAGCAGCCGCTGCCCGCCGGCGAGGACGAGGCGCTGCGCGGGCTCGACCGCCCCGTGCCGCTCTGCGCCGACGAGAGCTGCCACGACCGTGCGTCGCTGCCCGCGCTCGCGGGGCTCTACGACGTGGTGAACGTCAAGCTCGACAAGACCGGCGGCCTGACCGAGGCGCTGGCCCTGTGCGATGCCGCCCGCACCGCCGGGCACCGGGTCATGGTCGGCTGCATGGTCGGCTCCTCGCTTGCCATGGCCCCCGCGATGCTCGCCGCGCAGGGGGCCGAGGTGGTCGATCTCGACGGCCCGCTCCTCCTCGCCCGGGACCGCGAGCCGCCGCTGCGGTTCGACGGCAGCCTCGTCCACCCGCCGGAGGCCGCGCTATGGGGGTAGGACGCGCCCGGGGGCGGCCGGGGAAGGGGGCACCGGCCGCGCGTCCTGTCGCGCGGCCAGCGCGGGCCCGGTCCGCCCGGGGGAGGCGCGCCCGATGAGGCGCACGGCCGGATGCGCCTGCGGGCAGCTGATCCTCACCTGCACGGGCGACCCGATCCGGGTCTCGATCTGCCACTGCCACGCCTGCAAGCGCCTGTCCGGCAGCGCCTTCTCCTGGAACGCGCGATGGGAAAGCGCGCAGGTCACGATCACCGGAAGCTACCGCGAGTGGCGGCGCACCGGCGACGAGGGCACGACCATCACCAACAGCTTCTGCCCCGATTGCGGCACCACGGTCTTCTACGGCCTCGGCGACGCGGAGGGGCAGATCGCCGTCCGGGCCGGGTGCTTCGCGGACGAGACCCTGCCGCCGCCCTCCGTCTCCGTCTACGATCCGGCGCGCCGCGTGGACTGGCTGCACATCGACGCGCCCGGCCTGACCCGGACCGGCTGAGACGGTCGCATCTTGACCCACCCGCCGATCTGCCACACCACCGGGGCGACACGATGAGAGGCCCCCCATGACCCGAACCGTCTACGTCAACGGCGACTACCTCCCCGAGGGGGAGGCGAAGGTCTCGGTCTTCGACCGCGGCTTCCTCATGGCGGACGGCGTCTACGAGGTGACGAGCGTGCTCGGCGGCAGGCTCATCGACTTCGACGGCCATGCCGCCCGGCTGGACCGCTCGCTGACCGAGCTCGGCATGACGATGCCGATGGCGGCCGAGGACCTGCGCGGGATCCACCGCGAACTCGTCGCCCGCAACGGGGTCGAGGACGGCATGGTCTACCTGCAGATCACCCGCGGCGCCCCCGCCGACCGCGACTTCGCCTACCCGCCCCAGGACACGCCGCAGACCGTGGTCCTGTTCACCCAGAACAAGCCCGGCCTCGCGGACAGCCCGGCCGCCAGGACGGGGATCCGCGTGATCTCCATCGACGACCGCCGCTGGGGGCGGCGCGACATCAAGACCGTGCAGCTGCTCTACCCGTCCATGGGCAAGATGATGGCCAAGGCCGCAGGCGCCGACGACGCCTGGATGGTCGAGGACGGCCACGTGACCGAGGGCACGTCGAACAACGCCTACATCGTCGCGGGCGGCACGATCGTCACCCGCGACCTCGGGGACCACATCCTGTCGGGCATCACCCGCGCCGCCGTCCTGCGCTTCGCCCGCGAGGCGCAGATGAAGGTCGAGGAGCGCGCCTTCACCATTGCCGAGGCGCAGGCGGCGGACGAGGCCTTCATCACCTCGGCCTCCACCTTCGTGATGCCGGTTGTCGCGATCGACGGGGCCCCCATCGGCGACGGAACGCCCGGCCCGGTGGCCCGGCGCCTGCGCGAGATCTATTTCGAGGAAAGCCGCAAGGCCGCCTCCTGATCCCGACCCGGCCCCGAAAGGACCCGCCATGTTCCGCCTCGTCGCCCTCTTCGCCGCCCTCGCGGCCCCCGCCTCGGCCGAGACGTTCGACGTCCTGCTCGGCGGGACCCGCATCGGCACGATGGAGAGCACCGCCGCCCTCTTCCGCACCACGCTCGACAACACCCCGCTCGGCGTGGCGGACGGGGTGAGCGAGGCGACGCTGGCGCCCCGCCGGACCGAGGCGGGGGCGGCGGTCACGCAGTACCTCTTCCGCAACCACGAGCGGGCGGTGTCGGTCCTGTTCGACGGCGCCGAAGTGACGGGGGTCGAGATCGACCCGCCCTCCGAGGCGACCGCGGCCTCCGATCCCGCCACCCTGGCCGCCCCCGTCTCGGATCCCGTGACGGGGCTGTGGCGCATCGTCCAGGGCAGCGATTGTCCGCAATCCTTCCGTCTCTACGACGGGCGCCGGGTGACCGAGGGGCGCGTCACCGCCCGCACCGAGACGGCGGAGGGCACCGTCTGCGCCCTCGACTACCGCGTCGTGGCGGGGCCGGGCCATGTCTCGCCCTTCCGCTTCCGGCAGATCGACATCGACCTCACCTATGCCGCGGGCACGCTCCGGCGGATCGACATCTCCGCCGGGATCTTCGGCGTCGGACTGGTCCGGAACTGAGGGCCGCACCCCGCGGCCGCCCCCTTATCTTGCCCCAAATACTCCCCAGGGGGGAATTGGCCGCCAGGCCAAGGGGGGACGGGACGTCCCCCGCCCCCGGCCGGACGACGCGCCAACGGCGGGACTTTCCAGGTCGGCCTGCGCCGGCCTCGTCTTTCCTCCCCTGACGGGAGCGAAAGCGGCCGCCCCCTTCTCTTGCCCGAAATACTCCCCAGGGGGGAATTGGCCGCCCGGCCAAGGGGGGACGGGACGTCCCCCGCCCCCGGCCGGACGACGCGCCAACGGCGGGACTTTCCAGGTCGGCCTGCGCCGGCCTCGTCTTCCCTCCCCTGACGGGAGCGAAATCGGCCGCCCCCTTATCTTGCCCCAAATACTCCCCAGGGGGGAATTGGCCGCCAGGCCAAGGGGGGACGGGACGTCCCCCGCCCCGGCCGGGTCCGGTTCACCCGCCTAATGCTCCTTCGGCACGGCGTCGAAGGCGGCCTTCTGGGCGTCGGTCGCCTCGCGCTGGTGCATCGCCCGCCACGCCTCGTAGGGCATCCCGTAATAGAGCGCGCGGGCCTCGTCCTTGCCCATTTCCACCCCGCGCTCGGCGGCGGCTTCCTGCATCCAGCGCGACAGGCAGTTGCGGCAGAACCCGGCCAGGGTCATCAGGTCGATGTTCTGCACGTCCGGCCGCTCCTCCATCAGGTGGCGGCGCAGGCGGCGGAAGGCGGCGGCCTCGATCTCGGTGCGGGTGGTCTCGTCCATCTCGTCCATCTGGTCCTCCGGCTCTCAGATCAGCCCCGCGGCCCGCGCGCCGTCCAGCAGGCTCTCCGCCAGGTGGTGGGCGTCGCGCGTGCCGGCGGGGCGCTGGTCGGGGATCTGGACCACGGTCATGCCCGCGGCAAGGGCGGCGGCGGTTCCGGGATCGGAATCCTCGAAGGCCACGCAATCGGCCGGCGCGATCCCCAGGCCGCGCGCGGCGGCGAGGAACAGGTCCGGCGCGGGCTTCGGCCGCTCGACCCGGTCGCGCCCCCAGACGTGCTCCGGCGGGAAGGCGTGGTCGAGCCCCGCCTCCGCCAGCCGGCGATGCGCCCAGTCGGTGGGCGAGTTCGTCGCCAGGGCCAGCGGGACCCCGGTATCCAGCAGGTGCCGCAGCAGGTCGACCGCGCCGGCGCGGGGCGGGATGCCGTCCGCCCAGGCGCGGGCCGCTTCCTCGTCCCAGAGCGATTCGAAGGTGGCGGTGTCGAAGGTCTCGCCGAAGACGCCGCGCAGCAGCGCCGCCTGATCGCCGGCCGTGCCGACCAGCGCGACGAGGCGGGCGCGCCCCTCGGGGATGCCCATCGCCTCGAGCGCGAGCGCGCCCGCGTCGAGGATCAGCCGTTCGCTGTCGATCAGCGTGCCGTCGAGGTCGAAGATCGCGGCTCTCGTCATGTCGTCTCCTCGTGCGTCCGGGCCGGGGGGTGTCGCTGCCCCCCGCTCACAGGCCGGCCTCGGCCAGGCCGCCGGTCAGGGCCGGCGCGATCCGTCCGGCCCAGTGCCGCTGCGCCTTCGCGTCCGGCAGCAGGTCGTTGCGGATCTCGACCAGCACGTTCGGCCGCCCCGGGGCGAGGCCGTGCCGGTCGATCGAATCGCCCGGCAGGTCGCCGGTATAGGGCTGGTTGTCCCCGACCGTCAGGTCGCTCTCGCGCGACAGCCGGCGCAGCACCGCCGAGGTGAGCCGGGTGTCGCGGGGCGAGGACAGGATGCCGACCTGCCAGGGCCGGGGCGGGCGCCCGCGCAGCTGCGGGGTGAAGGTGTGGATCGAACACAGGACGGTATCGCTCCGGCGCGCCGCCAGCGCCTCGACCGCCCGGTGGTAGGGGCGGTGCAGGCGGTCGAGGCGCCGCTCCCGCTCGTCCGCGCCGGCGGCGCGGTTGGCGGGGATGACCGACCCGTCATAGAGCCGCATCAGCAGCGTCGGATCGTCCTCGCCCCGGTTGGGGTCGATCACGAGGCGCGAGAAGTCGCTCGACACGACGGTGGCGCCGAGCGCGTCGCCGAGCGCCAGCGCGAAGCCCAGCGCCCCGGGATCGAAGGCGATGTGACGCGCCATGTCGGCCGCCTGCAGGCCGAGATCGCCGCCGTTCACCCAGTCCGGCACGCGGTTCGTCGCGTGATCGACCATGACCAGCCAGCGCGAGGTCCGGTCCGAGCCGTGGATGTGGAAGGCGGTGTCCGACAAGGGCCCCTCACCGTGTGTTAACCAGAACCGGGGCATAGGTCAGTTGTGAGCCGAAGGGAATTGCGCCATACCGCCCCGCGACGGGTGTTAGCGGTAGCCCCCCTGGTTTCGGGCCGCCCGCGCCGACAGACACCATGAGACAGGGAAGTTCGACATGCGACGCCACCGCAACGTCAAGATCGTGGCCACGCTCGGCCCGGCCTCCTCCACCTACGAGGTGATCCGCGCCCTCGCCGAGGCGGGGGCCGACGTGTTCCGCCTGAACATGAGCCACGGCACCCATGACGAGCAGCGGGCCCGGCACGAGATCATCCGCAAGGTCGAGGCCGATCTCGGCGCGCCGATCGGGATCCTCGCCGACCTGCAGGGGCCGAAGCTGCGCGTCGGCGTCTTCGCCAACGACGAGGGCGAGGAGCTGGAGACCGGGCAGGCCTTCCGGCTCGACCTCGACGACGCGCCGGGCGATTCGACGCGCGTGCAGCTTCCCCACAAGGAGATCTTCGACGCGCTGGAGCCCGGCGCCTCGCTGCTGGTCAACGACGGCAAGATCCGCCTGAAGGTCCGCGAGTGCGGCCGCGACTTCGCCGAATGCGAGGTGACGGTCGGCGGCACGATCTCGAACCGCAAGGGCGTGAACGTGCCGGACGTGGTGCTGCCGCTGCACGCCCTGTCGGACAAGGACCGCAAGGACCTGGAATTCGCCTGCGAGCTGGGCGTCGACTGGCTGGCCCTGTCCTTCGTCCAGCGCCCTGCCGACATGATCGAGGCGCGCGAACTGGCCAGGGGACGGGCCGCCGTCCTCGCCAAGATCGAGAAGCCGGCCGCGGTGAAGGCGTTCGACGACATCCTCGCCGTCAGCGACGGGATCATGGTCGCGCGCGGCGATCTGGGGGTCGAGCTGCCCGTGCAGAACGTCCCGCCGATCCAGAAGCAGCTCGTGCGCAAGTGCCGCACCGCCGCCAAGCCGGTGATCGTGGCCACCCAGATGCTCGAGAGCATGATCGAGAGCCCGATGCCCACCCGGGCCGAGGTCAGCGACGTCGCCGCCGCCATCTACGAGGGGACCGACGCCGTCATGCTCTCGGCCGAGAGCGCGGCCGGATCCTTCCCGATCGAGGCGGTCCGCACGATGGACAACGTCGCCGCCGAGGTGGAATCCGACCCGACCTACCGCGAGATCATCGAGAGCTCGCGCAAGATCACCCGCCGCTCGGTCGCGGACGGCATCGTCTCGGCCGCGCGCGAGATCGCCGAGGCGACGGACATCAAGGCGATCGCCTGCTTCAGCCAGTCGGGCACGACCGCCTCGCTGGTGGCGCGCGAACGCCCCCGTGTGCCGATCCTCGCGCTCACGTCGGAGCAGGACACGGCGCGCCGGCTCTGCCTCACCTGGGGCTGTGCCTGCGTCATCGTCGAGCCGGTCGACCGGTTCAAGATGGCGGTGGTCGCCGCCGTGCGCGCGGCGCGGGCCGAGAACCTCGCCGGGCCGCAGGACACGATCGTCGTCACCGCCGGCGTGCCGTTCAACACGCCGGGCAGCACAAACATCCTGCGTGTCGCCCCTTGCGAGGAACGTTTGATCTTCAGCGCCGACGCGGAATAGGGTGACGCAGGGGGAGGCGGCGTCACGACCGCCCCCCATGGGCAGGCGCATCGGACGGGCGGGCGGTCATGGACGCGGATCTCTATCTCACCATCGGGCTCATCCTGCTCGTCTTCTCGCTGCCCGCCATCGCCTCGGCCCTGACGGACGGGCGGCCGCCGCGCCTCGCCTCGCTGGTCCTGCTGATCGGCGGCACCCTCCTCGTCGTCGCGCTGACGACCAAGCCGGGCGGCTACACGTTCGGCGAGATCCCCGACGTGCTCTTCCGCGTGATCGGTCGCTATACCGGCTGACGCCCCGCGGGGCTTGCCAGCGGGCCGCCCTCCCTCTATAGGGCGCCCTTCGACCGCGCGGCCGGCCGGTGAGGCATGCCGAGTCGCGCGAAACGGCACTCTCGAACAGGAGACCCGAAATGCCCAAGATGAAGACCAAGTCGAGCTGCAAGAAGCGGTTCTCGATGACGGCCTCCGGCCGGATCAAGGCCGGCCAGGCCGGCAAGCGCCACGGCATGATCAAGCGGACGAACAAGTTCATCCGCGACGCCCGCGGCACCACGACGCTGGCCAAGGCGGACGAGCAGATCGTCAAGCCGATGATGCCCTACGCGCGCTGAAGGAGGACTGATCCATGCGAGTCAAAGGTGGAACCGTCACCCATCGTCGCCACAAGAAGGTGCTCGACGCCGCGAAGGGCTATTACGACCGTCGCAGCCGCACCTACAAGGTCGCCCGCCAGGCGGTCGACAAGGCCAACCAGTACGCCACGCGCGACCGCAAGGTCCGCAAGCGGAACTTCCGCGCGCTCTGGATCCAGCGGATCAACGCCGCCGTCCGCGCCTATGACGAGAGCCTGACCTATTCCCGCTTCATCAACGGCCTGTCGCTGGCCGGGATCGAGGTGGACCGCAAGGTTCTGGCCGATCTCGCCGTGAACGAGCCCGAGGCGTTCAACGCGATCGCCGCCAAGGCCAAGGACGCGCTTCCGGCCTGAGCCGGGGCGTCGCCGAGACGAGGACAGGGCCGCACCCCGCCGGGTGCGGCCCTTTTCCGTTCCGGCATCCGGGCCGCCCGGCCGCCCGCTTCCGGGGCAGGGCCGGGCGGCCACCGCGGTTCCCGCGGGGGGGACGGCCCCGGCCTATCGGGCCGAGCGCGGCATGGCGGGGCAGCCCCGGTGCGGCGCCGGCTGGCCGATATGGTGGGGGTTCACGATGAGATGCCAGGTCGGCAGGTAGCCGGGCGCCTGGGCGCGGCTGTACGAGCAGCCGTCCGGCGTGGTGAACCACTGGCCGGAATAGAGGCTGTCGGGGGCCTGGTGGGACTGTGCCGCGGCGCCCTGCGGCAGGGCCGCGATCTGAACGGCGACGAGGGCGGCGGCGGCGAGGCGGGACATCATGGTCGGGTCTCCTGCTGGCTGTGAGGACATCGTGAGGACGGGGCCGGTCTCGCCCCCGCCCGCAGCGCCTGGATGGCCCGCGCGGGGCGCGTCCGGGGCGGTTCGCGCGAGGTCGAGGTTAACGGCCCCCCGGGGCCGCGCGCCTTGCCCTTGGACCGCCCGCGCGCTATCCGGCGCTCCGTCTTGCCGAGGAGCCCGCCGCGATGGACGATCTGAAGCCGAAATGGATGGAGCGGATCGCCGCGGCCGAGACCGAGGCCGCGCTGGAGGAGATCCGCGTCGCCGCGCTGGGCAAGAAGGGCGAGGTCAGCCTGCAGATGCGCGAGCTGGGGAAGATGACCCCCGAGCAGCGGCAGGAGGCCGGCCCCGCCCTCAACGCGCTCAAGTCCGAGCTGACCGACGCCATCGCCGCCCGCAAGGAGACCCTCGCCGCCGCCGCCCTCGACGCGCGGCTCGCGCGCGAGACGATCGACGTCACGCTCCCCGCCCGGGCCCGCCGACAGGGCAGCATCCACCCCGTCACCCAGGTGACCGAGGAGATCACCGCGATCTTCGCCGCGCTCGGCTTCGCCGTCGCCGAGGGCCCCCAGATCGAGAGCGACTGGTACAATTTCGACGCGCTGAACATCCCCGGCCACCACCCCGCGCGGGCCGAGATGGACACGTTCTACATGGCCCGGGCGGAGGGCGACAACCGCCCGCCCGCCGTGCTGCGCACCCATACCTCGCCGGTCCAGATCCGCAGCATGGAGGCGCAGGGCGCCCCGATCCGCATCATCTGCCCGGGCCGCGTCTACCGCGCCGATTTCGACCAGACCCACACGCCGATGTTCCACCAGGTCGAGGGGCTCGCCATCGACCGCGACATCTCGATGGCGAACCTCAAATGGGTGCTGGAGGAGTTCTTCACCCGCTTCTTCGGCACGGAGGTGAAGACCCGGTTCCGCGCCTCGCACTTCCCCTTCACCGAACCCTCGGCCGAGGTCGACATCCAGTGCGAATGGGTCGACGGCCAGGTCCGCGTGGGGCAGGGCGACGACTGGCTGGAGGTGCTGGGCTCCGGCATGGTCCACCCCAAGGTGCTGCGCGCCGCCGGGATCGACCCGGACGAATGGCAGGGCTTCGCCTTCGGCATCGGGATCGACCGCCTCGCCATGCTGAAATACGGCATCCCCGACCTGCGCGCCTTCTTCGACAGCGACCTGCGCTGGCTGCGGCATTATGGGTTCTCGTCGCTCGACATGCCGCGGCTGCAGGCGGGGTAGGCCGAACGACCAGGAGGGCGAGATGCAACTCTTCCGCCACGAGAACCGCCAGCGATCGGAACGGACGAAACGCTACTACGCCCGGTCCGAACTGCTCTACACCATCGTCGATTTCGGCGCGGCGCTGAGCTTCGTGGTCGGCTCGATCCTGTTCTTCTGGGAGGCGACGACGATCGAGGCGACGTGGCTCTTCCTGATCGGCTCGATCCTCTTCGCGGCGAAACCGACGATCCGGACGGTGCGGGAAATCAAACTCTGGCGCATGGGCGACATGGACGATCTCGCCGAACGCGACGAAAGCTGAGGACGCGACAATGAAATTCACCCTGTCCTGGCTCAAGGACCATCTCGACACGCAGGCGAGCGTCGCCGAGATCGCGGACGCGCTCACCGATCTCGGCCTCGAGGTCGAGGGGATCGAGAATCCGGCCGAGCGGCTGAAGGACTTCGTCATCGGCAAGGTCACGCATGCCGAGAAGCATCCCGACGCCGACAAGCTGAAGGTCTGCAAGGTCGACCTGCCCGGCGGCGAGACGCAGATCATCTGCGGCGCCCCCAATGCGCGGGCCGGGATCACCGTCGTCGTGGCCCGCCCCGGCACCTACGTGCCCGGCATCGACACGACGATCGGCGTGGGCAGGATCCGGGGGATCGAGAGCCACGGCATGATGTGCTCCGAGCGGGAGATGGAGCTTTCGGACGAGCACGAGGGCATCATCGAGCTGCCCTCCGGCGAGGTCGGGCAGAGCTATCCCGACTGGCTGGCCGCGCATGACCCGGCCAAGGTCGATCCCGTGATCGAGATCGCGATCACGCCGAACCGGGGCGACGCGCTGGGCGTGCGGGGCATCGCGCGGGATCTGGCGGCGCGGGGCCTCGGCACGTTGCGGCCGCGGCCGCAGGCGGCGTTCGAGGCGACCTTCCCCTGCCCGATCGGGGTGGAGATCGCGCCCGAGGCGCTGGACGTGGCCCCCCATTTCGTCGGCCGGGTGATCCGGGGCGTGAAGAACGGGCCGTCGCCGCAATGGCTGCAGGACCGGCTGCGGGCCATCGGGCTGCGCCCGATCTCCTTCCTCGTCGACGTGACGAACTTCTTCACCTACGACCGCAACCGCCCGCTCCACGTCTTCGACGCGGCCAAGGTCCGGGGCGGGCTGCGCGTCCACCTGGCGCAGGGTGGCGAGACGATCGAGGCGCTGGACGAGCGGACCTACACGCTCCAGCCCGGCATGGTCGTGATCTCGGACGAGACCGGCCCCGAGAGCCTGGCCGGGATCATGGGCGGCGAGGCGACCGGCGTGACCGGGGAGACGGTGGACGTCTTCGTCGAGAGCGCGTTCTGGGACCCGGTGCGCGTGGCCCATACCGGCCGGGCGCTGAAGATCAACTCGGATGCCCGCTACCGGTTCGAGCGGGGCGTCGACCCCGCCTTCACCGCCGAGGGCTGCGATCTCGCCTGCGCGATGATCCTCGACCATGCCGGCGGCGAGGTCAGCGAAATAGTCGTGGCCGGGGCCGCGCCGGACATGTCCCGCGCCTACCGCCTCGACCCCGCGCGGGTCGTGTCGCTGGTGGGGATGGAGATCCCGGCCGAGACCCAGCGCGCGACGCTGGAGGCGCTGGGCTTCGTCATGGACGGCGACATGGCGCGGGTGCCGTCCTGGCGGTCCGACGTGCAGGGCGAGGCGGACCTGGTCGAGGAGGTGGCGCGGATCGCGTCGCTGACCAAGCTGAAGGGCCGGCCGCTGCCCGTGCCGGCGGGCCTGCCCGCCCCGGTCCTGACGCCGATGCAGCTGCGCGCCGGGACCGCCCGCCGGTCGGCCGCCGCGCTCGGCTACAACGAATGCGTCACCTATTCCTTCATCGACCGGGCGGGCGCGGCCCTGTTCGGCGGCGGGGACGACGCGACGCGGCTGGAGAACCCGATCTCCAGCGACATGAGCCACATGCGCCCCTCGCTCCTGCCGGGGCTGCTGCGCGCGGCCGCCCGCAACCAGGCGCGCGGCATGACCGACTTCGCGCTGTTCGAGCTGGGCGACGCCTTTGCCGGCGGCGAGCCGGGCGAGCAGGGCAGCCAGCTGGCCGGGATCCTCGTCGGGCGGACCGGCCCGAAGGACGTGCACGGCGAGTCCCGCCCGGTTGACACGTTCGACGCCAAGGCCGATGCCGAGGCGCTGCTGGCCGCGATGGGCGCGCCGGCCAAGGCGCAGATCCTGCGCGGAGGCGAGGGCTGGTGGCATCCCGGCCGGCACGGGCGCGTCTGCCTGGGGCCGAAGAAGGTGCTCGCCACCTTCGGCGAGCTTCACCCCGCCGTGCTGGGCGCGATGGACGTGAAGGGGCCGGTCGTCGCCTGGGTGATCGACCCGGCCGCGATCCCGCTGCCGCGCAGCACCGGCGCGACCCGCGCGCGGCTCGCCGCCTCGGACCTGCAGCCGGTCGAACGCGACTTCGCCTTCGTTCTGGACCGCGACGTGGCCGCCGCGGACGTGGCGAACGCCGCCGCGGGCGCCGACAAGGCGCTGATCGACGAGGTCCGCGTCTTCGACCAGTTCGAGGGCGGCGCGCTGGGCGAGGGGCGCAAGTCGCTGGCGATCACGGTCCGGCTGCAGCCGCGGGGCGCCACCCTGACCGAGGCCGAGATCGAGGCGGTCGGGCGCAAGGTGGTCGAGAAGGTCGAAAAGGCCACAGGCGGCACGCTGCGGGGCTGATTTCGCGGGTTCCACCTTCCCCGTGGGGAAGGTGACGGGGCATTAGGGTGTCCGGGCGCGTTGGGCGCCCGGAAACTCCGGAACTGTGACCATGCTCAAGGAATTCCGCGATTTCATCGCGAAGGGCAACGTGATGGACCTCGCAGTCGGGATCATCATCGGCGCCGCCTTCACCGCCATCGTGCAGAGCGTCGTGAACGACCTCATCAACCCGGTGATCGGCCTCATCATCGGCGGCATCGACTTCACCTCGATGTATGTCGTGATGTCGGGCGACGTGCCCCCGGGCACCAGCCTCGAGGCCGCGCGCGAGAGCGGGGCCGCGATCTTCGCCTACGGCGCGTTCCTGACCGCCTGCATCAACTTCCTGATCATCGCCTTCGTCGTCTTCATGCTGGTGCGCTACGTGAACCGGGTGAAGGCGATGGCCGAGAAGCCGGACGAGGTCGAGCCCGAGGTGAAGACCGGCCCGTCCGAGCTCGACGTGCTGATCGACATCCGCGACCAGCTGAAGGGCCGTCCCGCACCCTGAGGGGGCGGGATCCGGGGATCTGTCTTCCCCGCGAAGGGGGAAGGGGGCGGACCGGGCCGGGACGGGGTTGGGGCCCGGCGCGCGCCCCGGCCCCCCTCAGCCGATCGCCTCGGCCGGGGTGATCGCCTCGATCCCCAGCGCCTGCCCGACGGCTTCGTTGGTCAGCCGCCCGGCATGGACGTTCAGCCCCGCGGCCAGGTGCGGGTCGGCGGCGCAGGCCTGCGCCCAGCCCCGGTCCGCGAGCGCCAGCATGTAGGGCATCGTCGCGTTGCCGAGCGCGATGGTCGAGGTGCGGGCGACCGCGCCGGGCATGTTGGCCACGCAGTAATGCAGGATCCCGTCCACCTCGTAGACCGGATCGTCATGCGTCGTCGGGCGCGAGGTCTCGAAGCAGCCGCCCTGGTCGATGGCGACGTCGACCAGCGCCGCGCCGGGCTTGAGGTCCGCCAGCATCCCGCGCGAGACCAGCTTCGGCGCGGCGGCGCCCGGGATCAGCACCGCACCGACGATCATGTCCGCCCGCGCGGCCAGTTCGGCGATGTTGCCCGTGCTGGCGTAGCGGGTGCGGAACACGCCGCCGAAGACCTCGTCCAGATGGCGCAGGCGGGGCAGCGACCGGTCGACCACCGTCACCTCGGCCCCCATCCCGGCGGCGACGCGCGCGGCATGGGTGCCGACGACCCCGCCGCCGATCACCAGGACCTCGGCCGGGCCGACGCCGGGCACGCCGCCCATCAGCACGCCGCGTCCGCCATTCGCCTTCTGCAGGGTCCAGGCGCCCATCTGCGGGGCGAGCTTTCCCGCCACCTCCGACATCGGGGCGAGCAGCGGCAGGCCGCCCGCGCGGTCGGTCACCGTCTCGTAGGCGATGCAGGTCGCCCCGGAGGCGAGCAGGTCGCGGGTCTGGTCCGGGTCGGGCGCGAGATGCAGATAGGTGAACAGGACCTGCCCCTCGCGCAGCAGGGCGCGCTCGGGCGCCTGCGGCTCCTTCACCTTCACGATCATGTCGGCGGCGGCGAAGACCTCTTCGGCCGTGTCCGCCAGCCGGGCTCCGGCGGCGAGATAGTCGGCATCGGGAAAGCCGGCGCCGATCCCGGCGCCCGCCTGCACGATCACCTCGTGGCCATGGGCCACCGCCTCGCGGGCGGCGTGCGGCGTCAGGCCGACGCGGTATTCCTGGGGCTTGATCTCGGTCGGGCAGCCGATGCGCATGATGTCCTCCTCGTCGGTCGCGGTCGGTGACAGCGTGGCGGAGGGCGCTTGCAATTGCTTCGGAAAGAGTGTCGCCTGATAGCGGTATCATCGAAGGATCCCGCACCAAATGGCCGCCCGTTCGAAGAATCCGTCATCGGCCGCGCTGGACGCGACGGACGAGCGCATCCTCCGGGCGCTCCAGCGGGACGGGCGGCTGTCGAACGCGGACCTGTCCGAGCGGATCGCGCTCTCGCCCTCGGCCTGCCACCGGCGGGTGCAGCGGCTCGAGCGCGAGGGCTACATCACCGGCTATGTCGCGCTCTGCGATCCGCGGGCGCTCGGGCGTCCGGCGACGGTCTTCGTCGAGATCACGCTGGCGGGGCAGGCGGACGAGCTGCTGGACGCCTTCGAGGCGGCCGTGGCGCGCGTGCCGGAGGTGCTGGAATGCCACCTGATGGCCGGCAGCGCCGATTACCTGCTCAAGGTCGTCTGCCGCGACACCGAGGATTTCGCCGACCTGCACCGGCGCCACCTTGCCGGCCTGCCCGGTGTGGCGCAGATGCAATCGTCCTTCGCGCTGCGGCGGGTCGTGCAGACGACGGCGCTGCCGGTGTGAGGCGGGATGGGGCCCGCCCCCTGCCGCGGGGGGCAGGGCGGGGTGGAGACCCGGGGCTCCGCCCCGGACCCCGGAGTATTTGAGGCAAGATAAGAGCGGGAGGTGCGCCGCCAGGGGGGCGGACATGACAAACCCCCGAAGCCGCGAGGCCCGGGGGTCGTCTCGAACGTGGTGTCCGGAAGCGGAAGAGTCCTCAGAGGAGACCTTCGCGCTGCAGTTTCTTGCGAGCGAGCTTGCGCTGACGGCGGATCGCCTCGGCCTTCTCGCGCGCCTTCTTCTCGGAGGGCTTCTCGAAATGCTGCCGAAGCTTCATCTCGCGAAAGACGCCCTCACGCTGCAGCTTCTTCTTCAGGGCGCGGAGCGCCTGATCGACGTTGTTGTCGCGAACGCTGACCTGCATGTGGTTTTCACCACCTTTCTAAGCTGGAGTTGGATCAAGTGCAGGAGCGGCCGATATAGGGGCGGCGGGGGCGCTTGTCCAGCCGGGGGAGGGGTGGCCCCCTCTGGCACCGCGGGTGCGGCGGCCTATCCTCACCGGCAGCAGACCCGGAGGCCCAGATGATGACCGATTCCGCCGATCCCGCTGCCGATCCCGCGCCGGAGACGGGGCGCGACCCCGATTCCGCGCTGCGGGCGCGCCTCGTCGCCGCGGCGACCCCGCATGTCGCCTTCGACGGATGGTCCGACGCGCTGCTGCCGATCGTCGCGGCGCAGGAGGACGTGAGGCTGTCCGAGGTGCGGCGCCTGTTCCCGCGCGGCGCGGTCGACATCGCCGCCGCATCGCACCGGATGGGCGATGCCGAGATGACCCGGCGCATCGCCGAGGCCGACATGACCGGGATGCGGTTCCGCGACCGCGTGGCCCGGGCGCTGGAGATCCGGCTCGAGGCGATCGAGGACAAGGAGGCGGCGCGCCGGGCCACCGCGCTCTTCGCGCTGCCGCATCTGGCGCCGGAGGGCGCGCGGCTGATCTGGGGCACCGCAGACGCGGTCTGGACCGCGCTGGGCGACACCTCGCGCGACGCCAACTGGTATTCCAAGCGGGCGACGCTCTCGGCCGTCTGGGCCTCGGTCGTGCTGTTCTGGCTGGGCGACGACAGCTGGGAGGGGCAAGCGACCCGTGACTTCATCTCGCGCCGGATCGACGACGTGATGCGGATCGAACAGGTGAAGGGAAAAGTGCGCAGCATCCCCGTGATCGGCGGTCTCGCCGGGATGGCGGAGCGGGCGATGTCGGGGTTGCGCGCGCCGGGACGGGGCATGAGGCCCGAGGACCTGCCGGGTCGGTGGAGCGCGCGATGACGCAGCTGATGCGCTGCGTCGAGATCGCCCGGCCCGGCGGGCCCGAGGTGCTGGTTCCCGCCAGCCGCGAGGTCCCGGTACCGGAGGCGGGCGAGGTGCGGATCGCCGTCGCCTTCGCCGGGGTGAACCGGCCCGATGCGCTGCAGCGGGCGGGGGCCTACGACCCGCCGCCGGGCGCGTCGGACCTGCCGGGGCTGGAATGCGCCGGGCGGATCGACGCGGTCGGGCCCGGCGTCACGGATCTGGCGGTGGGCGACGCGGTCTGCGCGCTGCTGCCCGGTGGGGGCTACGCGCAATACGCCGTCATGCCCGCCGCGCATTGCCTGCCGGTGCCGCAGGGCATGGGGATGAAGGACGCCGCCTGCCTGCCGGAGACCTTCTTCACCGTCTGGTCCAACGTCTTCCAGCGGGGCGGGCTGGCGGCGGGCGAGGTGCTGCTCGTCCATGGCGGGTCGTCCGGCATCGGCACGACCGCGATCCAGCTGGCCCGGGCGATGGGGGCCCGCGTCTTCGCCACCGCCGGCACGGCCGAGAAATGCGCCGCCTGCGAGCGGCTCGGCGCCGAGCGGGCGATCAACTACCGCGAGGAGGATTTCGTCGCCGTGCTGAAGGCGGCCGGCGGCGCGGACGTGATCCTGGACATGGTCGGGGGCGACTACATCCCCCGCAATCTCGAGGCGCTGGCGATGGAGGGGCGGCTGGTGCAGATCGCCTTCCTCGGCGGGCCGAAGGCCAGCGTCGACTTCGCCCCGATGATGATGAAGCGGCAGACGATCACCGGATCCACCCTGCGGCCGCAATCGGTCCTCGCCAAGGCCCGCATCGCCGAAAGCCTGCGCAGCCATGTCTGGCCGCTGCTGGAGGCGGGGAGTGTCGCGCCGGTGATCCATCGCACCTTCCCGATGGAGGAGGCCGCCGGCGCCCATGCCCTGATGGAAGAGGGCAGCCATATCGGGAAGATCGTCCTCGACATGGGCGCGGGTCCCGCGGCCTGACGCGCGCGTAAACGTCGCGTCCGGCCCCAAGATGCGTCGATTTTGCCCTGTCTCGGCCCCGGGGGGCGCGATAACAGGGTCCGCGAAACGACATCTGAGGGAGTTCCGCCCATGAAGGTCCTCGTCCCCGTCAAGCGGGTGATCGACTACAACGTGAAGGTCCGCGTCAAATCGGACGGGTCCGGCGTCGATCTCGCCAACGTCAAGATGAGCATGAACCCCTTCGACGAGATCGCCGTCGAGGAGGCGATCCGCCTGAAGGAGGCCGGCACCGCCAGCGAGGTCGTCGCCGTGTCCATCGGCGTGAAGCAGGCGCAGGAGACGCTGCGCACGGCGCTGGCGATGGGTGCGGACCGCGCCATCCTCGTCGTCGCGGCGGAGGACGTGCACCAGGATATCGAGCCGCTCGCCGTGGCCAAGATCCTGGCGAAGATCGCCGAGGAGGAGCAGCCGGGCCTCGTGCTCTGCGGCAAGCAGGCGATCGACAACGACATGAACGCGACGGGCCAGATGCTCTCGGCCCTGCTCGGCTGGGCCCAGGCGACCTTCGCCAGCAAGGTCGAGATCGCGGAAGGCAACGCGAAGGTCACGCGCGAGGTCGATGGCGGCCTGCAGACGATTCAAGTGAAGATGCCGGCCATCGTCAGCGTCGACCTGCGCCTGAACGAGCCGCGCTACGCGAGCCTGCCGAACATCATGAAGGCCAAGAAGAAGCCGCTCGAGGAGAAGAGCGCCGCCGATTACGGCGTGGACGTCACGCCCCGTCTCGAGGTCGTGAAGACGACCGAGCCCGAGGCGCGCCAGGCCGGGATCGTGGTCAAGAGCGTCGACGAGCTGGTCGAGACGCTCAAGGAAAAGGGGATCGTCTGATGGCCGTTCTGCTGCTTGCCGAAATCACCGATGGCGCGCTGAGCCTGGACGCCACCGCCAAGGCCGTGGCCGCCGTCGCCCCGCTGGGCGAGGTCACCGTGCTGGCCGCCGGCGCCCGGGCCGCCGATGCCGCCGCCGAAGCCGCCAGGATCGAGGGCGTCGCGAAGGTGCTGCTCGCCGAGGATGCGATCTACGGCCACCGTCTGGCCGAACCGGTCGCGGCGCTGATGGCCGCGCTGGCCGCCGATTACGATCACGTCGTCGCCCCCGCCACGACCGACGCCAAGAACGTGATGCCGCGCGTCGCCGCGCTGCTGGACGTGATGGTGCTGTCGGACGTGTCGGGCATCGTCGATGCCGACACGTTCGAGCGGCCGATCTATGCGGGCAACGCGATCCAGACCGTGAAGTCGAAGGATGCGAAGAAGGTCGCGACGATCCGCACCACCTCCTTCGACGCGGCCGGCACGGGCGGCAACGCCCCGGTCGAGACGATCCCGGCCGGCGAGGATCCGGGCCTGTCCTCATGGGTCGAGGATCATGTCGCCGCCTCCGACCGGCCGGAACTCACCTCGGCGGGCCGTGTCGTGTCCGGCGGGCGCGGGATCGGCTCGAAGGAGGATTTCGCGATGATCGAGAAGCTGGCCGACAAGCTGGGCGCCGCCGTCGGCGCGTCGCGCGCGGCGGTGGATTCGGGCTACGCGCCGAATGACTGGCAGGTCGGCCAGACCGGCAAGGTCGTGGCGCCCGAGCTCTACGTCGCCGTCGGCATCTCGGGCGCGATCCAGCACCTTGCGGGCATGAAGGACAGCAAGGTCATCGTCGCGATCAACAAGGACGAGGACGCGCCGATCTTCCAGGTGGCGGATTACGGGCTGGTCGCGGACCTCTTCACCGCGGTGCCCGAGCTGACCGAGAAGCTGTAGGCCCCTTCCTGTCCGGCCTGCGCCTCGAGCAGCGGGCCGGACAGGCCGGCCAGAGCGGCGCCGATCCGGTCGTGCCGGCGGTCCTCGCTGTCGCCCGGGCCGGGGGCGGGGCGGATCCAGAGGGCCGCGAGGTCGCCGCGCAGGGCGCTCAGCATCTCGGCAGTGACGAAGAGCGGGTCGGGGCCCAGCGTCCCGCCCTCTTCCGGGCCCCGCGGGGGGGCGGCGGGGGCGAGCCAGGCCAGCACCGCGCGGCCGCCGGCTGCGGCGATCAGCTGCCGCATCCGGCCGATCCAGGCCTGCTGCAGCTCGGCCCGGACGATCGAGAAGCGGCGGCGCGAGAGACCCGCCAGCGTGCCCAGCATGTGCCGGGTAAAGCAGAAATCCGCGAAGTCCACTTCGGGAAACAGCGCCTCCAGCGGGGGGCGCGCCCCGATGAACCGGTCGTTGCGCCGGGGATGCACGGCGTAGAGCCGGTTCGTCATGTTCTGGGCGCCCACCGCCTCGATCACCGTCAGCTCGGCCCCCCGCACCAGGTCGAGCAGGCCGGGATCGTTCAGGAAGGCGTCGGGCGAGGCATTGGCGAGGCCGAGATTGAGGCAGGGGCGGGCGAGGGCCCGCTCCAGCACTTCGGGCCAGGGGCGGCGGACCTCGCCCCCGATCGTGTCGCCGCCGCCCAGGCAGGCGATGTAGCCGCCGGTCAGCGGCCGCGGCGGCCCCCGGAACCGGAGCCGTGATGCGCCATACGTACAGGTCGGCCACCCGTCATCGGGCAGCCGGACACGGGCCAAGGCCATGATCCGTCCCATCCACTTTCGTCTCACCCGCGACCATCTTCCGCCGCGAATCTTGAGATTCGATGAATCGGTGGCCTGCGGTCTTGAGAGGGGCCCGGCGGGGCCCTAGGCTCGGCCCCTGGACGGAAACAGGCCGGGGGCCGGGACATGGATATCCGCAAGGTGGGCGTGATCGGCGCCGGACAGATGGGCAACGGGATCGCCCATGTCCTCGCCGTGGCGGGCTACGAGGTCGCGCTGACCGATGTCAGCGCCGACGCGCTGGAAGCCGCGCGCGCCACGATCGGCCGGAATCTCGACCGGCAGGTGAGCAAGGGCGCGCTGACGGAGGACGACCGGGAGGCGGCGCTCGGCCGGATCTCGTCGACGCTGGATCTGGCCGATCTCGGCGGGTCGGACCTGGTGATCGAGGCCGCGACCGAGCGCGAGGACGTCAAGCACGCGATCTTCGCCGAGCTGACGCCGCATCTGGGGCCGGAGACGATCCTGACCTCGAACACGTCGTCGATCTCGATCACCCGGTTGGCGGCGCGGACGGACCGGCCCGAGAAGTTCATGGGTTTCCACTTCATGAATCCGGTGCCGGTGATGCAGCTGGTCGAGTTGATCCGCGGCATCGCCACCGACGAGGCGACCTTCACCGCCTGTTCGGGCGTGGTGGAGCGGCTGGGCAAGACGGCCTCCACCTCCGAGGATTTCCCGGCCTTCATCGTGAACCGGATCCTGATCCCGATGATCAACGAGGCGATCTACACGCTCTACGAGGGGGTCGGCTCGGTCGCGTCCATCGACACCTCGATGAAGCTGGGGGCGAACCACCCGATGGGGCCGCTGGAGCTGGCGGATTTCATCGGGCTGGATACCTGCCTGTCGATCATGAACGTGCTGCATGACGGGCTGGCGGACACCAAGTACCGCCCCTGTCCGCTGCTGGTGAAATACGTCGAGGCCGGCTGGCTGGGCCGCAAGAGCCAGCGCGGCTTCTACGATTACCGGGGCGAGACGCCGGTCCCGACCCGTTAGGCGTGGAAGGTCCGGGCGAGACGCCGGTTCCGACCCGGTAGGCGTGGAGGACCCGGGCAGGATGCCGGTGCAGACCCGGAAGGCTTGGAAGCCGGGGCAGGACGCCGGTGCAGACCCGGCGACCGGGCCCGAGTCGCCCGAGACACGCCCGGTCCGCGATCCCGCCCGTCATGCGGGGGGGGGCGTTCGTCGGTCCGTGCGCGAGCAGCGTGCCGACGCCGGCGCCCCAACCGGTTGGCCGCATGGCCCGGCCGGTGCGCTGCGGCGGAACCGGCGCACCGGCCGGGCGGGGTCCGTGCCCCGCCCTCAGGCCACGCGGCGGGGCGACTCGGCCGGGGGCGTCTGGGCGAAGGTGTCGAAGGGCTTGTCGATGTCGTCGGCCGCGGCGAGGACATCGCTGCAATGGCCGGCCACGTCGGTGGCGATCAGCGCGTTGTGCTGGGTCGTCCTGTCGATCGTGGACAATGCCCCTTCGACCTCGCGCAGGGCGATGGCCTGTTCGGCGGTGGAGGTGACCATGCCGCCGATCTTCTCGGCGATGGTCCCGGCACTGTCCCGCAGCTTGGCCAGCGAGCCGCGCGTCTCGCCGACGAGGTTGGTGCCGGTATCGACCGAGGCGCCGCTGCGGTCGAGCTGGGCGCGGATCGAATCGGTCAGTTCCGCCGTGCGCTTGGCCAGCATCCGCACCTCGGAGGCGACGACGGCAAAGCCCTTGCCCGCATCCCCGGCCCGCGCCGCCTCGACGCTGGCATTGAGCGCGAGCAGGTTCGTCTGGAGGCTGATCTCCTCGATGCTGGAGACGACCTGCGCAATCTCGCCGAAGGCGGTGCGGATGGTGCCCATCGCCGCCTCCGCCGCCTCGGCATGGGTCAGGCCGGCATCGGCCTCCGCCCGGTTGCTCTCGGACACGGTGACCGCCTCGCGCGAGACGGCCTCGTTCGCGGTGACGGTGGAGGAGAGCTGGCTGACGGCGGCCGTGGACTGCTCCACCGCCGCGGCCTGGTCCTGGGCACGCGTCGACAGGTCGCTGGCCATGCGGTTCAGCTCCGCCGCCATGGTGCGGATCCGCACGGCATTGTCAGAGACACCCCCGAACACCCCCTGCAGCCGTTCCGCCAGCTCGTCGAAGGAGGCTCGCGTCCCCTCGAACATCTGCGGGAAGGGGACGTCGCCGGACGTGTCCACCCGGGTCGCGAGAGCGCCGCTGCCGAGCCCGCCGATCGCGGTGGCGAGGCAGGCCAGCGCGTGATCCCGCTCGGCCGACTGGATGCGGTAATAGGCGGCCGTGACCGCCTCGATATCCATGAAGAGGGCGCGGATCGCGGCCTGGACCAGCCGGTCGCTGTCGCCGCCGCGCCAGCGGGAGGCGCCGGACTGGATCGCGGCGACCAGCCGCTCCCCCGCGAGCATGTAGAGCGCCATGTAATCGCGGAAGAAGAGGTCGATCCGGTAATGGACGATGCCCACCCGCTCGGCGGAGGCGAAGTAGCGCTCACCGAAGCCGTCGGTGAAGAGCAGACGCCAATGCTCCATCTGCTTGCCGGCGGCGCTGGCCATGTGCGCCTCGGACGAGAAGAACCGCGCGAGTTCCGGCCGGCTGCGGATCCGGGCGTAGAACGCCTCGAGCAGGGGGGGCATCAGCGGTTCGACCCGCGCCCAGGCCCGGCCCAGCCGGGACAGGAAATCCTCGTCGACCTGGAAGCGGGCGCGGTAATCGGCAATGTTCATGGCGGATCCCTTCGGACGTCTCGCGTCCTTATCCGCCCGAACCCTTTATCCCCGGTGAACGCCGGCGACCGCCCCCGGATTCAGTCGCCCTCGCCGAACTTGTCGGCCACCAGGGTCTCGATCGCGTCCGCAAGCTTCTCGGCCTCGGCGCCGCGCGTCTCGACCTCGATGAAGGTTCCCTTCGAGGCGGCGAGCATGAGCAGGCCCATGATGCTGTCCCCGGCGGCGTCGAGCCCGTCCTTGCGGATCGTGGCGGAGGCGTCGAACCGTTCGACCACCTCGGCCAGCCTGGCGGAGGCGCGGGCGTGGAGCCCCTTGACGTTGACGATCTTCAATCGCCGCGAGACGGTCTGCACCACGGGTCAGGTCCCCCAGGCGCGGCAGGCTTCGACGCTGACCTGGTGGCAGTCGATATACTTGCGCCCCGCCTCCATCGCGCGTCCGGCCGCCTCGTCGATCGGGCAGCGGCGCGACTTGGCCAGCTTGATCAGCAGGGGCAGGTTCGCGCCGTAGAGGATGCGCCGGTCCGCCAGTCCGCAGGCGCGCAGGGACAGGTTCGAGGGCGAGCCGCCGAACATGTCGGTGACGACGATCACGCCGTCGCCGGTATCGACCTCGTCGGCGGCGGCGCAGATCTCGCCCTGCTTGGCGCCGCGATCGTCATCGGGTCCGATCGAGACCGCCCGCATGCCGTCCTGGCGGCCGACCACGTGTTCGACCGCGGACAGGTATTCCCGCGCCAGGCCCCCGTGGGCCACGATGACGATACCGATCACCGGTCCTGTCCCCGCTCGGCCGCGCCGCCTGCCCCATCACTGGCCCCGGCGGCGGCACGACGTTCCAATTCCCTGTGACGAATAGATACCTGCCACCCCTGCCGCGCAAGGGCATGCGCCATCGCATCCGCGAGAGCGACGCTACGGTGTTGCCCGCCGGTGCACCCGAAGGCGACGGTCAGGTGGCTCTTGCCCTCGGCCCGGTACTCGGGAAGGAGCGAGAGCAGCAGTGCTTCGGTCCGCTCGAAGAAGGGACGATGCCGCGGGTCGCCCTCGACATGGGCGCGCACCGCCGCGTCGGTGCCGGTCAGCCGGCGCAGCCCGGGCTCCCAATGCGGATTCCGCAGGAAGCGCACGTCGAGCACGATGTCTGCCCCGCGCGGCAGGCCGCGCTTGTACGAGAAGCTCTCGACCGAGATGGCGAGCGGGCCGGAGCCGCCGCCGCCGAAGCGCTCGGTGATCTCGGCCCGCAGGTCGTGCGGGGTCAGATCGCCCGTCGCGATCAGCGTATCGGCGCGCCCCCGGATCGGCGCGAGAAGGGCGATCTCCTGCTCGATCCCGACGATCGGCGGCCCCTCGGGCGAGAGGGGGTGGCGGCGGCGCGTCTCGGAATAGCGGCGCAGCAGCGTGTCGACATCGGCATCGACGTAGAGCACCTCCTCGGCCACGTCGGGGCGCGCGGCGAGGCGGTCGATCGCCTCGATCAGCGCATCGACGCCGAAATCGCGGTTCCGCACGTCGAGTCCCAGCGCCAGCGGCCGGTCCAGGGGCGGGCCGTCGATCAGCCGGGGCAGGAGCGAGAGCGGGAGGTTGTCGATCACTTCCCAGCCCAGATCCTCCAGCGCGTTGACCGCGGTCGTCCGTCCGGCTCCGGAGGGGCCGGTGACGAGGACGATGCGTTGCCGCCCGTCGTCGCGGGCGGCCCCGGACGCAGCGGGCGGGGCAGGATGGGCCATGGTCGACCTTCAGGATGCCGGACCGAACCGAAGATAATGATAAAGCACGGAGGCGACATCGCCCGTCCCCGGATCGTGAACGAGCGGCACGGGGAAGCCAAGCAGGGCGGTGCTGCGACGCGGCGGCATCCGTTCGCGCTCGCGGTGGCCGCGGTCGAATACCAGCGCGACGGTGCAGGGGGGATGGGCCGGCGCGGCGAGGATGCCGATGCCGCGTGCCTCGATCCGGCCGGCCCCGGCCGGCGGGCAAGCGGCGACCGGCCCGGTCGGCCCGGCGGTCAGGATCACGAGGTCGTCGGCGATCAGCCCCGCGCCCAGCGCCATCAGCTGAAAGGCGAGGGCGGACTTGCCCGAGCCGGAGGGGCCGCGGATCAGCAGCGCGCGCCCGTCCAGCGCCACGGCCGTGGCGTGGAGGGTGAGCCGCCCGGCGCCGCCGTCCTGGCGGGGGGCGCCCCGGCGGGGGGCGTCCGGCGCCGCGCCGCCCGGGTCGGCCCCGGCGGGGCGTGAGGCGCCGGCCTCCTTGCCGGGGTCGCCCACGGCCGGGCCGTCAGACCGGCAGGCCGACGACGAAGCGGGCGCCGAGCGGGCCGGAGGTCGGGTCGGCATCGGTGGGACGGATGTTCTCGGCCCAGATCACGCCGCCATGCGCCTCGACGATCTGCTTGGAGATCGCGAGGCCGAGCCCCGAATTGTTTCCGAACTGCTTCTCGGGCCGCTCGGAGTAGAAGCGCTGGAAGATCTTGGTCAGCGCCTCCTCGGGGATGCCGGGGCCGGTATCCTCGACCACGATCAGGACGCGGTTCTGGCGCCGCCGGGCCCAGATGCGGATCGCGTCGCCATCCTCGCAGAACGAGATCGCGTTGGTGATCAGGTTGACGAAGACCTGCGCGAGCCGCCCTTCGAGGCCCGAGACGATGATCGACTGGTCGGGCAGGTCGGCGATGAACTCGATCCCCTTCGTCCGCGCCTCCTCCCCGAGGAAGTCGTTGAGGTTGCCCAGCATCTTGAGCAGGTCGAACGGCGCTTCGTCCTCGCGTACCAGCTCGCTGTCGAGGCGCGAGGCGGAGGAGATGTCGGTGACCAGCCGGTCGAGCCGCTGCAGGTCGTGCTCGATCAGCTGGAGCATCTTCTGCCGCTGCTCCTCCTTCTTGACGATCTCGAGCGTGCCGACGGCGGAGCGGAGCGAGGCGAGGGGGTTCTTGATCTCGTGCGCGACGTCGGCGGCGAACTGCTCGTTCGTCTCGATCCGCTCGTAGAGGGCGGCGACCATGCCGCGCAGCGCGGCGGAGAGGCGGCCGATCTCGTCGGGGCGGGCGGAGAGGTCGGGGATGCGGATGCGGTCGGGGCTCATCTTGCGGGCGTTGCGGTCGCGCCCGGCCTCGGCCGCGGCGGCCAGCTCGGCGATCGGGTTGGCGATGGTCGAGGCGAGCATCAGCGACAGCGCGACCGAGATCAGGATTCCCACCAGGAACATCTGCAGGACCTGCTCCCGCTCCTGCCTCAGAAGGGCGTCGATCTCGCCCGCGCGGGACATCACGGCGATGGCGCCGACCGGGTCGCCCCCCTGCAGGATCGGGGTCGCCACGAAGAGCACCGTGCCGCCGTCGCCCGTCCGGGTCTCGACCGCGGTGCCGTCCCGCAGGGCCCGGCCGGCGAGGTCGGTCGCGACGTCGAGCGGAGAGGCCAGCGCGGCGGTCCCGTCCGGCGACAGCCAGCCGGCGATGCCGGTCGAGACGCGGTTGACGAAGTCGCTGATGACGGTCGGGGCGGACCTGCCCTCCAGCCCCGCGACGTCGGGCGTGCCCTGCAGGGCGCGCCCGCGCGTGACGAGGCTGCCGGCCGTGTCGAAGACCATCACCTCGATCCCGTTCGAGAGGTCGAGACCGGACAGCGTGGCGACGGGGTCGATCCCGTCGCCGGTGATCAGGTTGACGGGGGCCCCGGCGGGGAGCTGCGCCTCGAACACGTCGGCGATCAGCTCGGTCTCGCTGACGAGGCCGGAGCCCCGCTGGTAGACGAGGTTGTCGCGCCCCGGCGCGAGGTAGAGCATGCCCGAGACGAGCAGGCAGAGACCGACGAGATTGAAGGTGACGATCTTGCGCGCCAGCGGCGAGGTCTGCAGCGCCGCCAGACCGCGCCGGGCGCGGGCGCGGCGGGGCGCGGCGGCCCCGTCCTCGGCCGGGCGGACCCAGTCCTCGCCCAGCAGCACCTCGGTCGTGCCGCCGTCGACCTTGGCCCGCTGGCCCGGGCGCGCGCCCAGGGCCCGGGCCGCGCGGCGGACCGAGTTGAGATCGCGGACGTCGATCTGCGGCGCGGCCGTCATGGTCGGGCCCTATTCCTCGTTGTAGCGGTAGCCGATGCCGTAGAGCGTCTCGATCGCCGAGAACTCCTCGTCGGCCTGGCGCATCTTGCGGCGCAGGCGCTTGATGTGGCTGTCGATGGTGCGGTCGTCGACATAGACTTGGTCGTCATAGGCCACGTCCATCAGCTGGTCGCGGCTCTTCACGAAGCCGGGCCGCTGGGCGAGGGCCTGGAGCAGCAGGAACTCGGTCACGGTCAGCGACACGTCGGTCCCCTTCCAGGTGACCGAATGGCGCAGCGGGTCCATCGTCAGGTTGCCGCGCACCATGACCTTGTGCTCGTCGTCGACCGGTCCGGCATCCGAGGCGATCGCCTCCTGCCGGCGCAGCAGGGCGCGGATCCGCTCGACCAGCAGGCGCTGCGAGAACGGTTTCTTGACGTAGTCGTCCGCGCCCATGCGCAGGCCGAGCACCTCGTCGATCTCGTCGTCCTTGGAGGTCAGGAAGATGACCGGCATCGACGTCTTCTGGCGGAGCCGCTGCAGCAGGTCCATGCCGTCCATGCGGGGCATCTTGATGTCGAGCACGGCCAGCTCGGGCATCTGCTTGTTGAAGGCATCGAGCGCGGACTGGCCGTCATTGTAGGTCTGCACCTCGAAGCCCTCGGCCTCGAGCGTCATCTGGACGGACGTCAGGATGTTCCTGTCGTCGTCCACCAAAGCGATCTTGTTGGACATCGGGACGTTACCCTTGCTGCTCTTGTGTGTCGTCTGCCTGTTTTTCCACGAGTCTCTCCGTACTTTGCCAATGCGAATCAATCCCCCACGGGATGCTTGCGGCCAGTCTGTGCCCCATTTGCGGCGAAAAGCGGTAAGCAATGACTAAAAAGCCGCACCGTCTTTCCCGAAAATTGACCCAGTCCGGGGGCGCGGCGACCGATGAGTTCGCAGCTCCTGCGGCTGGTGGCGCAAACATCCGCGCCGGTTGCGCTAACGTCCTGTTCAGCTTGCGAATGCCCCGCTACCGCAGGGTCATGGCCCCGCCCCCTGGGGCCGGCGACAGCAGGAGCGAGCCGATGCGCGATCTGACCCACACCCCCGCCACGACGCTGGAGATGCAGGGCTTCGGCGGGGCCGGCGCGGTGTTCTACAACCTCGACGCGGTCGCCTTGGCCGAGGCCGCGGTCGCGGCCGGCGAGGGGGTGCGGACCGCCGCCGGCGCGATCGCCGTGACGACGGGGCGGCATACCGGCCGATCCCCCAAGGACAAGTTCATCGTCCGCAGCCCGGCCACCGAGCAGCACATCTGGTGGGAGAACAACGCACCGATGAGCCCGGAGGCCTTCGACCGGCTCGAGGCGGACATGAAGGCGCATCTGCGGGGCCGCGACCTGCACGTGCAGGACCTGCAGGCCGGCGCCGACCCCGCGCACCGGCTGGACGTGCGCGTGGTGACCGAGCTTGCCTGGCACGCGCTGTTCATCCGGCACCTGCTGCGCCGACCCGAGGCGGAGGCGCTGGACGGCTTCGTTCCCGACTGCACGATCCTCAACCTGCCGGGCTTCGCCGCCGATCCCGAGCGGCATGGCTGCCGGACGGGCACGGTGATCGCGATGAACCTCGAGAAGCGGCTGATCCTGATCGCCGGCACCGAATATGCGGGCGAGAACAAGAAGAGCGTCTTCACCCTGCTGAACTACCTGCTGCCCGAGAAGGGCGTGATGCCGATGCATTGCTCGGCCAACCACGCCCCGGGCAACCCGGTCGACACCGCGATCTTCTTCGGCCTGTCCGGGACCGGCAAGACGACGCTCTCGGCCGACCCGGCGCGGGTGCTGATCGGCGACGACGAGCATGGCTGGTCGGACAGCGGCACCTTCAACTTCGAGGGCGGCTGCTACGCCAAGACGATCGGGCTCTCGCGCGAGAGCGAGCCCGAGATCTACGACACCTGCTTCCGCGAGGGCACGGTGATCGAGAACATGGTGTTCAAGGCGGACGGAACGCCCGATTTCGACGACACCTCGCTGACCGCCAACATGCGCTGCGCCTACCCGATGGAGGCCATTCCCAACGCCTCGGCCACCGGGCGGGGCGGGCATCCCTCCACCATCATCATGCTGACCTGCGACGCCTTCGGCGTGCTGCCCCCGATCGCGCGGCTGACCCCCGCGCAGGCCATGTACCATTTCCTCTCGGGCTTCACCTCGAAGGTCGCCGGCACCGAGCGCGGCGTGACCGAGCCCGAGCCCACCTTCTCCACCTGCTTTGGCGCGCCCTTCATGCCGCGCCGCCCCGAGGTCTACGGCAAGCTCCTGCAGGAAAGGATGGCGAGCCACGGAGCGACCTGCTGGCTGGTCAATACCGGCTGGACCGGCGGGCCCTACGGGACCGGACGCCGGATGCCGATCAAGGCGACGCGCGCGCTTCTCGCCGCGGCCATGGATGGGCGGCTGGCCGAGGGGCGCCTGCGCAAGGATCCCAATTTCGGCTTCGAGGTGCCTGTCTCGGTCCCCGGACTCGACGACGCGCTGCTGGATCCGCGCGGCACCTGGGCGGATCGCGGCGCCTACGATGCGCAGGCGGCCCGGCTGGTGGCGATGTTCGCCCGCAACTTCGAGCCGTTCCTGCCGCATGTCGACGCCGATATCCGCGCCGCGGCCCTGGGCTGACCCCGTCGGGGCTTTCCTTCTCGCCCGGCTGCGATACCCTTCGCCCCGCACGAGGACGGGAGACGAGGCATGAAGCGACACCTGGCAGCGGCGGCGATCCTCGCCGCCTTCGGCGCGACCGCGGCCCGGGCCGAGCAGATCGGCGCCTCGGTCGCCGCCTGGCAGGCCGGTGTCGTCTGCGCCGGCGAGTTCGGGCAGAGCGGGTCGGCCGCCGACATCGCCTTCATCGCGCGCACCCAGACGGTGCCGGCCGTGGTCGGCATGGGCTTCGGCATCCGGGCGCAGGTCAACGTGCCCGGCGGCGTGCCGGACGCCACGATCACCGTCGACCATCCCCCCTTCACCCCCGGCGGTCCCACGCGCGAGCAGTATTCGGCCGGCCTGTCCGACCAGGGGATGTCCGGCTTCTTCTACCGGTTCGAGACCCCGCAGGAAGCGGCGGTGGGCAACTGGACCGTGACGGCCAGCGCGAACGGCGTGGTGATCTACTCGCTCGATTTCGAGGTGGTGCAGGCCCGGCAGGGCGACGGGCTGCTGCAGGCCTGCGGGATGTGACCCGCGGCCGGTTTCCGCCGGGGGAGGGCCGCGCCGGGAACCGGCGTGACCGGCGGAAGGTTCATCGGGAAATCCCTTCCGGAGACATCCCGATGAAGACCGCGATCCTCACCGCCGCCGCGTGCGGTACGCTTCTGGCCGGCCCCGCGACGGCCGCCGACACGATCGATCCCGCGCTGGCGGAGGTCGAGATCGGTGCCGTCTGCGCCGGAGACACCACAATTGTCGCCCAGACCCACACCATCCCGGCCGAGATCGGCATCGGGATGGGCGTGAAGGCGCGCGCCGCCGACGCGGCCGGCTACCCCTCGGTCGAGATCGAGGTCGAGCCGCCGCTCCTTCCCGAGCCGGGCGTCGAGGGCGAGGAGGCCGCGACGCCGGAAGAGGACGCGATGGCGAGCGGCGAGGAGGGGGTGCCGGAATTCCTCTACCCCTCGACGATCTCGGGCAGCGAGCCGACGGGATTCTACTACATCTTCGAGGGAGAGGGCGAGTTGCTGCCCGGCCTCTGGACGATCACCGCCCGCAACGGCGACGCGACGCTCTACAGCGTGGAATTCACCGTCGTCCCGGCAGGCGAGGCGCCCGAGGTCAGCGCGGCCTGCGCCGGCTGATCGCGCGAACGGGGGGCGTGGTCGGCACGCACCCCCGCGGGACCGGCGGCGGTGGTGCGTGACGAGCACGCACCCTACGGGTCTGGCGGCGGTGGTGCGTGACGAGCACGCACCCTACGGAGCCCGGGGGCGGTGAAGGTCGGGCTCCGGACGACTGCCCGTACCCCGGCCCTGCCAATCCGCAGCTCAGTGCGCGGCGGCCCAGCTGCCGCCCTTGCCGCCCTCGACCAGCAGCCGGACGGAGAGGTCGACCGCCGGCAACGGCGCCTCCTCCATCACGTCGCGCGCGCGGGCGATCAGCTCGTCGGCCGCGCCCTCGTCGACCTCGAACAGCAGCTCGTCGTGGACCTGCAGCAGCATCGAGGCGGGCAGGTCCCGGGTCGCGTCCTCCATCCGGATCATCGCGCGGCGGATCACGTCGGCGGCGGTGCCCTGGATCGGGGCGTTGATCGCGGCGCGCCGGGCGAAGCCGGCGGTCGGCCCCTTGGCGTTGATCTCGGGCGTGTTGATGCGCCGGCCGAACAGCGTCTCGACATAGCCCGTGTCCCGGGCGAAGCGCACGGTATCGTCCATGTAGGTTCGGATGCCCGGGAAGCGCTCGAAGTAGCGGTCGATGAAGCCCTGCGCCTCCTCCCGCGGGATCCGCAGGTTGCGGGCGAGGCCGAAGCCGGAAATGCCGTAGATGACGCCGAAGTTGATCGCCTTGGCCTGGCGGCGGATCTCGGGCGTCATCTCGGCGAGCGGCACATTGAACATCTCGGACGCGGTCGCGGCGTGGATGTCCTGCCCCTCGGCGAACGCCTCCTTCAGCGCGTCGATCCCGGCGACGTGGGCGAGGATGCGCAGCTCGATCTGGGAATAGTCGAGGCTGACCAGCACCCGCCCCTCGGGCGCGACGAAGGCCTCGCGGATGCGGCGGCCCTCCTCCGTCCGGATCGGGATGTTCTGCAGGTTGGGGTCGGTCGAGGCGAGGCGTCCCGTGTTGGCGCCCGCGATCGAGTAGGAGGTGTGGACCCGCCCCGTCTCGGGATTGATGTGGTCCTGCAGCGCGTCTGTATAGGTCGACTTCAACTTGCTGATCTGCCGCCAGTCGAGGATGCGGCGCGGCAGGTCGTGGATCGTCGCCATGTCCTCCAGGATGTCGGCCCCGGTCGAATACGCCCCGGTCTTGCCGCGCTTGGGCATCTTGCCGTCGGGCAGGGTCAGCGACATCTCGTCGAACAGGATCTCGCCCAGCTGCTTGGGCGAGCCCACGTTGAATTCGCGGCCCGCGAGGGAATGGATCTCCTCCTCCAGCTGCGCCATCTTCTGGGCGAAGGCGCCGGACATGCGGCTGAGCGTGTCGCGATCCACCTGCACGCCCTTGCGCTCCATCCGCGCGAGCACGCCGATCAGGGGGCGCTCCAGCGTCTCGTAGACCGTCGTGACGTGGTGGGCGGGGAGTTGCGGCCGGAACGTCTGCCACAGGCGCAGCGTGATGTCGGCATCCTCGGCCGCGTAGCGCACCGCGTCCTCCAGCGGCACCCGGTCGAAGGTGCGCTGGGCCTTGCCCGACCCGATCAGCGTCTTGATCGCGATGGGGACGTGGCCGAGATAGCGCTCGGACAGCTCGTCCATGCCGTGATTGTGGATCCCGGCATTGAGCGCGTAGCTCATCAGCATCGTGTCCTCGACCGGGGCCACGTCGATCCCGTAGCGGCCCAAGACCTTGAGGTCGTACTTCATGTTGTGCGCGATCTTGAGGATCGCGGGATCCTCGAGCACCGGCTTCAGCAGTGCCAGCGCCCGATCGAGCGGCATCTGCCCCTCGGCCAGCGCCTCGCTGCCGAAGAGGTCGCCCGTCCCCTCGGGCCGGTGGGCGAGGGGGATGTAGCAGGCCCGGCCCGCCTCGACGGAGAGCGACACGCCGACCAGCTCGGCCCGCATCTCGTCGAGCGAGGTCGTCTCGGTATCGACGCTGACGAAGCCGAGCGCCCGGATCCGGTCGATCCAGACCTGCAGCTCCTCCGCCGTGCCGACCTTCTCGTAGGTCGCGTGGTCGAAGGGGATCGCCTCGGGCTGGGGCAGGGCGGTGTCGTCCGTATCGGGCGCCGGCGCGTCGGCCACGGCGGGCGCCTCCACCCCCATCTTCTCGGCCACGCGGCGGGTGATGGTGCGGAATTCCATCTCGTTCAGGAAGTCCAGCAGCCGCTCGGGATCGGGGTCGCGGATCTCGAGGTCGTCCAGCGTGAAGTCGAGCGCCATGTCGCAGTCGAGCTGGACGAGCCGCTTGCTCATCTCGATCTGGTCGCGCTTCTCGACCAGGGTCTGCCGGCGCTTGGGTTGCTTGATCTCCTCCGCGCGGTCCAGCAGCGCCTCGAGCGAGCCGTATTCGTTGATCAGCAGGGCCGCCGTCTTGATCCCGATGCCGGGCGCGCCGGGCACGTTGTCGACGCTGTCGCCGGCCAGGGCCTGCACGTCGACCACGCGGTCGGGCCAGACGCCGAACTTCTCGAACACGCCGTCGCGGTCGATGCGGCGGTTCTTCATCGGGTCGAGCATCTCGACCCCGTCGCCGACCAGCTGCATCAGATCCTTGTCCGACGAGACGATGGTGACCCGCCCGCCCGCCTCGCGCGCGCGGCAGGACAGGGTGGCGATGATGTCGTCCGCCTCGAACCCCTCCAGCTCCTTGCAGGCGATGTTGAACGCCTCGGTCGCGGCGCGGGTCAGCGGGATCTGCGGGCGCAGATCCTCGGGCATCTCGTCCCGGTTGGCCTTGTACTGATCGTAGAGGTCGTTGCGGAAGGTGTGGCTGCCCTTGTCGAACACGACCGCGACATGAGTGGCGGCATCGCTCCCCGTATTCCCCTCGACGTATTTCTGCAGCATGTTGCAGAAGCCCGAGACCGCCCCCACGGGCAGCCCGTCGGACTTGCGCGTCAGCGGCGGCAGCGCGTGATAGGCGCGGAAGATGAAGGCCGATCCGTCGATCAGGTGCAGATGGTGGCCCTTGCCGAACGCCATGTCTCGATCCCCTCTGTCGCGCGTGCCTAGGGTCTAGCCCGCCGGGCGGGGGGCGTCCATCCGAGGGGGGGCAGGGGGCGTCAGGCCAGCCGCTTCTCGAAGCGCCGGACATCCAGCGCGAAGGGCCCGGCCGAGGTTCCCACCTCGACCCGCCGGATCCCGGTATCGCGCCAGCCCTGCCGTTCGTAGAACCGCGCGGCGCGGTCGTTGCCGAGCGTGGCGATGAGATGGGCGTCGCGAATTCCGCGCGCGGCCATCTCCGCCTCGGCCGCGGCCATCATCGGCGCGGCGAGGCCGGTGCCCATCCGGTCCGGCGCGACGTAGACCTGGTCGAGCTCCGCCCCCACGATCCGGACGAACCCCTCCGGCGCGCCGGGCGGGCCCGTCACCAGGAAGGAGGCCGGGTCGGCATCGATCCGGCGCCGGAAATCGTCCCGGCTCCGCAGCGCGACCAGCTCGGGCGGGCAGATCGCGGCATGCGCGACGGTCCAGCCCTCGAACCAGAGCTCGGCCAGCGGCGCGCGGTCCGCCTCGGTCAGCGGCCGAAGGATCAGGGGATCCCCGGATGCGCGCCGGGCTTTCCGGTCCGGCCCGGCAGGTCGTCGTCCGAGCCGCGCCGGGCATGACCGAGATCCTCGGCATGGGTCTCGTGCACGAACCGGCGGTCGCAATAGCCGCATTCGACCCAGCCCCTGTCCGCCGGGATCGACAGCCAGACGCGCGGATGGCCGAGGCCGGGGCCGGACCCGTCGCAGGCCACGCGCCACTGGTCCGTCACCGTCACCTCCGGCGGCGGCGGGGCGTTCGGGCTGTCGGTCTTCATCGTCTCGGTCATGTCCTGTCCCGTCGGCTGGTCGCTCCGGCGCCGGTTGGACATCGCGCCCGTCCCGGCCTAGATCGACCCGGAAAATGGCCCGGCCCGCGGGCCGGGGCAAGGGGACAGGCCGGATATGACCGAAAATGCGATCAAGATCACGGGCCTGCGCAAGACCTACGCCGCGACCGGCCGGTCCGAGGCGAAGGAGGCGCTGAAGGGCATCGACCTCGAGGTGCGGCGCGGCTCGATCTTCGGCCTGCTGGGCCCGAACGGCGCGGGCAAGTCGACGCTGATCAACATCCTCGCCGGGCTGGTCGTCAAGTCGGCCGGGTCCGTGCGGATCTGGGGCTTCGACCAGGACGTGAACCCGCGCCAGTCGCGCGCCGCCATCGGGATCATGCCGCAGGAGCCCAACCTCGACCCCTTCTTCACCCCGCGCGGCAGCCTCGAAGTGCAGGCCGGCCTCTACGGCGTGCCGAAGGGCCGCCGCCGCACCGAGGAGATCCTCGACCTGATCGGCCTCGCCGACAAGGCCGAGGCCTATGCCCGCTCGCTCTCCGGGGGGATGCGCCGCCGGCTGCTGCTGGGCAAGGCGCTGGTCCATTCCCCGCCGATCCTCGTCCTCGACGAGCCGACCGCCGGGGTGGACATCGAGCTGCGCCAGCAGCTCTGGCAGAACGTGCGGATGCTGAACCGGCAGGGCATGACGATCATCCTGACGACGCATTACCTCGAGGAGGCCGAGGAGATGTGCGACGAGATCGCCATCGTGAACCACGGCGAGATCGTCGCCCGCGACACGACGGCGAACCTGCTGGGGCAGGTGACGGGCAAGACGCTGGTGGTGCGCCCGCGCGAGCCCACCCCGCCCCCCGCCGGCCTGCCGCCCACGATCCGCTGCGATGCGCGCGAGGGCGGGACGCTCGCCTTCTCCTTCGACAGCCGCAGGGCGACAGCGGGGCAGGTCCTCGACGCGATCCGCGAGGCCGGCGTGACGATCGAGGACGTGCGGACCGAGGAGGCGGATCTCGAGGACGTGTTCCTGTCGATCACCTCGGAGAAGAGCGCGGCCTGACGGGGCCGGCCGGGACCCAGTCCGACGGGCGGGCGCCCGGCACCGCCCGGCGGCCGAGGTATCCGGGATCCCTGCGAAGGGGCGGCCGCCCCGGCAGGGAGGGCGCGTTCATCCCTGGTGATCCTCGATGGGTCGGACTGGCCCGGCGGTCCAGGCTGAGGAGCCGACGACCGCTCCGCTGCGAAGCCTCCGGCGCGGCCGTGCAGCGCCCCCCACCGCGGCGCGCGCGGGCGGGGAAACACTCGGTCGGCCGGAGAGGACGCGCCCGGCCCCTGTCCTTCGCGGGGAGGCAGAGACCTGCCGCGCCCATCATCGGACCCGCGGCCGCGGAGCGGGTCGGGGCTGGCCGCCTGTGTAACGCAGGGTCAAGGGGCCCCCGCTCTCGGCGGAGGGGTTGGCTGCCCTCCCGCCGCCAGGTCCGGACCGCGCGCGCGGTCCGGTCGATCGCCGCGTCCGTCCCCCGCCCCCGGACGCCCGGGTTCCGGGTGCGGGACCGGGAGCCGACCGAAGGGCCGTCCCTCCCGCCGGGCCGCGCCTCAGCCCTCGGCCAGCATCCGGCCCAGGGACCGGCCGCCCAGGATGTGCAGGTGGTAATGCGGCACCTCCTGCAGCCCGTGGGCCCGGGCGTTCGAGATCGCGCGGAATCCGTCGCCGAGGTCCTTGAGGCGGATCACCTCGGCCACGGTGCGGTTGAAGTCGAGCTGCTCGGCCTCGCTCGCGGCCGCGAGGAAATGGTCGAGGCCGACATAGGCACCCTTCGGGATCACGAGGACATGGACCGGCGCCTGCGGCTGGATGTCCTCGAAGGCGAGGCTGTGCTCGCTCTCGTGCACGGTCCTGTTCGGGATCTCGCCCCGCAGGATCCGGGCGAAGATGTTGCTGTCGTCGTATCGGTGGGCCATCGGGCTTTCCTTCAGTCCTGGAAGAGGTTCGGGGTCTGTGCCAGCGCCCGCGCGGTGGCTGCCGGCACCGAGAGGAATCCCTCGATCGCGGCGGCGTTCTGCTCCACCCCCGAGGCCTGGCGCAGCCGGTAATGGGCGGGGAAGCGCGCGTCACGCAGCCGGTCCACCTCGCCCCGCAGATCGTTGCGCAGCGTGGGCAGGAGCTGGGCCATGGTCTCGGCGCTCGACCGCGCGCCGGCCAGGCCGACGCGGCGGGCATGGCCCTCGAGATAGGCATCGTCGAACTGGCATTCGATCTCGAGCAGGCGGACATTGGGCCGGTCCGAGAAGAAGTCGTGCATCAGGTCGGTCGACCCGGTGTCGAGGCAGATCAGCAGCCGGTCGCTGTCGTAGAAGTCGAACAGCATCCGCATCAGGGTCCGCCGGTGGCGGTGCCGCTTGGGGATCGTGGCCTGGATCCCGCCGAGATCGGGCAGCTCGGCGCTCTCCTCGTCGAAGATGTAGTCGAGGGCGGGGATGTTCGTGTGGTGCTTGATCGACCCCACGAGCCGCTTGGCCACGTGCCATTTCTTGCAGGCCACGATCAGCAGCTCGCGCTCGCGCGCGCCCGAGGCCTCGCTCTCCCAGAAGCGGGGGGCGAAGCGCTGTCCGACCCGGCCGCGCCCGGTGAGGAACTGGAACAGGCGCCGCCCCTCGCCCGAGATCGCGAACTCGGTCCGGTCCGAGGCGTAGAGCCGGCCGAGCCGGGTGCGCAGCACCTTCGCCTCGGGCGAGATCTTGCGCGCGAAGAGATAATCCTGCGACAGCAGCATGTCGTAATGGTCGTTGTAGAATGTCACCGGCATCCCGTAATCGGTGAACATCAGGAAGGTCAGCGTCCGCGACCTGATCTGGGTCTCGGGGACGAGATGCCGCACGAGGGTCTGGAAGAAGGTCTCGTCAGGGATCCAGGTCCGGCGGAAGAACCGGACCACGTCGGGCCGCTCGGCCAGGAAGTCGAGGACCGCCTCGACCGTGCCGCGGCGCAGGCACCACCACTGGCTGCCGATGCGGATCGACAGGTCGCGCGGGATGGCCCGCCGCAGCCCCAGCCGCCTCTGCAGGCCCATCGCGGCGTAGAAGGCCCGCTTCGCGGTGCGTTCGTTGAAATAGTGCCGGTAGACCAGCCGCTCCTCCTTGATCCCGGTCTTGATCCAGTCGCTGTCGAAGAAGTCGACGCTCTCGATGAAGTCGGCATCCTCGTCCGCCAGCCGGCGATGGGCGTAGGCGGCGGACTTGATCGCCATGCAATCGCCCGAGACCATGTAGAGGTGGGTCGCCCGGGGAAAGGCGTCGAGCGCGGCGCGGATCGCGCCGAGCGAGGCCTCGACCAGGCTCCACTCCCCCCAGCCGCAGCGCAGGCGGCGCCGCGCGAAGGTCACGTTCGGCTCGCCCTCCAGCGCGGCGCGGATCTCGTCCCACTCGGCGCGGGGGGCGTTGGCGTCGAAATGGATCGAGACGCAATCGCCCACGGCGGTCAGCTGCCGGGCCTGCTGGATCACGGCCTGCGGGTCCTTGTGACAGAGCAGGATGAAGGCGATCTTCACCATTCGGGCGGGGTGGCCTTTTGGTCGCGGCGTCGTCGTGTCATCGCGTGATAGCGTGAAGGGGCGTTGAAGAGACAGGCGTAATTTCGCACCGTCCCCTCCGCAGCGAGACGAGGAGCGGCGAGATGGGCTTTCCCGGAACCTGGATGACCGAGAGCGAGAGCATGGTCTACCGGGTCGTGCCCAAATGCGCCTGCTCCACGATCGGGCAGATCATGTTCTACTCCGATCACGGCCGCTTCTTCGAAGGCGACATCCACGATGCGAAGACCGGCCTGCACAAGTGGAACCAGGAGGAGAGCCAAGGGCCGATCAGCGCGAATGTCGCGGCGCATCGCAGCTTTGCCTTCACCTGCGTGCGCAACCCTTACACGCGGATCCTGTCCTCGTTCTTCGACAAGATCGCGGGCATCCAGCGCAACGGGCGCCGCTATCGCGGGAACCTCGTGCCGATGCTGGTGCAGAAATACGGGATCGACGTGGGCAGCCCCGAGAACGGGTTCGAGTTCGACCAGGTGGCCAGCTTCCGGCGCTTCCTGCTCTTCGCCCGCGACACGATCCGCTGGCGCAAGCCGATGGATCCCGACATCCACTGGTCGGCCATTTCGGGCCATGTCTCGACCTTCATCCAAAATGGCGGCCGCTACGACCACATCTTCTGGACCGAACGGTTCGACGAGGGGATGGCGGCCGTGCTGGAGAGGACCGACACCCCCGTCGCGGTCGACCTTTCCGCCGTGCCGAGGTTCAACGAGAGCGAGGGCCACGGTCCGAAGCGGGCGCATCCCGTCGGCGCCTATTTCGACGACCTGTCGATGCACCTGATGTGGGAATGCTACCGCCGGGACTTCCAGCTCTTCCGCTACGATTTCGAGAACCCCGACAACAAGATGCCCCTGGGCGAGATCGACCTCGACGAGGTGCATCTGAAGCTGGGGCCGAAGGCGGCCGCCTAGGGGCGCCGTCCCGGCCGCTCGTCGGTCGGCGGGGCCCCAGCCCGGAGGCGGCGTCCGGGGCCGGGGGCGTGGTGCCCCGGGGCGGCGTCAGCCCATCATCCAGACCAGCGTCCAGAGGCCCATCAGCAGCATCGCGGCATTCTCCGAGAAGCTGACGAAGCCGAGCGGCACGTCGCTGTCGCCGCCGACGCAGGCGCATTTCAGCTCGCGCTTGTCGATCCAGACGGCCTTGGCGACCGACACCGCGCCGATCCCGCCGATCACGATCATGATCGGCGCGGCGAGCCACATTAGCACGCCGCCGATCATCAGCACGCCCGACAGCCCCTCGAGGAACGGATAGGCGTAGCCGTAGCGCGGCTCCTTCTGGGTCAGGAGGTCGTAGCCGGTGAACATCTTCTGGAAGCTCTCGACGTTCTGCAGCTTCTGCACGGCGAGGATCGACGTGGCGAAGGCGATGAAGAGGCCGACGAGGCCCATCGGCCGCTCGGTCGCATCCGGGTAGCCCCAGGCCATGAAGATCGCGGCGAGCGCCGAGACGGCGAAGATCGCGAGCACCGGCTGGTAGCGGCCGCCGAAGGCGACCGTGCGGTGGTTCAGCCGCTCGGAGACGGCATCCCAGCCGCCGACGCGTGTCCCGTCGATCCAGGTCTGCGGCGTCGTCTTCACCCCGTGCTCGGCCTTGAAGGCGTCGATCTCGGCGCGGGAGGTGAGGGTATGATCCTCGACCTCGTAGCCGCGCCGCTCCAGCAGCTTCAGCGAATTGAAGCCGTAGGGGCAGAAATGGTCCGGCATCTCCATCCGGTAGATGACGGCCTTCTTCGGCCCGCTGCGTTCGGCCGGGCCGGGCGGGGCGGAGCCCTCGGGCGCGGCGGCAGTCTCCGTGGAAGTGTCGATCGTGGCGTCGGTCATGGCATGGTCTCCGTCTGGGCGCGGCCGGGCGGGGTGGCGAGCCGCGCGAGGATGGGGGGAAGGGGGGCGGTCAGGCCGCCCTCGGGATCGGCGAGGTGGCGCGCGGTCAGCGCGTCCATCACCGCCTGCCAGTCGGCCGCCCCGTCCAGCTGGGCGAGTTGCCCGCAGGAACAGGCGCTGCCGGCGCCGGGCCGGTGGGCCCGGCCCCAGGCGCTGAGCGTGGCCATCACCGGCACCAGCGCGATGGCGGGGGCGGTGAGCGTGTAGTGGACGCGCTGGCTGTGCCCGGGGTCGGGGCGCTTCGTCAGCAGCCCCTCCGCCACCAGCCGCTTCAGCCGGGCGGAGAGGATGTTGGACGCGATCCCCTCGGGCGAGCCGGAGAGAAGGTCGCGGAAGGTGCGGCGCCCGCCGAACATGATGTCGCGCAGCACGACGAGGCTCCAGCGGTCGCCGAGCACGTCCATGGTGAGCGCGATGGGGCAGGGGGCTGTCATGCCCCCCATCTAGGCATCCGGTTGCGGATTGCAACCGGATGCGCGACGCTACCGGATCAGAGCGCGCCCAGCAGGGCCGGCGTCGGCCAGGCATCGGCGGGCAGGCCGAGCCGTTGCTGCTCGACCTGCACCGCCTCGCGCGTCCGCTCGCCGAGGATGCCGTCCACCCCGCCGACATCGTGCCCGCGCGCGACGAGCTTTTCCTGCAGGGCGATCATCTGCTCGCCGCTCAGGCCGGGATCGGGGTCGCCCGCCAGGTAGATCGGCGCGCCCATCAGGCGGGTCGCGAAATAGGCGGCGGTGGTGACGTAGACGAAGGACTGGTTCCATTCGAAGTAGACGTCGAAATTGGGATAGGCGAGGAAGGCCGGCCCGTTCCGCCCCTGCGGCAGCAGCAGCCGCGCCTCCAGCCCCGTCCCGGGCCCCCCGCCCGGCAGCGCGCCGTCCCGCGCGGCCACCCCGGCCGCCGCCCAGTTTGCCACGGGGCGCGGATGGTTCAGCCCGGTGCTCGCCCAGTCGAGCCCGTCCGGCACCGTCACCTCGACGAGCCAGGGCTCGTCCGCGCGCCAGCCCAGCGCTTGCAGCATCGCCCCGCCCGACATCAGCGCGTCGGGAGCGGAGCCCTTGAGGTCGATCCGCCCGTCGCCGTCGCCGTCCCGTCCGTTCTCGAGGATGTCGGCGGGCAGCATCTGGACCTGCCCGATCTCGCCCGCCCAGGCCCCCGTCGTGGCATGGTCGATCTCGCCCATCGCGAAGAGTTCGGCCGCGGCGACCAGTTGCGGGCGGAAGAGCTCGGGCCGGCGGCAATCGTGCGCCAGCGTGGCGAGCGCGTCGAGCGTGCCGAAATCGCCCTGCACGGCGCCGTAATCGGTCTCGAACGCCCAGAAGGCGAGGAGGACGCCGCGCGGCACGCCGTATTCCGCCTCGATCCGGTCGAAGGTCGTCGCATGGCGATCCGCCATCGCGCGCCCCCGGTCGATCCGGTCCTGGCTGATGAGCCGGCGCGAGAAGGTCAGGAAGTCGAGCTGGAACACCCCCTGCCGCCGGTCGGCGGCGATCACCTCCGGGTCCGGGCCGAGGCCCGCGACGAAGGCGGAGGCGGTGGCGGGATCGATGCCCGACGCGACCGCCTCGGCCTCCACCCCCTGCAGGAAGGTCCCGAAATCGCCGCCGCAGGGGGCGCTGTCCTGCGCGGCGAGAGGGGCGGCGCCGAGCGCGGCGAGAAGGGCGAGGGGGGCGGCGCGGCGCATGGCGATCTCCGGTCGGTCGGGCTGGTCGCCTGCAGGGTATCCGCCCGGCCTGCCGGGGCAAGCGGGGGTCAGGGGAACGTGAGCGACCGGGGAGCGGTCCCGCGGGGCGCGCCCGCGGCGGTCCGGGCGGCCCGCGCCGGGCCGGTCAGTTCAGCAGGGCGGCGGCCGTCAGCGCGACGGCCAGCAGCGCGACCGCCCCGCCCCAGACGCGCCAGAGCGTCCGGACCGCGGCGTCGATCTCTTCCGGTCCCGCCTCCCGCCGGCCGCGCGGGTTCACGAAGGGAAAGTCGCGCATCCGCCCGTGATAGCTGCGCGGCCCCGACAGGGCGACGTCCAGCACCCGGGCCAGCGCCGCCTCCGGCCAGCCCGCATTGGGCGAGCGGTGCAGGCGCGCCTCGTCCGCGATGTCGCGCCAGCGCGCGCCGGGGGCGAGCGCGCGGAAGGCCAGCGCGGTCAGCCGCGCCGGGATCCAGTTCAGCACGTCGTCGGCGCGGGCCGCGACCTTGCCGAAGCGCTCGTGCCGGGGCGTGCGGTAGCCGATCATCGAATCGGCGGTGTTCGTGACCTTGTAGAGCAGCAGTCCCGGCAGCCCGCCGATCAGGAACCAGAAGGCGGGCGCGACGATCCCGTCCGAGAAGTTCTCGGCCGCGCTCTCGATCGCGGCCCGGGCGATGGCGGGCGCGTCCATCGCGGCGGTGTCCCGGCCGACGATCCGGGCGACGGCCCGGCGCCCCTCCGGCACCGATTGCCGCAGGGCCTGCGCGACCGCCGCCACATGCTCCACCAGCGAGCGCTGGGCGAGCAGGATGGCGACGAGGGCGATGTCGACCAGCTGCCCCGGCAGCGCGGCGAGGACGGACCCGAGGAGGAGGGCGCCGCCGGCGAGCAGCGCGTAGGCCCCCGCCCCGGCGAGGAGCGGGCGCGTCCCGCCGTTCATCCGCCGGTCCAGCGCCGCGACCGCGCGTCCCATCAGGATCGTGGGATGGGGCCAGCGGTCCCACAGCGCGCGCGGCTCGCCCAGCGCGGCGTCGAGCAGCAGCGCGGCGAGCAGGGCGCCCGTCATCGTCCCGGTCCCGGGGAGGGCGGCCGCCGCTCGGCTGCGCCATCGCCCCGCCCGCCCTCCCGCAGGCGCGCGAGCGCGGCCTCGAACCGGGGGAAGTCGGCCGGCGCGGGCAGGCCGAGACGGAGATGCCGGGTCGACCAGGGGAAGACCCGCGTCAGGATCCGCTCTTCCGCGAGGCCGTCGTGCCAGCGGGCGGCCTCCGCCACCTCGTAGAGCCGGAAGAGCGACGTGCCCCCGACCAGCCGCGCGCCCGCCCCGGTCGCGGCCGCGTCGAGCCGGGCAGCGTCACGGACGAGCCGGGCCCGCGTCCTTTCTGCCCAGGCGCGGTCGCGCAGCGCGCGGGCCCCGATCTCGAGCGCGGGGCCCGAGACCGCCCAGGGGCCCAGCATGTCCGCCAGCGAGGCGCGCCCCGGGGGCGCCAGCGTGTCCGGATGCGCGATGACGCAGCCGAGGCGCAGCCCCGCCAGGCCCCAGAACTTGCCGAAGCTCTTCAGCACGATCGTGCCGGGCGCCCCGGTCCGGGCGACATGGCTGCGATCCGGCGCCACGTCGCAGAAGCTCTCGTCGATGATCGTGGGGCCGGGCCCGGCGGGCGGTTCCGGCCAGAGGCGGCCGTCGGGATTGTTCGGGTGGACCAGCACCCGCGCCTCCGCCGGGCCGTCCTCCGCCTCGGCGACGGTCCAGCCGCAAGCGCGGAAGGCGGCCGCGTGCTCGTTGTAGGTCGGCCCGGGGATCGCGACCCGGCCGGGCCCGAACAGCATCGGGATCCGCGCGATCGGGGCCGAGGCGCCGGGGACGGGCAGGACCGTCGCCCCGTCCGGCACCCTCCAGAACGACCGGGCCGCGGCGACGAAGTCCCCGTTCGCCGCCCGGTCGGGCAGGTCCGTCCAGGCGCCCCCCGAGAGCTGGCCCACGGGATAGGGTACGGGGTTGATCCCGGTCGAGAGATCCAGCCAGTCGGCGCGCGTCCCGCCGTGGCGGGCCCGGGCGGCGTCGACCCCCCCGCCATGGTCCCGGCTCATTCGTCCCCCGGCTCCGGCACGGGCAGGTGGCGCGAGACGAAATGCCCCTTCACCCCCTGTGGCCAGTCGCGGAACGGCACACGGCCGGTCTCGCTTTCTGCGTGCAGGGCGGCATAGGCGGCGATCGCCTCCGCCGCCGCTTCCGTCGGCTCGAAGGTGCCGAGCGAGTAGCCGATCCGGCCGGCGCCCTGCACGATCACGTTGCAGGCCCGCTCGCAGCCCATCGTGCAGGACACGCGGCGCGTCCGCACCGCGCCCCCCGGCGGCACGCGCGCCTCGACGAGGGCGGCGAGCCGCGTGCCGTCCGTCTCTGCCATGTCGCCCTCGGCCCAGCCGGGACGCTTGCAGGTGTCGCAGAGGGTGATCCAGGTCGGTGAAATCGTCATGGCCGAGGGATCAATACCACCCGCCCGGACGTTGCAAGCCCGGCCAACCCATTCCTGCAAGCCGACCCTTGTCCGTAACGGCGCTGCCGGGCCCCGGGCCCGGGCGGTGCCGATCCCGTTCCGAAAGGCTGTCCATGAACGTCCTGCTCGTCGACGCGCCCTCCGACCGGGCGGCGAATTGGGCGGCCCATCTGCGGGGCGCCGGTTTCAACGTGGAACGCGTCGAGACGACGGAGGCCGGGCTCGAATCGCTGCGTCCGGCCGGGACCGACATCGCCATCGTGAACTTCGACCTCGACGGGATCGCCGCCCTCGCCGATTTCTGCCAGTTCCGCCGGCCGGACCTGCGCCTGATCGCCGTCACTGACGATGCCGACCTCACGCGGGGCGGCGCCTTCGCGATGTCGCCGCAGGCCCGGGCGGTGATCGGCGGCGGCACGCCGGCCGCCGATCTCGCCGCGCTGGTGGAGCATTACGGCCGCCCGCAGGATTCCGCCGCGAGGTAGGCGGGGCAATCAGCCCCGGCCATGGGGCGCGTCGTAATCCGGACGCGGCCCGATCGGCACGATCCGCGCGGGGTTCACGCTCGGATGGCTGTAATGGTAGTGCCGCACGATGTGGTCCAGCCGGCAGGTCCCTGCCACGCCGGGCACCTGGTAGAGTTCCCGCGTGTAGCCCCAGAGGTTCGGCATCTCGATCAGCTTGTTGCGGGCGCATTTGAAATGCCCGTGATAGACCGGATCGAACCGGTAGAGCGTGGTGAAGAGCCGCCAGTCCGCCTCTGTGATCCGCTCGCCCATGAGGTAGCGGCTGGCGCCGAGCCGGTCCTCCAGCCAGTCGAGCGAGTCGAAGAGTTCGGTCGCCGCCCGCTCGTAGGCGTCCTGCTTCGTGGCGAAGCCGGCCTTGTAGACGCCGTTGTTCACCGTGTCGTAGATCCGGGCGTTGACCGGCTCGATCGCCTCGCGCAGGTCCTGCGGCCAGTAATCGTCGGTATTGCCGGTGATCCCGTCCCAGGCCGAATTGAGCATGCGGATGATCTCGGCGCTCTCGTTCGAGACGATGGTCTCGCGCTCCTTGTCCCAGAGGACCGGGACGGTCACCTTCGAGGTGAGGCCCGGCTCGGCCTTGAGGTAGAGGTCGCGCAGGTAGGGCAGCCCGTAGAGATCGTCCCCCGTCGCGCCGTCGAAATCGGTCCGGAGCTCCCAGCCCTCGTCCAGCATGTCGGGATGCACGACCGACACGCCGATATGCTCCTCCAGCCCCTTGAGCGCGCGGAAGATCAGCGTCCGGTGCGCCCAGGGGCAGGCATAGGAGACGTAGAGGTGATACCGTCCGCTCTCGGCCGGGAAGCCGCCCGCGCCGCTCGGCCCCGCGCCGCCATCGGCGGTGACCCAGTTGCGGAAACCCGAGTCCTTGCGCTTGAAGCTGCCGTCCGCATCGGCGAACTGCGCCTCGGTCTGCCATTCTCCGTCGACCAGCCGGCCCATGATTCATCTCCTCGTCTCGGTGTCCCTTCCGAGGTAGGGCGCGGGGCGGCGCGGGGCACCCGGGGGGACCTCCACAGCCGCCCTGCATCCGCGCAGGGTCGCCTTCGCGCCACGCCCCGCCGGATTCGCGTTTGCCCCCGGCCCGCCCCGTGGATAGGGAGGGCGGCAGACGAAGCCCCGGTGGCCAGAGCGGTTGGCGGCGGGCGGGTCGACCCTGACGGGGACCCAGCCGCCGCGTCGTCGAACGCGCGCTGATCCCGGACCCATGTCCTGTTGGGAGATCCCCATGCGCCCGATCCTTGCCGTCCTCCTCCTCGCCGCCGGCCCCGCCGCCGCCCATCCCGGCCACCTCGCCGGGCTGGCCGGGCACGACCACTGGGTCGCGGGCGCGGCGATCGGTCTCGCCATCGCGCTGGGCCTGTGGGGGGCGCTGCGGGGCGAGAGGAAGGCCGATCCCGAGGACGAGGCCGAGGGCGAGGAGCAGCAGGCGTGAGCGACGCCGCGCCGGGCCCGGCCCCCAGGACGGGCGTCATGATCTGCGGCCACGGCTCGCGCAGCCAGGCCGCGGTCGACGAGTTCAAGGTGCTGGCCGAGCGCCTGCCGGCGCTTCTGCCCCCCGACTGGCCGGTCGAGTACGGCTATCTGGAATTCGCCAATCCCGTGCTGCGCGACGGGCTCGACCGGCTGCGCGCGGCGGGATGCGAGCGGATCCTCGCCGTGCCGGGCATGCTCTTCGCCGCGATGCACTCCAAGAACGACATCCCGACGGTGCTCAACACCTACGCCGCCACCCACGGGATCGAGGTACGCTACGGCCGCGAGCTCGGCGTCGATCCCCTGATGCTGCAGGCGGCCGAAGGCCGCATCCGCGAGGCGGTCGACGCGGCGAACGCCGAACACGGACCCCTGCCGCTTCACGAGACCTGCCTCGTCGTGATCGGCCGCGGCGCCTCGGATCCCGACGCCAACGGCAACGTGGCCAAGGTGGCGCGGATGCTGGCCGAGGGGATGGGCTTCGCTTGGGTCGAGACCGGCTATTCGGGCGTCACCTTCCCGCTGGTCGAGCCCTGCCTCGACCATGTCGCCCGGCTGCCCTACCGGCGGGTCATCGTCTTTCCCTATTTCCTGTTCTCGGGGATCCTGATCGACCGGATCCACGGCTTCACCGATGTCGCGGCGCGCGCCTATCCGGACATCACCTTCGTCAAGGCGCCCTATCTGGGCGACCATCCGAAGGTGATCGAGACCTTCGCGACCCGCGTCCGCGAGATCGCCGGCGGGGCGGTGATCCCGAACTGCGCGATCTGCCCCTGGCGCGAGCAGGTCCTGGCGATGGAGGAAGGGCGGCATGTCCATATCCGCGCCGGGGACCGCCACCACCCCGCCTTCGACGACCCGCCGCCGCAGGTCTGCACCCTGTGCAAGTACCGCGCCGCGATCCCCGGCTTCGAGGGCGAGGTCGGCGCGGTGCAGGAGAGCCACCATCACCATGTCGAGGGGCAGGGCGCCTCGGCCCCCGGCTCCAACGTCGCCGATTGCAGGCTCTGCGACACGTTCTGCACCGGGCTCTGCCGGCTCTCGGCCGAGAACCTGCACGCCCACCAGCACGCGCATGGCCTGCCCCACGATCACGGGGACGATCACGCGCACGGGGACGATCATGCGCACGGGGACGATCATGCGCACGGGCACGGGCACGGGCATCATCACCACGGTCCCGGCGATCACGACCACCACCACGCCCCCTATCCGCAGGCGGACCACCCGCTCGGGCCCCGCAGCGTCCTGCACTCGAAGGCGCGCCGCTGATGCTCTTATCTTGCCCCAAATACTCCGGCCGGACGCCTCCGCCGGCGCGGGGCCGGTGATGCGCCCCTACCTGCGCGACCCGGCCGCGATCTATGCCGAGAGCTTCGCCACCGTGCGGCGCGAGGCGCGGCTGGACCGGTTTCCGGAGGAGCTGAAGCCCATGGTGATCCGGCTGATCCATGCCTGCGGCATGGTCGAGATCGCGGACCGGCTCGCCATCTCGCCGGACGTCGCCGCCTCCGGCGCGGCGGCGCTGGCCGGCGGGGCGCCGGTACTCTGCGATTGCGAGATGGTGGCGGCGGGGATCATCCGGCGGGCGCTGCCGGCGGGGAACGAGGTGGTCGTGACGCTGAACGATCCCGCCGTGCCGGGGCTGGCGCAGGCGGGCGCCACGACGCGCAGCGCGGCGGCGGTCGATCTCTGGGCGGACCGGCTGGGCGGCGCGGTGGTCGCCATCGGCAACGCACCGACGGCGCTGTTCCGGCTGCTGGAGCTGCTGGACGAGGGCGCGCCGCGCCCGGCGGCGATCCTGGGATTTCCGGTCGGCTTCGTCGGCGCGGCGGAATCCAAGGCCGAGCTCGCGCGGGATCCGCGCGGCGCCCCCTTCGCCGCGCTGAAGGGGCGGCGCGGCGGGTCGGCCATGGCCTCGGCCGCGGTGAACGCGCTGGCCGCCGGGCTGCGGACGGAAGGGCCGGTCCATTGAGCGGGCCGGTCCCCGTGGCGCAGGGGCAGGACGGGGCCGCCGCGCCCTGGCTGCATGTCGTCGGCATCGGCGAGGACGGGATGGCGGGGCTGACCCCCGCCACCCGCGCCGTGGTCGAGGCGGCCGAGGTGATCCTCGGCGGCGAGCGGCACCACCGCCTGTCGGACGCGGTGACGGCCGAGCGGATCGCCTGGCCGTCGCCCTTCGACGCGATGATCGACACGATCCGGTCGATGCGGGTCCGCCGGGCCGTGGTGCTGGTCACGGGCGATCCGCTCTGGTTCTCGGTCGGGGCGCGGATCGGGCGGGCGATCCCGCCCGCCGAGATCGTCTTCCATCCCCAGCTCTCGGCCTTCCAGCTGGCGGCGGCGCGGATGGGCTGGTCCCTCGCCGATGTCGAGACGTTGACCGTCCACGGCCGGCCCGTCGAGCAGATGATCGCCTTCATCCAGCCGGATGCGCGCCTCTTGATCCTGACCACGGGGGCCGAGACCCCGGCCCGGATCGCCCGCTTCCTGGCCGAGCGCGGCTACGGGCGCTCCCCCATGACCTGTCTCGCCGCGATGGGCGGGGCGGGGGAGCGGCGGTTCGACGGGATCGCGGCGGAATGGGACCACGAGGTGCCGGCCTTCAACACTTTGGCGGTCGAGTGCGTGGCCGATCCCGGCTGCGCGCTCCAGCCCCGGGTGCCGGGCCTCTCCGACGATCTCTTCCGCTCGGACGGGACGATGACCAAGCGCGAGGTGCGCGCGGCGACGCTGGCCAAGCTGATGCCGATGCGGGGCGCGCTCCTGTGGGACATCGGCACCGGCTCGGGCTCGGTCGCGATCGAGTGGATCCGCGCCGCCCGCTACGCCCGCGCGGTGGGGATCGAGCCGCGCGCCGACCGCCGCGCCATGGCGGCGGAGAACGCGCTCGCCCTCGGCGCGCCGGGCCTGCGCATCGTCGAGGGCGCGGCGCCCGCGGCGCTGGAGGGGCTGGATCCGCCCGACGCGATCTTCGTCGGCGGCGGATTGTCGGAAGAGGTCTTCGCTGCCGCCTGGGGCGCGCTGCGCCCGCTGGGGCGGCTGGTGGCCAACGCGGTGACGCTGGAGAGCGAGGCGGTGCTCATGGCGCTGCACGCCCGGCAGGGCGGAGACCTCGTCCGGCTGTCGGTCGAGCGGGCCGAGCCGGTGGGGCGCCTCACCGGCTGGCGGCCCTCGATGACGGTGATGCAGTGGAGCCTCGTGAAGCGATGAGCCCCTGCCTGTCGTCGCGGTCCCTCCGGGTCGGTCGCCGGAGTATTTTCCGGCAAGATAAGAGCAGGGGGCGGGCGCGCCTGCCGGGGCAGGTGCCCGTGGGACCGATCTTCGCGGATGGGGGGGGGCCGGTGGCTGGGTCCGCGGTCGGGGCTCCTCCGGGCGGCCGTGCGCCGCTGGCGGCCGGGGCGGGGGCGCGCGGATGAGCGGCGTGCTGCACGGTGTCGGGGTCGGCCCGGGGGCGGCGGATCTCGTGACGCTGCGCGCGGCGCGGCTGATCGGGGGGGCGCGCGTGATCGCCTATCCGGCGCTCGCCGGGGGGGACAGCCTCGCCCGGTCGATCGTGGCCGATCTGATTCCGCCGGGCGCGACGGAGATCGTGATCGACGTGCCGATGACGACGGCGCGGGCGCCGGCGCAGGCCGCCTATGACGACGGGGCGGCGCGGATCGCCGAGCACCTGGACGCAGGACGCGACGTCGTCTGTCTCTGCGAGGGGGATCCGTTCTTCTACGGCTCGTTCATGTACCTGCATGCCCGCCTCTCGGCCCGGTTCGAGTGCCGGGTGGTGCCGGGCGTGACCTCTCTCACCGCCTGCGCGGCGGCGGCGGGGCGGCCGCTGGTGGCGCGCAACGAGCGGCTGACGGTCCTGCCCGGCCCCCTGTCCGAGGCCGAGATGGAGGGGCGCATCGCCGCGTCCGAGGCCGTCGCGATCCTGAAGGTCGGCCGGCATCTGCCGAAGATCCGCGCGGTGCTGGACCGGCTGGGGCTGACGGCGCGCGCGACCTACGTGGCCCGCGCCGGTTTCGCCGACGAGATCGTCTGCCCGCTGGACGAGGCGCCGCAGGCGGCGCCGTATTTCTCGCTCATTCTGGTGACGAAGGGGGGCGATCCATGGCTGTGACGCCGGTCGTGGTGGCGCTGGGCGCCTCGGGGGAAGAGCTGGCCCATCGGGCCGCCGGGCTGCTGGGGGCGCAGGTCCACGGGCGGGCGGGCCGGGTGGCCCGGGCGGATGCCTGGTTCGACGACACGATGGCGCATCTGCGCGATCTCTTCGCCGCGGGGGTGCCGGTCGTGGGACTCTGCGCGGCCGGGATCCTGATCCGCGCCGTCGCGCCGCTCCTGTCGGACAAGCGGGCGGAGCCGCCGGTCGTGGCGCTGGCCGAGGACGGCTCGGCCGCGGTGCCTCTCCTGGGCGGGCATCGGGGGGCGAACGGGATCGCCCGCCGCCTGTCGGACGGGCTGGGCGCGGCCGCGGCGATCACGACGGCGGGGGACCTCGCCCTCGGCGTCGCGCTCGACGCGCCGCCGCCCGGCTGGTCGGTCGTGGGCGAGGCGGGGCCGGTCATGGCCGGGCTGCTGTCCGGCGGGTCCTACCTGCTGCGCGGGCGGGCGGACTGGCTGGATCCGCTGCCGGCCCGCATCCGGCGGGTGGAGGGCGCGCCGGTCGCGCTGCTGCGCGAGGGGGGCGGACCGGGCCTGACCTTCCACCCGCGGACCCATGTGCTGGGCGTCGGCTGCGCGCGGGACACGCCGCCCGCCGATCTCGCCGCCTTGGTGCGCGAAACGCTGTCGGAGGCGGGGATCGACCCTGCCGCGCTGGCGGCCGTCGCCACGGTGGACATCAAGGCCGACGAGCCCGCGGTGATCGCGCTGGCCCGCGATCTCGGCCTGCCGCTGCGGCTGTTCACCCCCGCGGAGCTGGAGGCGGAGGCGCCCCGCCTCGCCACGCCCTCGGACGTGGTCTTCGCCGAGATCGGCTGCCACGGCGTGTCCGAGGGCGCGGCGCTGGCCTCTGCCGGGGCGGAGGCCGTGCTGGCCGTGACCAAGCGCAAGAGCGCGAACGCGACCTGCGCGGTGGCGCGGGCGCCGGCGCCGATCGCCGCGCCGGGGGGGCGTCGGCGCGGCCGGCTCTCGGTGGTCGGGATCGGGCCGGGCCAGGCCTCGTGGCGCGCGCCCGAGGCGTCGAGGCTGCTCGCCGAGGCGGAGGAGCTGGTCGGCTACGGGCTCTACATCGACCTGCTGGGGCCGCTGGCGGCGGGCAAGGCGCGGGCCGACTTCCCCCTCGGCGGGGAGGAGGCGCGCTGCCGCTACGCGCTGGAGCGCGCGGGCGAGGGGGTGGACGTGGCACTCGTCTGCTCGGGCGATGCGGGGATCTACGCGATGGGGGCGCTGGTCTTCGAACTGCTCGACCGCGCGCCGGACCAGGGCGGCGTGAGCGACGCCGCGCGCCGGGCCGAGGTGGTCTGCGTGCCGGGCATCAGCGCGCTGCAGGCGGCCGCCGCCCGGGCGGGCGCGCCGCTGGGGCACGATTTCTGCACGATCTCGCTGTCGGACCTGCTGACCCCGCGGGACGACATCCTGCGGCGCCTGCATGCGGCGGCGGAGGGGGATTTCGTCGTCGCCTTCTACAACCCGGTCTCGAAGACGCGGCGCACCCTGCTGGCCGAGGCGCGGGACATCCTGCTGGCGCATCGCCCCGCGGACACGCCGGTCCTGCTCGCCACCAATCTGGGGCGCGAGGGGGAGCGGCTGGTCCATCGCCGGCTCGACGCGCTGGAGGTGGACGAGGTGGACATGCTGACGGTGGTGCTGGTGGGGTCCTCGAACAGCCGGCTCGCCCGGCTCGGCGAGGGGCCGCGGATGTATACCCCGCGCGGCTATGCGCGCCGCATCGACGGGGACCTGTCCGGGGCACGGACGACGGGGGAGGCCGCGCGATGAAGGTCTGGTTCGTGGGCGCCGGCCCCGGGGATCCCGAGCTGCTGACGCTGAAGGCGCAGCGCATCATCGCCGCCTGTCCGGTCTGTCTCTATGCCGGCAGCCTGGTGCCGGAGGCGGTAGTCGCGGGGGCGCCCGAGGGGGCGCGGGTCCTGGACACCGCGCCGATGACGCTGGAGGAGACCCATGCCGAGATCCTCGCCGCCCGCGAGCGGGGGCAGGACGTGGCGCGGGTCCATTCGGGGGATCCCTCGCTCTACGGCGCGATCGCCGAGCAGATCCGGCTGCTCCGGCGCGACGGCGTGGACTTCGAGATCGTGCCCGGCGTGCCCGCCTATGCCGCCGCCGCCGCGGCGCTGAGGCAGGAGCTGACAGTGCCGGACGTGGCGCAGTCGATCGTGCTGACGCGGATGAGCATGAAGTCGACCGCGATGCCGAACGGCGAGACGCTGGAGAACTTCGCCGCCACCGGCGCGACGCTGGCGATCCATCTGGGCATCCGGGCGCTGCGCGACATCGAACGGCGGCTGACGCCCTTCTATGGCGCGGAGTGTCCGGTGGCGGTGGTCTACCGCGCCTCGTGGCCGGACCAGGCGATTCTCCGCGGGACGCTGTCGGACATCCACGGCAAGGTGCGGGACGCGAAGATCACGCGCACGGCGCTGATTCTCGTGGGGCCCGCGCTGGGCGCGGCGCAGGATTTTCCGGACAGCGCGCTCTACGATGCTGCGCGGCCGCATCTGCTGCGGCCCAAGGCGCGCTGAATATCCGGGCATCCGGCCCGGAATGCGGGCATGTCGCACGCCGCGATGCGGCAAAAACGGTTACTTGAAATTTACGTTGATGGTTTCATCCTTCGCGGCGAGCGCCCCAATCTGGGGGCGGCGCCGACGACAGGACGGGCCCGACCATGAACGACATTCTTCCCGAAGCCGTGCGCAAGGGCCTCGAAGAGGCCCGGGTGGCGATGCTGCGCAAGTCGAACCGGCTCTGCGTGCATGACGGGGACAACGTGTTCCGCCTGCGCCGCATCTGGGACGGCGGCTTCTCGCTCGACGCGGCCGGGGCGCCGCTGCTGCGGGGGCATGTCGCGCTCTATGACGGGCCGCGCCATGTCGCCGATTGCCTCGTCATCGGCAGCGAGGAGGCGGAGGGCGAGCGTCTCTACGAGTACAAGCGTCAGACCGCCGCGCTGGACCGCCCGCCGCTGGACTACGCGCCGGATTCGGAGCGTCCCGCCGGGCTGATCCCGCGCCTGCTCTGATCCCGCCGGGCCTCGCCCCGGGACCTAGCCGGCGCGGGCGATCCGCACCGCCACCGGAAGGTGGTCCGAGGCATGCGGGCCACGGCGACGGGGAAGGTGCAGCACGCTGACGTCGAGATCCGGCGAATGGACCACCCGGTCGAGCGACCCGATCGGCAGCGTCGAGGGGAAGGTCCGGCCCGGCGTCAGGATGCGGTAGTCCCGCGCGATCCGGCCGAGGCCGCGCCGCCCGGACCATTCGTTGAAATCGCCGAGGATCGCGGTGGGCAGGGCGGGCCAGTCCGAGAGCGTGTCGCGCAGCGCGTCGAGCTGCTGGCGCCGCGACCGGCGCAGCAGCCCCAGATGCACCCCGACCACCCGCAGCGGCAGCGCGCCGCCGAAATCCACCGCCAGCGCGCCGCGCGGCTCCAGCCCCGGCAGGTCGAGGCGGCGGATCTCCTCCACCGGGAGGCCGGGCCGGGCGAGGATGGCGTTGCCGTGCCAGCCGATCGACACCTCGCTCTCCACCGCCACCGGCTCGAGCCCCGTCTCGGCCCGCACCATGTCGAAGGGCAGGGCGGTCGGGCGCGGTCCCATGCGGAAGTCGGCTTCCTGCAGCGCGACGATATCGGCGCCGAGGCCCGCGATCGTGTGCAACACCCGCCGCGCATCCCGCCTCAGGTCGCTGCCGAGGCCGGCGCGGACATTGTAGGATGCAACCGTGAGCGTGCCGTTATGCTTGTGCTCCATGTCGGGCAATATAGGGGGCGCGGGGCGCATATGACGAGGCCGATACGATGAATCCGTTACTTCTCTGGGCGATCCGCGCGGTCCTGGCGGTCGAGGCGGTGACCCTGGGATGGCAGCAGAACTGGCTGCAGCTGACCGTGGCCGTCCTGACGCTGGGCGCCACGTTCCTGCCGGACAAGGTGGCGCGGATGATGGGGGTGCGCCTGCCCGCCACTTTCCTGACGCTCATCGTGCTGTTCATCTTCGCCACGATCTTCCTCGGCGAGATGTCGGGCTATTACGAGCGGTTCTGGTGGTGGGACCTTGCGCTGCATTTCGGTTCGGCCGCCGCCTTCGGCATCTTCGCCTTCCTGATGATCTTCATGCTGTTCGAGGGCGACAGCTATGCCGCCCCGCCCTGGGCGCTGGCGGTGCTGTCGGCCTGCGTCGCGATGGCGATCGGCGTCGTGTGGGAGATCTTCGAATACGCGGTCGACCAGACCCTCGGCACCAACATGCAGAAGAGCGGCCTGCCCGACACGATGGGCGACCTGATCGTCGACACGCTCGGCGCGATCCTCGGCGGCGGGCTGGGATACCTCTACCTCAAGGGGATGCGCTACGGGCCTGGCGCGCTTTTCGAGGAGTTCGTGGGGCTGAACCGGCGGCTCTACCGCCGGATCCGCCCCCGCAAGTCCTGAAGGCTACTGCAGGTCGGAGAAGGCCTCGGCGAGGCGGGCGCCCGCCTCCTCGACCCGCCCGCGGGTCGTGGCGAGGTTGAACCGGTGGTGCAGCTCGCCCCCCGGACCCAGCGCCGGTCCCGGCGAGGGGATCAGGCGCGCGGCCTGCATGACCCGCCGGTCGATCTCGGCCTGGTCCATGCCGGTGCCCGAGAAGTCGACCCAGGAGAGGTAGGTGCCCTGCATCGGCATCGCGCTCACCCCCGGGATGGCGGCGAGCGCCGCCTCCCAGGCCTGCCGGTTGCCGTCGAGATGCGCGACCAGCGCGTCCACCCACTCCGCCCCCTCGGGGCTGTAGGCGGCGCGCGTCGCCTCGACGCCCATGCGGTTGGGCTGGATGTCGAGCGCGCGGTGCAGTTGCCCGAAGGTCTCGCGCAGGCCCGCATCGGGGATGTGGGCGCAGCCGGTCCGCAGCCCGGCGATGTCGAAGGTCTTGGAGGCCGCGGTCAGCACGACGATCCGGTCGCGATGCTCGGGCGCCGCCGTCAGGGCCGGAACATGGGCGAAGCCGGGCAGCGTCAGGTCCTGGTGGATCTCGTCCGAGACGAGGATCAGGTCACGCTCGGCGCTGAAGGCGGCGAGGGCGCGCAGCTCCTCGACCGTCCAGACCCGGCCGGCGGGGTTGTGCGGGGCCGAGATGATGACCATCCGCTCGGTCCCGTCGAGGATCGCGGCGGCGGCGTCGAGATCCATCCCGAACACGCCGTCGGACCCGATCGCCAGCGGCACCTCGACCGCGCGGCGTCCGTTGCGGGCGATCTTATTGCGGAACTCGTGGTAGACGGGGGCGAAGATGACCACACCGTCGCCCGGCGCGGTCAGGGTCTGCAGCAGCAGGCCGATCGCGTTGCCGAGACCGTGGGTCGCGAACATCTGGCCCGGATCCGCCGCCCAGCCGTGCCGCGTCTCCATCCACCAGGCGGTCGCCTCGAACATCTGAGGCGTGGTGGTGAAATAGCCCAGCTCGCCGGCCGCGACGGTCGCCATCAGCGCCCGCTCGACCGGCGGCGGCGGGTCGAAATCCATCTGCGCCACCCACATCGGGATCGCGTCGCCCGGCACGTCCGGTCCCATCAGCATCGCCATCCCGTCCCACTTGGTCGAGCCGGTGCCGCGCCGCGGCTTGGGATCGTCGAACATGGGCGGGCCTCGCTGCTTTTGGGGAATGCGCGGACGCTAGCCATCGGGCGGGCGGGCGCAACCCCTCCCGCGTCGGCGCCGTGCGACAGTTGCGTGACGCCCGGCCTTCGCCTACATGCCGCCGCATGACGACGCTGCCGATCCTGATCCATCCCGATCCGCGCCTGAAGGCCAGGGCCGCCCCCGTGGCCGAGGTGACGGACGACCTGCGCCGGCTGGCCGAGGACATGCTGCAGACCATGTACGAGGCGCCGGGAATCGGTCTCGCCGCGCCGCAGGTCGGGCAGATGATCCGCCTGCTGGTCATGGACTGCGTCAAGGAGGAGGACGCGGCTCCGAAGCCTATGGTCCTCTTCAATCCGCGCGTGGTCGGCGCCTCGGAGGAGGTGCGGACCTACGAGGAAGGCTGCCTGTCGATCCCGGACCAGTATGCCGATGTCGAACGGCCGGCGGAGGTCGATGTCGAATGGCTCGGCCTCGACGGCGAAACCCACCGGGACCGGTTCGACGGGCTCTGGGCGGTCTGCGTCCAGCACGAGATCGACCATCTCGACGGCAAGCTGTTCATCGACTACCTCAAGCCGCTGAAGCGCCAGATGATCACCCGCAAGATGCAGAAGCTGAAGCGCGAGCGGGCGCGGGCGTGACCGGGGCGCTGGCCGACGAGATTGCGGGGCAGGGCGAGCTGTCGATCCGTCTCGTGCCAGACCCCGTCCTGCGCGAGCTGTGCGACCCCGTCACGCGGTTCGGGCCCGGCCTCTCCGCGCTGGCGGACGCGATGCTGCGGGCGATGTACGCCGCCCCCGGCCGCGGCCTCGCCGCGCCGCAGGTGGGGCGGGCGATCCGGCTCTTCGTCGTCGACACCGCCTGGAAGGAGGGCGCGCCCGCGCCCATGATCTTCGTGAACCCGGTCGTGATGGGCCTGTCCGTCGCGACCGAGGTGGTGGAGGAGGGCTGCCTGTCGATCCCCGATACGCCCTGCCGCGTCCGCCGCCCCGTCCGGGTGGACCTCGCCTGGCAGGAGGTGGACGGCACCCCCCGCGAGGGCCGGTTCGAGGGCATCGCGGCGCGCTGCATCCTGCACGAGCTCGACCATCTGGACGGCATCCTCTGCACCGACCGGGCGGAAGAGGCGGCGGCGTGAGCGCGCCGTCCGGCCATCGCCCCTTCGTGCTCTGGCCCGACCGGCGGCTGCGGATTCCCGCCGCGCCGGTCGGGGCGATCACGGACGAGATCCGCGCGATCTGGGACGAGATGGTGGATGCGATGGAGGCGATGCCGGGCGTCGGCCTCGCCGCCGTCCAGCTGGGCATCCCGCTGCGCCTCGCCGTGGTCGACGCCTCGGACGCGCGGGGCCAGGCGGTGCGGATGGCCAATCCCGAGATCCTCCATGCCAGCGTGCAGCCGCGCGAGCACGAGGAGGCCTCGCCCAACTTGCCGGGCGTCTCGGCAATCGTCTCGCGCCCCCGGGCGGTGACCGTCCGGTTCCTCGGCGCGGACGGGACGGTGCAGGATCGCGATTTCGTCGGCCTCTGGGCGACAAGCGTGCAGCACCAGATCGACCACCTGGACGGGCGGCTCTATGTCCACCGCCTGTCGCGGCTGAAGCGGGACCGGCTGCTGGCGAAGTACGCGAAGCTGCGGGGGGCGTGATGCGGATCGTCTTCATGGGCACGCCCGACTTCTCGGTCCCCGTGTTGGATGCGGTGGCGGCGCAGCATAAGGTCATCTGCGCCTACACCCAGCCGCCCCGGCCCGCGGGACGCGGGCAGAAGCCGCGCCCCTCGCCGGTCCAGGCCCGGGCCGAGGCGCTGGGGATCGAGGTCCGCCACCCCGCGACGCTGAAGGGCGAGGAGGATCGCGCCGCCTTCGCCGCGCTGGGGGCGGATGTCGCCGTCGTCGTGGCCTACGGGCTGATCCTGCCCCGCCCGGTCCTGGACGCGCCACGCCACGGCTGCCTCAACGTGCATGCCTCGCTCCTGCCGCGCTGGCGCGGGGCCGCGCCGATCCACCGCGCCGTGATGGCGGGCGATCCCGAGACGGGCATCTGCATCATGCGGATGGAGGCGGGGCTCGATACCGGGCCGGTGCTGAGCCGCGTGACTACGCCCATCGGGGCGGAGGAGACCACCGGCGACCTGCACGACCGTCTGTCCGGCATCGGCGCGGCGGCGATGGTGGACGTGCTCATGCACCTGCCCTCGCTCGTCCCGCAGCCCCAGCCGGAGGAGGGCGTGACCTATGCGGCCAAGATCGACAAGGCCGAGGCCCGCATCGACTGGACCCGCCCCGCCGGAGAGGTCAGCGCCCTCATCCGCGGTCTCTCGCCCTTTCCAGGCGCCTGGACGATGGCGGGGGAGGAGCGGATCCGGCTCCTGCGCTGCCGCGTGGTGGAGGGCACCGGCGCCCCCGGTGCCGTGCTGGGCGGATTCACCATCGCCTGCGGCAGCGGTGCGGTCGAAATCACCGAGGTGCAGCGCGCGGGCAAGCGCGCGATGCAGGCGACCGAGGCGCTGCGCGGCCGGCCCCTGCCGGAGCGGCTGGCCTAGATCCTGCGCGGCCGCCCGGCCCGGTCGGGGCCAGCCGGGGCCCGCCCGATTCCGGGCCGGTGGCGGTGCCGTTTACCTCCCCAAGATCGACGAGGCGGTCGCAGCGGCGGTCGGGCGGCCCGGTCCCCGGCCGACCGATCCGGCCGCTCGTTCCATGATCCGTGAGACCGGTTCCCCGGGGCCGTCACCGGCGACGGCTCGTCCCCGGATCCCGGCCGGCGGGCCACCCGGGCGCCCCGCCGGAGGCGACGCTCAGGTCAGGCCCCGCCGGACGAGGTTCAGCCCGGCGATCAGCAGCACCGCCAGCACGACGCGCTTGAACTGCGCCTGGTCGATCTGGTCCTGCACCCTCTGCCCCATCAGCATCCCCAGGATCGCCGGCACGAGCAGCGCGACCGAGAAGGGCATCGTCTCGGCCCGCACGACGCCCGATTGCACATGCGCTCCCAGCAGTGCCAGCGCCCCCAGCCCGTAGATCACCCCCTGGATCCGGACGTGGTCGCGCTTCGGCGTGTCGATGGCGGTGAGGTAGGCGACGGTGGGCGGGCCCCAGACGCCCGACAGCCCGCCGACGAAGCCCGAGAACCCGCCGACCAGCGCCTCCACCACCCGGTTCGCGGCGCTCAGCCGGGGCTGCCACCCCGCCAGGAGCATGACCGCGAAAGCGGTGATCGGCACCCCGATCAGCAGGTAGAGCGCGCGGGGCGGCAGCACCGCGACCAGCTGCGCCGAGATCACCAGCAGGATCCCCCCCGCGACGAGGAAGACCGCGAAGCGGCGCATGGTCTCCCACGCCGCGCGGGGCCCCTGCCGCAGCGCCTGCATCCCGTTCGTCACCAGCGTCGGCAGGATCAGCCCCGCCAGCGCCGTCTGCGGCGGCAGGAAGGTCGAGAGGCCCGAGATCAGGATCATCGGCATCGCGAAGCCGGAGAGTCCCTTGATGACCCCCGCAAGCAGGGCGATGGCCAGTGCGGGAAGGAGGATGGCGGGATCGAGGAGGTCCATTCCGACTGCCTAGCGGGTTCCTCTGGCGGGTGCACGGGGGATCGTGCGGGCGTTCGCCCCCGCCCCGCTCCGGCTCCGGACGGGCGGCGCGAAGGGCCCGGCGTGCCGTGATGTCCGGGGCCGGGGATCCCGCGACCGGGCGCAGGGGCCGCGATGCGGGGGGCCGGGATCCGTCTCCTCACCGGATGGCCGTCCCGGATGGGGCGCAGGTCGGCCCGGCACATGCGCACGGCAGGGTGCCCTTTCCGCCGACCATATCGGCACGGGCGGGGCCGGTGCCGTCCGGTCCCGGCCGTCCGCTGCGACGGGGGAGGGCGGCGGCTTCGGGTGGTGCGCCGCCGCCGTCCGGTCGGATGCGCTCACCGGTCGGCCGCGAAGCCTGCCCGTCCGGACCGGCGTCACGCCGCGTCCCCCGAGGGGGCGCCGGCGCCGCGCCGGGGCAGTCCCCCGGGGTCGGACGTGCCGGTGCGGCCGGTCCCGGCGCCCTTCGGCTCTAGTTCGTCCCGGGCAGGCCCGGGACCAGCACGCAGGGCAGGGGCGGCAGGCCGGGCGGCTCGGTGCGGACGTAACCGTTGCAATCGGCGAGCGCGGCCCGGTTCGCGGCCTCCTGGCTGGGCTGCCCCCAGACCAGCGCGTAGGCCCCGTCGGGACCCACGGCGAAGGCGCGGGGCGCGCCCTCCGGGGCGCCCGCGGCGTCGGGATCGAAGAGGTAGGTGTAGACCGCCGGGGTCATCGTCACGTCCCCCGGCTGGGGGTCGCGGTAGCCGCGCGGGACGATTTCGGCGATCAGGATGCAATCGTCGTTCGCGTTCTCGCATTCCGCGATGGCGACGGCCCGCGCCCCTTCCAGAGAATTTCCCGTCGTTGCGTAGCCCCAGCCGCCGTTCTTGGCATAGGCGAAGGCCGAGAAGTAGGTGTTCGCCCGGAACTGCTGGTCGAAGGCGTCCTGCGCTTCCGGGCTGAGCGTCAGACCGGACAGTATCCGCAGCTCGCCAGAGGGCGGGTAGACGATCGCCCGCTCGGACGGGACGGCGTCCTGCGCGGCCGAGATCGCCGGCAGCAGAGCTGCGAGGAGGGCGAGGGCGGCCCCGTGGCCGCGTCTGTCTCTGGTGGTCATGGTCGGTCCCCTTGCGTTTCCCCTGCGGCATCCTGCCAAGGCCGGGTCCGGCTGCCAAGCTTCGGCAGGTTCCCCGGCCGGGGCCCGGCGGTGGGGTCCGGCAATGGGGCCCGGGGATGAGGTCCGTCGCCTGGGCGCGCCGGTCAGGTCCGCCCGTCAGCCCTGCCCGTCAGCCCTGCCTGTCGATGGCGGCGACCAGCCTTTCGCGCGCGGCGGGCAGGGGGCGCTCTGCCCCCAGCAGGCGATGCTGCAGGAACCACCCCGTCGTGCCGAGCGCGGCGGCGATCTCGGGGCCCGTCGCCTCGCCCGCGCCGCGCAGCACCGGCGGCAGCGGCAGGAGGCGGGGCGCCCAGTCCCCGGCGGCGGCCGCGCTGACCGCCCGCCCCGAGCGGGGGGAGACGTAGGCGAGCCCCTCCTCTCCCCCCGTCACCGCGCAGCGGGCGAGGTCGAGCCCGAAGCCCATCTCGTCCAGCAGCGCCAGTTCCCATTGCAGGTAGGCCAGCGGCCAGAGGTCGCTGTCGCCGAGGAGGTCGAACAGCGCCTCGGTCCGCGCGAAGAGGCGGGGATGGGGGTCCCGCTCGGGCAGGACGAGGCCGAGCAGGGCCGCGACCGTGGTCAGCCCGGCCAGGGCGAGCCGGTCCGTCAGGACCTGCGCGGCCCGGCTGCGGCGCGGCTCGACGGTGAAATGGCCCAGATGCGCGTCGAGGCGGGCGGTCCAGCGCACCGCCACCTGCGCGCCGGGCTGCAGCGTGCCGCGCAGCCGTCGCCCCGTGCCGCCGCGTACATGCCCGGCATGGCGGCCATGCGCGGCGGTGAAGACCTCGACGATCGCGCCGTTCTCGCCATGCGGGCGCACCGCAAGGATCGTGCCGCTGTCCTGCCATTCGATCATGCGCCGAGTTAGGGACGGCTGGTCCCGATTGCCAAGGGGGCGCGGAACTGGGCCGGGCGCCCTTGCCAAGGACGGCGCCGCGCCGTTTCGTGCCCGCCATGACCCCTGCCACCGACAGCGCCATCACCCCCGCCGCCCGATCCGTCGCTGCGCTGGTCGGGCTGCTCGCCCTCTTTGGTCTGGCCCTCGACCTCGCGGCGGGCTGGGCGGGCACCTTGATCCCGCAGCTCTGGGGCATGGCGCGCTACTTCACGATCCTCACGAACGGGATCGCGGCCGCCACCCTGCTGGGGGCGGCGGCGGCGGGGCGACCGGCGCCGCCCGGCTGGCTGGGCGGCGTGACCCTGTGGATGGCGATTACGGCGCTGGTCTTCCACCTGCTGCTGGGCGGAACCTATCCCCTCCTCACCCTCGACTGGGGGGCGAATCTCGTCCTTCACACGCTCGCCCCGGCGGCCGTCCTCGCCTGGTGGCTGGCCGCGGCGCCGACGCGGGGGCTGGGGCCGCGTCATGCGATCCTCTGGCTGGGCTGGCCCGCGCTCTATTGCGGCTACGCGCTGCTGCGCGGCGCGGCGGACGGGGTCTATCCCTACTTCTTCGTCGACGTCGCCCGGCTGGGCTGGGCGGGGTTCGGGCGCTGGTTCGGCATCCTCCTCGTCGCGTTCTGGGTCGGGGGGCTGCTGCTGGCCGGGCTGGGGCGCGCGATCGACCGGCCGGGCGGGCGGCCCCTCGCGCGGGGGTGAGCGGACGGGAACAAGGCGGGACATTGGCCGGTTTGACGGTGGACAGACCCGATCCGAGGTTCCCCGACATGACACGTCCCCTCCTTCCGCTCGCCTTCGCCGCCGCCACGTCCGCCCTCGCGCTCGCCGGGGCCGCGCAGGCACAGACCGACCCCTCCGCCGACCTCGTCGACCTGATGGTGATCGACAGCGATTACGGCCCGATCATCGCCGATGGCGACGGCCGCCCGGTCTACACGTTCGAGACGAACGAGCGCGCGGGCGACGGGCAGCAGCCGCTCGAGAGCTGCAACGAGGTGTGCCAGGTGGACTGGCCGCTCGTCCCCGCCCATGGCGATCCGAGCGTGAGCGAGGATCTCGACCCCGCGCTGGTCGCGTCGCTCGACTGGCAGGGGACCGAGGTGCTGGTCTACGACAGCCAGCCGCTCTTCTACTTCGAGCTGGACGCGGTGGGCGAATCACCCAAGGGGCAGGGCAATCACAGCTATGGCGGCTGGTGGTATCTGCTGGACCCGACCGGTGCGCAGATCGACGCGGGCATCGCCCCCGACCCGGGCGATCCGGCGCTGAACGATCCGCTGATCGACGCGCCCGAGAGCGCGACCCCGGTCGACGGCGAGTTCGAGAGGGGGACGGACGGCTAGTCCAGCCCCGGCTGGTCGAGAAGGTGGCGGCCGGCCCGGTCCTCCACCTCGATCACCCAGAGATCGGGATCGGTCCGGCGCTGCCGCGACACGGCGGCGTCGAGATCGCCGTCGGACCCGTCCTCGAGCACGTCCCAGCGCCGCGCGCCCGTCATCAGGTCGAAGCGGCGCTGGTAGATCGTCCCGCGCCCGTCCAGCGTCGAGACGCGAACCAGCACCGATCCGGCGGTGTCGTCGCCCCGGGCCACGACGAAGGCCGGAATCGCCTCGGCCCGCAGTCGGGCGAGGTAGGCGCCGACCCAGACATGCGCCGCCAGACGGGCCATCGGCGCGCCCTCAGCCCCCGTCGCGGAAATCGAGGCCCATCTCGGAATAGCGCTCGCTCTCCTCCAGCCAGTTCGGGCGGACCTTCACCGTGAGGAAGAGGTGGACCTTGCGGCCGAGGAATTCGGCCAGTTCCTCGCGGGCGGCGCGGCTGACCTGCTTGATCGTCTCGCCCCCCTTGCCGAGCACGATCCCCTTGTGGCCGTCGCGCGCGACGTAGACCACCTGGTCGACCCGGGCGGAGCCGTCCTGCCGCTCCTCCCAGCCTTCCGTCTCGACCGTCAGCTCGTAGGGAAGCTCCTGGTGCAGGCGGAGCGTCAGCTTCTCGCGCGTCATCTCGGCCGCGATCATCCGCAGTGGCAGGTCGGCGAGCTGGTCCTCGGGGTAGAGGAAGGGGCTCTCCGGCATCCGGTCCGCCAGCCAGCCCATCAGGTCCTCGGTCCCGTAGCCCTTCTCGGCCGAGATCATGAAGGTCCCGGCAAAGGGGAAACGCGCGTTCAGATCCTGCGACAGGGCGAGCAGCGTCTCGGCCTTCACCTTGTCGATCTTGTTGATGACCAGCGCGACAGGCGTGCGGCCGACCTTCTCGGGCAGGGTCGACAGGATCGCGCCGACCCCGTCCGTCAGACCGCGATGCGCCTCGATCAGCAGGCAGACCACGTCGGCATCGGCCACCCCGCCCCAGGCGGCGGCGACCATCGCCCGGTCGAGCCGCCGTTTCGGCGCGAAGAGGCCGGGCGTGTCGACGAAGACGATCTGCGCCTCGCCGTGAACGGCCACGCCCCGGATCCGGGCGCGCGTCGTCTGCACCTTGTGCGTCACGATCGAGACCTTGGCCCCGACCATGCGGTTCAGCAGCGTCGACTTGCCCGCGTTGGGCTCTCCGATCAGGGCGGCGAAGCCGGCGCGGGTCATGTCTCAGGCTCCTTGAAGGGCGGGGGCGAAGCGGATCTCGCCGGTGGCGGCCGGCCCCGCGAGGGTGCGGCGCAGGATGTGGTGCGCGTCGGTGGCGCGATAGGTCAGGCCGGGCGCCGCGGCGAACCCGAAGCGCCCATAATATCCCGGATCGCCGACGAGGACGAGGCCCGGAGCGCCGGCCCGCGTCGCCCGCTGCAGGGCCGCCTCGAGCAGGCGCGATCCGATGCCTTGCCGCTGGAGGGCCGGCGCGACGGCGAGCGGCCCGATCGCCAGCCAGCCGGGCGCGGTGCCGACCCGCGCGGGCGAGGCGGCGAGGTGGCCGACGACGACCCCGTCCTGCACCGCGACGAGCGAGAAGGTCATGTCCCCGTCCGCGCGCAGCCCGTCGACGATCCGCCCCTCGTTGCCGCTGGCATAGGGCGCCCCGGCGAAGGCCGACTCGACCAGGGCGCGGATCGCGGCCGCGTCGGCCGGACGCTCGTCCGTGATCGCCACGCTCACGGCGCGACCTCCGCCATCAGGCGCCTGGCCGCCTCCTGCTCGGCCGCGCGCTTGGACCCGGCCGTGGCGCTGGCCGTGCGGCCGCCGGCGGTCCGGACCTCGATCGTGAAGACGGGCTTGTGCGGCGGGCCCTCGCGCGCGGTCTCGACATAGGCGGGGGGCGGCTCGCCCCGGGCCTGTGCCCATTCCTGCAGCGCGGTCTTGGCGTCGCGCGCATCCTCGGCGACCGACCCGACGCGCCCGCCCCAGAGCCGCAGGACCAGCGCTCGTGCCTCGTCGAAGCCGGCATCGAGATAGACCGCTCCGATCACCGCCTCCATCGCGTCGGCCAGCAGCGCCTCCTTGCGGCGGCCGCCCGACATCCGCTCGGACCGGCCGAGCCGCAGCGCCGCGCCGAGGTCGATCTCGCGCGCGACGTCGGCGCAGGTCTCGCGCCGGACGAGGGCGTTGTAGCGCGGTGCGATCTGCCCCTCGGCCGCCTCGGCATCGGCGCCCAGCAGCGCCTCGGCCATGGTCAGGCCCAGCACCCGGTCGCCGAGGAATTCCAGCCGCTCGTTGTCGCGCCGCGTCGGCGAGGCGGCCGAGCCATGGGTCAGCGCCTGGCTCAGCAGGGAGGAATCGCCGAACTCGTGCCCGAGTCGGGCCATGAAGGCGCGGGCATCGGCCGAGAGGGTCATTCCACGCCCTCCAGCATCCGGCCCCAGCGCCAGGTCCAGACCTGCCACCAGGCCCGCCCCGCATAGGACATCAGCACCCCGGTCACGCGCCCCTCGATGGCGGCGCGATCGACGAGGCCGAGCCCGCCCGCCGCGGCGGCGACGCGGCTGTCCGAGGAATTGTCGCGGTTGTCGCCCAGCACGAAATATCGCCCCTCCGGCACGTCGATCGGGTCCATATTGTCCGTCGGACGGGGCGCGATGTCGAGAACGACCTGCGCCGCGCCGCCGGGCAGCGTCTCGGTCCAGGCCCGCTTCGCGCATTGGCCGCCGAAACCGACGGCGCCGCCCGCGCAGCGCGGGACGAGCCCGCGCGGCCCCTGCCTCTCCAGCCGCTCGGTGAAGAAGCCGGCAGGGGCGTAGGCGGCCGGCACGCCGCCGATCTCGATCCGGCCGTCCATCAGCGCGACGCGGTCGCCCGGCAGGCCGATCACGCGGCGGACGCCCAGCGTGCCGTCCGCGCGGCGGATCGCGACCACCTCGCCGTGCAGGGGGGCGTCCGTCCGCCGCATCAGCGCCACGTCCCCGACCAGCAGGGCCGGCTTCATGTCGCCGGTCACCACAGACAGCGGGACCCAGATCGTACGGGCCAGCACGACGAGGACCATCGCCCCCACCAGGACCGGCCCCAGCGCGCCGAGGGAGGATCCGGTGCGCGGCCGCGTCACCGGGCGGCGCGTCGCGGCGTAGAGCACGAGCAGCGCCCCCATCAGCGGCACGGCGAGCAGCCAGACGAACCAGCCCGAGCGGCCGATGTCATGCGCCCGGCGGACCGAATGGCCGACGAGAGGAAAGAGCCAGAGCGCCAGCGCCGGGACCACCAGCCACCGCCAGCCGCCGGACAGCAGGTCCGGCCGGGCCAGCACGGGCAGCAGCAGGGCGGCGAAGATCGCCCAGGCGAGGACGAAGGGCGCCCTGTGCGACCGGCCCGCCCAGTCGAAACCGTCGGCGAGGAAATGCAGCGCCCGCGCCAGGAAGGTGGCGGCGGCGTCCCTCACTCGATCCGGTGGAAGAACCGGTCGGAGCGCCAGGTCCAGAAGGCGAGCATCGACGCGCCGGCGGAGGAGAAGATCACCCGGTCGGCCCGGCCCACCACATCCTCGAGCGGGACGTAGCCCGCGCCCGAGCGGGGCCCGGCGGGAAAGCGGCTGTCGGCGGAATGGTCGCGGTTGTCGCCCATCATGAACAGATGCCCCTCGGGCACGGTGTAGATGCCGGTATCGTCGGCGCCGTTCACCTCCGGCCCGGTGTCGAGCACGGCGTGGCTGGCGCCGTTCGGCAGCGTCTCGATGTAGCGGTCCGACACGCAATCCCCGCCGGGCGCGGGGCGGCTGATGCAGTTCGGCATCTGCCGCTGCGGCCCCTGCGGGAGGTAGGCCTCGACGAACTGGCCCGCCTCCTCGAGCTGGACCGGCTCGCCGTTGATGTTCAGCACGCCGTCGACCATCTGGATCCGGTCGCCGGGCAGGCCGACCACGCGCTTGATCAGGTCGATCCCGTCGACCTGGCGGCGGAACACGACGACGTCGCCCCTCTCGGGCATCGAGCCGAAGATGCGGCTGCCGCCGGGCTCGGCCTCGGGACCGTCGGGATCCGATTGCAGGAAGCCGCAGAAATCGTCGGCGCCGATGTCGATCCCCAGCGCCGCGACGCGGATCGAGGGGCAGGAGGCGTAGGAATAGCCGTAGGCCATCTTGTTGACGAAGAGGAAGTCGCCGATCAGCAGCGTGTCCTTCATCGAGCCCGACGGGATCCAGAAGGGCTGGAAGAACAGCGTCCGGAAGAGCCCCGCGATCAGCAGCGCGTAGACGATGGTCTTCACCGTCTCGACGACGCTCGCCAGAACGCCGGATTTCTCCTCGGACATCGTCACTCCTTCCGGGCCGCCTCGTACGGGCGTGCCTGTGGTCGCGCGGTTTCATGGGTTGAGGGCGGGTCCGTGTCAAGCGACGTGCCCGCGAGCGCCGCCGCACGGGCACGCCGCGACAGGACGATCGCGCCGCAGCCGACCCCCACCGCGAGCGCCGCCCCGGCGACGAAGGGCGCCCCGATGCCGAGCGTCTCCGCCAGGAGGGCGCCGGTGAATGGCGCGACCCCCACGGCGAGGGCGGCCACCGCCTCCATCAGCGCGGCGGTCCGGCCCATCATCGCCGGCGGCGTCGCCTGCTGGAGCACCCCCGGCAGGGCGACCAGCGCCACGGAGGAGGAGGCGCCCAGCAGGAAGGCGAGGGCGAGGACGAGGGGGCGCGGCACCGCGACCCCCGCACCGGCGGCGAGGCCGAGCGCGCCGATCAGCACCGCGTTCCCGATCAGGGTGGCCCCGGCGAGGCGCAGCGCGGCCGCGCCGCCGGGGGCGCGGATCATCGCCCCGCTCGCCAGCACGCCGCCGAGCCCGACCGAGGCCAGGAACCAGCCGAGATCCGTCGCCTCGAGCGTCAGCTCGCGCACCAGGGGCGGCCAGAACGTGTCGTAGACGAACATCCCGAAGAAGCCGCAGCCGATCAGGAGGAGGCAGCCCCGGACGAGGGGCGTGCGCCCCGCAAAGGCGAGGCCGGCCCGCAGATCGGCGAGGATGGTCGACGGATGGCCCCCCTCCGCCGGGAGGCGGGGCAGGGGCGGCAGCCGCAGGAGAAGCAGCGCCGCGAGGATCGAGATCGCGGCGTTCAGCGCGAAGACCTGCTGCGGCGCCAGCAGGACGAGCAGCGCCCCGCCGAGCGCGGGCCCGGCGATCTTCGACGCCTGGTTCACCGCGCGGGACAGCGCGTTCGCCGCCACGATCTCGTCCTCCGGCACCAGCCGGCGCAGGGCGGTCTGCTTGGCCGGGGTGAAGAAGGCGTCGGCGGTGAACTTCAGCACCAGCGCCGCGATCAGCCATTCCCAGCCCGGCGCGACGATCAGCAGCGCCGTTCCCGCCGCCCGGCCCAGATTCGCGCCCACCAGCGTGCGGCGCAGCGGCCAGCGGTCGATCAGCGCCCCGGCGAGCAGCCCGATCGTGGCGCCGGGCAGGCCCATCGCCACGCCGAGCCAGGCATAGGCGATCGGCGGCGCCTCCCACACGAAGGCGAGGAGGGCGCCCACGGCGACGAAGTCGAGCCAGTCCGCGAAGTCCGCCGGGATCTGCGCCGCGACGAGGCGGCGGAACTCGGGCCCGCCGGGCAGGGTGCGTCTTGCCATGTGAACCTCCCTCGCGGCGCGACCGAATGCCGCGCGGTGGCTTCGGTCAAGCGGGACGCGAGGTCACGGGACCGTGAGACTCCAGCGGTCGCGCCTCGATCACGACGAAGGCCTGCGCCCAGGGATGGTCGTCGGTGAGCGTGACATGGATGATCGCCTCATGACCCGGCGGGGTCATCGCGGCCAGCCGGTCGGCGGCCCAGCCGGTGACATGCATGACGGGCTGTCCCGTCCGCAGGTTGCTCACGGCCATGTCCTTCCAGGCGATGCCCATGCGCAGACCGGTGCCCAGCGCCTTGGAACACGCCTCCTTCGCAGCCCAGCGCTTGGCATAGGTGCCGGGCGTGTCGGCGCGCCGCTCGGCCTTGGCCTGCTCGATCTCGGTGAAGACGCGGTTGCGGAAGCGGTCGCCGAACCTCTCCAGCGTGCGCTCGATCCGCTCGATGTTGCACAGGTCCGTGCCGATGCCGAGGATCATGGCCGGTCAGTCGGGCGCGGTGGCCCGGACCACGCCGGTCTGCTGGTTCACAATCACCGACAGGGTGAAGGGCGCGAAATCGCTCCCGTCCCAGCGGCGGGCCGGCACGTCGAGGGTGAGACCGGTCGCCGGATCGTAGGCGCCCTCCGTGCCCGGCAGGTCGAGGTTCGACCAGCCGAGCTCGTCCTTCGTCGTCACCAGCGCGCAGGCGGTGAACGGATCCTCGGGATCGGGATAGAGCACCATGAGGTGCGCCCCGCAGCAGGCCGGCTCGTCCAGCAGCAGCGAGATCAGGGTGATGTCGCCGTTGGCGAACATCCGCGTCGCCTCGTCATAGGGCAGGGCGAGGTTGCGGGCATTGGCGATATGGCTGTCGCAATCGCGGATCACCTGCGCCGCGGCGGGAGAGGCGAGCCATGCGAGCGCGACGGCGGCGGCGATCCTCATGGGGCGATCTCCATGTCGTAGACGGTGATGCCGCCGGGGCCGCAGGCCTCCACCAGGCGCGCGCCGAGCGCGCGGTGACGGGGATCGGCGGCGTAGCGGTCCAGCGCGGCGCGGTCCGCGAAGTCGCAGCTGAAGAGATGGGTGATTCCCGGCGAGAGGCCCTCGGCGTCGATGTTCGGTCCGCCCGCGAAGGCGACGAACCCCTCGATCTCGCCCGTCAGCGCGCCGAGATCGGCGAGGATCCGGGGCAGGGCGCGGGCGGCCTCCTCGTCCGTGGGCCGCAGGCAGACGAGGTGCCGGATCATGCGCCCGCCCCCCGCGCCGCGTCCATCCGGCGGCGCATCTCGGCGATGGCCTCGGGCAGGCCGGTGAAGATCGCCTCTCCGATCAGGAAATGTCCGATGTTCAGTTCGGCCACCTCGGGGAAGGCGGCGACGGGACCGACGCTGTCATAGGTGAGGCCGTGCCCGGCATGCACCTCGAGTCCCAGCGAATGGGCGAAGGCGGCCATCTCGCGCAGGCGCGCCAGCTCGGCCTCCGCCGCCTCCGTGCGCCCCTCGGCGAAGGCGTCGCAATAGCCGCCGGTATGCAGCTCGACCACGGCGGCGCCGATCCGGGCCGCGGCCTCGACCTGCGGGCGGTCGGCGGCGATGAAGAGCGAGACCCGGCTGCCGGTCTCGCGCAGCGGCGCGATGAACTGGGCGAGGCGGTTCTCGTCCTGCGCGACGTTGAGCCCGCCCTCGGTCGTGCGTTCCTCGCGCTTTTCGGGGACGAGGCAGACCGCGTGCGGACGGTGGCGCAGCGCGATGGCCTGCATCTCGTCCGTGGCCGCCATCTCGAGGTTCAGGGGCAGGGAGAGCGCGTCCATCAGGCGGGCGATGTCGTCGTCAGAGATGTGGCGCCGGTCCTCGCGCAGGTGGGCGGTGATGCCGTCGGCGCCCGCCTCCTCGGCCAGCTTCGCCGCGCGCACCGGGTCGGGCACGGCGCCGCCCCGCGCGTTCCGCACGGTCGCCACGTGGTCGATGTTCACGCCCAGTCTCAGCCTGTCCATGCGGTCTCGCGCCTCTCCTCGGGTGGGTGGCGCGGACCCTAGCGCCGGTCCGGCCCGGTGTCAGGCCCCGTCTTTGCCTCTGCCCCGGTGGCGGTGTCGCGGCCCGCCGCCCCGCCCTCGCGGGGGGTCAGCCGGCCCAGCTTGGCCCGCAGCAGCTTGCGCCGGCGGTTCTGGTAGGCGGCGATGAGCGGGACGGTGACGTAATAGGCGACGGTCGAGGCGACGATGCCGGGCAGGATGCCGCCCACGAGATAGGGCAGGAAGACGTCGTGGTAGAACTGCGCGAGCCGGCCCCAATGGGCCTGCTCGGGCCCGAAGGCGGCGCCGAGATTGTGCCACAGGTCGCGCCCCGCCCCGGCGAAATCGGCGCCGAGGCCGCGCCCGGGATCGCTGCCCGGCGGCCGGCCGAGGATCGCGTGCCCGGTGCCCAGCGCGATGACGCCGATCGGAACGTAGGTCAGCGGGTTCCCGGCGAAGGTGCCCAGGAGCGCGGCGAGGATGTTGCCGCGCAGCACCTTGGCCAGCAGCGCCGCGACGATGAAGTGGAAGCCGTAGAACGGCGTCCAGGCGGCGAAGACGCCGGCCCAGATGCCGCGGCCGATCTTCTCGGGCGTGTCGGGCAGGCGGCGGATCCGGTGCTTGACGTAGTCGAAGGCGCGCCGCCAGCCGCCGCGCGGATAGACCACCTCGAGCACGGCCCGCCCGGGGGAGCGCCTGTCCCTGCGCTTGAAGACCACGGATCGCCCCCCGTTCCGCCCGTCAGAAGCCCGCCATGGTGAGCCCGGCCAGCGCCGGATCCCTCAGCCGGTCGAGGGAGGAGACGTTGCTGTCCGCCTCCAGCGCGGTGGTGACGCGGTGCAGGTGTTCCACGTCCGCGAGCTCGGTATCGATCATCAGGCGATAGTAGTCCGGCTTGCGGTCGATGAAATGGAGATCGGCGATGTTCGCGCCCTGCTCGCCGATCAGGGTGCAGATCCGCCCCAGCACGCCGGCGCTGTTGGTGATGGTCAGGTCGAGCGTCACGGTGTTCACCGCGCGGTGCCGGCCGTCCTGCCAGCGCAGGTCGACCCAGCGCTCGGTCTGGTCCTCGTATTCGGCGAGGGCGGCGCAGTCGATCGCGTGGACGACGACGCCCTGCCCGCGGAAGGCGATGCCGATGATCCGCTCGCCCGGGACCGGCTGGCAGCAGCGGGCGCGGCGGAAGCTCTGCCCGTCCTCGAGGCCGACGACGGCGCGGGCCGCGTCGACCGTCTCTCCCTGGCGGCCGGCGAGCTCGGGATAGAGGGCGCGCACCACGTCGCGGCTGGTCAGCTCGGCCGCGCCCAGCCGGGCGAGCAGCTCGGTCGCGTCCTCGAGCCCCAGCGTCCGCGCGGCGAGGCCGAGCGCCTTGTCCGTCGCGCGCTTGCCCACGTTCTCGAATCCGACCCGGGCGAGCTCGCGGCCCAGCTTGACGAAGCGCTCGCGGTCCTCCTCGCGCAGGGCGCGGCGGATCGCGGTCTTGGCCCGGCCGGTGACGGCGATGTCGACCCAGGTGGCCTGCGGCGTCTGGCCCTCGGCGGTGATGATCTCGACCGACTGTCCGTTCTTGAGCCGGGTCCAGAGCGGCACGCGCAGCCCGTCCACCTTGGCGCCCACGCAGGCCATGCCGATCCGAGTGTGGATGGCGAAGGCGAAGTCGAGGGGCGTCGCGCCCCTGGGCAGCTTGATCACGTCGCCCTTGGGCGTGAAGCAGAACACCTGGTCGGTGTACATCTCGAGCTTGACCGCCTCGAGGAACTCGCCGTGATCCTGGTCCTCGTCGAAGCGCTCGGTCATCGAGGCGATCCAGCGCACCGGGTCCACGGCGAAGCGGTTCTCGACCCGCTCGCCGTCGCGGTAGGACCAGTGGGCGGCGACCCCGGTCTCGGCCACCTCGTGCATCTCCTGCGTGCGGATCTGCACCTCCACCCGCTTGCCGTCGCGCCCCGAGACGGTCGTGTGGATCGAGCGGTAGCCGTTCGACTTGGGCTGGCTGATATAGTCCTTGAACCGGTCGGGAACGGCCTTCCAGCGGCGGTGGATGACGCCGAGGATGCGGTAGCAATCCTCCTCGCTCGCGCAGATCACGCGGAAGCCGTAGATGTCCGACAAGCGCGAGAAGCCCTGGCCCTTCTCCTGCATCTTGCGCCAGACGGAATAGGGCTTCTTCGTGCGGCCCTTGATCTCGGCCGCGATCCCGGCGCGGGCGAGCTCGGTCTCCATGTCGTGGGTGATGCGCTCGATCACGTCGCCGCTCTCGCGCCGCAGCACGACGAAGCGGCGCATGATCGAGCCGCGCGCCTCGCGGTTCAGGACCTTGAAGGACAGGTCCTCCAGCTCCTCGCGCATCCACTGCATGCCCATCCGCCCGGCGAGGGGGGCGTAGATGTCCATCGTCTCGCGCGCTTTCTGGCGCTGCTTCTCGGGCGCCATGGACGAGATCGTGCGCATGTTGTGCAGCCGGTCGGCCAGCTTGACCAGCGTGACCCGCAGGTCGCGGCTGGTCGCCATGAAGAGCTTGCGGAAGTTCTCGGCCTGCTTGGTCTCGGTCGAGGTGAGCTGCAGGTTCGTCAGCTTGGTCACGCCATCGACGAGGCCCGCGATCTCGGCGCCGAAACGCCGTTCGACCTCGGCGAAGGTGGCCTTGGTGTCCTCGATCGTGTCGTGCAGCAGGGCGGTGACGATGGTGCCGTCGTCCATCTGCTGCCGGGCGAGGATCATCGCCACCGCGGCGGGATGGGTGAAGTAGGGCTCGCCCGAGCGGCGGAACTGGCCGTCATGCATCCCGGCGCCGAAGGTCCAGGCGTCGCGCAGCAGCGTCTCGTTCGTGCGGGGATTGTAGGTCTTGACCTGCGCGATCAGCGCGTCCGGCGTGCCGGTCGGGGGCGGTGGGGCGGCGGCCGCTCCGCCAGTATCGGTCCCGGGGCGGGCCTCGGAAGCCGTCTCGGGGCCAGTATCGGAGCCAGTATCGGAGCCAGCCTCGGAGCCTGCCCTCATGTCAGTCTCCGGACCCGTGCCGGGGCCGGTCCGGTCGCCTTTCCCCCCGGTCCGGGCGCGGCCGCGCGGCGCGGTGCCCTTGCCGCGGCGGGCCGGGGTCCCGGACGAGGACCGCCCGCCATCCGGCGGGATGGCGGGCGGAAGATCGTCCCTGGCGGGCGGGCGCGGCATTCGGTGCTCAGCCTCCCCCGGGCGTGGTTCAGCGCTGGTTCTGCGCTTCCATGATCTGGCGCAGCAGCGTCTCCTCGGACATGTCGTCCTTGGCGGGCTTGTCCGCTTCCGCGCCCATCATGAGGGCCATCTGGTCCTCTTCGGGCTCGTCGACCTCGATCTGGGTCTGGTGCGCCTCGATCATGCGCTCGCGCAGGTCGTCGGCCTGCTGCGTCTCGTCGGCGATCTCGCGCAGGGCGACGACCGGGTTCTTGTCGTTGTCGCGGGCGACGGTGATCGGACCGCCGGACGCGATCTCGCGGGCGCGGTGCGCGGCGAGCAGGACGAGTTCGAAGCGGTTCGGGACCTTGTCGACGCAATCTTCGACGGTGACGCGGGCCATGCGGAAGCCTCCGGCCTGGGAATTCTGTGCGGAACGAAGCCCCCCACATAAGAGCCCAGTTGCGCCTTGACAAGCGGGTTCCGGGTCGCGGGGGGCTGGCCGGCGCGGGGCCGGGCCACCGGCCGTCAGGGCGCCGGGTCCAGCCGCGCCATCCCCGCCGCCGCGTCCGGGGGAAGGGCCGCGATCATCCCGTCGACATCCAGACCGGTCAGCGGATGCCGCCAGTCGGGGGCGACCTCGGCCATCGGTATGAGGACGAAGGCGCGGTCCTGCAGGCGCGGATGCGGCAGCAGCAGGCGGTCGGGCCAGTCCGTCGCCTGCCGCTCTACGGGAAGGTCGATCCAGTGCCGCAGGGTCGCGGCGTCCGGGTGGACGGCGTCGTCCAGCGCGATCAGGTCGAGGTCCAGCGGGCGCGGCCCCCAGCGGGCCTTGCGGACCCGGCCCTCCTCCGCCTCGATCCGGTGCAGCGCGTCCAGCAGCGCCCGCGCGCCGAGGCGGGTCGGCAGCGCCACGACCGCGTTCAGGAAGTCGGGCCCGATCCCGGCCGGGTAGGCCGGCGTGCGCCACAGCGCGCTCTGCCGGACCGGCCCGCCCGCGCGCGCCGAGAGGCGGCCGAGCGCGTCCCGCAGGATGGCGGTGCCGGGGCGGTCGGGCGTGCCCATGTTGCTGCCGAGCGCGATCACGGCGCGTCTTTCGACCTTGTGATCCGGGTCCTTCCGCGACGTCGGGTGACTCCCTTGTCGGCCATCTTGCGTCATGAGACGATCCCGATATTAGGCGGGGCTTGGCGTAACTCCGTCACACCTTATCATGCCCATGGTCCGGCAGGTCCCGCCGGGAAGGATATTTGAATGTTCTACCGCGATGAGCGCTTGGCGCTCTTCATCGACGGCTCCAACCTGTACGCCGCGGCCAAATCGCTCGGATTCGACATCGACTACAAGCTTCTTCGGCAGGAATTCATGCGCCGGGGCAAGCTGCTGCGCGCCTTCTACTACACCGCCCTGCTGGAGAACGACGAGTATTCGCCGATTCGCCCGCTGGTCGACTGGTTGCACTACAACGGTTTCACCATGGTGACGAAACCGGCCAAGGAGTTCACCGACAGCCAGGGCCGGCGCAAGATCAAGGGCAACATGGACATCGAGCTGACGGTCGACGCGCTCGAGACCGCGCCCCATGTCGATCACATCGTCATCTTCTCGGGCGACGGCGACTACCGGCCGCTGGTCGAGGCGCTGCAGCGCAAGGGCGTGCGGGTCTCGGTCGTGTCGACGATCCGCAGCCAGCCGCCGCTGATCGCGGACGAGCTGCGCCGGCAGGCCGACAACTTCATCGAGCTCGAGGAGCTGCGCGACGTGATCGGCCGGCCCCCGCGCGAGCCGCGCGTCGAGCGCGGCGAGGGCGCGGTCACCGAGCCCGCTTCGCGCGAGAGCTGAGGCCTGCCCCGCACGGGATCGCGCGCCGGCACCCCGCACGGAATTGCGGCGCGACGTGGGTCGTCGCGCCGCGGCAGGTGATGCAAAAAGAATTTCGTGCCGGGGGCAGGGTGCCCCGGGCCTTCCTCTTCAACGCCAGATGTTTAACCTGCCGCCCGAACGGGGGCCTATCCCCCATGTCGGGGGGGGGCAGGGTGCCGGTCCAGCAGCCAGAGCCGATCGGCGCCGCGGCGATCGACACCGCCCCGGACGCCGAAACCGCATGGGAGGCGACGCTGGGCGCGTTCGCCGCCGCCGGATTTCCCAAGGTGATCTACATCACCGCGGATCGGGGGCGGCGCGACGTGGCGACGCTGACCAACATCCCCGAGCTCTACGACGGCGTGGACCCCGCGCAGGACCCGTTCCTCGAATGGTGCTGTCACAGCTACGAAATCACCCGCACCGGCCCCGCCTACCTGCAAGACTACGACTACCTCCCCGCCGCGGCGCGCGACTTCATCCGCCGCGCGGCGCGGACCGGCTTCACGAGCGGCTTCGCCGTCCCGGTGCGGCTGGCCGAGTCGACGCGCTACGGCGGCTTCAACGTCGGTTGCGATCTCGGCCGCGCGGCGTTCGAGGCGGCCTGGCCCGCGCCCCCCGAATCGGTCCGGCTGATTGCCCTCGTCGCGCATCGCCGGCTGGAGGAGCTGGGCGCCGGGCAGAGGCCGGACCCTTCTCGGCCCCCCTCCACCCCCTCCGCGCTCGCCGCGCTCAGCCCGCGCGAGCGCGAGCTGGCGATCCTTCTGGCGAGGGGCCTCAGCCGCAAGGATTGCGCGCGCGATTGCGGCCTCTCGGTCCATACGGTGAACGACTACGTCAAGAGCCTCTACCGCAAGCTCGGCGTGTCGAACCGGATCGAGCTGGTCAACCTGCTCCGCCAGCCGTGACCGCTGCGCGGCCGCGCAGGGCGGCCCCGGGCTGGACGGCGCGGCCCGGCTCGCCTACCTCGGGGGCATGACCCTGCCTCCCCTCACGATCCATCTCGCCGCCCCCCGGGGCTTCTGCGCCGGTGTCGACCGGGCCATCAAGATCGTCGAGCTGGCCCTGCAGAAATGGGGCGCGCCGGTCTATGTCCGGCACGAGATCGTCCACAACAGGTACGTCGTCGACGATCTGCGCGCCAAGGGCGCCGTCTTCGTCGAGGAGCTGGAGGAATGCCCGGGCGACCGTCCGGTCGTGTTCTCGGCCCACGGCGTGCCGAAGGCGGTCCCGGCCGAGGCGGCGCGGCGCGAGATGATCGCCGTCGACGCGACCTGCCCGCTGGTGAGCAAGGTCCATATCGAGGCGGCCCGCCATGCCGAGGAGGGGCGCCAGCTGGTGATGATCGGCCATGCCGGCCATCCCGAGACGATCGGCACGATGGGCCAGCTGCCCCCGGGCGAAGTGCTGCTGGTCGAGACGCCCGCCGACGTGGCGACGCTGGACGTGCGCGATCCCGGGCGGCTCGCCTTCGTGACGCAGACGACCCTGTCGGTGGACGACACGGCCGACGTGGTCGAGGCGCTCCGCGCGCGGTTCCCCGCCATCGAGGGGCCGCACAAGGAGGACATCTGCTACGCCACGACCAACCGGCAGGGCGCGGTCAAGGCGATGGCCCCCGACTGCGACGCGCTGCTCGTCGTCGGCGCGCCGAACTCGTCCAATTCCAAGCGGCTGGTCGAGGTCGCGCGCAAGGCCGGCTGCCCCTATGCCCAGCTCGTCCAGCGGGCCGGGGACATCGACTGGCGCGCGCTCGAAGGGGTGCGGTCGATCGGCCTGACGGCCGGCGCCTCGGCCCCCGAAGTGCTGATCGACGAGGTGATCGACGCCTTCCGCGCCCGCTACGAGGTCGAGACGCGGCTGGTGGAAACCGCCGTCGAGCGGGTGGAGTTCAAGGTTCCCCGGATCCTGCGCGAGCCGGCGTGAAGCCGTTCACCCCGCCTCCGGCGGCGCGCTGAACCTGTAGACCACGTCCGAGAAGCGGTCGCGCGCGAAGCCGTAGAGAAAGCGCAGCCCGTCCCCGCCGGCCAGGGTCGCATGTTCGGCCCCGGCGGGAACGAAGAGCGCGATCCCGGGGCCGATCGCATGCGGGATACCGTCGATCGTGACAATCCCCGACCCCGACAGCCCGAAATAGAATTCCGCCGGGTCGTGCCGATGCGCCGCGAGCGTGCCGGCCGGACCGAATTCCGCGACGCCGAGGACGAAATCCGCCGTCGGAGTCCGGTCGGCCGAGAAGAGCGTGCGCCAGCGGACGGAACCGAAGGCGGGATCCTCGCCCCCTTCGAGCGGCAGGTGATCGGCATTGGCGATGCAGGCCATCGCCGCCGGCAGCGCCTGCATCAGCGAGGCGGCGTCCGGCACCGGCGCCGGAGCGATCCCGGCGTTCGCGGGCGGGGCCGTGCCGATCTGCCCGGTCCCGATCTGCCCGGTCCCGATCTGCACCGTGTCGATCCGTGCCGCGTCGCTCATCAGGGTAGGCCCTCTGCCGTCCGTCATCCGCTCGCCCCCACGTAACCCGGACGGGCCCGCGGCGCCGCACCGCCCGCGACGCGGCGAGGTCGGATTCGCGCCGGTTGACCGGGTCCGCGCCGCCGCGCAGGGTGAGCCGGCACCCCCCCGGAGCCGCCCATGTCCCCGCACTTCCTGCTCACCGCCCTCGTCGTCGTGCTCGTCCCCGGGACGGGGGTCGTCTACACGCTCGCCGTCGCGCTGGGGCAGGGACGACGCGCCGCGCTCTGGGCCGCGTTCGGCTGCACCCTCGGGATCATGCCGGCGCTTGCAGCCGCGATCCTCGGTCTGTCGGCGATCCTGCACGCTTCCGCGCTCGCCTTCGGGGTCGTGAAATGGGCGGGGATCGCCTATCTGCTGTGGCTCGGCTGGGGGGCCCTGCGCGGTTCGGGCGCGCTCGCGATCCGGCCGGACGCGGCGCGCCGCTCCGGCCCCGGGATCGCGGCGCGGGGGGCGCTGATCAACGTGCTGAACCCCAAGCTGACAGTGTTCTTCCTCGCCCTGCTGCCGCCCTTCCTCTCGGGCGATCCCGCCCGCGCCTCGGCCGAGATGGCGGGGCTCGGCGGCATCTTCATGGCGATGACCTTCGCGGTCTTCGCGCTCTACGGCCTCTTCGCCGCACGTCTGCGCGCCCGCGTCCTCTCCAGCCCCCGCGCGATGGCCTGGCTCGGCCGGTCGGTCGCGGGGGTGATGGCGGCGCTGGCCGGGCGCCTGGCGACGGAACGGGCATGACCCGCATTCCCCTCGCCCCGCTGCTGCTCGGTCTCGCCGGGCTGATCCCCTTCGCCTGGGGGGCGCTGACCACGCTCGCCCCCCAGATCGGCCTCTGGTCGCTGGAGATCCTGGGCGGGCGGTTCACCGGCCCCTATGTCGGCCTCTCCTACGGACAGGTGATCCTCGCCTTCATGTCCGGCGTGCTCTGGGGTTTCGCCACGAAGGCGGAGGGCGCGCGCGCCGCCGCGGGCTACGCGCTGTCGGTGATCCCGGCGCTCTGGGCCTTCTTCATGGTGGGGGGCGGGCCGGTCTCGGCGGCGGTGAACCTGATCGCGGGCTTCGCCGGTCTGCTGGCGCTCGACGCCGCCTTCTCCGGCTGGGGCCTCGCGCCGCCCTGGTGGATGACGCTGCGGGTGATCCTGACGGCCGGCGTCGCGCTCTGCCTCGCGCCGGTGGCGCTGATGGGGGGCTGAGGGGCACTGGACGCCCGCGCCCCGATGCCGCATCAGGGCGTCCCGAGACCCGATCCGAGAGACGCCCATGCCCGACCTCTTCGCCTATACGGACGGCGCCTGTTCCGGGAATCCCGGCCCCGGCGGCTGGGGCGCGCTGCTGCTGGCGAAGGACGGCGAGACCGTCCTGCGCGAGCGCGAGCTGAAGGGCGGCGAGGCGGCGACGACCAACAACCGGATGGAACTGATGGCCGCCATCTCGGCGCTCGAGGCGCTGGAACGTTCCTCGACGCTGACCGTCGTCACCGACAGCGCCTACGTGAAGGGCGGCATCACCGAATGGATTCCCGGCTGGAAGCGCCGCGGCTGGAAGACCGCCGCCGGCAAGCCGGTCAAGAACGTCGAGCTCTGGCAGCGGCTGGAAGAGGCCGCCGCCCGCCACCGCGTGACCTGGAAATGGATCAAGGGCCATGCCGGCCACGCCGAGAACGAGCGGGCCGACGAGCTGGCCCGCGCCGGGATGGCGCCGTTCAAGACCCGCCGCTAGGCTCGCCTCCCGGAGGGCGCCGCCCGGGACGGCTCCATCCATCCTTCCTGCCGGGATGGTGCGGCTCAGCTCGTCCGGGGCCGAACTGACGATCGGGATGCCGTATTCGGCCTCCGGTCGGGATCACCGATGGACACCCCCAACGCGGCCGGGCCGGCGACACTCCGATCCGCGGCGTGCCTGGCAGGATCGTCCGGCGCACCGGTGCCTCCGCGGGCCGCGCTTCAGTCGAATGCCGCCGCCTCCCCCGGAAAGTCGTCGCCCTGCGGACGCACCAGGCAGAACCGGTGCCCGGTCGGCGCCTCCATCACGATCCAGCGCTTCACCCGCGCCACCTCCGTCGCGCCGAGCGCCGTGAGCCGGGCACATTCCGCCTCCTGGTCGTCGGTCTCGATGTCGAGATGCACCCGCGGCGCGTGATCGACTGCCTGCAGCAGCACCCGGGGGCCGGCCAGCCCTTCGAAGGCGACGTATTTCCCGTCCGGATCCGTCTCGCCCTCCACGCCGAGCAGTCCGGACCAGAAGGCGCGCGCCTCGCCCAGATCCTCCGTGCGGCAATCGATGCAGACGACTCCGATTCGGCTGCGATGCGTCATGGTCCCCTCCCTGATGGTCCGGCCCACCGAACCGCGCGGCAGGGCGGGCGGCAACCCCTGCCGCACTCATTCCCCCAACCAGGCCTCCAGCGCCGCGATCGCGTCCTGCGACACCGAGGCCGGCTTCGGCCCATCGACCGTCTCCCGCTCCAGCGCGGCCGCGGTATCGAAGCCGTCCGCCCGGGTCAGTCCGGCCAGCTCGTCCCATGTGACGGGCACCGCGACCGGCGCCCCCTTGCGCGCGCGCACCGACCACGGGGCGATGGCGGTCGATCCCCGGTCGTTGCGCAGCCAGTCGACGAAGATCCGGCCCTTGCGCCTGGCCTTCGAAATGGTCGCGGTGAACCGCTTCGGCTCCTTCTCCGCCAGGCCGGCGGCGAAGGTCCGCGCGAAGAGCGTGACCGTGTCCCAGCCGGCCGTCCGGCGCAGCGGCGTGACCACGTGCACCCCCTTGCCCCCCGTCACCAGCGGGGCGGAGGGCAGGCCGAACCGCTCCAGCAGATCCCGCAGATCTGCCGCCGCCGACCGGACGTCCCCGAAATCCAGCCCCTCGTCGGGGTCGAGGTCGAAGACCAGCCGGTCGGGCCGGTCCAGCCGGTCGCGGCGCGCGGGCCAGATGTGGAACTCGATCGTCCCCATCTGGACCGCCCCGACCAGCCCCGCCGCGTCGCGGACATGCATGTAGGTCCCGGTGCCGTCCTTCTCCTCGATCTCCACCTCGCGCAGCGCGTCCGGCCAGCCCTTGCCGGCATGCTTCTGGAAGAACCGCTCCCCCTCCAGACCCTCGGGCATCCGGACGAGGCTGAGCGGGCGGTCCTCGACCTCCGGCAGCATCCGCTCCGCGACCGCCTCGTAGTAGCGGGCGAGATCGACCTTTCGCAGGCCCGCCTCGGGGAACACCACCCGCGAGGGGGAGGAGATGCCGATCCCCGCCACGTCCACCCTGTCGCCGCCCATCGCCGCCTCCCTCAGATCGCCGGGGGCGAGGTCGTTCCCTGCCCGCACCTCCTCCGCCGTCTTGTCCTCGCGCAGGCCGAGAAAGGCGGCGTGCCGCAGCCGCCCGTCGCCGGTGATCTCGGCATACCGGATCTCGGCGACCAGCTTGGGCGTGACCCAGGTCATCCCCCGCGCGTCGGCCGCATCGACCTCCGCCGGGGGGGTCTTGCGGGCGAGGGGCCCCATCGCGTCCGCCAGCGCCTCCATCTGCTCCGCGTCGAACCCCGTCCCGACCTTGCCCCGATAGACGAGCGTGCCGGCCTCGTGCGTGCCGAGCGCGAGCGAGGCGAAGGGGCGGCCGCGCTTGTCGCTCGCCTGCCAGCCGAGGATGACGAACTCGTCCCGCCGCTCGCATTTCAGCTTGAGCCAGTCGGTGCTGCGCCCGTGCCGGTAGGGCGCGTCGATCCGCTTCGAGATCAGCCCCTCGCCTCCCGCGCCGCAGACCGCCTCGAAGGCGGGCAGGGGGTCGCCCTCGATCACCGGCGACAGCTGGAGGGCGGACAGCGGCACCGCCTCCGCGAACAGCTCCTCCAGCGCCGCGCGCCGCTCCGAAAGGGGCTTCTTCTCGAGCGACCGGCCGTCCAGCGAGAGCAGGTCGAAGGCATGGAAGGTGAAGGGCCCGCCCGCCCCCAGCGCCTTCTGGAGCGCGCCGAACCCCTGCAGTCCCGCCCCCGCGACGATCTCTCCGTCGATCAGGGCGCTCTCGCAGGGCAGTTCCTCGAAGGCGGGGATCAGCGGGGCGAAGCGGTCCGACCAGTCCTTGCCGCTGCGCGTCCGGATCCGCGCGCCCCCTTTCCCGATGGAGACCAGCGCCCGGTAGCCGTCGAACTTCAGCTCGTGCCACCGCCGCTCGTCCTCCGCCGGGTCCTCCCGCGACAGGGTGGCGAGCTGCGGTGCCGCGAAACCCGGCGCGGCCGCCCGGCGGGACCGGGGCGGCACCGGCTCCGCCCCCTTCGCGATGGCCGCCATCGAGCGGCCCGAGGCGACGCTGGTCTCCCACCGGGTCACCGGGTCCGCGCCCCCCGCCGCCTCGTCCTCTTCCTTGATGAGCAGCCAGTTCTCCGCCTTCTCCCTCCCGTGCATCCGCACGAGGTTCCAGCGCCCGGTCAGCCGCGCCCCGTGAAGGGCGAGGTGCAGATGCCCCTTCGCCAGGCCCCGATCGACCGGGTCCAGCGGCTGCCAGTGCCCGAGATCCCAGAGCATCACGGTGCCTTTCCCGTAGCCCTCCGGAATCACGTCCTCGAAATCCAGGTAGTCGAGGGGGTGGTCCTCCGTCCGTACCGCCAGGCGCTTGTCGGACGGGTCGAGCGAGGGCCCCCTCGTGATCGCCCAGGACAGCAGGACCCCGTCCCATTCGAGCCGCAGGTCGAAATGCAGGCGCGAGGCATCGTGCTTCTGGACCGAGTAGCGCAGCGCCGCCCCGGCCGCCCCGCCCCCGCCCTGCGGCTCGGGCGTGACGTCGAAGTCGCGCTTGGCGATGTAGCGGTCGAGCGGCCTCATGGCCGGCCAGGGGCGGGGCGCCCCGCTCCCCCCTTCGCAGGGTTTCCAAATACCGTCCGCACGCCCCACTGGTCCCGGCGCCGGGCCTTCGGGCTCGCGGTCCCAAGGGGTCCGACAAGGGGAATGCGGCCGCAAGGCCGCGCCGCCGGGCCCCTCATGCCGATTTCCGGGATCGGGATACGCCGGAGGATTTCGGTTTCGACCCGGACGGGGCCTTCCTGGCCGGCGCCTTCTTCCCGCTTTCCTTGAGCGAGGCCTTCAGCGCCCCCATGAGGTCGACCACGTTCTCGCCCGAGGGGCGGTCCTCGTCGCCTCCCGCCCTGGCCCGGGGGGTCTTGCGGCTCTTGCGCTTCGCCTCGATCAGCTCGCGCAGGGCGGTGTCGTAATGGTCGGTGAAGGCCGAGGCGTCGAAGGGCCCGCTCTTGCGCTCGATCAGCTGGCCCGCGACATCGAGAAGCTCCTCGTCCGCGGCCTCGTCCTCGATCCCCGAGAAGAGCGGGTCGGCATTCCGGATCTCGTCGGCGTAATGCAGCGTCTCCAGCAGCAGCCCGTCGCCGCAGGGCTTGAGCGCGCACAGGTACTCCTTGCCGCGCATCGTCAGCTGCCCCAGCCCGACCTTGTCCGCCCCCCGCAGCGCGTCGCGCACCACGCGGTAGGCGTCCTCGGCGAGCTCGTCCGTGGGCACCACGTAATAGGGGCGGTCGAAATAGAGCGGGGGGATATCGCCCGAGCCGACGAACTGCACCAGTTCAAGCGTCTTCTTCGTCTCCAGCCGGATGGCGTCGATCTCGTCCGGCTCGAGCAGCAGGTATTCGTCGTCGCCGACCTCGTAGCCCTTGAGGATGTCGTCCGCCTTGACCGGGCCGATCCCCGGCACCGTCTTCTCGTAGCGGACGCGCTTGCCGCTGGGGCCGTGGATCTGCCGGAACGACACGCGGGCGCCGGACTTGGTGGCGGAATGGATCTCGACCGGGATCGAGACGAGGCTGAGGCGGATCTGACCCTTCCAGACGGCACGCGAGGCCATGGCGGACTCCCCTTTCGATCGGGTCTGCGGATAACGGGGGAACGCGCGGCGCGGGGGCGACGGTTCCCGCCGCTCTGGCAGCGCGGCCGGCGAGGGGCGGCGGCGGGGCGACCGGGCATGCCGCCCCGGGTGCGGCGATGGCCCGTCCGTCGATCCCGCCATGCAGGCCGACCGGCCGCCTCCCCCCGGCCGGCGATGGTCGGGGCGGCAGGCGGCCGGTCAGCGCCGCCCTCAGTTGTTGTCGTCGGGATGCGGGCCCTGCCGGTCGCCGGTATCCAGCGCGGCGAGGGCGCGCATGTCCTCGTCCGTCAGGTCCAGCTCCATCGCGGCCAGGTTCTCGGTCAGGCGGTCCGGGTTCTCCGTGCGGGTCAGGACGGAATTTCCCAGCTTCAGGTTCCAGGCGAGGATCACCTGCGCGGGAGAGGCGTCCAGCCGCTCGGCGATCGCGGTGACGGGCCCGGCCTCCATCGACGCGCCCCGGCCCAGCGGCGACCAGGACTGGGTGACGATCGACAGCTCCTCGTCGATCCGGCGCATGTGCTCCTGCGCGAGGCCGGGATGCAGCTCGATCTGGTTGAGCGCGGGGGTCATGCCCGTCGCCTCGATGATCCGGCGCAGATGCTCCTCCTCGAAGTTGGATACGCCGATCGAGGTCGCCAGCCCCTCTTCCTGCAGCTCGATGAAGGCCTCCCACGTCTCGAGATAGAGGTCGTTCTTCGGCGCGGGCCAGTGGATCAGCACGAGGTCGACCCGGTCGAGGCCCAGCCGGTCGAGGCTGCCCCGCAGGCAGTCCTTGGCCTTCTGCCGTCCCTGCTGGTCGTTCGGCACCTTCGTCGTGACGAAGAGCTCCTCGCGCGCGACGCCGCTCCGCGCGATGCCGCGACCCATCCCCTCCTCGTTCTGGTAGGCGGCGGCGCCGTCGATCAGGCGGAAGCCGTGGCCGATCGCGGCCTCGGTCATCTTCTCGGCCTCCTTCACCTGCCACAGGCCGTAGCCGAGGCGGGGGATCGTGTGGCCGTCGTTGAATTCGAGCGTCGGGCGGTCGAAACGCATCGGTCTTTTCCTTTTCTCCGTGACGGGGAGGAGCGCGCGAGCCCCGCCCGGGGTTCCGTTCCCGTCGCGGGGTCAGGGGCCGTGGCCCCGGGATGCCGGGGGCGTCGTCGCAGCGCCGATGCCCGCCCCTCGCGCGAGATCCGGGCCGCTCTGGCCGCCGGCCGGGCTTTCAGTCCCGCGCCACCCTCTGTCCGTCCGCGTCGAAGACATGGACCTGCCCCCGGTCGGGCGTGACGTGGAGCGTATCGCCCATCGCCACCTCCGGCTGGCCGGCGAGGACGGTCACGAAGGTCGTGCCCTCGGCCGTGACCGCGTGGACGACCGTCTCGGCGCCCAGCCTCTCGACCAGCTCGACCCGCCCCTCCAGCGTCTGCTCGCCGGCCTCGGCGAGGTGCATGTGCTGGGGGCGGATGCCGATGGTCACCTTGCCGTCCCGCGCCGCCCCGGGCCCGGTGTCGATCCTCAGCCCGCCCGGAAGCTCGGCCTGTCCGTCCCGCGCGGTGGCGGGGAAGAGGTTCATGTTCGGCGCGCCGATGAACCCCGCCACGAAGAGGTTGGCAGGCTGGTTATAGAGCCCCAGCGGCGTGTCCACCTGCTCGATCCGCCCGCCGCGCAGCACCACGATCCGGTCTGCCAGCGTCATCGCCTCCACCTGGTCGTGGGTGACGTAGATCATCGTGGTCGCCAGCCGCTCGTGCAGCTGGGCCAGCTCGGCCCGCATGGTCACCCGCAGCTCGGCGTCGAGGTTCGACAGCGGCTCGTCCAGCAGGAAGGCGGAGGGTTCGCGCACGATGGCCCGGCCGATGGCGACGCGCTGCCGCTGCCCGCCGGACAGCTGCGTCGGGCGGCGGTTCATCAGCTCGCCGATCTCGAGCATCCGGCCCGCCTCATCGACGCGGCGCGCGATCTCGGCCTTCGGCATGCGGGTGTTCTCGAGCCCGAAGGACAGGTTCTGGCGGACCGTCATGTGGGGGTAGAGCGCGTAGGACTGGAACACCATCGCCAGCCCCCGGTCGGCGGCGTTGACCCCGGTGACGTCCCTTCCGTCCAGCTCGATCGTCCCGCTGGTCGGCCGGTCGAGCCCCGCGATCAGGCGCAGCAGCGTGGACTTGCCGCAGCCCGAGGGGCCGACGAAGACGACGAGCTCGCCGTCCTTCACCGAGAGGTCGACGCCGTGGATCACCTCGATCCCCGCGAAGCTCTTGCGGATGTCCTTGAGGGAGAGGGTGGCCATTACTTGATCCCCGCGCCTGCGATGCCGGTCGTGATGAACCGCTGGAGAAAGACGAAGACGAGCACGACGGGGATCATCGTCACCACGGTCATCGCCAGGATGTAGTGCCATTGCACGTTCAGCTCGCCCGCATAGGAGTTGAGGCCGACCTGCAGCGTGTAGAGCTCGCGCCGGGACAGGACGATCAGCGGCCAGAGGAAGTCGTTCCAGCGCCACACGACCGAGAAGATGGCGAGCACCGCCAGCGCCGGCGCGGCGAGGGGCAGCACGATGCGCCAGTAAATCTGCCATTCGGAGGCGTGGTCCATCCGCGCCGCTTCCAGCAGCTCGTCCGGGATCGTCAGCATGTATTGCCGCAGCAGGAAGACGCCCGTCGGCGTCGCCACGGTCGGCAGGATGACCCCCCAGAGCGAGTTGAGCAGCCCGGTGAAGTTCACCACCGAATAGAGCGGCACGAGAATGACCGAGAGCGGGACCATCAGCGTCGCCACGATCAGCAGCATCACCGCGTCGCGCCCCCGGAAGCGGTATTTCGACAGCGCGAAGGCGGCCATCGAATTGGTCAGCAGCGTGATCAGCGTCGCCATCACGGTCACGAAGACCGAGTTCCACAGGAAGCGGGGAAAGTCGTTGGCGACCAGCGGCTCGACGTAGTTCCCGGTGGCGAAGCCGATGGACCGGATCGGCGTGCGGTCGGCGATGTTGACGTCGATCCGCGTCCCGGGATCGGCGGGGTCGACCATCTGGGAATTGGTGCCGATCCGCCGGATCTCGGCCAGCTCGGCGGTCGTGCCGTCCTCCAGCCTCGCGGTGTAGAGGGGCAGGGGATCGTCGTAGCCCTCCACCATCACCGTCTCCTGCGCGTAGGGCAGCAGGGTCGGGGGGAACTCGGCCAGCTGGGCCGGGCTCTTGAAGGACGACATGACGAGCCAGAGCGCCGGGCCGAACATCAGGATCGTTCCGCCGATCAGCCAGATCCAGGTGGCGATGTCGGTCCAGTGCCAGCGGCCGCCATGGCCGCGCCTCTGCCCGACGAACTGGCGGATGGTCATGTTGCTCATCGCTCGCCCGCCCGTTCGCTGCGGCGGCTGAGGGAGAGCTGCGCCAGCGTCAGCACGACCAGCACGGCCCCCATCACGATCGACGCCGCCGCCGCCAGCCCCGGATTGCGCAGGAGCGAGGCGAAGCCGACCTCGTAGATGTACTGCGTCAGGTAGAGGGTCGACGTGCCCGGCCCCCCGCCGGTCAGGACGAAGACCTCGTCGAAGATCTGCACGCCCCGGATCAGCGCCAGCACCAGCACCACGGCGAGGTTCGGTCCCAGCAGCGGCAGCGTGATCCGGCGGAACACGCGGGTCGGGGGCGTCGCGTCCATCTCGGCCGCCTCGTAGAGATCCTTGGGGATCGCCTGCAGGCCCGCCAGCAGGATCAGCGTGTAGAAGCCCATATGCGCCCAGGTCGACACGCCGATCGTGGCGACGAAGGAATAGAAGCGGTCGTTCAGCCAGACCTCGGGTTCCAGCCCCAGATTGACCATCATCAGGTTCAGCAGGCCCTGCCGCTGCAGGATCCACTTCCAGATCAGGCCGACCACGACCGGGGACAGCAGGACGGGAAAGAAGAAGACCGCGCGGAAGAAGCTGCGGCCGCGGATCTCGCGGTTCAGGATCAGCGCCGTGATGAGCGACACCGCGATCATCAGCGAGACCTGGAAGATGACGAAGACCAGCGTGTTCGACGCCGCGGTCCAGAACTGGTCCTCGCGGCAGGTCAGCGGCTCGAGGTAGTTCGCGCAGTCCAGCAGCCGGGCGTATTGCTCGGCGCCGACATAGGACCGGTCGCGCAGCAGGATGTTCGTCCCGGCGGTCGTGGAATAGACGAAGTTCAGCGCCAGCGGGATCAGCACGAAGACCCCGAAGATCGCCATGTTCGGCAGGAGGAAGAACGCGGCCATGCCGTTCAGGCCGGTCCAGCGCTGCCACAGCCGGAGCGGCGGATCGACGATCCGCGCCAGCAGGGTGAGGGGCGCCGTCACCACGGCGCCCGCCCGTTGTCCGAGGGTGCTCAACGCGGGCCCTTACTGGTTCGCGTTGGCGACGACGTCGGCGATGTCCTGGTCCATCAGCTCGCGCGCCTGATCCAGCGTGATCTCGCCCGCCATGGCCTGGCTGATGCGGGTGACGAGCGCGCCGTAATAGGCGTTCGCCCAGCGCCAGGCCGGCAGCTGGTCGGCCAGCGGCAGCGTCTCGCCCGAGGCCTGGACGAACCGGTCGAGCGCCGGAGGCACGTTCGGATCGTCGGACTGGAACTCGAGGCCGCCTTCTTCGACGATGCCGGCATGGGCGGGCAGGAACAGCGTCCGCTCGGAGAATTCGCGCACGATCTTCTCGCTGGCGAGCCAGTCCATCACCCGCGCGACCTCCTCGGGATGCTCGGTGTACTCGATCGCGACCAGCGCCGCGCCGCCGGCCAGGCCCGAGCAGCCCGCGGGCCCGCAGGGCGAGCCGATGGCGACCCAGTCGAAGGCGTCGCCGATCGTGGTCGACAGGTTCGCCACCTGCCACGAGCCGGAATAGAGCAGCGGGATCTGTGCGTTGATGAAATCGTCCGCGCCCGAGCGATAGGTCGTGCCCGCGGCCGAGACCCAGACGTCGGGCAGCTGCAGCCCCTCGTTCGTCCAGTTCACGAGCTTGGTCACGAATTCCATCGTGCCGTCGTCGATCGGGGCCGGCGAGCCGTCCTCGGCGATGTAGTTCGCCCCGAAGGAGGCGTTGGGCCCCGAGATCCGGTGGCCCGAGCGGTCGATGGCGAAGGCCGCGGCGGTGCCCTGGCTCTCCATCACCTGCGCCGCCGCCTCGACCCACTCGTCCCAGGTCGCGCCGTCGCCCGGCATCTCGACGCCCGCCTGCTCGAACAGGGTGGCGTTGGCGAAGCCGCCGACCATCGTCAGCTGCGTCAGGAAGCCGGGGATCGCGTCCGAGCCGTCCTCGCGCATCCAGTCGAAGCGGTTGCCGAAATTCTCCTCCCAGTAGGCCACCTGCTCGTCGGAGAGATAGGGCCGCAGGTCGAGCCAGTGCTGCGCCTGCTCCTTGAGGTTGGTCACGCGGGCGATGTCGGGGCCCCGGCCCGAGGCGAGCTGGATCGGCAGCTGCTCCTGGATGACCTGATAGGCGACGTTGTCGAGCACGACGTCGATATCCGGGTTCTCCTCCTCGAAGCGGTCGAGCAGGTCCTGCATGACCTCGCCCTCGATCCCGTCCGAGTACCACTGGATGCGGATCTCGGTCGGGTCCTGCGCGAGCGCGGCGCCGGCGAAGCCGGCGAGCGCCAGCGCGGCGAGGCTGGTGTGAAGAAGCTTCATGGGTGTCCTCCCTTGGCGGGGGCCTGCGGTCTTGGCGCCGCGCCGGTCCCCTCTCGATCCTGTCAGGTCCTCAGCGGGCCGCGCGGCAGGATCGTCCGCGTGCCCGATACCGTGATGTCCTCCGGCCGGATGCGGCGGCCCTCTCCCTCCACCGTGCCGTCGGGGTGGAACAGCACCATGCCGTAATCCGGGTCGTCGAGGGCGAGTGTTCCCTCTCGGTCCTCGGGGCGCAAGTGCATCAATCGCGCGGCGAAGTCGCCGCCGGCGACGGCGGCGCGGCCGAGGCGGACCAGCCACCAGCCGTCGAGGCCGGCGAGGCGCAGCTCGTTGCCCGCCGTCGGCCCCTCGCTCACCGCCTCCAGCGGTCCCGAGGCACGCAGCATCAGCCGGGCCGCCCCGGCCTCGGCCCAGGCGGTGTCGCCCTCGACGCGCGCGGCGTCGAAGGACGCGGCGGGAAACCAGGCATGGATGAAGGCGGGCTGCGGCGGCTGGCCGGCGAAGCGGACGATGGCGAGGTCGCGGTACTGCTGCACCCGCGGGACCGAGGCGCTGCCGCCCCAGTAGGAGGGGCGGCCGTAGCCCGAATGGATCACCTCGCCGGGATGGTTGATCCAGACCTGCGCGTTCGGATCGCTGCCCATCCGCAGCTGGAGCAGCGTCTCCTGGTAGCCCCAGTCGTACCAGCGGTAGGCCGTCGCCGTGCCGAGCGCGTAATCGGCGGTCTTGTAGTGGGTCAGCTTGGCGATCCGGTTCTGCCCCTGGGCGAAGGACCAGTCCTGCGCGTCCTCGCTGCGCCAGACGGCGCGGCTTGTCAGGTTGGGCAGATCTAGGTCGTGATCCCGCAGGCAGAGCGCGAGGCCCGGCACGCAGTGGAACCGGGCGCCGAAGCTGCCCGTGCCCCACAGCATCCGCGCCATCGCCGTCAGCTCATGGCTGCCGGCGGCGCGGAGCGAATGTTCGTAGCTGCGGCCCTGCGCCGCCGTCAAGACGCCGCGATGCGCGGAATTGGCGACGATCTCGACCAACCGGGCGATGGCCTTCGCGGCCCGGTCCCGCAGGTCCGCGTCGGGCGAGAGCGCCTGGATCGCCGTCAGGCCCTTGAGGTCGATGGGAAAGTACTGGCCGGAATTGAACTCGGCCATCTCCCATTGCTCGAAATGGTCGAACCAGGCGCGCAGCCGCTCGGCCCCGATGCGCGACTGCTCCGCCCCCGTCCGGCCCGAGCGCGCGAAGGTGGCCTCCGGCAGCAGGTGCCCGCCCAGATGGGCGGCGGTGTGGAAGAGCAGGGCGTGGTTCTCGGAGAAATACCACTGCACGTCGTTGCCGGGCTCGTCCATCCAGTAGCGGTAGCCGAGGATCGTGGCGTCGATCCGCGCACAGAGATCCGCCCCCAGAAGATCGCCGAAGCGGCTGCGGCCCCAGATCAGCGGCACCAGCGCGAAATCGGCGCAATCCCAGCAGGCGTCGATCCGGGGCAGCGTGTCCTCGATCATGCGGCGGGTCTCGTCACCGCCATCCCCGGTGGCGAGGCGGGCGAGCGCCCGGACCGTGTCGGATTCGCCGTCGCGGGCGATCACGGCCAGCGCCTCGTCGATGCGCCCCAGCAGGGTGGACGGGGCCGGACCCTGCCTTGTGGCGTGGCTGATCTCGGTGCCGAAGGTGCGCTCGGCGGCGAAGCCGTCCATCTCGAGCCGCACGGCGAGATGCCGGAAATCGGCGGGCAGGTCGTCCGCCGCGCCCACCTCGATCCGGGTGGCCCCCTCCGCGAGATCGACATGGACCGGGGGGTAGGGATCGTGGGACATGAAATCCCCCTCGACCCGGATCGTGGCCCTGGCCGGCCCCGGCAGCGGGGCGGCCAGGATCAGGGCGACCGTTCCGCCGTCGTAGCTGGCCCGCTCGACATGCATCCGCGTCAGCGCGTCCTCGACCGATGCCGCGCCGGTTCCCTGCACGTCGATCCCCTGCCGGGCGGCGGGGCCGGAGAGGTAGTCGAGCTGCACGTAGAAGCGTGCGTCCCGCTCGGCGAGGTCGTCGAAGACCACCTCCACCCGGTTCTCGCCCGGGACCAGATCGACCTCGACCTCGGCGCTTTCCTCGAAATTGCGCTTGTAGGCGGCGGTCCAGAGCACCTCCTGCCCGTTCACCGTCAGGATCGCGCCGCCGCAGGTGGCGAGACGCAGTCGCGCCCGGCCCGCCGCCTCGGCCAGGATCGTGCCGGTCGCCCGGGCCGCGACGCGGGTCGCGCGGAACCAGAAGCCGGACAGGTCCAGCCGGGGCGAGCCGAAACCGAGCCAGACCTCCTCCGCCGGGCCCGTCTGCAGCGGCTCGGGGCGGCGGCCCCGGAAGCGGGCGGCGAACTCGGTGCGGCAGGGATATTCGTGGGGGATGAAGTTCTTCTCCTTCGTCAGGAAGAAGAAGGGATCCATCTCGCCCTTCATCGGGCGCGGCTCGACGTCGAACTCCGCCGCCGCCACGGGCGAATGGCGCCAGAGCGTGAGCGGCGCGCCGGCGGGAAGGGGGCGGGTCAGGTGGGGCACGGGCGGCACTCTCGCTGGCTTCGGTATCGGGACGGTGACGGTCGGGACGGGATCAGACGAGGTCCCTGACCGCGACGGGCGACATCTCCTGGTAGACCTGGTTCTCGCCCGTCATGCCCCAGACGAAGGCGTAGGGCCCCGTGCCGCAGCCCATGTGGATCGACCAGGCGGGAGAGAGGACCGCATCTCCGGACGCGACGGTGAGGTGCCGGGTGTTGTCGGGCCGGCCCATGAAGTGGAAGACGCGGTCCTCCTCGGACATGCCGAAATAGACATAGGCCTCCATCCGGCGCTCATGCGTGTGGGGCGGCATCGTGTTCCAGACGCTGCCTTCGGCCGGATCCGTGATCCCCATCAGCAGCAGGCAGGAGGGCGAGACCTCGGGGTGGATGTACATCCGCAGGGTCCGCAGGTTCGCCTTCGCCGGATCGCCCATGGTGACGGCCTTGGATTCCGCCCGGGTGATGACCTTCGTCGGGTGGTCGACCTGCGCGGGGACGGAATTGAGGTAGAATTCCGCCGGGGTGCCGGCGCTGTCGCTCTCGAGCATGACCTCGCGCGCGCCGCGTCCGACATAGAGGATGTCGCGCGGATCGAGCCGGTGGGCCGTGCCGTCGACCGTGATCGTGCCCGCGCCCCGGCCGAGATTGGCGATGCCGCCCTCGCGCGCCTGGAACAGATGATCGGTCCCGACCTCCGCGCCGTCGCCGATCTGCAGCGCCCCGCCCGCCGGGACGATGCCGCCGACGATCATCCGGTCGACATGGGTGTAGCAGAGCCGCGCCTCGCCCGGGGCGAAGATCGCCGGGATCAGGTATTCCTCGCGCAGATCCTCCTGCGTCATCGAATCCATCATCGCGGGCGAGCCGCCGTAGCGGGTGGTCCAGGTGGTGGTCATCGGGATCTCCTGTGATCGGCGGGGGAGGGGGCGCTGCCCCCGCTGCCTGCGGCAGCCCCCCGGAGTATTTCGGGCAAGATAAGAGCGGGATCAGGTCGGGGCGCGCGCGGCCTCTGCGAGGCAGAGCATGGCGAGGGCCTGGCCGTAGCCGGTCGGCTGGATCGGGATGTCGCGGTAGAATTGCAGGTCGTGGCCCATCCGGGTGCCGTAGCTGACGCCCTGCACCACGCCTTCAGCGTCGATGCGGGAGAGCACGTGATCCGCGCCGCGCAGGCCGGCCGCGCGCGCCTCCTCTCCCGCGAGGCCCAGGCGGGCCGCCTTCATCAGGCCGTAGGCGATGCCGGCCGTGGCCGACGTCTCCTCGTAGCTGGTCGGATCGTCGAGCAGCGTGCGCCAGGCGCCGGACGCGGTCTGGAGCGGCAGGAGGGCGGCGATCTGGGCCTGCAGGACGCCCTGCAGGTAGGCGGCGACGGAGGGGGAGAGGTCGCAGAGTTCGGGCAGGTCGACGAGGCCGGCGGTGATCCAGGCATTGCCGCGCGCCCAGCGGGCGCGGGCGAAGTTGTGCCGCCCCTCGAAGGTCCAGCCGTGGAACCATAGGCCCGTCGCGGGGTCGGCGAGGTAGCGCGCATGGACGAGGAACTGCCGCTCCGCCTCGTCCACCAGAGCGCGGCGGCCCGAGACCTGGCCCCAGGCGGCGAGGAAGAGGCCGACCATCACCAGCGTGTCGTCCCAGAGCTCGCCCGGGTTCACCCTGTCGGAGACGTCGTGCTGGAAGCCCCCCTCCTCGGTCCGGGCGGCCTCGCGCGTCAGCCGGTCCGCCCAGTCGTCGAGCGCGGCCCGCCAGTCCGGCCGCCGCTCGTCCTGCCACAGAAGGGCGAGAGCCAGCATCGGCGCCGTCGTGTTGACGTTGAGCGGGGGCAGGCCGCGCTCGAGATTGTGCGCGTAGTAGCGGGAGAGCTCGGCCTTCAGCGCGTCGTCCCGCCGCTCCTGCCAGAGCCGGACGAGGCCGTAATTGCCGACCCCCTGCGGCCATTCCCAGCCGAGGAAGCTGATGTAGTCGCTGCGGCTGCCATCGAGATTGGGCTCGTCGAACCGGCCCTCGTCGGCGAGGCCGGTCAGGCCCGTCACGAGGCGGTCGAGCGCGGCGCGCAGGGCGGCGTTGTCTGGCATGGGGCTCCTCCGGTCGCGGCGGACCCTGCGGCGGCGCCCCCCGCGCGGTCAAGACCCCGCTTGACCCCGGCCCGGCGGACGGGGATGTCGGGGCGAGCCGAGGGGGAGGATGCGATGCGGGCGCTGGTGCTGGAGAAGGTGGGGCAGCTGTCGCTGCGGGAATTCCCGATCGAGGAGAGGCTGGGCCCGCGCGACGTGCGGATCGACCTGAAGGTCGTCGGGATCTGCGGGTCCGACCTGCATTACTACACCCACGGCCGGATCGGCCCCTTCGTCGTCGAGGCGCCGATGATCCTCGGCCACGAGGCGGCGGGCGTGGTGACGGAGGTGGGCGCCGAGGTCGCGCATCTGGTCGTCGGCGACCGCGTCTGCATGGAGCCGGGGATCCCCGATCAGACCAGCCGCGCCGCGCGGCAGGGCATGTACAACGTCGACCCCGCCGTGCGCTTCTGGGCGACGCCGCCGGTCCACGGGATCCTGCGCCCGTCCTGCACCCACCCGGCGGATTACTGCTTCAAGCTGCCGCAGGACGTGAGCTTCGCCGAGGGCGCGATGGTGGAGCCGCTGGCCGTGGGCGTGCATGCCGCGACCAAGGCGCGGATCCGGCCCGGCGACACCGCGCTGGTGCTCGGCGCGGGGCCGATCGGCCTGCTGACCGCGATGGCGGCGCGGGCCGGCGGCTGCGCGCGGGTCTGGGTGGCCGATCTCGACGCCGCCAAGCTGGAGATCGCGCGGGGCCTCGGCTTCGATCCGATCGACGTGGGGCAGGGAACGCCGGCCGAGACGATCCTGCCCGCGACCGAGGGCTGGGGCTGCGACGTGGTCTACGAGGCGACGGGATCGCCGAAGGCGGCGGCGGGCGTCTTCGCCCCGCTGGCGCCGGGCGGCTGCGTCGTGATGATCGGCGGCCAGTCCGAGCCGGTGCCGTACGACGCGGGCGCGGCGATGGTGCGCGAGGCGCGGGTCGAGAACATCTTCCGCTACGCCCATGTCTTTCCGCGCTGCGTGGCGATGATCGCGAGCGGGGCGATCGACGTGAAACCGCTGATCACCCGCACCTTCGCTTTCGAGGACAGCGTGGAGGCGTTCGAGGTCGCGGCCAGCGCGCCGAAGGGCGACGTGAAGATGCAGATCGCGTTCTGACCGGGGCGGGCCGGGTGGGCTGGTCCCGCCGTTGTTACGGGGCCGGGCCCGGCGGGACGGCCCCAGACGCCGGCCGGGACCCTGCGGGCCGGGGCGCCCGCAGGCCCCGCATGGCCCCGGGGCGCGACCCCATCGGGGCAGGACATGTGCGGCCGGACCTTGGGTATGTGGTCCGCGCGCGGCCCGCTCGGCCGGCGGCCGTCCGAGGCCCCGGGCCGGGGCGGGGTCACGCGCCGCCCATCAGCCCGGCAAGGTCGGTCAGGTTCGAGATCGTCGCGTCCGGCCCGAGCGCGGCCAGCGCGTCGGCGAGGCCCGAGGGCCGCATGTGCGCCCCTCCGGTGAAGGCGATGGCGCGCATGCCGGCGGCCTGCGCGGCCATGATCCCGGCCGGGCTGTCCTCGATCACCCAGGTCCGCTGCGGCAGAACGCCCATCCGGGCGGCGGCGTGCAGGTTCAGGTCCGGGGCCGGCTTGCCGCGCGCCACCTCCACCGCCGAGAAGACCCGTCCCTCCACCAGCGGCCAGAGCCCCGTGACCCGCAACCCGTGATGCAGCCGCTCGGGGTCCGAGGACGAGGCGACGCAGCTCTGGCAGGGAAGCGTGGCCAGCACCTCCGCCGCGCCCGGCATCGCGGCGAGGTCGCGGTCGAACCGGGCGAGCAGGCGGTCGCGGTTCAGCGCCTTCACCGCCGGGGTCAGGGCGAAGCCGCGCTCGCGCGCCAGCCAGTCGGTCGCATGGCTCGAGGACCGGCCGAGCAGGTGTGCATAGCCCTCGGCCGGGCTCATCGGGCAGCCGCTCTCGGTCAGGGTGGCCGTCAGCACCTCGACGGCCATCACCTCGCTGTCGATCAGCACGCCGTCGCAATCGAAGATGATCAGGCCGGGGGGCATCATCGCGGCGCAGGCGTCAACCGGCGAGATAGGCGTCGAGCGTCGCCTCCGTGCCGTCCGCCCAGAGCAGGCGCAGCCAGTGGCCGAACGCCTCGGCGAAGGGGGCCGCGTCGGCCAGGTCGCCGTAGATCGCCCGCTGCTCCAGCCAGGCGCGGGGGCGGGCCTTCGCCTCGATCGCCACGGCCTGCAGGGCGTCCCAGTTCGGATCGTTCGGCGCGATCTCGGCCCCGCTGTCGGTCGTGCCGGCGCAGTAGCGGCACCAGAGCGCGCTTTCGAGCGCGAGGCCGGTCACGGATCCGCCCGCCTTCAGCGCGTCGCGGAGAGTGGGGAGGATGAACTTCGGCTGCCGGTTCGACCCGTCGAGGCAGAGCCGCCGGATCGTGTCGCCGATCTTGGGGTTCGAGAACCGCGCCTCGATCGTGTCGAAATAGGCGGCGGTGTCGGTGTCCGGCACGGGCGGGACGTTCGGAATGATCTCCGTCTCCTCCAGCTTGCGCAGGAAGGCGCGGATCCTGGGATGCTCCATCGCCTCGTGGACGAAATGCACGTCCATCAGTCCGCCGGGATAGGCGATTGCGGCATGGCCGCCGTTGAGGATGCGCAGCTTCATCAGCTCGTAGGGGGCGACGTCGGGGACGAACTGCACGCCCACATCCTCCAGCGCCGGACGGCCGAGGGGGAACGCGTCCTCGAGCACCCATTGCGTGAAGTCCTCGCAGAAGACCGGCCAGCCGTCCTCCACCCCGAACTCGGTCCGCAGGATCTCGCGCTCGCGCTCTCCCGTCGCGGGGGTGATGCGGTCGACCATGGAATTGGGGAAGGCGACGTTCCCCTCCACCCAGTCGGCGAAGGCGGGATCCGACAGCCGGGCGAGGCCGGTCAGGGTGCGCCGCGTCACCGCGCCGTTATGGGGGATGTTGTCGCAGCACATCACGGTGAAGGGCGCGATCCCCGCGTCGCGGCGGGCCCGCAGGCCCTGCAGCATGAGGCCGAACACCGTCTTCGGTGCGTCCGGGGCGGCGGCGTCGGCGACGATGGCGGGATGCGCCGCGTCGAAGGCATCGTTCGAATCGAGGAAGTAGCCTCCCTCGGTGATGGTCAGCGACACGATGCGGATCGCCGGGTCCGCCAGCTGCGCCACGATGGCCGGGCCGTCGGCCGGCGGCACGAACCCGGCATAGGAGCCGATGACCCGGGCGGCGCTGCGCCCCGCCTCCTGCTCGACGAGGGTGTAGAGCCAGTCCTGCCCCTCGAGCACGGCGCGGCCCTGCGCCTCGCCGGCGAAGACGCCCGCCCCGACCAGCGCCCAGTCGTGGTCGCGCCCCGTGGCGAAGAGCGTGTCGAGATACATCGCCTGGTGGGCGCGGTGGAAGTTGCCGACCCCGAAATGGACGATGCCTGGGGTCAGGACGGACCGGTCGTAGCCGGGGGCGGTGACGGTGGCGGGCAGGTCGGACAGGGTCGCGGCGGACAGGCGGATCGCCATGGATTCCTCCGGGCAGGGGCGTTGCGTGGGGCGGGGCTCGGCCCCGGCGGGGGAGGGGGCGGGCGGATCAGGCGATCCGCAGCCCCTTCCGGTCGAAGCGGTGGATCTTGTCGGCCTCGGGGGTGAGGTAGACGGTGTCGCCGTGATGCAGGTCGACCTCGCCGCCGGCGCGGACGGTCAGCGTCTCGGCCAGGCCCGTGTCGTGGACGTGGAAGAACGTGTCCGAGCCGAGATGCTCGCTGACGCCGATGCGGCCCTTCCAGGTCCCCTCGGTTCCCGAGACGGCGATATGCTCGGGACGCACGCCGATCGTGTGCGCCTCGTGCCTCGCCGCCTCGGGCCCCTCGATCAGGTTCATCCTGGGAGATCCGATGAACCCGGCGACGAAGAGGTTGCGCGGGGTGCGGTAGAGTTCCAGCGGCGAGCCCACCTGTTCGATGTTGCCGGCGCGCAGGACCACGATCTTGTCCGCCATGGTCATCGCCTCGACCTGGTCGTGGGTGACGTAGACCATCGTCGTGGCGAGGCGCTTGTGCAGCTCGCTGATCTCGAGCCGCATGCCCACCCGCAGCGCGGCGTCGAGGTTGGAGAGCGGCTCGTCGAAGAGGAACGCGGCCGGCTCGCGCACGATGGCGCGGCCGATGGCGACGCGCTGGCGCTGCCCGCCCGAGAGCTGGCCCGGCCGGCGGTCGAGATAGTCCGTGAGGTTCAGCGCCTTGGCCGCGCCCTCGATCCGGCGGGCCTGTTCGTCCTGCGGCACGCCGGCCATCTTCATCGGGAAGGCGATGTTCTTGCGCACGGACATGTGGGGGTAGAGCGCGTAGGACTGGAACACCATGGCCAGCCCCCGCTTCGCCGGCGGCACCGAGGTCGCGTCGGACCCGTCGATGTCGATCCGGCCCGAGCTCACGTCCTCGAGCCCCGCGATCAGGCGCAGCAGCGTGGACTTGCCGCAGCCCGAGGGGCCGACGAAGACGACGAACTCGCCGTCCTCGATCTCCAGGTCCAGCGGCGGGATGACCTCGACGTCCCCGAACCGCTTCGTCACCTTGTTCAGCGTGATGCGTCCCATGGGTCCAATATCCCTTATTTCACGGCGCCGAAGGTCAGGCCCCGGACGAGTTGTTTCTGGCTGAACCAGCCCATGACGAGGATCGGCGCGATCGCCATCGTCGAGGCGGCGGAGAGCTTGGCGTAGAACAGGCCCTCGGGCGAGGAATAGCTGGCGATGAAGGCGGTGAGCGGGGCCGCGTCGATCGTGGTCAGCGTCAGCGTCCAGAAGCTCTCGTTCCAGGCCAGGATGATGTTGAGCAGGATGGTCGACGCGATTCCGGGCACGGCCATCGGCGTCAGCACGTGCACGATCTCGCTGCGCAGGGTCGCGCCGTCCATCCGCGCCGCCTCGAGGATCTCGCCCGGGATCTCCTTGAAGTAGGTGTAGAGCATCCAGACGATGATCGGCAGGTTGATGAGCGTCAGGATGAAGACGAGCGCCACCTTGGTGTCGAGCAGGTCCAGCTCGATCAGGACGAGGCGGATCGGGAAGAGAACGCCGACGGCCGGCAGCATCTTGGTCGACAGCATCCAGAGCAGCACGTCTTTCGTGCGCTTGCCGGGGACGAAGGCCATCGCCCAGGCCGCGGGGATCGCGATGACGATGCCGAGCAGGGTGGACCCCACCGCGATCACCACCGAATTCCAGAGATAGCGCATGTAGTCCGACCGCTCCTGCACGAGCGTGTAGTTCTCCAGCGTCCAGGACCCGTCGAGCACGCGGGGCGGGTCGATGGCCTGCGCCTCGGAGTTGAAGCTGACGAGGATCGTCCAGAGGATCGGGAAGAAGAGGGTGAAGGCGATGAGGTAGACCACGATCGTGGTCATCGCCTTGCGCTGGGGAGAGACGGCGCGGGCCATGTTCGGGTGCTCCTTACGCGTCCAGGTTCTTGCCGACGATGCGCATCAGGAAGATGGCGACGATGTTGGCGAGGATGACCGCGATGATCCCGCCCGCCGATCCGAGGCCGATGTTCTGGCTCTCGATCACGCGCTGGTAGATCAGGTAGGTCAGGTTCTGCGTGCCGAAGGCGCCGCCGGTGGTGACGAAGATCTCGGCGAAGATCGCCAGCAGGAAGATCGTCTCGATCAGGATGACGATGGTGATCGCCCGGGCGAGGTGCGGCAGGATCATGTACCAGAACCGCGCCACCGCGCCCGCCCCGTCCATCTCGGCCGCCTCCAGCCGCTCGCTGTCGAGGGACTGGATCGAGGTGAGCAGGATCAGCGTGGCGAAGGGCAGCCACATCCAGCTGACGATGACGACGATCGAGAACAGCGCGTAATCGGTCAGCCAGACCACCGGATCGGCCCCGAAGAACCGCCACAGATAGGCGAGCAGGCCGTTGTCCGGGTTCATGATGAGGTTCTTCCAGACCAGCGCGGACACGGTCGGCATGACGAAGAACGGCGCGATGACGAGGATGCGCGCCACGCCCTGCCCCCAGAAGGGCTGGTCGAGCAGGAGGGCCAGGAAGATGCCCCCGATCACCGTGATGGCGAGGATGCCGCCGACCATGATCAGCGTCGTGATGACCGCATCCTGGAAGGAGGAGGAGGTGACGAAGCGGGCGTAGTTCTCGAAGCCCACGCAGCAATCGAACGTGCCGCGCTGCGGCCGGTAGTCCATGAACGAGAACCAGAGCGTCAGGCCGAGCGGGACCAGCATCCAGATCAGGAGCAGGACCACCGAGGGCGCCATCATGAATCGCGCGGCGGATCTCGAATGCTGGGTAGCCATCTGGGGTGTCCCTGTCGCGGAAGGGGTGTGGATTCTTGATCTTCTTGGGCGGCGGTCCGTCAGCCCGGTCCGTCGTCGCCGGTCTCGGACCGGGGGGCGGGCGGGCCGCCCCCCGGCAGAGCGATCGGGAGGCGCGGCTCAGTAGCCGGCCGCCTCGATCTCCTCGGTCGTGTAGTCCTGGGCCTGGGCCAGCGCGTCCTCGACGGACATCTGGCCCGCCAGCGCCTCGGAGAAGTACTGGCCGACCTGCGTGCCGATGCCCTGGAATTCGGGGATCGCGACGAACTGGACGCCCGTATAGGGAACCGGATCGACCGTCGGGTTGGTCGGATCGGCCGCCTGGATGCTCTCCAGCGTCATCTGCGCGAAGGGCGCCGCGTCCAGGTAGTCCTGGTTCTCGTAGAGCGAGGTGCGGGTGCCCGGGGGCACGTTCGCCCAGCCCTCGGTCTCGGCCACGAGCTCGGCATAGGCGGGGTTGGTCGCCCAGTCGATGAACGCCTTGGCCGCGTCCTGCGCGTCGGACGAGGTCGGGATGGCCAGCGACCACGCCCAGAGCCAGTTGCCGCGCTTGCCGAGGCCGTTGTCGGGCGCCAGCGCGAAGCCCACGCTGTCGGCGACCTGGCTGTCATCCGGGTTCGTCACGAAGGAGGCGGCGACGGTGGCGTCGATCCACATCCCGCAGCGGCCCTGCTGGAACAGCGACAGGTTCTCGTTGAAGCCGTTGTTCGGCGCGCCGGGCGGGCCGTACTCGGTCAGCAGGTTGACGTAGAAGTTCAGCGTGTTGGCCCATTCCTCGCTGTCGAACTGGGCCTGCCAGTCCTCGTCGAACCAGCGGGCGCCGAACGAGTTGCCCATGGCCGTGAGGAAGGCCATGTTCTCGCCCCAGCCCGGCTTGCCGCGCAGGCAGATGCCGTAGACCTCGTTCTCGGGGTCGTTCATCGCGGCCGCGGCCTCTTCGATGAAGTCCCAGCTCGGGGCGTCGGGCATCTCGAGCCCGGCCTCTTCCATCAGGTCGGTGCGGTACATCACCATCGAGCTCTCGCCGTAGAACGGCGAGGCGTAGAGCGAGCCGTCATAGGACAGGCCGCCCGCGATGGAGGGCAGCAGGTCGTCGGCGGCGAAGCCCTCGGGCATGTCGTCGAGCGGCACGAGCCAGCCGCGCTCGGCCCAGATCGGAACCTCGTAGGTGCCGATGGTGACGACGTCGTACTGGCCGCCCGACGTGGCGATGTCGGTCGACACGTTCTGGCGGAGCACGTTCTCCTCGAGCGTCACCCATTCGAGGGTGATGTTCGGGTTCGCCTCGGTGAAGTCGTCGGTCAGCCCCTGCATCCGGATCATGTCGCCGTTGTTCACGGTGGCGATGGTGATCGTGACGGGGTCGTCCTGCGCGACGGCGAGCGTCGCGGCGGCGCAAAGGGCGGTGGCGCCCATCAGGGCGCGGGTCAGGCTTTGCATGTCTTTCCTCCCGGTATGAGCAATTGCCAAGCTCCCGAGCATTTGACACATCGCCCCATGCGCGGTCAACCGGGCAGCCATGCGCACGCAGCATGGATGCCGCGTTGCAGCGATCTCAATCCTGCTTGGGGATCGGGCGATCCGGGCGCACGCCGCCCGCGGGTCAGGCGTTTTCGAGCAGCGCGCGCGCCGTGTCCTCGTCGGTGACGAGGCCGGTGATCAGCCGCCCCGCCATCGCGCCGCGAATCGGGCCGACCTTGTCCGCCCCCCAGGCCGCCGCGATGGTCGGGCAGGGCGGGGCATGCGGCGTCTCGGCGCTGCTGACGCGGGCGTTGATCTCGTCCTGCAGCGGCTCTCCCGCCGCGTCGTAGACCCGTCCGATCACCTCTCCCACCGCGCCCTTGGCAAGAAGACGGTCGCGGTCGGCGGGCGTGAGGAACCCGTCGCGCACCAGCGGCGCGTCCTCGCCCATCGTGCCGATCCCGATGAACCGCACGTCCGTCCGCTCGGACAGGGCGCGGGTGGCGGCGAGCGTCTTCTGCCCGATCAGGGCGTCGCGCTCCTCCGTCGTGGCGGCGATGACGGGCAGGGGAATGGGAAAGGTCGCCGCCGTCACCCGGTCCGCGACCGAGAAGAGCACGTTGTAATAGGCGGTGGAGCCGTCGGGGGCGATGTTGCCGGTGAGCGAGACGATCTTGTGCTGCGCGCAGTCGATCTGCGGCAGCAGGTCCACGGCCGTCTGCAGGGTGCGCCCGGTCCCCAGACCGATGACGATGGGATCGGGCCGGGCGAGCCAGCGCTCGATCTGGGTGGCGGCGGCCGTGCCGACGGCGGCATGGGTCGCGCCGGGGCCGAGGGTCGGCACCACGTCGCAGGCGATGCCGTAGCGGTCCGCGATCCGGCGCGACAGCTCCATGCAGGCGCCGATCGGATGGTCGATCCGCACCTTCACCAGCCCGGCCGACACGGCCTGGCTGACGAGGCGCTGGGCCGTCTGGCGCGACACGCCCATCAGGGCCGCGATCTCCTCCTGCTTCAGCCCGCTGATATAGGACAGCCAGGCCGCGCGGGCGGCATCGTCGAGCTTGCGGTCGGTCGTCATGGTGATGTTTCCCTCGCGCCCTTCCGCGGGGCGCGGGCGCAAGGGTAGGCGAGGCGCGCCGCCCGGTCCACCGGGCCGGGTTTGCCCAGGGCGTCCCGGCTTCCTATGTTGTGCGCAGGGCGCAGGCGACGGGGCGCGCATCTCGCGATGCCGAGGGCGCGGCGACCCCGGACGATCCTGAAGCGAGAGGCCCTGATGCGAGGAGGCGCGACGCATGGCAGGCGGATGGTCCCGCGACGGCGCGGTGAACGAGCAGATCGAGGCGTCGATCTCGGACGAGCTGGCGCGGATGCGCGCCCGCCGCGCCCCGCAGGGCGAGAGCGCCGAGGACTGCGCCGAATGCGGTGAGCCGATCCCCCAGAAGCGGCGCGAGGCCCTACCGGGGGTGAAGCTCTGCGTCGACTGCGCCTCGGGGCGCGACCGCCGCCAGGTCGCGCGGGGCGGCATCAATCGCCGCGGATCGAAGGACAGCCAGCTGAAGTGACTGCTGCGGGGAGGATGAGCCGCAGCGGCTAGTCCTTCCGCCCGTCTTCGTAGAACGGCGTCATCTGCGCGATGATCACCGAATTCTCCGCCCGCGCGCGGTCCATCAGGGCGCGTTCCTCGTCGGCGATGTCGTGCCCCTCGGCCAGCCGTTCCTCCAGCGTGCCGTAGCCCGACACGTCGAGCGGGGCGAGCCCGGCCTGCTTGAGGATGGCGACCGTCTCGCGCACCGCCTCGGCCTCGTCCACGCCGGAGGCATAGCACATCAGCGCGGCGCCGGTGGATCCCTCCGGCAGGTCGTCGCCCCGGCGCCGCCCGACCTCGACCAGCAGAGTGTAGACATGCTGCGGACGCGGCGTCCGGCGCGGCTTCTCGCTCTTTTCTGGCATCACGTCCCGCCTTGCTGGCCCTTGTCAACGGCTCGTTAATCCCTCGCGGATAGGAAGAACAAGTCCCCCGCAGGCTGGGTTTCGCCGTCCTGCCGGGGGTGCGGCGCGGATCGGCGGAGCGGTCCGTCGTCGACGTGCATCTCGCCATCGCGGGTCACGGCCTCGTGACGGTCGATGGCGCGCGGGCGGAAATGCTGCTGCCCCGCCCGAACACGGCCCGTCTCCCGGGGGCGGAGGGGCAGAGGGCCCTGCGGGCGGCCTGCGGCGCGGGCCCGGACCGGGCGGGCGCCCCGCCCGCCCTCGCTGCGCCGCCGCGCGGCGGAGGCGTTGTCGCGGGACTGGCCCGGGCGGATCGCGCGGCAGGATGCGGGGGCGAGGGCCGACCGATGGGCGCTGAATGTCGAAGGGCCCGCCGCTGTCGCGACGGGCCCCTGACCGGCCCGGGGCCGGGATGTCTGGAGAGATCAGGTCTTGCGGCGGACCAGCCGCGCGATCCAGATCAGGAGGCAGGCGCCGATGAAGCCGGCGATGAGAGAGCCGATCCAGCCATAGGTCGTGGTATCGAAGAAGAGCCCGAGCAGGAAGTTGAACACGATGGCACCGATGATCCCGAGGATGATGTTCATCAGGATGCCCATGTTCGACTTCATGAACTGTTCGGCCAGCCAACCGGCGATGCCGCCGATGATGATGGCCGCGATCCAACCCACTCCGTTCATGACGTTAGTCCTTTCGTCCCGTTTGCAGCGGCGGACCTCTATCGGTCCGTCCGTATCGGGCTCATAACGCGATTGTCATCTGTTCGGTTCCATCGCGCGGCGCGGAACCCGTCGCGGCGCCCCGGGTCGGCGCCGACGGTCGCGGGCCGGTGGTTCGGGGGCCGGTGGATCGGGGGCCGGGGGATCAGTCGCGCAGCAGCTCGTTGATGCCGGTCTTGGACCGGGTGCGCTCGTCGACGCGCTTGACGATCACCGCGCAGTAGAGGTTCACGCCGTTCTTCGAGGGCATCGAGCCGGCGACGACGACGGAATAGGGCGGCACCTCGCCATAGAAGTTCTCTCCCGTCTCGCGGTCGACGATCTTCGTCGACTGGCCGAGGAAGACGCCCATGCCGAGGACCGATCCCTCGCGCACGATCACGCCCTCGACCACCTCGGACCGCGCCCCGATGAAGCAGTTGTCCTCGATGATCGTCGGGCCCGCCTGCATCGGCTCGAGCACGCCGCCGATCCCGACGCCGCCGCTCAGATGCACGTTCTTTCCGATCTGGGCGCAGGAGCCGACCGTCGCCCATGTGTCGACCATCGTGCCCTCGTCCACGTAGGCGCCGAGGTTGACGAAGGACGGCATCAGCACCACGCCCGGCGCGATGTAGGCCGACCGGCGCACCACCGCGTTCGGCACCGCGCGGAAGCCCGCGGCGCGCCACTGGTTGTCGCCCCAGCCCTTGAACTTGCTGTCCACCTTGTCCCACCAGCCGCCGCCCTGCGGCCCGCCGGCATGCTGCTCCATGTCCTTGATGCGGAAGCCCAGCAGCACCGCCTTCTTGGCCCACTGGTTGACGTGCCAGGTGCCGTCCCCCCCGCGCTCGGCCACCCGAAGTGTACCGGCGTCGAGCGCGTCCAGCGTCGCCTCGATCGCCTCGCGCGTCTCGCCCCCGGTCGTGGGGGTGATCTCGGCACGGGCCTCCCAGGCGGCTTCGATCGCGGCTTCGAGCTGGGCGTGGGGCATGGCGGTCTCCATCGGCGGGGTGGTCCGCCCGTCCCCTAGCCGACCCGGGCGCCCCCGTCCATCACGCGGGATGGGCCAGCACCTCGGCGAGGATGCGGTGGATCATGGCGAGGAAGGCGGGGTTGCCGCGCCGGTAGAACGGGATGCCCATGCAGGCCATGGCCAGCGCATGGGCCCGGCCCCGCGCCAGCGCCGCGGGGTCCGGGCGCAGGGCGGCGGCCAGCGCCGTGCGGCCGGGGACGCCCAGCACCGTCCAGCCCGCCATCAGGTCGCGGGCCGGGTCGCCGCGCGAGAGGCCGCCCCAGTCGATCACGCCCGACAGCGCGCCGCCCCGCACCACGAGGTTGAGCGGATGCAGATCGCCATGCACAACCACGGACGGGCCGCCATGGCGGGGCAGGGCCATCGCCGCGTCCCATTCGGCCTCCAGCCGGCCCCGGTCGCCTTCCCCGGGGCGGAACTCGGCGATCTGGGCACGCACGGATTCGTCCTGCGCGGCGAGGCTGCGCGAGGGCGGCAGCGCCCCGGCCCCCGGCAGGGCCTGGAGGGCGCGCATCATTCCCGCGAGGGCGCGGCCTGCCGCCGGGTCGTCCCGCGGCGGCGCGTGATGGGCGCTGTCGCCCTCCAGCCAGTCCTGGATCGTCCAGGGATGGGGAAAGCCCGGGCCCGGCGCCCCGGCGAAGCGAAGGCGCGGCACGGCCAGCCCGGGCGGGCGCAGGGGGGCGAGACCCGGCAGCCAGTGCCGGTCGGTCGCGACCTGCCGCACGCCGCACTCCCGCAAGGGCAGCCGCAGCACCGCCCTGGGTCCCAGCCGGAACAGGGCGTTGTCCGTCCCGCCCGGGACCGGGGAAACGGCGCCCCGTCGAGGAAGGCAGGGGCCTGCGCGGCGACGAGGGCGCGAGCGGTCGCGGCGGTCGGGGGCGGGGGGAGGGGGCGCATCGGACGGTCCTGTCGTGTCGCGCCGCATCCATGCGGCCTGCATGGCGTTTACACGCCGCCGCGGTTCCGGCACACCGGCGCCGCCCTGATCCCGGAAGACGCACATGCCCGACATCCGCCGCCCCCACGATGCCCGCCGCCACCCGCTGCGCGACAGCCGGTCCGACAGGCAGGCGACGCAGCACATCCCCGACACGCCGCAGACGCGCTCGCCGACCTATCGGCTCGCCTTCGCGGACGAGGATTTCCTGACGCGCGAGGACCTGCGGCCGGTCCGGCTGCAGCTGGAACTGCTCAAGCCCGAACTGGCGATGGATGCGGCGGGCGTGACTTCGACCATCGTGCTCTTCGGCGGGGCGCGCATCCCCGAGCCGTCGAAGGCGGCGGGCGCCCGGACCGAGACGCTGGGCCGGCTCTCGGCCTATTACGAGGAGGCCCGCCTCTTCGCAGAGAAGATGACCCGCCTCTCGATGGAGACGGGCGGCCACGAGAACGTCATCGTCACCGGCGGCGGCCCCGGCGTGATGGAGGCGGGCAATCGCGGGGCGCAGGATGCGGGCGGCCGGTCGATCGGCCTCAACATCGTGCTGCCTCACGAGCAGGCGCCGAACCTCTTCGTCACGCCGGAGCTGTGCTTCAACTTCCACTACTTTGCCATCCGCAAGATGCATTTCCTGATGCGGGCCGCGGCGATCTGCGTCTTTCCGGGCGGGTTCGGCACGCTGGACGAGCTGTTCGAGGCACTGACCCTGATCCAGACGGGCCGCATGGCGAAGGTGCCGGTCCTGCTGTTCGGCCGGGACTTCTGGGAAGGGATCGTCAACTGGGAGGCGCTGGCCGAGGCCGGCACGATCAGCCGCGTCGATCTCGACCTCTTCGCCTATGTCGAGACCGCGGACGAGGCGATCGCGGCGATCGAGAGCTGGGCGGGCAAGGGCGAGATCCGGCAGGACATTCCGGGCCGCGAGCCGCCGGTGAAGGAAGAGCGGACGGGCGACTAGGCCGGGGATCAGCCGGGACGGGGCGGCCCCGGCCGGTCCGGCGAACTGGGCGCCCGGGGCCGGCTCGCCCGGCGCCCCGGGGCGTCAGGCCGCTTCCAGCGCCGCCGCCCGCCGGGCGAGGCCCGCCGCCACGGCGGTGAAGGCCGCCGTCTCGACCGGTTCGGCCGCGGTGCAGAGCGCCTCGGCCCGCCCCCGCAGCGCGCCGAGCAGGGCGGAGCCGCCCACGTAGACGAGATGCGTCACCTCCTGCGGGCGCACGCCCGCATGGTCCAGCGCCTCGCGGGCGCCCGCCTCCACCGCGTCGGCCATCGGGGCGAGGTCGCGCTCCAGCCGGCCCGGGTCCAGCGGCGCGCCGAGGCCGGACTCGACCAGCGACAGGTCCAGCTCGGCCGCCCCGGCATTGGCCGCGATCTTGCCGTCCTCGACCTGCATCGCCAGCTCGAAGCCAAGCTGGTCCTCGAGCACGCGCTGCCAGCGGGCGAAGAGCTCGGGCCGGTCGGCCAGCTTCGTCCAGCGAGCGGCCTCGCGCATCATCTGCGGGGTCTGCAGGAAGCCGATCTTCTCCCATGTCGCCATGTCCTGGAACGGGGCCTGCGGGGCAGGGAAGAGATCGCTTCCGAGTTCGGCATGCAGCAGGCCCCCCATGCCGAGGCGCGGCATGACATGGGCGAGGCTGACGAGCCGGTCGGCATCGGTGCCGCCGACGCGCACGCCGTGGCTGGCGATCACCTCGGGCACGCCGTTCCGCGCGCGGAACAGGGTGAAGTCCGACGTGCCGCCCCCGATGTCGAAGACGAGGCCGAGCCCCTCGCCGATCCCGGTCGCCAGCACGGCGGCCTCCGGCTCGGGCAGCCATTCGACCGTCTCGAACCCGGCGGCGCGATAGGCGTCGGTCAGGTCGAGCGCCGCCTGCGCGTCGCGCGCGGGATCGTCCTGGAACCGGACCGGCCGGCCCGCGACGACGCGGGTGAAGCGGCGCCCCTCCGCCGCCTCGGCCCGCGCCTTCACCAGTGCCAGCACCTCGCCCACGAGGTCGACGAGGGTCATGCGACGGTTCAGCAGCTGCCGCGTCTCGCGCATCAGCGGCGTGCCGAGCACGCGCTTCAGCGCGCGCAGGAACCGCCCCTCGCGCCCGTCGGTCAGCGCGGCCACCGCGTCCGAGCCGAACAGCATCTCTCCTCCGTCGAAGTCGAGGAACACGGCCGAGGGGATGGAATCGCGCCTCGGCTCCAGCTCGATCAGGCGCGGGGCATCCCCCGCCATGCGCGCGGCGGCGGTGTTCGAGGTGCCGAAATCGATGCCGATCCAGTCCGTCATGGCGGGCCTCTCCCCTCGCGGAAAGCCGCGGTCGATACGCAAGGCGGCCCCGCCGGTCAAGCCGCGGCGCGGCCCGCGTTCCCGGGCGCCGGCATCCGCCTTTCGTGATCTCGCCGGGCAGGGGCGTTGGCACGCCCGTCCGCAGGGCGTATCTGTGTGCCGACCGGGGAAGTCGCGCACCTGTCCGCAGAAGAGAGACCACCATCCATGACATCGTCACTTCGGGGAATGGCCCGGGCTGCGGCCCTCGCCGCGACGGCCGTCGTCGCGGCCCTGTCCGCCGCCGCGCCCGCCCGCGCCCAGCAGGCCGACGCCGCGAACGGCGAGACGCAGTTCAACCGCCAATGCGTGGCCTGCCACGTCGTCCGCAGCCCCGACGGGCGCACGCTGGCCGGGCGCACCGCCGAGACCGGCCCGAACCTCTACGGCGTGGCGGGGCGCCAGCCGGGCAGCCTGCCCGGCTTCGTCTACGGCGATGCGCTGGTCGCCTACGGGCAGCGCGGCACGAGCTGGGGCGAGGGGAACTTCACCGCCTACATCCAGTCGCCCACCGGCTTCCTGCGCGAGGCGCTGGACGACCGGCGGGCCCGCGCCCGGATGGCCTACGAGGTGCGCGATCCGGCCGATGCGCGCGACATCTGGGCCTATCTCTCGGGGCTCCCCTCGGGCTGAGGCCGGGGACGGGGCGCCGGGCCCCGGGTCTGTCAATCGGCCGTTAACCCCGGTATCCTCCGATACGAAGAGCCGGGGGGCGCAGAGGCGCCCCCGCAAGGGCCACACCCCCTGTCACCGGGGTCCAGGCGGAGCGGGCACATGGAGAGAGAGACCCTCGCGGTCCTGCGGGACACGTTCGGATTCGACGCCTTCCGGCCCGGGCAGGAAGAGATTGTCGACGCCGTGACCGCCGGGCGCGACACGCTCGCCATCATGCCGACGGGCGGCGGCAAGTCGCTGTGCTTCCAGCTGCCGGCCCTGCTGCGCGGCGGCGTGACGGTCGTCATCTCCCCCCTCATCGCGCTGATGCGCGACCAGGTCCGCGGCCTGCGCGAGGCGGGGGTCGAGGCCGGGGCGCTCACCTCCGGCAACACGCCGGAGGAGACCGACGCGGTCTGGGACGCGCTGTCGGCCGGCCGGCTGAAGCTGCTCTACATGGCGCCCGAGCGGCTGGCCGTGGGGGGCGTGGTGCAGATGCTGTCCCGCGCGGGCGTCGGCCTGATCGCCGTGGACGAGGCGCATTGCGTCAGCCAGTGGGGCCACGACTTCCGGCCCGACTACCTGCGGATCGGCGACCTGCGCCGGGCGCTGGACGTGCCGCTCGCCGCGTTCACCGCCACGGCCGACGCCGAGACCCGCGAGGAGATCGTGCAGAAGCTCTTCGCCGGGCGCGAGCCGGCGATGTTCCTGCGCGGCTTCGACCGGCCGAACCTGCACCTCGCCTTCGCGGTCAAGGACTCTCCCCGCCGCCAGATCCTCGACTTCGCGGCGGCGCGGAAGGGGCAGTCGGGGATCGTCTATTGCGGCACGCGGGCCAAGACCGAGACGCTGGCCCAGGCCCTGCGCGAGGCGGGGCACGGCGCGATCAGCTATCACGGCGGGATGGAGGCCGAGGATCGCCGCGCCGCCGAGACGCGCTTCCAGCAGGAGGACGGGCTCATCGTCTGCGCCACGATCGCCTTCGGCATGGGGATCGACAAGCCGGACATCCGATGGGTCGCCCATGCCGACCTGCCCAAATCGGTCGAGGGCTACTACCAGGAGATCGGGCGCGCGGGCCGCGACGGCGCCCCGGCCGAGACGCTGACGCTCTACGGTCCCGAGGACATCCGCTTCCGCCGCAGCCAGATCGACGAGAGCCCCGCCCCGCTGGAGCGGCGGCAGGCCGATCACGGCCGGCTCAACGCCCTGCTCGGCCTGGCGGAGGCGACGCGGTGCCGGCGGCTGGAGCTGCTGTCCTATTTCGGCGAGACGCCGGAGGGCCCCTGCGGGCGCTGCGACCTGTGCGACAGCCCGCCTGAGACGTTCGACGCCACGACGCCGGTGCGGATGGCGCTGTCGGCCGCGCTGCGGACGGGCGAGACCTTCGGCGCGGGGCACCTGATCGACATCCTGATGGGCAACGCCACCGACAAGGTGCGCCAGCGCGGCCACGACGACCTGCCGACCTTCGGCGTCGGGAAGGAGACGTCGAAGCCCCAGTGGCAGGCGATCTTCCGGCAGATGCTGGGCCGCGACCTGATGCGCCCCGACCCCGAGCGCCACGGCGGCCTGCGGATGACCGAGGCGGCCCGCCCGGTGCTGAAGGGCGAGGCCGAGGTGATCCTGCGGCGCGACACGATCCGGTCTGCCAAGGCGGGACCGAAGGTGAAGGCGATGGTCGCTGAGGAGGACGCGCCGCTCCTGTCCGCGCTCAAGGCGAAACGCCGGTTCCTGGCCGAGCAGCAGGGTGTGCCGGCCTACATCATCTTCACCGACCGCACCCTGATCGAGATGGCCGAGACCCGGCCGGCCACGCTCGACGCGATGGCGAAGGTCGGCGGGGTGGGGGCCAAGAAGCTGGAGAGCTACGGCGCGGCCTTCCTGGAGGTGATCGCCGGCGCGGCGGAGGAGGTGCATCCCGCCCGCCGCAAGCTTGCCGGCCGCGCGGAGGGGGAGGTCTACGACCGCCTCGTCGCGGCGCAGGGCGACCTGGCGCGGGGCGAGAGCGGCCTCGACAAGCCGATGTCCTGCACCGCCGCGCAGCTGGCCCGGGTGGCCCGGTCGCGGCCCGCCGACCGCGACGCGCTGGTCCGGCTGCTGGGCGAGCGTCATGCCGAGCGGTTCGGCGACGCCTTCCTCGAGGCGATCCGCGGGGAGTAGGGCCGGGGCGGCGCGCCCGGGGTCCCGGGTCCGGCTGCGATCGGTCGGCACCTGTCCCGCGCTGTCCGGCGCGGGTGGGCGCGCATCGTGCGATGCCCGGCCCGCCCCCTCGCCCGGGGCCGGGCGGGGGCATGACGCCGGCGGGCGCAGAGGGGCCGGGGGGACTCGTCCGGTCCGGTCGGCGCGGGGTCTGTCCGGGACGGCCCGCCCAGAGACAGACAGGGTGGGCGCGCATCGTGCGATGCCCGGCCCGCCCCCTCGCCCGGGGCCGGGCGGGGCATGACGCCGGCGGGCGCAGAGGGGCCGGCGGGCCTCGTCCGGTCCGGTCTGCGCCGGGTCTGTCCGGGACGGCCCGCCCAGAGACAGACAGGGTGGGCGATCGGGCGGCCGCCGGGGCGGGCCTCACGGACCCGGCATGGGGCGCAGCCCGTCGTTGTCCCGAATCGGGCGGCGTGACAGGTTGGCGCCATTCTTCCTCCGGATTTCGACGATGACCCTGTTCCGCGCCGCCGCCCTCGCCCTCCTCGTCGCCGCCGCATCGGGGCTGGCCTCGGGCCGGGCGAGCGCGCAGGACGGGCCGGTGCCCGACCGGCACGTCGCGATCCGCGAGGACACGGACTTTCCCGGCGGCGATCGGTCGAGCTGGTTCGACACCACGCTCGACGCCTGCCAGGCGGCCTGCCTCGCCGACGAGGGCTGCGGCGCCTTCACCTACAACACCCGCTCCGCCGCGTGCTTCGTCAAGTCGGGCGGCGGTCCCGCCGCGCCCTTCCTCGGCGCGATCTCGGGCGAGGTGATCCGCACGGATCCCGCCGTGCTTGAGAGGGCGGCGCAGCGGGCGGCGGCGCTGTCCTTCCTCGCGCCGGAGGAGCTGACCGAGGCGCGCCGCCTCGCCCGGCGGATCGGGCGGACCCACCCGGCCAACGGCATGGCGCCCGGGGCGCTGATCGAGGCGGCGGATGCGCGGCGCGCCGCGGGCGACTGGCCGGGCGCGCTGCGGCTGACGGGGGCCGCCGTCTCTCTCACCGACCGGGCGGCGGAGTGGCGGGATTACGGCCTCGCCGCCGATGCGCTGCCGGCCGAGGACGAGGCCTACTGGAGCGCTGTGCCCGCCCTCGTGAACGCCTTCCTCCGCGCCGGGCCGCCGGAGGAGCAGGCCGCGATCCTCGCCGACATCGCCCGCGTGACCGAGGCGCGGGGCGACGGTCGCGCCGCCCTCACGGCCCTGCGCCGCGCGCAGGAGCTGGATCCCGGCACCGACCGGACGGAGGCGCTGGCCCGGCTGACCGGGCTCTACGGCTTCCGCGTCGTCGAGACCGAGGTGGAGAGCGACAATGCCGCCCCCCGCGTCTGCGTGGTCTTCAACGAGGATCTCGTCCCGGCCGGCGTCGATTACGATTCCTATGTCCGCCGCGCCGATCCTGCCCTCTCGGTCACGGTGAGCGGGCGCGAGCTGTGCCTCGACGGGCTGACCCACGGGGCGCAGGTGGACTTCGCCCTGCGCGCCGGCCTGCCCGCCGCGACGGGCGAGGTGCTGCCGGAGACGACGGAGCTGTCGCTCTACGTCCGCGACCGCGCGCCGGCCGTCCGCTTTCCCGGCCGCGCCTACATCCTGCCCGCCGCCGGCGAGCCGGCCCTGCCGCTCGACAGCGTCAATACCGGCGCGGCGGAGCTGCGGCTCTACCGGGTCTCGGACCGGGCCATCGTCTCGACGATGATCGAGGGGCTGTTCCGCGACCCGCTCTACGGTTGGCAGGAGGAGCAGTTCTCGGACGAGACGGGCGCGCTGATCTGGGAAGGGACGGTCGAGGTCCCGCAGGAGCTGAATGTCGAGCGGCGCAGCCGCATCCCCCTGTCCGAGCCGCTGGAGGGGGCGGAGCCGGGTCTCTTCGTCCTCGTCGCGGGGGTGCCGGGGCAGGATCCCTACGACGATCCGCCCGCGACGCAATGGTTCGTCCTGTCCGATCTCGGCCTGACGAGCTGGGCAGGATCGGACGGGCTGACGGTCGCGATCCGCTCGCTCGGCAGCGCGGCGGCGGTGCCGGGCGCCGAGGTCGAGCTGATCTCGACCGGGAACGCGGTGCTCGGCACCGCCACCGCCGATGCCGGGGGGATCGCCCGCTTTCCCGCCGGGCTGCTGCTCGGCACCGGGGCGGCGCGACCCCGGCTGGTGACGGCGCGGCTGGGCGACGACCTCGCCTTCCTGCCGCTCTCGGACCCCGCCTTCGACCTGTCCGACAGGGGGGTGGAGGGGCGGCCCGCCGCCGGGCCGATCGACGTCTTCCTCGCGACCGATCGCGGTGCCTACCGCGCGGGCGAGACGATCCACCTCACCGCGCTGATGCGCGACGCCGGGGCGCGGGCGGTGGAGGGGGTGCCGCTGACGGCGGTGCTCTACCGGCCCGACGGGATCGAGTATTCGCGGGTCGCCGGCCTCGAGGATCTGGCCGGCGGGCATGTCTTCGCCCTGCCGACCGGGACCGGCGCGCCGCGCGGCACCTGGCGGATCGAGACGCTGGCCGATCCGGGCGCCCCGCCGCTCGCCACGACGCGGGTGCTGGTCGAGGATTTCGTGCCCGAGCGGATCGACCTGGCGCTGTCCGCGCCGCCCGCCGCCCGTCCGGGCGCGGTGGTCCCGCTGGAGATCGAGGGCCGCTACCTGTTCGGCCCCCCCGCGCCGGACCTGCCGGCCGAGGGGGAGCTGCGCCTGGCCGCGGCGGAGACCGTCGCGGGATGGGAGGGCTGGACCTTCGGACTGGCCGACGCGCCGGTCCGCCCGGTGGTCGAGCCCTTCGTCGCGAGCGCCGCGACCGATGCCGCGGGCCGCGCCGTGATCGACGTGCCGATCCCCGCGCCGGAGGGGATCGCGCAGCCGCTGGAGGCGACCTTCGTCGCCCGGCTGACCGAGGGGTCGGGCCGGCCGGTCGAGCGGCGCCTGACCGTGCCGGTCCTGCCGGAGGGGCCGGTCATCGCGCTTCGCCCCGGCTTCGACGGCACCCTGCCCGAGGGCGGCGAGGCGGTGGTCGAGGTGGTCGCGCTCGGTCCCGACCTGGCCCCGACCGCGATGGACGTGACCTGGTCGGTCGAGCGGATCGAGACGGAGTATCAGTGGTACCGCACGACGGGATCCTGGTCGTGGGAGCCGGTGACGCGCCGCACCCGCGTCGCCACGGGCGAGCTGGCGCTGGACGGCGGGCCGGCCACGATCCGCGCGCCGGTCGAGTGGGGCCGCTACGAGCTGATCGTCGAGCGGGACGGCACGCCCTGGGCCGCCGCCTCCACCGCCTTCACGGCCGGGTGGTATGCCGCCGCGGGCGTCGAGGAGAGCCCGGACATGCTGGAGCTCTCGCTCGACGCCGAGACCTACACGCCCGGGGACACCGCGCGGCTGCGGATCGTGCCGCGCTATGCGGGGACCGCGCTGGTCAGCGTGCTGGCCGACCGGGTGATCGACCTGCGCGCCGTCGAGGTGGGCGCGGGCGAGACCGTGATCGAGCTGCCCGTGACCGAGGGCTGGGGCGCGGGCGCCTATGTCACCGCCAGCGTCATCCGCCCGATGGATGCCGAGGCGGGCCGCAACCCGGCCCGCGCGCTCGGCCTCGTCCATGCCGGGATCGATCCGGGGGACAGGGCGCTGGACGTGTCGCTCGAGGTACTGGGCGATCCCGCCCCGCGGACGCCGCTGGAGGTCGAGATCCGTGTGCCGGGCGGGGAGGGGGCCCATGTCACGCTCGCCGCCGTCGATGTCGGCATCCTGAACCTTACCGGGTTCGACGCGCCTGATCCGCAGGGCTGGTATTTCGGCCAGCGCCGGCTGGGGGTCGAGATGCGCGACGTCTACGGGCGGCTGATCGACGGGCTGACCGGCGAGATGGGGCGCCTGCGCTCGGGCGGCGATGCGATGGCGGGGCTGGAGGGGCAGGCCCCGCCGCCCGAGGATCTGGTCTCGTTCTTCGCCGGGCCGCTGGAGGTCGGGGCGGACGGGACGGCGCGCGCCAGTTTCGACCTGCCCGCCTTCGACGGCACGATCCGCCTGATGGCGGTGGCGTGGAGCCCGCGCGGGATCGGCCAGGCCAGCCGTGACGTGACGGTCAGCGACCCCGTCGCCCTGACGGCGAGCCTGCCCCGTCAGGTCGCACCGGGCGACCGCTCGCGCCTTCTGCTGGACCTCGTCCACGCGGAGGGGCCCACCGGGGAATTCGCGCTCGACATCCGCACCACCGGCGCCGAACTGGAGGGCGCCGTGCCCGCCATGGTCGTGCTGGAGGAGGGGGCGCGGGACGTGATCTCGCTGCCCTTCACGGCGGAAGGGCCGGGCAGAGCGAGCTTCGAGATCGGGCTGACCGATCCCGAGGGGGTCCGGACCGACCGGACGCTGACCCTTCCGGTCGGCTGGGGCGACCCCGAGATCGCGCGCGTCTCGCGCTTCACGCTGGATCCCGGCGGCAGCTTCGCCTTCGACGACACGCTGCTGGACGGGTTCAGGCCCGGCACAGGCAGTGCGACGCTCGCCGCCGGTCCCATCGGGCGGCTCGACGTGGCGGGGCTGGTCGCCGGGCTGGACCGCTATCCCTACGGCTGCACCGAACAGCTGACCTCTGGCCTCGCGCCGCTGCTGCACGTGCCCGGCGTGACCGCGGCGCTGGACCTCGGGGCCGAGGCGGCGCCAGGTCCCGGGGCGGAGGAGGCGATCCGCGCGATCCTCGCCAACCAGGCGGCGAACGGGGCGTTCGGCCTCTGGCGGCCGGACCCGCGCTCGCTCTGGCTCGACGCCTACGTGACCGACGTGCTGGGCGAGGCCCGCGATGCGGGCCTGCCCGTGCCCGACCGGGCCTGGGAGGCCGCGCTTGCCAACCTGCAGAACCAGGTCAATGCCGCCCCCGATTTCGAGAGCGGCGGCGGCGGCATCGCCTATGCGCTGCACGTCCTCGCCCGGGCCGGGCAGGCGGCGATCGGGGATCTGCGCTACTATGCCGACGCGCGGGCCGAGGCCTTCACCACGCCCATCGGCGCGGCGCAGCTCGGCGCGGCCCTCGCCGCCTACGGCGACCAGCGACGGGCCGACGCGATGTTCGCGCGCGCCGCCGCGCTGCTGGACCGGCCGGAAGGGGCGGGATGGCGCGACGATTTCGGCACGCCCCGCCGCGATGCCGCCGCCCTGCTCGCCCTGGCGGTCGAGGCGGGGAGCGAGGCGGTGGACCGGGAGGCGCTGGCCGCCCGGCTGGCCGGCGCCGACTACCCCGTCAGCCCGCAGGAGGCCGCCTGGCAGATCCGCGCCGCGGACGCGCTGGCCGGCGACGCGCCCGCGCTCGCGCTGACCCGGAACGGCGCCCCGCTGGATGCCGCGCCGGTGGAGCGGCGAGCGGCGGGCGATCCGCCCGTCACCTTCGGCAACCGCGGCGACGCGCCGGTCGAGCTGACCCTCACCGCCTTCGGCGTGCCCGAGATGCCGGGCCCCGCGCAGGGCACCGGCTGGACGATCGAGCGGCGCTACTACGCGCTGGACGGCACGCCCGCCCCGCCGGGCGAGGCGGCGGCGGGCGACCGGCTCGTCGCGGTGCTGACCGTCACGCCGCTCGGCCCGCAGGCGGGGCGGTTGATGGTGGCCGATCCGCTGCCGGGCGGGTTCGAGATCGACAACCCGAACCTGCTGCGCGGCGGCGACCTGTCGGGCCTCGCCTGGCTCGAGACCGTCACGCCCGAGACTGCGGAGTTCCGGCAGGATCGCTTCCTCGCCGCGGTGGACTGGCGGGGCGAGAGCTCGTTCCGCCTGGCGTACATCGTCCGGGCGGTGACGCCGGGATCCTATCACCACCCCGCGCCCAGCGTGGAGGACATGTACCGCCCCGAGCACCGCGCGGTCGGAGAGGCCGGCCGCCTCGTCGTGACGCCGTGAGGTGGCGCCGCGCGGCCGCGGCCGGGCCGGGGACCGGGGCCGGGACCGGGAGCGGGGCCGGGTCGGTCCAGACGCGGCGGCGGCGCGGATCCCGGCGGGCGGGCCGCCGGGGCGGCGGCGCGCTGTTCGCGCTCGCCCTGCTGCTCTGGGCCGGCGCGGTGGGGCGGGATGCCGTCGACCGCTGGATCGACGGGACGATCCTGCCGCCGCTCGCCACGTTCTACTCGACCGAGGTGCTGGCCCGCGACGGCACCCTGTTGCGGGCCTACACGGTGGACGGGGGCTACTGGCGGCTGTCGGTCCGGGGCGGAAGCGTCGATCCCGGCTATGTCGAGATGCTGATCGCCTACGAGGACGGCCGCTTCCGCAGCCATTCCGGGGTCGACTGGCAGGCCCTGGCCCGGGCCGCGTGGCAGGGGCTGCGGTCCGGGCGGATCGTCTCGGGCGGCTCGACCCTGACGATGCAGGTCGCCCGCCTGATCGAGGACGGCACGACCGGCGCCTGGGCCGGCAAGCTGCGCCAGATCCGCGTCGCGCTGGCGCTCGAGCGTCGCCTGGACAAGGACGCGATCCTCGCCCTCTACCTCGATCACGCGCCGTTCGGCGGCAATCTCGAAGGGGTGCGCGCCGCCTCCTACGCCTGGTTCGGCAAGCCGCCCTCCCGACTGACCGAGGCAGAGGCGGCGCTGCTCGTCGCGATCCCGCAGGCGCCGGAAAGCCGCCGCCCCGACCGCCATCCCGAGGCCGCCCACGCCGCGCGCGACCGGGTGCTCGCCCGGATGGTGCGGGACGGGGTGATCGATGCCGAGGCGGCGGAGGCCGCGCTGACCGAGCCTTCCCCGGACCGGCGCCGCGACTTCCCGATCCTGGCTGCGCATCTGGCCGACCGGCTGCGGGCCGAGGACCCCTTCGCCCCGGTGATCCGCACAACCATCGACGCCGCGCTGCAGGCCCGGCTGGAGGCGCTGGCGCGCGAGGCGGTGGCGGGCGGACCCGACCGGCTGCAGGCGGCGATCGTCGTGCTCGATCACCGCAGCGGCGAGATGCTCGCCTCGGTCGGCTCGGCCGGCTACGAGGACGATGCCCGGCTCGGCTATGTCGACATGACCCGGGCAATCCGCTCGCCCGGCTCGACGCTGAAGCCGTTGATCTACGGCCTCGGCTTCGACCGGGGCCTGATCCATCCCGAGACGCTGATCGCCGACCGGCCGACCGAGTTCGACGGCTACCGCCCGCAGAATTTCGACGGCCTCTTCCGCGGCGAGTTGCGGGTGCGGCAGGCGCTGCAATTGTCCCTCAACGTGCCGGCGGTGAGCGTGGCCGAGCGGGTGGGCGTGCCGCACCTGATGACCGCGCTGCGCCGGGCGGGGGCGACCCCCCGCCTGCCGGAGGGCTCGACCCCCGGACTCGCCGTGATCCTGGGCGGGCTCGGACTGACGCTCGAGGATCTCGCCCGGGTCCACGGCATGCTGGCGGATGGCGGGCGCGAGGTCGGCCTCCATGTGCTGGCGGGGGCCGAGCGGGGGCCGCGCCCGCAGGTGCTGGACCGCGCGGCCGCCTGGCAGGTGGGCGACATCCTGACCGGCACGCCGCGCCCGCCCGGCCTGTCGGGGGCGGAGATCGCCATCAAGACCGGCACGTCCTACGGGCATCGCGACGCCTGGGCGGCGGGCTGGGACGGCGACCACGTCGTGGCGGTCTGGATGGGACGGGCCGACGGCACCCCGGTGCCGGGCGCCTTCGGGGCCGATCTCGCCGCGCCGGTCCTCCTCGCCGCCTTCGAGCGGCTGGGCCGGGTCGCGCCGCTGCCCGCCCCGCCGCCCGAGACGCTGATCGTCGCGACCGCCGAGCTGCCGCCGCCGCTGCGCCGGTTCGGTCCCGGCGCGGCGGAATCGGGGCCCGTCGTCGACTTCCCCCCCGACGGCGCGGTCATCGAGGGGACCGGCGCCCTGCTGCGGGTCCGCGACGGGACCGGCCCCTTCGTCTGGCTGTCGAACGGGCGCCCCGTCGCGCGGACCCATCGCCGCGAGGTCTGGGTCGAGGATCTCGGGCCCGGCTTCGCCGCGCTCGCCGTGATCGACGCCGACGGGCGCAGCGCGCGGGCGGAGGTGGAACTGCGCTAGGCCCGGCCGCGAGGGGCTCCGCCCCGCTCGCTTCGCGAGCCCCCGGAGTATTTGGGGCAAGATAAGAGCAGGGGGGTAGCGGCGGCGGGCTAGAGCGCCTCCACCGCGAGCGCGATTCCCTGGCCGCCGCCGATGCACATCGTGACGATGGCGCGGGCGCCGCCGGTGCGGCGCAGCTCGTGCAGCGCCTTGACGGTCAGGATCGCGCCCGTCGCCCCGACCGGATGGCCGAGCGCGATGGCGCCCCCGTTCGGATTGACGCGCGCGGGGTCGAGGCCGAGCGCGCGGTTCACCGCGATGGCCTGCGCGGCGAAGGCCTCGTTCGATTCGATCACGTCGAAATCAGCCGCCTCCATCCCGATCCGCCTGAGCAGCATCTCGACCGCCGGGACGGGCCCGATGCCCATCACCTCGGGCCGGACGCCGGCCACGGCGGTGCCGAGGAGCCGGGCGCGGGGTTTCAGCCCGGCCCTCTCGGCCGCGCCCGCCCGGGCGAGGACGAGGGCGGCCGCGCCGTCGTTGATGCCGCTGGCATTTCCGGCGGTGACCGAGCCGTCCTTGCGGAAGGCGGGCTTCAGCGCGGCGAGCTTCTCGGCGGAGGTGTCCTTGGGATGCTCGTCGGTCTCGAACGGATGCTCGCCGGCGCGGGTCTTCAGCATCACCGGAACGATCTGGTCCGCGAAGCGTCCCTCGGCGATGGCGCGGGCGGCGCGCTGCTGGCTCTCCAGCGCGAAGGCGTCCTGATCCTCGCGGCTCACGGAATGCTCGGCCGCCACGTTCTCGGCCGTGATGCCCATGTGCCCGGTGCCGAAGGGGCAGTTCAGCGCCCCCAGCATCATGTCGAGCGCGGCGACGTCGCCCATCTTCGCGCCCCAGCGCTGGGACGGTACGATGAAGGGCGACCGCGACATGCTCTCGGCCCCGCCGGCCACGGCGAAATCGGCATCCCCGGCCATCAGCGCATGGGCGGCGGAGACGATCGCCTGCGCGCCCGACCCGCAGAGGCGGTTCACGTTCATCGCGGGCGTCGTGTCGGGGATGCCGGCCTCCATCGCCGCGACGCGGGCGAGGTACATGTCGCGCGGCTCGGTGTCGATGACATGGCCGAAGACGACGGTGCCGACCTGCCCGGGCTCGACCCCCGCGCGGGTCATCGCCGCGCGGGTGACGGTCGCGCCGAGATCCCCGGGCCGCAGCCCGGCGAGCGATCCGCCGAAGGTGCCGATCGCGGTCCGCACGCCGTCCAGGATCACGATGTCGTCCATGGGGGCCCCCTTTGTCATTCCTGCGCCCGAGGATACATCCGGGGGCAGGCCCGGCCAGAACAACGTGCCGTCATCGACCGAAGGGACCCCGACATGAGCGCATTCCTCGACGACATCGCCGGCCGGCTGGAGGAGATCCGCGGCGAGGGCCTGTGGAAGACCGAGCGCGAGATCACCACGCCGCAGGGCGGCCGGGTGCAGGTGGCGGGGCGCGAGGTCATCAACCTCTGCGCCAACAACTATCTCGGCCTCGCCGATCATCCCGATCTGGTGGCTGCGGCGAAGGACGGGATCGACGCCCATGGCTGGGGCATGGCGAGCGTCCGCTTCATCTGCGGCACGCAGGACATCCACACGCAGCTGGAAGAGCGGCTGGCGGCCTTTCTCGGGACCGAGGCCGCGATCCTCTTCGCCGCCTGCTTCGACGCGAACGGCGCGCTGTTCGAGCCGCTGCTGGGGCCGGAGGACGCGGTGATCTCCGACGCGCTGAACCACGCCTCGATCATCGACGGCATCCGGCTCTGCAAGGCGAAGCGGTTCCGCTACGCCAATTCCGACATGGCCGACCTGGAGGCGAAGCTGAAGGAGGCGCGGGAGGGCGGCGCACGCCACGTCATGATCGCGACGGACGGCGTCTTCTCGATGGACGGGTACCTTGCGGACCTGAAGGGCATCCGGGCGCTGGCGGACAGGTACGACGCGCTCGTCATGGTGGACGATTGCCACGCGACCGGCTTCATGGGGCCGAAGGGGGCGGGCACGCCCGCCCATGCCGGGGTGAGGGCCGACCTGCTGACCGGCACTCTGGGCAAGGCGCTGGGCGGCGCGCTCGGCGGATACATCGCCGGGCCCGCGCCGGTCATCGACCTGCTGCGCCAGCGGGCGCGGCCCTACCTCTTCTCCAACGCGCTCCCGCCCGCCGTGGTGATGGCCGGGATCCGCGCCATCGAGCTGGTGGAGCAGGGGGACGACCTGCGGGCGCGATTGTTCGAGAACACCGAATACTGGCGGCGTGGCCTCACTGACCTGGGGTTCGACCTGCTGCCGGGGGAGCATCCGATCGTGCCCGTCATGCTCTACGAGGCGAACAAGGCGCAGGACATGGCGAACGCGCTGTTCGAGCGGGGGGTCTACGTCTCGGGCTTCTTCTATCCCGTCGTGCCGAAGGGGAAGGCCCGCATCCGCACGCAGATGAACGCCGCCCTCACGCGGGCGGATCTCGACGAGGGACTCGCCGCGTTCGAGGCGGCGGGACGCGAGGTGGGCGCGATATGAGCGACGCGTCCTTGCGCATCTACGCCGAACGCGCCGGCCAGCTGGGGCAGGGCTACGACGCCGTGACCGCCGAGGACGTGCTGGCGCCGCTGGTGCCGGTCCTGCCGGAGCCGCCCGCATCGGTGCTCGATGTCGGGCCGGGAACGGGGCGGGACCTGGCCTGGTTCGCCGCCCGGGGCCACGACGTGACCGCGGCCGAGCCGGTCGCGGCGTTCCACGACGCGATCCGGGACAAGGTGCCGGGCGCCGCGCTGATCCCGGCCGGACTGCCGGGACTGGAGGGCGTGGACGGGCCGTTCGGCCTGATCCTCGCCAACCTCGTCTGGCACCATGTCGCGCCCGGGGACCGGGATGCAGGCATGGCGCGGATGGCGGGCCTGCTCGCCCCCGGCGGGCGGCTGATCCTCTGCCTGCGGCACGGGCAGGTGTTCCCCGATTCCGGGGTCTGGGCCACCGACACGGACGAGGAGGCCGCCCGCGCGGCGGCGCACGGCCTGCGCGAGATCCGCCGCGCCCCCGCCGCCGACCGCGGTCCCGTGGGGCAGGACGTCACCGCCACATGGCTGACCCTGGAGGCCCCCCGATGAGCAACATGATGCGCGCCCTGCAGAAGACGCAGGCGGGCGAGGGGCTCGAGATGACGCGCGTGCCGGTGCCCGAGATCGGCCCGGACGACGTGCTGATCCGGGTGAACAAGACCGGGATCTGCGGCACCGACATGCATATCTGGAACTGGGACGACTGGGCCGCGCGCACCGTGCCCGTCCCGCTGGTCACGGGCCACGAATTCGCGGGCGAGATCGTCGAGATCGGGCGCGACGTGACGGACCTGTCGGTCGGACAGCGCTGCTCCGGCGAGGGGCACCTGATCGGGCGGCACTCCCGCCAGTCCCGCGCGGGCAAGTTCCACCTCGACCCCGAGACGCGGGGCATCGGGGTGAACGAACAGGGCGCTTTCGCCGAGTACCTGCGCCTGCCCGCCTTCAACGTCGTGCCGCTGCCCGAGGCCATCGACGACGAGATCGGGGCGATCCTCGACCCGCTGGGCAACGCGGTCCACACCGCGCTCTCCTTCGACCTCGTCGGCGAGGACGTGCTGGTCACCGGCGCCGGACCCATCGGCATCATGGCCGCCGCCGTCGCCCGGCACGTCGGCGCGCGCCACGTCGTCATCACCGACGTGAACCCGGACCGCCTCGCCCTCGCCGCCCGCGTCGCGGACGTGGTCCCGGTGAACGTGGCGGAGGAGGAGCTGCGGGACGTCTTCCCCCGGCTCAGGATGAAGCAGGGCTTCGACGTGGGGCTGGAGATGAGCGGCAACCAGCGCGCGCTCGACCAGATGGTCGAGACGCTGACGATGGGCGGGCGGATCGCGCTGCTCGGCATTCCGCCGGGAAAGTCGCCGGTGGACTGGAGCCGCATCGTCTTCAAGGCGATCACGATCAAGGGCGTCTACGGGCGCGAGATCTTCGAGACCTGGTACAAGATGATCGCGATGCTGGAAAACGGGCTCGACGTGCGCGGGGTCATCACGCACCGCTTCGACGCCGGGGCGTTCCGCGAGGGCTTCGCCACGATGGGCGGCGGGGCGTCGGGCAAGGTGGTGCTGGACTGGACCGGGTAAGTCACCGCCCCGGATGAAACAAATCGTGGGGGCCGCCGCATCGGCCCGCGCGGCGAAAACGGCGGGGGCAGTCTGGACAGCGTCCCGCGCCTGCCGCAAGCGGGGCCGGCACGCCCGCCGAGAGCCGACAGGATCGCCGCCCATGTCCAGACCGCTTCCCTCCAACATGCGCCTGCTGATCGCGGGCTCGCTCGGCTTCATCCTCTGCGGCGCGATCAACCCGCTCTACGGGCTGGCCATCCCGATCTACCGCGCCGAATGGGGCGCCGGCTGGGGGGGCACGCTGCTCGCCTTTCACGGGGCTGGGGCGCTGCTGGCCGTCGCGGCGGGAGTGTTCGGCCTGCCGCACCTGACGATGCGGTTGTCGCTGGGCCTGCTGGCGGCGGGCAGCGTCATCACCGCCCTCGGCACCGGCTGGCCGGTCGTCACGCTCGGCGCCTTCGTCATCGGGATCGGCTTCGGGCTGACCTCGGCGGTGGTGAACCGGCGCTTCCTGTCGGAGTTCGGCGAACGCGGGCCGGGCATGGTCGGACTGGTCAATTCGGTCTTCGGCGTCGGCGCGATCGCCGCGCCGCTGATCCTCGTCGGGCTGGGCGAGCGGCTGCTGCCGGTCTATCTGGGCCTCGCCGTGATGGCGGCCATCCTGATCCCCGTCGTCCAGCCCTCGGGCCGGCAGGCACGGGCGCAGGGCCTGCCGGACCTGCGGCAGAAGCGTCTGGCCATCCTGATCTTCATCCACCTCGCGGTCATCACCGAGGTGGCGCTGTTCGGCCTCGGCCCGACCTCGCTGCTCGACATGGGGCTGGATTCCGGCGCGGTGGCGGGGCTGACCTCGGCCTTCTTCGGGGCCTTCCTCGCCGCGCGGCTCTCGCTCTTCTGGGTGACGCGCCGGATCCGGGCCGACCAGCTCTTCGCGCTGGGCCTCGGCGGGGCCGCCGTTGCGATGGGCATCGCCGCCGCGGGCGCGCCCGCGACCGGGTTCATCCTGGCCGGGGCGGCGGTGGGACTGCAATTCCCGACCTTCTACGTCTGGGCCAGCCATATCCTGGGGCCCGATCCGCGGATGGGCTCGGCGGTGCTCACCGCGTCGATCTCGGGCGCGATCACCGGTCCGGCCCTGCTCGCGCCGGTGCTGGCGGCGACCGGGACGGGCGCTCTCTTCGCGATCCTCTGCGGGCTGATGGCGGCGACGCTGGCCGGCTTTCTGCTGATGTCGCCCTGGGCGCGGCGGCACGCCCTGCCGGCGTGAGCCCGGTCCTCATCGTGGCGACGGGGATCGTCTTCGCCGCCTGGGCGGTCACGGCGTTCCGCGTGCTCTTCGACCTGCGGCGGCGCGGGCAGCGCCGGACCGGCCGCGCGCTGAACGGGCCGGGCACCTTCCTCGTCGCCGCGCGCGACTGGGCACACGATCCCGCCGCGCGCCGGCCAAGGCTGTGGCTGGGGGGACTGACCCTCCTTCTCGCGATCCTGGCATCCGTCCCGCTCGCCGGCACGTGAGTGGCGGGCGCGCTCTGCGGCCCTAGCTCGCGGCCGGAGGGATGCGGGGACGGGGCACGATGCTGCTGGACGTGAAGGGCCTGAGAAAGAGCTATCCCGGCGGCGACGGACCCGTGCCGGTCCTGCGCGGCGTCGACCTGTCCGTCAGGGGCGGCGAGACCCTTGCCCTCACCGGCGAGAGCGGGTCGGGCAAGTCGACCTTCCTCCATCTCGTGGCGGGTCTGGATCGGGCGGATGCCGGGTCGATCTGGCTGGACGGGGAGGAGGTCGCCGATCTCGACGACCGGGGCCGGGCCCGTCTGCGCCGCGGCACGGTCGGGATCGTCTTCCAGCAGTTCAATCTGATCCCCTCGCTCGACGTGGCGGGCAACATCGCCTTCCAGGCGCGGCTCGCCGGGCGGGACGATCCCGGCCGAGTCGCGGATCTCGCCGCGCGGCTGGGGCTTGAGGACCAGATGGCCAAGTACCCCGAGGACCTGTCCGGCGGGCAGCAGCAGCGGGTCGCGATCGCCCGCGTCCTTGCCGCCCGGCCGAAGCTGGTGCTGGCGGACGAGCCCACGGGCAATCTCGACGAGGCGACCGCCGAGCGCGTGATGGAGGTGATGACCGCGCTCGTGGCCGAGACCGGGGCCGCCCTGCTGGTCGTCACCCATTCCGAGAGGCTCGCCGCCGGGCTGTCGCGGCGCGTCCATCTTGCGCGCGGGGTCGTGTCGTGAGCCCTGCCACAACGCGCATCCCCCGCCGGACCCGCCCCGCGACCCCCTCGACGGGGCCCCGCGCGTGAGGCGCCAGATCGCCCGGGCGCTGTGGTCGCATTGGCGGCGGGCGCCGCTCCTGCTGTTCACGCTTGTGGCTGGGCTGGCATTGGCCACCGCGCTCTGGTCCGGGGTGCAGGCGATCAACGCCGAGGCGCGGGCGAGCTACGATGCCGCCGCCGCCACGCTGGGCGAGGGGCGCTTCGACCAGCTGGTGCGCGAGGGCGGGATCGCCCGGGCCGACTACGTCGCCCTGCGGCGGGCGGGATGGCAGGTCTCCCCCGTGATCGAGGGGCGGCTCGGCGGGGTCCGGATCGTCGGGCTGGATCCCCTGACCGCGCCGGGCGGGATCGGGCCGGTCGCGATGGACGAGAGCGATCTCGCCGCCTTCCTGTCGGGGGATGGCGCGGTCTACGGCGCGCAGGCCGCGCTCGACGCGCTGCCGCCCGGCCCGGCGGAGCGGGTCCTCGCGCCGGACGTGGCCCCGGGCACGGTGCTGACCGACATCGCCGTCGCGGCCGGACTGCTGGGCCGCGACCCCGCCGTCATCGACCGCCTGATCGTTGCCGAGGTCCAGCCGCGGATCGTGCCCCCGCTGGACGAGGTGGCGCCGGGCCTGACCCGCCGCACGGCGCAGGGCGGGGCCGATATCGGGCGGCTGACCGACAGCTTCCACCTCAACCTCACGGCCTTCGGACTGCTCGCCTTCGCGGTCGGCATCTTCATCGTCCACGGCGCGATCGGCCTCGCCTTCGAGGAGCGGCGGCCGCTGGTCCGCACGCTCCGCGCGCTGGGGGCGCCGCTGTCGACCGTGGTCTGGATGATGGGGCTGGAACTGCTGGCGCTGGCGCTGATCGCGGGGGCGCTGGGCCTCGCCCTCGGCTTCGCGCTGGCGGGGGCGCTGCTGCCCGACGTGGCGGCGACGCTGCGCGGCCTCTACGGGGCCGAGGTGGCGGGAAGCCTGTCGCTGCGCCCGGGCTGGGCGCTGGCCGCGCTCGGCATCTCGGTCGGGGGCGCGGCGCTGGCGGGCGCGTCGGCCCTGTGGCGGATCGCGCGGATGCCGCTGCTCGCCGCCGGGCGGCCCCGCGCCTGGGCGCGGGGCGGGGCGCGGGGACTGGCGCTGCAGGCCGTGGCCGGGGCGCTTCTGCTGGCGGTCGCGGGGGGCATCGTCCTGGTCGGTGGCGGCCTCGGCGCGGGCTTCGCCGCGCTCGGCGCGCTGCTGGTCGGGGGCGCGCTGCTGCTGCCGCCGCTCCTGGACCGGGCGCTGGCGCTGGGCGCGCGGACGGCGCGGGGGCCGGTGGCGGGCTGGCTCTGGGCCGACGGGCGGCAGCAGTTGCCCGGCCTGTCGCTGGCACTGATGGCGCTGCTTCTGGCGATGGCGGCCAATGTCGGCGTCTCGACCATGGTCGGCTCGTTCCGGTCGACCTTCACCGCCTTCCTCGACCAGAGGCTCTTCGCGGATCTCTACGTCGATGCCGGCGACGGGGACCGGGGCGCCGCGCTCGAGGCGGCGTTGGCGGGCCGCGCGACGGTGCTGCCGGTGCTGATCGTGACGGGCGAGGTGTCGGGCGTGCCGGTGGAGATCCAGGCCGCCCGCGACGTGCCCGCCTTCGCCGCGAACTGGCGCTTCCTCTCCGCCGGGCCGGATCCTTGGGGGGCGCTGGCCTCGGGGCGGGGCGCCTTCGTCAGCGAACAGCTGGCGCGACGGGCCGGGCTGTCCCTGGGCGAGGCCGTGGACCTGCCGGGCGGGGCGTTGCCCGTCGTGGCGATCCACGCCGACTACGGCAACCCGGCGGGGCAGGTCATCCTCGGCGAGGCGGCGTTCCGGGCCCGCTTTCCGGAGGTGTCGGCGGAGCGGTTCGGCCTGCTGCTGGACGCGCCGGAGGCGGAGATCCGCGCCGCCCTGGCGGATCTCGGGATCGACGACAGCGCGATCACCGACCAGGCCGCGCTCAAGGCCTTTTCGCTGGGGGTGTTCGAGCGGACCTTCTCGGTCACCGGGGCGCTCAACGTGCTGACGCTGGCCGTTGCCGGCTTCGCCATGCTGATGAGCCTGCTGACCCTCGCCGCGATGCGCCTGCCGCAGGTCGCCCCGGTCTGGGCGAGCGGCCTGACCCGCGTGCAGCTCGGCCGGATGGAACTGGCGCGCACCGCGCTGCTGGCGGGGTTCACCGCGCTGGCCGCGCTGCCGCTGGGGCTGGCGCTGGCCTGGATGCTGCTGGCGGTGGTCAACGTCGCCGCCTTCGGCTGGCGGCTGCCGATGATGCTGTTCCCGGGCGACTGGGCGCGACTCTTCGCGCTCGCGCTGCTGGCCGGGGCGCTGGCCTCCGCCTGGCCGGCCTGGCGGCTGGCCCGCACGCCGCCCGCGCAATTGCTGAAGGTCTTCGCCAATGAACGCTAGGTGGATCCTCCTCGCCCTCTGGCCCGGCTACGCCGCCGCGCAGGGCTTCGCGGGGCTCGGCACGGATGCCGAGGGGTTCGCGCTGCCCCAGCCGGACCCCCTCTTCGACTTTCCCGCCGATCACGGCCCGCATTGGGACTACCGGATCGAGTGGTGGTACCTCACGGCGGTGATGGAGGGGCCGGACGGCACGCCCTACGGCCTGCAATGGACGCTGTTCCGCTCGGCCCTCGCCCCGGAGGAGGGGGTGGGCTGGGACGCGCCGCAGGTCTGGTTCGGCCATGCGGCGGTGACGGGCGAGGATTTCCATCATGTCACCGAACGCTTCGCCCGGGGCGGGATCGGGCAGGCCGGCGTCACCGCCGACCCGTTCGAGGCCTGGATCGACGACTGGCGCTTGGCGGGGCCGTCCTTCGACGACCTGACGCTGTCCGCCTCGGGGCCCGACTTCGCCTACGAGGTGTCGCTGGAGGCGCGGGGGCCGCTGATCCTTCACGGCGAGGCGGGCTATTCGGTGAAGTCCGATGCCGGTCAGGCGAGCTACTACTACGCGCAGCCGGACTACGCCCTGACCGGCACGCTGACCCTGCCGGACGGCGAGGTGGAGGTGACCGGGACCGGCTGGCTGGACCGCGAATGGTCGTCGCAGCCGCTCGAGGCGGACCAGACCGGCTGGGACTGGTTCGCGCTCGACCTCGACGACGGGGCGAAGCTGATGCTCTACCGCCTGCGCTCGGCGGACGGGTCGGCCTGGACGGCGGCGACCCATGTCGCCCCGGACGGAACCGTGACGACCGTGCCGGACGGCGCGGCTACGGGCAGGGCGACCGGCACCGCCACGGTCGCGGGGCGGGAGGTGCCGGTGGAGTGGCGGCTGCAATGGCCGGACATGGGCATCGACGTCACGACCCGGCCGCTGAACCCGCAGGCCTGGATGGACGTCGCGATCCCCTACTGGGAAGGTCCGGTGATCGTCGACGGATCCCATACGGGGCGAGGCTACCTGGAGATGACGGGATATGAGTGAACGGGCCGCCCTCCGGGGCGCGATGTGGGCGGCGCTGCAGCGCGGGGTGGAGGAGGGCGATCACCCGATGCGGCTGGTCGCGCTCGCCACCGTGACCGAGGACGGCTTTCCGGCGGTGCGGACCGTGGCGCTGCGGGCGCTCGACCGGCACCAGGGATGGCTCGAGGTGCAGAGCGATGCGCGCAGCGCCAAGGTGGCGGAGTTGACGCGCAGGCCCCGCGCCGCCCTGCTGGCCTGGGATCCCGGAACGCAACTGCAGGTCCGGGCCCGGGGCGAGGTGCAGATCCGCGCCGGAGAGATCGTGCGGCCCGCCTGGGACAGGGTGCCGGAGGAGTCGCGCGTGGCCTATGGCAGCGAGCCGGCGCCGGGCACCCCGATCCGGGCCGCGACCGATTACGTGAAGACGCCGGATTTCGACCGCTTCGCCGTGCTGCGTCTGACCATCGAGGCGGTGGACCTCGTCGATCTCAACGAGCCCCACCGCCGGGTGATCTACCAGCGGGCCGACCATTTCGAGGGGACGTGGCTCGCCCCCTGAGCCGCCCGCCTCAGCTGTGGATCGGCCCGTCGCCGAGGGCCAGCGCCGCCTCGCGCACCGCCTCCGAGAAGGTGGGGTGGGCGTGGCAGGTGCGGGCGACATCCTCGGCCGCGGCGCCGAATTCCATCGCGACGCAGATCTCGTGGATCAGGTCGCCCGCGGCCGGACCGATCAGGTGGCAGCCGAGCACGCGGTCCGTCTCCTTGTCGGCGAGGATCTTCACGAAGCCCTGCGCCTCGAGCACCGCCTTGGCGCGGGCATTGCCCATGAAGTTGAACTTGCCGACCTTGTAGGCCCGCCCGCTCTCCTTCAGCGCCTCTTCGGTCAGGCCGACGGCGGCGACCTCGGGATGGGTGTAGATGACGGCCGGGATCACGTCGTAGTTCACGTGGCCCTTCTGCCCGGCCAGGATCTCGGCCACGGCGATGCCCTCGTCCTCGGCCTTGTGGGCGAGCATGGGCCCGGCGGTCACGTCGCCGATCGCCCAGATCCCCTCGACATTCGTCGCGTAATGGTCGGTCCTGACCTGCCCGCGCTCGGTCATCTCGACGCCCAGATCGGCGAGGCCCAGCCCGTCCGAGAAGGGCCGCCGCCCGGTCGCCAGCAGCACGGTGTCGGCGGTGATCGTCTGCTCGCTGTCGTCCTTGCGGTTGAGGTAGCGCACGGTCGCGGTGTCGCCCTCGACGCTGGCCTCCTGCACGGCGGCGCCGAACACGAAGTCGAGCCCCTGCTTCTTGAGGATCTTGAGGAAGCCGCGCTGGATCTCGCCGTCCATCCCGGGGGTGATGTGGTCGAGATACTCGATGACCGTCACCTTCGAGCCGAGCCGGTTGAAGACAGACCCCAGCTCCAGCCCGATCACGCCGGCGCCGATCACGACCATCTCCTTGGGGATGCGCGGCAGCGACAGGATGGACGAGCTGTCGACGACGACCGTTCCGTCCACCTCGACGCCCTTCAGCGGGGCGACCTCCGACCCGGTGGCGATCACGATGTTCTTCGCCTCGTGCTCCTCGTCGCCGACCCTGACCTTTCCCTTTTCGGGGATCGTGGCCCAGCCCCTGATCCAGTCGATCTTGTTCTTCTTGAACAGGAACTCGATCCCCTGGGTATTCCCCTTCACGCTCTCGTCCTTGTAGGCGAGCATCTGGTCCCAGTCGGCGCTCGTCTCGTCGCCCGAGCGGATCCCCATCTTGGCGAAGTTGGCATGGGCCTCGTGCAGCATGTGGCTGGCATGGAGCAGCGCCTTGGACGGGATGCAGCCCACGTTGAGGCAGGTACCGCCCAGCGTCTCGCGTCCCTCGACGCAGGCCACTTTCATTCCCAGCTGCGCGGCCCGGATCGCGCAGACGTAACCGCCGGGGCCGGAGCCGATCACGATGAGGTCGTAGGAAGCCATTGGGTCGTTCTCCGTATCAAGCGGTCGGGGCGCCTCGGCCCCGTCCTGTCAGATAAAGGCCGAGAGCAGCATCGCCACGGTCGCCCCGAGCCCGACCGCCCAGATCAGCGACCGCCAGGGCCGCAGACCCAGCCAGTAGGCCGGGACATAGAGCACGCGGGCGACGAGGTAGGTCCAGGCCATCGCGGCACTGAACCCCGTGCCCTTGTCGCCCAGGACGATCACCACCACGGCGATGGTGAAGAGGATCAGCCCCTCGAAATGGTTGTTCAGCGCCCGCTGAAGCCGGCCCGTGCCCTCGGACAGCGGCCGGGACGGCGCGCGATCGCGGGCGGACATGGTGTAGCCGGGGCCGAGTTCCATGTTCGCGGGCACGGCGAAGAGCACGAACTGCACCACCTGCAGCAGCGCCGCGAGGGCGAGGACGGTCAGCTCGGGGGTCACGGGCGGATGTCCCGCGCCCGGTCCTTGGCCCCGGCGATCCGCGTCGGTCGCGGCCCTGAAAGGTCCCGGCCCGGGGCCGGGACGGGGATCGCGGGCCGTGGGACGAGATGCACCCTCATGCGGTCAGCAGGAACGACGCGGTCATCTGCCCGCCGAAGCCCCGTTCCTTCTGCACCCAGGCCTCGGCCTTGGCGCGGTCGTTCACCTCGAACAGGGCGAAGGCCTGCCCGTTCGTGTCCGCGTCCCGCCACAGCTGAAGCAGCGTCAGACCGGCATGCATCCGGTCCTCGGCATCGGCGTCGAAGGCCGATTTCCAGCCCTCGTAATCGGGCGTGTCGATCTGGAGGAGGAGTTGCATGTCGATCTTCCTGTGTAGGGTGGGTCGCACCCACCATCGCCCCGGGGGTCCGGCGCGTTCGGGTGGGTGCAACCCACCCGAACGGCGGTCAGAGATCCATCAGCAGCCGGCGCGGATCCTCCAGCGCCTCCTTCACGCGGACGAGGAACGTGACCGCCCCTTTCCCGTCGACGATCCGGTGGTCGTAGCTGAGCGCGAGATACATCATCGGCCGCGCGACGATCTGGCCGTTCACGACCATCGGCCGCTCCTGGATCTTGTGCATGCCGAGGATGCCCGATTGCGGCGGGTTCAGGATGGGCGAGGACATAAGCGAGCCGTAGACGCCGCCGTTCGAGATGGTGAACGTCCCGCCCTGCATGTCGGCCATGGACAGCTTGCCGTCCCGCGCCTTGACGCCCAGATCGCCGATCTCCTTCTCGATCTCGGCGAAGCCCTTCTGGTCGGCGTCGCGCACTACCGGCACCACGAGGCCGGTCGGGGTGCCGACGGCGACGCCCATATGGACGAAGTTCTTGTAGACCACGTCGGTGCCGTCGATCTCGGCATTGACGTCCGGCACTTCCTTCAGCGCGTGGCAGCAGGCCTTCACGAAGAAGGACATGAAGCCGAGCTTCACGCCGTGCTTCTTCTGGAACAGGTCCTTGTACTCGTTCCGCAGGTCCATGATCGCGCCCATGTCCACCTCGTTGTAGGTGGTCAGCATGGCGGCGGTGTTCTGCGCCTCCTTCAGGCGGCGGGCGATGGTCTGACGCAGGCGCGTCATCTTGACCCGCTCCTCGCGGTCGGCGTCCTCGGGTCTGGACGGGGCGCGGGGCGCCTGCTTCGGCGCCTCCTGCTTGGTGCCGCCTTCGGACAGGGCCTTGAGCACGTCGCCCTTCATCACGCGGCCGTCCTTGCCGGTGCCCTTGACGTCGCCGGCGGACAGGCCCGCCTCGTCCATCATCTTCTTGGCAGAGGGGGCGTCCTCGGGATCGCGGGGCTTCGTCTCCTCGGGGCCGGCATTGACGGTGTCGCCCTCGGCCACCGTGTCGCTGTCGCCGGTGGTCTTGCCGTTCCCCGCGCTGTCCTCCGGCGCGCTCTCGCCGTCGCCCTCGGCCCTGGCATCCTCGGCCTTGCGCGGCGCGGTCTCACCGCCCGAGGCGCCCTCGCTGATCTGCGCGAGCAGGGCGTCGACGCCGACGGTATCGCCTTCCTGCGCGACGATCTCGGACAGCGTGCCGGAGGCGGGGGAGGGGACCTCCACCGTCACCTTGTCGGTTTCCAGCTCGCAGAGCATCTCGTCGGTCTCGACCTTGTCGCCCGGCTTCTTGAACCAGGTGGCGACGGTGGCCTCGGTGACGCTTTCGCCCAGGGTGGGGACGCGGACTTCGGTCATGGTGGCTTATCCTTCGATTCCGAGCGCCTCGGCCACGAGGGCCGCCTGTTGCGCCTTGTGCTGGCTGGCCAGGCCCGTGGCGGGCGAGGCGGAGGTGGCGCGCCCGGCATAGACGGGCCGCGTATGCGCGGCGTCGATCCGGGTCAGCACCCATTCGATGTTGGGCTCGACGAAGGACCAGGCGCCCTGGTTCTTGGGCTCTTCCTGGCACCAGACCATCTCGGCGCCCTTGAACCGCTCCAGCTCCTTGACGAGGCTGAGCGCCGGGAACGGATAGAACTGTTCGAGCCGGAGGAGATAGACGTCGGTCAGCTCCTCGGCGTCGCGCTTCTCGAGCAGGTCGTAATAGACCTTGCCCGAGCACATGACGACGCGCCTGATCTGATCGTCGGACTTGAGCGTCAGGTCCGAATGTCCCTTCTCGGCATCGTCCCACAGCACGCGGTGGAAGGACGAGCCGTCGGTGAAGTCGTCCGCGTCGCTGATCGCCATCTTGTGGCGCAGCAGCGATTTCGGCGTCATCAGGATCAGCGGCTTGCGGAAGGTCCGGTGCAGCTGGCGGCGCAGGATGTGGAAGTAGTTCGCCGGCGTCGTGCAGTTCGCCACGATCCAGTTGTCCGAGCCGGACATCTGCAGGAACCGCTCGAGCCGGGCGGAACTGTGTTCCGGCCCCTGGCCCTCGTAGCCGTGGGGAAGCAGGCAGACGAGGCCCGACATCCGCAGCCACTTGCTCTCGCCCGACGAGATGAACTGGTCGAACATGATCTGCGCGCCGTTGGCGAAGTCGCCGAACTGCGCCTCCCACAGGGTGAGCGCGTTGGGCTCGGCCAGCGAGAAGCCGTATTCGAAGCCGAGCACGGCATATTCCGAGAGCATCGAGTCGATGACTTCGTACTGCGCCTGCCCCTCGCGGATGTGGTTGAGCGGGTAGTACCGCTCCTCGGTCTTCTGGTCGATGAAGGCCGAATGGCGCTGGCTGAACGTGCCGCGCGTGCTGTCCTGCCCGGCGAGCCGGACCGGATAGCCCTCCAGCTGGAGCGACCCGAAGGCCATCGCCTCGGCCGTGGCCCAGTCGAAGCCCGTGCCGCTCTCGAACATGCCCTGCTTGGCGTCGAGCAGACGCGAGACCGTACGGTGGACCTCGAACCCGTCGGGGACGGTGGTCAGCGCCCGGCCCAGATCCTCCATCGTCTCCTGCGAGATCGACGTGGTGCCGCGCTGGTAGCGGTCCTCGTTCTCGCGGTCGAGATGCGACCAGCGCCCGTCCAGCCAGTCGGCCTTGTTCGGCTTGAAGTCCTTGCCGGCCTCGAACTCCTCGGACAGCTTGTCCTGGAAGGCGGACTTCATGTCCTCGATCTCGCCCTCGGGGATCAGCCCGTCGGCGACCAGCCGGTCGGTGTAGAGCGACAGGGTCGTCTTGTGACCCTTGATCGCCTTGTACATCACCGGATTGGTGAACATGGGCTCGTCGCCCTCGTTATGGCCGAAGCGGCGGTAGCAGAACATGTCGATGACGACGTCCTTGCCGAACTTCTGCCGGAACTCGGTCGCGACCTTCGCGGCATGGACAACGGCCTCGGGATCGTCCCCGTTCACGTGGAAGATCGGCGCCTCGACCATCAGCGCGATGTCGGTCGGGTAGGGCGAGGTGCGCGAGAAATGCGGCGAGGTGGTGAAGCCGATCTGGTTGTTCACCACGATATGGATGGTGCCGCCCGTCCGATGCCCACGGATGCCCGAGAGCTGCAGGCATTCGGCCACGACGCCCTGGCCGGCAAAGGCCGCATCCCCGTGCAGCAGGATCGACAGCACCTTGCGGCGCTCCTTGTCGCCGAGCTGGTCCTGCTTGGCCCGCGCCTTGCCCAGAACGACGGGATTGACCGCCTCCAGGTGCGAGGGGTTGGCCGTGAGCGAAAGGTGAACGGTGTTGCCGTCGAAGTCGCGGTCATGGCTGGCGCCGAGATGGTACTTCACGTCGCCCGATCCGTCGACATCCTCGGGCTTGAAGCTGCCGCCCTGGAACTCGTTGAAGATCGCGCGGTAGGGCTTCTGCATGACATTGGCGAGGACGCTCAGCCGGCCCCGATGGGGCATGCCGATCACGATCTCCTCGACACCCAGCGCGCCGCCGCGCTTGATGATCTGCTCCATCGCCGGGATCAGCGCCTCGCCCCCGTCGAGGCCGAAGCGCTTGGTCCCCATGTACTTGACGTGGAGGAACTTCTCGAAGCCCTCGGCCTCGACCAGCTTGGACAGGATGGCGCGGCGGCCCTCCTTGGTGAAGGTGATCTCCTTGCCGTAGCCCTCGATCCGCTCCTTCAGCCAGGCGGCCTCCTCGGGGTTGGAGATGTGCATGTACTGGAGGGCGAAGGTGCCGCAATAGGTCCGCTTCACCAGCGCGAGGATCTCGCGCATCGTCGCGACTTCCAGCCCCAGCACGTTGTCGATGAAGATCGGGCGGTCCATGTCGCCCTCGCCGAACCCGTAGGAGGCGGGGTCGAGCTCGGGGTGGGAGCCGGTCTCGCGCATGCCGAGCGGGTCGAGATCGGCGGCGAGGTGGCCGCGGATCCGGTAGGCGCGGATGATCATCAGCGCGCGGAGGCTGTCGAGAACCGCCTGGCGGACCTGCGCCTCGCCCAGGGTCACACCCTTTTCCGCGGCCTTCGAGGCGATCTTATCCGCCGCGGCCTTGCCGTCCGTGGCCCATTGCCCGTCCAGCGCGGCCGTCAGCTCGTCGGTCGGCATCGGGGGCCAGTCGGCGCGGGTCCAGGACGGGCCCGCGGCCTCGGCCCGGGCATCCTCCGCCGCGTCGCCGAGCTGGGCGAAGAACTCGGCCCAGCTGTCGTCGACCGATTTGGGATCGTCGGCATAGCGGGCGTAGAGCTGCTCCACGTAATCCGCGTTGTGTCCCTGCAGGAAGGACGAGGCGTGGAACACGTCGTTGCGGGACTGGTCGGTCATGGGGTCACCTCTGGGTGTGGGACCGGATGTGGGGGCGCGCGGTCATTGCGGAAAGGACCGGACACCGTGAAAGCCGTCGGGCAGATCGGCGGAGGGGTTGCGGGTGATCGTCTCGACGACATCGCCCGCATCGACCCCGCCATGGGCGAAGGTGGTACGCTGGCGCGCCGCGATCACGTCCCCGGGGAGCGTCTCGGGCGACATCTCGCCGAAGATCTGGTCGGTGCGGGCCTCCTCGGGCCCTGCATACCAGCAGGTCAGGACAGGGACGCCGTCCTGGCCGGGCGTGACGGTCAGGATCGCGATCCGGCCCTCCGCGGTCAGCAGGATGCCGTCCCCGGCGCTCAGGGTCCGAACGAGACCGTCCCGCGCCGCCGCCGGGTCCATCCCGCCGAAGGGGGAGGGGGCGCCCCAGGCATGGGCCGCGACCATCGCGGCGACGGAGGGGGCCGCGTCGCCCTCCTCCAGCGTCCATCCTGCGGCGACCATCTGATCGGTCAGCGGGCCCGGCGCGACCTCGGGCGCCCGGCAGGTCCGCGCGACGTCGTCCATGCCCGCGGCGAACGCCGGTCCGGCCCCCAGGATCGCGAGAACCGCTGCGCGGATCACTTGCCGATCGCCTCGAGCACGGCCTCGCCGAGCGTGGCGGGGCTTTCGGCGACGACGATGCCGGCCTTCTTCATGGCCTCGATCTTGCTCTCGGCATCGCCCTGACCACCCGAGACGATGGCCCCGGCATGGCCCATGCGGCGGCCCGGGGGGGCGGTGCGGCCGGCGATGAAGCCGGCGGTCGGCTTCCAGCGGCCCTTCCTGCGCTGCTCGGCCAGGAACTCGGCCGCCTCTTCCTCGGCGGTGCCGCCGATCTCTCCGATCATGATGATCGACTGCGTCTCGTCGTCGTCGAGGAACATGTCGAGGACGTCGATATGCTCGGTCCCCTTGATCGGGTCGCCCCCGATGCCGACGGCGGTGGACTGGCCGAGGCCGCTGTCGGAGGTCTGCTTCACCGCCTCGTAGGTCAGCGTGCCCGAGCGGGACACGACGCCGACCGAGCCGCGCTTGTGGATGTGGCCGGGCATGATGCCGATCTTGCAGGCGCCCGGCGTGATGACGCCGGGGCAGTTCGGCCCGATCAGGCGCGAGGACGACCCTTCGAGCGCGCGCTTGACCTTCATCATGTCGAGGACCGGGATCCCCTCGGTGATGCAGACGATCAGCGGCATCTTCGCGTCGATCGCCTCCATGATGGAATCGGCGGCGAAGGGCGGAGGCACGTAGATGACCGAGGCGTTCGCCTCGGTCTTCGCCATCGCCTCGTGGACGCTGTCGTAGACCGGCAGGTCGAGATGGGTCTGCCCGCCCTTTCCGGGCGTCACGCCGCCGACCATCTTCGTGCCGTAGGCGATGGCCTGCTCGGAATGGAACGTCCCCTGGCTGCCGGTGAAGCCCTGGCAGATCACGCGGGTGTCTTTGTCGATGAGAATGGCCATGGGGGCCTCCTTGGAATTGGGTGCCCGAGGGGCCTTAGCCTTTGACGGCCTTCACGATCTTCTGCGCGCCGTCCTTGAGATCGTCGGCGGCGATCACGTCGAGGCCGGAATTCGAGATGATCTCCTTGCCCTTCTCGACATTCGTGCCCTCCAGCCGGACCACCAGCGGCACCTTGAGGCCGACTTCCTTCACCGCGGCGATCACGCCCTCGGCGATGACGTCGCAGCGCATGATGCCGCCGAAGATGTTGACGAGGATGCCCTTCACGTTCGGATCGGAGGTGATGATCTTGAACGCCTCGGTCACCTTCTCCTTCGTGGCGCCGCCGCCCACGTCGAGGAAGTTCGCGGGCTCGGCACCGTAGAGCTTGATGATGTCCATCGTCGCCATGGCGAGGCCGGCGCCGTTGACCATGCAGCCGATCTCGCCGTCGAGCGCGATGTAGTTCAGGTCGTATTTCGACGCCGCGAGTTCCTTGGGATCCTCCTCGGTCTCGTCGCGCAGCGAGGCGATGTCGGGATGGCGGTAGATCGCGTTGCCGTCGAAGCCCATCTTGGCGTCGAGGCATTTCAGATCGCCCTTGTCTGTCACGATCAGCGGGTTGATCTCCAGCATCTCCATGTCCTTGTCGGTGAACAGGCGATACAGGGTCTCCATCAGCTTGACGCATTGCTTCACCTGCTGGCCGGTCAGGCCGAGGGCGAAGGCGATGCGGCGGCCGTGATAGGGCTGGTAGCCCGTGGCCGGATCGACGGAGAAGGAGAGGATCTTCTCGGGGGTCTTCTCGGCGACCTCCTCGATGTCCATGCCGCCCTCGGTCGAGGCGACGAAGGAGATGCGGGACGTGCCACGGTCGACGAGCAGGGCGAGGTAGAGCTCGCGCTCGATGTCCGAGCCGTCCTCGATGTAGATGCGGCCGACCTGCTTGCCGGCCTCGCCCGTCTGCTTGGTCACGAGGGTCCGGCCGAGCATGCGCTTGGCCTCCTGCGCGGCTTCCTCGACCGATTTCGCGAGGCGCACGCCGCCCTTGTCGCCGGCATCGGCCTCCTTGAAGTGGCCCTTGCCGCGGCCGCCGGCGTGGATCTGCGCCTTCACCACCCAGAGCGGACCGTCGAGATGGCCGGCGGCGGTCTTCGCCTCCTCCGCCTTGAACACGGCCTGACCGTCCGAGACCGGGGCGCCGTAATCGCGCAGCAGCGCCTTGGCCTGGTATTCGTGAATGTTCATCGCGAGGCTCCTCGTCCGTCGGGCCGCGCCCGGAAACGACGGAGTCGGGGCGAGGCGTTGGGCCCTCTCAAATCACAGGCGAGGCCCTAAAAAAACGGTAATGTCGTTTCGTTAGCGCAAAATGCGACATTTGTGATCACAGCCCCGCACGGGGTGATCACAGCTTCGCGCCGATGCGCGGAGGGCCGCCGGCCTGGCCCGGTTGCCCCGACGAAAAGGGCCCCGCCGAAGCGGGGCCCATGAGCGCGGGTCAGGTCGCGGGGGATCAGGCGAGCGTGCCGTCGATCCCCTTGCAGGCCTCGACCAGGCCCTTCACCGCATCGACCGACTTGTCGAACATCGCCTGTTCGTCGCGGCCGAGCTTGATGTCCACGACCCGCTCGACGCCGCCGGCGCCGATCACGGTCGGCACGCCGACATAGAGGCCCTTCAACCCGAAGGCCCCGTCGACCCAGGCGGCGCAGGGAAGCACGCGCTTCTGGTCCTTGAGATAGGCCTCGGCCATCTCGATCGCGCTGGTCGCCGGGGCGTAGAAGGCAGAGCCGGTCTTCAGCAGGCCGACGATCTCGGCCCCGCCGTCGCGGGTGCGCTGGACGATCGCGTCCAGCTTGTCCTGCGTGGTCCAACCCATCTCGACCAGGTCGGGCAGGGGGATGCCGCCGACGGTCGAATAGCGCGTCAGCGGCACCATCGTGTCGCCATGCCCGCCGAGGACGAAGGCGGTGACGTCGCGCATCGAGACGCCGAACTCGAGGCTGAGGAAGTGGCGGAAGCGCGCGCTGTCGAGCACGCCGGCCATGCCCACGACCTTCTCGCGCGGCAGGCCCGAGAATTCGCGCAGGGCCCAGACCATCGCGTCGAGCGGGTTGGTGATGCAGATGACGAAGGCGTCCGGGGCGTGGGCCTTGATGCCCTCGCCGACCGATTTCATCACCTTGAGGTTGATGCCGAGCAAGTCGTCGCGGCTCATCCCGGGCTTGCGCGGCACGCCGGCGGTGACGATGCACACATCCGCGCCCGCGATGTCGGCGTAGTCGTTGGTGCCCTTGAGCGTGGCGTCGAACCCGGCGACCGGCCCGCTCTCGGCGAGGTCGAGCGCCTTGCCCTGCGGCACGCCCTCGGCGATGTCGAAGAGGACCACGTCCCCGAGTTCCTTGATCGCCGCCAGATGGGCGAGCGTGCCGCCGATCTGACCGGCGCCGATGAGGGCGATCCTGGGTCTGGCCATGAGGTGCGTCCTTGGGTGAGAATCCGTGAAACGCCGGCAGGCCTAGCGCCGGGTCCGGGGGGGTGCAAGCACCATGGCAGGGGGCGGTGAACGCGGACGCGCCGCCCCGGGGATCCGGGACGGCGCGCCGTTAGCGGAAACAGGTCCTGCGAGGCGGAGGGTTAGTCCGCGTAGCTTTCCATGCCTTCCAGCTGTTCCTGCGTGGCGCTGACTTCGATCTGCAGGCGGCCCGAGCCGTCCTCGCGCATGATGCTGAGATCCTCGAAGGACAGGGCGACCGGCTTCTCGCCGATTCCGAGGAAACCGCCCACATCGACGACCGCCTGGGTGATCTGGCCTTCGTCGTTCAGGATCAGCTCGCCGATATCGCCCACGCGGCCGCCATCGACGGAGGAGATCACGGCGGCGCCGTCGAGTTCCTCGGCCGTCAGTTCGGCGACGGGGACCATGGTGAAGCCCTCGGGCGCCATGGCCGGGTCGGTCGCCATGCCGGTGCCGTCGGCAGCCATGTCCGTCTCGGCCATCGCCGGGTCTTCCGCGGCCATGTCGCCCTCGGCCATGTCGGTGCCGGTCGCCTCTTCCTCGAGCATCAGCTCGCCTTCGGCGTCGGCGGCGGCCATGTCACCCTCGGCCATGTCACCGTCGGCCATGTCACCCTCGGCCATGTCGGCTTCCGCGGTGTCGGTGGCGGCGGGCTCTTCCATGTCGGTCTCGGCGGCGGCCATCTCTTCTTCGGCCATGTCACCTTCGGCCGCGTCGCCCTCGACGACCTCGACTTCCGCCATCTCGGCGTCGCCTTCGGTCATCTCCTCCTCGGCCATGTCACCTTCGGCCATCTCGGTCGCGGCCATCTCCTCGTCGGACATCGCCTCTTCCGTGGCCATGTCGCCCTCGGCCGTGGCCTCGTCCGTCATCGTCTCGTCCGTCATGGCCTCGTCGGTCGCCATGTCGCCCTCGGCCATCGCCGGATCGGCCATCGCCCCGTCCTCGGTCGTGGCCATGCCGTCTTCCTGCGAGATGTCGTTCTGCAGGGGGTTATATTCGAAGGCCGGCGCGTTCTCGAGGGATTCCTGGGTCGCGCTCACCGCGAGGAAGCGCTCGCCGGCCTCGTCGGTGAAGGTCTGGACGGTGTCCCAGCCGAGGGCCACGTCCTTCTCGCCGATGCCGAGGAAGCCGCCGACGCCGACGATGACGGCGCCGATGCTGCCATCCTCGTTCATGACGATGTCGTTGATCTCGCCGATATCCTCCCAGCCTTCCGACAGGTCAGCCATCTGGCTCTCGGCGGTCAGGTCGCCCTCGACGCCGTAGATGCGGCTGCCGAGCAGGTCGCTGGCGAAATAGTCGGACTCGGCCATGTCGTAGGAGCCGGACGCCGCATCCTGGGCAATGGCACCGGTGGCGAGAAGGGCCGCGGTCGCGGCCGACGCGAGAAGCGTACGCATATCAGTCTCCGATATTGTCGAGCCCGCAACCTCCCGCTGCTCCATGCAGCTCCGGCGGGCCGTATGTCCTGCAAATGCATACGCGAAGGGTTAGTTCCGGCCGGCGACGGGCGGCGGCGGCAAAACCTCGCCGATCGCCCCGCGCGCCCTTTGGCCGCGGCCCCGATCAGGCGACCCGGATCAGGCGGGCGGGTCGGTGTTCGGCAGCGGGTCGGTCACCGGTTCGTAGGCGAGACCGCTGGCCACGAGGCAGGTCGGCCCCCCGGGCCGGGTGACGGTGATCGTCCAGGTCCCGCTTTCCAGCGAGGCAAAGACCTCGACCACCGTGTTGTCCGACCCGAGCGCGATGGATTGCCGGCTCTCTCCGAAGCGGTCCGCCAGGCGCTCGACCACGATCCGGTGCGGCGCGCAGGCGGGACCCGGCGACTGGGCGAGGGCAGGCGGGGCCGCGAGAGACGCGAGGGCGAAGAGGAGGGCGCGGGTCGGTCGGGACATCTCGAAACTCCTGCTGGGGCCGGTGCGATCCGGCGGGGCACGTCCGTCGCCCTCCTCCCGGGGGCGGGCCCTCTGGCGGGGCCTTCGGCGAGCCCCAGCCTGCGCCTCGCCGGCGAAAAAATGGTTAACGCCCCGCGCGCAGGGCGGATCGCGATTGCCAGCACGCGCGGGAGCGGCCACGACAGGATGGCCCCCCGAACGGAGCTGACATCTATGGACCGGCCCTGGCGATCCGCTCTCTACGTGCCTGCCTCCAACGCTCGCGCGGCCGAGAAGGCGTGCGGCCTGCCCTGCGACGCGATCCTCTACGACCTCGAGGATGCGGTCGCGCCGGCGGAAAAGGACGGGGCCCGCGCCGCTCTGGCCGCGATCCTGGCCCGGGATCACGGGCATCGGGCGCGGATCGTGCGGATCAACGGCGCCGACACCCCCTGGGGCGACGCGGATGCCACGGCCCTGGCGGACCTGCCCTGCGAGGGGGTGCTCCTGCCGAAGGTGTCGGGGCCGGAGGCGCTGGACCGGCTGGCCGCGCGCGTGCCCCATCCGCTCTGGGCGATGATCGAGACGCCGGCCGGCGTGCTGGGCGCCGCGGCCATCGCGGCGCATCCCCGGGTGGCCGGTCTCGTCGCCGGGACCAACGATCTCGCCCGCGACCTCGGCGCCCGGCCCCACCCGGCGCGCGAGCCGCTGCTGCCCGCGCTCGGCCAGATCGTCCTCGCGGCGCGGGCGCAGGGCCGGGTCGCGCTGGACGGGGTCTACAACGCGCTGCGGGACGAGGATGGCCTCGCGGCGGAATGTGCGCAGGGACGCCACTTCGGCTTCGACGGCAAGACGCTGATCCATCCGGCCCAGATCGCCGCCGCCAATGCCGCCTTTTCCCCCACCGGGGCCGAGATCGACCTCGCCCGGCGGCAGATCGAGGCGCACGAGGCCGCCGAGGCGGCGGGCCAGGGGGTCGCGGTCCTTGACGGGCGCATCGTCGAGAGCTTGCATGTCGCCGCGGCCCGGGCGACGCTGGCGCAGGCGCGTGCCATCGCGGAACTGGAGTCCCCATGATCCTGCTCGTTCTCGGTCTTCTGCTCTGGTCGGGGGCGCACCTGTTCAAGCGGGTCGCCCCGGAGGCCCGCGCCCGGATGGGCGAGCGGGGCAAGGGCCCGATCGCGCTGGCGCTCGTGCTGTCGATCGTCCTCATGGTGATCGGCTATCGCGGGGCGGAGGGCGCCTTCTTCTGGGGGCGGCACCCGGCGACGACCGGGATCAACAACCTGCTCGTCCTCTTCGCCTTCTACCTCTTCGCGGCCTCCGGCATGAAGACCGGGATCACCCGACGCCTGCGCCATCCGCAGCTGACGGCCGTGATCCTGTGGTCCGTCGCGCACCTGCTGGTGAACGGCGACGTGCCGTCCTTCGTGCTGTTCGGCGGCCTGCTGGCCTGGGCCGTGGCCGAGATCGTCCTCATCAACCGGCAGGAGCGCGTCTGGACCCCGGCGCACCCGGTGCCGGTCGCGAAGGAGATCCAGGCCGTGGTCGGCACGCTGATCGTCTTCGGCGTCGCGGCCGCCATCCATATCTGGCTCGGCTACAACCCCTTCGGATGAGATCATGATCGCCTACCGCTTCCTCACCGCCGACGACACGTCGGCCTTCTGCCACAAGGTGACGGAGGCCCTGTCGAAGGGCTGGTCGCTGCACGGCGATCCGCAATACGCCTATGACGGGGCCAACAACGTGATGCGCTGCGGTCAGGCCGTCACGAAGGAGGTCGACGGCGCGTACGACCCCGAGATCCGGCTCGGCTCGCTCTGAGCGGCTGTCCTGCCGACGAGGAAAAGGGCGCCCGGGGGCGCCCTTTACCGTTTGGTCCGCAAAGGATCGGGCCGTGATTCGGCCGGGGGAGGATCAGACCGGCGTGGTCCTGCGGCCCGCGACCGCGCCGCCCGCGGCGGCGGCGAGCCCCAGAAGGCTGGCGAGACCGGCCAGCAGCGCGGCCGTGGCCGCCGCCTCGCTCGCGGCATCGGCGGCCTCGGCCGCGGCCTGGCGCGCCTCGTCGATCGCGGCGGCGGCCTGGTCGCGCAGGGCCTGCAGACGTTCGGAGACATCGGTCAGCAGCTGCTCGGCCTCGGCGTCGGAGAGGCCGAACTCGCTCTGCAGCCGGTCCAGCGCCGCGGCGCGATCCTCTTCGCCGATCGTGCCGCCGGCGCCGAAGGTCTCGGCCAGGAATTGCTGGATTTCCTCGCCGGCATCCGCCGGATCGGCGACGACGGCCTGCGCTGCGTCGGTCGCGTCCTCGGCCACCTGCGCCTGCTCCTGTTCGGACACGACGCTGCGATAGGCGTCCTGCAATTCGCCCTGGAACGCGTCCGGCGTGATGCCGGCGGACTGGAGGGCGTTGCGCACCGGCTCGGGCAGGTTCTCGAGCGTCAGGTCCGAGAGCGACAGGTCGGGAAGCGACGCGTCGTCGGGGATCACTGCCTGCGCGGCCGAGGCGACGCCCGAGCCGAGGGAGGACAGGGCCGAGCCGACGGCATTGACCGCCGTGCCCGCGGCCGAGACGGCCAGCCAGACGGAGGCCAGCGTGGCGAGGCCCCAGACGGCGGCGCCGTGCAGCAGCGCGCCCATCGTCTCGCGGTAGCCGGCGAGGCGGCCCGCGGCGTAGCCGCCGACGCCGAGCGCGATCAGCTGGCTGGCGAAGGTCCAGATGCCGGTGGCGGTGATGCTGCCGTTCATCGGCGAGTTCTCGGTCGTGTCGATCAGCGCGAAGCCGAGGCCGAGCCCGAGCAGCGACAGGACCACGAAGATCCCGAGGCCGATCACCGTCCCGGCGAAGATGGCGCTCCACGACGCGCGGTGGGGGTCTGGAACGGGGGCCTGATGGGCCACTCTGGTCCTGTAGTCCGACATGAAATCTCCCCTCGGTGTCGCGTTGATGTTTCCGCAAATCATCCGGCCGGTACAAAGTTCCATCGAAGACCCCGAATACGACAGATCGCACGATGGTGTCGGGGGGGGCGGGAGGTGTGCCGGGGCGCGCCACCCGATGCGGCGGGAGTCCGGACGCTTCATTCGCCGTGGTCTCTGGCGGCGGTTTCCGCCCCCACGGATCGACCGGAGGGCAGCCGCGTTTCCGGCCGGGGCGCCGGCGGAACAGCCCCCGACCGGGCGTGATCACTGGCGCGAGGGTTGTGATCACGAACGGGAAGTTATCGCAAACACAGCCGGTTTGCGACAATATCGCACGTGACAGGGCAGCCGGGATGGGGCACAAGGCCGGTCAACGAGCGGGCCGCGCGTCCCTTGCCGGCGCCGCGCCAGATCAGGGAGTCCGACCCGAATGGCCGACGTGAACAGGGGCAACCGCCCCCTCTCGCCCTTCATGCTGGGCAAGTACTACAAGCTGCAGCTGACCTCCGTCACCTCGATCCTGACGCGGATCACCGGCAACGCGCTGATCGTGGCGGGGCTGATGGTCGTCTGGTGGTTCGCCGCCGCCGCTTCCGGACCCGACGCGTTCCGCATCGCCGACGATGTCCTGCGGTCCTGGTTCGGCGACCTCGTCCTGTTCCTGTCGGTCTGGGCCCTGTGGTACCACACCTTCGCCGGGATCCGGCACCTGATCTGGGACCAGGGCTGGATGCTGGAGATCGAGAATGCCGAGCGGCTGGGCTGGGCGGTGATCGGCGGGTCCGTCGTCTTCACCCTGCTGACAATCCTCGTCGTCTGAAGGAGCGTACGATGCCCTATCTCACCGACCGCAAGCGCGCCGTGGGCGCCGGGGCCTCCGGCTCGGGGACCGAGCATCACTGGAAGATGACGCTCTCCTCCGTCGCGCTGCTCTTCCTGGTCCCGCTCTTCGTCGTGACCTTCGGCAACGCGCTGGGCCGCGACTATGCCGGCGTGCTCGCCTATTACCAGCGCCCCGTTCCGGCCGCGATCGCGCTGCTCACCTTCCTCGTGGGCTTCCTCCATTTCCGCGGCGGCGCGCAGACGATGATCGAGGATTACGTGGGCGGCACCGCCCGCAAGGTCGCCATCATGCTGATGGTCTGCCTCGCCTACGGTCTGGCCGCCATCGGCGCGCTCAGCGTGATCCGGCTGGCGCTGTGATCCGCGGCCCCCGGCCCGCTTGACCGACCCCCTGCCGCGCGATCCGCGCGCGGCCCCCGCCCCCCGGGACAGGAACCGACGCAAATGACCGAATACAGCTACGAGACGCACGAATACGACGTGGTGGTGGTGGGCGCCGGCGGCGCCGGCCTGCGCGCCACGCTCGGCATGGCCGAGCAGGGCCTGCGCACCGCCTGCATCACCAAGGTCTTCCCGACCCGCTCGCATACCGTGGCGGCGCAGGGCGGCATCGCCGCCTCGCTGTCGAACATGGGCCCCGACCACTGGCAGTGGCACATGTACGACACGGTGAAGGGCTCGGACTGGCTGGGCGATACCGACGCGATGGAATACCTCGCCCGCGAGGCGCCGAAGGCAGTCTACGAGCTGGAGCATTACGGCGTGCCGTTCTCGCGTACCGAGGAGGGCCGGATCTACCAGCGGCCCTTCGGCGGCCACACGACCGAGTTCGGCGAGGGCCCGCCCGTGCAGCGCACTTGTGCCGCCGCCGACCGCACCGGCCACGCGATCCTGCACACGCTCTACGGGCAGAGCCTGAAGGAGCAGGCGGAGTTCTACATCGAGTACTTCGCCATCGACCTGCTGATGGGCGAGGACGGGGCCTGCAACGGCGTCCTCGCATGGAAGCTGGACGACGGCACCCTGCACGTCTTCTCGGCCAAGATGGTGGTGCTTGCGACGGGGGGCTACGGCCGCGCCTACTTCTCCGCCACCTCCGCCCATACCTGCACCGGCGACGGCGGCGGCATGATCGCCCGCGCGGGCCTGCCGCTGCAGGACATGGAATTCGTGCAGTTCCACCCGACCGGCATCTACGGCGCCGGCTGCCTCATCACCGAAGGCGCGCGGGGCGAGGGCGGTTACCTGACGAACTCGGAAGGCGAGCGCTTCATGGAGCGCTACGCCCCGACCTACAAGGATCTGGCCAGCCGCGACGTGGTCAGCCGCTGCATGACGATGGAGATCCGCGAGGGCCGCGGGGTCGGCAAGAACAAGGACCACATCCTTCTCAACCTCAACCACCTGCCGCCCGAGACGCTGCACGAGCGTCTGCCGGGGATCAGCGAGAGCGCCCGCATCTTCGCCGGCGTCGACGTCACCAAGGAGGCGATCCCCGTCCTTCCGACGGTCCATTACAACATGGGCGGCATCCCGACGAACTACTGGGGCGAGGTGCTGAACCCGACCGAGGGCGAGCCCGACCGCGTCGCGCCCGGCCTGATGGCCGTGGGCGAGGCGGGCTGCGCCTCGGTCCACGGGGCGAACCGCCTCGGCTCCAACTCGCTGATCGACCTCGTGGTCTTCGGCCGCGCCGCGGCGATCCGCGCGGGGCAGGTCGTGGACCGCAGCAAGGCGATCCCGTCCCCGACCAAGGCCGCGATCGAGAAGGCGCTCGACCGGTTCGACGGGCTGCGCCACGCCAAGGGCGGCGAGGCCACGTCGGAGATCCGGCTCGACATGCAGCAGGCGATGCAGCAGGACGCGGCCGTCTTCCGCACCGACAAGACGCTGGCCGAGGGCGTGGAGAAGATGAAGGCCATCGCCGCCAAGATGGACGACATCAAGGTGACCGACCGCTCGATGGTCTGGAACTCCGACCTGATGGAGACGCTGGAGCTGACGAACCTCATGCCCAACGCGCTCGCCACCGTGGTCAGCGCCGAGGCGCGCAAGGAAAGCCGCGGCGCCCATGCGCACGAGGACTACCCCGACCGCGACGACGAGAACTGGCGCAAGCACTCCCTCGCCTGGGTGGAAGGCAGCGACGTGCGGCTCGACTACCGGCCGGTGCATCTCGACCCGCTGACCACGGCGGAGGAGGGCGGCATCGACCTCAAGAAGATCGCCCCGAAGAAGCGGGTGTACTGATGCGCGCCGCGCTCCTCCTCGGCCTTTTGGGGCTGGCGGCCTGCGGCCCCCGGCCGCCGATGACGCCCGAGGCGGCCGCCGCCTATTGCGAGGGGCGGGCCCGGGCCGCGGCGGGGCCGACCGGCGCCATCGCCGTCGGCGTGAACAACCGCACCGGCTTCGAGAGCGGGATCTCGGTCGGCCTCAGCTCGGACTACCTCGCCGGCCGCGACCCGGCGGCGGTCTATGTCGCCTGCATGCAGGATCGTACCGGGGCGATCCCTGCGGCGGTTCCGGCCTTCTGATGGACGTGCAGGACCGGGCCAGGATCGCGGAGCGGATCGAGGCGGAGGCGCAGCGCCAGGTGCAGCGCTTCCGCAAGGCGGTGCGCGGCCTGCATCCGCGGACCTGTCCGATCTGCGGCTATCAGGGGCATTTCACCGCCTTCGGCCACCCGCCGCGCTTCGACGCGCGCTGCGCCTCGTGCCAGTCGCTCGAACGGCACCGGCTTCTTGCCCTGTTCGTGCAACGCACCGGCTTCTTCGAGCCGCATCACGCCGTGCTGCATTTCGCGCCGGAGGTGCAGACCGCGCCGACGATCCGCCGGACCGTCGCCCGCTACGAGACCGCCGACCTGTCGGAGCGGCGGAACGTGACCCACCGCGTCGACATCGAGGCGACGGGCCTGCCGGATGCCTCCTACGACCGGATCATATGCTCGCACGTCCTGGAGCATGTCGACGACGCCAGGGCGCTGGCCGAGATATTCCGCATGCTGAAACCCGGCGGGCGCGCGCTCCTCGCCACGCCCGTCTGCGAGGGCTGGGCCACGACCTACGAGAACCCCGACGTCACGAGCGCGTCGGACCGGCTTGTCCATTTCGGCCAGCAGGACCATGTCCGCTATTACGGCCGGGACATCCGCGACCGGATCCGCGCCGCCGGCTTCGAGCTGTCCGAGTTCACTGCCGTGGAGCCCGACGTGCTCCGCTACGGCCTGATGCGGGGCGAGACGCTGTTCGTCGCCACCCGCCCCCCAACCGCCTGAAGGAGCCCGCCGAATGGTTCAGTTCACGCTGCCCAAGAACAGCCGGATGACGACCGGCAAGACCTGGCCCCGGCCCGAGGGGGCGAGCAACGTGCGCGCTTTCCGGATCTACCGCTGGACCCCCGATGACGGGAAGAATCCCCGGGTGGACACCTATTTCGTCGATCTCGACGATTGCGGACCGATGATCCTGGACGCCCTCATCTACATCAAGAACAGGATCGACCCGACGCTGACCTTCCGCCGGTCCTGCCGCGAGGGGATCTGCGGATCCTGCGCGATGAATATCGGCGGGATCAACACGCTCGCCTGCATCTACGGCATCGACGAGGTGGAGGGGGACATCACGATCAACCCGTTGCCCCACCTGCCCGTCGTGCGCGACCTGATCCCCGACCTCACGCACTTCTACGCCCAGCACGCCTCCATCATGCCCTGGCTGGAGACGAAGACGAACCGCCCGGCGAAGGAATGGCGCCAGTCCATCGAGGACCGCAAGAAGCTCGACGGCCTCTACGAATGCGTGATGTGCGCCTCCTGCTCCACCGCCTGCCCGTCCTACTGGTGGAACGGCGACCGCTACCTCGGGCCGGCGGCGCTGCTGCACGCCTATCGCTGGATCGTGGACAGCCGGGACGAAGCGACGGGCGAGCGTCTCGACGATCTCGAGGATCCGTTCAAGCTCTACCGCTGCCACACGATCATGAACTGCGCCAAGACCTGCCCCAAGGGGCTGAACCCGGCCAAGGCGATCCAGAACATCAAGAAGATGATGGTCGAGCGGGTCGTCTGACCCTCGGCGGCGGCGGCCGGCCGATCCCCCGGCCGCCGCGCGAATTCCCGCTCGCGCGGACGTGAAGCGTGGTATGACCCTGCGGCATGCAGGGGAGTCGCGCCATGTCGTCCACCGCCACCACGCTTCTGATCGGCACCACCAAGGGTCTCTTCCTCCTGAAGGACGACGGGGACGGCTGGTCCGTCAGCGGCCCGCATTGCCACGGCTGGCCGATCAACCATGCCGCCGCCGATCCCGCGCGCGGGACCATCTGGGCCTGCGGCGGGAACGAGTTCTTCGGATCGGGCGTCTGGCGGTCCGCCGATGGCGGAGAGAGCTGGGAGCTGTCGAAATTCTCGAAGGGCCAGATGGACGACTGGCTGGCGGCCGAGCCCGAGATGGCGGCCACCTTCGGCATGATCCCGGGAAAGGAACCGATCTTCTCCGACGAGATCCACGCGCTATGGTCGCTCGAGCGGGGCCCTGACGCGCTCTATGCCGGGGCGAAGCCGGCGCAGCTCTTCCGCTCGTTCGATGACGGGGCGAACTGGGAGAAGGTACAGGGCCTGACCGACCATCCCTCCGCCGAAGGGTGGTCCCCCGGGGGCGCCGGTCTCACGCTCCATTCCATCGTCACCGCCCCGGACGATCCGAAGAAGGTCTGGGTCGGGATCAGCGCGGCGGGCGTCTTCGCAACCGAGGATGGCGGCGCCACCTGGGAGCGGCGCAACCGCATCGGCAATGCCGGCGAGGCCTGCGGGCACGACCACCCCGCGGCGGGGGAGGACGGGCAGGTCGGCTTCTGCGTCCACAATATCGGGCGGGCGGCGGGGGCGACGGGCGATCGGCTCTACCAGCAGAACCACCACGGCGTCTTCCGGTCGGTCGATGGCGGGCGCAGCTGGGACGACATCACGGCGGGGCTGCCCTCGACCTTCGGCTTCCCGATCGGGATCCACCCGAGCGATCCCGACACGATCTGGACGATGCCGCTGAACGGGGACACGCAGGGCCGCTTCCCTCCGGAGGCGAAGGCCGCGATCTGGAAATCCACCGATGGCGGGCAGAGCTGGGCCGCGAAGCGGCAGGGTCTGCCGCAAGACGGGTGCTACTTCACCGTGCTGCGCCAGGCGATGGCGGTCGGGGAGGGCGAGCCGGCGGGCGTCTTCTTCGGGACCAATTCGGGCTCGATCTTCGCCAGCCGGGACGAGGGGGAGAGCTGGGACGAAATCGCCCGGCACCTGCCGACCGTGCTGTCGGTCGAGGTCATGCAGTAGCCGCGGCTCCGGCGATGGGGCAGCCCGGCCGGATCATCGAAATCCAGGCCGGTCGGGGCCGCCCCTCCCGGCGGCCCCGGACGCGTTCCGCGGGGCGTCAGTCGCGCGCGGCGCGGCGATAGGCCGGGACATTGGGGCAGAACTCCGCCGCCGCCGCGCGCGTCAGACCCGCGGGATCGGCGAAGGCGCGGTGGCAGTCCCCGGTGCGGCCGCAATTGGCGCAGGCCGCGCCCACGTCGCGCTGGAAGTCGGCATCCCCCTCGAGCCGTTCGCCGACGCCGAAGAGGTCGGCCATCCAGTGCATCCGGACGACGTGTTCCTCCGGCATCCGGGCCAGCCGGTCCAGCGTGGAGGGGGCGTAGTCCCCCTCGTCCAGACCGCCCAGGCCGAGCTGCGCGATCCGCGCATCCGCCTCGCGCCGCTCGCGCCAGCGCTGCTGAAAGTCCCTGCTCGTCATCTTGCGCCCTCCTGTCCTGATACCGCCCTCGCACGGTCGGCGTGTCCCCGCCTTGATCCAGGTCAAGCGCGGTGGCCTGCGGGGCGGGGGAACCGCCGCAGCGCGCCGGGACGGGCAGTCGGATCCGCCGGTCCGGACCGGGCGGGTTCGTTCCTCGGGCGATGCCGGCCCCCGGGCCGGTGGGCAGACGGGCCTTGCCGGCCCGCGGGCCGTCCGACGGTACCGGGTTCCCGGGCCGGAGCCCCGTCCGTTCGGCACGCAGCCTCGCGCCGACTCAGGCCGTCGCGCTTCGCGGCGCCGGATCCGTCCCCTCGATCCCGCCCGATGCGGCGCCGTGCAGCATCGCGGTGGCGGCGATGTCGTAGACCCGGCCCCAGGCGGCGGCATGGGCGGCGGTCCATCCGGTGACGTTGTCTTCGAGCGCGTCGAGCAGCGCGGCGCGGACCACGGCGTAATGCCGGCCCTCGACGCCCTTGCCCGCATGGAACCGGCCCAGATCGTGCAGCGGGCCGGCCAGGGTCTCCAGCCGGTCGCAGGTCTCGACCACGTGGACCAGCAGGGCCGAGAGCTTGTGCGCCTGCCGCAGCATGTCCTCGCCGAAAAGCCGGCGCAGGTGGGGTGCGGCGGCGAAGAGCCGTTCGTAGAAGTCGAGACTCAGCGCCTCCGGCCGGCATTTCAGGCGCTGGAAGCTCACCCGGATCAGGGTCTGTTCGGCATCGTCGATCCGCATGGCGCGATGCCTAGCAGCCGGGCCCTAACAAGGCCTTACCGGACCGCGGCCCTGACGGGCCTTGCCTGACTAGGCGCCGCCGCCGAGCAGCTCCTCGGCGATGGCACGCCCGATCGGCGCCGCCTCGGCCGCGCTCATCCCGGCGCGCAGCCGGTCGTCGTAGAGGATCCGCAGCAGCATCTCGTCATGGCCCGTCAGCAGCGCGAATTCGTCGTCGTCGTTGAAGATCGACGGCCGGGCCAGCGGCGAATCGTTCGGCAGGCCGAGGCCCTGCGCCAGCTCCTCGTGGATGCAGGCAAGGCGCAGCGCGTCCGGATGCTCGCCCCGGATCAGTGCGACGGCCTGCGTGTAGCCGGGGGAGCTGCCGTCGGAGAAGGCGATGACGAGGCACAGGGTCGAGCGCGGCGGCGAGAGGAAGGCGCGCACCGAGCTCTCCGCGATGCCGGGCACCAGCGCCCGCAGGCTGTCGCCATAGGCGAGCCGGTCGTCCTCGTTCAGGACGAGGACGTGGAAATTGCCGCCGTCCTGCACGGTACTGACCGGGTGGCCGGTGACCCGGCCCAGCCGCCGCGCATAGGCGCCGATCGCGTTGCGGTCCTGCACGCGCTGGTCCTCGGGGACGCTGGCGCCGAAACCGACCTGCATCCGCACCGGTCCTTCCCACCGCCGCAACGTGCTAAGGGTCTGCCGCGCCTCCAGCACCTCGCCCCGCTGGGTGTATTCGTCGAACAGCGCGATCCGCACGAAGTTGCGCCCGAGCTGCGAGCCGGTGAAGGCGGTGTCCGGCCCGCCGCCATCGGTCCGCATCAGCCCCTGCGCGAGCAGATTGGCCTGCAGCCGCCGGTAATACGCCGCGAGGGCGGTGCTGGCCTCGGACCGCGGCTGCACCTCGGGCGCGGGGTCGGGCGGCGGGGGCGGGGCCGGGACGGCCTCGGGGACGGGGTCGGGCACAGGGGCGGGGGCGGGCGGCTCCTCGCATGCGGCCAGCGCGGCGAGTGTCGCCGCCGCGAGGCCGATCCGCACCTTCCGCCCCCGTGTCATTCAGCCCGCCGCGCCGCCGAGATTGGCGCCAGTGCCGTTCCCGCGCGCCTTCGCGCCGGCGAGGGTCGACTTCAGGTCGGCCTCCATCTGCTCGAGATCCGCCTCCGCCTGCGCCCGACGGGCCTTGCCCTCGTCCGCGATCTGCAGGCTCTCGTTGATCGTCGCGATCAGGTTCTCGTTCGCGGCCTTCACCGCCTCGATGTCGAAGACGCCGCGCTCCATCTCCTCGCGGACGGCCTTGTTGGCGGTGCGCAGGTTCTCGGCATTGGCGCGCAGAAGGTCGTTGGTCAGGTCGTTCGCCTCCTTCACCGCGGCGGCGGCGTCGGTCGAGCGCTGTATCGTGACCGCCTGCGCCAGCTGCGTCTCCCACAGGGGCACGGTGTTGACGAGGGTCGAGTTGATCTTGGTGACGAGGCTCTTGTCGTTCTCCTGCACCAGCCGGATCGAGGGCAGCGACTGCATCGTCACCTGCCGCGTCAGCTTCAGGTCGTGGACCCGCCGTTCCAGGTCGTCCCGGGCGGCGCGGATGTCGCGCAGCTCCTGCGCCTTCATCACGCCCTGTTCCTCGGGGGCGGCCTGCACCTCGGCCTCCTTGGCCGGGATGGTCGTGGAATCCAGCTCGGTCAGCTTGGCCTCGCCCGCGGCGATGTAGAGCGCGAGCTCGTCATAGAAGGCGAGCGTCCTGTCGTAGAGCCGGTCGAGGCTCTCGATGTCCTTGAGCAGCGTGTGCTCGTGCTTGAGCAGGTCGTCGGTGATCCGGTCGATCTGCTCCTGCACGTCCTCGAACTTGGCGGCGAAGCGCGCCATCGGCGCGGCGCGGCCCAGCAGCTTCTCGAGGAAGGACCGCTCGCGCCGCCCGTCGAACTCGCTGAGGGAGAATCCCTTGATCGTGGCCACGATGGAACGCAGCGAATCGCCCGCCGGGCCGACATCCTTGTTCTTCACGCCGGCCAGCATCGCCTGGCTGATCTGCTGCAGCTCGCCCTGCGCGGCCGAGCCGAAGGAGACGATGGAGCCGGTATTCGACAGGTCGATCTCGTCCATCCGGCGGCGGATCTCAGCGCCGATGGCCGGGTCGGCCGCCTCCAGCGGGGTCACGTCGCCCGCCTCGCGCGGCTCGGGCAGGATGACGGCCGTCACCTTCTCGGCCTCGGCTAGCGCGGCCTGGGCCCGGGTCTGCGGGGTGCCCTGCGGGCCGCTGGTCTGATCGATCTCGCTCATGCCGGTTCCCTTTCCTGCACGGTAACGCCCTCGCGGGCCAGGCGGTCCCTCAGGACCTTCACCTCGATCTCCATCGCCTCGCGGTCGCCCTCGATCATGGTCGTGGTCCGGGCGGCGAAATTGTCGGTCAGGTCGGTCAGCAGCGCCTCGTACTTGGCGCGGGCCGCCTCGTCGCGGCGTCGTGCATAGAGGTCGGCGAAACGGGCCGAGGCGTCGCGCGCGCCCATCAGGTAGACGCCGAGATACTTGCGGGCCGCCGTCAGGTCGCGCGGGTCCTCCTCCACGCCGCGGATCATCGCGCGGGCCTGTGCGGCGAAGGTGGCGACCTGCATATCGAGGCGGCGGTCGGACAGGGCGGCGATCGTGCGCTTGATCTCGGAAAGATAGCCCTCCGCCTCGTCCACGACGCGCGCGACCCGCTCCTGCTGGAAGCTGTCGAGGCCGGCGGCCTTCTTGTGCGTCATCGGGTCGAGCCCGAAGGCGACGAGGTGCAGCCCGGCGGCCGCCGCGCCGTAGAGCAGGTCGCCCGCCAGAGTGACCCCGCCCGAGGCGGAGGCGAGCGCGCAGCCGGTCCCGGCCAGGAGGGCGGCGGCGATCTTGCGCGGGAAGGGGCGGCGCGCGACGGCGCGGGTGGCGAAGGCCGCCTCGGCCCGCAGCCCGTCGCGCAGCAGCCACGCGCCCAGCGTCAGGGCGGCGGCGCCCAGCAGGCCGAGGACGAGGCCGGCGGGCCCCGCGCCCAGCGAGGTGAAGACCAGGATCGCGGGGGGCAGGAACATCAGGCCGGCCTTGCCGCCGGCCGCGTCGACCTCGGCATCGGCAAGCGCGTCCTGCCGGACCGCCTGCTCGGCCGGGGTCATCTCCTCGCGCCCGCCGGGAGAGAAGCGTCCGCCGAAGCGCCGGGCCATCAGCCGCCCCCGATCACGCCGGTGGCGACGCCGGTCAGCAGCAGCAGGAGCGCCGCGTAGGCGATGGTGCGTATGGTGCCGGGCATGCTGTCCTCCTGCCGCGCGGGGAGAGTGGCCGCCGTCCGGTCGGCCGCGCGCGCGCCGGTCCGGGCGCGGCCCGTCGCGGCGAGCAGCGCCATCACGGCGAGGGCCGCGATCAGCACGAAGAGGGCGAACAGAACGAGCCTGGCCATGTCTCAGCGTCTCCGAGTTTCGTCCCCCCGACAATAGGCGCGCGGGATCGCCGTTTCGAGAGCGGGGCGCGGAAATCGGCCGGGGACGGGCGGCCCCGTCGGACCCCTGGACACCGGCGGTTCCGTGGCCAGCCGCCGGAGGGTCCTCCTGCCCGGCCCGGCGTCGTCGGGCGTAGGGGCATGCCGGGAAGGAGGGCCGTCCCGCGCCCCTGTGGGCGGGGGCGTCGCGTCGGGGCCGGAAGGTGGCCATCCTCGGCCGGCAGCGCTCTTCAGCTGCCGCGTGGGGGCGAGACCGTCGGGGCGGAGATGCCGCGCCGGAACCGGCCGTTCGGCGCCGAGACGGCTGGGCCGAGTCGGCGGATTATACCGTCACGCCCGGGCGGGGGGCAGGTCGCGCCGTGCCGGCGAGCCGGGGGTGCTCGTCGGGCCGTCCCCGGCGCGCCGCATCATTTCGGCTTGCGGGGCCCCCGGGGGCGGTCGCCCCGCCCGGGACCATCGGACCGGCCGGGTCCGCGTTCGCCCCGGTCCGGCCGCCCCCCGCCGCCGCCGCCGCGGGGGGCGTCATCGCCCCGGCGCGGGGGCCTGCCGCCCTGCGGGCGGTCGCCGCGCGGCCCCTCGCCCCGCTTCGGCCCCTCGCCCCGTCTGGGTCCGTCGCCGTTCCGGGGGCGGTCGGCCCGTGCCAGGCGGTCGCCGCGTGCCGGGCGGTCGTCCCGTTGCGGCCGGTCGTCCCGTTGCGGCCGGTCCCCGCGCTGCGGCCGGTCCTCGCGCTGCGGGCGGCCGCCGCCCTGCGGGCGATCCGCGTTCCGGGGGCGATCCCCCCGGTCCGGACGGTCGCCGCGAAAACCGCGATCCTCTCGCTGCGGGCGATCGCCGCCGCCGCCGCGCTCGCCGGTCGCGGCGCGGTCGCCGGCCTTGCCGAAGCGGGCCGGCCCGCCCGGGCGATGGCCGCGCTCGGTGCCGCCGCCCTCGCGGCGCGGGCCGCCCGGGCCGGAGCGGCGCGCGGGACGGTCCCCGTCCTCCGCCCGGTCCGTGCCGAAGCGGGCGGGCGCGCCGCGCTGCGGGCGCTCGCCGGGATCGCGCCGGGGGCGGTTGCCGCCCGGCGCGTCGTCGCGGGCGCCGCGTCCGCCCTCGCCCCGGGGGCCGCCGAAGGACCGGGAGGGGCCGCCGCGCTCGGGCCTGTCGCCGGGGCGCCTGTCGTCGCGGGACCCGCGGGCGTCCTCGTCGCGGCCGCGTCCCCCGAAGCGGGACGGGCCGCCCCGCTGCGGGCGCTCGCCCCGCGCCTCGTCGTCGCGGCCGGGACCGCGGGCCGGGCCGCCGCGACCGGCGCCGCCGAAGCGGGCGGGGGCGCCGCCGCGCGGCCCCTCGCCGTCGCCGGGTTTCGGCCGGCCGCCGCGCGGCTTCTTGCGCGCCTCGGCCGCGGCCCGGGCGGCCGCCGCCTCCTCCTGGCGCATCCGCTTGGCAAAGCCCTTGCGCCCGGCATCGTCCTCCTCGAGCGAGCCGATCTGGTCGCGCAGGATCCGACCCCGGATCTCCTCGACCTGTCCGGCCTCGAGATTGCCGAGCTGGAACGGCCCGTAGCTGACGCGGATCAGGCGGTTCACCTGCAGTCCCAGCGCGGCGAGGGCGCGGCGGATCTCGCGGTTCTTGCCCTCGCGCAGGCCGATCGTCAGCCAGGCATTCGCCCCGCCGCCCTGCCGGTCGAGCGTGACCTCCATCGGCTGGTAGTCGACGCCCTCGACGGTGATCCCGCGGCGCAGCGGTTCCAGCGCCTCCTCGGTCAGGTCGCCCATCACGCGGACCCTGTAGCGGCGCAGCCAGCCGGTCGAGGGGAGTTCCAGCCGGCGCTTCAGCGCGCCGTCATTCGTCAGCAGCAGCAGCCCCTCGGAGGCGATGTCGAGCCGGCCGACGCTCATCACCCGGGGCATGTCCGCGGGCAGCGCATCGAACACCGTCTCGCGGCCCTTCTCGTCCGAGGCGCTGGTCACCAGCCCCTCGGGCTTGTGATAGCGCCAGAGGCGCATCTCCTCCTCGGGGGGGAGGGCGCGGCCGTCGACGGTGATCCGGTCGGCGGCGGTGACGTTGAGGGCGGGGCTGTCGATGACCGCGCCGTTCACGCTCACGCGTTTCTCGACGACCATGCGTTCGGCGTCGCGCCGGCTGGCGATGCCGCGGCGGGAGAGGACCTTGGCGATGCGCTCGCCCGGGGGGGTGTCCGGCGCGGCGCCCGACTCGGTGTCCGGGGCGTCGGGGCGGTCGTCGGAAGAGGGGGTGTCTGTCATGGCGCCCCCATACAGCGCGCGCCCCGCTGCCGCCAGCGCTCTCGTGCCCCGGAACGGTTCGGGCGGCGGGGCGGAACGCGGCGCCCGGGCGGTCGTCCCTTGCCACCGGGAGGGGACGCGGGGCAGGGAAGGGCATGAGCTTCACCACGCAGATGGACCGCGCCCTCGCCGAGGCGCGCGCCGCCGCCGCCCGCGGCGAGGTGCCCGTCGGCGCGGCGCTGGTCGGCGCGGACGGCGCCCTCCTCGCCGCCGACGGCAACCGGGTGCGCGAGCTGGGCGATCCCACCGCCCATGCCGAGATGCTCGTCCTGCGCGCCGCCGCCGCGATCGCCGGGTCGGAGCGCCTCGTGGGGGCGCATCTCTACGTCACGCTCGAGCCCTGCCCGATGTGCGCCGGCGCGATCAGCCTCGCTCGGATCGGGCGGCTCTACTACGGCGCCGCCGATCCCAAGACCGGGGGGGTGGCCCATGGCGCGCGCGTCTTCGCCCAACCCCAGTGCCACCATCGGCCGGAGGTCTATGACGGGCTGGCCGAGGACGAGGCGGGGCGGCTGCTGCGGGATTTCTTCGCCGGGCGGAGGAGGCGGCCGCCCGCCGGCGGCGCAGGGGGCGCTGCCCCCTGAGCCCCGGAGCAGTCGGGGCAGGACCTGGAAACGGGGGGGCGAGGCGGAAGCGGCTCCGGAGGGGGGGCGGGCCCGGGCCAGGGCTGCCCTGCCGGGGTCTTCCCCGCCCGTCGGTAGGCGGCTGGTACGTCGCCGGGTCGGGTGACCGCCCCCGGGCCGCGGCGGGGCCCCCCGCGCGGTCAGTCCGCGTCGGCGGGGGCCGTGCCGGGCGGGCCGGCCCAGCGCTTGAAGGCGATGCCGGAGGCCTGGGAGATCCGGGCGATCTCGGCGGTCACCTCGTCCTCGTCCGGCCGGGACCAGTCGAGACCGCCCGCGATGAGCCCCGCGGCATTGAGGGCGCGGCCGAGCGCGGGGAAGTCGATCTCGCCCCAGCTGGTGCGCGAGGGGCGGCTTGCATGGTCCTCGATCCAGTTGTGGCGCAGCGTGTCGATCGCCGTCGCCTCGGCCCCCTGGAAGGCGCGGATCTGGCGGGCGAAGATCTCGTCCAGCCGGCCGTCCCGCCGGGCGATCACACCGACCCTCTGGTCCGAGTTTCCGACCAGGGCCAGCAGGTGCAGCGGAGAGCAATCGACCGCGATCACGTCGCGGGCGGCGCGGTAGGCGGCGATCTGGCCGGCATGGTCCAGCTTCTGGGGGTGGAGGATCGTGTAACCCTCGGCCTCGAGCAGCGCCTCGAGCCGGCGCTCGAACAGGATCGAGCCGCGGGCCGGGGGCAGGGCGGAGCGCGAGACGTAGATCCGCTCGGCCCCCTGCGGCGCGATCCCCTTGCCGGCGCGGGCGCGGACGAAATCGCGGAATTCCGGCGCACCCTCGATCATCTGGAACATTCCGAAGCCCTGCTGGGGCACGTAGAGCCGTTCGACCCGGGCCGGCTCCTCGAGGTTGCGCATCTCGGCCCCGACACCGAGCGCCCGCAGGAAGGGGCGGTAGACATTGGCGACATGCTCGGGCCGGTTCTGGAACTTCGGGACATAGAGGACGCCGTCGATCCGTCCCTCGAGCCGGGCATAGGCCCAGATCCGGCAGATGCTCTCGACCAGGAAATGCCCGAAATGGCCGAAGAGCGGTCCGAGGAACATCCAGGTTCCGGGCAGGTCCGCGATCTCGCCCGCCGGCAGGGCGGGGGCGACGGTGACCTGGGTCCGGCCGCGCCAGGTGACGCTCTCGGGGACCAGCGTCCCGTCCGGACGCAGCACGCCCGAGCGCTGCACCGACTGGTTGCCAAGCCCCTTGGCCGGCGGCACCACGATCCCCCCCTCGATCAGCGCAATCCGGTCCGCGATGGACCGCGTGAGGTCGGGCGGGGCGAGGTCGGTCGTCATCGGGAGATCTCCGGGCGCGGGCGGCGCGGTCTCGATAGGGCAGGGGCGAGGCGCTGCGCAATGCCGGGGACCGATCGCTTGTGCGAAAGGCGGCACCAGCGGGGCGGAGAGACACGGACGACGCGCCTGCGGGGGACCGGGCGCCTTGCCCGCCTCCGGCCTGCCGCCCGTCGGTCCCGCAAGGGAACGACGGGGGGCGCAATGTTGACAGGTTCTCGGCTATGGTCGCCTTCTGGGGCGCGCGGCCCGAAGATCCGCCACGGGCCGACAGGCGAGACGACGGCCGGGCGGGAACGGCCGCCCGGACGCAGGGAAGGCAGTCATGACCGCGAAGAACATCGAACGCATCACGGCCGACCGGGCCTTCGTCCGGGCGAAGGGCAACGCGCTGAGGCGCTATCCCGCGCCGGAGCGGGACGGCGATCGGCTCTATCCCCTCGCCTCGCCCACCGTCACCCCCTCGTTCCGGATCGGCGCCGATGACACGATCTTCGCCATCGGGTCCTGCTTCGCGCGAAACGTCGAGAAGGCGCTGGAAGGGGCGGGAAAGCGCGTGCTCAGCCGAGAGATCGACCTCGGCGAGATCGGGGCGAGCCTCGGCGACGCGACGAACTTCTTCAACAAGTACTCGATCCATTCCGTCACCAACGAGATCCGCTGGGCGCTGGAACGCGACAGCTTCCCGGGGGCGGACATCCTCTACCCGATGGGGCCGGACCGCTACTGCGACCCGCAGCTGGGCATGGCGCGGCTCGACTTCGATGCGGACACGATCCTCGCCTTCCGCCACCGCTATCTCGACGCGATGGCGGCGGTGAAGGATGCGGACGTCGTGATCCTGACGCTCGGCTATGTCGAGACATGGTACGACACCGTGCTCGACCTCTACCTCAATGTCGTGCCGCCGGTGCAGCTGATCCGGGCAGAGCCCGGGCGGTTCGAGTTCCGCGTCCTGTCCTATGCCGACGTGCTCGAGGGTCTGAACGAGCTGCACGCCCTGCTGACGAGGCACCGGACGAAACCGCTGAAGATGCTGGTGACCGTCAGCCCCGTGCCGCTTCTCGCCACCTTCCGGGACATGGACGTGCTGGTGGCCAATGCCTATTCGAAGTCGGTGCAGCGGGCCGCACTGGACGAGTTCGTCCTGGGCAAGGACGGGGTGGACTACTTCCCCTCCTACGAGTTCGTCACCCTGTCGAACCCCGCCGTCGCGTGGAGCGGGAACGACTACCGCCACGTCTCGCCCGACGTGGTGAACCGGATCATGTCGAACGTCCTCGTCCGCTATGTCGACGGGGCCGGGACGGCGGAGGCCGCGATGACGGCCGAGGGGCTGCTCGCCTCGGCGAAGATGCTGCAGAAGCTCGACAACTGGCCCGGGATCGTCGCCCTGTGCGAGGCGAACCGCGCGCTCGCCGACGGCGAGGTCGAGATCCTGATGATCGAGGCGACCGCGGCGCGACGGATGAACCGCCTTGGCGAGAGCTTCGCGGCGCTGCAGAAGGCGCGGGCGATCGCACCCCGGCGCCACGACGCGCTGGAGCGGATGATCAGCCTCTGCCGCCCGATGCGCCGCCTCGATGCCGCGCGCGACCTGCTGCAGGCCCATGCGGCCGACTTCCCGGGGCGCTCGCAGTTCCGGGAGAAGGTGACCTGGGCCTGACCCTGCCCGACCGGGCCGGGCGGGGCCGGGCGGGGCCGGGCGGGACCCGACCGGGGTTTGACCGGGGTTTGACCGGGGCGGCCCGGCCGACCGGCAGGATCGGGCGAGCCCGACCGGGGCTCGACCCGGGACATCGCGGACCGGGATCTCGCGGACCGGGACTTCGCGGATATGGGAACGCCGCCGACCTGCCGCCCGGCCCCGCTTTCGGGGCCGGGGCGGGCTGCCCAGAACGGTCGGCAGCCGCCTGCCCCCTCGGCCCGTGCGCCCGCGCAGGCCCGTATCCGCATCCGCATTCGCCCGTCAGGCGTTGAAATCCGCAGCCGCAGGCCATCTATGGGGGAACGAGACCCTCAACACTCAAGACCCGCGAGGACATCATGGCTTTCGAACTTCCCGACCTTCCCTACGCGCACGACGCGCTCGCCTCCAAGGGCATGAGCAAGGAGACGCTCGAGTACCATCACGACATCCACCACAAGGCCTATGTCGACAACGGCAACAAGGCGATCGCCGGGACCGAGTGGGAGAACAAGTCCGTCGAGGAGATCATCAAGGGCACCTACAATTCCGGTGCGGTGGCCCAGAACGGCATCTTCAACAACGCCTCGCAGTACTGGAATCACAACCAGTTCTGGGAGATGATGAGCCCGAACGGCGGCGGCGCCATGCCCTCCGAGCTGGAGAACGCGCTGAAGGACAGCTTCGGCAGCGTCGACAAGTTCAAGGAGGAATTCTCCGTCGCGGGCGCCGGCCAGTTCGGCTCGGGCTGGGCTTGGCTGGTCAAGGACACCGATGGCGGCCTCAAGGTCACCAAGACCGAGAACGGGGTGAACCCGCTCTGCTTCGACCAGACCGCGCTGCTGGGCTGCGACGTGTGGGAGCATTCCTACTACATCGACTTCCGCAACAAGCGGCCGGCCTACCTGACCAACTTCCTCGACAACCTCGTGAACTGGGAGAACGTCGCCTCGCGCATGTGAGTGGCGACCGGGCTATGCCCCGGATCCCTGACCGATCGACGGCCCCGGACCCCGACGGTCCGGGGCCGTTTCACGTCGGGGGAGGGCGCGGCTCGAGGAACCCGCGCGGGCGCCATCCGTTGATCCTGCAGGAAGACAGAACGACTGGAGGACGACATGGCAGACCGCGTGAAATCCAAGGACGGCGTCAAGGAAACCGACGCCTACCTGTCCGACGTCGACACTCCCCCGCATCAGGGCGCGGATGGCGGCGAGACTTCCCGCAAGGTCGGGAGTCGCGACGAGGAGAAGAGCGCCGAGGGCAATGACGGCGCGACCCGGGTCAAGGGCTCGGACAAGCGGGGCGAGGGCGTCGATGGCCCCAACGCCACCCAGTCGCGGAGCTGATCCGATGACCCGCATCCGCAACGACGACTGGGTCGTGATCGCCGATGGCGAGAAAGCCCTCTTCTTGCGAAACCTGACCGACGGCGAGGATCCGAACCTCGAGGTGGTGCGCGAGGAAAGTCAGGAGAACCCGCCCGACCGCGAGCAGAGCGCGAACCGGCCCGGCCGCGTCGGGCAAAGCGCCAATCCCGGAAAATCGGCCTATGACGACACCGACTGGCACGAGCTCGCGAAGGACCGCTTTGCCGCGCATCTAGCAGAGATGCTCTACGAGCGGGCGCACAAGGGGCAGTTCGACCGGATCGTGATCTGCGCCGCGCCCAATGTCCTCGGCACGCTGCGCGACCACCTGCACAAGGAAGTGCAGTCGAAGGTGGTGGCCGAGGTCCCCAAGACGCTCACCAACCACCCGATCCCCGAGATCGAGAAGATCCTGAAGTCGGACCTTGCCGGCGCCTGATCGCCAGGCCGGCGAGGGGTATCGGACGGCCCCCGGGAAGCCCCGGGGGCCGTTCGCGTTTCCGACCTTTTGACCGCCCCGCAAAGCCTTGCTAGGCTGGCGCACCGGGCTTGGGGAAGACCGGCCGACGGGACGTCCGAGGAGTACGGAGACAGTGGCAGCCTTGAGCCTTACGCGGGTCGCGCTCGGTGCGGGGAGCGCGGTCGCGCTCGTGCTGCTGGGTCTCAACCTGCTGCCTCCGACCGACGAACGCCCGGAGCCCGCGTCTGCCGACGCCACCGGAACGGGCGCGAGCGTGGACGACGGCCCCGGCGCGGTCGCGTCCGGACCCGCCGACCCCGGCGAGGAGCCGGCGGAGCCCGCGCCTGTCGCTGCTCTCGCCCCCGGAACCGGAACCGGAACCGAAACGGGGGACGGGGCTGAAGGGGCCACGGACGGAACGGCGGAGCCGCTGGCTGGGGCCGAGGCGGCGGTCGCCCTGACCGGACCCGCATCGGCGGCACCGGATGCCGCCGATTCCGCCACCGCCCCGGCATCGGCTGCGACGCCGCCGGCCTTCGGCGATCTCCGGGTGGAACCGGACGGGTTCGCCGTTCTGACCGGCACGGCCGCGCCCGGATCGACGCTCGCGGTCCTGCTCGACGGGATGGAACATGCGCGGATCGTGGTGGACGAGACCGGAAGCTTCGCCGATTTCCTCGACCTGCCCGCTTCGGACGGGGTCCGACGGCTGACATTGCTCGCCGATCCCGACGGTGCGGCGATCCCGTCGGAGGGCAGCATGCTCATCGGTTCGACCGGCGCGCCCGCCCCCGTGGCGCTGGCCGGGGATCTCGGCGCGGCCCCGTCCCCGGCCCCGGACGAGGTCGCATCGGGGGTCGAGGAGGCCGACATGGCCAACGCGGACGCGCCGGCCGCCGTGGGCACGCCGACAGGGCCCTCGGACGACGTCCTCGCCGCCGTCGCCGATCCCGCCCCCGGCGCGGAGGCCCGCGCGCCGGCAACCCCGTCACCGGACGGGCAGACGGCCCCGGAGGCCGCGGTAGCGCAGACGGATGGGGGGGCGGACCTGCCGGTCCCGGCCGGCGAGGCGCCCGGGTTGGCGGGCCGTCAGGGAACGCAACCGGGCGCCGTCGCGCAGGCTCCGTCCGGGACCGATGCGGCCGGGCAGGTGACGGCCGACGCGGTCGGGGAGATCACGACCGACGCGGCCGACCCGTCTGCCGGGCAGGAGGGGCCGGATGACGGCGGCGATGCGGCGCCCATGGTGGCCGAGGTCGACACTCCTGCTGCCGACGAGGCGGAGGGCGCGGCCCCCGAGGCGGTGGACGCCCCAGGCCCGGTTGCGCAGGCCGACCCCGCCGACGCTGCTGGCGCGCCACCCGCCGGGCCGGATGCCGCCTCCGGCGCCGGGTCCGTGACGGCCGGGACCGCGCCGGGCGCCGCTCCGGGCGCCGCTCCGGGCACCGAGCAGGCCGGAACGCCCGCCCCTGCCGAGGGTGCGCCGGCGCGTACCGGCGCCGCCGAGGCGCCGCAGACACTCGCCTCCGCAGGTCCGGCACCGGAGGCGATCGTGGCGGAGGCGCCGGTCGGTCCCTCCACGCCGCGGTACGGGTCAGGCCCGGGGCCTGCGGCGCAGGTCCAGACCGGGGCGACAGACCCCGCCCCGAGCGGTGCAACCCCCGACATCGCGGCGCCCGGCACGGCGCCGGGGGAAGGGATCGCCGCGGCCGGGGATCCGCCGGAGGCGCCCGGCCTGCCCGCCGCGACGCCGCAGGCCCCGCCCGCCGACGGCGCCGGGATCGCGGGGGCCGCGCCCGGCCAGGCCGAGCCGCCCGACCTCGCGGCTGCCCCCGGCGCGCCCGCCGCCCCCGCCGGGCCCGGCGCCCCGGCGACGGGCGACGACCCGGCCCCCGCCCCGGCCGTCGCCCAGGTCCCCGGCCGCCCCGAGGCGCCCGAGGCCGAGGCCGGCCCGGGGCAGGCGCCGATCCTGATGACCGACGGCGCCGGCGTGCGGTTGATCCGGCCGGCCCTCTCGGCCTCGGCCGATGCCGACGTGCTGCGGACCGTCGCGCTCGACACGATCACATACGACGCCTCGGGCGAGGTGGTCGTCGAGGGACGCGCGCGGGGGGCGGGCGAGGTGCGGCTCTACCTCGACAACCGGGTGATCGGCGCCGTCCCGATCGGCCCGGACGGGACCTGGGCCACACGGCTCGACCCGGCCGTGGCGCCCGGCGTCTACACGCTGCGCGTCGACCAGGTGGACCCGGACGGCGCGGTCGTCAGCCGGATAGAGAGCCCGTTCCTGCGCGAGCGGCGCGACACGATCGCGGCGGCGCTCGACGTGGCCGAGCGCGGCGTGTCGGTGCGGACGATCCAGCCGGGCAACACGCTCTGGGGCATCGCGGAAGAGCGTTACGGCGACGGGTTCCTCTACGTGGCCGTGTTCGAGGCGAACCGCGACCGCATCCGCGACCCCAACCTGATCTATCCCGGACAGGTCTTCCGCATCCCCGAACCACCCGCGCAATAGGACGGCCCGAAGAGCGACCTCGTCGCCCCCCCGCGCCCGGGCGGGCGTCAGGCGCCTCCGGCGGGGCGGGCGCCTCTGGCAATGCCGGCGCGCGGGGCCTACCTTGCGCCGATGCGACGCCTGCCCAAGACCGATGCCAACCTTTCCGGCCAGCCCGTCGACGGGCGGCGGATCGTGCGGGCGGTGCTGCCCTATGTCTGGCCGAAGGGCGAGACGGGGACGAAGGTCCGGGTCGTCGCCGCCCTCGCGCTGCTGATCGGGTCCAAGCTGATCGCGGTGGCGACGCCCATCCTCTACAAGTTCGCGGTCGATCACCTGTCGGGCGAGTTCGCGGGCCCCGGCTACATGGTCGCCTTCGGCGCCATCGGCCTCGTCGTGGCCTACGGCGTGGCGCGCGCCGCCAATGTCGGCTTCCAGCAGCTGCGAAACGCGGTCTTCGCCCCCGTGGGCCAGCAGGCGCTGCGGCGGCTCGCGGCCGAGACCTTCGCCCATATCCACCGGATGAGTCTGCGCTACCACCTGTCGCGCAAGACCGGCGCCCTGTCCCGCGTGATCGAGCGCGGGGTCAAGGGGGTGAGCTTCCTGCTCAACTTCCTCGTCCTGTCGATCGGGCCGCTGGTGCTGGAACTGCTGCTCGTCCTCGGCATCTTCGCCTGGTTCTTCGACGGCTGGTACCTGATCGCGGTGGCGCTGACCGTCGCGGCCTATGTCGGCTTCACCTTCAAGGTGACCGAATGGCGGGTGAGGATCCGCAAGCGCATGAACGAGGAGGACCAGGACGCCAACCAGAAGGCGATCGATTCGCTCCTGAACTTCGAGACGGTGAAGTATTTCGGCGCCGAGGCGCGCGAGGCCGACCGCTACGACCGCGCCATGCGGTCCTACCAGGGCTATGCCATCACGACCGAATACTCGCTCGCCTTCCTCAATTTCGGTCAGACCTTCCTCATCACCTCCGGCCTCGTCGCGGTGATGGCGATGGCGGCGGCCGGGGTGCAGGCGGGCACGCTGACGGTCGGCGATTTCGTCATGGTCAACGCCTACATGATCCAGATCACCATGCCGCTCGGCTTCCTCGGCACGATCTACCGCGAGATCCGGCAGGCCCTCATCGACATGGGCGAGATGTTCGACCTGCTGGACCAGCGCCCGGAGGTCGAGGACCGGCCCGGCGCCGGGGCGCTGCGGGTGACGGGCGGGCGCGTGACCTTCGAGGACGTGCGCTTCGGCTACGAGCCCGACCGCGAGATCCTGCACGGCATCTCCCTCGACGTGCCGCCCGGGCGGACGCTGGCCATCGTCGGCTCCACCGGGTCGGGCAAGTCGACCGTGGGCCGGCTGCTCTTCCGGTTCTACGACGTGACCGGCGGCGGGATCCGGATCGACGGGCAGGACATCCGCGAGGTGACCCAGGACAGCCTGCATGCCGCGCTGGGCGTCGTGCCGCAGGATACCGTGCTGTTCAACGACACGATCGGCTACAACATCGCCTATGGGCGCGAGGGGGCGAGCCAGGAGGCGATCGAGGCGGTGGCGCGGGCCGCCCGGATCCACGACTTCATCGCGGCGCTGCCGCAGGGCTACGACACGCAGGTCGGCGAGCGCGGGCTGAAGCTGTCGGGCGGCGAGAAGCAGCGCGTCGGCATCGCGCGCACGCTGCTGAAGGACCCGCCGATCCTGCTGCTCGACGAGGCGACGAGCGCGCTCGACACCGAGACGGAACGCGAGATCCAGTCCGAGCTCAAGGCGATGGGGCGGGGGCGCACCGTGATCGTGATCGCGCACCGGCTGTCGACCATCGCCGATGCCGACGAGATCGTCGTGCTGGAAGCGGGCGAGATCGTCGAGCGCGGCCCGCACGAGGCGCTGCTGGCGCGCGAGGGGCGCTATGCCCGACTCTGGCACCGCCAGCAATCCGAGGAGGAGCCCGGCCGGGTCGCGGCAGAGTGAGCTATCCCGTCACGCCGGACGGCCGGTATTTCGTGGCGAAGGGCCGGCTCTGGCGCCGGACCGATCCCGCCCTGCCGGAAGCGGACCGGCAGGCGGCGGTCAACGACCTCATGACCGCGCGGCGCGCGGTGGGGCAGGCGGACAGCCCGGAGGAGACGCAGGCGGCGCGGGCGGCCGTCGACGCCGCCAAGCGGCTGCTCGGCGAGCGCGGCCCCGTCTGGTGGACGGACGGTGCGCCGGACGAGACGCGCAAGGCGCCGTGGAATACCGGCTACGCGGCCTGGTGGGCGGCGCTGCCGGCGCACGAGAAGGAGGCCGGGACCTGATCCCGGCCGTCCGGGAAACGGGCAGTGCGCGAACGTCGGGGGGGCTGTGCGGTCCCGCGCTGGACAAGGCGGACGACGAGGCGTAGCGCCGGACCCGGATCCCCGCGATTGTCCGACAATCGACCATCCGCGGGAGAAAATCGGAAAGGCACGCCCATGCTCAGAACCGCCCTCGTCCTCGGGCTGATGTCGGCCGTCGGCCCCTTCGCGATCGACCTCTACCTGCCCGCCCTCCCCGCCATCGAGGAGGCGCTGGAGACCGACGTCGCCGCCGTGCAGCTGACGCTGACGACCTATTTCCTCGCCTTCGGCGTCAGCCAGCTCTTCTACGGCCCGGCCGCCGACCGGTTCGGGCGCAAGCCGCCGATCTATCTCGGTCTGACGATCTTCGGCATCGGGTCGGTCCTCGCCGCGCTGGCCCCGACCGTGGGCTGGCTGGCCGCCGCGCGCTTCGTGCAGGGTCTCGGCGGGGCGGCGGTGATGGTGATCCCGCGCGCGATCATCCGCGACCGCCATACCGGGGCCGAGGCGACCAAGCTGATGGCGATGGTGATGCTCGTGATCTCGGTCTCGCCGCTTCTGGCGCCGCTGACCGGGGCGGGGCTGCTGGCGCTGGGCGACTGGCGGCTGATGTTCTGGGCGCTGGCGCTCGGCGCGGTCGTCTGCATCGCCGTCGCCGCCCTTTTCCAGGAAGAGACGCTGCCCCCCGCGCATCGTCGCCGGATCGATCTGCGCTCGATGGGGCGGGGGGCGAAGGTGCTGTTCACCGACCCCGTCTTCATGGGGCTGACGCTGATCGGCGGCTTCGGCATGGCGAGCTTCTTCGTCTTCATCGCCTCGGCCAGCTTCGTCTATACCGAGAGCTTCGGCCTGACGCCGACGCAGTTCTCGCTCGCCTTCGCGGTCAATGCGATCGGCTTCTTCGGCGCGAGCCAGATCGCGGGGCCGCTCGGCGGGCGCTTCGGCATGGTGCCGGTGATGAGCCGGGCGGTCTGGGGCTTTGCCGTGTTCACGGTGGGTCTGCTGGTGCTGACCCTGATGGGGCAGGGCACGCTCTGGACCATCATGTTCATGCTCTTCTGCGCCAACTTCTGCCTCGGCCTCGTCATCCCGGCGAGCATGGTCATGGCGCTCGATCCGCATGGCGAGATCGCGGGCCTCGCCTCGTCGCTGGGCGGCACGATGCAGATGCTCGCGGGCGGACTGATGATCGTGGTGACCGGCCCGTTCTTCGACGGCTCGCCCCTGCCGATGGTCGCCGCCATCGCGGTCTGCGGCACGCTGGCCCTGGCGCTGGCACTGTTCACGCTGCCCCGGGCGGTGACTCCCCCGGCCGCCGCGACGCCGTAGGCCGGACATGCCGGATGCGCGAAGGGCCGCCGTTCCTGCCGGGACGGCGGCCCTTTCGCATGTCCGGGGGGCGCTATTCCGCCGCTTCGAGCGGGCGACGCGGCGCCTCGAAGGGGGCGGGGGGCTCGGCCTCGGTCCAGACGAGGTCGCCCAGCCGGGTGCGCCGCGCCTCGCGCGCCAGCGCCCAGTCCTGCGCCGCCCGGCTGCCCCGGCCGAAGCTGAGCCGCGCCAGCAGCCGTCCGATCCAGCGTGCATAGGTGGCGACCCAGACCCGCAGCGCCAGCATCGCGGGGGTGAAGACCAGCGTGAGCACCGTCGCCACGCCGAGGCCGAAGACGACGGCCGTCGCCAGCTGCTTCCACCAGAGCGCGGTGGGGCTGTCGATCGTGTAGCCCCCGGCGAAGAAGTCGAGCGACAGGCCGAACATCATCGGCATCAGGCCCGCCATCGTCGTGATCGTGGTCAGCAGGACGGGGCGGATCCGGTCCTCGGCCGTGCGGGTGATCGCCTCGATCCGGGGCATGTACTGCTCGTATTCCTGGTAGGTGTCGATCAGCACGATGTTGTTGTTCACCACGATCCCGGCCAGAGCCACGATCCCCGTCCCGGTCATGATGATCGAGAAGGTCTGGTCCATCACCAGCATCCCGATCAGCACGCCGGTGGTCGACAGCACCACGGCGAGCAGCACCAGCACGGCACTGTAGACCGAGTTGAACTGCGCCAGCAGGATGATGAACATCAGCCCCAGGGCCCCGATGAAGGCGGTCTGAAGGAACGCCTGGCTCTCGGCCTGGTCGGCGAAGTCGCCGGCCCATTCGTAGCTGATGCCGGCCGGCAGATCGGCGTCGGTGTCGAGCCAGTCCTCGATCAGGGCGATCCGTTCGTTCGCCGTGACCGGGGTGGAGGTCAGCGTGCCCGCCGCGATGCCGGCCCGGAGGTCCGCATCCGCCTCGGCCTCGGCGGCGGGAAGGACGCGGCTCTCTCCCGTGGCGGTATCGTCGATCCGGACGAGGTCCGGCACCACGCCGGACTGGATCTGGAAGTAGCGTTCGCCGTCGATCCGCTCGATCTCGGCGAGACGCGGCACCGGCTGGCGGGTGACGAAGTTCGACAAGGGGATCAGCCCCTCGGCCGTGCGCACCCGCAGGCTGTCGAGGGTCGAGAGGACGCGGTCCTCCTCGGGCAGGCGGACGCGGATCTCGATCTCCTCGTCCGAACTGTCGACCCGCATCGTGTCGAGCAGGATGCCCCGCGTGACCAGCTGGATCATGCCGCCCACCGTGGCCACGTCCGCGCCGAAGCGGCCGGCCGCCTCGACATCGACATCGACCTGCCAGTCGATGCCGGGCAGGGGGCGGGTATCCTCGACCTGGGTCAGGCCGGGCAGGGCGTCGAAATGGGCCCGGACGCGGGCGGTGGTGTCGAGCAGCTCCTGCCAGTTCTCGCCCTCGAGCCGCAGGTTGATCGGCTTCGCCGCGCCCGGCCCCATGGCGAGGTTCAGCGCCTCGGTCCGGATGCCGGGGATGAGGTCGAGCCGGGCCTGCATGTCGGCCAGGATCCGGTCCCCGTCGAGCGTGGCGACATCGATCCCGCGCGCGGCCGCGACCGCGGCGCGGTCCTCCCACGGGACGAGCTCGATCTGCAGCTGGCCGATCGCATCGCCGGGAGAGGTGGCGCCGGCCGTATTGGCGTTGAGGCCCCCGGACCCTGCGAAGGCGAAGACCGACTGCACCCCCGGCTGGTTCAGCGCGACGGCCTCGGCCTCGGCCACGAGGGCGTCCTTCTCCTGCAGCGAGAGGTTGCCGCGGGCCTGGACGTAGATGATCGCCTGCTCGGCCTCGGTCTCGGTGAAGAATTCAACCCCGTTGTTGTTCTGGCCGAAGGTCACGAAGGTGGCCACGACGAGGAAGCCGACCCCGGCGATGGCGACCAGCGGCATGACCGGATTGGCGACGATCAGGTGGATCGCCCAGCCGAAGGGCGAGCGGCGGTAGCCCGCCCGGACCGCCTTCGCCCGGCGCTCGATCCGGGCGGCACCGACCGTGATCGCCGTCAGCGCGGCGCCGAGCAGGAACAGCGCGATCCCGGGCAGCGACTCGCCGAGGCCCGAGGTCTGCACCGCGGGCCCGGAGAAATAGGCCGGGTTCAGTGTCAGCATCGCGCCGGACCAGGCGACGGCGATGGCGGGCAGCACCAGGAGCGCGCGGACCCACCAGGGCAGGGCGCGCTTCAGTCCGGCGGAGGCGCGCTCGAAATACCGGGCGAAGCGTCCCGTGACGCCGCCCATCACCGGCAAGTAGACCAGCGCCACGATCAGCGAGGCCGAGAGCACGAAGATCAGCGTGACCGGCAGCATGCCCATGAACTGCCCCGCGACGCCCGGCCAGAACAGCATCGGCAGGAAGGCGCAGAGCGTCGTGGCGGTCGAGCTGACGACCGGCCAGAACATCCGCTTCGCCGCCTCGGTATAGGCGGTCATCGGGCCCGACCCCTCCGAGATGCGCTTGTCGGCGTATTCGACGACGACGATGGCGCCGTCGACGAGCATTCCCACGGCAAGGATCAGGCCGAACATCACGATGTTCGAGATGGTGATGTCCATCACCGCCAGCAGCGCGAAGCAGAGCAGGAACGAGGTCGGGATCGAGAAGCCGACCAGCAGTGCCGGGCGGACCCCGAGCGCCCCCAGCACGACGATCATGACCAGCGCGATCGCGGTCAGGACCGACCCTTCCAGCTGGCTGACCATCGAGGCGACGTTGCGCGACTGGTCGTTCGAGAAGCCGACCTGCACCGCCTCGCGCAGCTCTTCGGGCCAGGCGTCGACGGCCTCCGTCACCGTCTCTCGGACGAGGGCGGCGGTGTCGATCAGGTTGAAGCCCCGCCGCTTCACCACCTGCAGCGCCACCGTGTTGACGCCGTTGTAGCGGGCGACCGTCTCGCGGTCCTCGAAGGTCAGGCGGATGGTGGAGAGATCGCCCAGGGTGACGACGCGGTCGCCCTCGGTCTTGACCGGCAGGGCGTAGACGTCCTGGGGCGTCTGGAAGCTGGCCGGCACCTTGACCGCGAAGGTGCCCTGCGCGCTCGTCACCTCGCCCGCCGCGATCAGCAGGTTGTTCTGCGTGACGACGTCGATCAGCTCGCCGGCCGTGACCCCGTAGGCCTCGAGCCGCAGGGGGTCGATCTCGACCTCCAGCATCTCGGCCCGCTGCCCGGTCAGCTGCGCCTCGAGCACGGCGTCGAGTCCCTCGATCCGGTCCTGCAGCCGCTCGGCCACCTGGATCAGCGTGCGCTCGGGCACGTCGCCGGTGAGGTTCACGACGAGGATCGGGAATTCCGAGAAGTTCAGCTCGTTCACCGACCAGGCGTCCGCGCCGTCGGGGAACTGCGCCTCGGCGCTGTTCATCGCATCGCGCACGTCGGCCATGGTCTGGGTCTTGTCCCAGCCGAACTCGAATTCCAGCGCGATCCCGGCATAGCCCTCGGCCGCGGTGGAGGTGTAGGTCTTCAGCCCGTCGAGACCCGAGAGCTCGGTCTCCATCGGCTGCACGAGCAGGGATTCCGCGTCCTCGGCCGAGATCCCGGGAAAGGGGACCGAGACGAAGAGGGCCGGGATCTCGATATCCGGCTCGCCCTCCTTCGGTAGGCTGACATAGGCGTAGCCGCCCGCCAGCAGCGAGAGCGCGATGAAGGCGAGGACCATCCGCGCCCGCGCGGCGGCCCAGTCGACGATGCCGGTCATCCCCCGGCCTCCCTGTAGGTGGGATCGACGGCGACGCCGGGCACCACGTATTCCTGGCCGACCACGATCACGTCGACCTCTTCCGGCAGGCCCGCCACCCAGACGCCCTGCGGCGTGTCGCGCAGCAGCTCCACCGCCTGGAAACCGACGAGATCGCCCTCCGCGACGGTGCGGATGCCGAGGCGGCCGTCATCGTCGAGGGTCAGTGCCGATTGCGGCAGCAGATGCGCCTCGCGCCCTTCGGCGGCGACCAGCATCTCGGCCGTCTCGCCGTCGCGGATCGAAAGGTCCGGGTTCGGGACCGTCGCCTCGAGCCGGAAGGTGCGGGTCGTCTCGTCCGAGGAGCGCGACAGGAAGGTGACCCGCCCCTCGACCGTGCGGCCGGAGGCGAGCGTCGCCCGGAGCGGAGAGCCGACATCGATCCGGCTGACGTCCATCTCGGAGACGAAGCCCACCAGCTTCACCTCGTCGAGCCGGATCACCGTGGCGCAGGCCGTGCCGGGCTGCAGCAGGGCGCCGAGTTCGGCCGTGTCGGTCTCGAGCAGGCCGCCGAACGGGGCGGTGATGGTCAGCTTGCCGATCTCCTGCTCGGCGCTCGCGACGGCGGCGCGGGCGCTCTCGATCTGGGCGCGCACCCCCTCGACCGCGGCGGTCGCCCCCTCGATCCCGGCCTCGGCCGAGGCGATGCCGCTCTCGATCCCGTCGATCGAGGCCTCGGCCGCGGTGACGCCGGCGCGGGCGCTCTCGAACGCCGCCTCGGCACCGGCGACCTGCGTGTCGGAGGTGTAGCCGCCCTCGGCCAGCCGGCGCTGGGCGTTCAGGTTGATCTCGGCCTCGGACAGGCGGGCGCGCGCCTCGGCGACGCGGGCGTCGCCCTCGCTGCGGCGGGCCCGCGCCTCGGCCAGGGCGGCCTCGGCGGCGGGGATCTGGCTCTCGGCCTCGGGGAGGCGGGCCTCGGCCTCCACGAGGCGGGCGCGCGCCTCCTGCAGCGAGGCGGCGCGGGTGCCGGGGTCGAGCTCGCACAGCGTGTCGCCCGCCTCGACGATCGCGCCCCTGCGCAGCGGCTCGGACACGACCTGACCGCTCGTCTCGGCCCGGACCTCGACCATGCGCGCGGCCTCGGTCCGGCCGCGCAGGATCACCGCGCTGTCGATCGGCTGTGCGGTCGAGGACATGGCGACGACGCGCACCGCCTCCCGCCCGGTCTCGGCCGTGCGCTCGGCGGGGGGCGCGATCTCGTCCTCCGGCAGCTCGGCGGCGGCTGCGGGCGCGCGTCCGACGAAGGACCACAAGGTTTCGCGGTCGATCACGAGAAAGTAGAGCAGCGCCGAGACGAGGATCGCGGTGAGGATCGGCAGCAGGCGCATGTCGGGTCGCTCGGGTTCCGGTGGGGGCGGGCCGGGGCGGGGACCGCGTTCCGGCCGTCGTCTGGCGCTATCTAGCGGCGGAAACGTGACCCGACTAGCGCGCTTTCGCGATTCACCCGCCCCTGCGTCAATTTGCGGATGGAGGGCGCAGCCCCCGGGGCGCCGGTGCCCGATCGGGCGGCGGTCTTGGCACGTTCCCCCGCCCGCGATAAGGAGGCCCCCGGCGCGACGGCGCGCAGACGGCACCGGGCAGGACGGCGGAACATGGCGAACCAGAACGACAGCTTCATCGACGAGGTGAGCGAGGAGGTCCGCCGCGACCGTCTGTTCGCCCTGATGAAGAGATGGGGCTGGATCCCGGCCGTGATCGTCGTTGCGCTGGTCGGCGGCACCGCCTGGCAGCAATGGAGCGCCGCGCGCGACCGGGCCGAGGCCGAGGCGCTGGGCGATGCCGTGCTGGCCGCGGTGTCCGAACCCGATGCCGAGGCGCGGATCGCCGCGCTGGAGGCCGTGCCCGCGACGGGAGAGGCCGGTGTCCTCGCGCGGATGCTGGTCGCGGCCGAGCAGCAGGTCGCCGGCGAGGCCGACGCCGCCATCGAGACGCTGGACGGGATCGTCGCCGATGCCGGCGTGCCGCGCCTCTACCGCGACCTCGCCGCGCTGAAATCCGCGATGATCGAGGGCGGCTCCCGGAGCTCGATGGAGCGGCGCGCCCTGTTGCAGGACCTGGCCGGCCCCGGCGCGCCCTTCGCGCTGCTCGCGGGCGAGCAGCTGGCCCTGATCGAGATCGCCGAGGGCGAGACCGAGGCGGCGCTGACCCGCCTGCGGGGCATCGCGGACGACGCGCTGGCGACGCAGAGCTTGCGCGAGCGGGCGCAAGGTCTGATTGTGGCGCTGGAGACCGAAGCGGATGCCGGGGATGCCGCCGGCATGCCGGACGCCGGCGAGTGAGACGGGGCCGGGCGACGGCGAAGGGGAAGGCACCCATGCGGAACACGAGACCGGCCGCCCTGCTGGCCCTTGCCCTTCTGGTGGGCTGCGGCGCCGCGCAGGAGCCGGCCCTGCCCGGCACCCGGATCGCGATCCGGGACGAGGCGCAGGCGGCCAATGTCGCGCGGCCGATCTCGCTGCCCGCTGCCCGGCAGAACCCCACCTGGCCGATGCGGGGCGGCGCGTCCGACCACGCCGCGGGGCATGTCGCGCTGAGCGGGCTCACGCCCGCCTTCGCGACGCCGATCGGGCAGGGCGACACGCGCCGCGCGCGGATCACCGCCGAGCCGGTGGTCGCGGGCGGGCTGGTCTTCACGCTCGACGCCTCGTCGCTGGTCTCGGCCGTCTCTGCCGCCTCGGGCGGGATCGCCTGGCAGACCGACATCACGCCGCCCTATGCCCGCAGCGGGCAGGGCAGCGGCGGCGGCCTCGCCTTCGGGGACGGGCGCCTCTTCGTGTCGGACGGGTTCGGCCGTGTCAGCGCACTCGACGCCGCGACGGGGACCGTCGCCTGGGTGCAGGATCTCGACGCGCCGGGCAGCGCCGCGCCGACCTATGCGGGGGGCCGGGTCTACGCGATGTCGCGCGACGGGCGGGGCTGGGCGCTGGACGCACGCACGGGACGCATCGACTGGACGGTCGAGAGCGTGACGGCGGGCGCGAACTTTTCGGGCGGGGCCGGTGCGGCCGTGACAGGCGACTGGGCGGTGTTCCCCTTCGCCTCGGGCGAGGTGATCGGGACCTTCGCCGAGGGCGGGCTGCGGCGCTGGTCGGCGGTGATCGCCGGATCGCGGCCGGGCTTCGCCCAGGGGATCGCCGCGACCGATATCGGCGCCGACCCGGTGATCGACGGCAGCCGCGTCTATGTCGGCAACGCCTCGGGCCGGGTGGTCGCCCTCGACCTCGACACCGGAGAGCGGCTCTGGACCGCGACGCAGGGCGCGACCTCGCCCGTCGTGCCGGCGGGCGGATCGGTGTTCTTCGTCAACGATATCGGCCAGCTGACGCGCGCGGATGCGGCGACCGGCACCTCGGTCTGGCAGGTCGACCTTCCCCTCTTCGAAGAGGACAATCCCCGCCGCTACCAGACCCGCTGGGTGCATTACGGTCCCGTCCTGGCCTCGGGCCGGCTGATCGTCGCCTCCTCGGACGGAGTGCTGCGCAGCTTCGATCCCGTCTCGGGCGCGCTGACCGGGCAGGTACCGCTGCCGGGGGGCGCCGCCTCGGCCCCCGTCGTCGCGGGCGGCACGCTCTACGTCGTCAGCGAGGACGGGCAGCTTCTGGCTTTCCGCTGAGGCGCGGGCGGTGTAGGGGCGTGGCTCCGCAGTCATAGGGGGGCGCCATGTCCTTCACCCTCGCCATCGTCGGGCGGCCGAATGTCGGCAAGTCCACGCTCTTCAACCGCCTCGTCGGGCGCAAGCTGGCGCTGGTCGACGACCAGCCCGGGGTGACCCGCGACCTGCGCGAGGGCGAGGCGAAGCTCGGCCACATGCGCTTCACCGTGATCGACAGCGCGGGGCTGGAGGAGGCGACGGACGACAGCCTTCAGGGCCGGATGCGCCGCCTGACCGAACGCGCGGTCGAGATGGCCGATGCCTGCCTCTTCCTGATCGACGCCCGCGCCGGGGTGCTGCCCGCCGACGAGGTCTTCGCAGACATCCTGCGGCGCAAGAACGCCCACGTGATCCTCGCCGCGAACAAGGCCGAGGGCCGCGCGGGCGAGAGCGGACTGCTCGAGGCCTATGCCCTCGGCCTCGGCGAGCCGATCCGCCTTTCGGCCGAGCATGGCGAGGGAATGACGGATCTGGCGCAGGTTCTCGCACCGCTGATCGAGGAAGTGGATGCCCGGGCCGAGGCGGACGCCCCCGTGACGGACGTGGACGTGGACGAGGAGGGCGAGGATGACGGCCCCCGTGTCCCCACGGTCGAGCGCCCGCTGCAGATCGCCGTGGTCGGCCGGCCGAACGCGGGCAAGTCGACCCTCATCAACAAGATCCTGAAGGACGAGCGCCTGCTGACCGGCCCCGAAGCCGGGATCACCCGAGACGCCATTTCCGTGCGCACGGAGTGGGAGGGGACCCCGATCCGCATCTGGGACACAGCCGGGATGCGCAAGAAGGCGCGGATCGACGACAAGCTCGAGAAGCTGAGCGTCTCCGATGGGCTGCGCGCGGTGAAGTTCGCGGAAGTGGTCGTCGTGCTTCTGGACGTGAACATCCCGTTCGAAACGCAGGACCTGCGGATCGCCGACCTCGCCGAGCGCGAGGGGCGGGCGGTCGTGGTCGCGGTCAACAAGTGGGATCTCGAGGACGAGAAGCAGGACAAGCTGCGCGAACTGAAGGAAAGCTTCGAGCGGCTGCTGCCGCAGCTGCGCGGTGCCCCGCTGGTCACCGTCAGCGGCAAGACCGGGCGCGGGCTCGACCGGTTGCACGCCGCGATCCTCAAGGCGCACGAGGTCTGGAACCGGCGCGTGACGACCGGCCAGCTCAACCGCTGGCTCGCCGGCATGCTGGAGCAGCACCCGCCGCCGGCCCCCGGCGGGCGGCGCATCCGCATGCGCTACATGACGCAGGTCAAGGCGCGGCCCCCCGGCTTCGTCGTCATGACCTCGCATCCCGAGAGCGTGCCCGAGAGCTACTCGCGCTACCTCGTGAACGGCCTGCGCGCGGATTTCGACATGCCGGGCACGCCGATCCGGCTCTGGCTGCGCGACCAGGGCGACAAGAACCCCTACAAGGACAAGGCCCGCAAGGCCCCCCCATCCAAGCTGCGCAAGCATCTGGGGCCGAAGAAGCGGCCGGACCGGTAGGGCTTCACTCGCCGCGAACCGGCCCGAGGGAGGCAGACGGCGCGAGCTGTCCCCCCCCCCCTCGCGCGGGGGGGAGGAGCCGTCGGCGACGGATCTACCGCGGGATCGACGTCGGCTCGGCCCGCGCGAGGGCATGTTCCGGCTTTCGCCGTCCGGGTCGGGGCCGCCCCTTGCCCGACCCCGCCGCTCCGCGCGGCCGGAACCGCGCAAACCGCCATCGCATTGGCCCTCGACCGAGCGCGTGATGCATGACCTATCTTCGAAGCCTGTCCGCCGCCGGCTTTATGGCGACCGCCGTCGGCTTCGGGCCGGCCCGGATGGGATTCGGCCTGTTCGTGCCCGAGTTCAGGTCCGCCTTCTCGATGTCGGCCCCCCTCGTCGGGATCGTCTCGAGCATCGGATTCGCCGGCTATTTCGTCGGGCTTCTGATGGCGCAGTTCCTGCTGGACCGGAGGGGCCCGGCGGCCCCGGTCCTGACCGGGCTGATCGCCGCGACCGCCGGCCTCGGCATCGTCGCCGTCGCCCCCGGCGTTCCGGTCCTCGCGGCCGGCGTGTTCATCGCGGGGTCGAGCGCGGGTCTCGGCTGGACGCCCTTCAACGACGCGGTGCATCGCAAGGTCCGTGACGCGGACCGCCCGGGCGCCCTGTCTGAGATCAGCACCGGAACCACCATGGGAATCGCTGGGGCGGGCGCCGTGGCCCTGGCGGCGGCGCTCGCCGGATTCGGCTGGCGCGTCTGCTGGGCGATCTTCGCGGGCGCCGGCGCGGCCGCGTTCGTCGGGAACTGGCTGGCGCTGCGTCGGATTGACAAGGCGGCTGAGGGGGGGTCGGGTCGCAACTGGCGGCATCTGCTGGCGCGCGCGGCAGCCCCGCTGTTCGCGGTCGCCTTCGTCTTCGGCGTCACTTCGGCCGTTTACATCTCCTTCTCCGCCGATCACTTCGCCCGGCAGGGCCTTCCCGGCATGCCGGCGGGTTCGACGGCCGCATTCGTCTTCATCGTCTACGGGCTCTGCGGCCTCGCCGGCCTTGTCACGGGCCGGGTCCGGGACGCGATCGGCCTGACGCCTTTGCTGCGGGCGCTCCTGTGCTCCGCAGGGGCGTCGCTCGCTCTCGCCGCCCAGCTGGCGGGCAGCTGGGGCGGGCTGCTCCTCTCCGCGGGATTGCAGGGGGTCAACGTGATGATGATGAGCGCCGTCCTGGCCTTCTGGTCGGAACGCCTGTTCCCGTCCTTCGCCTCTCTCGGATTCACCCTCACCGTCCTGTGCATGGCGGCAGGCAGCGTGATCGGCCCCGCCCTGGCCGGGGCGATCTCGGCGGCGATCGGGCCCGGCGCGATGTTCTACGCCGCTGCCGCGCTGCCGCTCGTGGCCGCCGCCCTCATCCGGGGCGAATGGGTGTCGGAACGACCCGCCGAGATCCCGGAACCGTAGGCGGGTCCCCGCGGGAAGACGTCGGAACGGGCCACGGGAGCGGAGCCAGCGGTGCCGCCCGTGCCCCGCTCAGCCCCTGCCCAGCTTCCCCGCCAGCCCGTCCTCGATCAGCTGCACGCTGTTCGCCACGCCGTAGAGCGCGATGAACCCGCCGAAGCGCGGCCCCTCCGAGGCGCCCAGCAGCACCTCGTAGAGCGCCTTGAACCAGGCGCGCAGCGGCTCGAACCCGTGCGCCTTGCCCACGGCGAAGACCTCGGATTGCAGCGCCTCGGGATCGGCCTCGCCCTCCCACGCTTCCAGCCGGGACTTGAGGTCCTCCATCGCCGCGCGCTCCTGCTCGTCCGGGGCGCGGTAGGTCTTATGCGGCTTCACCCGGTCGTTGTAGTAGCGCACCGCGCCTTCGGCGGCGGCGTCGAGGCCGGGGTGGCTCTCGGGCGAGGCGTCCGGCGCGTAGCGGCGGACGAAGCCCCAGAGCGTGTCCTTGTCCTCGGCCCCCGACACGGCGGCGAGGTTCAGCAGCATCGAGAAGGGCACCACCATGTCGGAGGCGGGCGCGTTGCCGCGGTGGATGTGCCAGACGGGGTTCGCCAGGCGGGCCTTCGGGTCCTGATCGGCGAAGGCACGCAGCTGCTGGTGGTATTCGTCCACCGCCTTGGGGATCACGTCGAAATGCAGCCGCTTCGCCGTCTTCGGCTTGGCGAACATGAAGTAGCTGAGCGAATCCGTGCCCGCATAGGCCAGCCATTCGTCCATCGTCAGGCCGTTGCCCTTGGACTTGGCGATCTTCTGCCCGAACTCGTCCAGGAACAGCTCGTAGGTGAAGTGGTTCGGCGCCCGTCCGCCCAGCACCCTGCAGATGCCGTCGTAGATCGGCGTATTGGTCGCGTGATCCTTGCCGTACATCTCGAAATCGACGTCGAGCGCGGCCCAGCGGGCGCCGAAATCGGGCTTCCACTGCAGCTTCACGTTGCCGCCCGTCACCGGCAGGGTCCATTCCCGGCCCGCCTCGTCGTCGAAGGTCACGGTGCCCTCGCGCGCGTCGACATGCTTCATCGGAACGTAGAGGACGCGGCCCGTCTCGGGATGGATCGGCAGGAAGCAGGAATAGGTCTCGCGCCGTTCCTCGCGCAGGGACTTCAGCATGATCGCCATGATGTCGTCGTAGCGCTCGGCCGCACGCAGCAGCGTCTCGTCGAACCGGCCGGAGCGGTAGAACTCCGTCGCGGAGATGAACTCGTATTCGAAGCCGAACCCGTCGAGGAAGCGGCGCAGCATCGCGTTGTTGTGCGCGCCGAAGCTGTCATGTGTGCCGAAGGGGTCCGGCACCGCGCTCAGCGGCTCCTGCAGGTGCTGCGCCAGCATGTCCTGGCGGGGCAGGTTCTCGGGCACCTTGCGCATCCCGTCGAGATCGTCGCTGAAGCAGATCAGGCGGGTAGGAATGTCGCTGATCGCCTCGAAGGCGCGGCGGATCATCGTGGTCCGCAGCACCTCGCCGAAGGTCCCCATATGCGGCAGGCCGGACGGGCCGTAGCCCGTCTCGAACAGGACGTGGCCCTTCTCGGGCGGCGCCTTGTCGTAGCGTTTCAGCAGGGCGCGGGCCTCCTCGAAGGGCCAGGCCTTGCTCTCCATCGCCACGTCTCGCAGGTCCGCCATCTGTCCCGGGTCCTCTCCTGTCGGAAGTCGCGCCCTGATACGGCGCGGGAGGGAGAGACTCAATCGCCGCGCCCGCGCAGATCGTCCGCGATCTCCATCACCGCCTGCCAGTGCGGGCGGTCTGCATCTGTCAGGCTCCAGACCGTGCCGTAGGCGGCATGCACCCAGGTCCAGCGCAGCACCTCTTTCCGGGGCAGGGACGCCGCCTCGGCCAGCACGTCGGCCTGCCTGTCGATCCGGGCGCGGGTCGGGGGCAGGGGGAAGGGATTGCCGAGGATGTTTGCGATCTCGTAGCCGGGCGGACCGAGCAGGCCCTTGGGGTCGATCAGCAGCCAGCCGCGCACGCGGTCGCGGATCAGGTTGCCGTGGTGCAGGTCGCCGTGCAGCCCGGTCCAGTCGCCGCGCGGGCCGGCCGCGATCTCGGCCGACAGGGCGGCGGCGCGGGCGAAGGCGGGGCGCAGCTCCGGCGGCACCCGCCCCGCGGAGAGATGGTCGGTCAGCGTCCCGGCCCGGCCCTCCCACGGCAGCAGCGTCGGCAGGAGGATGCGCCGGGCGATCACCCGCCGCGCGGCGGCGGCGAGGATCCGGGTGGCGGCATCGGCCCGGCCGTCCGCCACCATCGCGGCGAGGGACGGTCCCACGGGGGCGAGCCTCTCCATCAGCGTGGCCGGCCCCTGCCGCCGCAGGATCCGCACCGCGCCGTCCCCCCGCAGCGCGGCGAGAAAAGCGCCGGCCCCGGCCTCGTCGTCATCGGCGCGCGCCAGCTTCAGCAGGACCGGCTGCCCGGCCAGTCGCGCGGGCCAGAGGAGGTTGAGGCCCGACAGGCGCGCCGCCCCCTCAGGCACCGCCTGCCACCGGGCCAGCAGCGCCCGCGCACGGCGCAGCCTGGCATCGCCGGGCCGGGCGCGCTGCAGCGCCGCAAGGCCGGTCCCGCGTTCGTTCATCTTGCGAGGGCCCCCCGCCCTTCCTATTCCATGGGGCGACTATCCACGGAGATCCCGATGATCGACACCCCCTCCTTCGAGCCGACCGACGCGCTTGTGGCGTTGATGATCGCCGTCTCCGCCTCGGACGAGACGATCCGCACCGCCGAGCTGGTGACGATCACCAACATCGTAAACAACCTGCCGGTCTTCGCCGATTACGACCCGGATCACATTCCGGCGGTCAGCCGGACGGTGTTCGGCCTGCTCGAGCAGGAGGACGGCCTCGACGCGCTGTTCGACCTGATCCGCGACGTGCTGCCCGACCGCCTGTGGGAAACCGCCTACGCCCTGGCCTGCGACGTCGCCGCCGCCGATGGCCGGATCACGAGCGCCGAGGCCCGTATGCTGGAGGAGATCCGCGACGAGCTGCGGATCGACCGCCTGCACGGCGCCGCGATCGAACGCGGCGCCCGGGCGCGCTACCAGGTGCTCTAGGACAGGGCGGGCCGGGCGGATCCGGACATCTGGGCCGGGCCGGGTGGCTGGCATGGCAGGGGCGGGGCTGCCGGAACTGCTGCGCGGCGGCCGCACGCCCCCGGGTTGCAACCACGGGCAGGCGGCGGGACCGTGCGCGGTCCGGTTCCGCCAGGTCCATCCCGCCGCTGCGGCTGCCGCATCCTCTCCGCCCGTGGAACGGCCTCGTCCCCCCTGCCCCCCGACCACGGCAGCGCGGGTGCGGCTCCCGCCGTCGCCCGGGTTTGGCGCGACACCGGCCGCCCCTGTTTCGCGCCCAGGCGTCTCACCGCATCGTGAAACTCTTCCGCCGCGCCGGCCGTATCCTCGGGGGAGCCTGAAGGAGAACGCCATGCGCCTCGCCGCCCTGACCGCCGCCCTCGTCCTCGCCGCCGCGCCGGCCGTCGCGCAGGACGCGATCGAGGACGTGATCTCGTCCCAGCTCGAGGCCTTCAACGACCGCGATGTCGGCACGGCCTGGAGCTTCGCCAGCCCGATGATCCGGGGCATGTTCGGCACGCCCGGCAATTTCGGGGAGATGGTCGAGCAGGGCTACCCGATGGTCTGGACGAATTCCGAGGCCCGCTTCCTGCAGCGCGAGCCGCGCGGCGAGAGGCAGGTGCAGCGGGTCATGGTGACGGATGCCGAGGGGGCGATCCACATGCTCGACTACTACATGGTCGAGACGCCGCAGGGGTGGCAGATAGACGGCGTCACGCTGCTCCCGGCGCCGGAACTCGGCGTCTGAGCGCTTGCCGGCAGGGCTTTACACGGCGATGTGAGGGTCTACATATTCCGTAACTTGAATACGAAGGGGCGCCCCATGTTCAGCCGTACCTCGCCCTCGACCGGCCCGGGATCTCCCGAGGTCACGGGTTTCCACCACGAGGCGACGGGCAGCGTGATGTATGTCCTCGCCGACCCGGCCACGCGGCAGGCGGCGCTGGTGGACATCGTGCAGGACTACGACCCGGCAGAGGCGCGCGCCTCGCATGATAGCGCGCAGAAGGTCCTGGATTTCTGCGCCGCACAGGGGCTGGAGATCGCCTGGATCCTCGACACCCATCCCCATGCCGATCACCTCATGGCCGCCGCCTGGCTGAAGGCGCGGACCGGCGCCCCCATCGCCATCGGCGAGAAGGTGCGCGACATCGCGGCGCTGTGGGCCGATCTCTACCATCTGCCGGACGCGTTCGACCCGGACCGGGATTTCGACCGGTTGCTCGCGGACGGCGAGACCCTGTCGGTGGGCGGTATCGGGATCCGCGTGATGCTGAGCCCCGGGCACACGATGGGGTCGATCACCTATGTCGCGGGTGACGCGGCCTTCGTCCACGACACGTTCATGCATGTCGATGCCGGCACCACCCGGGCCGATTTCCCCGGCGGATCCTCGGCCGAACTCTACGATTCGCTCATGGCGATCCTCGCCCTGCCGGACGGGACGCGGCTCTTCGTCGGCCACGACTACCCGCCCGTCGGCGATCGGTCCGAACCCGCCTGGGAGGCGACGGTCGCCGATCACCGGGCGCACAACGCGCATGTCGGCGGGGGCGTCACCAAGGCGGCGTTCCGCGACCTGCGCGACACGCGGGACGCAACGCTCAAGCTGCCCGACCGGATGCTCGCGGCGCTGCAGGTCAACCTCCGGGGCGGGCGCCTGCCGCCGGCCGAGGCGGACGGTCATTCCTACCTGAAGGTGCCGCTGAACCGGTTCTGAACCGGCGCGGCCGTTCGGTGCCGGGCGCGGCGGATGGCGGCGTCCGCCGTCGGGCGGGGTGGAGGGACCGGCCCTTGCCGGCGCCCGGGGCCGGTGGGTCGGCCTGGCCCGGTCGTCGCGCCGGAATGGTATGGGGTGCCGGCCCCGGCTGTCGCGCCGGAATGGTGGGCTCGCTCACCCGACCCGAGCCGGGGGACCCGCCTGCTAGAGCAGGCAGGCCCCCTCCATCGCGCGGCGGATCTCGGCCTGCGTGCCCTCGCTCGGCCGGACCAGCGGCGAGCGGACGTCGGGCGTGCAGAGGTCCAGCAGCGACATCGCGTGCTTCACGCCCGAGACGCCCGGCTCGCGGAAGATCGCGAAATGCAGCGGGGCGAGGATGTCCGCGATCTCCAGCGCCTTGGCGTAGTCGCCGGCCAGCGTCGCCTCCTGCTGCTGCGCGCAGAGCGCGGGCGCGACGTTGGCGGTGACGCTGATGCAGCCGACCCCGCCCTGCGCATTGAAGCCCACCGCCGTCGGATCCTCGCCGGAGAGCTGCACGAAGTCCGTCCCGCAGGCGATGCGGGTGCGCGGCACGCGAGCGAGGTCGGCGGTCGCGTCCTTCACCCCGATGATGAACTCGTGGCGGGCGAGCTCGCCCATCGTCTCGGGCGTCATGTCGACGACCGAGCGGGGCGGGATGTTGTAGATCACGATCGGCAGGCCGCATTCGGCGGCGGCGGTGAAATGCGCGATCATCCCGGCCTGGGTGGGCTTGTTGTAATAGGGCGTCACGACGAGGGCGGCGTCGGCCCCGGCCGCTTTCGCCGCCCGGACGAGGCGCACCGTCTCGACCGTGTTGTTCGACCCCGCGCCCGCGATGACCGGGATCCGGCCGGCCGCCTGCTTCACCACGATGGCGACGACGCGGTCGTGCTCCTCGTGGGTGAGTGTCGGGCTCTCGCCGGTCGTGCCGACGGGGACCAGCCCGTGCGAGCCCTGCGCGACATGCCAGTCGACCAGCGCCTTCAACGCCTCCTCGTCCACGGCGCCGTCGCGGAAGGGGGTGACGAGAGCGGGCAGGGAACCCTTGAACATGGGGCCGGACCTTTCGGGGCGGGTGGCGACAAATCGCGCGGACCCTAGTCGCCCCCGCCCCGGTTGCCAAGTTCGTGTCTTGGGCCGCGGGCCCGTTCGCGCTATGCGCGGGAACGGGCCGGTCCCGAAAGGCGCCGGCCGATGACGAGCCATAGACGACGACCCCGCAAAGCCCGCGTCAGGGAGCGCCGCATGACCCTTCCCCGCCTCGCCCTTCTCGTCCTCCTGGCCGGCCCGCCGCTGGCCGCCGCCGCGCAGGAGGCCGGCTCGCCCGATTTCGGCGCCGCCCTCGAGGCGGCCGATTCCGGCGAATGGGCCAGGGCCGCCGCCCTCGCCGAGAGCGTCGGTCCGGTCGCCGGGGCGCTGATCGAATGGGAGCGGCTGCGCGACGACGAGGGCAACGCCACCTGGGACGAGGTGGAGGCCTTTCTCGCCGCCCATCCGGACTGGCCGGACCTGGACGCGGTCCGCGAGACCGGCGAGCGGGCGATCCCGGCCGGGGCGGACCCCGCCCGGGTGATCGCCTTCTTCGCAGATACCGCGCCGACGACCGCGGAGGGCGTGCTCGCGCTCGCCCGGGCGCTCGAGGCGGAGGGCCGCGCCGAAGAGGCGGAGGCGGCGGTGGTCGAGGCCTGGCTGACGCTCGGCCTCGACGCAGAGGCGCAGGCCGACATCCTGGCCGCGCATGGCACGATGCTGGGGCCGCATCACGCGGCGCGGGCCGATGCCATGCTCTGGCGCTGGCGCACCTCGGATGCCGAGCGCCTGCTCGACTTCCTAGATCCCGACCAGCGGCTGCTGGCCGAGGCGCGGATCGCGCTGATCCGCGATACCGGCGACGCGGCCGAGCGGCTGGCGGCGGTGCCGGCCGCGCTGCAGGGCGATCCCGGTCTCGCCAATGCCCGGTTCAACCGCTTCGCCAGCCGGGGCGATTACGACAGCGCGACCGGGATCCTGCTCGACCAGACCGGCAGCGCCGAGGCCCTGGGGCAGCCTTTCCGCTGGGCGAGCTGGCGCGCCACCCTGGCCCGCTGGCACATGCGCGAGGGGCGGACGGAGCTGGCCTACCGGCTGGCCGCGCAGCATTTCCTGACCGAGGGCGATTACTACGCCGACCTCGAATGGCTCGCCGGCTACATCGCCCTGACCTACGAGGCGGGGCCCGAGGCGGCCCTGTTCCATTTCGACAGGCTGCTCGCCTCGGTCGAGGGGCCGATCTCGGTCTCGCGCGGGGAATACTGGACCGGCCGCGCCCTCCGGGCGGCCGGGCGGGAGGAGGAGGCGCGTGCCGCCTTCGCCCGCGGGGCGGTCCACCAGACCGCCTATTACGGGCTGCTCTCGCTCGACGAGATCGGCGGCGCCCTCGACGATTCGGTGGCCGGCGCGGCACCGCTGACCCCCTGGGAGGGGTCCGACTGGGCCGCGGGCGAGCTCTGGCAGGCGATGGAGCTGACCCTCGCGGCGGGAGAGCGCGGCACCGCCTGGCGGTTCGTCACTCAGATGGCGCGGACCTTCCCGCAGGAGGGGCTGGAGGCGCTGGGGGGCTGGCTGACCGCGCGGGAGGAGACATGGCTCACCGTCCTCGTCGGCAAGAGCGCGGCGGCCCGCGGGATCATCATCCCCCAGCTCTACTTCCCGCTGCACGAGATGGCGGAGCGCGACTGGCCGGTCGAGACGGCGCTGGCCCTGTCGATCGCCCGGCGCGAGAGCGAGTTCAACATCGGCGTCGGCTCGCCCGTCGGGGCGCTCGGCTTGATGCAGCTGATGCCGGGCACGGCGCAGGAAGTGGCGGGCGATCTGGGCCTGCCCTATGCGCGCGACCGGCTGACCAGCGACTGGGAATACAATGCCCGGCTCGGGACGCGCTACCTCGAGATGCTGAACGTGCGCTTCGGCGACAGCCCCGTCATCATGGCGATCGGCTACAATGCCGGGCCCGGCCGGGCGCAGGGCTGGGTGCGCGATTACGGCGATCCCCGCGAGTCCACGATCGACGTGGTGAACTGGATCGAGGAGATCCCCTTCACCGAGACGCGGAACTACGTGATGCGGGTCACCGAATCGATCCCCGTCTACCGGGCCCGGCTGGCCGGGCAGGGCGGGCAGGCGGGTTTCCTGTCGCTGCTGCGGGGCGAGCTGCCCCCGGTCGCCGCGCCGGACAGCGCGGTACGGCCGGCGATCCGTCCCGGCACGCCGGCCCCGTCCGCCCCCGCCCCGGCGGAGGCCGCCGCGACCGATCTGGCCGCGACGCCGCCCGAGCCGGTCGGGACGGGCTGGCTGCGCCCGATCGCCCGACCGGAGAGCTGACCCGGCCCGCCCGGGCGGGCCGGCGCTGGCGGCTTGCCGGGGCCGGTGGGTCGGTGGGCCGGGGGGGCGGTCCGGCGAGGTCCGGCGGGGGTCTCACTGGCGGGCGACCCGCCGCTCGCGCCAGAAGGTGAAGAGCCCGGCCGCGACGACCAGCGCCGCGCCGAGGGCGACGGCGGGGTCGAGCCGCTCGCCGAACAGCGTCAGGCCGATCGCGGCCGCGAAGGGCAGCTGCAGGTAGGCGAAGGGCTGGACCGCGCTCGCCTCCGCCACCTCGTAGGTGCGGATGAGCAGCCAGTGCCCACCAGCCCCGGTCAGGCAGAGCACCGCCATCAGGCCCCAGTCCGGGCCGCTCATCGGCTCCCAGAACCGGATGCCGATCAGGGTGGCGGCCACGGCGCCCGAGCAGCCGGTCCAGAAGAAGCTGGTCGCCGCCCGGTCGCGCCGCGCGACGTATCGGGTCAGGAGGCCGTAGGTGGCGAACATGGCCGCCGCGGCAAGCGGGATGAGCGCGGCGGGCGAGAAGACCTGCGCCCCGGGCCGCAGGATGATCAGGACGCCGACGAACCCCACCCCGATCGCCGCCCAGCGCCGCCAGCCGACGCGCTCGCCGAGGATCGGGCCCGACAGCGCGGCGACGAGCAGCGGGTAGCAGACGAAGACGGCGTGGCTCTCGACCAGACCGAGGACCACGAAGGCCACGACCATCACGCAGATCTCGGCCACCAGCAGCACGCCCCGCAGGGCCTGCACGACGGGCTGGGAGGTGCGGGCCGCCGCGCGGATCGATCCAGATTGCGCCCGGGCGATCAGGATCACGAAGGCGGCGAAGAACCAGAACCGGATCATCACCACCATCGGCACGTTGTAGGTCTCGGCCAGGTGCCGGGAGAGTCCGTCCTGCACGGCGAAGACGAAGGTCGTCGCGGTCATCAGCAGGATGCCGGCGCGGGTGTCGGAGGTCATCGCGGTCCTTCCTGGGGGGGTGTCCCCGGGGCCCTGCGGGCCCGGGGCGGCTGCCGCCGGCGGAGGCAGGGGGGCTCTGCCCCCCTGACCCCCCGCGGTATTTCCGGACCCTGCGAAGGAGGGAGGCCGGGTGGGGAGGAGGGCGGGGAGCAGGACGGTCGGCCGAAGAGCGGGCCGGGGCGCGCGAGGCGGGTGGAGGCCGCGAGGGGGCGTGCCGACCGGCCGACGCGGCCCGCGGGGCCGGCGGCGGCCGCGCGGTGCGGGGCAGGGGCGTGGTCCGGCGCCGCGCCGCGGGCCGGCGCGCGATGGGGCGCGGCGAGGGCGCTCATCGCCAGGCGACCGTCATGTGGCGCTTGCGGCCGTAGCCGGGGCGGCGCTCGACCTGCAGGCCCGCCTCGGCGAGGCTGCGGCGCACATGGCCGGCGGCGCTGTAGGTGGCCAGGCGCCCGCCGGGGGCGAGGCGCGCCGCCACCTGCCGCATAAGCCCGGCCTCCCAGAGTTCGGGGTTCCGGGCCGGCGCGAATCCGTCGAGGAACCAGGCGTCGGCCGGGCCCGGCCAGTCGGGCAGGGTCCGCCGGGCATCGCCCCGGATCACCCGGGCGCCGATCCCGTCGCCGAGATCGGCGGCCTCCCCGGAACCGATCCCGGCCACCAGTCCCTCCCAGGCGGCGAGGAGGCGGGCGCTCTCCGGCGCCATCTCGGGGAAGGCGGCATGGACGCGGGCGGCCTCGGCCCTTGTCATGGGAAAGGCCTCGAACCCCGTATAGGTCAGCCGGCCGGGGGCGCCGGCCCCGGCCCAGGCGCGCATCAGGGCGAGGAGGTTGAGCCCCGAGCCCAGCCCCAGCTCGGCCACGGCGAAGCCGTCCCGGAACCGGGCCGGCAGGTCGCAGCCGCCGAGGAAGACGTGCCGCGTCTCGGCCAGCCCGTCCTGGAGCGAGAAATAGGGATCGTCGAAGCGGCGCGAGACGGGCACGCCCTCCGCCGTCCAGTCCAGCTCTGCCGCCTGCCGCTCCATGCGCGGGACCCTGCGCCGGGGGCGGGGAATTGGCAATTCCCGGCGGGCGGCGTATCGCCGGGTCATGGTGGACGTGACGATCCATGGGGCCGGAATCTTCGGCCTGTCGGCCGCGCTGGCCTGCCGGCGGCGGGGCGCGTCGGTGCGGGTGATCGACCCGGGCGGCCCGGGCGCCGGGGCGTCGGGCGGCCTCGTCGGCGCGCTCGCCCCGCACGTGCCGGAGGCATGGAACGACAAGAAGGCGTTCCAGCTGGAGAGCCTGCTCATGGCCCGCACCTTTTGGCCGGACATCGAGGCGGCGTCCGGCCTCTCCACCGGCTACGGGGCGACGGGGCGGTTGCAGCCGCTGGAGGATCCGGCGGCGTTGCAGCGCGCGCGGGAGCGGGCGGCGGGCGCGGCGGCGCTCTGGCAGGGGCGGGCGATCTGGGAGGTGACCGATGCGCCAGGCCCGATCGCGCCGCCCTCGGCCACGGGGCTCTGGGTCCGCGACACGCTGAGCGCGCGGCTGCACCCGGCGCGCGCCGTCGCGGCGATGGCGGCGGCGCTGGTCGCCCTCGGCGGGGAGGTCGCGGCGGAGGGGCGCGAGGAGGGCGCGGTGATCCATGCGACCGGGGCGGCCGGCCTCGCCGCGCTGTCGGAGGGGCGGGCGCGCCCGGTGGGACAGGGGATCAAGGGGCAGGCCGCGCTTCTCGACTTCGCCGCGCCGGGGGCGCCGCAGCTCTTCGCGCAGGGGGTGCACATCGTCTTCCATGCCGACGGCACGACCGCAGTGGGATCGACGACCGAGCGGGACTGGTCCGATCCCGCGGCGACCGACGGCGCGCTGGAGGCGGTGATCGCCCGGGCCCGCGCGATCCTGCCGGCGCTGGAGGGGGCGGCGGTGCTGCGCCGCTGGGCGGGCCTGCGCCCGAGGGCGCGGTCGCGCGCGCCGATGATCGGGCCCTGGCCGGGGCGGCCGGGTCACCTCGTCCTGAACGGGGGGTTCAAGATCGGCTTCGGCATGGCCCCGCTCGCGGGGGAGGCCGCGGCGGCGCTGGTGCTGGGCGAGGCGGGGCCCGCGATCCCGGAGGGGTTCCGTCCCGAAGCCTCGTACTAGGGGCCGGGGGACGGCGCGCGCCAGTCGATCCAGCGGCCGTGGAAATCGGCGCGGCCGAGAGCGAACGCGGCCTCTCCGGGCCAAAGCCGGAGCGTCAGCGCGGCGCCGGGACCGGATCCGTCCGCCTCTATCCCGAACCAGGCGAGGGGGGCGGCGTCGGTGGCCCGGGCCCCGGCCGCGTCCATGTCCGCGGCGATCCGGGCCTGCAGGCGGGCCGGGAAGTACTGGAAGGCGATTGTCGAGAAGACCATCCGGCAGGTCCCTTCCGCCGGTCCTGCCAGACGGTCGGCGAGCCAGTCGCCGGCATCGCCCCGGTCCACCTGCGCCCCGGCGATCGCCATGGCGGCGCGGGTCAGGGCCAGCCGGTGCGGCTGGTCGGGCCAGAGATAGGCGGTCAGGCGCAGCGCGTCCTCGCGCGGAGAGAGCGGGTTGAGATCGACCCCGCGCCGCGCGGCGATGCGGGGCCCGGCCGGCGCCGGCAGGTCGCCCACCCAGTCGGGGGCGAGGGTCAGGGCGGCGTCCCCGGGGCCGAGCCGGACCCCGCCCGCCCGCAGCGCGAAGCGGTCCCACATCAGGTTCAGCCCTGCGCTGGCCCCCATCTCCCACAGTGTGAGGGGCAGGCCGAAACGCGCGGCGAGCCAGTGCCCGACCGGGATCAGGGCGGCGGCGCGGCGCACCTCGTTGGTCTGGGGCGGGCTGTCCAGCCACGTGTCCAGCCGGTCCGCCTCGCGGACCAGCGCCTCGGCCACCGCCGCCCAGAGCGCGTCGTCCGGGACCGCGTTCGGCGGGTAGGCGGCGGAGAGGGCGGAATCGCCCTGCAGGACGCGCGCGTGCAGCGCCCCGGCGATCCGCAGCGGAACGGACTGGCCGCGCGAGGTCACGTCCCCCTCCCACCTGGCCAGCCGCCGGGCGACGGCGCCGTCCGGCCAGTCGCGTTCGGCGAAGAGCCGCATCAGCCGCCCCATGAACGGAGAGCCGAGCGCGTCGCAGGAGAGGGCCTGGTCGGCGAAGGCCGCGCGCATGGCGGCCGCGCTCACCGGAAGCGGTCCGCCAGCTTCTGCAGCGGGGAGCGGTCGTCGGGCTCCGGCTTCGGGTCCGGGGCGGGATCGGGCGCGGGGCCGGGGGGCGTCTCCGGCGCGGCGGGTCCCTTTCCGGCCTGCACCCCCCCACCCGATCGCGGCGGGGCGATCCGCAGCGAGACCGCGTTCAGGAACCTGCCGCCATCGCCGGCCGCAAGATCGGGGGCGCCGTCCGAGAGACCCCGGAGCAGATCGTCCAGCCAGTCCTCGTCGGCCTTGGGGAAGTCGCGCAGGACGTAGCCCGGGACCGCGTCCTTGTGGCCCGGATGGCCGACGCCGAGCCGCACGCGGTCGTAATCGGGCCCGACATGCTGGTGGATCGAGCGCAGCCCGTTATGGCCGGCATGGCCCCCGCCGCTCTTCAATCGGCATTTGGCGGGGGCGAGGTCGATCTCGTCGTGGAACACCGTCACGTCGGCCGGCTCCAGCTTGAGAAAGCGCATCGCCTCGCCGACCGACTGGCCGGACAGGTTCATGAAGGTGCCGGGTTTCAGCAGCGTCACCCGCTCGGATCCGAACCTGCCGTCCGAGACCTCGCCCTGGAACTTCGACCGCCAGGGGGTGAAGCCGTGATCCGACGCGATTCGGTCGACGGCCATGAAGCCGATGTTGTGACGGTTGCGCGCGTATTTCGCGCCCGGATTTCCGAGGCCGACCCAGAGTTTCATGCCATCCAGATAGCGAAGCGGCGGCGGCGGCGCCAGTGCGGGAAGGGCCGCCCCCGGGGATCGAGGGCGGGCGACCTGCCGGGTGCGGCCCCGGCAATCGGGGGCCGAGGGCCTGCCGCAGGGGGGGGCGGCAGAGACGGGCGCGCCCCGGGCGGGACGGGCCCGGCGCGCTGCCGGCGGGCCCCGGGGCGGGCGGCCCGATGGCGGAAGAAGAACGGGGCCCCGCAGGGCCCCGTCCGGTCGTCTCAGCTTTCGGCTTCCTCGCCGTCCGGCGGGCCCATCTCGGTGGTGGGCACATCGTCGGCGGCGGTGTCGCCGTCAGTCTCTTCCGCGTCGGCGCCGCGCAGGCTCGACGGGGCGGAGATGTTGGCGATCACGAAGTTCCGGTCGGTCGTCGGCTTCGCGCCCTCGGGCAGCGTCACGTCGTTGATGTGGATGACGTCGCCGACCTCGCGGCCGGTCAGGTCCACGACGATCTGCTCGGGGATCTCGCCGGCGAGCACGTTGAGCTCGACCTCGGGACGGACCACGGTCAGCACGCCGCCGCGGCGGATGCCGGGGGCCTCGCGCTCGTTCTGGAAGTCGACATGGATGAACAGGTTCACCCGGGTCGTCCGGCGCAGGCGCATGAAGTCGACATGCGTCGGCAGGTCCTTGACCACGTCGCGCTGCACGCCGCGGCAGATCACGCGCACGTCGTCCTGGCCCTCGACCTTGAGGTTGAACAGCGTGGACAGGAAGCGGCCCTGCTTGAGGCGGGTCAGCAGCTTGTTGAAGTCGAGGTTGATGGGCAGCGGGTCGATGCCGCCGCCATAGACGATGCCCGGAACGAGGCCGTCACGACGAGCCTGACGGGCGGCCCCCTTGCCTGTCCCCGTCCGTTCCTGGGCGATCAGGTCGGGAATTTCACCGGCCATGATGCGATCCTTTCGGTTAAGGGCCTTCCTCCAAGGGTGTAGGGCCCGGTTGAAGCGGCGCCCTTAGCGCGGAATCGGGGGAAGGGAAAGCGGGAAGTCGTGCCGGCCGGGCGCTGGCGCGGAGGGGGGGCGGATCCTTGCGAACGCCGCCGAGGAAGGACGGCCGGCACGAGCGTGCCTGCCGGATGTCGGTCCTGGCGGCACCGGCCGGCCGGGATATTCGCGATCCCTGCGAGGATAGGGCGGGGCGCAGCCGGGAGGCCGGGCCGGCGGCCCTCGGGTCCGGGTCGTCGGGGTCTTCGCAGACGGGCCGGGGGAGCGTGGCGGAGCGGGGCGGCCCCCCTCACTCCTGCCAGCTCCCCTCGAAGTCCCCCGGCACGAGCAGGTTGTGCCGGCCGAGGTTCCGCACGTCGCGCTCGCCGCAGAGGGCCATCGTGACGTCGAGCTCCCTGCGCAGGATCTCTAGCGCGCGGGTCACGCCGGCCTCGCCCATCGCGCCGAGCCCGTGCAGGTAGGCGCGGCCGATCATCGTCCCCTTCGCGCCGAGGGCGATCGCCTTCAGGATGTCCTGTCCCTTGCGGATGCCGCCGTCCATCCAGACCTCGGTCCGGTCGCCGACCTCGCGCAGGATCGAGGGGAGCATGCGGATCGAGGAGAGGGCGCCGTCGAGCTGGCGGCCGCCATGATTCGACACGATGATGGCGTCGGCGCCCAGATCGGCGCAGCGGCCCGCATCGGCGGGGTCGAGGATCCCCTTCAGGATCAGCTTGCCCCCCCATTCGTCGCGGATCCGCGCGACCTTGTCCCAGTCGAGCCGCGGGTCGAATTGCTGTGCCGTCCAGTTGTGGATCTCGGACAGGTTCTCGACCCCCTTCGCGTGGCCGACGATGTTGCGGAAGGTACGCCGCCGCGTGGCCAGCATCTCGGCGATCCAGCGCCAGCGGCGGGGATCGGCCATGTCGATGGCGTTGGCCAGCGTCGGCTGCGGCGGCGCGGTCAGCGCGTTCTTCAGGTCCCTGTGCCGCTGGCCGAGGAGTTGCAGGTCGAGCGTCAGCACGAGGGCCGAGACGCCCGCCGCCCGCGCCCGGGCCAGGATGTCGTCGACGAAGGCCTCGTCCCGCATGACGTAGAGCTGGAACCAGAAGGGCGCCTGGGTCGCCTCGGCCACGTCCTCGATCGAGCAGATCGACATGGTCGAGAGGGTGAAGGGCACGCCGAAGGCCTCGGCCGCGCGGGCGGCCTTGATCTCGCCGTCGGCCCGCTGCATCCCGCACATGCCGACGGGGGCGAGCGCGACCGGCATCGCCACGTCGGTCCCGATCATGGTGGAGGCGGTCGAGCGGTCCGACAGGTCCACCGCCACCCTCTGCCGTAGCCGGATCCGGTCGAAATCGGCCGTGTTCTCGCGGAAGGTCTGCTCGGTATAGGAGCCGCTCTCGCAATATTCGTAGAACATCCTCGGCGTCCGGGCGCGGTGCAGCGCCTTGAGGTCGTCGATGCAGGTGATGACGGGCATGGCTGGTCCTCGCGGCGGCGGTCGGGCTGGCGCCGGATGATGGGGTAGCCGGGCCGGAGGGCGGGTGCAATCGCGGCGGGACTTGCCGCCGGCCCCGAGGAGGTCACGTTGCCCCGCGTGTGGGCAGGACGGCGCCACGACAGCAGACGGGGCCCGGCGGGCGCATGGACACGATCCTTCTCGGCACGCTCGGCGGGCTGGTCGCGATGGCGGCGACGACGATCGGGGCGCTTCCCGCCCTGATCGGCCGCAGCCTGTCGCAGCGCGCCTCGGACACGATGCTGGGCTTCGCCGCCGGCGTGATGCTGTCCGCGGCCTATTTCTCGCTGATCCTGCCCGGGATCGACGTCGCGACCGAACGCACGGGGTCCGAGCTGGTCGCGGCGCTGATCGCGGGGGCGGGCATCGTCCTCGGCGCCGGCTTCGTCGCCTGGCTGAACGCGACGATCCCGCACGAGCATTTCCGGACCGGCCCCGAAGGGCGCGACACCGAGGCGGTGGCCCGGATCTGGCTCTTCGTGATCGCGATCACGATCCACAACTTCCCCGAAGGGCTGTCGATCGGCGTCGCCTTCGGCGAGGGGCAGGCGAACGGGCTGTCGGTGATGACCGGCATCTCGATCCAGGACATGCCGGAGGGGCTGGCGGTCGCCGTCGCGGTGACCGGCCTCGGCTATTCGCGGCGGACGGCCTTCCTCACCGCGCTGGCCTCGGGTGCGGCCGAGCCGCTGGGCGCGTTCGTCGGCGCCGCGCTCGTCTCGGTCAGCCACGCGCTGCTGCCCTGGGGGCTGACCTTCGCCGCCGGAGCGATGCTCTACGTCATCAGCCACGAGATCGTGCCCGAGACGCATCGGAACGGCCACCAGCACCGCGCGACGGCGGGGCTGATCGTCGGGCTGGTGGTGATGATGCTGCTCGACGTGACGCTGGGGTGAGGCCTGCCCGGCGCAGCGGCGTCCGGCAGGCCGCGGAGCGGGGGCCAGCCCCCGCACCCCCGGAGTATTTCGGGCAAGATAAGAGCAGGGGCGGGTGCCGTCCGGGCGCCCGGCGCCGGTGGAGGGTCGGCAGGTCGGTCCGGCGGGGGGCAGGATCCGCTGATCGCCGGGGTGCGGCCCCGGGCGAAGGGGCCGGCGGCGGAGCGGGGGCCGGCCCCCGCGCCCGGGGAATGGTCCGGGCAGGATAGGAGCGGGGACGGGCGCGTGTCTGGGGGGAGGCGGGGGGAGGCCTAGCCTGGCGGGGCCTCGCCTGGCCTGGCCTGGCGTGGCGGGGCGGGTGCGGCCCGATCGCGCTTTCAGGCCCGGTGGGCGCCGTCGGCGAGGGCGCGGACGTAGTCCAGGACCTCGGCGACCGGACGGCCCTTGGCGATCTCGGAGACGATGGCCGAGCCCACGACGCTGCCATCGGCGATCCGGGCGATGGCCTCGGCCGTCTCGGGCGTGCGGATGCCGAAGCCGACGATGACGGGCAGGTCGGTCTGCGCCTTGATCCGCGCGACCTCGGGCGCGACGAGGTCGGCCTGCGCCTCGGCCGCGCCGGTGATGCCGGTGATCGAGACGTAGTAGACGAAGCCGGACGTGTTCTGCAGCACCACCGGCAGGCGGCGGTCGTCGGTCGTAGGGGTGGCGAGGCGGATGAAGTTCAGGCCCGCCTTCTGGGCGGGGATGCAGAGCTCGTCGTCCTCCTCGGGGGGGAGGTCGACGACGATCAGTCCGTCGATCCCGGCCTCCTTCGCCTCGGCGAGGAAACGCTCCACGCCGCGCGAATAGATCGGGTTGTAGTAGCCCATCATCACGACGGGCGTCTCGTCGTCCGTCGCCCGCAGCTCGCGCACGATCTGCAGTGTCTTCTCGAGCGTCTGGCCGCTGCCGAGGGCCCGCTGGCCGGCGAGCTGGATGGTGGAGCCGTCGGCCATCGGGTCGGTGAAGGGCAGGCCGAGCTCGATCACGTCGACTCCCGCGCCCGGCAGGCCGAGCACGATGTCGCGGCTGGTGGCGTAGTCGGGATCGCCCGCCATGACGTAGGAGACGAAGGCCTTGCGCCCCTCGCTGCGCAGCTTCTCGAAACGGCGGTCGATCCGCGTCATGGCCTCTGTCTCCCCCTCGCGCTGTCCGGCGGAATGTGTGGGACAGCGCGCGGCGAAGATCAATGGGGCGCCGCCGGGCGATCGGGGGCGTGCCGGACCCGTCCCGCACCCGTCCCGCATCCGTCCGGGGCCGCCGGGGCGACGGGGGCCCCCTCGGTGCCGGGGCCTCGCGGGCGGACCGTGACCGGCGCCGCGATCGGCGGTGCCAGTCCGGCCCGGGCGGGCCGGCACCGCGTGCGGGATGGACGTCCGTCGCGACGGTGGGCCGTTCCATCCCGTCGGCAGCGGCCCGCCCGGTGCCGACCCTCGCGCCGGCCGGGCGGACGCGCGCCGGGCTGGCCCGGCTCCGGTTCAGGACGCGTCCCCGTCCTCGACCGACACCATCCAGCGGATGCCCCAACGGTCGGACAGGGCGCCGAAGCCGGGGGTCCAGAATTCCGCCCGGAAGGGCATGCGGACCTCGCCGCCCTCCGCCAGGCGCTCGAAGACGCCCTTCGCGACGTGGAACCCGGGAAAGGCGATGTGGACGTTGCAGCCGGCCATCGGGGCGGGGGGCGTCCCGCCCACGTCGTCGCTGCCGTAGATCCGGGAGCCGCCGAGATCGAGGGCGGCATGCATCACCGCTCCCTCCGGCGCGGCGGGCCGCGTCCCGTCCGGGGGGGGCTCGTCGAAGCCCGTGATGTCGGGGGCCCGGGTGCCGAAGATCCCGGCATAGGCGGTGAACGCCTCGCGGCAGGTGCCGGGGTGGAAGAGACAGGGGGTCGCGACCCGCATGGAATCGAGCTATCTTACCCTGCGTCATCCGGCGAGAATGGTGCCGCGCCGGCCCGCCCCGCAAGCCCCGTCCTTGACGCCGGGCGGACCCTCGCCCATAGGCTCGGCGCCGATCCCTCACCCTGGCAGACCGGAGTTCGAGACATGGGTTTCCGCATGGGCATCGTCGGGCTGCCGAATGTCGGCAAGTCCACGCTCTTCAACGCGCTGACGAGGACCGCCGCGGCGCAGGCGGCGAACTTCCCCTTCTGCACGATCGAGCCGAACGTGGGCGACGTGGCCGTGCCGGATGCCCGCCTCGACCGGCTGGCCGAGATCGCTAAGTCCAAGCAGGTCATCCCGACGCGGATCACCTTCGTCGACATCGCGGGGCTGGTGAAGGGCGCGAGCAAGGGCGAGGGCCTCGGCAACCAGTTCCTGGCGAATATCCGCGAGACCGACGCCATCGCGCATGTGCTGCGCTGCTTCGAGGACGGGGACGTGACCCATGTCGAGGGCCGGGTCGATCCCATCGCCGATGCCGAGACGATCGAGACCGAGCTGATGATCGCCGATCTGGAGAGCATCGAGCGGCGGCGCGCGAACCTCGTCCGCAAGCTGAAGGGGAACGACAAGGAGGCGGCCGAGCAGGACGCCCTGCTCGCCCGCGCGCAGGCGGCGCTGGAGGACGGGCGGCCGGCCCGGACCGTCGAGATCACGCCCGAGGAGCAGAAGTCCTGGCGGATGCTGCAGCTCATCACCGCCAAGCCGGTGCTCTACGTCTGCAACGTTGAGGAATCCTCGGCCGGGACCGGCAATGCCCAGTCCGCCCGCGTCGCCGCGATGGCCGCGGCGCAGGGCAATTCCCATGTCGTCATCTCCGCCCGGATCGAGGAGGAGATCGCCCAGCTCGACGCCGAGGAGCAGGAGATGTTCCTCTCCGAGATGGGGCTGGAGGAGGCTGGGCTCGACCGGCTGATCCGTGCGGGCTACGAACTGCTCGGCCTGCAGACCTACTTCACCGTCGGCCCCAAGGAGGCACGGGCCTGGACGATCGGGCAGGGCACGCTGGCGCCGCAGGCGGCCGGCGTGATCCACGGCGATTTCGAGAAGGGTTTCATCCGGGCCGAGACGATCGGCTACGAGGATTTCGTCACGCTCGGCGGCGAGGGTCCGGCCAAGGAGGCCGGCAAGATGCGGTCCGAGGGCAAGGGATACACCGTGCGCGACGGCGACGTGATGCATTTCCTCTTCAACACCTGAGGGCGTTGCGCGGGGCCGCGCGCGGCGCGCGGTCCGGTCCGGTCCCGTTCAGGCGGGGCTGCTATTCCCGGCGGTCAATCCATGGCCGCCGGGGAGCCCTGCCGATGAACGTCGCGATCACCGAAGGACTGCAACTCGACCCGCCCCCCTTCTCCGCCGGGCTCGGTGTCTGGTCGAGCGGCGACGGGCGACCCGGCTCGGACACCTATGCCGGGTCGGGGGGCGGCGTCTTCGTCCCCGCCGATCAGGATTTCGGCGGCGCGATGGAGATCGTGAAGACGGCGTCGACCCAGCGGGTCCGCTGGATGGGCCAGACGCCGATCCGGCCGGGACTCTACCTGCGCGTCACGGCGCGGGTGAAGGCGATCGCGGGGGCGCTGCCGGCGGTGCGCATCGCGGGCACGCCGGTCGGGTCCGGCGGCGGGGTTCTCGGCGGGGTGGCCACGGCCGGCCCGGCCACGCAGATCGCCGCCTATGGCGAGGTCGTCACCGTGACCGGGATCGTCGGCACGGGGGTGCGCGGCGGCACCGACATGGTCTGGCCGGGCGCGGCGCATGGGCATCTGGGGCTCGACCTCACCGGGCCGACGGGCGGCATCCTGCGGATCGACGACATCGAGATCGAGGACATCACCTCCGCCTATCTGCGCGACATGCTCGCGGTGGTCGACGTGCGCGATTACGGCGCGCTCGGCAACGGCACCGCGAACGACGCGCCCGCCTTCAACGCCGCCGACGCCGCCGCGAACGGGCGCGAGGTGCTGGTCCCGGGCGGGACCTACTACCTGAACGGCGACGTGACGATGCAGAACCCGGTCCGGTTCGAGGGCACCGTGAGCGTGCCCGACAACCGGCGGTTCATCCTGCAGCGGAACTTCGACTTCGACAGCTACCTCGCCGCCTTCGGGAACGAGGAGCAGGCCTTCCGCAAGGCGTTCCAGGCGCTGCTCAACTTCGCGGATCACGAGAGCCTCGACCTCTGCGGGCGGCGGATCGGCCTGACCCGGCCGCTCGACATGGCGGCCTGCGATCCCGGGCGCACGACGTTCCACACGCGGCGCGTCATCCGCAACGGCCAGTTCCAGCCCATCGACGGTCCGGACTGGACGGCGAGCAGCGTGCAGAGCCAGGCCAGCTACGTTGCCAGCTCGCCGCTGACGCTGACGGGCGTCGCCAACATCGCCAATATCGAGCGGGGCAGCCGCGTCCACGGCACCGGCGTCGGGCGCGAGGTCTATGTGCGCGAGGTGAACATCGCGCAGCAGCGGATCACCCTCTCCGCCCCGCTCTACGACAGCGAGGGGACGCGGACCTACACCTTCGTGCGCTACCGGTACCTGCTGGACTTCACCGGCTTCGACGATCTCAGCCAGTTCGTGATCGACGACGTCGAGTTCCAGTGCAACGGACAGGCCAGCGCTCTCGCCCTGCCGCGGCAGGGGCTGATCTTCCACCTCCGCGACTGCGCCATCAACAAGCCCGAGCATCGGGGCATCACCTCGATCGGGTCGGGCTGCCAGGGCCTGCTGGTCGACCGCTGCAACTTCCAGTCCAACGAACAGGCGCTGCCCGTCGACCAGCGGGGGACCATCGCGCTCAACACCAACGCCAACGACGTCAAGATCCGCGATTGCCGGGTGGTGATGTTCCTGCATTTCGCGGTGATCGGCGGGTCGGGCGCGACGATCACCGGCAACCACTGGTTCCACGGCGACGAGACGGTCAACGGCGTGCGGCGGGGCGGCCTCGTCTTCACCTCGCCGAACGTGAAGTCGACCGTGATCGGCAATTACATCGACAACAACTTCATCGAGTGGACGAACGAGCACGACGCGACGCCGGCACTGGGCCAGCAATTCTCGTTCGGGGGTCTGTCGATCACCGGAAACATCTTCACGGTCAACGACGTGGCCGACTGGTTCAACTTCATCGTGGTGAAGCCCTACGGGCCGAACCACTACATCCACGGCCTCTCCGTGACGGGAAACGTCTTCCGGTCGATCAACGGCTATATCGACCGCGTCGACCGGGTGGACACGACCTTTGCCGGGCTCGACATGACCCGGATGCGCAACGTTACCTTCGCGGACAACGTCTTCCACGGCGTCAACGAAGAGATCCGCAACCCTGTCTCGATCGAGCACGCGCAGTCGACGGCGTCGCGGATCTGGGTCGTCGATACCGGCACGTTCCTTCCCTTCGGCGGGCGCGCGCGGGTGGTGGAGAGCGTCGTCGCCACCGACCGCATCCGCACCGCCGGCAACACGACGATCTACGAGAGCCCCTGGACCGACGGCGATCACGGTCCCGGCGGGCGGCAGGTGCGGGTGATCTTCGACAGCGACGTGCTCGGGTCGGTCCGGGCCATGATCCGGATGGACAATCCGAACTGACGCTTCGGGGCGCCCTTCGGCGGAACCCCCGCCCCGGGCCGCGCCTTGTCGCGGCAGGGGCGGGACCGGGACGGGACAGGGGCGCAAGGACGGGCATGGCACGCATCCCGACGATCTTCGACTGGTGGGGCGCCGCGATGCAGACCGCCCTCGTGGCGGCCGAGGCGCAGACGGTGATCGCGCTGCGTCTGTGGGGCATGGCGGCCGACTGGCATGGCGGGGCGGGGGAGCGGGAGCGAATGATCGCCGAGAAGGCGCCTGTCTTCGCCCGCGCGGCAGGCGCCGCGATGACAGCCGCCCTGGCCCTGCAACCGCCGCCCCTCGTCGCGCTGGCCGCGCTGCGCCCGATCCGTGCCCGAACCCGCGCCAATCTGCGCCGGCTGTCCCGGCCCTCACGCTAGGGCGGCGCGGGGCAGGACGGCGGCCGGGAGAGGGGCGACAGCGTCCTTTCCCCGGATTACCCTGCCCCCGACGCAATGCCTGAGGAGCGCCACATGCCCCGTCTCCACCTGCCGCTGCCGGCGGCACTCTGCCTCGTCCTCGCCGCACCCCTGGCCGCGCAGTCGCCCGGCTGCGTCACCGCCGCGGACCTCGCCGGCGGGATCCGGGTCGAGTACGGCGATGGCACGGCAGAGATCTACTCGCGCCGGGACGGCGCGGTCGTCCATGTCCGTGGCATGGTCGACGACGTGCCGAGCTACGAGTTCGAGATCGCGCACGGCACGCATCTGCTGTCCTACCGGAACATCGTCGACGGCGCGGTCGATCCGGCCTCGCGGCAGGATTACGAGTACGGGATCCCGCCCGAGGAGATGCCGGTCCCCGCGCCGGGCGGCCGCTGGCAGGCCTCGGTCACCGTCACCTCTGCCGAAGGCGACCGGCAGGAGGCGCAGAGCCAGGTCTACGATGCCGCCGGCACGGTGTCGGTCGGCGCTTGCACCTACGCCACCCTGCCCGCGATCATCGCCTACGATACCGCCGACGCCTACATGGAGGGGATCCGGGTCCTGCCGGAGCTCGGCATCGGCTACATGCTGTGGAACGAGACCGACGGCGTGCGGTCCGAGACCGTTCGCGTCGTCTCCATCTCGGCGGTGAAGTAGCGGCCCTTGCTCAGTCCTTCGACGGGGCGAGGGGGGTGAAGGTCAGGACGATGCGGAAGAGATCCGGCTCGTTCAGGGTCTCGTAGCCGCCGCCGGTCTGCGCCGCGAAGGCGGCGAGCAGGCGCTGGCCCAGTCCGGTGCCGCCGTCGAGACCGCTCCGGTCCGCGTCGGTCCCCGGCTGGCTGTTCGCGATCTCGATCCGGGCCTTGTCGGTGCCCGGAACGCGGTCCATCCGCACGATGAGCCGCATCGACGCGCTGGGCGACTTCGCAGCGTAGCGCAGCGCGTTCGTCAGCGCCTCGGTCACGAAGAGCGAGACCGGCACCGCCTGGTCCGGGAGCAACTGGACCGGGGCGAAGCTCGTCTCCAGATCGACCGGCCGTCCGGGGGTCGAGGACATCCGCAAGATCTGCTGAAGGATCTCGGACAGCAGCTCGTCGGCATGGATCTCGGTCAGGCCGGATGTGTGGTAAAGCTCCTTGTGGACGGTGGCGAGGCTCATCACCCGCTCCTGCAGGGACCGGATCAGCCGCTTGGCCTCGGCGCTGTGCGCTGTGCGCATCTGCAGGTTCATGATCGAGGCGATGAGCTGCAGGTTGTTCTTCACCCGGTGGTGCACCTCGCGCAGCAGCACCTCCTTCTGCCGGATCGTATCCTCCAGCTCGGCCTCGTCGCGCAGGATCGTGTCGGTCATCGCGAGGAAGCTGTCGGCGAGGTCGCGGATCTCGACCGGGGCGCTGTCGGACCGGACCCTGCCGACGACCCGGGTGCCGCCGGCGAAAGAGGACATCGCCCGCCCGAGCGGCCGCAGGTGACGCAGCACCAGCCGGTCGGCGGCGAGCCAGGCCATCAGCATGCTGCCCACGAACATCAGCGCCGGCAGAAGCAGCGGCGAGAGGCTCTGGCTCAGATCGAGCTCGGCCACCCGGCGCGGCCAGCTGCCCATGGCGTAGAACTGTCCGGGCACGATGGCCGCGACCGAATAGGCCCGGCGCTGGCCCTCGCGGCTGAAGCTGTTGAAGCTCTGCTGTCCCTGGTCGGCCAGCTGATCCAGCGTCCGGCCCTGGGGCAGCGTGTCGCTCACGTCCTCGAGCGGGATCGACGAGGTCAGCACCTCGCCCTCCGGGCCGAAGGTGATGAGGGTCGTCTCGCGCTCGAGCGCGTATTGCGGCGTGCCCTCCTGCAGGACGGGGGCGCGAACCCTCGGCAGCGAGATCGCGACGAATCCCGCGCGGTCCCCCTCCGCGTCGAAGACCGGGCTCACCGCCCCGACCACCGCGGCGCCCGACAGGGGCGCGACGTTGTTGGCGTAATAGCCAGGCGTGTCGCGCGAGGCGGCATCCTCGAAGATGCTGAGTCCCTGCACGTTCATCCGCGAGCCGTCCGAGGCGCAGAGAACGTCCCCCTCGTTGTCGACATAGGCCAGCGCGCTGAACTGCGAGCGGCCCTCGACCACGTCGGCCAGCGCGGCGTCGCAGGCCTCCGGCGATTCGTCGTAGATGAGCGGAACCGTCTCGGCGAGCGAGTCGGCGATGCCCCGCGCCTCGTAGATCAGGCGCGCCTCGATCGCGGCGGTATGCAGGGTGACGCCCATCAGGCCGAGCTCGGACCGTCCCTGGGCCTCGCGGATCACCGCAAGGGCCTGCCAGACCGCGATCACCGCAAGCGGAAGCAGGGCGATCGCGATCGAGAGGGAAAGTCTGACTGCCAGCCTGTCGAAGAACCTCCGGAACGGGCCCGGAGACTCCGTCATGCGGCCTGTACCCCGGATTTGCCCATGATGCCCATCGTCGCGGCATCGCCGGCGACGAGGACGTCCTCGCCCTCCGCCAGGCCCATCAGTTCGGCGAGACGGGCCCGGGCGCGGGAGGCGCGGCTCTTCACCGTGCCGACCTTGACGCCCATCATGTCCGCGGCCTCCTCGTAGCCGAAACCCGAGGCCCCGACGAGGATCAGCACCTCGCGGTGCTCGGCCGAGAGCTGGTCGAAGGCGCGCTTGAAGTCGCCCATCGCGAGGCGGCCGTCATGGCTCGGCTTCTCGTAGAGCGTGTCGCTGTAGGCGCCGTCGGGATCGGGCACCTCGCGCTTTCGCTTGCGGCGGTCGGAATAGAACGTGTTGCGCAGGATGGTGAACAGCCACGCCCGCATGTTCGATCCGGGCTGGAACGTGTCAATCTTCGTCCAGGCCTTGACGATCGTGTCCTGCACGAGGTCGTCGGCATTGGCGGAATTGCGCGTCAGCGACAGCGCGAAGGCGCGCAGCGGCTTGAGGTGGTCCTGGATCTCGTCGCGGGGATGGCCGCGCTCGGCACTGCGTTCGCTCACGAGCCGCCCTCCTTCTTCTTGAGCTGCTCGAGCAGGTCGCGGAATTTGTCGGGAACCTCCTCGTTCAGGGCATCCTGGTATACCTTCTTCAGGTTCTCATCGATCTGGTTCCGGATGGATGATTTGTCGCTGTCCTCGCCCATCTCCACCTTCTTCATAGCAAAATTCATGGTTCCCGTTCCGTCGCGCCGTCGGAACCAAACGGACCCGGGCGGTGTTTGGTTCCCGACTAGCGACTACGGGGAGCACACGATGTCCAGTTCGATCGCCACAGCGGTTGGGGAAAATCTGCCGTATCTGCGGCGTTACGCGCGGGCGCTGACGGGGGACCAGACGACCGGCGACAAATACGCCGCGGCCACGCTCGAGGCGCTGATCGCCGATCCGTCGTCGATGGAGTCCACAAGTGGTCCGAAGACGGCCCTCTTCCATGCCTTCCACATGATCTGGTCCTCGTCCGGGGCCGAACTCGGCTCTGCCGAGGATGCGATCTCGGCCCGGGCGCAGGCGCACATGGCGAAACTGACGCCCAAGACCCGCGAGGCGCTGCTTCTCTCGACGATCGAGGGCTTCACGGATTCCGAGATCGCCGAGATCATGCAGACCGACGAGGACGAGGCGCGCGAGCTGCAGAGCATCGCGGTCTCGGAGATGTCGGATTCGATGACCGGCCGGGTGATGATCATCGAGGACGAGGCGATCATCGCGATGGATCTCGCGGCCACGGTGCAGGAACTCGGCCACGAGGTGACGGGCATCGCCCGGACCCGGACCGAGGCGGTCGCGCTGGCCCAGAAGACCGAGCCCGACCTGATCCTCGCGGACATCCAGCTCGCCGACAATTCCTCGGGCATCGACGCGATCAAGGACATCCTCGAGAACCACCCGGACCTGCCGGTGGTGTTCATCACCGCCTTCCCCGAGCGGCTGCTGACGGGCGAGCGACCGGAGCCGGCCTTCCTCATCACCAAGCCCTATGTCGAGAGCCAGGTGCGTTCGGCGGTGAGCCAGGCGATGTTCTTCTCCTCGACCGAGACGCTGCACGCCTGACGGCAGCGTTCCGCGACATCGCGGGACCTGTCGCCTCGATGTCGGCCGACGTGCCATCGCACGTCGGCCGATCACGTTTCTGGGGGCCCTTCGGGCGCGATCAGGCGGCGCAGCGAATCCGATCCGAAGGGGCGGTGCAGCACCGGCCAGGGCGAGTCCTCCGCCGCCCGTTCGGCCGCCGGCCCGAACAGGATCACCCGCGCGTCGTGCGCGGCGAGGGCGAGCTGCAGGGCCGAGCTCGACAGTTCGGCCGGCCCCAGCTCCAGCACGACGACGCGCACGTCCTGCACCGTGGCGAGCGCGTCGGTCGCATCGTCGATGTCGGCGACGCGCACGACGACATGATCCGGATGCATCTCCGCCAGCGCGGTGTCGAGGTCGTCGGCGATCAGCGGGTCTCGGATCAGGATGAGGTTCCGGGGGGAATGGGTCGTGTCGGTCATCTTGGCCTTCGGTCGTTCCTGGCCGCTTACTGGACTCGTATCCTCCCTCGTGCATTAATCTCTGACATAGGGAGGGCCATTCCATGAGTGTGATCTGCGAGGCCTGTCCGTTGCGGGATAAGCCCGTCTTCACCGAGATGTCCGACAGCGAGGCGCGCTTCATGCGCGAGTTCAAGTCCGGCGAGATGCGGGTCAGCCCCGGCTCGGTCGTGCTGATGCAGGGCAGCGCCTCGCCCCAGCTCTACACGGTTCTGTCGGGGATGGGCCTGCGGCACCAGACGCTGGAGAACGGGCGCAAGCAGGTCATCAACTTCCTCCTGCCGGGTGATTTCCTGGGATTGCAGGCCAGCCTGATGGGGGAGTCGAGCCACACGGTCGAGGCGGTGACCGAGATGGTCCTCTGCTGTTTCCAGCGCAACCGGCTGGAAAAGCTGATCGCGCAGCATCCGTCCCGCGCCTACGACCTGATCTGGGTCAGCGCCACCGACGAGCATTTCCTGGGCGAGACCATCGCCACGCTCGGCCAGCGCACCGCGCAGGAACGGGTGGCCTGGGGGCTCGTCCGGCTCTACCAGCGTCTCGAGGCGGTGGATCTCGCCGGGGACGGGCGGGCCGCGATGCCGATCCGGCAGCAGGATCTCGCGGACGCGCTCGGTCTGTCGCTCGTCCACACGAACAAGACGCTGGCCAACCTGCGGCAGCGCCAGGTGGTCACCTGGCGGGACGGGCAGCTGCTGATACACGACCTGCCCGAGCTCGCCCGGATCGGCCTGACCGACCTCGAGCCGCTGCCGCGGCGGCCGCTGATCTAGGCCCGCGCGACCGGCCGCGGTCAGCCGGCGCCGGGCCCGGTGCCGGCTTCCGGCCGGCAGTAGATCGCGTCGAGCGCCATCATCAGACGCGCCACGCGGGGATCGGCGATCCGGTAATGGATCGTCGTGCCCGCACGGCGGGTCGCGACCATCCCGGCCTCGCGCAGCCGGGCGAGGTGCTGGCTGAGCGCGGACTGCCCCAGACCCAGCTCCGCCTGCAGCGCGCCGACCGACATCTCGCCCCCGGCGAGCTTGCACAGGACGAGAAGCCGGATGGGGTTCGACAGCTGCCCGAGCTGGGCCGACACCATGCCGGCCTTCTCCTCGATCGCCTCGGTGCCGCCCGTCGTCGCGGCAAGAAGGACAGGGGAATCAGAAATATTCATCATCGTGAATTTCATGCCTTGCTAAATTAGACCGACCTAATATATCCGCTCGGCCAACGAGATTCCAGAGCGGACCGCCCCATGACCCCTCCCATCCTCACCGAGTTCACCCCCTGGCAGGCGCTGGGCGGCGGCGCGCTGATCGGCCTCGCCGCGGTGCTGCTGATGGCCCTTCACGGCCGCATCCTCGGCGCGACCGGCATCGCGGCCGGGATCCTGCCGGGCGGCGGCACGGACAAGGGCTGGCGCATCGCCATCGTCGCCGGCATGGCGACGGCCCCGCTGGCCTGGCTGTTCGCGACCGGCGCGATGCCCGTCGTCGCCGTGCCCGTCCCTCTCGCCATGATCGCGCTCGGCGGCCTGATCGTCGGGTTCGGCGTCAGCTACTCGTCCGGTTGCACCTCGGGCCACGGCGTCTGCGGGATCGCCCGGCTGTCGCCGCGCTCCATCGTGGCCACGCTGACCTTCATGGCCAGCGCCTTCGCCACCGTCTTCGTCATCCGCCACCTGATCGGAGCCTGATCCCATGCGCCTGTTCTCCGCCTACCTGATCGGCCTTGTCTTCGGCCTCGGCATCGTGCTGGCCGGGATGGCCAACCCCGCGAAGGTGCTGAACTTCTTCGACATCGCGGGGACATGGGATCCCTCGCTGGCGCTCGTCATGGTCAGCGCCCTGACCGTCACGGGGCTCGGCTACCGCTTCGTCCTGCGGCGCGGGGCGCCGGTGCTGGGCGTGGCGTTCCACCTGCCGACCTCGCGGCTGATCGACCGGCCTCTGGTCGCCGGCTCGGCCCTGTTCGGCCTCGGCTGGGGGATCGCCGGTTTCTGCCCCGGCGGCGCGCTGCCCGCGCTCGGTACCGGCCGGCCGGACGTGATCCTGTTCGTCGCGGCGATGATCGCCGGAATGTATGCCGCGCGCCTGTGGCGCGCCCGCACCGTCGCCCGCCGCTATGCCCCGGCCTGATCCGGCCGAAAGAGGAGTGAGAGAGATGACCGCCTATCCCGTCGACCTGACCGTGCGCCCCGATGTCGAGGCCTTCTTCGATCCGGCCACGAACACGATCAGCTACATCGTGAAGGATCCCGGCTCGGACGCCTGCGCCATCGTCGACAGCGTCATGGACATCGACTACGCCGCCGGCCGCATCACCTACGAGCATGCCGACCGGATGATCGCCCGCGTGCAGGAGCGGGGCCTGCGGCTGGACTGGATCATCGAGACCCATGTTCATGCCGACCACCTCAGCGCCGCCCCCTACATCCAGGAGCGTCTGGGCGGTCGGATCGGCATCGGCGCGAAGATCCGCGTGGTGCAGGACACGTTCGGAAAGGTCTTTAACGAGGGGACGGAGTTCCAGCGCGACGGCAGCCAGTTCGACGCCCTGTTCGAGGACGGCGACACCTACATGATCGGCGGGATGCGGGCCTTCGCCATGGACACGCCCGGCCACACGCCGGCCTGCATGGTGCATGTGATGGGCGACGCGGCCTTCGTCGGCGACACGCTCTTCATGCCCGACGGCGGATCGGCCCGGGCCGATTTCCCCGGCGGCGATGCCGGTCAGCTCTACGACAGCATTCAGAAGGTGCTGGCCCTGCCGGACGAGACGCGGCTCTTCATGTGCCACGATTACGGACCGAACGGCCGCGACATCCAGTGGGAGACCACGGTCGGGGAAGAGAAGGCGCACAACATCCATGTCGGCCGGGATCGGACGAAGGAGGAGTTCGTCGCCTTCCGCACCGAGCGGGACGCCCAGCTCGCCATGCCGCGGCTGATCATCCCTTCGCTGCAGGTGAACATGCGCGCCGGCGAGGTGCCGACCGACAAGGACGGACGGCCGATGCTGAAGGTGCCGCTGAACGGCCTCTGACACCCCCGCCCCCGGTCCCCCCCCCCTCCGCTCTCAGGTGACCCGCATGGATATCCGCCAGATCGCACCCGGCCTCTCGGTCGGCCCGCAGATCGTTCCAGCCGACATCGCCGCGCTGAAGGCCGCCGGCTTCGGAGCGATCGTCTCGAACCGCCCGGACGGCGAGGAAGCGGGGCAGCCCGCCTCCGCCGAGATCGCCCGCGCGGCGCAGGCGGCGGGCCTCGCCTTCCGCGCCCAGCCGATCCGGCCCGGGCAGGTGGGCGCTCAGGACGCGGCCGATTTCGGTGCGCTGCTGGAGGCGCTGCCGGGCCCGGTCTTCGCCTATTGCCGGACCGGCACCCGGGCCGCGACGCTCTGGGCGCTGTCGCAGGCCGGCCGCCGCCCGGCCGAAGGGATCATCGCCGCAGCCCGTGCCGCCGGCTACGACCTCGCCCCCCTGCGGGACCGGCTGGAACGGGGCGCCGTCGAGGACTGAGCCTACGATACCGCCGGCCAGTCCGACCGACGGGCGGGCCGGGACGGGATGGACCGCCGGACGGGCGGGCCGGGACGGGATGGGCCCCCGCAGGGGCGGCCCGACGAAGGAGATGGGACGATGACGCTCACCCGCTACCTGCCGATCCTCGACTGGGGGCGGCGCTACGACCGCGAGGCCTTCGCCTCCGACGCGGTGGCGGCCCTGATCGTGACGATCATGCTGATCCCGCAATCGCTGGCCTACGCGATGCTGGCCGGCCTGCCGCCGGAAGCGGGGATCTACGCCTCGATCGCGCCGATCCTGCTCTACGCGGTCTTCGGCACCAGCCGCGCACTGGCCGTGGGGCCGGTCGCGGTCGTCTCGCTCCTCACCGCCGCCGCGGTGGGGCAGGTGGCCGAGGCGGGGACGGCCGGCTATGCGGTGGCGGCGCTGACGCTTGCCTTCCTGTCGGGGGCGTTCCTTCTGGCGCTCGGCCTGTTCCGGCTGGGCTTCATCGCGAACTTCCTCAGCCACCCGGTGATCGCGGGCTTCATCACCGCCTCCGGCATCCTGATCGCGGCCAGCCAGCTCAAGCACATCCTCGGTATCCCTGCTTCGGGCGACACCCTCTTCGAGATGGCCTACGAGCTGGGCCGGGGCCTCGACCGGGTGAACCTGCCGACCCTCGTGATCGGGGTCACGGCGACCGCCTTCCTGTTCTGGGTGCGCCGGGGGCTGAAGCCGCTGCTGCGCCGCGCCGGGCTGGGGCCGAAGGCCGCGGATTACGCGACCAAGGCCGGGCCCGTCGCGGCCGTGGTCGCCACGACGCTGGCGGTCTGGGCGCTGGGGCTGGATTCGGCGGGCGTCGGGATCGTGGGCACCGTCCCGCAGGGGTTGCCGCCCCTGACGCTGCCCGGCTTCTCCCCCGACCTGATCTCGCAGCTCCTGCTGCCGGCGATCCTGATCTCGGTCATCGGGTTCGTCGAGTCGATCTCGGTCGCCCAGACCCTCGCGGCGAAGCGCCGCCAGCGGATCGACCCCGACCAGGAGCTGATCGGCCTCGGCGCCGCCAATCTCGGGGCGGCCTTCACTGGCGGCTACCCGGTCACCGGCGGCTTCGCGCGCTCGGTCGTCAATTACGACGCCGGGGCCGCGACCCCGGCGGCGGGCGCCTTCACCGCCGCGGGGCTGATGGTCGCCGCGCTCGCGCTGACGCCGCTCGTCCACTACCTGCCGAACGCCACGCTCGCGGCCACGATCATCGTCGCGGTGACGAGCCTCGTCGATTTTTCGATCCTCTCGCGCACCTGGACCTACGCGCGGGCCGATTTCCTCGCCGTGGCGGCGACGATCCTGCTGACGCTGGCCCTGGGGGTCGAGGCCGGCGTCTCGGCCGGGGTGCTGCTGTCGATCGCGCTGCACCTCTACAAGACGTCGAAGCCGCATGTGGCCGAAGTCGGCCGGATCGCGGGGACCGAGCATTTCCGAAACATCCTGCGTCACGAGGTCGAGACCGACCCCTCGGTCGTGTTCCTGCGGCCGGACGAGAGCCTCTACTTCGTCAATGCCCGCTTTCTCGAGGACATGGTGCTGGCGCGGATCGCGGATGCGCCCGCGCTGCGGCACGTCGTCCTCGTCTGCTCGGCGGTGAACGACGTCGACTTCTCTGCGCTGGAGAGCCTCGAGGCGCTGAACGCCCGGCTGCGCGAGGCGGGGATCGGCCTGCACCTGGCCGAGGTGAAGGGCCCGGTGATGGACCGGCTGCAGGGCTCGCATCTGCCGGGGGACCTGAACGGGCGCGTCTTCCTCACCCAGAACGCCGCCTGGTCCTGTCTCGTCGAGGGCGGGGCCGTGAACGAGGGGCGCGGCGGCTGGCGCATCGCCCGCGCGTCCTGACGGCAGGTCCCCGCGGGGGGGCCGCGTTCCGCAAATGGCGCCGGGCCCGCCCGAAAACCGCCCGATTGCCCACCGACCCTCGGCCCCGGTGTGGTGACTCGGAAGGAACGCGGGGATGCGGATCTGGATCGTACTCGGCATGGCCATCCTGCGGATGCCGCCGCTGGCCCTTCTCGCGCTGGCGGGACTGATCCTGGCGGGCGGCGGGGTGATGCAGCATCGGGCGAGCCTGTCCAATCTGGACCGCGCGGCGGCCGTGGCTGCCGGTCCGCCGGCGCAGGTCGAGGCCGGCGCCTACGACCGCGGGACGGACCGCACCGCGCTGGACGAGGTCCATCTGCGCGGCCAGCTCGACTTCTCGTGGGATCACGAGCTGACGCTCGAGGGTCGGATCGAGGACCGCCACGCCTACATGATCCCGCTGCTGGCGCAGGGGGCCACCGACGGGTCCGAGGTGCTGGGCGTCGTTCTCTACGACCGGCCCGGCCAGGGCCACGACGTGATCGACCCGATGGACATCTACGCCGAGGCCAAGGGCATGGGAGTCGTCGGTCCCATCGTCGCCTTCAACGGGACCGAGACCGGCTCGCTCGGCCGCTGGGCATCGCTGGTCAGGGACAGCTTCGAGGATACGGGCCATGCGATGCCGGCCGACATGCTGGTGCTGCGGCCCTTCGACGGCGACCGCGCGGCGGCCCTCGCCCCCCGCTCGGCGGTGATGCACTGGATCCCGGCCGGCGTGGCCGCTTGCCTGCTCGTCCTGCTGGCGGTGTTGAGGATGACGGTTCTCAGGGGCGCCTTCCCGGCGCCGCGGCCGCGCGAGGAGATGCCCGAATGGTCGCCCGGCGCGCCTGTGGCGGGCAGCGACCGGCCGCGGACGCAGTACCACATCCCGAAGGGGCAGGAGGCGCCGATGGCCGAATGGCAGAAGCGCCTTGCCGAGAAGACGCGCGCCGGCACGCTCGGCACGAGCCAGCTGATCGCCGGCGAGGGCGAGGTCGGCGCCGCCGCTGCGGCGGCCCGTCGTCACCTGCCGCGGCGGCGCACGCCGGAGGGGCGGATCGGCATGATCCTCGGCATGGCCGGCTTCGCCGCGATGGTGCTGATCGCCGTCTCGGCGCTGGTCTCGAACCGCGAGGGCGTGGCGGCGATCGTCGACTTCCGTTTCGCCGAGGCGGTGGCCTCGCTGCCGATCGAGGAATCCGACAGTCTCGTCGCGACGATGGTCGCCGGATGGGTCGACAGCCGGCTGGGACTCGACGCGCCGCGGCCGGAGGTCGCCGCCGCGACGATCGACCTGACGCCGGTCGCCTACTGGCTGGTCAACAGGGCCTGGGGCGCCGCCCACGGGAACGGCGGCGACATCGCCCTGCTGGCGCTGATCCTGCTGGGGCCCTTCGTCGCGCTCTTCGTCTGGCTGACCTTCATCCGGCTGCGCCGGGCCTATACGCCGAAGGTGACCGCGCGGATCTCGTCGATGGGGATCAACTAGAACTCGACGCTCACCCCCGGCAGGTTCAGCGCCTTCATCAGGTCGCGCAGCTCCTGCCGGGCGGCGACGTTCGAGATGTTGAGGTTCGTCACCCCCAGATCCCGCAGGTCGAGCAGGGTCAGCCCGCGCGGGAAGAGCTCGCGGAAGATCACCCGCTCGCCGAAGCCGGGGGCGCTGCGAAAGCCGATCCGGCGGGCCAGCGCGGCGATCGCCTTCTCCATCCGCTCCTTGTTGACCATGTTCTGCGCGCCGAGCCGGTTGCGGACCACGACCCAGTCGATCGGCTTCAGGCCCGCCTGGGCGCGCAGCTGCCGGGCGCTCCACACCATCTCGGAATAGACCGAGGGGCCCTCGATCGTCTCGGCATCGGTCCCGATCCGGGCCAGCAGGTCGAAATCGACGAAGCTGTCGTTCAGCGGGGTGATCAGCGTGTCGGCCAGCGAATGCGCCACCTGGCTGAGGCGGGTATGCGAGCCGGGGCAGTCGATCAGGATGAAGTCGCGGTCCGGCTCCATCGAGGCGACGGCGGCCGAGAGCCGGTGGTCCGAGGCGTTCTCGCCCGGCTGCAGGGCCGCCTGGTCGACGGGGGGCAGGGCGGTATGGCTGGGGGTCGGCAGGTCCAGCCCTTCCGCCTGCATGTAGCGGCGTCGATTGGCGAGGTAGCGGGCGAGCGTCTGCTGCCGCAGGTCGAGGTCCAGCGTCCCGACCCGGTGCCCCATCCGCGCCAGCGCGGTCGCCACATGCATCGACACGGTCGACTTGCCGGCCCCGCCCTTCTCGTTGCCAACGACGATGATATGCGCCACGCCCGATGCCCCTTGCTTCCCGCCGGCGATCTGGCGCGCCGGTCGGGCCCGTTTCGCGCAGCGTAGGGCGGGGGCCGGCCGAGGGGAACCCGGTCCGCCCCACCGGGGGGGCACGGCATTGACTTATCGGCCACGGCCCGCATATGGGGCAGGCCATGACATTCCCGCGCGCGGCGGCCGATCGCCGGCCCCCCAGAACCTGGAGCGCGCCCGTTCCCGAAAGAGACCTCCGATGGATTTCGACATGCTGGGCCTCGCGCCCCGCCTGACCGCCGCCCTGTCCGAACAGGGCCTCACCCAGCCGACCCCGATCCAGGCGCAGGCCATCCCGCACGTGATGGACGGGCGCGACGTGATGGGCCTCGCCCAGACCGGCACCGGCAAGACGGCGGCCTACGGGTTGCCGATGCTCGACGCGCTGCTCAAGGACGGCGGCAAGGCCCCGGCCCGCGGCGCCCGCGCGCTGGTGCTGGCGCCGACGCGCGAGCTGGTGAACCAGATCGCCGACAGCCTCGGCGCCTTCGCGGGCGAGGGCTCGCATCTGCGGGTGCTGCGCGTCGTCGGCGGGGTCGGGATCAACCCCCAGATCAAGCGGCTCGAGAAGGGCGCGCATGTGCTTGTGGCGACGCCCGGCCGCCTGATCGACCTGCTCGACCGCAAGGCGGTCAGCCTGTCCGAGACCGGCTATCTCGTCCTCGACGAGGCCGACCAGATGCTCGACATGGGCTTCATCCACGCGCTGCGCACGATCTCGAAGCACCTGCCGGAAGAGCGGCAGACGCTCCTCTTCTCGGCCACCATGCCCAAGCTGATGGCCGAGATCGCGGGCAGCTACCTCAAGGATCCCGTCCGGGTTCAGGTGGCCCCCCCGGGCAAGGCGGTCGAGAAGATCGACCAGGAGGTGCATTTCGTCGCCAAGGCGGCGAAGGGCGACCTGCTGGTCGAGATGCTGGAGGCGCACAAGGACGAGCGCGCCATCGTCTTCGGCCGCACCAAGTGGGGGATGGAGAAGCTGGCCAAGCAGCTCGACCGGCAGGGCTTCGCCGTCGCCGCGATCCACGGCGCCAAGAGCCAGGGCCAGCGCGAGCGGGCGCTGCAGGGCTTCCGCGAGGGGACGCTCAAGGTGCTGGTCGCGACCGACGTGGCCGCGCGGGGGCTCGACATTCCCGAGGTGCGTCATGTCTACAATTTCGAACTGCCGAACGTGGCCGAGAACTATGTCCACCGGATCGGCCGCACCGCGCGGGCCGGGGCCGATGGCCGCGCCGTCGCCTTCTGCGCCCCCGACGAGATGGGCGATCTGAAGGACATCGAGAAGGCGATGAAGGCCGCCATCCCCGTCGCCTCCGGTCGCCCGTGGGAAGTCGAGGAGCAGCCGGCCAAGAAGTCCGGCGGCGGGGGGCGCGGCCGCCGGGGCGGCGGCGGCGGTGGCGGGCGCCCGCAGGGCGCCGGTGGCGGCTCGAAGCCTCAGGGCGGTGCGGGTCGCGCCGGCGGCGGCGGCAAGCCCGGCGGCGGCCTGCGCCGCGGGCGCGGCGGCGCGGGGCGCGGGGCCAAGTCCGCCTGACACGGCACCGCAGACGGGTCCCGGACGATCGCGTCCCGGACCTTATCCGGGGCCTTGCGGGGTCCCTCGACTGCCCCTTTCTCCGCGAGACCGGCCCTCTCGCTGTATCCGTCAGTGCCGTAGAGTCCGCGGCCCCCGGGGCCGTGCCGATCCATCTTCCGCGAGGGCCAAGAAGGGTCCGGCACCGCTCGGTGGAACTCCGGATCGGTCCGGGTAGGCGTCACTGAAACGCGGGCGGCGCCCCCCTGAAACGAGAAACGCCGCCCCGGGGGGCGGCGTTTCCGTATCGTGCGGGCCGGGTCGGCTCAGAAGCCGAGGCCGGCATACTTGTTCTTGAACTTCGACACGCGGCCGCCGGTGTCCATCAGGCGCGACGAGCCGCCGGTCCAAGCGGGGTGCACCGTGGGGTCGATGTCGAGCGACAGCTGGTCGCCCTCCTTGCCCCAGGTGGACTTCATCTGGATCACGGTGCCGTCGGTCATCTTGACGTCGATGGCGTGATATTCGGGGTGGATACCGTCCTTCATCCCGTCTCTCCTCAGGCGTCGGCGGAGGCCGTGTCGGCCTTCGGCTTGTAGTTGGTGACTTCCGCGATCCGGGCCGATTTGCCGCGGCGCGAGCGCAGGTAGTAGAGCTTGGCGCGGCGGACCTTGCCGCGGCGCACCACCTCGATGCTCTCGATGTTGGTCGAGTAGAGCGGGAAGACGCGCTCGACGCCCTCGCCGAAGGAAATCTTGCGCACGGTGAACGAGCCGGCGATGCCGTGGCCGTTCTTGCGGGAAATGCACACGCCCTCGTAGGCCTGCACACGCGTCCGCGTGCCCTCGGTCACCTTGTAGCCGACGCGCACGGTGTCGCCGGCCTTGAAGTCGGGAATCTCCTTCCCGAGGGAGGCGATCTGCTCGCGCTCCAGTTCTGCGATCAGGTCCATCCGATCTCTCCATGACTGCTCGCGGTTTGTCCCGCGAAGGTTCATCCGCCCCGATTGCTCCGCTCTTCGTCCGGGTCCGCGCGATCGCGCCCGGCGGAGGTCGTGTGGCCCTTTGCTTGCCGGACCGGCGGGTCAGGCGGGGCCGAAGCCGCCACGCCCCCGCACGGGTCACGGGTCCGCCGACTCGCATTCGAGCCCCGGACGGGCGGCGTATAGGCAAAGCCGGCCCCGCGATCAAGGGCGTCCGGCGGGGGGGGGGGCGGCGGCGGCGCCGGGGCCCGCGAGCCCGGGCCGGCGCGCGGCCTCAGCTCTCCGACAGCCGGTCCAGCTGGTCCTGCGAGAGCGCCACCAGGCCCAGCCGCCGTGCGGCGCCGAGCGACAGGAGCGGGCTGTCCGGGCCGTCCTGCCGCTGGAAATCCTGCACCGCCCGTCCGGTCGCGGCGTCCCAATGTCCCGTCACGGCCCCCCGGAAATAACCGCGCGCGGCGAGGGCGCGCTGCAGGCTCTCGACGAAGGGCGCGGTATAGGCCGGGGGGCAGAGCGTCTCGAACACGACCTCCTCCCGGTCGCGCAGGATCTGCTGGCGCGTCACCGTCCGGTAGGTGGCGGGGCGGGCGATCCGCCCGTCCGGTCCGAGTACGGGGGCGGTCACCTGCTCCTGCGCGGTCACCGTCTCGACCACGGCGGGGGCCGTGTCGCGGCCATAGCAGGCGCCGTCCGGGCCGATCTCGATCCCGTCGGCGAGGGTCGGCGCGTCGGTCCCCGGCGTCTCCGCGTCCGGCACCGGCCCGCAGGCGGCGAGGGCGAGGACCAGCGCGAGCGGGCGGGCGGGGCGAGGAAGGGCAGGGGTCACGGGTCGGGCCGGGCAGGGGGAGGGGCGGGGCGACAGGGTCGGGGCAGATCGGCGCGGCACGCGGCCGGACGATCCGCCCCGACCCTAGGCCGTCGCGGGCCGGTCCGGAACGGCCCCCGCCATCCCGGTGCCCCGGCTATGGCGCGGCGTCCACAATCGCGGCCCCGGCCCGCCTCTGCCCTGTCCCTGCCCCCGGGACGCGCCGCCTCTGGCCCCGGCGCCCCGTCGCGCCTAGATAGGCCCCGACCCGGACCGAGGCGCAGCGAGGCAGACCGACATGGCGAAGATCACCTATATCGAACACGACGGGACCGAGCACGTGCAGGAGGTGCGCAACGGCCTGACGGTCATGGAAGGGGCCCGCGACAACGGGATCCCGGGGATCGAGGCCGATTGCGGCGGCGCCTGCGCCTGCTCCACCTGTCATGTCTACGTCCATCCCGACTGGGTCGACCGGCTGCCCCCGCGCGAGCCGATGGAAGAGGACATGCTCGACTTCGCCTACGAGCCCGACCCGGCCCGCTCGCGCCTGACCTGCCAGCTGAAGGTGTCGGATGCGCTGGACGGGCTGGTCGTGCAGATGCCCGAGAAGCAGATCTGATGCGCCGGGCCGCCGCCCTCCTCGCCGCGCTGGTGGCGCCGGGGGCCGCGGCGGCCTGCATCGCGGACCAGGCCGCGCTCACCTCCTATCCCGCCAGCGTGGTCGCGGATTCCGCGACCGGCGGCGCGGTGCGGCGGGCCTGGTTCGACGATCCCGCGACCCGCTACGATCACGGCATCCTCGGCCGCGCGGACGAGCCGGGCACGCTCTGGGTCGACACGCCCGGGAACCGGGGGCCCTGCGGAACCGCGCTGGTCCTGGGCGCGGATCACGTCTTCGAGGATGTCGCCCCGCGCCTTGCCGATCTGGACGGGGACGGAACGAACGAGGTCGTCGTGGTCCGCGCGTCGCTGACGGAAGGCGCGCAGATCGCCGTCTACGCCCATGACGGGCGGGATCTGCGGCTGCTCGGCGCCACGCCCCATATCGGGCAGCCGCATCGCTGGCTCGCCCCGGTCGGGATCGCCGATCTCGACGGGGACGGCGCGGTCGAGATCGCGGCAGTGGACCGTCCGCACCTCGCGCGGATCCTGCGGATCTGGCGCTGGACCGGGGCCGGTCTCGTGGAGGTCGCGTCGGCCGCGGGGGTGACGAACCACCGGATCGGGGACCCCGCCATCGCGGGCGGGATCCGCGCGTGCGGCTCCGGGCCCGAGATGATCGTCGCGCGGGGTGACTGGTCGCGGCTGCTCGCCCTGCGCTTCGACGGCGACGAGGTGACGGGCCGGGATCTCGGCCCGTGGTCCGAGGCGGCGGTCGCCGCCGCGATGGCCTGCCGCTAGCGGCGCCGTCAGGCCGCCGCCACCGCCACGCAGAGCACCGCGATCGACACGAGCTGCTGCGCGGCGCCGAGGATGTCGCCCGTCTGTCCCCCGATCCGCCGCCGCGCCAGCGCGCCCCAGCCCCAGGCGATGCCGGCGGCGAGCAGGATCGCCCAGATCCCCGCCGGCCCCAGCGCGACGAGGGCACTCGCCGCGCCGATCCCCCCGGCCAGCCAGGCCGTCCGGGCCGGCGGTCGGCCGACGCTGCGCGCCAGCCCGTCGGGCCGGGCCGGGGGCAGGGCGGCCATCAGACCCGCCATCGCCGCCCGCGACAGGGCCGCCGCCGCCAGCAGCCCGCCCGCCAGCCCCCCGGTCCCCGCCAGGGCGGCCAGCGCTGCCCAGTGCAGACCGATCCCCAGGACCAGCGCGATCACCCCGTAGGCGCCGATCCGGCTGTCCTTCATGATCTCCAGCCGGCGCGCGCGCTCGCGCCCGCCCCAGAGGCCGTCGGCGCTGTCGGCCAGCCCGTCCTCGTGCAGCGCGCCGGTGACCAGGACCGACGCGGCCAGCGCCGCGCCCGCGGCCAGCGCCGGGGTGAGCCCCAGCGCGAGCGCCGACGCGCCCGCCGCCCAGGCCAGCGCCCCGACCGCCAGCCCCGCCACCGGCCAGGCCCAGGCCGCCGGCCCGCCGCGCGGGGCGCGCATCGGCACCGGCAGGCGCGTCAGCAGGCCCAGCGCCTCGGGAATATCGGCCGTGCGCGGCCCCGTCCCGTCGTTTCCGGTCCCCATCGCGTCCTCCCCGCTCTTTCCCTCGTCGCGCGCTGCGCTAGACATGCCCCACCGACCACCAACGGATCGCCCATGCAAGACGCCGCGCCCTTCGACGACCTCTCCGATTTCCAGACCGTGCTGATCGGCCTGCCCGGCTCGGACAGCCGGGCCCGCGAGGCGGCGCGGGCCCGCAACGACCGCCTGACGAAACCGCCGGGCGCGCTCGGCCGGCTCGAGGAGCTGGCCGTCTGGTTCGCCGGGTGGGCGGGCACCGAGCGACCGGTCCTCGCACGGCCGCAGGTCGCGGTCTTCGCCGCGAACCACGGCATCGCCGTGCGCGGGGTCTCGGCCTTTCCGGCCGAGGTGACGGCGCAGATGGTCGCCAACTTCCGCGCCGGGGGAGCCGCGATCAACCAGCTCTCGGCCTGGGCCGGTGCGACGATGAGCGTCCACGCCCTCGACCTCGACCGGCCGACCCGCGACTTCACGACCGGCCCCGCGATGAGCGAGGCCGAGGTCGTGCGGGCGCTCGAGACCGGCTGGACCGCGGTCGACCCGGAGGCGGATGCGCTCGTCGTCGGGGAGATGGGGATCGGCAACACCACCTCCGCCGCCGCGCTGGCCTGCGCCCTGTTCGGCGGCGCGGCCGAGGACTGGGCGGGGCGCGGCACGGGCATCGACGAAGCCGGCCTGTCGCGCAAGGTCGAGACGATCACCGAGGGGCTCGGCCGTCACGGCGCGGCGCTGACCGACCCGCTGGAGGCGCTGCGCTGCCTCGGCGGGCGCGAGATCGCGGCGATGGCCGGGGCGATCGCCGCGGCGCGGTCGCACCGGATCCCGGTGGTTCTCGACGGTTTCATCGCGACCGCCGCGGCCGGCGTCCTGGCGCGGGCCGCGCCCGGCTGCCTGACCCATTGCGTCGCCGGCCATGTCAGCGCCGAGAGCGGGCATCGCCGCCTGCTGGGCAAGCTCGGGCTCGACCCGATCCTCGATCTCGGCCTGCGCCTCGGCGAGGGGTCGGGGGGCGCGCTCGCGCTCGGGGTGCTCGCCGCCGCGCTGCGGACCCATTCCGGCATGGCCACCTTCGACGAGGCGGGCGTCTCGGACGGGTAGCGATCAGAGCGGCAGGGGACCGTCGGATTTCACCCTTTCGAGCACGATCTGGCTCTGCACCCGGTCGACGCCGGGATGCGGCAGCAGCAGGCGCTGGATCACCCGGTTGAGGTCGGCGAGGTCGCGGGCGAAGACCCGCAGCAGGTAATCCGCCTCGCCCGTCATCGTCCAGGCGCCGGTGATCTCGGGCCTTTCCCGGACGAGGCGCAGGAAATCGCGGGCATTCTCCTGCGAATGGCGGGCCATCGCGATCTGGACGAAGGCCTCGACCCCCAGCCCCGCGGCGGGGGCGTCGATCTCGGCCCGGTAACCCCGGATCACGCCCGCCGCTTCCAGACGCTGCCGCCGCCGCCCCGCCTGGCTGGGCGAGAGGTGGATCGCTGCGCCCAGTGCCTCGGCCGTCATCTGCCCGTCGCGCTGGAGCGCGGCGAGCAGGCGCCGATCGGTGTCGTCGAGCGCGGTGCGGGGATCCTGCGTCATAGGCGAAAATGGTGCGCGAACCCCGCGCAGAGGGCAAGCCCGCCGCCAAGGATCGCGCGCATTCCGCGCGCTGATCGCGCGACAATCGGCCTCGACCGACATCAGAGGAGACCGCCATGGGCCCCTTCCCGCACGACGCCCCGAAATCCACGATCACCGACGCCAATCCCGCCGGCACCGACGGATTCGAGTTCGTCGAGTTCGCTCATCCCGAGCCCGAGAAGCTGCGCGAGCTGTTCACGCGCATGGGCTATGCCCACGTCGCGACGCACAAGCGCAAGGCGGTGGAGCTTTGGCAGCAGGGCGACATCACCTATGTCCTGAACGACGAGCCGGGCAGCCATGCCCGAACTTTCGTCGACGAGCACGGCCCCTGCGCCCCGTCGATGGCCTGGCGGGTGGTCGATGCCGCCCATGCGCTCGCCCATGCGGTCGCGAACGGGGCCGAGGAATATACCGGACCCGGCAAGGTGATGGACGTGCCCGCGATCGTCGGGATCGGCGGCAGCCTCATCTACTTCATCGAGGATTACTACGAGACCTCGCCCTATAACGGCGCGTTCGACTGGATCGCCCAGTCCAAGCCCGAGGGCGTGGGGTTCTGGTATCTCGACCACCTCACCCACAACGTCCACAAGGGCAACATGGACGTCTGGTTCGACTTCTACGGCCGCATCTTCGGCTTCAAGGAGATCCGGTTCTTCGACATCCAGGGCAAGCATACGGGCCTCTATTCCCGTGCGCTGACCTCGCCCTGCGGCCGCATCCGGATCCCGATCAACGAGGACAGGGGCGAGACCGGGCAGATCGTGGAATATCTCAAGCGCTACAACGGCGAGGGCATCCAGCACATCGCCGTGGGCGCGCGGAACATCTACGACAGCGTCGAGGCCATCGCGGCCAACGGGCTGAAGTTCATGCCGCCCCCGCCCGAGACCTACTACGAGATGAGCCACGAGCGCGTCGTCGGCCACGAGGAGCCGCTGGAGAAACTGCGCAGGCACGGCATCCTGATCGACGGCGAGGGGGTCGTGGACGGGGGCGAGACGAAGATCCTGCTCCAGATCTTCAGCCGGACGGTGATCGGCCCGATCTTCTTCGAGTTCATCGAGCGCAAGGGCGACGACGGGTTCGGCGAGGGCAACTTCAAGGCGCTCTTCGAATCGATCGAGGCGGACCAGATCGAACGCGGCGTGCTCGACGCGGCGAAGGCCTGATCGCCCGGACGAGGTCGCAGGACCTGGCCGGGCAGGCCGGGAGGGAAGGGGCGCCGGCTGGGCGCCCCTTCTTCCGTTCTAGCCCTCGGGGATCTCGAGGTAGTAGGTCCGGCCCCGCACCACGTAGTTCAGCGCGTTGTCCCCGATGGCCGTGACCTGCCCCCCTTCGAGGCTGTCGCCGACGCTGACGCGGATGTAGCGCCCGTTGCCCTGCCGGATCAGCGCCCGGCGGTTGTCGGGCCGACCGTAGACCCCGATCAGGTTGACCTCGCCGAGGGAGATGGCGTCGTTCGCCGTCGCCGCCGCGGCCACCCCGCCCGGCACGGGGCCGGAGGGCCGGGCCGCCGCGGAGGAGACCTGCTCGGGCTCGCTGTCCGCCTCCTCGACCTGCCGCTGGGGCTGCTGCGCCGCCGGCTGCTGAGGTTGGGGCGCGGCCTGCGGCTGGGCCGAGGCGATCCGCGTCTGGGCCCGGTCGACGACGCGGCCGAAGTTCTGCGGCCGGGAACCGGGGCGTTCGGCGCGGGACACCGCGCTGGCGGTCACGCCGGCCAGCGGGTCCGGCCCGCTGCCGATGATCGCCGCTATGGCCGCGCCCACATCGGCCGGCGCTTCCTCGGGGGGGACATCCTCGATCTCGGCCTCGGCCAGGGCGCCGTCTTCCTCCGTCTCCGGGGCAAGATCGCCGGGACGCGATCCCGGCCGCGGTCCGTCGAAGCCCGGAAGCGGGGCGAGGGCGGCGACGCTGTCCGGCCGGAGGGGCGGCGTGTCGCCGTCGAACGGGGTGAGCGCATCGAGCGTCACTGCGCCGGGCGTCGCCCGCGCCTCCTCGTCCGTCGTGCTGCCGGGGCGCAGCGGGGGCAGGGCCGGCGGGCTGCCGGCCGAGCTGGGCACCTCCTGCGGGATCGGCGCCGGCGCGGCCGCCACGACCGGGCGCTGCGGCGGCGTCGCGGGCGGCGCGGAGGAGGTGACGGCGACGGCTGCCGGGTCGACGGCCGTCGCGGCCTCCTCTCCGACTTCCTCGGTGGCGGGCTCGGCGGCGCTCGCCGGCACTTCGGCGGCGGGACGCAGGGGCGGCAGGCCCGGAGGCGCGGCCTGCACGATCGCGACGGCCTCGGTCACGGCCTCCGCCTCTGGCTCTGCCTCTGCCGCGCCGGGATCGGCGGCATCGGGTTCGGCGGGACTCTCGGGGGCGGGGGCCGCCTCGGGCCGCAGCGGCGGCAGGCCGGGCGGCGCGGTCTCGACCAGCGCGATTGCTGCGGGCGCGGCATCTGCCGCCGGCGGGGCGTCCGGTTCCGACCCGGCATCGGGCAGCGGCTCGGAGGCCGGGCGCAGCGGGGGCAGGCCCGGCGGCGCCGCTTCGACGATCCGCGCGACGATCGCTTCCTCGGTCCCGGGTTCGGCCCCGGACTCGGACTCGGCCTCGGATTCGGCCCCCGGCTGGTCGGTCCCGACCTCCTCGACCGCCGCGATTTCGGCGTCCGGCTCGGGTTCGGGTTCGGGCGCGCGCTGCGGCGGCATTTCGGGCGGCGCGGTCTCGGCGGTGAGGAAGCCTTCGGGCGGCAGTTCCGGCTCGGGCGGTTCGGTGCCCGGCCGGGTGGGCGGATCCTGCGACGGCGTGCCGGCAAAGATCGTCATGCCCTGCGGCGTCACCGTCCCCTCGGGCGTGGCGAGGAAGAAGCCATTCGCGTCGCGCGCGAAGATCGTCCCGGGCGCGGGCGGATCGAGCTGCAGGCCGAGGCCCAGATCGGGCGTGGCGGCCGACAGGGCGAGATCGGCGGGCGCGGCCGGTTCGGGCACGGGCTGCATCGCGGCGGGATCGGGCCGGGGGGCGGGATCGCCCTCGGGCTCCAGCGGCAGGCGCGGGCCGCGCACCCAGACACCGGTCGCGGCGTAGAAGCGCTCGGCCTCGGCGGGGCTCGGCACCACGCCGGGGGGCGGGGCCGGGACGACGGCCTCGGCCTCGCCCGGCTCGGGTTCGGCCAGGGCCGTCTCGGCTCCGTCGTCCGCCGCCGCCTCGGGCTGCGTCTCGGCAGCGTCGCCGCGCGCGATGGCCTCGGCCAGGGCGCCGGCGAGGCTCGGCGCCTCGTCCGCATCCGGCGCCGCCTCTGCCCCCGGCGCGACCTCGGCCCCGGGCGAGGGCGTGGCGGGCGCCTCGACCTCTTCCGCCAGGGCGACGTCCTCGTCCGGGGCGGCCACCGCGTCCGGCGCGGTCGTGGCGCCCGGCTCGGCCTCGGCGACGGGCAGGTCGGGCGCTCCTTCCGGGTCGGTCGGGCCGGGCTGGGCGGGCGCGGAGATGTCGGCAGAGGGCGCGGGGCCGTCCGTGTCGCCCGGCAGGGCCGTCGCCACGTCGGTCGGCGCATCCTCGCCGCCGCCCAGCAATCCGGCCACGCGATCCGCCGCGCCGGGGCCGAACAGGGCGGCGAGGGCCAGCACGAGGATCAGCGCCGCCACCAGGGCGAGGCCGAGATAGCGCGGCCGTCCGGCCGCCGGCGTCGGGTCGATCCCGCGGCGGCCGAAGATGGTGAAGCGCTCTTCCTCCGACAGGTCCGCCTCGCCCGCGAGGCCAGCCCCGGGCCGTAGCGAGGCGGCGAGTTCCGGCGGCGGGGCGCTGACGGGGGCGCGCGGCGGCGCGGCCGCCGTGGATCGGGGCGGAACGGATCCGGTGGCGGCGGTCCCGCTCGCGGCTGCCGCGGTCGCGGCAATCCCCGCCGGCGCGGATCCGCGCCCGGCGAGACGCTGCCGCTGGGCCGCCACATGCGCGATGCCCGGATGCGGCGGGGCGAGCGGCGGCGCGTCCCGCGCCGGGGCGAGGGGGATCGTCGTGGGGGCGGGACCGGACCCGTCTTCCGCCCCGTCCGATGCCGGGGTGGGGCCGGCCGCCGGCGAGGACGTGCCGTCGGGGCGGGCCGCTCCGTCCTCCGCCTGGGGGGCGGCGGGCATCGCCCCGGCAGTGTCCACGGACTCCGCCGCCCCCGGGCCCGGCGCGGCATCGTCGAGCGGCTCGACCACGGGAGCCGGGGGCGTCGTTGCCGCGACCTCGTCCATCTCCGGCGGGCGGGGCGGCATCGCGGCGGGGCCGGTCTGCGCGGCCTTGCGCCTTCGGATCGCGGCGGGCGTCTCGGTCGGCGGCGCGCCGGGCGGCGGGGCGGGGAAGCCGATCCGGCCGGGCGCGGGCGGCAGATCCCCGAGGCCGGGCCGACGGCGCGAGGAGAAGAGCGGCGGCGCGGGCCCCTCGACCGGCTCTGCGGAGGGCGATCCGGACACGAGACGCCCGCGATCCCGCCGCGTCGCGAAGAGCGGCCGCCCGTCGCCGGCATCGACCGGTCCGGGCTGAGGATCGGGCGCGGGCCCGGCGTCCGGGTCGGCGACCGGATCGGCGTCGGCGTCCGGCTCGTGGACGGATTCTGGCGGAACCGCGTCGCCGCCGGAGGGCTGGGCCTTGTCGCCCGGCCCCCCGGCCCGCGGAGGCTCGTGTCCCGGGGCCGGCGCCTCGTCCCCGCCCGCCCGAGCCCCGGGGGCCGCATCGACCCGCTCCGGCGCCGGTTCCGCCCCGCCGGGCCCCGCGGCCCGCGCGGCGTCGTCATCGATCGACCCGTGCGGCGCGGAGTCCTCGCCGCCCGCGATCTGCGCGTCGGGCTCCGCCGGGGGCGATGCGGCCCCCCCGGTGGAGGCGGCCTGCGAAAATGCCTCTCCGGCCGGATCGTCGGGGCCGGCCTCGCCCTCGCGGCCCCCGGGGGGGGGCGGCACGTCCGGCGCGGGGAAGGGCGGGGCGGCCGCAGGCTCCGTCTCGCCCCCGGGCCGGTCCGATTCGGTAGGTCCCGCCGGCGCCGGATCGGTTCCGGGCGCGGACCCGGCCCGAAGGGTGGAAGGCGGATCGACGTCGAGAGGGCCGGGGCCGTCCTGCGACCCCGCGGCCAGGGGGAGGGACGGGGCCGGCGCATCGGACGCCGCCAGCGCCCCCTCGTCCGGCGCGGGGTCCGCCGCCTCTGCCCCTGCCACCGCCCCGTCCGCGACCCGGACCGCCGGATCCGGGTCGGTTCCGGCGTCCACGCCCTCGGCGGCGGCGAAGGACGGCTGCCCGATGAAGGCGCCGGGCCGGCCGGCGGCGGCGATGGCCACCGGGTTCAGACGGTGGGCCTCGGCGAAGGCGCGCGCCTCCTCCAGCGTCGAATCCTCGACCGCCGCCACATAGGTCCGCTCTCCGTCGCGCGAGATGTCGTAGACGAGGGCGGCGGGATCGACCGATGCCTCCTCCGCCAGCGCGGCCTCGACCTCGAGCGCGCTGCGGTGCCCGTCCAGCGCCATCCAGTGAACCTGGCTGTGCGGCAGGAAGACCTTCGTCCGGATCCCCTCGGGGGCGAGGCGCGCCGCCTGCCGGCGGAGCCGCGCCATCGCGGCGGACAGGTCGGGCGCGTCCGCCGCCACCTCGCCGACGAGCATCCACCCGCCCTGCCGACGGAAAAGGACCGACAGGCCGTCATCGGTCAGCGAGATGGCGAAGTTCGGGATCATGGTCCGGGAGTAGCAAGAGGAGCGGATCGGTCAAAGCCCCGATCCCGTCGCCGGCTCAGCCTAAGGCAGAAAGCCGCCGCACGGAAGCGTCGGAAAAGGTCAAGCTGGCGCCGGCGGGCGGGCTGGGGGACACGTCACGGTGATCGCATTGGTCAAGATCGGGTGATGGAGCCGCCGCGCCCCGCGCCGCGTTTCCCGCCCGCCACATGGAGGACACCGCATGACCACCCTGATCCGCGCGACCGCGCTCGCCCTCGCCGCGCTGCCGGCCACCGCCCCGCTCGCCCTTGCCCAGACGGCACCGGCCCCGACCGTATCCGGCCCGGAATCGGCGGGCCGCGTCACCGTGACCGGCACCGGCAGCGTCACGGCCAAGCCCGACATCGCCCGCATCACCCTCGGCGTGACCGAGGAGCGCCCGTCCGCCGATGCGGCGCTGGGGGCGGTGGGGGCGGGGCTCGACGCCGCGCTGGCCGTCCTGCGCGAGGCGGGGCTGGCCCCGTCCGACATCCGCACCACGCAGATCGAGCTCGGCCCCGTGGTCGAGTACGGCGAGGACGGCCCGCTGCCCCCGACGCGATTCCGCGCCGCCTCCTCGGTCGAGGTGACGCTGCGCGATCTCGACCGGATCGGCGAGGTGCTGGACGCGGCGACCGAGGCGGGCGGCAACACGCTGGGCGGAATCGTCTTCGACCTGTCCGACCGCTCCGCCGCGCTCGATGAGGCGCGCCGCGCCGCCGTGGCGGATGCCGCCGCCCGGGCCGCCCTCTACACGGATGCGGCCGGCGTCGCGCTCGGTCCGCTCGTCGCGATCTCGGAGGGTGCGGCCTCGGCGCCGCCGATCCCGATGATGGCCGAGGCGCGGATGATGGACGCGTCCGCCCCGGTCCCGGTCGCTCCGGGCGAGATCGAGGTCACGGCGGAGGTGACGCTGGTCTACGGGTTCTGAGGGCCCGTGGCGCGGTCGGCCCCGCCGATCCCGGCGGTGGCGTAGGGCACCCGCTCCTCCTCCGCCTGCGCGACGACCGAGAAGCTGCCGTCGGTCTCGAGGATCACGGCGGTCACGTCGTTCGGGTCGGGGACGGAGGAGGCGCGGATGACCGTCATCAGCTCCGTCTCCGTCACCCGCTCGCGGCGCAGCGCCGCGTGCTGGATCTCGCCGTTGCGCATGAGCAGGCTCGCCTCCGACCGGACGAGCCCGGCGAACCGCTCCGACCGGACGGAACTCCAGGCCACGATCCATTGCAGGCCGATCAGCAGGGCGAAGGCGGTCAGCCCCTCGGCCAGGGCGACGCTTTCGGACAGCAGGATCGAGGCGAGGACCGACCCGATCGCCACCGTCACGACCAGGTCGAAGGCGTTGAGCTGCGCCAGCGTGCGCTTGCCCGAGATCCGCAGCATCGCGACGAGGCCGATATAGGCCAGCGCGCCGACGAGCAGGGTCCGCAGGATGCCGGACCAGTTCTGGAAGAGCATGTTCGAGATCGCGTCCATGGAGACCCAGCGCATCGGGCGCCGCCCCGGTTCCCTCAGCGCATCCAGTATCCCGCGGCACGGATCGCCTTGCGCAGATCCGCCTCCCGGGCCGGCAGGGCCTCCCGGTCGAAGAGCGCCCGCACCTCGCGGCCCTGGCCCTGGTAGACCATCTTCTGCAGGGGGCGATGCGCCTTGAGCACCCTCTTCACGGCGTTCGGCGTCGCCGCGGCCTCGAGCGCCGCGACCACCCGGTCCTCCTCGCGGGCATAGAGCAGGGGGAAGAGCCGGTAATGGCAGGTCAGCTCCCCGTCGAGGCGCGCCAGCTCCGGCCCCGGCCGCCCGCCGCCGAGGGCGTGGATCGCCAGCGGCAGCGCCACCTGGTCCAGCCAGGGGTCCAGCGGCTGCAGGGCCAGCGCCTCGGGCGGGTCGTCGCGGATCCGCGTCGCCATGTCGAGAAAGTGCTGGTGGAAGCGGGCCGGATCGGGGCCGCAGAACCATCCGGCGTTGAAATAAAGATAGCGCTCCCACCATTCGTCCGGCATCGACCGGTCGAGCGAGCTCTCGAAATCCAGCCCGAACAGGTCGTAGAGGCTGCGCCAGATCGCGCCGTATCCAGGCCAGTAGACCTCTTCCCTCGGCCAGGTCGCGCTGCGCCGCATCGAGGCGGCGGGCCGGGCAAGATGCGGCGCCAGCACCGACACATCGCCGAGGACGAGCGTGTCGCTGTCGCAGAACAGGAACGGCTCGCCCGGGGGCAGGACGGCCAGCCCCTCGATCTTGTTGCCGTTGGGGTAGGCGGCGCCGAAATGCCGGCTCTGGAAGGGCCGGATCTCGGCGCCGAACCCCTCCAGCAGGTCGCGGTGCCCCGGCGAGATCCGCGGATCCCCGGGCCAGAGCGGGCCGGGCTGCGGCTCGGCGACGATGAGGCGGCCGGGAAAGCCGGGGCAGGCCCGGGCGAGCGAGGCGGCGAAGAGCACCGCCTCGGCCTCCAGCCGGCCGGACTGGCCGACGATCAGGATGTTGAACGGGGCAGGGGCGTGGGTCATCTCGCCCGCATCCTAGGCCGTGCCTGGTGGCGACGAAAAGGCGGAGACGGGCGCGATCCGGGGCAGGTCGTGCGCGGCGCGCCGCGACGGCGCCGTCCTCGCGGCCTCGATGCGGCCGGCGGGGGGCGGTCAGGGGGGCGGTCACGGGGCGGGTTGGGGGGGGGGTCAGGGGGAAGGTCCGCCGACCATGATCCAAAGGATCGGGCGACCTCGCGTCGTGATGGGGGAGGGGGGATGGTGGGCGACCCTGGAATCGAACCAGGCATGGGTCTCCCCGGCGGAGTTACAGTCCGCTGCCGCACCTTGCAGCTCGTCGCCCGTCACGCCGGGCGGGCCCGGTGTGCGGCGCGTCGATAGCGGCGGGGGCGGAGGGCGTCAAGCGGGTATCGCCGCTCCCTTGCGTCCGCGGGCCGGCGGGGGCACATCGGCCCCCAGCAGATGCCGGGAGGCCCCTCAGATGAAGAAACCCGCCTGGGTCGTCGACAAGGAACGCGCCAGGCGCGCCGCCGCCGCCGAGACCGTCTGGCTGTTCGGCCTGCACGCGGTGCGCGACGCGCTCGCCAATCCCGCGCGCCGGATCCTGCGCCTCGTCGTGACGCGCAACGCCCTCGACCGGCTGGGCGCCGAGGCGATCCCCCCCGGCATTGAGCCCGAGATCGCCGATCCCCGCAGGTTCCCCGCCCCGCTGGATCCCGGCTCGGTCCACCAGGGCGCGGCCTGCGAGGTCAAGCCGCTGAGCTGGGGCCGGCTGGCCGATCTCGCGCTCGCGGAGGGGCCCGGCGCGCCGCGGCTCGTCCTGCTCGACCGGGTGAGCGATCCGCACAATGTCGGCGCCATCCTGCGCTCGGCCGAGGTGTTCGGCGCCCGCGCGGTGATCGCCACCTCGCGCCATTCCGCGCCCGAGACCGGGGCCCTGGCCAAGACCGCCTCCGGCGCCCTCGAGCGCCAGCCCTATCTGCGCGTCGTCAATCTCGGCGAGGCGATCCGCGAATTGCAGGAGATGGGCTACACCGTGCTCGGCCTCGCCGGCGAGGCCGGGATCGACATCGGCGACGCGGTCGAGCCGATCCGCGACCGCCCGATCGCGCTCGTCCTCGGGGCGGAGGGGCCGGGCCTGCGCGAGAAGACGCGGGAGCTCTGCGACCGGCTCGTCCGGATCCCCGCCGCCGGCCCCTTCGGCTCGCTCAACGTCTCGAACGCCGCCGCCGTCGCGCTCTACGCTGCCCGCGGCTAGGCCGCGGCGCCTCCCTGCTCTTATCTTGCCCCAAATACTCCGGGGTCCGGGGCGGAGCCCCGAACGGGCGGAGCCCCGGACGGGCGGAGCCCCGGCCTCCGCCGGCCACCGGCCACCGGCCACCGGCCGCCGGTCCCCCGGCACCGGCCCGGCCCGCGACCGTCTCAGCCCGCGATCAGCGGCAGGAGCCGGGCCGCCTCGTCCGCGGGACTGGCCAGCGCGTCCCGGTCCTCGCCGGGAAAGAACCGCGCGCGGACCGCCGTCGCCATCGGACGCGGCTCCAGCACCGTCACCCGCGGGCCGGTCTTCTCGGTCTCCGCCGCCCAGGACCGGGCGAGGGCGATCTGCGCGGCCTTGGTCGCCCCGTAATGGCCGAAGAACTTCTCGCCCCCGCGCGGATCGTCGAACATCACGGCCTGTCCGTCGGTCCCGAGGAGCGGGCCGACATAGCGCACCAGCCGGGCGAAGGCGGTGACGTTGACCTCGACCGACCGGGCGAAGTCCTTCTCCGCCAGATAGGGCGCGGGGCCGAGGGGGCCGGCATGGACGGCCGTGTGCACCCACATCGACAGCCCGCCCCAGCGGTCGTGGATCGACCGGCAGAGCTGCTGCATCGCGGCATCGACGGCGATGTCCATCGGCGCCAGCACCGCCTCGCCGCCCGCCGCGCGGATCGAATCGTCCAGCTCCTCCAGGGCGCCGGTCGTGCGGGCGACGGCGACGATGGTGCGGCCGGGCGCGAGGGCGCGCGCCAGCGCGTGGCCGAGTCCGCGCGAGGCGCCGGTGACGAGGATGGGCAGGGTCATTCGGGTCGCTCCTTGCTGGGGCGGCGGGCCGCGGCGGCCGCCGGGCGGGCCGCGCCCGCCGTCGCGTTGGTGACGGCGCGGATCGCGGCGCGGGCCGGGGCGAGGTCGCCCCCGGCCCCGATCCAGCCGGTGAAGACGTCGAAATCCTCGGCCAGGGTTTCCAGCCGCATCGGCAGGACATGGCGCTTGCCGGCGAGGAAGGCCTCGATATTGGCCGTGACCGTGTCGACGTAGTCCCGGCACTCCTCGATCAGGGGCCGGTCCGGCGCGCGGCGTCGCGACCGGGCGAGGATGTCCATCCGGTAGGCCCGGACGATCCCCTGCCGGGCCCGCGCGGCAAAGCTCTGCGCCACCGCTTCCGGATCGCGGGTGAGGTGGACATAGGCCGCGCTGTCCCCCCAGCTCCGCTCCAGCCGGCCGAGCAGCCAGGACAGGCGGTTGTCCACCTCGACATGACGGGGCGGATAGGACAGGCGGTCCGCGCCGGTGCGCCAGGTGCGGCTCTCGTGCCCCGCGGTCCATCCGGGCAGGGCGGCGCAGGCCCGGGCCAGGGTCATCGACCCGCAGCGCCCGGTGCAGAGCACGAAGACGTTGGCCGGAAAGCTCATGCCGCCCCCGGGCAGGGCGGGCATGGGGGCCGGGCGGGGTTGGGCGGGGGTGTCATGCCCTTCCCCTAAGATGCCGGGCGGGGCCGGGCAAGCCGCGCTTGCCGCGCGGCGACGACACGATAGCTAAGGCCGGACCATCGACGGAGGCCCCATGAGCGGACTGATCGCCCTACTCGACGACGTGAGCGCCATCGCCAAGGTCGCCGCCGCCTCGATCGACGATGTCGCCGCGGGGGCGATGAAGGCCGGGACCAAGACCGCCGGCGTGCTGATCGACGACGCCGCCGTCACGCCCAAATACGTCACCGGGTTCTCGCCCAAGCGCGAGTTGCCGATCATCTGGAAGATCGCCCGCGGCTCCATCTTCAACAAGCTGGTGATCCTGCTGCCGATCGCGCTTCTGTTGGCGAATTTCGCGCCCTGGGCGATCACGCCGCTGCTGATGCTGGGGGGCAGCTACCTGTGCTTCGAGGGCGCGGAGAAGATCGTCCACGTCCTCGCGCCCCACGCCTCCGAGAAGGTGGACGCGGACCTCAGGGTCGAGGACCCGACCAAGCTGGAGGAGCGCAAGGTCCGCGGCGCCATCAAGACCGATTTCATCCTGTCGGCCGAGATCATGACGATCGCCCTCTCCACCGTCGAGGCCGACAGCGTCTGGCTGGAGGCGGCGACCCTCGCCGTCGTCGCGGTCGCCATCACGGCCGCGGTCTACGGCTCCGTCGCGCTCATCGTGAAGGCCGACGATGTCGGCCTCGCCCTGGCGCAGCGCGCCCGGCTGGGGGCGAGCCGGGCCCTCGGGCGGGGGCTGGTGCGCTGGATGCCCGCCTTCCTGCGGCTGCTCTCGATCGTCGGGACCGCCGCGATGCTCTGGGTCGGGGGCAACATCGTCGTCCACGGCCTGCACGATCTCGGCTGGCACCTGCCCTACGACTGGATCCACGACCGGGCGGAGTGGGTGGCGGACCGCGCGCGGGCCTGGCACGGCTTCGTCGCCTGGGCGGTCACCGCATTCTTCGACGGGATCCTCGGCCTGGCCTGGGGGCTGGTGCTGATCCCGCTGGTCACGGGCGTCTTCGCCCCGGCCGTCGCGGCGGTGACGGGCAAGCGGCAGGGCGCGCATTGACCCGTGCCGACCGGGCGCTTCTCGTCGCGGCGCGGCTGCTGATCGCGGCGCTGTTCCTCGGCGGGGCGGTGCAGAAGGCGCTGTCCCCTGCCGGCACGCAGGAGCTTCTGGCGATGCGCGGGTTGCCGCTCTGGCTGATCTGGCCCGCCCTCGGCTACAACGCCGCGGCCGGCCTCGCGCTGGTCCTGGGCCTCGCGCTGCGCCCCGTCGCGCTGAGCCTCGCGGCCTATTGCGCGGCGACGAGCGTCTTCCACCTGCAACCGGACGATCCCTGGCAGATGACGATCTTCGTCAAGAACTGGGCCATCTCGGGCGGCTGCCTCGCCCTCGCCGTGGCCGTCCGTCCCGCCCGCCCGGGCTGACCCGGCCGGGCCGAGCCCGCACCCCCGCTCCGCCGCAGCCCCGATCCGGGGCCGCGCAACCGCGGGCGATGTGCCGCGCCGTTCTCTTCGCAGGGCTCCCGCAGACTTTTCGCCGTGCCGGCCAGGGGAAAGCGGCCCCGGAGGGCGCCTCCCCCGGCACGACAAAGGGCCCGGCCGTTTCCGGCCGGGCCCTGTCAGCGATCCGGGCAGGGGCTCACGCCTCGGCGGTGGCCTTGGCGATGTCCTTCTTGACCTGCAGGGCCGAGGCCGACAGCTCGTCGTCCTTGGCGCGGGCGAGGAAGGCGTCGAGGCCGCCGCGATGGTCGACGGTGCGCAGCGCGGCCGAGGAGACGCGGAACTTGAAGGAGCGGCCCAGCGTGTCCGAGATCAGCGTCACGTCCTGCAGGTTCGGCAGGAAGCGGCGGCGCGTCTTGTTGTTCGCGTGGCTCACGTTGTTGCCCGTCATCGGGCCTTTTCCGGTCAGTTCGCAGCGGCGCGACATGGGCGTCATCCTTCTCTCGGTCGGGGCGGCCCTGCCCGCGAGGGACGGCCTTCCTCGAAAATGCGGCAGGGCCCGCCGATGCGGCAGGGCCCCGGAAATCGTCCGCGCGCTCTAAGGGGAATCGCGGGACGCGTCAAGGGCGCCCCGCCGCAGCGGCGCCAGCGCGGCTCGGGCCGCCGCGGCGGGGGCCGCGCGGCCGGCCGCGACGTCGCGGCGTGCCGCCTCCAGCCCCCGGGCGAGGGCCGGGTCCGCCGCCAGCAGCTCGGCGAGGCCGGCCTGCAGCTCCTCGTCGAACCAGTGGGCGCGCTGGGCGGCGCGTGTCCGGTCCCAGGCCCCGCTCGCGCGGCGGGCCCCGGCCAGCGCCTCGACCGCCGCCCAGGCCGCCTCCAGCCCCGCCCCGGTCGCGGCCGAGACGGTGCGCACCATCGGGTAGCCCTCGGGGTCGTCGGGCCGGGGGCGCATCAGCCGCAGCGCGCCCGCGTAATCCGCCGCGGTGCGCGCGGCCTGCGCCGCGAGATCCCCGTCGGCCTTGTTCACGAGGACGAGGTCCGCGATCTCCATGATGCCGCGCTTGACCCCCTGCAGCTCGTCCCCGCCCGCCGGGGCCAGCAGCAGGACGAAGAGGTCCGTCATCCGCGCCACCAGCGTCTCGGACTGCCCGACGCCCACCGTCTCGACGATCACCGTGCCGTAGCCCGCCGCCTCGCACAGGCGCACCGCCTCGCGGGTGCGGCGCGCGACGCCGCCGAGCTGCGCCGCGGCGGGGGAGGGGCGGATGAAGGCATTGGGATCGCGCGAGAGACGCTCCATCCGCGTCTTGTCGCCCAGGATCGAGCCGCCCGACCGCGCGGAGGAGGGATCGACGGCCAGCACCGCCACCCGCTCGCCCCGCGCGGTGAGCCTCAGGCCGAGCGCCTCGACGAAGGTGGACTTGCCGACCCCCGGCGTGCCGGACAGGCCGATCCGCATCGCCTCGCCCGTCCCGGCGAGCGCGTCCAGCAGCCGCTCGGCCGCCGCGCGGTGATCGGGGCGGCGGCTCTCCACCAGGGTGATCGCGCGGGCCAGCGCGCGGCGATCGCCCGCGGCGATGGCCGCGGCGCTTATCTCCGCGCTCACACCCGCCCCGTCGACCAGAGCCACCAGACGATCAGGATGCCCGCCAGCAGCACGGCGAGCGCGATGGCCGCCGCCACGTCCAGCATCGCCGCGCGGGCCCGCGCCCGCGGATCGACCCCGCCCAGATGGGCCGACAGCCGGGCATGGGCGGCTGCGACCCGGGCCGCGTCGATCCGGCGCGAGAGCTTCGGATGTCCCTCCATGGCGGCCGCCTCGGACAGGGTGCGGATATCGGCGCGCAGCCGCCGGGACAGGGCCCGGCGCGCCCGGGCGGCCTGCCGGTCGAGGTCGCGGCCGCGCAGCCGCAGCTTGGCCTTCAGGGCCTCGCCGATCTCGTCGGCCTGCTGCTGGTAGGTGCGGCTCTCCATGGGGGGCGATCCTTACAAGCGGGCGGGCGGGGGCTCAATCCTCGGCCCGCAGGGGCCGAACCCCCGCGCTCCGTCCCTCCCCGCATGGACCGGCGCGGGGCGGGGCGCTACAAGGCGGGCCATGGAACTGAACATCGTCACCGCCGAGGGCACGGGCCCCGCCCGCCCCCTCCTCGTCGCGCACGGCCTCTTCGGATCGGCCCGGAACTGGGGCGTGATCGCCCGCCGGATGTCGGATCGCGGGCCGGTCCATGCGGTCGACATGCGCAATCACGGCGCCAGCCCGCGCGCGGACAGCCAGGGCTACGACGACATGGCCGGCGATCTCGCCGACACGATCGAGGCGCTGGGCGCCGGGCCCGTCGACCTGCTGGGCCATTCGATGGGCGGCAAGGCGGCCATGGTCCTGGCCCTGACCCGGCCCGACCTCGTCGCCCGGCTGATCGTCGCCGATATCGCGCCGGTCGCCTACGGCCACAGCCAGTCCCACCTGATCGAGGCGATGCGGCAGGTCCCGCTCGACGTGCCAAGCCGGGCCGAGGCGCGCGCGGCCCTGCCGGTGGCGGACGAGGGCGTCGCCGCCTTCCTGCTGCAGAGCTTCGACCGGGGGGCCGGGCAGGGCGGCGGGCGCTGGTTGCTGAACCTCGACGTGCTCGAGGCGGAGATGACCCGCATCACCGGCTTTCCGCAGATGGACGGTCGATGGGACGGCCCCACACTCTTCGTCACCGGGGGCGCCTCCGATTACGTGGGGGAGCGCCGCCACGACCCCTGCCGCGCCCTGTTCCCGCAGGCCGAGTTCCGCCGGATCGAGGGCGCGGGCCACTGGCTGCATGCCGAGAAGCCGCGCGAGTTCGAGGCGGCCCTGCGGGACTGGCTGGACGGGGACGGCTCCGTCGGCTGACCCGGCGGGCCCGGTCGGGCGCTTCCGGCCGAGGCGGGGCCGGGCGGGCCGGTTCCGGTCGAGATCGGGCCGGTCGGGACGGGGCCTGCCGAGGCGGGACCGGGCGCGGAAGGCGGGCCGGGCGCGGAAGGGACGGGACGGGCGCGGAAGGCGGGCCGGGCGCGGATGGGGCGGGACGGTGCGGGATCGCCGTTGCCCCGGCCCTCGTCGACTGGGCCGGACCGGAGCCTAGCGGCAGATCGCCTCGGCCCGGTCGGCGAAGCCGCGATAGCGCAGCCAGGCCGCCTCGGAGGCGGAATCGTCACGGGTCCGGAAATCCTGCGCGCGCTGCGGATCACCGAAGAACTGCGCCGCGCGGCGCTGCTCGGACCCGCTGAGCGTGTCGTTCGCGACCCGCTGGATGCAACCGCAGAGCACGGAATTGGCCGAGGAGCGTCCCGACGCCATGCAGGCTTCGCCCACCGGGCCGGACACGCCGGCGCCGCAGGCGGCGAGGAAGGGCAAGATCAGGCCGACGAGGGCGGTGCGGGTCACGGGGGCGTCTCTCCTGCTCGGGCCGGGGGAGGGACGGATCTCTCGCCCGCCTCGCGCCCCCCTGCTTCATCCGGGCCACCCTAGTCCGAAACGCGCCCCCGCCGCAATCGAACGGGCGCCGCTCAGCCGCGCAGCCGGTGCTTCCATCCGCGGGCCAGGTCGACCGCCACCGCCAGGCCCGGCACCCGGTCGAACCAGGGCTGCGCGGCGATGTCCGACCGCGACGGGCGCTGCACCGCGATGTCGGGCCGGGCGGCCAGGGTGCGCAGCCCCGGATGCGCCTCGCGGCACCAGCTGTAGGCGCCGTCGACATGCATCGCGCCGCCCTGGGGATGCCCGGCGGGCCGGGCGGCGATCGCCTCGAGATAGGGCAGGATCGTCTGGGCGGCCTCGCGCCGGACGGCCATGAAATGCGTGCGCCGGACGTGATCGCCGGGCGCGATCCGCGCCAGCCCCGCCGCCACGCCTTCGGGCCGGTTCGTGCCGTCGAGATAGCCGTAGAAGATGTCCCACCCGGTCCGGCCGAGGCCCGGCAGCAGCGTCCCCAGCCGCGCCTCCGCGGCGCGGTGGAATCCCATGTCGTCCTCGACGATCAGGCCCGAGGGGGCGGCGCTTTCCGCGATCAGGCGCAGCACCGCCAGGTGACTCTCGAAGCAGCCGCGGATCCCGATTGCGGTGAAGGGGCCCGGATCGGCGGGGCGGATCGCCGCGACCAGCCGGACGCCAGGATGGGACAGCGACAATCCGACGCGACGCAGCTCCGCCTCGAGCCCCCGGCGTCGGTCGGCGCGCTGGGGCAGGTTGATCACGTAGGCCGGGCCGAGCGCCTCCAGCAGCCGCGCTCCGATCCCGTCCCCGCCCGCCATGCCCGCTCTCCGTCCCGTCTTCCGGCTGGGGGACCGTGCCGCAGCGAACGCCCCGTCACAAGGCCGCCCGGGGGGCGCGGCGGACCCTTGCCAAGCGGCCCCCCTTCCGCCACATCCCCTTATCGACCTCCCGCCCCTTTGACGACAGGCCCCCCATGGACCTCTCCCGCATCCGCAACTTCTCCATCGTGGCGCATATCGACCACGGGAAATCCACGCTGGCCGACCGGCTGATCCAGCTCACCGGCACCGTGGCGGAGCGCGAGATGAAGGACCAGCTGCTCGACGCGATGGATATCGAGCGCGAGCGGGGGATCACGATCAAGGCCAACTCGGTGCGGATCGAATACCCCGCCAAGGACGGCCAGACCTACATCCTCAACCTCATCGACACGCCCGGCCATGTCGACTTCGCCTACGAGGTGTCGCGGTCGATGCGGGCGGTCGAGGGCTCGCTCCTCGTGGTGGACGCGACGCAAGGGGTCGAGGCGCAGACGCTGGCCAACGTCTACCAGGCGATCGACGCCGATCACGAGATCGTCCCCGTCCTCAACAAGATCGACCTGCCCGCCGCCGAGCCCGACCGGATCAAGGCGCAGATCGAGGACGTGATCGGCATCGACGCGAGCCAGGCGATCCCGATCTCCGCCAAGACCGGCCTCGGCATCCCCGACGTGCTGGAGGCGATCGTCCAGCGCCTGCCCGCGCCCAAGGGCGACCCCGACGCGCCGCTGAAGGCGATGCTGGTGGACAGCTGGTACGACCCCTATCTCGGCGTCGTCGTCCTGATCCGCGTCATGGACGGGAGGATCCGCAAGGGCGACCGCATCAAGATGATGAAGACCGGCGCCGTCTACGGCGTCGACAAGCTCGCCGTGCTCAAGCCCAAGATGGTCGATATCGACGAGCTCGGGCCGGGCGAGATCGGCATCTGGACCGGCTCGATCAAGCAGGTCCGCGACACCCGCGTCGGCGACACGATCACGACCGAGAAGAAGGGGACCGAGACGCCGCTGCCGGGCTTCAAGCCCTCGATCCCGGTGGTCTTCTGCGGCCTCTTCCCCGTGGACGCGAACGACTTCGAGGACCTGCGCGACGCGATCGAGAAGCTGGCCCTCAACGACGCCTCCTTCACCTACGAGATGGAGACCTCGGCCGCGCTCGGCTTCGGCTTCCGCTGCGGGTTCCTCGGGCTGCTGCACCTCGAAGTGGTGCGCGACCGGCTGGAGCGGGAATACGACATCGACCTGATCACCACGGCGCCCTCGGTGGTCTACCGCATCCACATGAAGGACGGGAGCATGCAGGAGCTGCACAACCCCGCCGACATGCCCGACACGACGCTGATCGACCATATCGAGGAGCCGCGGATCCGCGCCACGATCATGGTGCCGGACGAATATCTCGGCGACGTGCTCAAGCTCTGCCAGGACCGCCGCGGCATCCAGGAGGAGCTGACCTATGCCGGCACGCGGCCCCTGACGGTCTACGACCTGCCGCTGAACGAGGTGGTCTTCGACTTCTACGACCGGCTGAAATCGGTGACGAAGGGCTATGCCAGCTTCGACTACCAGCTGACGGGCTACCGGCAGGACAACCTGGTGAAGATGTCGATCCTGGTGAACGACGAACCCGTCGACGCGCTGTCCATGATGGTCCACCGCGACCGGGCCGAGATGCGGGGAAGGGCGATGGTCGAGAAGCTCAAGGACCTGATCCCCCGCCACATGTTCAAGATCCCGATCCAGGCCGCCATCGGCGGCAAGGTCATCGCCCGCGAGACCCTCTCCGCCATGCGCAAGGACGTCACCGCCAAGTGCTACGGCGGCGACGCCACGCGGAAGAAGAAGCTGCTCGAGAAGCAGAAGGCGGGCAAGAAGCGGATGCGCCAGTTCGGCAAGGTGGAGATTCCGCAGGAGGCGTTCATTTCGGCGCTGAAGATGGATGGGTAGGGAATTGCGGGCCGTTCCTTCAACGGTGCTCCCATAGACTCCCTGCCGACCGTCCCGCCATCGGTGCGTGAAGATCACGCACCCTACGGTGGAGGGAGGGAGCCGTAGGGTGCGTGCTCGTCACGCACCATCCTCCGGCCGTCCCGCCATCGGTGCATGAAGATCACGCACCCTACGGGTGAGGGAGGGAGTCGTAGGGTGCGTGCTCGTCACGCACCATTGCCCATCCCCCGCCGCCACGACTTTCGCGCGCATCGTCACGCACCATCCTCCGGGCCGTCCCGCCATCGATGCGTGAGGATCACGCACCCAACGGTGGATGGAGTCGTAGGGTGCGTGCTCGTCACGCACCATTGCCCATCCCCCGCCGCCACGACTTTCGCGCGCATCGTCACGCACCATCCTCCGGGCCGTCCCGCCATCGATACGTGAGGATCACGCACCCAACGGTGGATGGAGTCGTAGGGTGCGTGCTCGCCACGCACCATCGCCCATCACCCGCCGCCCCCACTTTCGCGCGCGCCGTCACGCACCATCCTCCGGCCGTCCCGCCATCGGTGCGTGAGGATCACGCACCCTACGGTGGAGGGAGGAATACGGCCACGCCTCGGGCACACCCACCAACCCGTGCTTCACCGGGTTGCCCTCGCAATACCGGACATGCGCGGCCAGGTCGGCCTCGTCCCGGATGTGATGCTCCCAATAGCGCCGCTGCCAGATCCCCCGCTCGCCTCGCGCGGCGTGGCTCGGGCGGATCCGGCCCTTCGGCAGGCCCGTCGAGAAGCGCGACTTGATGAGCCGCCACCGCGTCGGGTAGTCGCGATCCCCCGCGGGCAGCTCCCAGATGCAATGCAGGTGATCCGGCAGCACGACCCATGCGGCGATGGCGAAGGGCCGCTCGGCCTTCGTCGCGCGGACAGCCGCGCGCAGGCGCGCCACCTCGTCGACCAGCAGGGTGCCGCCGCGCTCGGCCAGCGCGACGGTGAAGAAGATCGGAACGCCGGTGAGCCGGGGGCGCAGATAGCGGGGCATCTCCGCAGGATGGTGGCGCATGGTTGCGGACCCGTTAACCACGGGCCGATCCACGAACGAAAAGGGGCGACGGAACCCCGTCGCCCTTCCGTATCACCGGGGACAGCCCACCGAAGGACCGCCCCCATGACCTACCTGCCGCACCTATTCCTGGGCCTCGCCGGGGGCCTCTGCCTCGCAATCTTCCTGACCGCGCAGGCGCTCCCCCTCTAGGTCAGAGGCCCGGATAGATCGGGAAGCGCTCGCACAGCGCCTGCACCTCGGCGGCGACCTTGGACTCCACCTCGGCATTGCCGTCCTCGCCGTTGGCCGCGAGGCCGTCCACGACCTCCACGATCCAGCGGGCGACCTGCCGGAACTCGGCCTCGCCGAAGCCGCGCGTCGTGCCGGCGGGGGTGCCGAGGCGGACGCCCGACGTCACCGTCGGCTTCTCGGGGTCGAAGGGGATGCCGTTCTTGTTGCAGGTGATCTGCGCGCGGCCGAGCGCCGCCTCCGTCGCGTTGCCCTTGACCCCCTTGGGGCGCAGGTCGACCAGCATCACGTGGCTGTCCGTCCCGCCCGTGACGATGTCGAGGCCGCCCTTCATCAGCTCGTCCGCCAGCGCGACGGCGTTCTTCACCACCTGTTCCTGGTAGGCCCTGAACTCGGGCCGCAGCGCCTCGCCGAAGGCGACGGCCTTGCCGGCGATGACATGCATCAGCGGCCCGCCCTGGATGCCGGGGAAGATGGCGGAGTTGATCTTCTTGGCGATCGCCTCGTCGTCAGTGAGGATCATCCCGCCGCGGGGGCCGCGCAGGGTCTTGTGCGTCGTCGTCGTCGCCACATGCGCGTGCGGGAAGGGGGAGGGGTAGATCCCCGCCGCCACCAGCCCAGCGAAGTGGGCCATGTCGACGAGGAGGTAGGCGCCGACCGAATCCGCGATCTCGCGCATGCGGGCGAAGTCGATGATCCGCGGAATGGCCGAGCCGCCGGCGATGATCATCTTCGGGCTGTGCTCGGTCGCGAGCTGTTGCACCTGGTCGTAGTCGAGCAGGCTGTCCTGCTTGCGCACGCCGTACTGCACCGCGTTGAACCACTTGCCCGACTGGTTCGGCTTGGCCCCGTGGGTCAGGTGGCCGCCGGCATCGAGGCTCATCCCGAGGATCGTGTCGCCGGGCTGGAGCAGGGCGGTATAGACCCCCTGGTTCGCCTGGGAGCCGGAATTGGGCTGCACGTTGGCGAAGCCGCAGCCGAAGAGCTGCTTCGCCCGGTCGATGGCCAGCGTCTCGGCCACGTCGACGAACTCGCAGCCGCCGTAATAGCGCTTGCCCGGATAGCCCTCGGCATACTTGTTCGTCATGACGGAGCCCTGTGCCTCCATCACCGCGCGGCTCACGATGTTCTCGGAGGCGATCAGCTCGATCTCGTGGCGCTGACGGCCGAGCTCGTCGGCGATGGCCTGCGCGATCTCGGGGTCGCGGGTGGCGAGGGACTCGGTGAAGAAGCCGTTCGTCTCGGGTTTCGTCGGGGCGTTCATGGGCGCTCTCCTCGGGCAGGATGCGGCTCGCGGCGCCGTCCGGGCGCCCCCGCCGCTCGATGGGCGCCTCATACCGTGCCCGCGCCCGTCCCAAAAGGCGCAAAGCGACCAGGCCGGTCCCGTCCGCGCCCTCGTCCCCCTTGCCCTTGCGCCGCCGCGCCGCGATGGTCCGGGCCCGAGGCCCCGCAGGGACACCGCGCCATGACCACCGCCATCGCCTTCCTCGCCAGCGAGGCGCCCCTCGCGCAGGAGGCGCGCGACCGGCTCGCCGCGCGCTACGGCGACACGCCGATCGACGAGGCCGAGGTCGTCGTGGCGCTGGGCGGCGACGGCTTCATGCTCACCACGCTGCATGCGACCGAGGAGCTGGACCTGCCGGTCTACGGCATGAACCGGGGCACGGTCGGCTTCCTGATGAACGGCTATGCCGAGGAGAACTTGCCCGACCGGCTGGACGCGGCGGAGGAGGCGATCATCAATCCCCTGCGGATGCTGGCGACCGACGTGCAGGGCATCGAGTACGAGGGACTGGCGATCAACGAGGTCAGCCTGCTGCGCGCCGGCCCGCAGGCGGCCAAGCTGCGAATCGTGGTCGACGGCAAGCTGCGGATGGAGGAGCTGGTCTGCGACGGCGCCCTGCTGGCGACGCCCGCCGGCTCGACCGCCTACAACTATTCCGCCTTCGGCCCGATCCTGCCGATCGGGGCGGGGGTGCTGGCGCTGACCGCCATCGCCCCGTTCCGCCCCCGACGCTGGCGCGGGGCCTTGCTGCCGAAACGGGCGCGCGTCACCTTCGAGGTGATCGACCCCGAGCGGCGCCCGGTCATGGCCGACGCCGATTCGCGCTCGGTCGACCGGGTCGCGAAGGTCGAGATCGAGAGCGCGCCCGAGATCGCGCACCGGATCCTCTTCGATCCCGGTCACGGGCTGGAGGAGCGGCTGATCCGCGAACAATTCGCCTGAGCGCGCCCGGTCACGAAGCCGTGCGCGGTGGACCCGGCCCGCCAGGCCCCTTGCGGACAGGGCGATCGCGGGTCTGACACCCGATAGCGGCCGCCGCGTCATGGGTTGTCCGGGGGCCGATATGGCGTGGCCCGCCGGCCCGCCCCCACTCTCCTCCCACGGGCCCCGCACCGGAGGCCCGGGATCCACGGGAGAGACCGCACATGACCCTCACCACCATCCTCCGCCCCCTCCTGGCCGCCGCGCTGATCGCCGGCGCGCTGCCCGCTGCCGCCGACGGCTGGGGCAACCGCGTCACGCTCGACCAGTGGGGCGCCCGCAACGAGGTCGGGATCGGCCAGGCCGGCGGGCGCAACCGCCTCAGCGTCACCCAGCAGGGCCGGGCCAACACGCTGTTCGCCACGCAGGACGGCTGGCGCAACCGGACCGTGATCGGCCAGACGGGCCACGGTAACACTGTCACCACCGACCAGCAGGGTCGCTGCAACATCCTCGGCGTGGGGCAGTTCGGCGCGGGCCAGTCGGCCGACATCGTGCAGGCGGGGCGCTGCAACGCGCTGGGCGTGATCCAGACCGGCGACCGCGACAACGTCACGGTCCGCCAGGGCGGGCGCGGCAATGTCGCGGTCATCGTCCAGGACTGACCCCGCCGGCGGGGGCCCCGCGGCCCCCGCCCGTTTCCCCTTTCTCGCGAACGGAGATCGCCATGACACTGCCTTCGCCCCTCACCGCCCTTCTCGCCGCGCTCGGCGGCTGCACGGCCGCCGCACCGCTGCCTTTCGCCGATGCGGCGGGCCCCGCCTGCCGGCTCGAGGAGAGGAACGGCGCCTATGTCGCAAGTCTCACCGCCGCCGAGGCGATGTCGGGCCAGTACGACCTGCGCCTCGCCGGGGCGGGGGTCGACCTGTCGCAATCCGGCCCCTTCGCCGTCCGCGCCGGGCAATCGCTCGAACTGGGCCGGGCCACGCTCGGCCGGCGCCTGCCCACGGCCGCCCTCACCCTGCAGGTGAACGGCGCGCGCATCGCCTGTCCCGTCGTCTCGCGCTGAGAGCCGCCCCCCGGAAAAGGAGAACCGCCATGATCCGCCGTCTCGCCCTTCTCGCGGCGCTCGCCCTGCCCGCCGCCGCCCCGGCGGAGGGGACGATCCGCCTCGACTGGACCCCCTCGGCCGAGGCCGCGGCCTTCCTTCGGCTCGGCCTCGCGCTGCGCGACCTGCGCGAGGGGGCGGAGCTGGACCAGTCCGGCGAGGGCAACGCGCTCGCGCTCGACCAGCGGGGGGCGGGGAACCGCGCGCTCCTGCGGCAGCGGGGCCGGGACCATTCGGCCGAGCTGGTCCAGCGCGGGCAGGACAACACCCAGATCCTGATGCAGTTCGGACGCGGCACCTCGTCGACGATCCGGCAGGCCGGGCGGGGTCGGACGGGGGTGCGACTGCTCTACGGCTTCTAGCGAAGGCCGGCGGTTTCTGGCGAAGGTCGGTCGGTGACCGTGACGCGGCGTTGCGGATGACGCCCCGTCCCGGTCCCGGCACTCTGCCCGGCGAGGAGGCCGCCATGACCGATTATCCCCACCTGCTCGCCCCGCTCGATCTCGGCCATGTCACGCTGCCCAACCGGGTGCTGATGGGCTCGATGCATACCGGGCTGGAGGAGACGAAGGACTGGAACAGGGTGGCGGAGTTCTATGCCGCGCGGGCCCGGGGCGGGGTCGGTCTCATGGTCACCGGCGGCATGGCCCCGAACCGCGAGGGCGGCGTCTTTCCCGGCGCGGCGGGACTGTTCACGGGGCAGGACATCGCGAACCACCGGATCGTGACGGACCGCGTCCACGCGGCCGGGGGACGGATCGCGATGCAGATCCTCCATGCCGGGCGCTACGCCTATTCGCCCGATTGCGTGTCGGCCTCGCCGCTCAAATCGCCTATCTCGCCCTTCGCCCCCCGGGAGCTGGACGAGGAGGGGATCGAGACGCAGATCGCCGACATGGTCACCGCCGCCGTCCGCGCGCGCGAGGCGGGCTATGACGGGGTCGAGGTGATGGGGTCCGAGGGCTATTTCCTCAACCAGTTCCTCGCCCTGCACACCAACAGGCGCACCGATCGCTGGGGCGGCGATTACGGCAACCGCATGCGCCTGCCGGTCGAGGTGGTGCGCCGCGTGCGCGAGGCGGTGGGGCCGGACTTCATCCTGATCTACCGGATCTCGCTCATCGACCTGGTGCCGGACGGCCAGCGCTGGGACGAGGTCGTGCGGCTCGCCAGGGCGATCGAGGCCGCCGGCGCGTCGATCCTCAATACCGGGATCGGCTGGCACGAGGCGCGGGTGCCGACCATCGCCACCTCCGTCCCCCGCCGCGCCTTCGCCTGGGTGACGAAGAAGCTGATGGGCGAGGTCGGGATTCCGCTCATCACCTCGAACCGGATCAATACGCCCGAGGTCGCCGAGGCGGTGCTGGCGGAAGGCTGCGCCGACATGGTCTCGATGGCGCGGCCCTTCCTCGCCGATCCCGATTTCGTGGCGAAGGCGGCGGCGGGCCGGGCGCGGACCATCGCGCCCTGCATCGCCTGCAACCAGGCCTGCCTCGACCACACGTTCTCGGGGAAGATCAGCACCTGCCTCGTCAACCCCCGCGCCTGCCACGAGACCGAGCTGGTGGTCGCCCCCACGGACGCGCCCAAGGCCATCGCGGTCGTCGGGGCCGGCCCCGCGGGCCTCTCGGCCGCGCTGACCGCGGCCGAGCGGGGGCACCGCGTGACGCTCTGGGACCGCGCCGGCGAGATCGGCGGCCAGCTCAACCTCGCCAAGGTCATTCCCGGCAAGGAGGAGTTCGTGCCCTTCGTCGACTGGTTCGGCACGATGCTGGCCGAGCGCGGCGTCGAGGTCCGGTTGGGCGCCGAGCCGTCCGAGGACGAGTTGGCGCGGGTCGACGCCGTGATCGTCGCCACCGGCGTCACCCCCCGCGATCCCGGCATCCCCGGGCAGGACGGGCCGAACGTGCTGAGTTACGTCGACGTGCTGCGCGGCGCCCCGGTGGGGGACCGCGTCGCGGTGGTCGGGGCGGGCGGTATCGGCTTCGACGTGGCCGAGTTCCTGGTGACGGGGGGCGACAGCCCCACCGAGGATCTGCCGGACTGGCTGCGCGAATGGGGCGTGACCGACCCGGCCGAGGCGCCCGGCGGCCTTGCCCCGGGGGGGCCGCGTCCGGCCCCGCCCGTCCGGCAGGTGACGCTCGTGCAGCGCAAGACGACGCGGCACGGCAAGGGCCTGGGCAAGACGACCGGCTGGATCCACCGCGCGGGACTGCAGATGAAGGCCGTGACCTTCGTCGGCGGCGTCGGCTACGACCGGATCGACGCCGAGGGCCTGCATGTGACCCGCGACGGCGCCCCTGAGCTGATCGCCTGCGACACGATCGTCCTCTGCGCCGGGCAGGAGCCCGAGCGCGGCCTCGCCGACCGGCTCGCGGGGCGGGGCGTGCCCGTCCACGTGATCGGCGGGGCCGATGTCGCGGCGGAACTCGACGCGAAGCGGGCCATCGACCAGGGCACGCGGCTCGCCGCCTCCCTCTAGGGCGCCCGTCCCGGCCTCACGGGTGCAGGGGCCCCGCCTCCTTCGCAGGGATCCCGCGGATCTTCCGCAGGGCCGGCCCGACCGGCGGCGGGGAGGCGGGGACGCCGCTTGCCGCCCGCCCGGAAGCTGTCCGTCCCGTCTTCGGATCGGCCGCCGCCCCTCGTCGCCCCTCGTCGTGCCGCGCCCGGCGCGCTAGGCTCCCCCCGGTTCGCGCAGAGGGAAAGCCGCCATGTATCTCCGCCGCCCCGTCCTTGCCCTCCTCTTGCTCGCGGGCTGCGTGCCGGCCGCCGATCCCGGGGCGGACTGGCTGGCGATGGGCGATTCGATCCTCGCCTGGCACCGGGCCGAGGGGGGCGACATTCCCGGGGTCGCGGCCGATGCGGCGGGCGTCACGGTCTCGAACCGGGCCGTCAGCGGGGCCTGGCTCACGCGGGACGTCGCGCGGCAGGACGTGGACGCGCCCTATGAATGGCTGATCCTGACGGGGGGCGGCAACGACCTGCGCCCCGATTGCGGCACCCCGCGCGAGGCGGAGGCGCTCGACGCGATCGAAGCCGAGACGGCCCGCCTCATCGCGGCGCGGACGGGGCAGGGCGGGCGCGTGGCGCTGGTCGGCTACTATCCCGTCAGCGTCGCGGGCGGGCCCTTCGCGCCCTGCGCCGAGGCGCTGGAGGCGCTGGGCGAGAGGCAGGCGGCGCTGGCCGCCGCCGATCCCGCGGTGATCTTCGTCGACACGGCCGAGGTGATCGATCCGGCGGACCTGTCGCTCTACGATCCCGACCTGGTCCATCCCTCGCGCCCCGGGGCGACGCGGATCGGCGCGCTGCTGGCCGCGCGGATCGCGGCCGCGGAATGACGATGCCCTTCCTCGCCGCGATCTGCACCGGGCAGGCCCGCGAGGTGGCGGCGAAGTCCGGCCTGACCGGCATCGACAAGCAGCCGGTGGAGGGGCCGGTCGGGATCGGGCCCGAGGGGGTCGCGGGCGACACGATCGTCGACCGGGCGAACCACGGCGGGGCGGAACAGGCGGTCTACGCCTATTGCGCCCCCGACGCCGCCTTCTGGGCCGAGCGGCTGGGGCGGGACATCGCCCCCGGCACCTTCGGAGAGAATCTGCATCTGGGCGGCATCGAATCCGCCGATTTCGCGGTGGGTGACGAGCTCTGGATCGGCCCTGTGCGGCTGCAGGTCACCTCGCCGCGGATCCCGTGCGCGACGCTTGCCGCGCGGATGGACGATCCCGGCTTCGTCCGCGCCTTCCACCGGGCGGGGCGGCCGGGGCCCTACTTCCGGGTGCTCGCGGGCGGAACCGTCGCGGCGGGGCAGGCGGTCCGCTTCGTGCCGTTCGACGGGCCGCGCCTCCCCATCGCCGAGATGGCCGGCCTGCCCGCCCCGGAGAGGATCGCGCCCGCGCTGCGCGCGCGGCTGCTCTCGCTGCCCATCCATGCGAAGCTGCGGGCGGCCCTGGCGGCCTGAGCCGCGTTTCGGGGTCTTCACCTATCGCCGACATACCCGACTATTGTCAGGCCCGCGTCCCGCCCCCGTCGCCTTTGTGCCCGAATTGGCGGGCAATCCTCGATCCCAGACGAGGCACGTTCGAGGAAAGACGACAATGGACCGCCTGACGGAAATGGAAGCCTTCGCCACGGTCGTCGATCAGGGCGGCTTCACCGACGCCGCCAAGAAGATGGGCATCTCCAAGTCGGCCGTGTCCAAGCATGTCTCCAGCCTCGAGGCGCGGCTGGGGGCGCGGCTGCTGAACCGCACGACCCGGCGGGTCAGTCCGACCGAGATCGGGCTCGCCTATTACGACCGGGCCCGGCGCGTGCTGAACGATGCGGGCGAGGCCGACGCGCTGGTGACCTCGATGCAATCGGCGCCGTCGGGGCTGCTGCGGATCTCGGTCGCGACGGATTTCGGGGTCAACCATCTGTCCCCCGTGCTCGGCGATTTCCTCGGCGAGTTCCCGGACATCACCGTCAACATGGTGCTGAACAACCGCTACGTGGAGCTGATCTCCGAAGGGTTCGACATGGCGATCCGCATCGGCGAGCTGGAGGACAGCACGCTGCGCGCTCGTAAGCTGACCGACACGACCAAGAAGATGATCGCCAGCCCCGCCTATTTCGCGCAGTATGGCCGGCCGCAGCGGATCGACGACCTCAACGAGCACAAGCTGCTGCACTATTCCAACCAGGCCAACGGCGCGGTCTGGAAGCTGACGGCGCCGAGCGGCGAGAAGCGGCAGGTCCGCACCGCGGGATGGCTGACGGTCAATGACGGTCAGTCGCTGCTCAATGCCTGCATCAGCGGGCTCGGCATCGCCTACCTGCCGTCCTTCCTCTATGCCGACGCGATGGCGAAGGGCCTCGTCGAGGAGGCGATCCCCGACCTGCCGGCCGAGCAGCAGGGCATCTACGCGGTCTATCCGCCGGGGCGCTTCACCCAGCCCAAGGTGCGCGCCTTCATCGACTTCCTCGTCAACGCCTTTGCCGAGAAGGGCCCCGATCGCTGGTAGGCCCCCGGCTCCCCTTCTGTCCCTCGTGACCCGGGCCCGGCCCGGGACGCGACCTGCGGCGCGGATCTCCTGCCCCAAGGGGGAGGATGTCCGCGCCGTCTTCTTGTCCGCCGGTCCGCTGCGATGGAACACGACGACGCCGGCCCCCGGTTGTCGGGGACCGGCGTCTGCCATGCGGTCGGTGCGGGATCAGCCGTTGGACGGCGCCATGCGCATGTCCTCGGGCAGGAGGGCGAGGATGCGCTCTGCCAGTTCGGGATCCTGCGCGGCGGCTTCGTTCACGGCCACGTATTCCTCGAGCGTGAGACCCTCGGTGTCCTCGATGGCGGCGATCATCTCGTTGCCGGCCTGCTCGACGAGACCCTGCTGATCGGCGGTCTCGGCCTCGGCGATGCGCGGCTCCCACGAGGCGCGGATCTCCTCGACCGCGACGACGGCATCGGCGAAGGCGGCGAGGGTCGCGTCGTCGATCTCGGCCGCGGTGAGCGGGGCCGGCGCCGTGGTCGCGCCCGGCGCGGTCTCGGCCTCCTGCGCCAGCGCGGCGAGGGGGGCGGCGCCCATGGCGCCCGCGAGCGTGAGGGCGAGAGCGGTGCGGGTGGTGCGCGTGGTCATGTCGTGTCCTTTCCGCCGGAAGGGTCCGGCCCTTGGTGACAGGCCCGATCTGGGCCGGCGCGGTCGGGGATGCAAAGGCCCCCGCCCGGGACGGCGGCGCCCCGCCGGAACGGGCAGGGGGGGATGCGCGGCGAGCCGCCGGGTTCCTGACGCGCGACCACGGGCGGCCCTCGACTCACGCAGGGTCATGCGGCGATAGGGCGATACTCTCGCGAGGCATCTGCGGACGGGGCACGATCTCACCGCTCCGCCGGGAGGAGGGGGCGCCCCCCCGCAGGGGCCGTCAGGTGCCGGCCGGGAGGATCAGCGGGACAGACCGGCCCGATCCCACGGCGCCCCCGGTCACCTGCGCCGTCCGGAGGGCTACGCGGTCAGGGCGCCAGGAGGATCGCCTCGACCCGCCGGTTCGCCTCGCGCCCGCCCGGGTCGAGATTGGAGGCGCGGGGCGCGAGCCAGCCCATCCCCCCGGTCTCGATCCGCGCGGCCTCGGCCCCGTGGACCCCGACCAGCCGGTCGCGCACCGCCTCGGCCCGGCGGTGCGACAGGGCGATGTTCAGCTCGAGCGGGCCGTCGGCATCGGTATGTCCGACCAGCGCGATGCGCGCGTCGGGATGGGCGGCGAGCCAGTCCGCCAGGTCGGCCAGCGCGGGGACCGGCCCCTCGGCGAGGGCCGCCTGGCCGGTGGCGAAGTCCAGACCCGTCAGCACGACGTGCCCCTCGGCGACGAGCGCGGCGCCGAGCCCGCCGGCCGGCGCGCCGCCCGGCACGGGCCCGGGCGCCCCGCCGATCGGGGGCGCCGCGTCCGCCGCCTCGGCCCCCCCGGCGAGGGACAGCTGGACGAAGCCCGTGCGCGCCGTCCGCGACACCACCGCCTCGATCGCGGCGCCGTCCACGCGCCGGGCGGCGAGATAGCGGTAGTCGCCCAGGTCGACATGCAGCGCCGGGGGCGCGGCGGTGTCGAGGGCGAAGCGGAAATCGAAGCCGCCGCAGGCCGTCGCTCCGCAGGCGAAGAGCGGCGCGAAGCCCGCCGCCTCGGCCGCCCTGGCGATCCGGTCCGCGATCTGGGCCGTCGTGAGCCCGGTCGCGGCGATCTGCCAGACCTGCCGGTCGACCGGACCCGCCACTTCCGCGCGGGGGATCGTGCCGTCCCAGGGGCCGGTCGCCAGACGCAGCGGCCCGGGCAGGCTCTCCTCCAGCGCGAGCCGGGCATTCGCCGGCAGGTCGAGCGCCGGCATCGCCGCCGGATCCTGCGCCGCCCCGGCCAGCGGCCAGAGCAGCACGAGGAGGGCGGCCCGCCCCCTCACGCGGCGGGGCCGGCGACGCGGTAATGATAGGCGTCGACGATCCCCATCCCGAGCCCGTCATAGAGCGCATTGGCGGGGTCGTTGGCGCGGGTGACGAGGATGGCGAGCGCCTCGGCCCCGTGGCGCTGCGCCCAGCGGGCCGCGCCGGTCATCATGGCCCGCGCGAGCCCGCGCCGCCGCGCCCCCCCGGCCACCTCGAGCGCATGCAGCACCGCGATCCCGTCCGACAGCGCCAGATGCGCCGCCCCGGCGGGCAGGTCCCCGACCCGGCCGAGCAGGGCGGTCTTCGGCGCGGGCGCGCGGTCCATCACGGCGCGGCGCGCGGCGCCGATCCCGCCGGCGGCCCAGATCTCGACCTGCGCGGCGACGGGGCGGTCGCACTCGATCACCGAACCCGGCGGCAGGTCGCGGGCGGCGACGGGACCGGGCGGCGCGGCGCGGACGACGACCGGGTCCCTCACCGCATAGCCGCGAGCGGCGAGGGCGCAATCCAGCGCCCCCTCCCCCGCCCGGACCATGAAGAGGGGGGGCTGGCCGAGATCACGCATGGCGGCCGCGGCCGCGTCCAGATCGGCCCCGGTCCAGGTCCCGTCGACCGTCGCCGCGCCGACCCGGCTGCCGCCGCCCCCGCCGTCGCGCAGCGTCACGGGGCCGAGGGGCAGGATCCGCCGGGGCGGCCAGGTCGAGGCGGCGGCCGCGCGCAGCCGGGCGGGCGGGATCATCGGGCGGTCCCGGGCGGAGGCCTCATCCGGCGAAGTCGTCCTCGAAGAGCGCGCGCAGACGCTCCATCCCCGCGGCGACCGTCGCCGCGTCGGCCCCGCGCACGACGATGTTCGCGCCGTAGCGGCTGCCCTCCTCGAACGGGTAGGAGCCGAAGGTGAGGTCCGGCATCTCGCCGGCGAGGCGGCGCAGCGGGCCGGCGAGCTCGCTCTCCGGCCGCTCGACGCGCAAGGTGTCGGATATGCGGGGCCGGCCGCCCGGCAGCGCGGGAAGCAGGCCCGCCAGCATCGCCTCGAAGATCCGGGGCACGCCGGCCATGACGTGGACGTTGCGCAGCGTGAAGCCGGGGGCCGCGCTGACGGGGTTCCCGATCAGCTCCGCCCCCTCGGGAATCCGGGCCATGCGCAGGCGCGCTTCGGTCAGTTCCTTGCCCGTGGCGTCGTAATGCGCCTGGAGGATGGCCCGCGCGTCGTCGCGCACGTCGATGGCCGCGCCCAAGGCCCGCGCCACGCAATCGGCGGTGATGTCGTCATGGGTCGGGCCGATCCCGCCCGAGGTGAAGACATGATCGTGCCGGCCGGACAGCTCCTGCACCGCGGCGACGATGGCGCCGGGGCTGTCGGCGATCACCCGCGCCTCGACGAGGTCGATCCCCGTCTCGGCCAGCCGCCCGGCCAGCTGATGCAGGTTGGAATCGCGCGTCCGCCCGGCGAGGATCTCGTCCCCGATCACGATCATGGCGGCGGTGGGATTGGGCATTCCGGACGTCCCCGTAGCTGGCGTTTCGCGCGGCACGGTAGGCCGCGGCCGGGCGATTTCCAAGCCAGGGCGCGGCCGGCCCGGCCGCAGCCTGCCCGGCCGGGGCGGACGGTATTGGCGACCCTGCGAAGCGGGGGGCCGGGTAGAGAGGGCGCGCAGGTGAATGCGGGCTGACCCGCGCGGCGGCCGGGCGCGGCCGGCCCGGCCGCAGCCTGCCCGGCCGGGGCGGACGGTAGTGGCGAGCCTGCGAAGCGGGGGGCCGGGGGCCGGGCGGAGAGGGCGCGCGGTGGCGGCCTTTGCAATCGCGGGCGGCAGGGCCTAGATGCGCAGCACATCACAGACGCGACGGCCCCGCGGCGGGGCAGGAGGCCCCGGCATGGACGACACCCGGCACAGCGTGACCCGCGACGGCATCCGGCTCTACGCGCCCGGCGATTTCGCCGGAATGCACCGGGCCGGGCGGCTCGCCGCGCAGATCCTCGACGACGTGGCCGACCTCGTCGTGCCGGGCCAGACGACCGGCGCCATCGATGCCGCGATCACCCGAATGATCGAGGAGGCGGGCGCGACCTCGGCCACGATCGGCTACAAGGGCTATCGCCACGCCTCCTGCATCAGCGTGAACCATGTGGTCTGCCACGGCATCCCCGGCGATCCGATCCCGCTCGGCCGGACCGAGACCGTGTCGAAGAACCTCGACAAACGGCGGCCGGACGACCGGCTGCTGGAGGGGGACATCGTGAACATCGACGTCACGGTGATCGTCGACGGCTGGTTCGGCGACAGCAGCCGGATGTATGTCGCGGGCACCCCGACCCCGCGCGCGGCGCAGCTGATCCAGGTGACCCACGACGCGCTGATGGCGGGGATCGAGGCGGCGCGGCCGGGCAACACGTTCGGCGATATCGGCGCGGCGATCCAGTCCCATGTCGAGGCGCAGCGGATGAGCGTGGTGCGCGACTTCTGCGGGCACGGGCTGGGCCAGGTCTTCCACGCGCCGCCCAACGTGCTGCATTACGGGCGCCCGGGCACCGGTCCGGTGCTGGAGGAGGGGATGTTCTTCACCATCGAGCCGATGGTGAACCTCGGCCGCGCCGACACCAAGGTGCTGGGCGACGACTGGACGGCGGTGACCCGCGACCGCTCGCTCTCGGCCCAGTTCGAGCATTCCATCGGCATCACCGCCCAGGGCTGCGAGATCTTCACCACCTCGCCCGGCGGCCGGTTCCACCCCACCCAGGACTGACCCGGCTGCGGGGGCGGTCCTGCCCCGCCCCGCCGGGCCTTCGGTGCCCCCTGCGGGCGGCATCCCCGCCGGGGAGGGCACCGGCGCCCCCGGCGCTCAGCCCTCCGCCTGCAGGAAGGTGGCGTGGGTGTCGCCCCAGCGCCGTGTCTCGAGAGGGGTGAAGCCCCCCGGCGGGTCCTGCGGGGCCGCCTCCTCCCAGACAACGAACGCGCCGGGGGCGATCCAGCCGCCCGCCAGGGCGGCGGCGAGGGCCGGCGCGCCGAGGCCCCGGCCATAGGGCGGATCGAGGAAGACGAGGCCCGCCGGGGCCCCGGGATTGGGGCCGATCCGGGCCGCGGGGCGGGTGATCAGCGCCGCGTCGGCGCCGCGCCCGGCCCGGGCGAGGTTCTCGCGGATCAGCCGGGCCGCCGGGCGGCCGTCGTCGACGAAGGTGGCGAAGACGGCCCCGCGCGACAGCGCCTCGAGCCCCAGCGCGCCGGTCCCGGCGAAGAGGTCGAGCACGCGGGCACCGGTCAGCGGGTCGCCGTGCCGGCCCCCGGCGAGCACGTTGAAGAGCGATTCCCGCACCCGGTCGGTCGTCGGCCGCAGATGCGCGCCCGGGTCGCCCTTGCCCACCGAGGCGAGCGCAAGGCCGCGATGGCGGCCGCCGATCACCCGCATCGGAAAGGTCCCGCGGCGCGGCCCCGCGCGATCCCGGCCGGGATGCGAGGCCCGCTCACGCCTTCAGCAGGGTCTTGAGATCGGTCGCGGGGTCGGTCGCGGCCGAGGGCGACGGCGATTTTCCGGCCTCGATCAGGCGCTTGCCCACCATGTAGGCGCGGGCGTCGTTCATCGCGTCCACGGCCAGCAGCCTCACGCCCGCGTAGTACCAGTGCGAGGCGGCCCCGTCCGCGCCGGGGCGGACATGGACGTCGGTCCAGCCCTGGTTCAGCCCGGCGATCTGCAGGTGCATGTCGTACTGGTCGGACCAGAACCAGGGCCGGGGGACGTAGTCGACCTCCTGCCCGAGGATGTTGCGCGCGGCGCATTCGGCCATGTCGATGGCGCCGCCCACGCTTTCCAGCCGGATGCGCCGCCCCTCGTAGGGATGGGAGGCGCAGTCGCCGGCGGCCCAGATCGCGGGATCGGAGGTGCGGCAGCGCGCGTCGCAGCGGATCCCGTTCTCCAGATCGAGGCCCGCCGCCTCGGCGAGGCCGTCGTTCGGCGCGATGCCGACGCCGACGATGGCGAGGTCGAGCTCGAGCTCGGTCCCGTCGGTGAGGCGGGCGCCGGTCAGGCGGCCGCCCTGGTCGCCGATCAGCCGCTCCAGCCCGGTTCCCTCGCGCAGGTCGACGCCGTGGGCGGCGTGCAGGGCGCGGAACCGGTCGGAGGTGACGGGGGCGGCGACGCGCTGCAGGATCCGCTCCGCCGCCTCGACCAGCGTGACCTGCAGGCCCGACTTCGCGGCGACGGCCGCCGCCTCGAGCCCGATATAGCCGCCGCCGATCACGAGAAGGCGCCGCCCCGCGGCCATGAGGGGGCGGAGCGCGTCGGCGTCGGCGAGGGTCCGCATGGTGAGGACGCCGGTCAGGTCGCCCCCGATCGCGGCGGGCAGCGTCCGGGGCGTGCTGCCGGTGCAAAGGGCGAGCGCGTCGTAGCGGATCGGCTCGGCCTCCGCGCAATGCACCGTCCGGCCGTCGCGGTCGATGCCGTTCACCCGGGCGCCGCGCCGCAGCTCGATCCCGTTCTCGGCATACCAGCTCTCGGGGCGGAGGTAGAGGCGGGCCTCCTCCATCTCGCCGAGGAGATAGGCCTTGGACAGGGGCGGGCGCTGGTAGGGGGGGACGGGCTCGTCCCCGATCAGGACGATCTCGCCCTCGTGCCCCTCGCTGCGGAGCCTGGCGACGAGGGAGGCGCCGGCCTGGCCGGCCCCGACGACGACGACACGCATGATGGATCCCTCGCTTTCCGGACGGCGCGGACAGTATAGTCTGCGGCGCAGGACACAACACGCGAAGGAGCATGGCGGATGGGCGTTTCGAGAGGGGACAGGATGCCGGACGCGACGGTGCTGGTGAGCAATGCCGAGGGCCGTCCGGAAGAGGTGCGGATGCACGATCTCGCCGGGACCGGGCGGGTCGTCGTCTTCGGCCTGCCGGGCGCCTTCACGGGCACCTGCTCGACCGCCCACGTGCCGAGCTTCGTGCGGACGAAGGACGCCTTCGCCGAAGCGGGCATCGACCGGATCGTCTGCGTGTCGGTCAACGACAGCTTCGTCATGGAGGCCTGGGGGCGCGAGACCGGCGCGGCCGGGGCGGGCATCGTGATGGCCGGCGACGCCTCGGGCGAATTCACCCGGGCGATGGGGATGGAGTTCACCGCCGAGGCGGCCGGCCTGTTCGGCCGCTCGAAGCGGTATTCTATGCTGGTCGAGGACGGGGTCGTGACGATCCTGAACCCCGAGGAGAGCCCGGGCCTGTGCGAGACCTCGGCCGGAGAGACGCTGCTGGAGCAGGTCCGGTCGCGGCGGGAATGAGGCGGCGCTTCTTCCAGCTGGACGTCTTCGGCACCGCCGAGGGCTACGGCAACGGCCTCGCCGTGGTGGTGGGGGCGGAGGGGCTGTCCACGCCCGGGATGCAGGCCTTCGCCGACTGGACGCAACTGGCCGAGACGGCGTTCCTCGTCGACGGGGAAGGGGAGGCGGACTACGCCGTCCGGATCTTCACCCCCGCGGTGGAGCTGCCCTTTGCCGGGCATCCGACGCTCGGCTCCGCGATGGCGTGGCTGGCGGCGGGCCACGTGCCTAAGGTCCCGGGGCGGCTGATCCAGAGCTGCGCGGTGGGGCTGGTGGAGATCGACCTGACGGGCGACGTGCCGACCTTCGTCGCCCCGCCCACGCGGATCGAGGCCGTGGATGCGCCGGCGCTGGCCCGCGAGCTGGGCCTCGATCCGGGGCGGGTGCGCGCGGCGCACCGGCTGAACAACGGCCCGGACTGGACGGCGGTCGAGATGGAGAGCGGGGCCGATGTCGCGGCGGTCCGGATCGAGGACCTGCGGATGCCGCGCGGCATGGGACTGGGCCTGTGGGGGGCCGAGGCCGCGGGGACCGCCGATTTCCGGGTGCGGATGATCGACCAGCGCCCGCCACCGGTCGAGGATCCCGTGACGGGATCGCTGAACGCCGCGCTCGGCTGTCTGCTGGCGGGGCAGGGGCGTCTCGACGCGCCTCTCGTCATGGCGCAGGGCGCCAGCGTCGGCCGGGCCGGCCGGGTGCACCTGTCCGCCCGGAACGGACGGGTGCGGGTCGGCGGGGCCGTGCGGGTGCTGATCGAGGGGGAAGTGGACCTCTGAGCGGTCAGTCGGCGGCGGCCCCGGCGGCCGCCGCGTCCCCGTCCCGCTGCACCACGACGGTGCGGTAGGGGAAGGGGATCTCGACCCCGGCGGCGTCCAGCGCCTCCTTCACCCGGCGCTTCATATCGGCCTGGTACTTGAAGAACTCGCTCGCCGGGACCCAGACGCGGACGAGGAAATCGACCGAGCTGTCGCCGAGGTTGTTGACCTGGATGAACGGCTCGGGATCGGAGAGAGAGCGCTCGTCGCCCATGATGGTCGACAGGATCGTCTCCTCCGCCACCTTCAGGTTCGCCCCGTAGGCCACGCCGAAGGTCCATTCGGCCCGGCGCAGCGGGTAATGCGAGTAGTTCTCGATCACGTTGCCCCAGACCTGGCTGTTGGGGACGATGACCTGCGTGTTCCCGATCGAGGCGAGCTCGGTGTAGTTCAGGTTGATCGATTTCACCGTGCCCATCTTGCCGTTGATGTCGACGAAATCGCCCAGCTTGAACGGCCGGAAGAAGACGATCATCACGCCCGCCGCGACGTTCGACAGCGTGCCCTGCAGAGCGAGGCCGACGGCCAGACCGGCGGCACCGATGACGGCGACGACCGAGGTGGTCTGCACCCCGAACGTGTTCAGCACGAAGAGGAAGGCGAAGCCGATGACGACGTAGCGGACGATGTTGCCGAGGAAGTCGAACAGCGTGTCGTCGAGCCTCGTGTGCCGCGCCGAGAGGGCCTCGATCCGGCGCTTGAGCCAGCCGGCGATGAAGAAGCCGGCGATCAGGATCAGGATCGCCGTCAGCACGTTCCCGAACAGGCCGACGAGGTAGTCGAGGGTCAGCAGGTCGCCGAGCGAGCGGCCGTTCATGATCGGGGTGGTCAATAGCTGGTCGAGCATCGGTCCGCGGTGTCTTCAGGTCAGTTTGTCGAGGATGCGGGCAAGTTCCACGTCGCGCTGCGAAAGTCCACCGATGTCGTGGGACGTCAAAGTGACGTGAACCTTGCGGTAGACGTTGGTCCATTCGGGATGGTGGTCGATCCGGTCGGCATGGATCGCCGCCCGGACCATGAAGCCGATCGCGTCGGCGAAGCTGGCGAAGGCGTAGGTCCGGGTGATCGCCTCGCGCCCGGGGACGAGCGACCAGCCGGTCAGCTCCACCAGTGCCTCGGCACGGGCCTTGTCGGTCAGGGCGTCCGTCATTCCTGTTCCTCCACCTGCATCTGCCGGAAGGGGCCGAAACTGGCGAGGAACCCCATCTCCTGCGCGACCGCGTCGCGCTCCTGCTCGAGGTAGCGGGACACGGCCTCGCGGAAGCCGGCATCGGCCAGCCAGTGCAGCGAATGGGTCGTGTGGGGCATGTAGCCGCGAGCGAGCTTGTGCTCGCCCTGGGCGCCGGCTTCGACCCGCAGGCCCCGCTCGATCGCGAAGTCGATGGCGCGGTAGTAGCACAGCTCGAAATGCAGGAACGGGTGATGCTCGGTCGCGCCCCAGTAGCGGCCGAACAGCGTCTCGCGCCCGATGAAGTTCAGCGCCCCGGCGACCGGATGCCCGTCACGCAGCGCCAGCACGAGCAGCACGTCGTCCCGCATGCTCTCCTGCACGAGATCGAAGAACGGCCGGGTGAGGTAGGGCGAGCCCCATTTGCGGGCGCCCGTGTCCTGGTAGAAGCGCCAGAACGCATCCCAGTGCTCGGGGCGCAGATCGTCGCCCGTCAGCATCTGGACCTCGCCGCCGAAGGCCATCGCGTCGCGCCGCTCGCGCCGCACGGTCTTGCGCTTGCGGGAGTTGAGGTCGGCGAGGAAGGCGTCGAAATCGGGATAGTCACGGTTCTCCCAATGGAATTGCTGGGTGGTGCGGTGCAGCAGGCCCATCTCGCGCCCAGCCAGCGCCTCGGCCTCGGTGCAGAAGGTGACGTGGACGCCCGAGAGATCGTTCTGCGCGCAGAGCTGGATCGCGCCCTGCGTCAGCGCCGCGATCCCCGTCGCCTCGTGTCCGGGCCGCGTGAGGAACCGCCGGCCGGTGGCGGGGGTGAAGGGGACGGCGATCTGCAGCTTGGGATAGTAGTCGCCGCCGGCGCTTTCCCAGGCATGGGCCCAGTTGTGGTCGAAGATGTATTCGCCCTGGCTGTGCCCCTTGGCGTAGAGCGGCGCGACGGCGATGGTCTCGCCGCCCCTCGCGGCGGCGAGGTAGCGCGGCTCCCACCCCGTGCGGGGCCCGACCGAGCGCGAGACTTCGAGCGCGTGGAGGAAGCGATAGGTGGTGAAGGGATCGACCGGCGGCCCGCCATCCGAGGATTCGGGGCAGGCGCAGGCATCCCAGGTCGGCTGCCCGACCGCCTCGATCGAGGCATGGGCCGTGATCTCGATCGGGGTGTCGCCGGACATGTCGGGGGGGGTGTCTGCCATGCGGCCGGAAATGGCCCCGCGCGATGCGCCGTCAAGCGCCCGCGCGGGGTCGTGAGCGGGCCTTACGCGTAGGCCGGCTGCGGCTCGGACTTCACCGCGAAGGCGCCGGGGCCGGCGAAGACGAGGTAGAGGAAGGCGAAGCAGAACAGGATCGCCGCGTCGCCGCCGTTCAGCGCGGGGAAGAAGCCGGACGGGGCGTGGAACATGAAGTAGGCGACCGCCATCATGCCGGACATGACGAAGGCGACCGGGCGGGTGAACAGGCCGACGAGGATCGCGAGGCCGCCGATCAGTTCCAGCCAGGCGCCGATCAGCATGATCGGGGGCAGCGTCTCGAAGGGCGAGGCGGGGAAGCCGAAGAGCTTCTGCGTGCCGTGCTGGATGAAGAGCAGGGCGACGACGATGCGGAAGACGCCGAGCGCCTGCGGCTGGTAGCGCGAGAGAGTGGACATGGGTGACTCCGGGTTACGATCTGGCGGAAGTCATGCCCGGGCGGCGGGCTGTGCGTAAAGAAGACGTTCTGTGCCTGTCGCGGCAGGCTATGTGCGCGACTGCGGAGTATACCCCTCGAAGGTAACGCTGTCGGCGATGCGCCGGGCAGCCGCCTCCGCCTCTGGCGAGCGGATCGTCCAGCACTGGATGGCGGCGCCCTGCGCCTTCAGCTCCGCCACGCGGGGGCGATCCAGATCGGCGGCCTCGTGGCTAATGAAGCGCGCGCCGGTCCGGGCGTAATCGGGAATCCCGCGGAGGCGGTCGCAGGTCGGCCCGTCCAGCCCGGGCCAGTGCGCGGGATCGTAGGCGGAGGTCGTCAGTCCGCGGGGCAGGGCGGGGGCGAGATCCGCCATCGCGGCGACCGAATGGGGATTGAACGACATCACCGCGACCGGGCCGTCGTAGCGGGACAGGTCGCGGGCGACGGCCTCTTCCAGCGCGCCGACCCCGGCGCCCATCGCGCCGTCCTGGTCCTTGATCTCGACCAGCAGCGGAACCCGGCCGGCGATCAGCTCCAGCGCCTCGGCCAGGGTCGGCGGCGCGGATCCGTCGGCCAGGGCGAGCCCCGCGATCTCGGCCGCATCCCGCCCGCGGATCGGTCCCTCGGCCCCGGTCAGCCGGGCCAGATCCTCGTCGTGGAAGACGATGGCGATGCCGTCGGCGCTGGGCTGGACGTCGATCTCGATCCCCCAGCCTTCGCGGACGGCGGCGCGGATCGCGCCGCGCGAATTCTCGACCCCCGCCGCCCCGTGCAGGGCCCGGTGGGCGAAGGGGCGCGCGAAGAAGCCGGCGGGCAGCATCAGTCGATCTCGAACACGCCTTCGATCTCGACCGCGACGCCGAGGGGGAGGGAGGCGGCCGAGACGGCTGAGCGGGCATGGCGGCCCGCCTCGCCCAGCACCTCGACCAGCAGGTCGGAGGCGCCGTTCACCACCTTGGGCTGGTCGGTGAAGTCGGCGGTCGAGTTGACGAAGGCCGTCAGCTTGACCACCCGGCGCAGCCGGTCGAGATCGCCGCCGCAGGCCGCGCGGACCTGGGCGAGCAGCGAGAGCGCGCAGGAGCGGGCCGCCTCGGCCCCCGCGGCGATGTCCATGCCGTCGCCGAGCCGGCCCCGGATCGGGCCGCCCGGTCCGGCCGAGATCTGGCCCGACACCCAGACGGTCGAACCCGTCACGACGAAGGGGACGTAGTTCGCCGCCGGGGCGGGGGCGTCCGGCAGGGCATGGCCCAGTTCGGCGATACGGCTCTCGATACGGCCCTGGTTCGGCATTCCGCGCTCCTCTGCGGCTGGGTTCGGCGGCACGCTAGACGGCCCCGCCGGGGCCGTCCATCCCGCCGCTCAGCCGTCGCGGAAGACGCGGGCGAAATAATCCGCCATCGGCTTTGTCACGTATTCCAGCGGCGTGCGGTCCTGCGTGGCGAGGAACGCCTCGACCGGCATCCCGGGAAGCAGCTGCGACCCCTCGGGCAGTCTCGCCGCTTCGCCCTCGTCGAGGGCGATCTCGGCCCGGTAGAAGCTGAACCGCGACGTCTCGTCGGTGAAGGCGTCGGCCGATATGCCCATCACCGTGCCGACCAGTTCGGGCGTACGGCGCTGATCGAAGGACGCGAAGCGCAGCCGCACAGGCTGGCCGAGGGCGATCTGGTCGATGTCGGTGGCGCGGATCTGCGCCTCGATCACCAGCGGCCTGTCGGAGGGGACGATGGAGAGCACCGGATCGGCCGGCCGGACCACGGCGCCGGGGCCGAAGACGGTCAGGCCGAAGACGGTGCCCGCGACGGGGGCCCGGATCTCGCGCCGGTCGAGCTGTGTGGTCAGGGTGCGCCGCTGCTCGGACAGTTCGATCTCGTTGAAGGAGAGGTCGCGCAGTCGGGTGATCGCCTCTTCCCGCCGGGCGACGCCGAGACGCAGGATCTCGAGGTCGAGCTCGGTGATCCGCCCCTCGGCCTGGGCCTTGGACGCGGCGAGCTCGCCGGCGCGGCCGGCCAGGTTGGCCTGCTCGCGGCGGAGGGCGAGCACCCGTGCTGCCTGCGCGAGGCCGCGGTCGAGCAGGCTCTGCTGGTCGGTCAGCTCTTCCTCGATGAGGGCGAGCTGTTCGTCGAGCGCGACCTGCTGCGCCTCGATCCCCTCGATCTGGGACGCGGTCTGCTCCTTGCGCCTGGCCAGCTGCTCGGCCTCGCCCTGTAGCGTCTCCAGCCGGGCCTGGAACAGGCGGCTCTGCCCCTCCATCAGCTCGGTGGCGACGGGGCTGTCGGCCTGCAGCAGCAACTCGGGAAAGACGATCTCGTCCGCGTCGTCGCGCTCGGCCTCGAACCGGGCCATCCGGGCGAGCACCTCGTAGAGCTGGCCCTCGACCACGGCGAGTTCGGAGGCGAGCGCCTCGGTCTCGAGCCGGATCAGGACCTCGCCCTCGGCGACGGTCGCGCCCTCGCGTACGAGGACGTCGCTGACCACGCCGCCATCGGGATGCTGCACCGCCTGCCGGTTGCGGTCCACGACCAGCTGGCCGGAGGCGATGACCGCGCCGCCGAGCCGCGACGTGGCCGACCAGTAGCCGAAGCCGCCGATCAGCAGCGCGAGGAGGAGAAAGCCCAGGATCAGCGGCCCCGCAGCCGAGAAGCCGAGCGGCTTGTCCTCGCGTGGGCGGGAGGGCGTGCCCTGCGGGACGGGGGCGGCGCGGGGATCCGCGCGGCCGGGCGCGGTCCGGCCGGCGGGGACCTGCGCGGGGGTGATCCGGCCGATCTCGGCGTTGCTCATGACACCCCTCCCGCGCCGCCGGTCTTGATCTCCTGCGCGTTCTTGACGACCTGGCTCAGCACCTCGTCCCGCGGGCCGAAGGCGCGCCGCGTGCCGTTCTCGATCATCAGCAGCATGTCGCATTCCTGGATGGCGGCGGGGCGGTGCGCCATGATGAGGACCGCCTTGCCGCGCGTCTTGTAGTCGCGGATCGCGCGGTTCAGCGCCTGGCTGCCCTCGTTGTCGAGATTGGAGTTCGGCTCGTCGAGGACGAGGATCTCGGGATCGCCGTACATCGCCCGGGCGAGGCCGATGCGCTGGATCTGACCGCCCGAGAGCCGGCCGCCCAGGGCGGTGACGCGGGTATCGTATCCGTCGGGCAGGCGCAGGATCATGTCATGCGCGGCGGCCATCTTCGCCGCCTCGACCACGGCCGCGTCGTCGGGGCGGGGGGACAGGCGGGCGATGTTGTCGCGGATCGTGCCGTCGAACAATCCCACCCGCTGCGGCAGGTAACCGACATACGAGCCGAGCACGTCCGGGTCGTATTGATCGAGCGCGGCCCCGTCGAGACGCACCTTGCCGGCCGTGGCGGGCCACAGACCCGTCAACGCCTTGGCCAGCGTGGACTTTCCCGCGCCGGAGGCGCCGATCACGCCCACCGCCTGCCCGGGTTCGACCTTGAACGACAGCATCCGCAGCGTGGCCTGGCTCTCGCCCGGGACGACGACGGTCAGCTGCTCCACCGACAGGTGGGCGCGGGGGCGGGGCAGGGCGGTACGGGACGCCTGCGGCGATACCGCGCCCAGAAGGCGGGACAGGCTGCCCCAGCCCTCCCGGGCGCGCTGGAACACGGCGGACTGGTTCACGATCATCTCGATCGGCGAGAGGGCGCGACCCAGCAGGATCGAGCCCGCGATCATCGCGCCGGGGGTCAGCTGGTTCAGCAGCACGAGATAGGCGCCGAGGCCGAGCATCGCCGATTGCAGAAGCAGTCGGAACGCCTTGATGATCGCGGTGTAGCCGCCCGAGATGTCGGTCGCGCGGACCGTGCTGCGCAGCGCCTGCCCGCGACTGTCCTGCCAGCGGTCGAACGCGGCCCCCCGCATGCCGAGCGACTGCACGAGTTCGGATTCCTGGCGGATCTGGCTGCCGAAGCTCTCGGCCATCACCGTCTCGCGGTTGGCGGTCTCGAGCTGGCTGCGCGAGGTGAGCTGGTTCAGGATCGCGAGGGCGATCAGCACTCCGGCACCTATCAGGGCGAGGTAGCCGAGCCAGGGGTGGAAGATGAAGATCCCGAGGAAGAAGACTGGCGCGAAGGGCAGGTCGTAGAGGGCCATCAGCGCGGGTGAACCGATCAGGCGCTGGATCGATTCGAGGTCGCGCAGTCCGGTCTGCGCCTCGCGCGAGACGGCCTGGTTCCCCGCCCCCCTGATCTGCGCCTCGAAGACGCGGCGCCCCAGCCGGTCGTGGAAGCGGCCGGCGACGCGGTTCATCACCCGCCCGCGCACGAGGTCCAGCAGGCCCATCATCCCGTACATGAAGACGACGAGCACGGTCAGGCCCACCAGCGTCTCGATCGAGCGCGAGCCGAGCACGCGGTCGTAGACGTTGAGCATGTAGAGCGGGCCGGTCAGCATCAGCAGGTTGACCACGAAGCTGAAGGCCGCGACCGACGCGTAGAGCCAGCCGCTCTCGTTCCGCGCGCGCCGCAATTCGGCGCGTCCGCGCGTCTCGTCGGTTGCCATGTTCCAGCCCCTTTCCTTCGGGCCGCGGAACGCGCCCCGTGCCGGTGCGCCCCGCCCTGTTTTGCCGGTCCACGGGCAATTGCCCCGCCGGCCTCAATGCGATGCGGGCAGAATAGGGCGCCCGGGTGAACACTTCCCTGTTTGCCGGGATTGCGCAACATCCCGCGCGGGGCGGGCGGCACGGGCGCCGCCCGTCAGCCGCCGCCGAGGATGTCTCCCAGCACGTCGAGGATCGCGTCCTCGGTGCTGTTGGGCAGGTTCAGCGCGCCGTTCGGATCCTGCGCCGCCTGCCCGGTCTGCGGATCCGGCGCGGGCTGGGCGGGCTGGCCCTGGGCCGGCGGGGCGGGGGCGACGGGCGCGCCGAAGGCCTCTCGCAGGGCGGCGTCGAGCGCGGGATCGGTCGCGCCCGCCATCGTGTTCGAGGGCGCGGCGGGACGGTCCATGGGCAGCGGCACCGGCATCTGGCTGGCCAGCACGCGGGCCATCGTCTCGCGCCAGATCTCGGCCGGCAGGCCCGACCCGGTGACGCCGGTCAGCGGCGTGTTGTCGTCGTAGCCCATCCAGACCCCGGCGACGTATTCGCCGGAGAACCCGATGAACCACGCGTCCCGCGCGGCCGAGGTCGTGCCGGTCTTTCCCGCCAGCTCGTGCCCGTCGATCTGCGCGCGCCGTCCGGTTCCCTCGGCCACGACCTGGTGCATCATCCAGACCAGCTCGCGCGCCGCGCGTTCGCTGATGACCCGCTCGCCGATGCCGCCGCCGAGGCCCATCAGCGGCTCGGGATCGCCCTGCAGCCGCAGCTCGACGAGGCCGTAGGGCGTGACGGACGAGCCGCCGTTCAGGATGCCGGCATAGGCGCCCGTCATCTCGACCAGCGTGCTCTCGTTCGCGCCGAGCGCCATCGCCGGGTTGGCCCGCAGGTCGTTCGAGATGCCGAACATCTCGGCCACGGTCACCACGTTCTCCAGCCCCGCCGCCATGGCGAGGCGTACGGCGGGGATGTTGCGGCTCTGCTCGAGCGCCTCGACCAGGGTCACGGTGCCGTGGAACTCGCGGTCGTAATTGTCGGGGCTCCACGGACCCGAGCCGGGAATGTCGATGGTCAGCGGCGTGTCCTCGACCGTGTCGAGCGGGTTCATCCCCATGTCGAGCGCGGCGGCGTAGACGAAGGGCTTGAAGCTGGAGCCCGTCTGGCGCAGCGCCTGCGTCGCGCGGTTGAAGGCGCCGGTGGCGGCGATGTTGCGCCCGCCGACCATCGCCCGCACGGCGCCGTCGGCGCTCATCACCACGATCGCCGCCTGGGCGTCGGATCCCTCGCGCACCTGCGTGTCGAAGACGTGGATCAGCGCGTCCTCGGCCGCGGCTTGGATCCGCTGGTCGAGGGTGGTGCGGATGATGACGTCCTCGGTCGTGTCGCGGGTGAAGAATTCCGGCCCGGTATCCATCACCCAGTCGGCGAAGAAGCCGCCCGAATCCTGCTGCGCCCGGGCCGAGAGCTGGGCCGGCGCGGCCAGTGCCTCGGCCGCGGCGCTCTCGGACAGGTAGCCCTGCGCCTCCATCAGGCCGACCACGACGGCGGCGCGGTCCTGCGCGCGCTGCAGGTTCGAGGTGGGGGCGTAGCTCGACGGCGCCTTGAGCAGGCCGGCGAGCATGGCCGCCTCGGCCGGGCTGACCTCGGCGGCGGACTTGCCGAAATAGCGCTGGGCCGCGGCCTCGAAGCCGCGCGCGCCGGCGCCGAGATAGGCGCGGTTGAGGTAGATCGTGAGGATCTCCTCCTTGGTGTAGCGTACCTCCATCGCCATCGCGTAGACGGCCTCCTGCACCTTGCGCCACAGCGTGGTGCGACGGCAATCGGCCTCGTATTCCGCCTCGCTCTCCCATTCCGCCGGATCGTAGGGCCGGCCGAGGCAGAGGAGCTTGGCCGTCTGTTGGGTGATGGTGGAGCCGCCGTTCCCCTCGAGCGGGCCGCGCCCCTCGGCGAGGTTGATGCGCATCGCGCCGGCGACGCCCTGGGGATCGACGCCGGGATGCCAGTAGAAGCGGCGGTCCTCGGTGGCGACGACCGCGTTGCGCAGGTGGGGCGAGACGGTGTCGGTCGTGATCATCCCGCCGAACTGCTCGCCCCGCCAGGCGAAGGTGTCGCCGTTGCGGTCGAGCATGGTGACCGAGCCGCGGGCCCGGCCGTCCACCAGCGCGTCGATCGAGGGCAGGGTCGAGGCGTAATAGGCGACGCCGAGCCCGATGAAGACCGCGACGACGAGGCCGACGCGCCAGGACAGGGCCCAGACCATCCGCAGCGCGAAGGCGAAGGGGGCGAGGATCCAGCCGACCAGACCCCGCCGCCGGCGGGCCGGGCGCGACTTGCGGCCGCGCCGCGCCCGCGCCGGTTTCTTCGGCGCCCGCTCCGCGTTCCGCTCCTCGGCCTTCGCAGACCGGGAATAGCGCCGGTCCGCCACGAGTGGGCCGCTGCGCCCCTTGCGTTCTCCGCTCATCTGCCCCGATCCCGTTCATCGCGGCCTCGTCGGCGGGCCGCTGGTCCTGACGTCCTATAGCGAGTCGCGGCGCCCCTGTGGAGCCGTCCCGTCCCGGTAGCGCCGGATCGGCGAATTCGTGATCCGCCCAATTTCGCGGCACTGGCGAAGAGTAGTGCAAAAATTGTGCAAACTTGCCGCGCGGGCGCGGAGCCGGACCGGCCCCGCCCTTGCCGCGACGTCCCCCGCGCGTCCCCTCTGACGCATCGCCGCCGGTGGTCCCGTGCTGCATCGCAGCGCCCAGGCCGCCCGAGACGCAACGACAAGGGGATAGATGTGAAACTCATCATCGCGACGATCAAGCCGTTCAAGCTCGAGGAGGTGCGCGAGGCGCTCACCGCCATCGGCGTGCGCGGCATGATGGTGACCGAAATCAAGGGCTTCGGCTCGCAATCGGGGCATACGGAGATCTATCGCGGCGCCGAATACGCCGTGAACTTCGTGCCGAAGGTGAAGCTGGAGATCGTGGTGCCCGCCGCGATGGCCGACCAGGTCGTCTCGACCATCGCCTCGACCGCCCGCACCGACAAGATCGGCGACGGCAAGGTCTTCGTCCTCGATGTCGAGAGCGCGCTGCGCGTGCGCACCGGCGAGATCAACGACGACGCGATCTGAAGCGCGCAGGGCACAGGAATACTGGAGTGGAACGGATGACTAACCTGAAACCATGGCTTCTGGCGCTGATGCTCGCGCTGGGCACGGGCCTCGGCACGCCGCAGATCGCGGCCGCCCAGGATACCGATACCGAGGCGACGATCGAGGCCGAGCCGGTCGAGGATGCGGCCGAGGACGCCGCCGCCGAGACCGGGGACGCCGTCGAGGAGGCGGGCGACGCCGCGGCCGAGGCCGCCGACGAGGCGGGCGACGCGGTCGCCGCCGCCGCGGACGACGTGGCCGATGCGGTCGACGCGGAAGGCACGGAAGCGGGCCAGAACCCCGGCGAGGAGGCCGGGGCCGCCGCGCCCGGCTTCGACGAGATCGGGCCCTACCTCATGACGACGCTGCTGTTCCTGATCGGCGGCTTCCTCGTCATGTGGATGGCCGCGGGCTTCGCCATGCTGGAGGCGGGCCTCGTCCGGTCCAAGAACGTGACGACGCAGCTGACGAAGAACATCGCGCTCTTCGGCATCGCGGCGATCATGTACTGGCTGGTCGGGTTCAACCTGATGTATCCGGGCGACGGCTGGTGGATCGCCGGCTGGATGGGCCCCTGGTTCGCCGTCACCTCGCTGGAGCCGGTCGGCCTCGCCGCCGCGGACGCCTCGCTCGACTACGCGTCGGTCGCCTCGGACTTCTTCTTCCAGCTGATGTTCTGCGCCACCACCGCGTCGATCGTGTCCGGCACCCTGGCCGAGCGGATCAAGCTGTGGCCGTTCCTGATCTTCACCGTGATCCTGACCGGCTTCATCTACCCGATCGAGGCCTCCTGGCAGTGGGGCGGCGGCTGGCTGTCCGAGATGGGCTTCTCCGACTTCGCCGGCTCGACCCTCGTCCATGCGGCCGGTGGCTTCGCCGCCCTCGCCGGTGCGATCATCCTCGGGCCCCGGATCGGCAAGTACGCCAAGGACGGCCGCGTCGTGCCGTTCCTCGGCTCCAACCTGCCGCTGGCCACGCTGGGGACGTTCATCCTCTGGCTCGGCTGGTTCGGCTTCAACGGCGGCTCGCAGCTGGCGGCCGGCACCGTGGGCGACATCACCGATGTCGGCCGGATCTTCGCCAACACCAACATGGCCGCCGCGGCGGGCGCGGTGACGGCGCTGATCCTGACGCAGATCGTCTACAAGAAGGTCGACCTGACGATGGTGCTGAACGGCGCGCTGGCGGGCCTCGTGTCCATCACGGCCGGTCCGCTCGATCCCACGCTCTTCGGGGCGCTCTGGATCGGGGCCGTCGGCGGCGCGATCGTGGTCTTCGCAGTTCCGATGCTCGACAAGATGAAGATCGACGACGTGGTGGGCGCGATCCCGGTGCACCTGATCGCCGGCTTCTGGGGCACGCTCGCCGTTCCCTTCTACACCGAGGGCACGAACTTCGTGACGCAGATCATCGGCTTCGCGGCCATCGGGATCTTCGTCTTCGTGGTCAGCCTGATCGTGTGGGTGATCCTGAAGGGCCTGATGGGCATCCGCGTCTCCGAGGAGGCCGAGATCGCCGGTCTCGACATCTCGGAACTGGGGATGGAGGCCTATCCCGAATTCGCCAAGGGCTGATCCTCCTTCCGTCAGCTTTCGGCAGACTCGTCCCCGGCGCCCCCGTGCGCCGGGGATTTTTCGTTGCGCCGCGCCGGTCTTCGGGGGGCGGAACTCGGCGTCGGTCGCGCCGCGCGCCCCGGATCCGGGGCCTCGGAGGGCAGTCGGGTTCCGATCCGCTCGCATCCCGGCAGGGCCCCGGATCGGGGTCCGGGTCGCGGCTCGTCCGGGGGGGATCAGACCGGCGGGGGCCCGTCCCGCAGCCAGTCCGGCGCGCGGTCGATGCCGGCCAACCCGGCGAAGCCGGCGACGCGCTCCAGCTCCGCCTCGAGCCGCTGCAGCCGGCCCCGGCCCATCCGCACCCCCTCCTCGGGCCAGAAGGCGCGGATCGCCAGATCCCCGCCCCGCCGCGCCATGTCGATCCGCCCGATGGCGCGGTCCCCTTCCCAGACGGGAAAGACGTAGTAGCCCCAGCGCCGCTTCGCCTCCGGCACGAAGATCTCGATCCGGTAACGGAAGCCGAACAGCCGCTCGGCCCGGGCGCGGTCGCGCAGCATCGGGTCGAACGGGGACAGGACGCGCACCCGCGCGCCGGGCGGGGGCAACCGCTCCGCCGCCTCGACGAGGCCGGGCCGGGCGAGGGCGGTGCGACGCGACCCGTCCGCGCCCTCGATCGCAATCTCCTCCACCTCGCCGCGCGCCAGTGCGCCGGCAACCCAGCCCTTCACCTCCTGCGGGGTCGCGAGGGCGAGGAAGGCGGCGAGTTCGCCACCCGTGGCGAAGCCGAGCCGGTCCAGCGCCATGCGGCAGGCCCAGTCGATCGTCTCCTCCGGCGCGGGGCTGGCGGCGCGCAGGTCCGCCGGGATCACCCGCTCCGTCAGGTCGTAGACCTTCTGGAAGCCGCGCCGGTGGCAGACGGCGAGCGACCCGGTATGCCAGAGGTATTCCAGCGCCGTCTTGGACGGATGCCAGTTCCACCAGCCGGGGCCGCCCGCCGCCGCCGGATCCCGCTCGGCCGGCAGGGTGTCGGCGCTGGCGAGCCCGCCCTCCGCCTCGATCCGCGCCAGGATGCCGTCGCATTCCGACAGGAAGTCGTGCCGTTGCCACGCCTCCCACCGGCCTGGCAGCCGGTCCTTCATGCGCGCGAAGCGGTGCCGCCAATGCGGCCAGAAGGGCATCGGGATCGCGCTGGCATCGTGGGTCCACCCCTCGAAGAGCGTCCGGTCCCGCGCCACCGCCAGCTCGAGCGCGCGGGGGCGGTAGCGGCCCCGCCGCGACCACAGGATCAGGTCGTGCGCCCGGGCGAGCGTGTTCACGCTATCCACCTGCACGAAGCCGAGCCGCGTCACGAGGTCCGCGAGGTCCGTCCCGCGCCCCGGCCCCCCCTCGTCCCGCAGCAGCAGGTGCCGGTCGAGGAAGACGCGGCGGGCGAGGGCATTGGTCAGGACAGGGCGCATGGCCGGGACGTTAGGGGTGCGCCCCGGGCCGGGGCAAGGGCGCCTGGCCCCCCTTCGCAGGGATCCCGAATACCTCCGCCGCCGGCCGGCCGCACGCGGTTCGCCGGGGGGCGTCAGGGGGCGCCGCCCCGGCCGGGGCGAGGGCACCCCGATCCTCCCTTCGCAGGGCTCGCAGATACCTCCGCCGCCGGCCGGCCGTCCCGCGCGCCGTCCGCCGGGGGCGCGGCCGCGCTTGCCCCGCCGCGCGGCCGCGCCTATCTCGGCCCGCATGGCCAAGGATACCGACAAGAACTACAAGGTGATCGCCGAGAACCGGCGCGCGCGCTTCGATTACGCGATCGAGGACGATACCGAGGTCGGGATCGTGCTGACCGGGTCCGAGGTGAAGTCGCTGCGCACGGGGCAGTCCCAGATCGCCGAGAGCTACGCCACGGTCGAGGAGGGCGAGCTCTGGCTGGTGAACGGCTACATCGCGCCCTACGAGCAGGCGATGTTCGGCCACGAGGAGCGACGCCGCCGCAAACTGCTGGCCAGCCGGCGCGAGATCGCCCGGATGTGGAACGCGACCGCGCGCGAGGGCATGACGCTCGTCCCGCTTGTCATGTATTTCAACCACCGGGGCATGGTGAAGCTCAAGATCGCCGTCGCGAAGGGCAAGAAGGTCCACGACAAGCGCGAGACGGCGGCCAAGCGCGACTGGGGCCGGCAGAAGCAGCGCCTTCTGAAGGAACTCGGCTAGGGTCGCAGCTCCGGCGCGGACAGCGCCTCGGCCAGCGCGTCCCAGACGATGCGGATGCGGGCGGAATGCTGCAACTCCCGGTGCGTCACCAGCCAGTAGGGCACGTCGATGCGGACCGTGTCGGGCAGGACCGGTACCAGCCCGTCGCCCGGCCGCACCGAGGCGGCCAGCAGGATCCCGGCCCCCAGCCCCTGCCGCACCATCTCGACATAGACGTTGCCGCTGTTGGTGACGTGCCGGATCGACGCCTCCGGCACGTCGATGCCCCGCCGCTTGAGCTCGGCCACGAAAAGCTCCGCCGGGCCCATCGCCACGAGGTCGAGCCGGGACAGATCCCCGCGGTCCGCGATGCCGCCCGCGCGCTCCACGAGGTCGGCGCGGGCGTGAAGATGGGCAACCTCCTGCCGCACCAGCCGGGCGATGAGGTCGTTCTGGACCGGGCGGACATGGCGGATCGCGATGTCCGCCTCGCGCCGCTGCAGGTCGCTCACGGCGTTCGAGGCCAGCACGTCGATCCTGAGGCCCGGATGCGCGGCCCGGATCGGGCCTAGGACCCGCGGCAGCCATTCGGCCGCGAGAAGGTCGGAGCACGAGATCGCCACCGGCCCCTCGACCGAGCGCGCCCGTCCCGAGGCGGCCAGCGCCACGCGGTCCGCCGCCTCGGCCATCGCGCGCACATCCGCCAGCAGGTCGCGGCCCGTGGGGGTGAGGACGAGGGCGCGGCCCACCCGCTCGAACAGGACGACGTCCAGCTCCTCCTCCAGCGCGGCGACCTGCCGGCCGAGGGTGGGCTGGGTCTGGCCCAGCCGCCGCGCGGCGGCGGAGAAAGAGCCCGTCTCGGCCGTGGCGAGGAAGGCGCGGATCCGGTTCCAGTCGAAGGCGGGGCGTGCATCCATGCGAAATCGTATGTCCGAGGGACGCAATTGCGCAATTCCCGAATGGGTGACGCAGGGGTAGACCGGGGCATGATCAGGAGACAAAGCATGACCAGCCTCGCCGAGACCATGACCGACCCCGCCCCCCATCCCCATGTCGCCCTCTGGGACCGGATCGCGCGGTCCTACGCCGCGCGCCCCGTCGCCGACCCCGCCGCCTGGGAGGCGACGCTGGAGCGCGTGCGCGCCTGGCTGAAGCCGACCGACCGCGTGCTCGAACTGGGCTGCGGCACCGGATCCTCGGCGCTGAAGCTGGCCCCTGCCGCGCGCGCCTATACCGGCAGCGATCTCAGCCGCGAGATGATCGCGATCGCACACGAGAAGCTGGCCGGGGCGGGGCAGGACAACCTGACCTTCCGGGTCGAGGAGGCGGGGCAGGGGGACGGGCCGTGGGACGCGATCCTCGCCTTCAACCTGATGCATCTGGTGCCAGAGACGGAGGCCGCCATCGCGGCGATCCGGGACAGGCTCGCCCCGGGCGGGCTGTTCATCTCCAAGACCGGCTGCCTCGGCCGGGTCTCGCCGCTCTGGCCGGTGATCGCCGCCATGCGGCTGATCGGCAAGGCGCCGCCCGTCCGCTTCCTGTCGGTCCGTCAGTACGACGCGATGATCGAGGCGGCGGGATTCGAGATCCTCGAGACCGGCGCCTATCCGAAGCGGATGAACCGCTTCGTGGTCGCGCGGAAGCGGTGACGCCGCCTTGCCATCGCTTTCCCCGGGGTCTAGTCCGGCGCTGCTGCGACACGCCCCCGGGGGAGGGATCGATGGCCCTGAACGGTAGCAACCTCGTCTCGACCGAGTGGCTGGCCCGGCATCTCGACGATTCGGACCTGTTCGTGCTCGACGCGTCCTGGTACCTGCCCGGCGAGGGGCGCGACGCCGCGGCCGAACATGCCGCCGCCCACATCCCCGGCGCCCGCTTCTTCGATATCGACGCGATCAGCGATCCCGCGACCGATCTGCCGCACATGGCGCCGCCGCCCGAGCTCTTCGCCTCGCGGATGCGGGCGCTGGGCGCGGGGGACGGGCAGTCCGTCGTGGTCTATGACGGGGCGGGCCTCTTCTCGGCCGCGCGGGTCTGGTGGCTGCTGCGCCTGATGGGGATCGACCGCGTCGCCGTCCTCGATGGCGGCCTGCCGAAATGGCGGGCCGAGGGGCGCCCGGTGTCCGACGCGGTGCCGCCGGTCCGGGACCGGCACCTCACCCCGCGCCTCCGGCCCGAACTGGTACGCGATGCGCACGGCGTCGCCGCCGCCTCGGCCAGCGGGTCGGCGCAGATCGTCGACGCCCGCGCCCCCGCCCGGTTCCGCGGCGAGGCGGCCGAGCCGCGCCCCGGCCTGCGCGCGGGTCATATCCCGGGATCGCGCAACGTCTTCTTCAAGGACCTGCTGAACGCCGACGGCACGATGAAGCCGATTTCCGAGCTGCGCGCCGTGTTCGAGGCGGCGGGCGCGGACCTGACCCGCCCGGTCATCACCACCTGCGGCTCGGGCGTGACGGCGGCCGTGCTGTCGCTTGCGCTCGAGCGGATCGGGGTTGCCGACCATTCCCTCTACGACGGCTCCTGGTCCGAATGGGGCCAGCGCGCCGATCTTCCCATCGCCACCGGAGTCGCCTGATGCTCGAAGCCCTCAAGGAACAGCCTGCCGACAAGATCCTCTCGCTGATGGCGGCCTACCGGGCCGATCCGCGGGACGACAAGATCGACCTCGGCGTCGGGGTCTACAAGGACCCGCAGGGTCGCACCCCGGTCATGCGCGCGGTGAAGGCCGCCGAGAAGCGCATCTGGGAAAGACAGGAGACCAAGGCCTATACCGGGCTCGCCGGCGATCCGGCCTATTGCGATGCGATGGTCGCGCTGGTGCTGGGCGGCGCGGTGGCGCGGGACCGGGTCGCGGCGGTCGCGACGCCGGGCGGCACCGGCGCGGTGCGGCAGGCGGTGGACCTGGTGAAGCAGGCCGCGCCCGGGGCCACGATCTGGCTGTCGAACCCGACCTGGCCGAACCATCCCTCGATCATCCGGCACCTCGGCATGACGAGCGCGGAATACCGCTATTTCGACAGCGCCACCGGCGGCGTCGACGTGGAGGGCATGCTCGAGGACCTGCGCGGCGCGGCGGAGGGCGACGTGGTGCTGCTGCATGGCTGCTGCCACAATCCAACGGGCGCGAACCTGACCGAGGCCGAATGGGACCGGGTGATCGCGGTCCTGCAGGAACGGGGCCTGATCCCGCTGATCGACATCGCCTACCAGGGCTTCGGCGACGGGCTGGACGCGGATGCGGCCGCCACGCGCAAGGTCGCGGGCGCCATGCCCGAATCCCTGATCGCCGCCTCCTGTTCGAAGAATTTCGGGATCTACCGCGAGCGGACGGGCATCCTGATGGCGATCGCGCGGGACGAGGGCGGGGCGACGCTGGCGCAGGGCAACCTCAACCACCTGAACCGGCAGAACTATTCGTTCCCGCCCGATCACGGGGCGCGGGTCGTCGCCACGATCCTCACCGACGACGAGCTGCGCGCCGACTGGCAGGCGGAGCTCGAAGAGGTGCGCAGCACGATGCTGGAGCTGCGCCGGCAGCTCGCAGGTGAACTGGCGCGGCTGACCAATTCGGACCGCTACGCCTTCATCGCCGAGCACCGGGGCATGTTCTCGCGCCTCGGCCTGCCGCCCGAGATCGTCGAGACGCTGCGCAAGGATCATGGCGTCTACATGGTGGGCGACAGCCGCATCAACATCGCGGGTCTGAACACCGACACCGTGCCGCTGCTCGCCAAGGCCATCGTCGCGGCGGGCGGCTGATCGCCCCGGCGGCGGCGGGGACAGTCCCGCCGCCGCGCGCCGATCAGGCCGCATCCTCTTCGGGATCGGTCTCTTCGAGATCGTCCGGATCCGTCCTCTCCTCGATCGCCTTGGACAGGACCGCGACCGTCTGCCAGCCCATCGACAGGGCGGTGCCGTCCAGCGTGGCGGTCTCCGGCTCGGAGACGAAGTCGAGCGTGTAACCCTCCTCGTGCAGGACCAGCTCGGCGTCGTCGCCGCCATTGACGACGATCAGCACCGCCTGCCCCTCGGCCTCGTGGCACATGACCACCGGGTCGGAATCGTCGTCCCAGTCGCCATCCTCCATGTCGGCGCCGTCCGGGCCGAACCAGCGGGTGACGCAGGTATCGCTGTCGAACCGGGTCTCGCGCAGGGCCGGGATGCGGCGGCGCAGCTCGGCGAGGTCGGCGACCGTCCCGCTGAGGTCGTGGCCGGTATCCCAGTCGATCCAGCCGATCTCGTTGTCCTGGCAATAGGCGTTGTTGTTGCCGCCCTGGCTGTTGCCGACCTCGTCCCCGCCCAGCAGCATCGGCACGCCGCGAGACAGCATCAGCGTCGACAGCATCGCCCGGGCCCGGCGCAGGCGGGCGGCGGTGATGTCGGCATCCTCGGCCGCGCCCTCCACGCCCATGTTGTCGGACAGGTTGTGGTCGTGGCCGTCGCGGTTGTCCTCGCCGTTCGCCTCGTTGTGCTTCTCGTTGTAGGAGACGACGTCCCACAGCGTGAACCCGTCATGCGCGGCGACGAAGTTGATCGACGAACTGGCGGGGCGGTTGGAATGGTCGAACTGCACCGGCGAGCCGCAGAGCCGTTCGGCCAGCGCGCCCTTCAGCCCGCCGCCGCGCCGCCAGAAGCCGCGCACGTCGTCGCGGAACTTGTCGTTCCATTCGCGGAACGGCCAGGGAAAGCCGCCGACCTGGTAGCCGCCGTCGCCGATGTCCCAGGGCTCGGCGATCAGCTTGATGCTGGAGAGCACCGGATCCTGCCGGATCGCCGCGAAGAACGAGCCTTCGCGTTCGAACCCGGTCGCCTCGCGCCCCAGCGTCGAGGCGAGGTCGAAGCGGAAGCCGTCGACATGCATCTCCTGCACCCAGTGACGCAGGGAATCGAGCACCATGCGCAGGACCATCGGATGGGCCACGTTCACCGTGTTGCCGCAGCCGGTCGTGTCGTAGCAGTGGCGCGCATCCTCGCCGTGGAGATAGTAGGACAGGTTGTCGATGCCGCGGAAGGACAGGGTCGGCCCCAGTTCGGACCCCTCGGCGGTGTGGTTGTAGACCACGTCGAGGATCACCTCGATATCCGCGTCGTGGTAGCGGCGGACCATGTCCTTGATCTCGCCCCACTCGCCGGATTTCAGGTAGCGCCTCTCGGGGGCGAAGAAGTTCAGCGTGTTGTAGCCCCAGTAGTTCGTCAGTCCCTTTTCCAGAAGGTAGTCGTCCTGGAGGAAGGTGTGGACGGGCAGCAGCTCCAGCGCGGTGACGCCGATCCGGCGCAGGTGGTCGATCACCGGCTGCTGGGCGAGACCGGCGAAGGTGCCGCGCAGGTCCTCGGGCACGTCGGGGCGCTGCATCGTCATGCCGCGCACATGCGCCTCGTAGAAGACGCTGTCGCGCCAGCGGTGGCGCAGCACCTTGTCCTCGTCCCAGTCGTAGGACGGATCCGTCACGTATCCCTTCGGCACGAAGGGGGCGCTGTCGCGGGTGTCGAAGGTCGTGTCGTCGCCGCTTTCCATCTCGTAACCGAAGATGGCGGGGTCGTGCGTCACCGAGCCGTCGAGCTGCCGGGCATAGGGGTCGATCAGCAGCTTGTTGGGGTTGAAGCGGTGGCCCGAGGCCGGATCGTAGGGGCCATGGACGCGGTAGCCGTAGCGCTGGCCGGGATGCACGTCCGGCAGATAGCCGAACCAGATCCCGCCCTGCATCTCGGGCAGGTCGAGCCGGCGCTCGGTCTCGCCGTCGAAGAGGCAGAGTTCCACCCGCTCCGCATGGTCCGAGAACAGCGCGAAATTGGTGCCGCGCCCATCGTACTGGGCGCCGAGGCGGTGGGACCAGGCGGCGTGGCGGTCGAAGGAGGAGGTGGTCACGATGGAATGTCGCCTCTCAGGAAGGAACCGGCCGCAGCGGCGGGGGCCGGAGGGCGTCGGGCCATGAACGCGCCCGGCGGGTGAATGGTTGCGCGTCCGGCCCGCGGGGAACGCGGCGGCACGGGGCCGGGCGGCGCCCGCCGTGGCAGGACGGCGGGGCGGGCGCCCGCGCTCAGGGCGCGAAGGTCAGGACCGCGCCACCGGGCGCGCCGGGCGTCTCGTCGGACCACAGGACATCGCCCTGCACCCCGGCGCTAGACTGCCCCCAGGCGAAGCAGGCCGTTCCGGAGCCGATCCGCAGGATCCTGCCGGCCCGCGCGTCGCCGTCGAGCGTGACGTCGCCCCGGGCGAACAGGTCCGCCGCGCGCCGCCGAAGGTCCAGCAGGGCCGCCAGCAGGCCGCGCTTGCGGTCGGCATGGGTGTCGCCGCCCCCGAGCGCGGCCAGCGACGACCAATCGGGGGTGCGGCGGTTGTCCGGATCGGTGAGCTGGATCAGCCGGCCCTCGCCGCCCTGGTAGATGTCGGGCATCCCGGGGGCGAAGGCGCGCAGCCCCAGCTCGCGCAGGCCGATCGCCTCGGCCAGCCGGTCGATGCGCAGCAGCTCCTCCGGCGGCTCCTCCCACGCGGCGAGCAGCCCGCAGGCCCAGCGGCCGATCCGCCGTTCCGGCGTCTCGTCGGGGGCGTTCCAGTAGGTGACCTCCTTCCCCTCGCGCAGCGCCTTGACGAGGTGCTCGGCCAGCCTGTCCTCCGCGTCCGGCTCTCCGTGGATGGCGATGGCCGATTGCAGCGCGTAGAGCCGCAAGTTCGCGGGCAGACCGTCCGATCCGTCCTGCGCGTTCGCCGCCGTCCAGAGCGCGCGGAACGCCTCCGGATCGTGGGTCAGGGCGACGAGACGCGCGCGGGCATCCTCGCTGCGCTTGGTGTCGTGGGTCGAGCCGAGATTGATCGAGCCCGGCCAGCGCTCGCGGCGATCCTGCAGGAAGGCCCCGATCTCCGCTGCCTCGGCCACGGGGCGGTCGGGATCGGCCCCGACCTCGTTCGCCGCGATGTAGCGGTTGAAGCGGAAGCCGGCCGTGTCCTCGTGGCTCTTGGCGATCAAGGCGCCGGTGACCTGCTGCAGCCGCAGGGCGAGGCGCGACGCATCCGGCGTGTCGCGGGCGAGGATGCGGTCCACCACCCAGTCGATCGTGTCGCGCAAGCGCACGTTCGCGGCCGCCTCGTCCGCCGCCGCGCGCCAGAGCGCGACATCCTCGTCCCGCGCCGGTCCGTCGGCGGTCAGGTACGAGCGATATCGGGGAAAGGCGACGAGCAGTTCGGTGATCGCCTCTCGCAGGCTCTCGGGCCCGGCGAGGAAGCCGTCCGCCTCGGCAGCCGCATCGGCGAGACGGCGCAGCTGCCGCAGCTCGGCCGCCAGCTCGTCGGTCAGGACCTCGCGCTTGGCCTGCGCAACGGCGGCGTGAAAGTCGCCTTCCGCCCCCGTCGCCTCGCGCCAGGTCGCGTCGAGCACGTCGAGCCCGGCCGGGTCGGTGAGCAGACGCGTGATCGCGGCGGCGGTCTCGTAGCCGGTCGTCCCCTCCATCGGCCAGTCCGGCAGCGCCTCGTCCCCGACGACGATCTTCTCGATCCAGACGGGCGTATCCGGCAGACGGTCCGCCAGGGCGCGCAGGTAACCGCCCGGATCGACGAGGCCGTCGACATGATCGACGCGCAGCCCGTGGACATGCCCGGCCTCCACCAGCTCGAAGAGCAGGGCATGGGTCGTCTCGAACACCTCGGGATCCTCGACCCGAACGCCGATCAGCGAGGTCACCGAGAAGAAGCGGCGATGGGTGATGCTGTCGCGTTCCATCTGCCAGGGCAGCAACCGCCAGTGCTGCGCCTCGTGCAGGCTCTCGGCCGTGGCGGGGTCGGGGGTGCCGGTCAGCCCGTCGGCGCTGCCGGGGGCGAGGGGCAGGTGCAGCGCGCCGACGCGCAGCATGCCGTCGGCCAGGACCTCGACCTCGCCCGCCTCGGCCATCTCGGGCAGGGGCCGCTCGAGCCAGGGCAGGGCGAGGGGCCCCGCCCCCCAGTCGATGTCGAAGACCGCTGCGCGGCGGCTGGCGGGGCCGTGGCGCAGCACATCGACCAGCCACGGCGTGTCGAGGCCGAAGGCCATGTGGTTGGGAACGATGTCGAGGATGATCTTCAGGCCGCGCTCGCCGGCGGCCCGGGCCAGCCGCTCGAACCCCTCGCGCCCGCCAAGTTCGGGATCGATCGCGGTCGGATCGGTCACGTCGTAGCCATGGGTCGATCCGGGCGGCGCTGTCAGGATCGGGGAGAGATAGAGATGCGACACGCCGAGCCCGGCGATGTGATCCAGCCGCCGGACCAGTCCGTCGAAGTCCAGGCCGTCCCGCAGCTGGACCCTGTAGCTCGCGATCCGCGTCATGCCTGTCCCCCGATCCCGGCCCGCATGGAAAGCCCGCCGGGCACGGCGCGGGCATGGATCTCTTCGAAACCGCCGGGCAGGGCGGGGGCGTCGCCCGCCGCTGCGAGGCACATCGCGAGTCGCCCCCCGTCGAAGCGCCAGACGGCGACGGCCGTCTCGCCCGCGCGCGTCACCTCGGCCCCGCCGTAGCCGCCGGCCAGCAACGGCACGATCCGGGTCCGGCGGAGCGTCAGAAGCTCCCGCGTGAGATCGCGCCACGCCCCGGCATCGCCCTCCAGCCCGCCGTCCGGGCGGGACGCGGCGAAGGTGGCGGGATCGTTCGGGTCGGGGATGTCGTCCTTGTGGTCGGCGAATTCCGGGAATTCCGACCGCCGCCCGTCGCGGACGATCTGGGCGAGATCCCCGTCGAAATCCGTGAAGAAGCGGAACGGGGCGCGGCTGCCTGCCTCCTCTCCCATGAAGAGCATCGGCACGAAGGGCGACAGCAGCAGCGCGGCGTGCAGGACCATTGCCGTCTCGGCCCCGACCAGCGAGATCAACCGGTCGCCCATCGCGCGGTTTCCCACCTGGTCGTGGGTCTGGTTGGCGTTGACAAACCGGACGGGATGCACGCCGTGCGACGTCTCGCCCCGCGCTTCGCCGCCCGGCCGCTCCTGGCCCTGATCGACCTGACCGTCGCGCAGCGCGGTGACGAGGTCGTCGAACGGGTCGACCGCGAAGGGCGCGTAGTAGGACTGGCTCTCGCCCGTCGTCAGGCAGTGCACCGCGTGGTGCCAGTCGTCGTTCCACTGGGCGCGGAGCGTCCCGGTGCCGGTATAGGAGACGAGGTTGCGCTCGTCCTCGGCGACGAGGTGGACGGGGCGGGAGAGGTCCAGCGCCTCCATCCTCGCCGACAGCTCGGTCAGGAAATCGGTGCTCCCCGGCGTGCCGATCTGGTGCACCGCGTCGAGGCGCAGGCCGTCCGCGCCGTAATCGCGCACCCACATCTCGGCGTTCTGAAGGAAGAACGCGCGCACGGCAGGCTCCTCCATCGCGATGGCCGCGCCCCAGGGCGTGTGACGCCCGGCATCGAAGAAGCCGGGGCAGAGCTGCGAGAGCACGTTCCCCTCGGGACCGAAATGGTTGTAGACGGCGTCGATCAGCACCATCGCCCCAAGACGATGCGCCTCGTCGATGAAGGCGGCCAGATCCTCCGGCGTGCCGTAGGCGGGGTGCAGCGCGTAAGGCAGCACGCCGTCATAGCCCCAGCCGCGATGTCCCGCGAACTGGGCAAGCGGCATCAGGCTGACGCAGGTGATGCCGAGATCGGTGAGGTCCTTCAGCCGGTCCGCCGCGGCCCTCAGCGTTCCTTCCTCGGTGAAGGTCCCGACATGCAGTTCGTAGAGAACCGCCTCGGGCCAGGGGCGCCCCGGCCAGTCCGAAGCGGCGGGCAGATCGGTGAGGAGGGAGGCCGCGTTCACGTCCCCGCCCTGCCGGCGGCTCGCCGGATCGGGATAGGCGGTGCCGTCCCGGACGAAGCGGTAGGGCGTGCCGGGCGGCGCCGTCAGTTCGGCGCCGTGCCAGCCCTCCGTGGGGCCGTCCATCGGCAGGGTCCGGTCGCCGACGACCAGATCCAGCCGCTCGGCGGTGGGGGCCCAGATATTGACCTGCCAGCGCCCGTCGTCCTGGCGCACAGCGCCCCACCGGGGTTGGCCCGCCTTGTCCTGTCGATCGGCCATCGCCGCTCCCCGTCCTGCTGTGGCGGTCAATGCCCGGACGGGGCGGGCCGTTCCGCAGGGAAGGACCCAGGGGGAAATTATCCGGAGGCGCGGCGGCTCTCGCCAAGACCGCCCCGGCCCCGCCCCGTGCCGGTGCCGGGGCGGGATCCTTGCGTCGGCCGGGGCAGGGGCCCCGGCAAGGGGCTCAGCGGGTGAACTTCTTGAACTTGACCCGCTTCGGCTCCAGCGCGTCGACGCCGAGGCGGCGCTTCTTGTCCTCCTCGTAATCCTCGAAATTGCCCTGGAACCACTCGACATGCGCCTCGCCCTCGAAGGCGAGGATGTGGGTGCAGATCCGGTCGAGGAAGAAGCGGTCGTGGCTGATCACCACGGCGCAGCCCGCGAACTGGGTCAGCGCATCCTCGAGCGCGCGCAGCGTCTCGACGTCGAGGTCGTTGGTCGGCTCGTCGAGCAGCAGCACGTTGCCGCCATCCTTCAGCAGCTTGGCCATGTGGACGCGGTTGCGCTCGCCGCCCGAGAGCAGGCCCACCTTCTTCTGCTGGTCGCCGCCCTTGAAGTTGAACGCCCCGCAATAGGCGCGGGAGTTCATCGAGGCGTCGCCGAGCTCGATCACCTCGGCCCCGCCCGAGATCTCCTCCCAGACGGTCTTGTTCGCGTCGAGCGCGTCACGCGACTGGTCGACGAAGGACAGCTTCACCGTGTCGCCGTACTCGATCGTTCCCTCGTCGGGCGTCTCCTGCCCGGTCAGCATCCGGAACAGCGTCGACTTGCCGGCGCCGTTCGGGCCGATCACGCCGACGATGCCGCCGGGGGGCAGGTCGAAGGACAGGTCCTCGATCAGGAGCTTGTCGCCCATCGCCTTCTTCAGGCCGGCGACCTCGATCACCTTGCCGCCCAGGCGCGGCCCGTTCGGGATGACGATCTGCGCCTTGCCGACCTTCTCGCGCTCGGACTGGCCGGCCAGTTCCTCGTAGGCCTGGATCCGCGCCTTGGACTTCGCCTGCCGCGCCTTGGCGCCCTGCCGCATCCATTCGAGTTCGCGGGCGAGGGTCTGCTGCTTGGACTTGTCCTCGCGCGCCTCCTGCTCCAGCCGCTTGGCCTTCTGCTCGAGCCAGGCGGAGTAGTTGCCCTCGTAGGGGATGCCCCGGCCCCGGTCGAGCTCGAGGATCCAGCCGGTGATGTCGTCGAGGAAGTAGCGGTCGTGCGTCACGACCAGGATCGTGCCCTTGTACTCGATCAGGTGGTTCTGAAGCCAGGCGATCGTCTCGGCGTCGAGGTGGTTCGTCGGCTCGTCGAGCAGGAGCATGTCGGGCTGTTCGAGCAGCAGCTTGCACAGCGCGACCCGCCGCCGCTCGCCGCCCGAGAGCGTGCTCACGTCGGCGTCGTCGGGCGGGCAGCGCAGCGCCTCCATCGCGACGTCGATCTGCGCGTCGAGATCCCACAGGTTCTGGCTGTCGATCTCGTCCTGCAGCTGCGCCATCTCCTCGGCCGTCTCGTCCGAGTAGTTCATGGCGAGCTCGTTGTAGCGCTCGAGGATCTGCTGCTTGGCCTTCACCCCCTCCATGACGTTGCCGCGCACGTCGAGGCTCTCGTCCAGCTGCGGCTCCTGGGGGAGGTAGCCGACATTGGCGCCCTCGGCCGACCAGGCCTCTCCGGTGAAGTCCTTGTCGAGGCCGGCCATGATCCGCAGGAGCGAGGACTTGCCGGCGCCGTTGACGCCGACGACGCCGATCTTCACGCCGGGCAGGAAGTTGAGGCGGATGTTCTCGAAGACCTTCTTGCCGCCGGCATAGGTCTTGGACACGCCGTCCATGTGGTAGACGAACTGGTAGGCGGCCATGGGGCACCTCCTTCATGGCAGAGCGGGATCGCGCGCCTGATACAGGCGCCGGGGGCGCGCGGCAATCCGAAGGGTGCACGGGCCGAAGGGTGCACGGGCCGAAGGGTGCACGGGCCGAAGGGTGCACGGGCCGAAGGGTGCCCCGGGCCGAAGGGTGCCCCGGGAACCGGCGGTGCGGGGCGGCGTTGCCGGGACAAGGGACCGCCAGAAAGGGCACCGACATCGTGTCAGACGACAGCACGGCTGCCCAGACGCCGCCCGCCCGCGCCGAGACCGCAATCCTCGGGCCACGCGACGAATCGCTCTACCTGCTGCGGACGATCCGCCGCACGGTGACGATGATCTTCATCATCCTCGGCCTGACGGCCGCCTATTTCTCGCGCGACCTGCTGCTGCCGCTGGTCCTGGGGCTCCTGCTGACGCTCGTCTTCTCGCCCCTGGTGCGGGCGCTGAAGCGCATCGGGATTCCGGCCTGGATCAGCGCCGTCCTGCTGATCGGCGGATTGACGGTCGGCGCGATCGCGGGGGGCTACGCCCTGTCGGGCACCGCCACGTCGATGGTCGCGAACGCGCCGCAGACGATGGCCGAGGCGCGCGAGAAGCTGAGCGGAATCCTCGACACGTTCGAGCGCGTGCAGGAGGTCGGCGCGCAGGTCTCCGACATCACCGACGGCGAGGACGGCCCCGCCGACGACACGCCGGGGCAGGACGAGACGGTCAGCGTCGTCGCCGACCGGCCGAACTTCGTCATGACGGCCGCCGGCGGGGTGGCGAGCTTCGTCTCGACGACGATCGCGGCGCTGGTGCTGGCGTTGTTCCTGCTGGCGTCGGAGGACATGTTCCAGCGGCGGATCGTCGAGACCAGCAAGCGGCTGACCGACAAGAAGCGCGCCTTCACCATAATGCGGGACATGGAGCGGCAGATGTCGCGCTACCTGCTGGCGGTAACGGCGATCAATGCCGGGCTGGGGGTCTGCGTGGGCACCGCGCTCTGGGCGCTGGGCCTGACTTCGGCGCCGGTCTGGGGAGTCGCGGCCTTCCTGCTGAACTTCATTCCCTTCCTGGGGGCGGCGGTGGGCGTGGTCCTCGTCGCGATCACGGCGCTGGTGCAGTTCGACAGCGCCTCCTACGCCCTCCTTTGTCCGCTGGCCTACCTCGGCCTCACGACGCTGGAGGGCAACGTCGTGACGCCGGCCCTGGTCGGACGGCGGCTGGAGATCAACACGGTGTCGGTCCTCGTCGCGGTCATCGTCTGGGTGTGGCTCTGGGGGGTGCCGGGGGCGGTGCTGGCTGTGCCGATCCTGGTGGTGATCAAGGTGATCTGCGACAATATCGAGCGGCTTCAGCCGATCGGGCGGTTCCTGTCGGGCAGCAACTAGGCCGGGCAGCAACTAGGCCGGGCAGCAACTAGGCCGGGCAGCAACTAGGCCGGGCAGCAACTAGGCCGGGCGGCAACTGGGCCGGGCGGCGGCACAGCCGGGGGCGGTGTCACGCCGTCCCGTCCCCCGGGGGCCTCACCCCGTGCCGGCGCGCCGGTCCGCGCTTTCCCCGGCCTCGGCGGCGAGGTGGCGCAGCCGCCGGTCCCGTCCGGGCGGCGGCGCGTCCCCCGCGATGGTCCGCCCCTCGAGCCAGGCGAGCACCTCCGCCTCCGGGATCGGCGGGGCGATCCAGTAGCCCTGCGCGACGAAGGGCCCGATCCGGCCCAGTTCGACGGCGGTCGTCCCGGTCTCGATCCCCTCGGCGACCATCGTGACGCCGATCCTCTCCGACAGGGAATGCAGCGCCCGGATGATCTCGCGCCGGGTCGCGTCGCGCTCGAACCCCGCGATCAGGCTGCGGTCCAGCTTCACCCCCGTGACCGGCAGCGTGGCGAGATGGCCGAGCCCGGCATAGCCGGTGCCGAAATCGTCCAGCAGCACCGAGAAGCCCATCTGGCAGAGGTCGAGCACGATGCCGGGATAGGGGCCGGGATCGTCGCCGGGGCCGAAGAGCACCGTCTCGATCACCTCGATCGCGATGTAGCGCGGGTCGATCCCGTCCTGCGCCAGGCGGCGCGACAGGCGGGTGAAGAAATGCCGGTGGACCAGCAGCTCCGGCGAGGCGTTGAAGGCCAGGACCATGCGCCGCCCCGTGGCCTCGAACAGGCGGACATGCATGCGGATCGCCGCCTCCATCGCGGCGAAGTCGATCTCGGCCATCAGTCCGAGGTCGCGTGCGAGATGGAGGAAGGCGCCGGGCGCCAGCTCGCGCCCCTCGCCCGAGGGCCACCTGACCAGGGTCTCGAAGCCGCGGACCTCGCCGGTGGCGAGGTCGACCGTCGGCTGGAACGAGAAGGCGAGCCGCCGCTCGCCGATGGCGCGGCGCAGCTGGTCGGTCTTCGTCTGCTGCAGGACGTGCCGCGCATGCAGGTCCTCGTCGTAGAGGCGGGTGCGTCCGCGGCCCTGCCGCTTCGCCTCGTAGAGGGCGACGTCCGAGCGGACGAGCACCTCCTCGGGCGTGATGTCGCCGGGCCAGGCGAGCGCGCCACCGATCGAGACCGAGCAGCCGATCTTGCGCCCTTGCCAGTCCACCGGGCGCGAGACGCGGACCGCGATCTCTGCCGCCCGCTCGTCGAGGACCGAAAGGTCGCCGATGCCGGGACAGACGAGCACGAACTCGTCCCCGCCGAGCCGCGCCGACAGGTCGGTTCCGCGGGCCGAGGCGGCGATCATGTCGGCCACGTGGCAGATCACCGCGTCGCCCGCGGCATGGCCCACGGTGTCGTTGATCTCCTTGAAGCGGTCGATGTCGATATGCAGCACGCCCAGCGCCGGCCCGCCGGAATCGAGCGCGGTGCGGGCGACGCGCAGGAATTCCGACCGGTTGGCGAGGCCGGTCATGGGATCGTGGCGTGCCATGAACTCCACCTCCGAATGGGCGCGGCGCAGTGCCGTCTCGCGGCCCACCTGCTCGGTCGCGTCGCGGCAGACCAGCACCGCCCGCTCGGTCCCGTCGCGCATCCGGTGGAGCGAGACGCCGATCTCGTTCCAGAACTCGGTCCCGTCGCCGCGCCGGTTGCGGAACCGCAGCACCCGCCCGTCATAGGGGCCGCCGCGGGTGTAGCGGAAGGCGGCGATCTCCTCCCTCGGGGGGGTCAGCTCGGGCGGCAGGGCGAATTCCATCGGGTTGCGTCCCACCATCTCGGACCGGGGGCGCCCCATCAGGCGGCAATAGGCCTCGTTCACCCAGAGAATCCGGCCGTTCAGGTCCTGGATCACCAGACCGTCATTGGCATGGCAGCTGACGAGGGTGGCGTACTCCCCCTCGCGCTTCCAGCGACGCGTCCGCAATGTGGCCAGGGCGAGGGCGGCGAGGGCGAGCAGCGTCGTCCCGCCCGCGGTGGCGAGCGCCCAGTCCTGTGCGATGGCGCCGAGCATCCGGTGCGCTTTCCCTCTCGTCGACCGGGTCTAGATGACGCGGAAAGCCTGCGCTCCGGTTAAGGCAGGCGCGACCGAGGGGACCAGAAAGATGACCTACCGACCGGCCGAGGACCGCTACGAGCGGATGACCTACAATCGCTGCGGCGCGTCGGGGCTGAAGCTGCCGGCGATCAGCCTCGGCTGCTGGCACAATTTCGGCCACGACTTCCCGCACCAGACGAAGCGGGACATCTGCTTGACCGCCTTCGACCACGGGATCACGCATTTCGACCTGGCGAACAATTACGGCCCGCCCGCCGGGTCGGCCGAGCATGCCTTCGGCTCGATCCTGGCCGAGGATCTGAAGCCCTGGCGCGACGAGCTGATCATCAGCTCGAAGGCCGGCTACTACATGTGGCCCGGCCCCTACGGCGAATGGGGCAGCCGCAAGTACCTCGTCGCCTCCTGCGACCAGTCGCTGAAGCGGATGGGGCTCGACTACGTCGACATCTTCTATTCGCACCGCCCGGACCCCGACACGCCGCTGGAGGAGACGATCGGCGCGCTCGACTACATCGTGCGCTCGGGCCGCGCCCTCTATGCCGGGATCAGCAGCTACACCGCCGCGCAGACGAAGGAGGCCCAGCGGATCGCGAAGGAGCTGGGCACGCCCATCGTGATCCACCAGCCGAGCTACAACATGCTCGACCGCTGGATCGAGCGGGACGGGCTGAAGGACGCGCTGCCGGGGCTGGGCATCGGGTCCATCGTCTTCATCCCGCTGGCGCAGGGGATGCTGACGAAGAAGTATCTCGGCGGCGTGCCCGAGGACAGCCGCGCCGCGCAGGGCAAGTCGCTGGACGCGCACCGGATCAACGACCGCAGCATCGAGGCGCTGCGCGGCCTTGATGCCCTCGCCGAGGAGCGGGGCCAGACCCTCGCCCAGATGGCGCTGGCCTGGGTGCTGCGGAACGGCGGCATCACCTCGGCCCTGATCGGCGCCTCGCGGCCCGAGCAGGTGGTGGATTGCGTCGGCGCGATCCGGACCCCCGACTTCACCGAGGACGAGCTGAAGCGCATCGACGAGCTGGCGGACGAGGACAGCTTCGCCGCCTGGGCGAAGGAGGCCGCGGGGGCCTGAGCCAGTGCCCCGAGCTAGTGCCCCGAGCCGGGGTCCCGGCCGGGTCCGGGCCGGACCCGGGCGAGGGCCGGGGGCTGGACGGGGGGCAGGATCGGCTTGCATCGCCTCCCCGCTTCGGCGGAGGTTGCGCGCGATCCCGAGGAGGCCCCCCATGACGTCCGAGCTGTGCATCCACCACGTCCCCACCGGCGAGACCGAGGTGGTCCTCAGTACCGGGGAGCATATCGAGGCGCCGAACTGGCACCCGGACGGCTGGCTGCTCGTCAACGGCGGCGGGCGGCTCTACCGCGTGCCGCTGGACGCCCCCGAGCTGCAGCCGGTGGATACCGGCGCCGCCACACGGCTGAACAACGATCACGGCTTCTCGCCGGACGGGCGCACCATCGCCCTGTCGGACCATTCCGGGGGGCGGGGGTCCTGCATCTGGACCATGCCGGTGGGCGGCGGGGACCTCACGCGGGTCACCAGCCGCACGCCGTCCTGGTGGCATGCCTGGTCGCCCGACGGGGCCCGCCACGCCTATGCCGCCGCGCGCGAGGGGCGGACGGTCCTGATCCATACCTGCGCGGCGGACGGGTCGGACGAACGCTGCCTCACCCCCGGCTTCGATCATTGCGACGGCCCCGACTACACGCCGGACGGCGCGTGGATCTGGTTCAACGGCGAACGGGACGGGCAGGTCGATCTCTGGCGCGTCCGGCCGGACGGGACCGAGCTCGAGCGGATGACCGAGGGGCCGGAGGTGGACTGGTTCCCCCATCCCTCCCCGGACGGGATGCATGTCCTCTGGCTCGCCTATCCGGCCGGCACCGAGGGCCATCCCGGCGGGCTCGACGTGGCGCTGCGGCTGATGCCGCAATCGGGCGGCGCGGGCGAGACGGTGGTCGAGCTGCATGGCGGGCAGGGCACGATCAACGTCCCCTGCTGGGAGCCGGACGGGCGGGCCTTCGCCTTCATGCGCTACGGGGCGTGAGCGCGCCGGGCGACCTCGTCGTCCCGCCCGCCGGGCGGGGACGGCGGATCGGCCTGCTGGGCGGCAGCTTCGATCCGCCCCATGCCGGGCATGTCGCGATCACCGAGGCAGCGCTGACGCGGTTCGGCCTGACGGATGTCTGGTGGCTGGTGTCGCCCGGCAACCCGCTGAAGGCGCGCGGGCCCGCGCCCATGGCGCGCCGGATCGCCGCGGCGCGGGCGCTGCCCCTGGACCCGCGAGTGACGGTGACGGGGCTCGAGGCCGGGCTCGGCACGCGCTACACTGCGGACACGATCCGCGCGCTGGCCCGGGCGCGGCCGGGATGCCGCTTCGTCTGGCTGATGGGGGCGGACAACCTCTCGCAGATCCACCTGTGGGACGATTGGCGGGCGATCTTCGACACGGTGCCGGTCGGGGTGCTCGCCCGGCCGGGGATGCGGGCGCGGGCGCTGCTCTCGCCGGCGGCGCGGACCTACCGCACCGCGCGGCTGCCGGGCCGGGCGGCCCGCCGCCTGCCGATGGAGGGGCCGCCGGCCTGGTGCTTCGTCAACCTGCCGATGAGCGGCGCCTCCTCGACCGCGATCCGGGCCGGGGGCGGCTGGGGCGGGGCGCCAGGCGGGCTGTCCGGCCGGGCGCCCCGCGCCGGGCGCCGGCCGAGTGAAGCGGCCGGGACCGCGGCGCCGGTCGCCAGCGCCTAGCCCGGTCGCGGCGCGCCCCCGCCGATCGGGGCGTTACGCCGCGGACGGACCGGCGCTCCCGCTAGGGGGCGCGCTGCGGACGCGGGAAACGGTTTTGTCACCCGCCCCGGTCGACCGGCGCATCCGGCGGCGGCCCCGAGGGACGGCGGGCCGACGCCGTCGTGATGCCCCGGCCCTTCGGTTCGGCGCCCCGGGACAGTAGGGTCCGCCGCATGAAAGCTCCGACTCGCCGCCAGTTCCTCGCCGCCGCCCTGTCCTCGGCCGGCACGCTCGCCCTCGCCGCCCCGCCGGAGCGGGCGATCCGCCCCCTCGCACGGCCCTCGGCCGGTGCGCCGCCCGTCCTGCCGACCCTGTCGCCCGAGGCGCGCCCGACGATGGAGGACCTGATCGCCGAGGCGGGTCTGGGCGGCACCGTCGGCTTCGCCCTCGCCGACCCGGCGAGCGGCGTGCTTCTGGAGTCCGGCGCGGCGGACACGCGGCTGCCCCCGGCGAGCACGCTGAAATCGGTGACGACCCTCTATGCGCTGGACCGGCTGGGTCCGGATCATCGCTGGACGACGCGGGTGCTGGGGACGGCGCCGGTCGTGGACGGCACGCTGGACGGCGACCTGATCCTGGCCGGCGGGGGCGATCCCGTGCTGGACACCAACGCCCTGGCCGAGCTTGCCGCCGCCCTGTCGGATGCGGGGCTCGCCGCGGTGAGCGGACGCTTCCTCGTCTGGGGCGGGGCGCTTCCCTATCTGGAGGAGATCGAGCCGGGCCAGCTCGATCACCTGGGCTACAATCCGGCCGTGTCGGGGCTGAACCTCAATTTCAACCGCGTGAACTTCACCTGGCAGCGGGCCGGCGCCGACTACACGCTGGCGATGGATGCCCGGTCCGACCTGTACCAACCCGAGGTCACGATGGCGCGGATGCGCGTCGTCGACCGCTCGATGCCGGTCTACACCTACGAGGGGGACGCCACGTCCGACCGCTGGACGGTGGCGAAGGCGCGGCTGGGCGAGGCCGGCTCGCGCTGGCTGCCCGTGCGGCACCCCGCGCTCTATGCCGGGGACGTGATGCGCACCTTCGCCGCCGCGCGCGGCCTCACCCTGCCGGCGGCCGAGGAGATCGCCGCGCTGCCCGCCGGGACGGTCGAGCTCGCCGCGCGCGAGAGCGCCCCCCTGACCGAGATCGCGCGCGACATGCTCTACTACTCGACCAACCTCACGGCAGAGGTCTTGGGAATGAGCGCGGCCGCGACCGAGGGCCCGCTGGAGAGCCATGCCGAGAGCGCGGCGCGGATGACGGCCTGGTTCGCGGAGAGGTTCGGGGCCGGCCCGGTCTTCGCCGACCATTCGGGGCTGAGCGACGCGACGGCAATCAGCGCCGCCGAGATGGCCGGGATGCTGGTCGCGGTGGAGGCGGAGGGCTCGCTGCTGCCGCTGCTCAAGCCGATCCCGCTGACCGACGGGGCGGGGGCGCCGCTGACCTTCCCGCGCGGAGAGGTGGCCGCCAAGACGGGCACGCTGAACTTCGTCTCGGCCCTCGCCGGCTACATCGAGACGCTGGAGGGCGATCGCCTCGCCTTCGCGATCCTCTGCGCCAACGCGGAACGGCGGGAAGAGGTGGCCGATTCGCAGGACGACCTGCCGGAGGGCGCCTCGTACTACAACGGCCGGGCGAAGCGCCTTCAGCAGCGGATGCTGCAGCGCTGGGGCCTGGTCGGGGTGGACGACGACGTCATGGTCCCCGAGGCCGCGGCGCTGGCGCCGGTGGACGACGTCACGCCCGGGCCCGGCGGCGGGTAAGGGGGCGCTCCGGCACGCCGAGCGGAGCGTCTTCCCGACCGCGGGTGCCCACGAAAGCAGTCCGGGCGGGAGGGGGGAGCCTGCTCAGGCGGCGCGCCTCGCGCTCTGCGCGGCGCGCAGCGCGATGAGGAGGAGCGCGGCGAGGGCGGCGGCGGTGACGAGGGGCAAGGCGGGGCCGTTCTTGACGGCGATGCCGAGCAGGGCCCAGCCGACGGCGAGGCCGTAGGTCCATTCGGGCGTCCGGGACTGGACCGCCCAGGCGATCAGCGCCGCGGCGGCGATGGCGACGAAGGCCCAGCCATAGGAGTCCGGCCCGATCCCGTAGCCGGCGAGGGTCGCGGCGATCGAGACCCAGCTCGCCGCCGTCAGCCACCCGGCATAGAGCGCCACCGGCGCCCGCAGCGTCCAGCGGGACCGGTCGTCGCGCGGGGCGCGCAGCAGCGCCGCGATGGCGAAGCCGGCCATCGCCACGATGGCGAGGGTGGCCCAGACCGCGCTCTGCGTCGCGATCCAGAGCCACGGCACCCCGATGGCGAGAGAGGCGATCAGCGGGGCGCGCACCGCGTCCCACCACGCGTCCTGCCGGTGTGCCCAGAGACCCCAGAGCGCCGAGACCACGAGCCAGGCGTAGATCGGACCCCAGATCGAGAAGGCCCAGCCGGCGGGCTGCGCGGGCGGATCGGTCTGCGGGATGGGCAGCTGGTTGGTCTCGAACCCGTCGAAGGACCAGAAGAACGGCGCGGCGGCGAAGCCGAGCGCGGCGAGAAGGGTGAGCACGGCGCGGATCATGGGGGCATGACGCCGGCACCCGCTGGGCGGTTCCCGAAGCGGCGGGGCCGCAGCCGGCCCGTGCCCCGATGCCCGCGCATCCGGCACCGCGAGCGGGACGGCACCGGAGCCCTGCCGACCGGGGGCGGAGGATGCCGGGGCCCGCCCGGAGGACAGGTCGTACATGGCCGGGCGCCCCCGACCGAGTTGGCCGGGCGGCGAAGGACGGCGCCGCCCGCAGGGGCGGGATCGCCGTACCTCGCCGGGCGCGCGACCCCGGGTTCGGGCGACGAAGGACGGCGCCGCCCGGTCATGCGCGCGCCCTCGTCCGGATCGGGTCGGGCGGTACGCGGGTCCGGGCGGGGTCGTCAGGAAAGGGGCGGCGCCCGGGGCCGGGCCGGTGTTCCGGCGGCGGGGCCCTGGCCGCGCCGGCCCACCGCCTTCCGACGGAGGTGGCGGGCCCGCCGCGCCCCGGGGCGCCCGGGCCCGGCCGGTCAGGCGAAGGTCCCGTCGGCGAGGATGCGGGTCCGGCCGCGCAGATAGGGGGCCAGCACCTCGGGCAGGGTGACGGAGCCGTCCTCCTCCTGCCCGTTCTCGAGGACCGCGATCAGCGTGCGCCCGACGGCGAGGCCGGAGCCGTTCAGCGTGTGGACGAAATCCGGCCGCCCGCCGCCCTCGGGGCGGTAGCGGGCATTCATCCGCCGGGCCTGGAAGGCGCCGCAGGTCGAGATCGAGCTGATCTCGCGGTAGGTGTCCTGGCCCGGCAGCCAGACCTCCAGATCGTAGGTCCGGCGCGCCCCGGCCCCCATGTCGCCGGCGCAGAGCAGCATCCGGCGGTAGGGCAGGTTCAGCGCCTGCAACACGCTCTCCGCCGCCTCGGTCATGCGAAGATGCTCGGCCTCCGAGGTCTCGGGCGTGCAGATCGTCACCATCTCGCATTTCTCGAACTGGTGCTGCCGCAGCATCCCGGCGGTATCGCGGCCCGCGCTGCCGGCCTCGGACCGGAAGCACTGGGTGAGCGCGACCATGCGCATCGGCAGGGCGGCGGCCTCGACCGTCTGGCCGTGGACCATGTTGGTGAGCGTGACCTCGGCCGTCGGGATCAGCCAGAATTCCTCATGCGTCGGCGCTGCAGAGAATGCCTTCTCAACAGTCGCGGCGAAACTTGCAACGTCCTTCACAGACCTGACGTCCTCAAAAGTTACATAATTTTCGAGTACGCTACGGGCGATTTTTCCACGACCGGTCATGGATGCGCCGAAAAATGAGTCGTCGGCGAACTTGGGGAGTTGCCCTGTTCCAACCATCATTTCGTCTCTGACGAGTATCGGCGTCCAAGTCTCACTTAGGCCGTTCGTCTCGACATGATGGTCGATCATGAACTGGCCGAGGGCGCGGTGCAGCCGCGCGGCGGCGCCCCGCAGCACGACGAATCGCGATCCCGACAGGCGGGCGGCGGCCTCGAAGTCGAGACCGTCCTTCACCGCCGGGATCTGGTAATGCTCGCGCGGCGCGAAGGAGAAGTTGCGCGGCGCCCCCCAGCGGGCCTGCTCGACATTGTCCGCCTCGTCCGCGCCCTCGGGCACGTCGTCCATCGGCAGGTTCGGCAGGCCGAGCAGCGCGTCCCGCAGGTCCTCGTCCCTGGCCTTCGCCGCCTCGGTCAGGCGCTGGCCCTCGGCCTTCTTCTGCGACACCTCGGCGCGCAGCCGCTCGAACTCGGCCTCGTCGCCGCTGGCCTTGGCCCGGCCGATCTCCTTCGCGGCGCGGTTCTGCTCGGCCTGCAGCGTCTCGGCCTCGTGGATCAGCGCGCGCCGCTCGGCATCGAGCGCGAGGAGGGAGGACGACATCGGCGCCAGGCCGCGCGCGGAGAGGGCGCGGTCGAAGGCGTCGGGGGCTTCGCGGATGTCCTTGATGTCGTGCATGGGCTCTCTCCCATCGGTGGCCGGAGGGTCGGGGCGACGGCCGGGCGGCCGGGCCCCCGCGGCGCGATATGCACCGGAACCGGGGCGAGGGGAACCCGGGCCACCCGAGCGGCGGTCGGGGCAGGGATCGGCCGGGGCAGGACATGGCAAGGGCGGGTTCGGGGGCCGCGCGACCCAGCGTCGCGGGGGCGGGGCGCCGCCCCCTCTGGCCCCGCCGGGCCGGGGCCCTTATATGCCGCCCGATCCCGCGGCGCGCCGCCCGCGGTTGTCACCACCGGGCCCGGTGCCTAGGGTGCCGCGACTTCGGGGCAGGGGCCCCGGCCGGCCCGCGGCGGCCGGCGGCGCGCCAGACGACACGGCCGGACAGCCCGGCCCGTACGACAAGGACCGACATGCAAGGTTTCGAATCCCTCATCCCGCTGATCCTGATCTTCGCGATCATGTATTTCCTGCTGATCCGTCCCCAGCAGAAGAAGCTGAAGCAGCACCAGGCGATGGTCGCGGCGCTGCGGCGGGGCGACCAGGTCGTCACCCAGGGCGGCATCCTCGGCAAGGTGACCAAGGTCAAGGACGACAACGAGATCGAGATCGAGATCGCGCCCGGCACCAACGTGCGCGTCGTGCGGTCGACCATCGCGACCGTCATGACCAAGACCGAGCCGGCGAAGGCGTCCTGATCCCATGCTGCACATCCCGCTCTGGCGCCGGATCCTGATCGTCCTCGTCTGCCTGGCGGGGATCGTCTTCGCCCTGCCCAACGCCTTCTACGACCGGGTGGAGCGGCACAACGACGCCGCCGCGGCGGGCGAGGCGGATGCCGGCTGGCCGGACTGGCTGCCGAACGACCTCGTCAATCTCGGACTCGACCTGCGGGGCGGGGCGCATCTCGTCGCCGAGGTGCAGGTCGAGGACGTCTACGCCAGCCGGATGGACGCGCTCTGGCCGGACGTGCGCGACGCGCTGGCGGCGGAGCGGGATACGCTGGGCTTCGTCACCCGGGTCGAGGACGGCCCGGCGGACGTGCTGCGGGTGCAGGTCTCGAACGCCGAGCAGGCCCAGCGCGCGGCCGAGATCGTGCGCGGCCTCGCCCGGCCGGTCTCGTCGCTGTCGGCGGCGGGGGCCTCGGACCTCGTGGTCTCGGTGTCCGGCGGCGTGGTGAGCGTGCAGCTCTCGGAGGCAGAGCGCGCCGCCACCGACAACCGCACCGTCCAGCAGGCGCTGGAGATCGTGCGCCGCCGGATCGACGAGGTCGGCACGCGGGAGCCGACCATCGCCCGCCAGGGCGAGGACCGGATCCTCGTGCAGGTGCCGGGCGTCGGCTCGGCGCAGGAGGTGAAGGACATCATCGGCACCACCGCGCAGCTGACCTTCAATCCCGTCATCCGCACCACGCAGGACCCCGAGGCCGATCCCGGCATCGGAAACATGCTGGTGCCCGACGTGGGGGGGACGGGCCTCTATTACGTGCTGGAGCGGGCGCCGGTCGTGACCGGGGACGAGCTGACGGATGCGCAGCCCTCCTTCGACCAGAACAGCAACCCGGCCGTGTCCTTCCGCTTCGACCCGACCGGCGCGCGCGCCTTCGGCGATTACACGGCGCAGAACATCGGCGAGCCCTTCGCCATCGTCCTCGACAACGAGGTGATCTCGGCCCCCGTGATCCAGTCCCACATCCCGGGCGGGTCGGGCATCATCACCGGGCAGTTCACGGTCGAGGAATCGACCAACCTCGCCGTCCTGCTGCGCGCCGGCGCCCTGCCGGCGGAGCTGACCTTCCTCGAGGAACGGACGATCGGGCCGGAGCTCGGCCAGGACAGCATCGATGCGGGCAGCGTCGCGGGGATCGTCGGCCTCGTGGCCGTGATCTTCTTCATGGTGGCGACCTACGGGCTGTTCGGCGTCTTCGGCTCGATCGCGCTGCTGATCAACGTGGCGCTGCTGATCGCGGTGCTCAGCGTCATCGGCGGCACGCTGACCCTGCCGGGCATCGCGGGGATCGTGCTGACCATGGGCATGGCGGTCGATGCCAACGTCCTCGTCTTCGAGCGCATCCGCGAGGAGCTGAAGACGGCGCGCGGCCCGGCCCGCGCGATCGAACTGGGCTACGAGAAGGCGCTGTCGGCGATCGTCGATTCGAACTTCACCACCTTCATGACGGCGGTGATCCTGTTCGCCCTCGGCGCGGGGCCGGTCCGCGGCTTCGCCATCACGCTGGGGCTCGGGATCCTCACCTCCGTCTTCACCGCGATCTTCGTCACGCGCCTGATGATCGTGATCTGGTACAACCGGCGCCGTCCCCGGACCATCGAGGTGTGATGAGATGCGACTGAGGCTCGTTCCCGACCAGACAAACATCAACTTCTTCCGCGCGGCGCGGATCACCTTCGGCGCGTCGGTCGTCGCGATGATCGCCTCGGTGATCGTGTTCTTCGCGATGGGGCTGAACTACGGCATCGACTTCACCGGCGGCACGACGATCCGCACCGACAGCCCGACGGCCGTCGACGTGGGCGAGTACCGGGCCGCGCTGACCCCGCTGGAGCTGGGGGACGTGGCGGTGACGCAGGTCTTCGATCCGTCCTTCGACGCCGACCAGCACGTCGCCAGCGTGCGGATCCAGACGCAGGAGGGGCAGGAGGCGATCACCCAGTCCACCATCTCGCGGGTCCAGGCGGCGCTGCAGGCGGTCGATCCCGAGATCACCTTCACCAGCGTCGAGAGCGTCGGGCCCAAGGTGTCGGGCGAGCTCGTCCTCACCGCCGTCCTCGCCGTGGGCGGGGCGCTGGCGGCGATCTGCTTCTACATCTGGCTGCGATTCGAGTGGCAGTTCGCCATGGGCGCGCTGGCGGCGCTGCTGCATGACGTGGTGATCACGATCGGGGTCTTCTCATTGCTGCAGATCCGCTTCGACCTCGCGATCATCGCGGCCCTGCTGACCATCGTCGGCTACTCGATCAACGACACCGTCGTCGTCTTCGACCGCGCGCGCGAGAACCTGCGCAAGTTCAAGACGATGCCATTGATCGACGTGCTGAACCTCAGCGCCAACGAGACGCTGAGCCGCACCGTCATGACCTCCGGCACGACGCTGATCGCGCTGATCGCGCTGCTGGTCCTCGGCGGCGACGTGATCCGGGGCTTCGTCTTCGCGATCACCTTCGGCATCGTGATCGGCACCTATTCCTCGATCTACGTCGCCAAGAACATCGTCCTCATGCTGGGCGTGAAGCGCGACTGGTCGAAGGAGGCCGGCAGCAAGGTGAAGGGCAAGTACGCGGATATCGACGCCTGATCTCCTGCCCGGACGGCCGCCCCCCGGCGGGCCGGTCGCCGGAGTATTTGAAGCAAGATAAGGGGAGAGACGATGCGCCTGAACGAGATCGTCTACACCGATGCCCTGCCGGTCGACGGCTACGGGCCTGGCTTCTTCCGCATCGGCGGCGAGCGGATCGACGGCGCGGTGCTGGTCCTGCCGGACGGGGTCTCGGGCTGGGGGGGCTGGGAGGATACCGGCTTCGCCGAGGGGGCGGCGATCGACGTGCTCTTCGTCGGGACGGGGGCCGAGGTCGCCCATGTGCCCGCCGGCTTCCGCGCCGTGATCGAGGCGGCGGGAATCGGGGTGGAGCCGATGGCCTCTCCCGCCGCGTGCCGCACCTACAACGTGCTCCTCTCGGAGGGGCGGCGGGTCGGCCTGGCGGTTCTGCCGGTCTGATGCTGCGCGCGGCCCGCCTCGGGATCGAGCGGGGCGGCGTGCCGCTGCTGCAGGGGCTGGACCTGACGCTGGAGGCCGGGGCCGCGCTGATCCTGCGGGGGCCGAACGGGATCGGCAAGACGAGCCTGCTGCGTGTGCTGGCGGGGCTGCAGCCGCCGATGGAGGGTCAGCTCGAGGCCGCCCCGGCCGCCTATGCGGGCCACCGCGACGGCGTGAAACCGACCTTGACCGTGGCGGAGAACCTGTTCTTCTGGGCCGAGACCTACGGCGGGTCGGTTCCGGACGCCCTGTGGGAGGCCTTCGACCTCGGCCGGTTGCGCGGCCGGCCGGGCGGCGCCCTTTCCGCCGGGCAGACCCGGCGGCTCGGCCTGGCCCGGCTGGCGGTGACGGGGCGGCGGCTGCTGCTGCTGGACGAGCCGACCGTCTCTCTCGACGCCGCCTCCGTCGCGCGCTTCGCGGACTGGCTGCGGGCCCATCTCGCCGGGGGCGGGGCGGCGATCGTCGCCACCCATGTCGCGCTGGGGCTGGAGGCGCCGGAGCTGGACCTCGCGCCGTTCCGCGCCCTTGCGGGCGCGCGGGGCGGGTCCGACGAGGCCTTCCTGTGAGGGCGCTGGTCCTGCGCGACCTGCGCATCGCGATGCGGGCCGGGGGCGGGTTCGGGCTGGGGCTCGCCTTCTTCCTGATCGTCGTGGTGCTGGTGCCCTTCGGCGTCGGGCCCGAACGGACGGTGCTGGCGCGGATCGCCCCGGGGATCCTGTGGGTCGCGGCGCTGCTGGCCGCCCTGCTGTCGCTCGACCGGATCTTCGCGCTCGACCACGAGGACGGGTCGCTGGCGCTGCTGGCGACCGCGCCCCTGCCGCTGGAGGCCGCGGCGCTGGCCAAGGCGCTGGCGCACTGGATCACGACGGGCCTGCCGCTGACGCTGGCCGCGCCGGCGCTGGGCATCCTGCTCGACCTGCCGGGGCCGGCCTACGGGCCGCTGACGCTGTCGCTGCTGGCGGGCACGCCGGCCCTGTCGCTGATCGGCACGTTCGGGGCCGCCGTGACGGTCGGGAATCGGCGGGGCGGTCTGCTGCTGTCGCTGCTGGTCCTGCCGCTCTACGTGCCGGTGCTGATCTTCGGCGCGGACGGGGTGCGCCGCGCCGCCGAGGGGCTGGACCCCGCCACGCCGCTGTTGCTGGTCGCGGGCCTGTCGCTCGGCTGCCTCGCCGCGCTGCCCTTCGCCGCCGCCGCCGCGCTGCGGGTCAATCTGCGGTGAGTGCGCCCGCCCGGCATTGAGGCGCGGGGGGCGGGAGGCTAAGGCTGCACCCATGTCGATCTGGTCCTACGCCAACCCGGTGAAGTTCACGCAGACGGTCACGCCGGTGATCCCCTGGGTCATGGGCCTGGCCGGGGCGACGATCGCGGTCGGGCTGGGCTGGGGCTATTTCCTGACGCCCGACGCGGTGGGTTTCCAGTCCAGCGTCAAGATCATCTACCTGCACGTCCCCTCGGCGCTGATGGCGATCAACGCCTGGGCGATGATGCTGGTCGCCTCGCTGATCTGGCTGATCCGGCGGCACCATGTCAGCGCCCTCGCGGCACGGGCGGCGGCGCCGGTCGGGGCGGTGATGACGGTGATCGCGCTGGCGACCGGGGCGATCTGGGGCCAGCCGATGTGGGGCACGTGGTGGGTCTGGGACCCGAGGCTGACCTCGTTCCTGATCCTGTTCCTGTTCTATCTGGGCTACATCGCGCTCTGGGCGGCGGTGGAGGATCCGGACGGGGCGGCGGACCTGACCTCGATCCTGTGCCTCGTCGGGTCGGTCTTCGCCTTCCTGTCGCGCTACGCGGTGCTGTTCTGGAACCAGGGCCTGCACCAGGGTGCCTCGCTGTCGCTCGACGCCGAGGAGAACGTGGCCGACGTGTTCTGGGTGCCCCTGCTGGTCTGCATGGCGGGATTCGTGCTGCTCTTCGTCGGGCTCGTCCTGCTGCGGACGCGGACCGAGATCCGGGTGCGGCGCATCCGCGCGCTGCGGGCGCGCGCCCGGGCGGGAGAGGCGTGATGCCCGACCTGGGACGCTACGCGGCCGAGGTCCTCGCCTCGTACGGGGTCAGCCTCGTGCTGCTGGTCGGCCTCGTCTGGGCCAGCTATGCCCGCTCGGCCCGCGTCGCGCGCGAGCTTCGCGAGGTCGAGCGCGATGGCCGTTAGGCCGCTGATGATCCTGCCGCCGGTGATCTTCGCCGGGCTGGCCGGGCTGTTCCTCGGCGCGATGTGGGGCGGCGACGGGGACGAGCTGCCCTCCGCGCTGATCGGCCAGCCCGCGCCGCAGGTCGCGGTGGGGGAGCTGGGGGGGCGCAGTTTCGATCCCGCCGTGATGGCGGATGGCGAGCTGAAGCTCGTGAACTTCTGGGCCAGCTGGTGCGCGCCCTGCCGGGTGGAGCATCCCAATCTCAGCCTGCTGGCGGAGGAGGGGGTGCCGATCTACGGCATCAACTACAAGGATCAGCCGCAGGCGGCGCAGGATTTCCTCGCCGAGCTGGGCGATCCCTATGCGGCGGTGGGGACCGACGCATCCGGCCGGGTCGCGGTGGAATGGGGGGTCTACGGCGTGCCGGAGACGTTCCTCGTCGACGGCGACGGAACCGTGCTTCTGCGGATGGCGGGGCCGGTCCTGCCCTCCACGATGGAGAGCCGTCTGATCCCCGCCATCAAGGCCGCCCGCGCCGAGTGACGCGGGCGGAGCGGAGGGCGCGGCCCTAGCCGAGCCCGTTGTTGTCGTCGTCCTCGTCCTCGCAGAAGATCGGGTCCGCCTCGCCGTCCTGGACGGCGAAGTCGGCGGGGATCGCGCCCGCCTCGTCCTCGATGTCGTCGCAGGCCGGGTTGATCCCGTCGCCGACGACCATCTCGGCATCCGGGGCGGTGTTCGTCTGCATGGCGGTCTGGTCGCAGGCGGCGAGGCCGCCGAGCAGGGCGAGGAGGAGAGCGGTGCGGGTCATGGCGGGGCCTTTCTGTCGGGGCGTCTCATCGGCGCGGCTTGCAATCGGCGCGGCCCGGCGAGACGGGCCGTCCCGGTCCCAACAAGAGGCGCGGGAGAGTGTTCCCCCGCGCCTCGATCTTTCCGGCAGGTTCCCTGACGGAGCGCCGCCTATTCCGCCGCGATCTGGGGTTTCGCGGCGAGGTCGCGCAGCACGTAGTGCAGCACGCCGCCATGCTCGATGTATTCCACCTCGATCGCCGTATCGATCCGGCATTTGATGGTGATGTCCTTCGTCGAGCCGTCGCCGTAGGTGATCGTCGCAGTCGTCTCCTGCAGCGGGCGCACCTGGCCGAGGCCCTTGATCGACACCGTCTCGTCACCCTTCAGGCCGAGCGACCTGCGGGTGTCGCCGCCGGTGAACTCGAAGGGGATCACGCCCATGCCGACCAGGTTCGAGCGGTGGATCCGCTCGAAGCTCTCGGCGATGACCGCCTTGACGCCGAGCAGCGCGGTGCCCTTGGCCGCCCAGTCGCGGGACGAGCCGGCGCCGTACTGCTCGCCGGCGAAGATCACCAGCGGGGTGCCGTTCTCCTGGTAGGCCATGGCGGCGTCGTAGATCGAGGTCTGCTGCCCGTCCGGCCCCAGCGTGTAGCCGCCCTCGACCCCGTCCAGCATCTCGTTGCGGATGCGGATGTTGGCGAAGGTGCCGCGCATCATTACCTCGTGGTTGCCGCGGCGCGAGCCGTAGGAGTTGAACTCCCGCGGCTGCACCTGGCGATCCGTGAGATACTTGCCGGCCGGGGTCGTCTCCTTGAACGAGCCGGCGGGGGAGATGTGGTCGGTCGTGACCATGTCGCCCAGGATCGCCAGCACCCGCGCGCCCTCGATGTCGTCGATCGTGCCGGGGTTCTTGTCCATACCCTGGAAGTAGGGCGGGTTCTGGACGTAGGTCGAGGAGGCGGGCCAGTCGTAGGTCTCGCTCTCGGTCGTCTCGACCGAGCGCCACTTCTCGTCGCCCTTGAAGACGTCGGCGTATTTCTCCTGGAAGGCCTCGCGGGTCACGGTCTTCTCGACCAGCTCCGCGATCTCGTGTGCCGACGGCCAGATGTCCTTGAGGTAGACGTCCTTTCCGTCCTTGTCCTGCCCCAGCGGCTCGGTCGTGATGTCGACGTTCATGTCGCCGACCAGCGCGTAGGCCACGACGAGCGGCGGCGAGGCGAGGTAGTTGGCGCGCACGTCGGGCGAGATCCTGCCCTCGAAGTTGCGGTTGCCCGACAGGACCGAGACCGCGATCAGGTCGCTGTCGTTGATGCACTTGCTGATCTCGGGCTCCAGCGGGCCGGAATTGCCGATGCAGGTCGTGCAGCCGTAGCCGACGAGGTTGAAGCCGATCGCGTCGAGATCGTCCTGCAGGCCGGCGGCCTCCAGGTAATGCGACACGACCTGGGATCCCGGCGCCAGCGAGGTCTTGACCCACGGCTTGCGGTCCAGGCCGAGTTCGCGCGCCTTCCGCGCCACCAGCCCCGCCCCGATCATCACGTAGGGGTTCGACGTGTTCGTGCAGGAGGTGATCGAGGCGATCACGATCGAGCCGTCGTGCAGCTGGTAGTGCCCGTCCTCGGTCCTGACGTAGCCGCGCTGGTGGTGGCCCTCGTCGCCCGGGATGTCCCGCGGCTCGGGCTGGCCGCCCTCGGCCTCCCACCGGGCCTGCGCGCGCTCGGTGACGTTCTTCCCCTCGCGCTGCTTCTTCACGTAGGCGTGGAAGGCGGCGCCGGCCTTGTCGAGGTCGATGTGATCCTGCGGCCTCTTCGGGCCGGAGATGGCGGGCACGACGGTGCCGATGTCGAGCTCGAGCGTGTCGGTATAGACCGGCTCGTAGCCCTTGTCGCGCCAGAAGCCGTTCTCCCTGGCATAGGCCTCGACCAGGGCGATCCGGTCCTTGTCGCGGCCGGTCTGCTCGAGATAGCGCAGCGTGACCTGGTCGATTGGGAAGAAGCCGCAGGTGGCGCCGTATTCGGGGGCCATGTTGCCGATCGTGGCGCGGTCGGCCAGCGGCACGTTGTCGAGACCGTCGCCGTAGAACTCGACGAACTTGCCGACGACGCCCTTCTCGCGCAGCATCTGCACGACCTTGAGGACGAGGTCGGTGGCGGTCGTGCCCTCGGTCATCGCGCCGGTCAGCTTGAAGCCGATCACCTCGGGGATGAGCATCGAGATCGGCTGGCCGAGCATCGCGGCCTCGGCCTCGATCCCGCCGACGCCCCAGCCGAGCACCGCGGCGCCGTTCACCATCGTGGTGTGGCTGTCGGTGCCGACGAGCGTGTCGGGATAGGCGACCATCTCGCCGTTCTGATCCTCGTCGCTCCACACCACCTGGGCGAGGTATTCGAGGTTCACCTGGTGGCAGATGCCGGTGCCGGGCGGCACGACGCGGAAGTTGCGGAACGCCTTCTGTCCCCACTTGAGGAACTGGTAGCGCTCGATGTTGCGCTCGTATTCGCGGTCGACGTTCATCTGGAAGGCGCGCGGATTGCCGAACTCGTCGATCATCACCGAGTGGTCGATCACGAGGTCGACGGGGTTCAGCGGGTTGATCTGCTGCGCATCGCCCCCCAGCGCCACGATCCCGTCGCGCATCGCGGCGAGGTCGACGACGGCCGGGACGCCGGTGAAGTCCTGCATCAGCACGCGGGCGGGGCGGTAGCTGATCTCGCGCGGGTTCTTCCCGCCCTTCTCGGCCCATTCGGCAAAGGCCCTGATGTCGTCGGTCGTGACGGTCTTGCCGTCCTCGAACCGCAGCATGTTCTCGAGCACCACCTTCAGCGCGGCGGGCAGGCGGGAGAAGTCGCCGAGCCCGGCCTCCTGCGCGGCGGGGATCGAGTAATAGGCGACCGACTGGTCGCCAGCCTTGAGCGTCTTGCGCGTCTTGGCGCTGTCGTGGCCGACCTTGATGGGCATGGGCAGTTTCCTCTCCGAACCGAAACCGGTGGGCGGACCGCCCGGGCGGAGGTCCGCGTCGACTTGCGGTATACAAATGTACACCGAAAAGTCCATGCCCCTCTGCGGGGCATACGTCTCCAATTTGTCGCGCTTGGACCGTCTGTCCAACCTTTCGGGTCCGGGATGTCTGTCGCGCGGGTGTCGCGTTTGCTTGATTGGCCCCGCGCGCGGCGCTGCGATAGGCAGGCCGGGCAAGACGACAACGACCGGAGATTCCCATGGCCCTGCCGCGCCCCGCCTTCGCCGCAGCCCTCGCCCTGGCATTCGCCGGGCCGCTTGCGGCGCAGGACGACGTGGTCGTGGTCGAACTCTACACCTCGCAGGGCTGCGCCTCATGCCCGCCCGCGGATGCGCTGCTGGCCGAGCTGGCCGAGAGGGACGACGTGCTGCCGCTCGCCCTGCACGTGGATTACTGGGATTACATCGGCTGGCGCGACAGTTTCGGGCAGGCGCTGTTCACGCTCCGCCAGCAGAGCTACGCCCGCGCCTTCCACGAGCGGATGGTCTACACCCCTCAGATCATCGTTGACGGGCGCGTCCACACGATCGGCAACCGCCCGATGGAGGTGATGGACCTGATTCATGCCCATGGGGACCGCCCGGCCGGGGCCGAGATCGAGATGAGCCGGCAGGGCGACCGGCTGACGGTCAAGGCCGAGGCGCATGCGCCGGGGCCCTATGTGGTGCAGATGGTCCGCTACCGCCCGAGCGAGCGGGTGGACATCACCGCCGGCGAGAATGCCGGCCACAGCGTGACCTACCGCAACATCGTCACCGAATGGCACGTGGTCGAGGAATGGGACGGGGCGGCGCCGCTCGATCTCGGCCTCGACCTCGAAGGGGACGATCCGGTCGCGATCCTGATCCAGCGCCCCGGCCCGGGCGAGATCGTCGCGGCGGCGGCGCTGGACTAGGCCGGCGCCCCGGCGGCGGGGAGCTCGCGCACCTTCCACCGGCGGTGGACCCAGAAGTACTGACCGGGATGCGCGCGCACGACGGCCTCGATCCGGTCGTTCACCTGCTGCATCATCGCCTCGGCCGGACCCTCCGGGACCGGCGGGTCGATCACCACGTCGAAGTCGAGCCCGCCTTCGCGCCGGATCGCGTGCGCCGTGTAGAGGCGGGCGCCGTAGCGCGCGGCCAGTTCGGCGGGCGAGAGCGTGGTGCGGGCGGGGCGGCCGAAGAAGGACAGCACCGCCCCGTCCGAGACATGCTGGTCCATCGCGATGGCCAGAAGCCCGCCGCCGCGCAGGTGGCGCACCATGCCCGCCACGCCGGAGCGGTCGCGCGGAAAGAGGGGGCGGGCCATCTCCTCCATCGCGCGGCGGTAGTGACCCTCGAAATACGGGTTGTCCATCGGCCGGTAGAGCGCGCCGACCGTCTCGCCCCGGGCGATCAGCGCCGCGCGCAGCGCGTCGTAATTGCCGAAATGTCCCACCGCGATCAGGACCGGGCGCCGACCCGCCCGCTCGGCGAGAAGCTGCGGCAGCCCCGGCCCGGTCAGCGCGTCGGAGGCCGCGACGCGGGCCCGGAACTCGGGCCCCGAATAGAGCTCGGCCACGGCGCGGCCGAAATTGTCGAGGCAGGCGACGGCGATGCGGCGGCGTTCGGACGGCGGCAGGCCGGGCATCGCGGCGGCAAGATGCGCCTCGGCCCGGGCCCGGAACCCGGCGAGCGGCCCGGCGGCCTGCGCGACGATGCGGCCGACCAGCGGGATGCGACGGCGATAGGGCAGGGGGGCGACCGCGCGGATGAGCGCGAGGAAGGCCGCATTGGCCGTCCGGTCGGCGATATCGCTCATCTCGGGATCCCGGGCCTGGTTCGGGGCCGGACATAGGGCCCGCCGCGCCGGGAAGGAAGCCCGGGGGGCGGGTCGCTACTCCTCCTCGTCCGATTCGGCTGGATCGACGAGCGTGATCTCTCCCGCCTCGGCCCGCTTCCGGATGGCTGCGACCACCTCCGAGAAGGCGGCCTCGGCGACCTTGCGCTTGATGTCCTTGCGGCCCTCCATCTCGTCGCGCAGGCCGTCGGCGAGGCGCTGCGAGATGTTCTGCAGCAGATGGTCGGCGGCCTCTCCTTCCGGGCCGCCGGCGGCGCGGGCCGCGGCGAGGGCGGTGACGAGCGTGTCGTTGTCGATGGCGCGCAGGATCGTCGGCACGTCGATCGGGGCGACGCGCGAGGGAATGTCCTTGAAGGTGAAGATCGCGCGGCGCACGTCCTCGGCGAAGGCGGGATCGTCCTCTTCCAGCGCGGCGAGCACGGCCTCGCGCGTGTCGGATTTCGACGAGTTGAGGATCGCGCCGACGCGTTCCACCGGGGTGGCCGAGAACGCCTTCTCGGGTTTGACGGCATATTGCGCGCAGAGCGCGGCGCCGATCCGGCGCACCGCGTGCGGACCGACGGCGGAGGTGCGCGAGACGGCGTAGGTGATCCGCCGCGCCGCGGGGCCGGGCAGCCGTCCCAGGAGGTCGGCCGCCTTGGCCACGTCGAGCTTGGAGAGGGCGATCGCCGCGACCTCGGTGCTCTCGCTGTTCATCAGCGTCACCAGTTCCTCGACCGGAAGGGCGAGGATGGCCGGCCATGGATCGATGCCGCGCGCGCGGGCGACCTCGTTCCTGACCCGCGCGGCGGCGGCGGGGCTGAGATGGTCGGTCAGCGCCTTCAGCACGTTGTCGAGCCCGCCGGGCGCGGAGAGGCCCAGCCCCTCGAGAGAGGCAAGGAACTCCTCCGCCACCTGTTCGAGCGTGGCGCGGTCGACGAGCCGCAGGTCCCCCATCTCGCGGGTGAGGTCGAGCTGCACCTCCTCGGGCAGCGAGGCGAGGGGCAGGGCCTGCCCCTCGGCCAGGGCGAGCTGGACCACGAGCGCGGCCTTGCGCCGCTGCGTCATCGGCGCAGCGGGGGGACCGGCGGAGCGGTCGGTGCGGACGGGCGAGGACAGGACGGACATCGGACCCCGGCAACTGTCGGAACATCGTCCTCGTCCTGCCGCAGCGCGGTGAAGATTCGGTTAGGGCCGGGCGGTCAGGCGGTGGTCGCCGAGATCCCCATCGCCACCAGCCGGGGTCTGAAGCCGGCCGGCAGCCGCTCGAGATCGAGCGTCGCGTCATGCAGGGCGCCGGTCAGGTCCTCGATCCGGGCGCCCTCGTCCCCGGTGAAGGGGCGGTCGGACCGGGCGAAGCTGGCGACGCTGCGGCTCGCGGAGGCGACATGCGCGACGGTCAGCCCGTGGACCAGCCCCGCCCTGGCCGCGAGGTCCATCACGCGGGCGGCGTCGTCGCCGGTGACCGCCATGTCGGCCCAGGCGATGCGTCCGGTATTCGCCATGCCCCAGGCGACGGTCGGATCGTGGATCCCGTAACCGCGCGCGGAATATTCGTCGATCCAGGCGCGGGGATAGCTCTGCAGCATGAACCTGACCGAGGCGAACCGGACATGCAGCCCGATGGCGAAGCCGGCCGGGGCGATCCGGACGAGGTCGCGAAGTGGCCCGAGCAGCGCTTCGGATCGCGGGTCGGAGACGTCGTCGTTGGTCGACAAGGCTTCGTGAAGTCCTCTGTGGCGATATTCTGGTCTGGCAGCTCGATGGACGATAGGTTGCAGAGGAAGTCTAGTCAGATTCCGATGGAGTATCCAAAAGTGTCAGAGTCCGCGCCGGTCGACGCGGAGATCTTCGATCGGATCGCGCCGTCCGGCTATTACATCGCCCTTCGGCTGCGCTTCCATGCCTGCGTCGCTGTCGTGAACACACTGCCGGCGGAATGGATCGATCTCTATACCGGGACCGGGATGCTGTTCGTCGACCCGGCGAACCGCTGGGCGAACACCGAGATCGGCGCGATCCGCTGGAGCGACATCGAGCTGGAGGATCCGTCCGGGGTGCTGGAGCAGGCGCGGCGCCACGGCCTGCGCTTCGGCCTGACGATCGCCATCGCCGACCGGGCGGGCCGTCCCGAGCGGTCCATCGCCCAGCTCTGCCGCCCCGACCGCGAGTTCTCGGACGACGAGATCCTCGTGCTCGAGGCCGAGCTGCGCCGTCGGCACGATGCGCTCGCCCCGCCAACCAACATCACCCCTGCCGAGATCGAGGTCCTCGCCCTCGTGCGCGCCGGGCTGCGACAGAAGGAGATCGCCTGGCGGCTGGGCGTCAGCGAGGGCGCGATCAAGCAGCGCCTGCGCAATGCCCGGCACAAGCTGGGCGCGGCCAATGCCGCGCAGGCCACCTCCATCGCGGCGTCGTTCAACCTGATCTGACGCAAGATCCGGCGGGCGGGGCCGGATTGATCACGGATTGCCCCTGGGTCAGGCGCGTCGACTGACAGAACCCCCGACTGACGTCATCCTCCGGCCACCGCAACCGGAGGTTATCCATGATCGTCATAGATTTCACGCTCGCCACCGCGCATCGGCATGGCGCCGCCTTCTACGACTACCTCGGCCTGAGGAAGAGATACTTCGTCGACGGCCTTCACTGGGACCTGCCCCATGACGACGAGGTGGAGATGGATCAGTACGACAACCCCGCCGCGCATTACGTCCTGGCGACCGAGGGCGGGGCGGTCCTCGGCGGCGCGCGCGGCATGAGCATGACCGCCGCGTGGGGCCGGCATTCCAACATGCTGCGCGATGCGAGGGACGGGTTGCTGCCCGGGATCGACCCCGCGATCGTTCCCGGTGAGACGGACTTCGCCCGTTGCTGGGAATGCACGCGCTTCGTCCTGTCGCGCCGCCTCGCCACCCGTGCCGCGCGGGCCGACGCGATCACCGGCCTGCTGGACCGCATCTGCGGGATCGTCCGCGACCATGGCGGCGAGCGGGTGATGTCGCTCTCGCCGCTGCCGATGGTCCGCACGCTGCGACAACTTGGCTACGCGGCCGAGCGCCGTGGGGCGGCCTATACCTGTCCCGAGGACGGGCGGCGCTACGCGGTGATCGACATGCCGGCATCGGCGCGCAACCGGACGCTGCAGCCCGCGATGAGGTCGCCGGTCGCGGGGGCCGAGAGCCGCCGCGCCGCCTGACCGGGCCGACCGTCGCCCCTAGCTGGAGACGGGGACGCAGACCTCCTGCTCGGCATCCCAGACGGTGCCGTCGGCGCAGGACATCGACGCCTCCTCCCGCTCGCACTGGGCGAAGGCGGCGGCGGGGAGAAGGAGGGCGGCGGCCAGGGCCGCGAGCAGGGTCTTCGTCATGGGGAGGCTCCCGTCATGAAAGGACATGACGAAGCGTCGGGGATCTCCTGTCCCCGCGTCAAGCGCCCTTCACCTCACGCTTTCGTCACATGCCCGGGCGGCGCGGCCCCTGCTCCGGCGTCAGATCTCGCGGTTCGGCTGCGCCTCGAAGACGCGGGCGAAGATCGTGTCGACATGCTTGGTGTGGTAGCCGAGGTCGAACTTCTCCTCGATCTGCTCGGGGGTCAGCGCGGCGGTCACGTCGGGATCGGCCAGCAGCTCGGTTCTGAAATCGGCGCCCTGTTCCCAGACCTTCATCGCGTTGCGCTGGACGAGGGCATAGGCGTCCTCGCGGCTGACGCCGGCCTGGGTGAGCGCGAGCAGGACGCGCTGGCTCATCACCAGGCCGCGGAACCTGTTCATGTTGTCCAGCATCGCCTGCGGATAGACGACCAGCTTGTCGATCACGCCGGCGAGGCGGTTCAGCGCGAAGTCGAGATGGATCGTGGCGTCCGGCCCGATCCCGCGCTCGACGCTGGAATGGCTGATGTCGCGCTCGTGCCAGAGGGCCACGTTCTCGAGCGCGGGCGTCACGGCGGAGCGGACGAGCCGGGCGAGTCCGGTCAGGTTCTCGGTCAGGACGGGGTTGCGCTTGTGCGGCATCGCGGACGAGCCCTTCTGCCCCTTGGAGAAGAACTCCTCGGCCTCGAGCACCTCGGTCCGCTGCATGTGCCGGATCTCGGTCGCGATGTTCTCGATCGAGGAGGCGACGACGCCGAGCGTGGCGAAGAACATCGCGTGCCGGTCGCGCGGGATCACCTGGGTGGAGATGGGCTCGGGCCGCAGGCCGAGCTTCCCGCAGACATGCGCCTCCACCGCCGGGTCGATGTTGGCAAAGGTGCCGACGGCGCCCGAGATCGCGCCCGTCGCCACCTCCCACCGGGCCTTTTCCAGCCGGTTCCGGTTGCGGTCCATCTCGGCGTAGAACCGGGCGAAGGTCAGGCCCATCGTGGTCGGCTCGGCATGGATGCCGTGCGAGCGGCCTATCCGGACCGTGTCCTTGTGCTCGTAGGCGCGGCGCTTCAGCGCCTCGAGAAGCCGGTCGAGATCGGCGATCAGGATGTCGGCGGCGCGGACGAGCTGGACGTTGAAGGTCGTGTCCAGAACGTCGGACGAGGTCATCCCCTGGTGGACGAAGCGCGCCTGGTCCGAGCCGATATGCTCGGCCAGATGGGTGAGGAAGGCGATCACGTCGTGCTTCGTCACCGCCTCGATCTCGTCGATGCGGGCCACGTCGAACTCGACATCCTTCGCCTTCCAGACCGCCTCGGCATTCTCGCGCGGGATCACGCCCAGATCGGCCATCGCGTCGCAGGCATGGGCCTCGATCTCGTACCAGATGCGGAACTTGGTCGCGGGATCCCAGATGGCGGTCATCTCGGGGCGGGCATAGCGGGGGATCATCGGCGGGCTCCGTTAACGCGGCGTCGGGGGCGGGGTCGGGCGCGGTCTAGGCCGGGGCCGGGGCGGGGGCAAGCGCGGGCGGGCCCGGCAAGGACTGGTCACGGTGGCGTGAGGCCTTAGGTGGCGGGCCATGCTCGCCGGATTGTCCACGCCGCTGCTCTTCGCCGTCCTCGCCGCCTGCGCGCTGGCGATCCTCGTCCTCGGCACGCGGATGGTTCGGATCGCGGACCGGATCGCCGACATCACGGGGATGGGCGAGGCGATCATCGGGATGATGCTGCTCGGCATCGCGACCTCGCTGGCGGGGACGGTGGTCTCGATCAACGCCGCGCTGGACGGGCGGGCCTCGCTCGCCTTCTCGAACGGGATCGGGGGAATCGCCGCCCAGACGGCCTATCTCGCGATCGCCGACGTGATCCATCGCCGGGCCAATCTGGAACATGCCAGCGCCGAGGCGACGAACCTGTTCCAGGCGGCGCTGCTGATGCTGCTGCTTTCGGTGCCGCTGGTCGCCTGGGCGATCCCGGAATGGACCTTCTGGGAGGTGCATCCCGCCTCGATCGTGATCCTCGTCGTCTATGTCGGGGGGCTCTACCTCGCGCGTCAGGTCCGCGAGCGCCCGATGTGGACCCCGAAGGAGACCGACGCCACGCGTCTCGACGAGCCGGACGAGCCGGTGAGTCGCGGCGACGTCGCCTCGACCGTGGCGCAGTTCTTCGGCCTGATGGCGCTGCTGGCCGGGGCCGGCTACCTGGTCAGCGAGTCGGCGGTCGAGATCGTCGACCGGTTCGGTGTGTCCGAGACGGTGATCGGCGCGCTCTGCACCGCCGTCGTCACCTCTCTGCCCGAACTGGTCACGACGATCACTGCCGTGCGGCGCGGGGCGATGCAGCTGGCCGTGGGCGGGATCATCGGCGGCAACACCTACGACGTGATCTTCCTGTCGGCCTTCGACGCCAGCTACCGCGAGGGCTCGCTCTACCACGCGATCACGGATGCCGATTTCATGTGGCTGGCCGTCGGCATGACGATGACGGCGCTGCTGCTGATGGGGCTGATCCTGCGCGAACGGGAGGGGCCGTTCAGGATCGGGACCGAGAGCGTGGCGATGCTGGGCGTCTATGTCGGGGCGACGTTGGTGCAGGTCCTGTGGATGAGCTAGGCGCGCTGCGGCCGTTCCTGGGGGACTGGCAGCTCGTGCGCCGCGTCCGCGACGGCGGCGACGAGGCGCGGTTCGAGGGGAGCGCCCGGCTGGGCGCGGATGGCTGGTTCGTCGAGAGCGGAACCTGGACCTCGGGGTCGATGGCGGGGTTGCGGGGCGAGCGGCGCACCCACTGGGCCCCGCTGGACGCGGGGATCGCGGTCTCCTTCGCGGACGGGCGGCCCTTCCACCACGTCGTGCCGGGGACGGGCGAGATCGCGGTGCGGCACGATTGCGCGCCGGACCTTTATCTCGGCGCCTACCGGTTCGAGCTGCCGGCCCTCTGGCGGCTGGATTGGCGGGTCACGGGGCCGCGCAAGGATTACCGGATGACGTCCACCTACCGCCGCGCGTGAGGGGCTGCCGTCTTGCGCGGCGGGGGGCGTTGCGGCATCACCGGGGAAAGACATTCCAAGGGAGAGCCAGACATGGCGGCGACGATGAACCGGGACGTGCTGATCGACCGGATCGGCGGAACGGGAGAGGGCGCGGCGCTGCTGCGCAAGGTGGTCCTCGTGGCGCTGGGCGTGGCCTTCATGGCGGCGGCGGCGAAGATCCGGGTGCCGATGTGGCCGGTGCCGATCACCATGCAGACCTTCGCCGTGCTGTCGCTGGGCGCCGCCTACGGCGCGCGGATGGGCCTGGCGACGCTGATCGCCTACCTCGCCCTCGGCGCGGCGGGCGTGCCGCTCTTCACCGGGAGCGAGGCGGGGCTGGCCTATCTCGTCGGGCCGACGGGGGGCTACCTCGTCGGCTTCGCCGTCGCCGCCTTCGCCGTGGGCGCGCTGGCGCGGCGCGGCTGGTCGCGCAGCGTCGGCGGCATGGTCGGCGCGCTGCTGGTCGGCAACGCGATCATCTACGCCTTCGGCCTGCCCTGGATGGCCTGGCTCTTTGCCGCCGAGCGGGGCTGGGGCTTCGTCTGGACCTGGGGCATCGGAAACTTCCTGATCGGCGACGCGCTGAAGCTCGCCCTGGCCGCCGTGGCGCTGCCCGCCGCCTGGAAGATGCTGGACCGCCGCTGACGTCGATCCCCTTGCGGACACGAACGAGGGGCGCCCATCGGGCGCCCTTTTTCGTTGGCAGGGCGGGGCAGGCCTACGCCGCGCCCGGCACCTGCAGCAGCCACACGGCAGAGGCGCCGAAGGCCACGAGCGTGCCGAGCCCCTCGGCATTGGCGGGCGTGCCAAGCCGCGTGCGGGCCAGTCGTGCGCCGGTCGCATCGGCGAGGGCGCGGATCGCCCCCCGGCCCCGGATGGCGGCGCGCAGGGCCGTCTCCTCGGCCCGGCAGTGCACGGCAGAACGGCGGCTGCGACCGGCCCGGATCGCGACGGGGTGGGACGGGCGCACGAGGGCGAGAGCGGGGGCGAGAGCGGGGGCGGACTGCGCGGCGCTGGTCAGCGCGAGCAACCGGTCGAGCGGCGTCTCGGCCCCCCCGGCGCCGGCCGGCGGAGCGGGATCGGCCCGGGGCGCGATGCGGCCCGACAGGGAGAGCAGGGCCGGCAGGTCCAGCGGTGCGTCGATCTCGTGCCAGACCTGGTGATCCGCGCCGTGCCGCACGCCGATGCGGCGGGCGATCGTGCGGGCGATGTCGAGGGCCCGGTCGGCCTGCCCGGCCCGGCGGGGCGCAGCGGAGACGTAGACGTGCCAGGCGGGTTCCGCCCCCTCCGTCACGTCCCAGGCGAGGGAGAGGTCGATGCCGCGCAGCGCGATCTGCGCGAGGTTGGGCGCCTCCATCACCGGGGCGGTCGCGCCCAGCGGCGCCAGCGCGGCGCGCAGCTCCCGCAGGATCGCGTCGAAGCGGAGCTCCGGGTCGCGGCGGAACAGCATCTCGATGACGACGATGTCGTTTGTCTGCGTCATGTCTCAGCCCCTCTCGCGCGGACCCTGCGGGTCCGTCTACGAAGACAGGCTTAAGAGGGGATTGAGACCGACCCGGGAGATGATTGGGGTGATTTCGGGAACAATGCGGACAAACTGGCCGGATTTCCTCCATGGGGACGATGGCAGGATGGCGGGAGGGGCCCAACTTCCTGCCCCCGCATACAGGAAGGGCGCCCCCTTGGGGCGCCCTCCGCAGGATCGTGCGGGGCCTGCCTCAGCAGGAATAGTAGAGCTTGTACTCGATCGGGTGCGGCGTGTGCTCGTAGGAGTAGACCTCCTGCCACTTCAGCGCCATGTAGCCCTCGATCTGGTCGCGGGTGAACACGTCACCGGCCAGCAGGAACTCGTGGTCCTTCTCCAGCTCTTCCAGCGCCTCGCGGAGCGAGCCGCAGACCGTCGGGATCTGCGCCAGCTCCTCGGGGGGCAGGTCGTAGAGATCCTTGTCCGAGGACGGGCCCGGGTCGATCTTGTTCCGGATCCCGTCGAGGCCGGCCATCAGCAGGGCCGAGAAGGCGAGGTAGGGGTTTGCCGCCGGGTCGGGGAAGCGGGCCTCGACGCGCTTGGCCTTCGGGCTCTCGGCCCACGGGATCCGGACGCAGCCCGAGCGGTTGCGGGCCGAATAGGCGCGCAGCACCGGCGCCTCGAAGCCCGGGATCAGGCGCTTGTAGCTGTTGGTCGTCGGGTTGGTGATCGCGTTCAGCGCCTTGGCATGCTTGAGGATGCCGCCGATGAACCACAGCGCCTCCTGAGAGAGGTCGGCATACTTGTCGCCCGCGAAGAGCGGCTTGCCGTCCTTCCAGATCGACATGTTGACGTGCATGCCGGTGCCGTTGTCGCCCGCGATGGGCTTGGGCATGAAGGTCGCCGACTTGCCGTAGGCCTGCGCCACGTTGTGGATGACGTACTTGTACTTCTGGATCTCGTCGGCCTGCTTGGTCAGCGTGCCGAAGATCAGGCCAAGCTCGTGCTGGCAGGACGCGACCTCGTGGTGGTGCTTGTCCACCTTCATGCCGATCCGCTTCATCGTCGAGAGCATCTCGGAGCGCATGTCCTGCGCGTCGTCGACCGGGTTGACGGGGAAGTAGCCGCCCTTCACGCCCGGACGGTGGCCGGTATTGCCGACCTCGTACTCGGTATCCGTGTTCCAGGCGCCGTCCATCGCGTCGACCTGGTAGGACACCTTGTTCATGGTGACCGAGTAGCGCACGTCGTCGAAGATGAAGAACTCGGCCTCGGGCCCGAAGAAGGCCTGGTCGCCGATGCCGGAGGCCTTGAGATAGGCCTCGGCGCGCTCGGCCGTGCCGCGGGGATCGCGGTCATAGGGCTCCATCGTGTCGGGCTCGAGCACGGTGCAGTGCAGGCAGAGCGTCTTCTCCGCGTAGAACGGGTCGACATAGGCGCTCTCGGTATCGGGCATCAGCTTCATGTCGGACTGGTCGATCGACTTCCAGCCGGCAATGGACGAGCCGTCGAACATGAAGCCTTCCTCGAGGAAGTCCTCGTCGACCTGGTCGGACATGACGGTGACGTGCTGCAGCTTGCCGCGCGGATCGGTGAAGCGGATGTCGACATAGACGACTTCCTCGTCCTTGATCGTCTTGAGGACGTCTTTGATGGCCATGGAACCTTTTCTCCTATGGTCTGGAAACCGGGGGGTTGAGAGCGACGGGGGGGGGCGGTCAGAGGGCGTCGTCGCCCCTTTCGCCCGTGCGGATGCGGATCGCCTGCTCGACCGGCGAGACGAAGATCTTGCCGTCGCCGATCTTGTCGGTCCGGGCGGCGCCGATGATCGCGTCGACGGCCGTGTCGACCTGGTCGTCCGCGAGGATCACCTCGATCTTCACCTTGGGCAGGAAGTCGACGACGTATTCGGCGCCGCGATAGAGCTCGGTATGGCCCTTCTGCCGGCCGAAGCCCTTGGCCTCGACCACGGACAGGCCCTGCACGCCGATCTCCTGGAGCGCTTCCTTCACCTCGTCGAGCTTGAACGGCTTGATGATCGCCTCGATCTTCTTCATGCGCGCGACTCCTCCCGTCTGGGTCAAATGGCCTAAGATCATTCCCCGTCCCGGGTCACAATCGGACCCGCCCGGGATGGCACGGGGCGGACCGGGAATCCAGATGCGCCGCCGTGGAAATGGGCGGCATGCCTGTTTCGAGGGCAGTTTGAGAAGGAGGCGCCGGTGATCGAGATCCTCACCGCCGAACAGATGCGAGCGGCCGAGCAGGCTGCGATGGAACGCGGCGCGGCAACGGGCAGCGCGCTGATGGAACGGGCGGGGCAAGGCGTCGTGGATGCCGTCCTCGCCGAGTGGCCGGACCTTGCCGTGGGCTCGCGGCGGGCCCGCGTGCTCTGCGGGCCCGGCAATAACGGGGGCGACGGGTTCGTCGTCGCGCGGCTGCTGCGCGAGCGGGGCTGGGCGGTCGAGCTGGATTTCCACGGCACGCCCGGCGGACAGGGACCGGACGCCGCCGCCGCGCGCGCTGCGTGGGAGCGGACGGGGCCGGCAGATCCCGCGGGGGATCCGGAGAAGCTCGACCTCGTCGTGGATGCCCTCTTCGGGACCGGTCTCACCCGTGGCGTGGTCCTCGATCCGGGTCTGGCCGGGATCTTCCGCAGGCTGATGGCCGAGACGTTCTGGGCCACCGGCAGCCAGCAGCGTCCCTATGTCGTCGCCGTCGACATCCCCTCCGGGCTGGATGCCGATTCGGGGCGGGTGCTGGCGCCGCTTCCCGAGGACCTCGCCCGCATCCCGGGCGGCGCGGACGCGGCAGATGTGGGAGCGCATCTCACCGTCACCTTCCACCGACCGAAACCGGGCCATGTGCTGGCCGAGGGGCCGGCGCGCTGCGGCCGGCTGGCCGTGGTCGATCTCGGGCTGGCGGAGGCGCCGGCCGTCGATCGGGCCGGACCCGTGCGGCTGGTCGACCGTCCCGCCGCCCGGCCCGCCGCCGGGCGGCCCGGCCTGTCGAAGGCCCGGCCCGGCCCCGGTGCGGCGGATCACAAGTACAGCCACGGCAGCGTGCTGGTCCTGTCCGGCGGAGTGGGCAGGGGCGGCGCGGCGCGGATGACGGCGCGGGCGGCGCTGAGGATCGGGGCGGGGGCGGTGACGCTGCTCTGCCCGCCGGCGGCGCTGATCGAGAACGCGGCGCAGCTGGACGCGATCATGCTGCGCCCGGTGAAGGATCCCGGGCAGCTGGCGGACCTTCTGGCGGAGGGGCGGGACCCGGCGCTCTGCCTCGGGCCGGGGCTGGGGACCGGTGCGCGGGAGGTCGGGCTTGTGGCCGCGGCGCTGGACGGCGGAGGGCCGGCCGTGCTCGACGCGGACGCGCTGACGCTGCTGGCGCGCGATGCGGACCTGTTCGCGCGGCTGCATGCGGGCTGCGTGCTGACGCCCCATGCGGGCGAGTTCGCGCGCCTCTTTCCCGACCTCGCCGACCGGATCGAGGGCGCGGCGACGCGGGGGCCGGCCGCCTCGAAGGTCGACATCGTGCGGGCGGCGGCCCGGCGGGCGGGCTGCACGCTGCTGCTGAAGGGCCCGGACACGGTGATCGCGGACCCGGACGGCACCTGCGCGGTGAACCTCGCCGCCTACGATCGCGCGGCGCCCTGGCTCGCCACCGCCGGGGCGGGGGACGTGCTGGCGGGGTTCGTCGCGGGGCTGCTGGCGCGCGGCTTTGCCCCGCGCGAGGCGGCGGAGGTCGGCGCCTGGCTTCACGTGGAGTGCGCCCGGGCCCACGGGCCGGGCCTGATCGCCGAGGAGCTGCCGGAGGCGCTGCCGGGCGTGCTGCGCGCGCTCGGCGCCTGAGGGGGGACGGGAAGGGGGGGCGGCCGCCGGCCGCCGCTCGCCCCGCTGGCGCGGGGCATCGCCCCGCCCGCCGGCCCGCAAGGGCACTCCGCCTCAGGCGGAGCGCAGCTCCAGCCCGCCAGCATAGAGCGTCTGCGGCCTGTCCAGCACGACGTCGTGGAGGCGCATCTCGCGCGCCGCTTCCCTCAGGACGAAGGTGCCGTCGACGAGGCGCCCGGCCGGCATGTCGGCGGTGGCGGCGCCGTAGAGCGCCCGGGCCCGCCAGTCCCGCAGATGCACCCGCGTGGCCGGGGAGAGCAGCGTATCCTCGCCCGGACGGGCATGGCCGAACGTGCCGGCCCGGACCCGGACGGGCGCGATGCGCTGCCGCAGGACGCGGATCTCGCGGATCCGGGCCATGCCGCCCTCCCGCGTGACGATGCGATCGCCGGGGGCCAGATGCTCCACCGGCATCTCTCCGTCCATGGTCAGGACGATCGTGCCGGAGGGAAGGCCGCCCGTCGTGCCCCGGGCGAGCCGGGCGGACAGCGCGGCGGAGAACAGCTCTTCGGTCTCGGTGCTCATGCCCAAGGGGTGATCCTGCCTCGTGTCGGTTTGCGGGCGAACTCGTGTCGCGGTCCGTGCTTGTGTCGCAGGATGGGGTTAAGCGGAGGTTCCTGTCGCGTGGAAAAGTGCCGATCCGGGCCGGCCGCGCCGGGAGGGCGGCACGGGCGCCACGAAACTCCTCGCGCGCGGGGGCGATCCGCGCTAGGGCAGGCGCCGTGCGGGTGTGGCGGAACTGGTAGACGCACCAGATTTAGGTTCTGGCGCCGCGAGGCGTGGGGGTTCGAGTCCCTTCACCCGCACCATCCATTATTTGCAAGGGGATCGTGGCTTCGCAACCGGGTGCGGGAAGGGATGCCGAGGACGGCGTTTCCCAATCGTTTCCCGAATTCACGTTCCACCCCCGTTCTGTTCTCGGCGATTCTGGGCCGTGCGGGAAAGCCGGCGCTGGCTCGCGCGGGCCCGGTACTTCGCCACCATCCCCATCGTCCGGTGCCCGGTGACCGACGCGATCTCGCTGTCGCTGCAGCCGGCCTCGGCGAGCGCGACGGCCGCGTTGTAGCGCCAGCCATGGATCACATACGCCTCGGCCCCGATCTTCTGCCGGACCGCCATGACGCGCTCCTGGACGCGGCGCTTGTCGAGCGGCTGGGTGAGGTTCTTCGCGAGGATGTGCCGCCCGGTGCGGGGCAGGGCGTCCAGGTAATCGACTAGGAACCGGGGGCACGCGACCCAGAGCCGCTCGTCCGTCTTGTCCTGGCGGACGCGCATGTACTCCCCGTCGAAGTCGTCCCAGGCCATTCCCATGACGTCGCCGATCCGCTGCCCGGTCCCGGTGCAGAGCATGTAGGCCGTGCGCTCGACGGTGAGCTGCTGGGCGATGCAGTAGGCGTCGAAGGCCTTCAGCTTGGCGTCCGGCCACGGCTCGTACTCGCCGCCCTTGAGCTTCTCGACGCCGCTTGCCGGGTTCGCCGTGATCCATTCGAGGTCGATCGCGTGCTTCGCCAGGATCGACAGCATCTCGACCATCGCGTTCGCCTTGCGCCAGGTCTCGGCGTAGGTGTCACGGGCCGCGATGACATGCTTGCGGCGGAGCGCGGTGAAATCCTTCGGCCCGTTCTTCTCGCGGATCAGCTCGAGCGTGCGGCGGTACTCTCGCCGGGTGCCGGGCTTCTTCGATAGGTAGGCCGGCGAGGCGTAGTAGGACTGGATCAGCGCCTCGTAGGTCGTCTTCGTGGCGCGGTGCGCGCGGCCGCTGCGGATCTTCCAGTAGGCCGCGTCGAACTCTGCGCTGTCAGGATCGTCGGGCAGGCGGATGTATTCCTTCCCGCGTCGGAAGTACCAGTAGACCCGCCCCTTTACGACCTTGCGCTGCAAGTGCGGCTTGCCCGGCTGCTTCACCATTCGGGTTCATCCTGTGACATCGCGGCGCCGGACAGGATGGCCTCGATCTCCTTCACGTTCCACCGCTCATGCGGCCCGATCCTGATCGGCCCCGGCAGCGCGCCCACCCCGACCAGTCGCCGGAACTCGGCTGCGCTCATGTCGAGCAGCCGGGCCGCGAGGCGTTCGCTGGCAAAGAGGGGGCGGGCCTCGGTCATCGATTCGCGATTTCCAGCAGCACGTTTGCGTGGCAGGGCTCCTCCAGCGGGCGCCAGTTCAACTCTGCCGCGACGACCACATTTTCGCCACACAGGTAAATTTTGAAGGTCGGCGAGATCAGTGGAAATGTAAGTGATGACACAGGCAAAGAGCCAACCGGGCAGCCCGACCCGCCCGGCAGTGTGGGTTTCGTACGGTCGGATGTCACCGCGTGACTCGCTCTTCCTGACCCTGTTGAGGGTGATCCGTCGCTATCTGTCCCGCCGGGCGTAATTCGCCCCATCGGGTGATCGCACGGTTCCTTGACGTAGACGGTCATCGCTGCGCCTTTTCCAGTTCGGTGACGATGCCGCCCCATTGGTCGGCCATCGCCTCAGCGATCCCGGGATAGGTGCGCGAGCGCTCGCGCCAGCGGTTCGGGCCGGGGCTGGCGCGGTGAACCTGCGACCATGCGGCATGGCGCTCGGGCTCCGTCGCCTTCCGGGGCGGGTCGAGGCGGTCGGTCGCGGCGAGGGGGTCGAGCCCGCGCAGGTAAAGCCCGGTCGCCTTGAAGGCCGGATCCCCGAACCACCACGGCTGGACGATCTGCGGCCGGGGCAGCCCGGCCGGCAGGCGCTCCCGGGCATGCTTGTGCATCACCGGGTTCTCGACGGCGACCCTTTCGACCGGCGCTTGCCAGACGGCGGAGAAGAGCGCGGCACCCTCGTCGAGCTCCGCCCACATTTCAGCGCGGGTCCGGCCGGGCGGCGGAGTGTGCAGCCAGCGAACGCCGCTGTTGCAGAGCCGCGTGCAGGGCGGGTGGAAGACGGCGAGCAGGTCCCAGCCGTCCGCGAGGTAGTCCCGCACATCGCCGGTGATGTGCCGGTTCGAGCCGTCCTCGGCCGGCAGCAGGTCGCAAGACCAGACGTCGTGGCCCCGGGCGGCGAAGGCGCGGCGAACGACGCCGCTGGTCTCGCAGCCGATCAGGATCCGGAGGGGCGCGATCACGATGGTCTCCCGTGGTTCAGCAGGCCGCGCCGCCCGACAGGGCGGCGGCAAGGGTGACGAGGGTGGGGATCAGCACGAGGTAGCAGCTGAGGCGGAGGGCGGCGGCAGCCCCGGCGCGGGGGCGGCGGGCGCGCTCCAGCGCGGGCAGGTCGCGCCAGCCCATGAGGTCGGCCGCGTCGCAGGTCGCCGGGATGCAAGAGAGGATCGCGAGGAGGCAGAGGAGCGTGGCGAGGTCAGGCATCGGGGGCGGCCGGGGCGGGGCAGTAGTGGAAATGGGTGAAGCGCTCGCCGGTCTTGTCGTGATCGGCGATGCTGTGTGCCAACCTCATCGCGTCCTGTCCGAACGTGTTGGGGAGAACGGCCAAGAGCGTTCGCTTCTCGCGCAAAAGACCGAACCAGAACGGACGGGCCTCAACTCGCCAGACTCGAAGCACTTGATGTGCTGCGCGCTGTTCCAGAACGCCTACCCAGCCCTGTTCTATTTCGTGACGGCGCATCACGCCGCGTCCCGCATCAGCAGCGCCAGCGTGGCCTTCGCCTCCAGTTGCGCCGCATAGGTGGTCTCGTGCTGCATCGCCCAGGCGGCGGCCCAGACGGCCATCTCGCGTGGGTGATGCGCGATGTCGGCGAGGATGGCGCGGGCGTGGGCGAGGCGGTCGCGGGCCGGGTCGATGCCGACCGGCGGGAAGGTGAGGGCGTTGTGCGCCGTCAGGATGACGCGCATCTCGTCCGTGTCAGGGGCGATGCACATCACGCCGCCTCCGTACCATCCGCCGGCCCCTCGGGGCGGAGCGGGAAGCCGCGGCGGGCGACGGCGCGGCGGATCTTCGGGATCGCGGCGAGCCGGGCGGCGTCGAGGCTGAAGGGGGCGGAAGGGACCGGCGCGGGCGCCGGCGCGGGGCCGCCGTCGATGACGCGGAACTGCGCGCGGCGGATGTGGGGGAGCAGGGGAATCACTGAACCGCCCCCCGCGCGAGGACCCGGGTCGTCGGCGCCGGGCGGGCGTGGATCAGGCGGGGGTCGGTGGTGTCCCAGAGGCGGCCCCAGCAGTCACCCACGAAGCGCGGGGCCATCCGGGTCGGGCCGTAGGTCGGGATCGGCTCGGCCGCGCCCGGCAGGATCGGGAGCGGCGGGGTCGAGGGGGAAGGAAGCATGTCGGGTCCTCACGGTTTGTGAGGAGGAAGCTACTACGCATTTTGCGTATTGCAAGCGGTAAACTTCGCAAAATGCGTAGTTGTGTCTGGTGGGCTTTCCCGGTCTATGTGGGGGTGTAAGGTGAACATCTGTGCGAGGACGATTCGGGAGAGCGTGTGGACGACGAGCGGAGATTGCAGCTGCTGAAGCTCGCCCGCCATCGATCGGGGCTTCCGCTAGACCTCTGGGAAGAGCTGACCGAGGGGCTGGATCAGAGCGCCCTGGAGATCCTCGTCGGGAGGTCGTCGATCTTTCCGAAGTACAGAAACTCCAGCGGCAGACCATAGGTCGCTCGCAGGGCCTTCGCGGATTGCAGAGACAGGTCGCGCTTTCCGTTCTCGAACGGTCCGTATGTCTGTTCGGTAAGTCCGGCCCGCTCGGCGAAGTCCTTCTTCGACAGGCCGAGTATCTCACGCACGCGCTTGAGGCGCGCAGCCACGGCATCTCGATTGTCTCCAAGCTCTTCCAGCATGGGGAAGTCGTTGCACGATGCTAGATCGCCCGCACTGAACGATTTGCGTATTGCCACGCTACGCAAAATGCGTAGTTTAGCGCCATGAGCGCAGACACTGACATCACCGTTCAAAGCTTCCTCCAGGACGTCGGCAGGAAAGAGTTCGAGACCGAGCTCGGTGTGACGACGCAAGTCGTCAGCCGTGCGGTGAAGTCGAACATCATGCCTGCACACTGGTTCTTCGCAGTCCGCGAGTTCTGCTCAGCGAGGTCGCGGACGGTCCCAGAGCATCTATTTCGCCGGCTCGACACGGTGCAGACCTCGCAGACTTCGCAATCTGCTAAGTCAGATGGTCACCGTGCTGTGATCGATCAAGCGGGGGGCGAACGGCCGCGTCCCGAGGAGGATGCGGCGTGAGGCTATTGCCGATCGCCCAGAGCTGCAGCGGCGCCGCGCGCGCACCGTTCGATTGCCACGATGTCGGCCGGGCTCTCTGCCGCGCAGTGTCCGATGATCAGGTATCGACGCGTGGAATCCTCGTCAGCCCACCGCCGAAGCCCGACCAGCGCAGTCACCTGATTGCCCGTGCATCGCTGGATGAGGTGCCATCGGGGCCAATCATCATCGACGCAGCGCTGAGCAGCCTCGCGTGCCATATCGCCCTCGAGCAGCCAGACGCGCCTGACGGCACGATAGTGTTCTCGTTGGCTGTCCATACAGGTGTCGACGTACCCCTCGTCCGGCCCGAACCGCGCTTCGCAACTGGTGCGCACGCCATCCTCGCCGAAGTCGATGAGGTCGTCGGCTTTCGCGGGTGCTGCGCATGCCAAGGTACAAAATACGGCCTTCATGGCCGTTCCGGTCTTAAGCATCGCACCCTCCCCACCGATGACGCCGCGATGCTGCCCCAGCGGGCCGCGCCGGGCAAGCGGAGGGCGGCCTCGTGATTGTCTCGGTCGCCCTATGCCTTTTCTGCGCCGCCGTTCAGTTAACCGCCATCATCATTCTGCGCGCGCGCGTTCGGTCTCTGCGATGTTCGCTTCAAGAGCATCAGCGAGAGACCGCAGCATTCCGGGAAGAGATGCGGCGCCTTTCGACTCTATCTCTCGATATGGCGCACCGAGCCCTTCATCCGAGACCGGAACAACGGAGGAGAGGTTGATGTGCTGCGAGTGCGCAATCCCCGCGGTCTCTTCACTGAAGCTGACGAAGAACCGCACTTCAAAGCTGTCCGGTGTGGAGGCGCGTGCTTCGTTTACCACCGTGACGTTGCCTTGCCGTTCCTCGGTGCGTGGACGACCGGGGTCGCCTGCCATGAACGTCACGCTTCCGTTCGCAAAACTGCGAATTTCCATGGGTTTTCACCTATTCCCGTACCTGTGGAAACGCGCGGCAGTCGTTGGGATCGGCTGCCGCGCGAACTTCGATGCCGCGATGCTGCCCCAGCGGGACGCGCCGGGCAAGCGGAGGGCAGCATGAGCATTGCACTGCATGTCCTCTCCGCTCTCCTGCTGCTGGTCGCCCTCGTCGTTGCCGCCGCCTTCGGCTACGCGCTTCCTCGCGATGACGAGCGCGCCGCGCCCGGCGCCACGGTCCTGTTCTGCCTGCTCTGCGTCCTCGTCTACGCGTCCCGCCTTCTGCAGGCGCTGGCATGACCGCGCGCCATCTCCTCCCGGCGCGCGGCCCCGGCGGCCGTCCCTTTCCTCCTCCCTCGGGCGGCCGCCCCCCCTTTCAGAACGACAGGGCCGCCCGGCTCTGTCTGCCTCGACTGCCGCGCGGAACCCTCTGGTCCGCGCGGCCCTTTTCTTCCTGTCGCCGCGGCCGGGGGTCAGTCCTTCCCCCAGCAACGGACCACCGGGGGCGCGGTCCGGGCCGCATCGCGAGCGCCCCATCCTCCCTGTTGTCCTCGGCGGCGCCGGTCTCGGCCGGTGCCGCGCTTTTCCGGGGGAAACGGTGACCGGCCGCGCCCCGAACAGCCCCGCCGTCATGGCCCGCAGGATCGAGCCGGCCGACAGCCTCGACTTCTTCCCGACGCCGCCCTGGGCGACGCGCGCCCTCTGCGAGCGGCTCGGCTCGCTCGGCGCGCCGCTGCACCTGCTGCAGGCGTGGGAGCCGGCCTGCGGGCAAGGCGACATGGCCCGGCCGCTGTCGGAGTACTTCGACCGGGTGACCGCAACCGACGTGCACGATCACGGCGGGCCCAGGACGTGGCAGCCGGACGGGATCCGCGACTTCCTCCTCGCGCTCGACACGCCGGACGCGCGGCCGGACTGGATCATCACGAACCCGCCCTTCCGCCTCGCGCGCGAGTTCGCCGAAACGGGGCTCGCACAGGCGCGGGCGGGGGTCGCGCTGCTGGTGCGGACGGCCTTCCTCGAGGGCGGCGAGCGGCTCGAGAAGCTGTTCCGCCCGCATCCGCCCACGCTGATCCTCCAGTTCGCCGAGCGCGTGCCGATGGTGAAGGGCCGGCTCGACGCGAAGGTCAGTTCGGCCACCGCCTATTGCTGGATCGTATGGGACTGCGCCTGGCGCGGTCCGACGCTGTTCGAATGGATCGCCCCCTGCCGCGCCCGTCTGACCCGGCCCGGGGACTACCCCGAGACCCCGGCGGCGCTGGCCCCGGCCCGCGATCACCTGTTCACCCTGCCGGAGGCGCGATGACCGACACCACGATGACCGTGACACTGCCGGACGGGACGGAGTCCGGCCCCTTCACGGCGGATGACCTGAACCGCGCCGCGGCCGGCCTCAAGGGCCGCACGCCGATGCGCGAGACCGATGCCGATCGCGAGGTGCGGGACACCGCCGCCTCCGTCGCCGGCGAGGAGCTGCGCCAGTTCGTCGAGCGATACGAGCGCCTCGCGGCCGAGAAGGCAGACATCGCTGACGCGCAGAAGGAGGTGATGGCCGAGGCCAAGGGCCGGGGCTACGACACCAAAGTCCTCCGCAAGGTGATCGCGCTACGCAAGCGCGACCGCGACGATGTCGCCGAGGAAGAGGCCATCATGGAGATGTACTGCCAAGCGCTGGGAATGCGCTGATGAGCGTCCCGCGCTGGTCCAAAGAGCAGAAGGCGACGCTCACGCGAATGCACCGGCGCGGTGCGACTGCGCCGCAGATCGCGGTGAAGGTGGGCCGGTCCGTCCGGGCCGTCGAGAACCGGCTGACGAAGCTTCGCGCTGAAGGCAAGGCCGGTCGGTCGGGGCGGATCTGGACGGAGGAGGAACGGGCGCGGGGGCTCGCGCTGCTGCGCGATCGCGTGACCCACCCCGAGATCGCGCGGCGCCTCGGCCGTACCGAACGGTCGATCGCGGCCTTCGCCGGGCAGTGCCGAGCGGATGGCAGCCTGTCCTACACGCCCCCCAATAGGGGCCGGCAGGACGAAGCCCTGTTCGAGCGGCTCTGGAGCTGCGGGACGATCTCGATCGCTGAGATCGCAGCTCACTTCGGGATCACCCACCAAGCGGTTTCGCAGCGGGCCCGGACCCGCGGACTGCCGAGCCGGATCCGCAACCGGTCGAACCGCACGATCAAGGATGACGCGGCCTTCACCCGGCTCTGGCTGGAGGGCGTGCCGAAGATCGAGATCGCCGAACGCTTCGGCGTGAGGCTGACCGCGGTGTCGGTCAGGGTCGCGGCTCTCGATCTGCCCCTTCGGGTGGGCTGTTGGCGGGAGCGCTTCCGGGAGCTGCAGGAAGAGGCTGTCGGTGCCCGGATGCGCGAGCTGGCCGCGCGGGAGAATGCGCGCCTTCGGGAACTGGCGGAGCGGCGGGATGACGCGACCGAGGAGGCCGCATGACCCCGAACCTCGACGCCCTCTGGCGCGCCGGCCGCGTCCGGCGCTGGCATATGAACGCGGACCTCTCCTGGACGTCCGACTTCACCGACGGCCATGCGGGCCGCGTCGCGCGGCTGGTACGGGCCCTCGATCCCGAGTGCCGGGCCGAGCTGCTGGCCGCCGCGCTGGCGCATGACGACGGAGAGTATGTCGCCGGGGATCTGGCCCGGCCCGCGAAGGACGCGCTCGACGAGGATGCGGCGGGCGCGCTCGAGCGGCTGGAGGCCGATGCGCGCGGGGCGCTCTGGGGCGTCGACCCCGTGGCGCTGCTGACGGCCGAGGAGCGCGCGCTCCTGCGGCTCTGCGACCTGCTCGACGCGTGGATGTGGGCGAAGGCGCACCTGCCGCCACACGTCCTCGACAGCGGCGCCTGGCGCGCCGACCGCGACCGCATTGCCGCCCTCGCGGGCGAGCTTGGCCTTGTCGCCGTCGGCTCGGTCATCGGGCCGCCCATCACCATCCGCCGGCAAGAGCGTGACACCACCGAGGCAGACGGGGAGGGGACGGCATGTCCGGGCACGGGGCCGACAGAAGCGCCATAACGCCGCGCAGGATCGCCCCCGGTGAATGGGAGGCGCGGCGCTGGGAATGGATGGAGAGCGTACGGCGGGACGCGGGCCTGAGCGCGACCGCGCGCCTCGTCGCGCATGCCCTTGCCCTCGATTATGCGAACCGTGCCACCGGGGAGTGCAATCCCGGCCCGAAGCATATCGGCGTCACGCTCGGCTTCTCAGTCGACACAGCGAAACGCGCCATCGCCGAGCTGGTCGCCGCGGGCTGGATCGTGCGCGAATCGAACGGACCCGGCCGCAGCAACGCCGCCCGGATCAGCTTCCTCAGCCGCGCGCAAGTCATCGAATACAAGGCCGCCGCAGCTGCGAAAAAGGGGGCAACCGTGCACCCATTTCCAGCCCAAAAGGGGGCAGCCGTGCCCCCATTTCAGCGGCCCGAAAAGGGGGCAAATCTGCGTGGGAAAAGGGGGCAAAATTGCCCCCCAAACCATAGTAAAGAACCATATACGCGCGGGCGCGCACGCGAGGCCGTCGATCCCGACGCCAGCGCCCTGTGGTGGGCGGAGCAGATCGAGAGCCGCTCGGCCGTCATTATCCAATCCGTATCCCGCGACATGGTCGCCCGGATCATCGCCCTGGGCCTCCTGACCCCGGCCGAGCTCCGGGCGGCTGGCGTCGCATGCTGAGAAACCCGAAAGCGGAGACCGCCCGATGACCTCGACCCTCCCCGTTCAGACCGATCCCCTGGCACCGCCGGAGCCCCGGCCCGAGACGAACCGCGACCGGGTGCGCCGCCTGCTGCTCGACCCTCTCGGCTTCCGGTTCAGGAAGGGCCACGACGAGGCCGAGGGCCGGCGCTTCCTCGACGGTCTGTGCGACGAGCTGGCCTACATGGGCGACGACCAGCTGGTCGTGCTGCGCCGGATGCTGCAGGTCCATGGCGAGGGGTCGGCCAAGGCCTTCTGGCCCGACCGCCCGACCTTCCTCGGTTTCGCCCACCGGGTGCAGCCGCGCCCGCTGACCGAGGATCCGCTCGTGCTGTCGTGGTTCGGCAGCGTCGAGGGCCCGCGGGCGGAACGGGAGGGCACGCTGGTTGAGACCTTCGGCTACATCGAGGCCCGGCGCGCGCCGCCGGTCTCCGACCAGGCGCGCCGGCTCATCGCCTCCCAGGCGGCCGAGAATGCCCGCCGCCTCGAGGTGCTGGCCGACCGGCGGAAGTGGTCGCACTCGCTCGATCCGGGCGAGGTCGCCTGGGAGGTCTGGTATCTCGACCGCCGCACCATGCTCGCCGACCTCGTGAAGACCGAGCGCGCTCGGAAGGAAGTCCGCCCGTGACCAAGTTCCATTGGAGAAAAGACCCGTTGGGTCTGGGCGGAAAATTCAGCAACGCGGTACGCCGGGAGGCTATGCGCCTGCACGAAACGGCGAGTGAGAACGCACTCTCGGCGGCCGAGATCGACGCCTATTCGCAGGCGCTCTGGGAGATTGGGTGGGCGATCCGGAACGCTCAACCATGGCCGGCCGGGCACGAGTGGTCGCCTAGCCGCGAGGCTGTGGAGATGCTGCAAGCTGCAGCTGACCTAATGGCGGCAGAGCGAAGAGAAGCGCATCCGGCGGGAGACTACCTGCACAGCATCAAGGGTTCGGCTGATGTCGTACCACTTCCGAAAGGCGGTGCGCGATGACCGTTCCCCGGACTCTGCTCGACCTGAAGATCGGCGACGTGGTGCCTGCGGCCCCCGCCGGTCCCGGCCTGATCCTCGACCCCGGCCGGCCGGATCGCTGGTATGCCCTGACCACCCGGCCGCAATGCGAGGCGAAGGCCGAGGCGTGGTTGGAGAAGCGCGGGATCTATGCGTTCCACCCGGTGCTCGAGCGGACCACGGTCGTTCGGGGCCGGCGGCGCACGACGGTCAGCCGCTACGTGCCCGGCTTCGTCTTCGCCCGCTTCCCCGGGCTGCCCCGCGCGCATGAGGTGACGGCCGGGCCGTTCATCATCGATGCCCTCCGGGACTCGCATGGCGGCTGGGGCAAGCTGAACCCGGACGGCCTCCGCCGGCTGCACTCGATGCGGCGCATGGACCAGGCGGCCGAGGATCGTCGCCGCCGCGCCGCCATCCGCTTCGCCGAACGCAACAGGCTGAAGGCCGGGGACACAGCGCTCTTCCGCGCCGGTCCGTTCGCCGGCTTCCACTGCGAGGTAGTGCACCTCCCGGCGGCGGGCGGCCTGTCAGTGCGGCTCGAGATCTTCGGTCGCGAGATGCAGACCGAGGTCGACGAGTGCGACCTCGTCAGGGTCGACCGCGCGAAGAGGGATTGACACGCCGCGAATCGGCCCACTAGGTTCGCGCCCATCGAGCCCTATGCCCGGTGCCGCGTGCGGGATGCACTTCGGCCGGGCGGGTGGGCGGCGCGACCCGGTTCAGACGCCGAGGTCATGAAGGCCTTCATCTCGTCCCGAGCCCCGCCAAGTGCGGGGTTTCGTCGTTTCTGGACCATGGGTCAGAGGCGGAACGTGCAGGCAGAGGGAGAGGAATGGGCCGACTGAAATCGCTCGGCTCGTCCCTCTCCCGGCTCGACGCGCCGCTGACCTACCTACCGAACGACGACCGGGCCGCCCGGCGCAACCCGCTCCGCCACCTCTACGGCACCGCCCGGTGGCGGCGCCTGAGCTGGGACGTCCGTCTCGCCGCTGCCTTCACCTGCGCGATGTGCGGGCGGATTGAGGGCGCGAAGGGCCAGACGGCCGCCGACCATATCGAGCCCCACCGGGGCGACCCCGCGCTGTTCTGGGCGCGGTCGAACCTGCAGTGCCTCTGCAAGCCGTGCCACGACGGCGTCAAGCAGGCGGAGGAGGCGCGGACCCGCTGACCCGGCCGGGGAGGGGGGGGGTGCAAAAGTCCAGGGGGTCACCGGGCCGCGACCGGCGCCCTCCCTCACGCGGAGATTTTTTTCTTGGCTGACGAGAAAATCGTGAACGACATGTTCGGCGTCCCCTGCACGCAGCCCTCAGGGCGGCGTGGGCGGCCGGCGTTCCGGTGGTCCCTCGAAGCCGAAAACCGCGTCCGGCTGGGCCTGGCGCTCGGCCACAAGCCTCTGGCGGTCGCCCATAGCGTGGGGATCAAGTCCATGCCGACGTTCCGGAAATATTTTTCCTCGGCCCTGCAGGAGGCGGCGATGCACCGCGACGCCTTCGAGATCTGGCAGGCCCAGCTGCTGGCCGACCTCGCCAACGCGGGGAACGTCGGCGCGATCAAGGAGCTCCGCCGGATCGCCGAGAAGCGCGATCGGCTCCTCGCCGAAGAGCGGATGCGCGAACTTGGGGACGAGGACGACGACGCGCCGGTTGGCAAGAAGGAGGCGCAACGCCGCGCAGCTCTCGAGCTCGAAAGCGCAGACCCAGACCTGAGACCGGGCGTCTACGGGGCGCATTGACGTGACCGCACCGATCCGCACCGATGCCTGGTCGACAGCCTGCCCCGACTGGGAGGACCGACTGCTGAACGGGCGGTCCATGATCCCCGACCTGCCGCTATTCGATCCGGTGGCCGACAAAGCCTTGCGGCTCTTCAAGCGGCTTCGGGTTCCGGACATGATCGGTCTGCCGACCTACGGTGAGGTCTGCGATGAGTGGGTCTTCGACCTGGTCCGCGCTGTGTTCGGGTCCTACGATCCCGTGTCGCGTCGACGGATGATCCGCGAATTCTTCGTGATGATCCCGAAGAAGAATGCCAAATCGGCGATCGGCGCGGCGATCATCGTCGTCGCCGCGATCATGAACGAGCGACCGGACGGCGAGCTGATCCTGATCTCGGAGACGCAGAACATCGCCGGCATCGCATTCCGCCAGGCGGTCGGCATCATTGACGCTGATCCGAACCTCGCGGCGCTGTTCAAGCCGAATGCCCATCTCAAGCAGATCGAGCATCGCAACAACGGCACCCTGATCCGCATCCTTTCGGCTGACGTGAAGATCGCGACCGGGTCGAAGGCGGGGTTCATCCTGGTCGACGAAAGCCACGTGCTCGGGCACCAGTCGAAGGCGGCGGACGTCTACCTCGAACTTGAGGGCGGTCTCGCGGCGCGGCCGGAGGGCTTCCTCCTGGAGATCACGACGCAGTCGAAGGTTCAGCCGCACGGGGAGTTCAAGCGCCGGCTAGACCGAGCGCGGGCGGTGCGGGACGGCTCGCTCGCGCTGCCCATCCTGGCGGTGCTCTACGAACTGCCAGCCGAGATGCAGCTGGAAGGGGCATGGAAGGACGAGGCGACCTGGGGGCTGGTCAATCCGAACCTCGAGCGTTCAGTCGCACTGGACTACCTACGAGACAAGTTCCTGGCCGCGTCGACCGCAGGTCCCGATGCGATGGCTCTCTTCGCCTCGCAGCACCTGAACGTCGAAATCGGCGTTGGCATGAGGGCCGATAGTTGGATCGGAGCCACGCTCTGGGCCGCTGCCGCAGCGCCCGAGCGTCTCTCGGGCTATGCCGCACTCGAGGCTCTGATCGCAAGGGCAGAGGTCGCGACGGTCGGGATTGACGGCGGCGGGCTCGACGATCTTCTCGGGCTCTGCGTCATGGGGCGAGATCGCGAGACAAAAGACTGGTGGGCTTGGTTCCGGGCATGGGCGCAACCCGAAGTGCTCGAGCGGCGGAAGGAAATCGCGCCCCTTCTGCACACGTTCGAGGCGGATGGCGATCTGACGATTCTTCCGCCGGACCGGCCTGACGGAGATGTGGAGGAGATCGCCGAGATTGTCGGCCGGCTTCTCGACGCGGGACTTTTGCCTGAGAAGGCAGCGGCGGGTCTCGACCCCGCGGGCGTCGCGGCGATCGTCGACGCGCTGGATGAGGTCGGGATCGGAGAGGGGCAGATGGTTGCGATCCCGCAGGGTTACCGGCTGTCGCCCGCGATCTGGGGAATGGAGCGAGCGCTGAAGTCCCGCAAGGTCCGGCACTTCGGACAGCCGATGATGGACTGGGTCCTCGGCAACGCGAAAACCGAGCAGAGGGGGTCGGCCGTGGTGGTCACCAAGGAAGCGGCCGGCAAGGCCAAGATCGACCCGCTCGTCGCCGGGTTCAACGCGTTCCAGCTGATGGCGCGCAATCCCGCGGCCCATGTGACGGGCCGGATCGATGACTACTTCGCGGCGATGCGGGGCGCCGCAGCGTGAGCCTCGCCTCGCGCTTCAAGGCGGCGGCGCTGGCGCTCTGGTCGGGGCCGGCCGAGCCCCTGCCGGTCGCGATGTCCGGCGGCATCACCGCGTCGGGCGAGGTGGTCTCGGACCGCAGTGCCCTGTCGCTCTCGGCCGTATGGGGATGCGTCAACCTGCTGGCCGGGACGGTCGGAACCCTGCCGATCGGCATCCACCGCAAGGGCGCGTCGGGCGAGCGGATCGCGGTGACGGACCATCCGCTCGGGCGCGTGCTCAACGTCAGCCCGAACTTCGACCAGACGGCGGTCGACTTCCTGGAATTCCTCGAGGCTTCGCTGGAGCTCTGGGGCAATGCCTACGCCGAAGTGGAGCGCGACGGGGGCCGGATCGTCGGACTGATGCCGGTCGATCCGCGCCGGGTGCAGACGCGGCGCCTCGACAATGGGTCGATCGAGTATCGCTGGGCGGACGATCGCGGCCGACAGCGCACCCGCCGCGACGGCGAGATGTTCCACGTCAGGGGCTTCGGGGGCAATCCGCTCGGCGGCCTCTCCGTCCTGCAGGTGGCCCGGCAGTCTCTCGGCCTCGCGCAGGCCGTGGAGACCGCGGCGAGCCGGACCTTTCGCAACAGCATTCGCCCGTCCGGGGTGATCACCTTCAAGGAATGGCTGAGCCAGGATCAGCGAAAGGTTGCGCGCGAGGAGCTGCTCGACCAGTTTGCCGGCGCCGCCAATACCGGCAAGCCCTTCATCGCGGAGGGCGGCATGACCTGGCAGCAGCTCTCGATCAACCCGGACGACGCGCAGATGCTCGAGTCGCGGAAGTTCTCGGTCGAGGAAATCTGCCGGTTCTTCGGCGTGCCGCCGCACATGATCGGCCACACCGAGAGCTCGACCTCCTGGGGGACAGGCCTCGAGCAGCAGACGCTGGCCTTCCAGAAGTTCACGCTGCGTCGCCGGCTGAAGCGGATCGAACAGGCGATCGCGAAGCAGCTGCTCAGCGACCAGGACCGCGCCGCCGGCGTCTATGCCGAGTTCAACCTCGAGGGTCTGCTGCGCGCCGACAGCGCCGCGCGCGGCGCCTTCTACGCGACCGGCCTGCAGAACGGCTGGATGACGATCAACGAAGTGCGCGAGCGCGAGAACCTGCCCCCCGTCGAGGGCGGGAACGTGCCGCGCATGCAGGTGCAGAACGTGCCGATCACCGAACCCGTCGCGCTGCGGCGGATCAGCGAAGGAGGCTGAGCCCATGCTGACGAAACAGGCCGCCCCGGTCCTCGAGGTGAAGGAGCTGGGCGAGAGCGGATCGATCGTCGGCTATGCGTCGACCTTCGGCGGCGAGCCGGATTCCTACGGCGACATCATCCAGGCCGGTGCCTATGCCGAGAGCCTCGCCACCCACGCGGCGAAGGGATCCATGCCGAAGCTGTTCTGGCAGCACGACAGCCACGAGCCGATCGGCCGCTGGACCTCGGCGAAAGAGGACGATCACGGCCTGCTCGTCGAGGGCCGGCTGAACATGGACGTGCAGCGCGGCCGCGAGGCGCACGCGCTGCTGAAGGCGGGCGACATCGACGGGCTGTCGATCGGCTACCGGATTGTCGAGTACACGCACAACCGCGAGGACGAGACCTGGCTGCTGACGAAGCTCGACCTCATCGAGGTCTCGGTCGTGTCGGTGCCGGCCAACGTCAACGCCACGGTCGGGGCGGTGAAGGCCGCTCGGCGGGCCGAGGAGATCACGGAAAAGCTCAAGGCTGGGGACCGGCTGACCGAGCGGGAATTCGAGGCGCTGCTCAAGGGGACCTTGGGGCTCTCGAATTCCGAGGCGGAGCGCGCCGCACGCATCCACCTCAAGGGGCAGGGGGAGCCTGCCGAACCTGCGGAGCCGAGGGCGCTGGAATTCCTGCGCGCCATGACCGCGGCCTGATCGGCCGCTCCACCCACTTTTCCTGATGAGGAGGGCTCCCATGCCCAAGGACTTCCAGACGGCCGAGGAGATGGCCGCCCACGTCAAGACCCTGATGACCGAGGCCACCGACAAGGTGCGCGAGATCGCGCAGGACGCGCTCGGCAAGGCCGAAAAGGGCGAGACCCTCGGCTCCTCCGCCAAGGAGGCCGCCGACGAAGCGCTGCTGAAGATGAACGAGCTGCGCGAGCAGGTCTCGGGTCTCGAGCAGAAGATGGCCCGCGGCGGCGCGGGCGGCGCGCCCGAGGAGAAGTCGATCGGGCGCCGCTTCGTCGAGGACGAGGACGTCAAGGCCTGGCTCGACGGGAATCCCACCGCCGGCAAGGCCGAGATGCGGATGAAGGCGACGATCACCACGGCGACCACCGACGCCGACGGCTCGACCGGCGAGGTGATCAACCCGGTGCGGGGGGCCATGCGCCTGCTGCCCGAGCGCCGCCTGACGATCCGTGACCTGCTGCCGCAGGGCCGGATGACCGTCGGCCAGTTCGAGTACCCGCAGGAGACCGGCTTCAACAACAACGCGGCGCCGGTCGCCGAAGGCGCGGTCAAGCCGACCTCCGATCTGCAGCTGGCGATGAAGACGGCGAACGCGCGCGTCATCGCCCACCTGATGAAGGTCTCGCAGCAGGCGCTGTCCGACGTCGAGATGCTGCGCTCGCTCATCGACCAGCGCCTGCTCTACGGCCTCGACTATGCCGAGGAGAACCAGATCCTGAACGGGGACGGCACCGGTCAGAACCTCTCCGGCCTAATGGTCAACTCGACGTCATACGCCGCGCCGCTCACGCTGGGAGATGAGACGTCGATCGACCGGCTGCGCCTAGCCATGCTGCAGGCCGCGCTGACCGAATTCCCGGCGACCGCCCACGTGATGAACCCGATCGACTGGGCGTGGGTCGAGCTGCAGAAGGACACCGACGGCCGCTACATCATCGGCAATCCGCAGGGCTCGATCGCGCCGACGCTCTGGGGGCTGCCGGTGCTCGCCACCCAAGCGATGGCCGTCGACAAGTTCCTGACCGGCGCGTTCGAGAACGCGCAGATTTTCGACGTCTGGGACAGCCGGATCGAGACGGGCTACGTGAACGACGACTTCGCCCGCAACCTCGTCACGCTCCGCGCCGAGAAGCGCTTGGCGCTCGCCGTCTACCGCCCCGAGGGCTTCATCTACGGCGACTTCGGCCGCGTCGCCTGATCCTGCCGGCACGCTGGCGAAGAAGGGCGGGCCCGTGGCCCGCCCTCTCTGCGAGCGCGCCGCTCGACCCCGAAAAGGAGATCACCGTGGCGAAGAAGAGCTTCACCGTACTGCGTCGTCACCAGGGCGACAGATTCTACGAGGAGGGGGACACCCGGGAGGCGAACCCCACGGATGTGGCGCATCTCGTCGAGAGCGGGGTCCTGGTCGAGGAGAAATCCCGCTCCGTCCCGAAGAACAAGGCGGTCGAGAGCGCGCCGAAGAACAAGGCCGGCTGAACATCCATGCGCTCGCCTTATCGCCCTGTCCGTACGGTCCCACCCGTGACGACGCCGGTCAGCCTCGATGAGGCGAAGGCCCATCTCAGGATCGATGGCGACGACGAGGACCTCCTCATCTCGTCGCTGATCGAAGCCGCGACGGGTCATCTCGACGGGGCCGACGGCGTCCTGGGCCGGTGTCTGGTCACCCAGACCTGGACGGTCCGTTTCGATTACTGGGCGTCGGTCCTCCGGTTGCCGTTCCCGGATGTGCGATCGGTTGAGATCTCGTTCGGCGGAGCCGAGCCCGCGCCCGCCAGCGCATACGACCTGATCGAGGACAGCTCGAGCGCGCTGATCTATCTCGACGCGGACTTCGCGCGCCCCGCGCCGGTGGAAGGTCGCGGCGGGATCACGGTGACGCTCGTCGCCGGCTACGGCGATGCGGCGGACGTCCCCGCGCCGATCAAGGCCGCCATCCTGCTCACGGTGGGTGCACTGTTCGAGAACCGCGAGCAGACCATCGTCGGCGCGAGCGTGGCCGAGCATCCCCTTGCTCGTGCGCTGATGGCGCCCTTCCGGCGGATCGCGTTCTGACATGGCCGCCGGGCACTATCGCGACCGCGTGACGATCGAGCGGCAGGCCGAGGAGCCGGACGAGTTCGGCAACGTCAGCGGCGCTTGGAGCGCGCATCTGACGCTCTGGGCCGACGTGCTCGAGCGCACGGGCGGTGAGAAACTGGCCGGGGGCGCCATCGAGGCAGGCCGGCTCGCCACGGTGCGTCTGCGGTCCTCGTCTGCTTCGCGGGGCATCACAGCCGCCGACCGGCTGGTCGCGCGGGGCGACACCTGGAACATCCGCTCGATCGCGAATGTCGGCCGGAAGGGCGACGTCCTCGAGCTGCTCTGCGAGGCGGGGGTCGCAACATGAGCCGCACGGTGATCGGGGCGGACCGCGTCCGCGCCAAGCTCGCCAAGCTGAAGGCGAACATGCCGAAGAATGTCGGCGAGGCTAACCGGAAATCCGGCGAGGAGCTAATCCGGATCATGCGGATCCTCCATCCTGGCGACGGCTCGACGAAGGCGGAGATCGAGGGCACCGCGAATGCGGACGGCTCGTTTCTGGTCGACGCAGGCTCGAAGGCAAAGGTCACCGAGGGCGACCGGGGGCCGCGGCCTTTCGTGAACCCGGCGCTGAAGGTCACCCGGAAAAAGCATGCGGCCCGCGCCAAGCGCGCGGCGCGCAAGGCCGTGAAGGATGCGTTCGGTGGCTGAGAGCCCGGAGGTGGAGCTGCAGAAGGCGCTGGTCGCCGTCCTGCGTGCCGATGCCGCTGTCGCCGCGCTGGTGGGGGTGCGGATCTATGACGAGCCGCCTCAGACGCCGGTGCGGCCGTTCATCCGCATCGGCAACATCGAGGGTGCCCCGGTGCGGACCGACGGGATCGAAACGGCGGCGCTGATCACCTTCTCAGTCGAGGGTCATTCCCGGCCGTTGGCCGGGCGGGTCGAGGCGGCCCGCGTTGTCGCGGCCGCCATCGCCGCGCTCGACGAGCGCGAGGCGGACCTCGCCGTCGCCGGGCACAGGCTGGTGCGGCTGCAATTCATCACCACCGCCACGATCCGGGATTCGGACGGGCAGAGCTACCAGTCGAACGCCGCCTTCGAGGCGCTGCTCGACCGCGCCCCCTAAGCCCTTGGGCAAGGCCTCAACCTGAGAGAAGGAGCCAGCGATGGCCAAGCAGAAGGGGCGGCAGCTCCTCATCAAGAAGGCGGTCGCCGCGACCCCGACCAACTTCGCCACCGTCTGCGGGATGACGTCGAAGACGATCTCGTTCAACAATAACCAGATCGACGTCACCACGCCCGACTGCGAAACGCCCGGCGGCCCGCTCTGGCGCGAGCTCAGCGAGGGGATCAAGTCGATTTCCGTCAGCGGCAACGGCTTGTTTGAGGGCACGGCCTCCGAAAAGGAGATGCTCGCCCTGGCCACCGCCGACACCCCGCAGGCACCCTTCCAGATCATCGTGCCCGGGCTCGGCACCTTTGAGGGACCCTTCCTGCTGAGCGCGATGGAGTACGGCGGCGAAATGGAGGGCAGCGTCACCTACACGCTGACCCTCGAATCCGCCGGCGAGATCACGTTTACCCCGGCCCCGAACCCGGCGCCCTGATGACCGGAGCGGCGGGGGCCAGCACCCTGGAGGAGGAGATCGGAGGTGTCCGCCGCCCGCTCCTCCTCCGCCTGGGCGAGATCGAGAAGTTCGAGGCGCACTGGGCGCCCTACGGCGTCCTCGCCCTCTTCGACCAGCTCATGGGCAAGGGGCAGGCGCCGCAGCTGCGCCATGTCCGCGACATCGTCGCCCTCGGCCTGATCGGGGGCGGGATGCGCGATGGCGCGGCCGACCAGCTGGTGCGGGGTCTGCCGCTGTCGGAGACCCGCAAGCTGCAGGCCATCGCCGGCCGGCTTCTCGGCCTGACGTTCTACCCGGACGTCGCGAGTGGGGATGCCAAAAAAAAAGCGTCGGCTGGATCGGCCAAGGAAAGCGCGACCCCGCCAGTGACGGACGGTTCGGCGCCCGAGACCTGATCCGCAACATCTGCGGCGCCACGAGCCGCCTGCCCGCCGAAGTGCGGGCGATGACCCCCGAGGAGGCGAGCCTCTGGGTGGAGAGCTGGAACGCGGCGCAGCGCGCGGCGGCCGGCGAAGTCGAGCCGATGTCCCGCGACCGGCTGCATGAACTGAAGGACCAGTACCCGGATGTCTGAAGAGACCGAGCGCATCGCAATCCTGCTGCAGGCCCGAGACCGGGATTTCCAGCGGGCAATGGATCGAAACAACAGGCTGATTGCGAAGTTCGAGCGGGACGCGACGCGCGGCACGACCCAGATGTCTCGGAACGTCGAGCGGAACATGGGGCTGGTCAGTCGCGCCATGTCCTCGGTTGCCGCCGGGTTTCTGGCCGGGGGGCCCATCGGGATCATCACCGCCGTCGGCGCGGCGACGGTCGGGACGCTGGCTCAGGTCTCGAAAGGCATCGCGACCATCGGGGACGAGGCGCGGCGCTCGGGTCTCGGAACGACTGCTTTCCAAGAGCTATCCTTCGTCGCGACGCAGAGCCGGATTCCGGTCGATGCGCTGATCGACGGAATGAAGGAGCTCAACCTGCGGGCGGACGAGTTCGTGACAACCGGGGGTGGCTCGGCCGCAGACGCCTTCAAGCGCATTGGCCTCGAAGGAGCCGAGCTTGCCAGCGCCCTCGAAGATCCGAAGGAGCTGATGCTCGACATCATCGACCGGATGGAGAGTCTCGATGAGGCGGCGCAGATCCGCGTGGCCGACGAGATCTTCGGCGGTACCGGCGGCGAGCGCTTCGTCGAACTGCTCGCCCAAGGCGACGAGGGTGTCCGGCAGCTGATCGAGCGCGCGCACGAAGTCGGCGCGGTCATGGACGAGGACATGATCGAGAAGGCCGCTGAGCTCGATCGAAAGTTCTCCGAGATCCAGACCCGCGTCTCGAGCATCTTCAAGACCATGGTCATCGAGGGCGTCGATGCCTTCGACACCCTGTTCGACGCGATGCAGCCCACGCTCGACGAAATCGATCGAGCGGCTGCAACGGCCGAACGTCTGGCTGATCTCGGTATCGACGGAGGAGATCTCGACGCCTCTTCCTTGGATGCCGCCGCTGATACGGCTGAGGCGGCTGCCATCAGCTACGACTATCTGGCGGTAGCGGCGCGCGAGGCTGCCGCAGCCATCAGCAGCGGAATTCTGGATTTCGGCCATCTCGTCGATGCTGGCGAAGCACTGAGGCTTCTCAGCCTCGCCGATGAAATGCGGAGTATTTCGCAGGCGCTGCAGACCGGCCAGGGAGACAGCGAGGCTTTGGCCGCCCGGCTAGATGAGGTTCGGGCGGAGGCCGAGACAGCGGTTCAGGCGATGCGCCAGATCGATGGTGTCAGCGTCGGAGGGATCATCGGGCGGCTCAGCCAGCTCGGGGGGGCGCTCAACACGGTGCGCAATCTCGCAAACGCTGCCGCAGCGGCGGTCGCAACGGCGCTTCAATCGCAGAGCCGGCCCGTGGGGCAGCAGCGCTCTGCCGATCGGCTTTCGCAGCAGGAGGATCGGCTCGGCAACATTCCGATGGCGCCCGAACCCGCCGCCCCTGTGCCTTTCGCCGGCCCGCGCCCAGAGGCGCGCGACGAGCATGACATCGATCTCGGCTACTACCCAGAGACTGGGGGCGGTGGCGGCGGCGGAGGTGGTGGCGGTTCCGGCGGCGGCGGTGCCGCGCGCCAGTCGGACTATGCCCGCGAGGTCGAATCCATCCGCGAGCGGACGGCCGCTCTCGAGCTCGAAGCGGCAGAGCTCATTGCCGTGGCCGCATCCGGTCGGGACATGGCCGACGCGATCGAGTTCGCCCGCCAGCGGGCCGAGCTGCTGACCGCCGCGCAGGAAGACGGCCGCGAGATTACGCCCGAGCTGCGCGAGGAGATCGATGCCCTGGCCGAGGCCTACATCACGGCCGGGGACAACGCCGAGGAGGCCGCCGACAGGATCGAGCGCATCCGCGAGAACGCCGAAACGGGCGCCGACGCCATGTCCGATCTCTTCATGGCGATTACCGAGGGCGGCGATTCCGCGCGGCAGGCGCTGTCCCGGCTGATCCTGCAGCTGGCGCAGGTCCAGATCAGCCGGGGGTTCGGGATGCTGTCGCAGCAGGGCGGCTGGGTCGGTGCCGCGTTCGGCGCTCTCGGCGCCGGCCTCTCCGGCGAACGGGCTCGGGGCGGGTCGGTCCGGGCAGGCAGCGCCTACCTCGTCAACGAGGACACTCCGAACTCGGAGATATTCGTCCCGTCCCGGTCCGGCGCCATCCTCAACGTGCCGCAGGCGCAGGCCGCCCTGTCGTCCGCTGCGGGCGCAGGCGGAGGACGGACGGAAATCGTCGTCCGTCACGAGCCGGGGGTCATCGTCGAGATCGTCGAGAACAGGGCAGGGGCGATGATCCAGCAGAACAACGCCGCGCTCGACTCGGGCTTCAACGCACGCGCGCGGGGCGCGGTGCAGGATCGACGGGTCCGCTGATGGCCTGGTCCGGGTTCCCGGTGCCGCTGAGCGGCTTCTTCGCCGACCTCGGCCGCCTGTCGGTGGTCTTCGACCTCGCCGAGGCCGTCGAGACTTCGGAGCTGACGGGCGGAGAGATCCTGTGCGCTTCGGTCGGTCCGCGCCTCTGGCAGGGCTCCGTCACCGTTCTGCCCTACCGCAGCGCCGCCCTCGAGCGCGCGGCGGCGCGGCTGCGCCGTCTGCAGGATCCGGATGCCTCGTTCCTCGTCATGCCGCCGCACATGCAGCGCCCCGGGCAGCCGGCCGCGACCATCGGCGGGATCCAGAACGGCCGAGAGCTGCGCCTGAACATGACGCCCGGCGCGACCGTTCGCGCCGGCGAATTCCTGTCCTTCAGCTACGGGTCGTCCCCGGTTCGCCGCGCGCTTCACCAGGTGCTTCAGGATGCCACCGCGGCCTCCGGCGGCCTCACCCCGTGGGTCGAGGTCACGCCGGCCATCCGGCCGGGCGCCACGGTGGGCGCGGCCGTCGAGCTGGCCCGGCCGGTCTGCAAGGCCGTCATCGTCCCGAGCAGCCTCAGCCCTGCCGCTTTCATGGCAGGCCGTGGAAACGATCTCTCCTTCGCCTGGCGGCAGACCCTCCGATGACCTGGCCCCTCGCAGCACAATCCCACCTCGCGTCCCGCGCGGGGATCGACACCCGCTGGCTGGTCTGGCTCGACGTGGCCGACCCGGCGGGCGATCCGTTCGGGGTCGGTTTCTGGACCGGCGACGATCACCAGACGATCACGGCCGAGGGCCAGAGCCGCCTCTACTACGGCGCGCAGGGTAGCCTGGTGGTGCCGCCCATCAACTATGCCGGCGGAACCACGATCCAGTCGCTCGACATCCGCATGGCGGTCTCGCCCGAGGCGGAGACGGTCGTGCGGGGCTACCAGACCCGGTTCGGCCGGGCGGAGGTCCACTGCGCGCTCTTCGATCCGGCCGGCATGCAGCTGCGCGGCCTGCGCAAGTATTTCCGAGGCATCATCGACGGCAATCCGCTCGTGACGCCGGAGGTGAACGGCGCGGCCTCGATCACGCTGAAGCTCGTCTCGGCCGCCCGGCGCGGCACGATGACCCAGAACGGCCGCAAGAGCGACGAGGCGCAGCGCGCGCGCCATGCCGGGGACCGCTTCCGCAAGTACGGCGCGCTCGGCCGGGTGACGTCCGACGCCTGGGGGACGCGATGACCCGGCTGCCTGACTGGCGCCCGCGCCTCGAGGCGGTCCTGCGAGATGCCCGCGGCCGGGCTTTTGCCTACGGGGCGTGGGACTGCGCGCTCTTCGCGGCCGACTGCATCGCCGCGATGACCGGCAAGGACCCGGCCGCCGAGCTGCGGGGCTACGACAGCTTCCGCGCCGGGCTCGATCGACTGCGCGCGCTCGGACATGCGGGACATGTCTCCTACGCCGCGACGCTCTTCCCGGAGATCTCGGCCGAGCAGCTGCGCGCGGGCGACCTCGCCGTCCTCTCCGGCCGGACGCTCGCCATCTGCCAGGGGCGGCTGATCTACGCGCCGAGCCGGCAGGGCCTCGCCATCGCCGACCGCTCCACCGTCACGAGGGCCTTCCGCGTATGATCGTCCTCGCCCTCGCCGTCGGTATCCTCCTTGCCACCGCGCTCCCCGCGGCGGCGGATCCGGCCACCATGATCATCTCCGCTGTCGGGGCCACCGGCTGGCTGGCGGCCGGCATCCGCATCGCCGTCGGCGTCGGCCTCTCGCTCCTCGGCAACGCCTTGCAGCGCAAGAGCCAGCGCGACCAGTCCTCGCCCGGCATCCGGACCGAGGTGACGCTGGCCGGAGACACGACGCCGCAGAGCTTCGTCCTCGGCACCTGCGCGACGGCCGGCCATCTCGTCGCGCCTTTCTATGCCACCAGCAGCGGCGGAGGCTTCAAGAACACCGACCGCTACGCGATTGTCGGCCTCGGCGACCTGCCGATCACCGGCTTCTCTCGGTTCTGGGTGAACGGCACGAGCTTCACGCCCGGGTCGAGCCTCGTCGACGTCTCGCCCGCCGATGATGGCGCCTGGTGGCCGAACGCCGAGAGCCGGGCGAACTTCCGCGGCGACGGCGACTTCCCGACGATGAACATGTGGTTCTTCGACGGCACCCAGACCGCCGCCTTCCAGCGCCTGGTCGACCGGTTCGGGGATCACGACGAGCGGCCCTGGACGTCGGCGATGGTGGGGCGGAACATCCCCTACGCCGTCTTCCGCTACGAGTACGACCCCGAGTTCTGGCGCGGCGAGCCGGAGATCCTGATCGAGGTTCAGGGGATCAAGCTCTACGACCCGCGCACCGGCCAGACGGCCTTCACCGAGAACCCGGTCGTGATGGTCTGGAACATCCTGCGGGGCATCGACCTGCCGGGTGGCGGGACCTATGGCCTCGACGTCGACGATGCCGATCTGCCCGCCGCCGTTTGGGAAGCGGCGATGGATGCCTGCGACCAGGACGTGGGCGGGAATGCCCGCTTCCGAGCGGGCTACGAGGTCTACATGGCGACCGCCGAGCATGGTGGCGAGGCCCCGCTTGACGTGATCGACAAGCTGCTCGACGTCTGCCTGGGCGAGGTGGTCGATGCCGGGGGGCAGTGGCTAATCCGCATCGGCGAGCCCGGCCTCGCCGCGGCGATGATCTCCGACGAGGACGTGCTGCGCTCGAAGCCGCAGGAGCTCGACCCGTTCCGCGGGCTGTCCGAGACCTTCAACGCCGTGACGGCCACCTATCCCGATGCCGACCAGCTCTGGCAGCCGGTCGAGGCGCCGATCCGGATCGACGCCGCCGCCGAGGCGGCCGACGGCGAGCGCCTCGTCGCGCATCTCGACCTGCCGGCCTGCCCGCATTCCGGCCAGGTGCAGAGGCTGCAGCGCGCCTATCTCAAGGACGCGCGGCGGATGCGTCGGCACACGATCACCCTGCCGCCGGACTACGGCTACCTGATGCCGCTCGACACGCTGGAATGGACCAGCGCGCGCAACGGCTACATCGCCAAGCTCTTCGAGGTGGGCGAGATCGCGACCGACCCGCGCACGCTCTGCGTGACGCTCTCGCTGCGCGAGGTCGACCCGGACGATTACGACTGGCAGTCCGGGTTCGCCCTGCCGACCGACGCGCCCTCGAGCGAGGCGGTGATCGCCGGAAAGCAGACCCTCCCGGGGCTGATAGTCGAGCCATGCTCGAGCGTCGATGCCGGCGGCACGCAGCGGCGGGCCGGCATCCGGATCCGCTGGACGCCCCCGCTGCCCGGCGTCCGGGGCGTGTCGTGGGAAGTCCGGCTGGCGGCCGACGACACGATGATCCTGGAGGGCTCCACCGCCGACGTCTCGACCGGGCGGGCGACCCTCTACGATGGCCTGCTGCCGGGCACGGACTACGAGGTCCGCGTCGACGGGCAGTCGCGCCTGATCGCGCCTTCCTCCTGGATCCCGGTCACCACACCGGATGCGCGGATCCGGACGGAGGATATCGGGCTCGGTGCCATCATCCGCGACCGGATCGCCGATGGAGCGGTCAACACCGCCAAGTTCGCCCAAGGCATCGAGCCCGTGGGCCTGGTCACGAGCGGGTCGCTGCCCACGACGAAGAGCACGCAGGTCATCTTCTACGAGGGCAGCCTCTACCGCTGGAACGGTGCTTCGTATGTGAAGAGCGTAGCTTCGGCGGACATCGCGGGCCAGGTGCAGGCGGCGCAGATCGCGGGGCTCGAGGCCTCCAAGATCACCGGCAAGCTCACCGATGCGCAGCTCGACGCGATCGCCGCGGCGAAGCTCACGGGCCAGATCACGGAGACCCAGATCACCAACGGCGCCATCAGCACGCCCAAACTCGCCGCTGGTGCAGTCGTTGCCGCGAAGATCGCGGCCGAGGCGGTGGTGGCCGAGAAGATCGCCGCCGAGGCCATCACGAGCGAGAAGATCAGAGCCGGCGCAGTGGAGACGGCGAAGCTGGCAGCCGGTGCGGTGGAGGCGAGCAAGATCGCCGCGGGCGCGGTCGTGGCCGAGAAGATCGGAGCGGGCGCCGTCGAGGCCGACAAGATCGCCGCCAATGCGATCATCGCCGGCAAGATCGCTGCGGGCGCGGTCAGCACGTCCGAGCTGGCTGCTGGGGCAGTCAGCACGGCCAAGCTCGCCGCCGGTGCCGTCACGGCTCAGAAGATCACGGTCGCCGATCTCGCCGCCCTCGGGATCAAGGTCGTCACCGCCGACATCGTGGACGCCGCCGTGGACACGCTGAAGCTCGCGGGCAAGGCGGTGACCGTCCCATCTTACGCCTACGCGCTCGAAAAGATCGACATCGACGACGGCAACTGGCAGACGATCAGCCGCCTCTTCGTCGACCGCCGCGGGTTCGCGACCTCCCTCGGCTTCTCCTTCACCCTCGACGGACACGGCTTCTCCGTGGTCGACCTCGGGCTCTTCCGCCGCCCGCGCGGGACCAGCGTGGGGTCCGAGGTCGAGATCAAGCGCTTCACGGTCAACACCGGCCCGAACGGGCGGATGGATCACCGCACGATCCTCAGCGCCGACCTGCAGCCGGCAGTCGAAAAGACCGTGTTCCGGGTGAAGGCCCGCCTCGCCAACATCGGCGGCAACAACCGGGCGAACATCTGGCGCCGCTACTTCCACGCCGTGCAGTATCAGAGGTAGGTCGTGGCCCAGTTCATCGTCTACGACACTGCGCAGAGCAACAGCGGCAACACCAGCTTCAAGCTGGTTCTGCGCTGGGGCGCCTGCGCCGACGAGGATGTTGCAGACCAAGCGGATGGCGGGACCGAGGTCGCCCGCGCGGTGACCGTCGATCTCGATGCTCTCTACGGTCAGAACCCGAACAACATCCCCAAGGTCTACTACCACCCGGGGGCGGATCAGTTCGTCGCGGGCACGGAGGTCGTCGAGGATGCGTCCGTGCGGGGCTATGCGACAGGCGAGAACTACGCAGCCGGGTCGAACTTCGAGAACGAGGCCCGCAATCCTTGGGACATGCGAGCGGGCTTCTACGGGCTCAGCACCAATGCCGCCAAGGCGGGGGTGCAGTCCCTGCGGCTCGACGCTCACAGCGCAGCGCGCATCTATCCTCTCCTGCAGCCGATCGAGGTGGCCGAGGGCGAGGTGCTATTCTTCCGGATCTGGGTCCGGGCGAACTCGGCCTATGACGGAGGCGGTCAGAACCTGTCAAAGCTGCGGATCGCCAATGCGCAGACCGACGCGCTGCTCGGTGAGATCGGCTATGCCGCCTCGGACTTCGCCGCCCGCAACGAATGGGTGAAGAAGACCCTGACCTTCACCGTCCCTGCCGGGGTCACGGAGATCCTGCCGCAGCTCACCGCCGACCACACGGCGGGCCTCCTTTACATCGACCTCGTCAAGATCGTGAAGCGCAAGACCGAGGAGGATCTCGACGATGCCGCGGTGAAGGGCCGCAATGTCGACCGGCCGAGCCTGCTGACGGACCTCGCGGGCGACGACACGCCCTTCGTGAAGGACACCAACATCAGCGGGCAGCTGAAGGGGGCGAAGATCTGGACGCCGACGCTCGCGCTCCCGGACCGCGAAAACCTCCTCAGCGATCCGGAGATGGAGGATCCCGCCGCCTGGGGCTTCCCGTCCCTGACGCGCGTGCGTCCGGGCAGCCCGCTCTGGCGGTCGCAGTATGCCCTGGTCCTGTCGGGCGCGGCCGGCGACTTCGTCGTCATCAACAGCGGCCTCTTCATCGCCGAGCCGGACGAGAGGTTCTTCGCGCAGGCGCAGGGGCAGGTGATGGCCGGCACCGGCCGGGTCGGGGCGCAGATCCAGTGGTTCGACAAGGACCTCGTCAGCCTCGGCTTCTCCGCCGTCGGCAGCGGGATCGCCAATGCGGGCGTGCCGTGGACCTTCAAGACGAACGGCGCCGTGGCGCCGGCCGGGACCTATTACGGCCGCCTCCAGCTCATCAAGTACAACGACGGCGCGACCGAGGTCCGGGTGGGTGGGCCGGTCGTGCGCCGGAAGGTGAAGCGCGATCTCGTCATGGCGGCCGCGGTGGGCACCATCGAGATCGAGGCCGATGCGACCACGATCCAGCAATACGGCGTCGGGAGCGGGCACGCGCTGTCGGGCATCACCAGTCGCGTGCTGGTGAGCTTCGACGTCAACCGTCAGCAGGGCTACCGCACCTCGCTCATCTCGAGCTTCGACATCAATATCCAGGGCATGTCGCCGACGAGCGATCGGGCCCGGATCCGGCACTGGATCGAGCGGGCCGGCGTCGAGCTCAAGGGCACGTCGATGCACCTGCAGAGGAGCGGGCAGGGCGGAGACGGGGATCTGACTTTCGCCGGGCCCTTCGTCGTCCGGCTGACCGACAACAATTCCGTCGGCGGCGTCGTGCAATACCGATCGCGCCTGGAGGTCATCTCAATCCCCGCCGGAGCGACGATCAACATCTCGAACGTCGACCTCTCCGCAGAACAGGTGCTCCGATGAACCCGGACGATTTTGTCGAGGCTCCGCCGCCCGTCGAGGGCGAAGACCCCTATTCGACCTTCAATGACTTCTTCGCCGTCTATCGGAAGGACACCGGCGAGATCGTCAGCGCCGGTTCCGGGGGGCTGATCGGGATCGACACGGAGACGCACGGGATCTGGCGCTTCGAGCACGAGGGTCCGCCGCGCGACATCTTCGGCTGGTACGTCCCGGAGAGCGGCCCGGCCGAGCGACCGGCGCCCTACGGATTCCCGGCAGCCGCGCGGGCACCCTTCTCAGTGGATCTGACCTACTGGCCGGAGGGCACCGCGATCGCGGTGATGAACGAGGCGCTCGAGGAGAGCACGTTCACCACCGACGCGGCCGATCCCGTGCTGACCCTCGCGGATCCCGGCCGCTGGCGCCTGATCGTCGAGCCCCCGTTCCCGTACCGCGACGAGACCGTTTACGTCGAGGTGACGCATGCCTGAGTTCCGCCAGAACCTGCCGGACGCGAAGCTGCGCGCGCGGGGCGAGATCAACGGGCGCATCGGGGCGGTGCGGCGCTCCTTCATCACGGACCTGCCGGCGCAGGAGATCGCCTACTCGAACAAGGAAGCGGAGGCGCTGCGCTACATCATGCTTCCCGAGCCGCCGGCCGACCTGACAGGGTTCCCGTATCTGGCGGCCGAGACCGGGTTCACCGCCCCGACACCGCTCGAGCTGGCGACCCTCTGGCTGACGATGGCCGGGCAGTGGGAGATCGCGAACCAGGTGATCGAGGGCATCCGCTCCCGGCACCTCGCGCTCGTCGAGCAGGCCGTCAGCGTGGGGGCGACGCGGGACCAGGTCGCGGCCTTCGCGGCGGAGCTCGACGCCGCTCTCGCCGCCCTCCGGAGCGCCGCGGCCTGATGTGGGTTCCTGACGGCGACGGCTACCGCCTGACCGCGCCGCTGGTCTGGGGCATCGGCCGTGCGGGGGGGCCGCAGGTCGTGGTGCCGGCGGGGTTCGCCTTCGACGTCTCGGTCCCGCGTCCGCTGCGGCCCCGGTTTCGAGGCGAGGCGGTCCTACGCGCGGCCTGCCTGCACGACTGGTGCCTCGCCGACGGTTGGCGCTGGGTCGCCGCAGCGGCCGTCTTCGAGGAGGTGCTGGCCGAGGGCGGGGTCAGCTGGTGGCGCCGGGCGGCGATGGTCGGCGCGGTGCGGATGTGGGGGTGGGTGCGATGAACGGGGGCAGCATGCCGATAGTCGATCAGGTGCGGGCTCTCTACGAGGCCATGCCCGAGCAGATCAGCGCACTCATTCTGGCGGGGGCGGCAGGGGCCTATACCCGCGCCGTCTTCGCGCCGGAGGAGAGCTGGAAGCGTCGGATCCTCGAGGGGATCGCCGGGGCGTTCGGGGCCATCTTCCTGGGTGGTCTGGTCGGCCACGCGATCGACGCCGTCGTGGGCGGCGGGACGTGGGCCTACCTCGCGGCCGGCTTCATCATGGGCGAGGGCGGGATCGCAGCGATCCGGGGCGTCCGAAAGACCATCATGGACAAGGGGGCGAAATGAACTGGCTGCTGCTCTGCAACAACGTCACCTCCGTCGCGGTCGTGCTGATGTGCTGGTGGCTCACGCACAGCAACTCGCGCGGGCTCTTCCCGGGCCGGTGGATCGCCGCGCTCTACTCGCTGCTGGGCCTCAGCGTGTTGCTCACCGGGGTGGTGCGCAATCTCGCCGTCATGCCCTTCGACGCGGTCCCCTGGTTCATCGTGGCCACGAAGGGGATCCTCGCGATCGTGCTTCTGCTCGAGGTTTACCGGCGGGCCCGCATCACCCGGATGATGCGGCAGCACCCTCCGGCGCCGCTCTGACGGACGACGGTGAGACGCGGACCGGGAACTCGGCAGGGCCGCGCTCGGCCCGCGCCTCGTCTGGACGCTGACACAACGCCGAAAAAAAGGCGACCCCTGAGGGCCGCCCTGAAGCCGGGATACGAGGCTTGAGCGAATACTCAATACCGAGCGACCGGTGATGGCAATGGTGCTTGGCTGAAGGTCAGAAGGACGGCCCGAAGCTGATGGGCCGCCCTTCCCGGGGGAAACAAGTCACGAGTGAGGCCGACGCTAACCCGCCGCTCTGATGGCGCAAAAACACGATCTGCTCACCGCAGCTGACCTTGGTAAGGTCGAGCGCCAAATGCGGAGATTGGTGGGCAGGCAGTTCCCCTGGACCGGGGCGCCGCCTGCCCGATGCTCAAATGCCGATTGGTGGTGGGCGAGCATGCGCCGAGGCTACGCCGTCAATTGCGATTCCGGCAACACGCTTTGCGCGGTAGCTCTCGACGCAGTTTCCCGACCCGGGAAATGAGACGGACGGCTCCTGGCAGAGCCGCCCGTCGGGGGTGTCCTGTGTCTGGACGGCTCTCAGTACCCCTCCTGATCGATCCCGCCAAGCGCAATCCGTCCCCCGCCCGCCGGCGGGGCTTCAACTTATGGAGAAACCCCATGCCCGACTTCCGCCTCGACAATTCCGGCTTTACCCGCGCCGAAGGGATCTGGCTGCAGCAGCGCCTGGAGGCGCACGGCTTCGATCCGGGCCCGATCGACGGCTTCGTCGGCCCGCCCGCCTGGGCGCCGCGCACCACCGCCGCCATCGTCGCCTTCAAGCGGTCGCAGGGTTTCATCGCGCGGCCCTTCGTCGGGCCGAAGACATGGGCAGCGCTGCACGCGGAGCGGGGCCTCGGCGCGCCGCAGGTGCCCGATCGCCTCCCGCCTTGGGTGCGCGAGGCGCTGCGCGTGAAGGGCTGGCACGAGCGGGCGAACAACGCCGAGCTGCGGGACTGGCTGGCCTCCGACGGGCATGCCCTCGGGGATCCGGCCGTCTTCCCGTGGTGCGGCGATCTCGTGGAGACCGCCATCCGCCTGAGCCTGTCGAACGAGCCGTTTCCCGGGCCGCTCGGGCGGAACCCCTACTGGGCGCTGAACTGGCGGCATTTCGGCGAAGCGATAACCGGCGCGCCCCCGCTGGGTGCGGTCGGCTCGATCCGCCGCAACGGGGGCGGGCACGTCTTCTTCGTCGTCGGGCAAGACCGCAGCCGGTTCTTCGCCCTCGGCGGCAACCAGTCGAACACGGTCTCCGTCGTGCCGATCGACAAGAGCCGCTGCGCCGAGGCGGGCACCTTCCGCTGGCCGGTCTCCTATAGCGGGCCGCGCCTGGCGCTGCCCACGCTCACCTCCTCCGAAGCCTCGGCGATCGAGTTCGCCTGACCCCGAAAGGACCCCCGACATGGGCCTCTACGACATCCTCACCCCCATTATCGCGCAGGAGGCGGCCGCGCTCATCGTCGGCCTCGTCTACACCCTGCTGACCGCGCTCGCGGGTCTCGCGCTCGACCAGGCCCGCCGCTGGTTCGGAGCCGAGACCGTGGCGAAGGCGAGCGCCGCGATCACGCCCGCCATCGAGCGAGCCATTGCCCGGGCCGAGGCGGCAGGGCTGAGCGGCGAGTCGCTGCAGCGTGAGGCGCAGGCCTATCTGGAACGCACCATGACCGACACGCTGCGCCGGCTGCGGCCGAAGCCGGGGGATCTCCGCCAGCGGATCGAAGCGCAGCTCGCCGCCCGCTCCCGCTCGGCCTCCAGGAGCTGATCGGCGAGGTCTGACCCGCCGGCCGCCCTTCACCACCACCCGCGGGGCCCGTGCACCCCGCCCATCATAAAGGATCGACCATGCCCCGCCACACCACCATCTCGCTGCAGGGCGACGAGACCTGGACCCAGCTGACCGCCGGCGATGCGACCGCGGCGACGTTCCAGGTGATCAACGACGTCTACAATTCCGGGTGCCTGATCCAGTGCACCGCGACCGGCACCGCCCCGACGAGCGATGACGGCGCGATCCGCATCTTCCAGCGGGACCGCGCCATCAACGAAGATCTCGCCGATCTCTTCCCCGGCTTGACATCCCCCGTGCGCCTCTGGGCAAAGGGCGGGGCGCATGTCCGGGTGGCGGTGTCCCATGCGTGAGGGGTTCAGCGGGCTGTCGACCTTCCGGCGGGGGTTCGCGCGGCGGAGCCTCGCCTCCCTCTACTCCCGCTTCGCCGCCGACCTGACGGCGCCCCACGCCTACCACGACTTCACCCTCCTGCCGGGACTGTTCACCGACGCGGCCGCGACGACGCCTCTGGTGCCGGGCGATCCGATGGGATTTGCGATCTCGCCGGACGGGGGCGCTGGCTATTCGGGCGGGCAGTTCAAGGGGCTGGGGACGGAGCGGGCGCCGGCACCGACTGCATGGACGCCCTCCAGCGCGAATTGGGTGGTAGATACGAGTGCAGGGAGGGCTACGCTGACCAATGCGGCCAACAGCGGCGACATCCTGAACCTCGGCCAACTTGTTGGCGACAGAGTGGGCCAAGTTTTTCTAGTGTCGTTCAACTTGGAGAGCGTTTCCGGCACGGGCATCAGGGTCGGTTCTTCCCGAGCAACAGACTATGCCGCGATAACCAGCCCCGGGCGCCATCATCGCATCATACATATCACGTTGGCTGGATCGGGGACGATGTCGGTGTCCCCCGCACTCGGCGGAGTGTCGGCGGTCATTTCCGAAATATCCATCCGCCCCCTCCCCGGCAACCACGCCACCCAGCCGTCCTCCGCCGCGCGCCCCGTGATCGAGGAATACGCGCCGAGGAGGACGCGCTTCGTCGGGGGCAGTGGCAAATGGATGCGGTCGAGCATCAAGACGACCGCCGCGATGACCCTGATGGCGCAGGTCAGAGTGGCGGACGAAGTGACTGGGGCACAGTATCCCCTCGGAGCCTGGGACGGTGGGGACGGACGTGCCTACATGAGCGTCTATCAAAGCAAAGCCTCTGGAGGGGTTGTCCAGCGACATCAGGGACTGCCCCCCTGGCGACACTAAGAACTGACCCCCTCGCTGTTTGATGTGTTGATGGTGGGGTGCGCCGGAGCGGCCT
>NZ_FQYO01000007.1 GCF_900141735.1 Wenxinia saemankumensis
CATCCCGAACTCGGAAGTTAAGACCCGAAGCGCTGATGGTACTGCGGCTCAAGTCGTGGGAGAGTAAGTCACCGCCAGACCTAAAAAGGATAGGAAGTTCTCTCTGAATGGATGATGCCAGTTGGCGCGGGATGGAGCAGCCCGGTAGCTCGTCAGGCTCATAACCTGAAGGTCGTAGGTTCAAATCCTACTCCCGCAACCAGATCGAAACGCCGCCCTCCGGGGCGGCGTTTTCGTTTGCACGGCGGGGATCGTTGCTTTGGTCCTATCGCCCTGCTCTGACCCCCTACACTCCTCTAGCTGAAACCGGAGCCGGCAGGTGACGATTGCCCGCTTCGGCGTAGGGGGCAAGACCAAGGAGATCCTTCAGCGCAGCCTGGTCGAGCAGGGATTCCGCAAGCAGCCGCTTCAGACGGCCATTCTCCTCCTCGAGCGCCCTCAGCCGCTTTGCGTCCGACACGTCCATCCCGCCGAACTTCGCTTTCAAGGCATAGAACGTGGCGCTGCTGATGTCGTGCCGACGGCACAGCTCAGGCGGCGCCCGCCGGAGGCTTACGATGATCTGGTCCTTCGTGAACTTCGATCTCTTCATGGTCCGGTCCTCTCGTTGGGCCGGAACTCCAGTATCAGATTGAGGAACTACCGGGGCTCAGGTCAGCCCCCGCACGTCCCCGATCCCGGCGAACTTGGGCAGAAGCCGGGTCAGGTGGGCCGGCTCGTCCTGCGTCAGGTCGTGGCGAAGATGGCTGGCCGGTCCTGCCACCCGGGGCGCCGGACGCGCGACGAAATCGGCGCCCGTCTCGGTGTGGTAAAGGTCGACGGCCCGCCGGTCGCCAGCCGCGACGACCCGTCGGACATGCCCCTTCTCGATCATGCGGCGCACGAGTTTGGTTATGTGGGCCGGCTTGATCGCCAATGTCTCGGCCAGGTGCCCCTGACGGATCCCCGGATTGGCGCCGATGAGGCGGAGCACGGCGAATTCGGCGGGGTGGGGTGCCTTCGCCCTCGGAGGCGGCGTGGAACTGCTCGAAGACCCGGATCCGCGCTCGCCGGATCAGGAAGCCGAGCGATCGGTCGAGCCCCGCTAAGTCGATCGGACCCCAGTCAGCCCTCGGGACGCGCCACCTTTCCGGATCGCTTCTGCAGGAAATCCTGCAGCCGCGCTTCCGCTTCGGGGGAGGTGCTCGTGAAGGCGGAGACGAGGCTTTCCACGAAAAGCCCGTCGTCGCGCGCCATCCTGTCGATCCGGGGCAGGGCGTTGAGGATCGCGTAGGTCGACAAATCGGCATTGCCGGCCGCATGCCGGGCGAGCTCGAGGGCGCGGGTCCGCGCCTCTCCCTCCGGCACGACGTACTGGCAGAGGTTCCAGGCCCCGGCGGTCGCGGCATCCAGCGACCGGCCCGTCAGCATCATGTCGGTCATCCGCGCGGTGCCCATCAGCCGGGCGATCCTGACCGCGCCGCCCCCGCCGACGAAGATTCCGCGCGTCCCTTCCGGCAGGGCGAAGAAGGCGCCGGCCTCGGCGACGCGGACATGGGCCGCCGCCGCGAGCTCGAGCCCGCCGCCGATCACCGCGCCGTGCAGGGCGGCGAACCAGGGGATCGGTCCGAACTCGATCCGGGTGAAGATCTCGTGCCAGCGCCGTGAATTGGCGACCGCCTCCATCGGCGTCCGGCCCGCGTGTTCGGCCAGGTCGAGGCCGGCGCAGAAATGCGCGCCATGCCCGAGGATCACGCCCGCCCTGGCCTCGCCCCGCGCCCTCTCCACCGCGGCGCCGATCCCTTCGATCAGGCGATCCGAGATCGCGTTGCGCTTCTCCGGGCGGTTGAGGCCGATGATCGCGACGTCGCCGTCGCGCTCGTAGGTCACTAGGTCGCGCTGCGACATCTGTCTCTCCCTGGTGTCAGCGAGGGCATACTTGCCGGTCGTTTCCGCGTAAAGTTTTCCGGGGGAAGGGGAGGATGCGCCGATGGCGTCGGGTGACAGGCCGCATCTCTGGCGGCCGCGGATCGTGGAGGAGCGGCGGCCGGACGGCAGCATCCTCGTGCGCCAGGCGGACCCGCTGCCCGAGCCGCCGGCCCGCCTGGCGGATCGGATCCTGCACTGGGCGGAGGTCGCGCCGGACCGGACCTGGATGGCGGACCGGGACGGGGCGGACTGGCGCCGGATGTCCTATGCCGGGCTTGCGACGGCGATGCGGTCGGTCGGGGGCGCCCTGCTGGAGATGGGGCTGTCCGTCGATCGGCCGCTGATGATCCTGTCGGGCAACTCCCTCGACCACGCGATCGTCGCGGTAGCGGCCCAGTTCGTCGGCATCCCCTCCGCCGCGCTGGCGCCGGCCTACGCGCTCTCGGGCGGTGCCTACGAGAAGCTGCGGGACGTGGCGGCGCAGTTGACGCCGGGCGCGGTCTTCGTCGAGGCGGCCGGGCCCTTCGCCCCCGCGATCGGGGCTGCCTTCGGGCCCGACATCCCTGCCATCGTGTCGTCGGGCACGCTGGACGGCCGGCCGGTCCACATCCTGGCCGACCTGATGCGTCGCCCGGCCGAGGCGGCGGCCGAGGCGGCCTATCGGCGCACCGGGCCGGACACGGTCGCGAAGTTCCTGTTCACCTCCGGCACGACGGGCTCGCCGAAGGCGGTGATCCAGACCCAGCGGATGATCTGCGCCAACATGGAGATGGTGCGCGACGCCTATCCCTTCCTCGCCGAGGAGCCGCCGGTCCTGGTGGACTGGCCCCCGTGGAACCACGTCGCCAGCGGCAACAAGGCGTTCAACCTCGTCCTCTACAATGGCGGCACGTTCCACGTCGACCGGGGCAATCCGGGCCCCGCCGGCATCCGCGAGACGATCCGCAACTTGAGGGAGGTGTCGCCCACCTGGTATTTCAACGTGCCCGTCGGCTATGATGCGCTGGTCCGCGAGATGGGGCGCGATCCCGAACTGAAGCGGAGTTTCTTCGCGCGGCTTCGACTGATGATGTATGCCGGCGCGGGAATGGCCCAGCATACATGGGACGACCTGCACCGCCTATCGCAAGAGGCGACGGGAGCGGAGATTCCCGTCTCGTCCGGCCTCGGCGCGACCGAGACGGCGCCCTTCGCCCTGTTCTGCGGCACGCGGCAGGCCCGGCCAGGCAATGTCGGCGTCCCCGCCCGCGGGCTGGAGGCCAAGCTCGTCCCCGTGGAGGACAAGCTCGAACTGCGCCTGAGGGGGCCGAGCATCACCCCCGGTTACTGGCGCGCGCCCGAGCTGACGGCGGGGGCCTTCGACGAGGAGGGGTTCTACCGCCTCGGCGACGCGGTGCGCTATGCGGTGCCGGGCGACGCCGCGGCCGGGTTCCTCTTCGACGGACGGATCGCCGAGAACTTCAAGCTCGACACCGGCACATGGGTCGCGGTCGGGGCGTTGCGGGCGGGCCTCGTCGACGCGCTCGGCGGGATGGCCGCCGACGCCGTGATCGCGGGGGAGGGCCGAGCGGAGCTGGGCGCGCTCATCGTGCCCGCGCGGGCGGGCTTCGAGGCGGCGGTGCCGGGGGGATCGGGACTCGCGGATGCCGCGCTCTACCGGCATCCGGCGGCCGAGGCGGCGTTGCGACACCGGCTGGCGGCCCTGGCGGAGCGCGCGACGGGATCCTCGACCCGGATCTGCCGGGCCCGGGTGCTGCTGGCCCCGTTGTCGCTGGACCGGGGCGAGGTGACGGACAAGGGCTCGGTCAACCAGAGGCGCGTCCTGCGGGAGCGGCCGGACGACATCGCCGCCCTCTACGAAGGCGGGCCCGGGACCATCCTGCTCTAGGCCCGCTCCTTCTGGAACGGCCATGTGGGACGTGGTCGGCGGTGATTGGCCAGCGCCGCGAGGTCCTGGCTCACCGCGCCGTCGGTCAGCGCCATGATCTGCCGGCGGGGCAGGGCGCGCAGATCCGGCGAGAGGTAGCCGGACTTCACCACCAGCAGCGGGAAATCGGCGAGGTCGAGGCCGAGCGCGGCGAAATCGGCAAGGTCGTGGAACGGGCGACGCCGGCGCGTCAGGACGATGGTCGCATCGCGGCTGCGGACGATGGCGCAATCCCCGGCGATATGGGCGGACCGGACGGGAAGGGTCACGCGGGGGCCGCCACCGCCGAGCGTGCCGCCCGTGAGGATCTCGCGCGCGCCCGCCGCCACCGCGGCGTAGGCCTCCGGGTCGGCGATCCCGGCGAAGAGCGCGCCGGGCAGACCGGCGCGCAGCACCGCGTCCAGCACCTCGGCCCGGTCGCCGACGCCGCCTGCGGTCGGGTTGTCGCCGCTATCGGCGAGGATTGCGGGGCCCGCGCCCCTCAGCGCCGTCAGGGCGGATTCCAGCGGCATCGCCTCGCTGTCGAAGTCCAGCCGGTCCCGTGCGTCCCAGTAGGCGGCGGCGATCTCGTCCGCCGCGCGCCGTCCCGCCGCGCGGTCCGTTGACGTCACCACGGCGGCCGCCGTGGCGCGGGGTGCGTCGGCCCAGACATAGCCGATCATCAGGTTCGCGTCCCAGACGCCCTCCCGCATGTCGTAGGCCGGCAAGGCGGCGTAGAGCGACGCGCAGGGCTCGACGAAGGTGGAGGACATCTCGCCCGGGACCAGCAGGGGCACCCCCGTCCAGTGGACCGATGGCCGCGGCCCGCCCGCGAGGGCCGCGGCCAGCATCCGGGCGGCCCGGGCGCGCGTCTCCTCGACATCGACATGGGGGGCGGTGCGGTAGGCGGCGAAGATGTCGAGCGACCGGACGATCCGGTCGGTGATCTGGCCGTGAAGGTCGAAGGCGGCGGCGATGACCGCCTCCGGCCCGACGATGTCGCGCACCTCGGCGACGAACTCCCCTTCCGGGTCGTCGGTGCCGGGGACGAACATCGCGCCGTGCATCAGCAGCAACACCCCGTCCAGCGGCAGGGCCGCGCGCAGCGCCTCCATGAACTCGCCCCGCTGGGCGGCGAAGCACCCGGCCGCGACCGGCCCGCCGGGCACGCTGCGTTCGTGGAAGAGGGGCAGGGGGGCGAGGCCGAGCGCGGCGAAGTCGACGGGGACCATCCGGACGAGCGCGTCGCCCTCTGTCCGGGTGAAGTCGCCGCGCTGCTGCTCCAGCGGGGAATAGCTGGAGCATTCGGTATGCAGCCCCCCGATCGCGACCCGCTTCACAGCCGGGGTGTCCGGCGCGAGAGGGCGGCGAACCGGTCGAAATCCTTCGCCTCCGGCGGGGTCCAGCCGCTCTCGGCCACGGCGGCGAGGCGGGGGAAGATCATCGCGTTGGCGCGTGGGATCGAGTCGACCATCTCGGACCAGAGGCAGGCCTGCACGCCGGCCAGCCGCCCCGGCCCGTCCGGCAGGCCCCCCGTCGGCTCGTACTCGTAGGTCTGACGGGCTGGGACCGCCCCGGCCCAGGTCAGGCCCGCCGCATCCCATCCGGCCCCTTCCGCCATGTCGAGGTAATAGGCCTGTCCCGGGCAGGCGACGACGTCGTAGCCATGGGCGATCAGTTCGGCGACCTTCTCGCGCGACCGCCAGGCGAAGAGCAGCGTGCCGGCGGGATCGACCCCGCCGCCCTCCGCCGCCTCGTCCCAGGCGCCCAGATCGCGGCCCATCTCGCGCAGCATCGCCTGAACGCGGCGCAGGAACCGGGCCTGCAGCTCGGGCGTGCCGGCCAGACCCTCCTCCTGCGCTAGCTTCTGCGCGGCGGGGGACCGGGTCCAGGACTTCGCGTCGACCTCGTCGCTGCCGATATGGATCGTCCCGCCGGGAAAGATCTCCGCCGCCTCGCGCAGCAGCGTGCCGACCACCTCGTAGGTGCGGGGCAGGGCCGGGTTCAGCGCGTTGTTCGGATAGCCCTGGATCGAGCGGTAGCTGTCCGGCTCCTCCTCCGGGTCGGCGAGGCCGGGGATCGCGGCGAGCAGGGCGGTGACGTGACCCGGCATGTCAAGCTCGGGCATCACCTCGATGCCGAGCGTGGCGGCATGGGCGACGATGCCGCGCAGCTCCTCCTCGGTATAGCTGCCCGACTGGCCCTCCGGGCCGTCGGCATATTGCGGCGGCAGCGCCCCGTCCCGGCCGCGCCGGCCCGCCAGATCGGCCAGCCCCTGGAAGGACCGCGACGGCAGGCGCCACCCCTCGTCATCGGTCAGGTGCCAGTGGAAGCGGTTCATCTTCAGCCAGGCGAGCACGTCGATCATCCGCGCGATGGTGGCGGGGCCGTGGAAATTGCGAGCCACGTCGAAATGCATGCCGCGCCAGCCGAAGCGAGGCGCGTCCGCGATGTGCCCTGCCTGCGGAAAGGCGAAGGCGTCCTCGCTTCGCGCGCCGTGGGCCATCTGGGCGAGGGTCAGCACCCCGTGGCGCAGCCCGTCCGCATCCGCATGGGTCAGCCGGATCGTGGCGCCGAAATCCAGCCGGTAGCCCCCCGGGGGCAGGGTGCCGTCCGACTCGGCAGTGACGCGCCGGCCCTCCCCGGCGAGGGCGAGGGGCGCGGGCGCGACCGGAAAGAGGCGCCTATGCAGCGCCGCGACCACGGCGAAGCTTTCGGCCAGTCCGGACCCCTCCGCGACCAGCGTCGGCGCGGGGCCGAAGCTTTCCACCGCCAGTTCGGCGGGCCAGGGCTGGATCAGGAGCGGCGTGTCGATCCGGCCCTCCGGCCAGTCGCGGACCGGGCCGCGCTCCACCCCCTCCGGCGGGACGAGGTCGCCGGTATCCAGCGGGATCGCCTCTCCGTCCGCCTCGATCCAGGCGGCCATCGCGCCCTGGCTCCGGTTCCTCGGCGGATGGGTCAGGCCGATCACCCGGATCGTCGCCGCGCCCCCGGCGGGGATCGCCCCTTCCGGCGCGATCTCGACATGGTTGGCGAAGGTGCGGATCAGTCGCCCGCCCTCGACCACCGCGTCCCGCGCCACCCGGGTCATCGAGGCATAGGCGAAGAGGGTCGGGATCACGTCCGTCGTCCCCGTGTTCACCAGCCGGAAGGTGAAGGCGCCGTGCCGTGCCCCGTCGGGCGACCAGCTCTGCTCGAGGCGAAGTGTCATGCGATCTCCAGTCGTCCATGATCGTCGTCGAAGGCGACGAGGTCGGCGAGCGCGGTGCCCGCGCCGATCTGCTGCGGCGGCAGCCCGAGACAGGCGCGGGGGATGTCGGTGCACATCGCCAGCGCCTCCTCCTCCTTCAGGCCGACATGGCGGACGAGATTGCGCAGCGAGGTCGCCATGTCGACATGCGCCCCGGCGAGCGAGCCCTCGGCATTGACCAGCGCGCCGTCCCGGACCGCGATGGTCTGCCCGTAGAGCGTGAAGTGATCCGGCCCGCCCACGGTCGCCATCGCGTCCGAGACGGCGAAGGTCAGGCCGCGCCGGGGCCGGGCCCGCAGGGCGATGCGGACCATGTCCCAGTCGACATGGATACCGTCGACGATGATCCCCGCGAACGCGTCCGAGTTCAGCGCGACGCCGAGGATCCCCGGCGCGCGCGAGGTCATGGGCGGCATCGCGTTGTAGAGATGGGTGAAGCAGGACACGCCCGCGGCCAGCGCCGCGCGCGTCTCCTCGGCCGTGGCGGCGCTGTGCCCGGCGCTGACAACGGCCCCCGTCGCGGCGAGGCGGGCGACGAGCTGCAGGTCGCTGACCTCGGGCGCGAGCGTGATCTTGACCGCGACACCGTGCGCGCGCAGCCGCTCGACCACGCGCACCGTGCGCTCGTCGAGCGGCCGGATCCGGTCGGGGTCGTGCGTGCCCTTGCGGGCGACGTTCAGATGGGGCCCCTCGACATGCAGGCCCAGCTGCCCCGGCTCGTCCCGCACGGCTATGGCGGCCTCGGCCGCGGCCTCGATCACGTTGGCCGTATCGGTGATGACGGTCGGCAGGATCGCCCCCGTGCCGAGCGCGCGATGCGCGGCGGCGATGGCGCGCAGGGCGTCCGGACTCGGGTCGGAATTCACCATCACCCCGCCGCCGCCATTGACCTGGAGGTCCGTCAGCGCGGGGGCGAGGAGCGGGACGCGCAGGTCCGGGGTGGCGTCGCCCCCGGCCGCGATCGCGGCGACGCGGCCGTCATCGACCCGCAGGAGCCGGTCGCGGGCGAGCGCGCCGCCCGTCCAGAGCCGGTCTGCCTGGATCAGCATCGCGCGCGCGCCACCAGCGCGGCGCCCCGGGCGCCAGAGGAATCGCCGTGCCGCGCGACGCGGATGTCCGGCGCCCGGGCCGAGCCGAGCCGCTGTCCGGCGAGGCTGGCCGCGAGCCGCGCCTTCACCCCCGGCATGTTGGACAGGCCGCCGCCCAGGACGATCACGTCGGGATCCAGCATCACCTGGATGGCGTAGAGCGCGTCGCCCGCGAGGTCGGCCCAGATGTCCAGCACCTCGCGCGCGCCGTCGTCGTCCCGTCGCAGCAGCTCCGGCGCCTCGGCCCGCTCGCCCAGCGTCCACTCGGCGAGATTGGCGAGGCCGGTGCCCGAGACGTAGCGCTCCATGCAGCCCTGCTGGCCGCAGCCGCAGGGCCAGACCGGCAGGCCGTGCCGGGCGAGCGCCCGGGCCGAGATGCCGAGATGCCCCACCTCGACGGCGAGACCGGCATGGCGATGGGGCAGCGCGCCCCCCTGGCAGATGCCGCCGCCGACCCCGGTGCCGAGGATCAGCCCCATGACCGAGGCCGCGCCGTCCCCCGCGCCGCCCGTCGCCTCGGACAGGGCGAAGGCCATGCAGTCGTTCACGATCGCGAAGTCGCGCCCCAGCGCCTCTGCCAGTTCGGGGCCGAGGGCGCGGCCGGTCGTCGGCACGTTCGAGGCGAAGCTGATCCCGGTCGCGGGGTCGATCAGCCCCGGCACCGAGAGGCCCACCGGCACCGGCCCGCCGGCCTGCGCCTCGAGCCAGCCGATCTGGGCGATCACCGCCTGCAGCAGGCTCTCGAAGCTGTCCTGCGGGGTGGGGATGCGGTGCAGGGTGATCGTCTCGGCCGCGTCGCCGCGGAACAGCCGGGCCTCGATCTTGGTCCCGCCGAGGTCGATGCCGCCGAAGGGGCCGCTCATGCCGGGACGTAATCGTAGAGGGTCACGCCGGTGACGACGCGCGTCAGGTTGCGGCCCTGGAAGGGGTCGTCCACCGGCAGGCCCAGCTCCTGCGACCAGCGGGCGGACAGGATCTGGGCGGGCAGCACGTAGAGCGCGGCGTCGAGCCGGGGATCGCCGGTCCCCTCGACCGCGATGTCCCCGCCGGGACCGATCGTGGTGACCGGGATGTCCGGGAACTGGCGCGCGATCTCGTCCGCGACATCCGCGTCGTAGCGGCGCGTGCCGGGATCGGGATGCAGCAGCACGTAGACGGACGTGGCCCCGTCCACCGCCGATTTCGGCCCGTGGCGGTACCCGAGCGGCGAGTCCCACTGGGTGATGGTGCGGCCGGCCGTCAGCTCCAGCACCTTGAGCGCGCTCTCCCGGGCGACGCCCTTCAGCGCGCCCGAACCGAGGAACACCGCGCGGCCCGGGCGCGGCGCCGGGCGGCTCGCCAGCGCGGGGAGGAGCGCGCGGGCGCCGGCGGCGAGGCGGGGCAGGGCGGCGGCCGCGTCGCAGATGCCGAGGCAGGCCGCGGCGGAGAGCAGCATCGTCGTGAAGGACGAGGTCATGGCGAAGCCGGCATCGTGGGTCGCGCTGGGCAGGACGAGGGCGCGCGCCTCGCCCGGGCCGGGCGCGACGCGGGTGGCGAGGGCGCCGTCCGCATTGCAGGTCACGTGCAGGCGGTCGATGTCGGGCCGGTGCGCGTCGAGCAGGTCGAGCAGCCCCACCGATTCCGAGCTGTCGCCCGAGCGGCCGAACTGCAGCGACAGGATCCGCCCGGACGCGCCGAGCACATCCTGCGGGCAGGCGACGATGTCGGTGGTCGGCACCGGCACGAGGCGGAGCGGGTCGGGCCGCAGCGGATCGGGCCGCAGCGGAGGGGGGCCGGCGGCCAGCACGTCGCCGATGAAGGCCGAGGTGCCGGCGCCGGACAGCCACACCTCCTCGATGCCGCGGGCGGCGATCCAGCGCCGGATCTCTCCGGCGCGCGCGGCGAGTTCGGGCGCCCAGCTCTCCCAGATCTCGGGCTGGCGGTGGATCTCGGTCCAGGTGGCGGTGGTGGCGAGGGTCATGCCGGCTCCTTCGTCGCGGCGGGATCGACGAGAACGACCTGCACGCCCTTCTCTTCCATCCGGGGGATCAGCGGATCGCCCGGGGCAAGGTCGGTGACGAGAATCGCCACCTTCTCGAGCGCGCAGATCCAGTGCAGGCTGGACTTGAGGAACTTCGTCCGGTCGGCGAGCACGATCACCCGGTTCGCCGCCTCGACCATGGCTCGGGTCTGGTGCGCCTCGTCCTCGAGGAAGGTGGACAGGCCCTGCGCGGGGTCGATGCTGTCGGCGCCCATCACCAGCGTGTCGAAGCGCATCGTGGCGAGCAGCTGCTCGGCCGCGCGGCCGGTCAGGGCGAGCGATTCGGGCCGGATCCGGCCGCCGGTCAGCATCACCGAATGGCGCCCGTGGCCCAGCAGGTGCTGCGCCACCATCAGGCCCGAGGTCATCACCGTCAGCGGCGGCGCCTCGTCGAGGCGCATCGCGAAGAGCTCGGCGGTGGAGCCGTTGTCGATGAGGAGGCTGCGGTCGCCCGCGATCAGCGGCACGGCGGCGCGGGCGATGGCCGCCTTGGCCGCGTGGTTCACCCGCCGCCGGTCGCCTGCCAGCGGCTCGACGAAGCCGCCGGGCCGGGCCGAGCGGGCGAGCGCGAGGGCAAGGTCGATGCGGAAATCGGACAGGCCCGAATAGCCGAAGATCTGGCAGAACCGGATCAGCGTCGGCTCGGAGGTGCCGAGCACGCCGCAGATCTCGCGGCTGGTATTGCGGATGAAGCGTTCGGGCTCGTCCAGGGCGAAGCCGGCGATCGCCCGCAGCTTGGGCGACAGACCCCCGCGCTGGTGCGCGATCGCGGCCATCAGGTCGTCGGGGGCGGGGGTGTCCGGCATGTCGTCGCTCCTCGCGGGACATCAGGCCGCGCCCCATGTCTTTTGTCAAACTCAAACTTGAGAGCGCCGATTTTAGGTGAGCAAAATTAATTCTTGATCGAAACGTCGCGTCATGCCTTCATCGCGGCAAGACTTGAGCCCGACGCAAGAATGCGGGCCGATGCCTCAGGGGGCCAGCGCGACGATGACGAAGCTCGAGATCTGTGTCGAAACGCCGGAGGGGGCCGCGCTCGCGGCCGCCACGGGCGCCGACCGGATCGAGCTCTGCGCCGCGCTCGACCTCGGCGGGCTGACGCCGGGGGCGGGGCTGCTCGCCGCCGGGATCGGCGCGGGGTGCCCCGTTCACGCGATGGTCCGGCCGCGCGCCGGGGGATTCGCCGTTGGTGCGGCCGACCTTGCGGCGATGGAGGGCGACATCGCCGCGATCCGCGCCGCCGGCGCGGCGGGCGTGGTGATCGGCGCGGCCCGTCCGGACGGCACGCTCGACATCGCCGCGCTGTCCCGGCTGCGGGACGCGGCCGGGCCGCTGGAGGTGACGCTGCACCGCGTCATCGACCTCTGCCCCGATCCGCATGCGGCCGTCGAGGCCGCAATCGATCTCGGGCTCACGCGCATCCTGACCTCGGGCGGTCCGGGCGCCGCGCCGGACAATGTCGCGGCCCTCGCCGCGCTCGTCCGGCAGGCCGCGGGCCGGATCGAGATCATGGCCGGGGGCGGCGTGACGCCCGCCGCCGTCCCCGACCTTCTGGCGGCCGGAGTGGACGCGATCCATGCCTCCTGCGCGGCGCCCGTGGATACCGGCGCGCCCGGTATCGGCATTCCCCGGGGGCGGTCCACGGACCCCGCCCGGCTCGCCGCCCTCAAGGCGGCCCTTTCAAAGACTTCGGAGGCGCTATGCGCGTAGGGATCATCGGGCTCGGACAGCGGATCGCGCACCTGGCGAAACACTTCAAGGAAGCCGAGCCGACGCTCGACTTCGTCGCCGTGGCCGATCCCGAGGACACCCGGATGCACCAGCTGACCGAGCTCGGGTCGGACCCGGTGCGCTACGACAGCGCCGAGGAGATGATGGCGGCGGGGCAGTCCTTCGACCTGCTGATGGTCGGCTCGCCCAACCACATGCATCTGGATCACCTGCGGCTGGCGCTGCAATCGGACGTGCCGCACATCTTCGCCGAGAAGCCCGTCGTCATCTCGATCGACGAGACGATCGAGCTGGCGAAGCTGCTGGCCGCGCATGACGGGGTGCGGCGGATCGCGATCGGCATGGTGCTGCGCTACTCGCCGCTCTACCGCGCGCTGCGGGCGGCGCAGGCGGACCACCTCGGCGAGATCATGTCGATCGAGGCGAGCGAGCACATCGCGCCCTATCACGGCAGCTTCTTCATGCGGGACTGGCGGCGCGAGAGCAGCATCTCGGGCGGGTTCATGCTCGAGAAGTGCTGCCACGACCTCGATCTCTACCAGGGGGTCGCCGGGTCGCGGCCGATCCGGGTCGCCAGCTTCGGCGGGCGCAAGAAGTACCTGTCCGAATACCGGCCGACCGGCGAGCCGTCCTACCTGAACGTCATGGCCCCCCGCTGGGGCGGCACCAACGACGCCTTCTCGGGGGCGGGGGACATCATCGACTACCAGACCGCGCTCGTTCAGTACGAGAGCGGGTCCTCCCTCTGCTTCCACACCAACCTGAACGTGCCCGACGAATTCCGCCGCTTCGCGGTGATCGGGCGCGACGGGATGGCCGAGGGCGACTTCATCCGCAACTTCTTCAAGGTCACGCTCAGCGACAGCGGCGAGACGGTGATCGACGAGCCCGAAGTGGTCAAGGACAGCTCCGGCGGGCATTACGGCGCCGACGGCGCGATGGCCGCCGACATCATGGCCCATTACCGGGGCAAGTATCCCGAACTGCCGCTCTCGATCCTCGATGCGCTGGAGGCCGGCGTGACCGCCCTCGCCATGGACGAGGCCATGCGCGAGAACCGGATCGTCGACCTGACCGAGACCTGGGCCGCCTTCGACGCGGCCCTCGGCCGCCGGAGCCGCGCGGCGTGAGCGCGGGGACCGAGCATCAGCCCCCCGGCCCGATCGAGGAGACGGCCGAGGACCTGGCCGCGGGCGGCCGTCGCCGGCGCCGCCGGATCGACGCCTTTCCCTACCTGCTGCTGATCCCGGCGACGATCCTGACGCTCGTCATCGTGGCCTGGCCGCTGATCGAGACCTTCCGCCTGTCCTTCACCGATGCCCGGCTCGGCCGCGAGAGCTATGTCGGGGTCGAGAACTACGTCGACATCTTCCAGGACGATTTCTGGGAGATCATGCGCCGGACCTTCCTGTGGATGGGGCTCGGCGTGACGCTGAAGATCCTCATGGGGCTGATCGGGGCGGTCCTGCTGAACGCCGCGCTGCCCGGCCGGGCCTTGTTCCGCGTCCTCATCATGCCGCCCTGGATCGTGCCGATCGCGATCGGGGTCTTCATGTGGTCCTGGATGTACAACGGCCAGTTCGGGATGATCTCGGGCCTCGCGCAGCGCTTCGGGCTGATCGACGGGCCCTTCGAGTTCCTCGCCTACGGCACCTCCGCCTTCCTCGCCACGGTCGTCACCGACGTCTGGGTCGGCACCCCGCTGGTCGCGCTCTACCTGCTGGCTGCGATGCAGAGCATCCCGACGGAGCTCTACGAGGCGGCCTGGACCGACGGGGCGGGACGCTGGTACCGCTTCCGCCGCATCACGCTGCCGCTGATCGCGCCGTCGATCTTCACCGTGGCGCTCCTCTCGGCGATCTGGACCTTCAATTCCTTCGACATCATCTGGATCCTGACCGAGGGCGGGCCGCGCGGCTCGACCACGACGATGATCATCGACACCTACAAGACCGCGATCTCGCGCTTCCGCTTCGGCGAGGGTGCGGCACGGGCGGTGATGATCCTGGTCTGCCTGACCGCCTTCGCGGGCGTCTACCTCGCCCTGATGGCCCGCACGCAGAGGACCGACCGATGATCCACAAGTATACCCTGTGGGAGAAGATCGGCCTCTACTCCGCCATCGCGGTCTTCCTGATCTTCGTGCTGGCGCCCTTCGCCGAGGCGTTCATGGTCTCGCTCCGCCCGATCGAGAGCGTGTTCCGCGTGCCCTACCAGTTCTTCTCGGACGACATGACCTTCGCGGCCTATGTCGACATGTGGTCCGAGGTGCCGGGCCTGGCGCGCTACATCTTCAACTCGTTCTTCATCGCCGCCTGCGTGACGCTGCTCGCCATCGTCTGCATCATCCCGGCGGCCTATTCTTTCTCGCGCTTCGACTACCGGGGGCGCAACTCGCTGCTGACCGCCTTCCTGGCGATCAACATGGTGGGGGCGGCGGTGCTGATCATCCCGCTCTACAAGCTGATGTTCTCGCTCGGCCTGCTCAATTCCTACTGGTCGATGATCCTGCCCGGCGCCGCCTTCACCGTTCCGACCGGCATCTTCCTGATGCGCAGCTACTTCCTGCGCATCCCCAAGGAGCTGGAGGAGGCGGCCTACGTGGACGGGGCGGGGCGGCTCTACACGCTGTGGCGGGTGATCCTGCCCGTCGCGCTGCCGGGCATCGTCGTGGTGACGATCACCACCTTCATCACCGCCTATGCGCAGCAATTCCTCTTCGCGCTGACCTTCAACGGGAAGGATGAGTACCATCCCCTGACGGTCGGCCTCTACCAGTTCTTCGGCCGCGAGCGGATCCTCTGGAACCAGGTCATGGCCGCAAGTCTGGTCGGCACCCTGCCGGTGCTGATCGTCTACGTCTTCCTGCAGAAATACATCGTCGCCGGGCTGACCGCCGGCGCGGTGAAGGAATGACGCAAGAAGAGGTCCAACAAGGGAGTGCAAGGATGAAATTCACGCACATGCTCCTCGCCGCGACGTCGATTGCCGGGTTCGCCTCGGCCGCCGCCGCGCAGGAGGAGATCGACATCATCAACTGCGGCGCCGGCGACGACGCCGCGGCCGAGGTCCAGGCCGCCGACATCGAGGCCTGGATGGCGGACAACCCGGACTACACCGTGTCCGTCGAATACGTGCCGTGGGGCCAGTGCCAGGAGCGCGCGATCACCCTGGCCGCCGCGGGCGATCCCGCCGCGATCAGCTACATGGGCAGCCGCGTCCTCAAGCAGCTGGCCGGGTCGGGCCTGATCCGGCCCTTCGACCTGACCGAGGAGGAGACCTCGTCCTACGAGCCGTCGGTGCTGTCGACCGTGCAGTTCGACGGCGAGGTCTGGGGCCTGCCCCGCGCCTTCTCGACCAAGGCGCTGTTCTGGAACAGGGGCCTGTTCGAGGAAGCCGGGCTCGACATGCCCGACGGCCCGCAGAGCTGGGACGACGTGATGACCGCCGCGCAGGCGATCACCGAGAACACCGATGCCGCCGGCATCGGCATCCCCGCCGCCGAGTTCGACAACACGATGCACGAGTTCCTGAACTGGCTCTACGCCAACGGGGGCGAGGTGATCGACGCCGAGGGCAACGTCGTGTTCGACAGCCCGAACAACGTCGAGACGCTGCAGTTCATGGCCGATCTCGCGCCCTACATGGAAGACGGCCCGCTGGCCTATGACCGGGCCGAACTGGAGCCGCTGTTCCGCGAGGGACAGATCGCCATGTACACCAACGGCGGCTGGGGCCGCGCGGTGACCGGCGACGTCGATTACGGCATCGTGCCGGTTCCGGCCGGCCCGTCGGGCAGCGGCCCGTCCACCCTGCTCATCACCGACAGCCTCGTCGTGTTCGAGGGGTCGGGCGTGGAGGACGCGGCGATGGACCTGGTGAAGTACCTCACCGAGACCGAGCGGCAGGCGGCCTTCGACGAGGGCGGCGGCTGGACCCCGATCCGGCAGACCGCGAAGTCGGACGAGCTGGTCGCGGCCGACCCGACCTGGGCGGTCTTCATCGACGCCGTCCCGACCGGCGGGCCGGAGCCGTCCGTGGTCGATTACGTCGCCATGCAGGACGTCATCAACGTCGCGATCCAGGACGTGATCACCGGCGACGCGACCCCCGAGGACGCGGCGGCCGAGGCCCAGGCCGAGCTCGAGGAGCTGGCCGCGGAGTGATCCGCCGACCCCGGGCGGGGGCCGCGTGCCCCCGCCCGGGACCTATCCCCCGGACCGGCCCCCCCGCGACCGGACGATAATCCGAGACAAGGACGACCATGGGACAGCTCAAGCTCAGCGGCGTGACGAAGACCTTCGGCAAGGCGCAGGTGATCCGGCCGACCGACCTGGTGATCGAGGACGGCGACTTCGCCGTGTTCGTCGGCCCCTCGGGTTGCGGCAAGTCGACCATGCTGCGGATGATCGCCGGGCTGGAGGAGGTGACGGACGGCACGATCGAGATCGACGGCCGCGTGGTCAACGACCTCCCGCCGGTGAAGCGCGGCATCTCGATGGTGTTCCAGTCCTACGCGCTCTACCCCCATATGAGCGTCTACGAGAACATCGCCTTCCCGTTGCGCGTCGCCCGCACGCCGCAGGCCGAGGTGGACAAGCTGGTCAACAGGGCCGCGGACGTGCTGCAGCTGCAGTCGCGCCTCCAGCACCGGCCCGGCGCCCTGTCGGGCGGCCAGCGCCAGCGCGTCGCCATCGGCCGTGCCATCGTGCGCGAGCCCTCGGTCTTCCTGTTCGACGAGCCGCTCTCGAACCTCGACGCGGCGCTGCGCGCCGAGATGCGGGTCGAGCTGAGCCGCCTTCACGCGCAGCTCGGCAACACGATGATCTACGTCACCCACGACCAGATCGAGGCCATGACGATGGCGGACAAGATCATCGTGCTGCGCGACGGCATGATCGAGCAGGCGGGCGATCCGCTCACGCTCTACCACCAGCCGAGGAACAGGTTCGTCGCCGGCTTCATCGGGAACCCGACGATGAACTTCCTGCCCGTGACCGCCACCGGCGTGGGCGAGGGGGGCGTGACGGTCCGGGGCGAGGACGGGGCCGAGATCCTGATCCCGGTCTCGGCCGAGGGCGTCCGCACCGGCGACACGCTGTCGCTCGGCGTCCGGCCCGACGACCTCCATCCCGGCGAGGGGGAGGCGGGCATGCCGTTGGTCCCCGACGTGGTCGAGCGGCTGGGAAACCAGACCGTCGTCTATGCCAATACCCGCAGCGGCACGCCCGTCTGCGTCGTCGCCGGCGGGTCCGAGGACGTGCGCCCCGGGCGCGAGATCCGGGCCCGGTTCGACCCGGCCGACGCCCACCTGTTCCGCGCCGACGACACCGCGCTGGCCCGCCGGGTCGACCTGGCCCGCCTCGCCGCGCTGGCCTGATCCCATGCGCATCGTCCTGCACGACACGGCGGAGGCCGCCCGCGCCTTCGCCGTCGCCCGCATCGCCGCGACCCTGGCCGCGAAGCCCGACGCCGTCCTCGGCCTCGCCACCGGCGGCACGATGGAGCCGGTCTACGAGGGGCTGATCGCCGCCCACCGGGACGGCCTGTCCTTCGCCCGCGCCACGACGTTCAACCTCGACGAATATGTCGGCCTCGCCGGGGATCACCCGCAGAGCTACCGGACCTACATGCGGCATCACCTGTTCGACCATGTCGACATCGCCGCGGCGCGGACCCACATCCCGCGCGGCGACATCGACCCGGCCGAGGCGGCCGCCGCCTTCGAGGCGGCGCTCGCGGCATCGGGGCCCGTCGACCTGCAATTGCTCGGGCTCGGCCATAACGGGCATATCGGTTTCAACGAGCCCTCCTCCTCGCTCGCCTCGCGCACGCGGGAGAAGACGCTGACGCGGTCCACCCGCGAGGCGAACGCGCGGTTCTTCGGCGCCGGCGAGACGCCGCCCCATTCGGCCGTGACGATGGGGATCGGCACGATCCTGGAATCGCGCGCGATCCTCGTCCTCGCCGTCGGCGCGGCCAAGGCGGGCGCGGTGCGCGGAATGGTCGAGGGGCCTGTGACCGCGCGCTGCCCCGCCTCCGCCCTGCAGATGCATCCCGACGTGACCGTCGCCCTCGATGCCGGGGCGGCGGCCGAGCTGGAGCTCATCGACCATTACCGCGAGGCCGAGGAGCTGCGCCGCCGCCGCGAGGCTGACGCGGCCTGAGACTCCCGCCGAGATACCCGCCTGAGATCCCGGCCCGGCCGGGCCCGCCCCCGACATCCCGGACGACCGACATGACCACGCCCCTCGACGCCCTGCTCTCGCTCCCCGACGATCACGACAGGGGCCGCCAGGTCGGTCTCACCTCCATCTGCTCGGCCCATCCCCTCGTGATCGAGGCCGCGCTGATCGAGGCGCGCGAGGCGGGGGCGGTGCCGCTGATCGAGGCGACCTGCAACCAGGTGAACCACGAGGGCGGCTATACCGGCATGACCCCGGCCGGGTTCCGCGCGATGGTCCGCCGGATCGCGCGCGAGGTCGGGGTGGAGGAGGCCGACATCCTGTTCGGCGGCGATCACCTGGGCCCGAACCCGTGGAAGCACCTGCCGGCCGAGGCGGCGATGGGGCAGGCGGTCGAGATGACCCGCGCCTATGCCGAGGCGGGGTTCGGCAAGATCCATCTCGACGCGTCCATGGCCTGCGCGGGCGATCCCGTCCCGCTGCCGCCGGAGACGATCGCCGCCCGAGCCGCGCGTCTGGCCGCGGCGGCCGAGGCGGGCGCCCGCGCGGGTGGGCATCCGCCCCCCGCCTACATCGTCGGCACCGAGGTGCCGATCCCCGGCGGCGCGACCGGGGCGGGCGAGGCGGTCACCGTCTCGTCCCCGGAGGATACGGCCCGCACGATGGAGCTGCACCAGACCGCCTTCCGCGAGGAAGGGCTCGACGCCGCCTTCGGCCGGATCGCCGCGGTCGTCGTGCAGCCGGGGGTGGAGTTCGGGCAGACCGACATCCACCGCTACGCCCCCGATGCCGCCCGCGAGCTGGTCTACTGGCGCGACAAGGGCTCGGGCCTGGTCTTCGAGGCCCACTCGACCGATTATCAGACGCCCGCCGCGCTGCACCGCCTCGTCCGCGACGGCTTCGCCATCCTCAAGGTCGGACCGGGGCTGACCTTCGCCCTGCGCGAGGCGTTCTACGGCCTCGACTTCATCGCGGGCGAGATGGACCCCGACTACCGGGCCGGCGCGCTGAGAGAGGCGATGGAAGCGGCGATGCAGGCCGATCCCGGCCACTGGCGCCCCTACGTGCAGGGTGGCGGCACCGGCGCCGGCATCCAGCGGCATTTCGGCCTGTCGGACCGCATCCGCTACTACTGGCCGGCCGAGGGGCCGCGCGCGGCCGTGGAGCGGATGTCCGCCGCGCTGGAGGGGCGCGACATCCCCTGGCCGCTGATCTCGCAATGCCTCGGCCGGCTGGCGGATCCGGTCGCCGAGGGGCGCGTCGCGCCGCGGGCGCGCGATCTCGTCATCGCCTCGATCCGGGCCGCGCTCGCCCCCTATACCGCCGCCTGCGCGGCGCGGCGCTGACCCCCCGCTTGCCCTCCCGGGCGGGCGGGGCCAATGTCCGCCCGCCAGTGGAGGACCAGACATGACCGAGACCTATCGCCGCGCCGATGCCAGTGCCGAGGACCGCGCCGCCGACCTGCTCGGCCGGATGTCCCTCGACGAGAAGATCGCGCAGCTCCATGCCTTCTGGCTGCTGCTTGACCCGGAGGGGAACCACGAGGTCCGCGCCGACGGCTTCACCGGCACGACCGACCGCGAGACGCTGAACCGGATGCTGGCCCACGGGCTGGGGCAGATCACCCGCCCGCTCGGCAGCCGGGCGGTCGATCCCGTGGACGGGGTGCGCGCCCTCAACCGTCTGCAGAAGTTCCTTGTGGAGGAGACGCGGCTCGGCGTGCCGGTCATGTCGCACGAGGAATGCCTCTCGGGCCTGATGGCGCGGGGCGCGACGCTGTTCCCGTCGGCCACCGCCTACGGCGCCACCTGGAATCCCGACCTGATCGAGGCGGTCGGCCGCGCCATCGGCGCCGAATGCCGGTCGGTCGGCTGCCACCAGGGCCTCGCCCCGGTGCTCGACGTGGCGCGCGACGCCCGCTGGGGCCGCACGGAGGAGACGTTCGGCGAGGATCCCTGGCACACCGGCATCATGGCCTCCGCCTATATCCGCGGCCTGCAGGGCGAGGATCGGCGGCTGCTGGCGACGCTGAAGCATTATGCCGGCCATTCGCTGTCGGAGGGGGCGCGCAACCACGCGCCGGTCAATCTGGGCTGGCGCGAGCTGAACGACACCTTCCTGCTGCCCTTCGAGATGGCGGTGAAGGGCGCGAATGCCGGCTCGGTCATGCCGGCCTATCACGACATCGACGGCGAGCCGGTCCATGCCTCGCGTCACCTGCTGACGCAGGTCCTGCGCGAGGAGTGGGGCTTCGACGGGATCGTCGTCGCGGATTACATCGGGGTGAGCCTGCTCTACCGGCATCACGGCACGGCCTCCGACGCGGCCGAGGCGATGGCGCAGGCGGTGAAGGCCGGACTGGACGTCGAACTGCCGGGCGAGGATTGCGCGGCGCATCTGAAATCGGCGCTGGATCGCGGCCTGATCGACATGGACACGATCGACGCCGCCGTGACGCGCGTGCTGGTCGAGAAGGTGCGCGTCGGCGTGTTCGAGCAGCCCTATGCCGACGAGGGCAAGGTCGCGCTGCGCACGAAGGGGGCGGTGGACACCGCGCTGGAGGTCGCCCGCCAGTCGATCACCGTCGTGTCGAACGACGGGATCCTGCCGCTCGATCCCGGGCGGAGGATCGCCCTGATCGGTCCCTGCGCGGACGACCCGCTCGCCCTGCTCGGCGACTATTCCTTCCCCGTCCACCTCATCATGTCGGACGAGACGGACGACACCGACGCCGTGACCACGCCCCGCGCGGCGCTGGACAGGGTCTGCGCGGACCTGACCTATGCCCGCGGCTGCAACATCCTCGACGAGCGCAAGGCCGGGGCGCCGGTCTTTCCCGGCGACGTGGCCGACAATGCCGAGGCGAAGGTCACGTCGAACCTGTCCACCCGCACCGACATGATCGACGCGGCCGTCGCGGTGGCCCGGGACGCGGAGGTGGCCGTGGTCTGCGTCGGCGACCTCTCCGGCATCTTCCAGACCGGCACTGTGGGGGAGGGGTCGGATACCGACAGCCTCGACCTGCCGGGCGTGCAGCCGCAGCTGCTCGAGGCGCTGGCCGCGACCGGCACCCCGCTGGTCGTCGTGCAGATGTCCGGTCGGCCCTACGTGCTGAACGTCGAGCCGGCCGCCGAGATCGTCGCCTGGTTCCCGGGGCAGGAGGGCGGCACGGCCCTGGCCGAGATCCTGACCGGGGCGATCGAGCCGTCCGGCCGGCTGACGCTCTCGATGCCCAAGAGCGCGGGCGCGGCGCCCTATTTCTACAACCACAAGTTCAAGAGCGCCGGCACCCCCATCGCCCGCCATTTCGGGGCGCGCCACGCCTTCGGCCACGGCCTGTCCTATACCGATTTCGCCTGGGAGGAGTTCGCGCTGGAGGCGGCGGAGGTGCCGGTGGAGGGCGGCGAGATCGTCGCCCGCATGACCATTCGCAATACCGGCGGGCGCGCGGGAATCGCGGTGCCGCAGCTCTATGTCCGCGACCGGCTCGCCAGCGTCGTGCGTCCGGTGCGCGAGCTGAAGGGCTTCGCCCGGGTCGAGTTGCAGCCGGGGGAAGCGAAGGTGGTCCGCTTTGCCGTTCCCTCCGACATGATCTCCTTCACCGCGATGGACGGCGCGCGGCGGGTCGAGCCGGGCGAGGTCGAGGTGATGATCGGTGCGTCCTCGTCCGACATCCGCGGACGGGGCACCGTCACCTTGACGGGCGGGATGCGGCCCCTCCCGAAGGACTGGCGGATGGAGAGCCGGGCGGAGGTGAACGCGGCCTGATCACGCCGGCCCGAGATCACGAGCCGGGGCCACCGGGCCCCGGCGGACCGGAGCCGGAGAGCCGGGACCGATCCGGCCCGGGATGGCCGGACGGACATGGTCGGCCCAGCGACTGCGCCGGGTGGGAGAGCTCCCACCGGGCAACGCCTGCCGGACCGCCGCCAGCGTTTCCGCGTTCCATGGCGGTGAACGGCCCCAGTTACCCCATAGGGATCCGCCTAGCGGCTGGGAGTGTCCGGAGCGGGGAGCGATGGTGGAGCCACCGTGGGCGGGTTCGACCGACGATCGGCTCGCGGAACGAGGCATCCCGGAGGCGGAATCGTCAAGACCGGAGGGAAGGATGGTGGAGTCGAGGTCTACCGACGCGCAATCGCACCCCATCCCACCCCATCGCATCATCTAGCCGCCACGGACCAACGGTCGCTGTCTATCGTGGCATCCCCTTTCATCTCGTCGCAGGCGGTCCTATTGTAAGTGGTGGGACAGATGGCGGGACGATCCGTCCATGTCCCGCCACGCGAGGGACTGCCAATGCCGCTGACCGCCCGCAAGGTCGAGACCGTGAAAGAGCCCGGCATGTATGGCGATGGGGCTGGCCTGTATTTGCGGGTTGGTCCGACCGGGGCAAAGTCGTGGATCCTCCGCACGGTCGTGCACGGGAAGCGTCGAGAGCTTGGCCTCGGCGGCCAATCTTGGGTCTCGCTCGCCGAGGCGCGTGAGGAAGCCCGGAAACTGCGGAAGGTCGCGCGGGAGGGCGGCGATCCCGATACGGTCCGCAAGCGCGAGACCCTGACCTTCTGGGAAGCCGCAGAGAAGGTACACGCTGGGCTGCTGCCGACCTGGAAGAACGCAAAGCACGCCGAGACCTGGCTTCAGACGGTTCGCACCCACGCCAAGCCCGCGTTCGGCAACCGCCCCATCGAGACGGTCGGCACGGCCGACGTGCTGGCGATCCTGACGCCCATCTGGACCGAGAAGCACGAGACGGCGAAGCGCCTGCGCCAGCGGCTCGGGACCATCTTCGATTGGGCGAGAGGGGCCGGCCACTATCCCGGCGAGAACCCCATTAACGGCCTCAAGAAGGCCCTGCCGAACGTGAAGCACCGCGCCGACCACATGGCTTCGATGCCTTGGCAGGACGTGCCGGCCTTTGTGAGCGAGCTGCGGGAACGAGACAGCATGTCTTCCCGGTGCCTGGAGTTCATCATCCTCACCGCCGTGCGGTCGGGGGAGGCGCGCGGCGCGCGCTGGTCGGAAATCGACTTCGACAAGGCGACGTGGACTGTCCCGGCCGAGCGAATGAAGCGCGGCTTGCCGCATCGCGTTCCGCTCTCCGATCAAGCCCTGGAGGTGTTGGCCAAGGTGAAGGGCATGGACGCCGACCTCGTCTTTCCGTCCCCCACCCGCGCGAACAGTCGGCAGGCCCGTCCGCTGTCGGTCATGGCCTTCAAACCGATACTGCGTCGCATGAAGCGCGAGGACGTGACGGTGCACGGCTTCCGGTCGAGCTTTCGCGACTGGGCGAGCGAATGCGCTCACGCCCCGCGAGAGGTAGCCGAGGCGGCGCTATCTCATGCGACCGGCAACTCGGTGGAGCAGGCATACGCTAGGTCCGACCTTTTCGAACGCCGTTGCCTCTTAATGGACAGGTGGGGGAAGTACGTTGCTGAACGAAATGCAAAGCTTGTTCGGATAGCCTGATGAACAGTTTAAATCCGAAGTCGGCAATCGACCGCGCCAAGTCATTCTTTGACACGCCGAGTTCTGAGCCATTGGTTGATGACATGCTTTGGGTCCGACTTCGGGAGCTGTGTCTTGGCTTAGATTTGCTGCGCCACCCCGATTTGCCAGACGATGCCTATCACCCGGAAGCGTACAGCGACGTCTTGACGGCCCTCCAATGTGGCCACCTCATCGCTGTGGTTCACGGGCAAAATAGCACCATCCCCCGGCCGACATGGCAGCGCCTGCCTGCTCAAACAGCTTTCGAGTCAATGTGGTGGAATGGCTCTCTTTTCGACTTTGGCGAGTATGGTGCTTTCGAAGGTAAATTGCCGGTTGTCGCGAGGGGCGAAGCGCAGTCATGGCTGTCGGTAGAGGCTAGCCGAAAAGTGGGTCGACCAGCTAAGGTTCCCCACGCCTTGGAGGTTTACGACCAGATCCGGCCAATGGGGAAACAGCCTGAAGAGAGCTGGAAGGAGTTAGCGAGAGACATTCGGCAGGCGGGCGGGCCAACGATCAGTCACGAAACCTTGAGTCGGGCAGTAAGAGAGCAGGAAAAACGGGGCGGTTAAATTCATTTTTCCTTTTCCCGGTTTTGCCCGTCTTTCGCGTCGCCGCCGAAACGCCTTTTGTCAGCCCATCGCAACCCCGCGTGAGGCTGACCATGCAATCCGATCCCCTGATCCGCGACCGCACCGCCGCTGACCTTCTCGGCGTGTCGGTTTCCACCGTTTGGCGTTGGGCCAGCGAGGGAACCATCCCCGGCCCGATCCGCATCGCGAATACCAGCCGCTGGCGCCGCTCGGAAATCGAAGCCGTGATCAATCGCGCGGCCGCCGAACGGGTTGCCGCATAAGAAATCGCCCCCAAACATCCCGACCGGGACGCAGGGGGCGGTATTTCTGTCGGCGGCACTGACAGAGATAGCGCATGCGCTCCGGTCGATCAATCCCAAAGGACTGACCGACCATGACTTTCCACAAGACTTTCGCTCCCCCCGGCACGCGTTGGATAATGTCGCGCCGCGACTTGCCTGCGGCCCGGGATCTAGCACGCTATGAGTGGATGGACGGCGACAAGGCTCGCCACGCCGTACTGTCGAAGCGCAACCGCCAAGTGCTGGATGCCCTCCGGCAGGGGCCGGTCTATTGCGCCAGCCCCGTCCGGCTCTCCGACAAGGTGCTGATCCTCAAGCGCGATTACGGGCTCGACATCGAGACCATCCGGATCGACGGGGACGAGGAGGGCCGTTTCGGCGTCTACCGTCTCGTCAGCGCGGTCCGGCTCGTCCGCGATGCCACCAAGAAAGCGGAGGCCGCCTGATGGATCGCCGCCGCATTCAAGTAGCCCGCATTCGTCATCGTCACGGCTTGCCCGAGCCCGTCGCCAGGGCACTCGCCGAGCTGGCATTCGGAGGGGTCGCCCGATGAGCAACCTCAAAGGTTACAGCATCTTTCCGGTGGGACCTGACAAGGTCCCACTCATCTCCGGCTGGCAGGCAAAAGCCACGCATGATCCGGATGTGATCGCTGGCTGGAAAGCTGCCGGCGCTCGGGCATGGGGCATTCCCTGCGGGGCGGCGAACAACGTGTTCGTCATCGACCTCGATGTGGACAAGCAGACCGGCGAGCGGATCGGTGAAGCCTCTTTGCTCGCTCTTCCGCGCTATGCCGGCCTCATCGACCACGCGGCGATCACGACCCCCAGCGGGGGCCGCCATATCTACTTTCGCCATTTCGATGGGGCGCGGAGCAGTACGTCCAAGCTCGGGCCGAAAATCGACACGAGGGGCGAGGGCGGCTTCGTCGTCGCTCCGGGCTCCATCACTGCGGCTGGCATCTACGAAGGCGCGATCCCGGACGAGCTGCCCGCCGTTCCGTTCGGATTGCGCGCGATGCTGCTGCAATCGCCGCCCGCCCCTGCCCGGACCACTGAGAGAGAGACGCCCACGGGGGAGGTGCAGGAGTTGCTGGGTCATGTCTCGGCCGACCTCCCCTATGCCGAATGGGTATCCGTTCTGATGGCTCTTCACGCCCGCTACAACGGCTCCGATGAGGGGCTCGCCGTAGCCGACAAGTGGAGCGCGACCGGCGCGAAGTATCGGGCCGGGGAGGTTGCCGCGAAGTGGCGCAGCTTCAAGCGAAGTGGCGTCACCTGGGCGACGGTGCCCGCGCTCGCGCGACAGCACGGGGCCGACCTTTCCGAAATCGCTCGGAGGTGGGCAGCATGACCGTCCTCAACTTCAATCGCCAGAAGTCGAGGGCAGCGGAGCTGGAAGCGCGCCTCGTGCGCCTCGCCGATGTGCAGCCGGTCCTGACGCTCAATTACCTCGTGAAGGGTTGGCTCTCCCGCCGGGGGCTTTCGATGCTCTACGGGCCGTCCAACGCGGGGAAGACCTTCGTTGCGCTGGACATCGCCATGCATATCGCCGCCGGGCAGACGTGGCGCGAGTGTCGGGTCAATGGCGGGTCCGTCCTCTATGTCGCTGCCGAAGGCGGCGCGGGCGTCCGGAACCGGCTGGCAGCCCTGAAGCGTGAGCGGCCAGAAATCGCGGATGCTCCCCTAACTCTCCTGCCCGTGAGCCTGGACCTCCACTCTGCCGGGGACGCCCTCGCGCTCTGCGAGATCATCCCGGACGGCGAACCCGCTCTAGTGGTCATCGACACGCTGGCGCGCAGTATGGGCGACGGAGACGAGAACACGGCCAAGGACGCCGCGATGTTCGTCCGGAATTGCGACCTCATCCGTGAGGCGACCGGGGCTCACGTCATGGTCGTCCACCACACCGGCAAGGACGAGGATCGCGGCGCCCGAGGGTCGTCCGCACTGCGCGCGGCGGTCGATACCGAGATCCACGTCACGTCCGAGGGCGAAATCGTCTGCAAGAAGCAGCGCGACATGGCCATCGCCGGTCCCCTGCACTTCGCCCTTCGCGACCTGAGGCTCGGCGAGGACGAAGACGGCGACCCCGTGACGAGCGCGGTGGTCGAGGCTGCCGCCCCGCCGGCCAAGGTGCGAAAGCCGCTGTCGGGTAAGAACGAGGTGGCCATGCAAGCTCTTGCCGATGCCCTGAGGGAGCACGGGGAGAGCAGGTCCGGGCCGATGTACCCGGCGGGGCGCCAAGTCGTCCACGTGGACCGCTGGCGGGAAGCTTGCTCCGCCCACGGGCTGACCTCCGGCGCGAGCGAGAGCGCGGCTAGAACCGCCTTCATGCGCGCCAAGACCAAGCTCATGGACCTGAACGAGGTGCGTGAATGGGGCGGCCATGTCTGGAGGGTCCAGCCCGATGACTGACCGTCACAATCGTCACAGCCCGTCACAGTGCGTCACCTGTGCGGGCCAGTTTCACCGTCACGAACGTCACACACCTCTAGAAGGTGTGACGGTTGTGACGCTGGCGGGTGCCGCTGCCTTGGCTGGCCCCTCTCTATCCTCCTCCAGAATAGAAAGGCGTCCAATGGCCGCTGAGGACCAATTCCCGATCACCTACTTGGGGCCGATGATCGGCTATCTGGTCGACCTTCCCGGTGGCGGCACTCGCGGCTTCGGCAAACGAGACCAAGCCGAGGCCTTCGTCCGCCAGGAGCGTGAACGGGAGGCCGCAAATGACTGACCGAAAGAACGGTGCCAAAACGGACGGTCGAAACGCGAACGGCACATTCGCCGCCGGCAACCCTGGCCGTCCTGCGGGAGCCCGGCACAAAACGACCCGAGCGGTCGAAGAACTGCTGGACGGTGAGGCGGAAGCCCTGACCCGGAAAGCAGTCGAGATGGCGCTGGGCGGCGACGCTACGGCCATGCGGCTCTGTTTGGAGCGGATTGCGCCGGCCCGGAAAGACTCGCCCATCACATTCACGATCCCTGACGCCGCCGAGGCGAAGGACGCCGGGGAATTGGCGAAGGCGGTCCTCGCGTCGGTGGCCAGCGGCGAACTGACCCCGGCGGAGGGCGGCGCCGTCATGGCGCTGGTCGACGGCCTGAGGCGCACGCTCGAAATGACCGAAATCGAAGCGCGGCTGACCGCACTGGAGGGGGCGAAATGAACCTCAAGGGCCGAGTGACGAAGCTCGAAAATGGCGGCGGGTCGGATCTCGTCGTTCTGGTGGCGGATCGCTTCGGCGACGACGGGGAGCCCGACTACAGCTCCGTCTGGGTTGGCGGCGAACTTCACGAGCGCCAACGCGGGGAGACGCAGGACGCTTTCGTTCTCCGAATTACAGGTCGCAGCCGGTCGGCATTCCTTGAACCAGACGCGGGGCGGCAATGAGCGCTTATCAGAAGCGGATCCGCAGGCTCGAACAGGGCAACAGTGGCAACGATCCCGACTTTCCCGTCATCTTCATGCGCTTCGTCTCTGTGGATGGCGGGTCCCGGATCGGTCAGGTCATCGCGCCTTGGGGCACCTTTTCCCCGGGCGAAGATGAAAGCCAGCCGGAGTTCGTGATGCGCGCGCTCCGTGGTTGTCCGATGCCTCCGGACGACGCGCACGACAGGCAATTCGAACTCTTTCTGGCCGGGCACTTTCTGCAGGTGGCTGAATGCGTCGCAGACGAACGCCCAATCGGAGACGAGATTCTTGCGAGCATCCGGGAAAAGTACGAGCGCCTTGAGCAAAAGGCGATAGCGGACGGGATCGCCCCTGACAGCGCTGCTGTAGCTGATCGCAGCATTGAGGGGACCGACCCGTGCCAGTGAACCTGAAAAGCCCGCGTCACGGCGCGTCGGAACTGACGGACGAGCGCGCGATAGACGATCATCAGGGCGTGATTGGCCAGTACGAAACGCCGGAATTTCTGAAGCGAGTGATCCGGGCAGGTCTGGCCGAATTGGAGGCTTCGAGAAAGCTCCCTCAGCCTACCCACCAGAATACCCAACGGAGGCTAGTGTGACGCAGCCTCGATTTACTCTCGGCAAGACGGCCGGACATTGGAGGAAAGACCAATGAGAATGAACACGACCATCCCGCTTTCGGTTCAGCAGCCCGACGTGCTGAACGCCCTGGCGCAGGGGACGCAAATCGGCATGGGGATCAACAATGCCCGCCGTCAGAACGCCCTGGCGCAGCTGTATCAGGATCAAGGCGCAGGGATCATGAACGGCGATCCGGCGGCGCTGGCGCAGCTGGCGCAGTTTTCGCCGCAGGAGGCGCTCGGCATTCAAAGCGACCGCCTCGGCATGGACGCGACCCGGCAGAGCATGGATCTCGCGCAGAACGAGGACCGCCGCGCCGATCAGCGGCTTCGCATTCTGACGGATCAGGAAGCCCGCCAGGTGGCCGATCATGCGCGCGGTCTCGCCGCCGATCAGGCCGCTGCTGAGGCCCAGAGGATGCGGGAAGGCGTTGCCATGGCGATGGCCGCGCAGACACCGGAACAGTTCGCTCAGCTTGGCCTGAACGTTCCGGGCCTGACATTCGAGAACAGGGATATATTTGCGGCTCGGTTTATGGATATGGCCGATGTTATCGACATGACGACGGGGCCGACTTCCCAAGCGCAGTCCGCACCCGGACGCATTCAGGCGGATATCAACAGCGGTCTTCTTCCTCCCGATACGCCGCTCTACAGCGAGGGCGGGCCATCCGCTGCCGAGGCGGAGATTGCTCGTATCATGGAGGCAACCGGCGTTTCCCGGGCCGAAGCGATCCGAACGATGGATCTCCACGAGACGGTCATCGACCCTATCACTCGGGAGACCTATCTCATCGACCGCCAGACCGGTGAGCGTGTCATCCCGGCGCAGGGACAGAGTTACAACGTCCTGCAGAGGGCGGCACCTTCGGCCCCGGGGCTTCCGTCCACGGTTTCCGTGACGGACCTGCCGCCAGTGCAGGGATCGCCCGATGCGCCCAGAGCGGGGAGCAGTCCCGATTTCACCGCTGCTGTGGGCGGATACGGTCTCGCCGCCAACCTCGCCAACACTCTTTCCGACGCGCTGGGTCTGGGGCTGGTGAACGCGGATAACGAGGAAGCGACGCAGTTCCTCACCAACTTGTCGAACCGGACGATGGTGGCGCTGTCGCAAAGTGTCCCCGGCCGACCGTCGAATTTCCTTCTGGAGCGGTTCGAGCGGCTGACCACCACGCCGAATAGCGTCTGGCAGGGTGAGGGCCGGACGCGGGAACGGCTGACGCAGACGACGCAGCTCCTGAACGAGGCTATCGCCTTCAACGAGACCGTCGTGCGCGGCAATTTCATCCCGCAGCAGCGTGCGGAGGCAGCAGCTAACATCGAACAACTGCGCCCGATCCTGGAGGACTATCAGGGGGTGCTTCAATCGTTCCGGGGACAGCCCCGGCCGGAAACGCCCGCCAACGCTCCTGCGCAGAACCGGACGAGCAACGGCATCAGCTGGGGAGTGGTGAACTGATGGAGCTCGTAATCGAAGGTGTGAAGGTCTCCGTCTCGGACGACTTCGCCAGCCTCTCCCCTCGGGAGCAGGAGGCAACGGTCATAGAAATTGCCGATAGCCTCCAGATCACCCCGGCAAATGCCGAGACCGACAGCCGCCTCGAAGGCGCAATGTCGTTCCTGAACGAGGGTATCGCTCGCACCCTGGGCGCGCCCGTGGATATCGTGGCAGCCGGCCTGAACCGGGTCGGCATCGAAACCGGTGATAGCCCCGTGGGCGGGTCCGACAGCATCCGGGCCGCCATGGGGGCAGCTGACATCGCGGCGGCGAACCGTGCCCCTCAGACGATGGGCGAGCGCGCACTTCTGGGCGCCGGAGAGGCGGCGGGGGCGTTGTTGCCCGGGGCGGGCGCCCTGCGTGCCGTGGGCGCAACCGGGCAGCTAGGCCGAGAGGTGGCGACGGACGTATCCCGCCCGTTCCTTGCGACCCCCGGACGCGCCGTAGCCGCAGAGATGGCGGCGGGAGCCGGCGCCAGGGTGGGCGAGGCGGCCGCAGACCGCATGTCGGATGGCAACGGCCTCGCACGGGCCGCTGGGGGGCTTCTGGGTGGCCTTGCAGCAGCCACGGGCCCCGGAGCGGCATTGAGGGCCGGCACCGCTGCAATCCGTCGCACGCCGGTTGTGGGGACCGGTATCCGCGCTGCCCAGGCGGCCGTCGTGCCGTTTACCGAGGCGGGGGCGAGGGTGAGGGCAACTGACCGCATCCGCAGCCTCGTGTCCGATCCGGAGGCGACGCGGGAGGCGCTACGCCAGAGAACCGAAACGAACCTGACCCCCGCGCAGCAGCTGGACGACCCAAACCTTTTGGCGTTGGAGCGGACGGCTGCCGAGACTGACCCCCGGCTTCGCGACAGGCTGGCAGAACGCAGCCGGGAGGCTGGACAGCAAGCCATCGAAGGTCTGCGCGCGCCTGCCAACGGGGAGAGCGTGTCCGCCGCTCAGCGCATGGTGGACGTGCGGAGGGAGCAGTTCCGCACTCGCTTGCAAGGCATGGTCCAACTCGCGGAGAACCGCGCCCGCGCCCGGGTCGAGCGTCTCGACCCCGCACGACGGGAAAGCGAGAATGCCGTGATCGTGCGCGAGGAAATCGACCGCGCGTATGACCGGGCTCGTGGCCAGGAAAGCAAGCTCTGGGATCGCGTTCCGAGGGTCGCGCAGGTGCCAACTGACCGCGCTCGTGCCGCATACGACCGCTTCGTGGCAGAGACCGGGCGCCCGCAGCAATCCGACATCCCCCACGCCGCCCGTGCTTTCCTCAGCGGGGAGGAAGGGGGCTTCGCGGAGATGGAGACCGTGCAGGATGTCTATGGCCTCTACAGCAGCCTTCGGCAGAGCGCGCGCGAAGCCATGGCCGGGCCTGTCCCCCGGGAGAACGTGGCGAGGATCGCCAACGGGATCGCCGATGCCATTCTCGAGGATCTCGGCGCGGTAGGGCCGGAGACGACCATCGGTCGGACCATCAACGAAGCCCGCAGCTTCAGCCGGGAGGTCAACGAGACCTTCGGCCAGGGAACTGTCGGCATGGTTACGGCCCGCCAGCGGACAGGCGGGCCGAACGTCGCTCCGGAGACCACGCTTGCTCGTTCGGTCGGGTTGGGCGGTGTCCGTGGTGCTGTCGCTGTCGATGACATCCGGGGCGCAGCCGGAAGCAATGCTGACGCTTCACTGGAGGACTACCTTCGCGGTCGCCTCATGGAGGGAGTGCGACCGTTCACCCCGGAGCGCGCCGATGGGTTCGTCTCTCGCAACCGGGAGACCCTGCAGCGCTTCCCGGATCTTCAGGCCGACATTTCCAACGCGCAGGACGCGACCCGTACCGCCCTTGATCGAGCGAGCCGGGTTGCCGACATCACCCGAGCGCTCGACAATTCTCGGGAGAGCGTCACGGCTGCCTTCATCAATGCCAGAGCGGGGGACGAGATTGCGCAGGCCGTATTCCAGGACCGTAACCCGACGCGGGCGGCTGCGATCCTCGCGAATGCCGCGCGCAGAGACGAGACTGGTCGCGCTCTTGATGGCCTTAAAGGCGGCTTTCTGGATTACCTGACGCGCCAGTCGAACGGCGGTTATTCCGGTGACGGCTCGCCGCTTCTGAACGGCGACACGCTGAACGGCCTGCTGCAGGATACGCGGACCCGCGCCGCCCTCGGCAGGGTCTTTACGGCGCCGGAACTTGGGCGCATGGATCGCCTCGCTCGCGAGCTGCAGGGCCTCCAGCATGCCAGGGAGGGACGTTCGCTCGATGCGGTGATGAACGATGCCCCGAACAGCGTCATCAGCCTCCTGTCGAACACGGCCGCGGCTCGGATGGGCGCACAGGCGGGGCAGGGGACTTCGGGCGCGTCCCTGCTGACCGCGAACTTCGCCACCCGCCGGATGCGGCGGATCCTCGATAGCCTGACAAATGACCGGGCCGAACTGCTGGTGCGGAATGCCATCGAAGACCGCGAGTTGTTCGCCGCCCTCCTGCGGCCGGTGAACAGCCCCGAGGCCGCGCGGCATGTCGAGCGCCGGCTGACGGAATGGCTATTGGGGACGGGGGCCGTTGTCGCCTCCGAGACCGGCGATCCTAGGCAGGCAAGCGTAGGGGCGCAGGAGCGAGCTGAAACTAGCCCAACGCCGCGTGCGTCCAATGCGCTAGCGCTTCCCTAGCCGCTCTCTTTGGCTATTTGCGATCAGTGTTCCAACCGCGTTAGCGATAGGGGTCAAAATCAATGAGGTATTGAGGTACCATTTTAAATGGGGTATCTCAATACCATGAGACACGCATCTGACTGCGCGATAAGTTCAGGACCTGCTAGGTGGCCAATGCCGTGCGATTGCGGCGTCAGAGCCTGCAGACAATCCGCTCAATGGTTTGGTCGTTCGGGTTATAGCCTGGTCGCGGCCCTGCAAATCCATTTAGACCTTTGGTTGGCCCGGATAGCTTGGAAACGTGAAAATCGCGAAAGCCTTGTCCGCTTCCTCCTGAAAGCTGCCAAGCACTCAGCGTCAGGTCCCCGTCACTATCATATCCCAAAAGATGCGGCTCGACCTCGCGCCGTTTCCCCAAATAAAGAAAAGACAGCAACTTCTTTTCTCGGATCGCTTCGCAGATAATCGCTTGGTTCATCCCTCCCCCTTCCTAGTATCTAAGCGTTCCTATTCGCTCATTGGATACATGCGCTGCCCACTCAATTCATCTCTCAGCTGATCCTGTCTCGTCTGGCTGTGGTGGTCACTTTCGCTAGCTTCGTAGAGGCAGAATAAAGTTGGCTGCTCACCACACCACATCAATGATGCGACCATCACTGTGCTGGCAGACGCCTACGCCACCGACATTGGTCAGCCCCGACGAGTCGGCATAGTCTAGGTCGCACCGCAGGGTTGAGCCGCGCGATCCGAGCAGCGTCGCAGTGAAATCGCCGGTGGTCGTGTAGCCGACGTAATTGGTCATGCCGCTGTAAGCGCCGCCGCTCATGTCGAAGGCAGTTCCGAAGCCAGTTCCGAAGGTCGATGCTGCCCCATCCATGACCGAGCGTCCGCGAAACTGCTCCCCGTCAATCACTGCTGTCAGCTGATCCGAGTCCATCCCCTGCTCGTAGCTGAACTGAACAGGCGTTCCCTCACCACGGATTACCCCCTGCATCGTGCCCGAGCACCCAGCCAGGATCAGCGTACCAACCAACAAAGTTACCTTCTTCACGTCTCTCTCCCTAGCGTCCTTGGCTAAGCTAGCTCGCCGAGCCGCAGCAGGTCTAGATGTCTGGTATGCCTTAAGCTGTCTTGCCCGGCGCCTAGACATATCTGCGTCGGCAGCAGGCCTAGACGCCGTTCCAGCCTTCGCCAGTTCGGTGATGGTCGCGCCGCTCTCGACCATTTCCTCGAAGTCATCCTCGGGGGTGGTGGCGAGACGTTTGGCGGTGTCCGCCTGCCTCTTAGAAAGGCCGGCTCCCTCTGCGCCACCCGCTCGTGAAAGAGTATCGGTTGCGTTACTCTTTAGTGGCCCCTGTTGCGGGTTCCACCTGCTTTAGGAGTTCACCGGCCCGACGGGTGGCTCGCGCACGGATGCGCTTTCGCTTGACAGAATCACGTCGCGTCAAGCTCACTCGCGCGAGTGTGCTTGGGAGGAATCAGCGTGCGTTTTTTGATTGGTCAGATACTAGCGGCAACTTTAGTACTATTTGCCGCTCCAGTGACCGCCCACCCGGGCGGACTTAATTCGAGCGGCTGTCATGCAGGGAGCCGGCCCTATCATTGCCACAGGGCCCCGAGCGAAATGGTTGGTAATCGGTTGCGTTGCGACCTGGGTAGCCGATCAGTTGAATGCGGGAACGGGGCACCAAGCTCTGGAACAGCAGCGCCATTTCGTGCCCAGCCGTCTTCGGTTGTGGTCGGCTATCAACAACAGCTTTTGAGGCACTGCGCTGGTTTGCCTGCGGATTTTGCAGATGGCTTTGAAGGTCCCGCTACGATAAATGCCCTTATGCGGTTCCAGCGAAGTGCCGGGTTGAATCCTGACGGTGTTTTTGGGTCAGATACAGCAGCAGCGCTTTCCGGCCCAGTCACTGGGGCATGTCGGTAGCATCTAACGGTTGCTTCCACTAGGAGGTAATGGCCGGGGAGTAACGGCCCTTGGCTATTCCTCCGTGTGAAGCACTATTCGTCTCAATGGGCTGGAATAGCGCATCATCGGCTACGACCGGTCACTCCGACAGCTGACACGACGAGACCTAATCTCGGCTCGACCTGAGTGCGACCCCTGATCCGTTCGCTGTGGATCCGGCTTCTAGGAACTCGACGCCAGCTGCTTCGAGCGCGGAGACAACCCGCGCCTCAACTTCGTCCGACACAAGCCCCTTATGCGACGGGCGACCTTCCAGCCTGCGCAACGAGATGAGGGGCACATCGGCCTGAGCCGACAGCTGCTCCTGCGTCAGATCCGCCAAAATCCTTGCTGCCTTGATCGGCCTCTTCATCGGGTGCCCCGCCTGATTAGTTCCTCTCACTGAGCACTTGCTATCACCTATGTCTAGTGATAGGTAGTTATCAGCAACCAGAGGACGCCGCCATGATGACCCTGACCGTGACCCCCCGCGAAGTGATGCAGCTGGCCTGGAGCCTCGCCCGCGCCGAACGGGCATTCTCCTTCGTCCAGGACTGGACCCCGGGCCCCACCTACGGTCGCCAGCGCCGGGCCAGCCTTGTCGAGAAGCGGGCCCTCTTCGCCAACGCTCTCCGCAGAGCATGGACGCAGGTGAAAAGCTTGGTCGCCCGTCGTCGCGCGGCCGTCGCCGCCGAGACCCGGACGCCGGCCGCCATCCGCGCGGAACTCGAAGCGCTTGAGAACCGCGACACGCTCGGCCCGGAGGGTCGTGCACGCATCTCCGAACTGCTGGCGGCGCTGCCCTACGCCGAGGAGAAGGCCGCGCAGAACGACGCCAAGCGCGAACTAATTGAGGCCGAGGGCGGGCGCATCGTCACGGTCACCTTCACCAAGGCAGACGGCTTGGAGCGGGTCATGAAGATCCAGCCGTCGGCGCTTCGGAGCCGCGTGAAGGGCGAGGCCGCCAGCCCCTCTGCGCAGCAAGCAGCCGCCACCCGGAAGGCTCGCCATCCGCACCTGTTCAACGCGTGGGACGTGGAGAAGGGCGGGCCCCGCTCGATCAATCTCGGGACCATCTCGCGCATCGCCTCTCGCGGAACGGTCCGGACCTACGCCTGAAACACAGAGCCGTTCGACCAACGGGCGGCCACCAAACTGGAGGAAGTCACAATGTCCAGAATCGCCGACATCATCGCCTGTCTGGAAGACGCAAACCGCAGGCTGGCCGGGATCGGGCCGCTGGAGGCGCTCACGGCCCATTTGGCCAAGGAACGGGGCATCGAGGGTCACAAGTCAGCTGAACTCACCGAGGCACGGGAAGAAGCGAAGTCGCGGCGGGACCGGGCGCTGGCCGACCTGATCGGCGCCGAGGCCAAGACGCAGGGGGAGGCGCTCAGAAAAGCCGCCGCGCTCGTTGGCCCCGAAATGTCGGACGAGGCTGCCGCTTCCGTCCGGGCAGACGCCAAGCGCCTCACGGATACCAGCCGCGATCCCGTGGTGATGGATGCCACCCGGCTCCGGGACCTGCAGGCGGTCTCGCTGAGGCTCTCCGACGACCCCTTCAACGGCAACGGGGACTCGCCCGAAAATCTCGACCTCGACCAGCAGCAGCTCCGTCTCTACGACCGGCTCAAGAAGCAGCCGCCCACCAGCCCCGAGGGCGTGGCCGCGCTCGCCGACATCATCTGGAACGACTTCGGGCCGGGGCTGATCGCCGGGACGCCGGATTGGGAAGACGCGATCACGAACAATCCCGAGTATGCCCTCCTGCGCCGCCTGCGGCACGGGGCCCGGATCGTGGCGGAGGGCCGCTAGGCTCTCCCTCCCCAACATTCAGCCAGTAGCGCCCCAATGCCCGACACATACCGCGACAACCGATCCTGGTCGGATCAATTCCTTCCCGAGATCCGCCGGGCCATCGGGGGGCATCTACTGAGCGTCGCCGCCGATCCCTTCGACTGGCACGAAGCAACGGACCTGATGATGCTGGAGGCGAAGGACCTGCGGATCGCGGCCAGAGTGCGCCGGCCGGGCTATCGGGACCGCTACCCGCACCAGTTCACCCTGCGGTCGCGACTGCCCTCCGGCGCGGAGACAGAGTTGGCCAAGGTGGTGAACGGTTCGGGTGACTGGTTGTTTTACGGCCATGCCAGCGCCAGCGGTCGCGGTCTCGACGGGTGGAGCCTGATCGACCTTCGCGCTTTTCGGGCAGGGCTGATCCGGCAAGCCGCCAACGGCTACCGCATACGTTCGGGCGACCAGCAGAACCCGGACGGGACGTGGTTCAAGTGGTTTGATATGCGGTCTTTTCCTACATTCCCGCCTTTGGTCGTAGCTGTTGGCGGGGCCACGAGGGGAGAGCAAAGCGCCGACGATGACTTGTAAAGCGCGAAATCTGAACCTCAAGATTAGACCAATGATTCGGACACGGTGTCCATCATGATTAAAGAGGTGAAGCGTGGCTCAAGTCACATTTGGACTGCCGGTCAATATGTACGAAGCGAAGACGTTCCAAGGGGTCGTTACCGAAGCGACATCCTCATTGCTGGAGATCACAGCGGGGTTTCGAGTTGCCCAGTACTACGGCGCATTCACCTATGACGCCTACGGTAACGTCTATGGTCAGGTTACTGGCTACAACTCGATATATAGGGGTGCACTGGAGTATTCGCTCGAGGACATGGAAATAGACGCTTTTGAACTTGCCGAGGCAGTGAACTATGGTGATTTTGAAGACCTCTACGAACTTATTTTGGGGAATTCTGATCGGTTTCGGGGCTCTGATGGCAACGATGCTATTCGGACCTTTGAGGGAAACGATGTTGCCTACGGAAATCGCGGGCAGGACATAATTGAGTTGGGTGAAGGCAACGATCAGGCATTTGGTGGATCCGGGGGTGACGACTTAATTGGTGATGACGGCAGGGATAAACTGTTCGGCAATGGCGGCCGCGATAGCCTTTTTGGTGGCGATGGCGCTGACGTACTGTCTGGTGGCGCTGGAGCAGACTACCTGGATGGGCAAGAGGGCAATGACAAGCTTCTTGGCGGTAAAGGCGCTGATGTTTTCTGGTTCAACGATGACTGCGGCCGTGACAAAATTCTTGATTTCAAATCGGGTGTTGATCAAATCTGGATCAGTCCCTTCCTCCGGATCCAATCAGGTGCCGAGAGCGCCGACGATTTTGTCGACACCTACGGAAAGGTGAACCGGAAGGGCGACCTCGTCCTCAATTTCGGCGACGGTGATCGTGTCATCCTAAAAGACGGCGGCGATATGCTGGAAACCATCGCGGATGACCTAATCTGGTAGCTTCGTGGACTTGTGGCCCGCTTCATCTTATGTGAGGCGGGCCATCAGAAGGCCTTTTTGGCTTCACCCGGCCGGCACGTTCGCAAATTAGATGTTGCATCCGTTGTCAGGCGACCAACGGCTACTGCGCCCGCTTGGGCGACTAGCGGAACCGGATGGGACGTGATCCGGTCGGTTCGACACGCAGTAGTTTCCTCCTGAGCCCCCGTTGATTATGGCTTCGGTGCTGTAGGCCCCCGTTCCGGATGCGTGCTTTGGCGGTCACGCAATCGGTAGCAGCAAAATAGAGACAGATAGTCGGCGCGCTTGAACCATGCGCAACGTGCCCCCGTTGTTTGTTAAGAGGCAAAACGATGCAGAAGTATCTTATCATCGCGGCTGCGGCTTTTCTCGCTGCACCCGCTACCGCTCAAGAGAGCGGTGTGACGTTCGAACTCATGGGCGCAGAAGTGCAGGAGACGACAGGCGCTGAATTGGGGCTCGGCTACCGGATTTCATCTGGCGGCTTCAATCTCGATGCCGCTATCGGTGCTTTCGTCTACCAAGGCAAGGGGGATGACGGCTATCGCTATGAAGCCTCCATCGACCGATGCCGTGATTTGTCGAACGGACAGTTCGCTCGCGACGAATTTTGCGACGCGACCGAAGTTGCCGGGTACGGTCGTATTGAGGCGTCCTACTCGTTCGGCCAGTTTGAAGTAGGGGCTGGCTACCGCTTCTCTGAAGACGCGCAGAATCCCTACGGTACAGCGACATACGAATTCGGGAACGGCGCAGGCGTAAAGCTGAATGCCGGAGAAGATTATCTCGCGCTCGGCGTGGTTTTCCGTCGCTGAACTTGCTGCTTCACTGGCTTATCAAGGATGGCTCGCCAGAGTCTGCGCGAGCCATCAATCTGAAAGAGGCTAAGTGGGCTTTGTTCAGCTGGGGTTACGATGCCGCGGGCCCGATTGTCGCGTCATCCAATGCTCCCCTCAACTGCTGAGCAAACATAGCTCCTATCAACTTTTCCATGTCTGAAACCAAAGTTGGTCCGAGCTGCTTTTGCTCCTTGTAGAGCTTGTCCGCCGCTTCAAGGGCATCGTAGTAAGGTTTCCGATTTGAGGTGATTTGCTCCGGAATTGTCTCTCGACCGGGTAGCAGTGCCCCAGCGTGGACGCTCAGCACCAAATACGATGCTGCTCGCGATGTCCTTCCGTTACCATCGGTAAAAGGATGTATCCAATTCATCCGCCACATTACCATCGAGGAAAGATGAACGGCAGAGAGCCTATCCCAACCGTCATTCACATAGTCGCAAAGTTCCTCAATTAGTTCAGCGACCAAATGGGCTCCCGGCGGCTCGTGGTCGCTTTCTCCTATGCCGATGCCTGCGGGGCGCCAATTTCCAGCGAACGCATCAAGGCCCTCGATGGCGCAGCGATTGAGCTCTTGGATCGCGGAGGGACGAAGCCTGAACGGGGGTCTATCAAGTGCTCCGATTATCATTTCTCGAAGTCGAGCAGCTTGCCGCAGCGCGTTTGCTGCCTCGCGTTCCGCTCGCTCGGCTTCGTCCGCCACAACCTCCGCGCCGAGGGCGGAACTGTGACGGACGCGACCTTCCTCGCTCATAGCGATCAGTACCCGAGCTTCTCAGCCTGCTGGTCAACCATCTCGCGCGTGATGCGGGGGTTCTCGAACGCAGAGTTGCCGTACGCAAAACTCCGACGCTGCGCCACCTCTTGAGCCGGAGTCATGGTCACTTGCTTTGCGCGTTCGACCAGGTAGCTCAGGGCGTCTTGTTCATCCTTCGACATTGGTCGTCTCCCACGGGCTTCGTCGTTGGCGTCGCCTTTGGTGTGCGACTCTCCCAACGCAAGGTTTAGCGTTTGGCCCCGCTTTGTCGCCCCCCTAGATGCGCTGACCCTACATCAAGTAACCTTGAGTCCTGTTTGCAACAGACAAGAGGCAGTCTCTCCGGGCCCGCAAACGCGGCGGCGGGTCAAATGATGGGTCAAGAGACAAAGCGGTTAGCCAACGTACTGATTTCACATCAGTAAAATAATTGGATTGGTGGAGTCGAGGGGGATCGAACCCCTGACCTCGTCATTGCGAACGACGCGCTCTCCCAACTGAGCTACGACCCCAACGCGGGCGCTAATGCACCCTGTCCGGGGCGGTGTCAAGCGGGCCCCGGGGGCATCAGAACCGAAAGCTCGTCCGCATCAGCAGGCCGCTTCCCCGGTCGCCGGTCAGGGCGTGGTCGATCCCCACCGACAGGTCCCATCTCTCCGCCGGCGCGTAGCTGAGCGCCCCGGCGACCTTGGCGTAGAAATCCCCGGTCAGCCCCGTCCCGGCCTGGGCCGAGAGGAGGGAGGTCCAGCCCTCGGCGAAGCGCTGGCCCCAGACCCCCTCCGCCTTGATCTGGCGGCGGTCGGATCCGATGGCCCAGACCCCCTCGACATCGACGGCCAGCCAGCCCCGGTCCAGACCGCGCCCCCAATGCAGGTCGGCCCGGGCCGATGGCTCGTAGGTGCCGTCCGGCAGGATCGTCGCGCCGATCCCGCCGCCCACCGCCCAGCGGTCCGGCCCGGTCCCGTCATCCAGCGCGAGACGCGCCCAGACGAAGCCGCTGCCGGCGGTTCCCGCATCGGCCAGATAGGCGTTGAGACCGAAGGTGAGCCGGGGCAGGGCGCCGAATTCGAGGTAGATCGTCGGGTCGTAATGGACCGGTCGCTCGGCCGAGAACAGCGCCACGTTGCCGCCGAAGGACAGGTAGACCTCGCCCGCCTCGCGCGCCCAGGCGCCGGCCCCGGCCCGGGCGGGCAGCAGGGCGGCGACGAGCAGGGCGAGGAGTCGCAGGATCATCGCGCGAGGCTGCCGCAGGAGTGGTTAAGGCCCCCTTAATCGCGAACCGCCCGCCCGATCCGGGCGCGATGCGGCGCGCCCGGCCTTGCCCCGCGCCGCGTCCGCCTATCTGGTAGCCTCGACGCCCCCCGATCACGGAGTGCCAGATGATCTTCCGCCTCGCCCTGCTCGCCGCCTCCGCGCTGACCCTCGCGGGCTGCGACGTGCCCTTCGTGCCGCTGGTCTGATGGCGGTCCCCACGATCCGGCCCGAAGAGGCGGCCCCGCTGCATGGCGGGCCCGGGACCGTGTTCCTCGACGTGCGCGAGGAAGACGAGGTCGCGGCCGGCAAGGTCGCCGGGGCCACGACGATTCCGCTTTCGCTCGTGCCTCTCCTCGCCGGGGAGAGACTGCCGAAGGACGCCACGGTGATCGTCTACTGCGCCGCCGGGGGCCGCGCCCAGAAAGCGGCCGAGGCCCTGCAGGGCATGGGGTGGCGCGACGTGCGCAACATGGGCGGATACAAGGACTGGTCCGAGGCCGGCCTGCCGACCGAGAAGGACTGATCATGGAAGACTTCTTCAGCGTTCTGGGCTGGGTTGCCCTCGTCCTGCTGGTGCTGGTGGGCCTCGTCGCCGGGGCGATCGCCGGGGCCATCGCGGGACGCAACCGGGCGCTCTATCTCGTGCTCGGCGTGGTGGGGGCCATCGCGACGCCCTTCATCCTCGCCGCGCTGGGCGTCACCGCGCTGGCCGCCGGCGGGCTGATCCTCATTCTCTTCGTCGCCGCGATCGGGGCGGCCATCGTCCTGGTGCTCGGTCGCATGCTGTTCGCCCGCCGCCGCGATTGACGCAGGTCAAGGCGCGGGGCGCCCGCCGGATCCAGACTGCGCGGCAGGAGGTACCCTGCCATGTACAAGAAGATCCTCATCGCCCTCGCCCCCGACCAGATGGACGCGGCGGCCGAGCTCAAGGCCGCCGCCCGCGCCCTCGCGGACGAGGGCGCCTCGATCCTCGCCCTGTCGGTGATCGAGATCGTGCCGTCCTACATCGAGTTCCAGGTGCCCAGCTCGATCTACGAGATGCCGCGCGAGGATGTCGAGCGGCGGCTGGAGGAGGCCCTGTCGGACAGCCCCGACATCCTGCGCCGCGTCGAGGTCGGCAATCCCGCGGCGACGATCCGCCACGTGCAGGAGACGGAAGGTTGCGACGTCGTCGTCCTGCGGTCGCACAGCCCGGCGCTGAAGGACTGGGTGCTGGGCACGACGGCGGGCCGGGTCGTCCGGGACGTGAACTGCTCGATCCACGTCCTCCGGTAAGGCTCAGTCCTTGCCGTAGAGGTCGCGCAGCTCGTCCTTCGCATCCTCCAGCACCTGCCGCTGGTCGGCGTCCAGCTGGTCGCCGGCACGATTGATGTAGAAGGTCAGCATCGACATGGCCGATCGCAGCGGCGTTCCCTTGCGCCGCTCGCTGCGATCGGCAGAGCGCTTGAGCGACAGCGCGACCTCGCGGGGATCGTCCTTGGTGAAGACCCCCTCCTCGAGATCGAGCGAGTCGCTGTTCTCGGTCACGTCCTGCGACCATCTGTCGTCGGTCATCGGCCTGTCCTCCGCCATCGTTCGGCGGGTCTACGACCGACGGGGGGAGGGGGGTTCCCTCACCCGCCCCGCTTGCGCCGCTTCACGCCGCCGCGCTGCCCGGGCCGGCCGGCGGTGGACCGGCCGGAGGGGTTCGTCGCCGCGGCGCTCGCCGCCTCGACCGCCTGCTGGCGGGCCATCGGGTCGTCGGCCACGGCAAGATCGACCGCCTCCAGCCGCTTGACCTCGTCGCGTAGGCGCGCCGCTTCCTCGAATTCCAGGTTCTCGGCCGCCTTGCGCATGTCGGCGCGCAGCCCGTCCAGCACCGCCTGCAGGTTCGCGCCGGCCATCGGCTTGTCGACCTTGGCCGTGACGCGGTTCATGTCCACGTCGCCCTTGTAGAGGCCGGCGAGGATGTCCTCGACGTTCTTGCGGACCGTGGCGGGGGTGATCCCGTGTTCCTGGTTGTAGGCGATCTGCTTCTCGCGCCGGCGCTCGGTCTCGCGCATCGCGCGCTCCATACTGCCGGTGATCCGGTCGCCATACATGATGACCTTGCCGTCCGCGTTCCGGGCCGCCCGACCGATCGTCTGGATAAGCGAGGTCTCGGAACGCAGGAACCCCTCCTTGTCGGCGTCGAGGATCGCGACCAGCCCGCATTCGGGAATGTCGAGCCCCTCGCGCAGCAGGTTGATTCCGACCAGCACGTCGAAGGCGCCGAGACGCAGGTCACGCAGGATCTCGATCCGCTCGATCGTGTCGATGTCGCTGTGCATGTAGCGGACCTTGATCCCCTGCTCGTGAAGGTACTCGGTCAGGTCCTCGGCCATGCGCTTGGTCAGAACGGTGGCGAGCGTGCGGTAGCCGGCGGCCGAGACGCGGCGGATCTCGTCCAGCAGGTCGTCGACCTGCATCTCGACGGGACGCACCTCGACCTGCGGGTCGAGAAGGCCGGTGGGCCGGATCACCTGCTCGGCGAAGACGCCGCCGGCCTGGTCCAGCTCCCACGCCGCGGGAGTGGCCGAGACGAAGATCGACTGCGGCCGCATCGCGTCCCACTCCTCGAACTTGAGCGGGCGGTTGTCCATGCAGGAGGGCAGGCGGAAGCCGTGCTCGGCCAGCGTGAACTTGCGTCGGTAGTCGCCCTTGTACATCGCGCCGATCTGCGGGACCGACACGTGGCTCTCGTCGGCGAAGACGATGGCGTTGTCGGGGATGAACTCGAACAGGGTCGGCGGCGGCTCGCCCGGGGCGCGGCCGGTCAGGTAGCGCGAGTAGTTCTCGATCCCGTTGCAGACGCCGGTGGCCTCCAGCATCTCGAGGTCGAACTTGGTGCGCTGCTCCAGCCGCTGTGCCTCCAGCAGCTTGCCCTCGCCTTCCAGCTGCTTGAGCCGCATGTCGAGCTCGGCCTTGATGCCCTTCATCGCCTGCTGCATCGTCGGGCGGGGCGTCACGTAGTGGCTGTTGGCGTAGATCCGGATCCGCTCGAAGCTGTCGGTCTTGGTCCCCGTCAGCGGGTCGAACTCGACGATGCTCTCCAGCTCCTCGCCGAAGAAGGACATCCGCCAGGCCCGGTCCTCGAGGTGGGCGGGCCAGACCTCCAGGCTGTCGCCCCGCACACGGAACGACCCGCGGGCGAAGGCCTGGTCGTTGCGGCGGTACTGCTGCGCGACGAGATCGGCCATCACCGCGCGCTGGTCGTAGCTCTTCCCGACGAACAGGTCCTGCGTCATCGCGCCGTAGGTCTCGACCGAGCCGATGCCGTAGATGCAGGAGACGGAGGCGACGATGATCACGTCGTCGCGCTCGAGCAGGGCCCGGGTGGCCGAGTGGCGCATCCGGTCGATCTGCTCGTTGATCTGGGATTCCTTCTCGATATACGTGTCCGACCGCGGCACGTAGGCCTCGGGCTGGTAGTAGTCGTAGTAGCTGACGAAATACTCGACCGCGTTGTCGGGAAAGAAGCCCTTGAACTCGCCGTAGAGCTGCGCCGCCAGCGTCTTGTTCGGGGCGAGGATGATGGCGGGGCGCTGCGTCTCCTCGATCACCTTTGCCATGGTGAAGGTCTTGCCGGTGCCGGTCGCGCCCAGCAGGACCTGGTCCCGCTCGCCCCCCTTGATGCCGCCGGCCAGCTCCTCGATCGCGGTGGGCTGGTCGCCCGCCGCCTTGAACTCCGTCTGCATGACGAAGCGTTTCCCCCCTTCGAGCTTGTCGCGTGTCCGCACATCCCGCGCGGGCGCGGCCTGCAGGACGGGCATGGCTTCGGGGGAATTGTTGTGCATGGACGGATCTCGGTCGGCGGGGCGGGGACAGGTCGAATGTGGCCGCTCCGCCCCGCGGATCAAGACCGGGCCGGGGCCGCCTGCCGACAGGGGGTGTCAGCAGGCGGTCCGGCTGCGCCGTGGACGCCTATTGCGGCGCGACGAGCACCCCGCAGGCGATGCGGTCGCCGGCATCGCCGGACGGCTGGCTTTCGTAATCGTCGGCGCCGGAATGGACGATGAAGGCGGAGCCGTCGGCATCGGCGAGCAGATCGGGCGTCAGCAGGTCGTTGAAATGCGACTCGGTCACCGCGCCGTCGGCATCCGGCGTCACGTTCGGCAGGTCGCCCGGATGCGGGCCGCCCTCGACCATCACGCCGTGCTGGCGGTCCCCGGCGAGGTGGCCGCCGGCGGAGGAGAAGTCCTCGGCCGAGCAATCGCCGGTCTCGTGGATATGGACGCCGTGCGTCTCACCCGGCAGCCCGGTCAGGGCGAGATCGACGATCGCGTAGCCCGACGCGGTGGGGGTCACCGTGACGGTGCCGTGGGACGTGCCGTCGGCGGCTGCGATGTCGGCGGTCATCGCCTCCATCCCGTCGGTCTGGGCGGTGGCCGTCCCGACCAGCGGGACGAGGGCGCCGGCGAGAATCGCGGCCGGAAGTGTCTTGGTCCGGAACATGGGAATGCCTTTCGGAAATCGGGGGGTGCGTGCCGAGACAACGGGGCGCCGGGGCAGCACGTTCCGAAAACGTGATCCGGGGGCCATGCGGACCCGCGGAGGGCCGCCCGCGCTCTGGCCATTCCGGGTCCGAGCGGGTACGCGCTTGCCCGCCCCGCAAAGTACAGCCCGAACGAGGTCCTTCGTGGTCAAGTCGACCCTCGCCCAGTTCGCCGACCAGGTGAACCTGCCCCGCCGCATGGCCTCTCCCGCGCAGATGCGGACCGACCTGCTCTCCGGCCTCACCGTCGCGCTGGCACTGGTGCCCGAGGCGGTGGCCTTCGCCTTCGTCGCCGGGGTGCCGCCGCTGGTCGGGCTCTACGCCGCCTTCATCGTCGGCCTCATCACCGCCCTGTTCGGCGGGCGGCCGGGCATGATCTCGGGCGCGACGGGGGCGCTCGCCGTCGTCATGGTCAGCCTCGTCGCGCAGCACGGGATCGAGTATCTCTTCGCCACCGTCGTGCTGATGGGGGCGATCCAAATCGTGGTCGGAGTGCTGCGCTGGGGCAAGTTCATCCGGCTGGTCCCGCATCCGGTCATGCTCGGCTTCGTCAACGGCCTCGCCATCGTGATCTTCCTCGCCCAGCTGGGGCAGTTCAAGGTGCCGGGCACGACCGAGGTGTCGGGCCACGGCGTCGGAGGGGGCGAATGGCTGTCCGGGGTGCCGCTGGCCGTGATGCTGGGCCTGACCGCGCTCACCATGGCGGTGATCTGGCTGGGGCCGCGCCTGGTGAAGGCGATCCCGGCGCCGCTGCTCGGCATCCTCGTCACGGCGGGCATCGTCATCGCGCTCGGCCTCGACACGCCGGTCGTGGGCGATCTGGCCTCGATCGAGGGCGGCCTGCCCGCCTTTCACATCCCGATGGTGCCCCTCACCTGGGAGACGATGGAGATCATCCTGCCCTACGCGGTGATCCTCGCCGCGATCGGCCTGATCGAGAGCCTGCTGACGCTGAACCTCGTCTCCGAGCTGACCGGCAACCGGGGCGGGGCGAGCCAGGAATGCCTCGCCCAGGGCGCGGCGAACGTGGTCACCGGCTTCTTCGGCGGCATGGGCGGCTGCGCGATGATCGGCCAGTCGATGATCAACGTGAAATCGGGGGGGCGGACGCGGCTGGCGGGTACGGCGGCGGCGCTGTTCCTGCTGCTCTTCATCCTCTTCGCCTCGCCCCTGATCGAGCGCATCCCGCTGGCGGCGCTGGTCGGCGTGATGTTCATGGTGGTGATCGGCACCTTCGCCTGGAACTCGCTGACGCTGCTGTGGAAGGTGCCGCGCACCGATGCGGCGGTGATCGTCCTGGTGACGGTGGTGACCGTGGCGACGGATCTGGCCACCGCCGTCGTCGTCGGGGTCATCGTCTCCGCCCTCGCCTATGCCTGGAACAACGCAACCCGCATCGCGGCCAGCACCGACCGCACCCCCGAGGGGGCGAAGGTCTACAAGATCATCGGGCCGCTCTTCTTCGGATCGGCCGAGGGCTTCGGCGAGCTCTTCACGGTCGAGGAGGACCCGTCCGTGGTCATCGTCGATTTCGAGGGCAGCCGCGTCGTCGACCAGTCGGCGCTCGCCGCGATCGATTCCGTCGCCAGCCGCTACGAGGCGGCGGGCAAGGTCCTGCAGCTGCGGCATCTCAGCCGGGACTGCCACCGGCTCCTCCGGCGGGCGGGGCACCTCGTCGTGCAGGACGACGACGATCCCGATTACGGGCTCGCGGTCGATTACGGCGTTCGGACGGGCGCGCTGGGCGGCGGACATTGAGGACGGCGCCGGGTCCGCGACCGGGGACCTTCGCCCGCCGCGACGCGCCGGCTTGCGTCGTCGACGCGCCCCGGCGCGCCGCGCCGCGGCCTTGCGCGGAAGGGTCGGACAGGCCATAAGCGCAGGCGGAACAGACGCCTTCGACGAGGATCGACCATGCGTGCCCGGATCTACCGCCCCGCCCGCGCCGCCACGCAGAGCGGCTCAGCCAGAAGCCGGGTCTGGGTCCTCGATTTCCCGGCCGCCGCCGCCCGCGAGATCGATCCGCTGATGGGCTGGACCTCCTCGGACGACACGCAGGCGCAGGTTCGCCTGACCTTCCGGACGAAGGACGAGGCGCTCGCCTACGCCAAGGACAACGGCATCGAGGCCGTGGTGATCGAGCCCAAGAACCGCGCCGCGAACATCCGCACGCAGGGCTACGGCGAGAATTTCGCGACCGGCCGCCGCGGCGCCTGGACGCACTAGGCCACGGATCGCTCCGCCGCCTGAACGCACTAAGCCACGTATCTCTCCGCCGCCTCCGGCCCGCTCGCGGCGGCCCTCGATCCGCGCCCCTGGCTGGGGGAGGCGCCTCCGCCCAGCGTTTCCCGGACGACGTGTTGTCCCGCAACGGGATCGTTGCGCAGCCGCGGTTCGAGGGCGCCCCGGCCCGCAGCCGCGGGTCGAAGGCGCCCCGGCCCGGGGGGGATACCGGGCAGCCCTAGCCGGCCCTTCCGCCCGTTCTGCTTCGGATGTGCGGCTTCGCTTGCGAAGGGGCATCCACGCTCGTGACGGGCCGGCCTCGCGGCGATCCCCGATAGCGGAGGCCCGGTTGCCGGATCGCGGGGACGGCCCGCAAGCAAGACCCTTCAGGCGGCGGCCCGGATACGATCGGTGCTGAAGCGCGAGACGAGGTCGGACAGCCGGTCCGCCTCCTGCAGCAGGTGACGGGCGGCGTCCGAGCTCTCGACCACCAGGGCGGCGTTCTGCTGCGTCGCCTTGTCGAGCTCTCCGACCCCGATATTGATCTCCTGCAGGCCGGAGGCCTGCTCGGTCGCCGCGGTGGCGATCGAGTCGACGAGGTCCGACAACGCCTCCACCTTGGCGGAGATCTGGCTCAGACGCTCGCCGGTGGTCCGCACCAGGCCGACGCCGTGCCCGACATGGGTGGAGCCCTGCTCGATATAGCCGCCGATCTCCTTCGCGGCATCGGCCGAGCGCTGGGCGAGGGCCCGCACCTCGGAGGCGACGACGGCGAATCCGCGTCCCGCCTCGCCGGCCCGCGCCGCCTCTACCCCCGCATTGAGGGCGAGCAGGTTGGTCTGGAAGGCGATGTCGTCGATGACGTTGATGATCCGGGCGATCTGCGTCGAGGATTCCTCGATCTGGTGCATCGCGGCGACGGCATCGTCCATCACCTTGAGCCCTTCCGCCGTGTCGTCGCGGGCCGTGCGGACATTGCCCGAGGCGTCCCGCGCGCTCTCGGCCGAGAGCCGGGTCGACTGGGTCACCTCCTCGAGCGCGGCGGCAGCCTCCTCCAGGGTCGCGGCCTGACCCTCCGTCCGGCGTGACAGATCGTCGGACGAGGCGGTCATGCCGGAGACCCGCTCGCGGATCGTGCGGGTCGACTGGCCGATCTCGTCCAGCAGGTCGCGCAGGGTGCCGATCGTGGAATTGTAGGCCTCCCGGAGCGATTCGTATTCGCCCGGGAAGGGGCGGTCGATCGTGCGCGAGACATCGCCCGCCGACAGCGCCTCCAGCGCGCCGCGGAGGGTCGCCACGACCGAGCGCTGCGCCTCGGCCGCCTCCTGGGCCGAACGCTCGAGCGCGAGCGTCTGCCGCCGCCGGTCGCGGAACGCCTCGAGATTGCCGGCGATCTGCCCGATCTCGTCGCCGCGCCCGAGGCCGGGGATCGGCGTGTCCATGTCGCCGCCGGCGACCCGGTCCACCATCCCGGCCAGCCGCGCGAGCGGCCGGCTGATCATGTGTCGGACGGCCAGGGCGAAAGCGACCAGGATCACGGCCGCCACGGCGGCGCAGATCGCGTAGGTGACGAGGTTCTGGCGGGCGATGTCGGCCATGTAGGTCTCGCTCGACCAGCCGGTGACGAGCAGGCCCGCCGTCTCCTGGTCCTCGCCGAAGGGGATGGGAACGGCGAAGCGCAGGGTGTCCCGGTCCTGCGCGGCCTGCAGCGCTGCCCCCCGGCCGAAGGCGGCGAGGTCGCCGCCCGGCTCGCCCCATTCCAGCACCACTTCGCCCGTGGTGTCGAGCAGGATGGCGGAGGCCAGGAAGTCGGGGGCGGTCTGCTCCACCTCTTCCAGCAGGCCCACGATATCCTCGGTCCGTCCGAAGCGCAGCGCGGCCCCCGCCTTCGTCGCCACCGAATGCGTCAGGTCGAGCGCCCTCGCGGTCAGGCCGTCGACGACGAGCGACCGGGCATACTGGGCGTTCAACCAGGCGAGCAGCGCGGCCACGGCGAAGAGGCTGCCGGTGGCGAGGAGGAGGCACTGCACGAAGATCGACAGGGCCGGACGACGGGGCGAGGCGGTCATGGCATCAGGTTCCGTGCGGAGTCACATGAAGCTTTCGGCGTTCAGCCCGACGGTGATCGCACCGATGGCTGCGCCGCTGTCGGGATCGACGATGGTGGCGGAGATCTGGGCCTGGTAGCTGCCCGTGCTCTCGTCCATCTCGATCTCGCTGACATGCATGGCCCCGGGACCGGCGCCGTAGGTCTCCTGCCACTTGGCCTCGTCGCCCTGCCACATGTCCGAGGTGATGCCGGAGGCGGCGACATTCAGACCGACCCCGTCGGTGATGAAGATCTCGGTGATGACGCCGCCCGATTCGGCGATATGCGCGCGCAGTTGGTCGGCGAGGGGGGAGGTCACGACCGGGTCGATCGTCGGCTGGTTCGCGGCGCCGACCTCGGACCGCCAGGTCGCCTCGAGATCGTCGATCATGGCCTGATCGTAGCCATGGGTCGTCTCGTTCTGCGCCGTCACCGCCCCGACCACGGCCGCATCGTCGATCCAGGGCGCGATGTGGTCGCCGAAATAGCCCTTGATGGCGGCGTCGACGTCCTGCGCTGCGGCGGAGAGGGGGAGCCCGGCGGCGAGGGCCAGGGCGATACGGAAGGCGGGCATGGAAGGATCCTCGGTTCGGTGGGCGGGGCCGGTCCATCGCGGACCGACCCGATCGCCGCCTTCCTACCGCCCGTTTCTTTCCCGCCCGTTAAGCGCCGAGACTTGCCAAGGACGCCGCGCCCGTCGCAGAAGGGACCGGCGCGGGCTCATAGCTCAACTGGATAGAGCAGCCGACTTCTAATCGGCAGGTTCGGGGTTCGAGTCCTCGTGGGCCCGCCAGCCCCGGGGCATTCTCGGGGCGGTCCGGTCAATCGACCAAACTGCCTCGCCGGGGCGGTCCGCATCTTCCAGGCCCCCACACACCTGCACGATGCCCCGCGCCGGATCGGGCAGGCGCCGGCCTGCGGCGAACGCGGCCTCGACACGGCATGGTCTTGGCGGAGTCCCGTATCCGGCCGTTCTTTCGGCTCATTGGTTAACGAGAAGGGGCGTCCCAGCCCCAGCCGAACGAAAGAATCGGACGTGCAGATCTACAAAGCCATGGCCAGCACGAGCTGGCCCCGGACCTACAACGGGAAGATTCTCCTCGTGAGCTTCCTCGGGGTCCACGTGCCGATGTTCGGGGCCGTCGGTTACGTCCTCCTCGCGGATCCCACGCCTCTTGCGCAGCAACTCGACGTGCTCGCGGCGATGCTCGTCGCGACGCTTCTCGGGACCGCCGCCACGATGGGCGTGATGCACACGCTCCTCGCTCCGGTGCGTGCCGCCTCCCGGGCGGCGGACGCCTACCTCCAGACCCGCCGGATGCCCCGCCTGCCCACGACATATGCCGACGAGGCCGGCGTGCTGATGGCGAGCGTGCAGGAATGCATCACGCGGCTCGACAGTTCGCTGGCCGCGACCGAGTTCCAGTACCGGCAGCTCGAACAGGACCATGCCGAGAAGTTCCGGATGCTGTCGGGTCTGAAGCACGATTTCAGGACACCTCTCACGCATATCCTCGGCTTCGCCTCGCTGATGAAGAGCGAGGCGATCGGACCGCTCGGACACAAGAGCTACCAGGGCTTCGTGGGAAAGATCGGCGAATCCGGCGCGCAGCTGCTGCAGACCCTGAATTCGCTGATCGACCTTTCCGATCACGCCGTTGCGGCGCAGGTGGCGGAGGACAGCGAGACCCTGGACATCGTGTCCCTGGCGAAGGACGCGGTGAATCTCGAGCATCTCCACGCCGAGAAGACGGGGGTGTCGGTGAGCCTGGACGCGCCGGCCCTTCTCGAGGCGCACATGGTCCGCTCGGCGGCCGAGACGCTGCTCGCGACCACGCTTCATGCCGCGATCAGCGCCAGTCCGACGGGGGCGCATGTCGATCTCTCGATCTCGGAGGAGGCCGGGCTCGTCACGATCGCCGCCAGAAGCGACCGGGGCAGTCTGTCGCTCGAGGATGTCCCGGCTCAGCTGAGCCACCAGTTCGACAGGTTGGAGAGCGCCACGGGCAGCGCCGCCGCCACGGCGCAATCCGCCACGCCGGTGACGCTGCGGCTTTCTCTGATCGACACGCTCAGCCGGGCGATCGGGGCAAGCTTCTTCATGTCGCAGACGCGCGGGGGCGGGCTGGATCTGCGGATCGTCGTCCCGCCCGAGGGGTCGGTGGTGGCCACGCCGCTCGCAGCATAGGAAGTCGGTCGTGCCTTGCGCCCCGCCGACGGCGGATCCGTGCTTCGGCCGCGCGGTCCGGACGGTCGTCCGCAGCTCAGGCGGCGCGCTTTCCGCCGAGGGTCCGGAAATGCTCCGCCGGGATGTCGGAATAGCCGGGGGGAAGCGGTCGGGGGTAGGCGGTCCGGTGCAATGTGCCGGGACGATGGCCGACCGGGCGCGGACGCCGCTGCAGATCCCGGCTCAGGACCTCGCCGATCCGGTTAGTCCGGCAGTACAGACGGTCATCCTGCACGACCTCGCCCAGATACCGGCCGTCGAAGCCGACGATGACCCCGAAGGCGTTCAGATACATGCCGATCTCGGTCCCGTCCGGAGCGAAGAGCGTAGCGGATCGCATTTCGGCCACGTTCCGGCCGGACGAATCGAAGAGGTAGTAGGTCCCGCGTTTCATGATCGACGAACTCCCGAAGGTTCGCCCCCGCCCACAATTTTAAATAAGCTTGCAGGACCGTCCGTTTAACCTGACGTTTCGGGCAGGCCCGGGGCACGGCCTCCGGATCCCGCCGCTGTCGTCCGGCGGGTCCGGGGGGAGGGCCCTCAGGCGGCAGATCGCTGCTCCCGCAGGATGGTCGCGACCCCGCTCGCGATGATGATGGCGGCGCCGAGCCAAGTCAGCTCGTCAGGGGATTCGCGCCAGATCGCCCAGCCGAACAGCGTCGCCCAGAGCAGACCCGTGTAGTCCAGCGGGGCGACCACGACGGCGGGGGCCAGCCGGAAGGCCTGGGTGATCATCGTCATGCCCGCGACGCCGAAGAAGGCGATCCCGGCGAAGGCCGGCAGGTCCGCGGCCCGGACCGGCACCCAGACGAGCGGCACGAGGATCGCGCCGAGCAGCGCCCCCGTGCCGGTCAGCCAGACCAGAAGCGTCCAGACGCTGTCCCGCGGATCCAGCCAGCGCGCGCTGAGCATCAGGAGCGCGTAGGTGAAGGCGGCCGCGACCGGCAGCAGCAGGACCGGCTGGAAGGCCTCGCCCCCCGGCCGGACGATGACCAGCACCCCGGAGAAGCCGGCGAGCACGGCGAGCCAGCGACGCCAGCCCACGATCTCGCCCAGGACCAGGGCGGAGATGAGCGTGATGAAGAACGGCGCGGCGAAGATCAGCGCGGTCGCCTCGGCGAGGCCCAGCCGGGAAAGGCTGGTGAAGAAGAGCATCGTCGCGCCCACCCAGAGCGCGCCGCGCGCCACATGCGCGAGGGGGCGGCGCGATCCCAGGGCGGCGCGACCGCCGATCGCCGCGGCGATCCCCATGGCGAAGGGCAGGGCGATCACGTTCCGCAGGAAGAGGATCTGCAGCGGGTTGTAATCCGACGTCAGCAGCTTCGCGATCGCGTCGTTGACGCTCAGCATCGCCACGCCGAGGCACATCAGGAGGATGCCCTGCGCCTGAGCGGCCGGGGCGGTGGGTGCGGAAGTCATCCGATCGGGTGTCGACCACCCCGCGATCCCGGTCAATCCCCCGGGAGACACCTCTCCGGCCCGAGCACCGGCGCGCCCGGCGGCGTCGATCCCCCGGGCGTCGCCGGCCCGGGACATCGCGCTGCCGGCCCAAGGCGGGCGCTGGCGCTTGCGGCCGGGCGGGGAACGACGGGATGGACTGCCGCCACGGGCCGGCCGGGCCGCGATCGTCACCGGGGGTGGGGGCGCCGCGTCCGGACGGGCGGCGGCCCGTACCGGTCGCGGCCCGTACCGGCCCGCGGCCCGTCGCGCGATGGCGGCCGTCAGGCCATCCCGCTACCCTCGCCGCTCCATTTCTGGCGGGCGAGGGCGCCGGTGAAGGTGGCGATCAGCTCGGTCACCGCCGGATCGTTCGTCCGGGGGAGTTCGCGGCTCCGGAATCCCTGCAGCGCGTGCAGCACCTCGGCCCTCTCGGCGCGCAGGTCCCGGCGGGTGATGTAGGCCATGGAGAAATCCGGCACCGAGCGGGTCTCGGTCTCCTCCATCAGGATCGGCGCGGGCTCGTCGTGGCGGGGATCGTCGCGGATCCGCGCGTAGCACGCCTCGACCTCCGTCTGTCTCCCCTCCAGCAGCTGGAAGAACATGCGCTCGCGGCAGCACAGGAAGCCGGTGATGTCGTCGCGCAGGTTGTTCCGCCGCGACACCTCGAGCAGCGCGCCGATCGCCTCGACGGACATCGGCTGCACGGACGAACTGACATAGGCAAGCCGGTAGAACATCCTCGCCCCCTGCAGGGCGATCCGGATCGCGCTGCCACACTCCACACCGTCCGGACCCCAGCACTCCGCCGGCAGGGCCGCAATGGCGATGCCGGCATTCCCCCCCGGGCCGCGCCCCGGGTTGGCGGGACGGCAACAGCGGGGCGCGCCGCCCCGGGCGCCGGGGCGCCCGGGGGGAGAGGCCGTAGGCCGGCAGGGGAACGGCGGGCCGGAACCCCCCCCGGCGCCCCGTTCCTCAGCCCATCCGTTCGGACGCGTAGGAGCCGGGGGAGGGCGGGAAGACGACCGTCTTGTCGCCGTTGAGGAAGACGCGGCCCCGCACATGGGCGTGGATCGCGCGGGCCAGCACCTGCGCCTCGACGTCGCGGCCGAGCGAGACGTAGTCCTCGGCCGATTGCGCGTGGGTCACGCGCACGGTGTCCTGCTCGATGATCGGCCCCTCGTCGAGATCGGCCGTCACGTAGTGCGACGTCGCGCCGATCAGCTTCACGCCGCGCTGGAAGGCCTGCTTGTAGGGATTGGCCCCCTTGAAGCTCGGGAGGAAGGAATGGTGGATGTTGATGATCCGCCCCGACATCTTGCGGCACATCGCGTCGGAGAGGATCTGCATGTAGCGGGCCAGCACGATCAGCTCGGCGCCGCTCTCCTCCACCACGTCCATGATCCGCGCCTCGGCCTCGGCCTTGTTCTCCTTGGTGACCTTGATGCAGTGGAACGGGATGTCCTGGTTCACGACCACCTTCTGGTAGTCCATGTGGTTCGAGATCACGGCGACGATCTCAATCGGCAGGGCGCCGATCCGGCTGCGGTAGAGCAGGTCGTTCAGGCAGTGACCGAAGCGGCTGACCATCACGACGACCTTGCTCTTGGCGGCCTCGTCGAAGAACTCCGCCTCCATCTCGAGCTTCTCGGCGATCCCGGCGAAGGCGCTCTCGAGCTCGGCCAGGGTCTTGCCCTCCTCCGAGCGGAACGACATCCGAGCGAAGAAGGCGCCGGTATCGGCGTCGTCGAACTGCGCGGAATCGGTGATGTTGCATCCCTGCTCGGCAAGGAAGCCGGCGATGGCGGCGACGATGCCGCGCTTCGAGACGCAGCGCACGCGCAGGGCGAAGGAGGACATGGGGCAGGGCTCCTGGGGGTCGGTGATCGGTCAGCGGCTTGCTGGGCCGGACCTTGCCCGTTGTCCAGAGGCGCGGTGTCCCGCCGCCGACCCATCGCGGCCCGAAAGCGCCGCGCCGCGCGCGGCCGCGCGGATCAGGGCGTCGAGAGGTAATCGGCGGCGACGTAGCCGCCGATGCCGGGGGCGTCGGACAGCGTGACCGCGCACCACAGCTGCCCCAGCTCGACGGCGCAGTCGCCGCGCCGCAATTCGGTCCCGTCGGGCAGGCCGAGGACGACGGTGTAGTTCAGCCCCGGTCCCGCGCGCAGCTTCAGCAGGTCCTCCGCCCCCACCCCGGTCACCACGGCCCGGTCCCCGACGACCGCGGCGCAGGCGGCCGGCAGGAGGAGGGCGACGAGGGCGGCGGCGCGAAGGGACATGGCGGGGGCTCCGGTGGGTCTGCTGGCCGCGACATTAGGGCGGGGCGCGGCCCGCTGTCGATCCCGACCCGGCGTCGGGCGGCGCGGCCGGGACCCCGGACGGCGCGGAAGCGAGCGGTCGTCGAGAGGGGCGCGGCCGGGACCGCCATGGCAGAACGAGCGCCGCGCGCCTTGGGGAAGGTCCGGATGGGACCGGACGCCACCATGGGATCGGGCGGGCAACGGACCCATGGGGCGGGCGGGCCCCGCCTGCCGCCGGCGCCGCCCCTTGCCATGCCGGGGAAAGGGGCGTTCTGTGCGCCGGCCCCGCCTCGCGGGGCCCTCACCCTCCCCGTGCCGGTGCGCGGTCGGCCGGTCGCCCCGGCGGGCCGCGACCCGCTCGACCGACCTGCAAAGACGCCTGCCATGACCTTCGCCACGCCGCCCCGGACCTATCTCGCCGTGCTCACCGCGCTCGGCGCGACGCATCTGCTGAACGACCTGATGCAATCGCTGATCCCGGCGGCCTACCCCATCCTCAAGCAGGATTACGGGCTCGACTTCGTGCAGATCGGCCTCATCACCCTGACCTTCCAGATCGCGGGCTCCCTGCTGCAGCCGGTGATGGGCATGGTGACCGACCGCTATCCGGCGCCCTATTCGCCGGTCGTGGGCATGACCTTCACCCTGTCGGGACTGGTCTGCCTCGCCCTCGCGGGCAGCTACGCCGCGATCCTCGTCGCGGTGGCGCTGATCGGCATCGGCTCGTCCATCTTCCATCCCGAGGCGACGCGGATGGCGCGCTACGCGGCCGGGGACCGGCAGGGGCTGGCGCAGGGCATCTTCCAGGTGGGCGGGCAGGCGGGGGGCGCGCTCGGCCCGGTCCTCGCCGCCCTCATCATCGTCCCCTGGGGGCAGCCTAGCCTCGCCTGGTTCGCGGTGCTCGCCCTCGCCGCGATGGTGCTCCTGACCTGGATCGGCCGCCAGCAGCACAGCATCCGGGCCGAGTTCACCGACCGCAGCGCCCGACGGCGGGCGGAATCGCCGACGCCGCAGCACGGCGCGGCGACGATCGCGGTCGGGCTGACCGTGCTCACCTTCCTCATGTTCACCAAGAACACCTACGGCGAGAGCTTCCGGTCCTTCTACACCTTCTACCTGATCGAGAAGTTCGGCCTCTCGATCCCGGCCTCGCAGATGATGCTGTTCGTCTTCCTCATGGCGGCGGCGGTGGGCGTGCTGATCGGCGGCGTGGTCGGCGACGCGATCGGGCGGCGGCGGATCATCTGGATCTCGGTGCTGGGGCCGCTGCCGCTGACGCTGATCCTGCCCTATGCCGACCTCTTCTGGACCGGGGTGCTGACGGTGGCGATCAACCTCGTCATGGCCAGCGCCTTCGCCTCGATCCTGATCTACGCGATGGACCTGCTGCCGAACCGGATCGGCCTGATCGGCGGGCTGTTCTACGGGCTGAATTTCGGCCTCGGCGGGATCGCGGCGGCACTGCTGGGGATCATGGCCGACAGCTACGGGGTCGAGGCGGTCTACCGGTTCTGCGCGGTCCTGCCGCTGGCGGGGCTGGCCGTCTGGTTCCTGCCGCCGATCGACGAACGGCGGGCCGGGCGCTAGCGCCCCCCCGCGTCAGGCGCCGCCGTAGAGCGCCTCGGCCGCGCGCTGCATCCGCTCCCAGCCCGGTCCGGCGACGGCGCGCAGGTGGTGCAGCCAGTCCGCATCCCCCATCGGCGGGGCCGACAGCTCCGTATGCGGCCAGTCCGAGGCGAAGAGGCAGCGATCCGCCCCGGCGGCGAGCAGCGCGCGCGCCAGCAGCGTCGCATCGGGATAGGGCGGCCTCTGCGTCGAGAGGCGGTAGGGGGCGGACAGCTTGACATGGACGAGGCCGTCCGCGACCGCCTCGACCAGCGAGGCGATCGCGCCGGGACCCGAGCCGCGCGGGGGGTAGCCCATGTGGTCCACCACGAGGGGCGGGATCCCGGGGCGCGCGGCCAGCGCGCCGACATCGAGGCGGCTCGCGTCGATCTGCACCTGCAGGTGCCAGCCGTGATCCGCCATCCAGGGCCACCAGCCTTCGGTCTGCGACAGCTGCAGTCCGCCGGGATTGACGAGGTTGCAGCGCAGGCCCCGCACCCCCGCCGCGTGCAGACGGGCGAGGTCGCGCGGCTCCGAGCCGGGATCCGGCACGCAGATCCCGGTGCAGCGGCCGTCGCTGCGCGCGATCGCGTCGATCAGGCAGGCATTGTCGAAGCCGTAGACGCTGGGCTGGACCAGGACGGCCCGCCCCGCCCCGATGGCGTCGAGATGGGCGAGCAGCGCCTCGAGCGGCGCGTCGGGCGGCTCGTAGCCGCGCGCGGGGGAGAGGGGAAAGCGGCCGGATTCGCCGATCACGTGGACATGGGTGTCCCAGGCCGGGCCGTCACTCATCGCCGGGCGCCGCGAGGAAGTCGAAATCGCAGCCGAGATCGGCCTGCTGCACGGTGGTCGCGTAGAGCCGGGCATAGCCCCGGCGCGGCACCGGCGGGGCGCGCCACCCGGCGCGGCGCCGCTCCAGCTCGGCGTCATCGACCAGCAGGTCGAGCGTGCCCGCCGCCACGTCCAGCCGGATCCGGTCGCCGTCCCGCACCAGGGCGAGCGGACCGCCGACCGCCGCCTCGGGCGAGACATGCAGCACGACCGCGCCGTAGGCCGTGCCCGACATCCGCGCGTCCGAGATCCGGACCATGTCGCGCAGCCCCGTGGCGGCCAGCTTGCGCGGGATCGGGATGAGTCCCGCCTCGGGCATGCCGGGCCCGCCGACCGGGCCGACATTGCGCAGGACGAGCACGCTGTCGGGCGTCACGTCGAGGCCGGGGTCGTCGATCCGCGCGTCGAGATCGGCCAGCCCGTCGAAGACCAGCGCCGGCCCCTCATGCGCGCGCAGTCCCTCGGTCATCGCGGCCTGCTTGATGATCGCGCCCCCGGGGGCGAGGCTGCCGCGCAGCACGGCGATGGCGCCGCCCGCGACCACCGGGTCCCCGGCGGGTCGGATGACGCCCGGATCGCGCCAGTCCGGCAGGGCCTCCAGCACCTGCGACCAGCGGCGGCCGTCGGCGGTTGGGGTGTCGCTGTCGAAATGGCCCGCCCCGGCCAGTTCGCGCAGGAGGGCCGGCAGGCCACCGGCGGCGTGGAAATCCTGCATGTAGGCGCGGCCCACGGGCTTGAGATCCGCCAGGATCGGGGTCGCCGCCCCGATGGCGCCGAGTTCGGCGAGGTCGAAGCGCAGCCCCGCCCGCCCGAGGATCGCGGCGAGGTGGATCGCGGCATTGGTCGATCCGCCCAGAGCCTGCAGCGTGACGGCGGCGTTGCGGACGCTCGCCGGCGTCAGCATCTCGCGCGGGGTCGGCCCGCCCGCGCGGGCCATCTCGACCGCGCGGCGGCCGCTCGCCTCGGCGTGGCGCAGGCGCTCGGAATGGACGGCCGGGATGCTCGCCCCGCCGGGCAGCATGAAGCCCAGCACCTCGGCGAGGCAGGCCATCGTGCTGGCCGTGCCCATCACCATGCAGGTCCCGTGCGAGGCCATCAGCTGCGACTGCGCGGCATTCAGCGCCGCCTCGTCCAGGGCGCCGGCGCGATGCTCGACCCAGAGCCGTCGGCAATCGGTGCAGGCGCCCAGCCGCTCGCCCTCGTGCGAGCCGGTCAGCATGGGCCCGACCGCGACCGACAGGGTCGGCACGTCGGCGCTGATCGCCCCCATCAGCTGGGCGGGGATGGTCTTGTCGCAGCCGCCGATCAGCACGGCGGCGTCGAGCGGCAGCGCCTTCAGCATCTCCTCGGTGTCCATCGACATGAGGTTGCGCAGGAACATCGAGGTGGGGTGGGCGAAGCTCTCGTGCAGCGAGATCGTCGGAAAGACCATCGGCAGGCCGCCCGCCATCGTCACCCCGCGCGAGATCGCCTCGACCAGCTGCGGCGCCGTGGCGTGGCAGGGATTGTAGTCCGACCCGGTGTCGCAGATCGCGACGACCGGCCGGTCGAAGACCTCGGGCCCGTAGCCCCGGGCGAGCAGGAAGGAATTGCGCAGGAACTGCGCGAAGCCGGGATCGCCATAGGCCGTCAGCCGTCCCGCGAGGCCCTTTCCCCGTCCCTTGCCGTCGCTCACGACACGAGCGTCCCGGCCTCGAGCGCCGCCGCCAGGTCGCGGGCCGCGCCGCCCCCCATCGGGCGCAGCGGCGGGCGAACCCTCGCCCAGCCGGGCGCGCCCGTCCGCGCGGCGATCACCGCCTTGATCCCGGGGATCAGGGGGCCCGCGGTGACGAGGCCGCGCTGGCGCGTCGCCTCTTCCTGGAGATCGCCGGCAGGGGCGCCGCTGCGCAGCGCGTCGATCAGCCGGGCGATGCCGGCGGCGTTGACGTTCGCCGTGGCCGAGATGCAGCCCGCCGCGCCCAGCGGGATCGCGTCGCTCAGATGCGCCTCGCTGGCGGGAAAGACCGCGAGGTCGGGGAAGGTCTCGATGAAGGCGCGCGTCCCGCTCCAGTCGCCGGTGCTGTCCTTGAGGCCGACGACGATTCCGGGAAAGTCCCGCAGCAGCCGCTCGATCAGGGGCAGCGACCAGCCCGCCCCGGCCATCTGGGGGATATGGTAGAGGTAGATCCGAAGGCCGTCCGCGCCCGTCCCGTCGACGACCCGCGCGACGTAGTCGTAGAGGCCGTCATCCGGCACGCCCTTGTAGAAGAAGGGCGGCAGCAGCAGCACCCCGGCACAGCCCGCCCGCGTTGCGGCGCGCGACATCTCCACCGCGTCGCCGACCGCGCAGGCCCCCGTGCCCGGCAGCAGCTGCGCGGCGGGAATGCCGCCGTCGAGCAGGCCGTCGAGGACCGCCCGCCGCTCGGCCAGGGTCAGGCTGTTGGCCTCGCTCGTGGTGCCGAGGGGGGCGATGCCCCGCGCCCCGTCCGCCAGCAGCGCGCGGCAATGGGCGAGCAGGGCCGGCGTGTCGACGGCGAGATCGGCGTCGAAGGGCGTCGCCGCGGGGGGCCAGAGGCCGCTGCAGGTCATGGATCCCGTCCTCCTTCCGGTGTCGGGCCAGATTGTGCCGCCGCGCGGATGTTGTCAACAAAGCGATGGGTTGATCCAGCTGTAACCGGTATTTATGAGGGTCAGGCAAGAGAACATGATCCGGATTGTCGTCAATGTCGCTACGCATCGCCATGGTCGGGGCCGGGTGGGTCACCGAACACCATCTCGCCGCCTACCGCCGGCTGGGCGGGGCGGTCTCGGTCGTGGCGATCGCCGATCCCGACCCCGCCGCGCGGGCGGAGCGGGCCGCCCGCTGGGGCATTCCCCGCACCTTCTCGACAGATACCGAGATGCTGGACGCCGTCGCGGTCGACGCGCTGGACGTGGCGAGCCCGCGCGAACATCATGCCGCCTCGGTCGCGCTGGGCGCCCGGCGCGGCCTCGCCATCCTGTGCCAGAAGCCGCTGGCCCCGACCTGGGACGCGGCGCGCGCCCTGGTGGACGGCCTGCCGCCAGGCACGCGGCTTATGGTCAACGAGAACTGGCGGCACCGCCCGCATTACGGCCGGATCCGCGACTGGGTCGCCGGGGGCCGGATCGGCCGGCTGCGCCGGGGGCTGCTGCAAGCCCGCACCTCCGGCTTCCTCCCGGACGGGCAGGGCGCGCTGCCCGCCCTGGCGCGGCAGCCGATGCTGGCCGGGCTGGAGCGGATGCTGCTGATGGAGATCCTGATCCACCACGTCGACGCGCTGCGATCGGTCGTCGGCGAGATGGACCTGCTCGGCGCGGCGCTGGGCGCGGATACGCCCGCGCTGCGGGGCGAGGACATGGCGAGCCTGCTCTTCCGCGCAGGGCCCGCGGCTGTGTCGGTGATCGGCGATTTCCGCAGCCACGGCGCGCCGCCCGGCCTGACCGACGAGCTGGAGCTGCAGGGGACCGAAGGCGCCATCGCCCTGGAGGGGGATCGGCTGGCCCTGCGCCGGCCCGGACGCCCGGACGAGGAGGAGGCCGTCGACCTCGCCGCCGATTACACGGCCTCGTACCAGGGCATGATCGCGCAGTTCGTGGCGGCGGTCGCGGCGGGCGATCCCCGCGCCTTCGCCGCTCAGGTGGAGGACAACCTCGCGACGCTCCGCCTCATCGAGCGGGCCTATGCGCTCGGCCGCGATCCTGCTCTTCCCGCTCCAGCCGGCTGAGATACTGCTGCTTGCTCGGCCGCAGGTGCTGCACGCAGAGCTCGGACAGCGCCCAGCTGTCGGTCCCCCGCAGCAGCTGGATCATCGCCCGGTGCTCGTCCCGCGCGGCGGTGAGCCTGCCCGCGTTGCTCATGTCGGCGGCGCGGATGACATAGGTCATGTCCATCGCCCGCTTCACCATCTCGACGAGGTAGGGATTGCGCGACAGGGCGAAGAAGCCGACGTGGAACGCGTCGTTCGTGGCATGGATCTCGGGCAGGTCGCGGCGGTCGATCGCCGCTTCGTACTCCGCCTGGAGCGCCTCGACCCCCGCGATGTCCTCGGCGCCGGCAGGCAGGGCGATCTTGAGCGCCGCCTGCCGGGTCAGCATCTCGCGCACGTCGTAGAGCTGGCGCACCTCCTCCGAGGAATAGGCGCGGACCTGGGCGCCCTTGTTGCGCTCGCGCGTGACGATGCCGGCCCGTTCGAGGATCATCAGCGCCGAGCGGACGTGGTGGCGCGAGGCCGCCTTGTCGCGGGCGATGGTCTCCTCCGTCAGGCGCTCGCCGGGGCCGAGCCGGCCGAAGATGATGTCCATCTCGATGGCGCGGGCGACCGCCTCTTCCTCGTTCGTCAGATCCTTGGCGCTCATTCCATCCTCCCGGGGGCGCGATGTGGGGCATGGCGCGCGTCCGCGCAAGCGGACAACGTGCCCGGCCGGCGCCCGTCGCGCCGACCGGGCCGGTCGCCTCAGAAGTCGATCCGGAACAGGCCGACCCCCTGCCGGGGCAGGGTCGTCGTCAGGCGCAGCGTGCCGTCCGCCGCGTCCATCGACCGCTCCTCGATGCAGGGCAGTCGCGAGGCGGCCTCCAGCTCGGCGATCTGGGCGGGGGAGGGATCCTGCGGCGATCCCATCGCCTGCCACGCGCCGAAGGAATTGCCGTGATCGGCATCCATCCGGAACTCGCTGACGGTGAGCGCGCCGTCCGGCAGGCCGGTGACGGTCAGCTCGATAGCAGCCGCGTGGTCGGGCGTCACCACGTTGTCGTCGTGGTAGTTCCAGACCAGTACGCTGATCCCGCCCGCATCGCGGGTGGCCACGCAATTGACGTCCGGCGCCTGCCGCACCCCCTGATCGAGGATCCGGTCGAGGGGGAGGGCGCCGTCGCTCGTCGCCTCGATCCACTCGCCGTCCAGCTTTCCCAGCAGGCGGAAGGCGTTCAGCACCGCCTTGCCGACGCCGTTGGTCGCGAGGTCGCGGAAGCCGTCGTACCAGGGCTGGCCGTCGAACATGAAGGCCCAGGTCACCGCGCCCTCGATATGGATGCCGGCATTGCGCGACAGCTCGTAGGTGCGGACCATGTTCTCGACCACGTAGGAGCCGTAGAGCGGGCCGTTGCGATAGGCGTTCTGCGGATGGACGCGGGCCGAGCAGGCGGCGCAGCCCTCGGGATCGCTCTCGCCGATGATGACGGGCAGGTGAGTCAGCGACGGGTATTCGGCGATGATCTCGAGATTGCCCCTGATGTCGAGCAGGTGCTTGGCCAGCCCCATGCAGACCTCGCCGTTCTTCAGCTTGGGCTGACCCTTGGCGTGGAAGGCGATGAAGTCGATCGGCAGTTCGTGCTCGACCACGTAGTCGAGCACGCCGCGCAGGAAGGTCTGCGCCTTGGGGTTGTCATGCGCACCGCAGGTATGGGGGCCGCCGACCCGCCCCTCGGGGAGGACGGCCTTCACCGCGCGGACGGTCGCCGCGAACATCTCGCAGTATTGCGGGATCGAGCCGGTCCAGTAGTGGCCGTCGGGCTCGTTCCAGCATTCCCAGGGCCAGGTCGCCACGGTCTCGCGGCCGTAGCGCTCCACCAGGTGCTCGGCCCAGGCCTTCACCAGGTCGTGCCATTTGCGCAGGTCGTTCGGCGGGGCGGCCCAGCCGGTCATGATGGTGGAATAGGTGTCGTCCAGCGACCAGCTGTGGCGGTAGGGGCCGGGATCGTCGGACAGCGCCTCGGGGGTGAAGCCGACCTGCACGAAGGGCACCGTCCCCGTCTGCACGTAGGCGTCGAAGATGCGGTCCATGATCGTCCAGTCGTAGACCGGATTGCCGTCCGCATCCTCGGTATAGGCATTGGTCGAGCCCCATTTCAGCGCCGCCTCGCCGTCGCCGGAGGTCAGCAGGTTGTGGGTGCGGATATGCGGCGGCGTGCCGGAGGCGGCGGCGAGGTCGCCCAGCAGTTTCACGCCGTCCTTGGTATAGGTGTAGTTCGGCTCGTCGTAGCCGAACCAGTTCCACATCGGGTGGTAGGCCCCCGTGCTGCGGCTGCCGTCGACCCGCATGGCGACCCTTGCCTGTCCGGACATTTCGCTTCCTCCCCCGGCGGCTCGGCCGGCCCCTGATGATGTCGTGCCGGGGGACATCCCCGGGCCCTGGCCGACACTACGGGGACGGCATTCATTGTCAACAATCAAGGTAGGATCGTCGACTAGACAGCGGAGATCGAAGCGGCAAACAAGGGAAATAACCGGCAAGATCGGGATTTTTTGTTGCCATGCCCAATTGAATTGTCAATAGTTTGGGGGCGAGTCCCGTTCCGGCGGGGCGGCATCGGCAAGGGCGCGCCCGGAGGACATGCCGCGCTCGAGGGAGGACACAATGAAGATCAGGACCTTGTTTCTGACGGCGATCGGCGCGACGGCCTTGGCCGCTCCGCTCGCCGCGCAGGATTTCATCGCGGGGCTCCCGCGGGAGGACACGCTCATCATCCAGGGGCCCGCGGCGCAGAACGCCGACTGGTTCAACCTCTGGGCCCCGGGCGGGGGCGCCAGCCCGAACGGCAACCAGCAGCTGTCGGCCGACACGCTGTGGTTCATCAATCCCGAGGGCTCGGGCGACGACGCCTGGCAGAACGCCCTCGCCGCGTCGCGCCCGATCTACAACGACGACTTCACGCAGATGACGGTGGAGCTGAAGGACGGCATCTTCTGGAGCGATGGCGAACCCTTCACCGCCGAGGACGTGGTCTACACGGTCGAGACCCAGATGGCGAACCCGGGCATGAACTGGTCGGCGCCGTTCACGATCAACGTCGAAAGTGTCGAGGCTCCGGACGACCATACCGTCGTCTTCAACCTCAACGCGCCGAACTCGCGCTTCCACACGCTGTTCACGGTGCGCTGGAACGCCGCCTGGATCATGCCCGAGCATGTGTTCAGCCAGGTCGAGGATCCGCTCACGGCGACCTTCAACCCGCCGGTCTCGCTGTCGGCCTACGTGCTCGAGAACTACGACGCGAACGGGCAATGGGCGATCTGGCGGCTGCGCGACGACTGGGAGCGGACCTCGATCGGCATGACGCTCGACGAGGCGCCGGAGGTCGAATACGTCGTCTACCGGACCGCCGGGAACCCCGACGCGCGGGTGATCGAGCAGCTGAACCACAATCTCGACGTGATCAACGACATCGCCCCCGAGGGCATGTTCACCATCGTCGAGCAGGCCGGCGACACCACCGCCCAGTGGCTGCCGGGCTTTCCCTTCGCCCATCCCGACCCGACGCTGCCCTCGGTGCTGCTGAACAACCAGCTCGACAAGCTGTCCGATCCGCGTGTGCGCTGGGCGCTCGCGCTGCTGATCGACATCCGCGCGGTCAGCATGGGCTCCTACCGGGGCGCGGCCAACATCGCGGCGCTGTCGGTGCCGCCGACCGGGTCGGCAATCCCTGATTACTACGTCCCGATGCAGGACTGGCTGATCGACTACGAGCTCGATACCGGCGAGGGCACGATCCAGCCCTACAACCCGGACATCGCCGAGCAGATCGCGCAGCTGGTCACGCCGCAATGGGGCGACTCGATCCCCGAGGATCCCGAGCTCCGCAAGGAGATGTTCGGCTTCGGCTGGTGGCAGCAGGATGCCGAGGCAGCCGCCGCGCTGCTGCGCTCCGCCGGGTTCACCGAGCAGGGCGACGGCTGGCTGACGCCCGAGGGAGAGCCCTTCGAGATGACCCTGCAGGTCGAGGGCGACAACATCCCGACGCTTGCCCGGGCCGGCACGATCATCGCCCAGCAATGGAGCCTGAACGGCATCCCGACCGAGGTCGTGGTCGCCGGCCCCACCCATACCCAGCGGCTCGATGTCGGCGATTACGAGGCGGCGATCTTCTGGACGGTGGAGACCTGGGGCGGGCATCCCGATCTCAGCTTCTTCCTCGAGAGCTACCATTCCGACTTCCTGGTGCCGCTGGGCGAGAGCCAGCCGCCGCGGAACCTGAACCGGTGGCAGAACGACGAGCTGGACGCGATCATCGAGGAGAACCGCACGGTGCCCTTCGACAGCCCGCGCGTGGCCGAGCTGGGGATGGAGTACCTGCAGCTCGCGGTCGAGGAGATGCCGTTCATCCCGCTGATGGCGTACAACAAGTTCGCGCCCTTCGACACGACCTACTGGACCGGCTACCCGAGCATCGAGAACCCGTACTCGGCCTCCGGCCCGTTCTGGTCGAACATCCGCTACATGGTCGTCGAACTCGAAAAGACCGGCGGCTAGGCCGCGCGCCCTCGACCCTTCCGGGCGCGGCCGCCGGGTCGCGCCCGCCCCTCCACGGCCCCCCGGGGCGGAGCCTTCGATGAACACCCTGACCGCCTACATCCTCCGACGCCTCGGACAGTTCGTCTTCGTGATCTTCACCGGCGTCACGCTGGCCTTCCTGATCACGAACCTCTCGCCGGTCGATCCGGTCGAGCAGTCCCTGACCCAGCTGACCAGCTTCGGCGCCAGCGATCCGCGCGCGGTCGAGCTGATGCGGGAATCCCTTGCCGAGCTCTACGGCCTGCAGGGCAATCTCTTCGAGCAATACGTCAATTTCTGGGGTCGCGTGCTGCGGGCCGATTTCGGCCCCTCGCTCTCGGCCTTCCCGACGCCGGTCATCACGCTGATCGCAAATGCCGCGCCCTGGACGATCGGGCTCCTGGTGACCTCGATCCTCATCACCTTCGTCCTCGGCAACCTGATCGGGGCGCTGGCCGGCTACTTCCGCCGCAGCCGCTTCCTCAAGGTGCTGGGCATGGTGATCATGACGATCAACCCGATCCCGCACTACTTCATCGGTCTGATCCTGCTGATCTTCCTCGGCTTCGTCTTCCCGATCTTCCCGATCTCGGGCGGGGCGCAGATGAATCGGCCCTCGGGATTCGACCTCGGCTACGTGCTCTCGGTCCTCTACCACGGCTTCCTGCCGGCGCTGTCGCTGGTCCTCGCCGGCCTCGGCGGCTGGTTCATCGGGATGCGCTCGCTCGTGTCGAACGTCGTCACCGACGATCACGTCCTCTACGCCGAGCTCGCGGGCGTGAAGGGGCGCAAGATCTTCAGCCAGTACGTCGCGCGCAACGCGATGCTGCCGCAGATGACCGGCCTCGCCATGCAGCTGGGCCAGATCTTCGGCGGCACCGTGATCGTCGAGTTCCTGTTCAACTATCCCGGCATGGGCCGGCTGCTGATCCAGGGCATCTACCGGGGCGATTACAGCCTCGTCCTCGGCGTCACCACGATCTCGATCTTCGCCGTCGCCTTCGCGGTGCTGCTGATCGACATCCTCTACCCGCTCATCGATCCGCGCGTGAAACTGGGATAAGTCAATGTTCAAGGTCATCCGCGATCTGCTGCGCTACAACCGCGAGTTCCTCGCCGGCTTCACCCTGACGGCGCTGGTCCTCGTCTTCGCCGCGCTGCATTTCTGGACGCCCTATCCGGGCTACAACCTCTACCTGCTGCCCCCCGACATGCCGCCCTCGTCCGAATACTGGTTCGGCACCACCTCGCGCGGGCAGGACGTGGTCTGGCAGCTATCGGAGGCGGTCTGGAACACGATGTCCTTCGGCCTGACGGTGACGATCCTGAGCCGGGTGATCGCGATCTCGGTCGGGATGGTCTCGGGCTACTTGGGCGGCCGGACCGACCGCGTGCTGATGAGCATCAACGACACCTTCATCGCCCTGCCGAACATCCCGATCCTGCTGCTGGTCTACTTCGTCCTGCGCGAGCAGATGACCTGGCCGCTGCTCGCCGTCTGCGCCGCGCTGCTGGGCTGGACCTACGACAGCCGGCTGATCCGGTCGGTCTCGCTCAGCCTGCGGACGCGGGAATTCACCCGGCACGGCGTCTTCTCGGGGATGAGCACCTGGCGCATCCTGTGGAAGGAGCATCTGCCCTACGTGCTGCCGATCATCTTCTTCACCGCGATGAACAACCTCATCTGGGCGATCAGCCTCGAGGTGACGCTCTCGGTCCTGGGCTTCACCGACATCAACCGGCCCACCATCGGCGGGATGATCTACTGGGCCAACCAGCACCAGGCGATCATCTCGGGGATCTGGTGGTGGATCGCCTTCCCGATCCTCTCGATCGTCATCCTCTTCCTGGGACTCTTCATGCTCGCAATGTCGGTCAACGAATACGTCGATCCCCGGTCGCGCCTCGACCGGATGGGAGGTGCCGCATGATCGAGAGCCCCGAACGCCCCGTCGCCGCGTCCGAGGACGTGCTGCGCGTCGACGACCTGCGCGCCTATTTCATCGTCGGCAGCTACGGCGTTTCGCGCGAGGTGCGGGCCGTCGACGGCGCGACGCTGCGTGTCCGACGGGGCGAAGTCTACGGGCTGGCCGGGGAATCCGGCTCGGGCAAGACCACGCTGGTCAAGACGCTGGCCGGTGCGGTGCGCCCCCCGCTGCAGGTCGTCGGCGGATCCGTCCGTTACGAGTTCGGGGGCCGCGAGGTCGACATTTACGACCCCGCCACCGACCTGTCCCGGCTGCGCTGGCGGCATCTGAGCTACATCATGCAGGGCTCGATGTCGGTGCTGAACCCGGTCCGCAAGGTGCGCCACTCGTTCTACGACTTCGCCTTCCCGCACATGGATCTGGGCCGGGCGGCCTTCTGGCGCGCGGTCGAGGATCACCTGAGGAAGCTGCAGCTCGATCCGGCCATCCTCGACAGCTATCCACACCAGCTTTCGGGGGGCATGCGGCAGCGGACGACCATCGCGCTCGCCACCGTGTGCCATCCGGAGTTCATCATCGCGGACGAGCCGACGACGGCGCTCGACGTGATCGTGCAGCGCGACGTGCTCAAGATGATCAAGGAGGTGCAGCGCCAGCAGGGCTCTTCCATCGTCTTCGTCACCCACGACATGTCGGTTCATGCCACGATCGCCGACCGGATCGGCATCGTCTATGCCGGCCGGCTGGTCGAGGAGGCGCCGGCCGAGCAGCTCTTCGAGGATCCGAAGCATCCCTACACGGTCCACCTCATCGGCAGCCTGCCGCGGATCGGCGACGACCGCCCGCGCGAGAGCCTGACGGGCCGGCCGCCCAACCTCGCCGATCCGCCGCCCGGCTGCCGGTTCCACCCGCGCTGCCCGCTGGCGATCGACAAGTGCAAGCGCGAGACGCCGCCCCTGGAGGGGCCGCATGGCGGCAGCCGGGTCGCCTGCTGGCGCGCGGGGGAGGCGCGGATCGGATGAGTGCGGTTCTCGAGATCGACGACGTCTCCAAGCGGTTCCGCAGCGGCGGGCTGCTCTCGGCCCGGACCGTCGAGGCGGTGAAGAACGTCAGCTTCACGCTCGAGGCCGACAGGCCCGAGGTGTTCGCCATCGTCGGCCAGTCGGGCAGCGGCAAGTCGACGCTCGCGAACATGATCCTCGGCAGCGAGATGCCGAGCGCGGGCCGCATCCGCGTGCACGGAGAGGACATCACCGACGCGCGGAGCGCGCGCCAGCGCATCGACTTCATGCGGCGCGTCCAGCCGATCTTCCAGAACCCGTTCGAGGCGTTCAATCCGCTGACACGGATCGATTCCTACCTCTTCTCGACCGCGCGGCGGTTCCGCGACGCGACGGGGGCCAAGGCGCAGGAGGCGCTGGCCGACGAGGCGCTGCAGCTCGTCGGGCTGACGATCGAGGAGGTGCGCGGCCGCTATTCGCACGAGCTGTCGGGCGGACAGCTCCAGCGGATCGCGGTCGCCCGCGCGCTGATCCCGCAGCCGGACCTGATCGTCGCGGACGAGCCCGTCTCGATGGTCGATGCGAGCCTGCGGATGTCGATCGTGAACCTGTTCAAGGATCTGCGCGACCGGCTGGGTGTCACGATCGTCTACATCACCCACGACCTCGCCACGGCCTACTACATCGCCGACCGGCTGATCATCATGAAGTCGGGCGAGATCGTCGAACAGGGCCCGGCGAAGGCGGTGCTGGACGATCCGCAGCACCCATATTCCCGCGCCCTGCGGGACGCGATCCTGCCACCCGATCCCCGCCGCGCGCACGAGATCATCGCGGGCTGAGGAAAGGGCGGCGGGCCGGCTGTCCGGTCCCGCCATTCCCCTGCGGTCGATCCGCATCGGGGCCATTCAGTGGCGCGCACACCGGATCCGCGTCCGAAATGGCCCCGGCCCCGCCCATTTGCCGCGCCGGTTGGTGAACAGACTGTCACCTGAAGACCGCTTCGCGGACCGGCCCCGGGATCATTCCGCGGCCTCGTAGGGAAAAGGGTGGGCCCGATGGCACGTGACGAGATCAAGGTCCTTGGCATCTGCCGGTTCTCGATGATCGGCCGAGGCGACTGGAAGGCCTATTCGGGCGTGCCGGATGACGAGCTCGGGCCCGTCTACAAGGCCAAGGCCCGCGAGCTCTTCGCCCCCGCGCGGATGGAGGCGCGCCTTGCCAGCTTCGAGCACCTGACGCTCGCCTCGCTGCGCAACCAGAGCGATCCGGACTTCACGCTCCTCGTCGTCTCCTCCGACCGGATGCCGGCCCCCTATCGCCGCCGGCTGAAGGAGATCTGCGACCCCGTCCCGCAGGTCGTGCTGAAATTCGTGCCCTCGATGCATGTCACCGAGGTGGTGAAGGCGCACGTGGCCGAGACGAAGCTCGCGCTCGCCGATTGCGTGCAGTTCCGGCTGGACGACGACGATTGCGTCGCGAGCGGTTACATCCGGCAGCTGAAGCGTCACGCCCGGGCGCTGTGGGGCAACCGCGCCTTCGGGATCAGCTTCTCGCGCAACTACTACTGCGTCACGGACGGTCCGACGGAGGGGATCTACGATTGGCCCTGCCCCTTCTTCAGTGCGGGTGCGGCGATCCGTCATCCGGCGAAGACCGTCTTCGAGTTCGGGCATTTCGCGATCCCCTCGCGCTTCGTCTCGGTCGTCGACCCGCACGTTCCCAACATCGTGACCCATCGCGGAGACAACGACACGCCGCGTCATTCGGCGCAGGTCCTCCGCCGGCGGGGGATGAAGCCCGCCAAGGAGGCGCGGATCCGGGCCGATATCGACGCCCATTTCGCCTTTCTGGGTCGCCGCGGCCTGGCCCTCTGCGGCTTTCCCACCGAGGCCCCGCCCCGGCGCTCCGCGGTCGCGAAGGCGGCCTGATCCGGCCCGCCCCGCGTCGCCGCAACCTGCCGCGGGGTGTGGGAGCGCATACGGCCGTGGATCTCCGACCCCGTCGCGGCGGGGTCTGCGGCGCTCAGCGCCGGGGCGGCGATCCCCGCCCGGCCCGGCCCTTCGCCAGCCCGGCCGCCCTGGCCCCGACCAGCCCGCCGAGCAGCACCAGGCCCGCCCCGAGAGCGAAGGTCGGGCCGGGGCGTTCGGCGAAGACGACCCAGCCGGCCAGCGTGGCGAACAGGATGGAGACATGCGAGACCGGCGACAGGACCGTCGCCCGGGTCGCCCGGTAGGCCCGCAGGAAGCAGATCTGCGCCACCTGCGCCAGGATCCCGATGGCGAGGATGACCCCCCAGGCTCCCGGCGCGAGCGGGGTCCAGACGACGGCCGCCGGGATCGCGGTGAAGGCCGTCAGGCCGCCCGTGTAGAACAGCATCAGGACCATCGTCGTCTCGCCCCTCAGGGCCCGGGTCTGGATCGCGGCCATCGCGCCGAAGCCGACCCCCGCGAAGGCCGCGATCAGGCCCGGGACGGGCACCGGACCGAACCCGGCGCCCGGGGCGACGATCACACCGACGCCCGCCAGCGTCACCGCGAGGCCCAGCCATTGCGCCCGCACCACCCGCTCGCCCAGCAGCGCGACCGCGAGGCCCATCGCGACGAGGGGCCGGGTGAATCCGATGGCGTTGACGATGGCGAGGGGCAGCAGGGTCAGGGCGCTGAAGGTGAGGGTCAGCGCGGCCGCGTTGCAGGCCACGCGGGCCGCGTTCCGCCAGGGCGCCCCCATCCGGGACAGCTCCGCCCGGCGGCGCCAGACCAGCGGCGCGATCAGGACGAGCCCGATCGCCGCGCGCAGGAAGACCAGCTGAAGGGCAGGGACCTCCGTCCCCGTCGCCTTGACGAGGACGTTGACGACCGTGACCAGCGTCATGTCCGCCAGCAGCCAGCCGATCCCCGCTGCGGGGTCGTCGCCGGGATCGGCCCTGTCCGCGGCCCCGTCCGCCCCTCCCGCCCGGGCGGTCACGCCTCCTGCGCGAGGAGATTGGCCATCAGGCGGAACGCCCCCGGCACCATCCGGTCGAGCTGGTGGTGCAGGTTCAGGGCGACATGGCTGTGCCGCCCCCGGCCGATCCTGGCGGAGACGAGGGCCCCCTCGAGCGGCGCCTCTCCGGCATCGGACATGGCGAGGAGCGGGCGATAGGCGTCGTCCCAGCTCGAGGCGAAGTAGAGGCCGCGCTCCTTGTCCCATCCCTGCCAGTCCGCCGGACCGATGGGGTTGGGGCGGCGCAGGATCGGGTGATCGGGCTCGAGGATCGTGACCTCGGCCGTCTCGTCCGTCACGCGCCAGCGCAGCGAGGGGGTGCCGACCGTCAGCGGCGCCGGCGGGATGCGATCCGGGTCCCAGCCCTGGTCGGGCCGCTGGTAGAGCGTCACCAGCGTTCCGCCCTCGCGCACGAATGCGTGCAGCCGCCCGATGGCGAGGGTGACGTCGGGCCGATTGGCCAGCGCGACGACGCCGACGATGATGGCGGTGAGACCCGACAGGTCCGTATCCGGCTGCAGGCGGTCGATGTCGGTGACGTCCAGCCCCATCCGCCGCAGCCACAGGTCCGTGCGGTCGCTGCCGCCGCCGATCCACCCGATGCGCGCGCCCTCGGGCAGCGCGACGTCGAGGTGCAGCACCCGGATCCCGGCCGGTGCGCGGCTGCGGATCGGACCAACATGCGGATGCTCGGTCACGCTCTCGCGGATCGCTGGGTGGCCGTCGACGCGCGGGACGATCCGTACGAGCCCCGGCTCCGGCGCGGCGGGCGGCACGATCCGTGCCTCGGCCGCCCCTGGGTCGAACGACCATCCCTCGGGCAGATCGGCGCCGAGCGTCCCCGCCGCGTCGTGGGCGAAGACGATGGGCGGCGCGTCCGCAGCGCCGATCCGGCGCACGAAGGCGTCGGGCGCGGGGTCCAGGCGTGCGATCGGGGCGAGCTGCCACGGCCGCTCGAGATCCAGCGAGGCCGTCATCTCGCGGCCGTGGGCCGCGAAGGTCAGCGACGCGGCGAGGGGACCGTTCCCGCCGAGCGGCGACCATCCCCCGGCGAAGGCGGGGCCGGGCGCCGCGTCCGTCGCGGCCTCCAGCCTGACCGGGCCCTCGCCGTGCGCGGAGATCCCCTCGGGCAGGCGGAGGGCGAGCCTCGGGGAGAGCGTGCCGGAGGCGAGCGGCGGCGCGAGGTCGAGGCGCAGCTCGGCCGTTCCGCCGGGGCGCATCTCGGGGACCGAGAGGGTCAGGCGCGGGGCGAGCCCCGTCGCCTCCAGCGCGGCGGCGGCGACCTGCCGGCGCTTCATCGCGACGCGGTGCCGGTTCGCGCGCCCAGTCCTCGGCTCGGCGCGCTGCAGCGCGGCGTCGGCGGCGGCGAGGGCCACGAGGATCGCGTCGCGGTCGGGAAAGACCGTGCGCGCGGCCTCGCAGGCGGCGTCCGCGTCGCGCAGGTCGGCGGACGCGGCCGTCTCGACCGCCGCGAGATCGGCGAGCGTCGCGGGCAGCCCCTCGCCGATCCGGCTCTCGGCCCCGCCGCCGACCCGGTGCAGCGGCCAGTCGAGGGCGGGGTTGTCGTGCCAGCGTCCCATTCCCTGGCTGGCATGGCGGCGGCGCGACCATTCCCCGATGCGCGAGAAATCCGCGCCCGTCGCCGCCTCGCGCCCGGCGACCCGCTCGCGCAGGGTGGCCTCCGGCGGCGGCACCTCGTCGTCATAGGTCCCCCCGCCACCGCTCCAGGCCGGCAGGTAGTGCCGCGCGACGGTCCAGGGATCGGCCCCGGTCCGGTGATCCGGATCGGCGGCGAGGCGGATGGCGGTCTCCGCGGCGCGGGTCATGGCGCGGTGGTGGCCGTGCTGGCCCGGCACGTCGAGGAAGGTCGGCAGCACGATGTCCGGCCGCTCGCGCCGGATCGCGTCGACCAGCCGCCCGACGACGAGGTTCTCGCCCCACCGCGCGAAGGTGTCGTCGCCGTCCTTAGAGAAGCCGAAATCGTGGACGGGATCGTCGGGGCCGAAGCCGAGCCAGGCGATGTCGCAATCGAGGACGCGCGCGGCCTCCTCCATCTCGCGGCTGCGCAGCAGGCCGAGGGCCCGGCCGCGTTCGGGGCCGATCACGTTCTGCCCGCCCTCGCCCCGGGTGGAGCAGGCGACGACGACCCGCATCCCCCGGCCGAAGCGGAGCCAGGCCAGCAGGCCGCTATGCTCGTCGTCGGGATGGGCGCCGGTATTCATCATCGTCAGCACCGAGCCGAGGCGCGACAGCGCGCGATGCAGCCGCAGCAGCGCCGGATCCCCCTCGTCGCGGGCGAGGCGGCCTTGGGGGCTGTCCAAGCGGTCGGTCATCTGGGCGGCTCCGTGGGTTCGGTCCGGGGGGGCGACACCTCGCTGAGTTCGAGGCGCGGGGTGATCGCGTCGTGCATGGGCAGGGCCGCCGCGCCGATGGCGGCGGCGAAGACGCCACTCTGCCCGCGCATCACCCTCGGCAGGGTCCGGTCGCTGCGCCGCGAGACGCTGGTGCCAAGCCGGAGACGCGAGATGATCGCGTCCAGCCAGTCCGGGGCGAGCCCGCCGGCCAGCACGATGGTCTGGGGGTCGAGCACGTTCTCGAGGATCGAGATGACGGGGCCGAGATGCGCCGCCGCCTCGTCGAGCCAGGCGGAGAGGACCGGATCGGCGTCCGGATGGGCGGTGTCGAGCTCTGCCAGGTCGCCCGACCGGCCGGCCGCCAGCAGGCTTTCGCGCAGCGCGTGGGTCGAGGCGTAGCGCTCGAGGCAGCCGTTCTGGCCGCAGGGGCAGGGCCGGCCCCCGGGGGCGGCGACGACGTGGCCGATCTCGCCGGCATTGCCGTAGGCCCCCCGCATCAGTGCCCCGGAGGAGATCACGCCGAGACCGATGCCGGTTCCGAAATAGATCACCCCGAACTGCGACAGGTGGAGGTGATCGCCGAGCAGCGTCTCGCCGATCGCGACGGCGTTCGCGTCGTTCTCGACCACGACCGGGGCGCCGAGGCGCGCGGTCAGCTCGGCGGCCGCGTCCAGCCCGGCCCAGCCGGGCAGCGTCGTGGGGCCGACGCTGGAGAAGCCCTCGATCTCGAACGGGCCGGGCATGACCACGCCGATCCCCATCAGCCGGCCCTGCTGGTCGGTCGAGAGCTCTCTCACCAGCGTCTCGATCCGGGGCAGGGCGGCCCCGGGGGACATGTCCGCGACGTCGACCGAGCTCTGCCGCCGGATCTGCCCGGCGAGGTCGACGACGACGGCGGTCATCCGGGTCACCGCCAGCTCCATGCCGATGGTGAAGGCACCGTCGGGATTGATCTCGTAGTCGAGGGGCGGCTGGCCGCGTCCCGCGGCGCTGCGGCGCCCGGCGGCGCGGATCAGCCCCTCTCCGATGAGCTCGTCGAGGATGTTGGTCACCGATTGCGGCGTCAGCTGGCAGAGCCGCGCGATCTCGAGCCGGCCGGTCCGCCCGTGCCGGCGCATGAGGTCGAGCACCACGCGCCGGTTGTGCTCGCGGTTGCGGCCCGGGTTCTTGCCCCGGGGAGTCGGGCGGGAGGTGTCCTTGGGGGTCAGGATCTGATCCTCGGCAGGCAGGCGTCGTGCATGTCCCCGGAAGGGTGGAACGCGGAAAAGAATAAAACAAGATATTTATTGTATTGACTCGAATCGACCTCTTCTTCCATGCTTGGCGAACGACGGACCGCCCCCCGAATGGCGGCGACGCTTCCAGCCGGCACCTGCAAGAAGTGCCGCTTTTCCCAACGGAGGACCCCATGACCAGATTGCACCTGTTGGCCGGTGCCTCGGCCCTCGCCTGCTTCGCCGGATCGGCGCAGGCCGTCGAGATCGATTACTGGCAGTACATCTACGACACCCGCGTCGAGGCGATGGACCAGCTCATCGCCGCCTTCGAGGAGGCGAACCCGGACATCACCGTCAACCAGGTGACGTTCCCCTATGCCGACTACCAGACCCGGATCGTCGCCGCGAACATGGCGGGGCAGGGCCCCGACGTGATGCAGCTCTTCTACGGCTGGGCCGACAAGTTCATCGAGGGCGGGCTGATCCAGCCGCTCCCCGAGGACGTGTTCCCGCCCGAGCAGATCGAGGAAGAGTTCTTTCCCATCGTCTCGGCGATGAGCCGCGACGGCCAGTATTACGGCCTGCCGACGGCCGTCCGCTCGCTCGCGCTGTTCTGGAACAAGGACCTCTTCGCCGAGGCCGGCATCGAGGGTCCGCCCGAGACGCTGGACGAACTGGTCGAGATCGGCCAGCAGCTGACCCAGACGAACGACGCCGGCAATTTCGAGGTCGTCGGCATGACGCTCGACATGGCCGGGCAGGACCACCAGTGGTGGCGCGAGGTGCTGGTGCGGCAGATGGGCGGCGAGCCCTATTCCGAGGATTATTCCGAGGTCACCTACGACGACGAGGCCGGGACCGAGGCGCTGCAGTTCTACACCGACCTCGCCACGGTCCACGGTATCGGCACGCCCGGCTTCATGGACGAGGGGCAGGCCGCGTTCCGCGCCGGCCGCGCCGCGATGACGATCGACGGCACTTTCCGCCTCGGCTCGTTCTCGTCGATCGAGGATTTCGAATGGGGCGTGGCCGAGCTTCCGGCCAATGCCGAGGGCGTCCAGTCGAACTATGCCAGCTATTTCGCAAACGCGATCGGCTCCGGCGCCGAGGGCGAGGAATACGACGCGGCGGTGAAGTTCCTCGAATACATCTCCTCGGAGGAGGCTATGGCCGTCTGGCTGGACGTGGTGGGCGAGCTGCCCGCCCGCCGGGCCGCCGCGATGACGGACGAGAACATGGCCGACCCGATCTACGGGCCCTTCCTCGCCGCGCTGCCCTACGCCCACACGACGCTCTTCGTCGACGAGGCCGCCCAGCGGCAGGTCGCGATCGACATGACGAACCGTGTCCTGCTCGAGGGGCAGTCCCCCGAGGACTCGATCGCCGAGGCGGCCGAGGAGGAGCAGGAGATCATCGACGACGCCCGCGACTGACGCGCACGTCCGAGATGGCGCCGCCCCGCAACTCCCCGGGGCGGCGCCGCGTCCAACCGGTCGGGCCGGCCCGGGCGGGCACGACCGATCAAGCCGAGAGGGGCGATGACCCATCCGACCGACCATGACACGGTGCCGACCCGGCCGCTGATGAACCAGCCTCGGCTGTCGATGCGCATGCGCAGCGCGGTCTGGGTCTGGACCTTCCTCGCGGTGCCGCTCGTCTTCTACGTCGTCATCCGCTTCTACCCGACCTTCAACGCGTTCTGGCTGTCGCTGACGGACTGGGACCTGATGTCGGATGCCGAGTTCATCGGCCTCGAGAACTACCGCGACATGTTCGCGGACGACGATTTCTGGAAGACCTTCTGGAACACGTTCGAATACCTGATCTACGGCACGCCCACGTCGCTCGTGATCGCGTTCGTCATCGCCTACTACCTCGACAAGGTCCGCTTCGCGCACAACTTCCTGCGCGCGCTCTACTTCATGCCCTACATCACGACCGCTGCGGCGATGGCCTGGGTCTGGCGCTGGTTCTACCAGCCCGCGCCGACCGGCCTCATCAACGGCGTGCTGGGCGAGGCGGGGATCGGCCAGATCGAGTTCCTGAAATCGACCACCTGGGCGCTGCCCTCGATCATGGTCACCGCGATCTGGGCGGGCCTCGGCTTTCAGATCATCATCTTCATGGCGGGGCTGCGCGCCATTCCCGACACCTATTACGAGGCGGCCCGGATGGACGGCCTCGGCGAATGGGCGATCCTGCGCAAGATCACGCTTCCGCTGCTCAAGCCGACGATGGTCTTCCTCGTCGTCTTCATCTCCATCGCGTTCCTGCGGATCTTCGACCAGGTCTACAACATGACGACCAACGATCCCGGAGGGCCGCTCGGATCGACCGAGCCGCTGGTGCTGATGATCTACCAGACGGCCTTCTCGTCCTACGACATGGGCCAGGCGGCGGCACAGACGGTGGTGCTGTTCACCATCCTGCTCGTCGTGTCGCTGCTGCAGCTCTGGGTGCTGAGGGAGCGGACATGACCGCCACTGCCGACATCCGCGAGCGCCGGATGCGCGACATCCGCCCGGGCCGGATCATCCGCTGGACAATCCTGTTCATCGGCGGTGTGCTGATGGTGACGCCGCTGCTCTACATGTTCTCGACCTCGCTCAAGACGCCGGGCCAGATCTACGACCTGCGGCTGATCCCGGCGGCGCCTACGCTGGCGAACTACGTCGAGGTGCTGTCGGAGGGCGAGTTCCCGCGCTGGTTCCTCAACTCCTCCATCGTGGCGATCGTGGTGACGGCGTCGAACCTCTTCTTCGACAGCCTCGTCGGCTACACTCTGGCCAAGTTCCGCTTCCGCGGGCGGCGGCTGATCTTCATCGCGATCCTGTCGACGCTGATGATCCCGACCGAGATGCTGGTGATCCCGTGGTACCTGATGAGCGCCCAGTTCGGCTGGCTCGACACCTACTGGGGCATCATGTTCCCCGGCATGACGACCGCCTTCGGCACCTTCCTGATGAAGCAGTTCTTCGAGACGGTGCCCGACGACTTCCTCGAGGCGGCGCGGATCGACGGCATGAACGAGTTCACCATCTGGTGGAAGATCGCGATGCCGCTGGTGACGCCCGCGCTGTCCGCCCTCGCCATCTTCACCTTCCTCGGCAACTGGACGGCGTTCTTCTGGCCGCTGATCGTGACCACCTCGAAGGAGCTCTACACCCTGCCCATCGGCCTCACGAGCTTCGCCGTCGAGCAGGCGATCCGGTGGGAGATGATCATGACCGGCGCGGCGCTGGCGACGATCCCGACGCTGCTCGTGTTCCTCGCCCTGCAGCGCTACATCGTGCGCGGCGTCATGCTGGCGGGGCTGAAGGGATGAGCCTTTCCGATCCCCGCGCGACAGACGAGACGCGCTTTCCCGACCCGGTCTACCGCGACACGGTGCTGGCGCCGCTCTTCGACGGGGCGCGCGCGCACCATGTCGACGGCTTCCGCCGCATCGACCGGGCGCATCTGGTGATGCTGGCCGAGACGGGCATCGTGACGCCCGGAACCGCCGCCGCCATCGCCGGCGCACTGGAGGCGATCGACAGCGAGGTGGACCCGGCCGGCCTGACCTATACCGGCGAGGTCGAGGACTGGTTCTTCCTCGTCGAGGCCGAGCTGAAGAAGCGCGTCGGTCCCGACACGGGCGGCTGGCTGCATACCGGCCGCTCGCGCAACGACATCGACCACACGCTCTTCAAGATGTCGCTGAAGGCGCATCTGGACCGCCTGATGGCGCAGGCGCGCGCCGTTCTGGCCGCGCTGATCGGCACCGCCCGGCGCGAGCGCGGCACGATCATCGTCGCCTATACCCACGGCCAGCCCGCGCAGCCGACGACCCTCGGACATTACCTCGGCGCCGCCATCGAGGTGCTGATCCGCGACATCGAACGGCTGGAGACGGCGCGCGCGACCTGCGACCTCTGCTCGATGGGCGCAGCGGCGATCACGACGACCGGCTTTCCCATCGACCGGGCCCGGATGGCGCATCTGCTCGGCTTCGCGGCGCCGCAGCGGAACTCCTATTCCTGCATCGCCGCCGTCGACTACACGACGGGCGCCTATTCCGCCGTCGAGCTGCTGTTCCTGCATCTCGGGCGGCTGATCCAGGACTTCCAGACCTGGTCGTCCTTCGAGGTCGGGCAGCTCTACGTGCCGAACGCCTTCGTCCAGATCTCGTCGATCATGCCGCAGAAGCGCAATCCCGTGCCCATCGAGCACATGCGCCACCTCGCCAGCCAGACGATGGGCCGGGCCCGGACGATGCGGGACATCATGCACAACACGCCGTTCACCGACATGAACGACAGCGAGGGCGAGAGCCATTCGGCGGGCTACGAGGCCTTTGCCAGCGGGGGCCGGGTGCTGGAACTGCTCGCCGCCTTCGTCGCCGCCATGCGGATCGACCCCGCGAAGGTCGACCGCAACATCCGCCGGTCCTGCATCACGATCACCGAACTCGCCGATACCGTGGTCCGGCGCGAGGGCCTGTCCTTCCGGCAGGCGCACGAGATCGCCGCCGCCACCGCCCGCGCCGTGGTGGCGGAGGAGTCGGACCTGCCCTCGGGCTACGCCGCCTTCACCGCCGCCTTCGAGCAGGCGACGGGCCGCGCGCCCGGCATGGACGAGGCCGCGTTCCGCGAGGCGGCCTCGCCCGAGCATTTCGTCGCCGTGCGGGACCGCTTCGGCGGCCCGGCGACCGGACCGATGGACGAGGCGCTGGGCGCCTACGACGCCGCGCTCGCCGGCTTCTCGGCCCGCGCAGACGCCATCGCCGCCCGCGAGGCGGACGCGGCGGCCGAGCTCGACACAACCTTTCGCGCCCTTTCGGAGGCCCGCTGATGGCGACCATCACGCTCGACAAGCTGACCAAGCGCTTCGGAAAGACGGAGGTCATCCACGGCATCGACCTCGACGTGAAGGACGGCGAGTTCGTCGTCTTCGTCGGCCCGTCCGGCTGCGGCAAGTCGACGACGCTGCGGATGATCGCGGGGCTGGAAGAGGTGTCGGGCGGCGAGATCCGGATCGGCGGCCGCGTCGTCAACGAGCTCGACCCCAAGAGCCGCAACATCGCGATGGTGTTCCAGAACTACGCCATCTACCCGCACATGACGGTGCGCCAGAACATCGGCATCGGCCTCTACACCTCCAAGCTGGAGAAGGGCGAGAAGGCCCGCCGCGTCGAGGAGGCGGCCCGCATCCTCGGCCTCGATCCCTATCTTGACCGTCGCCCCGCCGCCCTGTCGGGCGGCCAGCGCCAGCGCGTCGCGATGGGCCGCGCGATGGTGCGCGACCCGGTCGCCTTCCTCTTCGACGAGCCTCTGTCAAATCTCGACGCGCAGCTGCGCGCGCAGATGCGGATCGAGATCAAGGCCCTGCACCAGCGTCTCGGCGCGACCATCGCCTACGTCACCCACGACCAGGTCGAGGCGATGACGATGGCCGACCGGATCGTCGTCATGCGCGACGGGTACATCCTGCAGCAGGGCCGGCCGATGGAACTGTACTCGAACCCCGTAGACGTCTTCACCGCGCGGTTCATCGGCACGCCCTCGATGAACGTCCTCCCCGGCCGGATGGAGGGCGGCGCCCCCGTCGCCGGAGCGGGCGGGCCGATCCTGATCGGGGTGCGCCCGCAGGATCTGCAGGTCGGCAGGCGCGCGGGCGAGGGCGGGCTGACCCTGTCCGGCCCCGTCACGGCGGTCGAGCCGCTCGGCCCCGAGACGCTCGTCCATTTCGACGTGGACGGAGAGACCGTGATCGGCAGCGCGCCGGGATCCGAGATCCCCGAGGTCGGCAGCCGGATCGAGGCGCATGCCCCCGACTCGGTGATCCACCGCTTCGACGCGGAGACGGAGAAAGCCCTGGGGCCGTCCTGATGGACGGGGACGCCCCCCCGGTCGGCCTGACCGACCCGGCCTCGGCCGCGCTCGCGAACCTGCTGCGGGGCAGGGCCCTGCGGGATCCGCACCGCAGGCTGAGGGAAGAGGGCTGGACCGATGGCGAGGGGCGTCTGCGCGCCGATCGCGCGCTGCTCCTCGTCAGCGACATCGGCGGCACGAAGATGCTGACCGCGCTCTGCGACCTGCGCGGCGGGGTGCTGGCCGAGACGACCGACCCGACCCCGGATGCCGGGGCGCCGGCCCTCGTCGACCGGGTGATCGCCCAGCGGGACGCGCTGCTGGGACAGATCGGCCGGCCGTGCGCAGACATCGCGGCGGCGGGCCTCGGCGTTCCCGCCTCGATCGACCCCGCGACGGGGCGGCTGCACCGCGGTCCCAACATCCCCGGGCTCGAGGAAGGGGATCTCGCGGGCGGCTTCGCCGCCGCGCTCGGCCGGCCGGTGGCCATCGAGAACGACGTGAACATGGCCGCGCTCGGCGAACACTGGCGGGGGGGCACGCGCCGCGCCGACCTCACCGTCTTCATCGCCATCGGAACCGGCATCGGGATGGGCGTGGTCATCGGCGACCGGCTGCTGCGCGGCGCGACGGGCGCCGCCGGCGAGATCGCGTTCCTCCCGCTCGGCGCCGATCCCGAGGATCCAGCGACGCACGCGATGGGCCCGCTCGAACACGCCATCTCCAGCGAGGCGCTGATGCGCGTCTACCGGGCCGCCGGGGGCCGCGCGGACAGCCTGCGCGACGCCTTCGCCCGGCCGGACCCTGCGCTCGACGAGGTGCTGGACCAGCTGGCGCTCTGGGTCGCGCGGTCCTGCCAGGCCGTCGCGGCCATCCTCGATCCCGAGGCCATCGTCTTCGGCGGCAGCCTCGGCTTCCGCCCGGAAGTGCTGGGCCGCGTCGAGGCCGTCCTCGCCCGCAGCATGGCCCGGCCCCCGGCCTGCCGCGTCACCGCCCTCGGACCGCGGGCCGCCCTCGTCGGCGCCGCCCGCGCCGCCCGCACCGCCCTTGCCGCGTCGATACAAGGATAGGCGCCCCGCAACGACCACGACCACGACCCCCCCACAAGGAGACCAGACCATGCCCACCATGACACGTCGAACCTTCGTGGCGTCCCTTCCGGCGCTCGCCGCCGCGAAGGGGTCGATCGCCTTCGCCGAACCGATGTCCGCGCTCGATCTCATCGCGCAGCAGCGGCGGCAGCCCAGGATCGTCGAGTTGCGCCGCGCGCTCGAACGGCTGACCTCCACGATGACGCTGATGATCACCGGCGCCCATCCCGACGACGAGCCGAGCGCGCTGCTCGCCGCGCTGCGCTACCATTACGGCATCCACCCGGTCCTCTTCGTCATCACGCGGGGCGAGGGAGGCCAGAACAGCATCGGGCCCGAGCGCAACGCCGCACTCGGCGTGCTGCGGACCCGCGAGATGGAGGAAGCGTCCCGCGCCCTCGACGCCTCGATGATGGTCGGCAGCGTCGGCCCCGACGATCCGATGCGCGATTTCGGCTTCTCCAAGGATCCGAATGCCACCATTGACCAATGGGGCCGCGAGCGGACGCTGGAGCGGATGGTGCTCGGCATCCGCATGCACCGCCCCGACGCGATCATGACGCCCTTCCTCGATGTCGGCGGGCAGCACGGCCATCACCGCGCCGTCAACGTCGCCACGTTCGAGGCGGTCGAGATGGCCGCGGATCCCGAGGCCTATCCCGATCAGCTGACGGGCGACATCACGGTCTGGAACGTGCCGAAGGTCTACCAGCCGGCCTATGGAGGCGGCGGCGGCGTCTACGACGACGAGACCCCGCCGCCCCCCGCGACGCTGGTCGTGCAGGTGCCCGCGCGCGATCCGGTCACCGGCGCGACCTGGCCGCAGATCGGGGAATGGTCCCGGTCCTTCCACCTCACGCAAGGCATGGGCAGCTGGCGCGAGGAGCCGCAGACCGAGTGGGAGCTGAACCTCGCCCGGACAGCGGAGGGCAGCCCGCATGAGGAAGCCGACATCCGGCAGGGCACGCTCTATTCCCTCGGCGCGATCTCCGAGATGGACGGCCTGCCGCCCGGCGCGGCTGACGCGCTGCGGCGCGCGCAGACGATGGCCGACGAGGCGGTGGAGAGCTACACCGACACCGCCCTCGTGATCGACCGGGTCGCCGCGTTGGCTGATGCAGTCGAGCTGGCCCTGTCGGCGATGCCAGACGACATGCGCGCCCAGGTCGGCCACCGGCTGGAGCGCAAGCTGCGCGAGGCGGACCAGGCGCTGGCTGTGGCCGTCGGCCTGTCGGTCCGGGCCTGGACCGAGGGGGACGACATCACCCCGGGCGAAACCGCGACGGTCACCACCGTGATCGACGCGCCCGGCGACGTGACCGTCGAGGGGGTCGAGGTGATCGCCCGCAGCGGCCTCGCCGTCGAACCGGCGGAGGGCGGCGGAACCGTGTCGGCCCCGGCGGGCGCGGCGCTGACCGATCCGCTCACGACCGCGTTCGACGTGCTGGGCGGCAACGGGGACGCCTTCGTCCGGGTCAGCGCCACCGTCGCGGGGCGGGATGTGACGCTCGACGTCGATCTGGAGGACGACCTGCGCGTGCTGCCCGCGGCCTCGGTCCAGGTCTCGCCGGAGGGGGTGCTCTTCAACACCGCGCAGCCCATCGAGCCGGCAGAGATGACGGTCACGGTCCAGAACGCGGCGCCGGACGATCTCGACTTCGACCTGCCGGCGGGCTGGTCGATCTCTCCCGCCGGGGAGGGCACGCCGGAATCGCGGACCTATCTGCTCGCCCCGCCGGAGGATGTGGGGCGCACGCGCATCGTCCTGCAGCCGATGCTGGACGGCGAGCCGGCCTATCAGGTGGACCGGTTCAGCTATCCCCATATCGGCACCTCGGTCGTGCCGAACCGGGTCTCGATCCCCGTCGTCGCGGTCGAGGCGACCCTGCCGGAGGTCCGCCGCGTCGGCTACATCAGCGGCGGCAACGACAATGTCGGCACGTGGATGAGCCGGATGGGTCTCGACGTGGTCGACCTGACGCCCGAGCAGGTGGAGCGGGGCGAGTATCGCGATCTGCAGACAATCGTGGTGGGCATCTACGCCTTCGGGCGCCGGCCCGACCTCGCCGCCGCGGTGCCGCAGCTCCATGACTGGGTCCGGGGCGGGGGGCACCTCGTGACGCTCTACCACCGCCCCCGCGACGGCTGGGACCCCGAGACGGTGCCGCCGGAGATGCTGACGATCGGCTCTCCGTCGATCCGCTGGCGAGTCACCGATCCCGATGCCGAGGTGACGGTCCTCGCCCCCGACCACCCGCTCCTCACCACGCCGAACGCGATCGGTCCCGAGGACTGGGCGAACTGGGACAAGGAGCGGGGCCTCTACTTCGCCTCGGACTGGGCACCGGCCTATACGCCGCTGCTCGCGATGAGCGATCCGGGGGAGGAACCGCTGGAGGGCTCTCTGCTGTCGGCGGAGATCGGGGAGGGGCGGCACACCCATACCTCGCTCATCCTGCATCACCAGCTGGACCAGCTGGTCCCGGGCGCCTTCCGGCTGCTGGCGAACCTCGTCCAGCCGGCAAGCTGACCCTCCCGGACGGGCCGGCCTCCCAGAGAGAGAGGGGCCGGCCCGGTCCACCGGCGATCCCGGGTCCCTGCCTGCCCGAAATAGCCCTGTCCGGCGCGGCCGTTCCCGCCCGTGGCAGGAGCGCGTTGCCGGCGCCGACCATCGCTCCTCCCGGTTCGGAGTCGCAGGCGGAGCCCGGACCGCCGGTCGGCCGGGGGGCCTTCGGCCTTTCCCGGGAAGAGGGGGGCTCTCTCACCCGCACGACACCTGCCCGGATCGCCCCGGCAATGGGGCGGTTCATCCCGCCGCCCGCCGGCAGGGAGGGGTCGACGCTCGCCCCTCGACACGGCTGGCGGCCGGGTCTCCGCTTCGGGTGCCCCCACGCCGTTGGCCCTCCGAAGGAGATGCGCGCTCGAGCACGACAGCCGCGAATGGGCCGACCGGCGTAGGGCGCGGCTCTGGCGCGACGGTGCAACGCATGTCGGGACCGGAGACCGCGCCGGGCCCCGTAGATTCCCCCTCACCGGCCCGGTGATGCGAGCCCCCCGGGGGCCGATGCCGACCGGCAGGTCGGGAACATTTGCCGGCCCGCCCGATTTGGACCTCGGACCGGGTCCGGACCGGGGCGGCGCATCGCCGGATCCCGGCCGGCCTCGCGCCGCGGAGGCAGAAAGGAGCCGACATGACGGGACGACACCACCGGGGGTCCGGATCGAGAGGGGCCCTGCTGCTTCTGGGCGCGGGCCTCGTCGCCGGCTATGCCGGGGTGAGCCTCTGGCACCAGCGGGACCGGAACGCGGTCGATCGCCGGCCGCCGGACAGCGCGCCAGGCCGGACCTCGCGCCGGTCCCGCGGGGACGACTACGCGGTCACCGGGCGGACGGTGACCATCGCCGCGCCCCGCCAGGAGATCTACGCCTTCTGGCGCGACTTCACGAACCTGCCCGCCTTCATGCGGAACGTGCGGGACGTGACCGTCGCGGGCGACATCACGCGCTGGGTCATCCCCGCCCCGACCGGCGCGGTGACGGTCGAGACGCGGGTCGTCCACGATATCGAGGGCGAGCAGATCGCCTGGGCCTCCACCGAGGAGTCCCGGATCGAGACGCGCGGCAAGGTCCGCTTCCGCGACGCGCCCGCCGGGCGCGGCACCGAGGTCGAGGCGCTGATCGCCTACGTTCCGCCGATGGGGGAACTCGGCCGATGGATCGCCAAGACCCTCGGAACCGAGCCCGCCATCCAGAGCCGCCGCGACCTCAAGCGGCTCAAGATGCTCTTCGAGACGGGCGAGATCGCCACGAACCGCAATCGCAAGACCGACTGAAGGAAAATCCCATGCGCGCCCTTACCTGGCACGGCAAGCACGACGTGCGGGTCGACACGGTCCCCGATCCCGAGATCGTCAATCCCCGCGACGCCATCCTCAAGGTCACCTCGACCGCCATCTGCGGCTCGGACCTCCATCTCTACGACGCCGTCATCCCCGGCCTGCAATCGGGCGACATCCTCGGCCACGAATTCATGGGCGAGGTGGTCGAGACCGGGCCGGACAGCACCCTGCGGAAGGGCCAGCGCGTCGTCGTGCCCTTTACCATCTCCTGCGGGGCCTGCTTCTTCTGCCAGCGGCAGCAATACTCGGCCTGCGACAATTCCAATCCCGTGGACAACCAGGACCTGACCGAGCCGCTCTACGGTCACGCCATGTCCGGCCTGTTCGGCTACACGCACCTCACCGGGGGCTATCCCGGCGGGCAGGCGGAATACGTCCGCGTGCCCTACAGCGATGTCGGCCCGATCGTGGTCCCGGACGGGCTGGAGGACGACAAGGTGCTGTTCCTGTCGGACATCCTGCCGACGGGCTGGATGGCGGCCGAGAATGCCGACATCGAGGAGGGCGACGTGGTCGCGGTCTGGGGCTGCGGTCCGGTCGGCCTCTTCGCCGTGCAATCGGCGCTGGCGATGGGGGCCGGCAAGGTCATCGCGATCGATGAATGGCCGAACCGGCTCGACCTTGCCCGGAAGCTCGGCGCCGAGGTGATCGACTTCAAGCGGACCCATGTGCTCGAGGCGCTAATGGAGATGTCGGGCGGGATCGGCCCCGACGCCGTGATCGACGCCGTGGGGATGGAGGCGCACGGCTTCGCCCCCGACACGCTGCTCGACAACCTCAAGCAGCGGATCGGTGTCGGCGCCGACAGCGCGCATGCCCTGCGCGAGGCGATCCTGGCGGTGCGCAAGGGCGGCCGGATCTCGATCCCCGGCGTCTATGGCGGCTTTCTCGACAAGTTCCCGCTCGGCGCGGTGATGGAGAAGGGCGTCCAGATCCGCACCGGGCAGACCCACGTGCAGCGCTACCTGAAGGAGTTGCTGCACAAGATCGGCGAGGGCGAGCTGGACACGACGTTCCTCATCTCCCACCGCCTCCCGCTGGAAGAGGCCGCCCGCGGCTATGAGAACTTCCGCTTCAACCAGAACGACTGGACGAAGGTGGTCCTGAAGACCGGTTAGGCCGGTGTCGCCTGGCGGTCCCGGTCGGCCGGGCGGCGCGCGATGGGCGGGTCATGCGCGCGAAGAGGCCCCCGGGGTTGCCCCGCCCCCCCCGGGGAGGTTCGTGGCCCGCGCCCCGGCCCCTCCGGGCCAAGGGGGGCGGCCGGACCTGACGGGCGCCGGATCAGTCCGGGCCCGTCCCGGTCCTGCCCTGCTGCGAGGCCGGCACGGCGATGGAGCACCGGACGCCGCCGCGCGAGAGGACGAAGCTGGTCCGCGCCCCGAGCTGATAGGGCAGGCCCTCCTCGATCAGACGGCGTCCTGCCCCTCTCGGACGCTGCCGGTCCGCCTCGTCGCCGAGGGGCACCCCCGTCTCGTGCCAGTCGACGCGCAGCCAGGGCCGCCCCTCGATCTCCTCTAGACGCCAGAAGACGTCGAGCCGCCCCTGCGGATGCGCCAGCGCGCCATATTTCAGGGCGTTCGTCGCCAGCTCGTGCAGGGCGAGGGCGAAGGTCTGCAGACCGCTGGACCGCAGGGCGATGCCCGGCGGGCCGTCCAGCCGCACCTTTCCCGCCCGCAGGGATACCTCGTCGAGCGCGTCGATCTCGGCACCGATCACCTCGTCGAAGGTGACGCGCTGTCCCACGTCGAGCCGGGAGAGCAGCGTGTTGACCCGGGCCAGCGCGTCCATGCGCCGGCGGAACCGCACCGCGAAGTCCGGCAGCGACGCGCTGGTTCCGAGGGTCTGCTCGCCGATGGACAGCACGACGCCCATCAGGTTCTTCGTCCGGTGCTGCAGCTCGGCGACGAGCAGTTCCAGGCGGTCGCGCATCCGGATCTCGTCGGTCGCGTCGTGACCCACCCCGCCGATCCAGGCGACCTCTCCAGCGACGGTGCGGATCGGGAAGTCGGTGTTCCTGAGCCAGCGGATTTCGCCGTCGGAGGGGCGGCGGATCTTGTATTCGAACGTGACCCGCTCCCCTTCCAGGACGCGCTGCAGGTTCCGGCGCGCCAGGTCGCGGTCCTCCTCCACGACGAGCGAGAGCCAGTTGCCCAGCGTGTCGCCCGCCAACGCGGATTGGCGCGGCATCCCGTAGATCCGCTCGAAGGCGGGGCTGAGATAGGTCCAGCCCAAGGTCTCGGCATCGCGGATCCACAGCACGTCCGAACTCGCCTCGCCGAAGCCCTGCAGCTGCGCCTCCCGCTCGCGGAGGGCCCGTGCGGCGCGGCGCTGCTCGATCAGGTCGGCGGCCTGCCGGGCGAGAAGGTCGATGAAGTGCAGGTCGCGCTGGTCGGGCGAATGGTCGGCGGCGCGCCACTGGGTCGAGAGCACGCCGAGGATCGCCCCGGACCGCGAGATCAGCGGCGTGGCCTGGACCGAACGGTAGCCCGCGGCGACATTGATCCGGCCGATCTCGCCGGCCTCGGACTCGTCCAGCCGCGCGATCACCCGCGCGCCGGAGCGGATCGCCCGCGCGCAGGCGGTCGGGCCGTCCACGTCGACCCGGGCGAGGTGCCGCGTGAGCCTCTCGTCGAAGCCGCGGGTCGTGAGCAGATAAAGGGATCGGGACCCGGGGTCGTGGAGTTGCACCGACCCCGCATCGGCCGACAGGATGGCGAGGGCGGCGTCCAGCACCTCCTCGTGGATGGCGCCGATGCTTTCCTCCGTCACGAGCCGCTCGCCCAGATCGCGGAGCCGGCTCGTCGCGGCGAGGTCCGAGGCGAGTCGGGCCTCGCTCCGCGACCGGGCCGCGTCGGCACGCCCCGCCAGAATGGCCGCATAGGTGCGGTCTGCGACTTCGCGCAGGAGCTGCAGGTCGTGAGCTGTCCAGTTGCGCGGCTGCCCGTTCGTCACGCACAGCGCCCCGACCAACTCGCCCCCCTTGATCAGCGGCGCCCCGGCGCAGGCGATGATATCCAGCGCGGCTGCCGCCTGCCGGTCGGCCTCCGGCACGAGGTCCGAGACCCGGGTGTCCCGGATGACATGCCGGTCCGCGCGGAGCAGATCGACGGACCAGGCGAAGTCGGCGATCCGATGCATCCCGGCCAGCGACATGACGCCCGGTTCGACATGGTCCCGCGCGACACTGGCGCGGCCCGCCGCATGGTCGAGCTCGACATAGTAGACCCGGTCGACCGACAGCTCTTCGGCGAGGTGCCGGCAGGCGGTGGCCTGGATTTCGGCCGGGTCCACCAGGGGCCGCAACGCGTCGGAGAGATTCAGCAGAAGGGCATGCTGTTCCTCGTTCTCGCGGAGATGAAGCTCGGCCTCCTTCTGACCCGTGATGTCCCGCGCGGTGCCCATCCATTCGACGATGGCGTTCTCGGAGTCGCGCAGCGGCACGATCCGGGTGAGCAGCCATTTGGTGCCGTCTGCGGAGCGATGCTCCGTCTCGAAGGGCGCACCGGTCCGGATCGCCGCCTCCATCGCCTCCCGCAGGGCGGGGCGATCCTCGTCATGCGCGAAGTGATCGAGCCAGTTCGCCGGGGTTCCCTGCAGGGCGACGAGCCGGCCCCGCTCGTCGAGGTCGCGCAGGTCGCCGAAGTCGAGGCTCAGCCGGAAGACCTGGTCGGCGCTGGCATTCACGAAGGCGCGGTAGCGCGCCTCGGTGGAGCGCTGGTCGCGCAGGGCGAAGAGCCGGTCGATCACGGGCCCCAGGATCGTCGCATAGGTCCGCAGGAACTCGGAATCGTCGCCGTCGAAGTCGCGCGCCTCGGTATCGTCGACCTGGAGCAGCCCGTAGGGGCGGCCGCCGGGGAGGAAGATCGGGACATTCGCCAGCGCGGCGACCCCCTCGTCCCGCATGAAGGGCGGCACGCTGAACCGGCCATCGGTCGTGATGTCGCGACTGATGACCGGCGCCCCCTCGCGGATCGAGTAGGATTCGGACGAGGTCTCGTCCATCGGGATGCGGGTATGGCCGACGACCTCCGCACTCCAGCCGGTCCCGGCCCTGACGAGAAGGGTGCGCCCATCCTCCTCGATCTCGAGGATCTTGGCCCGGCGGGTCTGCATCGCCTCTGCGACGAGGCGGCAGGCCTCTGTCAGCACCGCGTCCAGATCCTCGGATTGCAGGGCAAAGTCGCCGAAATCGGCGAGGATGCGCTGTCTCTCGAGAAGGCGGTCGCGGTCGTTGGCGTCGGCGTGGCGCTCGGGCATGTCGCTCGGTTCCGGCTCGGGACACGGACGTTGCGGTGGACAACGCGCGGGGAAGGGCGCGCGTTCCGGTGGCGGGCGGAGGGGGCCGATCCCCGGGCGGGCGGGAACATCGACGCCCCGGCCTTGTTCGTGGGGGCCAGACCAGGAGGTTGACGTCATGGACAGACGACATTCCCGCGAGGATGCATGGCTCCGGGCCGGCGGCCCGGACGCCGTGGAGGGCGGCCCCGGACCCGGCGAAGGGATCGACCGCGACGGGGACCGGGTGGCGAAGGGCCGGCACGGCCCGCGCCCCGATCGGGCGCCCCGCCCGGACAGCTACGCCGACCGCTACGGCATGCCCCCCGGACCCTCTTCCGATCCCGGGCGCCCGTTGGCCGAGACGCCCGATTTCAGGGCTGCCGAACGCGATTACGGGCCGGGCGGCTGGCCGCGCCGCTCCGGGCGCGAGGCGCCGGGCGCCGGCGCGCGCGGGAGGGCGACGGACGAAGGCGGTTCCCGGTCCGAGGGCCGGGATCGCAGCGGACGCGGACGGGGCGGCGACGCGCCGAAGGGCTGAGCCCGGACGGATGCGCGGCGCGGCGGGCCGGCCTCCCCCTCCGCCAGGACCGACGCCGGCCCGCGGACGATCCGCCGAAGGCGCCGATAGACCCCCGGCGGATCGTCGCGTCCCGGCGCCGGATCCCGCACAGGGCGGGCTCGCTCCGGGGGCCGGTCTGCCCGATCCCCGGGCCGGTCCCGGCTGCGCCCGGCCCCACCGGTCGATCCCGGACAGCGACGGCCCGGGATCACGGGACGGGCCCGGAAATGCCCTCACCCGGTGTCTTCGCCGGCCTATTCCCCGATCAGCGGCACGAACCGCACCGAGCCGATCCGCTTCTCGTCCCAGCTCGACGGTCCGACGAGGGTCAGCCGCGTCAGCGCCTGACCCCCGGGCGAATCGGGATCGCCCAGGGGCATGACGATCCGCCCCCCCGGCACGAGCTGGCTGCACAGCGCCTTCGGAACGTGCGGGGCACTGGCCGCGACGAGGATCGCGTCGTAGGGGGCCTCCATCGGCCAGCCCCGCGTTCCGTCGCCGTGATGGACATGGACGTTGCGCACGCCCTCTTCCCGCAGCCGCTCGGCCGCCTCCTCGGCCAGCCTGCCGATCCTCTCGACGGAATGCACCTCCATCGCGATCCGGCCGATCACGGCGGCGGCGTAGCCGGACCCCGTCCCGATCTCGAGCACGCGCGCGTCCTGCCGCAGCTCCGCCGCCTCGATCATCGCCGCGACGATGCAGGGCTGCGAGATCGTCTGCTCCTCGCCGATGGGCAGGGCCGCGTCCTCGTAGGCCTGCTGGGCCCGCGATTCGGGCACGAAACGGTGGCGCGGCACCGCGCGCATCGCCTCGAGGACCGAGGGGTCCGTGATGCCGCGCGCGGCGATCTGCTGCTCCACCATGCGCGCGCGCCTGTCGTCATGCGTCGTCATCGTCGCCTCCTGGGCCGGTGGGAAGGGGGGCTGCGGGCCAGGACCAGTCCCGGATCTCGGGCAGGTCGGTGCCGGTCTCGCGGCTATGGGCGTGCTGCCGGTCCCGCAGATCCGCGCAGACCGCGCGCAGACGGGGCGCGGGATGGCCGGCCCTGTCGGCCGCATCGAGGGCGAGCGTGAAGCGGTCGAGCCCGTTCATCGCCACCATCTCGAACGGCGTCGTGGTCGTCCCCTTCTCCCCGTAGCCGTGGACGTGAAGCCTGGCGTGAGCCGCGCGGCGATACGCCAGTTCGTGAACCAGCCCCGGATAGCCGTGGAAGGCGAAGATCACGGGGATGTCCGTGCCGAAGGCTGCGTCGAAGGCGGCATCCGGCGCTCCGTCCGGATTGAGGTCCGGCGGCTGGAGGGCCATGAGGTCGACCACGTTGACGAAGCGCAGGCGCAGGTCCGGCGCCTCCCGGCGGAGGAGGTCGACCGCCGCCAGAGCCTCTAGCGTCGGCACGTCCCCGGCGGCGGCGATGACCACCTGCGGATCCGGATCGTCCGCCGCCCAGTCCCAGATGCCGAACCCGGAACCCAGATGGGCGCGGGCGGCGTCCAGGCTCAGCCATTGCGGCTCGGGCTGCTTGCCCGCCACGATGCAATTCGCGCGGTCGGTCGAGGCCAGAACCTGCTCGGCCACCGCGAGCAGGGTGTTGGCATCGGGCGGCAGGTAGAGCCGCACCATCTCCGCCCCCTTGGCGGCGAGATGGTCGAGGAACCCCGGATCCTGGTGCGTGAAGCCGTTATGGTCCTGTCGCCAGACATGGCTGGAGAGCAGCCAGTTGAGCGAGGGTATGGGCGCCCGCCACCCGGTCTCCTTCGCTTCGCGCATCCACTTGACGTGCTGCGTCGCCATCGAAGCGACGATGGGGATGAAGGCCTCGTAGGAGTTGAACAGCCCGTGCCGCCCGGTCAGCAGATAGCCCTCGAGCCAGCCCTCGCAGAGATGCTCGGACAGCACCTCCATCACCCGGCCGTCCGGGGCGAGGTCGGTATCGGTCTCCTCCACCCGGCCGGGCGCGTAGCGGGGCGAGGCGTCGAAGACGGCGTCGAGCCTGTTCGAGGCGGTCTCGTCCGGGCCGAACAGCCGGAAGGTGCGGGGATTGCGCCGGATCACGTCGGCCAGCCAGTGCCCCAGCACCTTCGTCGCGCTGTCCGTCACCGCGCCGGGGGCGGAGATGTCGAGCGCGGCCGCCTCCGCCGGCGGCAGGTCCAGCGGGCGCGTCAGCCGCCCGCCATCGGCATGGGGCGTCGCGCCGAGCCGGCGGTCGCCCTCCGGGACCAGCGACAGGACGAGGTCGGAGGGACGCCCGTCCGGGAACAGCTCGTCCGGCCGGTAGCCGCGGAGCCAGTCCTCGAGCTGGCGCAGTTGCGGGCCGTCCTCGCGTGGTACGTCCAGCGGCACCTGATGCGCGCGGAACGTGCCCTCGACCGGATCGCCGTCCACCTCGCGCGGGCCGGTCCAGCCCTTGGGGCTGCGCAGGACGATCATCGGCGGGCGGCCCGTTCCCGTGCGCCGGATCCGCGCGTGTGCGTCGAGACAGGTATCCATCGCCGCGGCCATGCCGGAATGCATCTTCGCCGGATCGTCGCCCTCGACGAAGATCGGGTTCCAGCCGAAGCCGGCGAATAGCGCGGCGATCTCGTGCTTCGGCATCCGGCCGAGGATCGTCGGCGCGGCGATCCGATAGCCGTTGAGGTGCAGGACCGGCAGCACCATCCCGTCGCGTTCGGGCCGCAGGAAGCGGTGCGAATGCCAGCTCGTCGCGAGCGCGCCCGTTTCCGCCTCGCCGTCCCCGACAACGCAGAGGACCGTCAGCTCCGGATTGTCGAAGGCCGCGCCGGTCGCGTGAGCGAGCGAATAGCCGAGCTCGCCCCCCTCGTGGATCGAGCCGGGGGTGGGGGCGGCGGCGTGGGAGGGGACGCCGCCGGGAAAGGAGAACTGGCGGAAGAGCTCTGCCATGCCGCGCGCGTCGCGCGTCACCTCCGGATGCCGTTCGCTGTAGGACCCGTCCAGCCACGACCCGGCCAGCATCGCGGGCCCGCCATGGCCCGGGCCGGCGACGAACAGCATGTCGATGCCGCGCGCGACGATTGCGCGCATCGCATGGGCCTGCAGGAAGGTCAGGCCCGGCGTCGTGCCCCAATGGCCGAGCTGCCGCGCCTTGATGTCCCGCGGCTCCAGCGGGCGGGAGAAAAGTGGATTGCCCGTCAGGTAGATCTGCCCCGCGGACAGGTAGTTTGCGGCGCGCCACCAGGCGTCGACGGCGTCGAGGTCGGGAGTCATGCCTCCTCCCTTGCGATGAGATATCGGGCGTGGCGGGCCATGACGCGCTCCTCCTCCGGGGGGACGAGGCGCAGCTCGACCGCGCTGTCCGCAGGGCTGACGACCGGCGCGTGCCGGTCATTCGCCTCCGGATCGAGCACGACCCCCATCCAGCCGAGATCGCCTGCGATGCGCGCGCGGATGCCCGCCTGCTCCACCCCCGCGCCGCCGGTGAAGACGAGCGCGTCGATCCCGCCGATGGAGACGGCCATCCGCGCGACGGCCTGTGCCGCCCGGCGGCAATAGAGCGCGATCGCCGCCTCCGCCTCCACGCCGCCGGCCGACGTGATGTCGCGCGGATCGGACGAGAGGCCTGACAGGCCCTTCAGGCCCGCCCCTGTCCAGAGCAGCTCGGACAGGGCCTCCACCTCCATCCCCTGGCCGAGGGCGTAGAGCATCAGGCCCGGATCGAGAGATCCCGAGCGCGAGCCCATCATCAGCCCGTCCAGCGGTGTCGCGCCCATCGTCGTGTCGACGCTGACGCCGCCCCGGATCGCGCAGGCGCTTGCCCCGCCGCTGAGGTGGAGCGAGACGATGCGGTCGGGCGCGGTGTCGGACCGCGCCATGACATGCGCGACCCATTCATGCGACAGCCCGTGGAAGCCGTAGCGGCGCAGCCCCGCGAACGGCCCCTCGGCCGGGACCGGCAGTGCGCGGGCAAGAGGCGGCATCGTCCGGTGGAAGGCCGTGTCGAACACTCCGATCTGCCGCCGGCGCGGCCGCTCCTCTGCCAGAGCCCGCACGAGGGAGAGGTTCACCGGCTGGTGGATCGGCGCCAGCGGGGACAGCGCGCCGAGCCGGGTCATCTCCGGCGCGTCCAGCCAGACCGCGTCGGTGGTGGCGCCGCCCCCGTGGACGATGCGGTGCACCGGGACCGCCCCCTCCGCCCGGCCCAGCAGCGACTTCGCCACGGCGGGGAAATCGGCGGGATCGGGGCCGTCCAGCGTCTCGCACGTGCCGTCCGCGGCACGGATCACGGGGCCCGTTCCGGCGGTCAGGTCGATCTCGGCCGTCCAGCGGGCCTCGTCCCCTCCGTCGAAGAACGCGGCGGAGAGGCTGGAAGAGCCGGCATTGAGGCAGAGCAGCGGCTGGTGACTCTCATGGGGCATCGCGATCCTTTCCTAGGCCCCAACAGAAGAGGCCCGGCGATGTTCCAGGCGGGCCCGTCCTGGGGGGACCGCCGGTCCGGTGCCCGATAGCCGGGAACATCGCCGCATCGCCCGTGTTCGAGGACACCCGAAGTCGGGCAGTCGATGCCCTGCGAGTACTGCGCCTCTCCTCCCGCCCTCGCTTCGCGGTCGGCGGGGAAGATGCGCGATCCGGATGCCCCGCCCCTGTTTCCCCTTCGGGCGGGGCCGGCGGCAGTCGGTGGCCTGTGCTTCCCTTCGCGACATGGCAACCGGCTGCCGTCCCGTTCAAGCATATCGGGGCCTGCACATTCGGGGCCCGCTTTTCGAGGGCCCGCAGTCGGAGGGTTGCCGGGGCAAGCCCCATGCGGCGCGGCGTTCGGACCGACGGCCCACGGCCGGCGGCCGGCCGTGGCGGCGCGATGCGGGTGGACGGAACAGGACGGGCCAGGGCGGCAGGGCGCGGCGGGGCGCCGCCGCCGGCGGGCCGGAGCGCGCCCCGCCTCCTTCCGGTTCCGGCCCGGTCCATCTGCGGCCGCCGGGCCGGCTTCAGCCCCCGGGCGGAAACGGCCATTCCCGCGCGTTCGCCCGCCCCGTCATTCCGGCAGCGCGTAGGCGATCACGGAATCGCCGACGAGCGTCTCCATGAAATGATGCCCCATCGCGGTGACGAGCACGTATTGCCGGCCGTTCGCCTCGTAGGCGATCGGGTTCGCCTGGCCGCCGGCCGGCAGCACGTCGCTCCACAGCGTCTCGCCCGTCTCGATGTCGATGGCGCGGAACAGGTTGTCCGTCGCCGCGGCGATGAAGACGAGCCCGCTCGCGGTGACGACCGAGCCGCCGTTGTTCGGCGTGCCGATGTCGATCGGCAGGTAGGACGGGATGCCGAACGGGCCGTTGCGGCGCGCCGTGCCGAGGGGGCGGTCCCAGAGCGTCTCGCCGGTATCGAGGTCGATGGCGCGGATGCCGCCATAGGGCGGAGCGACGCAGGGCATGCCGGTCACCGGATTGCGCCAGCCGGCATTGACGTTGATGCCGTAGGGCGCGCCGACCTGCGGGTCCGCCGCGCCTTCGGGCCCGGTCCCCCGCTCGTCCTGCTCGTCGATCGGCACCCCCTCCACCTCGTCCCGCGGGACGAGCCGGTTGTAGTTCGGCACGTCGTTGTAATTGGCGACGATGATCCCGCGAGCGGTGTCCACCGCGACGGATCCCCAGTCGGACCCCCCGTTGTAGCCCGGATACTGGATCCAGGGCTCGTCCGACGAGGGCGGCGTGAAATAGCCGTCGTAATTCGCCCGGTGGAACTGGATCCGGCACCAGAGCTGGTCGAGCGGCGTGGCCCCCCAGCTGTCCTTCGCCTCCAGCGGCTCCATCCGCAGCGTGTGCCATTCCGAATAGGGCTGGCTGGGCGAGATGTAGTCCGGCTCGATCTCGCCCTGCGGCAGGTCGGTCAGCTCGCCGACCGGCGTCAGCGGCTCGCCCGTGCGGCGGTCGAGGATGTAGAGATCGCCCTGCTTGGAGGGCAGCAGGATCGCGGGCGTGCCCAGCCAGTCGAGCAGCGTCGCCTGGCTGCCGAGATCGTAGTCCCAGACGTCGTGGCGCACGGTCTGGAAGTGCCAGACCTCCTCGCCTGTCGTCGCGTCGAGCGCGACCAGGGAGGTGGCGTACTCGTTCTCGGCCTCGCTGCGGTTCGAGCCGTAATAGTCGACCGCCGAATTGCCCATCGGCAGGTAGACCTGGCCCAGCTCCTCGTCCGCCGTCGCGGTGGTCCACATGTTCGGCGTGCCGCGCGTATAGACCTCGCCCTCGGGCGGGCCGCTCCGGTTCTGCTCGGGCGCGGCGAGATCCCAGGCCCAGGCCAGCTCGCCCGTGCGGGCGTCGAAGCCGCGCACGACGCCGGAGGGGGCCTCCTCCGCCTGGCCGTCCAGCACCTGCGCGCCTGTGACGACGACGCCGCGCACGATCGCGGGCGGGGCGGTCACGGCATACCAGCCGGGCACCCGCTCGCCGATGTCCTGCCAGAGATCGACCGTGCCGTTCTCGCCGAATTCCTCGCAGGGGGAGCCGTCCGCGATGTCGACGGCGACGAGCTTGGCGTCGAGCGTCGCCTCGATCACGCGCGTCGCGCAGGGATCGCCCTCCGCCGCCTCGGGATCGGTCCAGAGCGCGACCCCCCGGCAGGTCGCGCCATAGGGGATGGCCTCGTTCGGCACGCCGGGATCGAAGCGCCAGTTCTCCTCTCCGGTCGCGGCGTTCACCGAAATCAGCACGTTCATCGCCGAGCAGAGCAGCAGGTCGTCCCCGACCTTCAGCGGCGTGGTCTCGGGCGAATAGGTCCCCTCGGCGGTGCCCTCGGGCAGGTCGCCCGTATGGTAGACGAAGGCTCGTTCGAGCCGGTCCACGTTGGCGGGCGTGATCTGGTCGAGCGGGGTGTAGCGCGTCGCGGCGGCGTCGCCGCCCCAGAACGGCCAGTCCGCGCCGACTTCGCGCTGCGGCTGCGCCGCTCGGGCCCCGGGGACGGGTGCGGCACCGGCCTCCGAAGCGGGTTCGGCGGCGATCCCGGCTGCGGAATTTTCGGATCGGTCTTCGCCTGCGGGGCTGTCGGCTGCTTCGGCTTCGACGGCCTGGTCCCCCGGCTCCGCGGCGGGCGCGGCCTCCTGCGCGCTCAGCGGAGCGGCGAGCGCCAGCAGGAGGAGGGTCGGAAGGGATCTGGTCATGACGGGACTCCGGGGTGCCGGGCCCTGCGGGCGCCGAGCGCGGGCAGGCAGAGAAGAACGAGGACGAGGATCAGGGTCGGGGCGAGCAGCCGGGGCACCTGCTGCCACCAATCGGACCCGACCTCCCACCAGGCCCAGGCGAGCGTGCCCAGCCAGGTGACGAGGTAGACCCAGATCGCGGCGCGATTCCCCCGCGTCAGCAGCAATCCGGTGGCGCAGAGGCCGATCCCGGCGAGGGCGTAGTACCACGATCCCCCGAGCACGATGAGCCACAGCCCCCCCGCCAGCAGCAGGAGGCCGAGAAGCACGCAGATCCAGCCCAGGACGGCGACGGCCGGATGGACGCGTGGGCGGGGTGGGGTCTTGTCTCTCATCGGAACCTTCCGTCGATCCTGTCGATCCGGCTCGCGCGGGGGGCCGGGCAAGTCCCGGAACAGGCAGCGGCATCCGATGTTCCAGCCCGTCCGCCCGCTGGACGAAAGGCCGGGGATCGTGCGGCGTCGGCCCCGGGCAGGCGACGGCAGGTTCAGAGCGGCGGCCCGGCAGGCCCCGGAAAAGCCGTCGCGCGGCGCCGGATCAATTCCCGCCCGATTTTGTTCGGGGAAACGACCCGCCCGCGGCGCCGGCCGGTATCGGATCGGTCCGCGCCTTCGTCCGGCGGCAAGCCACCACGGGAGACCCGATGTCCGAACCCGATCTCACCGGTCGACGCATCCTCGTCGTCGAGGACGAATACGTCATAGCCGACGCGTTCCGCGCCGAGCTCGAGCTGCGCGGCGCCGTCGTGGTCGGTCCGGCCCCGGACATCCGGCAGGGCATGGCCATGATGCAGGCCGAACCGATGCTCGACGCCGCCCTGCTCGACATCAACTTGCAGGGGGAGATGGCCTTCGACCTGGCCGACGCGCTGATCGAGCGCGGCGTGCCGCTGCTGATCGCCAGCGGATACGACGCGCGGGTGATTCCGGACCGGTTCTCGGAAGTCTGCCGGTACGAGAAGCCGGTCGCCGTGTCGGAACTCGTCCAGACGCTTGGCACCCTGATCGGGCGCGACCCGGCGAAGCTCTAGCGCCGAGCCGACCCCCGTCCGCCGGGACGGGCCCGGTCAGCTCAGGTGCCGACCGGGATGCCGCCGATGTTCGCGCGCCAGCAGGTCCAGCAGCCATTTCGCCGTGTCCGGCGGGAACGAACGCTCCTCCAAGGACGCGACGGCCCGCATGAGCGTCGCCTCGACGAGGCGGTCCGATGCCTGCTCGTCCATGAGCAGCTGCCGCGCGCGCAGTCTCAGCAGCGGCAGGAGATCCTCGATATCCGTATCCGTCCCGGCCGGGCGGGCGTCCATCCGGTGCAGCAGGTCGATCAGGGTCGTCGGTCGGCAGGGTTTCGAGACGTAGCGCGCATGGTTGAGATGGGGCGGCAGGCGCGCGCGAGAGATCCCGGAATAGAAGATGAACGGAGTCCCGTGCCGGGCCAGCAGGTCGGCGATGGCGAAGGAGGTGCGCTCGCCCACCCTGATATCGAGGATCGCGGCGCGCGCCTCGCCGAGATGCTGCAGGGCCAGATCGACGTCGGGAAAGGGTCCGACGACCTGATCGCCGTGCGCGCGCACGGCCTTGGCGATGTCCTGGGCGATGAAGTAATCGTCCTCGACGATCAGGATCGGCAGTCCTCTGCGGCCCATCGAGCACCTCGCGTCTGCCGGACCGGAAACGACTGCGGCGGCCCTTCCGCTTTCAGGGATCAGTTTGTCACGATCATGTTCCGATGGCGAGTGGAAGCCTGCCCCGGGTTGGATTTCCTGCGCCGCGGGGCCTAGATCGAGGTCAGGTAGGCGGAATGACGATATGGAACAGGACAGCCAGGATCCGACCCGCGTCGGGGATCAGGTCGACGAGGAATTGCAGCGCAAGCTTCGGGAGATCACGGCCGAGGAAACGCCGGAGCGACTGAGGTTGCTGGCGCGTCATCTCCAGCGGCTGATCGACGAGGCGGACCGGACGGACGGCTGACGCCGCCCGGTCCTCGGCCGATTCCCGCCGTCGACGGGCCGGGGCGCCCGGATCCCGACAGGCAAGGCGGGAGAGGGCCGTGCTCTCCGGCGGATGATTCGTGTCCGCACCGGGTCCTTCGGCCGATCCGGCACGTGGTCGGGCACGGCCGGATGCCGGTGGCGTTCGTAGCGCCGCATTGATGAGGCGCCGGGATCCAGTCCTTCGGAGGGAGCTCGCCGGACGGACCGGCTGATCGGCCGGGGCCCCCCGGACCGGGCCGGAGCGCGGCGCTTTCCGGTGTCGCTGCCGGGGCACGCCGACGGGCGGCGCCTCATCGGGACGAGACCCGGGCGCCCGGACATACGATCACATGAGAGGCGCAACGTCCTCGATCGCGTAAGGGGTGCCGGCGAGGCGACCCGGCGGACCCGCCGGGATCGCCTGCGCTGCTCAGGCGGGCGCGAGCCAGACGCCCGCGCCGAGGATCACCGCCAGGGCGAGCAGCATGACGAGCCAGTTGCGCAGGGTCGTCCAGTCCGTTCCGGTCGCCGGCGCCTGCACGCGCAGGCAGATCGGGCAGAGGGGTTCGTTCGCCGGGACTGAGGTGCCGCAGCCGCGGCAGGTCGGACCCTCTTCGGCAGGGCTGGCGGTCGCCTGACGCGAGGCGCCCTCGCTTGCGGGAGGCGGAACCGGGATCGGCAAGGGGAGCGTGAGGGACGGGGACGGGGAGGTGGAGCGATGCCACATGGGAGGGGATCCGGGACAGGGCCAGGGGCGCGCGCACGCGGCGGGCGGCCCTCGGGGCCAAGGGGGGAATGGAGGATGGAGGACGAAGGCGGCGCTTCGGCGGCCGGGCAGCGCCCTTGCCCCGGCGGGGCGGGCGCGTCAGGCCGGGGGCGGCGGGGCCTGCGACGGCGGGCGCGCGGGGCGGAAGCTCCGCAGCGGGACCGCCTGCCGCGCAGGGGGGCCCAGTCCGCAGGGCGAGCCGGAACGATTGGAAAGGACGGATCGGCCCGCGCAGGGGGCCGGTCCCGGTGGACCAGCGGGGCGGGGCTCGACGCGGCACTCGCCTCGCTGGAGCGCCGCCGGGCCCTGGATGACGGCCAGGGCGGCGGCGCCGCCGGGCAGGTCGAGGCCCGAGGGGGATACCGTCAGCCGCGCCGTCCCGTGCGCCCCGGAAGCAGGCAAGGCGAGAAGGCCGAGCGCAAGGCAGAGCGCGGCCATCACGCGCAGCCAGCGCAGGATCAGCCCGTCATCGCGATGGCGCCCGTCGATCATCCCGGCAAGATCGGAGGGGCCGCGATCCCCCGCAAGGGGCGGCGCGGAGCGCCCGGAAATAATCCTTTCCCCGGCCCCTCGCGAATGGCCGTTCCGGCATCGTCCCGTCCCGCGCTGCCGGCGCGGCCGCCCCTCCCGGTCGGTCCGGCCTACCGCAAGCGCCAGATCGACGCGGCATAGGCGTCGGTCTCGTGCCCGTCCGTCATGTCGAAGGGCGCGATCCCGTTCAGGCGATCGACGAACAGCGACTGCGCGGCCCTGCCATCGAGTTCGGTCTCCGTTGGACCGAGCCAGCAGCACAGGAGGAGGGTGCCCCCGGGGGCGAGGGACGACGCGACGCGCGACGCGGTGAGGGCGATATCCTCCGCGTCGAGGAAGTAGAGGAATTCCGACAGCACGATGAGGTCCCAGCCGCCGTCCGGCCAGTCGCGGGGCAGATGCGCGACGCGGAACTCCGCGTTGGCGATCCGGCGGGCCCGGGCGCGGTCGATGGCGGCCCGGGCCGTGTCCAGGCCGAGGAACCGCCCGCACCGCGCTGCCAGCGCCTCGCTCATCACCCCGATGGAGCAGCCGAGTTCCAGCCCGCGCGCGAAGCGCTCCTCCGGCAGGAGGTCCAGGCAGGCGCGCAGCTTCGCGGCCTCGTAGGCGCTGGTCTCGAAGCCCCAGGGATCGGGGTCGGCGGCGTAGAGCCTGTCGAAATGGGCGGGATCGGTGCTCATGCCGGGATGAAGATCTCGTCGGTGTCGACGAAGTGGCGCTGGACCTCCTCCGGCATGACGAAGCCGCCGCCATCGTCGTCGATCAGCGCGGTCATCTGCGACAGATGCGCCGCCACGGCGGCGCGCTTCCTCTCGCGCCAGGGGGTCGTTCCGAACCGGACCACGCGGTCCGGGATGTCCCATGACGTCTCGAACCGGCCCCAGACCGGGCAGCCCCAGACCCGCGCCCCGATCCGGGGGGCGAGCCAGCGGGCAAGGCGCCAGACCCGCTGGTGGTCGGGGTGGGGATCGCCGCCCCATGTCGTCCAGATCGAGGTGATCCCCCGCAGCGGCGCCAGCCGCCCCTCGATCTCCTCGAACGCGGCCGGACCATCCGGCGCGGCGTCGTCGGGATAGCCGAGCCAGTCGGGGACGAGCCGCCCCTCGCTCAGGATCGCGACGGCCCTGTCGACCTCGCCATGACGGAGTTCGGCCAGGATTCCGGGCGGATCGCTCGTCGAGGAGGGGTGCGAACGGGAGCCGTCCGTCACGATCACGACGCGGACCCGTCGTCCCGTCTCCATCGCCGCCGCGATCGCGCCGCCGCAGGCGAGGCTCTCGTCGTCGGGATGCGGGGCGAGGACGAGGACATCCCCCTCGCCGGTCAGCTCTTCGAGTTCCGGCTCGGGGGCCGTGGCCGCGGCCCTCAGCAGGGCGGTATCCTCACGGAAGGGCGTCATCGGCCCCCCAGGTCTCGCCGATGGCGCCGCCGGCGCAGACGGCCTGCCCGGCACGCGTGAGCTTTCCGTCCAGATCCGCCTGCCGGAGGAAGAAGGCGAGGTCGCGGCGCACCCGCTCCACCTCTGTTCCCTCGACGAAGGCGCGCGTGCCGAGCAGGCGCTCGACCTCGCCCATGCCGGTGAGGCAGGCCTCCTCCACGCTCTCGCGGGCGAGCAGGGCCAGCGAGACCTCGGCCTCACCGGCCCGTGGTCCGGCCGTGGCGCGGGCGGCCGCCTCCACCATCAACCGGGCGGCATGGGTGCGGGCGGCGAGCCGGGCCAGGCGGTGCAGCCGCGCCTCGGTCGGGTCGCGCCGGACGGCCTGCCGGGCCGCCTCGACCAGCGCCTCGAGCCCGCCCACCTGCAGGGCGGCGTAGCGCCAGACGCCCCCCTGGAAGTGCGGCTCGCGCTCGTAATCGCCCGCGCGGCCGAGCTCCTCGCCCTCCAGCCCGTCGAGGCCGAACGTCCCCGAGGCCGTCGCCCGCATTCCGGGCACGGCCCATCCCGAGATGTCGGCCCGGCTGGGATCGCTCGCCGGGACCAGCGCGAGCCGCGTTCCATCCGCCCCGCCGACGGTGACGATCGCGGTGCCGACGAGGCCGAGGCCCGAGGCGAAGCTCTTGGTCCCCGATAGGGTGAGGCGCCCGTCGAACGCCTCCCGAATGGTGGCCGGATCCTCGCGCTCGGCGCCCCAGACGCCATGCAGCGCCCAGCGGCACTGGGCGAGCAGGGCGTGCTTGCGGGGGCAGGAGGCGTAGAGGCGGATCAGCGCCACCGCATTCATGTGCCCCTCGACCAGCCGCCCGACGGACAGGCTGGCCCGCCCGATCCGGCGCAGCCATGTCGCCTGCCAGAGCGGGTCGCCCGGCTCGGCCAGCGCATCGAGAAGCCCGCAGGCCCGCAGGTCCGAGATGTCCTGTGACAGGTCGGCCCGGCCCTCGTCCGCGGCAAGCGCCCGCGCCCGGATGTTGTCCAGCGCCTCGGCCGGGGCCGGGCAGGTCGGCGGGATATCCAGCGTCATGCCGGGACCTCCGGCTCCGTCAGGCGCGCGGCCTCCACCCGCAGGCGGGGCAGCTCGCGGCACAGGTCCGACAGGCGCATCCGGGGCGCGCGCAGCGCGGGATCGGCTGTCTCGCGCGCCGCCCAGAGCGGACCGTAGGCCCGCTGGTCCCGCCCCGCCCGCAGCTCGGCCGAGGTCCGGGCCCGCCGCAGCAGCACCTCCACCGGCATCAGCATCTCGTCCACCCATGGGTCCTCCTCCGTGATGCGGCGGCGCAGCGCCCCGGCCATGCCGCCGTCCGCCCGGCCGTCTAGCCGGCACGACGTCGTGACCCGCACCCGCCAGGAATGGCGCACCCGCAGGCCGGCGGCACCGGCGGCGCGGACGAAGGCGCGGTCCTCCCCGGTGGCCAGCAGCGGCATCTCGATCAGGTCCAGCACACCGCGCCGGAAGGCGAGGCTGGCCCCCGCCGCGTTCAGATGGGCGGGATGGGGATCGTGCGGAACCGGGTCGATCAGGGCCCCGATCCGGCGGGACAGCGCCTCGTATTCGCCCTCGACCCGGCCCTTGCCGGCGATGACGGGGGGCAGGGCGGCCGCCTCCTCCGGGTCGGGGAGGATCGTGCCGCAGATCACGTCGGCCCGGTCCAGCTCGAAGAGGTTCGCGCGGACCCAGTCCGGCGCGACGCGGCTGTCGGCGTCGGTCGTCATGACGGCCCCGCCCGGGGCGAGCCGGTCCAGCGCCGCCCGGATCGCGAGCCGCCTTGCCCAGCCGACGCCCCCGCCGGCGGGGGGAAAGCGCTGCTCCAGCACCAGCCCCGGGCAGCCCAGGGCCGAGAGCCGGTCCCGGGCGATGTCGGCCGTCGCGTCCGCCGCGCCGTTCACCATGACGACCACCCCGCCCCGTCCCTCCAGCGCCGCGGCTACGGAGTCGAGGCATGCGCCGATGCGCTCGGCCTCGTCCCGGGCGGGGATCGTCACGGCGACGGTCCAGGGACAAGGCGCCGCGCCCCTCATTCGGCGGCCGCCATCGCCGGCCGGGCGCCGAGGCCCAGACGATCCAGCCAGGCCAGCCGGACCCGCGAGAGGCGGAACTCGTCACGCCCCGCGACATCCGGCGGATGGTCCCGCCACGCGCGAAGCCGCTCCAGGATCTGCGCCGGGTCGCGCACGTCGACCAGCTGCGACGGATCGCTCGCCACGGCATCGTTCGCGCCGAGACGGCGATGCAGCAGGGCCGGGCAGCCGAGCGCGTTCGCCTCGGCCACGACGAGGCCGAAGGTCTCGGCGAACATCGTCTGCGGATAGAAGAGGCAGAGCGCGCGGCGCATCAGGGCGTGCAGCCGCGGCGGCTCCAGCCGGCCCAGCATCTCCACCCCGTCCGGGACCGGCCCGGTCCGCCAGCGCAGGTAGCCCGGATCCGCCACCGCGAGCCGCAGGTCCGGCAACTCGGCCCGCGCCGCGGCGAAGGCGGTAAAGACCTGGTCCAGCCCCTTGTGCGGCGAGGAGGCGAAGAGCAGCAGGTCCGGGTCGCGCGGCGTGGCGTCGGGGACGAGGTCGTCGGGAATGGGATTGGGCACGACGTCGATCCGCGGCGTCGGCGCCCCCGCCCGGCGGACCAGATGGTCGGCCAGCGCAGCCGAGACGCAGACCACCCCGATGCCCGCCTGCGCGAGCGCCGGCCCCATGCCGCGATTGTGGCGGCCGGGAAAGACGTGAAGCCAGACCGCGATCTCCGCCTCGGGGTGGAGACGCCGCAGCTTCAGCGCGACCTTCCACGAATTGATGACGACGATGCGGGCCGGATCGCCCGGCAGGGGCCGCGCAAGGTCGAGCGGGGCGAAACGGACGGGGCCCCGCCGGTCGGTGTCCTGCCGGGCCGCCTGCCGGACGTCGACCTCGATGCCGAGCGCCATGACGACGGCGATCACCGTCGCCTCGGTCCCGCCGAGGCCGATCAGGCTGTCGTTCCGGTCGGAATAGGGGTGCGGCGCCAACGTGTCGACGATGGCCAGGGGGACCTGCCCTGCAGGGTGTCGCCTCTCGATCGGGGCCGCCATCTCGTGTCCTTTTCGCCTATCACGACCCGGCCGTCTCGCCGGGCCGCGCGGATCGGTCGGCGGGGGCGGGGGCCGCATCGCCCCGGCCCCCGCCGTGGTCGGAATGTCCCGCGGCGGCGGCGTTCCCAAGGCAGGGCTGGCCCCCAACAAGCCGGGAGGTCCGATGTTCCCGGCGGGGGAGGCCGTCGAGCGTCGCGGGAAAGCGTCCCTACATCTGTTCCTTCTGGGCGCCGGACCCCTCGCGCGCCTTGCCGAGATCGGGCTTCTGGCCCTGCGGCTCGGGCTTCTCCTTCGCCATGTAGGTGCCGCGGCCGTCCATCGTCGGCCCGCCATTCGTCCACACGCCCTGGGGCGTCGGCTCGTCGAGCGAGGTGTTGAGGAAGTAGTAGCTGTGCTCCATCGCCTCGTGACTCTCGGGCGTGGAATTGGGGATCGGGGTGCAGGCCTCGATCCCGCCCAGCTCCTCGATCACGGCCATCCATTGCTGCTGGTGCATCGTGTCGCGGGCGATCAGGAAGGACAGCATGTCCTTCATCCCGGCATCGTCGGTCATGTTGTAGAGCCGGCTGGCCAGAACCCGGCCCGACGATTCCGCCATCGCGTTGGCCAGCATGTCGGCGGCGATGTTGCCGGTGGCGTAGACATGGCTCATGTCGAAGGGCACGCCGTTCGAGTTCACGGGCATCGCCGACAGGCCCGAGGACAGGACGTGGCGTGGGTTCATCCCGCCCATGATCGCGCCGACGACGCTGTCCTGCGCCGCCGCCTCCTGCTGGCTCAGCGGCGCGGTCTGCAGGTTGAGCGCGACGGCATGGCCGAGGAACTCGATATGGCTCAGCTCCTCGGTCGCGGTCATCATCAGCATGTCGCGGAACTTGCTGTCGCCGCGCGCGCCCATCGCCTGGAAGAGATACTGCATCGCGACGCGGATCTCGCCCTCGACGCCGCCGATCGCCTGCTGGAGGTATTTCGCGAAGACTGGATCGGGCGTGTCGACCCGGACTTCGTATTGCAGCTTGCTGGAATGGTGGAACATCGGTCTGGACCCTTTGCTGAAAGGCGCCCGCGCCCCACCCGGCGGAACCGGCACGGGACATGCCGGGCCGCAGGGGGGGACGTGCGGGTCATCTGCACGCGCGCCGGCGGGCCGGTCGGTCCCCGGGCGCAGGGGTCAGGTAGAGGCCGCCGGGGGTCCGGACACAAAAGTTAACAAATGTAAAGCCCGGCGTGAGGTCGGCCGGCCGGCCGGGCGGTCACGCAGGCAAATCGCCCAGCTCGAGATAGGCCGGGTCGAAGCCGCAGATCCGGGCGAGACGGTCCGGATCGGGCAGGTGGATCCGTCCGTTCTGCCAGGTCAGCAGACCTTCCTCGCGCAGGTCGCGGATTGCGCGGTTCATGTGGACGGCGGAATAGCCGAGGATCTCCGCCAGCGTGCGCTGGTCGAAGGGCACGTCGAACGCCTCCGGCGCCGGTCCGGTCCCCGTCGATATCCGCGCCCGCAATTCGCAGAAGAAATGCCCGGTCCGTCGTGCCGCGGGCAGGGCGCTGCGGACCGCGATCCAGACCCTGTGGATCTTGGCGTCGATCAGCGTGGCGAGCCAGAGGTGCCGGGCGAGGGTCGGATGGCTCTCGGTCAGGGCGCGCAGCGCCTCGGCCGGAACGAACTCGACTTCGGCGGGGCCGATGGTCGTCACGTCGTGGTCCAGATGGTGCAGAAGGGCCGCGTGCAGGTCGAGGAACTCCCCCGTGACCTGGATCGCCGAGACGACGGGCCGGCGCCCCGGGATCCGGTGCTGGCGCATCGTCATGCCCCGGACGAGCAGGCAGCTTTCATCGGGCGCCGGGCCGGCCTCGATCAGCCGGGTCGCGGGCCCGATCCGCACCGGGCGGGAGGGCAGGGCGGCGAGCGCCGCGCGATCCCTGTCCGACACGGGTCCGCGGCGGGCGAGGTCGCGGGCGAGCAGTTCGTGAGCTTGCATGACATCTGCGTATTGGCAAAGCCGGAACCCGGCAAGCCGGGTTCGGGCCCGATCCGAAAGTTGCGGAACAGCTTCGCGGCGGCGCGCCCGTCCGTCCCCCCTGGGGGGCCTCCGGCCAGACGGGGCGGTCGGTCCCCGGGTCGTCGCCCGCCCGAAGGTCCGTCGCCTGGAGGAGCGGCGCCGCCCCGGGGGCGGCGGACCGGGCCGGATCCGGGCCGGATCCGGGGCGGGTCCGGGGCGGGTGCCCCCGCGAGGCAAAGGGGCGGGTCACGTGGTCCCGGGCGGCCGGTGGAGCGGCGCCCGCGCGGCGCCGCTCCCGTCGATCCCGGACCCTAGAGCGACAGACGGAAGAACAGCGTCTCGCCGGAGCTGTCGTCGACACCGTCGTTGTCGGTCACCACGTAGGCCGTGCCGTCCGCGCTGAAGGCCATGCCCTCGACCTTGTCCACCGCGTAGCCGCCGGTGGCGGTCAGGTCGGGCAGCAGGTCGCGGACGATCTCCTTCTCCACCACCGGCAACTCGCCGCCGAGCGGGGCGGGGGTGACGCCGTCGAGGGACACGCGAGTGATCAGCTTCACCCGCGCCGCCGCGCCGATCTGGTTGTCGCGCTCGATGAGGTAGAGGGCGCCGTCATGGGCGACGATCTCGGAGAGGCCGATCCAGCCGGTCTCGGTGGCTTCGAGCGGGTAGGCGACGGCGGTCCACTCGCCGGTCTCCGGCGCGTAGTTCAGCAGCTTCACGGTGCCGTCCTCGTCGTCCGCCCAGGCGCGCTGGACGGCCATCCAGAGCGTGCCGTCCTCGGCCAGCGTGATGCCCTCGAGACCGTTGGTCGTCGCGCCCGCCACCAGGTCCGCCGGCAGGTCCACCGTCTCGATGATCGCGCCGTCGGCGCCGACATGCCAGATCACCTGGGGGCGGCCGTTCTCGGCGTGGCCCTCGTTGGCGATCCAGAACCCGCCCGCCCCGTCGGAGGTGATCCCCTCCATGTCGATGCCCTCGGGCGCCGCTCCGTCCAGCGTGACGGGCGTGGCCGACACGATACGGGCCGGCTCGGCGGACGGATCGATGGCGAAGAGCGTGGGAGAGCCGGCATAGAAGCTGTCGTTCACCGCGTAGAGCATCCCGTCCTCGCCCGCCGCGAGGCCGGAGAGGGCGCCCCAGCCGATCAGCTCGTCCGCACCGGCGGAGGTCAGCATGGGATAGGAGGGCGCGCCCTGTCCGTAGTCGAACAGCAACACATGCGCCCGGGCGCCGCCATCGGCGCCGAGGTCGGTCTCGTTGGCCGAGATCAGGAGGTTCCGCTCGGGGATCGCCACGTAGCCCTCGGGGCCGATGCCGGAGGGCAGGATCTGCGTCAGCACGGGATCGGCCGGATCCGTCACGTCGTAGACCCCGACGGCCGAGCCGCGCTCGGACCCGACGAACACCATCGGCACGCCGCCGAAGGTCGCGACCTCGATCGACTCTGGCTCGACGCCCTTGTTCTCGGACCGGCCCTCCGGGTAGTGGCCGATCTCGACCAGCGCATGCTCGAACGTGTTGCCGGAGTCCCAGACGACGGTGCCGTCCTGGGCGAAGATCGTCCAGCCGCGGCTGCCGCCGTCCATGTCGCCCTCGTTGGCGGTGGCGAAGTGGTCGGCGTCGATCCAGCCCACGGCGTCGGGCTCGCGCACCACGCCGGCGAGACCTTCGGTGAAGGACAGGGCGTCGTCCTCGGTCGCGTCGACGCCCTCGAGATCGACCGCCCCGGCGGAGAAGCTGGAGAGGATGTCGCCCTCCGGCGAGACGACCACGATCCAGTTGTTCTCCTGCAGGGTCAGCACGATCTCGCCTTCGGCGTTGATGTCGACGAATTCGGGCTCGGGATCCTCGGGGGCGATGTCGGCGAGGCCGGTGAGGTCGACCTGCACGATGCCCGCGCAATCGGGGGTGCCGCCATCGACGGGCACGATGGAGAGCCAGCCGGCCGGAAGCTGACCGACCCGGCCGTCGTCCAGGTCCTCGTCCCGTTCGTTCTCGATCGCGACGGCGACGAAGCTGCCGTCCGGCGCCGCGGCGACGCTGTCGGGCTGGCCGCCGAGGTCGCAGGAATAGGCCTCGACCCGGGTCTGCAGGTCGATGACGGCAAGGCGGCCGGACGGGGCCGTGTAGCTCTCGGAGGTGTTGACGCCGACGAAGGCGGCGGTGTCGATCACCGCGACCGCGGTTGGCTCGCCGCCGAGGTCGAGCTCGCCGGCGGGCTGCGGGTTCGCGGGATCGGCGATGTCGATCATGCCGATGACGCCCGCGGGGCTGTTGGAATAGACCAGCGTCATGCCGTCGCCCGTGGCGTCGATGATCTCGGCCGAGGTTTCTTCGGCCTCGCCGTTCGCGGCGACCGGAAAGCTCGCGATCCGGTTGAAGGACATGTCCTGGGCCGAGGCCGTGCCGGCGACGAGCGCGAGCAGCGAAACGAGCGGAAGGGTGGGTCTGTGCATGGTTCCCCCGGAAGTGATTGGTGACTTGGCGGAAGCGCCCATCGCACGCGTTTGCGACAGTCGCGCGACAGCCGGTCCTCGCGCGGGGCGCCGTGACGGGGATGGAGGGGGAGGGACCGGTCCCGACCATCCACCCTCGAGACCCTGGCCGGGGTCTCGGGACGCGATTGTCGTCAAACCGACATCCCCGCTTCACAGACCTGTATCCTACGGTGCCTAGGGACGCCGCGTGGACGGGGGGGACGTGACCGCGCGGTGAATCCGCATGGCGCAGGCCCTCGTCCGGTCCGCCGGTCCGGCAGATGCCGGGCGCGGCCCGAATTGCATCGAGGGGAACACATGCAGCGACACTTCATCCTTCCGGCGGCCGCGACCTTCGCGCTGCTCGGCTCCACCGCCATGGCACAGGTCGAGATCACCTGGTGGCACGGCATGGGCGGCCAGCTCGGCGAGGTCGTCAACGAGATCGCGACCGGCTTCAACGAGAGCCAGGACGAGTACACGATCACCCCGGTCTTCCGCGGCTCCTACGAAGAGACGCTGACCGCCGCCATCGCCGCCTTCCGCGCGGGCGAGCAGCCCAACGTCGTGCAGGTCTTCGACGCCGGCGCCGCCACCGTGATCGGCGCGCAGGGCGCCACGATCCCGGTGCAGGACCTGCTGGAGCAGAACGGCGCCGGGTTCGACATCGAGGCCTATATTCCCGGTGTGCGCTACTTCTACGCCGACACGGACGGCAAGATGATCGGCATGCCGTTCAACTCGTCCTCGCCGGTGCTCTACTACAACGAGACCGCGCTCGAGGAGGCCGGCGTCGAGGTGCCGCAGACCTACGAGGACTTCGAGCAGATCGCCCCGGCGCTGCGCGATGCGGGCTACATCCCGCTCGTCCAGACGCACCTGCCCTGGGAGATGGTCGAGAACTTCCACTCGCGCCACGACCTGCCCTTCGCCACCAACGACAACGGCTACGAGGGCGCCGAGGGGACCGAGATCCTGATCGACTCGCCCGAGATGGCGATGCACTTCACCAAGCTGAAGGAATGGCTCGATGCCGGGCTGTTCGGCTTCTACGGCACCAGCTGGGACGACAACCAGGCACGCTTCAACGACGGCGAGGCGGCGATGTATATCGGCTCGTCCGGCGATTTCGGCGGGCTGACGGCGATGGACCTGCCCTTCGAGTTCGGCTCGTCCTTCCTGCCCTACTGGGAGAGCATCACGCCCGAGGGCTACCAGACCTTCATCGGCGGCGCCTCGCTCTTCGCGATGTCCGGCCATTCGGAGGAGGAGAACGCCGCCACGGCCGCCTTCTTCGAGTACCTGACCTCGCCCGAGGTGCAGTACATGTGGCACCGCGAGACCGGCTACGTGCCGATCACCGAGGCCGCCTACGAGATGGCGCGCGAGGACGGCCATTACGACCGCTTCCCGGCCGCCGAGACCGCGATCCGCCAGCTGTCGCTGCAATCGGGCGAGAACACCGCCGGCTACCGGATGGGGTTCTACGTGCAGATCCGCGACGTGATGAACCGCGAGCTGTCGCGCTTCCTGAACGGCGAGACCGACATCGAGGCCGCGCTCGCGACGATCGAGACCGAGGGCAACGAGCTGCTCGGCCGCTTCTCGCAGACGCTCTCGAACTGATCCGGGCTGCGTGACCCGGGCGGGCGCGGGGGACATCTCCCCGCGCCCGCGCCCGCGCCCGCGCCCGCGCCATACCCCGACCCCGACCCCGAAGGAGAGCCGCGATGAAGCGTGCCGCATTCGACCAGAAGTGGTTCCCGGTCCTGCTGCTCCTGCCGCAGCTGAGCATCATCTGCCTCTTCTTCTACTGGCCGGCCTGGCAGGCGCTGCGCTCGTCCTTCTATCTCGAGGATCCGTTCGGCTTCGGCTCCACCTTCGTGGGCTTCGAGAACTACCTGCGCCTCTTCCGCAGCGGCGAATACATGCAGACCGCGTGGTTCACGCTGGTCTTCTCGCTCAGCGTCACCTTCCTCTCGCTCGCCATCGCGCTGCTGCTGGCGGTGAAGGCGGACGGCGTGCTGCGCGGGGCGAAGACCTACCGCACGCTCCTGATGTGGGTCTATGCCGTGGCGCCGCCCGTCGCGGGCTTCCTGGCGCTCATCCTGTTCAACCAGCGCTGGGGGCCGCTGACCGAGTTCTTCCGCGCCTTCGGCTGGGACTTCCGGATCCGGCTGGACTATTTCGACACCGCCTTCGCCATGATCGCCGTGTCGGTGTGGAAGCAGATCCCGGTCAACTTCATCTTCTTCCTCTCGGGGTTGCAGTCGATCCCGAAGGCGGTGCGCGAGGCCGCGCTGATCGACAACCGCTCGGCCGTGTCGCGGTTCTGGACGGTGACCTTTCCGCTGCTCGCGCCGACCGGCTTCTTCCTGCTGATCATCAACATCACCTATTCGCTCTTCGACACGTTCGGCACGATCGACACGATCCTGCGCAACAACCCGGGCGACCAGCCGATCACGCTGACCTACCAGGTCTATCTCGACGGCTTCCGCGGACAGGACATCGGGGGCTCCTCCGCCCAGTCCGTGGTGCTGATGGTCGTCGTCCTCGCCCTCACCATCGTGCAGTTCCGCATGGTCGAGCGGCGGATCCACTACACCTGAAGGGCGCGCGACGCATGGCCGACATGACCCACGACACCCTCGCCGCCGCCGGTCCGGCGCGGCCGGCCCGGCGCAGGCTGCGCCTCTCGACGATCGGGGATCATGCGATCCTGATCGCCGGGGCGCTCCTGATGGTCGCCCCGCTCCTGATGCTGGTGCAGATGAGCACGGTGCCCGATGCCGAGATCATGCGGACCGGCCCGTCGCTCGCCATCGGCGACCGGCTCTGGCCGAACGTCCGCGCGGCCCTGACCGAGAGCATGAGCTTCTCTGGCCGGAACACCGGGCTGGCCATGTTCCGCAACTCGATGATCCTGGGGCTCGGCTTCGCCGTGGGCAAGATCGTCGTGGCGATGATGGCCGCCTATGCCATCGTCTACTTCCGCCTGCGCTTCGCCACGCTGGCCTTCTGGGCGATCTTCACCACGCTCTTGCTGCCGCTCGAGGTGCGGATCGTGCCGTCCTACGAGATCACGCAGCGGCTCGGCCTGCTGAACACGTGGACCGGCCTCATCGTGCCGCTGATCGCCTCGGCCACCGCGACCTTCTTCTTCCGTCAGTTCTTCATGTCCGTCCCGGAGGAACTGGTGGAGGCGGCGCGGATCGACGGCGCGGGGCCGGTGAAGTTCTTCGTCGACATCCTCGTGCCGCTCAGCCGCACGATGATCGCGGCGATGTTCATCATCATGTTCGTCTACGGCTGGAACCAGTATCTCTGGCCCACGATGATCGTCACCGAGGACGACCGGATCACGCTGGTGCAGGGCATCAAGCAGATCACCCAGGGCCTCGAAGGGGGCCAGATCCCCGAATACGGCCGATCGAACATCCTCGCGATCCTGGCGGTCCTGCCCCCCGTCCTGGTGGTGCTGTTCTTCCAGCGCTGGTTCGTGAAGGGCCTCACCGAAACCGACAAGTAAGGAGAGCCGCGAATGGCATCCGTGACCCTCGACGCCGTCCGCAAGGTCTATCCCGGTGGGACGGAGGCGGTGACGCCCACCACCCTGACCATCCGGGACGGCGAGTTCCTCGTCCTCGTCGGGCCCTCGGGCTGCGGCAAGTCCACCCTCCTGCGGATGATCGCGGGGCTGGAGGACATCACCGAAGGCGAGTTGCGGATCGGGGACCGCATCGTCAACGATGTCGACCCCGCCGACCGGGACATCGCGATGGTGTTCCAGAACTACGCGCTCTACCCGCACATGACCGTCCGGCGGAACATCGGCTACGGGCTGCGCAACCGTGGCGCCTCGGCGGGCGAGATCGCCCGCAAGGTGGACGAGGCGGCCGCCATGCTGAACCTTCGCGACTATCTCGACCGAAAGCCGTCGCAGCTGTCGGGCGGGCAGCGCCAGCGGATCGCGATGGGCCGCGCCATCGTCCGCGATCCCGCGCTCTTCCTCTTCGACGAGCCGCTGTCCAACCTCGACGCCAAGCTGCGCGGCCAGATGCGGATCGAGATCCGCGCCCTGCAGCGCCGGCTCGGCACGACGTCGATCTACGTGACCCACGACCAGGTCGAGGCGATGACGATGGCCGACCGGATCGTCGTCCTGAACGGCGGCCGGGTGGAGCAGGTCGGCACCCCGGCCGAGATCTACCATGCGCCCGCCTCCACCTTCGTCGCCTCGTTCATGGGGGCGCCGCCGATGAACCTGCTGACGGGCCGCTTCGAGTCCGGCGCGATCCGCCTCGATCACGGCCCGGCCCTGCGGGCCGCGCCCGGCGGCCGGTCCGGTCCGATCACCATCGGCATCCGTCCCGAGGATGTCCGTCTGGGCGAGGGGGATCACGTCTTCGACGTCGACCTGGTCGAGGAGCTGGGCGCCCACCGTCTGTTGCACGGCCGTCTCGGCGACCAGCACTTCACCGCCCACGTGCTCAAGGACATGCCGGTGCGCGAGGGGCGCCAGCCGATCGCCCTGCCGGACGCGGCCCTCGCGTTGTTCGATGCGCAGAGCGGGCAGCGGCTGTGACGCGGGTCGTTGCCGCGCTGCCGCCCGTCACCGCAGGGCAGCGGGCGGCCATCCTGGCCGCTCCTCGCGACGCCGGGTCCCACCGGGCCCTGCTGGCCGACCTGCCGGCGATGCATCTCGTCCAGGCGGGGGGCGCGCCGTCCGCGGACAGGCTGGGGGACCGGGTCAAGATGGTCGCCTGGAACGTGGAGCGCTGCCTCTTCCCGGAGGAGAGCGCGCGTCATCTCGCGGCGCTTTCCCCCGATGTCGTCCTGCTGTCCGAGATGGATCACGGCATGGCCCGCACCGCGCAGCGCCATACCACCGAGGAGGTCGCGAAAGCCCTCGGCATGACCTATGCCTTCGCGGTGGAGTTCCACGAGCTCGGCCTCGGCGGCGCGACCGAGCGGGCCTATTGCACGGACGCGGCCAACGCGCTCGGCTGGCACGGCAATGCGGTGCTGTCGCGCGTGCCGATGAGCGGCGTCCGCCTGATCCGGCTGGACGATCACGGGCACTGGTTCGACCCGGCCGGCGGCGCGGATCCCGACCAGCCGCGTGTGGGCGGACGGCTCGCCCTCGCCGCGATCCTGCCCTCCGTGCGCGGCGGGGTCTGCGTCGTCTCGACCCATCTCGAAAGCAATTCGGGCGCGGCGCATCGCGACGGGCAGATGTCCCGGCTGCTCGGCGCGGTGGATGAGTTCGCCCCCGGCCTGCCGGTCCTGATCGGCGGCGATCTCAATACCGGCAACCATCTTCCGGACGGGCGGGACTGGCGGGACGAGACCCTCTTCGCGCGGGCCGAACGGCGGGGCTACGACTGGTCCTTCAGCGCCGAGGGCCCGACCACCCGGCCGAGCCTGCTGACGCCGCATCCGGACCGGGTGATGCGCCTCGACTGGATCGCGGGCCGGGGCCTGACCTGCCTCGACCGCGGGACGCTGGCCTCCCTGGATCCGGGAGGTCGCCCCCTGTCCGATCACGACGCCGTCTGGTGCGCCGCGGAACCCGCGCCCCGCTGACGGGGCCCCGAAGACGGCGAGAAGCGGGCACCTGCCCCCGCGCCCCTGACGCGCCGCGCCGGTTCCCCCCGGGCAGGGTCCGGTCGGGATCGCCTTGACCGTCCTTCCCCGCAGCGGGACAACTTTGGCCGGCAGAGGGCGCCGCCCGGCGGCGCGGCGAAGGGGGGGGATCATGACATACAGGATGACGATCGCCGACGTGCCGCTGGCGGAGCGGCTCGGTGTTGTTCCTCTCCTCGGCGACATCCACAACCATTGCGACCTGTCCTACGGACACGGCCGCCTGGAGGACGCGCTGGCCCGCGCGGCGATCCAGCTGGACTTCGTGTCCGTCACGGGACACGCGCACTGGCCCGACATGCCGGTCGACGACCCCGAGGTGGCCCATATCGTGGCCTTTCACGTCGAGGGATTCGCGCGCCTCGCCGATCGCTGGCCCGGCCATTACGAGGCGCTCCGCGCGGCGGACCGCGCCGGTTTCACGGTCTTCCCCGGCTACGAGATCCATTCCGCCGGGCATGGTGACTACACCATCGTCTACCGCGACCTCGACGATGCGCCGATGCACCTCGCCGACAGCCCGGCGGAGCTGCGCGACTTGCTGGACCGCCATCTGCCGGGCCAGGCCTTCGCCTTTCCCCATCACATCGGCTATCGCCACGGCGCCCGCGGCATCAGCTGGAGCACCTTCGATCCCGCGCTCTCGCCGGTGGTCGAGATGATGTCGATGCATGGCTGCGCCGAGGAGAGCGATACGGCTCTGCCCTATCTGCATTCCATGGGGCCATCGGACGGGGCGGGGACGATGCGGCACGGACTGGCGCAGGGCCACGTCTTCGGCGTCGTCGGCAACACCGATCATCACAGCGCCTTTCCCGGATCCTACGGGCACGGACGGATGGTCGCCTATGCGCGGCGCCCCGGGCGCGAGGCGATCTGGGAGGCGATCACCGCGCGGCGAACCACGGCCCTGACGGGGGCGAACGTCCATCTCCTCGCCGCGATCGGGGACGAGATCCAGGGCGGGATCGTCGCCCCGGCCGCCGAGGCGTTCCTCGACATCGAGGCCGTCGCCGGCGGCCCGATCGACTCGATCGACGTGATCCGGAACGGCCGTCTGGTCCACCGTGTCACGCCCGCCCTGCAACCCGCGCCCGCGGCGCAGCCCGGCCGGACGATCCTCTTCCTGGAAATGGGGTGGGGCCCCCGGGGCCGCGCCCATCGCTGGGAGGGAGAGATCTCGGTGGATGGTGCACGCCTCCTCGGGGTCGAACCGCGCTTCCGGGGGCGGGTGGAACTTGCCCTGCCGGAGGAGGAGGGGCGGGACGATCCGGTTCCGAGGATCGAGACCGAAGGGGAAGCGGTCGGGTTCGATCTCCTCGCCCGCGGCAATCCGACGACGACGACCAGTGCGACGCAGGGGGTGGCCCTGCACCTCGACGCCGAGCCCGGGGGGCATGCCCGCCTCAGGCTCTGCGGGCGAGAGATCGACGTGTCCTTCGAGAGGCTGCGGGCCGGCGCGCTCTCCGGCAATCTCGGGCCGATCGACAGTCCGGCCTGGCGACTGCATCGCATGCCGGCAGCGGAGGAGCTGCGATGGAGCGGCCGCCTCCCGCTCGGGACGCTGGCGGAGGGCGAGACGGTCTATCTGCGGCTGCGCCAGTCCTGCGGGCAGATGGCGTGGACATCGCCGATCTTCTGCCGCGCGGCCCGGAGGTCGGGCTGATCCCGCCCGTCACGTGCGGGGGCGGAAGCGGTCACTCGACCGCCGGTGGATCCTCCGGCAGGATATGGGGAAATCCGGGCCCCAGCAGGTCGAACCGGAACAGCGCCATGTCGGGCGTGTAGGTACCGTCCAGCCGCCGCTCGAGATAGGCCGCCGCGCCGCGTACGTATTCGTCGGGATCGACGGCCAGCCGGCTGGCGAGGGACTGCGTGACCTGCGGCATCAACGGCAGGGAGGTCAGTGCCTCGATCGCGAGGAGGGTGTGGATCTTGTTGCCCGAAGCGCCCGCCGCCCCGGTCAGCCACCGGACCGCCGCCTCGGCCTCTCCGGCATGGCCCCATGCCTCGGCGAGGGCGATCCGCACGACGGGATCGGTCTCGGCCTCCAGTGCCGCCTCGATGTCGGCGGGCAGGGACGCACCGTCGATCGCCAGGATCAGCAGTCCCTGCGCCGCCCAGTAGCGCCGCGCCGCGCAATCCGAGCCGAGTGCCTTCACCAGGTCCGGCGCCGCTTCGGGATCCCGGCGGATCGCGAGCGCCGCGAGATCCATGAGATCCTTCAGCCGGGCCTCGGGCCAGTCCGCCGCCTCCGCCGACGCGCCGCTCCCCTCCGGCACGAGGCCGAGGTCGCGGGTGGCCAGCATGTGCCCGTCCAGCGCCCCGCGCATCCGTCGCAGCGTATCGGCATGCCCGCGATCCCCGGCGAGGTCGTTCACCGCGTCCGGATCGGCCTCCATGTCGTAGAGTTCCTCGGCCGGCTTGGGGCCCCAGAACCGGCCTTGCGCAGGCTCCAGCTCTCCGGCGAGGTGGGCGGCCTCGTAATCCTGGTAATGCGCGCCCAGCCAGGCAAAGGCGTAGTGCTGGCCCCAGGGGCGATGCGGGGCATAGTTGCGGATGTAGCGGTAACGCCGGCCCCGGGCGGTGCGCGTCAGGTCGTGCCGCTCGTCCATGCGGCCGCGGCCGGAAAAGGCGCAGGCGCGGGGTGCGGCGCCCGCCCCGAGGAACGGCTGGCCGTGGATGCCCCCCGGGGGCGGCGTTCCGACGATCGCGGCGAGGGTCGGCAGGATGTCGACCAGCGACACGGGATCACCGACATGGCTGCCGGGGGCCGACGGCAGCAGGTGGCGCCACCGCTCCGGCACGCGCACGATCAGCGGCACCCGCACGCCGTCGTCGTAGCAGAAGCGCTTCGAGCGGGGCAGGGGCGAGGCGTGGTCGGAATGGTAGAGGACGATGGTATCCTCGGCGAGGCCCGCCTCCTCCATCTCGCGCAGGCGCGCGCCGAGGGCGGCGTCCACCTGCGCGATGCGGTTGTAGTAGCGCGCGAGGCTCTGCCGCATGCCCGGCGTGTCCGGCAGGTGCGGCGGCAGGGTCACGTCCCCGGGCCGGACCTGTCCTTCCTGCGGGCGGAAGACGCAGGACTCGTGCGTCAGCATGGAGTTGAAGACGGCGAGGAAGGGCGCGCCCTGCGGCCGGTTCTTCCAGTGGGCGTCGGTGCCGCACGCGTCCCAGATCGCGGCCGGATCGACGTCGCAATTGTAGTCCGTCTTCTCGTTGTTCGTGCAGTAATAGCCCGCGTCCCGCATCATCTGCGGGTAGGTGACCGTTCCCGCGGGCAGGTGCGCGTCGGCGCGCATGTTCTCGGCCGGGGGCAGGCTCTCGGCGTGGCGGCCGGTCAGGATGGCGAAACGCGACGGTGCACAGACGGGCGAGGTGCTGCAGGCCGCGTCCCAGGTCACGCCTTCGGCCGCGAGCCGATCCAGATGGGGCGTCCGGGCCAGCGGATCGCCGTAGGCGCCGAGCCGTGGCGGGCAATCCTCGCTCACCAGCCAGAGGATGTTGGGAAGGTCGGTCACGTCGTGCTCTCCTCGGCCGGTCGGGTAACCTCGTCGCTGAAATGGCAGGCGGCGCGGTGGCGGCCCTCGCCGCGCAGCGCCGGATCGCTCTCGATGCAGATGCGGCGCTCGGGGTGGACCAGCGGTCCGATCGGGCAGCGCGTGCGGAACCGGCAGCCCGAGGGCGGATTGCGCGGGTCGGGCGGGTCGCCCCGCAGGACGGACTTGCGGGCCATCGCGCCGGGATCGGGCTCGGGCCGCGGAGTCGAGGACATGAGCGCGGCGGTGTAGGGGTGGCGCGGGCGGGCATAGACCTCCTCCGCCGGCCCCTCCTCGACGATCCGGCCGAGATACATGACCGCGACCCGGTCCGACAGGTGCCGGACGACGGCGAGATCGTGCGCGATGAAGAGCAGGGCGAGGTCCAGCCGGTCGCGCAGATCGGCGAGGATGTTGATCACCTGCGCCTGGATCGACACGTCGAGGGCCGAGACCGGCTCGTCGCAGATTAGCACCCGCGGCTCCACCGCCAGCGCCCGGGCGATTCCGATCCGCTGCCGCTGCCCGCCCGAGAAGGCACGGGGGTAGCGATCCAGATAACCGCGGTCGAGACCGACCATCTCCATCAGCCGAACGCATTCCGCCTCGCGCTCGCCCGCGGGCAGGCCCCGCTGCTCCAGCGCCTCGGACAGGATCTGGCGGATCGTCAGGCGGGGATTGAGCGAGGCGTAGGGATCCTGGAAGACATACTGCACCGTCTGCCGTACGTGGCGGGTGGCCGCGGCGTCGAACGCGGTCACGTCCTGTCCGTCCACGCGGATGCGGCCGTCCGAAAGGGGATTCACGCCGACGATGGCGCGCGAGACCGTCGTCTTGCCGCAGCCGGATTCGCCGACGAGGCCGATCGTCTCGCCGGGGAACAGCTGCAGCGACACGCCGTCGACGGCGTAGAAGGGCGGCTCGCGGCGCAGCAGCCGGCGGCGGGAGCCGAAATCGACGCGCAGGTCCTGGAGCTCGAGGATCGGGGCGGGGGACGGCCGGCGCGCCCGGGCCGCGTTCGCCTCGACCTCGCGCATCGGCTCCGGCGGCAGCCGTCCCTCGCGCTGCGCGACGTGGCAGGCGGCCTCGCTCTGCGGCCTGTCCGGGATCGGGGCCAAGGCCGGCACCGTCCGCCGGCAGACCTCCTCGGCGAGGCCGCATCGCGGATGGAAGGCGCAGCCCGGCGGAAGATGCGCGAGGTCCGGCGTCGCGCCGGGAATGGCCGGCAGTCGGGCGAGGCGGTCGCCGGCGACCTGCGGCATGGAGCGCAGGAGGGCGCGGGTATAGGGATGCTGCGGCGCCGCGAAGATGTCCCCCACCGCGCCGCGTTCCACCACGCGGCCGCCATACATGACGATGACGTCGTCGCAGAGCTCGGCCACGACGCCCATGTCGTGGGTGATCATCACAACGGTCACGCCCAGCCGCTCGCGCAGCTCTACCAGAAGGCGCAGCACCTGCGCCTGGATCGTCACGTCGAGCGCGGTCGTCGGCTCGTCGGCGATGATGAGCGGCGCGGAATTGGCCAGCGCGATGGCGATCACCACCCGTTGTCGCATGCCGCCGGAGAACTGGTGCGGATATTCGTCGATGCGGGTCTCGGGGTCGGGGATTCCCACCTGCCGCAGCAGATCCAGCGCGCGGCTCCGCGCGTCGCGGGCGGACATGCCGTGGACCGTCAGCGCCTCCTCGATCTGCCAGCCGATCGTCTTGACCGGGTTCAGCGCCGCCTGCGGGTCCTGGAACACCATGGCGAGGTCGCGCCCCCTCAGCCGGCGCAGTTGCGGCGCGTCGAGGCCGACGAGGTTCCTGTCGGCCAGACGGATCTCGCCTCCCGCGATGCGTCCCCCCTCGGGCAGCATGCCCATGACCGCCTTCGCCGTCATCGACTTGCCCGATCCGGATTCCCCGACGATCCCCAGGATGCGCCCGCGCGCGACATCGAAGGAGATCTCGTGCAGGACGCGCAGCGGCGCGCGGTCGGGGCCGAACTCGACCGTGAGATCGCGGACCGAGAGCAGGTCGTCCTTCGTCATCAGGCGCGCTTCGCCTTGAGGACGGCGGCGTTGAGGGCGTCGGCGATCAGGTTGAAGGCGAGGGCGAGGAGCAGCAGCATGATGATCGGTCCGGCGGTATACATGGGTTGGGCGTAGACGTAGCGGATGCCCACGTTGAGCAGCGTCCCCAGGGAGGGGGTCGGGGGCTGGATGCCGAGCCCGACGATGGACAGGGCGGCTTCGGCGAAGATCCCCGCAATCATCGACAGAGACGCCTGCACCAGCAGCGGATCGAGCGTGTTGGGCAGGATGTGGCGTGTCATGATCCTGCGTTTCGGCACGCCGAGGACACGCGCGGCGAGGACGTATTCGCGGTTCTGCTCGGTCAGCAAGGCGCCCCGGGCCAGCCGGCCGAACTGCGGCAGCGAGAAGACGAGGATGGTGATGGCGAGCGCCAGCCAGCCGGCGCCGATCGCGACGACGATGCAGATTCCCAGAACGAGGCTGGGAAAGCCGAGGATGATGTCGAAGATCCGCTGGCAGATTTCGCCCAGCCGGCGCGACACGGCGCCCGACAGGCCCATGAGGATGCCGAGGGCCATGGCGAAAGGCACCGCGACGAGGACGAGACTCAGCGATACGCGCAGCGCGTAGATGCAGCGCACGAAGATGTCCCGCCCGTATTCGTCCGTTCCGAACGGATGGGCGAATGTGGGGGGCTGGAAGTTGTCTCGGGTCTGCAGGTCGACTCCGCCGGGAAAGAGAACGGGCGCGAGGAGCGCGGCGAACATCATGACGAGGAGGAGTCCCCCGCCGATCATGCCCCGGGGGCTGCGGAATGCGCCGAGATAGCGGGCCATGCCCGCGCCGACGCGGAGTTTGCGGCCGGCAGGGTGGGGCGGGTGGGTGTCGTTCGCGCTCATCAGCCGTCCAGCCTTATGCGGGGATCGAGAGCGGCGAGCAGGATCTCGGACAGGAAGTGCACGAGCACCGCGATCACCACGGCGAAGAGGACGATGATCTGCACCACCTCGTAGTCGCGGGCGGAGATCGAGCTGACGGCAAGCATGCCGAGGCCCTGCCGTGCGAAGATCGCCTCGATCACCACCGCGCCCGCGAGGATCTCGCCGATGCGGATACCGGTCGCGATGACCGCGGTGCCGAGCGAGTTGCGCAGGACGTGGCTGAGGAGGATGCGGCGGGGCGGAACGCCCTTCGCCGTCGCCAGATCGACGAACTCCTCCTGCCGGACCTGCGCCATCCGCGCGTCGACGAGGCGCGCGATCATGGCGGCCTGCGGCAGCGCCAGCGCGAAGGCCGGCATGATGAGGTAGGACAGACCGCGCATCGGATCGTCGAGGATCGAGACCTCGCCCGTGATCGGAATCAGTCGCCACGTGATGCCGAAGACCAGGATCAGGATGAGCCCGGTGACATGAGGGGGTGTCGCCAGCAGCACGCTGATCGCCCCGTCGAGCAGGGCGCGCGGCGCCCCCTTGCGGGTGATCCCGGCGAGGATGCCGAGGCCGAGGCCCATCACGATCATCAGGATCGTCGCCGCCCCGGCCAGCTCCAGCGTGCTGCCGAGGCGCGCTCCGATCAGCTGCGCGACGGGACGGTTCGAGATCAGCGACGTCCCGAGGTCGCCGCTCGCGACGCTGCCGGCCCAGTCGACGAACTGCACCGCGAGCGGTCGGTCGAGGCCCATCTGCTCGCGGATCGCCTGCACCTGCTCGGCCGTCGCGTCGGACCCGGCGACGACCTGCGCCGGGTCGCCTCCCCCCAGCCGGGGCAGGAGGAAGGCGATCACCGCGGTCACGACCAGCATCAGGACCACCGACGGCAGCCTCCTCGCCAGGAAGTGCAGCATCAGCCGAGCCAGGCCTGGCCGAGCTGCAGATAGCCCACGTTGTAGAATTCGAGGCCGTGGACCTGCGGCGTCTTGAGGTGCAGCGGCGTCGTCTTGACGAGGACATGGCTGAACGCCTCGTCCAGCATGAACTCCGCCAGCTCGCCGAGGGCGGCGGCATAGGCCTCCTCGTCCTGCGCCGCCTGCAGCGCGTCCTTCAGCGCGCGGTATTCGGGCGGATCGAACTTCGAGGGGTTGTTCGGCCGCAGCGCCGGCAGCGCGTCGACCAGCGTCGCGGCCGAGAAGCCCTGAAGACCGTGGATCTGCATGAAGACGGGGCCGAGCTCGCCCGCCGTCTGGCCCTGGTCGAAGGCCGCGGTCTCCAGCACCTGCCCGACCGGGTTCAGCCCGACGTCGCGCAGGTTGTTCTGGACGATCTCGTAGACCGCCGGCACGGCGCCGAAGCCGATCACCTGCATCGGCACGTCGGCCCCCTCGGCGCCCGCCTCGGCGATCAGCTCGCGCGCGCGGTCGGGGTCGTAGGAATAATGGTGATTGATCTCGTCGGTGGAGCCGGGCTCGTTCGTGCGCCACCAGACGTCCGCAGTCTCGCCCGCGCCGTCGAAGACCTGGTCGATGATCCGCTCGCGGTCGATGGCGTAGCCGATCGCCTGCCGCAGCGCCTTGTTGTCGAACGGCGCGGCGGTGACGTCGATGCCGAGCGGGTAGAACGTGCCACCCGCACCCTCGAACACCTCGACGCTCGGATCGCCCTGGAACATGATCTGATCCCGCGGCGTGAGGTTCAGCACGAGATCCACCTGTCCGCGTATCGCGTTCGCCATCGCGGTCGGGTCGTTGATGACGTTCAGCTCGACGGCGTCGAGATAGGGGCCCTCCCCCCAGTACTCCTCGTTCGCGACCATGCGGACGGACGCGCCCGGCACCCATTCCTCGAACCGGAACGGGCCGGTGCCAATGACCTCGCTTCCGTCCTGCAGGCCGGCGAAGGTCTCCTGGTCGACGATCACGGCGAGCTGGAACACGTCGAAGACGCGCGGGGCCACCGGCGAGTCCGAGGTGATGGTGACCTCGTGCTCGCCCGTTGCCTCGATCGAGGTCCATTGCTCGACAAGGGGGCGCATCTGCGAGGCGTTCTCGGGCACCTTCATCTGCTCCAGCGTGAAGACCACGTCCTCCGCCGTCAGCGGCCGGCCGGAATGGAAGGTCACGTCGTCGCGGATGGTGACGGTGAAGGTCAGGCCGTCCTCACTGGAGCTCCAGTCGGTGGCGAGGATGCCCTTGGGCTGGCCGGTCTCGGAATCGAGCACGGTCAACGTGTCGAAGACGTTGTGGCGGAAGGCGTCGTTGCCGCCCCGGCCGGCGAGGATCGCCTGCGGCTGGATGTCGGCGGTCATCGCGATGCGCAGCGTGCCGCCCTCCTGCGGCGTCTCTTGCGCCCAGAGGGCGCCAGGCCCCGCGGCCACAAGCCCTGCCAGACCCGCACCCGATTTCAGCAGCGACCGGCGGCTCAGTCCGGGACCGCTCGTTCTCTCCCTCGTCCTCATCACACCCTCTCCTCCCTCGGGGTTATTGATAAAGTAGCTTGATCGTATTGGCCGAGCATGGATGCGTCAATTGTCTTGCCATGACCCGGAGGTGCGGGAGCCGGATCAGGCCATCACGCGACGGGCCGCGAGCATCGCCGGAAAGTCCGGATTGTTCGCCGATCCGAGGATGCCGACCGCGGCCCCGACGGGAATGGCGGACGCTCCCGCCCGCGCCCTGAAGATCCGCGGCAGGCGTCGCCGTGGATCGCCCTCGCGCATGACGACCGAATCCGCCAGGGGCAGAGACTGCGCGATCAGAAGGTCGATGAGCCGATCAGGGAGAAACCCGCTGATCGCGATTCCGTCGGGCCAGATGGCTGCTTCGATGAAGTTCACGAGAAACCTCATGATCGGCGCCGCCTCTTCCAGCCACGGCCGGAAGTCCTGCGGACGCTGGTCGATCCGGCGGTCCAGCTCCGCCTCGATGTCGCCCTGGGGCAGATGAAGATCGAGGGCGCGCCGCACGGCGGACGCCGAGAGCGTGGCATTCACCGTCCGGCCGTCGAGGATGATATGGCCTATCTCGCCGCCATGCGGCCACACGTCCCGGCTCAGGGAGCCGCGGTTCACGAACGAGGCGCCCAGCCCGAACCCCGCCTGGACACTGACGAACCGTGCATCGGCAGGCAGCCGCTGCGCCTCGATCAGCGCGGCGGCCTGGGGGTTGTTCAGGATCATCACCGGCAGGCCGGTATCGGCCCCGATCCGCTCTCGGATCTGGCGGATGCCGATCGTCTCGAAGAAGCTCCGGAACCAGAGGGCATCCGCCGGATCGAACGCGCCGACCTCGTGCGGGGGGATGGTCGGTAGCTCGATCGGAAGCGGGCCGGACAGCCCGATCCCCCAGATGTCCTTGTCGCGATGCCGCGCGAGGACGCTGCCGATCGCCTCGACCAGGGCAGCGAGATAGCCGTCCACCGCGCCGCCGGGAGAGGATATCGGAACGGACCCCTGATCGACCACGCCGAACGACAGATCGACGAGCGCGTAGAGGCAGGCGTTCCACCGGAACTGGATGCCGAGCGCGTAGCCCCGCCGGGCCACGATCCTCAGGTCCCGATGGGGATTCCCGCGCCCCCTCTCGTTGCGGCGGGGCAGCTCCTCGATCAGGCCCATGTCGAGCAGTTCCTGCGCGATGTTGGTCATCGACTGCAGGCTGAAGGGCATGTCCGCGCCGATCTCCTTGCGCGACCGGTTCGGGTGCCGCCGGATGGCCTCGAAGACGATCGCCAGGTTGCGCAGCCTTGGCTCGACGGAGGCGATGTCGCCTGTGATCCTGATCGCATCTCTCATGCCCGCAAACTAACTCCCCGGCCAGTATCCGATCAATGCTCTGGATCGAAAATCGGTGTTGCGGGCGAATCCGAAGCGGTCCGCCGCTGCCTTGGCCAGCTCGGGCATCGCGTCGGCCAGCCTGGCATGACGCGGCTCGGCCGGTAGCCCCGCCGGTTTCTTCGAGTTCACTCCCACTGCCGGAATCCGACCGGCAGGCCGCCGTAGGCCGGGAATTTCCGGATGTCCCGGGCAGGCAGGTCGTTTTCCTCCGGTCCCGGTTCGTTCGGCGCAGCGTGCCGCCCCGGCCCGTCCCCCACCCTTGGTGACCGATATCCACTCGCGGAACGCATCATGGACAGCATCACGACACTTGCCCGTCGCCGCACCGGGGGCCGTGCCGCCCGGCGCCTTCTGAGGGAGGCGGGGACATACGGCATGCTGCCGACGCTCGCCCGCGGCATTCCCGATTGCGAGGTGATGTCGCCCGAGCAGGTGGAGCGGATCGACGCGGCCTCGCTGGAGATACTGGAAGAGGTCGGCGTGGTTTTCCGCGATCCGCTCGCTTTGGCCGACTGGAAGGCGGCCGGCGCTGACGTGCGTGGAGAGCGGGTGCATCTGGACCGCGGACTGGTACGGGAGCTGATGGCGACGATCCCGTCCGAGATTGCCTACCGGGCCCGCAACCGCGCGAACGACGTGGCCCTCGGCGGACGGCGCTCGATCTTCGTGCCGATGACGGGGGCGCCCTACCTGCGCGATCTCGACAACGTCCGGCGCAATCCCACGCTCGCCGACCTCGCGATGTTCCACAAGCTCGCTCACATGTCGCCCGCGCTCCATTCCAGCGCGCACCACATCGTGGAGCCCTACGACCACCCGATCAGCCAGCGGCACCTGCGCATCACCTATTCGTCGATGAAGCACTCCGACAAGACGTTCATGGGCATGACGACCAGCCCGAGGAACGCCGAGGACGTCATGGAGATGTGTGCGATCCTCTTCGGCGCGGACGTGATGGAGGAGCATTCCGTCGTCACCGGGAACTGCAACGGCAACTCGCCGCTGGTCTGGGACGAGACGATGCTCGGTGCGATACGGGCCTTCTGCCGACGGAATCAGCCTGTGCTCTGCTCGCCCTTCGTCCTCGGCGGGGCGAACACGCCGGCTTCCGTCGTCCCCACGGTGGCGCAGCTCAACGCCGAGGCGCTGAGCGCATTGGCCTATACGCAGGTGATCCCGGAAGGGCTGTCCCGCGATCTACGGCCACTACCTGTCGACCGTCAGCATGAAGTCCGGCGCGCCGATGGCGGGCACGCCCGGGATCAGCCTCATGAACTTCATGATCGGCCAGATGGCGCGGTTCTACGGCGTGCCCTGGCGCACATCGAGCAATCTCGGCGGGGCAAAGACCTTCGATGCCCAGGCCGGCTACGAGAGCGCGACGACGCTGTCGGCGACCCTCCACGCAGGGGCCAACTACATCTGGCATTCGGCGGGCTGGAACGAGGCGGGGATGCACTGCTCGGTCGCCAAGTTCGTGGTCGATGCCGAACAATGCGCGATGGCCCACCGCATGGCGGAGGGGCCCCGCTGGGACGATTTCGACGAGGGGCTGGCGGCGATCCGCGACATCGGGCCGGGCGGGCATTACCTCGGCCACGATCACACACAGGCAAACTTCCAGCGCGCCTTCTTCATGCCCGAGCTCTTCGACAACACCTCGATCGAGCAATGGGCGGCCGAGGGCGAGGTCGAGATCACCGAGCGCGCGCTTGCCCGCGCGCGCAAGCTGCTGAACGACTACGAGGAGCCGAAGCTGGACGAAGGGGTGGACGAGGCGCTCCGCGACTACATCGACCGGCGCGAGCGGGAGATTCCGGCCGCGGACGCCCTGAATCAGGAGTACTAGAATGCGCTTTGCCGGCCGATGCGCGCTCGTGACCGGGGCGGCGGGGGGCATCGGCGCCGCCATCGTGGCCCTGCTGTGGGCGGAAGGGGCCGCGGTCGCGGCGACCGATCGCGACACGCGCGGGATCACGGCCGAGGCGCTGCTGCCCGGCGACCTGCGCGATCGCGCGTTCTGCGATGCCCTTCCGGGGGCGGCGCGGGAGGCGCTCGGCACGCTCGACATCGTCGTCAACAACGCCGGCGCCATCACGCGCGGGCCTGTCACGCGGACGGGTGACGACGACTTCGCCCTGTCGATGGCCGTCAACGTCGAGGCGCCGTTCCGGATCTGTCGCGCCGCGATCCCGCTTATTGCCGCGGACGGGGGCGGGGCCATCGTCAACATCGCCTCCTGCTGGGGGCTGCGGCCGGGACCGAACCACGCCCTCTACTGCGCGACGAAGGCCGCTCTCGCCTCTCTCACCCAATGCATGGGTCTCGACCATGCGGGGGAGGGCGCTCGTGTCAACGCCGTCTGCCCGAACGAGGTGAACACGCCGATGCTGCGCTCCGGCTTCGCCCGGCGGGGGCTGGACCCGGACACCGCCGTGGCCGATCTGGGCCGCACGGTTCCGCTCGGCCGGATCGCCGAGCCGGAGGACATCGCCGAGGTGGCCCTATTCCTGGCATCCGACGCGGCGCGCTACGACACGGGGGCACTCTACGAGGTGACGGAGGGAAACCGGTCGGATGAGGATGTTCGAGGGAAAGGTCGCGCTCGTCACCGGCGGGCGGTCGGGGATGGGGCAGGCCATCGCGCGGCACCTGACCGGGGAGGGGGCGCGGGTCTTCACCGCGCAGCGCGGTCCCGACGCGGCGTTCGAGGGGATCGCGGTCGACCTGGCCGATCCGGCGGGGGCGGACCATGCGATGTCTGAGGTGGGGGCACGGGCCGGGCGGCTCGACGTGCTGGTCAACAATGCCGGGATGATGCGCGAGGCCGGGGTCGAGGAGACGTCGCTCGAGGACTGGCAGCGCACGCTGTCGGTGAACCTCACGGCGCCCTTCCTGATGATCCGTGCCGCGCTCCCGCTTCTGAGGGAAAGCCGCGGCGCCATCGTCAATATCGGCTCGATCGAGGGGGAGGCGTGCAATCCGCTCCATGCCGCCTATGCGGCGTCGAAGGCGGGGCTGCACGGGCTGACCCGGGCCATCGCCGTGGACCACGGCGGCGAAGGCATCCGCTGCAATGCGGTCGCGCCCGGCTGGATCGACACGGACCTGAATGCGGAGATGATCGCGGCGCGTCCGGATGCCGCCGCGTTCCCGGGAAGGGCTGGGGCGCATCCATCCCCTTGGCCGGACCGGCCGACCGGAGGAGGTGGCGGCCCTGGTCGCGTGGCTCGCCTCGGATGCGGCGGCTTTCGTGACCGGGCAGGTCTGGCGCGTCGATGGCGGCCGGATGTCCCGGCTCAGCCTGCCGGGCGACTGATCATTCGGCGCCGGCGCGCCATTCCTTCCAGCGCAGCACGGCATTGGCCCCCATCGTGCCGAAGGGCGCGGGGGGAAGGGGGCGGGGGCGGGCCCCCGCCGCGAAATGGCGGGTGAGGTCCGAGGCATGCCCCGTCGCCATCTCCGCCGCCGCAATGCCGGTGAGCGTGCCGCGCGTTGTGCCGAGGCCGTTCTGGACGCATCCGGAGAAGATGCCTTCGTCGATCTGCCGCGCCACGGCGACGCCGTTCAGCGTGAGGCACAGATGCCCCGCCCAGGAATGCTCGAAGGGCAGGCCGGCCAGCGCGGGAAAGCGCTGGTCGAACTTGCGAGGCTGGATCGCCGTGGCGCGAGCGAGGTCGGAGGCGCCGACCTTCATCCCCGGGCGGACCACGGCCGCGGTCCGCGTGACGAGGCGATGACCCCCCTGGCCGGGCCCGATCCGGCGCATCGTGGTACCCATCGGGTCGGACGGCGTGATGCCCCATTTCTCGTGACCGCCAAGCCGGGCGCGGGCATCCCCGTCCAGCTCCCCGGTCATCGAGGCGAAGAGGAAGACCTGCATGAGCCGCCCCCGTTCCACGCCGAAGCTTTCGAGGTGGCCGTTCACCGTCAGGAGGATGCGGGGCGTGGTGACGCAGCCCGCGGCGGTGCGGACCTGCCAGTCCGTCCCCCGCCGGTCGAACCCCGTCACGGCGGAGTCCTCGTGCAGCCGCACCTGCCGGGCCAGTCCCGCCGCGAGGCCCCGGACGAAGCCGGCGGGCTGCAGCATCACGGTGCCCGGCGTGTAGAGGCCGGACCGGTAATGCGGCGAGCCCGTCACCTCGCGCATCGCGCGGGCATCCAGCGCCTCGGACGCCTCGCCCGGCGAGGCGATGTGGGCGGCGTAGCTGGCGTTGTGCGCCTCCGCCGCCGCGCTGGCCGCGCCGTTGATCTTGCCCGCCGGATCGAAGAACTCCGCCGGGATGCCGTATTCCTCCACCGCCTCAGCAGCAAAGCGATGGCGTGCCGGTTGCGGGCGATCACGGCGCGGTCGTCGCCCGCGCCTTCGTAATCGTCGCTGGTCAGCTCGTGCGGCAGGTTGATCATGAAGCCCGAATTGCGCCCCGCCGCGCCTTCCGCGATGCTGCCCGCTTCCAGCACCACGATCCGCAAACCGGGATCGAGCTGAAGCAGCCGTCGCGCGGCCGCAAGACCGGCAAAGCCCGCGCCGATGACGACGGCGTCAGCGGTCGCGGTCCCCTCGAGCGGCGGGTAGGCCGGACCGGGGCCGAGGATCTCCGCCCAAGCGGCCGACCCGGAATGGGAGGGCAGGCGCCGGGCCGTATAGGCTGTCACGCGACCCCCTCGTCCCGGTCGTCGGCGAGGTCGATCCAGATCGTCTTGAGCACGGTATATTGGTCGTGCGCGTCGATCCCATTGTCGCGCCCGCCGAAGCCGGACCGCTTGTGGCCGCCGAAGGGCGTCGTGATGTCGCCCTCGCCGAAGCTGTTCACCGTGACCGTCCCCGCCCGCAGCATCCGCGCGCCCCGGATCGCGCGCTTCACGTTGGCCGTGAAGAGCGACGCGCAGAGCCCGTATTCGGTATCGTTGGCGAGCCGGATCGCCTCGTCGAAGCTGTCCATCGTCAGAACGGCGAGGACGGGACCGAACACCTCCTCCCGCGCCAGCGGATCGTCCGGGGCGACCTCGATCACCGTGGGCTCCACGAAACCGTCCTTTGCGGACCCGCCGGTCTGCGGCTTTCCCGCACGCTGCAGATAGCCCGCGACCTTCTCGAAATGCCGGGAGGAGACCAGCGCGCCGATCCGCGTCTCGGGGTTGAGCGGATCGCCCATCGGCCAGTCGCGCAGATGTGCCTCGATGCGGGCCAGCAGGTCGTCCTTCACCGCCCGGTGGACGATCAGGCGCGAGGTGGCCGAGCAGTTCTCGCCCATGTTCCAGTAGGCGCCCTGCACGATATGGGCGGCGACGCGGTCCAGGTTCTCGGCATCGCCCATGACGATGGCGGGGTTCTTGCCCCCCATCTCGAGCGTCACTTCCTTGGCGTTCGAGTCAGCCGCGTAGCCGAGGAAGCGCGTGCCCGTGGCGGTCGATCCGGTGAAGCTGACCGCGTCGATGTCCATGTGCCGCCCGATCGCCTCGCCCGCCTCCACCCCGCCGGGCAGGACGTTCAGCACCCCGCGCGGCAACCCCGCCTCCATCGCAAGCTCCGCCAGACGGAGCGCGGTCAGCGGTGTCTCGGCCGCGGGCTTCATCACGACGGAGCAGCCGGCGGCGAGGGCCGGGCCGATCTTCCAGGCCAGCATGAGAAGGGGGAAGTTCCACGGCAGGACGAGGCCCACGACGCCGACAGGCTCGCGCACAACCAGGGCAATGTGATCGTCCGAGGCGGGAGAGACGCGGTCGTAGATCTTGTCGATGAGTTCGGCATGCCAGAGCAGCGCGTTCATCGTCTCGGGCAGGTCGACCGTCTCGCAATCGTCGGAGAAGGCGCTCGCCCATGCCCGCGCCGGCATGCACAAGGCCGAGCTGCTTGCCGAGCACCGCCACGTCCTCGGCCTGCGCGACATCAACGTC
>NZ_FQYO01000015.1 GCF_900141735.1 Wenxinia saemankumensis
TGTCCAGCGACATCAGGGACTGCCCCCCTGGCGACACTAAGAACTGACCCCCTCGCTGTTTGATGTGTTGATGGTGGGGTGCGCCGGAGCGGCCTTTTGCAAAAGGCCGCTCCGGCGCTTCTCGCGCAACCGGTAGCTCTCGCCCCGGATGGTGATGACGTGGCTGTGGTGGAGCATCCGGTCGAGGATCGCGGTGGCGACGACCGCGTCGCCGAAGACGTTCCCCCATTCGCCGATGGCCCTGTTCGAGGTGACGAGCAGTGCTCCGCGCTCGTAGCGGCGGCTGACCAGCTGGAAGAACAGATGCGCCGCGTCCGGCTCAAAGGGCAGATAGCCGAGTTCGTCGACGATGAGCAGCTTCGGCTTGGCGAAGTGCGCCAGCCTTTCCTCCAGCCTCCCCTCGGCATGCGCCTTCGCCAGAGTGGCGACCAGCATCATGGCTGGGACGAAGAGCACGGTATAGCCTGCCACGATCACTTGCCGGCCGATTGCGACAGCGAGGTGGGTCTTGCCCACCCCGGGAGGTCCCAGCAGCAGCACGGCCTCGCCGTTCGCGATGAAGCGCCCTGTGGCCAGGTCGCGGACCTGCCCCTTGTCGACCGAGGGCTGGGCCTCGAAGTCGAAGCCGGAGAGGTCCCGCACGAAGGGGAAGCGGGCCAGGCCGAAGCTCATCTCGATCCGGCGCTGGTCCTTGCGGGCAATCTCCCGCTCGCAGAACAGCGTCAGAGCCTCACGGATCGTCAGCTCACCCCGTCCGGCCTCGTCGAGAAGGCCGTCGAGCTGGTCGCGGATGGCGGTCAGCTTGAGCCGTGTCAGCATCCTTTCGAGGTGGTCGGGGGTCTCGAAGGCCATCACCAGGCGCCTCCCGCCACGGCTTCGTATTCGCTGAGCGGCCGCAGCAGCTCCGGCGATACGGTCGCGGTTTCGGGCTCGGCTTGCCCTTCGGCGCGGGCCAGCGGGCTGCCCGTGATGCCCTCGAAGTGCGTCCTGTCCACGATCCGGGCCCGGCGCCCGAGTCTCAACCGATGGCACGCGACCTCCCGACCGGCATGGCTGACGCGCAGCTCCGTGCCGGTGACCGACACGCTGACCCGCTCTCCGATCAGCCGCCAGGGCACCGAGTAGGCGTTGCCGTCGACCTCGACCGCGCAGTCGGACGAGACCCGGCGGACGAGGTCGCGACTGGTCAGGAAGGCCGGAATGCCGTCGACAGGCTTGAGCCGGTGAGCCTCGTCCCGGGAGAAGCGCAGGCAGGGGGGCTCTCCGGTCGTGCCGTGGATACGCACATCCGCGACCTCCCTGATCCAGGCCTCCAGATGCGCTTCGAGCGCGGCGAAGCTCTCGAACCTGCGCCCGGCGATGGCATTGCGCTTCACGTAGCCCACGCCGCGCTCGTCCTTGCCCTTCGTGCGCGCCCGGTAAGGCGCACAGGCCCGGACCCGGAAGCCCCAGTGACGGGCAAAGGCGTGGAGCCGCGGATTGATCGTCACCTCCCGCGTCGCCGGATCATGGTGGGAGATCAGGGCGCGGGCGTTGTCGAGCAACACTTCCTCCGGCACACCGCCGAAGCGGCGGAAGGCGCCTTCCATGCCCTCGAACCAGTGTTCCTGCCGTTCGCCCGGGAAGGCGCGCACATGCAGGCGCCGGGAGTAGCCGAGGGTGGCCACGAAGAAGAACACCTTCACCTGTCCGCCGCCGATCTCCACCCGGCGCTCGCCGAAGTCGATCTGCAACTGCTGGCCGGGGCGTGTCTCGAACCGGACCGTGGCCCGCGCTTCCGCCCGCAGCTCCTGCCGCAACGGCGCCACCGCCCGCTCCACGGTCCGCAGGCTGACCGTGATGCCCTTCTCCGCAGCCAGCTCCTGGCGCACGACGTCCGCGTTCCCGGCATGCCGCCGAAAGCGCTCCGCCACCCAATCCTCCAGGCCGTCGAGCGCCTTCGCCCGCACCACCGGAGACGGCGCGCGCCAACCTCCCGTCGCCAACCATCGCTTCACGGTGTTCCGCGAGCAGCCGAGTTCCGTCGCGATGCGCTTCGAACCCCACCCACGCGCCTTCAGTGCCAGCATCGCCGACACTTCTTCAGGCGTCCGCATCTCGATCCTCCGCGAAACTCGTTCCCGCGAAGAAGAACCCTGCGATACTGCTTCCGTCATGTGACCTCCTTCCGACAAAGGGGGTCAGTTCCTCATGTCGTCAGGGGGGTAGTTTTCCATGGCGCCCGACA
>NZ_FQYO01000010.1 GCF_900141735.1 Wenxinia saemankumensis
GCTCGGCGCTGATCGTCCTGTCGGGGCTTATCATCATCCGCCGGGGCGGAACGAGGGCGGCGGCGCGGCAGGGCGGACGGGCCTGAGCGGGCGGCTTTCCGCCCCGGCGATGCCACCGCCCGGCGATGAGCAAACCACAGGCAGAGTCAGGTTGGTGACGAGATCGGCAGAGTGAGGGCCCCGATCGATCAGTCAGAGAACACGGACGGGTGGGCGTTCAGATTGCGCAGGCATGGCGAGGACCGACAAGGAAGGGTGGTGAGCTGACCTTCTTCGCGTGCTGCACCAACGGCGAGGAAGGGCGGAGAGCGGAAGTTCGCTGCACTGAACAGGAACGTCTGCTGCTTATCACCAATGCGCATTCGCCGGTTCTCTGAACCTCAAAGGTTTTCGAGCTGCGAGACAAGTATCTTGAGATCGTCATGGATATCCTCCGGAGTCATCTGCGCCCAGAGGTCGTCCATGGACTTACCGGCTTCCTTCAGGCGTGTCGTAAGCGCCTCTTTATACTCACCCTCCATGATTGGCGTCGCGTCGGCGGGAGGTGCCTCTGACCAGGGCAGGAACAGCACTTCTTCCCACCAGGTTCGAATGTCCGCGGTCTCAAGCCCCAGAGTGCGAGCGATGCAAGCCGGCACCAAGGCATAGTTCTCGATCTCCCGACGCCGGGAAGTCCGGGATGCGAAATTTGACAGCCCATGCCCGTCCGACTTGTCGCGCAGCGTCTTCTCGCAGACGGTGTTCAACGGGGCACCATCGCGGTCGCGAAAGCTGAGGGCTCGGATGCCCGGGATACCTTTTTCCAGTTTCTGGAAAAATTTCCGACGGTCCTTGTGACTCTCCGTTGTTGGATAAGCCTCCAACTTAGGTAGCGAACGGCCAAGCGTAGCAGCAATAGCCTTCAGGGCGCGTAAATCGGAGTTGTTCTCCACGAAAACGACCCGCTTGGTCTTGCGGACCCGGTCGATGAATGGATCATAGACCTCTCCGAGCCCGGAGAACATACGCACCCGATCCGCCTCGCTGCTCAGATACTTAGGCTTCACCTTTTCGAATGATATGATTTTTTCCAAGGGTGCGCCAAGCAGGACTTCGCGCGAATGGGTGGCAACAAGGACCTGCTTGCCGTTAATCTCGATGAGTTCTTCGAGGGCATCGATCAGGACGCCCTGGAGGCTCGAATGCAGGTGCGCGTCCGGCTCATCGAGCAGAAGGATATCTGTGTCGGGATTTACGGCATAGGCATAGACGCAAATCCATTGCAAGGCCCCCGCTCCCTCGACCATGAGGTCGCGTTTAGCCCCTGCATTTCGATAGCGCTTGGATGTATCGTCATATTCCACAGGCTGAGTGAAGGCTTGAAGCGTAGTATGATACGTCTCGTCGTAATCAGCCACGACGATCTCAAAGCCAAAGGTCCTACGCAGCGTGGCCTGTAGTCGCTCCCAAGGATCAGTGTCGCGCAGTGCCTTCAGGTCGGCGTTGGAGATCTTCGACTTGCCTTCCTTTAATTCCGCGCGCTTCTTCTCGTTGTCCTGGCGTAAATCGAAAAGGACATTGCGCAGGACCGACCCGGCCAAGCCGCGCCCGAGCATTGCACGGCGCAGGGCGGGCGTGGCAAAGGGCTCCTTGGCATCCAAGCCTGCGACGGGTGGCAGGTAAACAATTTCCGGAAGCGCGTCGCAGTTGGTAAGCGTGGTCTCGTTAGCCCGGATGAAAAGTCGATCGTTGGTCAGCGACAGGGAGATCGTCAGATAATGGGTTCCGTCCACGGGGTGCTCCCAATCGACCCTGATCGAGAGGGAATATCCCTCCTCTCCCGGTATCTGCGTCTTCAGCCCATACCAAAGGTGTTTCAAGTCTGGCAAGTTGATGGGGTTGAAATCGTCATCCGAGATCCCGTATCCCTGCCCAGAAAACTCGGTCAAGATCGCCTCGTCCCCCTTTCCACGGCGCAGAACGAAGACGCAGAAACTCCAGACCGCGAGCGCATGCAGCAAGGTGGATTTCCCGCTGTTGTTCGGCCCGGCCAAGAGTGTGGTGCCACTGCGCGAAACTTCGATCTTTCCGGCTTCGAAACGTTTGAAGCGCCGCATCTCGATGAATGTAATCATGCCGGTTTCAGGCCCCTTCTTGCTCCGGTTGCGGTCAGCGTCCCATGAAAATCAGAATAGATACCATTTTGGGATGGATCGAAAATAGTTTGCTATCGCGTCCGGTTCCGGAGCGACAACGGTCATCCGCAGCATGAAGCACGAATGTTGGCTTCGGGCCGGGAGAGCCTGGAGGCTTAAGCGGTTTGAACGTCTGATCTGGGCCGTGAGCGGTCGCCGTCGGGCCGCTCCTCGAACGGCGGCAATGGGCCAAGTGTTACTTGAAATCATGGATTTTTCGATGCCAAACCATGTAGGCGGCTTGGTCCCGCGTCAGCGGGATCTTTTGTTTTCTGACGCCAAGCGCTTTTCGGGCCTTCCGCTTCAGGCCGTCTGAGATTATCATCTCGCCTTGATCGGTGAAGCTGATGAAGCCTTTATCAAAGAGCCTGTCCCATGTCGGCGAAAGTAGTAGAGCGTTCTCGGGGTCGAGACATTCCCGTGGGTCCTTCCGGCAATCCCTCCATGGCTTGATGTGGGAGGCAACTAAGAGCGCGGGTTCCTTGATCTCAGTGATTAGGCAGCAGCCATATTTTTGGAGAACTCGCCGACGGTATAGGCCTTGGCCGATACGAGCCTTAACGATCGCTTTGCGGGTCACCTCAGGAATTGAGGTATCAGCCAATACCTCTTGCTCAAGCGCGGCGATCTCATGTGCATCGATGCGGGCGATGTCATTTTTCTCGAGCCAATCTCCCATCTCTGGCGTAATCCAAAAGGTCTTTTTCGAATTTCGCGGCACAGTCCCGAGGCGAGCGCAAAAGCCGTGGTAATGCCATTCGGCCACGTCATCCTTGCCGTTCCAGATCGTAAAGCCGAAGTGTTTGCGCAAGATCTCCCGAACACGAGCGTTCGTTTTCTTTCCATCCCGTTCCGCCGACTGCTCATGTCTGATTAAGGTATTTTCAGTATATCCGATGAAACGTGATGGGGCGAAGGCGATGCCATCGCCTGTGAGATAGGGAAGAAAGACCGACCCACGGCCGATCAGGCCGGCATAGAGCTCCTTGACTTGACCTCTGTTCTTCCTTGCCTCCTCCAACTCCTCGCAGTTGCGTAGTAGGTTGTCGTATGTCTCTATTAGGCTCATTGCCATTCTCCCGAAGCACCTCCTGCAAGAAGTACACGCCGCGAGCAGTTTAGCAATATATTGTCCTGACCGATCGCCTGGACCGCAAAACCGCCATCTGAGCGCTCGATTTGCTGCCCGAGGCTGCCAACGTTCGCTCCCGGGAGGCTGCATGGCAGCGTTCGGTGAAGAGGCGAATGGCAGCTAAGGGCCGGTAGCTACGGTCTCATCCAACCGGGCCGTAGGTCCGGTCTGGGCCGGGGAGCGCCCGTGACGGTGAACCCGCCGCACTTCCGCTTCGGGGCGGCGGCGCTTTGCGCCGCAGCGCCATGAGCAGCTGGTATCTAGAGCATCTTGCCGGAGCGCGACTGCGCATATCAAAGAGACTTCGCTTCCTTTCGCGGGCCGATCTCTATCACTTATGGTGTGAACCGGCATGGAAAAGTGACCCCGTAGCGGGGTGATCGGCGTCCAAAAATGACCCCCTTACATCGGTGACCATGATGCTCCTGGGGCAACCGGGAGCAGGTGCGGGATGTTGGTCGTGGAAACTATCGCGAAGATCCGTCGGGCGTATTTTCAGGACAAGAAGCCGATCAAGCAGATCTGCCGGGAGCTGCGCGTATCGCGGAACACGGTGCGCAGGGTGAACGGCGACCGCCAAATGGTCGAGATCTTGAGCTCGGTCCTGATCGACGGGCTCGACGCTGTAGACGCGGCCTGCGCCGAGGCGCTGAGCGAGGGCGTTCACTCGTCCGCCGTCGTGCTCAACATCCTCGCCCGGCGCCGGGAGCCCGGGCCGCCGCTGACCATCACGAAACCGGACGCGCTGCGTCTGAGCTGCGAGCCGGTCGCCGATTGCAGACGCTACGACAGCCTCAGGAGACCGGACCATGGAAAGATCGCAGGTGCTGGACGTGATGGGCCAGCTCAGGCTCTACGGAATGAAGGCGGCCTATGACGAGATCATCGCCACCGCCGTGAAGCGGCAGCATGAGCCGCAGAAGATTGTCGGCGATCTACTGACCGCCGAGATCAGCGAGAAGCAGGCGCGCTCGATCAAATACCAGATGACCATTGCCAAGCTGCCGCTGGCCAAGGAGATCGACGAGTTCGACTTCGAGGAGACGCCGGTAAATGAGACCCTGGTCCGCGACCTCGCGGGCGGAGACTTCCTTGAGCAGCAGCGCAACGTCGTGCTGATCGGCGGGACCGGAACCGGCAAGTCGCACCTCGCCGTCGGCATCGACCGAGCCTGCATCCGAAGCGGAAAGCGCGGCCGCTTCTTTAACGTCGTCGACCTCGTCAACAAGCTCGACGCCGAAGCGCGCGCCGATCGTCAGGGCCGCACCGCCGATCTGCTCTGCCGGCTGGACTTCGTCATCCTCGATGAACTCGGATACCTACCGTTCGCTCAGACCGGCGGACAGTTGCTCTTCCACCTGATCAGCCGCCTCTACGAGCGCACCTCGATCCTGGTGTCGACAAACCTCGACTTCGGTGAATGGCCGAGCGTCTTCGGCGATGCCAAAATGACCACCGCGCTCCTCGACCGGCTCACCCACCATTGCGACATCGTCGAGACCGGCAACGAGAGCTGGCGCTTCAAGTTACGAGCCTGAGCCCCAGAGCATCGCTGGCCCGATCCGGTTGCGCTGTATGATGGCTACACCGCATCGGGCCAGCTTCCGGTGCGCTCAGAGGGGTCAATCTTCGGCGCCGATAGGGGGTCAGAATTGGACGCCGATTGACACCTCGGCACCGGCCTGTTCGATTTCGAGACGGCGCACACGCATCCACTCTGGGCAAAGGAGCTCTACGGCTTCGCGGATCATGTGCCCGAGACCGAGGAATACGGCGTCTCCTCCTTCGTCTATCGCGCCCGCCGGCCCTTCGATCCGCAAAGGATCTACGAGGTGCTGAACGGTCCGCTGCCCGGCGTGATCCGTGCCAAGGGGCATTTCTGGATCGCGACGCGGCCCGACTGGCTGGCCGAGTTCTCGCTCGCCGGGGCGCTGAGCTCGGTCCGACCGATGGGCCGCTGGTGGGCGACGATTCCCGAGGCGCGCTGGCCGGACCACCCTTCGGCGCGCGCCTATATCGCGCAGCACTGGGAGGAGCCCTTCGGCGACCGTCGGCAGGAGCTGGTCTTCATCGGTTCCGGCATGGACCGGGCGGCGATCACCCGGGCGCTCGATGCGGCGCTGGTGCCGGAGGCGGGCTTCGTCCCCGAAGCCTGGAAGGGGCTACCCGACCCGTTCCCCGGCTGGCGCGACGCGGTGGCTGCATGAGGGCGAATACCGGCAACAGCACGCTAGCGCGGCGGCGCCGCGTGGGTGTGCCCATGGACTCCTACGACCGGTTGCCCTCGGCGTTGCGTCGCTGGCTGAGCGAGGCGGCGCTGCCGTGGTCGCCGCACTCGGCGCTGCGGGCTTGGCGCAAGGCGCTGCGGGCCTGCGGCGACGAGGACGCCGCCTGCTGCAGGCTCTCCCGGATCGAGGCGGCGCAACTGCGCCGCGACAAGGCGTGGAAAGCGTTCGCCTCCGCGGCAAGCTCAGCTACGCAGTCCGGCCCCCGTCCACCGTCCAGACCTGTCCCGTCACGAAGGACGCCGCCGGCGAGACGAGCCACAGGATGAGCCGTGCAATCTCCTCGGCCCGGCCCGTCCGGCGCTTAGGGTTTTGTCAGGTAGAAGGGGAAGGTGTGTTGTTGGCGATTTAGGAAGTCATTTGTCCGACCCCTCAGCCTGCGGGATACCCATGTCGAGGCTCACCGCCTCGAGATGCCGCAGCATCGCGCGATGCGCGGCGGCGCCGTCCCCGGCGGCGATCGCGTCGACCACGCGGGCATGCTGGTCGCTATGGGCTTCGGTGAATTCGCGCACGCCGACACGCCGGTAGGTGCGATCCCATTCCCGTTGCCAGACGGCCCGGCAGCGAGCGCCGGAGAAATGGCGAAGCAGCGCGATGAGGAGGGGATTGCGGGTCACCTGCGCGATCGCCTGGTGGAAACGGTCGTCGGCCCGTTCGCATGTCGCCCGGTCCACAGCAGCGCGTCCCTCGGCCACTCGGCGGCGAAGAAGCGTCCCGTCACCTTCGTCCCGCCGTTGGGCCGCGGCGGCGGCCACCTGCGGCTCGAGAAGGCGGCGGGCATCCATCAGGTCCGACGGGGTGGTCGCCTCCAGCAACAGCGTGTCCCGGACCGGCTGGCCGACCGGTGCTCGGCCGCGGAACGTTCCCTGTCCGATATGACGCCAGACCTCGCCCTCCGCCTCGAGCGCGGAGAGAACCGCGCGCAGGGTCTCGCGGCTGCACCCGACCAAGCCCGCCAGCACACGTTCCGGCGGAAGTCGGTCTCCCGGGGCCGGAGCGTCCCGCTCGATGAGGGACCAGAGCCGCGCTCGCACGATCTCCCTGCCTGTCCGCATACCCGCCTGCTCTCCGGACCAATTTGCAGACCAATGGGAGAGCCGGGCAGGAAAGGCCAGACCCGACCGGAGGCACCAATGCTCACCCTTGCCGTTCTCGTTTGCGCCGGCTTCCTCGCGGGCGGACTGAACGCCGTCGCGGGGGGCGGCACGTTCCTGTCCTTCCCGGCGCTCGTCTGGCTCGGCCTGCCGCCGATCACGGCGAACGCGACCGCGACGCTGACGGCCATGCCCGGCTACATGGGCAGCGCCTGGGCCTTCCGGCGGGACATCCAGTCTGAGGGACGCCTCGGGCTTCCCGCCATCTTCGTCGTCGCGGTCGCAGGCGGACTGAGCGGGGCGCTCCTCCTCCTCGTGACGCCTGGGGAGGCCTTCGAGGGGATCGTGCCCTGGCTGTTACTGATCGCCACCTACCTCTTCGCCGCGGGCCCCCGCCTCGTCGCGGCGCTGCGCATGGGGGGCGGGGTCGGACCGATCGCATCGGGCACGGTGATCTTCTTCGTCTCCGTCTATGGCGGCTACTTCAATGGCGGGCTCGGCATCATGCTGCTCGCTGTGCTGGGCCTGATCGGTTTCACCGACCTGCACAGTATGAACGGCTTGAAGAACCTGCTTTCGGCCATCCTCTCCGTCGTGTCGGTCGCGACCTATGCCTTGGCCGGGCTCATCGCCTGGGACTGAACTGCCCCCCATTTCGACCGGACAGCCTGGCATGACCATGGAAGGCCCAAGCCTGTGCTTGGGGACATGCTTATGCCCAACGAAGATCGACC
>NZ_FQYO01000004.1 GCF_900141735.1 Wenxinia saemankumensis
GTCCGTCCAACCAGCCCCGAACCCGTCCCTCTCAGAACCGCCCCGGGTGGCCCCAACCGCGCCTCAGCGCCGCCGGTGAGGGGCTATCTACGGATTGGGGTCGGACCCCGCAAGCGCTTTTTTCGATTTTTTCGTCTCCAGCCCGATTTTCTTCCAGCTGGCCCTCGTGGCGCCATTTTATTGCGCAAGACACCCGCGTCAGGCGCAACATCGCGTCTCGGTCGCCCCCCGGGACCGGCGGTCCCCCCGCCGGATTGCCTCCCCGAGCCGCCTTGGGGCGCGACTCGGGGCGGAATCAGGCCCGACTCGGGCGACTCGCCCCCTTGGGCAGGCGAACCCGCAGCGCCAGCAGGGCGAGGATCGCGGCCATGTAGAGGAGCGGCTCGATCTGGAAGCCCTTCGCGAGCCAGACATAGTGCAGCGCGGCCAGGATCGCGGCCGGGTAGGTCAGCTTGTGGAGCTGCCGCCACCGCGCGCCGAGTGCCCGGATCGACCGGTTGTTCGAGGTGAGCGCCAGCGGCAGGAGCATCAGCAGCGCCGCGAAGCCCACGGTGATGTAGGGACGTTTCACCAGATCGGCCCAGATCGCCGCCACCCGCTGCACGTCCAGCAGCGCCCAGACCGAGAAATGCGCCAGCACGAAGAAAAACGCCGTGAGCCCCACGGCCCGCCGGAAGCGGATCAGGTTCACCCCCGCGAAGCGGCGCAGCGGCGTGAGGGCGAGGCCCACCACCAGCAGCTGCAGCGCCTTCTCTCCGTAGAGCCGCTCGAGCGTATTGATCGGCTCGGGCCCCAGCCCCCCGGTGAGGCCGAGCCAGAAGTACCAGCCCGCCACCGCCATGCCGATGCCGTAGACCGGCCAGGTGGGCACGCGCCGCGCGGCGGCATTCAGACGATCCGCGAGCATCAGAAGTTCTCGGCCAGGTCCATCCCCTCGTAGAGGGAGGCGACCTCGTCGTAGCCGTTGAACATGAGCGTGTCCTGCCGGGCCGAGAACAGGCCGCCGCCGATCACCCGCTCGGTCGCCTGGCTCCAGCGCGGATGGCTCACCTCGGGGTTCACGTTGGAATAGAAGCCGTATTCGCGCGGATTGATGATGTTCCAGGTCGCGGGCGGCTGCTCCTCGACGAGGGAGATCCGCACGAGGCTCTTGATCGACTTGAAGCCGTATTTCCACGGAACGACCAGCCGGACCGGGGCCCCGTTCTGCTTGGCCATCGGCTCGCCGTAGATGCCCGTCGCCAGGAGGGTGAGCGGATGCATCGCCTCGTCCAGCCGCAAACCCTCCACATAGGGGAAGGGGATGACGTTCCGCCGGACGCCGGGCATGTTCTCGGGCTGGACCACCGTCTCGAAGGCGACGTAGCGCGCGCCTTCCTGCACGCCGAGCCGGTCCAGCACGGCGGCCAGCTCCACCCCGTTCCAGGGCACGACCATCGACCAGGCCTCCACGCAGCGGAAGCGGTAGATCCGCTCTTCCACGTCGAGCCCGTCGATCAGGTCGGCGAGCGACCAGGTGCCCGCTTTGTCCACGAGGCCGTCGACCTCGATGGTCCAGGGATCGGGGATCTCGAGCGCCTGCGCGTTTTCGGCCGGATCGGACTTGCCGGTGCCGAACTCGTAGAAGTTGTTGTAGCTGCGGATGTCGTCGAGGCTGTTCGGCTCCAGCGCCTCCTGCGCGGCGGCGCGGCCGGCGATCAGCGCGCCCCCCGCCCCGGCGGCTGCCTGGATGAGGCGGCGGCGATTGAGCCAGAGCGCCTTCGGCGTGACGTCGGCAGGGGACAGGTCTGGGGTCCAGCGGCGAGTCATGGTGTTCCTCCGGGAATGGTCGCGTCGGTGGCGAACCTAGCGGAGAATGGCGTGACGCCCGGTCACGATCCGGGCAGCGCGTGGAAACATCACGCCCGCGTCATGGGCCCGAACGAAACGGGGCGGCCCGAAGGCCGCCCCGATCCCGGTTCAGTGCACCACGGCATCCTGCGGCGGCCGCCGCTCGGACGTGGCGAGCCGGTCGCCGACGATCAGCCCGTCGGACCCGGCGCGGACGGGGACGGTCGATCCGTCCCGCACCTCGCCGGCGAGGATCATCTCCGCCAGCCGGTCCTGCAGCGCGCGCTGGATCACCCGCTTGAGCGGCCGCGCCCCGTAGACGGGATCGTAGCCCTCGTCCGCGAGCCAGGCCTTCGCGCCCTCGTCGAGGTCGAGCGCGACCTGCCGCTGCGCCAGCCGCTTTTCGAGCCGCGCGAGCTGTATCGAGACGATCCCGCCCATGTCGCCCCGGTCGAGCCGGTCGAAGACGACGATCTCGTCGAGGCGGTTCAGGAATTCGGGCCGGAAATGGGCCCGCACCGCATCCATCACGTCGCGCTTCGCCGCGCCGGCATCCGCGCCCTCGGGCAGCTGGCTGAGCGCCTGCGACCCGAGGTTGGAGGTCAGGACGATCAGCGTCTGCTTGAAGTCTACGCGCCGACCCTGCCCGTCCGTCAGCACGCCGTCATCCAGCACCTGGAGCAGCACGTTGAACACGTCCGGATGCGCCTTCTCGACCTCGTCGAACAGGATCACCTGGTAGGGCCGGCGGCGCACCGCCTCGGTCAGGACCCCGCCCTCGTCGTAGCCGACATAGCCCGGAGGGGCGCCGATCAGCCGCGCGACGGAATGCTTCTCCATGAACTCGCTCATGTCGATGCGCACCATCGCCTGGTCGTCGTCGAACAGGAACTCGGCCACGGCCTTGGTCAGCTCGGTCTTGCCGACGCCGGTCGGGCCGAGGAACAGGAACGACCCCAGCGGCCGGTTCTCGTCGTTGAGTCCCGCGCGCGCCCGGCGCACCGCATTGGCCACGGCCCGGATGGCATTGTCCTGCCCGACCACGCGGCCGTGGAGCTTGTCCTCCATCCCGAGCAGCTTCTCGCGCTCGCCCTCCAGCATCTTGGAGGTGGGGATGCCGGTCCAGCGCTCCACCACTTCCGCGATCTGCTCGGGGCGCACGGCCTCCTCGACCATCACGTCGCTGCCCTCGGCCTCGCCGAGCTGCTTCTCCAGCCCCGGGATCGTGCCGTATTGCAGCTCGCCCGCGCGGGCGAAGTCGCCCTCGCGCTTGGCCCGGTCGAGATCGGCGCGCGCCTGATCGAGCTGTTCCTTCAGCCGGGTGGAGCCCTCGCGCCGGTCGCGCTCCGCCTGCCAGGCGGCGGTCATCGCCTCGGACTGCTCCTGGAGGTCGGCCAGTTCGCGCTCCAGCTTCTCCAGCCGCTCGCGCGAGGCGTCGTCATCCTCCTTGCGCAGGGCCTCGGCCTCGATCTGCAGTTGCAGGATCTGCCGGTCGAGCTGGTCGAGCTCCTCGGGCTTGCTGTCCACCTCCATCCGCAGACGGCTGGCGGCCTCGTCCACGAGGTCGATCGCCTTGTCGGGCAGGAAGCGGTCGGTGATGTAGCGGTTCGACAGCTGGGCGGCGGCGACAAGGGCGGAATCGCTGATCCGCACGCCGTGGTGCAGCTCGTACTTCTCCTTGATGCCGCGCAGGATCGACACGGTGTCCTCCACTGTCGGCTCCTCGACCATCAGCGGCTGGAAGCGCCGGGCGAGGGCCGCGTCCTTCTCGACATACTTGCGGTACTCGTCGAGCGTGGTGGCACCGATGCAGTGCAGCTCGCCCCGCGCAAGCGCCGGCTTGATCAGGTTGGCGGCGTCCATCGCGCCGTCGGTCTTCCCCGCGCCGACGAGCGTGTGCATCTCGTCGATGAAGAGGACGATCTCGCCGGCGGCGGCCTCGATCTCCTTCAGGACCGCCTTCAGCCGCTCCTCGAACTCGCCGCGATATTTCGCGCCCGCGATCAGCGCGCCCATGTCGAGCGCCATCAGCCGCTTGTTCCGCAGGCTCTCGGGCACGTCGCCCTCGACGATGCGGATGGCGAGGCCCTCGGCGATGGCGGTCTTGCCGGTGCCGGGCTCGCCGATCAGGACGGGGTTGTTCTTGGTCCGGCGCGACAGGACCTGCATGGCGCGGCGGATCTCCTCGTCGCGGCCGATGATCGGGTCGATCTTTCCGTTCCGCGCCGCCTCGGTCAGGTCGCGGGCGTATTTCTTCAGCGCCTCGTAGCCGTCCTCGGCCGAGGCACTGTCGGCGGTCCGGCCCTTGCGCAGCTCTTCGATGGCGGCGTTGATCTTCTGCGCGGTGACGGCGCCGGCCTCGAGCGCCTCCTTCGCGCGGGTCTTCACCAGCGCGAGCGCGGTCAGCATCCGCTCGACGGGAACGAAGCTGTCGCCGGCCTTCTTCGCGACCTTCTCGGCTTCGTCCAGCACACGCACGAGGGACGGGTCGACATAGACCTGGCCCACATCGCCGCCGACCTTGGGCTGCTTGGCGACCAGCGCGTCGACCTGGACGGCCACCTGCTCGGGCGATCCGCCGGCCTTGCGGATGAGGTTGGCGGCGAGTCCCTGCTCGTCGTCCATCAGCGCCTTCAGCAGATGCTCGGGCAGGACGCGCTGATGCTGCTCGCGCATCGCGATCGTCTGGGCGGCCTGGATGAAGCCGCGCGAGCGTTCGGTGAACGTCTCGAGTTTCATGGGGTCTCTCCTTCCAAAAGCACCCGCCTGTCATCGGCCGCCCGGATCCCGGCGCGGCCCGGTCGCGGGCCTCGACATGGAGATGGGGAGCAGCGCCGTGTGGCTCAAGTGTCACAGGCGCGAAAAGCGACCCGCCCGGCCCGGACGACACGAAAAGGGGCGCGGTCCCGCAGGTCCGCGCCCCTTCCGGACTCGTAAGGAGGGGGGTCAGTTGCCCTGCTGCTCCTGCACCGCGTCGATCAGCGCACGCAGGTCGGCGGCCGCGGCCTCGAGCGCGGCGGCACTCGTCGCGGCGGCATCCAGAAGCGCCTGCATGTCGGCTTCCCCGCCCTCGGCGGGAGCCGCGTCGCCGGCCGCGGAGGGCTCGGCGGTGGCGGCTTCGGGCGTGGCCGGTTCGGCGGTGGCGGCTTCGGGCGTGGCCGGTTCGGCGGGCGCAGCCTCGTCGGCACCGGCATCCGCCGTCACGGCCGCTTCATCCTCCGCGATCGCGGCCTCCGACGCAGCCTCGGATCCGGCGGGCTCGGCAGCGGGGGCCTCTTCGGTCGGCGCGGTCTCCGTCGCCGCGGCTTCGTCCTCGGCCGGGGCGGCCTCTTCGGCAGACGCAGTGTCATCGGCGGGCGCAGCGCCTTCGGCCGGCGCGGCGTCCTCGGCGGGAACCTCCGTCACGGCCGGCTCGGCCGACGTGCCCTCGTCCGCGCCGGGGGACGCGTCCTGCACCGCGGCCTCGTCCGCCGCGCCGTCGACGGAGGTGTCGGCCTCTGCGGCACCCTCGGTCGGGGATTCGTCGGAGATCGTCTCGCCCGGCACGAGTTCCTCGGCAGTGGCGGCATCCTCGCCGCCAGTCGCACCCGTCTCGTCGGCCTGCTCCGCCTCGGCCTCAAGATCGGCGGGCGCCGTCTCGGGCACTTCCGCAATCGGCTCGTCTGCCGGCACCGCCTCGGCCTCCGGCGGATCGGCGGCCTCGGCCCCCACGACCTCCTGCGTCTCGGCAGAGGGCGTCAGCGCCTCGTCCTCGGGCAGGACGGAATCGTCCGTCGTCTCCTGCACGCTGGGCGTGCCGGGGGTGTCGTCCGCCGTGATGCCCAGCGCCACCGCGATCAGCGCGCCGACGCCCACCGCCACGGCGCCGATGATCACGATCATGCTGGCGCTGTTGTCCTTCTTCGGGGTGTCGGCCATCGCGCGTTCCCTTCCTTGATGCTTATGGGTTCCCTTCACGCGTCGAACGCCCCGCCCGCCCCCGGGTTCCGCCCTCGCTGACCTTGCGTCGGTTGACCGCCGCCCCCGCGGGGCGCATTCCCGGCCGGCAGCCAGCTCAGGAGCCCGTTCCGATGACCGACGCCGATCCCGCCGCCCTTCCCGCCGACGACCGCCTGATCGTCGCCCTCGACGTGCCGGACGCACTGGCCGGGCTCGCCCTGGCCGAGACGCTGGGCGACGCCGTCTCGTTCTACAAGATCGGCCTCGGCATGCTGACCGGCGGCGGGCTCGCCCTCGCCAACGAGCTGATGGACGCCCATGGCAAGCGCATCTTCCTCGACCTCAAGCTGTTCGACATCGGCGCCACGATCGAGGCGGCGGTGCGCGGCGTGGTCCGGCACGGGCCGGACTTCCTGACCGTCCACGGCGACCCCCATGTCGTGCGCGCCGCGCGCGAGGGGGCGGGCGGATCGGATACCCGCATCCTCGCCGTCACGGTCCTGACCTCGCTCGAGCGGGCCGATCTCGACGCCGCCCTGATGACCGAGGGCCCCGTGCCCGAGATCGTCGTCGCCCGAGCCGCCCGCGCCTTCGAGGCGGGGGCCGACGGCATCATCTGCTCTCCGGAGGAGGCAGCGGCGATTCGGGCCCTGCCCGAATCGAACGGGCGGCTGATCGTCTGTCCCGGCGTGCGTCCCGTCGGCGCCGAGGCCGGCGACCAGAAGCGGATCTCGACGCCCGCTCAGGCACTTGCCGCCGGTGCGGATCACATCGTGGTCGGCCGGCCGATCCGGCAGGCGGCCGATCCGCGCGCCGCCGCGACAGCGATCCTGCGCGAGATGGCCTCTCCGCAGGCCCGCCGCCCGAATTCGTGATCGGCAGTCAACGACTTTTTCACGCTTCCATGAAACTTTTTCCGCCGAGGGGGCGTTTGAAGCCCGTAACCGGCAGGAAACGGGAGCAGGATAATGAACGACGTTCGCTTTGGCCGCATCAACTACAACGCCGCCCGCCAGACCTTCGAAGCCCGCGTCGACGTGATGCGCGGCGGCCGCACCTTCCGCTATCCGTGCGAGGTTGCCGGCCCGCTGAACATGGACGAAGGAATCGTGCGCAACGCCCTCGCCGCGCAGGCCCAGGCGATGTCGGACACCCCCCGCTCCCTGCATTCCCACCACTGAGGTTCCCCCCTCCGGCGACCCTGTCCCGCCTGTCGCCGGATCCCTTCACACCGCCCGGGCCGATGTCCCGGGCGGTTTTTTCTTTGCGCCGTCCCCCGCCAAACGTCCGGACAATCCCAGCTCCGCCACGCGGTCCCGCAGATGCGGCACCGCGTCGGGCGCGGCGACGAAGGCGGATGGCGCCATCAGCACCCAGCCCTGACCCTCGGCGCCCATGCGGATCCGGGCCGCCGCCCCGCCGGGAACCCGGACGCGCAGGAACCAGACCCGCGCCCTGGCGCGGTGGGCGGCAGGGTAACATCGGCCCCCGCGCCATCGCGCCCGCCCGAGGTCCAGCCCCGTTTCCTCCCGTATCTCACGGACCAGCGTCTCTGCCGGGCTCTCGCGGCCCTCGCGACCGCCGCCCGGCAGGTCCAGCATCCCGCGCCAGCGCAGCCCCGGACGGTCGTCGCGCCGCAGCACGAGCAGCCGCCCGCCGACCAGCACCGCCGCCTTCGCCCCGTCGAACGGGGCGGCGCGATTGAGCGCCCCCGCCGGAAGACCTATCTTGCGGGCGATCCCGCCCCTGCCCGATGGCCTGTCGTCCCCGCTCATGCCCGCCCTCTGCCGCGCCTGCCTGCACATGTTCGACAGCGGTGCCCGCTGCCCGGCCTGCCGCAGCCCGCGCGTGACCTCGCATCCCGAGCTGTTCGACCTGTCCATCGCCCACATGGATTGCGACGCCTTCTTCGCCAGCGTCGAGAAGCGCGACAATCCGGACCTGCGGGACAAGCCGGTGATCGTCGGGGGCGGCGAGCGCGGCGTCGTCTCCACCGCCTGCTACCTCGCCCGGATCAAGGGCGTGAAGTCGGCCATGCCCATGTTCCAGGCGCTGAAGCTCTGCCCCGACGCGGTGATCGTGAAGCCGCGATTCGACGCCTATGTCGAAGCGTCCCGCGCGATCCGGGCGATGATGGACGAGCTCACCCCGGTGGTGGAGCCGCTGAGCCTCGACGAGGCGTTCATGGACCTCGGCGGCACGGCGCGCCTGCACGGCAGACCGCCCGCCGTGATGCTGGCCCGTCTGGTCAGGCGCATGCAGGAGGAGCTCGGCCTGACCGGCTCCATCGGTCTCAGCCACAACAAGTTCCTCGCAAAGGTCGCCTCCGACCTCGACAAGCCGCGCGGCTTCTCGGTCATCGGGGCAGGCGAGACGGTGGACTTCCTGCGCCCGAAACCCGTCCGCCTGATCTGGGGGATCGGGCCCGCCGCGCAGGAAAGCCTCGGCCGGGCGGGGATCGTCACCTTCTCGGATCTCGAGCGGTGGGAGCGGGCGGACCTGCACGCCCGGTTCGGCGGCATGGGGGACCGGCTCTGGCATCTCGCGCGTGGACAGGATGCGCGGCGCGTCGACGCCCGCGCCCCGGTGAAGGGGCTGTCGAACGAGACGACGTTCCACGCCGACACCGCCGATCCGGACATCCTCGACGGCCATATCTGGCGCATGGCCGAGAAGGTCTCGTCCCGCGCCAAGGCCAAGGAGAAGGCGGGGCGAGTGGTGATCCTCAAGCTCAAGCGCGCGAACCACACGCTGATCACGCGCCGCCAGTCGCTGCGCCATCCGACGCAGATCGCCGACACGATCTACCGCACGGCCCGCGCCCTCTTCGACGCGGTGGAGGAGCCGGGCCCCTACCGCCTGCTCGGCGTCGGCCTGTCCGAGATCGGCCCGGCGGAGGGGGCGGACGTGGAGTTCGACCTGCTCGATCCCGGCGCCGGACGCCGGATCGAGGTGGAGCGCGCCGCCGACCGGATCCGGGCCCGGTTCGGCGCCGAGGCGATCCTGAAGGGCCGCGCCCTGCGCTGACGCCCTGCCCCGCGCGCGGGCGCCGTGGCGGCAGGTGGGGGGGCGCCTCTCGCCCCCCCACCGGGGGGGGGGGGGCTGCGTGCCCCCTCCGGCCACGGCACCGCCCCGCCGCATCGTCCCCGCAAGCGCGGGCGAAGGGGGATCGGCCGCCATCGCCCTTCCCCTGCCCGGCCGGGGCGGCTACCTCCCCCGCATGGCCCGGTCCTTCCCCACGCTTCGCGATTTCCTCGCCCACGGCTTCGACACCGTGATCGACGTGCGCTCCCCCTCCGAATACGCCGAGGACCACGTTCCGGGCGCGATAAACCTTCCGGTGCTCGACGATGCCGAGCGGGCCGAGGTGGGGACGATGTACGTCCAGCAGAGCCCGTTCCTCGCCCGGAAGATCGGCGCCGCGATGGTGTTCCGCAATTCCGCAAACCACATCGCCGGCCCCCTCGCCCATCACGAGGGGGGCTGGCGCCCGCTGGTCTATTGCTGGCGCGGGGGGCAGCGCTCCGGCAGCTTCGGCTGGATGCTGAAGGAGATCGGCTGGCGGGCCGACACGGTTCAGGGCGGCTACCAGTCCTACCGGCGGCTCGTCCACGGACTGCTCTACGGCGGCGCCTTCGGGCTGAAGCCGATCCTGCTGGACGGGTTCACCGGCACGGCCAAGACCGACATCCTGTCGCGCGTCGCGGCGAAGGGCGGGCAGGTCCTCGACCTCGAGGGGCTAGCGAACCATCGCGGCTCGCTCCTCGGCGCGCGGCCGGGCGGCCAGCCCAGCCAGAAGGCCTTCGAGACGGCCCTGGCGCAGGCGATGCTGACGCTCGATCCCGCCCGCCCCGTCCTGATCGAGGCCGAGAGCAACAAGATCGGCGAGGTGCTGATCCCGCCCGCGCTCTGGGCGCCGATGAAGGCGGCGCGGCGGATCGAGATCCGCGCGCCCATCGCGGCCCGCGCCGCCTATCTCGCCCGCGCCTACGAGGACGTGCTCTCGGACGGCCCGGCCCTCAAGGACAAGCTGGCCTACCTGCGCCATGTCCGCGGCGGCGAGGTGGTCGAGGGCTGGTCCGCGCTGATCGACGCGGGCGAGCGCGTGGCCCTGACGCAGGCCCTGATGGAACAGCATTACGACCCGGCCTACGCCAAGAGCCGCGCCGCCATCGGCGCCGAGGTGGCCGAAGCGATCGACCTCGGCGCACTGGACGGGGCCGATCTCGACCGCGCGGCGGACCGGATCGTCGCGCGGCTGGAGGGCCGCCCCGACGCCTGACCCGGCGCCCGCGCGGCCTGCTCGTCTCGTTCCGGACGCGGATCGGGCCGGCAGCCTTCTTCCGGCTCGAGCGGATCGGGCGCGGCGCGGGACGACCGGCCGAACTCCCCCATGCGTATCGCAGCCCCGGCGGTCGAGCTCCGACCGGATTGGGACGAAAGACGGTCCGGCGCGCCGCCCGGGCGATCCTTCGACCGGCCCGGGCAGGCCGGACGCGGCCCCGAATGGGGACCGCGACCGGTCCGGCCTCAGCCGCCGATCTTGGTTCCCAGATCGGCCGGCTCCTTCGAGCGGGCCTTCTTCGCCTCGCGCAGGTCCTCGACCGAGCGCACGTCGAGCCGGGCCGCGCCACTCCAGTCCCGCGTCTTCACCTTGGGATCCTTCATCCGCTCCCGCGCGGCGGGGATCGCATGGGCATATTGCGGCAGCCATTCGGCCTGCGCGACCAGCATCTCGTCGACCATCTGCCAGACCTCGTCGGGCGTGCAGATGGCGCCGACGAGCGGATCGTGCAGCACCGCCTGCTTCAGCAGCTCCACGTCGCCCGTGACCGCCGCGCGCATTCCCATCCGCTGGACGTTGACCGAGGCCGAGCATGTCGCCTGGCAGGCGAGGGGCAGCTCGATCCCCTCGACCATGTTGATGCCGAAGCGGTCGACCCAGCCGGGGCTCTCGATGATGCAATCGTCGGGCAGGTTGCGGATGATCCCGCCGTTGCGGACGTTGAAATGCCCGCGATAGGCGCGGCCCGTCTCCATCGCCTCGAGGATCCAGCTCGCATGCTCGTCGGTGCGCGGCCCCTCGAAGGGCTGCTCGGCATCCTTGAGGAAGTCGGGGAAATCGGTCTCGAACCAGTTCCGGTTCTCGGTCGTATAGCGCAGGTAGCCGCCGGTCTCGCCGTGGATCCACTCGTCGGTCGAGATCCAGTTCAGGATCTCGTCGGGCCGCTTGCGGTACCAGGGCAGGTATTCGCTGAGATGCCCGTTCGATTCCGTCGAATAGTAGCCGATGCGCTTGAGCACATCGATCCGCACCTTTTCCTGCCGCGAATAGACCGGGTGCCTCTCCAGCGCCTCGGTCAGTTCCTCGCGCCCGATGTTGCGGCCGTTGTGGCGGATGTCGAGATACCAGGTCTGGTGGTTGATGCCCGAGCAGACGATGTCCGTCTCCTCCATCGGCACGCCGAGGGCGCGGGCGATCTGGCGGTGGCCGTTCTGCACGCCGTGGCAGAGGCCGACGACGTTCACCTTCGTCTCGTCCAGCACGGCCCAGGTCATCATCGCCATCGGGTTGGCGTAGTTCAGCAGCCAGGCGCCCGGCTCGGCCACCTCCTCGATGTCGCGGGCGAAGTCGAGGATCTGGGGAATGCCGCGCTGCGCGTACATGATGCCGCCGGCGCAGATCGTGTCGCCGACGCATTGGTCGACGCCGTATTTCAGCGGGATCGAGATGTCGCTCTCGAACGCCTCTAGCCCCCCGATCCGCACGCAGTTCATGATGTAGCGCGCGCCCTTCAGCGCCTCGCGCCGGTCGGTGGTCGCCACGACCCTGGCCGGCAGGTCGTTCACCCGGATCAGGGTGGAGATGATCTGCTCCACCATCTCCAGGTTGTGCGCGTTGATGTCGGTCAGCGCGATCTCGATGCCCCGGAATTCGGGAACCTTGAGGATGTCGGTGCAGAGCTTCTTCGTGAAGCCGATGGAACCGGCGCCGATGATGGCGATGCGGAAGGTCATGTCGTGGTCTCTCTCTGGGCGGGTGTCGGTGTGAGGGAGGCGAGCCAGGCGCGGTGCGGCAGGCATTCCGCCGCCGCGCGCCGGTACTCGCGTGTGATCCGGTCGTGACTCTGCCGCAGCCGCGCGCGGCGGGCGGGGTCGGTGGCCATCTGCCGCTTCGCCACGTCGCGGGACAGCAGGCCCAGCCCGTCCAGGACCGGGCGGTGCAGCACCTCCTCGACATGCGGCAGGCCGAGCGGGAGGGGCGTGAAGTCCCGCGCCTCGGGAAGGCGCCCGCCCCAGGCGGCAAGGCGGTCGGTCACGGCGGCGGGGTGGCTGGCCGCGACGTCGCGCCAGAACGGCGTGTCCCGCCGCTCGGTCACGTAGTGCAGCCGGATGAAATCGCGGTACTCGTCGACCTGCCGGGCGGCGGCGGAATTGTAGCGGTCCCGCGCGGCGGGATCGACGTTCGCCGCCCCGAGCCAGTCCCGCAGCCAGAGCAGCTGCACCAGCGTGCCGTGGATCGACGTCGCCTCCAGAGGCTCGAGGAAGGACGAGGACAGGCCGATCGCGATGCAGTTGTGCCGCCAGGGCGTGTCCAGCCGGCCGGCATCGATGCGGATGTCGTTGCGGGGTTCGATCGCATGGCCCAGCGCCGCCTCGACCTCCGCCTTCGCGGCGTCGGGCCCCGTATGCGCATCTGAATAGACGTAGCCGCATCCGTAGCGGTCCTGCGTCGGGATCCGCCACATCCACCCCGCGCCGAGCGCCCGGGCGAGGGTCAGGGGGGCGATCTCTTCGCCTTCCTTCAGGTCCAGCCAGAACGGCATGGCGCGGTTCGCCGGCAGCGAGGCGGCATAGTCGATCCAGCGCGCGCCGAGCGGCCCGATCAGCGCCCGGCGGAACCCGGTGCAGTCGAGGAAGACATCCCCCTCCACGCGGTCGCCGCCCTCCAGCAGCACGGCGCGGATATCGCCGGTCTCCCCGTCCCGGTCGAGGCCGCAGACGATGTCGTCGACGACGCACACCCCCGCCGCCTGCCGCCGCAGCCAGGCCCCGGCCTTCGCCTGGTCGAAATGGTAAGCGTGGTGGAACGGCCCGGCCGGCACCTCGCGCCCGCCAGCCCGCGCGACGGGCGCCCGCCCCTTGGACATGAGATGCGAGAAGAGATGCGCCTCCGCCACCGGCTTTCCGGCGGCGACGGCGTAATGATCCAGCGCGGGATCGGTCACCGCGCGCGGATCGTCGATCGGCCCGTCATAGCTGTGCCCGACCCGTCGCCAGTCCTGGTGCCGGATGCCGTACTTGATCGTCGCGCCCGTCTGGCGCAGGAAGTCCCGCTCGTCGAGACCGAGATGCTTCAGCGTCTGCCGGAACAGCGCCGTGGTCCCCTCGCCGACCCCGATCGTGCCGAGGCGCGAGCTCTCGATCACGGTCACATCCCGCCCCTCCTTCAGGAGGAGCGCAGCCAGCCATCCGGCCGTGCCGCCGCCGACGATCACGAGGCGCATGACGGCCCTTCCCCGCGGGGAAGACGCGCGGTCCGGTGACGGATCGTCAACCGTCCCGCGCGCCCGCTCTGCTGTTTCGCAGGGATCATGGATACCTCGGCGACCGCCCGCCTCCTGCCGCGCCGCTCAGGCCGACTTGCGCCGCTCGGGCCGGGCCCATTCGGGCAGCCACTCGCCATGCGCCGCCAGAAGCTCGTGCGTCAGCTCCCAGATCTGGTCGAGATCCAGTTCGGACCCGGTATGCGGGTCCAGCATCGCGGCGTGGTAGATGTGCTCGGGATTCTCCTCCATCAGCGCGGCGACGGTCAGCTCCTGCACGTTCACGTTGGTCCGCATGAGCGCGATCAGCTGCGGCGGAATGCCGGTCCGCACGGTCGGCTGCAGGCCGTTGCCGTCGACCAGCACCGGCACCTCGACGGCCGCCCCCTCGGGCAGCTGGGGGATGTAGCCGCGGTTCGGGATGTTGCCGTAGATCACCGAAGGGCTGCCGGTGACGACGGAATTGATGATCTCCGACGCGTATTCGTGGCTTGGCTTCACCTCGACCGTCTCGGCCTCGCGATATTTCTGCGCCTGGGCCTGCCAGCGCTCCACCTGCTCGACGCAGCGCTTGGGGTATTCGTCCAGCGGGATGCCGAAGCGCTCGATCAGGTCGGGCCGGTCCTTCTTGATGAAATAGGGAACGTATTCCGCGAAATGCTCGGAGCTCTCGGTCACGAAATAGCCCAGCCGCATCATCATCTCGTAGCGGACCTTGTTCGGGCAGCGATCCGAATGGTTCGAGAAGCGGGGAAGGCGCCCCTCGGCATAGCCGCGCTTCAGCTCGGGATAGAGATCCTTGTACGTCCCGTCGGGCAGGCGCTGCTCGAACCGCGTGTAATAGGCCATGTGGTTGATGCCGGCGCAGTGGTAGCGGATCTCGCCGATCGGGATGCCGAGGTCGCGGGCCAGCTCCTCGGCCGTGCCCTGCACCGAATGGCAGAGGCCCACCTGCCGGATCTGCGGATATTTCGCGCCGATCGCCCAGGTATTGATGGCCATCGGGTTGACGTATTGCAGCATGATCGCGTGGGGGCAGACGGCGAGCATGTCCTCGCAGATGTCCCACAGGACCGGCACGGTGCGCAGGCCGCGCATGATGCCGCCGATGCCCAGCGTGTCCGCGATGGTCTGGCGCAGGCCGAACTTCTTGGGCACCTCGAAATCGGTTACGGTACAGGGCTCGTAGCCGCCGACCTGGAAGCAGCAGATGACGAAATCGGCGCCGGTCAGCGCGCGGCGGCGGTCGGTATAGGTCTCCACCGTGGCGTGGCCGCCCAGGGTCTTGGCCATCTTGGAGACGACGATCTCGCTCTCTTCCAGTCGGCCCGGGTCGATGTCCATCAGGCGGATCGTGGCGCCCTTCAGCGCCTCGCGCTGCAGGATGTCCCCGGCGAGGTTCTTGGCGAAGACGGTGCTGCCCGCACCGATGAAGGTCACAATGGTCATGTCGCAATCTCGAAGGCTGCGCGGACGAGCCGCTGGGTGTAGTCGGTTCTGGGGTTCGTCAGGACCTCGCTCACGGGGCCCTGTTCGACGATTTTCCCGTGCTGCATCACGAGGACGCGGTGGCACAGGGCGCGCACGACCTTGAGGTCGTGGCTGATGAAGAGGTAGCTCAGGCCCTTCTCGCGCTGCAGCTTGCGCAGCAGCTCGATGATCTGGGCCTGGACCGAGAGGTCGAGCGCCGAGGTGGGTTCGTCCAGCAGGATGAACTCGGGCTCCAGCGCCACGGCCCGCGCGATGGCGATCCGCTGGCGCTGCCCGCCCGAGAATTCGTGCGGGAAGCGGTGGGCGATGTTGTCGGGCAGTCCGGCATCGCGCAGCGCCTGCTGCACCAGGCGGAACCGCTCGCGCCCGGTCCTGCCGATGCCGTTGACGATCAGCCCCTCCTCGATGATCTGCCGCACGCTCATGCGCGGATTGAGCGAGGCGAAGGGGTCCTGGAAGACGATCTGCATGCGGCTGCGGAGCGGTCGCATCTGCCGGCGGTCCTTGCGCTCGATCCGGTCCCCGAGGAAGTCGACCTCGCCCCCGTCCATGTGAATGAGGCGCAGCAGGGCCTGCCCGAACGTGGTCTTGCCCGACCCGCTCTCGCCGACGAGGCCCAGCGTCTCGCCCCGCCGCACGGTCAGGTCGAGGCCGTCGACCGCCACCAGCGGCGAATAGGTGCCGCGGAAGGCCCCGCCCTTGCGCAGCATGAACTCCACCCTGACCCCCCGCCCTTCGAGCACCGGCTCCGGCGTGCCCTCCAGCGGGTTGGCGATGCCCTTGGGATCCGAGGCGAGCAGGCGCCTGGTGTAGGGGTGACGGGGATTGGCGAAGACCTCCTTCGTCGGCCCCTCCTCGCGCACCTCGCCGTGCTGCATGACGACGACGTGGTCGGCGAACTGCTCCACCACCGTCAGGTCGTGGGTGATGAGCACGACGCCCATCCCGAACTTCTCCTTCAGGTCGTCGATCAGGTGCAGGATCTCGGCCTGCACGGTCACGTCGAGCGCGGTCGTCGGCTCGTCCGCGATCAGCACGTCGGGCCGGTTGGCGAGCGCCATCGCGATCATCACCCGCTGCCGCTGCCCGCCGGAGAGCTGGTGCGGATACTGATTCACCCGCGCCTCGGGGTCGGGGATGCGCACCTCCTCCAGCAGCTCGACCGCGCGGGCCCAGGCCTTCTTCTTGGACAGGCGCTGGTGGAGCATGATGACCTCCACCAGCTGCGTGCCGATCCGGTAGACCGGATTGAGCGAGGACATCGGCTCCTGGAAGATCATCGAGATCCGGTTGCCGCGCAGGTGCCGCATCTCCTTCTGCGACAGGTGCGCCATGTCCTTGCCGGCGTAGAGGATGCGCGTCGCGTCCGCGACCTGCGCCCGCTTCGACAGCAGACGCATGACGGCGCGGGCGGTGACGGACTTGCCCGAGCCGCTCTCCCCGACGAGGGCCGTGGTCTGGCCCGGATAGAGCCGGAAGGAGACGTCGCGCACCGCTTCGACCACGCCGCCATCGACGGCGAAGGTCACGCCGACGCGTTGCGCGTCGATGATCGGGGCGGGTGTGGGGGTCATGTCGTTCATGTCCGCGCCTCGATACTTATGGCATCCGAGCAAGAGACCGCCCCGCCCGAACAGCGCCGAAGGCGCCGGGCGAGCGCCGGCCCGTCCCCGCGGGCTGGCGCTTTGCCGCCCGCGCGCGCGGTTCGGGCGATAGAGTCATGTGGCAGGCATAAAGCGCCGACCTTCGTCGTAGCTGCGCCATCCCACGGGCCGGCGCTCGCCCGGCGCACCCAGCCATTTGCGATTCTAAGGGCTTTCACGTCTGCCCCTCCTAGTACGGGTCGATCGCGTCGCGCAGGCCGTCGCCCAGCGCGTTGAACGCGAAGACGGTCAGCAGCACGAAGCCGACGGGCGAGAGGATCCACGGATAGCTGCCGATGACCGAGAACGTCCCCGCATCCTGCAGCATCAGGCCCCAGGAGATCAGCGGAGGCTTCACGGCGAAGCCGAGGAAGCCGAGGAAGCTTTCCAGCAGCACGATGGTCGGGATGCCGAGCGTGATCGCGACGATCACGTGGCTCATCACGTTGGGCAGGATGTGCCGCGTGATGATCCGCCCGTCCCCGGCCCCCACCGCCAGCGCGGCGCGCACGTAGTCGATCCGGCGCAGCGCCAGCGTCTTGGACCGGATCTCGCGGCTCAGCTGCGCCCAGCCGAGGCCGACGATCACCAGGACGACGAAGGTCAGGAACAGCCCCGACGGCGCGGTGACGGGGATCAGCGTGGCGAGCGCGAGATAGAGCGGCAGCTGCGGAAAGGCGAGGATCACCTCGACGAAGCGCTGGAACCACAGGTCGAACTGCCCGCCGATATAGCCCGAGGTGATGCCGATCAGCGTCCCGATGATCGAGATCAGCGCGATGGAGGTCAGCGCGATGGCGAGGGAGATCCGGCTGCCGACGATGCCCCGGCTCAGGATGTCCCGCCCCAGCTTGTCGGTGCCCAGGATGTGCAGGGGCGAGCCGTCCTCCAGCCCGATGAAATGGGTGTCGGACGGGATCAGGCCGAGGAAGTCGTAGTCCCAGCCTTCGGCGAAGAGGCGGATCGACAGCGGGTTGGCGTAGTCCGGCCCGGTGATCGGCTGGAAGGTGACCGGGTCGAGCTCGTCGCTTTCCACGATGGGAAAGGCGACGGGCCAGAGCCGCCAGCCCGCCTCGGGGCCCTCGGGCACGTAGAAGCTGATCTTGGTCGGCGGCGCGAAGGAGATGTCGGGCTCCTTGGGATCCATCGGGGCGAAGAAGTTCGCGAAAAGCGCGACCACCAGAAGCAGCACGCAGAGGACCAGCCCCATCATCCCGGGCACCGACTTGCGGAACCGGCGCCAGACGAGGGCGCCGTAGCTCTGCCCCTCGGACGAGACGGTGGAGAGCCGCGAATCCTCGCCCTCCTCCTCGGGATATTCGGCGATGTCGGGCAGCACGCTGTCGGTCTCGACCGCCGGAACGGTGTCGTCGGTGAGCGAGCGGTTCGGCCGCTTGTCGTAGGGCAGGACGTCGGACGGATCGGAGGTCATTCGCCGCCTCCCACCCTGATCCGGGGATCGAGCACCGCCAGCAGCAGGTCGGCGATGATGTTGCCGATGATGAGCGTGGCGCCCAGCACCAGCAGCAGCGTCGCGGTGACGTAGATGTCGCCGATCCCCATGGAGCCGACGATGGCCGGCCCCACGGTGGCCAGCGAGAACACGATCGCCACCTCGATCTCTCCGGTCAGCATGTAGGGCAGGATCACGCCCTGGTAGGCGACCAGCGGATGCAGCGCGTTCGGCACGGCGTGGCGCATGATGACCCGGTGTTCGGGCAGGCCCTTGGCGCGGGCCGTCTCGACATATTGCTGGTTCAGCGTGTCGAGCAGGTTCGCCCGCATCACCCGCATGTTGTAGGCCAGCCCCCCGACCGTCGCGATGAAGACGACGGGCCAGACATGCTCGATCAGGTTCCAGAGCTTGGCCCAGTTGAAGTCGAAGGGCCCCAGCCAGTAGGGCTGCCCGCCGTAGCGCGACGAGTAGAACGAGCCCAGTTCCTGCACGTCGAGCTTGAAGGCCAGCACGTAGAGGATGATCAGCGCCAGCAGGAACCTCGGCACGGTCATCCCGAGGAAGCTGATGAAGCTGAGGACCGTGTCGGTCCAGGAATATTGCCGGGTGGCGGCGAGGATGCCGAAGGTGATCCCGAAAAGCGAGGCGAGGACGTGGCAGGCCAGCGCGAGCATGATCGTGCGCGGCAGCCGCTCGCCCACCACCTCGGCGACGGGCTTGTTGTAGAAGAAGCTGTGACCGAAATCGCCCTCGGTCAGGATGCCGGTCACCCAGCGGACGTACTGCACCACGATGGGGTCGTTCAGCCCGTGGGTCTCGCGGTAGCGCTCGGCCGCCTCGTTGGCGGCGGCGACCGTCGCGTTGCCCTGGGTGATCATGTTGGTGCGGATGAAGTCGGCGTAGTCGCCCGGCGGCGCGTTGATGATCGCGAAGGTGATCACGCTCATCACGAAGAGGACGGGGATCGCCTGCAGCAATCGAATGCCGAGGAAGCGGAGCATCGGGGATGGCCTTCCGGGGGTCGGGGAACGGGCCCCCGGGAGCCGGGCACGGATGTCCGGCCCCCGGGGATGGCGGACGGGCGGCGGGAGGGCCGCCCGTCGCCGGGAGGAGGGGGCGTCAGCCGGCCGTGACGGGGCCGTCAGGTCCCGGGATCGTCTCCGGGTGCAGCTGCAGGTCCATCTGCGCCTCCTGGGGCACGTAGACCCGCTCGCGGATGATGTTGTCCTCGGCCCAGTTGAACTGGAAGATCGGCGCCCCCGGCGGGATGTTGGCGAAGCGCTTGTTGATGATCAGCGCCCCCGGATAGGCGGTCAGGCCGATCCCGTAGAGGTTCTCGGTGTAGAGCTGCTGGTACCGTTTCATCAGCTCCGTCCGCTCCTCCGCGTCGCGGCTGCCGATGAAAGTGTTGATGATCTCCACCATCTCCTCTTCGAAGGGCAGCAGGTCGAGCTCGCCATCGGGATTGGCCCGGTGGTTGTTCGAGTTCTGCGGCCCGGTCGGGGCGAGCTGCTGGGTGTTCTGCACCACGGTGATGAGCTCGGAGGCGTTCCGCACCAGCATCAGGTCGAACCGCCCCGAATCCGCCGCCGCGTCCCGGTCGTTGCCGGTCAGGATCTGCAGCGTGGACTGGACCCCTGCCTCCTCCAGCATCGCGACCACGCCCTCGGCGAGGTTGCGCTCGGTCTGGTAGTCGGCATTGGCGAGGATGGTCAGCAGGACGTTGCCCTGGCCGGCGGGCGAGCCCTCGGGCCAGTTGTAGAAGCCGTCGCCATCCGTGTCCGCCAGGCCTGCCGCTTCGAAATGGGCGCGCGCGCTGGTCACGTCATAGGGATAGAAGACGGTGCTCTCGGCATCGTAGTAGGACGTGCCCTCGTAGAGACCGCCCGGATACTGCACGGTGAACGGCCCCTTGACGAGGCTCTCGCCCAGCCGCACCCGGTCCATCGCCTGCGTCAGGCCCATCCGGAACTCGGGATCGCGGTTCAGCTCGCGCACCGCCTGCGCCCGGTCGTCGGGCTCGCCCCAGCCGTTGCCGGACAGGTTCGGGAACAGCGTGTAGCCGATCGTCCGCGGCCCGAAGGCGAGGCGGGCGGGGGCGTCGTCCTCGGCCGCGCGGCGCAGCGATTCGACGAAGTTCTCGGGCTGTTCGAGGTTGGAGAAGTCGCCCGTGCCGGCCACCGCCTGCACGTCGCGGTCCGCCCAGGTGCTCAGCCGGTAATGCAGCTCGTCGAGATAGGGCAGCTGGTTCCCGTCGCTGTCGACCTTCCAGTAGTAGGGATTGCGGCGCATCACGATGATGTCCTCGGCCCGGTACTCGACCGGCGACCACGCGCCCATGACGGGAAAGCCCATCATCTCCGGCGGGAAGGCGTTGATGAACTGCTCCATCGTGTTGTCGGAATAGGCCGGATGCTGGGGCTTCAGGACGTGGCTCGGGCCGGGGCAGAAATTGCCGTAGGCCATCGCATAGAGCACGCTCTCGGGGAAGGCGCTCTCGAAGCTCATCGTGAAGGTATAGTCGTCCACGATCTCGAGCGTCGCGTTCGCGTAGGTCGCCGGGGTGGCGCCGTTCAGCGGCGTGACCTCGGGGTTCTGGACGATGTCGTTCCAGTAGAAGTCGATGTCCTCGGTGTCGAAGGGGTCGCCGTCGGACCACTTCGCCCCCTCGATCAGGTGGACGGTCAGCATCATGCCGTCCTCGGACCATTCCCAGGACCGGGCGAGGTTCGGCATCGGCTGCAGGTCCTCGGCCGCGACCTGGAAGAGCGGGCCGGTGCGGGTCAGGCATTCGTAGAGGCCGATGTCGATGCCGCCCCAGCCCTGGCTCTGGCCGCCCCAGTAGTTCCAGCCCTCGGGCCGGCCGCCGATCACGTGGCGCAGCGTGCCGCCATAGACGCCGGCGCCGTCCGGCATGTTCGACACCTCGTAGACCATCGGCTCGGCCGGCAGGCGCTCCTCCACCGGGGGCAGCTGGCCGGACTCGACGAAGGCGTCGAGCCAGGGCGCCTGCGAATAGCCGTCGAGCGCCCGGTAGCCGAGGATCTCGTCGAGCCCGGCGAAGACCGGCTCGCCCTGGGCCGAGAATTCGGGCGCCGTCGGGGGCGTGGTCGGCGGGGTGACCTGCGCGAGAAGCGCGGTCCCCGAGACGCCGAGAAGAAGCGCCGCCGAGGCGGCGCGCACGTGGATTGTCATCATTGTCCTCCCAAGGTCCGGCCGCCGCTGCGGGCGATCCGGGTCGATGCAAGCGGGGCTCTCCCGGCGGGCGCTCCTCCCGTGGTGCACCGCGCGTCCCCGGCTCCAGAATGAGACCGGCCCCCCAGGCGCCACAATGCCGTTATGCGAGATTGTCCTCCGGTTTCCTAAGATGGTATGCCGCGCCCATGCCCCGCGCGGACGAGATCCAGCCCAAGGTCGACCGGCATCGCGGCGTGCCCGCGCACGAACGGATCTTCTATTCCGACAGCCGCGCCTTCGGCCGGTTCGGCATGCGCGTCTTCTCTCCCACGGTGATGGAGACCCCGCATCGCCACGGCCATGTCGAGGCCAACTTCGCGACCGGCGCGACGCTGCATTACGACGTCGAGGGAGAGCGGATCGCCGTCCCCGCCGGGCATCTCTTCCTGTTCTGGGCGGGCATTCCGCACCAGCTCGTCGGGGTCGAGCCGACCGGCCCCGGCGCGCCGCGGCTGACCAACCTCTACCTGCCGGTCGACGGCTTCCTGCTGATGGCCCATATCGGCCAGCTCCAGATCGGCCTTCTCGGCGGCGGCATGGCCCTGCTCGATGCCGGCCTGTGCCCCGAGGAGATCGTGGAGCGGTGGTACGCGGACTACCGCTCGGGCGATTTCGAACGGACCGAGATCCTGCGGATGGAGCTGAACGCCGTGCTGCGCCGCGCGCTGCTCGGCGGGATCGACTGGCGCCGCCCCTCGGCCGCCGATGCCGGCGAGGGGCGGGTCCTGTCCTCGTCGAACATCCGCCACGCGGTCGAGATGCTGCGCTTCATCCTCGAGCACCTCGACCGGCCGATCGGCAATGCCGACGTCGCCGCGGTCACGGGCCTGCACCAGAACTACGCGATGAGCATCTTCAGCCGGACGATGCGGGTGCCGATGAAGCGCTTCATGCTGCGGATGCGGATGCTGCGGGCCCGCGCGCTGCTGCTGGAATCGACGGATCCCGTCGCGGCCGTGGCCGAGGCGTCGGGCTACACCTCGCTCAGCCAGTTCCACGCCGCCTTCAAGACCGCCTACGGGATGAGCCCCGCCGCGCTGCGCGCGCGCTACGCGGCGATGGAACTGCGCTGAGGGTCCCGCCCGCCCCCGGGGGCCCGGGAACAGGTCGACCGGCCGGGGCGGCCCGCCCCCTTATCTTGCCGGAAATACTCCGGGGGGTCCGGGGGGCAGCGCCCCCCGGCCCGCGCCGGCGGCAGCCGGATCACAGCGCCGGCGGCAGCCGGATCACACGGCCGGAGGCAGGACGAGGATCGCCCGGAAGTCGTTGACGTTCGTCAGGGTGGGTCCGGTCACGACCTGGCCCCCCGCGCGACCGAAGAAGCCGTGCGCGTCGTTCCGCGCCAGCGCCTCCCGCGCCCCGTCGAGCGGCATGTCCGGGCCGATCAGGGCCCCCGCCACCTCCGCCGCGCCGTCGACCCCGTCGGTGTCGCAGGCGATCGCGTGGATGCCGGGCGCTCCGTCCAGCGCGAGGGCGAGGGCCAGCGCGTATTCCGCGTTCGGCCCGCCCGAGCCGTCCCCCCGGCGCGTCACCGTGCATTCCCCCCCCGACAGCAGCAGGCGGGGCGCATCGCCCGTGGTCATCCCGGCGCGGATCCGCAGGGCCAGCGCCGCATGCTCCGCCGCCAGCTCCCGCGCCTCGCCCTCCAGCGCGTCGCCGAGGATCGTGACCTCGCATGGCCCAGCCGCACCGGCCGCCGCCGCGAGCGATTGCGCGGGGGCGGCGATCACCCGCGTCCGGCACCGGGCGAGGCGCGGATCGCCCGGCGCCACCACGCCGCTGCCGCCCCGCAGGACAGCCCGCGCCGCCTCCGGCACGTCCACGCGGTACCGGTCCAGGATCGCCAGCGCGTCGGCCGGGCGGCTCGCCTCGCCCACCGTCGGGCCGGAGGCGATGTCGGCCGGGTCGTCCCCCGCCACATCCGAGATCACCAGCGCCTCCATCCGCGCGGGACAGGACGCCGCGAGCTGGCCGCCCTTCACGGCCGACAGGTGCTTGCGCACCACGTTCATCGCCCCGATCGGCGCGCCCGAGGCGAGCAGCCCCGCATTCACCGCCCGCTTGTCGGCCAGCGTCAGGGGCGCGCGGGGCGCGACCAGCAGCGCCGAGGCCCCGCCCGAGATCAGCGCGATCACGACGTCGCCGGCCTCCAGCCCCGAGACGAGCTCCAGGATCCGCCGGGTCGCCGCCTCCCCGGCCGCGTCCGGGACGGGATGGGCGGCCTCGACGATCTCGATCCCGTCGCAGGGGCGGGCATAGCCGTAGCGGGTGACCACCAGCCCCTCGCAGGGACCCCAGGCGCTCTCCAGCGCCTCGGCCATCCGGGCGGAGGCCTTGCCCGCCCCGATCACGACGACCCGCCCGGCGGGCCGGTCCCCCAGCGCGCCCGGCACGCAGAGCATCGGGTCCGCGGCGGCCACCGCCCGGTCGAAGAGCGCGCGCAGGAAGGCGGTGGGATCGGCCCCGGGATCGGGGGCGGCATCGGAGGGGGCGGCGTTCGGGCGGGTCATCGGCATCTCCTTCGCCGCGGGGATACCAGCCCCCGCCCCCGGCGGGGAAGCCTTGCCTTCGCCCACCGCCCGTCGCACCCATGACCCCCAGGAACGAAAGGGAGACGCGACATGCCCCATGGCGGACAGGTGCTGATCGAGAGCCTGATCAATCTCGGCGGGCGCAAGGCCTTCGGCGTGCCGGGCGAGAGCTTCCTCGCCGCGCTCGACGCGATGCATGACAGCCGGGGGCGGCTCGATTTCGTGCTCTGCCGGCAGGAGGGGGGCGCGGCCTTCATGGCCGCCGCCTGGGGCAAGCTGACCGGCGAGCCGGGCCTGTGCTTCGTCACGCGCGGACCGGGGGCGACCAACGCCTCGATCGGGATCCACACCGCGATGCAGGACAGCGCGCCGATGCTCGTCTTCGTCGGGCAGGTCGCGACCGACCAGAAGGGCCGCGAGGCGTTCCAGGAGCTCGACTACCGCGCCGTCTTCGGGACCATGGCGAAATGGGCGGTCGAGATCGACGATCCCGCCCGCCTGCCCGAGATCCTCCTGCGGGCCTGGACCACCGCCACGACCGGCCGCCCCGGCCCCGTCGTCGTCGCCCTGCCCGAGGACATGCTCTCGGCCCCCTGCCCCGCCGCGCCGCTCACCGGCGCCGCCCGGATCGCGCCGCCCGCCCCGGACGCCGCCGCCCTGGCCGAGGCGCAGGCCCTGATGGCCGAGGCGGAGCGGCCGTTGGTCCTCGTCGCCGGCGCCCCCTGGCTCGGGGACGCGCAGGCGGCGCTGCTGCGCTTCGCCGAAGCCTCCGACATCCCGGTCGTGGCCGCCTTCCGCTACCAGGACCAGGTCGACAACGCCTCGCCCTGCTATGCCGGCGAGGCCGGCGTGGGCATGCCGCCCCATGTCGCGCGGCTGATCCGCGAGGCGGACACGATCCTCGCCCTCGGCCTGCGGTTCGGCGAGATGACGACCGGCGCCTGGTCGCTGCTGGACGTGCCCGAGCCGCGCCAGCGGGTGATCCACGTCCATGCCAGCGACCGCGAGATCGGCAAGGTCTACCGTCCCGCCCTCGCCCTCCATGCCGATCCCGCCGCGGTCGCGCGCGCGCTGACCCCGGTGCGCGGCGGCTGGTCCGACTGGCGCGCGCAGGCCCGCAGCGACTACGAGAGCGCGCTGCAGGCCCCGCCCCAGCCCTCCCCCGTCGACATGGGCGCGGTCACCCGCCACCTGCAGGAGGTGCTGCCCGGGGATGCGATCCTGACCAACGGCGCGGGCAATTTCGCGATCTGGCCGAACAAGCATTTCCGCTTCGGCCGCGACCAGCGCCTGCTCGCCCCGCAATCGGGCGCGATGGGCTACGGCCTGCCCGCCGCCATCGCCGCCCGCATCGCCCATCCGGAGCGCTGCGTGGTCTGCTACGCGGGCGACGGCGACCTGCAGATGACCTTGCAGGAGCTGGCGACGGCGGTGCAGCACGACGCGGCGCCGATCGTCCTCGTCGTCAACAACGGCATCTACGGCACGATCCGCGCCCACCAGGAGCAGCACTATCCCGGCCGCGTCTCCGGGACCGAGATGACCTCGCCCGACTTCGCCGCCCTCGCCCGAGCCTACGGCCTCCACGCCGAACGGGTGGAGCGGACCGAGGACTTCCCGGACGCCTTCGCCCGCGCCCGCGCCGCCCGCAGCGGCGCGCTGCTCGACCTCGACGTGGCGGCCGAGGCCATCGCCCCGCGCGCCACGATCACCTCGCTGCGCGAGGGCGCCCTGCACGCGAAGGGGGCGCTCTAGCCCCTCAGCCGCATTTCGAGAAGCCGCAATTGGCGCAGGTGAGGCAGCCCTCTACCATGTGGACGTCGTAGCTTCCGCAGGACGGGCAGGCCTTGCCGCGCGGGCGGTCGCCCGCCGGGGCGGCGTGGGGGTCGGATTTCAGCCCCGCCCCTTCCGCGGCGAGGAAGCCGATGGCGATCATGTGCCGCTCGATCACCCCGCCGATCGCGGCGAGGATCGAGGGGATGTACTTCCCCCCCATCCAGGCCCCGCCACGCGGGTCGAAGACGGCCTTCAGCTCCTCGACCACGAAGCTCACGTCGCCGCCGCGCCGGAACACGGCCGAAATCATGCGCGTCAGCGCCACGGTCCAGGCGAAGTGGTCCATGTTCTTGGAATTGATGAAGACCTCGAAGGGCCGCCGCTGCCCGTGCGCGACGATGTCGTTCACCGTGATGTAGATCGCATGCTCGCTGTCGGGCCACTTCAGCTTGTAGGTCGCGCCCTCCAGCTCGGTCGGCCGGTCGAGCGGCTCGGCCAGCCAGATCACGTCGCCGGAATTGGCGTCGGAGACGATCTCGGGCGCCGCGCCCGGCTCGGAAGGTTGATCGGCCGGGCCGCCGGATGCGGAGGGCTGCGCCGACCCGAGGGGGGGCGCAGACGCGCCGCCCCGTGGGGGCGGGTCGGCGCGGCCCGGCGTGCCGCCGGGCGGGGGGGCTTCCCCGAAGAGGAGCCAGCCGGCGGGGACACCGAACGCTTTACCTGCAAGCTCCGCGCCCTCCTTGGACAATTCCTGTTTGCCCTCGATGACCCAGAGCGAATATCGGCTGCGCTTTACACCCACCGCGTCTGCGGCGCTCTGCTGCGTCTCGTAGCCTGCCTTTTCTTGAGCCCAGCGCAACCGGGCCGCCGGGGACTGGAGTACCGGCAAGGTGGCCTCCGGCTTCGGCTCCGCCGCCGTCAGCACCGACCCCGTCACGTCGTTCGGCCGGTACGTCGTGCAGCCTTTGCACCCCTCGTCCCAGGCCTGCATGTAAACCGCCTCGAACGCCTCGAACCCGATCGTCGCGGGGACGTTGATCGTCTTGGAGATCGAGGAATCCACCCATCTCTGCGCCGCGGCCTGCATCCGGACATGCTCCTCCGGCGCCAGTTCCTGCGCGGTCACGAAATGGTCCGGAAACGGCGCGTCGCCATGCATCTCGCGCCAGAGGGCGACGGCGTAATCCACCACCTCCTCTTCCGTCCGGCTGCCGTCCTTCTGCAGCACCTTGCGCGTATAGGCATGGGCAAAGACCGGCTCGATCCCCGAGGACACGTTCCCGGCATAGAGCGAGATCGTCCCCGTCGGCGCGATGGAGGTGAGCAGCGCGTTGCGGATCCCGTGCGCGCGGATCGCCTCCCGTACGTCCGCGTCCATCTGCTGCAGCGTGCCCGAGGCGAGATAGGCCTCCGCCTCGAAGAGCGGGAAGGGCCCCTTCTCCCTCGCCAGGTCCACGCTGGCGAGATAGGCGGCGCGCGCGATCCGCTTCATCCAGCCCTCGGTCCGGGCCGCCGCCTCCTCCGAGCCGTAGCGCAGCCCGACCATCATCAGCGCATCGGCAAGCCCCGTGACGCCAAGCCCGATCCGCCGCTTGGCCTGCGCCTCCGCCCGCTGCTGCGGAAGCGGGAAGTTCGACGCGTCCACCGTGTCGTCCATCATCCGCACCGCGACCCGGACGAGCTCGTCCAGCGCCGCCTCGTCGATCCCGGCGGCCTCGGTGAAGGGCTCGCTCACCAGCCGGGCCAGGTTGATCGACCCCAGCAGGCAGGCGCCGTAGGGCGGCAGCGGCTGCTCGCCGCAGGGATTGGTGGCGGCGATGGTCTCGGCATAGGCCAGGTTGTTCATCGCGTTGATGCGGTCGATGAAGATCACGCCCGGCTCGGCATAATCGTAGGTCGCCCGCATGATGCGGTCCCACAGGTCGCGCGCGCGGATCGTCCGGGTGACCTGTCCGCCGAAGGTCAGGTCCCACGTCCCGTCCGCCTTCACGGCCTCCATGAACGGGTCGGTGACGAGGACGCTCATGTTGAACATGCGCAGCCGAGCGGGGTCGGACTTCGCGGCGACGAAATCCTCGATGTCGGGATGGTCGCAGCGCAGAACCGCCATCATCGCCCCCCGGCGCGAGCCGGCGGACATGATCGTGCGGCACATCGCGTCCCAGACATCCATGAAGGACAGGGGTCCCGAGGCATCGGCCCCGACCCCCGCCACGGGCGCGCCCTTCGGCCGGATGGTCGAGAAATCGTAGCCGATCCCGCCCCCCTGCTGCATCGTCAGCGCCGCCTCCTTCAGCGCGTCGAAGATCCCGCCCATGGAATCCTCGATCGTGCCCATGACGAAGCAGTTGAACAGCGTCACCGCCCGCGCCGTCCCGGCCCCGGCGGTGATCCGGCCGGCGGGAAGGTAGCGGAAATCCTCCAGCGCGGCGTAGAAGCGGCCCTCCCAGGCGGCGGGATCCGCCTCGACCGAGGCCAGCGCGCCGGCGATCCGCCGCCAGCTGTCCTCGACGCTGCCATCCACCGGCGTGCCATCCGCCCGCTTGAACCGGTACTTCATGTCCCAGATGGCTTCCGAGATCGGCGCGGCGAAACGGGTCATGGCGGCGGCCTTTGCAAAGACGTGAGCGCGCGGCTCTGGTCGAATCGGACATGGCAGGGATAGGACGCTACGCTAGATGTTGGGGTGAAACAAGAACGACAGGGGCAGGGATATGTCCGGATCGCTGCACATGCTGAAGCTGTCGGTCGGCACCGACAGCGTCGAGGACCTCGCCGCCTGGCAGGCCTCGGGTCGCGCCGCCACCCATGACGGACTGCCCCGCCACCGCACGCGGATGTGGCCCCGCCGCGCCGCGGAGCTGCTGGACGGCGGCTCGATCTACTGGGTCATCAAGGGCGTGATCCTGGCCCGCCAGCCGATCCTGCGCCTCGACGAGGTCACGGGCGAGGACGGCATCCCGCGCTGCCAGATCGTGCTGAAGCCCGGCCTGATCCGCACCGCGGCGGTCCCGCGCCGCCCCTTCCAGGGCTGGCGCTACCTGCCGGCGGACGAGGCGCCGCCCGACCTGTCCGAGAGCCGCCAGCGCGAGGACGCGCTGCCCCCGAAGCTCTCCGCAGCGCTGGCCGAGATCGGCGTGCTCTGAGGCGCCCGTCCTCGCGGTGCGGCGCGGGATCCGCCGCCCCCCGCCGGGGACGGGCGCCCCATCGTCGCCCCGGCCGCTCCGTCCCGAAGGGGCCGCCCTGGCTCGCCGGCCCGCGACCGCCCCCCGCCGGGGCAACGCGGAGTTGTCCTGCCCCGCATGCCGGACGCCACCACGAAGCAGATTCCGGCGCCGTTCCCCCCGGGGACGGGAGGGCCATGGCGTGGCCGGCGGCGAGGCAGTGCGCCCCGCCCCCCCTTATCTTGCCGCAAATACTCCCGGGGGGCCGCCGCAGGCGGCGGGGGGCGGCGCCCCCCTCCCCGGCCGGGGCCAGGCGCGCCCGCCGTTGCCCCCCTGCCCCGCCCGCGATAAAGCCCGCCCCGACAGCAGGAAGGGCATCACGATGGCCAAGACCAAGGGACCCCGCCGCCCCCGGGCCGAGACGCCCAAGGGTTTCCGCGACTATTTCGGCGCCGAGGTGACCGAACGCACGGAGATGCTGCGCACCATCGCCGAGGTCTACCGCCTGCACGGCTTCGACGCGCTCGAGACCTCCGCCGTCGAGACGGTCGAGGCGCTGGGCAAGTTCCTTCCCGACGTGGACCGCCCGAACGCGGGCGTCTTCGCCTGGCAGGAGGACGAGACCGGGCAGGCGACGGACTGGCTGGCGCTGCGCTACGACCTGACGGCGCCGCTGGCGCGGGTCTATGCCCAGCACCGGAACGACCTGCCGACCCCCTATCGGCGCTATGCGATGGGGCCGGTCTGGCGGAACGAGAAGCCCGGGCCGGGGCGCTACCGGCAGTTCTACCAATGCGACGCCGACATCGTCGGCGCACCGAACGTCGCGGCGGATGCCGAGATCTGCGCGATGCTCGCCGACACGCTGGAGGCGGTCGGCATCCCGCGCGGCGACTATGTGGTTCGCGTGAACAGCCGCAAGGTCCTGAACGGCGTGATGGAGGCGGCGGGCCTCGGCGGCGAGGACAAGGAGGCCGCGCGCGGCATCGTCCTGCGCGCCATCGACAAGCTCGACCGTCTCGGCCCCGACGGCGTGCGCGCCCTGCTGGGCGAGGGCCGCACCGACGAGAGCGGCGACCGGGCGGAAGGGGCCGGCCTTGCCCCCGAACAGGCCGAGATCGTCATGGGCTTCGTGAATGCCAAGCGCGCCGATGGCGGCGCCACCATCGCCGCCCTGCGCGACCTCGTCGCCGGCTCGCAGACGGGCCTCGACGGCGTGTCCGAGCTCGAGACGATCGGCCGCCTGCTGACGGCGCAGGGCTACGGGACCGACCGGATCGAGATCGACCCCTCCGTCGTGCGCGGCCTCGGCTATTACACGGGTCCCGTCTTCGAGGCCGAGCTGACGTTCCAGGTCGAGGACGACAAGGGCCGGCCCGTCCGCTTCGGCTCGGTCGCGGGCGGCGGGCGCTACGACGACCTCGTGAAGCGGTTCACCGGGCAGGAAGTGCCGGCGACGGGCGTATCCATCGGCGTCGACCGCCTGCTCGCCGCCCTGCGGGCGAAGGGCCGGGCCACCGGCGCCGCCGCCGGGCCGGTCGTCGTCACCGTCATGGACCGCGAGCGGATGGCCGATTACCAGGCCATGGCGCAGGAGCTGCGCGCCGCCGGGATCCGGGCCGAGGTGTATCTCGGCAATCCGAAGAATTTCGGCAACCAGCTGAAATACGCGGATCGGCGCGGCAGCCCCGTCGCGGTGATCGAGGGCACGGCCGAGCACGCGGCCGGGATCGTGCAGATCAAGGACCTCGTCCTCGGCGCGAAGATCGCCGAGAGCGCCAGCCTCGAGGAATGGAAGGACCAGCCCGCGCAGGAGGAGGTGCCGCGCGGCGACCTCGTCGCCCGGGTCCGCGCCATGCTGGACCGGGCGGCCCCGTGATCCCCGCCGGATCCCCCGCCGCGCGGGACGAGGCGGCGCGCTGTCTCGAGCTGTTCCGCGAGGCCGGCGCGGTGCCGGTCGAGACGACGATCCTGCAGCCCGCCGACGTCCTCCTCGACCTCTACGGCGAGGATATCCGCGCCCGCGCCTTCACCACGACCGATCCGATCCGGGGCGAGATGATGCTGCGCCCGGATTTCACCGTCCCGGTGGCGCAGGCGCACATGGCCGCGGGAGGGGATCCCGCGCGCTACTGCTATGCCGGCGAGGTGTTCCGGCGGCAGGAGATCGACGAGACCCGACCGGCCGAATACCTGCAGGTCGGGTTCGAGCTCTTCGGCGGGACCGACCCGGCCGGGGCCGAGGCCGAGATCTTCGGCGTGCTGTCGGACGCGCTGGGCGGTCTGGGCCTGCGCGCCGCCATCGGCGACATGGGCCTGATCGTCGCGGCGATCCGGGGGCTGGAGACGACCGAGGCGCGCAAGACCGCGCTGCTGCGTCATGTCTGGCGGCCGCGCCGGTTCCGCGCCCTGCTCGACAGGTTCGGCGGACGCGGCGCGATCCCGGCCGGCCGCGCGGCGCTGCTGGGTCTCTCCGATCCGCTGGACGGGGCCGGGCCCGAGATCGGCAAGCGCGGCCGGGACGAGATCGCCGCCCGGATCGCGGCGCTGCGCGAGGATGCCGCCGCCCCGCCGATCCCCGATACCGCGCGCGAACTGCTGGACGAGCTGGTCGCCATTCGCGCGCCCGCCCCCGACGCGCTGTCCCACCTGCGGGACATCGCGGTCGACCTGCCCGCCATCGGCCCCGCGGTCGAGGCGATGGCGGACCGGCTCGCCGCGCTGTCGGATCGCGGCGTCGACGTCTCGGCGCTCGACTTCGAGGCGAGCTACGGGCGCACCGCGCTCGAATATTACGACGGCTTCGTCTTCGGCCTCTATGCCGCGGGGCGCCCCGACCTGCCGCCCATCGCGACGGGCGGGCGCTACGACGCGCTGACCCGCGCCCTGGCCGGCACCCCGGCGGGCCGCGCCGGCACCCCGGCGGTCGGCGGCGTGATCCGGCCCGACCTCGTTGCCGCGATCCGGGAGATGACTCGATGATCCGCCTCGGCGTGCCGTCGAAGGGACGGCTGATGGAGAAGACCTTCGACTGGTTCGCGGCCCGCGGCATCACGCTGCGCCGCGCCGGGTCCGACCGCGACTATGCCGCGATCGTCGAGGGGATCGAGGGGGTGGAACTCGTCCTGCTATCGGCCGGAGAGATCCCGCGCGACCTGGCCAGCGGCGCGCTGCATCTCGGCGTCACCGGCAGCGACCTCGTTCTCGAGAAGGTCCCCAATTCCGGGACCCGCGTGATGGAACTGGCCAAGATGGGCTTCGGCGGGGCGGACCTCGTGATCGCGGTGCCGCAGCTCTGGGTCGATGTCGACACGCTCGACGATCTCGACGCGGCGGCCGCCGCGTTCCGCGCGCGCCACGGTCACCGGCTGCGGATCGCGACCAAGTATCACCGGCTGGTGCGCGAGTTCCTGCAAGGGGCCGGTGTCGCCGATTACGCGCTGGTCGACAGCCAGGGCGCGACCGAGGGCACGGTCAAGGCCGAGACGGCGGAGGCCATCGCCGACATCACCTCCACGGGCGAGACGCTGCGGGCCAACGGCCTAAAGATCCTGTCGGACGGGCTGATCCATGCCAGCCAGGCGACCCTGTGGAAGAGCCGGGTGGCGGACTGGTCCGACGCGGACCGGCAGGCCCACGCGGCGCTCTGCCTGCAGCTGGGGGTGTGACGATGGACCCCACCGCGCTGGAGGAACGCCTCGCCCATCTCGAACGGCTCTGCGACGATCTGTCCGACGTGGCCGCCCGCCAGGCGCGCGAGATCGAGGCGCTGCAGCGCCGAGTGACCATGCTGATGCAGCGCGAAGCCGAGCGGGAGGAGGGTCAGGACACCCCGATCACCCGCCCGCCGCATTACTGAGGGCCGGCCCTGCCCAGCGGCCAGGGCGATCTCGTCGTTGCCCCCCGGAATCACTGGCCCCCGGCATCATCGACCGGAAGGAAGATCGTCTCTCCCGTCGACCTGCGGGGGCCCGCATCCGCACCTGTCTGGATCCCGCCGGCCGCCCGGGCGCGCGTGGAAGGCCGGATCGACGAAACCAGCGCGGATGTCCCTCCCTGGCCCCTCATGGGCCGGTCGCGATCCGCCTCAGATGTCGGCCGCCACGACCTCGCCCGCCGACAGCAGCACGTCCCCGAAGGACGAGGACGAGCCGAAGGCACGGTAGATCGTCAGGAAGGCCGTGTTCTGCGACAGCGACTCCAGCTGCCCGCCGCAGGGCTGGCCGGAGGGGACGCCGCAGACCTGCGCCTTGATCGTCTCGTAGGCGGTGTCGGTCCGGGTGTAGTCCCCGCCCTGCGCGTAGCGCATCGTCTCGTGGAACTCGAGATCGCCGAACATCGCCAGCGCGGCCGTGAACTGCCGCGCACAGCCGTCGTTGAAGCCGGTCACGTATTGCGTGCGCGGGCCCGTCGCGCCGGGATCGGTGTCGTAGAGCGCGTATTGCCCCGACACGTCGATCCGCGTGCCCATCTGGCCCTCGGGCGTGTCGCAGGCGGTGGCGAGCTGGCCGTAGGGCAGCGACTGGCCCGGGGCGACCGGCATCAGCGCCATCGTCTCGGGCAGGTCGATCACCGGTGCGGCACCACAGCCGGCAAGAAGACCGGCGCACAGCATCAAGGACAGCCTCGTCGCGGACATGGATCGTTCCCCTGATTGTTCCCACCGGCGGGCTTATCAGGGGCGGACGGGATTCGGGAGTCGGGCCGGGTCCGCCTCGGCGGGAGATGGCCGAAACCGGACTAGAGCTCCTCGACCTCGATCACCCCGTCGAGCGAGCGCAGCGCCCCCTTGATCTGCGGCGTCACCGGGAACTCCGTCCCGCAATCGAGCTCCACCTCGCCCGGCAGGCCCTGCCCCATCAGGCAGAAATAGATCGGCCCGCGTCCGCCGCGGACCCCCTCGCGCGCCGCCTTCTCCAGCACCGCCGCGACCGGGGCGACGGCCGCCGCCTCCTCGACGAAGACGCGTAGGCCAGAGGACGCGCCCTGCGCCACCACCGTGTCGATCGGCGCGGCGGAGCGGGCGAGCAGCTTGAGCTGGTCGCTCTCCATCGTCGCCTCGACCTGCAGGATCACCTGCATCCCGGGCTCCAGATGCTCGCGCGCCGCCTCCAGCGTGTCCGAGAACATCGTCACCTCGTACTGCCCGGTCGGATCGGACAGCGTGATGAAGGCGAACCGGTTGCCCCGCGCCGATTTCCGCTCCTGCCGGACGGCGACGGTCCCGGCCATCTTGGCGATGCAGGCGCCGCGCTCGGCCTTGGCCGTGACCTCGTCCAGCGTCAGCACCTGCCGCCGCTTGAGCGCGGGCAGGTAATCGTCCAGCGGATGGCCCGACAGGTAGAAGCCGACCGCCTTGAACTCCTCCGCCAGCCGCTCCGCCGGGAGCCAGTCGGCGGCGCCGGAGAGACGCGGCTCCGGCAGGTCGTCCCCCGCCTCGCCGAAGAGCGAGACCTGGTTCGAGGCGCGCTGCTCGTGGATCGCGGCGGAATAGCCCACCAGCGCGTCGAGGCTGTCGAATACCCGCCGCCGGTTGCGGTCGAGCACGTCGAACGCCCCCGCCCGCGCCATCATCTCCAGCGGGCGCTTGCCCACACGCTTGAGATCGACGCGGCGGGCGAAATCGAAGAGGGTGACGAAGGGCTTCTCGCCCCGCCCCTCGACCACCAGCCGCATCGCCTCGACGCCGACATTCTTCAGCGCGCCCAGCGCGTAGTGCAGCGTGCCGTCCTGCACGTCGAAGGTCGCCTGGGACCGGTTCACGCAAGGCGGCGCCCAGGGCAGGCCCAGCCCCTTCTTCACCTCCTGGAAGTAGACGCCGAGCTTGTCCGTCAGATGGATGTCGCAATTCATCACCCCGGCCATGAACTCGACCGGGTGGTTCGCCTTGAGCCAGGCCGTCTGGTAGCTGACCACGGCATAGGCCGCGGCGTGGGACTTGTTGAAACCGTAATTGGCGAACTTCTCGAGCAGGTCGAAGACCTCGGACGCCTTCTTCTTCTCGACCCCGTTCGCGGCCGCGCCAGCTTCGAACTTGGGCCGCTCGGCGTCCATCGCCTCCTTGATCTTCTTGCCCATGGCGCGGCGCAGCAGGTCGGCCCCGCCGAGGCTGTAGCCGGCCATCACCTGGGCGATCTGCATCACCTGCTCCTGGTAGACGATGATGCCCTGCGTCTCCTCCAGGATGTGGTCGATCAGCGGATGGACCGAGGCGATCTCGCGCAGGCCGTTCTTCACCTCGCAATAGACCGGGATGTTCTCCATCGGGCCGGGCCGGTAGAGCGCGACCAGCGCCACGATGTCCTCGATGCAGGTGGGCTTCATGCGTTTGAGCGCATCCATCATGCCCGAGCTTTCCACCTGGAAGACCGCGACCGTCCTCGCCTTGGAATAGAGCGCGTAGGTCTTCTCGTCGTCCAGCGGGATCAGGTTCATCTGGTTCTCGCCGCCCTTCGGTGGGGCGTAGAGCTGCGTCCCGTCGGCGGCGACATGCAGCGGCCGGCCAGATTTCAGGATCTGGTCGAGCGCGTTCTGGATCACCGTCAGCGTCTTGAGCCCGAGGAAGTCGAACTTCACCAGCCCGGCCTGCTCGACCCATTTCATGTTGAACTGCGTCGCCGGCATGTCCGAGCGCGGATCCCGGTAGAGCGGCACGAGCTGGTCGAGCGGCCGGTCCCCGATCACGACGCCGGCGGCATGGGTCGAGGCGTTGCGCAGCAGCCCCTCGATCTGCTCGGCATATTCGAACAGACGCGCGGCAGGGTTGCGCCGCCCCTCGCGGCGGTCCTGCTCGGTCTCCTTCGTCTCCTCGCGCAGGCGCGGCTCGTCGGCCAGCGCCTTGCCGATGCTCACCGGCTTCACGCCCTCGACCGGGATCATCTTGGACAGGCGGTCCACCTGGCCATAGGGCATCTGGAGCACGCGGCCGACGTCGCGCACCGCCGCCTTCGACAGCAGCGCGCCGAAGGTGATGATCTGTCCGACCTTGTCGCGGCCGTATTTCTCCTGGACGTAGCGGATCACCTCCTCCCGCCGGTCCATGCAGAAGTCGATGTCGAAATCCGGCATCGAGACCCGCTCGGGGTTGAGGAACCGCTCGAAGAGCAGCGAGTAGCGTAGCGGATCGAGGTCGGTGATCGTCAGCGCGTAGGCGACGAGGCTGCCCGCCCCAGACCCCCGCCCCGGCCCGACGGGAATGTCGTGATCCTTCGCCCACTGGATGAAGTCGGCGACGATGAGGAAGTACCCGGGGAAGCCCATCCCCTCGATGATGCCCAGCTCGAAATCGAGCCGCTTCTGGTACTCCTCGACGCTGACCGCGTGCGGGATGACCGCGAGCCGGGCCTGCAGCCCCTCGTTCGCCATGCGCCGCAGTTCGGCCACCTCGTCCTCGGCGAAGCGCGGCAGGATCGGGTCTCGCTTGTACGCCTTGAAGGCGCAGCGCCGCGCGATCTCGACGGAATTCTCCAGCGCCTCGGGCAGGTCGGCGAAGAGCGTCGCCATCTCCTGCGGGGACTTGAAGTAGTGCTGCGGCGTCAGGCGGCGCCGCTCCTCCTGCTGGTCGACGTAAGTGCCTTCGGCAATGCAGAGCAGCGCGTCATGCGCCTCGTAGAGATCGCTCTTGGGGAAATAGGCGTCGTTCGTCGCCACCAGCGGCAGGTCCATCGCATAGGCCATCTCGACATGGCCCCGCTCCGTCGCCCGTTCGGCCGCCGGCAGGCCGCCCTCGACCGGGTGGCGCTGCAGCTCGACATAGAGCCGCTGCGGATAGATCTCGGCCAGCCGCCGCATCAGCGCCTCGGCCGCCGGCCCCTGCCCGGCGCGGAGCAGACGCCCAACCGGGCCGTCCGGCCCGCCGGTCAGGCAGATCAGCCCACCCGAATGGGCGGCGAGGTCGTCGAGGCCCACCTGCGGCAGCTCGTCCGTCTCGGCGAGGTAGAGCGCCGAGTTGAGCTTCATCAGGTTCTCGTAGCCCGCCTCGTCCTGCGCCAGCAGCACGACCGGCGCCGGGGCACCGGGGCGCTTGCCGGGCTCCGGCACCAGGTAGCGCAAGCTCACCTGGCACCCGACGATGGGCTGCACCCCCGCCTTGCTGGCATATTCCGAGAATTCCAGCGCGCAGAACATGTTGTTCGTATCGGTCACGGCGACCGCGGGCATGCCCGCGGCCTTCGCCAGATCGGGCAGCTTCTTCACCGGGATCGCGCCTTCCAGCAGCGAGTATTCGGTATGGGTGCGCAGGTGGATGAATCGGGGGCTCTCGGTCATGGCGCCACCCTATATGGTGCCGCCCGGCTCAGCCACCACGACCCGAGGGACAGGGCGCGTCGTTTCCTCGCTTCGCAGGAAGGGCACACATGGGTCGCGCTGGACCCGCCTGCCCGGCAGGAACACGCCGCCGGAAACGCAATCGGCCCCCGCCAGTCCGGGCGGGGGCCGATCGGTTAAAAGGGGGCGAGGGCTCAGCCGAAGAAGTTCAGCACTTCCCGGCTCTGCCCCTCCAGCGACTTGCGCATCTTGCCGAAGGCGGCCGCCTCGAGCTGGCGCACGCGCTCCTTCGACAGGCCGAGCTCGTCGCCGAGCGATTCGAGCGTCCGGGGATCCTCGCGCAGCTTGCGCTCGCGCACGATGAACCGTTCGCGGTCGTTCAGCTGCGACAGCGCGGTGAAGAGCCACTGGCGCAGCGTGTCGGTGTCGTGGGACGCCTCGACCTTCTCGGGGGCCTGCTCGGCATCGTCCTCGAGCGCTTCGATCCACTCGCGGCCCTCGTCCTCGGCCGATTGCGTGGCGTTCAGCGAATAGTCGGATCCCGAGAGCCGCCCCTCCATCATCTCGACATCGGCGAGCGGCACGCCCACCTCCTTGGCGATCATGGCGCGGACCACGTGGCCCTCGTAGACGACGCCGGCGGCCGCGGCCTCGCGCTCGATCCGGGCCTGGACGCGGCGCATGTTGAAGAACAGCGACTTCTGCGACGAGGTCGACCCGGTGCGGACCATCGACCAGTTCCGCATCACGTAATCCTGGATCGACGCCTTGATCCACCAGACGGCATAGGTGCTGAACCGCACGCCCCGGTCGGGGTCGAACTTGTCCGCCGCCTTCATCAGGCCGAGCGAGGCCTCCTGGATCAGGTCGTTCATCGGCGCGCCGTAGCGGCGGAACTTCGCGGCCATCGAGATGGCGAGACGCATGTAGGCGGTGATCAGGCGGTGCAGCGACTTCTCGCAGCGCTCGTCGCGCCAGGCATAGGCGAGTTTCAGTTCCGTCTCGGCGTCCAGCAGCTCTGCCTTCATCGCGGTGCGAGACAGGGTCTGGTCGGAATACCCGTCGAATGCCATGTGTAACCCCCGTGTCGTGTGGCCCTTGGCGGGCCTTCTGCAAGCGTCCCTCCCCGCGGGCGGGGACCGTTCGAGCCGCTAACGCGCCAAACCGGAAATTGTTTCCCCCATGTCCTTGCAAAAATTTTCGCTGGTTCTAGGCGGCGCCGCCTCGGGCAAGTCCTCCTACGCCGAAGCCCTTGTCACGCAATCGGATTTCCGCCCCGTCTACGTCGCGACGGCAGAGGCGCATGACGACGAGATGCGGGCGAAAATCGCCGCGCACCGCGACGCAAGGGCAGGCCGGGGCTGGGTCACGATCGAGGAATCCCGCAACGTCGCGGCCCGCCTGACCGAGAGGGCCCCGGACGAGGCGGTGCTGATCGACTGCGCGACGCTCTGGCTGACCAACGTCCTGCTCGCCGGGGGCGATGTCGAGGCGGAGGGGGAGGCGCTGCTCGCCGGGATCGCCGCCTGCGCCGCGCCCGTCGTCCTCGTCTCGAACGAGGTCGGCGCCGGAATCGTGCCCGAGACCGCGCTCGGCCGCCGGTTCCGCGCCGCGCAGGGGCGCCTCAACCAGCGCGCCGCCGCGGCAGCGGATCTGGTGGTGCTGGTCACCGCGGGGCTGCCGCTGGCGCTGAAGGGAACGCTGCCGTGAGCCGGCTCTTCTGGGTCCGCCACGGGCCGACCCACCAGAAGGCCTTCACCGGCTGGCGCGACGTGCCCGCCGATCTCGGCGACCGGGCCGCGCTCGCCCGGCTGGACGCCGCCCTGCCGGCCGGCTCCGTCCTCGTCGCCTCGGACCTGGTCCGCGCCAGCCATACCGCCGATGCGCTGGGCGCCGGCCGCCTCCGCCTGCCGGACCGCGCCGACCTGCGCGAGTTCCATTTCGGCGACTGGGACGGGCGGCACTTCTCGGACGTGGCCGGGACCGATCCCGACCTCTCCCGCGCCTACTGGGAGCGGCCGGGCGACGTGGCTCCGCCCGGCGGCGAAAGCTGGCACGCGGCGGCGCGCCGGGTCGACGCGGCCGAGGCGGAACTCCTCGCCGCGCATCCGGGCCGTGACGTGATCGTGGTCGCGCATCTGGGCGTGATCCTCACCCGCTGGGCGGCCGCGACCGGCCGGACCCCGGAGGAGGCGATCGGCCAGCACGTCGCCCCCCTCTCGATCACCGAGATCCACCACGGGCCGGGCGGGGCACGGGGCATCGCCGTCAACCGCATCGCCTGACCCATCGCGGCCCGTGATGGGCCCCGTCAGGAAAACGCGCTTCGTCCCCGCGCCGGGGCCGGTCATCCTGCGCCGACCCAACGGAGGCCCCCGATGACCTACGAGCTCTTCCTCGGCGACCGCTCCTTCTCGAGCTGGAGCCTGCGCGGCTGGCTGATGTGCGAGGGTTTCGGCCTGCCGCACCGCGATACCTTCGTCGGGCTCTATTCCGGCACGATGGCCCGCGATCTCGCCCCGCTCGCCCCGGCCCGGACGGTGCCCGTCCTGCGCTCTCCCTCCGGCGCGGTGCTGACCGACAGCCTGGCCATGGCCGAAACCCTGGCCGAGGAGAACCCGGAAGCCGGTCTGTGGCCGGCGGATCCGGCGGCCCGCGGCCTCGCCCGGTCGATGGTGGCCGAGATGCATTCCGGATTCGGCGCGCTGCGCGGGGCCTGCCCGATGTTCCTGCGGCACGGCTGGACCGGCTTCGACCCCGCGCCGGAGGTGATCGCGGATGTCGGGAGGGTGCAGGCGCTCTGGTCGCTCGCCCGCGACCGGCACGGGGCGGATGGCCCCTGGCTCTTCGACCGCTACTCGCTGGCCGACGTCTTCTACGCGCCCGTGGCGACGCGGATCGCCACCTACGACCTGCCCGTCGACGCGGGTTCCGCGTCCTACGTCCACGCGGCCCTGACCGAGCCGAACCTCGTCGCCTGGCGCGCGGCCGGGCAGGCGGTAGCGTACCATCCGCTGCCCTATGCGAACCTGCCGGCCGTCCGCGGCCTCGGCACCCTGCCCTGGGAGGCGGCCGTCGCCCGATACGCCTGACCCCCCGGCGTTAACCATTCCATAACCGACGAGACGTTAACCATAATCCCGGACGATCGGGATGTCGGGATGGTGGCGCTGGCCTACACGGTGGCCTTCGAGGGGGTGGAGGCGCGACTGGTCGAGGTGCAATGCGCCGTGGCCCCCGGCATGCCCGCCTTCTCGATCGTCGGCCTGCCGGACAAGGCGGTGAGCGAAGCGCGCGAGCGGGTCCGCGCGGCGCTGACCTCGATGTCGATCGCGCTTCCCTCGAAGAAGATCGTCATCAACCTCTCTCCCGCCGACCTGCCGAAGGAGGGCTCGCATTTCGACCTGCCGATCGCCCTCGCCCTGCTCGCGGCGCTCGACGTGCTGCCGCACGATGCCGTGGCCGCGACCGTCGCGCTGGGCGAGCTGTCGCTGACCGGCGCGCTGATGCCGGTGATCGGTGCCCTGCCCGCCGCCATGGCCGCCGCGGACGAGGATCGCACCCTGCTCTGCCCGCGCGCCTGCGGCGCCGAGGCGGCGTGGGTGGAATCGGCGGAGGTCATCGCCCCCGCCACGCTGGCCGAGGCGATCCAGCACTATACCGGCACCCGGATCCTCCCCCCCGCCACGGCCGGCGAGGTGACCGGCCCCGCCACCGCCCGCGACCTGCGCGACGTGAAGGGGCAGGAGCGGGCCAAGCGCGCGCTCGAGATCGCGGCCGCCGGGCGGCATCACCTCCTCTTCAGCGGGCCGCCCGGCTCGGGCAAGTCGATGCTCGCCGCGCGGATGCCGGGCCTGTTGCCGCCGCTCTCCCCGCGCGAGGCGCTCGAGACGTCGATGATCCATTCCCTCGCCGGGCTGCTGGACGAGGGCGGGATCAGCCGGGTGCGCCCCTTCCGCGAGCCGCACCACACGGCCTCGATGCCCGCCATCGTGGGCGGCGGACGCGGCGCGAAGCCCGGCGAGATCAGCCTCGCCCATAACGGCGTGCTTTTCCTCGACGAGCTGCCCGAATTTCCCCGCCCCGTGCTCGAGACGCTGCGCCAGCCGATCGAGACGGGCGAGGTCGTGGTCGCCCGGGCCAACGCCCATATCCGCTATCCCTGCCGGTTCCTCCTCGTCGCGGCGGCCAATCCCTGCAGGTGCGGCCACCTGACCGAGCCCGACCGCGCCTGCAGCCGCGCCCCCAATTGCGGCGAGGAGTACATGGGCCGGATCTCGGGCCCGCTGCTCGACCGGATCGACCTGCGCATCGAGGTGCCGCCCGTCGCCTATACCGATCTGGACCTGCCGCCCGCCGGCGAGGGATCGGCCGAGGTCGCGGCGCGGGTCGTTGCCGCCCGCGCGCGGCAGGCCGCGCGGTTCGGGGAGGGCGGGGTTCTGCGCACCAATGCCGATGCCGAGGGCACGACGCTGGAGAGCATCGCGGCCCCCGACGCCGAGGGGCGCGACCTGCTGTCCCGCGCCGCCGACCGCTTCGGCCTCACCGCGCGCGGCTACCACCGCATCCTGCGCGTGGCGCGCACCATCGCCGACCTCGCCGGCTCGGACGAGGTGCGCCGTCCCCACGTGGCAGAGGCGATCAGCTACCGGCTTCCGCCGACACAGAGCTGAGGAAGGCGGCGAGGTCGTCCAGCGCCGTCCGCGCCTCGGGCAGGTAATCGCCGAAGATCGGCCAGACATGGGGCGCGTTCCTCCCCTCCAGCACGCGGGTGCGGACCCCGTCCTCCCGCAGCCGCGCGGCCATCTGCAGCGTGTCGTCGTGCAGCACCTCTGTCGTGCCGACCGACAGCCAGACCGGCCCCGCCCCGCGAAACCGCGCCAGCACCGGCGAGGCCCGGGCATCGGCGGGGTCGGCATCGCCGAGGTAGAACTCGCGCACCTCGCGCAGCCGGCCGATCGGCAGCAGCGGATCGGCGTCCGCGTTGCGGCGGCGCGAGCCGGCCCGGTCGCGGAAATCGGTGAAGGGCGAGAAGGCGAAGGTCGCGGCGGGCCCCGGGATCCGCAGGTGACAGAGCTGCGCCAGCAGACCGAGCGCAAGGTTGCCGCCCGCCGAATCACCGCCGAGCACGATCCGTTCCGGCCCCAGATCGGCGTCGAGCGCATCCCAGACCGCGCGCAGATCGTCGAGCGCGGCCGGGAACCGGTGCTCGGGCGCGCGGCGGTAATCGGGCAGGATCACCGGCCGGCCGAGGCGCGTCGAGATCTGCGCGGCAAAGCCGGTATAGCTCTTCGCCGAGCCCAGCACGAAGGCCCCCCCATGGGCGTAGAGCAGGACAGGCGCCGCCGGGTCGTCCGCGACGCCCGGCCCGACGACCCGCCGGACCGGCACGCCCCCGAGGCGGCCCTTGCCGACATAGGTGCCGCGCGGCGCGGCGAAGAGCGACGTGACCGCCTCGAACTGGGCGCGGGCGCCGACGGGGTCGAGCCGGGCGAGCAGGGGCTTCTGCAGGTGGCGCAGCAGCCAGACCAGCAGGACGAGCCGCCAGCTCATCCCCCGCGCCGCGCCTCGATCGCCTCCCAGATGCGGGCCGCGACGTTGACGCCGTCGAAGCGCTCCAGCTCCTGGATGCCGGTCGGCGAGGTGAGGTTGATCTCGGTCAGCCAGTCGCCGATCACGTCGATCCCGACGAGGATCTGGCCCTTCTCCTTCAGCAGGGGGCCGATCGCGGCGCAGATCTCGCGATCGCGGTCGGTCAGCGCCACCTTCTCGGCGCGGCCGCCGACATGCATGTTCGACCGGGTCTCGCCCTTCTGGGGCACGCGGTTGATCGCGCCCACCGGCTCTCCATCGACGAGGATGACCCGCTTGTCGCCCTTCGACACCGCGGGCAGGTATTTCTGCACGATCAGCGGCTCGCGGCTGATCTGGCTGAACATCTCGTGCAGGCTGGCGAGGTTGCCGTCCTCGGCATGCAGCTTGAACACCCCCGCCCCGCCATTGCCGTAGAGCGGCTTGAGGATGATGTCCCCGTGCCGGTCGCGGAAGGCGCGCAGCGTGGCGAGGTCGCGGGCGATGGCCGTGGGCGGGGTGAGCTGCGGGAAGTCGAGGACGAGCAGCTTCTCGGGGTAGTTCCGCACCCAGAACGGGTCGTTCACGACGAGCGTGCCGGGATGGATCCGGTCCAGCAGGTGCGTCGTGGTGATGTAGGACATGTCGAAGGGCGGATCCTGGCGCAGCCAGACCACGTCGAACTCCGACAGGTCCCGCTCGACCTCGTCGCCCAGCGTGAAATGGGCCCCCTTCTCCCGCCGGACGGCGAGCGGCCAGCCCCGGGCGGTCACCCGCCCTTCCTGGAAGGCGAGCCGGTCCGGCGTGTAGTAGAACAGGGCATGCCCCCTCGCCTGCGCCTCCTCCGCGATGCGGAAGGTGGTATCGGCGTCGATGTCGATGGGCGCGATCGGGTCCATCTGGATGGCGACGGTCAGGGCCATGTCGGGCCTCCGGAAGTGGCGTTCCGGCGTGACCTAGGCCCGCCGGGCGGCGGCGGCAACAGGCCCCGCGCATCGGCCGCGCGGCCGCCCGGGGGCGGCACGCATGGCCAGGCGGACCTTCAGGGATGGGCGAGGATGTTCTCGTGGATGGTCACGCGCCCGTAGCCATCGACGCAGGCGGCGTCGAACCGGGTCTCGCTGAGCGAACCGTCCGGGAGCGTGCCGAGATATTCCGAGGCGGCGGCATGGATGCGGGCGATCTGTGCCGGCCGGATCCGCGACAGGGCGGTGTCCGCGTCCCGCGCGGCCTTCACCTCGACGAAGATGCTGGTCCCGCCGCGCCGAAGGATCAGGTCGATCTCGCCGCCCCGGCCCCGCCACCGGGTCGCGGCCACGCTGTAGCCGCGTCGCGCGTAGCTGTCCTGCACCTGCTGCTCCGCCGACGCGCCGCGCCGGTGGGACATGGCCCCGCGCAACCTGCGGTGATCCCCGGGCGGCGCGCCCGCCCGCCGCGTTTCGGGCCGTTCGGCGAAAGGGATCGGCGGCGACCCGGCGTGACCGTCCGCATCGCCGCCCCGCGGCGTTCCGTCATCGCCGGGGAATCGGTCGGCCCAATCGAAGAGATCGAACGGCATGGCGGTCCTCCTTTCGAGCAGGATCGGCCAGAAGCCTGAAGATTCCCCTAATCGTCCTTCCCCATCTCCAGCGCCCGCTGGTAGACCTCGCGCCGCGGCAGGCCGAGCGCGCCCGCCACGGCGGTGGCCGCATCCTTCATCCGCATCGTCCTCAGCGCCTCGCGCAGGGCGGCGTCGACATCGCCCGTCTCCGGCCCCTCGCCCGGCCCCTGCCCGACCAGCACGACGATCTCGCCTTTCGGCTCTGCCGCGGCCACCCGCTCCGCCAGCTCGGCGAGATCGCCGCGCAGCACCTCCTCGAACCGCTTCGTCAGTTCGCGCGCGACGGCGGCCGGGCGCGGGCCGAGGATCGCGGCGAGATCGGCGAGCGTCGCGGCGAGGCGCCGGGGGCTTTCGTAGAGGACGAGCGTGCCCGGCGCCTCGCGCAGCCCGGCGATGGCGGTGCGGCGCTGGGTCTCTCCCGGCGGCAGGAAGCCGGCGAAGGTGAAGCGGTCGGTGGGCAGCCCGGCCACGGCCAGCGCCGCCAGGAGGGCCGAGGCACCGGGCACGGCCGTCACCGCGTGTCCCGCCGCGATCGCCTCGCGGCCCAGCGCAAAGCCGGGATCGGCCAGCAGCGGCGTGCCCGCCTCCGAGACCAGCGCGACCGACCGGCCCTCGGCAAGGTGCCGCAGCAGCCGCGCCCGGTCTCCCGCGCCGGAATGGTCGTGATAGGACAGCAGCGGCCGCCCCCCCAGGGCGACGCCGTGGATCTCCATCAGGCGGCGGGCGGAGCGGGTATCCTCGGCCGCGATCACGTCGGCCGAGGCCAGCGTGTCCAGCGCGCGCAGCGTGATGTCGCGGGCATTGCCGATCGGCACGGCGACGACGTGCAGGCCGGCGGAAAGGGGCTCGCGTCGGATTTCCAAGTCTGGCCCCCTAGACCGTTCACGGTCACCCCCTATGATCGAGGGCAACCGGCCCCGTCGAGCGGCCCGACCCCTTTTCCCGGAGAGTGCCCTCCCATGATCCCCCGTTCCCTGTCCCGCCGCAAGGCGGCCGGACGCCTCCTCGCCGTCCTGTCGGCCGCCGTGCTCACCGCCTGCGCCCCGATGTCCATGCCCGGCGGGGGCGGTGGCCCCGCCCTGACCCCGGGCGAGCCGGTGCAGGTCGCGCTGCTGGTCCCCGGCGGGTCCGGCGTCGCCTCGGACGCGTTCCTGGCCGAGAACCTCGAGAACGCGGCCCGGATGGCGGTGCGCGACCTGGGGGATGTCGAGATCGACCTGCGGGTCTATGATACCGGCGCCAACCCGACCCAGGCGGCGAACGCGGCGGCCAATGCCGCGAACGAAGGCGCGCAGGTCGTGCTCGGCCCGCTCTATGCCGAGAGTGCCAACGCCGCCGGCGTCGCGCTGTCCGGCACGGGGATCAACGTCCTCGCCTTCTCGAACAATCCCACGATCGCGGGCGGCAACGTCTTCGTCCTCGGCCCGACCTTCCGCAACACGGCCAACCGCCTCGTCTCCTGGGGCATGGGGCAGGGCCTGACGCGCTACTACGTCGCCCATGCGGACGACCTGCAGGGCCAGCTCGGCCTGGCCGAGATCCAGGCCGCCGTGCAGCGCGCCGGCGGGACCGTCGTGGGCGCGCGCGGCTACGCGCTGTCGCAGCAGGACGTGCAGGCCGCGGCCGGGCCGATCGCGTCCGAGGCGCAGGCGGCCGGCGCGCAGGTGCTGTTCCTGACCGCGGGCGTGAACGCCGACCTGCCGATCCTCGCCACCGCCCTGCCCGAGGCCGGGCTGACCCCCGACGCCGTGCGCTACATGGGCCTGACCCGCTGGGACGTGGCGCCGCAGGCGCTGTCGCTGCCCGGCCTGCAGGGCGGGGTCTTCGCGATCCCCAACACCGCCACACAGGCGGCCTTCGACCAGCGCTACCGGTCGACCTACGGAGAGGAGCCGCATCCGCTGGCCGGGCTCGCCTATGACGGCATCGCCGCGATCGGCGCGCTGGCGCAGCGCGGCCAGGGTCTCGGCGCCCAGGACCTGACCACCGGCCAGGGGTTCCAGGGCACGCAGGGCATCTTCCGCCTGCTGAGCGACGGCACCAACCAGCGCGGCGTCGCCGTCGCCACGATCCGGAACGGCCAGGTCACGGTCATCGACCCGGCGCCGGGCTCCTTCTCCGGGACGGGCTTCTGACGCCTTGACCGAAACCGCGACCGAAGCGAGGCGCGGCCGAGAGGCCGCGCTTCGTCCCGATTTCTCTCCGGACGACCTGATCCTCCCGGCCGGCGACATCGTCGTGCAGGACGATCTGCGGGCCGAACTCGACGCGGCCATCGCCGCCTGTCCCGCGGGCGACGCGCTGGCGGTCCGCAAGGCGGCCGTCCGCGTCCTCGGCGCCGCGCGGACGAAGGGAACCGCCGCGATCGAGGCCGCCTTCCTCGCCGCGCCCTTCGAGGCCAGGCCGACGATCCGCGCCTATGCCTGGCTGACCGACTGCATCGTGGCGGAGGTGCTGCGGATCGCGACCGAGGTGCTGCACCCGCTGTCCAATCCCACCGCCGCCGAGCGGCTCGCCCTGATCGCGGTGGGGGGCTACGGACGGGGCGAGATGGCGCCCCATTCCGACGTCGACCTGCTGTTCCTGACGCCCTACAAGATCACCCCCTGGGCCGAGAGCGTCATCGAATCGATGCTCTACGTGCTGTGGGACCTTCACTACAAGGTCGGGCATGCCAGCCGCACGGTGAAGGAATGCGTCCGCCTCGCGCGCGACGACTTCACCATCCGCACCAGCCTCGTCGAGTTCCGCTACCTCACCGGCTATGCCCCGCTGGCCCGGCAGTTGCGGCAGCGGCTCTGGCTCGATCTGTTTCGCTCCACCGCGCCCGAATTCATCGAGGCCAAGCTGAAGGAGCGCAGCGAGCGGCACCGCAAGCAGGGCGGCCAGCGCTACGTCGTCGAGCCCAACGTGAAGGAGGGCAAGGGCGGATTGCGCGACCTGCAATCGCTCTACTGGATCGGGAAATACGTCTACAACGTCGAGACCGCGTCCGAGCTGGTCGGCGAGGGCATCTTCACCGAGGACGAGTACCAGACCTTCCGCGCGGCGGAAGAGTTCCTCTGGGCCGTGCGCTGCCACATGCACCTGCTCTCGGGCCGGGCGATGGACCAGCTGACCTTCGACCTGCAGGTCGAGGTGGCCGAGCGGATGGGGTACCGCGATTACGGCGGCCGGCGGGCGGTCGAGCATTTCATGCAGGACTATTTCCGCCACGCCACCCGCGTCGGCGAGCTGACGCGCATCTTCCTGACCGCGCAGGAGACGACCCATCTCAAGCAGGAGCCGCTGCTGACACGGCTGCTGCCCCGCCGCCGCCGCGCCAAGCCGCCCTACGCGATCAAGCAGAACCGCCTGACCGTCGCGGACGAGGCGGCCTTCCTCGGCGATCACGTCAACATGCTGCGCATCTTCGAGGAGGCGCTGCGCACCGGCACGCTGCTGCATCCCGACGCGATGCGGCTGATCGCCTCCAACCTCGACGTGATCGACAGGGCGATGCGGCACGACCGCGAGGCGAACCGCATCTTCCTCGACCTGATGCTGCGGCACGGCAACCCGGAACGGGCGCTGCGGCGGATGAACGAGCTCGGCGTGCTCGCCGCCTTCATGCCGGAATTCGCCCCCATCGTCGCGATGGTGCAATACAACATGTACCACAGCTACACGGTGGACGAACACACCATCCAGTGCGTCTCGACCCTCGCCCAGATCGAGCGGGGCGAACTGGCCGAGGAGCTGCCCGTCGCGAGCCGCATCCTGTCCGAGGGGGTGAACCGGCGCGTCCTCTACGTCGCCATGCTGCTGCACGACATCGGCAAGGGCCGGGACGAGGACCATTCGATCCTCGGCGCCCGCATCGCCCGGACCGTCTGCCCGAGGCTGGGCCTGTCGCGCAAGGAGACGGACACGGTCGACTGGCTGGTCCGCTATCACCTGCTGATGTCCGACATGGCGCAGAAGCGCGACATCTCGGACCCCCGCACGGTGCGCGACTTCGCCAAGGCGGTGAAGTCGCAGGAGCGGCTGGACCTGCTCACGGTGCTCACCGTCTGCGACATCCGCGGGGTCGGGCCGAATGTCTGGAACAACTGGAAGGCGATGCTCTTCCGCGGGCTCTACACGGCCACGCGGCAGGCCCTCGCCACGGGGCTGGAGGATCTGAACCGCGAGGCGCGCGAGACCGAGGCCAAGAAGCGCCTGCGCGAGGCGCTGCCCGACTGGGAGGGAAAGGCCCTGCGCGCCGAGACCGCGCGCCATTACGGACCCTACTGGCAGGGCCTGTCGACCGAGACGCACGCCCTCTTCGCCCGGCTGCTGCGGGAGCTGCGCGACGACGAGGTGAGGATCGACCTCGAGCTCGACCCCGACCGCGACGCAACCCGCGCCGCCTTCGCCATGGTCGACCATCCCGGTCTCTTCAGTCGGATGAGCGGCGCGCTGGCGCTGGTCGGGGCGAACGTGGTGGATGCGCGGACCTACACGTCCAAGGACGGCTACGCGACGGCGGTGTTCTGGATCCAGGATGCCGACGGCCATCCCTACGAGGAGGTGCGCCTGCCGCGCCTGCGGCAGATGATCACCCGCACGCTGCGGGGCGAGGTGGTGACCCGCGAGGCGCTGGTCGAGCGCGACCGGGTCAAGAAGCGCGAGCGCGCCTTCTCGGTCCCGACCTCCATCACCTTCGACAACGACGGATCCGAGATCTACACGATCATCGAGGTCGATACCCGCGACCGCCCCGGCCTCCTGCACGACCTGACCCGCGCCCTGGCCGAGAACAACGTCTACATCGCCAGCGCGGTCATCGCGACCTATGGCGAACAGGTGGTCGATTCCTTCTACGTCAAGGACATGTTCGGGCTGAAGTTCCATTCCGAGACGCGGCGCAAGGCGCTGGAGCGCAAGCTGCGCGAGGCGATCTTCGCCGGGGCGGAACGCGCGCGGACCTGAGCGCCCGCCAAGGCGCGCAACCGGACCGGGCGTTCCGGCCCCCGCCAGGGACGCCCCCCCACTCCGGAACGAAAGCTCGGCCCCCCATCTTGCTCCGAAGACCGCACGGGGGTCCGGCGGAGTGAAGCCCCCGGCGTTCGGGGCGGGGCGCGCCCGGGCGGGCGTCCATTCCCGGGAGGCCATTCCGGCAAGGGATGCGCGGGATCACGAAAAGTCGATTGACCGCCGGCCCCGGCAGCGCACAGATCACGCATGACCCGCGCCGCGCCTCATGACCGCCTGCTCTCGCCCGTCCTGATCGCCGGGTGCTTCGTCATCCTGACGGGCTTCGCGATCCGCGCCTCCTTCGGCGTGTTCCAGATCCCCATCGCCGAGGAGTTCGGCTGGCCGCGGGCCGAGTTCTCCCTCGCCATCGCGATCCAGAACCTCGCCTGGGGCATCGGGCAGCCGCTCTTCGGCGCGCTGGCCGAGAAGATCGGCGACCGCAAGGCCATCGTCCTCGGCGCGATCACCTATGCTGTGGGCCTCGTCCTGTCGGCCGGGGCAACCACGCCGCTCCAGCATCAGCTCTACGAGGTGCTGGTCGGGTTCGGCGTGGCGGGCACCGGGTTCGGCGTGATCCTCGCCGTGGTCGGCCGGGCGAGCAGCGACGACAACCGCTCGATGGCGCTGGCCATCGCGACGGCGGCGGGATCGGCCGGGCAGGTCTTCGGCGCGCCGCTGGCGGAATGGCTGCTGGGCTTCATGGCCTGGAACCAGGTCTTCCTCGTCTTCGCCGCCGCGATCCTCGCCGTTCTGGCGGTCCTGCCGATGATGCGGGCGCCCGCCCCCGCCTCGAAGGCCGAGCTGCAGGAGACGATGGGCGCCGCGCTGAAGCGCGCCGTGACGGACCCGTCCTACGCGCTGATCTTCATCGGCTTCTTTTCCTGCGGCTACCAGCTCGCCTTCGTGACCGCGCATTTCCCGGCCCTCGTGACCCAGATGTGCGACCCGGTCCTGCCGGGCACGACGCTCTACAACCTCGGCATCACGTCGACCTCGGCGCTGGGGGCCATCGCGATCTCGGTCATCGGGCTTGCGAACATCGCCGGCACGCTGGCGGCGGGCTGGGCGGGCAAGCGGTTCCCGCGCAAGTACCTGCTCGCCGGGATCTATACCGGGCGCACCATCGTCGCGGCGTGGTTCATCCTGACGCCGATCACGCCGGTGACGGTCCTCGTCTTCTCGGTCGTGATGGGCTCGCTCTGGCTGGCGACGGTGCCGCTGACCAGCGGACTCGTGGCGCATCTCTACGGGCTGCGCTACATGGGCACGCTCTACGGGATCGTCTTCTTCTCGCACCAGCTCGGCAGCTTCGTCGGCGTCTGGCTGGGCGGCGCGCTCTACGATCTCTACGGCACCTATACCGCCGTGTGGTGGGTCGGCGTCGGGGTCGGGGCGCTGTCGGCCATCGTGCATCTGCCGATCCGCGAGACGCCCCGCGCCGCGCCGCTGCCCGCCTAGTCCCCCTCGCGCAGCATCGCGAGCGCGTACTCCGCCACCTCGCCCGGATGGGTGTAGGGCAGTCCGTGACCGGCCCCCTCCACCAACTCCTGCTTGGCGCGGCGGTTGAAGCGGGCCATCTCGCCCAGCGCGCGCAGCGGGATCACGTCGTCCGCGCCTCCCCAGATCGCGAGGACCGGGATGTTGAGCTTCATCAGCCGCCGGTGCTCCTCCTCCTGCGGGCGGCCCGCCAGCCAGCGCAGAGAGGACAGCACGGCGGGCGCGAAGCCGCGCCGCCGCGTCTGGCGCAGCTGGATCGCGGCGAGGCCCGGCACGGCGCTGGCCTCGTTGCCGCGGCGGATCCCCCGCCGCAGCCGGAGCGGATAGGCCCAGCGGACCAGCCAGTCGCCGATCACGGGGACGAGCTGCCAGCGCGGCACCGAGAGCGGCACCAGCCCGGCCGGCGCGAGGAGGATCAGCCGCCGTACCCGCTCGGGATGGGCGTCCGCATAGGCGGCGGCGATGGCCCCGCCCATGGAATAGCCCATGAGGACGAGGTCGTCGCCCAGCCCCTCCGCCTCCAGCAGGGCGTCGAGTTCGCGGACGTAGAAGGCCGCGTCCTGCGCTCCGGCCGCGTTGGACGACCCGCCGCGGCCGTGATGGTCAAAGGTCAGCGTGCGCCAGCCGGCCTGGCCCAGCCCCTCGGCCAGTGCGTCGAAGGCGTCGGACGGCGTGGTCAGCCCGTGGATCGCCACGATCACGCGCCCCCGCGTCTCGGGCCCGAACCAGCGCCGGCGCAGCGTGCCGGTCGCGGTCCGCACCAGATCGGAGGACGGCGCGGGATCGGGGCCCCGGCGCAGCGCCTCGCGCAGGAAGGGCGCCGCGGCGACGAGCGCCAGCCCGGCGACGAGGATCAGCGCGATGTCCATGCGGTCAGGATATGCCGGGCGGTCATCAGGTCGAGATGGGCGCCGCCGCCGTTCTTGAAGAGGGTGATCTCGTCGTCGCTGCCGCGCCGGAACCGCTCCGGCTCGTAATGGTCGGCGAGGATGGCGTCCTCGGTCAGGGCGCCCGATCGGAGGGGCGCCATGAACTCGCCGATATGGTGGATCGTGGTCGCGCGGCTGTCGCAGAAGACCCGCGCCCGGCGGATCGCCGTGTCGTCCGCCTCGCGCATGTCGGCGCGGTAGGCGCCGATCAGGTCCACGTGCTGACCAGGCCGCAGCCACTCGCCGCGCAGCACGGGATCCGTCGACATCGTGGCGCAGGCGACGATGTCGGCCCGTCCGACGGCCGCCTGCAGGTCGCCGGCCACCTCCGCCCCGGTCTCGTCGGCGAAGCGGGCCGCCCCCTCGGGCGAGCGGTTCCAGATTGTGAACCGGGCCCCCGGGAAGGCCGCGCCGTAGGCCTGTACCAGGCTGCGGCCCACGATGCCCGCGCCGACGATCAGGATTTCGCGGCTGTCCGGCCGGGCCAGTCGCCGTGCCGCCAGCAGGCTGTCCCCCGCGGTCTTCCATTTCGTCACGAGGTGGAAGTCGAGGATCGCCTCCAGCGTGCCGTCCGCATCGGAATAGAGCGTCATCGCCCCGCCGATCACGGGGCGGCCCTTCGCCTTGTTGCCCGGAAAGACCGTTGCGCATTTCACGGCGAGGCCCAGCCCGTCGATCCAGGCGGAACGGTTCAGCAGCGTGTCCGCACCGCGCCTGAGAAAGACATCCTCGACCTGCGCGCGGGGCAGTTCGTGTCCCGCCGCCAGCGCGTCGGTCAGGGCGATCCAGTCGAGGACGCTCTCCCCCTCGTCGAAGCCGATGAAGGCGGTCATGCCGGCACCTCGTCCAGCAGCCCCACTTCCACGAGGCGCGCCGCCAGTCCCTCCGCCCCTTCGAAGAGATGGGTCCGCCAGCCCCGCGCCTCGGCCGCCGCGACATTGGCCGGACTGTCGTCGGTGAAGAAGAGCTCGGGCCCGGACAGGCCCAGCGTCTCCTCGACATGGGCGTAGATCGCGGGCGCGGGCTTCAGCATCCGCAGCCGGCCCGAGACGAAGGCACTGTCGAAGCGCGGGATGAAGGGCATCTCGCGCTCGGCGATGGCAAAGGTCTCGTCCCCGAAATTGGTCAGGGCGTGGACCGGCACGCCGCGCGCCTGAAGCGCGGCCATCAGCCGCTGCGACTCCTCGATCCCGGGCGTCACCATCTCCAGCCAGTTGTCGCGCCAGAGGCGGATCTCGGCGGCCCAGTCCGGGTGCCGCGCGGCCAGCGCCTCGACGCTCTCGCCGAAGGGCGCGCCGCCGTCGACGGCGAGGTTCATGCCGTGCAGGTCCACCGCCTCGAACAGGGCCGCGCGCCGCTCGGCCCCGATATGGCGGTCGTACATGCGCTGCGGATTCCACTCGATCAGCACGTTGCCGATGTCGAAGATCGCGGCCTTCGGCGCAGTCCCGGTGGTCTCCATGTCCGTCCCCTTCAGCGTCTGTAGCGCGGCGTCGCGGGCACCTCGGCCCTGCGGGACCGCGCCTCGAGCCAGATCATGGCGAGGCCGGAGCCGAGGATCAACGCGATCCCCATCAGCGCCACCGCGTCGGGCCGTTCGTCGAACACGGCGAAGCCCCAGATCACCGAGAGCGGCAGGGCGAGATACTCGAACGGCGCGACCAGCGCCGCCTCGGAGGTACGGTAGGCGTGGCTGATGAAGAATCCCCCGATGGCCGAGGCCGCCCCGACGACGGCGAAGACGGGCAGGTCCGCGAGCACCGGCCAGTCCCAGGCCCGGGTGAGGAAGACGAGCGAGGCGTCCTCGGACCCGGCGAAGCGCCCCGTCCCGAGGATCGCGCCCATGACGAGCGAGACGACGACGAAGGTCGCCTGGATGTAGAAGGACATCGCCGCCGTCGTCTCGGTCCGGCCGATGGCGCGGGTCAGCATGTGCAGGCTCGCATAGCCGAAGGCGGCGAGGATGGGCAGCAGCGCGGCCGGGCGGAACGCCTCGGTCCCGGGCCGCAGGACAATGACCACCCCGACGAGGCCGAGCGCGATGGCCGTCCAGCGCCGCGGACCGACCGTCTCGCCGAGGAAGATCACCGAGAAGACGGTGATGATGAGCGGCGAGACGAAGAAGATCGCGACCCCTTCCGCCAGCGGCAGCGCCGCCAGGCCGAGGAAGAAGGTCATGTTGGCGAAGACGACGCAGCACCCGCGCAGCGCGTGCATGACCGGCCGCCGGGTCCGCAGGGCCGACAGGCCCCCCGACAGGGGCAGGATCACGGCGAAGAACAGCGTCAGCCCGAAGAGGGTCCGGATCAGAACGACCTGATGCAGCGCGTAGCCGCCCGAGAGGAACTTGATCGCCATGTCATTCACCGAGAAGGCGGTGACGGCGATCACGGCGGACAGCGCGCCGATGGCGGCGGGGGACAGCTGGGGCATCGCCGCGCACCTGATACCCGATCCGCCCCGGGGTCCAGAGGCGTTCAGACCCGGTGGTAGGGCGCCCCCGCCAGGATCGAGGCGGCGCGGTAGAGCTGCTCGGCCAGCATCACCCGCGCCAGCATGTGCGGCCAGACCATCGCCCCGAAGGACAGCGCCATGTCGGCGCGCGCGCGCAGGGCCGGGTCCAGCCCGTCCGCCCCGCCGATCAGGAAGGCGGCCTCGCCGCGGCCCTGGTCCCGCCAGCCGCCCAGCAGGTCCGCGAAATCGGGCGAGGTCATCTGCCGGCCGCGTTCGTCCATCGCGCAGAGGGCGGCGCCGGCGGGAATCGCGCGGTCCAGCAGCGCGGCCTCGGCCGCCATGCCGCCGCCCCTGCGGTCCTCGACCTCCACCACCCGTGCGGGGCCGAGGCCGAGCGCGCGGCCGGTGCGGTCGAACCGGGTCAGGTAATCGTCGATGAGCGTGCGCTCGGGGCCGGCGCGCAGCCGGCCCACGACGCAGAGCGTGACCTTCACGGGAACGGAAGCGTCAGCGGAGCGACATCAGCGGAACTGCGCGGCCCGCGCCTCGGGCGTGGTGGCGGCGGGCGCCCACATCTTCTCGATCTGGTAGAACTCGCGCACCTCGGGCCGGAAGACGTGGACGACCACGTCGCTGGCGTCGATCAGCACCCAGTCCGCGCTCTCCTTGCCCTCCATCTTGACGTTCAGCCCGAAGCCCTGCTTCAGCCGGTCGGCGAGCTTCTCGGCGATGGCGGCGACCTGCCGGGTGGAGCGGCCGGAAGCCACGACCATCCAGTCGGCCATGTCAGAGCGGCCGCGCAGGTCGATGCGCGTCACGTCTTCGGCCTTGTCGTCGTCGAGGGAGGCGAGGATGGCTTCCAGAAGCTCATCGCTCGTGTAGGAAGGCTCGCTCATGCGCGAGCCGGGGCGCGGGGCGACCTCGGTCGCCATGCTGGGGTGAGACAGATCATCGTCCTCCGGGTTTCGCGCCGCCGACACGGCCCCGGCGCAGGGCCATGTCCACAAGATAGACGGAACGCCGTGACGTTTCAATGAAACAAGGCCGCCACGCCGCCCGGACGCGGCGTTCCGCCGGGACTGTTCAATCGGGCGGCCCCGCTCTACGTTGCGGCGCGCAAGCCAAGGAGGGGAAGGTGGACACGCGCCGCTTCCACGACCGCACCCGAGGACCCAGGACCGCCCTGCGTCGCATGTCGCAGGGCTGATCCGGGCCGACATCTCGATCCACGACCGGACAGTCCGCATCCGGGCCCCTCGGGGTCCGACCCGTTCTGCAGGACTTTCCCCATGACCCTTCTTTCCGTTCAGGACCTCTCGCTCACCCGTGCCGAGACGCTGTTCTCCGGCCTGACCTTCACGCTGGCCAGGGGCGACCGCCTCGGCCTCGTCGCCGCGAACGGGCGCGGCAAGACCTCGCTGTTGTCGCTGATCGCGGGCGAGGACGAGCCGACCTCCGGCACGATCACCCGCGCCCGGGGCTGCCTGATCGCCCGCGTGCCGCAGGACCCGCCTGCGGAGATCATGGATCAGCCGCTGGCCGAGGCGATCCGCTCCGGCCTCGACCCCGAAACGGCGGAGCTGGAGTTCTGGCGCGCCGACATCGTTATGGACGACCTCGCCATCCCTGAGGACCTGCGGGCCACGCCGGTGCGCGCGCTGTCGGGCGGCTGGCAGCGTTTCGTCCTGCTGGGGCGGGCGCTGATCGCCGAGCCGGACGTGCTGCTTCTGGACGAGCCGACCAACCATCTCGACCTCGCCCGGATCGGGCAGGTCCAGCGCCTGCTCGCCGGCCTGCCGCAGGGCATGGCGGTGATCGCGGCCAGCCATGACCGCGCCTTCCTCGACGCGGTGACGTCCTCCACCCTCTTCCTGCGACCCGCCCGGTCGGCCGCCTTCGCCCTGCCCTACAGCCGCGCCCGCGCCGCGCTGGACGAGCGGGACGCGGCCGACGACCGCGCCTTCGAGGCCGAGATGAAGAAGGCCCGGCAGCTGCGCGCGCAGGCGGCGAAGCTGAAGAACATCGGCATCAATTCCGGCTCCGACCTGCTGGTGACGAAGACGAAGCAGCTGAAGGACCGGGCGGAAAGGATCAAGGAGGGCGCCCGCCCCGCGCATCAGGAGCGCTCTTCGGGGGCGATCCGGCTGACCAATTCGGGAACGCACGCCAAGGCGCTGCTGGCGATCGAGGAGACGGACATCGAGGTGCCGGGCCGGGTCCTGTTCCGCGTGCCCCGCCTCTGGGTCGAGCGGGGCGACCGCGTCGCCCTGCTCGGGCCGAACGGGGCGGGCAAGTCGCGGCTGATGGGTCGCGTGGCGGCCGCGCTGGCCGGCGGCGAGGATCCCGCCATCCGACCCGCCGCCACCCTGCGGCCGGGGCTGTCCGATCAGGCGCTGGCGCAGCTGGACGCCTTCCGCACCCCGTGGGAGGCAGTGACGACCGGGTTCGACCACGGCGACGCGCGGGCCCGCGCGATGCTCTCCCGGGCGGGCCTGCCCCCGGACCGGCAGACCGACCCGATGGGACGGCTCTCGGGCGGGCAGAAGGCGCGTGTGGCGCTGCTGCGGCTGCGGCTCCAGCAGCCGAACTTCTACCTGCTCGACGAGCCGACCAACCATATCGACATCGAGGGGCAGGAGGCGCTGGAGCTGGAGATGCTGGAGCATGGCGCGACCGCCCTCTTCGTCAGCCACGACCGCGCCTTCGTCCGCGCCGTGGCGAGCCGCGTCTGGTCCATCGAGGGCAAGCGCCTGGTGGAGGTGGAGGATCCGGACCCGGTCTTCGACCGGCTGATGGAAGGTTAGGATTCGGGGATCGCTCCCCGCGCCCGCCGACCCTCCGGGCGGAGCGCGATCGCCGGCCCGCGGGGAGGCGGTCCTGCCGGCAGAGCGGCGGAGCCTGATGGAAGAGGTCCCGGACGATCCCGGAGCGGCGGCGAAGCGTCGACCTATCGCCGCCCCGGGGGACGGGCCGGCGATCGCGCGGCGGGCTTCGCCCGCTGTCCGCGCGGGGGCAACAGGCCGCCGGTCGGAAACCGCACAGGCGACCTCGGGACGCTCGGGATCCGGTCAGGGCGGGCCTTCGGGACCAGGCATTCCCGCCCCGGATCTGATCCGGGGCTCCGGCGATCGGGGCGCACGGCCCTCCACATGTCGAGTCCCCGGATCGGGGGAAGGGGCGGGCCCCTACCCCTACCCCTTCCCCAGCCGCAGCAGCGCCGCCCCGGCCAGCGTCACGAAGGTGGAGAAGACCTTGCCGAGGTTCAGCCGCTCGCCCATCAGCCCGACCCCGATCAGCAGGGCGAAGACGATGGAGGTCTCGCGCAGGGCCGTGACGAGCGCCAGCGGCGCCTGCGTGAAGGCCCAGACGACGATGGAATAGGCGGCGAAGGAGGCGGCGCCGCCCATCCAGAAGGTGCGGCGCGCCTCGCCCCGGGCGAGGCGGCTCAGCACGCCCGGCCGCCACCACACCATGAAGCCGGCGAAGACCACCGAGTTCAGGACCGAGAGCATCGCGAAATAGGACCAGGGCGTCCCCGCGACGCGCGCGCCGACCCCGTCCGACAGCGAATAGCAGGCGATGAAGGCGCCGGTGACCAGCGCCAGCGCCGTCGCCGCGCGGTTCCTCAGCCCGTCCCGTCCCCGCACGAGCGCCAGCGAGAACAGGCCCGCCGTGATCACGCAGATCGCCAGCCATTCCTGCCCCGACAGATGCGCCCCCATCAGCCCCGTCGTCACCAGCGCGACGATCAGCGGCCCGGTGCCGCGCGCGATGGGATAGACCTGCGTCAGGTCCCCGACGCGGTAGGCGTTCATCAGGAAGACCTGGTAGCCGAAATGCAGCCCCATCGAGAGCAGGACGAAGGGCCAGGCCTCCCATTCGGGCCAGGGCGCGACGGCCAGGACCAGCAGACCCAGCGGCGCGTGGCCGATCACGACGGCGGCCATCGACAGCTCCTTGTCCGCGCCCCCCTTGGCGAGGGCGTTCCACCCGGCATGGAGGGCGGCGGCGAGAAGGACGGCGAGGAAGACGGTCAGGCTCATCCCGGCATCTGCCCATGCGCCCGGCGCGGGCGCAAGGTCAGTCCCCGGAGAGCGGCGCGGACCGGGCCCGCGCCACGTCCAGCGCGGACCCTTCCAGCACCTTCACCTCGCGCTGCGGGAAGGGGATCGAGATGCCGTTCGCCTGGAACGCGTCCCAGAGGGCGAGATAGACGTTGCCGCGGATGTTCGTCAGGCCCCCGGTCGGGTCCTCGATCCAGAAGCGCAGGATGTAGTCGACGCTGGAATCCCCGAAGCCGGTGATGTGGCAGACCGGCGGCTTGTCGGTCAGCACGCGGGTCACGCCCTTCGCCGCCTCGATCGCCACCCGGCGCACCTTGTGGGGATCGTCCGCGTAGGCGGTGCCGAAGAAGATGTCGAGCCGCACGAACTCGTTGTTGTGCGACCAGTTCACCACCTGCCCGGTGATCAGGTCCTCGTTCGGGACGAGGTATTCCTTGCCGTCCCGAGTCGTGATCGACACGTAGCGCGCGCCCAGCGCGGTGATCCAGCCGAACGTGTCGCCGATCGTAATGACGTCCCCGGGCTTCACCGACTTGTCGAGCAGGATGATGACCCCCGAGACGAGGTTCGACACCACCTTCTGCAGGCCGAAGCCGATCCCGACGCCGATCGCCCCCGACAGCACGGCGAGGCCGGTGAGGTCGACCCCGACGATCCTGAGGCCGGTGAAGAAGGCCGCGGCATAGAGGACGATCTGCAGCACCTTCGTCGCCAGCACCTGCATCGAGGGGCTGATATCCTCGTTCGAGCGGATCCGGGCCGAGGCCGAATTGGTGACGAACCGTGCCGCGACGATCAGCACGCAGAGCCAGAACACCGCCTGGACCAGCGTCCAGAGCGAGAGCCGGAACTCGCCCATCGACAGTGCGGTCCCGTCGAGCAGCCGCACCGCCTCGTCCCGAAGGCCGAGGATGCTGAGCCCGATCCAGATCCAGGCCGAATAGCGCACGAGGGTCCGCATCAAGGGGTTGCCGATCAGGCGCGTGGCGAAGACCACCACCAGCCAGGCGGTGGCGAGGTTCGCCGCCACGCCCAGCAGGTAGGACCGCGACGGCCAGGTCGCCTCGCGCATGATCCAGACGGTCAGCCACAGCAGCGCGACGAAGAAGATCGGCGTCAGCCGCCGGTGGAGCACGATCAGCATCCGCAGCCGCCACATCGGCCAGTCCTTGTGGCTGCGCATCCAGTCATGGAAGCGCGGCGCCGCCCAGGCGCGGATCGCCATCGCCGAGAGGAACAGGGCGACCAGGATCAGCAGCTGGTAGAGGTTCCATTCCCGCGCGAGCGAGCGGAGGAGCATCTCGGCCTCGCCGAGAAGGCCGGTGCCGAGCTGGCGCAGCTCGGAAATCGTCAGATCGTCATCCATCGCCGCAGCATGGCGCGGGCGCCGGGCGCGCTCAAGCTACGAAGGCTCGAGCGCCCCGGCCGCGAGACCCAGCGCGCGGTTGCCGGCGGCGCAGATGCCGGGCCAGATCCAGCCCATGTGGAAGAGATCCGGCACCTCGTGCAGCGTCACGTCCCGCCCCGCGTCCCGCGCGGCCCCGGCGAAAAGGCGCGCATCCCCAAGAAGCACCTCGCGCGCGCCCGAGATCAGCGTGACCGGCGGCAGGGCGGAGAGATCGGCGAGGGTCGGCGATTGCTCGGGATCCGCCGGATCGAGCGTGCCGAAGGTCTGCCGGGCGAGGTCGGTATCGCCCTGCGGATCCACCATCGGGTCGCGATCCGCATGCGCGGCGCGGGTCTCCGACCGGCCGGTGCGGTCGGTATTCGGGGACAAGGCGACGATCCGGCGGACGCGTTCCGGCGCGGCGAGGCCGAGGATCAGCGCCAGGTGCCCGCCCGCGCTGTCGCCGACGAGATCGACCGGGCCCGCCATCGCCTCCAGCACCGCGAGACCGTCCGCCTTCTGCGCCGGCCAGCGATGCTCGGGGGCGAGACGGTATTCCGGCAGGATCACCGGGCGGTCCAGCCGCTGCGCCAATGCAAGGGCCGCGTTGCCGTGGCTCCCTGCCCCGCCGAAGACGTAGCCGCCCCCGTGGAACCAGAGGACGGGGGCGCCGGTCTCCGGCCCGTAGGTGCGGGCCGGGAGACCGCCCAGTTCGGCGGCGCGGCCCGCCGGCTGGGGACCGGCCAGCGCGTCGAAGGTGCGGCGCATCTCGTCGGGCGATCCCTCGACCGGGTGCGCCTCGATCCAGTCCAGCAGTGCCGGACCGTCGCCGCGCGGGCCGCCCTCGTCATGCGATGTCGTCATGGCGGCCAAACCCCGCCTCGGCCCGCGCGGTTCCGCCCCTTGCCAAACCGCGCCCGGCTCGCTTCAATCGGACGTTCATACGGGGCCCCGGTCTACGCCGCATCGACCGGGAGGAGAGGCCCCCACGGGGACCCTTTCGGTAAGGCGGCGGGACCATATCCATGAAGGTCAGGTTTTCTCTGAACGGGGAACCTTGCGAAGCGGAGGCGCCGCCGACGCGCACGCTTCTCGACTGGCTGCGCGAGACGCGCGGCCTTACCGGCACCAAGGAAGGCTGCAACGAGGGCGATTGCGGCGCCTGCACGGTGATGGTCACCGACGAAAGCGGCGCGCGGGCGCTGAACGCCTGCATCCTGTTCCTGCCGCAGATCGAGGGCGCGGCGATCCGCACGGTCGAGGGGCTGAGCGGCCCGGACGGGCAGATGCACCCGGTCCAGCGCGAGATGATCACCCATCACGGCAGCCAGTGCGGCTTCTGCACCCCGGGCATCGCCGTGTCGCTGGCGGTCGCGCATCTGAACGGGCGGCGCGACCACGACGCGGTGCTGTCGGGCAATCTCTGCCGCTGCACGGGCTACGCCCCCATCGTGCGGGCCGCCGAGGCGGCGGAGGAGGCGGAGGTGCCGGACTGGATGCGCGACGCCCCGGTCGGTGGCGAAGCGCGGCACGGCGGGGCGACGGAGCCCGGCCGCGAAGGCGGGATCGGCCGGGGCACGGACTGGGGCGAGGCCGCCCCGGCGCTCGGCACCGGCGCCTCGGACGAGGGCGACCCGGGCGAGGCATCGGGCGGGTATCGTCCGCGCTCGGCGGACGAGCTGGCTGGGTGGTATCTGCGCCACCCGGACGCGGTGCTGGTCGGCGGGGCGACGGATGTCGGCCTCTGGGTGACGAAGGGGCTGCGCGACCTCGGCACCGTCGCCTTCCTGAACGGCTGCGCGGACCTCGCCCGGATCGAGGAGGTCCCGGGCGGCCTGCGCTTCGGCGCCGGGGTGACGATGACCCGCGTGATGGAGGCGCTGGCCGCTCCGCTGCCGAGCTACGCCGCGATGATCGCGCGCTACGGCTCGGTCCAGGTGCGCAACGCCGCGACCATCGGCGGCAACATCGCCAACGGTTCGCCCATCGGGGACAACCCGCCCGCGCTGATCGCGCTCGGCGCCACGCTGCACCTGCGGCGGGGGGACGAGATGCGCGACCTCGCCATCGAGGACTTCTTCCTGGACTACGGCAGGCAGGACCGGCGGGAGGGCGAGTTCGTCACCGGCGTGACGGTCCCGGTCGAGGCGCCGACTTTCCGGGTCTGGAAGATCTCCAAGCGGTTCGACCAGGACATCTCGGCGGTCTGCGGCGCCTTCCTGCTCGACCTGCGCGGGGCGGGGGGTGCGGACAATCTTCGGGATCCCCGCGAAGGAGGGGATCCGCCCCTGATCGCGGGCGCACGCGTGGCCTTCGGCGGGATGGCCGGCGTGCCGAAGCGGGCGGCGGCGGTCGAGGCGGCGCTGGCCGGCCAGCCCTTCACCCGCGCCACGATGGCGGCGGCTGCGGCGCGGCTGGGCGAGGATTTCACCCCGATGAGCGACATGCGGGCGAGCGCGGCCTACCGGCTGGAGGCGGCGGCGGGCCTGCTGACGCGCTACCACGCGGACCTGACCGGGGCCGAGACCGACGTGCGGAGGATCACGGCATGACCGCGCTGAAGCCCCTGCCCCATGACAGCGCCCCGCTGCACGTCACCGGGCGCGCGCCTTACGTCGACGACATCCCCCTGCCCGCGAACGCGCTGCACCTGGCCTTCGGCCTGTCGCCCGTCGCGAAGGGACGGATCGCCACGATCGACATCGCCGCCGCGCGGGCGGCGCCCGGCGTGGTGGCGGTCTGGACGGCGGAGGACCTGCCGCGCCGCATCGACGTCTCGCCCGGCGCACATGACGAGCCGCTGCTGGCCGAGGGCGAGGTGCATTACGCCGGGCAGGCCGTCTTCCTGGTGATCGCCGAGAGCCATCTCGCCGCCCGCAAGGCGGCGCGGCTGGGAAAGGTCGAGTACGAGGAGGGCACCCCGATCCTGAGCGTCGAGGAGGCGCTGGCCGCGAACAGCCGGTTCGAGGACGGGCCCCGGATCTGGCAGAAGGGCGAGGCGGCGGCGGCCATCGCGGCTGCCCCGCACCGCCTCTCGGGATCGATCGAGATCGGCGGGCAGGAGCATTTCTACCTCGAGGGGCAGGCCGCGCTCGCCCATCCCGAGGAGGGGGGCGGCGCCCGCGTCACCTGCTCGACCCAGCACCCGACCGAGATCCAGCACAAGGTGGCCGACGCGCTGGCCGTGCCGATGGCGCAGGTGCGGGTCGAGACGCGGCGCATGGGCGGCGGCTTCGGCGGCAAGGAGAGCCAGGGCAACGCGCTCGCCGTGGCCTGCGCGCTGGTGGCGAACGCGTTCGGGCGGCCGGCCAAGATGCGCTACGACCGCGACGACGACATGGTCATCACCGGCAAGCGGCACGATTTCCGCGTCGACTACGAGGTCGGCTTCGACGAGGCGGGCCGGGTCCGGGGCATCGACTTCACCCATTATGCCCGCTGCGGCTGGTCGATGGACCTGTCCCTGCCCGTCGCCGACCGGGCGATGCTGCATGCCGACAACGCCTATCACCTGCCGGCGGTGCGGATCACCTCGCACCGGCTGCGCACGAATACCTGCTCGGCCACCGCCTTCCGCGGCTTCGGCGGGCCACAGGGCGTGCTGGGGATCGAGCGGGTGATGGACGGGATCGCCCATGCGCTGGACATGGATCCCGTGGAGGTGCGGCGGGTCAACTACTATGCCGATGCGCGCCTTCCGGGGGCCCCGCCCGAGGCAGGCCGGTCGCCGGAGTATTTGGGGCAAGATAAGGGAGCGGGAACTGGGCAACGCTTCGCCGGGGCGCTGGCGGGGGCCGGCAAGCGCTTCGGCGCGGACCATTCGCCGCCCGCCCCCATGGCCGAGGCGCAGACGACGCCCTACGGGATGGAGGTCACGGATTTCCTGCTGAACGCGATGACGCGGCGGCTGCTGGAGAGCTCGGACTATGCCGCCCGCCGCGCCGCCATCGCGGACTGGAACGCGGAGAGCGACGTGCTGAAGCGGGGGATCGCCTTCTCCCCGGTCAAGTTCGGCATCTCGTTCACGCTGACCCATCTCAATCAGGCGGGCGCGCTGGTCCATGTCTATCAGGACGGGTCGATCCATCTGAACCACGGCGGCACCGAGATGGGGCAGGGCCTGAACCAGAAGGTCGCGCAGGTGGCCGCGACGGTGTTCGGGGTCGATCCCGCGCAGGTGCGGATCACCGCGACGGATACCGGAAAGGTGCCGAACACCTCGGCCACCGCCGCCTCCTCCGGCTCGGACCTGAACGGCATGGCGGCGAAGGCGGCCTGCGAGACGATCCGGGACCGGATGGCGGACTGCCTCGCCGGGCTGCACCAGGCGAAGCCCTCCGACGTGGTGTTCGAGGGCGGCGCGGTGCGCATCGGCGGCGAGAGCCTGACCTTCAACCGCGCGGCGACCCTGGCCTACGAGAACCGGGTGAGCCTGTCCGCGACGGGCTACTACCGCACGCCCGATCTCAGCTGGGACCGGATCGCGGGGCGCGGCCGGCCCTTCTACTACTTCGCCCATGGCTGCGCCGTGACCGAGGTCGCGATCGACACGCTGACCGGCGAGAACCGGATCCTGCGGACCGACATCCTGCACGACGTGGGCGCCTCGCTGAACCCGGCGCTCGATATCGGCCAGATCGAGGGCGGCTACGTGCAGGGCGCGGGCTGGCTGACGACGGAGGAGCTGGTCTGGGACGATCGCGGCCGGCTGCGGACGCACGCCCCCTCGACCTACAAGATTCCCGCCTGCTCGGACCGGCCCGGCATCTTCAACGTCGCCCTCTGGGACGGCGAGAACGCGGCCGACACCGTCTACCGGTCGAAGGCGGTGGGCGAGCCGCCCTTCATGCTGGGCATCTCCGCCTTCCTCGCGCTGGGCGATGCCTGCGCGGCCTGCGGGCCGCATTATCCCGCGCTCGATGCGCCCGCCACGGCGGAGCGGGTGCTGGCGGCGGTGAAGCGGGCCCGGGGCTGAGGGCGTGGCCGGGACCGTGACCGGGGCGGGCGCGATCCGGGTCCGGGTGGCGCGGGTGCAGGGCTCCGCCCCGCGCGAGGTCGGCGCGGCGATGACCGTGCGCGCGGACGGGCAGGAGGGGACGATCGGCGGCGGCCGGCTGGAATGGGAGGCGGCGGCCGAGGCGCGGGCGATGCTGGCGGAGGGCCGGACGGAGCGGCGACGCACGATCCCGCTCGGCCCGGCGCTCGGCCAGTGCTGCGGCGGGACGGTCACGCTGTCCTTCGCCGCGATCGACCGGGTGGAGGCGGCAGCGCGCGTCCCCCTCTGGATCTGGGGCGCGGGCCATGTCGGCCGCGCGCTGGCGCAGGTGATGGCGCCCCTGCCGGGCTGGGCCGTGACGCTGGTCGATTTCGACACGGCGCGACTGCCCGATCCGCTTCCCGACGGCGTCACGCCGCTGATCGCCGCCGATCCGGCGCGGCTCGCCCCGCATGCGCCGACGGACGCCGACCACCTGATCGTCACCCATTCGCACGAGCTCGACCTCGCGCTCTGCGACGGGTTGCTGCGACGGGGCTTCGCCAGTTGCGGACTGATCGGGTCGGCGACGAAATGGGCCCGCTTCCGCAAACGCCTGACCGCGCTCGGGCACGACACCGCCCAAATTTCGCGCATCGCCTGCCCGATAGGCGACCCGGCGCTCGGAAAACACCCGCATGCCATTGCCGTGGGCGTGGCGGCCGCGCTACTCAGGGCGCCGGGACAGGTGCAGGGACGGATGGATACGGCGTGACGGGGCCCCTTCTGCGGCTGACCGGCCTGACCAAGGCCTATCCCGGCGTGATCGCCAATTCCGGCGTCTCCCTCGACATCGCGCCCGGCGAGATCCATGCCCTGCTGGGCGAGAACGGCGCCGGCAAGTCGACCCTCGTCAAGACGATCTACGGACTGGTGAAGCCCGACGAGGGCACGATGGAATGGCGCGGCGCCCCCTACGCCCCGGCCGAGCCGTCCGAGGCGCGGCGCACCGGCGTCGCGATGGTCTTCCAGCATTTCTCGCTGTTCGATGCGCTCGACGTGGCCGAGAACGTGGCCCTCGGGATGGAGGACCCGCCGCCCATGCGCGCCCTCGCCACCCGGATCCGCGAGGTATCGCAGGCCTACGGCCTGCCGCTCGATCCCGCGCGCATCGTCGGCGACCTCTCCGCCGGAGAGCGTCAACGGGTCGAGATCGTGCGCTGCCTGCTGCAGGATCCCCGGCTGCTCATCATGGACGAGCCGACCTCGGTGCTCACCCCGCAGGAGGTCGCGATCCTGTTCGAGACCCTGCGCAAGCTGAAATCCGAAGGCACCTCGATCCTCTACATCAGCCACAAGCTGGAGGAGATCCGCACCCTCTGCGACACCGCGACGATCCTGCGGGGCGGCAGGGTCGTGGGCAGCTGCATCCCGGGCGAGACGACGGCGCGCGCGATGGCGGAGACGATGGTCGGCAGCGCGCTTCAGGCCCCCGAACGGGCGTCCCGGCCCGAGGGGCCCGTCGCGCTGGAGGTGTCGGACCTCACCGCCGCCTCGCCCCGCCCCTTCGGCACGGCGCTGCGCGAGGTCGCCCTGACGATCCGCGCGGGCGAGATCCTCGGCATCGCCGGGGTCGCCGGGAACGGCCAGGACGAGCTGCTGCTCGCGCTGTCGGGCGAGATGACGACCGCGCCGGGCACGATCCTGATGGGCGGCACCGACTGCAGCCGCGCCGGACCTGCCGCGCGCCGCGAGGCAGGCCTGCTCTGCGCCCCGGAGGAGCGGATGGGCCATGCCGCCGCCCCCGACATGAGCCTGACCGAGAACGCCTTCCTCACCGGCGAGACGCGGCAGCGCCTCTCGCGGCGCGGCTTCGCCGACTGGGCCGGGGCGCGGGCCTTCGCCGCCCGCGTGATCGAGGCCTTCGACGTGCGCACGCCCGGGCCCGGAACGGCGGCCCGCGCCCTGTCGGGCGGCAACCTGCAGAAGTTCCTCATCGGGCGCGAGATCCTGCAGGCGCCGAAGGTGCTGGTCGTGAACCAGCCCACCTGGGGGGTCGACGCCGCCGCGGCCGCCGCGATCCGGCAGGCCCTGCTGGACCTCGCGGCGGGCGGGGCGGCGGTGATCGTCGTCAGCCAGGACCTCGACGAGCTGATGGAGGTGAGCGACCGGATGGCCGCGCTGACCGGCGGCCGCCTGAGCGCGCCCGTCCCAGCGCAGGGCCTGACGGTGGAGCGGATCGGCCTGATGCTGGGGGGCGCCCACGACATGGAAGCCGCGCATGCGCCGGCCCGGGAGGGCGCGGCATGATCCGGCTGGAACGTCGCCCCCAGCCCTCCCGTGCATGGACATGGGCCACGCCGCCCCTGGCGGTGCTGCTGACCATGATCGCGGGCGGCGCGCTCTTCGCCGCCCTGGGCGAGGATCCCCTCGTCGCGATCCGCACCATCTTCTGGGATCCGCTCTTCGGCGACTTCGCGAGCTATTCGCGCCCGCAGCTCCTGATCAAGGCGGCGCCCCTGATCCTGATCGCCACCGGCCTCGCCCTCGGCTTCCGGGCCGGGATCTGGAACATCGGGGCCGAGGGGCAGTACATCATGGGCGCGCTCTGCGCCGCCGCGACGGCTCTGGCCTTCTACCCGATGGAGGCGCGCTGGCTGATCTTCCCGCTGATGATCCTCGCCGGAATGGCGGGCGGCATGATCTGGGCGCTGATTCCGGCGCTGCTGAAGGTGCGGTTCGGCACGAACGAGATCCTCGTCTCGCTGATGCTGGTCTACGTGGCCGAGAACCTGCAATCGTGGATGGCGCTCGGCCCGCTGCGCAATCCCGACGGAATGGGCTTTCCCGGCTCGCGCAACCTGTCGCAATACGCCTCCTCCGCGAATCCCGAACTGGTCGCGGGGACGGGGGCGCATTGGGGGGTGGTCGCGGCGCTGCTCGCAGTGATCGCGGCGCAGGTCCTGCTCTCGCGGCACCGGCTCGGCTTCCAGATCCGGCTCGCGGGGCAGAGTCCGCGCGCCGCCGCCTTCTCGGGCGTGCGGCCGGGGCTGCTGGTGGTCCTCTGCATGGGCATCTCGGGCGCGCTGGCCGGGATGGCCGGCATGTTCGAGATCGCGGGCCCCTCGGGCCGGGTCTCGATCGACTTCAACGTGGGCTACGGCTTCACCGCGATCATCGTCGCCTTCCTCGGCCGGCTGCACCCGTTCGGAATCCTGCTGGCGGGGCTCCTGATGGCGCTCACCTATATCGGCGGCGAGATGGCCTCGATGGCGCTGAACCTGCCGGCGGCGGCGATCCAGGTCTTCCAGGGGATGCTCCTGTTCTTCCTGCTCGCGGTCGACGTCCTCACCGCCTACCGCATCCGCCGCACCGGCGAGGCCGCTTCATGAGGACCCGGCCCCGCTCCTATCTTGCCCCAAATACTCCCCGGGGGGCGCCGCAGGCGCGGGGGGCGGGACGCCCCCCTCCGCCCCCCGCCACGAGGAGCGCCCGCTGATGCTCGGCTCGATCGACCCTCTGCTCCTCCTCGCCTCGCTGATGGTGGCGGCGACCCCGATCCTCTTCGCCGCGATCGGCGAACTCGTCGTGGAACGGGCGGGCGTGCTCAATCTCGGCGTCGAGGGGATGATGATCACCGGCGCGATCTGCGGCTTCATCGTCGCGGTGCAGACCGGCTCCCCCTGGATCGGCTTCGCCGCTGCCGCGCTCGGCGGCGCGGTGCTGGCCGCCCTGTTCGGCCTGCTGACGCAGTACCTTCTGTCGAACCAGGTCGCGACCGGCCTCGCGCTCACCCTGTTCGGTCTCGGTCTCGCCTCGCTTCTCGGGCAGGACTGGGCGGGGATCCGCGCGCCCCGGGTGCCCGACCTGCCGCTCGGACCGCTGAGCGACCTGCCAATCCTCGGGCCCGTCCTCTTCCGGCACGACCCGATGGTCTATCTCGGCCTCGCGCTCTGCCTCGCCGTCTGGGTCGTCCTGACCCGGACCCGCGCCGGCCTGATCCTGCGCGCTGTGGGCGAGAACCACGATTCCGCCCACGCGCTCGGCTACCGGGTGCGGGCGGTACGGATGGCCGCGATCCTGTTCGGCGGGGCCTGCGCCGGCCTCGGCGGCGCCTACCTGTCTCTCGTGCGCGTGCCGCAATGGACCGACGGCATCACCGCCGGGGCGGGCTGGATCGCGCTGGCCATCGTCGTCTTCGCCTCGTGGCGGCCCGGGCGGCTGGTGATCGGAGCCTATCTCTTCGGCGGGGTCGCGCAGCTGCAGCTGAACCTGCAGGCCGCCGGGGCGCGCGTCCCGGTCGAGCTGCTCTCGATGTCGCCCTACCTCGCCACGATCCTCGTCCTCGTCCTGCTGTCCTCGGGCCGCGCGCCCGGCTCGCTGGGCCGATCCTTCCACGCGGCCCGCTAGGGCCGAACCGCATCCGGCCCCTGGACGGGGCCGACCAACAGGGGAGAACCTGCCAATGAAAAGAAGAACCTTCCTCGCCACCGGCTCCGCCGTCGCGGCCTCCGCCGCCTTCGGCCTGCCGGCACGCGCCCAGGACGGCGAGCCGGTCAAGATCGGCTTCGTCTATGTCGGCCCGATCGGCGACGGCGGCTGGACCTTCCAGCACAACGAGGGCCGTCTCGCTGTCGAGGAGCATTTCGGCGACCGGGTGGAGACGATCTACCAGGAGAGCGTGCCCGAGGGCCCCGATGCCGAGCGCGTCATCACCCAGATGGCGCTGCAGGGCGCGGACCTGATCTTCACCACCTCCTTCGGCTACATGGAGCCGACGGTGAACGTCGCGGCGCAGTTCCCGGACGTGAAGTTCGAGCATGCGACGGGCTACATGCGCGCCGACAACCTCGCCACCTACGACGCCCGCTTCTACGAGGGGCGCGCGGTGATCGGCACGATGGCCGGGATGCTGACCAAGACGAACAAGATCGGCTATATCGGATCCTTCCCGATCCCCGAGGTGATCCAGGGCATCAACTCGTCCTTCCTGCACGCGCGGAAGGTGAACCCGGACGTCGAGATGGTGGTGATCTGGGCCTATACCTGGTTCGATCCCGCGCGCGAGGCGGATGCCGCGCAGGCGATGATCGAGCAGGGCGTCGACGTGATCCTGCAGCACACCGATTCGACCGCGCCTCAGGCGGCGGCCGCCGCCGCGAACGAGGCGGGGGCCGAGATCTACACCTTCGGGCAGGCCTCGGACATGGCGTCGTTCAAGCCGATGCCGCGGGTCTCCTCGATCATCGACAACTGGGCGCCCTACTATATCGACCGCGTCCAGCAGGTCATCGACGGCACCTGGGAAAGCACCCATACCTGGGGCGGGATCGCCGATGGCGAAGTCGAGATTGGCGAGATCACCGACGCGGTCCCGGCCGAGGTGAAGGCCGCCGCCGAGGACATGATCGCGCGGATCAGCTCGGGCGAGTACCACCCCTTCACCGGGCCGATCAACCGCCAGGACGGCAGCGTCTTCCTCGCCGAGGGCGAGGTCGCGACCGACGAGCAGCTCGTCTCGATGGACTTCTACGTCGAGGGGCTGACAGGCGAGATCCCGAACTGAGCCGCGCCGTCCGGACCCTTCGCGCGGGCGGAGGGGCCGGACGAACATGCGGACCCATGCGAAGGGGGGAGCGTCCGCGCTGCCCCCTTCGTCGGTCCGGACCAGGCGACCGGCCCGCCCGGTCCGCCGCCGCGGGATCGCCCGCCCCGCGCGCTCAACGAGGCAGGGCGGCGAGCGAGCGGTCGACCAGCGCGCGCTCCTCCCCCGTCAGGACCTGGGCCCTCGAGTAGCGGGGGGCGGCGCGGTCGTCCTCGATCGGCCCCCAATTGTCGGTGGTGGCGTAGAACCGCTCCACCCCCGCCTCGCCGAAGAGGCGCAGGAAGCCCTGCGTGACGACATCGAGATAGGACAGCCAGATCGGGGCCGGGGCGCCGGCGCCGTCGGTATAGGAGTCGCTGACGCGGTAGACCGCGCAGGGCGCGGGGGGGCCGTCATGCACGACCGTCCCGGTCACGTCGATCCGGGCATAGGCGCCCTCGCGTTCGTCCAGCGCGGCCCAGTCGGCGCCGGGCACCGCGGCGACGACGCCGTCGATCGCCCCGTCCCCGCCCACCGGCTCGACCGAGAGGAAGGCGCCGCCGCGCAGGTTGGTCGTGCGCCAGATCCGGCGCCAGCCGGGCAGGCGCGCCGGGCGGGGGTCGCGGTAGTCATGCGTGGCGAGATTGACGAGGCTGCCGTAGCCGAAGAACAGGGGATCGCTCATTCGCGGCCGCGTAGCACGCGGGCCGGTTTCGCGCCAAGGGGGCCGAGCGCGAAGCCGAGCCCCGCCAGCAGCGAGGCCGCGATGCCGAAGCTGACGACGAGCAGCGCGTTGCCCCAGATCACCCGGTAGTCGATCTCCATCACGAAGCGCGCGACCGCCCAGCCGCCGAGCGCCCCCGCCCCCAGCGCCACCAGTCCGGCCGCCGCCCCCATCAGCGCGGCCCGCAGGGCGAAGCTGGCGAGGATGCGGCCCCGGCTCGCGCCCAGCGTCTTGAGCACCGCGCTCTCGAAGGTGCGGGCGCGCTCGCCCGCCAGCGCCGCGCCGATCAGGACGATGAACCCGACCAGCAGCGTGACCCCCGCCCCCACGCGCGAGGCGGTGGCGATCCCCTCGACCACGCGGGCGACCTCGGTCACCGCCTCGCGGACCGAGATCGCGGTGATGTTGGGATAGGCATCGGCGAGCTGGCGCAGGATCCGCCCCTCGGCCGCCTCGTCCGCATAGATCGTCGCGATCCAGCTATGCGGCGCGGCGGCCAGCGTCGCGGGGTCGAAGATCATCACGAAGGCGATCCCCGCGCTCTGGAAGTCCACCTCGCGGAAGCTGGCGATGGTCGCGGTGATGTCCCGGCCGAGCACGTTGACCGTGATCGTGTCGCCGAGCTGCAGGCCGATCTCCTCCGCCTCGGCGGCGGAGAAGCTGACGAGCGGCGGGCCGTCGTAATCCTCGGGCCACCAGTCGCCTTCGGTGATCACCTCTCCCTCGCGCAGCGCGTCGGCATAGGTCACGCCGCGGTCGCCGCGGAACACCCAGTGATCGGCGGTCTCGCGCGCGGGGCGGTCGTTCACCTCGGTGATGATGCCGCGCAGCATCGGGACCGCGTCGACCTCGGTCACGTCGGGATCCCCGGACAGGGCCGCGCGGAACGGGTCGATCTGGCCCGGCTGGATGTCGAGGACGAAGAGCGCGGGCGCCACCTCCGGCAGCTCGCCCTCGATGGCGCCGCGCAGCGTGCCGTCGACCTGCCCGACCGCGGCCAGGACCGACAGGCCGAGCCCGAGCGAGAGCACGACCGAGGTCGTCTCGCCCCCCCGCGCGCCGATCGCGCCGAGCGCCAGCCGCGTGGCGGGCCGGCCCCGGGCGAGGCGGGCGCTGCCCCGCGCGATCCGGCGGATCGCCATCGCGGCGAGGACCAGCAGCACCAGCGCCCCCGCGATGCCGCCCGCCGTCCAGAGCGTCAGGAAGATCGTGCCCGAGAACCAGGCCGCGGCCCCGACCAGCGCCGCGGCGAGCAGCGCGGTGGCGACGAGGTAGCGGGCGCGCGGCAGCCGTCGCCCGCCCGCCGCCCCGTCGCGCAGCAGGGTCGCGGCGCGCACCTCCTCGACCCGGGCGAGCGGCCAGAGCGCGAAGAGCAGCGCGGCGAGCGCCCCGTAGAGCGCCGCCTCGGCCAGCGGGGCGGGATAGAGCGCGAATTCCGCCGGGATCGGCAGCCGCGCCTCGATCAGCGGCGCGAGGGCGAGGGGCAGCCCGGCGCCGAGGACCAGCCCGATGGCGATGCCGAGCGCGGCGAGCGCCGCGATCTGCAGGAAGTAGACGGCGAAGATCGTCCCCCGCGTGGCGCCGAGGGTGCGCAGCGTGGCGATGGTCGCGGTCTTGCCCGAGAGATAGGCGCCGACGGCGGAGGAGATGCCGACGCCCCCGACCGCGAGCCCGGACAGGCCGATCAGCACGAGGAACGCGCCGAGCCGGTCGACGAAGACGCCGATGCCCGCCCCGCCATTGCGGGCGTCGCGCCAGCGCAGCCCGCTGCCCTCGAACAGACGTCGCGCCTCGGCGCGGAGCGCGGCGGGGTCCGCGCCCTCCGGCAGGTCGAGCCGGTAGGCACTGTCGAACAACGTGCCGTCCGCGATCAGGCCAGACCCCTCCAGCGCCGCCTGCCGCAGGATCGTCCGCGGGCCGAGGCCGAAGCCGCCACCGGCATTGTCGGGATAGCGCTCGAGCAGGGCCGAGAGCGTGAAAACCGTCTCGCCGAGGCGGAAGGTGTCGTCGGGCGACAGGTCCAGCCGGGCGGCGAGGCTGCGCTCCATCACCGCGCCGGTGCCCGTCAGCGCCTCCTCCAGTGGCATCGGCGGGTCGAGACGCACCTCCCCGACCAGCGGGTAGGCGCCGTCGACCGCCTTGATCTGCGTCAGCGCCCGGTCGGTTCCGTCCGGCCCGTCGACCGCAGCGAGCGAGCGGAAATCGATCACCTCCGACACGGCGAGGGACTGCGCCTCCATCCATTCGCGTTCCGCGTCGGTGGCGCGACGGTAGGTGTAGGTGATCTCGACATCGCCGCCGAGCAGGGCCGCCCCCTCGCGCTCCAGCCCCGCCGCGATCGAGGCGCGGACGAGGCCGACCGCCGCGATGGCCGCGACGCCGAGGGCGAGGCAGGCGAGGAAGATGCGGAAGCCGCGCAGCCCGCCGCGCATCTCGCGCCGGGCGAGGCGGAGCGCGAGGCCGCTCACTCGGCCGCGTCCCGCAAGCCGGGCTCGATCCGGCCGCCGCGCAGGCGGATCGTGCGGTCGCAGCGCGCGGCCAGCGACGGGGAATGCGTGACGAGGATCAGCGTCGCCCCCCGCTCCTGCAGGGCGAAGAGCTGGCGCACGACGACCTCGCCCGTCGCCTCGTCGAGATTGCCGGTCGGCTCGTCGGCCAGCAGGATGCGCGGCCCCGGCGCGGCGGCGCGGGCCAGCGCCACGCGCTGCTGCTCCCCGCCAGAGAGCTGGGCGGGATAGTGATCGGCCCGGTGCGCCAGGCCCACCGCGTCCAGTTCGCGCGCGGCGATGTCGAAGGCGTCGCGCCGCCCGGCAAGTTCCAGCGGGGTCGCCACGTTCTCGAGCGCGGTCATCGTGGGGATCAGGTGGAAGGACTGGAACACCACCCCCATATTGTCCCGGCGGAAGCGGGCCAGCGCATCCTCGCCCAGATCGGTGAGGTCCTGCCCCGCGGCGGCGATGCGCCCCGAACTGGGACGCTCCAGCCCGCCCATGAGCATGAGGAGCGACGACTTGCCCGACCCCGACGGACCGACCAGCCCGACGCTTTCCCCCGCCTCGACCGAGAGCGTGACATCGTGGAGGATGTCCACCGGCCCGGCATTGCCCGGCAGGGTCAGGGACAGGTCGACCAGGTCGAGAATCGGCATGCGGCATGTCCTTCGGCGGATCGTCGGGGGTCGATATGGGGCGGGCCGGACGGGCCGCAACCTCGCCCTGGCGCTCGCCCTCGTCGCCGCGCCGGCGGCGGCGCAGGAGGCGGTGGTGACCGCCTTCGGCGACAGCCTGATACAGGGTTACGGGTTACCGCCGGATGAAGGGGTCACCGCGCAGCTGCAGGAATGGCTCGACGCCGCGGGCGCCGATGTCGCAGTCGTGAACGCCGGCGTCTCGGGCGACACCACGGCCGGCGGCCTCGCGCGGATCGACTGGACGCTGGCGGACCCGCCGGACGCGATCCTCGTCACGCTGGGCGGCAACGACATGCTGCGCGGCCTCGACCCCCAGGAGGCGCGCGCCAACCTCACCGGCATCCTCGACGCCGCGCGGGAGAGCGGGGCCGCCATCCTGCTGGCCGGCGTCGAGGCGCCGGGCAATTACGGCGCGGACTATGCCGCCGATTTCGACGCGATCTGGCCGGACCTGGCAGAGGATTACGACGCCGCCCTGCTGCCCGACTGGTTCGCGCCGCTCCGCGCCGAGGGGATGGAGGCCGGAATGGCCCGCTACATGCAGGCCGACGGCATCCACCCGAATGCCGAGGGGGTCGCCCTGATCGTCGAGGAGATCGGTCCGATGCTGCTGAAGCTGCTGGAGGAGGAGAGCGGGGCCGGCGACTAGAGCATGCCCCGCTCGAACCGTGCCAGCTCGTCGAAGGTGAATTGCGGCCGGACGGGGCCGTCATCCTCGGGCCGGTAGTTCGGATCCTGCGGCAGGCAGCCCCGGCCGCAGATCTGCCGGACCGTCATCGTGTCGCTGTCGACATACCACAGCCGCCCGCCGGGGGTGGAGATGTAGCCGTCCACGCCCAGCGCGCTGTCCGAGCGCATGTCCTGCGTCGTCGGGAATTCCGAGGCGTAGAGCGGCGAATAGGTCGAGTGGGTGTGGAACGAGGCGAGGGCCCGCATCCCCGACGGGATGACGGGCAGCGCGCATCCCGCCTCGACCCCCGCCGACAGGTCGGTCCGCATCAGACGGCCCGACGGGTCGAGCCCGATATAGCCGCAATATTCCCGGTTCTCGCGGAACGAGACGCGCTGCAGCTCGGTCAGGATGTCCCGCACATAGGCCAGTTCGGCGCCGGTGCCGGTCGCCTCCGCTGTGGCGGGCCGACCGGGGCGGGCGATGCTCGCCGCCGTGCGCTGCAGCCCGTTGAGGGGGAGGCCCACCAGCGGCCCCGCCGGAACGAGGCTGCCATGGCCCTGCGGCACCGATCGCCCTCCGACCGGCGCGTAAGTCACGGGACCGGGCTGCCGGGGGGCGCAGGCGCCGAGAAGGGCCAGCGCCAGCATCGCCGCCCCGATCGCGGCGCAGCCCCGATGGGATCGCGCGGATGCGCGCTCGACGTTCATCCGCACGAAGACCCCGTCAGGCGAGCGAGAGGTTGATCGCCGACTGGCGACCGTCGCGGCCCGATTCGATGTCGAAGCTGACCTTCTGGTTGTCCTTCAGGCCGTTCAGGCCCGACCGCTCGACGGCGGAGATGTGGACGAACACGTCCTTGCTGCCGCCATCGGGGGCAATGAAGCCATACCCCTTGGTTGCGTTGAACCATTTCACGGTGCCGGTGGCCATCGTGAGACTCTCCAATTTGTCGTGTCCGCTCGCGGGATTGCAGCGGGGAGGCGATGGTCAGTGCTGATCGAGGGACTGCACGGGAGTGGAGCCGAGGGTCGATAGAGGTAACGTCACGCGCCCCTGATTATCGGTCGCAAGACCCCTCCGATCAAGTATTCGTTTCGGCCTCGGCAGGCCTCCGCGACCCGCCGGTCCGCCCGGCGCGGCCCGGACCGGACGGGTCCGGCCGCCCTGCGGGGACGCGCGATCACGGCAGGGCGAGGTCGCGGCTCGGCGGCGCGAAGGAGACCGGTCCCCACGATGCGGCGGGGGCAGGCATGAGAGGCTGGCGGTCAGGCGCCCTGCGGCCTCAACTCCTCGCGGGCCGGGCGGGGACCGAACGGCAGAAGCAGGAGGAGGGCCGCGGCCGGGCCGGACAGGGCCCAGATGGCGAGGGCCGCGAAGACCGGCATATCGAGGAAGAGCCAGCCGCCGATGGCGCCGACGAGACCGAGAAGGCCGCCGAGAAGCACGATAACCGGTCCCATGATGCATCCCTTCCTCGAGGCGCCTCTCCAGAGAGACCGCGTTTTGGGGCCAGATTGGGGCATGGGAATGAAAACTTTCCGAACGGCGGGCCGCGACCCGGCGCGGTCAGCGCAATCTGTCCGGCCGCAGCGCCGCCTGCACCTCGGCGGGCAGGACGCTCGGCCGCCCCCCGACCAGGTCGGCCAGGAAAGTGGAGGCCGCCGCCGCCGACTGGAATCCGTAGCCCCCCTGCCCCGCGCACCAGAGGAAGGACGGGTCGGCCGGATCGGGCCCGAGCACCAGCGTCCGGTCCGGGGCGAAGGTCCGCAGCCCCGCCCAGTTCGACAGCATCCGCCTCGTCTCGTAGGTGGTGTAGGCCTCGAACCGGGCCAGCCCCTCGGCCAGGACCATGTCGTCCGGATAGGCGTCGTGCGGCTCTGCAGGATCCTCCTCGGCGGGCGAGACGATGAGGGCGCCGGCATCGGGCTTCATGTACCAGTCCTCGCCCGGCCCCATCACCATCGGCCAGCCGGCGGGGTCCATCCCCTCCGGCGCCGGGACGCGGGCCATCGAGCGGCGGTGCGGCACGAGGCCGAGCGGCGCGATCCCGGCCATGGCCGCGATTCCGTCCGCCCAGGCGCCCGCCGCGTCGATCAGCAGGCGGGCCTCGACGGTCTCTCCCGCCTCGACCACCCAGCCGGTGCCTGTCCGGCGGATCGACGTGACCTCCGCCCCGGTGACGATGCGCCCCCCCGCCCCGCGGATCGCGCGGGCGAAGTCCTGCACCAGCCGGTCGGTGTCGATGTCCCACGCCTCCGGATCGTGGGCGGCCAGCGTCACCTCCGGGGCGAGGAGCGGAAAGAGGGCCCGCGCCTCGCCCGGGCCGAGCGGGGCCAGCCGCATCGCGGCCATGTCGGCGTCGAAGGCGGCGCGGTCCGCCTCCTTGCCGATCACCATGATCCCGCGGGGGGACAGCACGCCGCCCCCTTCGTGGCGCAGGTGGTCGTAGCTCGCCTCGTTCAGCGCGATCGTCGCCGGCCGGCCGTAATTGCGCTCGTAGAGCGCGGCGGAGCGGCCGGAGGCGTGGTAGGCCAGCGCCCCTTCCCGCTCGAGCACGGTGACCGATCCGAGCGCGCTGAGCCGCGCGCCGGCGCTGATCCCCGCGATCCCGCCCCCGATGACGAGGAAGTCGCTCACTGCTCCTCCAGCCGGTCCGTCGCCGGGGGCGGCGTGGGGGTCAGCGCCGACAGCCGCGCCCGCAGCTCGCCCGGCATCTCGTAGCCCATTGCGGCGAGCGAGGGTTCGAGCTGCTCGACCGACCGGGCGGAGACGATGGGCATCGGCCCCGCCGCGTGGGCGGCGACCCAGGCCACGGCGAGCGTGGCGGGATGCACTCCCTCGGCCGCGGCGATGTCGCCGAGCTCCTCCGCGGCCCGCAGCATCCAGTCCGGCGCGTATCGGCGGGCATACATCTCGTTGGTCTCCAGGCGGCCCCCGCCGCCCCCGCCCTGCCTGCGCGAATACTTGCCCGTCAGGAGACCGCCGCCCAGCGGCGAATAGGGCAGGACCGCGATGCCCTGATCGGCGGCCATTGGCAACAGCTCCACCTCGGCCTGGCGCTTCACCAGGTTGTACATCGGTTGCACCGCGTCGATCCGGGTGCCGAGCCCGGCGCAGACCGCCTGCGCCTTCATCACCTGCCAGGCGGCGTAGTTCGACACCCCGATATGGCGGAAGGCGCCGGCCTGCTGAAGTTCGGCCATCGTCTCGAAGCTCTCCTCGAGCGGGGTCGCGGGGTCGAACCGGTGCAGGTAGAGCAGGTCGACGCTCTCCATTCCGAGCTGGCGCCGGCAGCGATCCCACTGGGCCAGGATGTTGGCGCGCGAGGCCCCGTCGAAGGCGACCTTCGTCGCGATGTAGAGATCCGCGCGGTCGTCGCGCGCGAAACGGCCGAGCCACTCTTCGGAGCGCCCCTCGGCATAGCCGACGGCACAGTCGAAATGGGTGATCCCGGCGGCGCGGCACCGCTCGTAGAGGGCCCGCGACGCGTCCTCGTCGGCGGTGTCGCCCCATTGCATGGTGCCGAAGGCGAAGCGGGAGACGGGCCGGCCGTCCTGAAGCGTAAGTGTCATGGCGCGCAGAGTGTCACGGACCCGCGTCCGGGTCGAGGCGGCGATCGCGGCCGCCGCCGGCGGGGGCAGGGGGGCTCTGCCCCCCTGGCCCCCCGCGGTATTTGCGCCCCTGCGAAGGAGAGGCGCGCGGGGCGCCGACGATCGGGCGGCGGCCGGCCAAAGGGCGGGAAGGGTCGCTCCCTCGCCGGTCCGCGGGTCAGGGCGCGATGGCGGGCGCGGCGGCCCCCGGCGCTGGACGGGGGGCCGGCGGGGCGCCGTCGAGGGGGGAGCGCGGGTCCGAAGGGCGCGTCGCGGCCGCCCCCCGGCGCCGTCCACCGGGCCAGCGCTAGTCCGCGAGGCCGGGCCGGACCTGCATCAGTTCGAGCACGCCCGCCATCTCGGGGCCGTGGTCGCGGCCCGTGACCGCGCGACGTAGCGGCTGGAACAACCCCCTGCCCTTGCGCCCTGAGGCCGCCTTGACCCGGGACGTCCATTCGCCCCAGGTCTCCGGCCCGTAGGGCGGCGCGCCGAGATCGGCGAGCGCGGCGGCGACGAAATCGGCATCCTCCGGCTCTGCCCGGCCGGCCCGGCCGGTGGAGAGGATGGCCCACCATTGCGCCATGTCGCCGGGCCCGTCGATGTTCTCGCGCACCACCTCCCAGAACCGGGGGGCGATCGCGTCGGGCACGCCCGCGGCGCGGATCTCGTCCTCCATGTCCTCGTAGGGCCGCCCGGCCCGGATGCGGGCGGAAAGGGGCCGGAGATCGGCGGGGTCGAACTTCGTCGGCGCGGAGCCGAAGGTGGAGAGGTCGAAGCCCGCCACCACCTCCTCGACGGCGCCGCGCAGTTCCACCGGCTGCGACGAGCCGAGCCGCGCCATCAGCGACAGGATCGCCATCGGCTCGATCCCCTCCGCCCGCAGGTCGCGCAGGCTGAGCGCGCCCAGCCGCTTCGACAGCGCCTCGCCCTGCGGTCCGGTCAGGAGCGAATGGTGGGCGAAGCGCGGAACGGTGCCGCCCAGCGCCTCGATGATCTGGATCTGCGTCGCGGTGTTGGTCACGTGGTCCGAGCCGCGGACGATGTCGGTGATCCCCATCTCGACGTCGTCGACCACGCTGGCGAAGGTATAGAGGACCTGTCCGCTCTCCTTGATCAGGACGGGATCGGAGACCGAGGCCGCGTCGATCGACAGGTCGCCGAGGATCCCGTCGGTCCATTCGATGCGCTCCCGGTCCAGCCTGAAGCGCCAGTGCGAGCCGCGCTCGGCCCGCAGGCGGTCCTTCTCCTCCTCCGGGAGGGCGAGCGCCGCGCGGTCGTAGACCGGCGGGCGGCCCATGTTCAGCTGCTTCTTGCGCTTGAGGTCCAGCTCGCCCGGCGTCTCGAAGCATTCGTAGAGCCGGCCCATCGCGATCAGCCGGTCCCGCGCCTGTGCGTAGCGGTCCAGCCGCGCCGACTGCCGCTCCACCCGGTCCCAGCTCAGGCCGAGCCAGGTCAGGTCCTCCTTCACGCCCTCGACATATTCCTCCTTCGAGCGTTCGGCATCGGTGTCGTCGATGCGCAGCACGAAGGTGCCGCCCTGCCGGCGGGCGATGGCATAGTTGAACAGCGCGGCGCGCAGGTTGCCGATGTGCAGCCAGCCGGTCGGCGACGGGGCGAAGCGGGTGGTGGTCATGGGCAGGGCCTCCTGTCGGACGGCAGCGGCTCTTCCACAGCCGCCCCGCATTGTCCATATGGGCGGGATGGACGCCACCACCATCCCCGCCGCGAACCTCGTCGCCCCGACCCTCGACGAGATCGAGGAACTTGCCCGCGCCGTGCAGGCCCGCCTGCCCCGCGCCTTCCGCGCCCGCGCGATGGAGGTGGCGATCCGCGTCGCCGACTTCGCCGACGAGGAGATGCTGGCCGACACGGAGAGCGAGGCCTTCGAGCTGACGGGCCTCTACGAGGGCGTGCCGCTGACGCAGAAATCCGTCTTCGACCAGCCGGCCGGCCCCGACACCGTGTGGCTCTTCCGCCGGCCGATCCTCGACGAATGGGCCGAACGCGGGGACGTCACGGTCGAGGAACTGGTGGCGCATGTGACGATCCACGAGCTCGCCCACCATTTCGGCTGGTCCGACGACGACATCGCCGCCATCGACGAATGGTGGACCTGACGGGGCGACGCGCCTCTCGCCCGCCGCCCTCGCGGCACATCGCATCCCGGCGCGGCGCGGCGCGGGGTGCGCACGCCCCCGCCCCCTTATCTTGCCCGAAATACTCCGGGGGAGTCGCCGTCAGGCGACGGGGGCAGCGCCCCCTGCCCCCTCAGCCGGCCGGCACCGTCGCTGCCATCGAGGGGCGTTCCGCGAACCGCGCCGACCATTCGGTCAGGACCGGCCGTCCCTCGCGCCAGCCGCGATTTCCGTGCCGCAGGTCGAGATAGCCGAGCGCGCAGCCGAGCGCGACCTGGCCCATGTCCAGCGGGCCGGAGAGGTGGCTGATCCAGCGATCCTCCACCGCGTCCAGCGTGCGGGCGACCTTGGTCCACTGCGCGTCGGCCCAGGCGGCGTCGGGCGCGGCGTGGAACTTGGCCGCGTAGACCATGCCCAGAGCGGCCTCCATGATCGCGTCGGACATCGATTCCAGGGTCAGCACCTCCCAGAGGCGGGACGCGGGATAGAGGCCGAGCGACCAGCGATCGTCGAGATAGCGGGTGATGACGCGGCTGTCGTGCAGGGTCGGCCCCTCCTCGCGGATCAGGGCGGGGATCTTGCCCAGAGGATTGGCCGCCAGCACGGCGGGCGCCGAGTCGAGCGGCGTGGTCGGGGTCACGTTCTCCTCGACCTCCGCCCAGCGGTCCGCTTCCTGGATCAGGACGCGCACCTTGCGGACGAAGGGCGACGCCTTCGAGGACATGAGGATCATCGGCATCGGCGGGGCTCTCCTGAGGGATCGGTCGGGCCTTGATAGGCCCGCCCCGCGGACGAAAAAAGCCCTGCCGGGCCCTTGAGGGGGCCGGGCAGGGCAAGGTGGGGCTGCAGCGGCGGAAGGTGCCGCAGCCCGGCGGTAGACCGTGAAACGGGTGGGGGGCCTCAGCCCGCGCGCATCTCGGCGCGGATCTGCTGGCGGAAGACGTCGATCGGCACGCGCTGACCCTCGCGGCGGAAGTGCCAGTAGGTCCAGCCGTTGCAGGAGGGCGCGCCTTCCAGATGCGCCCCGACCTGGTGGATCGACCCCTTCACGTCCTGCGCGACGAGCGTGCCGTCGGCGCGGACCTTGGCCTTGTGGCGGCCGTTCAGGCTCCACAATTCCTCGCCCGGGCGCAGCATGCCGCGCTCGACCAGCACGCCGAAGGCGACGCGGGGCTCGCCCCGCTTGGAGGTCGTGACCTCCAGCGCGTCGCTGTCGAAGCGGCGCACGCGGGCGAGGCGCTTCTCGGCATGGGCGCGGTAGGACGCCTCGCGCTCGATCCCGATGAAGTCGCGGCCCAGCATCTTGGCGACCGCGCCGGTCGTGCCGGTGCCGAAGAACGGGTCGAGCACCACGTCGCCCGGCTTCGTCGTGCCGACGAGGACGCGGTGCAGCAGCGCCTCGGGCTTCTGCGTCGGGTGCGCCTTGTCGCCGGCCTCGTCCTTGAGACGCTCGTGCCCGGTGCAGATCGGAATCACCCAGTCCGACCGCATCTGCACGCCCTCGTTCAGCGCCTTAAGCGCCTCGTAGTTGAAGGTGTACTTCGCGCCCTCTTCCTTCGACGCCCAGATCAGCGTCTCGTGCGCGTTGGTCAGGCGCTTGCCGCGGAAGTTCGGCATCGGGTTGGACTTGCGCCAGACCACGTCGTTCAGGATCCAGAAGCCCTGGTTCTGCAGCTCCGCGCCCAGACGGAAGACGTTGTGGTAGGAGCCGATCACCCAGATCGCGCCATGCGGCTTCAGCAGGCGGCGGGCCTCGGTCAGCCAGGCCTTCGTGAAGGCGTCGTAGGTCGCGAAGGTGTCGAACCGGTCCCAGGCGTCGTCGACGGCGTCGACGCGGGAATTGTCCGGCCTGTGCAGCTCGCCCTTCAGCTGCAGGTTGTAGGGCGGGTCGGCGAAGATCAGGTCGATGGACGCATCGGGCAGGGCCCGCATCCGCTCGACGCAATCGCCGTCCAGAATCGTGTTCAGGGGCAGCGCGGGGGCGGCCCGCACCGTCTCTTTGGTCTTCATCGTCTGCCTCTCGGTCCGGCCTGCCTCGGCCATCGGCGGGTTGTCCCGCTCTGATGCGCCAAGGATGGTCCGACCCGGCCGACAGGGTCAAAAGTTATATCTAACTAAGCGGTTACGTTTTCATCTCGACACAAGATGTCGTGGACCGGCCGGAACGAGCGCCTATGGTAAGGGGTCGCGCCGAGCGTCTGCAGGGCCGACCTGTGGCCTTTCGTCCCGTATCCCGCATTCGTCTCCCAGCCGTAGCCGGGGAAGTGTTGCGCGAGTTCCACCATGTGCGCGTCGCGCCATGTTTTTGCCACGATCGAGGCCGCGGCGATCGAGACCGACCGGCCGTCCCCCCGCACAATCCCTTCGCAACCGCAGGGATTGTCGCGGGGCAGCAGCTTGCCGTCGATCAGGGCGTGGCAGGGCGCGACGGGCAGCGCCCGCAGCGCGCGGCACATCGCCAGGTGGCTGGCGCGCAGGATGTTGAGCGCGTCGATCTCTTCCACCGTGGCGATCCCGAGGCCGACCTGCGCGCAGGCCCGGATCTCCTCCGTCAGGGTCTCGCGCCGCTTCGCGCTCAGCGCCTTGCTGTCGGAGAGGCCGGCCGGCAGCCGCGCGGGGTCCAGGACGACCGCCGCGGCGACGACCGGCCCGGCCAGCGGGCCGCGGCCCACCTCGTCCACCCCCGCGACGATGCGGGCGCCGCGCGATAGCGCGGCCTGTTCGAAGGCGTAATGGGGGGTGGGCGGCGGCATGGCCCAAGATGTGCCCTTCCCGGGCGGGGCGGCGCAAGGGCCCCGATCTCACGATGCGGGGCGCCCCACCCGGATCGGCGCGATCGCCCTGCCCCTCAATGGTTTCGGGGGCGGCCGGCCCTTCGGCCGATCCGCCCCCGATCCCCGACGCGGTGACTGGGGCTCGTACCGCGCCGCTGCTCGACCCTTGCCTTAGCGCCGGTCGGCAACCTCGTATCCCTGTCCGGCCAGGCAATCCGGCCGGTATCCGCTGGCGATCCCCCCCTCGGGCCGCCGGACGATCACCCCGCAGGTCAGCGGCAGGTCCGACGCGACGGGCGAGCGCGCATCGAGGCAGTCGCCGTCGTACAGCGTCACCGCCCCGCCCGTGCTCGCCACCTGCCGCAGGCAGGAGGCGGGCAGCGCCGGGTCCGTCCCCCCGGCCGCCGGGGGCGGCGCGTCCGGCGGCACCGGAACCGGCGCCCGGGCGACCCGGTGCCGCCCGTCGTCCCGGCCGTCCCGCCGCGCCTCGTGGACGATCAGACCCGCGATCGCCAGCAGCGCCGCCCCCTGCACGAGCCGCGTCCGCCGCTCGTCCCGGTCGGCCTGCGCCGGCAGGGCGAGACCGAGGGCGAGGATCGCGGACAGCAATCCGGCCAGGGCCGTGCGCCGATGGGTTGTCATGCGTCCTCTCCCGTTGTCCCGGACTGCGTTGCGGATCCGGCGGGCCCGTTGCCGGGGGCACGCCGTCGTGTCGGGACCGGAATTGGGGCCGGCCCGGGGGAACAGGCAATAGCGGCCGCTTGTTATCCGCTGACAGCGGGCCCAATGTGCCTGCTATTGTATGACTTCACCGGCCGCGCCCATGGTCGGTCCTGCAAGACCCTCCAGCTCCGGACCGGCCGACAATGCGCCTTCTGATCCTCTCGCTCCTCCTCGCGCTCGCCGCCGGCGCCGCCCGGGCCGAGTGCTACGCCGATTTCAAGGCCAAGCGGGACGACCCGCTCCGCCTGATGTACGGTGTGAGCGAGGTGACGGGGGCGGATTGCTCGACCGGCGCCGCCGCCCAGCAATTGCAGCCGGTCCTCGCGGCCGACGGCTGGGAACTGCTCGAAGTCGTCGGGACCTTCGGCGCGGACGGACTGAACGAGAGGGAAGAGGATGCGGGAGAGTACTTTCTCCGCTACTGAGACGCGGGCCACCGGCAACAGGATCGTCGTCGGCGGCCTCGCGGCCATCGTGGCGATCCTGGCCGTCGCGGCCGTGCTGCTGTTCATCAACCTGCCGGACGCAAACGCCTTCAACGCGCGGGTCGAGCGGATCTTCGTCGAGAACGATTTCACGACGAATTCCGAGCTGCGCCTGCTCGAGATCCTGGCCCAGTCGGGCACGGCCTTCTCCGAGACCTTCGCCAGCTACCGGATCATCGTCTTCGTCCTGCTGGTCTTCGCCACGGCGCTGCTGATCGCGGCCATCGCGTTCCTGGTGATGCTGATCGCGCTGAACCGCCGCATGGGCCAGATCGAGCGGCAGGGGATCGAAGTGAACAGCCTGATGATCGCCCGGGACCAGAACGTGGTCTACCTGAACAATTTCGAGTTCAAGCTGACCGAGGCCGCGATCGAGACGCTCAGCGTCCTGGCCGAGGCGCGGCTCGACGACGAGGTGATGTCCGGCAGCCAGATCGAGGCGGTGATCTCGGGGCGCGATCCGTCGGATTGCGAGGAGGCGGCGGGCGCGACCCGGATCAAGCGGCTGCGTGATTCGCTGGGAAACCAGATGGTCTCGGAGCTGCTGGTGAAGAACATCGCGCGGCGCGGCTACATGCTGGCGATCGACAAGGACGTGATCCGCATGGTCTGACGGACCTGCCCGCCGCCGGGCGCTACTGCACGTCGAGGTAGCCGGGATCGGCGCGGCGCCAGAAATGCAGCAGGTCCCCCGCCCGAGCCGGGCTCTGACCCATCGCCTGGATCGCGTGGATGTCGGCCGAGATCAGCGCCGACAATCGGTAGCCCAGGGGCACCACGGGATCGTGGTTGGCCGCGTCCCGGAACGTGTCCTCGATCAGCGCGGTCGCCGAGGTGAGGGCGAAGCTGATCGCATGCGCGCTCTCGTCGGGCCAACGATGGGCCAGATCGCGCACCACGCGGCGACGCCGCAACGGCTCGCCGGAGAGCAGCGCCTCCATGGCGAACTCGATCATCTCGTCCAGTATCGCGCTCCGTTCCATTATCGCTCATCCTCGTTGCACCGCAGGATGACCCCCGAGATACCGCTTCAGTTCCATTATTCAGTAACGTGGACATACTCGGCACGGACGAACAACAGGACTTGTCTCAAGGATAACATCGCGTTGCCCCGAGGCATTTTGTCCGACAATCCGACGACGCCCCGATCGGCGGACGACGCCGGACAGCTGTCACCTGCTCGAGTTAAGCGGTATCTCGCCTCCTCACGCAAGGGCAGGTTTCCCGGACTGGCCCAGTCCGTCCTGCCCCCTCCCACGGGGCAGGGTGCCGCTTGCCCTGCCACAGGCACCACCACTGGTACCGGCACCGCGGCGTCAGGACCCGGCCGACGGGCCCGGCCCCGAGCGTGCCTCGCGTCTCAGGGCGCCCTTCAGCGCCAGCCCGGCCGGGCGCCAGGTTCCCGGGGCGAAGCCCATCCGCCGCATCGCCCCGGCATCGACGTCGCCGCGACGGAAGACCGCGTCGCGCAGCAGCCGCGCCCGGCCTGCCCAGCTCGCGCTCTCCCTGCGGAGCGTCGCCAGAGCGGGAAGGAGGCGACGCTCCACGTCGTCGAAATCGGTGCCGAGCGGGAAGTCGGGCAGCCGGTGCGCGAAGGGGGCGAGCCAGGCCTCCAGCCGCACGGGCGTGTTCTGCCGCGCCGCCTCCGGCAGGACGTAGTCCTGAGGCAGCTTGCCGGCCGACTTCGCACGGGCGACCAGCCCCTCCTGGAACCGGCTGTCGGCGATTCCGATCAGGGCGGCGATCACCTCGGCATCGGATCGTCCCCCGAGATCCGCGATCCCGTATTCGCTGACAACGATGTCGCGCATGTGGCGCGGCACGGTCGTCGTCTCCACCGACCAGACGATGTTGCTCTCGACCCGCCCGCCCGACATACGGGTCGCCGGAACGGTGATGATCGAGCGGCCGTCGCGCAGGGCCATCGCCTGCTCGACGAAGTTGAACTGCCCGCCGACACCGCTGACGACCTGCCCGTCCGCGACCGTGTCGGACATCACGTCGCCGAGGAGCGAGACCTTCATCGCTCCGTTGACGAAGCGGGCGCCGGAGCGGGCGGCGCGCCGGCCCGCCTCGTCCCCGTAGAGCGTGTTGGTGAAGCTGACGGGCCGCATCGCGATCCGGTCCCGCCGGTCGCGGGGCATCTCGCGCAGGCGGCGGTAGAAGTCGCGCGTGTCGACGAAGAATCCCGCATTGACCGCGATGCCGTCGACCTCGCGTTTCACCACCCCGGCCTCGAACAGCGCGAGCAGGCCGCCGACGAGCATCTCGGTCACGACGTGCAGGCCCGTGTCGAAGGGCCCCGTGGCGGCCGACGGAACGGGAAAGGGACAGGTCACCCGGATCGCGCCGTCTTCGCCCCGATGGCGCAGGATCAGGGCATGGGCCACCGCATCGCCGATCGCGCCGATGCCGATCTGCAGCGTGCCGCCATCCGCGACGAGACCCGCCACGTGCAGCCCGATCGCATGGGCGGGCCGCTCCACCGGGCGCTTGACCGCCGAGAAGAGCTCGTAGCCGTCCCTCGGGCGCAGGCGCACCGCGAAGTCGCCGGCGGGCCGGATCGCCCCCTCCCCGTCGAGGAAGGGCATCTGCGGATGCACTTCGGCCACGGCGACGAAGTCCAGGGCTCCCGCGTCGCGCATCCGGAACAGGTCGGTCGAGATGTCGGTATTCGAGGACAGGCTGATCGATTCCCCTTCTTCCGCGACCAGCTGGGCGACGACGTTCGGCCGGCGCGAGACGAGGACATGCAGCGCGTCGGTGTAGTTCGCCGAGACATAGGACTGCTGTGCGCCCTCGTGCCTCAGCCAGTTGCCCGCCATGAAGAAGAATTCCGAGACGGTGACGTTGGCCGGCAGGGTGCCGTCCCGCAGCATCCGGGCATAGAGCAGGTCGGGATAGGCGCCGAACAGGCGGTCGCGGGCGGGGCCGAGGAACCGCCGCTCCATGTCGTCGGCCGGATCCGGCACTTCCAGCGTCAGCGCGGTGAAGATGTCGAGGCGGATCGACGGATCGTCCCGCGCCAATCGGACCAGCGCATTGACGAACCGCACCGGCTTTCCGAGGCCGAGAGGCAGGGCGAGGCGGATCTCGCCCCCGGTAAGGCGCACCGCCTCGTGCGCGGCCGCGTCGGGATCCGTCATCCACGGCATGGTCGTCTCAGATGTCGGACCAGCCCGGATCGGGGGCGAAGCGCGGGCCGTGCCGATCCGCCAGCTCGGCCAGCCGGTCCCGCACCTTCCCCGTTCCACGGGCCCGAGCATAATGCATCGGGCCGCCCCGGAACGGCGCGAAGCCGGTGGCGAAGATCATCGCCCCGTCGATCTCGTCCTCGTCCCGGGCGACGCCCTTCCGCAGGCATTCGACGCAGCCGTCGAGCATCGGCAGGATCAGCCGGTCGGTCAGGTCGTCCGGCCCCCCCTCCTGCGGGTCCGGGCGGGGGGTGCCGTCCGACCAGTCGTAGAAGCCCCGCCCCGCCTTCTTGCCGGTCTCGCCCGCCTCGACCTTGCGCCGCAGCCGGTCGCTGATCGCGGGCATCGGCTTGTCGAGGCTCGATTTCAGGCTCTCGGCAACGTGCAGGCAGATGTCGAGGCCGACCTGATCGGCCAGCGCGACCGGCCCCATCGGCATGCCGAACTTGATGGCGGCGCGGTCGATCACCGCCTTGTCGACGCCCTCGTCCATCAGCACCATCGCCTCCATCAGGTAGGGCGTGAGCGCCCGGTTCACGAGGAAGCCGGGATAATCGGTGACGGGCACTGGCAACCGGTCGATGACGCCGCAGAAGGCGCGCAGCCGGTCGATGACCGCGTTCTCGGTCCCGTCATGGCGGACGATTTCGACCAGCTGCATCTTCGAGACCGGGTTGAAGAAATGCAGGCCCGCGAACCGCTCGGGCCGCTGCAGCGAGCCCCGCAGCTCGGCGAGGCGCAGGCTCGACGTGTTGCTGGCGAGGATCGCACCGTCCTTCATTCCCGCCTCGGCCTGCGCGTAGATCTTCGCCTTGAGTTCGGAATCCTCCGGCACGGCCTCGACGACCAGATCGGCGCGTCGCAGGCCGTATCCGTTCGGATCGGGCATCAGCCGGTCGAGCGCGTCGCGCGTCTCGGGGCCGGTCAGGTGCTTGTCCTTGCAGACCTTCTCCGCCGCCTTCACCGCGCGGGCGAGCGGCGCGAGCTCCAGATCGGCCAGCGTCACCCGCTTGCCGCGGATCGCGGCCCAGGCGGCGATCTCGGCCCCCATCTCTCCGCCGCCGATCACGTGGACATGAGCGATGCCGTCCTCCCCCTTGGCCCCGGCCTTCAGCCCCTGCCGCAGGAAGAAGACCCGCCGCAGGTTCCGCGACGCCTCGGAGGAGAGCAGCGCGGCGAAGCTCTCGATCTCGGCCCGCTGCATCGCTCGCGGATCGTCGCCATGCTCTTCCCAGAGATCGATCAGCGCATGGGGCGCGGGATAATGCGCCTTGGGCGCCTTCTTCTCCGTTTCGGCCCGCATCCGACGCGCGGCGAGGCCGCGGGCGGTGCCGGATTGCAGGGCGCGGGCCTTCAGCCCTTTCGACCGGGAGGGGCCGTCGCCGTCCAGCACGCCCCGGACGGCGTTGAGGACGTGCCGCTCCTCCACCACGAGGTCGACGATGCCGAGCGACTTCGCCCGCTTCGTATGCGCGGTCTTGCCCGTCAGCATCATCGTCATCGCCTCGAGCGGATCGATCAGCGCGGGCAGTCGCACCGTCCCGCCAAGGCCGGGATGCAGGCCGAGATTCACCTCCGGAAAGCCGAACGACGCGCCGTCGATGGCGATGCGATGGTCGCAGGCCAGGGCGATCTCGAACCCCGCGCCCAGCGCCGCGCCATGCACCACCGCGATGGTCGGGCAGGACAGCGCCTCCAGCCGGTCGAGCACGGCGTGCCCCTGCCGCAGCAGGTCGGCCGCGCCCTCGTCCGACATCTCGGCGAAGCCGCCGATATCGGCCCCCGCCGCGAAGCCGCCCGTCTTGGCAGAGCGGAGGACGACCGCGCGGGGGGTGTCGCCCTCGAGCCGCGCGATCTCCTCGTCCAGCGCCTCGATCACGCCTCGCGAGACGGTGTTGGTCGTGCTGCCTTCGCGGTCGAGGACCAGCCAGACGATCCCGTCCGCCTCGGCCCGCCGCCAGGGATGGCCCTCCGCCCCTGCCGCGGGGCCGAGTTCGAGCTTCGTCGCTCCGAGATGGTCGAGCACGGGCCGGGTCATCGCACCGCCTCCAGCAGCATGGCGCCGCCGAGGCCGCCGCCGATGCATTCCGTCGCGATCCCGCGCGTCCCGCCGGTGCGCTTCAGCGCGTTGGCGAGATGCAGCACGATCCTGTTGCCGCTCGTTCCGACCGGATGACCGAGCGAGATCGCCCCGCCGTCGATGTTCAGCCGGTCGCGGTCGATCCGTCCGAAGGCGCCGTCGAGGCCCAGCACCTCGCGGCAGAACTCCGCGTCGTCCCAGGCGGCGAGGCAGGCCAGCACCTGTGCGGCGAAGGCCTCGTTCAGCTCCCACAGGTCGATGTCGCCGAGGTCGAGGTCGTGCCGCCGCGCGAGCGGGGTGGAGGCCAGGACCGGCCCCAGCCCCATGACGGACGGGTCGAGCGCGGCCCATTCGCTGTCGACGACCTTGGCCAGCGGGGTGAGGCCGTGCGCCTCGACCGCCGCTTCCGAGGCGAGGATCGTCCAGCTCGCCCCGTCGGTGATCTGGCTGGAATTGCCGGCCGTCACGCGCCCGTAGGGCGGCTCGAAGGCGGGCTTCGGCTTGGCAAGACCCCCGAGATCGCTGTCCGGGCGCACGCCGTCGTCGTGATCGTAGGCCTCCCCCCCGCGCGAGAAGGCGGGCTGCACCTCGTCCTCGAGCCAGCCCTCGCGCTGCGCGCGGGCGAGGCGGTGGTGACTCTCCATCGCGTAGGTGTCCGCCGCCTTGCGGTCGATGTCGAAGCGGTGGGACAGCACCTCGGCGGTCTGGCCCATGTTCAGCTTGGTGATCGGGTCGGTCAGCCCCCGCTCCAGCCCGACGACGGGCTTGAGGAAGTCCGGCCGCAGCCCGCCCAACGCCTTGGCCTGGTCGAGCGGCCCCTTGGCCGAGGCCATCCTGCCGAACCATTCCACCGCGCCCTGCCGCAGGACGAGCGGCGCATGGCTCAGCGCCTCGGTCCCGCCCGCGAGGATCATCTCGTGCGACCCCTCGCGGATGTAGCGATAGGCGGTGTCGATCGACTGCATGCCCGAACCGCAATTGATCTGCACGGTGAAGGCGACCTTGTCCTCGCCGAGGCCGAGCCGGAGGGCGGCGACCCGGGCGGGATTCATCTCGTCCGAGATCACGTTGACGCAGCCGAGGATGACGAGGTCGATCAGGGCGGGGTCGAAGCCCTGCCGCGCCAGCAGCGGCCGGCCGCACTGCACGGCGAGGTCGACGGGCGTGAACGGGCCGGGCTTGCCCCGCGCCTTGAGGAAGGGCGTGCGCGCCCCGTCGACGAGGTAGACGGGCCGGGTCATTCCGCGGCCATGTCGGTCGGGCGCCCGGGTGCGAAGCCGGCATAGTAGCGCGACAGCGCCTCGGGCGTGAAATCGTCGACCGCGATCACGGCGCTCACCTTCTGCTGCATGTCGGCGATCCTTTCCCGTTCTTCCTCGCTGATGAGGCCCGCCTTCAGCGCGGCATCCGGCGTCTTCTTCGCCTCGCGCAGCCGCTTCATCAGGGGCGCAAGGTCGATCACGGCGGCATAGGCCGCGTTCAGCACCTCGACCCCGTCGCGGTTGCAGCCGCCGAAGAGCCGCCCGGTGATCCGGTCCCGCGTGGCGGAGGGCTCGTAGATCAGGTCGGCGCACTCCGCGATCAGCCGGTCGTCCGGCCCGCTCGGCCGGCTGCCGGGGCGGGTGACCACGCGGCCGACCAGCCGCGCCCAGGCGGGGGGCATGTTCTCGAGCACCTCGTCGAGCAGCTGCCCGATCGTGGCGAAGGCGCGCTCGGCCGCGTAGCGCAGCAGCGGCAGGTCCGCCTCCTGCCGGCCCTCGTCCTGCCAGCGCTTCAGCGCGGCGGAGAGGAGATACATCTCGGACAGGATGTCGCCCATCCGGATCGAGATCATCTCCCGCCGCTTCAGCTCGCCCCCGAAGGTGAGGAAGCACAGGTCCGCGACCAGCGCGTAGGACGCCGACCAGCGCGACAGCTCGCGGTAGATCGGCGCCGCCTTGCCCGCGTTCTTCGGCACGGGTGCGGAGCGGTTGCCGGTCCAGGCGCGGGCGAAGGCGCGGCCCGTCGTCCGGAGGCTGTGCTTCACATGCGCCCAGAAATGTCTGTCGAAGGCCTTCAGGCTCTCGTCCTCATCCTCGATCTGCAGGGCCTGCATCTCGTCCAGCATGTGCGGATGGGCGCGGATCGACCCTTGGCCGAAGATGATCAGCGCGCGGGTGACGATGTTGGCCCCCTCCACCGTGATGCCGATGGGCACGGCGCGGTAGAGCGGCAGCAGGTAGTTCGACGGCCCGTCGATCACCGCCTTGCCGGAATGGACGTCCATCGCGTCGTTCAGTGCCTCGCGCATCCGCAGGGTGGCATGCGCCTTCATGATGGCGGAGATGACGGAGAGCGCCCGTCCCTCGTCCAGCCCGGCGCAGGTCAGTCGCCGCGCGGCGTCAACGACGTAGGCGTCGACCGCGAGCCGGGCCATCGGGATCTGGATCCCGCCGAACTTGCCGATGGGCAGGTTGAACTGCTGGCGGATGCGGGCATAGGCGCCGGTCGTGTGGGCCGAGAGCGCGATGGCCGCGCTGCCCATCGACGGCAGCGAGATGCCCCGCCCGGCGGCGAGCGCGCTCATCAGCATCATCCAGCCGCGCCCGGCGTAGTCCGGCCCGCCGATGATGTGATCGAGGGGAACGAACACGTCCTTGCCCGTCGTGGGCCCGTTCATGAACATCGTGGTGGAGGGGATGTGCCGCCGCCCCGTCTCGACCCCGTCGAGATCGGTCGGCACGAGCGCGCAGGTGATGCCGATCTCCTTCGCGTCGCCCAGCAGTCCGTCGGGATCGCGTAGCTTGAAGGCGAGACCGAGCACCGTGCAGACGGGCGAGAGGGTGATGTAGCGCTTCGCCCAGTTGAGGCGGATGCCCACCACCTCCTCGCCGTTCCAGCTGCCCCTGGTCACCACCCCGTCGTCGATCATGGCCGAGGCGTCGGATCCCGCCTCGTCGCTGGTCAGGCCGAAGGCCGGCAGTTCGCGCCCGTCGGCGAGGCGGGGCAGCCAGTGCTCCTTCTGCGCGTCGGTGCCGAACTGGTGGATCAGCTCGCCCGGGCCCAGCGAATTGGGCACCATCACCGTGACGGCGGCGGCGACCGACCGGGTGGAGATGTAGCGCACCACCTCGGAATGGGCGAAGGCCGAGAAGCCGAGGCCGCCATGCGCCTTGTCGATGATCATGCCGAAGAACTTCTCGCGCCGCAGGAAGTCCCAGACCTCCTCGGGAAGGTCGGCCGTCTCCTGGTTGATGCGCCAGTCGTCGATCATCCCGCACAGCGTCTCGCACGGGCCGTCGAGGAAGGCCTGCTCCTCCTCGGTCAGGCGGGACGCCTCGACCGCATGCAGCCGGTCGAAATCGGGATCGCCCGAGAAGAGGTCGGCGTCCCACCACACCTCGCCCGCGTTCAGCGCCTCGGCCTCGGTATCGGACAGCCGCGGCAGCGTACGCTTGCCCCAGCGATGGATGGGCCTGGTGATCCAGTTCCTGCGGAAATCGGACATGCTCGCGGAACGTGCGGGGGGCGGCGCCAGTTCCGGAAGGACGCGGCGTCGCCCCCCACCGCGCCGGCGACCGGCCCGGGAACGCGGACGGCACAGCGAAGAGGACGCTCCATGCAGACAGACCGGCTGACCCGAGACCTCCTCTTCGTGCTGGCGATCGCGGCGCTCGCGGTTGCGGCCTGGACACTGTCCTTCGTCCTGCTGCTCGCCTTCGGCGGCACGCTGCTGGCGATCCTGTTCCGCCATCTCGCCCTGATCGTGTCACGGCTGACGCCGCTGCCGGTCGGGGCGGCGCTGGCGCTGGTCCTGCTGGGCCTCCTCGCCGCCCTCGCGACGCTCGCCATCCTCGCGGGGCCGAGGCTGGCGGCGCAGGCGGCCGAACTGTCGGACAGCATCCCCCGCACGCTGATGTCGATCGAGGACCGGCTGGAGGACAGCCGCTGGGGCAGCTGGGTGGTCGAGCAGGTGCAGGAGACCGAGCCGGTCAACGAGCTGAATGTCATGGGCACGCTGGGCGGCACGATGTCCGCCGCCCTCGGCGCGCTCGCCAACATCGTGATCGTCCTGTCGGTGGGGGTGTTCCTCGCCCTCGACCCGGCGCTCTACCGGCGCGGGCTGCTGCACCTCGTTCCGCCCGCGCATCGCGACCGGGCGCGCGAGGTCCTGGACACGCTCGGCCGCGATCTCTGGCGCTGGATGGCGGGGCAGGCGCTCGACATGGCGGCGGTGGCGGTCCTGACGGGGCTGGGGCTGTGGCTCCTGGGGATCCCGTTGCCGCTGCTGCTGGGACTCATCGCGGGACTGACCAACTTCATTCCCTTCGTCGGCCCCTTCCTGTCCGGCATCCCGGCCGTGCTCGTGGCCTTTGCGCAATCGCCGATGGATGCGGTCTGGACGGCCGCCCTCTTCGTCGCGATCCAGCAGGTGGAGGGCAACGTCCTCCTGCCGATGATCCAGAGCCGGGTCGCGTCGATCCCGCCGGTGCTCATCCTGCTGGCCGTCGTCGGGGCCGGGATCCTGTTCGGGATGGCGGGCGTCCTGCTCGCGACGCCCCTTCTGCTGACCGCGATCATCCTCGTCCGGATGCTCTATGTCGAGGACGCGCTGGGCGACGACCTGGGCGACGTGGACCAGACGTGACCCGCGGGTGAGGTTCCGGCGGCGGAGCGCCGGGATCGGCGGCCCGGATGCGCGCCCCACGCAGCACGGCCCCACGCGGCACGGCCCCACGCGGCACGGCCCCGTGCCGCGCGGCGTTGCCCCGGCCCCGAACGGTCCGGGCGGCGGGCCCGTTCCGACGGGACGGACCCGCGACAGGGGCGGCCGCACCCGCGGTTGCCCGCCTGCCGGGCGTCGACGGCGGCGCCCGCCGTCCCGGCAGGGAACCGGCCTCCGCGCCCTCGCGCCATCGTGTCGAGACTCGTCCCGCTTGCGCCTCACCTCCGCCACATGCGCCCGTTTGGATTGGTTAATAATAGAGCGATCGGAGGTGGGCCGATGGAAGTCTTTATCAATTTCGTCAACGGTCTCGGCATCATGGCGCTGGTTACCGGCGCCTATGCAATCGTGCAGCGCCGGCGCTGGGCGCGCTACCAGCGCCACCTGATGGCGGGGCTGGTCTTCGGGATTGGTGCGACGCTGATGATGTTCAATACGACCGAGATCGCGCCGGGCGTCATCCTCGATAGCCGCAACCTCTTCATCGGGTTCGCGGGCGCGTTCCTCGGGCCGATCGGCGCGGCCGCGTCCCTGCTGGTCGCGGCCCCGGTCCGGCTGGGACTCGGCGGCGGGGGCGCCGGTCTCGGCGTCGCCTCCATGGTGATCGCCGCGATCGTGGGGGTGATGTGGAACCGCAGCAGCCTGCTGGCGCCGCGGCCCACCTGGTGGCGCTTTCCCGCGATGGGGCTCACCATCTCGGTCGCGCTGGTGACGGTGGCGTTCCTCCCGGCCGAGCAGCGCCTCGCCGCCTTCGGGCTGCTTGTGCCCGTCCTCGTGGTCTTCAACGTCCTCGGCGCCCTGCTCTTCGGCGCGATGATCGAGCGCGAGCGCGCCCTGACCCGCGAACAGCGCGCCCTGCGCGAGGAGACGCTGACCGATCCGCTCACCGGCGCGCTGAACCGCCGCGGCCTCGCCCGGCACTACCAGGAGGTGGCCCCTCAGCTGCGCGGCCGGGGCGGGGCCTTCCTGCTGATGGACCTCGACCACTTCAAGGCGGTCAACGACACCCACGGCCACGCCATCGGGGACGAGGTGCTGAGGCACGCGGTGCAGGCCGTGCGCGGCGTCCTGCGGGCCGAGGATTGCATCGCCCGCCTCGGGGGAGAGGAATTCGCGATCGTGCTGCCGGGCGTCCAGTCCGACCAGGCCTTCCGCATCGCCGAGCGCATCCGCGCCCGCGTGGCCGAGATCGTCCTGCCCGAATGCCCGGGCCTGCAGGTCACGACGAGCCTTGGGCTGCTGCCCTTCCGCGATCGCGTGCCGGGCCTGTCGGACGCGATCCGTCTGTCCGACGCCGCGCTCTACGCCGCCAAGGAGGGGGGCCGGAACCGCACCGTCACCGCCACCCTCTCGCCGCAGCGCCCGGCGCCCCGGGTCCACGGCCTCGCCCCCCGCGCCGCCTGAGGCGGCAAGGGGGCCCGCCGGAGGGCTCCGAACGTGCTTCTCGCCGGACTCGCGAGAAGCGGGGGCAGCAAGGATGTAGGGCTTCCTCCCATCGCCGAGGACCGGGCGGACCCTCCGCTCGGTCCACCGCACCGCCATGCCGCCCGCGCGGATGTCCTCGATCACATCGAGCGTCCCCGAGGTCTGACGCGATGCCATTCCCGGCTGGGCCACCCCAGGCGGCATCATCCTTCCGTGCGTCGCCCTTCTAGGGGTCGGGCGGATCGACGGGACGCACCAGCCCCTTCCCCGACCCGATCACCGCCATCGCGAGCACCGCGATCCCCGCGCTGCCGAGGAAGGTCGCGGCGATGCCGAAGGCGTCGAGCAGGGCGCCGCCGAACAGCGCGCCGAGCAGGATCGACGCCTGGATCGCCGCCACCATCAGGCTGCCTGCCGCCTCCGCCTCGTCCTCGAGCCGAGGTGCTGGGCGCGGCGGAGGGGCAGCTCGAGCTCGTCGTCTTGACCTATCTGCTCGGTTTCGGGGCCGGGCAGCTGCTCTGGGGGCCGGTCAGCGACCGGCTGGGGCGGCGCGGGCCGATCCTGGCGGGGCTCGCGATCTTCGCCCTCGGCTCGGCCGGCTGCGCACTGGCGGCGGCGCCGTGGCAGATCATCGCCTGGCGCATCGTGCAGGCACTTGGGGCGAGCGCGGGGGTTGCGCTGGCGCGCGCGATGGTGCGCGACCTCTACGAGCGGGACCGGGAGGCGCGGGTCCTGTCGACGCTGATGACGGTGATGGCGGTCGCGCCCCTGCTCGGCCCGATGGCCGGGGCGCAGATCCTCGCCGTGGCGAGCTGGCAGGCGATCTTCTGGACGCTGGTCGGGTTCGGGCTCGTCACGATGGCTCTGGTCTCGGCCCTGCCGAAAGCCTGCCGGCGGAGGCGCGCGAGACCGAGCCGCTGCCCCGCAGCCTGGCGGCCTATGGCGTCCTGCTGGGGAACGGCACGCTCATGGCCTATGCCGAGGCGATCGGGTTCTACTACCTGGGCGTGTTCGCCGTGGCCGCGGGCGGGCCCTTCGCCTTCGTCACCTATCACGGCCTGTTCCCGTCCGCCTACGCGCTGGTCTTCGCCAGCGGGGTCGGCGGGCTGATGATCGCCAACATCGCGAATGCGCGGCTCGTCACGCGGATCGGCTCGGACCGGATGCTGCGCTACGGCGCGGGCGGCGCGGCGCTGTTCGGGCTGGTCTTCCTGGCCGTGGCGAGGGCCGATCTGGGCGCCGCCGCGGGGCTGGTCTTGGCCAGCTTCCTGTTCAACGCGCTGAACGGCCTCATCACCGCGAACGCCATCGCCGGGGCGCTGGCGAACGTCACTCGGGGCGCCGGCAGCGCCTCGGCCCTCGTCGGGGCGATCCAGTATGGCAGCGGGATGGTCGGCTCGGCGCTGGTCGGCCTGCTGGCCGACGGCACGCCCGGGCCGATGGGCGCCGTGGCGGCGGTGGCGGGGTGCGGGTGCCTGGCCCTGACCCTCGTCGCCACGCGCCGCGGCGTGTCGCCCGCGTGAGGCGCGGACGATGCCCCGTCGCCGGCCTCAGCCGGAATAGTCGGCGTCCGAGACCTTCTCCATCCAGGTGACGGGCGAGCCGTCCACGGATTCCTGCACCGCAATATGGCTCATCGCGGTCTCAGGCGAGGCGCCGTGCCAGTGCTTCTCGCCCGGCTCGAACCAGACCACGTCGCCGGCCGAGATCTCCTTCACCGGGCCGCCCTCGCGCTGGACGCGGCCCCGGCCGAAGGTGACGATCAGCGCCTGCCCGGCGGGGTGGGTGTGCCAGGCGGTGCGGGCGCCGGGCTCGAAGGTGACATGGGCGCCCATCGCTCGGCCGGGCTCGGTCGAGGCGTAGAGCGGGTCGATGCGGACGGTGCCGGTGAAGTTGGCCTCGGGCCCCGGATTGGACGGGGCGGTGCCGGAACGGGTGATCTTCATGGGGGGGGTCTCCTCTGGGGGGCGCGGCGGCACGAGGGGGGGGCACCGCAGGGACAAGTCCTAGTCGGCGCGCGAGTCGAAGACCTGGCGCGCGACCGGCAGGGCCGAGAAGGTCCGGGGCCAACCGGTGTAGAAGGCGAGATGCCAGCATCGCCCCTGCCTCGTCCTGCGTCAGGCCGTTGTCCATCGCGCGGTTCAGGTGGAACGACATCTGGTCGGGCTGCCCCGCGGCGATCAGCGCCGCGACCGTGACCAGGGAGCGGTCGCGCGGCTCGAGCGCGGGGCGCAGCCAGAGGTCGCGGAAGAGCAGCGCCTCCGTGGTGTCGACGACCCCCTGGCTGGTGTCGCCGTGGGTCTGCTGGACCTGTCGTTGGCGCGCCGCCTCGGCCTCCTCGTCCAGCGGCAGAAGCTCGGGATCGACCGGCGGCAGATCGGCGGCCGCGACGCCGCGCTCGGCGTAGACCGGGGCCAGCACCTCGGCGGCCGCGACGGCGTTGCCCCATCCGGAATAGAACGCGAGATGCGTGATCGTCTCCGACAGCTCCGCCGGGGTGACTCCGGCCTCGAGCGCCAGTTCAGCGTGATCGGCCAGCAGTCCGCTCTCGCCCCGGGTCAACATCGCGGCGAAAGTGACGAGGGCGCGGTCGCGCAGGGGCAACGCCGCGCCGAGCCAGACCTCGCCGAAGAGATCCTCGGTCGAATAGGCCTCCAGCGCCGGGGCGACCTCGCCCACCGCGTCCGGCAGGGTGCCGGCGGGATCCTGGGCCGGAACGGAGGTGGCGGCGAGTGCGGCGGCGGCCGAGGTGGCGGCAAGGAAGCTCTTCATCGGGGCGGTCCCTTCGGAGGTTCGTGTCTGCCCCCGAGGTGGCGCCCCTTCGCCCCGCGTTAATGCCCCGCCGGCCCACCCCGTCCATGAGCCTGCCTCATCAATCGGACCGCTCCCGCAACGCCTCCAGCACGAGGCCGAAGGCGGAGGAGGGCCGCATCCGGCTGGGGTAGTAGAGATGGAATCCCGGGAAGGTCGGACACCATGCGTCGAGGCAGGTCTTCAGCCGCCCCGCCTCCAGCGCCGGCCCCGCCAGCCGGTCCGGCACGAGCGCGAGGCCGTGGCCGTCGATCGCCGCCTGCAGCACCGGATTGATCGTGTTGAAGGTCAGCTGGCCCGACACCTTGACCCGGAACTCCGCCCCGCCCGGCTCCTGGAACTCCCAGGCGTAGAGCTGCCCGTGGGTCGAGAGCCGCAGGTTGATGCAGTCGTGCCCGCCGAGGTCGTGCGGCGTCTCCGGAGCGCCCGCGCGGCCGAGATAGTCCGGCGCGCCCACGCAGATCATCCGCTCGTCCGGCCCGATCCGCATCGAGATCATCCCCTCGCTCACCTGCTCGCCGTAGCGCACGCCGGCATCGCACTGGGCGGAGGCGAGGTCGGTGTAGCCGTATTCCATCACGAACTCGACGTTCACCGCCGGGTGCTCCTTCAGCAGCGGCGAGAGCTTCGGCCAGAGCAGGGTCTCGATCGGATATTCCCCCGCGACGATCCTGACCGTCCCCGAGGGCCGGTCGCGGGAATCGTTCAGCGCCTTCAGCCGCGCCTCGATCATGTCGAAGGCGGGATTGAGGGTCGCCAGCAGGTCCTCCCCCTCCAGCGTCGGGGCGACCGAACGGGTCGTGCGGGTGAGGAGCCGCATCCCGAGCCGCGTCTCCAGCGCCTTGATCGTGTGGCTGAGCGCCGACTGGCTGACATTCAGCCGCGCCGCCGCCCGGGTGAAGCTCCGCTCCTCCGCCACGGCGGCGAGGGCGATCAGGTCATGGATGTTCTCGCGCAGCATCGCGGGTCTCCCGGGCCGGGCGGCCCATGCAAGATTTAGGCGCGGTGCGGAAGGCTTGTCCAATATCCGCTTTCGATCGTGCCGTGACAGCGAACGGGGGATCGCGAGGCAACAAGCTTCTGAGACCAGCGACTTTCCGACCTGACGAGCTGCCGGGGCCCGCAGGGCACACAGAGCGGAGAGGCGACCCGCCGCACCGCCTTCGCCCATCCCGGCCCGCAACCGACCCTCGGGAAAGGCCAACCAGTCGCCTCCCGTTCCGAAGCCGCCGTTCGACGGGGTCGGTTGCTCGAGCCGCTCCCGGCCCCGGGGCGGAAGTGTGTCGCCCCGCTCGACCGTGGGCCTGCTGGCGACGATCGCCACCATGGCCTTCGCCGAGTTCCTCCCCCGGCTCCGATCGCTCCCGCGCCTTCGCTTGACGGGTTGGTACTTCCCGCCCGGCCGAGTGCTCGCGTACCGGGGAGCCGGGCGCGTAGGGTGCCCTTCGCAGAGGTCCGGTCCGGGCGAAGACCTGCGCCGGGAATCTATGCATCGGGTTCGGAAACGGCTGCATGATCCAGCATCGTTCTGCGGATCGGGACCGGGCGGAGCGCAGCGTCGCCGTGGGAGGGCCCTCATTCCAGGGGTCGATTGGTGATCCCGGCAGGATTCGAACCTGCAACCTGCCCCTTAGGAGGGGGCTGCTCTATCCAGTTGAGCCACGGGACCGCCTGCCATCTACCTGCCCGCTCGGGCCCCGGGCGTCAATCGGGGCGGCGACCGGGCGAGCGGAACGACAGGCGGCGGATTGGCAGGGGGGGCCGGCTGCTTTATGCATCGCGCAAGATCGTTGCGCGAAGGATCCGCCGCCCGTGACAGTACCGCCCCGACGACCGCTCACCCTGCGCGACGTGTCCGAGGCGTCGGGGGTCAGCGAGATGACCGTCAGCCGGGTCCTGCGGGACAAGGGCGACGTGTCCGAGGCCACGAGGGCCCGGGTCAAGGCGGCGGCGAAGCGGCTGGGCTACGTGCCGAACCGGATCGCCGGTTCGCTCGCCTCCAGCCGGGTGAACCTCGTCGCCGTGGTGATCCCCTCGCTCAAGAACATGGTCTTTCCCGAGGTGCTCTCCGGTATCTCCGAGACGCTGGCCGGGACCGGGCTGCAGCCGGTCGTCGGCGTGACCGACTACCTGCCCGAACGGGAGGAAGAGGTCCTGTTCGAGATGCTGTCCTGGCGGCCCTCCGGCGTGATCGTCGCGGGGCTCGAACATTCGGAGGCCAGCCGCGCGATGCTGGTCCGGGCCGGCTGCCCGGTGGTCGAGATCATGGATACCGACGGCGATCCGATCGACGCCTGCGTGGGCATCAGTCACCGACGGGCGGGGCGCACCATGGCCGAGGCCATCCTCGAGCAGGGCTACCGCCGGATCGGCTTCCTCGGGACCAAGATGCCGCTCGATCACCGGGCGCGGAAGCGGTTCGAGGGCTTCACCGCCACGCTCGCCCGCGCGGGGATCGAGATCGCGGACCGCGAGTTCTATTCGGGCGGCTCTGCCCTCGCCAAGGGGCGCGAGATGACGCGGACCCTGATGGCGCGGAGTCCGGACCTCGACTTCCTCTACTATTCCAACGACATGATCGGTGCCGGGGGCGTGCTGGAACTGGCCGCGCAGGGCGTCGAGGTGCCGGGCCGGGTCGGCCTGGCCGGGTTCAACGGGGTGGAGCTGCTCGACGGATTGCCGCGCCAGCTCGCGACGATGGATGCCTGCCGGCGCGAGATCGGCCAGCGCGCCGCCGCGATCGTGGCCGGCCGGGTCACCGATCCCGATCTCGCCCGCGCCGCAACCGAGGAGCTGACCCCCCGCCTCGCCTGGGGCGACACGCTGCGCCGCCGCTGAGACGGCGACCAATCATTCGGGCGGGCAGCTCACATAGGTGGTGGCGAAGCCGGCCTGCACGATGACCAGCCGACCGGACGGGCCCTGCATCAGCAGGTAGCGGCGGGTATAGGTCTCTCCCTCGCCGCTGCACTCGGCGTCCCAGAGGATGGCCTCGCCCATGTCGCGCACGTTGGTGGGGTTGGTCAGGCGGCAGCTCGCCTCGGCGAAGGTCAGCTGCGTTCCGGCAACGACGACCCGGGCGTCGGAGAGTGTCTCGCCGCAGGCCCCGACATCGTAGGTTCCGTCCGCCACCTGCGCAGCCAGCGGCCCCGCGCCGAGGGCGGCCAGAAGGCACGCCGCCCGCCCCGCCCGTCCCGCAATTCGTCTCATGCCCGTGCCCCTTGCTCTTCCCCGGGGGAAGAACAGCACGGGGCACGGGCCTCTGTCACCTTCGGGGCGCGGCGCCCGCCCGGATTGCCGGACGGGGCGTCGGTTTTGTGCATCAGGGGGTTAGCGGACGGCGGGACCGGCACCGATCCCGGCAACGGCCGGAGCCGTCCGCCGGCCCCCGCGCCGTCAGCCCTTGATCAGGCCCATGCTCTCGAGCGTCAGCAGGACCTGGTGGGCGCAATTGTCCACGTCGGTCCCTTCGGTCTCGACCCGCAGCTCGGGATGCGCGGGTTCCTCGTAGGGGTCCGAGATGCCGGTGAACTCCTTGATCTTGCCTTCCCGAGCGAGCTTGTAGAGGCCCTTGCGGTCGCGCCGCTCGCATTCCTCGAGACTGGTCGCCACATGCACCTCGACGAAGGCGCCGTATTGCTCGATCTCCTCGCGTACGGCCCGTCGCGTCGCGGTATAGGGCGCGATCGGGGCGCAGATGGCGATGCCGCCGTTCTTGGTGATCTCGCTCGCCACGTAGCCGATGCGGCGGATGTTGAGGTCGCGGTGCTCCTTGCTGAAGCCGAGCTCGGAGGAGAGGTTCTTGCGCACCACGTCGCCGTCGAGCAGCGTCACGGGGCGGCCGCCCATCTCCATCAGCTTGACCATCAGCGCGTTGGCGATGGTGGACTTTCCGCTCCCGGAGAAGCCGGTGAAGAAGACGGTGAAGCCCTGCTTGGAGCGCGGCGGCGAGGTGCGGCGCAGCTCGGCCTCGACTTCCGGGAAGGAGAACCAGTCGGGGATCTCCAGACCTTCCCGAAGCCGCCGGCGCAGTTCCGTGCCGGAGATGTTCAGCACGTTCGCGCCCTCGGGCACCTCGTCGATCGGGTAGTACTGGGCCTTGTCCTCGACATAGACCATCATCTTGAAGTCGACCATCTCGATGCCGATCTCGGCCTGATGCTCGCGCACGAGATCCTGCGCGGCATAGGGGTCGTAGAAATCCTCGCCGGCGGAGTTCTTGCCCGGGCCGGCATGGTCGCGCCCGACGATGAAATGCGTCAGGCCGTGGTTCTTGCGGATGATCGCATGCCACAGCGCCTCGCGCGGGCCACCCATCCGCATGGCGAGGTTCAGGAGCGACAGGTGGGTCGTCGCGGCCGGATACTTGTCCAGCACCGCCTCGTAGCAGCGCACGCGGGTGAAATGATCCACGTCGCCCGGCTTCGTCAGGCCGACGACGGGATGAATCAGCAGGTTCGCCTGCGCCTCGCGTGCGGCGCGGAAGGTCAGTTCCTGGTGCGCGCGGTGCAGCGGGTTGCGGGTCTGGAAGGCCACGACCTTGCGCCAGCCCATCTTGCGGAAATAGGCGCGTAGCTCGTTCGGCGTGTCGCGCCGGGCCTTGAAGTCGTAATGCATCGGCGGCTGCAGGCCGGTCACCGGCCCGCCCAGATAGACCTTGCCGGCGGTATGGTGCAGGTAGTTCACCGCCGGATGCGCCAGGTCGTCGGCGCCGAACACCTTCTCGGCCTCGCGCGCCTTGTCCGGCACCCACTTGTCGGTGACGGTCATCGTGGCGAGGATCACGCCCTCGGCGTCGCGCAGCGCGATGTCGGCGCCTTCCTCGATCCCGTCGGCAAATTTCTCGGACACATCGAGCGTGATCGGCATCGGCCAGAGCGCGCCATCCGCAAGGCGCATCGTCTCGACGACGCTGTCGTAATCCTCGCGCCCCAGGAAGCCCTTCAGCGGGTTGAACCCGCCGTTCATCAGCAGTTCCAGATCGCAGACCTGGCGGGGCGAAAGATCCCAGGACGGCAGCTCCGCCGCCTCGCGCTTCAGCTTCTGCGCGCTGTCGTAGGAGACGTAGAGTTCGGGGACCGGCGTGTGATTGGGCGTCATGGGGACTTCTCGGGATGCAGGTGGTTGCGGGGCGGACGAGTCGCGACGCGGCCTAGGCGCGGCGGGCGACGATGACAAGACCGCCCGCGCCACGCCGCCGCCGGCCGTGACCGCACGGCCGGGGCCGGGTTCTGGGCCTCAGGTCAGGATCCCCGCGATGCCGTCGTAATGCCGAGACAGGCCGCCATGCAGCGGGTAGAGATCGGCCTGCAACGCATGGTAGATGTCGGGCTTGCCGGTGAACTGGATCTCGACCGGGCGCCCCCCGGCATCGATCTCGGGAAACCAGCCGCCTCGCGCCTCGTCGATGAACAGCCGTTCGGCCTGCTGCCACAGATCCTCGTAGAGCGCGGCATCCGCTTCGCGCGGATCGAGCTTCAGCAGGGTTGCCACCGCGCCGATCGCCTCGGTCAGGGGCCACCAGTAGCGGTCGCGGACGCGCTTGGTGCCGTCGAAGTCCAGCGTGTAGCAGAAACCGCCATCCGGCATCGCGGCATCGGCCAGCGCCGTCTCGATCAGCGCCCGGGCGCGGGCCGGGGCGTCGCCCTCCGGCCGGCCCCGCAGGTCCCAGGCCTGCAGCAGCAGCCGCCCCAGCTCGAAGGAATGGCCGGGCGTCGTGCCCTTGGGGCGGAACATCGGATCGCCCTCGTACTCCCTGTCGACCTGCCAGTCGCTGTCGTAATGCTCCGGCAGGCGCCAGCCGTTGGACGCCCCCATCCGGTCGACGAAGAAGGCGAGGATGCGTTCCGCGCGGGTCAGGAAATGCACCTGCCCGGTCACCTCGTAGGCGCTAAGATGCGCCTCTACCCCGTGCATGTTGGCGTTCATGCCCCGGTACTCCGAGAACGGCGACCAGTCGCGCCGGAACTCGTCGGCGGACAGGCCCCTGCCCTCCTCCCAGAACCGCTCCGCGATCACCGCGTCGACCTCTGCCAGCAGCGTGTCCGCGTCGGGGTGGCCCGCCGCTTTCGCCGTGGCGGCGGCGAGAAGGACGAACATGTGCCCGTAGGCGAGCTTGTCGCCCACGACGGGGCCATCCGCATCAAAGGACCACACGAATCCGCCATGCTGGCCGTCCGCGTGCCCGCCGCGCAGGGCGGCCATCCCGGCATCGACGATGTCGGCGCAATCCGGCGCCCCGGCGATCTGGCCCAGCCCGTAGGAATGGACGAGCCGCGTCGTCGTGATCAGTTCCTGCGGGCCGTCCTTCGGGGTGCCGTCCTGCGCCAGCGTGGCGAGCCGGCCGCCGGGGCGCAGGCTGGCACGGAAGAAGTCGAGCTGGCGCAGCGCGTCCTGCCGCATCAGGGCCGGGCGGCCGGTCGCGTGGAAATCGGGGGCGGTGTCGGTCATCTGCTCTCTTCCTCCTGGCGGGGGCTCAGGCCCCCACCTCCACCATCAGGGTCACGATCTCGAAGGGGCGGAAGGACAGCGTCACGCCGTTTCCGTCCAGCTCCAAAGGTCCGGAGGGATCCTCCTCCATCAGGGTGACGCGCCGGACGGATTTCACCGGCAGGCCGAAATCCAGACGGCCGGCGGCGCGCCGGTTCGCGTGCTCGAAGAGGCGCAGCACCAGCGCATCCCCCTCCTCGGCCCGCTTCACGGTCTCGACCGCGACGTTCGGCGCGCTCATCCGGGCCAGGCTGAACGGGCCCTCCGCACTGTCCCCGATCGTCCCGATCAGGCGCGGCGGGTTGTTGAACGCCTCGGCCGCGTGATGGACGACTTCGAGGTCGCCGATCCCGCCGTGCAGCATCAGCGCGTACCGGATCCGGTGCGACCCCTGGTCGGCCTCGGGATGGGGGAAGCGCGGCCCGCGCAGCAGCGTCAGCCCGACCTCGGTCCCGTGGGCGCTGTAGCCGTACTTGCAGTCGTTCAGCAGCGCGGCGCCGAAATCCGCCTCCGACATGTCGACCCAGCGATGCATCGACGCCTCGAACCGCGCGCGGTCCCAGCTGGTGTTGCGATGAGTGGGGCGGGCGACATGGCCGAACTGGATCTCGGCCCGGATCTCGGCGGTGTTCAGGTCGAAGGGGAACAGCGCCTTCAGCACGCTCTCCCGTTCGTGCCAGTCGACATGGGTGTCGAACTCGACCTGCGCCGCGCCCGCCTCCAGCGACACGATCTGCGTGAGCCTCGATCCGCAATAGCGCCGCACGATCCGCAGGGCGGCCCGGTGCGGGCCGGTCTCGACGACCTCCACCTCGGCCGTCTCGCCGAAGGGCCAGGACTGCTCCTCGAAGTACCAGTCGATGTCCCAGGCGCTCCATTCCATCGGCTTGTCCTCGAAGACGATCAGCCGGTTGGCCCGCGCGCCCTCGGGCAGCAGCTCGCGCCCGCGCGCCTTGTCGACGATCGAGGAGATCTCGCCCTCCGGCGTCAGCGTCACCCGCAGGAGCGCGTTCTCCAGCCGGTCCGGCGCGGCCTCGACCGCTCTCGCGCGCGGGGCCGGCGCCTCGGCCCGCGCGATCCCGGTCCAGCCCTGCGCCGGCAGGCCGTGGACCGGCGCGGCACTCACCTCCGTCCCGTCCGCCATGACCAGCCGCTGGGCCGGCTCTGTGATCCCGCCCGAGGCGAGGCCCGCAATCCCGTCCGGAAGGCGCAGCAGGGCGCCCTCCCGGTCGCGGCCGGTGAAGTTGTAGACCCGCGCGCCCTGACCCGAGAGCGCGCGCGCCGCGCGCATCGCGGGGCCGTTCTCGCTGTCCAGCTCGGCGAAGAGCGCGGCGTATTCGGCGTCGGTATCGGCATAGACCTCGGGGATCGAGGTGCCGGGCAGGATGTCGTGGAACTGGTTGACCAGCACGACCTTCCACAGCCGGTCGAGATCGGCGACGGGATACTCCGCCCCCCCGGTGGCATGGGCCAGCGCGGCGAGCCATTCGAGCTCTCGCATCGCGCGCTCCGCCGCGCGGTTGTTGCGCTTCGTCCGGCCGATCGTGGTCAGCGTGCCGCGATGGTATTGCAGGTAGAGCTCGCCCTGCCAGCGCGGATAGCCCGCGCCCGGCGCGTCCATCGCCGCCCCCATCCGCTGCAGGAAGCCGCGCAGCGTGCCGAGATCGACCTTCGGCGCGCCGGGGATTCCCCGCTCGAAGCGCATCCCGCGCTCGATCATCTCGCGCGTCGGCCCGCCGCCGCCATCGCCCCAGCCGTAGCAGATGGCGAGCTCGGACGAGACGGACTTGGGCTCGTAGCGCTTCCACGCGCCCATCACCTCCGAGGCGGACAGGTCGGAATTGTAGGTGGTGAATATCTCGTCGCTCTCGAACTTCTGGGCGACCAGCAGATGCGCCTTCGTGTCGGTCCCGTCGATCCCGCGCCAGAAGAACGTATCGAACGGATGCCGGTCGGTGTCGTTCCAGCTGAGCTTGGACGTGACGAAGTAGTCGAGGCCGGACTTGTCGAGGATCTGCGGCATGTTGGCCGAATAGCCGAACGTGTCGGGCAGCCAGACGCAGGTCGGTGTCACGCCGAACTCGCGCTGGTGGAAGCGGCGGCCGACGAGGATCTGCCGTACCATGCTCTCGCCCGAGACGATGTTGGCGTCGGGCTCGACCCACATCGCGCCCTCGATCTCCAGCTGGCCGCGCGACACCGCCGCCTTCACCTGCTCCCACAGGTCGGGATAATCGCGCTTGAGGAAGTCGTAGACGATGGCCTGGTTGTACATGAAGCGGAAGGCCGGGTACTCGGCCATGTTCGCCAGCGCGGTGGCGAAGCTGCGCCCGCCCTTCTCGCGCGTGTGCAGCACCCGCCAGAGCCAGGCGATGTCGATATGGGTATGGCCGAAGGCCGTGATCACCGGCTGCGCCTCGCTGTCCTGCGCGGCGTAGATCCCGTCCGCGATCCCCCGCGCCTCGTCCAGCGTCGCGGCGAGGCCGTCCGTCAGCCCCTCGCCCCGCCGGTCGAGCGCGCGCAGGGCCCGGTCGATGGCGGCGAAGATCGCGTGCCGCCGGCCGTCCGTCCCGTGCAGGTGCCGGGCCACGTCGAAGGGGGTGCGCAGATCGTGGTAGAGTGCCTCGACCGCCTCGTGTCGCACCATCGGCTCGGCGCCCAGGCCCGCGAGCGGCCGGTCGAAGAAGGTGAAGGCGTCGACATGCACGACGATCTTCGTCCCCGGCACGGCGTCCCGCATCAGGACCAGCTCGGTATGGTTGCCGTCGAGCGCCTGCGCGATCCGCCCGTCGACATAGGCGAGGCACTGGGGATCGGTCGATCCCGGCCGGTCCTGCCACTGCGACGAGATCCGCAGCAGGAAGGTCCTCCCGGCGGCCACCTGCGGGACCTCCACCTCGGCGGCGAACCAGGTATGCCCCTGCTTGCGGGACCAGACGTCGCGGGGCCCGAAGGCGGGCCAGGTCCGCCACTCGGCGGCCAGCGCGGCGGGCGCCTCCATCTCGTCCGGGGCCATGCGCCACTGCACCGCCGCCGGCACCGGCGCCAGCACCTTCGCCGCGAGGTCCGCCAGCAGGCGGTCGAGCTTGCCCTCCTGCTTCACGTCGTCCGTGCTGAGCGACAGCTTCTGCCGCAACGGCGTGGAATAGGTCATGCGCGTGCCTCCTCGGGGCCCCTCCCGGCCTGCCGCCGCGCCCCGGCGCAAGGCAGACCACGTTCGCGCCTCCGCGGCAACGGCCCCTCCGGCGCGGCATCGCGGCTGACGGCGCCGGCGAGGCCGGCATTGTTATTACCCGAAAACCTGATACACAGTCCGGCACCAATTCCGGGGGAGAGACCGTTTGCCCGCCAATTACCGTGTCATCGATCCCGAGACCGACCTCGACGTGCTGAAGGGGCTGGCCTCCGCCCTGCGCGTCCGCATCCTCAAGCTCCTCCATTCCGAGGGGGCGATGAACGTCAACGACATCGCCGCCCGTCTGGACCTGCCGCAATCGACCGTCTCGTCGAACGTGGCGCTGCTGGAGGAAGGGCAGCTGATCCGGACCGAGACGCGCAAGGCGCGCAAGGGCAGTCAGAAGATCTGCATCGCCACGGTCGACGAGGTGCTCGTCTCGTTCAAGGCCGCGCGCGAGACGCTGCCGGCCAATGCCATCGAGGTGGCGATGCCGCTCGGCCTCTACACCTCGTTCGAGTTGAGCGCGCCCTGCGGGCTGTGCACGACCGAGGGGATCGTCGGCCTGCTCGACGTGCCGGACAGCTTCCTCGACCCGGACCGGATGCGGGCGGGGCTGCTCTGGTTCACGCGCGGCCATGTCGAATACCAGTTCCCGAACAACGCCCGGCTGCGCGGCAAGAGGCTGGACGCCGTCGAGTTCGTGATGGAGCTCAGCTCGGAGGTACCGGGCACGCGCGAGGACTGGCCGTCGGACATCACGCTGTCGGTCAACGACACCGAGGTCGGCACCTGGACGTCGCCCGGCGATTTCGGCGACAAGCGGGGCGTCTACACGCCCGACTGGTGGAAGCTGAAGGGCAGCCAGTACGGCATGCTGAAGAGCTGGCGGATCAACGGCGACGGCACCTATGTCGACGGCACCCGGATCTCTCCCGTCACGCTGGCCCAGCTGGGGCTGGAGGAACATCACTCGATCCGGATGCGCGTCGCCGTCAATGCCGGCGCGCGCCATCCCGGCGGGGTGAACATCTTCGGCAAGGGCTTCGGCAATTACGACCAGGACATCGTGATGCGCCTGCATCTCGCCGACTGACCGCGACTTTCGCTTGACGGGCGGCCCTTCCGGCCCGTTATATCCGAATTGAGGATACATACCGGCATTTCGGGCCGGGAGGGAGGACATCATGAAGGCGAGCGTCACGGCGCACCGCACCTACACCGTGTCGAGGATCGACGACCGCGTCTACGGCGCGTTCCTCGAGCATCTGGGCCGCGCGGTCTACGAGGGCATCTACGAGCCCACCCACCCCACCGCCGATGCGAACGGCATGCGCGGCGACGTGGCCAATCTCGTCCGCGAGCTCGATGTCCCCTTCGTCCGCTACCCGGGCGGCAACTTCGTCTCGGCCTACAACTGGGAGGACGGGATCGGGCCGAAGGAGGATAGGCCCACGCGTCTCGACCTCGCCTGGCACACCTCGGAATCGAACGAGGTCGGCATCCACGAATTCGCCGACTGGGCCGAGAGCGTGGGCACCGACATGATGCTGGCGCTGAACCTCGGGACCCGCGGCATCCAGGAGGCGCGGGACTTCGTCGAGTACGTCAACCATCCCGGCGGCAGCGCCTGGTCGGACCTGAGGAAGAAGAACGGCCGCGCCGATCCCTGGAACGTCAAGCTCTGGTGCCTCGGCAACGAGATGGACGGTCCCTGGCAGGTCGGCCACAAGACCGCCTACGAATACGGCCGCCTCGCCAACGAGACGGCCAAGGCGGTGCGCGCCTTCGACAGGAACCTGGAACTCATCGTCTGCGGCTCGTCCCACGCCAACATGCCGACCTATCCCGAATGGGAACGCACGGTGCTGGAAGAGACCTACGACGAGATCGACCACGTCTCGCTGCACATGTACTTCCGCAACCCCGAGAAGAACACGGCCGACTACCTCGCGCTGAACCAGAAGCTCGACGACTACATCGGCACCGTGGCGAGCACGATCCGCTACGTGAAATCCAAGAAGCGGTCGAAGAAGGACGTCACGATCTGCTTCGACGAGTGGAACGTCTGGTACCATTCGAACCAGCAGGACCGCGAGATCCTCGACGGGGCGAACGGCTGGCCCCATGCCCCGGGCCTGCTCGAGGACATCTACAACTTCGAGGACGTACTGCAGGTCGGCTGCGTGCTCAACACGTTCATCCGCAATGCCGATACGGTGAAGCTTGCGGCCATCGCGCAACTGGTGAACGTGATCGCCCCGATCATGACCGAGAAGGGCGGCCGGGCCTGGCGGCAGACCATCTTCTGGCCGTTCTGGTTCGCCTCGCGCTACGGGCGCGGCACCGCGCTGCACCTCGTGACCGACGGGCCGGGCTACGATTGCGCCCACGGCGACAACGTCCCCTTCGTCGACGTCTCGGGCGTCCATGACGAGGCGGCGGGGACCGTCACGCTCTTCGTCGTGAACCGCAGCCAGACCGACACGATCGAGCTGGACACCCGGCTCGCGGGATTCGGCAAGCTGCGGGTCGAGACCCACAAGATGATCCGGCACGACGACCTCGAGGCGGTGAACACCGCCGACAGACCTGACGAGGTCGCGCCCCAGGACGGGACCGGCGCCAGCCTCGATGGCGAGCATCTGACCTGCCCGCTGCCGGCCCTGTCCTACCACGTGATCCGGCTGCGCGCCTGAGCGCTGCCTCCGAACCACCGGCCGGGAAAGCGGGGCCGAACGACTCCCGCGCCCGGCCGGCAGATCGCGCCTCCCGGCGATCGAGAACGGGTCCGCTTCCCTCCCGGGGCGGACCCGTTTTTATCAATCAGCATAACGGGTTTGTATCTGCAAAAGCGTTGACAGGTAGCGGGGAGCGGGTAACCTGTTTCCGCAGCGCCGTGTGGAGGCGGCGCGCATGAAAGGGAGGAGACCATGAAGGGCTTTACCGCCTGGGGCCTTGCGTTCGGTGTCGCGACGCTGACCACGGCCGCCACCGCGCAGGACGAGGCGACGGCACCGCCGATCACCGAGTTCCCGCGCAACGAGACTCTGATCATCCAGAATCCCGAACCGCCGGCGACCAATCCACCGAACTTCAACCTCTGGGTCGCCGGCAACGGCGCGGCTCTGTCGAACGGCAACCAACAGCTCGTCGCCGACACGCTGTGGTTCATCGACCCCGATGCCGGCCTCGACGGGGCCATCTACAACCAGCTCGCCGACGAGGGCTGGCAGTACAACGACGACTTCACCGAGATGACGGCGAGCCTGCGCGAGGGGATCTACTGGTCCGACGGCGAGGAATTCACCGCCGAGGACGTGGTCTACACGGTCGAGACGCAGATGGCGACGCCGGGCATGACCTGGTCGGCCGCCTTCAACGAGAACGTCGAGAGCGTCGAGGCGGTGGACGACTACACCGTCCGCTTCACGCTCAAGGAGCCGAACTCGCGGTTCCACGCGCTGTTCTCGGTCCGCTGGAACGGCGCCTGGATCATGCCGGAGCACATCTTTTCCGAGGTCGATGACGTCACCGCGTTCCAGTTCAACCCGCCCGTGGGCCTCGGCCCCTACACGCTGCATTCCTTCGACCCGAACGGGTCCTGGTATGCCTGGCAGAAGCGCGAGGACTGGGACCGGACCGCGATGGCCCAATGGGGCGAGCCGGGGCCGGAATACATCATCTACCGGTCGATCCCGAACATCGACAACCGCCTGATCGAGATGTCGAACGGCAATCTCGACCTGATCCACGACCTCACGCCCGAGGGCACGTTCTCGATCATCGAGGATCGCGACAGCGTGCGCGGCTGGTTCGAGGGCTTCCCCTACGCCCACCCCGACCCGACCCTGCCGATGATCATCTTCAACACCCAGAACGCACCGTTCGACGACCGGCGCGTCCGCTGGGCGCTGGCGCTGATGCTGGATGCGCGGGCGATGTCGATGGCGTCCTATCGCGGCGCGGCGACGCTGTCGGCGATCTCGGTCCCGCCGACCGGCACCCATCCCGACGACTATCACATGCCGATGCAGGACTGGCTCATCGACTACGAGCTCGATCTCGGCAACGGCGAGACGATCCAGCCCTACGATCCCAATATCGGCATGCAGATCGCCGACATGGTGCGGCCGCAATTCGGCGACGAGGTGCCGACCGACGAGGCGGCGATCCAGCGGGCCTTCGGCTACGGCTGGTGGCGTCAGGACATCGACGCGGCGACGACGCTGCTCGAGCAGGCCGGCTTCACCAAGGACGGGAACACCTGGATGACCCCGGAGGGCGAGCCCTTCGAGTTCACCATCAACACGTTCTCCGAAGGGGTCATCAACCGGCTCGGCACGATCATCGCCCAGCAATGGTCGCAGCAGGGGATCGAGGTGACGCCGCTGGCCGATCCGCAGATCTTCGGCACCACGCTGCCGCTCGGCGATTTCGACGTGGCGACGGCCTGGTCGGTGGAGACGTGGGGCGGCGATCCCGACCTGTCGTTCTTCCTCGACAGCTGGCATTCCGACTTCGTGGTAGAGCCGGGCGAGCGTCAGCCCTCGCGCAACTGGCAGCGCTGGGAGAACGAGGAGCTCGACCGCATCATCGAGGAGATCCGCGTCACCGAGTTCACCGACCCGCGCAACCTCGAGCTCGGGCAGGAATTCGTGCGCCTGATGGTCGAGGAGATGCCGGTGATCCCGGTCATGTCCTACAACGTCTTCTCGGTCTACGACACGGCCTACTGGGAAGGCTGGCCCACGGCGGAGGAGAACCCCTACGCCAACATCGTGAACAACTGGGCGAACTCGAAGTACATCTTCACCCAGCTCACGCCGACGGGCGCCGAGTGACCTGACGCCAGCCCCGCCCGGCCGCATCCCGGCCGGGCGGGGTCTTCCCCGCGCCATCCCCCCCAGCCGGACGAGACCCCCGATGAGAGGCTACTTCCTCTTCGCCGCGAAGCGGTTCCTGCAACTGGCCGTCGTCGTGTTCGCCGGCACCTCCGCCGCCTTCCTGGTCGCGCATTTCTCGCCCATCAGCCCGGTCGAGACGATCATCGGCCGCGTCTCGGGGCAGTCGTCCTTCTCTCCGACCGCCGTCGAGTCGCTGCGCGCGACGCTGACCGAGCTCTTCGGCTACGACCAGCCGCTCTGGCAGCAATACCTGAATTTCTGGGGCCGCTTCATCCAGGGCGATCTCGGCCCGTCGCTCATCGCCTTTCCGACCCCGGCGATGGAGCTGGTGATGCGCGCCCTGCCCTGGACCGTGGGCCTGCTGACGGTCGCCATCGTCATCTCGTGGATCCTCGGCAACCTGCTCGGCGGGCTTGCCGGCTACTTCCAGGACAACCGCATCCTCAAGTCGATCGGCGTGGTCGCCATCGGGATCCAGCCGATCCCCTACTACATCATCGCCTTCCTGCTCGTGATCCTGTTCGGCTACGTCTGGCCGGTCATGCCGATCTCGGGCGGCTTCGCGATGAGCGTGCGCCCCGCCTGGTCGGTGGACTTCGTCCTCTCCGTCCTCTGGCACTCGCTGCTGCCCGCCTTCTCGCTGGTGGTGGCGGGGATCGGGACGTGGTTCTTCGGGATGCGGGCCCTCGTCTCCAACATCGTGACCGAGGATTACGTGACCTATGCCGACCTCGCCGGGGTGGACCGCCGCACGGTGGTCGGCGGCTACGTGATGCGCAACGCGCTCGTCCCGCAGCTGACCGCGCTCGCCATGGCCCTGGGCGGCATCTTCTCGGGCACGATCATCACCGAACAGGTGTTCAACTATCCCGGGCTCGGCTCGCTGCTGATCCGTGCGGTCAACGGCGGCGACAGCGGCCTCGTCCTCGCGGTGTCCTGCGTGGCGGTGATCGCGGTGGCCTCGGCCATCTTCATCATCGACCTGCTGCATCCGCTTCTCGATCCGCGCGTGAGGGTGGGCTGAGCCATGCTGACGACGTTCCGCGACCTCTTCCGCTACAACATCGAATTCCGCATCGGAATCGTGCTGGTGGCCATCGTCACGGTCTTCGCCGGGCTGAGCTGGTTCTCCCCCTACCCGCCGGAGATGATCTACGTCGTGGTCCCCGACCAGCCGCCCAGCGCGGAATACTGGTTCGGCACGAATTCCCGTGGGCAGGACCTGTTCTGGAACCTGACCTTCGCCTTCCGCAACACGCTGGGCTTCGGTCTGCTGGTCGCGCTGCTGAGCCGGATCATCTCGATCACGGTCGGCATGACGGCCGGCTATCTCGGCGGCTGGACCGACCGGGCGCTGATGTTCGTAAACGACATCTTCGTCGCCCTGCCGATCTTCCCGATCCTCATCCTCTTCTACTTCGTCCTGCGCAACGATCTCGACATGGTGACGCTGGCGATCATCATGGCCTGCCTCGGCTGGCCCTTCGACGCCCGCCTGATCCGGTCCGTCGCGCTGGGCCTGCGCCACCGCGAGTTCACGCGGCAGGCCATCTTCGCCGGGATGAACCCCGCCAGGATCATGTTCCAGGAGCATCTGCCCTTCGTCATGCCCATCGTCTTCTCCACCGCCATGGCCAACATGATCTGGTCCATCGGCTTCGAGGTCACGCTCGGCGTGCTCGGCTTCACCAATCTCAACATCCCCACCATCGGCACGACGCTCTACTGGGCGAACAACCACTCGGCCCTGGTGGTCGGTACCTGGTGGTGGATCATCATCCCGGTGGTGCTGATCGTGATCGCCTTCCTCGGGCTCTTCCTGCTGGCGGTGTCGATGAACGAGCATATCGACCCGCGCTCGCGCCTGCGCCGGATGGGGACGGGCGTATGAGCGATCCGATCCTGACGGTCGAGGGGCTGAAGGCGTATTACCGCGTCGGGCAGTTCGGCAAGAATCTGGACATCCGCGCCGTCGACGACGTGACGATGCAGATCGAACGGGGCGAGATCTACGGCATCGCGGGCGAAAGCTCCTCGGGCAAGACCTCGCTCATCAAGGTGCTCGCCGCCGCGATCCGCCCGCCCCTGCAGGTGATCGACGGATCGGTCCGCTACGATTTCGGCGGCAGGATCATCGACCCGACCAAGGCCTCGAAGGCCGAGCTGGCCGAGATCCGCTGGAAGCACCTGAGCTACATCATGCAGGGCTCGATGAGCGTGCTGAATCCGGTGCGCCGGATCGAGCAGACCTTCCGCGACTTCGCGCAGCGGCCGCTGGGGCTGAGCGGCGCCGCGTTCCGCGCGCGAGTGGAGGAGCATCTCGACCATCTCAAGCTTCCGACCTCGGTCCTGCGCTCCTACCCGCACGAATTGTCGGGGGGGATGCGGCAGCGCGTGACCATCGGCCTCGCCACCGTCTGCCGCCCGGAATTCATGATCGCGGACGAGCCGACGACCGCGCTCGACGTGGTGGTCCAGAAGGAAGTGCTCTCGCTGCTGCGGACCGTCCAGCAGGAGATGGGCGCCTCGATCATCTTCGTCACCCACGACATGAGCGTGCATGCCAACATGACCGACCGGATCGGCATCGTCTATGCGGGCCGCCTGGTGGAGGAGGGGCCGACCCGCACGCTCTTCACCCAGCCCAAGCATCCCTACACCGCGCATCTGGTGGCGAGCCTGCCGATGATCGGCGACACACGGCCCCGCCCTGCTCTGGAAGGGCGCCCCCCCAGCCTTGCCGACCCGCCGAAGGGGTGCCGCTTCCATCCCCGCTGCCCGATGGCGACCGAGATCTGCTCGCGCGAGGTGCCGCCGCTCGAGAGCGTCGGCGACCGGCACCGCAGCGCCTGCTGGCACGCGGACGAGGTCAGGCCACTGGTGGAGCCGGCCTTCGACAAGGCGGCCGGGGGGGTGCGGGCATGAGCACGATCCTCGACGTCGCGAACGTCTCCAAGTCCTTCCCCTCCGGCGGGATCCTGTCGCGCAACACCGTCGACGCCGTCGTCGGCGCCGACTTCCAGATCGAGGAGGACCGGCCCGAGATCTTCACCATCGTCGGCGAATCCGGGTCGGGAAAGACGACCCTCGCCCGGATGATCCTCGGGCTCGAGGCGCCGAGCTCGGGCGAGGTGCAATTCCGGGGCGAGCCGGTTTCCACCTCGCTCGGCGGCAGGCAGCGGCGCGCCTTCATGAAGGCGGTGCAGCCGGTCTTCCAGAACCCCTTCGAGGCGTTCAATCCGCTGAAGCGCGTGGACCGCTACATCGCCAGCACCGCGACGGCCTTCCGCGACCTCAAGGGCCGCAAGGCGGTGGACGAGGCGATGGACGAGGCGCTGGTCAGCGTCGGCCTGTCCCTGGCCGAGGTGCGGGGCCGCTTCCCGCACGAGCTCTCGGGCGGGCAGCTCCAGCGGGCGGCCATCGCGCGCGCGCTGGTCTGCAAGCCGGACCTGCTGGTCGCGGACGAGCCCGTCTCGATGGTCGACGCCTCGCTGCGGATGGCGATCGTGAACCTGCTGCGGTCCCTGCGCGACGATCTGGGCGTCAGCGTGATCTACATCACCCACGACCTCGCCACCGCCTACTACATCTCGGACCGGATCATCATCATGCAGAAGGGCCGCGTGGTGGAGATGGGGCCGGCCCGCGCCGTGCTCGACGATCCGCAGCATCCCTATTCGCGGCTGCTCAAGGCCTCTGTCCTGTCGCTCGACAATCCGGGCGGCGGCGACCTCACCCCCGCGCGCGACCTGATCGCCGCCAGCGACGACGTGCTCGCCCGCGCGGGACAGAGCCGTCTGGTCGATATCGGGGACGGACGGCGGGTCCGGCAATACGGCTGATCGCGGGTCCGCCCCCCGGCGGACCCGATCCGGGCGCCGGAAGCCGGGCCCGCGGCGGTCAGCCGAACATGTCGGTGATGATCGAGGTGTACCAGCCCAGGCTCTCGCGGTAGGTCGCGGCGCGCACCTCCTCGCTCTCGCCGGTCTCGGAGACGAACCCGCCGAGCGACTTGATCCCCTCGTCCGTCGCCTCGTAGGTCGCACCGACCTTCACCCCGTCCTCGGTGTCGATCAGCGACCAGCAGGTGTTCGAGAACCGCGCCGGAAAGGCGGTGGAGCCGGTGAGTTCGGCCACGATGGCGTTCGCCGCGACCTTGGCCTGGCTGTTCGCCGCGAAGCCCGACTTGGGCATCTCGCCCTGCGCCGCGCTGTCGCCGAGGACGTGGATCGCGGGATCGACGGTCGAGGACAGGTCGTAGGCCGAGACGGGCGCCCAGTCGCCGCCCCCGGTCAGGTCGGCCTGCTGCACGATCCGCCCCGCCGTCATCGCCGGGATGACGTTGCAGACATCGACCGGGATCGCCTCGCCGTCGATCGTCAGCGTCATCGCCGCCGGGTCGACCTCCAAGTTGCCTCCGCCGGCCTCGGGCCCGATCCGCTCGATCATGCCGGGATAATGCGTCTGCCACCCCTCCTCGAAGAGGCCCTGCTTGGAGAAGCTCTCCTTGGGGTCCGCGATCAGGATCTTGGCCGTCGGGTTCGTCTCGCGCAGGACATGGGCGACCATCGACACCCGCTCGTAGGGGCCGGGCGGGCAGCGATAGGGGTTGGGCGGGGCGACCATCGCGAAGGTGCCGCCCTCCGGCATGGCCAGGACCTGCGCGCGCAGGAGCTCGGTCTGGCTGCCGGCCTTGTACGCATGGGGCATCGCGTTCTGCGCCGACACGTCCCAGCCCGGCACGGCGCCGTCCTTGAAGTCGATGCCGGGCGACAGGACGAGCCTGTCGTAGGGCAGCGTCGCGCCGTTCGCCGTGCTCACCGTCCGGGCGTCGCGGTCGATCCCGGTCACCCAGTCGTGGACGACGTTGATCCCGTATTCCGACGCCAGGGTGCCGTAGGAATGGCGCAGGGTGTCGATCTCGCGGAAGCCGCCGAGATAGAGGTTCGAGAAGAAGCAGGTGTAGTAATCCCGGCTCGGCTCGATCAGCGTCACCTCGACCGCGCCGGCCGAATCGCGCGCGATGTAGCGCGCCGCCGTGGCCCCGCCGGCGCCGCCGCCGACCACGACGACCTTCGCCATCCCGCCATGCGCCGCGCCCATCACCATCGGTGCCGAGAGCGTCGAGGCCGCCGCGATCGTGCCGCCGAGAAATCCGCGCCTGTGAATCGTCCTGCGCAAGGTCATGTCGTCTCCTCCTCGTGTTCCGTGCCCGAGGCTACAGCCTCGCGCCGCCCGGGTAACCCGAAAAGTGACGCAGCGTCGTCCGGCTTCACCGCATCGTTCGGCCCCTGCCCGCGCCATTCTGTCCGGCCTGCATTGACGCCGCGCCCCTGCCGGTCTTTGCTGCCAGCCGGAGGAGCCGAGGGAGGGCGCCCAGTGACGCAGACCGATCGGACGCCCGTGCTGTCGTTGCGGGACGTCCACAAGAGCTTCGGCCCCGTGGAGGTGCTGCACGGCGTCGACCTCGACCTCCATGCGGGCGAGGTGCTGGCGCTGATCGGCGAGAACGGCGCGGGCAAGTCGACGGCGATGAAATGCCTCGCCGGCTACCAGGCGCCCACCTCCGGCGAGGTGCGGGTCGACGGCACGCCGGTGCGGTTCTCGTCGCTCCATGACGGCGAGCTGGCCGGGATCGTGCTGATCCACCAGGAATTCAACCTCGCCGAACAGCTGACGGTCGAGCAGAATGTCTTTCTCGGGCGCGAATTGCGGCGCGGACCGCTGCTCGACCGGGCCGAGATGCGGCGGCGCACGGCCGACTACCTCGCCCGCGTGAAATGCGACGTCGATCCCGGCGCCCGTGTCGCCAGCCTGTCGAACTCGCAGAAGCAGATGGTCGAGATCGCCAAGGCGCTGGGCCGCGATGCGCGCGTCCTCGTCATGGACGAGCCGACGGCGGTGCTGACGCGCCGCGAGGCCGACATCCTGTTCGAGCAGGTGGACGCGCTGCGGGCCGAGGGAACGGCCGTCCTCTTCACCTCGCACAAGCTGGGCGAGGTGAAGCAGATCGCCGACCGGGTCGCGGTCATGCGCGACGGAGAGGTCGTGCGGACCGGCGATGCCGCGCGGATGAGCGAGGACGAGATGGCGACGGCGATGGTCGGCCGCGACGTCTCGGACCTCTACCCCGCCAAGCCGGGCCTCGCGGCGGACGCGCCGATCCTGCTGCGGGTCGAGGGGCTCGACGTACCGGGGCAGGCCCACGGGATCGACCTGCAGCTCCGCGCGGGCGAGATCCTCGGCCTCGCCGGTCTCGTCGGGTCCGGCCGCACCGAGGCGATGGAGGGGCTCTGCGGCCTGCGTCCCGCCCGGGCGCGACGGATCGAGATCGGCGGCGAGGAGGTGCGGATCCGCAAGCCCGCCGACGCGCTGGACAAGGGCCTCGTCTACCTGACCGAGGACCGCAAGCTGAAGGGCCTGCTGCTGGGCAAGGGCATGCGCGAGAACCTGACCCTCGCCTCGCTCGCCCGCTACGGCACCTTCATCGACCGGGACGCCGAGGACGTGGCGCTGACCGAGGCGATCCGCGAGTTCGACATCCGCGCCGGGCGCCGCGACGCCCTCGTCGGCAACCTGTCCGGCGGCAACCAGCAGAAGCTGCTGCTCGCCAAGGTGATGCAGTCGGGCCCGCGCATCCTGATCGTCGACGAGCCGACGCGCGGCATCGACATCGGGACCAAGCAGCAGATCTACGCCTATCTCCGCCGCCTCGCGGCCGAAGGCTACGGCATCGTCCTCGTCTCCTCCGAGATGCAGGAGATCATCGGCCTCTCCGACCGCGTCCTGGTGATGCGGCAGGGCCGGATCGCCGGCGAGGTGACGGGCGAGGCGATCGGAGAGGACGCCATCGTGCGGCATGCCATGGGCGTCGCGGCCCGGGTCGAGGCCGCCTGACGATGGGCCAACGGGAAACCACGGGGAAGTTGCGATGACGAGTACCACCGAGGGCGCCCCCACGCGGGGCTGGAAGCTGCCGCCGATGGGCGTGCTGGGCCCGATCCTTGCGCTGATCGCGCTGATCGTGCTGGGCGCGGCGATGAACCCGAGCTTCCTCGCCTATGCCAACATCACCAACGTGCTGGCGCGGTCCGCCTTCATCGGGATCATCGCGGTCGGCATGACCTTCGTCATCACCGCCGGGGGACTCGACCTGTCGGTCGGGTCGATGGCCGCCTTCATCGCGGGGCTGATGATCCTGGTGATGAACGCCGCGCTCCCGACGCTGGGGGTCGGGGTACCGATCATCCTGCTGGGCATGGCCGTCGCGCTGGTCGCGGGACTGCTCGCCGGGCTGCTGAACGGCTTTCTCATAACGACGCTGGGGATCGAGGCCTTCATCGTCACGCTCGGCACGATGGGCATCTACCGGTCCCTCGTCACCTGGCTGGCCGACGGGGGGACGCTCAGCCTTGATTTCGGGCTGCGCACCTTCTACCGGCCGGTCTATTTCGACGGGATCCTCGGCGTCAGCTGGCCGATCATCGTCTTCGCCCTCGTCGTGATCGCGGGCGAGGTCCTGATGGGCCGGATGCGGTTCGGCCGGCACTGCGCCGCGACCGGCAGCAACGAGCAGGTCGCGCATTATTCCAACGTCGACGTGAACCGCACGCGGCTGGCGACCTACGCCATGCTCGGCGTGCTCGTCGGCGTCGCGACGATCATGTACGTCCCGCGGCTCGGCTCCGCCTCCGCCTCGACGGGCGTCCTGTGGGAGCTGGAGGCGATCGCCGCCGTGATCATCGGCGGCACCGTTCTCAAGGGAGGGTTCGGCCGGGTCTGGGGCACGGTGATCGGCGTGCTGATCCTGAGCCTGATCGACAACATCCTCAATCTGACCGACCTCGTCTCGCCCTATCTCAACGGCGCGATCCAGGGGGTCATCATCATTCTCGCCGTGATCCTGCAGCGGGAATCCAGGGCCAAGGACTGACGACAGGTCCAGGCCCGCAACCACGTCCAAGGGAGGACAACATGAGTTATCTGAGGACTTTCCTCGCCGGCGCCACCGCGCTGACCGTGGCCACGGGCGCCTTCGCCCAGGACACGACCGTGATCGGCGTGTCGATCCCGGCGGCCACGCATGGCTGGGCCGGCGGCATGAACTACCACGCGCAGGAGGCGATCGACCGCCTCGAGGAGGTCTATCCCGAGCTCGACTTCGTGCTCTCCACCGCCTCCGATCCCGGCGCGCAGGTCAACGACATCGAGGACATGGTGGCGACGCGCAACATCTCCGCCCTCGTCGTGCTGCCCTTCGAATCCGAGCCGCTGACCGCCCCCGTCCAGTCGGTCGCCGACAGCGGCGTCTGGGTGACGGTCGTGGACCGCGGCCTCTCCCAGGAGGGGATCGAGGATCTCTACGTGGCGGGCGACAACCCCGGCTTCGGCCGCGTCTCGGGCGAGTACATGGCCGAGATGATGCCGGACGGCGGCAACATCGTCGTGCTGCGCGGCATCCCGACCGCGATCGACAACGAGCGGGTCGAGGGCTTCCAGGAGGCGATCGAGGGCTCGGGCATCGAGATCATCGGCATGGAGCACGGCAACTGGAACCGTGACGACAGCTTCAACGTGATGCAGGACTTCCTGTCCCGCCACGACCAGATCGACGCGGTCTGGGCGTCGGACGACGACATGGCGGTCGGCGTGCTGGCCGCGATCGAGGCGTCGGGCCGCGACGACATCCAGTTCGTGCTCGGCGGCGCCGGCATGAAGGAGATGGTGCAGCGCGTGATGGACGGCGACACGATGATCCCCGCCGACGTGACCTATCCGCCGTCGATGATCGCCACCGCGATCGAGATGACGGCCGTCGGCCTGACCTCCAGCGCGCCGGTCTCGGGCACGTTCACCATCGGCTCGGTGCTCATCACGCCCGAGAATGCCGAGCAGTACTACTTCCCCGACTCGCCGTTCTGATCCGGGCGACGTGGCCGGGCGGGGCCGGCCTTCCGGCCCCGCTCCCCTTCCCCCGCCGGGCCCCCGCCGGGCGAGCGCGCCGCCCTCCCCCTTATCTTGCCGCAAGTACTCCGGGGGGTCCGGGGGGCAGCGCCCCCCGGCCTCCGCCGGCGGCAGCCGCCTGCGCGTCCGCGCGGGGCCCTCCGGCCCGGCCCGGGCGGCAGGGGCGACGCTCAGGCCCCGGCGCAGGCCCCTTCGACGCCATCCCGCAGGAGGGCCGCCAGCGCCCGGCTCAACCCCTCCCGCATCTCCGGCCGGGCCGCGAGCGCCGGGTCGAAGACGCGGGCGCAGCCGAGATAGCGCGAGACCACCTCGCCCGGCGCGGGATCGCCGTCCCAGTAGCCCGCCAGCTCGGCCGCCAGCGGATCCCGCACCTCGATCGGCGCGCCGTCGAGGCCGCGGCCCCGCGTGTAGACCATCCACCCCGCCACGGCGAGGAGGACGCGGGCCGGGTCCCGCCGGGCCTCCAGGTTGTCCGCCAGCGTCCCCAGCAGCCGCTGCGGCAGCTTCTGCGAGCCGTCCATCGCGATCTGCCAGGTCCGGTGCCGGATCGCCGGGTTGCGGTAGCGCGCCAGCAGCGCGTCGGCATAGGCGGCGAGATCGACGCCGGGCGGGGGCGTCAGGACCGGCAGGATGTCCCGCGACCACAGCCGCCGGACATAGCCCTCCAGCTCCGGGCGACCGACCGCCTGCGAGATCGTCTCCGCGCCGGCGAGGTAGCCCAGATAGGCCAGCGCCGAATGGCTGCCGTTCAGGCAGCGCAGCTTCATGTGCTCGTAGGGCGCGACATCCTCGACCAGTTCGACCCCCGCCGCCGCCAGATCGGGGCGGCCATCGGCGAAATCGTCCTCGACCACCCATTGCCGGAACGGCTCGTGCATCACCGGGGCCTCGTCCCGCGCGCCGACCAGCGTCTCGACCCGGCCGAGGTCGTCCCCGGTCGTCGCGGGCACGATCCGGTCGACCATCGTGCAGGGAAAGGCGCCCGCCCCGGCGATCCAGGCGGCGAGCCCCGCGTCGATCCGCTCCGCCAGCTCCAGCACGAGGCCGCGCACCAGTCGCCCGTTCTCGGGGATGTTGTCGCAGCTCAGGACGGTGAAGGGCCGCGCCCCCGCGGCCCGGCGGCGCGCCAGCCCCCGCACCAGGAACCCGATGGCCGAGGCCGGTCGCGCGGGATCGGCCAGATCCGCCCGGATGTCGGGATGGTCCATGTCCAGCCGGCCGGTCGCGGGGACGTGGCAATAGCCCTTCTCGGTCACGGTCAGCGACACGATCCGCGCCCGCTCCATCGCCCCCAGCACCGCGTCCGGATCCTCCGGCGCGACCAGGACATCCGACAGCACCTCGATCCGGCGCGGCACTTCCCCGTCCGGGCCCAGCTCCAGCGCGGTATAGGCATGGCCCTGAGGGGCGAGGCGGTCGCGGGTGCCGGGGCTCTTGAGGCTCACACCCACGATCCCCCATTCCCCGCCCGCGGCGGCCATCGCCTCGGCCACGTAGATCGCCCCGTGCGCGCGGAAGAACGCGCCGAGGCCCAGATGGACGATGCCGGGCGCGGGGGGCGGGGCCATGCGGGACAGGCGCGCGCTCACAGCCGGTAGGCCCTGCGCACGAGGCCGGTCGTCAGCTCGGCCGCCATCTCCCGCGCCTCGTCCATTCCGATCCGCCCGTCCGCGACCAGTCCGGCGAGCCAGGCGCAATCGACGCGCCGCGCCACGTCGTGCCGCGCGGGGATCGAGCAGAAGGCCCGCGTGTCGTCGTTGAAGCCCGCGGTGTTGTAGATGCCCGCCGTCTCGCCCGTGAGGCGGCGAAAGCGCATCATGCCCTCCGGACTGTCGAAGAACCACCAGGGCGGGCCGAGCCGCAGCGCGGGATAGACCCCGGCCAGCGGCGCCAGCTCGCGCGAATAGACGCTCTCGTCGAGGGTGAAGAGGACGATCCGCAGCTCCGGCTCCATCCCCACGGCATCGAGCAGCGGTTTCAGCGCGGCGACGTAATCGGTGCGCTGCGGGATGTCGAAGCCCTTGTCGCGGCCATGCATCGCCATCACCGGGCCCGAGTGGTTGCGGCGCGATCCGGCATGGATCTGCATCGTCATCCCGTCCTCGACGCTCATCCGCGCCATCTCGGTCAGCATCTGGCCGCGGAAGGCGTCGGCCTCCCCGGTGCCGGCCTCGCCCTGCAGGCAGGTCCGGAACAGCCGCGCCGCCGCGTCGGGAGCGAGGTTCTCGGTCCGGGCGGAAGCATGGCCGTGATCGGTCGCGGTCGCGCCGAGCGCCCGGAACGCCGCCCGCCTGCGGCGATGCGCCTCGAGATAGCCTTCCCAGCTCGCCGTGTCGCACCCGGTAAGGCGGCCCAGCGCCGCGACGTTCCCGGCGAAGCCCTCGTACTCGGGGTCGATCACCGCGTCGGGCCGGTAGGTCGGGATCACCCGCCCGCCCCAGCCCGAGGCGCGGATCGCCTCGTGATGGGCGAGATCGCTCAGCGCGTCGTCCGTCGTGGCCAGCACCTCGATCCCGAACCGGTCGAAGAGCGCCCGCGGACGGAACTCCGGCTGCGCCAGTCGGTCCGCCACCTCGTCGAAGATCGCATCGGCCGTGTCCGGCCCCAGCGCCGCGGAGACGCCGAAGACCTCGGCCAGCGCGTGATCGACCCACAGCCGCGTCGGCGTGCCGCGGAACAGGTGGTAATGCCCGGCGAAGAGCCGCCAGATCGCGCGCCCGTCCCGCTCGGTCTCGCCGCCATCGACGCGCGGCACGCCCAGCGCGGTCAGCGGCACGCCCTGGCTGACCAGCATCCGGAAGATGTAGTGGTCCGGCACGACGAAGAGCCGGGCGGGATCGGGAAAGGCGGCATTCCCGGCGAACCACGCGGGGTCGCAATGACCGTGGGGCGAGAGGATCGGCGCCCCCTCGATCGCGGCGAAGAGCGTCCGCGCGATATCGCGGGTCCGGGCCTCGGCCGGGAACAGGCGGTCTGGGTCGAGAACGGGCATCGAGAAGTCTCCGGCTGTCGGGCGGGGCTGGCGCGGGCGACCGGGGACCGGCGGCGCCAGCCCAACTAATATGCTAGTCGGCAAGAGGTCAACGCCGCCGCGAACCGCCCTTTCCCGGGCCTGCCCGGTCGCCTAGGGTCCGCCGCAGACAACGGAGGGACCCCCATGAGCGACCAGACCAAGGGCTTCGACACGCTCGCCGTCCATGCCGGCTACGAGCCGGACCCGGCGACCGGCGCGCGGCAGGTGCCGATCTACCAGAGCACCGCCTACGTCTTCAAAGACGCCGACCACGCGGCCCGCCTCTTCAACCTCGAGGAGGTCGGCTTCATCTATTCGCGCCTGACCAACCCGACCGTGGGCGCGCTGGCGAACCGCGTCGCCGCGCTGGAAGGGGCGGCGGGAGGCATCGCCTGCTCCTCCGGCCACGCGGCGCAGATCATGGCGCTGTTCCCGCTGATGGGGCCGGGCCGCAACATCGTCGCCTCCTCGCGGCTCTACGGCGGGACGATCACGCAGTTCAGCCAGACCATCAGGCGCTTCGGCTGGTCCGCCACCTTCGTCGACACCGACGATCTGGACGCGGTCGAGGCGGCCATCGACGACGATACCCGCGCGATCTTCTGCGAGACGATCGCCAATCCCGGCGGCTACGTCACCGACCTGGACGCGCTGGCGAAGATCGCGGACAGGCACGGCATCCCGCTGATCGTCGACAACACGACGGCAACGCCCTGGCTCTGCCGCCCGATCGAGCATGGCGCGACCCTCGTCGTCCATTCGGCGACGAAATACCTGACCGGCAACGGCACCGTCACCGGCGGCATCGTCGTGGATTCCGGAAAGTTCGACTGGGCGGCGTCGGACAAGTTCCCCTCGCTCTCGCAGCCAGAGCCCGCCTATCACGGGGTGAAGTTCTCGGGCCTCGGGTCCATGGCCTTCACCTTCCACTCCATCGCGGTCGGGCTGCGCGATCTCGGCATGACGATGAACCCGCAGGGCGCGCATTACACGCTGATGGGGATCGAGACGCTTGGCCTGCGGATGGAGCGGCACGTGGCGAATGCCCGCAAGGTCGCCGAATGGCTCGAAGGGCACGACGCGGTGGAGGCGGTCACCTATGCCGGCCTGCCCTCCTCGCCCTCCTACGAGCGGGCGCAGCGGATCGTGCCGAAGGGGGCGGGCGCGCTCTTCACCATCGCGCTGAAGGGCGGCTACGATGCCTGCGTGAAGCTGGTCGGCGCGCTGGAACTGTTCAGCCACGTCGCCAACCTCGGCGATACGCGCAGCCTCGTCATCCACCCCGCCTCGACCACGCACCGCCAGCTCGAGGCCGAGCAGCAGATGAAGGCCGGCGCCGCGCCGAACGTGGTGCGCCTGTCGATCGGGATCGAGGACGTGGCCGACATCATCGCGGATCTGGAGCAGGCGCTCGCCAAGGCGGGCTGACCCGCCCCGCCCCGCCCCGCCCCGAAGGACGACAGAGGGCCGGCGCCGATGCGCCGGCCCTTTTCGATTCCTGCCCATGACATCGTTGACATCGCGCCCCGACTCGCATTAACCCATAATGACACCGATGTCATGGAAGGACATGGCACCGGCGGACGGGAGGACCCATGGCGACGATCTACGATGTGGCGCGCAAGGCCGGCGTCTCGCCCAAGACGGTGAGCCGCGTGCTGAACGCGGATGCGCCGGTCCGGGCCGAGACGCAGGACAGCGTGCGCGCCGCGATCGACGAACTCGGCTACGTCCCCTCCTCGGCCGCCCGGGCCATGCGCTCCAGCCGGTCGGGGCTCGTCGGCCTCATCACCGGCGCCATCACCGAGCAGAACGCCGACGACCGCCCCGGCGGCCTGCCCGAGATCGTGATCCTGCGCGGCATCCAGCGCGGCCTCGCCCGCGCGGGCCTCACCCCCCTCATCACCGATACCGGGGGCCGCGCCGATGCCGCCCCGGACCTGATGCGCACCTTCGCCGAGCACCGGGTGGAGGGGATGTTCTACGTCGCCACCCGCCACATGGAGGTCGATCTGCCGCCCGCGCGCGACCGCAAGGGCGCGGCGCTGCCGCTCGTCCTCGTCAACTGCCACGACAACGGCGCGAACCCCGCGATCCTGCCCGACGAGACCGCGCTGCAAAGGGCGATCACCGCGCGGGTGATCGCCGCGGGCCATGCCCGCGTCGCCTACCTCACGCTCGCGACCGCCCTTGCCGCGACGCCGCCCCGGGTCGCGGGCTTCCGCCAGGCCCGCGCCGAGGCCGGCCTCCCCGACGATCCGGACACGATCGTCGAGGCGGACCTGCCCTACGACGATCCCCCGGCCGAACGCGCCTGCCTCGCCCGGGCACTGGACAGGGTGCTGGCGCTGCCGGACCGGCCGACCGCCCTGATGTGCGGCAACGACCGGATGGCGCTGCGGCTCTACAAGATGCTGCGCGACCGGGGACTGCGCGTGCCGCGCGACATCTCCGTCGCGGGCTTCGACAATTACCGGGTCCTCGCCGAGACGCTGGACCCCGCGCTCACCACGATGGAGCTGCCCTACGCCGCGATGGGCGCGCGGGCGGCGGAGCTGATGGTCGAGACGCTCAGACGCCCGCCCGGCCCGCCGGGCGAGAGGACTTCATCGCCCGGGGACCCGATCCTCGTCGGCGGGAAGGTGTGCTGGCGGGACAGCGTGGCGACACGCACCGCCGGATCATGAACCCAAGGGAGGCAAGACCCATGAAACGACTTCTGATGACCAGCGCCGCGCTCACCGCGTTCGGCGGGGCCGCGATGGCCCAGACCGAGATCTCGATGTGGTATCACGGCGCCGGCAACCAGGTCGAAAGCGACATCCTGAACGGCATCGTGAGCGACTTCAACGAAAGCCAGTCCGACTGGACGGTGACCGTCGAGAGCTTCCCCCAGGCCAGCTACAACGACAGCGTCGTGGCCGCGGCGCTGGCGGGCAACCTGCCCTGCATCATGGACGTGGACGGCCCCGTCATGCCGAACTGGGCATGGTCGGGCTACATGCAGCCGCTCTCCATCGACGAGGGCCTGATCGAGGACTTCCTGCCCGGCACGCTCGGCATGTGGGACGGCGAGCTCTATTCCGTCGGCCTGTGGGACGCGGCGGTCGCGCTCTACGCCCGCGAATCCACGCTCGAGGAGCTGGGCCTGCGTCGTCCGACGCTGGAAGAGCCCTGGACCGGCGAGGAGTTCATGGCCGCGCTCGACGCCGCGCGCGACTCCGGCAACTACGAATATGCGCTCGACCTCGGGATGAACGACCAGGGCGAGTGGTATCCCTACGCGTTCCTGCCCTTCCTGTGGTCCCATGGCGGCAGCCTCGTCGACCGCGAGACCTATGCCTCGGCCGAGGGCGCGCTGAACGGCGAGGCCGGGATCGAGTTCGGCGAATGGTGGCAGATGCTGTTCGAGGAGGGCTACGCCCCCGGCACGTCCGAGGACCCGGCCGACCAGACCCGCGGCTTCATCGAGGGCGACTTCGCCTTCCAGTGGAACGGCAACTGGCGCGCCGTGGCGACGATGGAGGAGGTCGACGACGTGATCTTCCTGCCCGCGCCCGATTTCGGGGCCGGCAACTTCATCGGCGGCGGCTCGTGGCAGTTCGGCGTCTCGGCGTCGTGCCCGAACCCCGAGGGGGCCAACGCCTTCATCGAGTTCGCGCTTCAGGACGAATACCTCGCCGCCTTCTCGGACGGGATCGGCCTGATCCCCGCGACGTCGAGCGCGGCGGCGATGACCGAGAACTACGCCGAGGGCGGCCCGCTCGCGGTGTTCTTCGACCTGTCGAACGACCAGGCGCGGCTGCGCCCCGTCACGCCGGGCTACGTCGTCCAGTCCGAGATCTTCACCAAGGCGATGGCCGACATCGCCAACGGCGCCGACGTGATCGACACGCTCGACGCCGCGGTGGACGAGATCGAGAGCGATATCGAGGCGAACCAGGGCTACGGCCACGAGTGACCCCGGCACCCCGGGGGGGCGGCATCGACGCCCCCCCCGGGTCACGGCACCCGGGGGGACGGCAACATCCACGCCCCCCTCCCGACGCCCAAGGGGGGCCCGCAGACGCCCGGGCCCCCTTCCCCTCCTTCCCGAAAGGCCGCCGGCAATGGCCAGCAAGCTGACGCAATCCAACCGGGCCGGATGGGCCTTCGCGCTGCCCGGCTTCGGGTTGATCGCGGCCTTCATCATCCTGCCCTTCTTCTTCGCCTTCGGGCTGTCGCTGACCGATCAGCGGCTGGTCTCGCCCAATGCGACGCAGTTCGTGGGGCTCGAGAACTACCGCGACATGCTGGGCCTCGGCCTCGTCACGCTGGAGCCCGAGAGGGACGAGGCGGGCGAGATCGTGCGCGACGAGGACGGCCTGCCGCAATATCCGCGGGTCCGCACAATCACCCGCTCGGACGAATATCCGCAATACAGCGGGATGGGCGAATGGTTCAGCTGGTCGAGCGGCGACACCGTGAAGGTCGTGCTCGCCTCGGACGTCGTCTTCTGGCGGGCGCTGGCGAACACGCTGCTCTTCGTGCTGATCGTCGCGCCGGTCCAGGCGGCCTGCGCGCTCGGCCTCGCGCTGCTCATCAACCAGCGCCTGCGCGGCATCAACGTCTTCCGCGCGCTCTATTTCATGCCCGTCGTCGTCTCGATCGTCGTCGTCTCGCTGCTCTGGCGGTTCATCTATGACGGGCGGGACGGGCTGCTGAACTCGATGCTGGGCTTCCTCAGCTTCGGCGCGTTCGAGGGGCACGACTGGCTCGGCGATCCAGCCACCGCCCTGCCCGCCATCATGGCCATGTCGATCTGGCAGGCGGTGGGCTTCCACATGGTGATCTGGCTCGCCGGACTGCAGACCATCTCGCCCACGCTCTACGAGGCGGCGGACATCGAGGGCGCGTCGAAATGGCAGCGCTTCCGCTATGTCACCTGGCCGGGGCTGCGGAACACCGCCGTCCTCATCCTCATCGTCATCACGATGCAGGCCTTCGCTCTCTTCGCGCAGATCGACGTGATGACCAATGGCGGGCCGCTCGATTCGACCCAGACCCTCGTCTTCCAGGCCGTCGAGCGCGGCTACGGACGGCAGGACATCTCGGGCGGGTCCACGATCTCCGTCGTCCTCTTCCTGCTGGTGCTGACGATCTCGCTGATCCAGCGCTGGCTCACGCGGGAGCGCAAATGATGGCTGTCCTGGCTCCCGAGAACCACGGCCTGCGCCTTGCCGTGCGCTACCTGGTGCTGATCCTCGTCGCGGCGATCTTCGTCCTGCCGCTGCTCTTCATGGTGATGTCGAGCTTCAAGCCCGACGCGCAGCTGCTGAACGACACGTCCAGCCTGCGCGCCTTCCTCCCCGTCGGCGACCTCACGCTCGAGAACTACCGCGAGGCGTTCGACCGCGCACCGGTCCGGCTCTTCGTCCTGAACTCGGTGCTGGTGACCGGCGTGACGGTGCTGCTGGCGCTGATCGTCTGCTCTCTCGCCGCCTTCGCCTTCGTCTACATGAACTGGCGCGGGCGCGACGTGGTGCTGTCGATCATCCTCGCCACGCTGATCGTCCCGTTCGAGACCATCGCCATTCCGCTCCTGCTCATCGTCAGCAAGCTGCCCTGGATCGGCCTCGACGGGATCGAGACGACCTGGCTCAACACCTACCGGGTGCAGATCATCCCCTGGATCGCGGACGGGCTGACGGTCTTTCTCTTCGTGCAGTACTTCAAGGACCTGCCGGGCGAGCTGATCGAGGCGGCCCGCGTCGAGGGGGCGAGCTGGGTGCAGATCTACTGGCGGGTCGTCATGCCGCTGGCCGGCCCGGTCATCGCCACCGCCGCGATCCTGAAGTTCCTGCTGATGTACAACCAGTATCTCTGGCCGCTCATCGTCGTGCAGCAGGAACAGTACCGCCCCGTCATGGTCGGCCTGCAGTACTTCTTCCAGCTCGACACCGCCTGGGGCGAGATCATGGCCTACCTGACCATGATCACGGTCCCGGTTCTCGCCTTCTACCTCGTTCTCCAACGGGCGTTCATCGCCTCGATCGCGTCGCAGGGCGTGAAAGGATAAGACATGACCATTTCCCTCCCCGACGACTGGATCTGGGACAGCTGGTACGCCAAGGACGGCGACCTCTGGCACGGATACTTCCTCAAGGCCCCGAAATCGCTGGGCGATCCCGACCTGCGGCATTTCAACGTCACGCAGGGCCACGCCACCTCGACCGACCTGCGGACCTGGGACCACAAGGGCACCTGCTTTGCCCCGGCGCAGGGCCCCGCCTGGGACGATTACACCACCTGGACCGGGTCCGTGGTGCAGGGGCCGGACGGCACCTGGCACCTGTTCTACACCGGCACCTCGCGGTCCGAGGACGGGATGTATCAGCGCATCGGCCACGCCACCTCGACCGACCTGCACAGCTGGGAGCGCGTGGGCGACGGCCTCTGCCTCGACCTCGCGGGGCCGAATGCCGACGCCTACGAGACCGACCACATGGTCGGCTTCTGGCACGACCGCGCGATGCGCGACCCCTGGGTCATCAAGGACCCCGAGGGCGACGGCTGGCTGATGTTCTTCACCGCCCGCCGCCCCGGCATCGCGGAGCCCAACGACGGCGGCGCCATCGGCTTCGCCACCTCGCCCGACCTGATGGAATGGACCTTGCAGCCCCCGGTGCATGGCGGCGGCTACGGCCAGCTCGAGGTGCCGCAGGTCTTTCAGGCGCAGGGGCAGTGGTTCTGCCTCTTCTGCACCGCGGCCGAGCATTTCTCCAAGGCGCAGGCCGAGGGAACTGAGGGCGGCCCCGTCACCGGCAGCCACTACCTGATCGGCGACGGGCCGCGCGGGCCCTGGCGGATCGCGCCCGGTTTCCTCGACGGGGCCCTGCCCTGCCGCCGCTACGCCGCGCGGATCGTGGACGGGCCGGAGGGGCTGGCGATCCTCGGCTTCGCCGACCGACCCGAAGGCGGCAACTTCGTGGGCGAGGTGATGGATCCCGAACCCGTCACGGTCACGGAAGACGGGCTGCTGAAGATCGGAGGGAAGTGACATGGCCGAGGTCCGGCTCAGGAACGTCCGCAAGTCCTTCGGCAAGGCCGAGGTGATCAAGGGCGTCGACATCGACATCGAGGACGGCGAATTCGTCGTCTTCGTCGGCCCCTCCGGCTGCGGCAAGTCCACGCTGCTGCGCATGATCGCGGGGCTGGAGGACATCACCTCCGGCACGCTGGAGATCGGCGGCCGGGTGGTGAACGACATCCAGCCGAAGGAGCGCGGGATCGCCATGGTCTTCCAGACCTACGCGATCTTTCCCCACATGACGGTGCGCGAGAACATGGCCTTCGGCCTGACCATCTCGGGCGCCGGCAAGGAGGAGAAGAAGACCAAGGTGCAGGAGGCCGCCCGCATCCTGCAGATGGAGCATCTGCTCGACCGCCGCCCCAGCCAGCTCTCGGGCGGGCAGCGCCAGCGCGTCGCCATCGGCCGCGCCATCGTGCGCGACCCGCAGGTCTTCCTGTTCGACGAGCCGCTCTCGAACCTCGACGCCGCCCTGCGCATGTCGATGCGGATGGAGATCGGCAAGCTGCACCAGACGCTCGGCACCTCGATGATCTACGTCACGCACGACCAGGTCGAGGCGATGACTCTGGCCGACAAGATCGTCGTGCTGCGCGGCGGCGAGGTGATGCAGGTCGGCTCCCCGATGGAGCTCTACCACGAGCCGGCGAACCTCTTCGTCGCGGGCTTCCTCGGCGCGCCCTCGATGAACTTCGTCGAGGTGAAGGTCGAGGGCGTGCAGGGCCACGAGGCCCGCGTCTCGGCCCCCGCGCTCGAGCCGATCACCGTGGCGACGAAGGGCCGGCCCATCGTGGCCGGCGACACCGCCATCCTCGGCATCCGCCCGCAATACCTGCGCCCCGTCGCGGATGCGGAAGGGATGCTGCACGGCACGGTCGAGCTGACCGAGCGGCTGGGATCCGAGACGGTGGTGGACGTCGCCCTGCGCGACGGCAGCAAGCTGATCGCCGCCCTGCCCGAGGATACGGTGCTGGAGCGCGGCCGGAATGTCGGCTTCGACTTCGACCCCGCCCAGGCGCATCTCTTCCCCCGCGAGGAGGCGATGGCCGACGCGCCGCACTAGGCGCGGCACTAGACGGGGCGGGGCATGTCGGGCCGCGCCTGCCCCGCCCCGACATGCCGCAGGGCGGGAGGGGGGCCTTGTGACCTTCCCCCCGTCACCCTCGGGCTGGACGACACGCGCGCGTGCAGGGGGCGCAGGTCCGGGGCGGGCGCGACGGCCAAGCAGACCGCCCCCCTCAGCGGATCGACGGATGTCCCGTCGCGTCGGCCACGGGCCTTCCGGCCCGGACCGTTTGGAGGTCTTGCTCCCGGGCCGGGACGGGTTCGGCCGACGCCCGGACCCGGCTGCGCCCGGGATGGCACGCCATCGTGATTACCCCAGCCGCTGCGCCGCCAGAAGCGCGGCCAGCGCCGGCAGCGCCAGCGACGACGTGAGACGCCCGGCCTCCTCTGGCCGGTACGTGCCCCGCGTATCCAGCAGGTTCACCGCCCCGATGAGCGCGCCGCCCGAATGGACCGGCACGTTCACGACCGACCCGCATCCCAGCGCCTCGATCGTGTCCGCGTCGGGGAACTGGTCGGGATGGTCGCGCACGTCGGCGGCGACGAAGGTCTCTCCCCGCTGCATCGTCTCGAACCAGGCATTGAGGCGGATCGGCTTGGTCCCGCTCGCCGGGTAGTCCTGCGGATGCGAGGTGAAGGCGCGGCGCACCAGTCCCGCCTCCATGTCCGCGATCATCACGGTGAAGAGCCGCAGCCCCACCTCCGCCCGCGCAAGCTCCATCAGCGCCGCGTAGCAATCGTCGGGCGCGGTCGCGCGTCCCAGCGCGGCGGCGAGGTCGGCCTGGCTCATTTCTCGGTCTCCATCGGGGCGGTGTCCACGGATTCGGGCTCCAGCAGGTCGGGGCCCATCAGGTCCGCGCCGGTCGCGCCGTGCAGGTGGCGCGCATACTCGGTGGCGAAATCGCCGGTCCGCAGCGCCGCGGTCGGCGCCTCCTCGACGATGCGGCCGCCCTGCATCACGGCCATCCGCTCGCAGAGGAACCCCACCACCGGCAGGTTGTGCGTCACCATCAGGTAGGTCAGCCCCCGCTCGGCCCGCAGGCGCTTCAGCAGGTTCAGGATCTCGGCCTGGACGCTGACATCGAGCGCGCTGGTCGGCTCGTCCAGCAGCATCACCCGCGGCTCGAGCATCAGGGCCCGCGCGATGGCGACCCGCTGGCGCTGCCCCCCCGAGAGCTGGTGCGGGTAGCGGAAGCGGAACCGCCGGTCGAGGCCCACATCCCGCAGCGCCCGCTCGACCCGCGCATCGCGGTCCTTCAGCCCGTGGATCGCCAGCGGTTCGGACAGGGCCGCGTCTACCGTCCGGCGGGGATGGAGCGAGGCATAGGGGTCCTGGAACACCATCTGCATCAGCCGCGCGCTCTCCAGCGTCGGGCGCGGCGGCACAGGGGCGCCGTCCACCAGGATCGTGCCCTCGCGTTCGGGCGCGAGTCCGGCGATCGCCTTCAGCACGGTGGACTTGCCCGACCCGCTCTCCCCCACCAGCGCGAAGGACCCGCCCTCCGGCACGGCGAAACTCGCGCCTTCCACCACGCGGTGCCCGTCATAGGCGATGGCGACGTTGCGCAGCTCGATCATGTCCCGGCCCTCGCGGCGCGGTCCAGCACCGGCAGCCAGTCCCGCGTCTCGTCCATGCGCGGCACCGCCTCGATCAGGCCGCGCGTATAGGGGTGCGATGCATGGCGCAGGTCGGCAGCGGCGCAGCTCTCGACCACCTCGCCGCCCGCCATGACCATGATCCGGTCGCAGAACCGGCTGACGAGGGCAAGATCGTGCGAGATCAGGATCAGCCCCATCCCCTCGTCCCGGACCAGCTCGTCGATCAGCTCCAGCACCTCGGCCTGCACGCTCACGTCGAGCGCACTGGTCGGCTCGTCCGCGATCAGCAGCGCGGGGCGGGGGATCAGCATCATCGCGATCATCACCCGCTGGCCCATCCCGCCCGAGACCTCGTGCGGATACATCCGCGCCACCCGGTCCGGATCGGCGATCCGCACCCGCTCCAGCATCTGCCGCACGCGGGTGCGCCGCTCCCCGCGCGAGGGGCGCTCATGCGCGTCCAGCGCCTCGGCGATCTGGCGGCCGATGGTCATCACGGGGTTCAGCGAGAACTTGGGATCCTGCAGGATCATCGAGATCCGCGCCCCCCGCAGCGCCCGCATCCGCCGCTCGGGCAGCGCCATCAGGTCCTGCCCGTCGAAGGTCATCTCGGCCGCCGTGACCCGGCCCGGCGGCCGGATCAGGCGCAGGATCGCGCGGCCCGTCATCGACTTGCCCGACCCGCTCTCGCCCACGATGCCCAGCCGCTCGCGCCCGAGCGACAGGTCGAGGCCCTTCACCACCTCCACCCGGCCCTGATGGGTCGGAAAGCTCACCCGCAGGTCGCGGATCGTCAGCAGCTCGCTCATACCGTCCCCCGCGCCTTCATGTCCGCCCCTTCGGGATACGCCCTCATGTCCGCCCCTTCGGGTCGAGCGCATCCCGCAGGCCGTCGCCCAGCAGGCAGAATCCCAGCGACACGAGGATGATTGCGAAGCCCGGCATCGTCGCCACCCACCACTGGTCGAGGATGAAGGTCCGCCCGCGCGAGATCATCGCCCCCCATTCCGGCAAGGGGGGCTGCGCACCGAGGCCGAGGAAGCCCAGGCCCGCCGCCGTCAGGATGATTCCCGCCATGTCGAGCGTCACGCGAATGATGGTCGAGGACAGGCAGAGCGGGATGACGTGCCGCGTCACGATCCGCATGTGGCCCGCCCCGGACAGGCGCACCGCCTGGATGAACTCGGCCTGCGCGAAGGTCAGCGTCTCGGCCCGGGCGATCCGCGCATAGGCCGGCCAGGAGGTGATGGCGATGGCGATGACCGCGTTCTCGATCCCGGGGCCGAGCGCGGCGACGAAGGCGAGGGCGAGGATCAGCTTCGGCATCGACAGGAAGATGTCGGTGATCCCCATCAGCACCTTGTCGACCCAGCCCCCCGCATAGCCGGCGACCGCGCCGACCAGCAGCCCCAGCGGGGCCGAGATGACGGCGACCAGCACCACGATCATCAGCGTGATCCGCGCGCCCCAGATGACGCGGCTCAGGATGTCGCGCCCCAGCTCGTCCGTGCCCATCCAGTGCTCGGCCGAGGGCGGCATCAGCCGCTCGGACAGCGACTGCCCGTAGGGCGTGTCGGGCGCGATCCAGGGGGCGAAGGCGGCGACCAGCACCAGGCCCAGGACGATCAGCCCGCCCGCCACGGCCAGCGGGTTGCGCAGCAGCTGCGACCAGGTCCGGTAGGCGCTGCCGAGCGCGGCCTGCCGGCGCGAGGACGGCGCCTCGGCCAGCAGCCAGTCGCGCAGGCCGGACCGGGGGGCGGGGCGGGGACCGGCGCTCATCGCTTCGCCCTCGGGTCGAGCAGGCGGTAGGCCACGTCCGACAAACGGTTGATCGCGACGAAGACCACGCCGACGACCAGCGTCGCCCCCAGCACCGCGTTCATGTCGGCGTTAAGCAGCGCCGTCGTGAGGTAGTTGCCGATCCCGGGCCAGGAGAACACCGTCTCGATCATCACCGACCCTTCCAGGAGTTGCGCGTAGCTGAGGCCGATCACCGTCACCAGCGGCACCCGGATCGGGCGGAAGGCATGGACCCAGATGACCTTCCATTCCGGCAGGCCCTTCACGCGAGCCGTCGTCACATGCTCGCTCCCCAGCTGGTCCAGCATGAAGGACCGCGTCATCCGCGCGATATAGGCGAGGGAGAAGAAGGCGAGGATCGTCGCGGGCAGCACGATATGCGACACCGCGTTGCCGAAGACGGTGAAATCCCCCGCGATCAGCGAATCCACCAGCAGCAGCCCCGTCACCGGCTCCACCAGCCCGTCGTAGAAGATGTCGATCCGCCCCGGACCCGCGACCCAGCCGAGTCCGGCATAGAACAGGGCGAGGCCGACGAGCCCCAGCCAGAAGGCGGGGACCGAATAGCCCATCAGCGCGAAGATGCGGATCACCTGATCGATCCAGGTCCCCTGCCGCACCGCGGCCCAGACGCCGACCGGTACCCCGATCAGCACCCCCGCGAGGATGCCGAGCGTCGCCATCTCCAGCGTCGCGGGAAAGACCCGGGCCAGGTCCTCGGCCACCGGGCGGTTGGTGGTGATCGACTGGCCCAGATCCCCCGTCATCACGTCGCCCACATAGACGAGGAACTGCACGAAGAGCGGCCGGTCGAGGCCGAGCGCGACCCGCGCCGCCTCGTACTGCTCCTGCGTGGCACGGTCCCCGACCACGGCGAGGGCGGGGTCGATCGGCACCACGCGCCCAATGAAGAAGGTGATCGCGAGCAGCCCGAGGAAGGTCACGGCCGTCGTCAGGACGAAGCCGGCGACCCCGCGCGAGGCGCGGCGCAGGCCCCGGGCGGGGCGGGTGGAGGGCTGGGGTATCGCGCTCATGTCGGGGGCCATCCGACATTATCCGCTTGGCAGATGCAAAAACTTTTGTTCTCGTAGTGAAAAGTTTTTACCGGATGCCGCGCGAAAGCGACCGTTGCCATGGATACCGCCCCCTCCCTCGGCCCGCAGATCCGCCGCCGCCGCAAGCGGATGGACCTGACCCTGCAGGCGCTCTGCGACCGGGCGGGACTGTCGGTCGGCTATCTCAGCCAGGTGGAGCGCGACCAGGCGACGCCGACCCTGGCGACGCTGGCGCAGATCGCCCGGGCGCTGGGGGTCGATCTCGACTTCTTCGTCGCCGCCCGCCGCCCTGGCGACGCGCTGACGCGCGACGGCGCGCGGCCGCGCTTCCACCTCGCGGGATCGGTTCTGGGCTACGAATCCCTCGCCAACGACTATCCGGGCTCGGAACTGTCGAGCTACATCATCCACGTCCCCCCCGGCTACGCGTCCGAGCGCGTCGCCCATGCGGGGGAGGAGGTGATCTACATCCTGGACGGCGAGATCGACCAGCAGCTCGGAGCCGAGACCTTCCGCCTGTCCGCCGGCGATTCGCTCCACTACGACGGCGCGGTGCCGCATGGCTGGGCCAATCCCGGCGACGCGCCCGCGCGCATCCTCTGGACCGGCAAGCTCGACGTGCTGCACCGGCCCGAAGGGCCCGCCTCGCCGCCCTTCGCGGCGGCGGAGACCTGACCACCCCGCGGCAACGACCGCATCCGAACCACCAACAGGGACCAAGACAGATGAAGACACTCCGCTCCGCCCTCCTCGCCAGCGCGCTCGCGCTGCCGCTCGCCGCGCCGGCGGCCTTCGCCGAGACGCCCCCCGGCGTGCTCGTCGTCGCGCAGAACATCGACGACATCGTCGCCATCGACCCCGCCCAGGCCTACGAGTTCACCAGCGGCGAGCTGGTGACGAACCTCTACGACCGCCTCGTGCAATACGACGCCGAGGACACGACGGTGCTGGCCCCCGGCCTTGCCACCGAATGGACCGCCGACGAAGAGGCGAAGACGCTGACCTTCACGCTGCGCGACGGCGTGACCTTCCACTCGGGCAACGACTTCACCGCCGCCGACGTCGTCGGCTCCCTCTCCCGCGTGATCGAGCTGAACCTGACGCCGGCCTTCATCCTGACCCAGCTCGGCTGGACGCCCGAGAACGTGGGCGAGATGGTCGTCGACAACGGCGACGGCACGGTCACGATCGCCTGGGACGGCGACTTCTCCTCCGCCTTCGTGCTCAACGTCCTCGCCGCCCGCCCCGCCTCCATCGTCGACATGGAGACGGTGATGGCGAACGAGGTGGACGGCGACATGGGCAATGCCTGGCTCAACGCCAACGCCGCCGGGACCGGGCCGTTCAGCCTGCAGACCTACCGCCCGAACGAGCTGGTGCGCCTCGCCGCCAACGAGGACTACTTCAAGGAAGGCCCGATGCTGGACGGCATCATCCTCCAGCACGTCCCCGAAAGCGCCACGCAGCAGCTGTTGCTGGAACAGGGCGACGTGGACATCGCGCGCAACCTGACCCCCGACCAGATCGCCGGCCTCGGCGAGGGCACGAAGGTCGAGACCTATCCCCAGGCCGCCGTCCACTTCCTGTCCTTCAACCAGAAGAACGAGGAACTGACGGATCCCGCCCTCTGGGAGGCCGCGCGCTATCTCGTCGACTACCAGGGGATGACCGACAGCTTCCTCGCCGGCCAGATGGAGATCCACCAGGCCTTCTGGCCGAACGGCTTCCCCGGCTCCTACGACGAGACGCCCTTCACCTACGATCCCGAGCGGGCGCAGCAGATCCTGGACGAGGCGGGGATCGAGCTGCCGATCACGGTCGAGCTCGACGTGATCAACGCCGCGCCCTTCACCGACATGGCGCAGGCGCTGCAGGCCAGCTTCGCCGAGGCGGGCATCAACTTCGAGATCCTGCCCGGCACCGGCGCGCAGGTCATCACGAAGTACCGCGAGCGCACGCATGAGGGGATGCTGCTCTACTGGGGCCCCGACTTCATGGACCCCCATTCCAACGCCAAGGCCTTTGCCTACAACTCGGACAATTCCGACGACGCCTATGCCGCCACGACCACCTGGCGGAACGCCTGGGCGGTGCCGGAGGAGATGAACCAGGAGGTGCGCGACGCCTTGGCCGAGAGCGACCCCGAGGCGCGACTCGAGATGTACATGGACCTGCAGCAGCAGGTGCAGGAGGAGAGCCCGATCGTCATCATGTTCCAGGCGAGCTACCAGGTCGCCATGGACGAGGATGTCGAGGGCTACGTCAACGGCGCCACGTCCGACTTCGTCTTCTACCGGCTCGTCACCAAGGAGTGAGCCGGCTCGCGGGGGCCCCGCCGCGGGCCCCCGCCCCTGCTCCGCGCCGCTTCGCAGGGTGCAGCCACCGGCCGTCGCGGGCAGAACGTGGCCCGCGCCGCCGGGCCCGGCGTCCCGCCCCCCTCGCGACATCGGCCGACCCGCCGACCGGTCCCCGCGGTCCCCGATAGCCAGGCACGCACCCACCGCGACCGGCACCGCCGCGCCCCCCGTAGGCCATCGCCAACCCGGGCCGCCCCGGCGACCGCCCTTAGCCGGTTCCGGGCCGCCCTGCGGGAACCTCCCGCCCCGCCATGCGTTCGCCGCGTCCCACCGACAGCACCCGACCACCCACCCCCGGAGGGCGACATGGACTGGCTGATGGCGCATGCGGACGCGCTGAACCTCGCGCTCAACGCGGGCATGTTCGCGGTATGGGTGTTCTACCTCCAGCTCTTCCTGTGGAACTACCTCAGGGCCCGCAAGCCGCGGCTGCTCATCAATCGCGGCAAGGGATCGGATCTCGAGGCGCTCTGCCTCGTCTCGAACATGAGTCAGGAGCCGGTCTACCCGCTCAACGTCTACTTCACGCTCGATTGCGGCGACGAGAGCTGCCGCGCGGCGATCACCGACCGCGACCTGCTCGCCGCCCCCGCCGACGACGATCCCCCGCGCGACGTGACCAGCCATGGCCCGCTCACGCAAGGCGACTTCATGTCGATCGGGTCGTTCCGCCACATGCTCGACCTCGCCGTGAAGTTCGGCGAGGGCGAACCCCGTTCGCTCGAGGATCTGCGGGGCCGGATCCGCACGCTCGAGGTAATGGTGACCGGCGCCTTCGGCGGCGACGACCTCGAGATCGCGGCGCGGCGGACTTTCCGCGTCGTCACCGATCGCGAGCCCTGGACCGTCGTCCCGACAGAGCCGCAGACCCGCCAGATCTCCAGCCGGCGCGAGCGGCGCAAGCTGCGCCGCATGGCGATCGACGATCTCGCCCGCGACGAGAAGAGCTTCCGCGGCGGCTGAAGGAGCGCCCGGGGCAGGCAGGGCGCGGCGGTCGGGATGCCGGCCCGGCGACGGCAGGACAGCGCCGGGTGGCCCGTTCCGCCGGCCCGCGCCGCGACCCGGCCGTTCCGGCGCATGCCCTTCCACGGCCCGACCCTCCGCTCGCGGGGCTCCTCGATGGACCCCCGGCCGCCCCGTCCGGGCGGCGCTTCTGCCGCCGGCGCGTGCCCCGGCCGAGGAAGCAGCGGCGCGGCCCGACCGGGTCGACGCGCCCGTCGGCAGGGACCTGGCCCCCGGCCTTCGTCCGAAGCGAAGACCGGGGCCCGGGCTCCGACGTCACGGAGTAGCGGCGCGCATGTCGGCATGGGTCTCGGGATCGCCGTCGAGGGCGGCCTCGATCATCGGGACCAGCCGGTCGACGGCATAGGGGATCGAGAGCAACGAGGCGTGGGAGAAGGCCCCCGAGATCTCCTCGTCGAGGAAGACCTCGCGCCCCTCGCGGCTCGCCTCCAGGAACCGCCGCGCGGGCAGGTCCGTGATCGGGGAGATGTCCCCGCCCTCGGGCGGCAGCCAGATCAGCAGGTCGGTGTCGATGGGCGAGAGATCCTCGGGCGAGAAGGTGACGGCGAACTCGTTCCCGGCGATCAGCGCGTCGATGGCGGGCGGCGTCACGAAGCCGAGCTGCGAGAGCAGCTGCGGGCGCACGTCCAGCGAGGTGTAGGCACCGGGCGCGTCGTTCCACCTGTAGGCGACCGAGACGGTTTGCCCCGCCCAGTCCGGATGTGCCCCGGCGATCGCCGCAAGCTCGCCCTCGATCTCGCCCACCAGCGCCTCGGCCTCGGCCTCGCGGCCGACGGCGCGACCGGTCAGCAGGGCGCGGTCGTCCCAGGGCATCGAATAGTCGCCGACGCCCTCGGGCACGGCGACGACGGGCGCGATCAGGCTCAGACGCTCGTATTCCTCGGCCGTGATGCCGGACCACAGCGCGACGATGACGTCGGGATCCGTCGCAGCGATGGCCTCGAAGTCGAGCTGGCCGCGCAGGATCGTCGGATCCTCGGCCTCCAGCAGCGGCTCGGCCCAGGGCCAGACGGAGCGGGGATAGTCGCCATACCAGTGCCGGATCGCGACCGGCTGGATGCCGAGGGCGAGCAGGTTGTCGGCGCCGGCGAAATCGACCGAGGCGACCCGCTCGGGCGCCTCCTCGATCAGGGTCGAGCCGAACTTGTGCTCGATCGTCAGCGGGTAGTCCTGCGCCGCCAGCGGGCCGGCGGCGACGAGCGCCAGGAGGGCGAGGGGTGTGGTCTGCATCTGGGGGTCCTTCGGGAGGGGGGGCGCCGCTCAGGCGGGCGCCGGGTTGGGTCCGGGCCGGCGCCGCACGGGCGCAGTTCCGGAGCGGGAGACGGGGCGATCGCCGGCCGCCGCGATGCTGCCCGCGCGGCGGATCGCGGCGGACCGGCCCGGGATGAGGCAGGCCGGGCGGCCCGCCCTTCGCCGGTCCATCGCCGGGCACGGCCCGGTCGCGGGCCCGGCAGGTCCGACCGGCGACTTGCAATGGAGCTTGCCCGGCCCCGGGGGTCGGCAGGGGCGGGCCGACGCGACGCGCCCGGACCGGGGAGGTCGGCGCCTCATGCGGCGAGGCCGTGCTTTCGGCGGAGGTACTCCTCCAGCCGCGCACGGCGGCTCTCCTCGTCCCGCAGGACGCAGGTGGTGCAGTATTCCCCGCCCGCGCTGGTATAGTAGCGGCAGCAGCCGCCCCGGACCCTGAACCATTCGCGGATCCCGGGCCGTCCGGGCGCGGAGACCTCGACGAAGCCGGTCTGGCGGGACTGGAGCGGGCTCGCCCGATCCCGCAGGATCGCGCTCGCGATGCCCATCGCGGCCTCCTCCCGCCCCGTCTCCTTGCCCCGGGCCAGCAGCGCGGCCGAGAGACCGTCCCCGACAAGCCGCCAGAGCGCGCCGCGCGACAGGCCGGAGCGCGGCTGCAGCGCGGCGACGAGGGGGGCGAAGAGCGCGATCAGCGCGGCCCCGAACCCGGCGGCGGGATCGGGACAGGCCACGAGCGCGCCGTCCGCGAAGACCATGTCGTAGGCGATCCCCTCGCCGCTCTCCCCGTTCTTCTCCCACCGCGCCCTCCGCGCCACGACAGCGGCGCCCGGCAGGACGCCCGGCAGGACCCCCCGCAGGACGAGCGCCGCCAGGATCTCGGAGACCGAGAAGGCCACGGATCCCAGCAGGTAGGCGGCCGCCAGCCTGTCGTCCCCGCCCGGCGCGCGGGCGCGTTCGGCCGCGAGCCAGGCCTCCAGCACCGCCGGCGACGGCGCATCGAGGCGCAGCGCCGCCTCGGGGGCGGTCCCGACCCGCCCGCGCGCCGAATAGGCGCCGCGAGCGGCGGGGAGCGACTTCAGCACGTCGATCAGGCCGGGCGCGGTCATCGGGCCGCTCTCCCGCGCGCGGGGGCCGGACCGGGCGCGGCGGCGATCGGATATGGGGCCCGGGTCCTCACGGCTGGCCGCCGGCCGGCCGGCGCAGGATCAGCCAGACCAGGATCGGCACCCCGACGATCGCGGTGAAGAGGCCGGCGGGGATCTGCACCGGGGCGAAGAGGCTCCGTCCGGCGAGGTCCGCGAGACCGACCAGACCCGCCCCCACCGCGCCGGACAGGGCGAGGTGCAGCCCGATGCCGCAGCGGGCCAGCCGCGATGCCATGTGCGGCGCGACCAGGCCGACGAAGCCGAGCGGGCCGACCATGGCCACCGCCGCGGCGGCGAGCGCGACCGCGAGCGTGATGAGCCAGGCGCGCACGCGGCCCACCCGCAGCCCCAGCCCCGCCGCCATCTCGGGGCCGAGCCGCAGCGCCGCCATCGGCCGCGCCGCCGCGACGAGCGCCGGGGCCAGCAGGGCGAGCGCGAGGCCGAGCACCGCCACGTCCCCCCAGCCCGCCGCGTGGACCGACCCGGCCAGCCAGCCGAGCGCGGCCATCGCCCGGTCGAGCTGGCCGTAGGTTAGCAGCGCCGAGGTCGCGGCGCCGAGGAAGGCCGCCACGCCGATCCCGGTCAGGATGAACCGCATCGTCGCCCCGCCCGCCCGTCGTGCCGCGATCCCCTGGATCAGCCCCGCGACGGCGAGCGCGCCGGCAAAGGCGAGGAGAGGCCGCAGGGCCGTGGGCAGGTCCGGGACAGCGATTATGGCGGCGACGACCGCCAGCCCAGCCCCCTGGCTCACGCCGACCAGCGAGGGGTCAGCCAGCGGGTTGCGGGTGACGGTCTGCAGCACCGCACCCGAAAGCGCGAGCAGCGCCCCGGCGCAGAGGGCCGCGAGGGCGCGGGGAAAGCGGAACTGCCAGACGACCGTCCCGGCCATGTCCGAGGGCGGGGCACCGGCCAGGGTCGACAGCACCTCGCGCACGCCCAGCGGGTAGCTGCCGGCCATCAGGCTGACGATCAGCAGCCCCGCGACGAGGCCTGCCAGCAGGGCCAGGGCGATCACGGCCCTCATCGGCAGCAGGAAGGTCACAGGGCCGTCGAGCCGCGAGATGACGCCGGCGCTCACAGCCGCGCCCTCACCAGCCAGACGAAGATCGGGGCGCCGAGCAGCGCGGTGACGAGGCCGGTGGAGATCTCGACCGGGGCGAGGACCATCCGGGCGGCGATGTCGACGACGAGGAGATAGGCCGCCCCGGCAAGGGCCGACCACGGCACGACGCGCCGGTAATCCTGCCCGGCGAAGAGGCGCACCGCATGCGGCACGACGAGACCCACGAACCCCATCGGCCCGGCGATGGCCACCGCCGAGGCGGTCAGCGCCACCACGGCGAAGAGGAGGCGCGCCTTCAGTCGGCCGACATCCATGCCGAGGCCGATCGCCGTCTCGTCGCCCATCGCCAGCGCCGTGACCTGCCGCGCCGCCCCCAGCGCGACCGCCAGCCCGGCGACGAGCCAGGGCAGCGCCCAGAGCGCCTGATCGAGGCGCCCCCCGGCGAGCGAGCCGGTGAGCCAGACCCGCAACTCCTCGAAGCTCCGCTCGTCGAGAAGGGTGGCGACGGTGACCAGTGCGCCCAGAAAGGCGGTGATCGCGGCCCCCGCGAGGATGAGGGTCAGCGGCGTCGCCCCACCCGGCGCCGCCGCCGCGATGCCCCAGACCGCCGCCGCCGCCCCGGTCGCGCCGAGCGCCGCCACGAGGGGGATCATCGCCGGCGGCGCGATCCCGAGGACCCCGACGAAGAGCACGACCGCGAAGGAGGCGCCGATCAGCAGCCCCAGCAGGCCCGGCTCGGCCAGCGGATTGCGCGTGACACCCTGCATCAGCGCCCCCGCCACCGACAGCGCAGCGCCGACCAGGACGGCGCAGAGGGCGCGGGGCAGCCGCAGGTCCACGATCACGACATGGTCGAGGACGTCCGCATCGAAGGCCAGCAGCGCCTCGGCCACGATGCCCGGAGGGATCGGCCTCGCCCCGACCGAGACGTGCCAGACGAAGGCGAGCGCCAGCACGGCGAGCCCGGCCAGCGGCGCGGCGCGGGACGCCGGCCCGCGGCGCGGCAGGATCGGGCCGGTCATTCCGCGGCGACGGCCATGCGGGGCGCCACCAGCGGCACGCAGACCGGGCGGCCGCTCGCCGGGTCGGTCAGCACGCTGGCCTCGAGTCCGAAGACCTCGCGCAGCGCCCCGGCGGTGAAGGCGGTCCCGACGGGGCCCTGCGCCACCAGCCGCCCGCCCCGCATCATCACCAGCAGGTCGGCGAAGGCGGCGGCGACGTTCAGCTCGTGCAGGACCATGACCACGGTCCGCCCGTCCTCCTGCGCGATCCGGCGCAGCAGGCGCATCAGGTCGACCTGCACCTTGAGGTCGAGAAAGGTCGTCGGCTCGTCCAGCAGGATGATGTCCGTCTCCTGCGCCAGAACCATGGCCATCCAGCAGCGCTGCCGCTGCCCGCCCGAAAGGTCCGAGACCGGGCGATCCGCGAACCGGACGACATCCGCCGCCTCCATCGCCGCCTCGACGGCCCGCGCATCCGCGCGCGACCATTGCCGCAGCAGGGTCTGGTGCGGGTAGCGCCCCTGCGCCACCAGTTCGCGCACGCTCAGCCCCTCGGGCGCGACGGGCCCCTGGGGCAGCAGGGCGAGCCGGCGCGCGACGTCGCGGGTCGGCATCCCGTGCACCGGACGGCCGTCCAGGACGACCCGCCCGCCCGAGGCCGGCAGGACCCGGGCCATCGTCTTCAGCAGGGTGGATTTTCCGCAGCCGTTCGGCCCGACCAGGATGGTGAGCGCGGCATCCGGGATCGCCAGCGACACGTCACGGACGATCGGCGTCGATCCGTACCCCGAGGAGACCCGCTCGACGACGAGACGGGGGCGCCGGTTCTGGTCGATCATGTTCCGGTTCGGGACGTTCATGGGCCGCTCGCTGGTGGACGAATCTATCCCTACTGATTTTGTAAGACTTCGCAAGGGCGGCAGATTCGGGACTCTCCCGCCCCCCCATCCCTGCGCCCTCGCCCCTGTCGGCAGCCGAACGCCGACGGGGGACGACCCGGGGGGGAGCAATGATCCCCCGTCCCGCTGCAGTCCTGCCCTCCCGATGATACGCGGCCTGCGAGATCGCCTGCGTCAACCTGCAAGTGCCGCATGGTCGCCTCGCGCGGGGCGCGCCTCCCCGGACCGATCGCCCGAACGGCGCGGCCCGGACCGCCCCCTGCGCGACATCGCGCCGTATGCTTCCGATCGGAAACGTCGATGCCGGGGCGATCAGGCTCGAAGGCGGGTCCGGTCGCGGCAATTGGCCGGCCGCGCCCCGGGTCCGCATGCCGTCATCCGGAATGTCGGTCCGGCAGCAGGCCGTCGTGCCCGGGGGGCCATCCGCGCCGGAGCCCAGGGCCGGCAGCCTTGCGCCCGGACGCCGGGCGACCTTCATCGTATCGGAAAGGTGTGGTGAGCCGTGCTGGGTTCGAACCAGCGACCTACTGATTAAAAGTCAGTTGCTCTACCAACTGAGCTAACGGCCCGTCACGGGCGGCTAGCTAGCGGCGGCTCCGGACGGGGTCAAGCGCAAATCAGGCCGATTCCCGACGGGCGCCGCGTCCCGCCCCCTCCTGCCCCGTCCCGACGCCAGGGTCCGCCCCGGCCGATCCGGCACGGACGCCCGCGGCCGGGAAATTCCCCCCGCGGGCCCGCGCGGCGGGCGGGGCACTGGAAATCCCCCGCCCGCTTGCCCTATCTGCCCCCCATGGTCGCCCCGATTCCCTTCATGAAGATGCACGGCCTCGGCAACGATTTCGTCGTGATCGACACCCGCGACGGCGGCCCGGATCCGGCGCGCGTCGACGCCGCGCTTGCCCGCGCCATGGCCGACCGCCATCGCGGCATCGGGTTCGACCAGCTCGCCCTGATCCGCGACGGGGCGGAGGGCCTGCATCTCGACTTCTGGAACGCGGACGGCTCGCGCTCGGCCGCCTGCGGCAACGCCACCCGCTGCATCGCCGCCCGGGAGATGGCGCGGACGGGGGCGACGACGCTCGCCATCGCGACCGATCACGGCACGCTGCAGGCCCGGTCGGAGGGGGCGGAGGTCGCCGTCAACATGGGGCCGCCCGAGACGCGCTGGGACCGGATCCCGCTCTCCCGCGAGGTGGAGACCGATGCCCTGCCGCTGGAGGGCGCCCCGGTCGCGACCTCGATGGGCAACCCGCATTGCACCTTCTTCGTCCCCGATGCCGAGGCGGTGGACCTCGCCGAGCTCGGCCCCCGGATCGAGCACGACCCCCTCTTCCCGCAGCGCACGAACGTGCAGGTGGCCAGCGTCATCGGCCCGGACAGGCTGCGGATGCGGGTGTGGGAACGGGGGACCGGCATCACGCTGGCCTCCGGCTCCTCCTCCTGCGCGACGGCCGTCGCCGCGCACCGGCGCGGCCTCACGGGGCGGGCCGTGACGATCGTCCTCGACGGAGGCACGCTGCGGATCGACTGGCGCGCGGACGGCGTCTGGATGACCGGCCCGACCGCCCATGTCTTCGACGGGGTCTGGCATGGCTGACGGATCCGCCACGCCCCCGGTCTTCGCCACGCTCGGCTGCCGCCTCAACGCCTACGAGACCGAGGCGATGACCCGCCTCGCCGAGGAGGCGGGCGCGACCGGCCTCGTCGTCGTGAACACCTGCGCCGTCACGGCCGAGGCCGTGCGCAAGGCCCGGCAGGAGATCCGCCGCCTGCGCCGCGACAATCCCGGCGCGCGGCTCGTCGTGACCGGCTGCGCCGCACAGGTGGAGCCCGAGACCTTCGCCGCGATGGACGAGGTCGACCACGTCATCGGCAATGCCGAGAAGATGGCCCCCGCCACCTGGGCGGGCCTCGCGGGCGGCTTCGGGACCGAGCGGGTGCAGGTCGACGACATCATGAGCGTGACCGAGACGGCGGGCCACCTGATCGACGGGTTCGGCACCCGCTCCCGCGCCTACGTCCAGGTCCAGAACGGCTGCGATCACCGCTGCACCTTCTGCATCATCCCCTACGGCCGCGGCAATTCCCGCTCCGTCCCCGCCGGGGTGGTGGTCGAGCAGATCGCCCGCCTCTCGGGCGAGGGCTTCGAGGAGGTGGTGCTGACCGGCGTCGACCTCACCTCCTGGGGGGGCGACCTGCCGGGCACGCCGCGGCTCGGCGACCTCGTCCGGCGCATCCTGCGGCTCACCGACGTCAAGCGGCTGCGCATCTCCTCCATCGACAGCATCGAGGCGGACGACGCGCTGATGGAGGCGATCGCGACCGAGCCCCGGCTGATGCCGCACCTCCACCTGTCGCTGCAGCACGGCTCGGACCTGATCCTCAAGCGGATGAAGCGCAGGCACCTGCGGGACGACGCGATCGCCTTCTGCGAGGAGGCGCGCCGCCTGCGGCCCGACATGGTCTTCGGCGCCGACATCATCGCCGGCTTCCCGACCGAGACCGAGGCGCATTTCGCCGACTCCCTCTCCCTCGTCGAGGCCTGCGGCCTCACCTGGCTGCACGTCTTTCCCTATTCCCCGCGGGCCGGCACCCCCGCCGCGCGGATGCCCCCGGTCGACGGCCGCACAATCAAGGCGCGCGCCGCCCGCCTCCGCGCCGCCGGAGAGGACGCCGCCGCCCGCCACCTCGCCGCGCAGGTCGGCCGGACCCACGACGTGCTGATGGAAAGCCCCCGGATGGGCCGGACCGCGCAGTTCGCGGAAGTCCGCTTCGCGGCGGATCGCCCCGTCGGCCGGGCGGAGGCCGCGACCATCTCCGGCGCTACCCGGACCCACCTCACCGCCTGACCGGAACGGCGCGGCCCGCGCCCTCGCAAGGGCCCCCGCCCCCGCTGCGGCGCCCGGAACCGCAACGCCCCCCGGAACCACCGGCGACGCCCCGGCCGGGCCGCCCGCCCCCCCGGCCCGGCATCTCACCCGCCCCCGGCGACGCGGCGCCCCCCGGCGCCCCGGCCCCTCCTTCGCAGGGTCCGCAAATACCGTCCGCCCCCGCCACGCCCGGGCGGCCGGGCCGCGGGGGCTCGCGCCGCCACGCTCTCCAGCAAGGGGAATGCGGGGCCTCCGGCCCCGCTCCGCCGGGTCAGTAGGGCGGCGCCCACATCACCGATTCGACGTTCGGCGCGCCGGTGGCGAGCATCACCAGCCGGTCGAAGCCCAGCGCGCAGCCCGAGGCGGCGGGCATGTGGTCGAGCGCGGCGATGAACCCGGCATCGACCGGGTAGGCCTCGCCGTAGATCCGCTGCTTCTCGTCCATCGCCGCGACCAGCCGGGCTTCCTGCAGGGCGGCGTCGGTCAGCTCGCCGAAGCCGTTCGCCAGCTCGACCCCGCAGGCGAAGAGCTCGAACCGCTCCGCCACCGCCGGATCGTCCGGCGCGGGGCGGGCCAGCGCCGCCTCGGGCGCCGGGTAGCGGTCGAGGATGACCGGCCGGCCCTCGCCCAGCCCCGGCTCGACCAGCCCGACGAGACACTTGGAGAAGATGTCGGACCAGGTATCCGTCTCGTCCACGCCGATCCCCGCCGCCCCGGCCTGCGCGGCCAGCGCGGCGCGGTCCGGCTGCCCGCCCGGCAGTGTCGCGGGCAGGTCGATCCCGTGCCGGGCCAGCGCCTCCGCCACGCTCCGCCGCTCGGTCCCCGCCCGGGGATAGCTCGGCACGCCGCGCCAGCGCAGCGCCTGCGCGCCGCTCTCCTCCAGCGCGATCTGCAGGAAGGCGGCGCAATCCTCCATCAGGGTCTCGTAGCCCTCCTCGGCGCGGTACCATTCGAGCATGGTGAATTCGGGGGCGTGGAGCGGGCCGCGCTCGCGGTTCCGCCAGACATGGGAGAAGGCGAAGATGCGCCGCTCGCCCGCCGCGAGCAGCTTCTTCATCGCGAATTCGGGCGAGGTGTGCAGCCAGCGCCGGTGCGAGGCGCCGGTCTCGTCCACGGCCAGCGTGCCGAAGGCGTGCAGATGCACCTCGTTGCCCGGGCTGCGCTGCATCGCGGCGGGATCCACCTCGACGAAGTCGCGCTCGGCGAACCAGGCCCTCAGCCGCGCCTGGATCCGGTTGCGCGCGATCAGAAGGGGCCGGCGGTCGGCGTGACGCGCGCGGTCCCACCAGGATGTCTCGGTCACGGCGATCGCCCCCCCCCGCCCCGGACGGGGGCGCTGCGGGGCCGCTACTAGCCATGCCGCGCGATCTGCGCTAGGCGGAGCCACCCGTTTTTCCGCGCGCGCGCCCCCGCGCCGCGCGCCCCGATCCGACGACAGGAACGCCCGAATGAAAGTCATCGCCTCCCAGGTCCGCAAGGGCAACGTGCTCGAGATCGACGAGAAGCTCTACGTCGTGCTCACCGCCCAGAACTTCCATCCCGGCAAGGGCACGCCCGTGACCCAGGTCGACATGCGCCGGATCTCGGACGGGGTGAAGGTGAGCGAGCGGTGGAAGACGACCGAGAGCGTCGAGCGCGCCCATGTCGAGGAGACGCAGTACCAGTTCCTCTACGCCGACGACGAGGGCTACCATTTCATGGAGCCCGAGAGCTTCGAACAGGTCACCGTGGCCGAGGACGTGGTGGGCGATGCGAAGGTCTACCTGCAGGACGGGATGCTCTGCCACCTGGCGCTCTACAACGGGATCGCGATCTCGATCGAGCTGCCGCAGAAGATCACGGTCGAGATCGTCGAGACCGAGCCGGTGGTGAAGGGGCAGACCGCCTCGTCCTCCTACAAGCCCGCCCAGGCCGATAACGGCCTGCGGGTGATGGTGCCGCCCCATATCGGCGTCGGCACCCGCGTTGTGATCAACACCGAGGACAATTCCTACGTCGAGCGCGCGAAGGACTGACGCGGGCGGTTCCCCGATCGGGCGGCGCGCGGCGCGGCGGCGTCGTGCCGGAGTATTTGGGGCAAGATAAGAGCCTTTCGCGGCGTGCGGCGGTCCGGTGCCGGGATCTGGCGCCGGGCATCTGGCGGGTTCCGGTCCTGTCCGGCATCGGCGCGTGCTGATCCGGGCGGCGCCCCGGGAACGACGGCGGCGGGCCCCGATCAGGACCGGTCCGGCGCGCGCAGATAGGCGGCGAGCGCCGGAGGCGGGTCGGCGAGCAGGTCCGCCGTGTCGAACGGGCCGGTGGCGCGGCCCTCGGCCACCAGCACCGTCCGCGCCGCGATGCGGGTCGCGTCTCCGGGATCGTGGCTGACCATGAGGACCAGCCGCTCCGGACCGGCCACGAGTCCGGCCACGAGGTCGAGCATCTCGTCCTTCAGCGCCGGGCCGAGCGCGGCGAAGGCCTCGTCCAGCAGCACGACCGGACGTCCCGACAGCAGCACCCGCGCCAGCGCCGCCCGGCCCTGCTGCCCGCCCGAGAGCTGCGCGGGCCGGTCGCCGCCGCGCCCGGACAGGCCGACGCGGGCGAGCGCGCCCTCGACCCTGTCCCGGTCCTCCGCCGGAAGCCGCAGGCGCGGGCCGAGCGCGAGGCCGACATTCTGCGCCACCGTGAGATGCGGAAAGAGGTTGCCGTCCTGGAACAGGACCGAGACCGGCCGCGCGCCGGGGACGAGCCCCGTCAGGTCCCGCCCGGCCCAACGCACCCGCCCCGCCTGCGGGGCGAGGAAGCCGGCGATCCCCGCCAGCAGCGTCGACTTGCCCCCGCCGGAGGGGCCGATCACGGCCACCGTCCCGCCCGCCTCCAGCGCCAGGTCCGCCTCCAGCCGGAAGCCGCCCTGCGCGAGGGCGAGACGGTCAAGCTCGAGCATGGCGTCCCCCCCGGTCGAAGAGCCAGAACAGGCCGAGCGAGAGCGCCACCAGCAGCAGGCCCGCCCCTGCCGCCGCCTCCATCCGGTAGGCGCCCATCAGGCGGTACATGGCCAGCGGCAGCGTCTCCTGCGCCTCGCCCGCGAAGAGCGCGATGACGCCGAGATCGCCCATCGACAGGGCCGTCGCGAGCCCGGCCGCGAAGCCGAGCGGGGCGCGCAGCCCCGGCAGCAGCAGGATCCGCAGCCGCCGCCAGCCCGTCAGGCCCAGCGAATCGGCGAGCCGGCCGTGCCCGGCCTCGACCTGGGCCACGGCGGGGGCCAGCAGGCCCGCCGCGAAGGGCAGCGACAGCAGCGCGTTGACGATCACCGTGACCGGCAGCGCGACGTCCAGCGGCGAGACGAAGGGGCGGACGATCAGGAACAGCCCCGTCCCGAGGACCAGCGCCGAGACCGCCAGCGGCAGCGCCCCGGCGAGGGCCGCCGCCCGGCCGCCCCGCAGCGCCAGCGCCAGCGCCGCCGCGAGCGCCAGCGCGGTGGAGGCGAGGGCGACCGCGACCGACCGCCCCGCCGCCGCCCAGACCGAGCCCGGCATGTCCGCCAGCCCCGGCAGGCCGCGCGCCGCCACCATCCCGAGCGGCAGCAGCAGGAACCCCGCCGCCAGCGCGATCCACGCCGCGTCGCGGATCCGGGCGGCGCGGCCCCGCGCATCCCAGCGCTCGACCACGCGTCCCGTCCCCGCGCCCCAGGCCGAGGGGATCGCGACCGCCCGGCTCGCCGTCACGGCGGCCAGGCAGAGCGCGACCTGCACCGCCGCCAGGAGTGCGGCCCGCCCCGGCGCGAAGTCGAAGCGCAGCGCCTGGTAGATCGCGAGCTCGACCGTCGTCGCGCGCGGCCCGCCCCCGAGCGTGAGCGCCACGGCGAAGGAGGTCAGGCAGAGCAGGAAGATCAGCAGCCAGGCGCCGGGCGCCGCCGCGCGCAGCATCGGGATCTCGAGCAGCCGCCCCACCGGCGCGTTCAGCGACGCGGCGAGGCGGAACCGCTCGGCCGGGATCGCCTGCCAGCCCTGCAGCAGGATCCGCGTCGCGAGCGGCAGGTTGAAGAAGACATGCGCCAGCACCACGCCCGGCCAGCCGTAGATCGAGACGCGCGGCAGGCCCAGCGCCCCCAGCGCGTCGTTCAGCAGCCCCCCCCGGCCGAACACGGCCAGAAGGCCCAGCACGGCGACGATGACCGGCAGGACGAAGGGCGCGCCCATCAGCGTCACCACCGCCGCGCGCCCCGGAAAGCGCCGGCGTGCCAGGGCGCGCGCCACCGGTACGGCCAGCGCGATCGACAGCGTGGCCGAGAGGGCGGCCTGCCACAGGGTGAAGCGGATCGCCGCCCAGTCGGCGGGAGCGAGCGCGGCGCCCGCCCCCCCGGAAGCGGGGCCGCCCGCCCGCAGTGCCACCGCGCCGAGCGGCAGCAGGACCAGCGCTGAGACGCAGGCCGCCGCCACCGCCCCGGGACAGCGGGGCGGTCCCCTCCGGGCGCGGGGCGGGACGGCCGCGTTCATCGCGGGGTCAGCGGCTGAGCGCCGTCCGCCAGGTGTCCAGCGCGGGGCCGCGCGCGGCCTGCGCCTCGTCCGGCGGCAGCAGCAGCGCCCGGTCCTGCGGAAGCGGCTCGGCGAAGCCCTCCGGCAGGCCGCCCTCGGGCGTCGCGACCGGGAACATCCAGTTCGTCTCGGGGATCGCCGCCTGCGCCGCGTCCTGCGTCAGGAAGGCGAGGAACTCGGCCGCAAGGTCCGGCTGGTCGGTGCCGGCGACGATGCCCGCCACCTCGACCTGCATGTAATGGCCCTCGTCGAAGGTCCAGGCGACCTTGGTCCCGTCCCCCTCGCCGAGGAGGTGGTAGGACGGCGAGGTGGTGTAGGAGAGGACCGCGTCGGCCTCGCCCTCGAGGAACAGGTTGTAGGCCTCGGTCCAGCCCGGGGTGACGGTGACGATGTTGTCGGCGAGCCCCTCCCAGATCTCGCCCGCGCGCTCCCCGTAGGCCGCCTCGACCCAGAGCAGCAGGCCGAGACCGGGGGTGGAGGAGCGGGGATCCTGGATTACGATCGACAGGTCCGATGCCGCCAGCACCTCGAAGGAGGCGGGCGCCTCGGTCCCTTCGTCAGCGACGAAGGCGAAGTAGCCCCAGTCGAAGGGCACGAAATCGGGATCGTCCCAGGCGACCGGCAGCAGGTCCATTTCGGGCGACAGGCCGTGCGGGGCGAAGAGCCCCGTCTCGCGCGCCGCCGCGACCAGCGAGGTGTCGAGGCCGAGGATCACGTCCGCCTCGGTCGAGGGCCCTTCGAGCTGCAGGCGCGAGAGCAGCGCCGCGCCGTCGCCGGCGGCGACGATCCGGAGGTCGCAGCCGCATTCCTCCTCGAAGGCGGCCTCGATCACCGGGCCGGGGCCCCATTCGGTCGGAAAGCTGTCATAGGCGTAGACGACGAGCTGAGGTCGATCCTGCGCGGCGGCGGCGGTGCCGAGCACGCAGAGCGCAAGGGTGGCGGGAAGACGCATGATGCGGGTCCTTTCCTCATTCGGCCCCCGCGCGGCGGGTCGATGGGCGGCTCCCACGACCTTCCCTCCGCCGGTGCTGACCGGTTCAGGTTCGACGGGTTCGCGCGTCGCCGCGCATCTCAGCCCGTTGGGGCACCCCGAGGTGACGGCAGACCTAACATGGGCGGGGCCGTCCGCAAGGGGGATGGATGGTTGCTTGCAGGAATACGCAGGAGCGTTAGACTTCCGCAGGGGAAATCTCGACGCAGGAGGCCAGGATGATCCGGCGTGCTCTCATCGCCCTCGCCATCGCCGCGGCTCCGGCCGCGCCCGCGGGGGCCCAGACGCTGCTCGGCGAGTATTACTCGCTGATCTCGCCCACCGACATGGTCAATTCCAGCGGCGTGCCGCTCCGCGACGCCTGCGCGGTGCTGCAGCAGGACCGCGCGAACTACCACCGGTTCGGCCGCCGCGATCCCGGCGACGGTCCCGATCCCTGGTTCGCCGCGCCGGCCGCGCGGGCCGTTCTCGGCACGAATTGCCGCTTCGCGCCGGGCAACGAATATGTGGGGCAGTACATCGCCAGCGGTCGCACGCGCGCCGTCTGGGTGCAGGTCTACGGCTCGGGCGGCTTCCCGTCCTACGTCGTCGTGCACGAGGGCGCGGGCTGATCTCGCGCCCGTCCTCCGTCGCTCCGCCGGGCGGTGCGCCATTCCGACCAGCCGCGCCTCGGCCGCCGGGTCGATGACCGGCGTCCCGCCCGCGAGGATCCCGGCCCCGGGATCCTCGGACGCCGCGATGTCGAGCCTGCCCTCCGACCTGGCGACGATGGTCGAGACGACGGGCCGCCGGTGATGTTCACCAGCCTGCGGATCACGTCCATCAGCCGCTCGATGCCCGGGATCGGCGCGATCCCCTCGATCGGTCTCGCGCCCCGTCATGGCCTGTCGGTCGAGCCCGGTCGCGGCGCTGTTGCTGCACTTCCTCGAGGCGCCGTCGCCGCCGGGCAGGCCCCCCGCCGCCATCGGGATCATGATCCGGGTGGTCAGGGTCAGTCTCGGCCCCGCGGGGTCCCGGTCGCATCCCGCGCCATCCTGATGCTCCCCGTCCTGCCGCCCGGTCCTGCCACGCCGGCCCGAAAGGTCGAAACCGCTGCGGCGCTCCCCGCGGCGGGGGCCGCGCCGGCCGTCCTCCGCGCGAGTCTGCCCGCCGCGCGGGCCTGTCCGGGCCCCCCGCACGATTGCCGCCCCTCCCCCGACGCGCTATCCCCGGCCCAGCTGCGAAAGGGCCCAGACGATGTCGTTCAACACCTACGGCCACCTCTTCCGCGTCACGACCTGGGGCGAGAGCCACGGACCCGCGCTCGGCGCGACGGTGGACGGCTGCCCGCCCGGGATCGCCCTGACGGAGGCCGACATCCAGCCCTGGCTCGACCGCCGCCGCCCCGGCCAGAACCGCAACACGACGCAGCGGCAGGAGGCCGACCAGGTCGAGATCCTGTCGGGCACGTTCGAGGGGCGGACCACCGGCACGCCGATCCAGCTCATGATCCGCAACACCGACCAGCGGTCGAAGGATTACGGCGAGATCGCCCGGACCTTCCGCCCCGGCCATGCCGACATCACCTATCACCTGAAATACGGGATCCGGGACTATCGCGGCGGCGGCCGCTCCTCCGCCCGCGAGACGGCGGCCCGCGTCGCCGCCGGCGGCGTCGCCCGCGCCGCGCTGGCCGCGCTGGTGCCGGACCTCGCGATCACCGGCTACATGGTCCAGATGGGCCCCCGCGCCATCGACCGCGCCCGGCTCGACCTGGCCGAGGTTCCGCGGAACGACTTCTGGTGCCCCGACGCCGAGACGGCGAAGTTGTGGGAGGACGACCTCCTCGCCCTGCGCAAGGACCACGATTCGGTCGGCGCCATGATCGAGCTGACCATCTCCGGCACACCCCCCGGCCTCGGCGCGCCGGTCTACGGCAAGCTCGACACGGATCTCGCCGCCGCGATGATGAGCATCAACGCGGTGAAGGGCGTCGAGATCGGCGAGGGCATGGCCGCCGCCGCCCTCACGGGGCGCGCCAACGCGGACGAGATCGTCATGGGCGAGGATGGCCCGGGCTACCTCTCCAACCATGCCGGCGGCATCCTGGGCGGCATCTCGACCGGGCAGGACATCGTGCTGCGCTTCGCGGTCAAGCCGACCTCCTCCATCCTTTCCCCCCGCCGCTCGATCACGACGGACGGCGAGCCGACCGAGGTGGTGACGAAGGGCCGGCACGATCCCTGCGTGGGCATCCGCGCGGTGCCGGTGGCCGAGGCGATGGCCGCGTCGGTGATCCTCGACCACCTCCTGCTCGATCGCGGCCAGACCGGCGGCGTCCGCGGCCGGATCGGCTGATCCCCCTCCGGGCGGGCGCCGGGATACCGGCATCGACGCCGCCCGCGCGCACGGGCAGGGGCCCTCCCTGTCCGGAACCAGTGGGCCGGTCCCGCCCCCCGGTCCCGGGGCGACGGCCCGCCCCCGGACACGCCCCCGCCGGACGCACCCCCGCCGCACGCGCCCCGCCGGGAGGCCGGGCCCGCGCTCCCCCCTTCGCAGGGGTCCAAATACCGATCCCCGGCCGCCACGCGCGGCGGGGCCGGGGCGGGGGGCTCGCGCCGCAACCGGTCCCGACAAGGAGCATGCGGGCCGCAGGCCCGCTCCGCTTGATCGGTGGCCCGATCACGCAACCGCTCACGCGACCGATCAGCCATTCAGCAGGACCCGGGGCGCGAAGGACGCCCCGACCGCCCCCCCCCGGAGCGGCGCTCACAGCCCGATGCGCATCCCGTCCCGGCCCGGATGCAGCGGGCCGGCGAAGTGCCGCCGCACCTCCGCCTCCCAGGCGGCGGGCTCGCAGCCCGGCAGCCCCTCCGGCACCAAGTGGGTCAGCGCGAGCGCCCCCACCCCGGCCTCCGCCGCGATCCGGCCGACCTCCCCCGCCTGCGTGTGGGATCGCAGGATATGTGCCTTCAGCCGCGGGTCGGGATGGGCGAGGCCGGCGACCAGCGCATCGACCCCCGCCTCCAGCAGGGCCTCGTGGATCAGCAGGTCCGCGCCGCGGCAGAAGCCGGCCCAGCCCTCGTGCGGGGCAGTGTCGCCGGACAGTACGACCGACCGTCCTGCCCCTTCGATCCGCAGGGCGTAGCTCTCCTCGATGGGGGGATGGTGGTTGCGCCGGGCGGTGATCGCCAGCCCCTCGGGCGCCGCGACGGGGCCCTCCTCCAGCACCTCGATTCCCGCGAGCGGGGCCAGCGGCACGCGGCCCTCGTCGGCGATGCGCAGCTCGATATCGAAGGCCATCGAGGCGAGGAACCCCTCCCAGTAGGCCGAAAGGCCGGGCGGCCCCACCACCCGGACCGGGCGCGTCAGTCCTGCCGTCCAGGCGGTGTGCAGCAGCGGGCCGAGCTCGAGGTAATGGTCCGAATGCAGATGCGTGATCAGGATCAGGTCGATCCCCGTCAGCGGCACGCCCTGGTCGCAGATCGCCCGCGCCGTGCCGAGGCCCGCATCCACCAGCACCGTCCGCCCCGCCAGCCGCAGCAGCACCGAGGAGGGCATGGACGAGCCCGGCCGGATCGCCGGTCCGCCCTTCACGCCCAGCAGCGCGGCCCAGTCCCCGCCCGTGCCGAAGCCGGGGCCGGGGCCGGCCCCGTTCGCCGCGCTCATGCGGGCGCGAGGCCGGCGGGGGCGGCGTCGCCCTCGTCGTCCAGAGGCACGCCGGTCACGTAACCCTCGAGCTCGGCATCCCAGCGCAGCAGCCGCCAGTCCAGCGGATCCACCTCCTCGCCGAGGCCCATGAAGCCGCCATGGCCGATCATCACGGCGAGGATCTTCCAGTCGACCACGTCGAAATGGATGTCCTCGATCTGGCCGAGGCGCTCACCCTCCGGGCCGAAGACATTGGCCCCCATGATGCCCGCGGCCGTGCTCGGTTCGTCCATCGCGTCACTCCTTCGTGGTCTGCCCGCCCCGAGACTGCAGGAGGGCGAGATAGTCGCGCAACAGCGCGACGCGTCTCGGCCGGAACGTCCGGGCGGCCGGTTCGATCCGCCGGCAGCGGTCGAGCCGGAACATGCGGAACTCCTCGCGCAGGCAGCACCAGGCGAGCAGCATCAGCGCATGGTCCAGATGCACCACCTGCAGCGGCAGGACCTGCCGCTCGGTCTCGCGCCCCTCCCGGTCGGCATAGGCGAGGTCCAGCGCGCGCTCGTCCCAGATCGCCGCGAGGACCGGGCGCAGATCGCCCTCCGCCGCAGGGGGGCGGGACCAGCGGCGCACCATCAGCCCCGTCGCCGCAGCCTCGCGCCGCTGCCGGTCCGGCAGGCGGGCGACGAGCTTGGCCGCCGCCTGCTCGGCCGCGTGGGCAAGAGAGGCATCCCCCAGCGCCTGCACCTCGGCGAGGCCGAGCAGCACGGCCTCCAGCTCCATCCTGTCGAAGCTCTGCGGCGGCAGGGCCGGATCCTCGGTCAGGGTGTAGCCGTAGCCCGCCGCCCCCTCGATCCGCGCGCCGCTCGCCCGCAGGGCCCCGATGTCGCGGTAGATCGTGCGGGGGGTCACTCCCAGCGCCTCGGCCAGGCGGGTCGCGCGCACCGGCGGGCGCATCGCCCGCAGCGCCTGCATCAGCGACAGCAGCCGTTCCGCGCGGGACATCGCCTCCTCCTGACAAGTCCTGACAGGGCGGCAGGATACGAAACTCGCAGACCAGCACAAGGAGACACGCCATGCTGACCTTCTTCCACGCGCCGAGATCCCGCTCCTCCCGCATCCGCACCCTTCTCACCGAGATGGACCTGAACGACCGGGTGGAGACGCGGATCGTCTCGATCCCCCGGCAGGAGGGCAGCGGCGGCCCCGACGACGCCAACCCCCATCCGGACCGGAAGGTGCCCGCGCTGATCCATGACGGGGCGCTCGTGACCGAGACCTCGGCAATCATGCTCTATCTCACCGATCTCTTTCCCGAGGCGGGTCTCGGCGCACCCATTGGAGACCCGAAACGGGCGGAGTTCCTCACCTGGCTGGCCTGGTACGGCGACGTGATGGAGCCGGTGATCATCGCGCAGGCCGCCGGCCTCGATCACCCGATCCTGCGGGCGACATTCCGCGGCCCGGCCGAGATGACGGCCCGGCTCGAGGCGGCTTTGGCCCGCGGGCCGTGGCTGCTGGGCGATAGGTACAGCGCCGCCGACCTGCTCTGCGCCTCGCCCTTCCTGTGGTTCCCGGACGCGACGCCGGACAGCCCCGCGATCCGGGACTGGGTCGCGCGGATCGGCGCCCGGCCCGCCTATCGCCGCACGGCCGAGATGGACGAGGCCGACCTGCCGTCGGTCACCGCCTGAGGAGTCAGGCGCGGGCGGCGCGGTCCGCCCGCCCCGCCCGCGCCATCTGCACGGCGAGGATGCCGGCCCCGATCACCGCGACGCCCAGCGCGTCGAGCGGGCCCAGCGCCTCGCCCAGCAGCGCCGCCGCGATGGCGACGCCGAGGAACGGGTTGAGGAAGTGGAAGGTCGCCGCCTTCACCGCGCCGATCCGGTTCACCAGGACGAACCAGACCACCGTGGCCAGCAGGCCCGGCACCAGCGTCGTGTAGACGAAGGCGAGGATCAGCGAGGTCGACCACTCGACGCTCGCCCCCCGCTCGAAGGCGGCGGCGGCGACGGCCAGCGCGGCGGCCCCGACCAGCATCTGCAGCCCGACGATCATCAGCACGTTGCCGCTGGAACTGGCCTCGCGCACCGACAGCGTCGCCACGGTGAGCGAGATCACCCCCGCCACGCAGAGCGCGAGCCCCGTGACGTCCACCCCGCCGGTCAGCCGCGCGCCCATGATGATGGCGACCCCGACGATCCCGGCGAACAATCCCGCGATGGCCAGGGGGCGCGGCCGCTCGCCGAAGACCAGCCACCCGGCCAGCGCGACGAGGAGCGGCATGGTCGAGGCGACGATGGCCGCGAGCGAGGCGGGGATCGTCTGCATCGCGACGAAGTTCAGCCCCAGATAGAGCGCGTTCTGGCACAGGCCGAAGATCGCGACCGCCCGCCATTGCCGGCGTGTCAGCCGCGCGCTCTGGCCCAGCGCCTTCGCCACCAGGATGCCGAGCAGGCCCGAGATCAGGAACCGCAGCGCCAGCGCCGAGAGCGGCGGGGCCTGCGCCACCACGATCCGCGCCGAGGTGAAGGCCGAGGACCACATCACGGCGAAGGCGAAGCCCATGGCGAGGGCGCGGATGTCCATGGCTGCCTCCGTGAGCGCGAACGTCGCGCGGACCCTCGCGCCACGCCGCCCGGGCCGCAAGGGCCGGGGCCGGGAAATCGGCTCGCCTCTGCGCGGAAGGGGTGGCAGCCCCCCGCCCGGCGCAGACCTCGCCACCGGTCGTCGCCCCGGATGGCCGGCGGGCCGCCCTTCCCCGGTATCGAAACCGCCGCCCACGTCGCCCCGGAGGGGCGGCGCCGCTGCCCTGCCGCCCGGTGCCCTGCCGGGGCCGTCCGCACCGCCGGTCGGTGCGCGAGGGCCGGGCGGTGCCTGCCGCGATGCAGGACGGATCCGGCACGAAAAAGGGCCGCCCCGCGCTGATCGCCGGGCGGCCCCTGACATGCTCGGCCGGGCCCGATCGCCCGGCGCGCGACGCTTACTCGTTCACGCTGTCCTTCAGCGCCTTGGCCACGGTGATCTTCACCACCTTGTCGGCCTCTTTCTTGATCTGCTCGCCGGTGGCGGGATTGCGCACCATGCGCTCGGGACGCTCGCGGCAGTAGATCTTGCCGATCCCCGGAAGCGTCACCGCGCCACCGCCCGAAACCTCGCCCGTGATGATGTCCGTCAGCGCATCGAGATGCTCGCCCGCCGTCTTCTTGTCGGCGCCGGTCTTCTCGGCCAGCGCGGAAACGAGCTGGGCCTTGGTCATGGGTTTCGCAGCCATGGAAATGTCTCTCCTCTGAGGCCCCGTTTGATCGGGGCGTTCTCTCCGCTCCCTGCGGACGGGTGCCCTACCACGACAACGAAAACGGGATCGATGCAAGAGCGAATCCCATGTTTTGCTGGGTCTGGCCCCGCCCGACCCCCGATCCTGCGCGGGTTCCGGTCCCGCCCGGGCCCCGCCCGAGCCCCCTCCGAGCCCCGATCAGAGGAACGCGGTCTCCTCGAAGGAGCGCAACTTCCGGCTGTGGATGCGCTCCAGCGGCATCTCGCGAAGCAGCTCCATCGCGCGCACGCCGATCATCAGGTGGCGCGCCACCTGCGTCTTGTAGAAGTCCGACGCCATGCCCGGCAGCTTGAGTTCGCCGTGCAGCGGCTTGTCGCTGACGCAGAGCAGCGTGCCGTAGGGCACGCGGAAGCGGTAGCCGTTCGCGGCGATCGTCGCGCTTTCCATGTCGAGCGCGATGGCCCGGCTCTGCGACAGCCGCTGCACCGGCCCCGACTGGTCGCGCAGCTCCCAGTTCCGGTTGTCGAGCGTCGCGACCGTGCCGGTCCGCATGATCCGCTTGAGCTCGTAGCCCTGCAGCTCGGTCACGTCGGCCACCGCGTCCTCGAGCGCGACCTGAATCTCGGCCAGGGCGGGAATCGGCACCCAGACCGGCAGGTCGTCGTCCAGCACCTTGTCCTCGCGCAGATAGGCGTGGGCGAGGACGAAATCGCCCAGCCGCTGGCTGTTCCGCAGACCCGCGCAATGCCCGACCATCATCCAGGCATGCGGGCGCAGCACGGCGATGTGGTCCGTCGCCGTCTTGGCGTTGGACGGGCCGACGCCGATGTTCACCAGCGTCACGCCCGCGCCGTTCTCGCGCTTGAGGTGGTAGGACGGCATCTGCGGCAGCTTCGCCGGGCTCGGCATCGGCTGGTCGGGGGCCGTGATCTCGACGTTCCCAGGCCCAACGAAGGCGGTGTAGCCGCTGCCCGGATCGGCGAGGACGTGGCGGGCATAGGCCTCGAACTCCTCGACGTAGAACTGGTAGTTCGTGAAGAGGACGTGGTTCTGGAAATGGTCGGCCCGGGTCGCCGTGTAATGCGACAGCCGGGCGAGCGAGTAGTCCACGCGCTGCGCGGTGAACGGGGCCAGCGGCTCGGCCCCGTCGGGATAGCGGAAGCCGCGCCCGTTGACGATGTCGTCGTGCGTCGTCGTCAGGTCCGGCACGTCGAACACGTCGCGCAGCGGGAACGACATTGCCCCCTCCTGCGGCACGGTCACAGCGGAATCGTTCTGGACCGCGAAATGCACCGGCATCGGCGTGTCGCTGACCCCGATCGTCACCGGCAGCCCGTGGTTGCGGATCAGCAGATGGATCTGCTGCTCGAGATAGGCGGCAAAGAGGTCCGGCCGGGTGATCGTCGTGGCATAGGTGCCCGGCGTGGTCACGTGGCCGAAGGAGAGCCGCGAATCGATCGGCGCGTAGGTCGTCGTCGAGAAGCGGATCTCGGGGTAGAAGGCGCGGCAGCGCGCGTCGGGTGCGCCGTTGGCGATCGCGTCGGCGAAGCTCTCCTCGAGGAACGACACCGCGGAGTCGTAGAGATCGCAGAGCCGCCGGACCGCCGCCGCCGCGTCGGTGAACTCCTCGGGCGCGGGACTGTCCGGCGTGCGGACGCGGGCCCGCGGCTCCAGCGGGGTTCCGTCCGCGCTCATTTCCGGCCCCCGCGGAGGCCGGACCGATGCGGGAGGGGGGCGTGCGGGGGACTGGCGGGTCTTCTCGACATGATCCGATGTCGCACGGATTGCGTGACGCGTTCAAGACGGCGGGAGGAGGCGCGCGGCGCAGGAACCCCGGGGGGCGCGCGGCGTTCTGCGGTCATGCCCCCGCCCGGTCTCACATATTATCCCGATACCCGCCCCGGCATCTCGCGCCGGCGGGCGGGGCGCGGCTGGTCCTACCGGGCGCCCGACGGCACCACGATCGACGACCGCGAGGAGCGGCGGCGGATCGCCGCGCTCGCCGTGCCGCCGGCCTACGAGAAGGTCTGGATCAGCCCCCGCGCCGACGGCCACCTGCAGGCCACGGGCTACGATGCCCGCGCCCGCAAGCAGTACCGCTACCACCCCGGCTTCCGCGAGTTCCAGGAGGCGAAGAAGTACGACCAGCTCGCCGCCTTCGGCGCCGCGCTGCCGCGCATCCGCCGCCGCGTGGCCGAGGACCTGCGGGGCGAGGCGGGCGAGCGCGACTTCGCCATCGCCGCGGTGATCGCGCTGATCGACCAGGCCGCGATCCGCGTCGGCCATGCCGATTACACGGTCGAGAACCGGACCTACGGCGCCACGACCCTGACCCGCCGCCACTTGCGGCTCGGCGCCGGGGCGCTGCGGCTGAAGTTCAAGGGCAAGGGCGGCAAGCCCGTCGACACCGTGCTGAAATCGAGGACGCTCGAGCGGGTCTTCGGCCAGCTGCACGACCTGCCGGGCCGCGAGCTGATCTCGTGGATCGACGACGAGGGCACGCCGCACGCCGTCCATTCGGGCGAGGTGAATGCCCGCCTGTCCGAGATCGTCGAGAGCCCCGGCATCACCGCCAAGACGTTCCGCACCTGGGCCGGCAGCGAGGCCGCGCTCGACGCCGCCCTGTCGGCCGAGCGGCTGACGATCCGCGCGCTGTCCGAAGCGGCAGCCGCGCGCCTCAGCAACACGCCCACCATCGCGCGCAACAGCTACATCCACCCGGCCGTGATCGCGCTGGCCGAGGAGGGCGGCGACCTCCACCGGCTGACCGAGGATCTGCCCGACACGCGCGGCCTGCGGAAGACCGAGCGGGCGCTGCTGCGGCTGATCTCCTGACGGCAGAGGCCCCGGGGCGGACCGGAGCTGCACCCCGGGGCCTCGGCGATGGTGGGTGCGCATCGACGCCGGACCGGTGCGAGGGTGGGGCCGAGCCATCCTGCGACCGGGCGGGCTGATCCGGTTTTCCCCCCGGGCATCCCGGAACAGGGCGAGAGGCCCGGGCGGGGCGGGTCGCTCCAGCCGGACCCGCCCCGACGGTCTGCGGGCGGAAGCGCCCCGTAGGGTGGGTTGCACCCACCCGCACCCGCGCCACCGCCGCACGATCCCGCCGCCGAGCCTCCCCCCGGCGACTGCCCTGCAACGTGGCTTGCCTCCCCACGGGGCTGCCGGAACCACCCGCACCGCCGCCCCGCCCCAACGGGCGATCGCCGCGACGACCACCCCCGTCTGCGGGGCACCCGCACGCATGCGCCCGGACCCACGCCCCCCGGACCGCTCCTTCCCCGCCCACGCGCTCGGCCCCATGTCCCGCCCGGTCTTGCCCCTCACGCCGGGGCGGCCCATGTGGGGCGGCATGTCCGACCCCCGCCTTCTCGTCCTCGGCCACGGCTACTCCGCCGCCGCCCTCGCCCGCCGCCTCCTGCCCCGGGGCTGGACGGTCACCGGCACCACCCGCAGCGCGGACCGGGCGGAGGGCATCGCGCGCACCGGCGTGGCCCCCCTCGTCTGGCCGGGCGCGGACATCCGCCCCGCGCTGGACGCGGCGACCCACCTGCTGATCTCGGCCGGGCCCGAGGACGGCGCCGATCCCGTGCTGGCGCGGCTGGGCGACGAGCTGCGGGGACGGCGCTTCGACTGGACGGGCTATCTCTCCACGACCGGGGTCTACGGCGACCACGGCGGCGGCTGGGTCGACGAGGACACGCCCCTGGCCCCTTCCACGAGGCGCGGTCGGGAACGGGTGGCCGCCGAGGCCGCCTGGGCGGCCACCGGTCTCGCCCCCCACGTCTTCCGCCTGGCCGGGATCTACGGGCCCGGCCGCGGTCCCTTCACCAAGGTGCGGGAGGGCAAGGCGCGGCGGATCGTGAAGGCGGGGCAGGTCTTCAGCCGGATCCATGTCGACGACATCGCCCAGGTGCTGGAGGCGTCGATCGCCCGCCCCGCCCCGGGCCGTGCCTACAATGTCTGCGACGACGACCCCGCCCCCCCGCAGGAGGTGATCGCCCATGCCGCGCGCCTGCTCGGCCTGCCGGTGCCCCCGGCCGTGCCCTTCGAGGAGGCCGAGATGTCGCCGATGGCCCGGTCCTTCTACGCCGAATCGAAGCGTGTGCGGAACGACCGGATCAAGGACGAGCTGGGCGTCCGGCTGCTCTACCCGGACTACCGCGCAGGCCTGGCGGCGCTGCTGGCGGAGGAGACCGGAGGGCGCTGACCGGAATGGGGACCGGGGACGCCCGGCCGCCGCCGGAGGCTGGCAGGGGGCTCCGCCCCCTCGGCGCTGCGCGCCTCACCCCCGGAGTATTTCAGGCAAGATAAGGGGGCGGCCGGGGCGCATCGCGAGGGAAAGATGGGGTCCGCCGGGTTCAGGCGCGCCGGTTCAGCACCTCGACCCCCATCACCTCAAGCACCTTGCGCTCGATGTCGGCGGCGTTGAGGCCGGCGGCGTCGTACATCTCGCGCGGGGCGGCGTGGTCGAGGAACGCGTCGGGCAGCACCATCGAGCGGAACCTGATCCCGCCGTCGAACACCCCCTCCTCCGCCAGCAGCTGCGCGACATGGCTGCCGAAGCCGCCGACCGCGCCTTCCTCCAGCGTGATCAGCGCGTCATGGGTCCGCGCGAGCCGCAGGATCAGGTCGCGGTCCAGCGGCTTGGCGAAGCGGGCATCGGCGAGCGTCGGGGTGATGCCCCGCGCCTCCAGCGCCTCGCAGGCCGCCTGCGCCTCGGCCAGCCGCGTGCCGAAGGAGAGGAGCGCGACGCCCCTGCCCTCGCGCACCAGGCGGCCCCTGCCGATCTCGAGCGGCTGCGGATCGGCCGGCATCTCGACGCCGACACCTTCCCCGCGAGGAAAGCGGAAGGCGATGGGGCCCCCGTCATGCGCGGCGGCGGTGGCCACCATCCGCACCAGCTCCGCCTCGTCGGCGGCGGCCATCACGACCATGCCCGGCAGGTTCGTCAGGTAGGCGATGTCGTAGGCCCCGGCATGGGTCGCGCCGTCCTGCCCGACCAGTCCCGCCCGGTCGATCGCGAAGCGGACCGGCAATCCCTGCAGGGCCACGTCGTGCACCACCTGGTCGTAGCCGCGCTGCAGGAAGGTGGAGTAGATCGCGCAGAACGGCTTCATCCCGCCCGCCGCCATCCCCGCGGCGAAGGTGACGGCATGCTGCTCGGCGATGCCGACATCGAAGCAGCGCGGGGCGAAGCGTTCGGCAAAGGACTTCAGTCCCGTCCCGTCCGGCATGGCCGCCGTCACCGCGACGATGCGGGGATCCTTCTCGGCCTGGGCGATCAGGCTCTTGGCGAAGACCGAGGTATAGGAGGGCGCGTTCGACTTCGCCTTCTTCTGCGTCCCGGTGACCACGTCGAACTTGCCGGTGGCATGGCCCTTGTCGGCGGCCCCCTCGGCGGGGGCGTAGCCCTTGCCCTTCTTCGTGATGGCGTGGATCAGGATCGGCCCGGTCGCGCGCGACCGCACCTGCCGCAGGACGCCCAGCAGGACCTCCATGTCGTGCCCGTCGATGGGCCCGAGATAGCTGAACCCCAGCTCCTCGAAGAGCTGGCCACCCACCGTCACATGCTTCAGCAGATCGCGCGCCCGCTTCGCCCCCTCCTGCAGCGGCGCGGGCAGGAGCGAGACCGCGCCCTTGGCGGCCGCCTTCAGCTCCTGGAAGGGCGCGCCGGCATAGAGCCGCGAGAGGTAGGACGACATCGCCCCGACCGGGGGCGCGATGCTCATCTCGTTGTCGTTGAGGATGACGATCAGCCGCTTGCCCAGATGCCCGGCATTGTTCAGCGCCTCGTAGGCCATGCCCGCCGAGAGCGCGCCGTCCCCGATCACCGCGATCGCGTCGCCCAGCCCGGTCTCGCACTGCCCGCCGAGGTCGCGCGCGACGGCGAAGCCGAGCGCGGCGGAGATGGAGGTTGAAGAATGGGCGGCCCCGAAGGGATCGTAGGGACTTTCCGTGCGCTTGGTGAAGCCCGACAGCCCGTCCTTCTGCCGCAGCGTGCGGATCCGGTCGCGCCGTCCGGTCAGGATCTTGTGCGGATAGGTCTGGTGGCTGACGTCCCAGACGAGCTTGTCCTTGGGCGTGTCGAACACGGCATGCAGCGCCACGGTCAGCTCCACCACGCCGAGACCCGCGCCCAGATGGCCGCCGGTCTCGCTCACCGCGCTGATCGTCTCGGCCCGCAGCTCGTCCGCGACCCGCTCCAGCTCCTCGTCGCTCATGTGCCGCAGATCGGCGGGGGAGCGGACACGGTCCAGCGTCGGCGTCTTGGGTCGATCGGTCATGCGGCTCCTCCTGGCGTGGGCCACAGCTAGGCCGCGCGCGGGATAATTGAAGGCCGCGGCCCGGCGCAAGACGCCTCAGCCGCGCCGCGTCACCACGAATCGCGCCGCGTCCCGCAGCAGGTCCGCCTCGGCGCCCCAGGGGGAGAGCGCCTCGCAGGCCACCTCGACCAGGGCGGCGGCGCGGTCCCGCGCGCCCTCCACCCCCAGCAGCGAGACGAAGGTCGCCTTGCCCCGGCCGGCATCCTTGCCGACCGCCTTGCCGGTCTCGGCCGCGTCGCCCGTCGCGTCGAGCAGGTCGTCCGCGATCTGGAACGCCCGGCCGAGCGCCCGTCCATAGGCGAGCAGCGCCGTCTCCCCCGCCGCATCCCCCGCCATGCGGGGCCCCGCGGCGGCGGCCCATTCGATCAGCGCGCCCGTCTTCAGCGCCTGCAGCCGCTCGACCTGCGGCAGGTCCAGCGGCGCCGCCGCGCTCTCGGCCGCGATGTCCATCGCCTGCCCGCCCACCATGCCGCGCACCCCCGCCTCCCGGGCCAGCGCGGCGACCAGCCCGACCTTCGCCGCATCCGCGATGGCGGGCCGGGCGAGCATTCCGAAGGCCATGGCCTGCAGCGCGTCGCCGGCCAGGATCGCCGTCGCCTCGTCCCAGGCGCGGTGGACGGTCGGCCGGCCCCGGCGCAGGTCGTCGTCGTCCATCGCCGGCAGGTCGTCGTGGATCAGCGAATAGGCGTGCAGGCATTCGATCGCCCCGGCCGCCCAGCGCGCCTCGGCCGCCGGCACGCCGTGCAGCCGCGCCCCCTCGAGCGCGAGGAAGCCGCGCAGCGCCTTGCCGCCCGTGAGGGCGTAGCGCATCGCCTCTGCGACCGTGCCGTCCTCCGCGCCCAGCGCCTCGTCGAGACAGAGCGCCGCGCAGCGCCCCGCGGCGGACAGCGCCTCGGTCAGCCGGTCCGGCCCGGGCCTATCCCGCATCGAGCGGCTCGGTCCCCGTCGCGGCGCCGCCGGCATCGGTGGTGATCCGCGCGACCTTCTCCTCGGCCTCGGCGAGCTTGGTCTCGCAGCGCGCCCGCAGCTCGGCCCCGCGTTCGTAGAGGCGGATCGATTCGTCCAGCGCGACCTCGCCCCGCTCCAGCCGGTTCACCACCTGCTCGAGCTCGCGGATCGCCTCCTCGAAACTCATCCCGGCCACCGGCCTGTCGGGGGATCCCTGCGTCTCGCTCATCCGCCTCGCTCCATCAGCACGCTCACATGCGCCCGGACGCCATCGGCCAGGGCATCGAGGTCATAGCCGCCTTCGAGCAGGGAGACCACCTTGCCGCCGCAGACCCGCTCGGCCATGTCGCAGATCGCCCCGGTCACCCACTGGAAGTCCGAGGTCCGAAGCTCCAGCGAGGCGAGCGGATCGTCCCGGTGCGCGTCGAACCCGGCCGAGATCACGATCAGCTCCGGCCGGTGCGCCTCGACCCGCGGCAGGATGCGCTCCCAGGCGGCGCGGAACGCCGTGGACCCGTCGCCCTCGCGCAGGGCGACGTTGATCACGGTCCCGTGCGGTCCGCTGTCCGAGGGATCCCCGGTCCCGGGATAGAGCGGCATCTGGTGGGTCGAGGCGAAGAGGATCCGGGGATCCCCCTCGACGAGATCCTGCGTGCCGTTGCCGTGATGAACGTCGAAATCGAGGATCGCGACCCGGGACAGCCCGTGATGGTCGAGCGCGTGCAGCGCCGCGATCGCCGCGTTGCCGAGGAGGCAGAAGCCCATCGCCGTCTCGCGCTCGGCATGGTGGCCGGGCGGGCGCATCGCGCAGAAGGCATTGTCCGCCTCGCCCCCCAGCACCGCGTCCACAGCCCGCACCGCCGCCCCCGCCCCGCGCCAGGCCGCCGCGAGCGTGCCGGGCGACATGTGCGTGTCCGCGTCGAGCGAATGCCACCCCTCCTCCGGCGCGGCCGCGCGCAGGCTCTCGACATAGGATTTCGGATGGGCCCGCAGCAGGTCGTCCTCCGCCGCCATCGGCGCGGCGAGGCGCAGAAGGTCCATGTCCTCCAGCGCCTCCATCACCGCGTCGATCCGGGCGAGCTGTTCGGGATGGCCCGGCGGGGTGACGTGACCGGCGGAATCGGGATGCGAGATCAGGGCGGTGCTCATGGCGGGAGCAAAGACAATTCCCCGCCCGGGGACAAGGCGGCTCACGGTCCGCGACCACGCGCCTCCGCCGGGCGGTGCGGGAACGGGGGGGCGGCCACCGGCGGGACGCGCGGCCCCGCCCCGCGACGCCGGCCCGGCTCCCCCCCTTTTCGCGGCGCTTGCCGCCCCCCCCTGTCCCGCAGCCCCGGGGGCCGACCCGCGGTCCGCCGTCCGGCGCCCCCCCAACCCCCGAAATCCGCGCCGTCCGCCCGCGATCCATGCCCCCGGCATCCCCCGGGCCGACGTCCCCGCCCGCCCCACGGGCCTTCCCCCCCGGTCCACGCCTCCACCCGTCGCCTCGCGTCCCTGCCGGGCGCACGCCCTCCCCTTCGCAGGGTCGCAAATACCGTCCGTCCCCTCCGCCCCGCGCCTCCGCCGGGTCTGCCCCCGTCCGCCCCGGGGACCGGCCGATACGGGACGGCGGGCGGGGCGACGGCGTCAGCCGAGCGCCGGCCGGCGACCGTCCCCGGGGGCCGGCCGCGGATCGGCCGCAACACATCCGCGCGATCCGGGCCCCGAGCAGGGGCCGGGCCGGCCCGGGCCATTGCGCCTCGCGGGCCGACTTGTCATTCCACATCGGAACATCACGGCACATCAGGAACGGGACCAGCACCATGACGATCCGCGCGACGGTCTGGAACGAGTACCACCACGAACAGACCAACAGGACGGTGGCCGACATCTATCCGGACGGCATCCACGGCACGATCGCCGCGGCGCTGCAGGCCGCCGGGATCGAGGCCGCGACCGCCACCCTGCCCGAGCCCGAGCACGGCCTGACCGAGGAGCGTCTGGCGCAGACGGACGTCCTGCTCTGGTGGGGCCATGCCAGGCATGGCGATGTGGACGACGCTATCGCCCAGCGCGTGGCCGAGGCGGTCTGGGCGGGGATGGGCCTCATCGTCCTCCATTCGGGGCATTTCTCCAAACCCTTCAAGAAACTGATGGGCACGCCCTGCAACCTGACCTGGCGCGAGGCGGGCGAGCGCGAGCGGATCTGGCTGACCGCGCCGAACCACCCGATCGCGGCCGGCGTGCCGAACCCCTTCGTGCTCGAGAACGAGGAGATGTACGGCGAGCCCTTCGGCATCCCCGAGCCCGAGCAGACGGTCTTCGTCAGCTGGTTCCAGGGCGGCGAGGTCTTCCGCTCCGGCGCCTGCTGGACCCGCGGCGCGGGGAAGGTGTTCTACTTCCGCCCGGGCCACGAGACCTATCCGACCTACCACGATGCGAACGTGCTGAAGGTCATCGCCAACGCGGTCGAATGGGCCTACAACCCCGCCGCGCGGATCGCCGATCCCAACGCGGCGCCGAACGTGCCGGTCGAGAGCGCGCCCGAGAAGATCGAGCGCCGCGGCAAGGGCCTCCACGCCGAGGGCGAGGAGGGCTTCCGGTGAGCGGCCCCGTCCGCGTCCTGATCGTCGGCACCGGCGGGATGGCGAGCGCGCATGCCAATGCCTATGCAGGGATGAAGGGGGTCAAGCTGGTCGGCGGGGTGGATACCAATCCCGGCCGCCGGCTCGACTTCCTCGCCAAGCACCGGCTGCAGCACGGCTTCGGCTCGCTGCAGGACGCGATCGAATGGGGCGAGTTCGACGCGGTGTCGAACGTCACCCCCGACGCCGTCCACCACCCGACGACGATGCCCCTTCTCGGCGCCGGCAAGCACGTCCTGTGCGAGAAGCCGCTCGCCGAGAGCTACGGCAAGGCGGCCGAGATGGCCGACGCGGCCGAGCGGGCGGGCGTCGTGAACATGGTCAACCTGACCTACCGGAACGTCTCGGCCCTGATCCAGGCGCAAGCCATGATCGCGGCGGGCGAGATCGGCGAGGTCCGCCATTTCGAGGCGTCCTACCTGCAATCCTGGCTCACCCAGCCCGCCTGGGGCGAATGGAGCGAGGAGGACAAGTGGCTGTGGCGGCTGTCCACCGCGCACGGATCCAACGGGGTGCTGGGCGACGTGGGCGTGCACATCCTCGACTTCGCGACCTATGCCGCCGGCTCGGCCGGGGCCGAGGTGTCGTGCCGGCTGACCACCTTCGACAAGGCGCCGGGCGGGAGGATCGGGGATTACACGCTCGACGCCAACGACAGCTTCGCGATGACCATGACGCTGCAGAACGGCGCCTCCGGCGTGATCCACGGTTCGCGCTTCGCGACCGGGCACATGAACGACCTGCGGCTGCGGATCCACGGCACGCTCGGCGCGCTCGACGTGCGGGATACCAACCACATCTCCAGCCTCAAGGCCTGCATCGGCGACGACCGCCTCACCGCCACCTGGCGCGAGGTCGAGGCGCCCCCCGTCCCGACGAACTATGCGCGGTTCGTCGCCGCCGTGCGCGAGAAGGCGGTGGTGCTGCCCGATTTCCGGCGCGGGGCGGACCTGCAGAAGATCATCGACGCGGCGGTCGAATCGGATGCGGCGAAGGGCGTGTCGGTCACACTCTGAACGGCGGTCGGCCCGCCCGGCTTGCACCCGGGGCGGGCCGGGCCGAACCTGCGGGGGATTTGAGAAGCGTGTCCTTTTCCCCCGTGCCCCGGACGCCCGCCATATTCTTCCATTCCGACGCGATCGAGGGCGCCGGCCGGGATCTCGTCGGCCGCCGCTCGGCGGGGAGCAGCTTCCTCGGGGGCTGGCTCGACCACGTGCCCGGCGACGTGCTGCGCTTCGTGGTCGAGGGCGACGGCCATGCCCGCGCCCTGCGCGCGGTCCTGGCGGAGCGGGGCGAAGGCCGCGCGGTCCGGATCAGCGCTGCCCACGACATCGCCGCGCTGCGCGAGGCGGGAACCGTGTTCTATCCCGGCCCCGGCTTCCAGGAGGCGCCGTGGATCCGGCAACGGATCGATCCGGCGGCCTATTCGCTCGTCGGCCTGACCCACACCGTGTCCACCCGGCGGGTGGTGAAGGGGCTGCACGAGCTGGTCTCGCAGCCGGTCGAGAACTGGGACGCGATCATCTGCACCTCGCGCGCGGTCCAGTCCGTGGTCGAGCGCCAGTTCGAGGTCGAGCGCGACTTCTTCGTCCGCCGCTTCGGCGCGACCCGGGTTCCCCTGCCGCGCCTGCCGGTCATCCCGCTGGGCATCGACACCGCCGCCTTCGCCCCCCGCCCCGGCGCGCGCGAGACCCTGCGCGCGCGGTTCGACGTGGCCGAGGGAGACGTGGTGGTGATGACCATGGGCCGCTGGTCGGTCCTCGAGAAGGCCAATCCCGTTCCGCTGTACCAGGCGGCCCGCCTCGCGGCAGGGCGAACGAAGACGCGGATCCATCTCTGGATCACCGGCTGGGCGAGCCGGAAGGAGGAGGAGGAAGCGATGCGCGAGGGCGCCGCCGCCTTCGCCGGCGACTGCCAGGTCGTCTTCCACGACGGGCGCGACGCCGAACTGCGGCGCGATCTCTGGGCCGCTGCCGACATCTTCACCCTGCCCGCCGATTCGATCCAGGAGACCTTCGGCCTCGTCCCGGTCGAGGCCATGGCCGCCGGCCTGCCGGTCGTCATGCCCGACTGGAACGGGTTCCGCGACACGGTGCGCCACGGCGAGACGGGCCTGCTCGTGCCGACCGCGATGGCCGGGCCGGGATTCGGCGCCGGGATGGCGGCCCGGGCCCTCGACGGGCGGGACGGATATCTGCCCCACCTCGCCGCCGTGCAGACCCACGTGGCGATCGACGTCGCCGCCTATGCGGACGCGCTGGCGCGTCTCGTCGCGGATCCCGGTATCCGCAGGCAGATGGGCGCGCGCGCGGCGCGGCACGCGGCCGACCGCTTCGACTGGCGGGCGGTGGTGCCGCTCTATCTCGATCTCGCGCGCGACCTTGCCGCCCGGCGGGAGGGCGCGCGCGCGACCACACCCGAGGGTCCGACCGGGGCGCGGTCCCCCGTCGAGATCGACGTCTTCGACCTCTATCGCCAGTATCCCGCCCGGCTCGTCGGACCGGATGCCGTCTTCCGCCTGCTCTCGGTCCCGACGGAGGCGGAGGCCGCCGCGCTCGATCGCGCCAGCGGCCGGGCCCTCGCCAACCGGCTGACCCTGCCGACGGCCGTCCTGCCGCGTCTGCCCGCGATCTTCGGCGGCGCCCCGCGCGGCCTCGCCGAGATCGCGCGGGCGCTGTCGGTCCCGCCCGCCAAGGCCATGACGCTGATGATGACACTGGTGAAGGCCGGCCATGCCGAACTCTGTCCGGTCCCGCACAGGCCGCCCGACGACATTCCCGATCCGGCGCCGGAGATCGGGGAGACGTCCGGGGCGGAGACCGGGTCCGTGACCGGGCCGGAGGCGGGTCCGGATCCGGCGCGGGTCCCCGCCGCGTCGCCAGCCGCCCCCGCCCCCGCCCCCGCCCCCCGATAAACGCCGCAACAGGAAGTGCCCGCCATGGAATTCTCGGTCCGGTTCGACAACGCCCCCGGCACCCCGCCCCGGTCCGGCCCCGTCCAGGTCGGCTGGTTCCTGACCGAGGAGGCGGGCGCGGTGATCTACGATCCGCCAGAGCGGGTACGCTCGACCGAGCTCAACCGCACCCACGCCAAGTCGGCGTCGCGCTGCCCGGCCGTCATCAATCTCGAGAGCCGCTACTTCGTCATCAAGTGCCCGTTCGACATCAATATAGGCTTCGTCCGGGACGAGAAGGGCAAGCCCGGCCTGCGCAACCTGTCGGGCGAGGCGAGCGCGATCCGCGGCAACAAGCTGGGCCAGAAGCTGCACGTCACCAACGAGAGCGAGTGGCGGCGCAAGGACGTGCCGACGATCCAGCTGTCGCTGCCCTACGTCTTCGTCTCTGACGAGCCCGTCTACATCAACCAGGTCTCGCCCTTCATGCATTACCGGCGCGAGCAGCTGCCGGGCACGATCTTCGGCGGGCGGTTCCCGATCAACGTCTGGCCCCGCCCCCTGATGTGGGCCTTCGAATGGGCGGATCCGTCGAAGCCGATCGTGCTGCGGCGGGGCGAGCCGCTGTTCTACGCCCAGTTCGAGACCTGGTCCCCCGACCGCCCCGTCACGGTGGTCGAGGCCGAGAAGACGCCCGAGCTGAAGGCCTATCTCGAGCACATCTCGGGCGCGGTGAACTACGTGAACCAGACCTTCTCGCTCTTCGAGGCGGCCGAGCGGGTGCGACCCGAGACGCTGGTCAAGCCGGTGCGCCGGCGGGGCGGCACGGGCGGCGCACCGGGATGAGCGGCCGGGGTCCGGTCCCGGGGCCGACCCCCGGTCCCGCTCGCGTTGCCGCGTCCGGTCCCGGGCCCGCCGACGGTCCCGCCTCCGGCACGGCCGCCGGCCAGATGCCTCTGGCCGAGGCGCGCGCGGCGTCGGTCCGGGCCATCCAGGCCGGGCAACCGGCGGTCGCGCTCGACCTGATCGGCCGCATCCTGCAGGCCCGGCCGGACGATGCGCAGGCTCTGGCCAATCTCGGCGTCCTGTTCCGTCGCCAGGGCCGGGCCGACCTGGCGCGGATCGCCCAGCGCCGCGCGGTGGAGGCGGATCCCGGCAGCCGGATCGCCCGGGGAAACCTCGCCAATGCCCTTGCCGATATCGGCGAGACCGAGGAGGCGCTGGCCCTGCGCCGCGCCCTGCTGGACGAGCAGCCGGGCGATCCCGCGCTGACCGCGATGATCGGCAAGTGCCTGCGGTCCCTGCGCCGCTTCGACGAGGGGATCGACTGGCTGCGGCAGGGGGTGGACCGCTTTCCCGACGATGCCGAGATGAGGATCCAGCTCGCCCTCACGCTGCTGGCCGCCGGCCGCTACGCCGAGGGGTTCCGCCTGTGGTCCGCGCGCTGGGAGACCGGCGAGCTGGCGCCGCGTCCCATGCCGGTCCCCGCCTGGGACGGCGCCACGTCGCTGGACGGCAAGCGGCTGCTGGTCGTGCCCGAGCAGGGCTTCGGCGACACCATCGCCTTCGCCCGGATGCTGCCCCGCGCCCGCGCCCTCGGCGCGCGAGAGGTCACCCTGCTGGTCAAGCCCCCCCTCGCCCGGGCCCTGTCACGGGTGGAGGGGGCGGATCGCGTCGTCACCGAAGAGCCGCCCGCCGGCGACTACGACACCTGGTGCTACCTCATGGATCTCTGCGCCCCCCAGTTCGAGGCCGATCCCGCCGCGCCCCCGCCGACTCGCATCCACGTCCCGCAGGACAGCCGCGACCGCGCCCGCGCGCTCGCCCGGCCCGCGGCCGACAGGATGCGCGTCGGGCTGGTCTGGGCCGGGTCGGTGACCTATCGCGGCGACCGCTTCCGGTCCTTTCCGCACAGCGCCTACTGGCCGCTGCTCGACCTGCCCGGAACGCGGTTCTACTCGCTCTACCAGGGGCCCCGCGTGGCGGAGTTCGAGGCCGACGGCACCGCCGCCCTGATCCACGACGTCGCCAGGACCGAGCGCGATTTCGCCGACAACGCCGCGATGATGCAGGAGCTGGACCTCGTCGTGACCACCTGCACCGTCACCGCCCATCTTGCCGGATCGCTCGGCGTGCCCACATGGATCCTGCTGCACTGGGACAGCTTCTGGATGTGGGGGGCGACGGGGGACCGCAGCCCGTGGTATCCTTCGGCCAGGCTGTTCCGTCAGGACCGGCCGCGCGACTGGGACGGCGTGATCGCGCGCGTCCGCGACGGCATCGCGGCCGAAACGGCCCGCAGAGGAAGGGCAGGATGAAAGAGATACGCGTGCCGGTCTCGCCCGGCGAACTGATCGACAAGCTGACGATCCTGCGCCTCAAGGAGGAGCGGATCGAGGACGAGGCCAAGCTGGCCAATATCCGGCGCGAGCGCGCGGCCCTGCAGGCCGTGGCCGAGGAGGGGCTGCCGGACCACCCCGACCTCCCCGCGCTGGAGGACGAGCTCTACGGCATCAACGCCCGGCTCTGGCAGGTCGAGGACGACATCCGCGCCTTCGACGCGCAGGGCTATTTCGGCCCCGACTACATCGCGCTCGCCCGGGCGGTCTACCAGACCAACGACCGCCGGGCCGAGGTGAAGCGGCAGATCAACCTCGCCCTCGGCTCGGACCTTCTCGAGGAGAAGAGCTATGCCGGCGAGGCCGGGCCCGGCGCCGCGTGAGCGGAGGCCCCGCCGACCGGCTGCGCGCCGGCCTCGCCGCGCTCGAGGAGGCCGAGCGCGGCCTCGTCGCAGCCCTCGGGCAGGAGCGCGGCCGCCGCCGGGGCGAGATCCACCGCCTGCTGCACGAGACGCGGCGCCACCGGCTGCCCGAGCGCTACCGCTATGCCAGCCAGGCCGGTCAGGACCATGTCGTCGACCGCCTCCTCGGCGGCAGGACCGGCGGGACCTTTGCCGATATCGGCGGCTATGACGGGGTGACCGGGTCGAACACGCTGTTCTTCGAGGCCTGGCGCGGCTGGACCGGGATCCTGGCCGAGCCGGTGGAGGCGCAGCGTGCCGCCGCCGCGCGCCTGCGCCGCTGCCCCTGCCTGCCCTATGCCGTCGCCCCGCAGGACGGCACCGCCCGGTTCCTCGCCGTGACCGGCGGCTTCACCCAGATGTCGGGCCTTCTCGACAGCTACGAGAGCGGCCTGCTGGACCGGGTGCGCGCCGACCCCCGCCATGCCGAGGCCGAGATCGAGGTCGAGACCCGCACCCTCGATCGCCTGCTGACCGAATCGGGCCTCGACCATCCCGATTTCGTCTCGCTCGACATCGAGGGCGGAGAGGAGAAGGTGCTGGAAACCTTTCCCTTTTCCCGCCACAATGTGCGCGTCTGGGCGATCGAGAACAACACCGGCACCCCCCGCATCGGCGAGATCATGAAGGCGGCCGGCTACGTCCTCGCCGATTTCTGCGGACCCGATGAAATATGGCACCGCCCCGACCTTTCGGGGTGATTGAATCCGCCAAGGTTCCGTTAACCCCTGCCCCGCCATCCCGCTGCCCGGGTGGCGCAGGAAAGGTGGGACCAGCATGTCGGCAGCGGCCAGCAACAGACCGATCATCATCAAGCGGAAGAAGGTGTCCGGCGGCGACGGCCATCACGGCGGCGCCTGGAAGGTGGCCTACGCCGATTTCGTGACCGCCATGATGGCGTTCTTCATGCTCATGTGGCTGCTCAACGCCACGACCGAACAGCAGCGCAAGGGGATCGCCGACTACTTCGCCCCCACGATCCCGATCAACCGGGTCTCGGGCGGGGGCGACGGCGCCTTCGAGGGGACGCTGCGCCTGCTGGCGGACGAGGGCGTGCTGGACGGGATCGGCGGTGCCGACGGCCCCGACGTGCCGGTGCCCATCGGCGCGGGCGCCACCGCCGACGAGGCCGCCGCTGTCGCCGCCCTGCGCGAGATCGAGCGGATGCTGGTCGGGGCGGGGGGCGAGAGCCTCGTCTCCGACCGGGCGCTGCGGCACGTCGTGACGCGGCTGACCGACGAGGGGCTGGTGATCGAGGTCTATTCGCTGCCGGGCGAGCCGATCTTCGCCCCCGGCACCGCCGAGCCGACGGACCCCACGCGCGAGGTGCTGGGCATGGTGGCGCGGGTCGCCCGGCTGGTGACCAATCCGGTGCGGATCGAGAGCCACCTCGCCACCCGGCCGGTCACTCTCGCCGACAACCCGGTCTGGGACCTGTCGCACGACCGCGCCGAGGAGGCGCGACTGCAGCTCGAGGCCGGCGGCATCGCGACGGCCCGGATCGAGCAGGTCGCCGCCAGTGCCGACCGCGAGCCCGTCACGGACGATCCGTCCGAGCCGCGCAACGAGCGGCTGCAGATCATCCTCGCGCGATGAGCGGCGGGCGGGAAACGTCGCGCATTTTACGGGTTAGGCGCGCGTTAAGCGCGGGGCGGTAGGGATGGCGGGACGGACCCCCTGCCGCAGAAAGGCGCATGCCCCCATGACGATCTCCTCCTCCCTGAACGCGGGTGTTTCAGGCCTGTCAGCGAATGCCAGCCGCCTCGCCACGATCGCGGACAACATCGCCAACAGCTCGACCTACGGCTACAAGCGGGTGATCACCAATTTCAGCTCGCTCGTCGTGTCGGAGGGGGGGACGCGCCACGTGGCCGGCGGGGTCCGCACCTCGACCACACGGCTGATCGACGAGCGCGGATCGCTCGCCTCCTCGACCAATTCCACCGATCTCGCGGTCCGGGGGCGCGGCTACCTGCCGATCACAACCCTGGCGGAGGCGAATGTCGGCAACGGGGCCCTGCCGATCAGCCTGACCTCGACGGGATCCTTCCGCCCGAACGAGGACGGGATCCTCGTCTCGTCCTTCGGCCACGTGCTGCTGGGATGGCCGGCCGACGCGGACGGCAACATCCCCGCCTTCCCGCGCGATACGACCGTGGGGCTCGAGCCGATCACCCTGCGCAGCACCTCCGGGCGCCCCACGACCGAGATCGACATCTCGCTCAATCTGCCCGCCACCTCGACCGAGGCGGGGGCCGTCGGCGACCCCGAATCGATCTCGATCGAGTATTTCGACAATCTCGGGAAGTCGCAGTACCTCTCCGCCACCTTCACACCGACCGTCCCGGCGACCGGCGCGTCCAACGAATGGACCTTGACGATCGAGGACGATGCCTCGGGCACGGTGATCGGCGAATACACCCTCACCTTCAACGACACCAATCCCGGCGGCGGCACGCTCGCCTCGGTCACCCCCGTGTCGGGCGGCCCCTACGATCCGGCGGCGGGCACTCTCGCCCTGACCCTGCCGGGCGGGCCGCTGACCTTCAGCATCGGCACGCTCAACGAGCCTGGCGGGCTCTCGCAGCTCTCGGACGGGTTCGCGCCGATCTCAATCGACAAGAACGGCTACCCCGTCAGCAACCTGACCGGGGTCGAGGTCGACGCCAACGGCTTCGTCCACGCCTTCTTCCAGTCCGGCCGCAGCGCCGTGATCTACCAGATCCCGCTGATCGACGTGCCCAACCCGAACGGCCTGCAGACCCGCGACGGGCAATCCTACGGCCTCACCCCGCAGAGCGGGAACATGTTCCTGTGGGATGCCGGGGACGGGCCGACGGGCGACGTGATCGGCTTCGCGCTCGAGGAATCGAGCGTGGACATCGCCGCCGAGCTCACATCGCTGATCCAGACCCAGCGGGCCTATTCGTCGAATGCCAAGGTCATCCAGACCGTCGACGACATGCTGCAGGAAACCACGAACATCAAGCGCTGAGCCCCGCCCAGCCCGGCCGGAGTGACCCCCGATGAGCCTGTCCGCCTCCATGTCCAACGCCCTCAGCGGTCTCGGCGCGGCCTCCCGCATGGCCGAGGTGGTCTCGTCCAACCTCGCCAATGCACTGACCGACGGCTATGCGCGGCGCATCGTCCAGATCTCGTCGCAGGATATCGGCGGACGCGGCGGCGGCGTACGCGTCGACGGGGTGATCCGCATCGTGGATCGCGGCCTGCTGGCCGATCGCCGGCTCGCCGACGCCGCCCTGGCCCGCGACGACCGGATGGCGGCGGCCTTCTCGCGGCTGGAGCAGGTCGCAGGCCGGGCGGACTCGCCCGACAGCCTCGCCGGGCGCATCGTCCGCCTCGAGGGGACGCTGGTCGCGGCTTCCAGCGACCCGTCCTCCGCCGTCCGGCTCGAGGACGTGCTGGCCGCGCTCGATTCGGTCACCGAGGGGTTCGCCGCCGAATCCCGCGCGATCACCGGCATGCGCAACGATGCCGAGGCGGCGATCGCCGCCGATGTCGAGGCGCTCGACCGCGCTCTGGGCGGCATCCACCGGCTCAACGAGGACATCTCCCGCGCGCTCACGGGCGGGCAGGACGCGACGGCCCTGATGGATGCCCGCCAGCTTCTCATCGACGAGGTCTCGTCCATCGTCCCGGTCCGCACGCTGGACCGGCCGGGCGGCAAGCTGGCCGTTCTGTCCACGTCCGGCGCGGTCCTGGTGGATTCCCGTCCCGCCGAGATCGGCTTCACCCCGGCCAACGTGATCGTCCCCGGCATGACCTATGCCGGCGGCCAGCTGCAGGGGCTGACCTTCAACGGCGACCCGGTCTCTCCCTCCAACGGCTTCGCCAGGCTGGACGGCGGCTCGCTGGGGGCGGCCTTCCGCCTGCGGGACGAGGTGCTGCCGGCGCAGCAGCGCGACCTCGACGCGCGGGCCGCCGACCTGATCGCGCGGTTCGAGGATGCGGCCGTCGACCCCACCTGGTCCCCGGGTGCGACCGGCCTTCTGACCGATGGCGGCGGGCCGCTCGATACATCCGACATCACCGGCCTTGCCGCCAGGATGGGCGTCAGCGCCGCCATCGATCCGGCCGCGGGCGGGGCCCTCTGGCGGCTGCGGGACGGGACCGCCGCCTCCACCCGGGCCCGGTCGGAAACGGCACGCAGATCGACAGGTGGGGCGCGGCCCTCGCCGCGGATCGCCCGCTTCTCACCGGCGGCATGGCCCGGGGCGCCGCAGGCCACGCCTCCGACCGCGTGACCCTGATCGGCGGCGCTCGCGCGGCCGCCGAGGACCGGCAGGCCTTCACCGCCGCCCGCCATGCCGCCTTCCGATCCTCCGAGCTCGCCCTCGGCGTCGACAGCGATGCCGAGCTGCAGAACCTGATGCTTCTGGAACAGGCCTATGCCGCCAATGCCAAGGTGATCGAGGCGGTGGACGGTCTGCTGCAACGCCTGCTGGAGATGTAGTCCATGACCTCCGCCAGTTTCCGCACGATCGGCGATCTCAGCCAGCTCCTCGCCACCCGCAGCCAGAACGTCATGCTGAAGGAAAGGCTCTACCGCCTGACGAACGAGCTCTCGACCGGCCAGGTCTCGGATCTCTCCCGGCATCTCGGCCGCGACACCTCCCGGCTGGCCGAGCTGGACCGGTCGCTCTCGCTCAGCGGCGCGCATCGCCGCTCGGCCCTCTCGGCAGGGGGCATGCTCGCAACGATGCAGCAGGCCCTGGACGGCCTGCAGGACCTGCAATCCGACCTCGCCAACCAGACCTCGGGCATCCCGCTCGGCGGCACCACGGCCGATGTGGCCAATGCCGGGACGGCCGCGCGGGACGGGTTCTCGCGGATCGTGCAGGTGCTGAACACCAGCTATGGCGGCACCACGCTGTTCGCGGGAATCGCGACCGACGGGCGTGCCGTCGCCGCGTCGGAGACGATGCTCGCGGCGCTGCAGGCAGCCGCGAGCGGCGTCACCGACGCCGCGGGGCTGCAGGCGGCGGTCGACGCCTGGTTCGATACGCCCGGCGGCGGGTTCGAGGTCGCGGGCTATGTCGGCGATTCCGGACCCGGCCGGATCACCCGTCCGATCGATGCCGGAGAGAGCGTCGCGATCGAGGCGCGCGCCGACGACCCCGCCTTCCGGGACGTGATGAAGGCCGTGGCCCTCGTTGCCCTGGCCGCCGATCCCACGCTCGGTCTCGACCTCTCGGCCCGAAAGGACGCGATGGGCGCCGCCTCGCAGCGCCTCTATTCCACACCGTCCGGGATCCTCGCCATCCAGTCCGCCCTCGGCCTCGCCGAGAACCGGGTCGAGGACGCGGTGGTCCGCCATGGCGGCCGGGCGGTGACGCTCGGCATCCTGCGTAACGAGATGGTGGGCGCCGATCCCTACGAGACCGCCTCACAATTGCAGGAGGTCGAGACATTGCTGCAGACGCACTACACGGTGACCGCGCGGCTCTCGAACCTCTCTCTCGCGAAGTACCTCCGATGACCCGCCTCCTGCCGTCCCTCCTGCTCTGCCTGGCCGCCACGCTCGCCGCCGCGGCCGCCGCGGCGACCCCGATCCGGCTCAAGGACCTCGTCGAGTTCGATGGCGTCCGCTCGAACGAGCTCGTCGGCTACGGGCTGGTGGTGGGGCTGAACGGCACGGGGGACGGGCTGCGCAACGCGCCCTTCACCGAGGAGATCATGTCCAACATGCTCGAGCGGCTCGGCGTCAACGTCACGGGCGAGCAGTTCCGCCCGCGCAACGTGGCGGCCGTCCTCGTCACCGCCCGGCTGCCCCCCTTCGCGCGGGCGGGATCCCCCGTCGACGTCACCGTCTCGGCCATCGGCGACGCGACCTCGCTGCTCGGGGGCACCTTGGTGATGACGCCGCTCAACGCCGCCGACGGGGAGATCTACGCCGTGGCGCAGGGCACCATCATCGCCGGCGGCATTGCCGCCGAGGGCGAGGCGGCGAGCGTGACGATGGGCGTGCCGACCTCGGGCTCGATCCCCGCGGGCGCGACGGTCGAGCGCGAGGTGGCCTTCGACCTCGGCGACCTGTCGACCGTGCGGCTGGCGCTCCGCAGCCCGGACTTCACCACGGCCGGCCGGATCGAGCAGGCGATCAACGCCGATTTCGGGCGCGCCGTGGCGGTGATGACCGATGCGGGCACCGTCGCGGTCGATATCGCCCGCACCGACATGCCCTCACCCGCGCACGCGATCGGACGGATCGAGAACATCCTCGTCGAGCCCGAGCGGCGGGCCCGGGTCGTCGTGGACCAGCGCTCCGGCACGATCGTGATGGGCGAGGACGTTCGGATCAGCCGGGTCGCGGTCAGCCAGGGCAACCTGACGATCCGCATCGAGGAGGCGCCGGCCGTCGTGCAGCCGAATCCCTTCTCGCCGGGCGAGACCGTCGTGGTGCCCCGGACCGAGACCGGGATCACGCTGGATCCCGGCACCGGCCTCGCCGAAGTCGGCGAGGGGACCTCGCTGTCGGAGGTCGTGGCCGGGCTCAACGCCCTCGGCGTCGCGCCCTACGACATGATCGACATCCTCAAGAGCATCCGGGCCGCCGGTGCCCTGCATGCCGAGTTCATCGTGCGGTAGATGTCGGTTCCCCGAGGATCCTCCGGACGCGCTGGCAGCGGATCGCGCCCGTTCGTGGTTCCCCCCGCAGGCCCGACCGCCACGTGGCCCTTGCCGGGATCCCCGACGGCGAGGGCCCGGGGACCGGACGGCTGGGCGCCCTACCCGTTGGACGGCGGCATGGCCCGGCGCTGGCGGGCGCGCTTCAGTCCCAGATGCCGCTCCCGCAGGATGATGAGGACCCCGGCCGCCACGACGATCCCCGCGCCGACCAGCATCGTGCCGGTCGGCACTTCGGAGAAGACGAGATACCCGACGAGGATCGAAAGCAGCATCGAGGTGTACTCGAACGGGGCGACCAGCGAGGCGTCGGCATGGCGGTAGGACGAGGTGAGCAGGATCTGCCCCACCCCGCCCGCGATCCCGGCGAGGACGAGCATCGCGGCCTCGCCCGGCCCGGGCAAGACCCAGCCCCAGACCAGCGTGATCAGCGACAGGCCGGTCGCGGTGACCGAGAAGTAGAACACGATCGCCGCGGTCGATTCCGTCGAGACCAGGCGCCGGACGAAGACTTGCGCGAGGGCGGCGAAGACCGCCCCGCCGAGGACGACCACCGCGCCGAGCAACTGACCCTCGTCCGGTTCGGCGCCCACCGAGAAGCGCGGCGAGAGGACGATCAACACCCCGACCAGCCCCAGCCCCACCGCGGAAAGCCGGAAGAGACGCACCTCCTCGCCGAGGAACATCGCGGCGAAGACCACGACGAGCAGCGGCGCGGCATAGCCGATCGCCGTGACCTCCGGCAGCGGCAGGAGGCCGAGCCCGGCGAAGGTCAGCCCCATCGCCACCGTCCCGACCAGGCCGCGCCAGAGATGCCCCATCGGATTGGTCGTCCGCAGTCCGACCGAGAGCTCGCCCCGGAGGGCCAGCCAGACGACGATGACCGGGATCGCGAAGGCGGAGCGGAAGAACACCGCCTGGCCCGGCGGGACATGGTCCGAGGCCGCCTTGATCAGCGACGCCATGGCGACGAAGATGCAGACGGACAGGATCTTGAGGGCGATGCCGCGGAGCGGGTTCATCCCCCCTGCCTACGCCCGGGCGGCGCAGGGCGAAAGTCCTATCCCCCGGCGCGCCGCACGATCGCGGCGGCGGACAGGCTGCCGTAATGGGCGACCACCTCGACCGGGACGCCGAGGGCCCGCAGGGCGGCGACCTCGGCCGCCTCGGCCTCGCGGCCGGCCCGGCGCAGGATCACCGCGCGGATCCGGCCCGGCGCGGCCTCGGCCACACGGCGGTAGATATGGGCGTCGTGCTGTCCGGTATCGCCGATCAGGACGAAGGGCAGGCCGGGATTGGCGTCCAGCACCGTGCCGATCGCGGCCCCCTTGTGCCCCAGATGCGCCGCCGCGCCCTGCCGCGTCACCGACAGGCCGTAATCGCGCAGGAAGAGCGGGCCGCGCGGCACGCCGGCGCGGTCGAACAGCGAGAGAAGGAAGTGGTGCAGGTTCCAAGGCGAGGAGCTGACGTAGAAGACGGGATTGACGCCCCCGCCCGACAGCCGCTCGAGCAGCGCGACCGCGTCGTCGAACACCTCGCGCGTGTCGAGCGAGCCGGTGAAGGTCGTCCACAGGTTGCGCGCCAGAGACCAGGCCCCGGTTCGGATCACCGTATCGTCGATGTCGGACACGATGCCGTACTCCGCCCCCGGCGCGGGAACGCGGACCGGGCAGTCGACCGCCGCGCCCCCCTCCGGCGCCACCTCCACCTCCGCCCAGCCCGTGGCGGGCCGCATCGGGATCTCGAGCTGGAAATACCCCTCGGGATCGCTCCGCGTAGCGACGCCGAAGGCGGAGGCGCGGATCTCGGCCCCCGCGATCTCGTGGGTGAGGAACAGGGCCGCCATCTGCCGCAGCCGACGGATCGGCCCATGGCCGGCGCGCGGTTCGCTGCGCCGCAGGGCGCGCAGCACGCGACCCCGGACGATCATCCCGTCCGGGGTCGCGTAGCCGAGATAGGGCTCGATCACCGGCGCGCCGAGCGGGGCGCGGGCGGCCCGGTAGGTCAGCCGGTCGACCGCCTGCGCGATCCGGGCCAGCCGGCTCATTCGGGGACTGCCATCGACGCCTCGTCCGCTGCGCCCGGCGACCCCGGGCCCGTCACTCGGCCGGGGCGATCTCGACGATGGCACCGTCCGGCGCCGGCGCGTCGATCAGGACGAGCAGCGTTCCGTCCGCCGCCTGCACCACGTCGCGGGCCCGGCCGGGCACCGATACCCTCTCCTCGCCCGAGACGCGACCCTCGTCGTTCAGCTCCAGCCGGACGATGTCCTGGGTGACGAGGCCGGTTCCGATCACGTCGCCGTTCCAGTCGAAGGCGTCGCCGTCATATACGATCATGCCGCCCGGCGCGATGACAGGGTCCCAGTAGTAGACGGGCTGTTCCATCCCCTCCTGCGCGGCCTCGCCGCTGCCGACCTCCGAGCCGTCGTAGTTGATCCCGTAGGAGATGACGGGCCATCCGTAGTTCAGGCCGGCCTCGGGGCGGTTCAGCTCGTCGCCGCCGGCGGGGCCGTGCTCGATGATCCACAGATCGCCGTTGCCGTCCACGGCCGCGCCCTGGATGTTGCGGTGCCCGAAGGACCAGATCGTGTCGATCCCGTCTTCCCCGACGAAGGGATTGTCCTCGGGGGCCGAGCCGTCGAGGGCGTTCACCCGGACGATCTTGCCGTAGGTGGTCGAGAGATCCTGGGCGAGCTGGCGGTTCTCGACGGTGAAATGCTCGCCCGTGGTAATCCAGACGTTGTCGGTCCCGGGCTCGAAGGCGAGGCGGCTGCCGTAATGCATGTAGGTCTGCGAGGGCGGTTCCTGCACGAAGATCTCGGTGACCTCCGACAGCGCGGTGCCGTCCTCGGACAGGATCGCGGTGGCGGCCGCGGTCGCGGTGCCACCATCGACGGGCTTGGCATAGGTCATCCAGACGCGGCGCGTCTCGGCGAAATCGTCACGCACGGCCACGTCGAGCAGGCCGCCCTGCTCCTGCGCGTCCACCTCGGGCACGCCCGAGATCGGCTCGCCGAGCGTGCCGTCGGCCGAGACCATGCGCAGGGTCCCGGGCCGCTCGGTGACGAGGAAGCCGCCATCGGGCAACGCCTCGATCCCCCAGGGCGTGTCGAGGCCGGCGACCCAGGTCTCCACCTGTGTCGCGGTCGGCGACAGGGCCGGCGCGTCGGTCTGGTTCTCGAAGGCGGGGGCGAAGGTGGCGTTCGGCTCCCCCTCCGACACCTGGGCGAAGGCGAGGCTCGGCAGCGCGAGGAGAGCGAGGGCGGGGCGGATCGGATGGGTCATCGGAGGGCCTTTTCTGTTGGCTCGGCGAAGGATCGGCTCGCCGGACCAATGCCTCCCGCGCGCCTGCGTTCCCCGCGGGCGCCCCGCCCGGCGATCACGCCTTCGCCAGCCGCGCCACCGCCCAGCGCGCGGCGTCGTCCACCGCCGCGTCCGCCGCCCCGACATGCGCCGCCGCCGCCGGCACCAGCTCGGCCCGGCCCGAATTGCCGATCGCGTAGAGCACGTTCCGCCGGAAGCGCTCGACCCCGATCCGCTTGATCGCGCTGCCCGAGAATCGCGCGCGGAAGGCGGCATCGTCCAGCGCCACCAGCTCGGCCAGGTCGGGGGCCCCGCCGGCCCGCAGGTAGCGCGTCTCGCGCGCCTGGGCCGCGAACTTGTTCCAGGGGCAGATCGCGAGGCAATCGTCGCAGCCGTAGATCCGGTTGCCCATCAGGGCGCGCAGCTCCTCGTCCACGGGGCCGTCATGCTCGATCGTCAGGTACGAGATGCAGCGCCGCGGATCGAGGCGGAAGGGCGCGGGAAAGGCGTTCGTCGGACAGATGTCGAGGCAACGGGTGCAGCTTCCGCAATGCTCCGTCTCCGGCGGGTCGGGCGGCAGCTCGATCGTGGTGAAGATCGCGCCGAGGAAGACCCAGTTGCCGAAATCCCGGCTCAGCAGGTTCGTGTGCTTGCCCTGCCAGCCGAGGCCGGCCGCCTGGGCGAGCGGCTTCTCCATCACCGGCGCGGTGTCGACGAAGACCTTGATCTCCTCGCCCGGGCAGCGCTCCAGCAGCCAGCGCCCGACGCGCTTCAGCCGCTTCTTGACGAGGTCGTGGTAATCCCGCCCCTGCGCGTAGACGCTGATCGCGCCCTTCTCGGGCCGGTCCAGCACCGCCATCGGATCGTGCTCGGGCCTGTAGCTCTCGGCCAGCATCACCACCGACCGCGCCGCGGGCCAGAGAGCGGCGGCATCCCCCCGCCAGTGCATCCGCTCGGCCATCCAGCCCATCTGCCCGTGCAGCCCCGCCCCGACGAAGGCGGCGAGCCGCTCGGCCGTCTCCGGCGCGGCATCGGGGTGGCAGATCCCGGCCGAGACGAAGCCCGCGGCGCGCGCCTCCGCCACCAACGCCCGTTTCAGCTCCTCGGGTGTCAGACGCGCGCCTCCCTGCTCTTATCTTGCTGCAAATACTCCGGCAGGCCGGTCCCGCCTGCGCGACGTCTCAGAAGTCGAGATCCGCGTAATGCGGCGGCGGCTGGAAGCCCGGCACCTGGTCGGCGAGGATCTTGCGGAAGGCGGGGCGCGACTTGATCTTGGCGTACCAGTCCTTGACCGTCGCCGAGCGGTTCCAGTCCACGTCCGAGATGTAGTCGAGGCACGAGAGGTGCGCCGCGGCGGTGAAATCGGCGAGGGACATCTCGCCGCCGGCCAGCCAGCGCCGCTGGTCCAGCAGCTCGGCCATGTAGTCGAGATGGAGCTTGATCGCCTTCAACCCCGACTTGACGTTCTCGCTGACCGGGTAGCCCGTGCCCTGCACCTTGCGGAAGACCCGCTCGCCCAGCAGCTTTTCGGTCACCTCGCGGTAGAACTTGTCGTCGAACCAGCCGTTCAGGCGCCGCACCTCGTAGCGCTTCTCGATGCTCTGCGGCATCAGCGGCGGGTCGGGATGCAGGTCCTCCAGATATTCGCAGATCGCCGCGCTTTCGGCATAGAAGCCGTTCTGGGTGCGCAGGACCGGGATCTTGCCGGCCGGGTTGCGGCGCAGCATGTCGGGCTCCGGCTCCCAGTAGCGGACCTCCTGCAGGTCGAACTCCACCCGCTTCTCGGCGAGGACGAGCCGGACCTTCCGGCTGAACGGCGAGAGCGGGTAGTGGTAGAGGCGGTACATCGGCGACATCCTCGGGAAGGCTGCCCCCTGATGCCGGAAGGCCGCGCCTCGTTCAAGGCGAGGGGGGCTCAGCCGGCGAAGCAGGCGTCGCGGCCATCGGCCAGGATCGTGGCGGCGCCCCCCTCGATCGACCGGGCGCGGCGGCGCACGAAATCGGACGGGCTCGCGGCCGAGCGTCCCTGCGGGTCGGGCAGGATCGCGGCGAGCAGCGCGGCCTGCGGCGCCGTCAGGTCCGCGGCCGAGGTTCCGAAATAGTGCCGGGCCGCCGCCTCCACCCCGAAGACGCCGGTGTCGAATTCGGCCACGTTGAGATAGACCTCGAGGATCCGCCGCTTGGGCCAGACCAGCTCGACCGCGGGGGTGATCGCCGCCTCGAGCGCCTTTCGCAGCCAGGACCGGCCATGCCAGAGGAAGACGTTCTTGACCGTCTGCTGGCTGATGGTCGAGGCGCCGCGATCGCCGCCTGCCGCCATCGCGGCGCGGATCGCGTCGAGATCCAGCCCCCAGTGCAGGCAGAAATTCGCGTCCTCCGCCGCGACGGCGGCGCGCGCCATGACGGGGGCGATCTCCTCCATCGGCACCCAGTCCCGGTCGAGCCGCCCGTGCAGGCCGTATTGCTGCGCCATGTAGATCGTGCCGGGCGGGTTCACGACCGCGTAGAGCGCGATCAGCGCCAGCAGCAGGGCCACGGCCGCCAGAACGGCGCGCCGCAGCCATCTGCCCAGCCAGCGCAGCGGCCTGACCCTGCGCCGCGGCCTCTCCGCCTCTGTCTTCCGTCGTGCCATGCCCCGCGATGTGCCGCAGCCCGCGCGGGGCGGTCAAACGAAAACGGGCCGGGATCGTGCCCGGCCCGTCAGGGGAGTCGCGGCAGTGCCTATTCCGCCGGGATCGCCGTCTCCTCGATGCCGAGGGGGACCGGGATGTGGGGCAGCATCTCCTTCGGGCAGACCTGCACGAAATGCGCGATCTCGCTGTCCCAATGGGTCAGGATCTCGCCCGCGCGGCGCGAGCCCGTCTCCTCGGCATGGCGCTGGACGAGGCGGTGCAGCTCGCCCTCCCAGTGATCGACCGTGACCGGGCAGGCGACGATCGATTCCATGTTCATCATGTCCCGGGCGGTGCCGTCGGGGTCGTAGATATAGGCCATGCCGCCCGTCATCCCGGCCCCGAAATTGGCCCCGATGGAGCCCAGGATCACCGCGACGCCGCCGGTCATGTACTCGCACCCGTTCGAGCCGCAGCCCTCGATCACCACCTTCGCGCCCGAGTTGCGGACGGCGAAACGCTCGCCCGCGCGGCCGGCGGCGAAGAGGAAGCCATCCGTCGCGCCGTAGAGCACGGTGTTGCCAATGATGACGTTGTCCGCCGCGACGAGGGGCGAGGCCATGGGCGGGCGGACCACGATGGTGCCCCCGCTCAGGCCCTTGCCGACATAGTCGTTGCTGTCGCCCGACACCTCGATCTTCATCCCCGGGGCGAGGAAGGCGCCGAGCGATTGACCGGCGGATCCCTTCAGCTTCACCGTCAGGTGGTCGGGCTGCAGCTGGTTCCGCATCCCGAACTTCTGGACGATGTGGCTCGACGTCCGGGTGCCGATGGTCCGCAGCGTGTTCTGCACCGCGTATTCCAGCTGCATCTTCTCGCCATCGTTGAGGAAGCGCGCGGCGTCCTCGACGATCTTGGCGTCCAGCGTGTCGAGCACGTCGTTGCGCGGCTTGTTCCGGTCGTAGCGGATCGTCTTGGCCCCATCGACCGTGATGAGCAGCGGGTTGAGGTCGAGATCGTCGAGATGGGCCGACCCGCGGCTGACCTGCGTCAGCAGATCCGCCCGGCCGATCACCTCGTCGAGGCTGCGCGCGCCGATGGAGGCGAGGATCTCGCGCACCTCGGTCGCGTAGAAGGTGATGAGGTTCACCACCTTGTCCGCGTTGCCGGTGAACTTGGCCCGCAGCCGCTCGTCCTGGGTGCAGACCCCCACCGGGCAGGTGTTGGACTGGCACTGGCGGACCATGATGCAGCCCATGGCGATCAGCGCGGCGGTGCCGATGCCGTATTCCTCGGCGCCCATCATCGCCGCCATGACGATGTCGCGCCCGGTGCGCAGGCCCCCGTCGGTACGCAGCGTGACCCGGCCCCGCAGGTTGTTCATCGCGAGGACCTGGTGCGCCTCGGTCAGGCCCATCTCCCAGGGCAGGCCGGCATACTTGATGCTGGTCGCGGGGCTGGCCCCGGTGCCGCCGTTATGGCCCGAGATCAGGATCACGTCGGCCTTCGCCTTCGCCACGCCGGCCGCGATCGTGCCCACGCCGGAGGAGGCGACGAGCTTCACCGTCACCTTGCAGCGCGGGTTGATCTGCTTGAGGTCGTAGATCAGCTGCGCGAGATCCTCGATCGAGTAGATGTCGTGGTGCGGCGGCGGCGAGATCAGCGTCACGCCCGGCGTCGAGTGGCGCAGCCGCGCGATCAGCTTCGTCACCTTCATGCCGGGCAGCTGGCCGCCCTCGCCGGGCTTGGCGCCCTGCGCGACCTTGATCTCCAGTTCCTCGCACTGGTTGAGGTATTCGGCCGTGACGCCGAAGCGCCCGGAGGCCACCTGCTTGATCTTGGCGGACGGGTTGTCGCCGTTCGCCTCGGGCGTGAAATGCGCCGGATCCTCGCCGCCCTCGCCGCTGTCGGATTTCGCGCCGATCCGGTTCATCGCGACGTTGAGCGTCTTGTGCGCCTCGGGCGACAGCGCGCCGAGCGACATGCCCGGCGTCACGAACCGCTTGCGGATCGAGGTGATGCTCTCGACCTCCTCGATCGGGACGGGCGATCCCATCGGCTTGATCGCCAAGAGGTCGCGCAGGTGGATCGGCGGGTTGGCCTGCAGCTGCCTGGAGTAGGCCTGCCACATCTCGTAGGACGCCCGGTCGCAGGCGGCCTGCAGCATGTGCATGGTCGTCGCCTCCCAGGCGTGCTTCTCGCCCGAGCGGCGGGCCTTGTAGAAGCCGCCGATCGGCAGCACGTCGGTGCCCTGCCGCCAGCCCTTCTCGTGGACCTCCTCCAGCTTCTTCTGGATGCCGGTCAGGCCGATGCCGGAAATGCGCGAATGCATGCCGGGGAAGTATTCGGCGCACATCGCGCGGGAGAGGCCGACCGCCTCGAAATTGAGGCCGCCGCGATAGGACGAGATGACCGAGATCCCCATCTTGGACATGATCTTCAGCAGGCCCGCGTCGATGGCGGCGCGATAGCGGCGCGTCGCCTCGATCAGCGGTCCCTCGATCAGGCCGCGCCGCACGCGGTCGGCGATGCTGTCCTGCGCGAGATAGGCGTTCACCGTCGTCGCGCCGGAGGAGATGAGCACCGCGAAGTAATGCGGATCGATGCATTCGGCGGAACGGACGTTGATCGAGCAGAAGGTCCGCAGGCCCTTGCGCGTCAACCAGCTGTGCACCGCCGAGGTTGCGAGGATCATCGGCATCGGCACCTTGTCGACGCCCTGGTCCTGATCGGTCAGCACGATGTGCCCCGCGCCCGAGCGCACGGCATCCTCCGCCTCGGCCCGGATCCGCTCCAGTCCCTGTTTCAGCGCGTCAGGCGCGCCGCCGGCGGGGAAGGTGCAGTCGATCCAGGCGACCTGGTCGCCGAACTGCGCCGTCATCACCTCGAACTCGGCATTGGCGACGAAGGGGCTCTCCAGCACGAGGATCTCGGTCTGGGCGGAGCTTTCGTCGAGCACGTTCTTGAGGTTGCCGAACCGGGTCTTGAGGCTCATCACGCGGTTCTCGCGCAGGCTGTCGATGGGCGGGTTCGTGACCTGGCTGAAGTTCTGCCGGAAGAAATGCGACAGCGGCCGATACTGCGCGGACAGCACGGCCGAGGGCGTGTCGTCGCCCATCGAGGCGAGGGCCTCCTTGCCGTCCTCGGCCATCGGGGCGAGGATCTGCTCCAGCTCCTCCAGCGAGTAGCCGGCCGCGACCTGCCGACGACGCAGCTCGTCGCCCTCGTGGATCGCGGTCTCGGGCACGTCGCGCAGGATCTCGTTCAGGTCCACGACCTTCTCGATCCAGTCACCGAAGGGCTGGGCGGCGGCCAGCTTGTCCTTCATCTCGGCGTCGTGGAAGAGGCGGCCCTCCTTCATGTCGACGGCGATCATCTGGCCGGGGCCGAGGGCGCCCTTCTCGACCACGGTCTTCTCGTCGACCGGGACCATGCCGATCTCGGACCCCGCGATCAGCAGGTTGTCCCCCGTCACGACGTAGCGCATGGGCCGCAGGCCGTTGCGGTCGAGACCGCCGCAGACCCAGCGCCCGTCGGTCATGGCGAGCGCGGCGGGGCCGTCCCACGGCTCCATCACCGCGTTGCAATAGGCGTACATGTCCTGCCACGGCTGCGGCATCTCGACCGCCTGCTTGGACCAGGCCTCGGGCACCAGCATCGTCTTGGCCATCGGGGCGGTCCGGCCGGCGCGGACCAGCACCTCGAACACGCTGTCCAGCGCCGCCGAATCCGAGCTGCCCAGCGCGACGATCGGCTTGATGTCCTCGGCATGCTCTCCGAACGTGCCGGAGGCCATGCGGATCTCGTGGCTCTTCATCCAGTTCAGGTTGCCCTTCAGCGTGTTGATCTCGCCGTTATGGGCGAGCATGCGGAAGGGCTGCGCCAGCCACCATTGCGGGAAGGTGTTGGTCGAGTAGCGCTGGTGGTAGATCGCGAAGGACGACACGAAGCGCTCGTCCTTCAGGTCCGGATAGAACTCGGCCACGTCCTGGGCGAGGAACATGCCCTTGTAGATGATCGACCGGCAGGACAGCGAGGCGAGGTAGAGCACGCCGACCTGCGCCGCAGCGGCCGCCTTTTCGATCCGGCGGCGGATGATGTAGAGCTCGCGCTCGAAGGCTTCCTCGTCGATGTCCTTCTCGCAGCGGATCAGGATCTGCTCGATCTCGGGCCGGGTCGCGTTCGCCTTCTCGCCGAGGACGTCGATGTTCACCGGCACGTGCCGCCAGCCGTAGATGTAGTGGCCCATCCGCAGGACCTCGGTCTCGACGATGGTGCGGCAGGTCTCCTGCGCGCCGAAATCGTTGCGCGGCAGGAAGACCTGGCCGACCGCGATCATCCGGCCCTCGATCGGCTCGTGCCCGGTGCGGCGGATCTGGTCGTCGAAGAACGGGACGGGGATCTGGACGTGGATGCCGGCACCGTCGCCGGTCTTGCCGTCGGCATCGACCGCGCCGCGATGCCAGACCGCCTTGAGCGCCTGGATCCCCTTCTCGACCACCCCGCGCGAGGGGGTGCCGTCGATGCTGACGATGAGGCCGACCCCGCAGGAGGCATGCTCGTCATCCTCGCGGAACAGCGAATTCTCGGCCATCCACTTGCGCTTCGCCTCTTCGGCGGCGGCCCAGGCCTGGTCGTAGGTGGTCATGGCGGGACTCCTTGTGGAAAGGGGCGGCCTCAGCCGCCGCAGCCGAATTGCGGGATGATGGACATGTGCCCGTCCTCGCCGGGGGCGGCGAAGGCGCGGGGCGTGGCGTCGGTCTCGAAGCTGCCCTGATCGGGGTAGTCGAAGCGGGCGGTGCCGCTGGCGAGGATGCCGAAGGCCGGGATGTAGTATTCCGTCCCCTCGGCGGACATCGTGACGGTGTCGTTCTGGCTCGCCTCGATGCCGAAGGTCGCCTCGAGCATCTCGACCCCGCCGACCTTCACGCTCGCTCCGGTCAGGCGGTCATGGCCGCGGTAGCGGGTGCGGCCGAACTCGGCGCTGTCCATCTCGAAGTCGAAGGTGTCCTCGCCGTTGGCAAGGACCGCGACCTGGTCGATCGGGTCGGCGGCGCCGGGCACCAGCGTCTCGCGGCCGGTCGGCCAGTCCTGCTCGAGCCATTGCCAGGCGCGCGTCAGGACACCCGCGGCGATCAGCCCGGTCGCCCCGTGCGAGACGAAGCGCAGATGCTCGGGATTCTCGCCCGCGCAGTCGAAATAGCTGGTCACGGTGCAATCGGCCTGCTGGACCGTGACGATCCCCTCGCAGGCGGCGGGCAGCGGGAAGGTCTGCGCGAGCGCGGGGAAGGGGGCGAGGGCGAACAGAAGGGCGAGACGCATCAGAAATCCTCCCGTGGCGGTGGACCGGCATGGCGGGGATGATCCCCGGCGAAGGCGAAGCTGTCGGGTTTCTCGGCGGCGAAGATCTCGTGCCGCACCGTCAGGCCGTTCGCATCGTCGAACAGGCCGATGGGCACCTCGTAATCGCCGGCCCCGTCGATCCCCTTGTCCCAGCGGTACCAGAGCGGCGAGCCGCACTCGGCGCAGCGCGCACGCGTCGCCCAGCCGGAGGTGCGGCGCGGGGCGACGGGCCCCGTCGCCTCCATCGCCGACTGCGGCACCGAGACGGCGATCATCGGCCCGCCGGACCAGCGCTGGCATTGCCGGCAATGGCAGATGCCGAAAGCGCCGAGCTCCGCCGCGCGAAAGGTCACGGCCCCGCAGAGGCAGCGTCCCGTCCTCACGGCGCGGCCCCCGCATCCGGGACGTGGCGGTTCGCGGCCTCGTACTCGGCCTGCGTCAGCCGCCGGTGATCGCCCGGCAGGCGCAGGGCGTGCCAGGCGCGGTCGACGTAGTTCTCGCTCCTCAGCGGCCAGTCCCGCGTTGCCGGGAACAGACCGGCGGTGAACTCGTAGGGGCTGCCCTCTTCGGCATCGCGCATCCACAGGCCGGTGCCGCAGCTGTCGCACCAGGCCCGCTCGGAGAAGTCGGTCGGGCGGCGCGTCCGCACCGGGCCCTCCACCGACACGCCGTCCGGGGCCGCCTCGAACCCGACCTGCACGCTGCCCGTCCAGGTCCGGCAATAGCCGCAATGGCAGGCCCAGAGACGCGGCTGCGCCGGGACGGCCGCGATCGTGACGGCACCGCAGAGGCAGGCCCCCCGGATCGCGGACTCCCCTGCCCCGTCCATCAGAGCTCCTGTCCGCAGCCGTAGATCGGCGCGGGAGAGAGGAAGCCGGGCTCGCCCGGCTCGATGAAGGCGACGGGGCTGTCGTCGCTCTCGAAGCTGCCCTCGGGCGAGACGTAGGTGGACTGACCCGACAGGAACATCCGCCAGTCCCGGCTGATGTATTCGTTGCCCGCGCTCGACCACAGGATCTCGCCTTCCGAATCGAAGGCGGTGATGTCGTAATCGGTCCGGTCCAGCGTGACGCCGTCGATCTCCACGCTCTCGCCGGTCAGGCGGTCGGTGCCGACATAGCGCGTGACCTCGCCCGCATCGTTCGTGGTGGTGAAGTCGTAATCGCTCACCCCTTCCTCAAGCAGCGAGGTGAACGAGGCGGGGCGGTCGACCTCCTCCGACAGGTATTCGGTGGTGCCCGACAGCAGGTGGAAACTCTCGACCCACTGCGTCTCGGAATCGATGGCGCCGAAATAGGTGATGCCGCTCTGATCCATGTCGATCCGGCGCTGCCACCCCTCGGGGTCGTCCTCGCAGGTGAAATGATGGCTCACCCGGCAGGACATCGCCTGCACGGTCAGGTAGGCGGTGCAGCCCTGCGGGATCTCCACCTGCTGGGCGAAGGCGGGCAGCGGCAGCACGGCGAGGGCGAGAAGAAGACGCATGGGTCAGAGTCTCTCGTTCGGAAGGGGAAGGGGCACGGCGAAGGACATCAGCGCCCCGCAATCGTGGCGCGGGCTCTCGGCCAGGAAGCCGGGTTCGCCGGGGCGGGCGATCTCCATCGGGGAGCGGTCGTCCTGCCATTCCTCGGACCCGGTCTGCAGGGTCGAGGTGCCCGAGATGAAGGTCCGCCAGTCGCGCTGGATCCATTCGTTGCCGGACGAGGACCAAAGGAAGGCGCCGGTATCGGCATCGGTCGCGGTGATGCTGAATTCGGTCTGTTCGAGCGTCACACCGTCGATCACACGGCTCTCGCCCGTCAGCAGATCGATTCCGGTGAAGCGGGTACGGTAGCCGGCATCGTCGATCGTGACGAAATCGTAATCGTCCCGGTTCGTCGCGAGTAGCGCGCTGAACGAGGCAGGATCCGTCCCGCCCTCCAGCTCCTCGACGCGGCCGGCCTCCAGGTGGTGGCTCTCGACCCACTGCGTCTCGGCGTCGATCCGGCCGTAGAAGGTCGGCCCGTCCTCGCCCAGATCGACCCGCCACTGCATCCCGGGCGCGTCCCCCGCGCAGGTATAGAGGTGGCTGACGATGCAGGCGCGCTTCTGGATCGTGGCATAGGCGGTGCAGCCCTGCGGCAGGGCATAGTCCGCCCAGGCGCCGCCGGGCGCGACCAGGGCGAGGGTCAGGGCGAGGCGCCGCATCATTCCGCCGCGACGGCCGCCGCCTCGGCCCCGGTGCCGAGATAGTCCAGGATCGCGGCGGCCGAATCGCGACCGTCGCGGATCGCCCAGACGACGAGGGACGCGCCGCGCACGATGTCGCCCACGGCATAGACCCCGTCCAGCGAGGTGCGGCCCGTCACCGCCTCGGCCCGGATGGTGCCCCAGCGGGTCACTTCCAGCCCGTCCACGCCCCAGAGCTTCGGCAGGTCCTCGGGCTCGAAGCCCAGCGCCTTGATGACCAGGTCGGCCTCGGCGAGGTACTCCGCCCCCTCGATGATCTCGGGCATGCGGCGGCCCGTGGCGTCGGGCTGGCCGAGGCGCATCCGGCTGATCTCGACCCCCCGCACCTGCGTGCCGTCCACCTCGAAGCCGAGCGGGGCCGAGAGCCACGAGAACTCGACGCCCTCCTCCTCGGCATTGGCGACTTCGCGCTGGCTGCCCGGCATGTTGTCGCGGTCGCGGCGATAGAGGCAGGTGACGCTGGTCGCGCCCTGACGGATCGCGGTGCGCAGGCAGTCCATCGCGGTATCGCCGCCGCCGATCACCACAACCTTCTTGCCGGCCGCGTTCAGCTCGCCGCTGTCGAACTCCTCGACCTCGTCGCCGAAGCTCTTGCGGTTCGACGCGGTGAGGAAGTCGAGCGCGCGGACGATCCCGCCGGCATCGGATTCCGGCAGCTCGCGGCTCTTGTAGACGCCGGTGGCGATCAGCACCGCGTCGTGCTTGCCCCGGATCGCGTCGAACGAGATGTCCTCGCCCACGTTGCAGTTCAGCACGAACTCGACGCCCGATTGCGCCAGCTGGTCGACGCGGCGCTCGACCACGTCCTTCTCGAGCTTGAAGCCGGGGATGCCGTAGACCATCAGCCCGCCGGCGCGGTCGTAGCGGTCGTAGACGATGACCTGCACGCCGGCCCGGCGCAGCATGTCGGCCGCGGCGAGGCCGCCGGGGCCCGCCCCGATGATGCCGACGCTCTCGGCCCGCTCTTCCGCCGGCCGGAACGGCTGGACCCAGCCCTTCTCCCATGCGGTGTCGGTGATGTACTTCTCGACCGCGCCGATGGTGACGGTGCCGTGGCCCGATTGCTCGATCACGCAATTGCCTTCGCAGAGCCGGTCCTGCGGGCAGATGCGGCCGCAGATCTCGGGGAAGGTATTGGTGGACTGGCTGATCTCGTAGGCCTCGCGCAGGCGGCCCGCGGCGGTCATCCGCAACCAGTCGGGGATGTTGTTGTGCAGCGGGCAATGCGTCTGGCAGTAGGGCACGCCGCATTGCGAGCAACGGCTCGACTGCTCCGCCGCCTTGGCCTCGGCGAACTCGCGGTAGATCTCGTCGAAATCCGCGCGGCGCAGGTCCGCCGCGCGCTTCTCGGGCATGTCGCGCGAGACGCTGACGAACTTGAGCATCGGTTCCTTGGCCATGGGCGCCCCCTCATGTGTCGTGCGGGCGTGATAGACGAGGCCACGGCGCATGAAAAGTCATAAGTGCTGACCTAAATCGAGGTTTTTCGATGCTGGCCGCAAAATTCCGGCGCCAGTCACCCCGATATTAGGTCCGGTTCGATTCACATATCCCCTCTGGCCCCTGCAAACCAGGGGACTAGGGTGCGCGCGAATCGCGCGGAGCCGTGTCATGCCTCTCTTCCACCTCGTCCTCGTGGCCCTCATCCAGGGGATCACGGAGTTCCTTCCCGTCTCTTCCTCGGGGCACCTCATCCTGCTGCCCGCGCTCACCGGCCTGGACGACCAGGGGCTGGTGATCGACGTCGCCGCCCATGTCGGCACGCTGCTCGCCGTGATCCTGTTCTTCCGCCGCGACGTGGGCGAGGGGATCGCGGGGCTGCGCGACCTGGCCTCCGGGCGACGCGACACCTACGGCGCGCGGCTGGCGCTGGGGATCGTGGTCGCGACGATCCCGGTCGTTCTCGTCGGCTTCGTCCTCAGCGCGACGGGGCTGGAGGAGCATCTGCGCTCCACCGCCGTGATCGGCTGGACGATGCTGCTCTTCGGCCTCGTCCTCTACTGGGCGGATACCCGTTTTCCGGAAGGGCGGACCGCGCGGTCCTGGAGCCTGCGCCACGCGCTGGTCATGGGGCTGTGGCAGGTGCTGGCGCTGATCCCCGGCACGTCGCGGTCGGGCATCACGATCACCGGGGCCCGCACGCTGGGATTCGACCGGCGCGAGGCGGCGCGGCTGTCGATGCTGATGTCGATCCCGGTCATCGCCGCCTCGGGCCTGCTGCTCGGCCTCGACGTGGCGCGCACCGCCGATGCCGGGGTGGCGCGCGACGGCGCGATCGTGGCGGGACTGTCCTTCCTCTCCGCGCTGGCGGCGCTGGCGCTGATGATGCGCCTGCTGCGCAGCGTCAGCTACACGCCCTACGTGGTCTACCGCGTGATCCTGGGACTGATCCTGCTGGGGATCGCCTATCTCTGACGGTCAGGAGAACCCGGCGCGGCCCGACCCGCCGCCCCGGATGTTCTGCGCGCTCTGCTTGATGTCGGAATACTGGCCCGACGGACGGAAGCGCCACAGGTAATCCGCCAGCTCCGCCTCCATCGCGCGGGGCTGGATGCCGAGATCGGCAAAGCCCTTCGCGCCGTCGGCCACGACGTTGTCATGGTGCAGCTGCGCGACCTGGTCGGGCGTGATCGGCTGCGGGGAGAGGCCGAAGGTCATCACGTTGCCGACCTCCGCCACCCGGGCCATCAGTCCGGCGAGGCCGAAGGGCAGGTTCACCACCGCGCGCTTGCGGCGGATCACGTCCAGCATCTGCTCCATCAGCTCGCGGAACGTGTGCACGTCCGGTCCGCCCAGCTCGTAGACGCCGGAGGCGGCGGGATCGTCCACCGCCGCGACGACCGCGGCCGCCACGTCATCGACGAAGACGGGCTGGAACCGGGTCCGGCCGCCGACGACCGGAATCACCGGCGAGGTGCGGGCCATCCCGGCGAAGCGGTTGAAGAACTGGTCCTCCGGACCGTAGACGACCGAGGGCCGCAGGATGACGGCCCCGGGGAACGCGCCGCTCACCAGAGCCTCGCCCCGGGCCTTGGTCCGGGCGTATTCGCTCTTCCCGTCCGCATCCGCGCCGATGGCCGAGATGTGGACCAGCCGGCGCACGCCCTCTTCCGCCGCGATCCGCGCGACGCGGCCGGCGCCGTGCTGCTGCACCGCCTCGGCATCGTTGCGGCCGCGCGTGTCGAAGGTCCCGGCACAGTTCACCACCGCGTCCGCGCCGCGGATCGCCGCCCTCACGCTGTCGTCGTCGCGGATATTGGCGAAGACGGGCTCGACCTGCCCGACCACGCCGTAGGTCCGCAGGAAGAGCGCCTCGTTGGGATTGCGGCAGGCGGCGCGCACCCGCCACCCGTCCTTGGCGAGCCGGCGGGCGACGTAGCGGCCGACGAATCCCGATCCGCCGAAGATGGTGACGAGCTTTGCCATGGGCGTGATCCTGTTCGCGGGCTCCTGCGAGGGGGATGTAGCGCCCCCGCCCCCCTCGGGGCAATCCCCGCGGGACCGGGAAGGTGCCCGCCGGGCGCGGAACGCTGTTGACAGCCCCCGCGCGCTTCCTTAGATCGCCGCCTCACACGACCTGCCCAGGTGGTGGAATTGGTAGACGCGCTGGCTTCAGGTGCCAGTGTCCGAAAGGACGTGGAGGTTCGAGTCCTCTCCTGGGCACCACTCTCCCCGACATCCAATCCGTCCCGCACCATGCTTTCGCATGGCAGCCCGTGGCGTGCCGGCGATGCGTGCGCGGGCCTGTGCGCCGGGCCGGACCTGACCGAAAAGATAGGCCATTCCGCCTCGATTCGGCCATTCCGGCGCCACGCTCGACAGGCTGAGCAAACTTTCGGGCAGGTGGATTGATCCCTTATGGCGTACAGTCGCGCCTCTTGGTCGACATGGTTTCCGGAACGGACCGCCTGACCCGTCCAAAAGTACTGTCAATGCCTTAATGCGGCCGGATCGGGGGCGTTAACTAATCCCGGAAGACCTGCGCCCGACAGGCCGCGCGGGCGGCCCCGAGGTGACGGGACGCGACAGAGGACGAGCCGACATGACCAGCAAGTTCCCCTCCATCGATGTGGAGGCCCTGCGCCGCCGGGCGGATGGCGTGGCGCGGTCCGGCAGTCCCGACAACGCCGCCCCGGCCCCGCGGCGGGGCCGTGCCGGGCGGTTCGGCCGGGCCCGTCCCGCCCCGGTCAGCCCGCCCCCCGCGCCGAGGACCGCGTCGATGCCCCCCTCCCCCCTGATCGATGCGCCCCCCGCCCCGCGCAAGGCCGCCGGCTACGGGCGGACGATCCTCGTCAGCCTCGCCATCGTGGCGGCGGCGCTGATGGCCGACGGCTTCGTCACCTCGAACACGCTGGCCTGGGTGCCCGCGGCGGGCGAGGCGTCGGTCCAGATCGCGCTGAACTGACCCCGGACGGCGCGCCGGGGCGCCCGGCTCCGCGCCCTCCTCCCTCCCGACCCGTGATCCCCGGGACGCGCCGCCCCCTTCGCCGCGCCGCGCCGCGCCGGGCGGGGATGGAAGCGGCCGCGCGAACCTGATTGGCTGCCCCGGACCTGCAATCCGCCTTGCCCCGGGACACGATGCTGCCGATTCTGCGCGAACTCTACGAGGACGACACGCCCCGCGCCGTGCGTTTCCGTTACGGGCTCATCTTCTTCGACCTCGCCACGATCCTGTTCGTCATCGTGACCAGCTTCTTCCCGGCCTATGGCTGGATCGAGCTGGTCGATTTCGCGCTCGGCCTGGTCATCCTGACCGATTTCACGCTGCGGGCCATCATAGATCCGCAGCCGATCCGCCAGTTCACCCGGTTCGCGACCTGGGCCGACATCGCGGCCATCGCGTCCTTCCTCGCGCCGATCACGGGAGAGGCCTTCGGCTTCCTGCGGATCCTGCGCACGCTGCGGTTGCTGCATTCCTACCAGCTGCTGCGCCGCTTCCGGCAGGATTTCCCCGGATTCACCGAGCGCGAGGAGGTGATCGTCGCCACGGTGAACCTCGTCGTCTTCCTCTTCGTGATGACGGGGCTGATCTACGCCACCCAGGCGCGGATCAATGCCGAGATCGGCAATTACGCCGACGCGCTCTACTTCACCGTGACCGCGCTGACGACGACCGGCTTCGGCGACATCACGCTCGAGGGGACGTCGGGCAGGATGCTGTCGGTATTGGTGATGTTCGTCGGCGTGACGCTGTTCCTGCGGCTCGCCCAGGTGGTGTTCCGCCCCAACAAGGTGCACCACGAATGTCCGCAATGCGGGCTCGAGCTGCACGACCCCGACGCGGTGCATTGCAAGCATTGCGGCACCACGATCCACATCAGGACCGAGGGTCACATCTGACCCGGCGCCCTTGAACGGGCGCGCCGCCGCTGGCAAAGCCGGGCGGAACAGGAGAACGCGATGGCCAATCACCTCTACCAGGGCGACCTTCCGGACGGGCTGGACCTCGGCCCCGTGGTCGCGATCGACTGCGAGACGATGGGCCTGCGCCCGCACCGGGACCGGCTCTGCCTGATCCAGATGTCGGGCGGCGACGGGAACTGCCACCTCGTCCAGGTGGCGCCGGGCCAGACCGAGGCGCCGAACCTCGTCCGCATGCTGGCCGATCCGGACGTGCTGAAGCTGTTCCATTTCGGACGCTTCGACATCGCCGCGCTGTACCATGCGTTCGGGACCGTGACCGCGCCGGTCTACTGCACCAAGATCGCGAGCAAGATGGTGCGCACCTTCACCGACCGGCACGGGCTGAAATACCTGCTGAGCGATCTCGTCGGCGTCGACATCTCGAAGCACCAGCAGCAGAGCGACTGGGGCGCCGAGGAGCTGAGCCCCGCGCAGCTCGACTACGCGGCCTCGGACGTGCTGCACCTGCACCGCCTGAAGGACGAGCTGGATCGCCGCCTCGCCCGCGAGGGCCGGACCGAGCTGGCGCAGAGCTGCTTCGACTTCCTGCCGACGCGGGCGCGGCTCGACCTGCTGGGCTGGGACGAGCCGGACATCTTCTCGCACTGACCCGAAGGGTCGTTCGTCACTGACCCGTAGGGCCGTTCGTCGCTGACCCGAAGGGTCGTTCATCACTGAACCCGAAGGGTCGTTCCCCAAGGGTCCCGGCAAGGGTCCTGTCACGGGCCCGGGGCTGGCGGCTTGGCGGACGGGCCCGCCGGTCCTACCTCTGGCGCAGCGCGAGGGGGGCGCCGCATGGCCACCTACGACAACGCCTATTCGCAGTTCGTGGCCGGGGCCAAGGTCCTGCTGCCGCTGATCGCGGTCGCGCTGCTCTCGACGCTGTTCCTCTGGGCCCGCGGTCCGGCCGAGCCGTCGGACCTGACCTATCAGGGGATCGAGGACATCGCGCGCGAGCCGCGGGTCACCGCCCCCGCCTATGCGGGAATCGCCCGCAACGGCGCGGTCGTGTCGCTCCGCGCCGACGAGATCCGCCCACAGGGGCGCGAGGGCGGGGCCGGCACGGCGACGGCGCTGCGCGCGACGATGGACATGGCCGACGGCCGCCGGATCGAGATGCGGGCCGATGCGGGAACGTTCGACGATGCCGCGCGCCGCGCCGCGCTGACCGGCCTCGCCCGGGTCGTCACCTCCGACGGCTTCGAGATGGAGACCTCGGGGCTGGAGGCCGACCTCGCCGCGGGCGAGATCCGCTCGACCGGCCCGCTGGAGGTGCAGGCGCCGTTCGGGGCCCTGACCGCCGCGCGGATGTCCGCCGGGACCGATGGGGGGCCGCTGCTTTTCAGCGGGGGCGTCCGGCTGGTATACACGCCCGATCCCGCCGTCCCGGAGGACGAATGACCCGCCTTCTTCCCGTTCTCGCCGCGCTCGCCCTCCTCTCCGGGCCGGCATCCGCGCAATCCTCGCTCTCGCTCGGCCAGATCGACGTGGATCCGACCGCCCCGGTCGAGATCACGGCCGACAGCCTGTCCGTCGACCGAGAGACCGGGCGCGCGACCTTCACCGGCAATGTCCGCGTCGGGCAGGGCGAACTGCGCCTCGCCGCGGCGAATGTCGACGTGCTCTACGACGAGGCGACGGGCGAGGTGGCGGAGCTGGACGCCTCCGGCGGGGTCACCTTCGCCACGGCGACCGAGGCGGCGGAATCCGACGCCGCCGTCTACGACATCGCGAGCGGACTGCTGACGCTGACCGGCGACGTGCTGCTGACCCAGGGGCCGAACGCGCTGTCCTCGGACCGGATGGTGATCGACCTCGCCTCGGGCACGGCCGAGCTGACGGGCGGCGTGCGGACCGTCTTCGGCGGCCAGGGGAGCGGCGCCCAGTGAGCCGACGGGCATGAGCTTCGCCGTGACCGAGGGGACCGGCGGGCTGTCGGTGTCGGGCCTGCGCAAGAGCTACCGCAAGCGCCCCGTGATCCGCGACGTCTCGCTCGAACTGCAGCGGGGGGAGGTGGTCGCCCTGCTGGGGCCGAACGGCTCGGGCAAGACGACCTGCTTCTACTGCATCGCCGGGCTGATCCCGGCCGAGGGCGGCGAGATCCGCATCGACGGGCGCGACGTGACCGGCCTGCCGATGTATCGCCGCGCGCGGCTCGGCATCGGCTACCTGCCGCAGGAGATGTCGATCTTCCGTGGCCTCTCGGTCGAGGAGAACATCCTGGCCGTGCTCGAGATGAGTGTCGACAACGCCCATGCGCGGCGCGAGCGGCTGGAAGAGCTGCTGAGCGACTTCTCGATCGAGCACCTGCGGCGGGCGCCGGCGCTGGCCCTGTCGGGCGGCGAGCGGCGCCGCTGCGAGATCGCCCGCTGCCTCGCCGCCGGACCGTCCTTCGTGCTGCTGGACGAGCCCTTCGCCGGGGTGGACCCGATCGCGGTCGGCGAGATCCGGACGCTGGTGCAGGCGCTGAAGACGCGGGGGATCGGCGTGCTGATCACCGATCACAACGTGCGCGAGACGCTCGGCCTCGTCGAGCGCGCCTACATCCTGCATGACGGCCGCGTGCTGATGTCGGGCACCGCCGACGAGGTCGTCGCGGACGAGACGGTGCGCCGCGTCTATCTCGGCCAGGGCTTCCGGGTGCGCTGACGGACGGGCATCGGCGGGGCGCCGCGAGTCCGTTGACAGGATGCGGCCGGCTGGTGCCGAATGGGGGCGATGACGTCGCACCCTGCCCTTCCTTGGCCCCGATCACGGCATATCTCGATGCCATGGCCGGAAGTTAGGGGCACGTTCATCCCCGCTCCCGACCATCGGCACCACGCCGCGACGGATCCGCCCGCTGGGCCGGATCCAGGCGGAGCAACGACCCAGGAGGATCCCATGCGCTTTCATGTTTCCGGCAAGCAGATCGATATCGGCGAGGCCCTGCAGACGCACGTGCAGACCGAGCTCGGATCCACGCTGGACAAGTATGCGGGCCGCCCGACCGAGGCCCAGGTCGTGTTCTCCAAGTCGGGCCACGAATTCGTCTGCGAGACCGTGGTCCATCTGTCCACCGGCCTGACCGCGCAGGCGCGGGCCACAGCGACCGAGATCTACGCCGCCTTCGACGGCTGCTGCGAGAAGATGGACAAGCAGCTGCGCCGCTACAAGCGCCGGCTGAAGGACCACCACAAGGACCGGACCCAGCCGGTTGAAGTTTCGGCCGCGGGTTCCTATATCCTCGCGCCAACCGGGGACGACGGGGACGATACCGACGGGGCGGAGACCGACTGGTCGCCGATGATCGTGGCGGAGATGGAGACGAACATCCCCTCCATCTCGGTCGGCGAGGCGGTGATGCAGATGGAGCTGGCGCATGCGCCGATGCTCGTCTTCCGCAACGAGAAGCATAACGGGGTCAACGTGGTGTATCGCCGCGACGACGGGAACATCGGCTGGATCGACCCCCGAGGGAACGGATAGGCCCGGCAGAGGCCTGACGAGCAGAGGATAAGTGCCTGATGCAGCTTGCCGAACTCCTGCGGCCTGATTGCGTGCGTGCGGTCGGCGGGCTGAGCAGCAAGAAGCGCCTCTTCCACGACCTCGGCGACTTCGCCGCGCAGCGATTCGCGCTGCCGGCGCCCGTCGTCACCGAGGCGCTGATCGAGCGGGAAGGGCTGGGACCGACGGGTGTCGGCGACGGCGTCGCCCTGCCCCATGCCCGGCTTGCGGGGATCGACCGCGTGCGGGGCCTGTTCCTGCGTCTCGACAAGCCGCTCGACTTCGATTCGGTGGACCGTCAGCCGGTCGACCTCGTCTTCTGCCTGCTCGCGCCCGATTCGGCGGGTGTGGAGCACCTCAAGGCGCTGGCGCTGGTGTCCCGCACCATGCGCCAGCCCTCGATCTGCGCAAAGCTCCGGGCCAATTCCGACCCGTCGACCCTGCACGCGATCCTGACCGAGGCGCCGGGGATGCAGGCGGCCTGAGCCGCCTTACCCGCGCCAGGGGCCGAACCCGAAGGCGAGGTAGTCGCGCCCCAGCGCCGCCTGTCCCGCCTCCTCCACCTCCTCATCGTGGATCTGCGCCAGCAGCCGGCGCTCTGCCCGGTCCGGCGGGGTCCAGTCCGGCGCGGGCCGGCCGACTGTCCCGGCCAGCCAGGGCAGGTCGCGGGCCAGCTCGTCCTCGCGGAGGACCGCGTCCGGCACCCCGAAATCGGCCATGCCCTGCAGCACCGCCGCCTGGCTCGCCCAGGCGGGATCGACGCGAAGGTTCGTCTGGTTGGCGAGGTTGGCCCTGAGGAAGCCGAGAAAGGCGAGGAACCCCGCCCGGTGCTCGGCCGGGCCGTAGCCTTCGCCCTCGGGCGCGAAGTCGAGCCCCATCTGGTTGCGCAGCTTGCGCCGCAGCAGGGCCGCCCCCTCGTCGCCCGGCGCGATGACCTGCCCGCAGAAGGCGGCATGCGCCCGCTCCAGCGGGTGGCGGATCACGGTGAAGGTCCGGTGCCCCGGCCGCGCGCCCTTCCAGCGGCGCAGGCTCCCCCATGTGAAGCCCGAGGCGGGGGCCGCGCCATCGAGCGCGGTCAGCCAGTCCGTCACCTCCGCGACGGGCGCGCCCCCGATCGGCAGGTAGAGCAGCGGCGACTCCGCCGCGGCCAGGTAGCTCGGCACCTGCGGGCCGCGCCGCGGTTCGAAGTTCGGCGTGCGCGAGAGGTTGAACCGGTCGATCCGCGACAGCGCCGCCTGCATCGCAGGGAAATCGGCGACTTTCTCTTCCAGCGGGTCGGGATTCTGCTTCTTGAGCTTGCGGTCCAGCGCGTCGAGCCGGGCCGGCACGCCCAGCCACGTGGCGAGGCCGTTCATCACGGCGAGATCCTGCAGATCCTCGTAATCGACGTAGAACGCCGTCTGCCCGGTGGTCTGCAGCCGGTTCAGGACACGGACCTGGAACTCCTGCAGCCCTGCGAGATGCGCCTCGAACTCGGCCGCGTCGAACGCGGCCTTTCCGGGCCTGGCGTTGCGGGCATTGGTCAGCTTCCACTGTCCGGTTTCCGCGGCGATCTTGCGGCTGACATAGCTCTCGATCGGGTTGCGGGTGAGCACCACCTTGGCCACGGCCGGATCGTCGAGCAGCGGGTCGATCACGCGCGGGTCGTGGTCGTGGAAATAGCGGAATCCGTTCAGCCCCGGCGCGCGGCGGATCGCGTCCAGCAGGTCCGCCGGCGCCGCGTCGCGCGCGTCGCGCCCGATGCCGAGGATCCCGTCGCGGTTGGGGTAGCCGATGAAATGGGTGTTGAACGCCTCGCCGTGGCAGATCACCCCGTCCAGCGCGTTGAGATTGGCTTCCAGGAAGTTGGAGCCGGTCCGCATCTCGGCGAGGACCACGAACATCTCGAACGGCATGATCTATCGCACCAGGTAGGGTTTGCGCTTGGCCGGCGGGCGGCGCACCGGGGCGGGCCCGGCAGGGAAATCGCCCATCAGGTAAGGGTGCATCCCCTGGTTCTTGAGGTTCTGCAGGAATTGGCCGAACCCGTCCAGATCGGCCATCCGCGGCACCTCGGCCAGGCGACGCCAGATTCCGTGGCCCATCTCGTCCACCACCGCCTGCAGCCCCTCCATCGGCGCGTCGACGAAATCGGCCATGGTCCAGATCCGGACCCGTGCCTTGGCATGGGGCGAGCGCAGGATGCCCAGGTGATCCGCCTCGATCGATTGCAGCCGCGCCGCCTGCCGCCGCAGCTCGGCGAACCCGCCGCCCGACCGGAAGAGCGGGATCGCCCACGCGCCCGAGATGACGAAGATCTCGGCATTGGGATCGCGCGCCAGCCGCCACGAGAATTCCGCCTGGGTCGAGGTCGCGCGCAGGGCCCCCGCCTCCGGCTGGGCCGCGCCGCGGGGGCCGCCGGGTGCCGCGGCGCGGGGCAGCGCGTCGCCCGGCCCGAACTGGAAGCATTGCCTCTCGCCCCGCGTGTTCCACAGCAGGTTCGTCAGGAACATCCAGCGGTCGCGGTCGCGCAGCCGCGCGTCGTCGGTCAGCGCCCCGGTGAAGACGGATTGCCGGCCCTCGAATTCCACCCGCCCCGGCGCGAAGAGGTGGCCGTGGACGCGGGTGCCGGTCGCGCGGGCGAGCCAGCTCTCGAAATCGTCGAACAGCTCGGCGAACCCCTCGAAGACCGAGTAGCGCGACGAGGTGAGCCCGTTCTCCCAGTCCCGGTTCGGGAAGCGCGACTGCATGTAGAGGCCGGGCCGGCCCCGCGTGCGCCGCTCCACCGCCTTGGCGAAGAGGCGGTCGATCTTGCCGGGATTGGGATCGGCGAGCGCGGGCGTGCCGGTCTCGGCCGTGAGGAACGCGTCGTAGAGGCGGTCGGCATGGGGCCAGATCTTGCGCGCGACGAAGCAGTCCGACCGCCGCAGGAGCTGCAAGTGATCGTCGTAGAAGATGTGCGGCTTGCCCTGGAAATCGAACTTGGCCAGCGTCAGCGACCGGCTCTCGATCCGGCGGGAATGCAGCCGGGCGAGTGACTGGAAATAGCTCTCGTCCGGGATCCAGACCCTGCGGAAATAGCGGTCGTGGGCCGGCCGGTCGGGCGAGCGCAGGATCGCCTCGAGCGTCGCCCGGGTGAGGCACCACCATTGCGAGCCCATATGCGGCACCACGCCCGGGGGAATCCGGCGCCGCAACCCCCATCGCCGCTGGAAGCCGACATACCAGTCGAAGGCGCGGCGCCGCGTCTTCCACGAGAAGGGGAAGCGCAGGGTGAACCGCTCTTCCGACAGGCCGCCGACGGTCCAGGGGACGTCGGCGGTCGTCGCGCTCTCGATGAAGTCGGTCTCGGGGCGGGCGGCGAGCCAGGCCGTCAGCTCGGCCACCGGGCGCAGCGGCAGGCACGACCCGCTGGCAAGGTAGACATGCCGGACCTGCGAATGCGCGGCGAGCATCTGCTCGGCGGCGGCCTGGGTCGCGGCCACGATGCCCCAGGTGCCCCATTCGCAGCGGAACCGGGGCGAGAAGGACACCTGCGGCAGATCGGCGAGGCTGGCGCGGAACGCCCGGAACGTCGCGTCGTCGACCGGGCGGTCGACATGCACCACGACCGGGCAGCCGCCCGCGACCCAATGGCGGATCGTCTGCTCGGCCCGGCCCAGCGCGGTATGGACCAGCATCACCACGCCGAGCGTGCCGCGCGCGGCCGTCACGCCCAGTTTCCCTTGGACATGAGGCCGAGGATCTCGAGCTGGCGCCAGTTGATGTAGCGCTCGCTCCACTTGCACCAGAGGTCGGGATCCGCCTCCATCCGCCGGGCATAGGCCAGGTATTCGCGGCTGGCACCGTAATGCTGGCGCCGCTCCAGCTCTTCCTCCGCCTTGCCCGAGAAGGTGTCGAGGAACTTGAAGTGCAGCAGCAGACCCGACGCCTTCTCTCCGCCCCACTCGTCGTAGACGAGGTTGAGGCCCCGCGGCAGCAGCATGTGGGTCGAGCTTTCGTAGACGTAGCGCCGGTCCCACTTCACCAGCGGGATCTTGTTCAGGGCGGGCGCCCGCTCGGGCCGGTCGGCGAAGAAGGCGCGGGCCCGGGGGCCGCCCTGGATCCAGAGATTGCCGAAGCGGCTGTTGCGCTCGATCACGTAATTGCCGGAGTCGAACCATTGCGCGACCTCCAGCGGGTCGCTGCCCCGCCGGTAGGGCTGCGCCCCCATCGGCCCCTTGGGATACATGTCGAGCAGCATCGCCGAGAAGGACCGGATCGAGGAGGCGTCGAGCCAGTCGGTCAGCGCGCGAAGGGGCCGCGTGTCGCAGAACGGGTAGATCAGGATCTCGTCGGGATCGACGGTCAGGCACCAGTGGCCGTGGCCGTGGCGCGAGGCGAGGTGGTTCAGCCAGTCGACCCCGAACCGCGCCCGCTTGTAGCCCGCCTCGGTCCGCCAGAGCGACACGTCGGGCTGGGTGGAGAGGTATTCCGCCCCGCCGTCGTCGCTGCCGTTGTCGACCATGAGGAAATGCTGCACGCCGAGGTCACGGTAATGCCGCAGGAACCAGGGCAGGCGGACGTTCTCGTTCCGGAAGGTGGACAGGACGAGGATGTCGCCGCGCCGGATCGCGTCGGTCCGGTCGGTGACGGGGGTCAGCTCGCGCCGCTTGCGCCAGGCGCGTGCGCGCCAGCGCTGCCGGCGCAGCCTCAGCCGATAGGATTGCCAGGCGCCCACGTCGTTACCGCTTTCCGTCCCTTCCGCGTCCCCCTACCGATCGCCGCCTAATGCGGCCTTGAAATGGCTGTCCCAGTCCGGAAGCGGGCCGGGCGGCGGGACCCGTTTCGGCCCGGCGGCGAGGGAGAGGATCGCCCGCGACCAGGAATAGACATCGCCCGGGGGCAGGTAAATGGCGCGTGGGCCGAGCTTTTCCTGCCATATGGCCAGATCGCAGCACACCGGCAGCGTGCCCTGGGCCAGCGCCTCGAACGGGGGCAGGCCGAACCCCTCGGCCCGCGAGGGCATCAGCAGCGCGCGGGCCCCGCCCAGCAGCGCGGCCACCGCGCCGTCGCCGAGGCCCGGCAGCTCGGTGACGCCCGGCACCCCGGCATCGAGACGGCGGGCGACATCCTCGATCCGCCAGCCGCGCCGCCCGCAGAGGTAGAGACGCGGCCGGTCCGCGCCGAACCCTTCCCAGGCGTCCAGCAGCAGGCCGATCTCCTTGCGGGGTTCGATCGTGCCCAGCGCGACGAAATAGGGCCCGGCGAGGTCGAGCCCGGAAGGCAGGTCCTCCGGCGCGGGCGCGGCCACGTCGATGCCGAGGGGCGCGGCGACGATCTCGGTGAAGGTGGACATCTCGGCGCGCAGCCGGTCCGCCGTGGCCTGCGAATTGGCGACGACCCGGGCCCCCGCCCCCGCCACCGCGTCGAGCTGGGCGCGCAGCCGCGCGGGTGCCCCCGCCCGGACGAGATCGGGATGGTCGAGCGGGATCGTGTCGTGGATCAGGGCGGAGATGCGGGCGCCGGGATGGGCGCGCATCGCGGCGAGCGCGGGCTCGGTCAGGTCGGACAGCCCGACGAGGTGGAAGGCCGCACCCGGCGGGATGGTCCGCCGGAGCAACCCCTCCAGCCCGCCCCTGCGGGCCCGGCCGACGGCGAGACGCCGCAGCGCCGTCTCGGCCCCCGCGCGCGCCGGGCGCCCGCGCCACCACAGGCGGGACAGCAGGTCCGGCGCGGGCGGGGATGCCTCGCCCGTCAGCAGCGGCACCGCGGCGCGCAGCCCCGCACGATCCAGAAGCAGCCAGCCCGGCCCCGTCCGCGCCAGCCCCCAGAGCGGGACCTCGTCGGACAGGAACCGGGCGAGATAGGCCAGTTCGACCCGGTCGACCCCGGTGGGCCGCATCCCCGCCCGCGACAGCAGCCGCGAGACGCTCAGGACCCGGCCCGGGGGCGCCATTCAGCCGGCTTTGGCCGCCGCGCGCTTCGCGCAGATGCCGTCGACGAAGGCCGAGAACTCCGCCTGCAGGTCGGGCCGGGCGAGGCCGAAGGCCACCGTGGCCTCGAGGAACCCGCTCTTGGAGCCGCAATCGTAGCGGTCGCCCTCGAAGGTGAAGGAATGCACGCCGCTCTGCGTGTCGATCTGCCGCGCGATCGCGTCGGTCAGCTGGATCTCGTTGCCGGCGGAGGGGTCGATGTCGCCGAGCGTGCGCATCACCGCTCCGGGCAGGATATAGCGGCCGATGACGGCAAGGTTGGACGGATTCTCGCCCTTCGGCGGCTTCTCGACCATGCCGCGCACGCGGGCGAGACGCTTGTTGCCGGCCAGGCGGCCCTTCTCGGGTTCGACGTCGAGCACGCCGTAGGCGCTGATCTTGTCGTCCGGCACCTCCATCGCGGCGACCATGCAGCCGCCGGTCTCCTCGTAGGCCTCGACCATCTGGGCGAGGCACGGCTTGTCGGCGGCGATCACGTCGTCGGGCAGGATCACGGCGAAGGGCTCGTCCCCGACCAGCCGCGCCGCGCAATGGACGGCGTGGCCGAGGCCGAGCGCCCGGTGCTGGCGAATATAGGCGATCGCGCCGTCGGCCATGTTCGTCGTCTCGAGAACCTTGAGCAGGTCCTTCTTGCCGTCCCGCTCGAGCTTCGACTGCAGTTCGGGCGCGCTGTCGAAATAATCCTCGAGCGCGGATTTTCCGCGCGAGGTCACGAAGATGAACTCGGTGATGCCGGCGGCGCGCGCCTCGTCGATCGCGTACTGGATCAGCGGCCGGTCGACGAGCGTCATGATCTCCTTCGGGACGGACTTGGTCGCGGGAAGGAAACGTGTGCCCATCCCGGCGACGGGAAAGACGGCCTTGGTTACGCGTTGGGGCATCGGCTCTCTCTGCTGTGTCTGCATGGCGCGAACGTCGGCGTTCACGGCTTCGTTCCGGTCCCTAGGCCCGGGACCGGGCACAATCATGGCGATATGTCGAAATTGTCGCAACTTGTTGACGGCGGGGAAAGGCCCGCCGCGTCAGTCGAGCCCGCGCTGCGAGGCGATCCGCGCCCGCTCCTCCCGCAGCCGCTGCTGCAGCCCGGCCCGGCGCCAGAGCGGCTGCGACCGCTCGGACGGGCCGTTGATGCCGCCGCGATGCAGCCAGATGCCGGGCGGCAGGAAGGTCACCCGCCACGGGCGCGCGGTGCGCGACAGGACGACCAGCGTCGGCCGCCCGCCCCCCGCGGCCAGCGCCTCCGCCCGCCGCAGGAGCCGCCGCCGCGACAGGAGGCGCCCGGTCAGCAGGACCGGGGCGCCTGTCGCGGTCGGGAACGGCCGGAACGCCTCGGTGGCTGGCGGGATCGCGGGGAGCGGGTGGGGCGCCCGGTCCAGCCCCGCGGCGAAGCCCGCCGCCAGCCCCCGCAGCAATCGCCGCGCGCCCCAGGGCGTCAGCCGGCCGTGCAGCACGTGGCGGCGCAGCCGCGCCCGCTGCGCCGCCAGTTCTGCCGCCAGCAGACCGGCAGGATCGGCGCGCGGATCGTGCCGCAGGTGGAAGGCGGCGAGACTGGCGCCGATCTCGGTCAGGTCGGTCGGCACCCGGTTCGCGCGGCGCCGGGCGCTGGCCAGGAAGCCGTGATGCACCTCGGCTCCCGGCACGAAGGCGATCGTCCGCCCCATGGCGGCGAGCCGCAGGTTCAGGTCCGCCTCGTCGAGATAGAAGCGGAAGGCCGGGTCGAAGCCGCCCATCGCTGCGAGGAGGTCACGGCGGAACGCCATGTTCGTGCCCTCGGTCTTGCCGCCCCGCCCCGGGCGGCCCGTCAACGTGCTGGTCCGCCTCCCGGCGGCCAGCGGGACGGTCCGGCCGGACGCCTCGATCACGCTGGCCCGCCATTGCCACGAGATGCCGTTGCGCCCGCGCACCGCCCCGCCGGCCGCGTCGACATCGCCCCGGGCGAAGGGCGCGGCCAGCCGGTCCAGCCAGGTCGGCTCGGGCACCGCGTCGTCGTCGAGAAAGGCGACGATGCCGCCCGCCGCCCGCGCGAGTCCCAGATTGCGCGCGGCCGAGATGTTCGGCTCGTCGAAGGGCACCGCCTTCACCGCCCCGGCCCGGGGCGAGGCCGCGATCGCGTCCAGCCCGGCCGGATCGGCGACCACGATCACCTCGAAGGCGGGATGAAGGAGCTGCGACAGCCCGCAGAGCGCGCGGAGCAGGGCCCGAGGCCTGCCCCGGCTGACGACGACGACGCTGACCCGCGCCCCGGCCACGCCTGCCGGGGCCGATGCCATCAGGCGGGCCGGAGGTCGACGCCCGGCGCGTGCGCGATGAAGAACGGGTTGGCGAACCCGTCCTTGCCGTAGCGCAGCGGCGTGTGGTCGTCGAACCGCACCACGGCGCCGCCCGCCCCGGCCAGGACGGCGTGACCCGCGGCGGTGTCCCATTCCATCGTCCGCCCGAGGCGGGGATACAGATCCGCCTCGCCCGTCGCGACGAGGCAGAACTTCAGCGAGGACCCCGCACTGGTCATGTCGCGCACGGCGTACTTGCCGATGTAGTCGTCGGTCGCCTGGTCGCGGTGCGATTTCGACGCCACCACCATCAGCGCCGCGTTGTCGGGGGACGAGACGCGGATCGGCGCGGTCGGCCCCGCGGCGGCGGGATCGTGATCCCCGGTCTCCTCGACCGAGACGCCGTTTGCATCGGTGTAGAAGAGCCGGCCCTTGGCGGGGGCATAGACCACGCCGCGCACCGGCACGCCGTCCTCGACATAGGCGATGTTGACGGTGAAGTCGCCGCGCCGCTGCACGAATTCCTTCGTCCCGTCGAGCGGGTCGACGATCAGGAAGGTCGAAACGGACAGGTCGTGCGTGCCCGCCTGTTCCTCGGTCACCAGCGGCACGTCGGGAAAGGCCGCGCGCAGCCCGGCGGAGATCAGGGCGTCGGCGGCCTCGTCCGCCTCGGTCACGGGCGAGGCGTCGGACTTGGTCTTCACCTCGAAATCGTCGGCGCCGTAGATCTTTATGATGCTCGCCCCGGCCTCGAGCGCGAGGCGGCGCATCGTCTCGGCCAATTTGCCATGATCCATGGGAAAAATCCTGTCGCCCGGGGGAAGTGAGGCGGGCGCGATTGCCCGGCGGGTGCCCGGACCTTATGCTGGGGCGGCAACGGAACGGCAAGCTCCGCATGGCAGCATGCGACACCGGGACAGCACGGCGAGGCGCGATGTTCGAGGCGAGACGCACACGCTCCGGCACCAGGACGGCCCTCGGCCTGCTGGAGCTGATCTACCACACGACGGTGCGCGACATCCGCAAGTCCCATCGCAACGCCCTCGCCGGGCTGGCGATGAACATCGTGCAGACCCTGACCTTCGTGCTGGCCTTCTACCTGATGTTCACCCTGCTGGGCGCCCGCGGCGCCGCGCTGCGGGGCGATTTCATGCTGTACCTGCTCTCCGGCATCTTCCTGTTCCTGACCCATACAAAGACGATGGGCGCCGTGGTCCGGGCCGAGGGGCCCGCCAGCTCGATCATGCAGCACCTGCCGCTGAACACCGCGATCACGATCACCGCGGCCGCGCTGTCGGCGCTCTACATCCAGGTCCTGTCGCTGGCGGTGGTGCTGTTCTTCTACCACGTGCTCGTCACGCCGGTCGTGATCGACGACTGGGCCGGGGCGGCGGGGATGCTGCTGCTCGCCTGGTTCAGCGGCCTCGCGATCGGGCTCATCTTCACCGCGATCAAGCCCTGGGCGCCGGAGGTCACGCAGATCGGATCGTCGGTCTGGGGGCGGGCCAACATGATCTTCAGCGGCAAGATGTTCGTCGCCAATTCGCTGCCGGTCTCGATGCTGGTCCTGTTCTCGTGGAACCCGCTCTTCCACATCATCGACCAGTGCCGGGGCTTCGTCTTCCTGAACTACAACCCGCACAACACCTCGATCGGCTACCCCGTCTACGTGACGCTGGGCCTCTTCATGGTCGGCCTGATGGGCGAGTTCTACACCCGACGCCACGCCTCGCGCAGCTGGGGGGCGGCGCGATGACCGGCCGCCGGATCGCGGCGGCGCTGCGGGCCGGGTTGCTGGCCGGGTCGCTGGCCGGGCTGATCGCGGGGCCGGCCCCGGCGCAGATGTCGGCCGGGCCCTTCCCCGCGCAGTATTCCGTCACCGGCGTGGCCGACGACGACCGGCTGAACATCCGGGCCGAGCCCGACGCCTCCTCTCCGATCCTGGACAGCTACTTTCCCTACGCCATGAACGTCGAGGTGCTGCGCACGACACCGGACGGCAGCTGGGGCCTCGTCGGCCTGCCGGAGGGGAACGGCTGGGTCTCCATGCGCTACCTCGCCGCGCAGGAGACCGACCCGGCCGAGATCCCCCGCCCGCTGAACTGCGGCGGGACCGAGCCGTTCTGGTCGCTGAACATGACGCTGCGCGGCGACGAATACGATTCCCCCGGGACCGGCTACCGCTTCCTCTCGCTCCTCTCCGCCCGGACGGCGCCGAACGGCTATCTCGCTACGTTCGAGGAAGGGCCGACCCTGAACCGGACCCTGACGGTCATGCGCGGCGCCTGCTCCGACGGGATGAGCGACCGGGAATACGGCTGGCGGGCGATGCTGTTCAACGACGCGCCCGACGGGTCGGAGGTGCAGGCCGGCTGCTGCACCCTGGACGGCAACTTCTGAAAGGCGGCGGCGACGACAGCCTCTGCCGCCGCCGTCGCGGGCCGATCGGTCGACCCCTCAGGTCACCACCCGCAAGGTCACGTTGATCCGGCCCGGCCCCTCCAACAGGGTCGAGGTGCCGGGATAGATCCGGTCGATCCCGTGATGGATCAGACGTGCCGCGCCGCCCATGACGATCACGTCGCCCGAGCGCAGGCGCACGCTCTCGGTCCGGCCGCCGCGCTCGATGTTCCCGATCCGGAACAGCGCCTCGTCGCCGAGCGAGATCGAGACGACGGGGGCATCCATGTCCGCCTCGTCCCGGTCCTGGTGCATCCCCATCCGGGCATCCGCGTCGTAGAAGTTGACGAGACAGCTCTCGGGCGCCCGCCCGCTGCCGGACACCCGGTCCCAGACGGCACGGATCGAGGCGGGGATGGGCGGCCAGTCCGTGCCCGAGGGATGGCGTGGCTCGTAGCGGTAGCCGCGCCGGTCCGACACCCAGCCGAAGGCCCCGGCCGAGGTCATCCGCACGCTCATCTTCTGCCCGCGCCGCGTCTCGGGGCGGATCAGGGGCGCCGCCCGGACGACGGCGCGCAGATCGGCGACCATCGCCTCCTGCGCGGGCTGGTCCAGCAGGCCGGGCCAGAGCCGAACCCCTCGCAAATCAAGGCTTTCCCCGTCCATTCCCTCCCCGTGCCGCGCCGCGGCAAAAATGTCACAAACTCGTCGGCCGGGCGTGTTGCAGGCCCAAGACCGCCTCCCTATATACGGCCAGTCGGCAGGGAGAGACACCTCGCCCCGCCCAAGGAACCAGAGCTGAACACCCATACAGGCCGGGGTGCCTCGCCCATGTGGGCCCCGCGCCGCTCAGACCGCCTTAAGAGAGGGATTTGAAGAATGGCCAAAGTCATCGGCATCGACCTCGGCACGACGAACTCCTGCGTCGCCATCATGGACGGCTCGCAGCCCCGCGTGGTCGAGAATTCCGAAGGGGCGCGCACCACGCCCTCCATCGTCGCCTTCACCGAGGACGAGCGCCTCGTCGGCCAGTCCGCTAAGCGGCAGGCGGTGACCAACCCCGACAACACCATCTTCGCCGTGAAGCGCCTGATCGGCCGCCGCACGACCGATGCCGAGGTGGAGAAGGACCGCAAGCTCGTCCCCTACACCATCATCGACGGCGGCAACGGCGACGCCTGGGTCCAGTCCCGCGGCGAGAAATACTCCCCGTCCCAGATCTCCGCCTTCATCCTGCAGAAGATGAAGGAGACCGCCGAGTCCTATCTGGGCGAGAAGGTCGAGCAGGCGGTCATCACCGTCCCGGCCTATTTCAACGACGCCCAGCGCCAGGCGACCAAGGATGCCGGCAAGATCGCCGGCCTCGAGGTGCTGCGCATCATCAACGAGCCGACGGCCGCCGCGCTGGCCTACGGGCTCGACAAGAAGGACACCAAGACGATCGCGGTCTACGACCTCGGCGGCGGCACGTTCGACGTGACCATCCTCGAGATCGACGACGGCCTGTTCGAAGTGAAATCGACCAACGGGGACACGTTCCTCGGGGGCGAGGATTTCGACATGCGGATCGTCAACTACCTCGCCGACGAGTTCAAGAAGGAGCACGGCGTCGACCTCACGGCCGACAAGATGGCCCTTCAGCGCCTGAAGGAAGCGGCCGAGAAGGCGAAGATCGAGCTCAGCTCCTCCACCCAGACCGAGATCAACCAGCCGTTCATCTCGATGGGCTCCAGCGGCCAGCCGCTGCACATGGTGATGAAGCTGACCCGGGCCAAGCTGGAAAGCCTCGTCGCGGACCTCATCAAGAAGTCGATGAAGCCGTGCCAGGACGCGCTGAAGGATGCCGGCCTCTCCAAGGGCGACATCGACGAGGTCGTGCTCGTCGGCGGCATGACCCGGATGCCGAAGGTAGTCGAGGAAGTGACCAAGTTCTTCGGCAAGGAGCCGCACAAGGGCGTCAACCCGGACGAGGTCGTGGCGCTGGGCGCCGCCATCCAGGCGGGCGTGCTGCAGGGTGACGTCAAGGACGTGGTCCTGCTCGACGTGACGCCGCTGTCGCTCGGCATCGAGACGCTGGGCGGCGTGTTCACCCGGCTGATCGACCGCAACACGACGATCCCGACCAAGAAGAGCCAGATCTTCTCCACCGCCGAGGACAACCAGTCGGCCGTGACGATCCGGGTCTTCCAGGGCGAGCGCGAGATGGCGGCCGACAACAAGATGCTCGGCCAGTTCAATCTCGAGCAGATCCCGCCCGCGCCCCGCGGCATGCCGCAGATCGAGGTGACCTTCGACATCGACGCCAACGGCATCGTGTCGGTCAGCGCCAAGGACAAGGGCACCGGCAAGGAGCAGAAGATCACCATCCAGGCCTCCGGCGGCCTGTCCGACGACGACATCGAGCGGATGGTGAAGGACGCCGAGGAGAACGCGGACGCCGACAAGAAGCGGCGCGAGCTGGTCGAGGCCCGCAATCAGGCCGAGAGCCTGATCCACTCGACCGAGAAGGCGATCGAGGAGCACGGCTCCAAGGTCGACCCCTCCACCGTCGAGGCGATCGAGCTGGCCATCGCGGCGCTCAAGGACGAGCTGGACGGCGAGCAGCCGGAGAAGATCCGCTCCGGCATCCAGAACGTCACCGAAGCGTCGATGCGCCTGGGCGAGGCGATCTACAAGTCGCAGTCCGAAGAGGATGGCGGCTCGGACGAGCCCAAGGCCTCGGATCAGGGCGACGACGACATCGTCGACGCCGATTTCGAGGACCTCGGCGAGGACAAGCGTGGCCAGTAACGCGGCCTGACCGGAACGAGAGGAGACCGGCCCGCGACCCGGGCCGGTCTTTTCATTGAACGACAGGAGACGCGACCAGTATGGCGAAACGCGATTTCTACGAGGTGCTGGGGGTCTCGAAGGGCGCGTCGGCCGACGAGATCAAGAAGGCCTATCGCCAGAAGGCGAAGGAGCTTCACCCCGACCGCAACAAGGACAATCCCGCCTCCGAGGCCCAGTTCAAGGAGGCGAACGAGGCCTATGACGTCCTGAAGGACGCCGACAAGAAGGCGGCCTACGACCGGTTCGGCCATGCCGCCTTCGAGGGCGGGATGGGGGGCCGTCCGGGCGGCGCCGGGGGCGCGGGCGGATTCCGCGGCCAGGGCGATTTCGCCTCGGCGTTCTCGGACGTGTTCGACGACCTCTTCGGCGATTTCATGGGCGGCCAGCGCGGCGGGGCCGCCGGCGGCCGGGCCCGCGCGACGCGCGGCAGCGACCTGCGCTACAACCTTCGCGTCACGCTGGAAGAGGCCTATTCCGGCCTGCAGAAGACGATCCAGGTGCCCACGGCCGTGCCCTGCACCGCCTGCGACGGCAACGGCGCCGAGGGCGGGAGCGAGCCGCAGACCTGCCCCACCTGTTCCGGCATGGGCAAGGTGCGCGCGCAGCAGGGGTTCTTCACCGTCGAGCGGACCTGCCCGACCTGCAACGGCCTCGGCCAGACGATCAAGAACCCCTGCAAGGTCTGCCACGGCGCCGGCCGGGTCGAGAAGGAGAAGTCCCTCTCCGTCAACATCCCGCCGGGGGTGGAGACCGGGACCCGCATCCGCCTCGCCGGCGAGGGCGAGGCCGGGCTGCGCGGCGGACCGACGGGGGATCTCTACATCTTCCTCGAGGTGCGCGAGCACGCGCTGTTCCAGCGCGAGGGGACGAACCTGTTCTGCAAGGTGCCCGTCTCGATGGTGACCGCCGCGATGGGCGGCGACATCGAGGTGCCGACGATCGACGGCGGCAAGGCGCGTGTGAAGATCCCCGAGGGCAGCCAGAACGGCCGGCAGATGCGCCTGCGCGGCAAGGGCATGCCCGCGATCCGGGGCCGCGAGTTCGGCGACATGTTCATCGAGCTCGGCGTCGAGACGCCGGTCAATCTCACCGGGCGGCAGAAAGACCTGCTGCGCGAGTTCGAGCAGATCTCGGCCGAGAACAATCCGCAGAGCGCCGGCTTCTTCAGGAACGTGAAGAGCTTCTGGGATTCGATGAAGGGGTGAGGCGGAGTCCGGAAACGCATCGCGTTTCCCCGGCTCATGGGCGCTCCGGTACCCCGGCGCGGTGCACACCGCCGCGCACCGACGCTCCGCCCCCCGGCGGGGCGTGACGCCGGCACCGGCACCGGTCCGCCCTCTTGTCGGAACCCCGCTCCACCGGTTCCGTTAAACCGCTGACGTCAAGCGCGAGGCCCCCATGTTCGACTGGATCACCGGCTGGATCGATTCGATGGGCGCGTTCGGCGTCGGCCTCCTGATGTTCCTCGAGAACGTCTTTCCCCCGATCCCGTCCGAACTCGTCATGCCGCTGGCGGGGTTCAACGCCGCGCGCGGCGACATGTCCCTGATCCTCGTCATCCTCGCCGGCAGCATCGGCTCGCTGGCGGGGGCGGCGCTCTGGTACTGGATCGGGGCGAAGTTCGGGATGGACCGCCTGCGCCGCCTGTCCGAGAGGCATGGCCGCTGGGTCGGCATCTCGCCCGAGGAGCTGGAAAAGGCGCAGGGCTGGTTCGACCGGCATGGCGGGATCGCCGTCCTGATCGGGCGCCTGATCCCCACGGTCCGCACGCTGATCTCGGTCCCCGCAGGCATCAACGGGATGGGGCTGCCGAAATTCCTCGGCTATTCGGCGGTCGGGACCGTCGCCTGGACGGCGCTGCTCGCCGGCCTCGGCTACTGGTTGGAAAGCGGCTACGAGGCGGTCGAGGCCTGGCTGAACCCGATCTCCACCGCCATCGTCGTCGGGATCGTCGCGCTCTATCTCTGGCGGGTCGTCACCTACGACAGGCGCCGGGCCAAACGCGGCGACCGGGCGGATTAACCCCGGCTTAACCCTGCCCGGCGCAATCTCGGACCCATGTCCGATGCCTTCGCCGAGAGCCCCCTGCCCTTTCCCGACCTGGCCGGGGACGAGGTGCCGGGTCCCGTCCGGGGGACCAGGGTTCCTTCCTATCTCGCCGATCATCGCCAACGCCTGCGCGCGCGCTTCATGGCGGGCGGGGCCAAGGGGATGCCGGATTACGAGCTGCTGGAGCTGATCCTGTTCCGCGCGATCCCGCGGCAGGACGTCAAGCCGCTCGCCCGCGCCCTGATCGACGCCTTCGGCGACCTGAACGGCGTCCTCACCGCCCCGGACAGCCGCCTCGCCCAGGTGAAGGGGGTCGGGCAGGCCGTCCTCTGCGAGTTCCGCCTGGTCGAGGCGGCGGCGCACCGCATGGCGCGCGCCCGAGTCATGGGCCGGCAGGTCGTCTCCTCCTGGGAAGCGCTGATCGATTACTGCCATACGGTCATGGCGCACCGCGAGGTGGAGCAGTTCCGCATCCTCTTCCTCGACCGCAAGAACGTCCTCATCGCGGACGAGGAGCAGGCGAAGGGCACGGTCGATCACGTCCCGGTCTACCCGCGCGAGGTGGTGAAGCGGGCGCTGGAGCTGAACGCGACGGCGCTGATCCTCGTCCACAACCATCCGTCCGGGGATCCGACCCCGAGCCAGGCGGATATCGACATGACCCGCCGGATCGACGCGGCGGCGCAGGCGCTGGGGATCACCATCCACGACCACATCGTCGTCGGTCGCTCGCGCGAGCTGTCCTTCCGGGCGGAGGGGCTGCTGTGATCAGCCGGGCGGACCGGCCCAGAGCTCCACCCGGCGGTTGAGCGCCCGGCCCAGCGCGGTGTCGTCGCAGGCCAGCGGCAGCGCCTCGCCGAAGGCGGCGACGTTCAGCCCCGTCCCCTCCGGGATCTCGCCGCCCAGCGCGGCCAGGATCGAGGCGGCCAGCGCCTCGGCCCGGGCCTCGGACAGCGCGACGTTGCGCGGGGCAGAGCCGAGCCCGTCGCTGAACCCCACGAGCCAGAGCGCCCGGCCCGCATGCTCCCCCTCGCGGATCGCCGCGACGAGGGCGAGGAACTGCGACCGCGAGACGGGGTCGAGCGCGATCTGCCCCTCCTCGAATCGGAAGGTCGGCGAGAGCCGCGTCTTGTCGCGCAGAAAGCCGACCATGTCCTGCAGGTCGGCCAGAGAAGTGCCCTCGCCCGCCGCGGCGATCGCCGCGGCCAGCCGCTCTCCCTGCTCCGCCAGCGGGATCGGTACGGCCGACAGGCCCAGTACCCCCGCCCGCCGCAGGACGAGCTGCGCCTCGGGGCTGGGCAGCCAGGCGAGGAAGTCGCGGATCGGCACGGCCTGTCGCCGCTCGGGCAGGAACAGCATGAGCGGGGTCGAAAGGGGGTAGTCCTCGGTCCGGATGGCCCCGGGACGGGGCGCCATGACGATCCCGCAGGCGCCCTCCAGCGCCAGTGGTACGGCGAATCCCGTCTCGCCCAGCGGCACCAGCGCGAGCCCGCCGGGATCGGCCGCCACCGCCGCGCTTACCGAATCGACGCCGTCATGCGAGACGGCCGCCGCCACCATGCCGACCCCCAGCCGCCGGGCGATCCCCTCGACCTGGCCGGCATTCTCGGCCGCGAGATGCAGGGTGATCGGCCCGGTGCCGCCCAGCTCCTCCCAGCGGCGGATCGTGCCGCCGAGGATCCCGGCAAGCTGCGCCAGGGTCAGCCGCCGCGCCGCCTGGCCCGGCGCTACGACGGGGACCAGCCCGTCGAGAGCGAGAACGCGGACCCGGCCGGGGCCGTCCAGCGCGCCGAGCCCCGCCGCCTCGGCCGCCGCGACTTCGGCCGCCGTCGGAACGCGGGCGGCCATGACCCCGTCGGCCCGTCGCGCGAGCAGGTCCTCGAACCCCTCTTCCGTCGGTTTCACGGTGAAGGCGACGGACAGGAAGCCGGCCCCGGTCTCGGCGTCGCGCAGCGTGTAGACCGCGCCCTCCGCCCCCTCGGTCCGGTCGGCCGAGAACCCGCGCGATCTCGCATAGCCCTCGACCAGGGCCGGCAGGATCACCTCGCCGAGACGCGGCGTGCCCGAGAGGCGCAGGGTCGCGATCCAGTCCGCCCCGGGACAGCCCGGCCCCTCGCAATCCGCGCCGCGCAGGTCGATCGTCACCTCGCCGCCCGGCGTCATCACCCGCAGATAGGTCCCGTCATAGCCGACCGCCTCGCCCGACAGCTCCATCCCGCCGAGGCGGAGGCTGACGGGCTGGGCCGTGAGCGCCGACGCGCAAAAGAGAAGCGCGGCGAAGATCGCCGCGCCTGTCCAGGCCGCGAGGGGCCGACCGAAAAGCCTGCTCGTCATCTCATGGCGAGTGTCATGTCCTGCAGGAGATTTGACAACACCAGATACTCGCCCACCGCCTCGCATTCCGGCAGCGTCATCGTCAGGTCGCGGGCCTGCGGCGCCATGCCGGGGGCGACCTGCAGGGTCTGCGCGGCGACCGGCCGGCCGCAGGTCGCCTCGGTGACGACCGCCTCGACGTTCAGGGCGACGCTTCTGGCGCGGTTCATCGCTGCGGGGACGGAATAGACCTCCGCGCGGTAGGTCTCGGGCGCGATCCCGTCGCCGAGGAGCGTGAGAAAGCCGCCCTCCCCCGCCAGCGCCGCTTCGGGGGCGCGTGGCGTCGCCCGCGACACATGTCCCGGCCCGCCATAGGCCGCCCCGTCCTCGAGCGCGTGCAGGGCGAGACCGGACGTGCCCTGCCATTGCAGGACGGCCCGGTCGTAGGACGCCATCTCGGGCACCTGCAGCGCCGCGAGGCCATCGGCATCGCCGAGATCGGCCATGAAGACCGCGGTCTCGGCCAGGGCCGGCACGGTGACCTGGGCGCGGCCTTCCGGATCGAGGGCGAGGGTGAACATCATGCCCTGGTGGTGGATCGTCGCGACGGCATTGGCGTGGCACGGCGCGTCGAGCGACAGCGCCACCATCGCCGCCGGGCGGGTCTCGGCCACCAGCGAGGGCGCGCAGCCCCGGGACGCGGCGGTCGCGGGCACCGGCTGGTCCTCCGTGACGGACCCCGTGGCGGGCACTTCCGGAGGCGAGGCGGGCCGGGCGGCGGGGAGGTCCGGCCCGGCTCCGGTCGGCGGCAGGGCGGTGTCCCCGTCCGCGGCGGGGTCGGCATCCCCGGCGGCGGGGGCCGGGGCGGCCCCCTGCGGAACGGGGCGGAAGACGATCCCGGGGCCGGCCGCGTCCTCCGGGACGTCGACGGACGGGTCATCAGGCTCGGCACCGCCGTAGAGTGCCTCGACCTCTTCCAGGCTGGGCGCGCGTTCCGGCCGGGCGCCGCCGGGGATGTCGGGCGCCATCATCGGCGTGTCGGACGAGAAATCCGCCTGCAGCGGGGGCAGGTCCGTCCCGGCGAAGGGAACGGCATGCCCGGGAAGGCCCATCCCGGCCGGATCGGCCATGTGACCGACGATCTCCGCCGGCGCCATGGTGGGGGGCTCGTCGACGAGCGGGGCGGCGGCGGCCCGGGGATCGACGCCGGGGGCCATGGCCGTGATCTCCATCCCGAAGACGGCCCGCCCGCCGGGGGCAGCGGCCTCGTCCTGCCCGGACGGCATGCGATCATCCGCGCCGAACCGCGCGGCGAGGACACCCTCGTTCTGCATCACGAAGCCGATGCCGAGGGCGACCGCGAAGGTCGCGCCGGCAGCAGCCAATTTGCGAAGCCGTCCCATCGCCCGATTCCCCAATCCAGCAAGATCGCGGATGAGATTGCCCGAGCGTCATGGCCCGAGGGCGCGGATTCGGGGGAAATGCGGCGACGGCTTTGTGGCGCGAACCGGGCGTTGTCGCCCGATCCGCCACAATCCTAGATCGCGCCGTGGCAATGTTTGAACTTCTTGCCCGACCCGCAGGGGCAGGGATCGTTCCGACCCGGCGTGCCCCATGTCGCGGGGTCGCTCTCGTCGAAGCCCGGGCGGGGCGCGGTCGCGGTCTCGCCGTCGGGGCCGCGCATCGCCTCGGTCCCGGCGCCGATCAGCGCGCCGGCCGTGGCGGGCGCCGCGGCCGGGGCGGCGGCGGGACGCGGGGCCGCCGGGGCGCCGCCTGGCGTGCCGGCGGGCTGTCCTCCGTCGGCCGGTGTTCCGGCGGCGCCGGCGCGGGCGCGCTGCTGCATCAGCTGCTGGACCAGCGCGTCCTGCTGCTCCTTGCTCATCGGGCGGATGTTGGCGAGCTGCCTGGTGACGTCGGCGCGCAGCCCGTCCAGCAGGCTCTCGAAGAGCTGGAAGCTCTCGGTCTTGTACTCGTTCAGCGGGTCGCGCTGCGCGTAGCCGCGGAAGTTCACGACCGAGCGCAGGTGCTCGAGCGTCAGCAGATGCTCGCGCCACTTCTTGTCGATGGTCGAGAGCAGGATCTGCTTCTCGACCGAGCGCATCGTCTCCTCGCCGAAGGCCTGCACCTTCTCGGCCATCATCTCGTCCGAGGCGGTCTCGAGCCGCTCGCGGACGATCTCGTCCTCGACCCCTTCCTCGGCGGCCCATTCGGCGACCGGCACGTCGAGGCCGAGCTCGGTCCGCGCGGCCTCGGCCAGGCCGTCCACGTCCCACTGATCGGCATAGGACCGGGCGGGCATGTGCTGGGCGACGAGATCGTCGATCACCTGGTGGCGCATGTCCTCGGCGATCTCGGAGATGTCCTTCGCCTCCATGATCTCGCGGCGCTGGGCGAAGATCACCTTGCGCTGCTCGTTCATCACGTCGTCGAACTTCAGCAGCTGCTTGCGGATGTCGAAGTTGCGCCCCTCGACCTTGGCCTGGGCGCGCTCGAGACTCTTGTTCACCCAGGGGTGCACGATGGCCTCGCCTTCCTTCATGCCGAGGGTGGACAGGACCTTGTCCAGCCGCTCGGACCCGAAGATCCGCATCAGGTCGTCCTCGAGCGAGAGGAAGAACGACGACCGGCCCGGGTCGCCCTGCCGGCCCGACCGGCCGCGTAGCTGGTTGTCGATGCGCCGGCTCTCGTGCCGCTCGGTGCCGAGCACGAAGAGCCCGCCGGAGGCGAGAACGGCCTCCTTGTCGGCGCGGTGCTCCTCCTCGATGCGGGCGCGCAGAGCGTCGGGATCCGCCTCGGGATCGGCGGCGAGCGCCTCCAGCACCTTCATCTCGACATTGCCGCCGAGCTGGATGTCGGTGCCGCGGCCGGCCATGTTCGTGGCGATGGTCACCGCGCCCGGCTTGCCGGCATCGGCGACGATCTGCGCCTCCTGCTCGTGCTGGCGGGCGTTCAGGACGTTGTGTCTGATCCCGGCCTGCGTGAGCAGCTGCGAGAGGGTCTCGGACTTCTCGATCGAGGTGGTGCCGACGAGGATCGGCTGCCGTTTCTCGTGCGCGACGCGGATCGCCTCGACGATGCCGTCGAACTTCTCCTTGGCGGTGCGGTAGACGGCGTCGTCCTCGTCCTGGCGGGCGATGGGGCGGTTCGTCGGCACCTCGACCACGCCGAGACCGTAGATCGACGCGAATTCCTCGGCCTCGGTCAGCGCGGTGCCGGTCATGCCCGAGAGCTTGTCGTAGAGGCGGAAGTAGTTCTGGAAGGTCACGCTCGCGAGGGTGACGTTCTCGGGCTTGATCTCGACGTTCTCCTTCGCCTCGATCGCCTGGTGCAGACCGTCGGACAGGCGACGCCCGGCCATCATCCGGCCGGTGAACTCGTCGATCAGGACGACCTCGTCGTTCCGGACGATGTAGTCCTTGTCCTTCTGGAACAGCTTGTGCGCGCGCAGGCCCTGGTTGACGTGGTGGACCAGCGTCGTCGATTCCGGATCGTAGAGCGACTGGTCCTCGGGCAGCAGGCCGGCCTCGCGCAGCCGGGCCTCGATGAACTCGTTGCCCTCGTCGGTATAGCCGACGCGGCGGGTCTTCTCGTCGATCTCGTAATGCTCCTCCGTGAGGGAGGGGACGAGCTCGTCGATCGCCTTGTAGAGGTCGGAGCGGTCCTGCGCGGGCCCCGAGATGATGAGCGGGGTCCGCGCCTCGTCGATGAGGATCGAATCCACCTCGTCGACGATCGCGAAGTTGTGGCCGCGCTGGTTCATCTGGCCGAGGTCGGACTTCATGTTGTCGCGCAGGTAGTCGAAGCCGAGCTCGTTGTTCGTGGCGTAGGTGATGTCGGCGGCATAGGCCGCCTTCTTCTCTGCCTCGGGCTGCTGCGGGTAGACGACGCCGGTCGTCAGACCGAGCGCGCCGAACACCTTGCCCATCCACTCCGAGTCCCGCTTTGCGAGGTAATCGTTCACGGTGACGACATGCACGCCCTTGCCGGTCAGCGCGTTCAGATAGGCCGGGAAGGTCGCGACGAGGGTCTTGCCCTCGCCCGTCTTCATCTCGGCGATGTTGCCCTGGTGCAGGAAGATCCCGCCCATCAGCTGCACGTCGAAGGCCCGCAGGCCCAGCGCGCGGCGCGCCGCCTCGCGGCAATTGGCAAAGGCCTCGGGCAGCAGGTCGTCGAGGCTCTCGCCCCCCATGGCGCGCTGCGCCAGCGCCTGCGTGCGGTCCTTGAGGCCCTCGTCGGTCAGCGCCCGGAACTCGTCCTCCAGCGCGTTGATCCGCTCGACGATGGGCGCCGTCGCCTTGACCTTGCGGTCGTTGGGGGTGCCGAACACCTTCCTGGCGATGTTTCCCAATCCGAGCATGAGGTCTCTCTCCGGCTGTGGCGGCGCCTCGGCGCGGGACGGTTGTCGCCCCCGTTGCGCACGCCTAAGTAGGGGCCAAGACCGGCCCTCGCGGCACCATCCGCGGGAGATAAGGGCCGCCCGACACATAGTCAACGTCGCCTCCCGGCCCCTTGCTGGACTGGCGGCCGAGGAGGATTTCCATGACCCGCATCACCGCCACGCTCGCGGTCTCGGCGCTCGCGCTCGCCGCCGCTCTGCCCGCCGCCGCGCAGGACGAGGCCGAGGCCCCCGAGGGCGAGGCCGCCGCGCCCGCCGAGATGCCGACCGCCGATCCCGCCACGGTCATCGCGACCGTGAACGGCACCGACATCACGCTGGGCCAGATGATCATCGCGCGCGCACAGCTGCCGCAGCAATACCAGCAATTCCCGCCCGACGTGCTGTTCGAGGGCGTGCTCGACCAGATCATCCAGCAGCAGCTTCTGTCCGAGACGGTCGAGGGCGTGCCCGCCCGCGTCGACTACGCGCTCGAGAACCAGCGCCGCGCCCTGCTGGCGGGCGAGGCGGTGACCGACATCGTCGACACCGCCGTCACGGACGAGGCCATCCAGCAGCGCTACGAGGAAGAGTTCGGTGCCGCAGAGCCGGTCACGGAATGGAACGCGAGCCACATCCTCGTCGAGACCGAGGAGGAGATCCAGGACGTGATCGCCCGGCTCGAGGGCGGCGAGGATTTCGCCGAGGTGGCGCAGGAGGTCAGCATCGACCCCGGCTCCGGCATGAACGGCGGCAATCTCGGCTGGTTCGGCCCCGGCATGATGGTGGCCCCCTTCGAGGAGGCTGTGAGCGGGCTCGAGGTCGGCGAGGTGTCCGAGCCGGTGCAGACCCAGTTCGGCTACCATGTCGTCCTGCTGAACGAGACGCGCGAGCAGGAGCCGCCCCCGCTGACGGAAGTGCAGGGCGAGATCGCCAGCGCGATCCAGCAGGAAGCGCTGCAGGAGCGGATCGACGCGCTCATGGGCGAGGCGGAGATCGAGATGGCCGAGACGGGCGAGCTCGACCCGGCCGTGCTGAACAATCTCGACCTGCTGGAGCCGTGATCCGATGACGAAGGTCTCGCCGCTGGCGCCCGCCGCGTTCCCCTCGCTGCCGGTGGTCGGCGGCGTGCGCTTCGCCACCGCCAAGGCGGGGGTGAAGTACAAGGACCGCACCGACGTGATGCTGGCGGAGCTGGCGGAGGGGTCGGTGATCGCCGGCACCTTCACTCGCTCCTCCACCCGCTCGGCCAACGTCCTCGATTGCGAGGCGAAGAACGGCCGGCCCGCCACGGGGCGCGCCGCGATCCTCGTCAATTCCGGCAATTCCAACGCCTTCACCGGCCGTGCCGGGGTCGAGGCGGTCGAGACGCTGGCCGCGGCGGTGCAGACGGTGACCGGCATCGACCGGCACCGCGTCTTCACCTCCTCCACCGGCGTCATCGGCGAGCCCCTCCCGCACGACCGGATCGCCGCCAAGCTGGGCGAGCTGGCGCAGAAGCTGAGCGTGACTGGCGCGGAAGAGGCGGCGCGCGCCATCATGACGACCGACACCTTCCCCAAGGGGGCGTCCACGACCATCATCGTCGACGGGCATCCGGTCACCATCATGGGCATCGCCAAGGGCAGCGGAATGATCGCGCCCGACATGGGGACGATGCTGGTCTACCTCTTCACGGACGCCAGAATCGCGCACGGGCCGCTGCAGGCCACCCTGCGCGAGCTGACGGACCGCACCTTCAACGCGATCACGGTCGACAGCGACACCTCCACCTCCGACACGCTTCTGATGGCGGCGACCGGCGCCTCGGGCGTCGACGTGACCCGCAGCGCCGCCTTCACCAAGGCGCTGCACGGCGTGATGCTGGATCTCGCGAAGCAGGTGGTGCGCGACGGCGAGGGCGCGACGAAGTTCGTCGAGGTGAATGTCACCGGCGCGGCGGACGATGCCGATGCGCGCAAGGTGGCGATGTCCATCGCGAACTCCCCGCTGGTCAAGACCGCGATCGCGGGCGAGGACGCGAACTGGGGCCGGATCGTCATGGCCGTCGGCAAGTCCGGCGCGCGGGCCGACCGCGACCGGCTCTCGATCCGCTTCGGCGAGATCGAGGTGGCGCGGGACGGCTGGCGCGCGCCTGATTATTCCGAAGAGGACGCCTCCGCCTACATGAAACGGCAGGAACTGGAGATCGGCGTGGATCTCGGCCTCGGCTCGGGGCGGTCGACCGTCTGGACCTGCGACCTGACGCACGGCTACATCGACATCAACGCCGATTACCGCTCCTGATGAGGGTCGTCCTCGTTTCGGCCGTCGCGCTCGTCGATCCCGACGGGCGCGTCCTTCTCGCGCAGCGCCCCGAGGGCAAGTCCCTCGCCGGGCTCTGGGAATTCCCGGGTGGCAAGGTCGAGGCGGGCGAAACCCCCGAGGCCGCGCTGATCCGCGAGCTGCGCGAGGAGCTGGGGATCGATACAGCCGAGAGTTGCCTCGCCCCCCTCACCTTTGCCTCGCATTCCTACGACGACTTCCACCTTCTGATGCCCCTCTTCGCCTGCCGCCGCTGGCAGGGCACACCCGAGGGGCGCGAGGGGCAGCGCCTCGCCTGGGCGCGCGTGAACCGGCTGCGCGACTACCCGATGCCGCCCGCCGACCTGCCTCTGATTCCCATCCTGCGCGACTGGCTCTGAGCAGCTGGACCCGGACATCTGCCGGAAACGAAGAAGGGCGCCCCGCGGGGCGCCCTTTTTTTTCCACTGCGGCGAAGATCAGAGCGACCGCTCGACCATCTGCCGCTCGAAGATCTCGATGACGTCGCCTTCGCGGATGTCGTCGTAGTTCTCGAAGGCCATGCCGCATTCCTGGCCCGACTGGACCTCCGCGACCTCGTCCTTGAAGCGCTTGAGCGTCTTCAGCGTCCCCTCGTGGATCACCACGTTGTCGCGCAGCAGACGGACCCCGGCGGAGCGACGGGCGACGCCCTCGGTGACGAGGCAGCCCGCGACCTTGCCCACGTTGGAGACCTTGAAGACCTCCTTGATGTTGGCATAGCCGATGAAGTTCTCGCGCACCTCGTCCTTGAGCAGGCCGGAGGCGGCGTTCTTCACGTCGTCCACGAGGTCGTAGATCACGCTGTAGTAGCGGATCTCCACGCCCTTCTGGTTCGCGGCCTGGCGCGCCGGAGCGTTGGCCCGGACGTTGAAGCCGAAGACTGGCGCACCCGACGCCTCGGCGAGACCGATGTCGCTCTCGGTGATGGCGCCGACACCCGAGTGCAGCACGCGCACGCGCACCTCGTCGTTGCCGATCTTCTCCATCGCCTGGACGATCGCCTCGGCGGAGCCCTGCACGTCGGCCTTCACCAGGATCGGCAGCTCGCTGACGTTCTCGTTCGCCTTGGCGTTGGCCATCAGCTGCTCGAGCGTCGTGGCCGCACCCGCCGCCGCGCGCTTGTCCTTGGCGGCGTTGGCCCGGTACTCGGCGATCTCGCGGGCCTGCGCCTCGGTCTCGGTGACGTTCAGAACGTCACCGGCCTCGGGCGTGCCGTTGAGGCCGAGCACCTCGACCGGAACGGACGGACCCGCTTCCTTCACGCGTTCGCCCTGGTCGTTGATCAGCGCGCGGACCTTGCCCCACTGCTCGCCGACGACGAAGATGTCGCCCTGCTTGAGCGTGCCGTTCTCGACGAGGACGGTCGCGACCGGGCCGCGCCCCACGTCGAGCTTGGCCTCGATCACGGCGCCGGACGCGGCGCGGGACGGGTTCGCCTTGAGCTCCAGGAACTCGGCCTGCAGCGCGATGGCCTCCAGCAGGTCGTCGAGGCCGGTGCCCTTGATGGCCGACACCTCCACGTCCTGCACGTCGCCGGACATCTTCTCGACGATGACCTCGTGATGCAGCAGGTCCGTGCGGACCTTGTCGGGATTCGCGGCCGGGCGGTCGATCTTGTTGATCGCCACGATCATCGGGACCTTCGCCGCCTTGGCGTGATTGATGGCCTCGATCGTCTGCGGCATGACCGCGTCGTCCGCCGCCACCACCAGCACCACGATGTCCGTCACCTGCGCGCCCCGGGCGCGCATCGAGGTGAAGGCCGCGTGGCCGGGCGTGTCGAGGAAGGTCAGCACCGAGCCGCTGTCGGTCGTCACCTGGTAGGCGCCGATATGCTGCGTGATGCCGCCGGCTTCGCCCGCGACGACGTTCGCCTTGCGGATCGCGTCGAGAAGCGAGGTCTTGCCGTGGTCGACATGGCCCATGATCGTGATGACCGGGGGCCGCGGCTGCAGATCCTCCTCGCGGTCCTGTTCCTGCGAGATGACCTGCTCGACATCGGCGTCGGAGACGCGCTGCACGTTGTGGCCGAATTCCTCGATGATGAGCTCGGCAGTGTCCTGGTCGATGGTCTGGTTCTGCGTCGCCATGATGCCGTTTTGCATCAGCGACTTCACCACGTCGGCCACGCGCTCGGACATCCGGTTGGCGAGTTCGGCCACCGTGATCGCCTCGGGCAGCTGAACCGTACGGACCACCTTCTCGCGCTCGCCGGACTGGCCCATCGCCTTCTGGCGGGCCCGCTCCTGCTTGCGCTTCATCGCGGCCATGCTGCGCTGCCGGCCGCCCTGGCCGCCCAGCGCCTCGTTCAGGGTGAGCTTGCCGGCACGGCGGCCGCCATCCTCGCGCCCGCGGGCAGGCTTGGCGGTCTTGTCGCCGCGCGGATCGGCGCGCTCGCGGTCGGGCTTGCGGGCGCCGGCCGACGGGGCGCCGCCACGGCGGTCGTCCTCCACGGGCGCGGCCGGCGCGGCCTTCGCCGCGGCGCGGCGGGCCTTCTCTTCCTCGGCCTCGCGCGCCTTGCGCTCTTCCTCTTCCTGCCGGGCCTTGAGCGCTTCCTCGCGCTCGCGGTCCTCGCGTTCCTTGGCCTCGATCTCGGCCTTGCGCTTCTCGCGCTCCTCGGCGCGGGCCTTCTCATCGGCCTCGCGGGCGGCCTTTTCCTCGGCCTCGCGGGCACGGGCATTGGCCAGCGCCTTCATCCGGCGCTCGAGCTCGGCCTCGGAAATGCCGGCCGGGCGCTTCTTGGGATCGCCGCCGGTGGGCGCGCCGCCGGAGGCCGCGCCGCCCGCAGGCGCGGCGCCGGGCTTCGGCACCACGACGCGTTTGCGCTTGGTCTCCACCACGACGTTCTTGGTCCGTCCGTGGCTGAAGCTCTGCTTCACCTGACCGGGGCGGCCGGAGCCGCGAAGACCAAGGGGTTTCTTGCCGTCGGTATCGCTCATCAAACCTATGCTTCCTTCCCGGCGCCCGGCCCGGTGGCCGATGCTGCGCCTGGTGTCTCCAGTCGTCCTTGACGGAGGCCACGGAGTTTCGCGGCTTCCTCTATAACACGGTCAGCCAATCCGCCAGAGGCGAGGGCGCCGTGGATCACGTTTTGCCGACCGAAGGCGAGTCCGAGCTCGTCGCCGGTCAGGCAGTTGAAGTACCGCGCCCCGGTCGGGGTCCAGAGCTTCGACTTGCCCCGCTCGGACCCGTCCGAGGCCTGCAGCAGCACCTTCACCTCGCCGTCGGCGAGGGCCGACTTGACCTTCTCGAACCCGGCGATGGCGAGCCCGGCCTTGCGGGCCAGCGCCACCAGGTCGACCACGTGGCGGGCGAGCTGTCGCTCCACCTCGTCGGCCAGACCCTCCGGGACCGTGACCTGCGCCTTGGCGGCGCGGGCGAACTGGCCCTTGCCGGCCTTCTCGATGACGGCGCGATCCGCCGTCACCCACATGCCGCGTCCGGGCAGCTTGCCCAGGATATCGGGCACGACCTGACCCTCCGGCCCCACGACGAACCGGACGAGTCCGGAGGCCGGGGCCGTCTCGGCGGTGACGATGCACCGCCGTTCGGGGCCGTCCTGCCGCGTCTTCGTCCGTCCGCCCCGGGTCATCAGGCCTCCGCGCCCGCCTCTTCGGCGGCGGCGGCTTCCTGCGCGGCGACCTCTTCGGGATCGACCCAGCCAAGGGCGACGCGCGCCGTCATCACCAGTTCCTGCGCTTCCTCGAGGCTCATCTCGAAGCTTTCGAGAATGCCCTCGTCCTTGACCCGGTTGCCGTCGCCGTCCGTCGTCCAGCCGCCGGCCAGCTCCCAGTCGGCGCAGGTGGCGAAGTCCTCGAGCGTCTTCACGTCGTCCTTGGCCAGCGCCTCGACCATCTGCGGCGTCAGGCCGGGGAAGCCGATCAGGCTGTCCTCGGCGCCGAGCGCGCGGGCGCGTTCCACCGCCTCGCGGGCCTGCGCCTCGAGGTAGTCGCGGGCGCGGGCCTGGAGTTCCTCGGCCGTGCCCTCGTCCACCCCGTCGATCACGAGAAGCTCGCCCTGGTCGACATACGCGACCTCTTCGAGATTGGTGAACCCCTCCGCTACCAGGAGTTGGGCAAAGAACTCGTCCAGATCAAGGGTGTCCATGAAGAGTTTCGTGCGCGCCTCGAATTCGGCCTGGCGGCGCTTGCTCTCCTCCTCCTCGGTGAGGATGTCGATGTCGAGGCCCGTCAGCTGGCTGGCAAGGCGCACGTTCTGGCCGCGCCGGCCGATGGCGAGGGACAGCTGCTCCTCCGGCACGACGACCTCGATCCGCTCGCTGTCCTCGTCGAACACGACCTTGCTGACCTCGGCCGGCTGCAGTGCGTTGACGAGGAAGGTCGGCATGTCCTCGTTCCACGGAATGATGTCGATCTTCTCGCCCTGCAGCTCGCCGACCACGGCCTGCACGCGGGATCCCCGCATGCCGACGCAGGCGCCGACCGGGTCGATCGAGTTGTCGTAGGAGATGACGGCGATCTTCGCCCGGCTGCCCGGGTCGCGGGCCACGGCCTTGATCTCGATGATGCCCTCGTAGATCTCGGGCACCTCCATCTTGAACAGCTCGGCCATGAATTCCGGCGCGGTGCGGCTGAGGAAGATCTGCGGGCCGCGCGGCTCGCGGCGGACATCCTTGATGAAGACGCGGATCCGGTCGCCGGGGCGGTAGGCCTCGCGGCCGATCTTCTCGTTGCGGCGCAGCACGCCTTCGCCGGGATTCAGCTCGACGATGATGTTGCCGTATTCCTCGCGCTTCACCAGCACGTTGATGATCGTGCCGACGCGGTCCCTGAATTCCTCGTACTGCTTCTCGCGTTCGGCCTCGCGCACCTTCTGCAGGATGACCTGCTTGGCGCTCTGCGCGGCGATACGGCCCAGCTCGACCGGGGGCACCTCGTCGACGATCTCGTCGCCGATCTCGGGCATCACGGTCGAATCGCCCGGCTGGGCGGATTTCACCTGGAAGCGGTTGACCTCGAGCGTGATCGCCTCGGGCGGCTCCTCGCCCTCCTCGAAATGCGGGATGCGGGTGACCGTCACGCGGCTCGTCGCGACGCGGGGCCGCTCGTGCTTGATGATGTCGGCGGCCTGCTCGACGGTCAGCTCGGACTGATAGTTCTCGAGCTCGTCCTCGGACACCACGGTGCGCACCCGGGTGAAGGTCGCGCGACCGGTCTTGCGGTCGATCTTGACCCGGATGTCCATTTCGGAGCCGTAGCGGGACTTCGCCGCCCGGGCGAGACTCTCCTCCATCGCCTCGACGACGAGGCCGGGATCGATCTGCTTCTCGCGGGCGACAGCCTCGGCGGTCTGCAGCAGCTCGAGCTGGTTGGCGGAAGTGATGGCCATCGTCGTTTACTCCTCGTCCCCGTCCATCAGGGTCTGCACTTCGTCGTATTCGGTCTCGTCGATCGTGCCGGCATCCTTGCGATCCTTCAGCACGTCGCGGATGAGTTCGTCGGTCAGGACCAGCTTGGCGTCGCTCAGCCAGTCGAACTGCAGGCCGATCGTCACCGGGGCGCCGCCCTCCTCGATCTCGATCAGCACCTCGGAGCCCTCGATCCCCCGCAGCTCGCCCTTGAAGCGGCGGCGGCCGTCGATCAGCTCCTCGGTCTCGAGCTTGGCGGTGTAGCCGTCCCACTGCTCGAAATCCTTGAGCCGGGTCAACGGCCGGTCGATTCCCGGCGAGGACACCTCGAGCGTGTAGTTCCCCTCGATCGGGTCCTCGACGTCGAGCGTGGCCGACAGCGCGGTCGAGATCTCGCCCAGCGTGTCGACGTCGATCGTGCCGTCGGGCTTCTGCGCCATGATCTGCAGGATCTCGGTCTTGCCGCCCTGCAGGCGTACGCGCACCAGCTCGCAGCCCATGTCCTCGATCACGGGGCGCACGATCTCCGCGATGCGGCGGTCGATGGCGGCCTTGGCGACGAGGTCGGACATGATCGGGGCTCCTTGCGGGAGAGGGACCGGGCGGGCGCCGGAAACGAAAAACGGGCCGAAGCGGCCCGCGAATGTTCCGGTGGGCGCTGGGGGTGGAGGCCAGCGCGCCGCTGTCGTGACGGGCATATGCGCCCCTCGCGCCGGAAATGCAAGGGCGAAGGACGGAGCGGGCGCGGCGGCCCGCCTAGGCGACCTGCCAGCGCTGGGCGATCCGGCCGTCGTCGAGGTCCCACAGCGCGCCGATCCGCCGCGGCGGCAGCAGGCGGACCGAATGGGCCAGGACGTAGTCCGCGAAGGCGGGGATCACGACGCGTTCGCGCGGAAGGCCCAGCCGCGCCTCGGCCCAGCGGGCCGTCAGCCGGCCCGAGGCGCGGCTCACCGTCAACGCCGGCCCCGCGCCGCCGGAGGCGAGGTCGAGCTCGGCCAGCGCCGACTCGAGCCGCGCGAGGAAGGCCGGCGGCACGTCCCCTGCCGCGCGCAGGTCGAGCCGCCGGCCGGCCAGCCCCGCCTGCGCCAGAAGCGCCCGGGCGCGGAACGGATCGGCCGGGGCCGGCACCCCGCCCGGCATCGGCGAATCGGCCCCGACCGGGCCCTGCCCGCCCGCCAGCGCGGCCCGGTCCAGCCCGACCGCCAGCGCGCCGGCCAGCGCCGGCTCCGCCTCCAGCACGAAATGCTGGTGTCCGGGGGTCCGGATCAGCCGCAGCCCCCGGCCGGGTGCGCCGGCCTCGGCGGCCGTCACCGGGGCCGCGTCGATCTCGCCGGCCCGCAGGGCGGCGAGGCGCGCCGCCGGGTCGGGAACGGCCGTCAGCCGCAGCCGGGCCACCCCGCCCGCCCGCGGATGGTCCGGGTCGCGCTCGAGCACCGCCCCGGCCGCGTCGAAACGCTCGACGCGGAACGCGCCGGAGCCCGCGCCCCCCGGCCCCGCAATGGCGAGCGCCGGGTCGGCGAGGACGAAGGGCAGGTCCGGGCGCGGCGCGGCGAAGACCAGGCGCAGGCCGCCCGCCTCCGGCTCCGCCGCCACCATGTCGGAGAGCAGGGGCGCGCGGACGCGCCACAGATGGGCCGCGACCGCCTCGCCCGTCACCGGATCGCCGTCCTGGAACCGCGCCGCCGGGCGCAGGGTCAGGCGCCAGGCACGCCCCCCCTCCTCCATCGTCCATCCGGTCGCGAGATCGCCCGTCAGCTCGCCGCTCGGCGCGATCTCGGTCAGCGTCTCCCAGACGGCGCCGGGGCCGAGCACGGCGGCCGCGAGACCGCGCCCATCGCCGATGCCGGGCGTCGCCGGCAGGTCGGGCAGGGCGAGCCGCAGGGTTCCCGCGGGTAGTCCCCCCGCGGCGCGGGCCGCGCCCGACATCGCCAGCAACCCGGCCGCCGCGCCGCCGCGCATCAGCAGGCGGCGGGAGATCGCGGTCATACCAGCACCCGGGCGAAGGCGTCCATCGCCGAGACCAGCTCGTCGCTGATCCCCGCCTCGGACAGGGCGTGCCCCGCCTTGCCGACCATCACGAGCCGCGCCCGGGGCCAGGCCGCGGCGAGCCGATGGGCCGAAGCGGGCGGGCAGATCATGTCGTATCTTCCCTGCACGACGATTCCCGGCACCTCGGCGATGCGCGCCATCCGCTGCGGGGCGAGGATCTGCTGCTCGGGCCCCAGGAAACCCTGGTGGGTGAAGTAGTGGTTCTCGAGCCGGGCGAAGGCGCGGGCGTAATCCGCCGGCCCCTCGCCGCCCAGCCCCTCGTTGTCGATCGAGGCCAGCGCGTTCTCCCACGCCGCCCAGGCCCGGGCGAAGCGGGTCTCGGTCGGCAGGTCGCCCGAGAAGAGCCGCCGGTTGTAGGCGGCGATCAGGTCGCCGCGCTCCTCCTCCGGGACCAGCCCGGCGAACCGCGACCACAGCTCGGGCCAGAACAGGCCCGCGCCCCCACCGTAGAACCATTTCAGCTCGGGCGGGGTCATCAGGAACACGCCGCGCAGCGCCAGCGCCCGGGTCCGGTGCGGATGCTCCTGCGCGTAGACGAGAGAGAGCGTCGCGCCCCAGCTGCCGCCGAACACGACCCAGGCGTCGATGCCCAGCTCCTGCCGGATCAGCTCGATATCCGCGACGAGATGCCAGGTCGTGTTGTCCTCGACGCTGGCATGGGGGCGCGAACGGCCGCAGCCGCGCTGGTCGAACAGGACGATCCGGTAGATCGCGGGATCGAAGTAGCGCCGCATCGCGGGCGAGCAGCCGCCCCCCGGCCCGCCATGCAGCACGACGACCGGCAGCCCGTCCGGGTTGCCGCACTGCTCGACATAGACGCGGTGACCGTCGCCCACGTCGAGCATGCGCTGATCGAACGGGTCGATCGGCGGATAAAGTCGTTGCGAGACGCGTTTATGGCCCGAGGCTCTGTCCATGCCCGACCTATATAGGCAAGGACCTGCCGGAGCCATGCTTGAGGGATAAAGTTATGCAGAGCGCGAGCACGATCGACGCCGCCGAGATCGCCAAGTTCGAGGCGATGGCCGCCGAATGGTGGGACGAGACCGGCAAGTTCAAGCCGCTGCACATGATGAACCCGGTGCGGCTGGGCTACATCACCCGCCAGATCGCGGGCGAGTTCGGCCGCGACCTCACCGACCCCGCCCCCTTCGCGGGGCTGCGCATCCTCGACATCGGCTGCGGCGGGGGCCTGCTGTGCGAACCGATGGCCCGGCTCGGCGCGGATGTCGTCGGCGTCGACGCCGCCCCGCGCAACATCCCCGTCGCGCAGGTCCATGCCGAGCAGTCGGGCCTCGCCATCGACTACCGCGTCGGCACGGCCGAGGAGATGGCCGCGGCGGGCGAGCAGTTCGACGCCGTCCTCAACATGGAGGTGGTGGAGCATGTCGCGGACCCGCTCGCCTATCTCACCGCCTGCCGGCAGCTGCTGAAGCCCGGCGGGCTCCATCTCTGCTCGACCATCAACCGCAACCCCAGGAGCTTCGCCATGGCCATCGTCGGCGCGGAATGGGTCATGCGATGGCTGCCCCGGGGCACGCACGAATGGCGCAAGTTCATCACCCCGGACGAGCTCTTCGACCTGCTGCGCAAGGCGGGGCTCGACCCGGTCGACCGGAAGGGATTCGTCTTCAATCCCGTCTCGTGGTCCTGGTCGATCTCGGACCGCGACCTGTCGGTGAACTACGTCACCGCGGCGGTGAAGCGGGCGGGCTGACCCTTCAGGCGATCTCGTCCAGCGCCGCCACGATCCGGGCGCTCAGGTCCGCCACCGGTTCGCACCCGACCGACAGCCGCACGAAGCCCCCGGGCACGTCGTCGCCCCAGCGCGCCCGGCATTCCGCGCTGGAATGGACCCCGCCGAAGGACGTGGCGGGCGTCAGCCCCGCGGCCTCGATAAACCGTTCGGCCGTGTCCCGGTCCTTCAGCGTCAGGCCGATGAGGAATCCGAACCGTGCCATCTGCGACCGGGCCAGCGCGTGCCCCGGATCGTCCGGCAGGCCGGGATAGCGCAGGGCCCGCACCGCGGGATGCGCGGCGAGACGCGGGGCCAGCGCCTCGGCGCTGTCGCACATCCGGGCGAAGCGCATCTCCAGCGTCGGGAGCGAGCGGTTCAGCTGCCACGCCTCGAACGGCCCCGGGATCGCGCCCGACAGCTTGCGCCAGTCCTTCGCCGCCTCGAAGAGGGCCGCATCGCGCGTGGCGAGATGGCCGAGGATCACGTCGGACTGGCCGCTCGGCGCCTTGGTGTCGCTGGCGACCACCACGTCCGCGCCCAGCTCCAGCGGGCGCTGGCCGAAGGGCGTCATCGTGGTGTTGTCGACCAGCGTGACGCCCCCCGCCGCGCGCACGGCGGCGCAGATCGCGGCGAGGTCGCACAGGTCGAGCCCCGGATTCGAGGGCGTCTCGACGAAGACCGCCGCAAAGCCGTCGAAGCCGCCCTCCCCGTAGCGCGCCGTCGGGCGGTAGGCTGCCGCGACCCCGAACCGCGCCAGCACCCGGTCCGCGAGCAGGCGGGTCGTGTAGTAGCCGTCGGAGGGCAGCAGCACCCGGTCCCCCGCCTTCAGCCCCGCCATCAGGGCGGCCGAGATCGCGCCCATGCCGGAGGGAAAGAGCAGCGCGGGCGCCCCCTCGAGGATCGAAAGCTGCCGCTCCACCTCCTCCCAGACCGGGTTGTCGACGCGGCCGTAGCCCGGCGCCCCGGCCGGATCGCCCGGCAGGTGGAACATCGAGGCCATGGTCAACGGCAGCGCGACGGGGTCGCCCCGCTCCAGCCCCGGCCGCCCGTGCATCAGGCGGCCCGCGCGGTCGTCGTCACTCATTCGGCGTCTCCGGATCGGCAGGTGTCACGGCGATCGCGGCCCGCGGCGCGACGGCAACCGGCCGGCCGGGCCACCTCGCGGGCCCCGCCTCCGCCTCGGACCGGGCCGCATCATTCATCCCGCGGCTCGGATTCGGCCAGTTGCAGGCGCAGCTCGCGCAGGACCGGCAGCAGGGGGCGCACCCGCTCGGCGCCGATCCGGCCGGCCACCTCGGCGATCAGCGGTGCGATGGCGGCCAGCGCGTCGTCCCGCGCCCGGCGCCCGGCGGGGCTGATCGAGACCCGCTTCTTGCGCGCATCGTCCCAGTCGGGCCGGACATGGACCCAGCCTGCCCATTCCAGCCGCGAGAGCGTGTTCGTCATCGCCCCGCGCGTGAGGTGGAAGGACCGGGCGAGCTGCCCCGGCGTGCGCTCGTCCCCGGTATGGGCGAGCAGGTTGAGCACCGAGAAATGGCTCAGTTCCATCCCCTTCGGCAGGGCCCGCGCGATGGAGTTCCGGGCGAGCTGGTCGATCGTCATGATCTCGGTGAAGAGCGAGACCGCCAGCGGGTCGGACCTGTCCGCGCCCCTGTCCTGACCGGCGCTCACGGCCCGGTCACCGCGCGGTCGTGGCTCAGCGAGGGGATGCGGGCCCGCGCCTCGGCGACCGCCTGCCGGTCGAGTTCGGCGAAGACGATGCCCGGTTCGGTCCCGCCATCGGCAATCACCTCGCCCCAGGGCGAGACGACGAGCGAGTGGCCGTGCGTCCGCCGCTCGCGCGTCGTCGTCGTCGGGTGAGTGCCGGTCTGCGCCGCGGCCAGCACCCAGGCGCCGCATTCGATGGCGCGCGCGCGCAGCAGCGGCTCCCAATGGGCGGCGCCGGTGCCGGGCGAGAAGGCGGACGGGACCAGCAGCATCTCGGCCCCCGCCTGCGCGATGCGGCGGTAGAGGTGGGGAAAGCGCAGGTCGTAGCAGATCGTCAGGCCGATCGCGGCGAAGGGCGTGTCGGCGACGACGGCCCGGTCGCCCGGGCGGTAGCCGGCCGATTCGCGGTAGGTCTCGGCCTCGGACACGGTCACGTCGAACATGTGGACCTTGTCGTAGCGGGCAGCGACCCCGCCATCAGGGCCGATGAGGAAGGACCGGTTGGCGAAGCGGCCGTCCGGATCGTCCGTCCTCAGCGCCAGCGAGCCGATGGACAGCCAGATCCCGGCCCGTGCGGCCTCGTCCCGCAGGGCGGCGAGCGTGGGGTCGTCCTCCTCGTGGCGCAGTACCTCCTCCTGCCGGGCCCGGCTGGCCGAGACGCAGTTGGTGACCTCGGGCGTCAGGACGAAACCCGCCCCCTCCCCCGCCGCGCGGCGCAGCAGGTCGGTCGTCGCCACGAGGTTCGCCTCCGGATCGTCGCCGGAGCAGAGCTGGAGGAGCGCCGCCCTCACGCCGCCAGCATCGGGTCGAGCTTGCCGGCGCGGTCGAGGGCGAAGAGGTCGTCGCAGCCGCCGACATGTTCCCCGTCGATGAAGATCTGCGGCACGGTCCCGCGCCCGTTCGCGCGCTGCACCATCTCGGCGCGCCGTTCGGGCGCGGCGGCGATGTCGACCTCGGCGAAGCCGGCGCCCTTCTGGGCGAGCAGGCGCTTCGCCATGTGGCAGAAGCCGCAGGTGGGTTTGGTATAGATCTCGATCATGGCCATGGCGGGCCTCCCGGGGGCTTGGGGGCGGGGCTGGGAAACGTCGCCCCTGATCTAGGCCCCCCGGACGGCGCGCGCCAGTGTCAGCACGTCGACGCTTGCCGCGCCTGCCCCGGTCGCGGCCAGGGCGGCCGTGGTCAGGGTCGCGCCGCTAGTCATCACGTCGTCGACGATCACCACCGGCCGGCCCGCCATCGCGGCGCCCCGGCGGGGATGCGGCCGGATCGCCCCCTCCAGCGCGGCAAAGCGCGCCGCGCGGCCCGCCGCGCTGATCGTGCGGCGGGGCCGGACCAGCGCATCGACCGCCACCTCGGCCCCGGACTCGACTCCCAGCCATTGCGCCAGCAGCGCGGCCTGGTTGTAGCGCCGCCGCCAGAGCCGCGACCAGTGCAGCGGGACCGGCACCAGCAGCGTGTCCGCCCCGATCAGGTCGCGGCCGGCGCGCGACATCCACAGCCCCCCCGCCCGGGCGAGGTCGGTCCGGTCGGAATGCTTCAGTTGCAGGACGAGCCTGCGGGCGGTATCGCGGTAGACCATCGCCGCGCGGCCCCGGCTCCAGGGGAAGTCCGCCGCCCGGCAGTCGTCGCAGAGCTCGCGCGCCAGGACCGCCTCGCCCGGAAGCGGCGTGCCGCAGCCGTCGCATATCGTGCCGCCGATGAACCGGCAGTCCCGCCAGCACGGCCCGCAGAGGTGATGGGCCGCCTCGGTGAAGCTGCCGCAGGCAACGCATTGCGCCGGGTAGAGCAGGCGCGACGCCGCGCCCGCGACGCGCCGCAGGGCACCCGGACCACGGGCGCGGCGCGGCGGGCGCCCCGGACCGCCCGCGTCCCTTTGCAATGCCCCCGCCATCCGCCTATCTGCCCCCCATGTCCGACCCCGCCGCGCCGACGCCCCTGATCGACCGCCCCGCGCTGGCCCGCCGCCGGGCCCGCGCCGCCCGCGCGCCGGAGCTGTTCCTGCAGGACCACGTGGCCGAGGGCCTTCTCGATAGGCTGGCCGAGGTTAACAGATCGTTCACCGCGCCCGCCGTGGTGACGGCGTGGCCGCAGGTCTGGGAGGGGCGGTTGCCCGGCGCGCGGATCGTCCCCGACGACGAGGTGCTGGAGCTGGAGCCGGGGGCGCACGACCTCGTCCTTCATGCCCTCGCCCTGCATTGGGCCAACGACCCCGTGGGCCAGATCATCCAGTGCCGCCGCGCGCTCCGCCCCGACGGGCTGTTCCTCGGCGCGGCCTTCGGGGGGCAGACCCTGGCGGAACTGCGCGCCGCGCTCGGTCAGGCCGAGATCGCGGTGACGGGCGGTCTGTCGCCGCGCATCGCCCCGATGGGCGAGGTGCGCGATGTCGGCGCGCTGCTGCAGCGGGCCGGGCTCGCCCTGCCGGTCGCGGATGTCGAGACGACGCGCGTCACCTATGCCGACCCCTTCGCGCTGATGCGCGACCTGCGTGCGATGGGCGAGAGCAATGCCCTGACCGCGCGCCTGCGCCGCCCGACCCGCCGCGCCGTGATGATGGAGGCCGCGCGGCTCTACGCGCAGGCCTACGGGCAGCCGGACGGGCGCGTCGCCGCCACCTTCGAGACCATCCACCTCGCCGGCTGGGCGCCGGACGAGAGCCAGCCGCAGCCGCTGCGCCCCGGCAGCGCCGCGCAGCGCCTGGCCGACGCGCTGGGCACGGACGAGCGGCCGGCCGGAGAGACCGCGTCGGGCGCCGGCGCCGGCAGGACCGGGACCGGGACCGGGACGAGGGCCGGGATCGGGACCGGGACCGGCGACAAAGCGCCCGATTGATTCCGCCGCCCGGGCCGTTACCTCCCCGCCGAGGCGCGGGACACCAGACGCGAGCAGAAGGACAGGGGGCGACAGATGCGCGATTTCACCGACGAGGCCCGGCGGCCCGAACATGCCCCGGGCGATCACCCGAAGGTCCCGCGCGAACGGACCGGCCTCCTCCTCGCCAATCTCGGCACGCCCGACGGGCACGATTACTGGTCGATGCGGCGCTACCTGAACGAGTTCCTGTCGGACCGACGCGTGATCGACTACCCGCGCTGGAAATGGCAGCCGCTGCTGCAGGCGATCATCCTGACGAAACGGCCCTTCACCTCGGGCGCGGCCTATCGCTCGATCTGGGACACCGAGCGGAACGAGAGCCCGCTCCTGACGATCACGAAGGACCAGACCGCCGCGATGGCCGAGCGGATGGCCGCCCGCTACGGCGAGGACGTCGTGGTCGATTTCTGCATGCGCTACGGCAATCCCTCGACGAAGGCGAAGGTACGGCAGATGGTCGAGGCGGGGTGCACCCGGATCCTCTTCTTCCCGCTCTATCCGCATTACGCCGGCGCGACCTCGGCCACCGCGAACGACCAGTTCTTCCGCGCGCTGATGGAGGAGGTGCGCCAGCCCGTCGCCCGCATCGTGCCGCCCTATTTCGACGAACCGGCCTATATCGACGCGCTCGCCGCCTCGGTCGAGCGCAAATATGCCGAGCTCGACCACCGCCCCGACATCCTCGTCTGTTCCTATCACGGCATGCCTAAGCGCTACCTGATGCAGGGCGACCCCTACCATTGCCAGTGCCAGAAGACGACGCGGCTGCTGCGCGAGCGGCTGGGATGGGAGACGACCGAGATCGCGACGACCTTCCAGTCGGTCTTCGGCCCCGAGGAATGGCTGAAGCCCTACACGGTCGAGGAAGTCGCCCGGCTCGCCCGGCAGGGGAAGAAGAGCATCGCCGTCTGCGCCCCGGCCTTCAGCGCCGATTGCATCGAGACGCTGGAGGAGATCAACGAGGAGATCCGCGAGAGCTTCGAGCATGCGGGGGGCGAACGTTTCACCTACATCCCCTGCCTCAACGACGACGCCGCGCACATGGACGCGCTGGCAGGGGTCGTGGAGGCCAATCTCGCGGGCTGGCTGGACTGACGGTCAGGCCCGGGCCCGCCCGGCGGGCCCGGCCGGGGCTCCGCCCCCGACCCCGGAGTATTTGCGGCAAGATAAGGGGGGGCGGCGCCGCGCAGGATCCCCCGCGGGACGCCGACCCCGATCGGCAGGCCGATCTCAGATCAGCAGGACCTGGGTGCCGACCTCGGCATAGCCGAACAGCTCGGTGATGTGCTCGTTGAAGAGGCCGATGCAGCCGTTGGAGGAGCGACGGCCGATCTTGCGCGTGTCGTGGGTGCCGTGGATCCGGTAATAGGTCCAGGACAGGTAGAGCGCATAGGGCCCGAGCGGGTTCATCGGATCGCCGCCCTCGACCACCTCGGGCCATTCGGGGTTGCGCTCGCGCATCGACGGGGTGGGCCGCCAGGTCGGAGCGACGACCTTCTGCACCACCTCGGTCCGGCCGAGGCGGGTGAGGTCGTTGGTCAGCGGCACCGAGGTCGGGAACAGCCGGTAGATCGACTCGTCCTCGGACCAGTAATGCAGCGCCCGGGACTGGATGTCGCAGAGGATCGCGCCCTTCGCCAGCGTGTCGAAATAGGGGCGCCAGTCCAGCATCCGGAAGGCCGAGACGTTGCGCTGCACGCTCGAGCTGATGTCGCTCTCGAACTCGGTGGAGTTCGCCTGCTGGCCCAGCGCGGGCGCGCCGAGGGCGGCGGCCCCGGCGGCGAGGCCGGAGGTCAGGAGGGCGCGGCGGTCGAGGACGGACGACATGATCGGGGCTTTCCTTCGCGTCGAGGATCGCCCCGCGCATACGCCCGGCAGCGCGGGCCTGTCCACTCACGCCCCCGTGCGCGCGGGCGCTTTCCCGCCGATCGGGGGTTTGCGACACACCCTGCGGGGCGCTAAGGACGCGCTCGGTACCACCCTTCCACATCCGGGATACGCCCATGCCCCGCCGCGCGCCGGTCCTCGCCCTCCTCCTCGCCACCGCCCTCGCCGCCTGCGGCGGCGCGCCAGCGGGCCGGATCGGGCCGGACGGCCTTCCCCTGCCGACCGTCTACCAGATCACCCCGGCCGACGCGCAGGAGATCCCCTACCGGATGCTCGACGGAGTCAACACGCTGCGCGCCGCCGCCGGGGCCGCGCCGCTGACGCTCGACTCGCAGCTGACGGCCGCCGCGGCGACCCACGCGCAGGACATGCAGCGGCAGAACCGGCCATGGCATTTCGGCTCGGACGGATCCTCGCCGCTCGACCGGCTGCGGCGGGTCGGCTATCCGGGCGGGCTGGTCGGCGAGGCGATCTCGGAGACCTTCGAGACCGAGCTCGAGACCCTCGCCGCCTGGATGGAGGAGCCCTCGACCCGGTCCGTCATCCTCGACCGCACGGCGACGCGGATGGGTCTGGCCTGGTCGCAGGAATCGAACGGCAAGATCTGGTGGGACATGGTGCTGGGGAACTGAGCCCGGCATCGGGGCGACGCCGGGGGGCGACGCTGCCCGAACTGAAAAGGCCGGGCGCGCGCGCGACCCGGCCTTTCTTCATGTCAGCGGCCCGGGGGGGCGAGCCGGCGATCAGGCGTAGAGGAAGACCGGCGTGCCGTCCTGCACCATGGCGTAGCATTCCTCCATCTCGGAATTGTCGACCGCGACGCAGCCGGCCGTCCAGTCGGCCTTGCCGACATAGGCCTCGGGCGTGCCGTGGATGAAGATGTCGCCGCCCGGATCGCGGCCCATCTCCCGGGCGAAGGCGCGGTCGCGATCGTTCGGATAGGAGATCCCGATCGACAGGTGATAGGCGCTGTTCGGGTTCCGGCGGTCGATCACGTAGCCGCCCTCGGGCGTGCGGCCGTCGCCCTTGAACTGCTTGTGCCCCGTCGGGTTGAAGCCGAGCTCGAAGCGCATCTGCTTCAGCACGGTCTGCCCGTTCATCAGCAGCAGCGTGCGCTGCCCCTTCAGCACGAGCGCCGAGGTGACCTGCGGCCCGTCATAGGTGAGGAACTTGGACGGCGCGGCACAGCCGGCAAGCGCGGCGGCCCCGCCGAGAAGTAGCGTCCTGCGGTCGACGATCATGATTCTGCCCCGGAACGGTTCGGTGTCCCTTTTGCCGCCATGATTACTACCGATCCCCTGCCCGCAACAGGGGGGATCGCTCAGGCCCGGCGGAAGATTGTTGCAAGTTCGACATGGGCCGACCAGCGGAACTGGTCGACGACCCGGACCCCGTCCATCGCGAAGCCCGCCGCCACCAGCGCCGCCGCGTCGCGGGCGAAGGTGACGGGATTGCACGAGACCATCGCGACCGTCCCGATCCCGCTGGCCGCCAGCTCCGCCACCTGGGCGGCCGCGCCGGCGCGGGGCGGGTCGATCACCGCGGCCTCGAACCCGGCCAGCTCGTCCGCGATCAGCGGGCGACGGAACAGGTCCCGGGTCTCGGTCGTCACCCGGCGCAGGCCGGGCGCGTCGCGCCAGCCCCGGTCCAGGGCGGCCAGCATCGCGCCGTCGCCCTCGACCGCGTGGATCTCGGCCGCCGCGGCCAGCGGCAGGCCGAAGGTCCCGCAGCCGGCGAAGAGGTCGACGATCCGTCCCGCGCCCTCCGTGCCGCGGCGCACCACCTCCAGCAGGGCCGCCTCGCCCTCTGCCGTCGCCTGCAGGAAGGCGCCGGGCGGCGGCACGACGCGGGCGGCGCCGAATCGCTGGGCCGGCGGGGCGCGCATCGCCACCGGCTCGCCGTCCCAGGACAGGCGGGCGAGGCCCCGCGCCCCCGCGATGGCGGCGAGGGCGACGCGGTCCTCCCCCGTCATCGCACGCCCGACCTCCATCGCCACGTCCGCGCCCTCGAGGCTCCAGGTGACGGTCAGCGCGACCTCGCCCTTGCGGGAGGCGGCGGCGCGGGTCAGCTCCTCCAGCGCGGGACGGAGCGCGAGGATCCGGGGCAGGACGAGCCGGCAGTCCGGCCCCTCGACGATCACGTCGGAGCGGTGCGCGTGGAATCCGACCAGCGCGCCCTTCTTCGTCCTGCGGCCCGCGAACTTCGCCCGGCGGCGGGAATTGGGCGGCGAGGTATGGACGCCCTCGATCCGCGCCTCGATCCCCTGCGCCTGAAGGGCGCGGCGCACGATCCCGGCCTTCCATTCCGCGACGAAGGCGTCGGAGGCGTGCTGCATCGCGCAGCCGCCGCAGGACCGGAAATGCGGGCAGGGCGGCACTACGCGCTCGGGCGCGGGGCGCAGGATGCGGGGGGCGCCGTCGACCGGGTCCACCTCCTCGCCCGGCAGGGTTCGGGGCACCAGCGTGCCGTCCGTGGCGCGGCCCTGTCCCTGCAGCGTGAGGCTCTCGATCTCCATGCCCCGCCCTACCCCGCCGCGCGGACCTGTTCCAGCCAGCGCGCCACGGCGCGGGGCGAGCGCAGGCGCACCGCCTTGTCCGGCCAGGCCTCGCAGAACCGGCGGTTGCGGTCGCGCGTGCGGCGGTCCGAGGTGAGGATGTACCGGAAGAAGTCCGGATCGAACTGCTCCGGGCAGCCGGGGGCCATGTCGGGGCGGACGGTTCCGCGATACCTCACGATCCGCCGCGCGACCCGCCAGAGCAACAGCCACAGCGGCAGGTCGAGCCAGACGATGACGTCGGCCCGTTCGGCCCTGCGGTGATAGGTCTCGGACAGGCCGCCCTCGAAGATCCAGCGTTCGGACCGTTCGATCTCGCCCGCCATCTCCAGCCGCTCGGCCCGCGGGCGCTGCTGCCAGCCCGGCAGGTGGTGGATGTGATCCATGTGAAAGACGGGCAGGCCGGTGAGGCCGCCGAGGGTCCGGGCCAGGGTCGACTTGCCCGAGCCCGGCGCCCCGATGATCATGACGCGCTGCATCCCCTGCCCTCCGCGAGAGGAGGCGGCCTCTACGCCGAAGGGGGCGGGGCGTGCAAGCTACTCCGCCGCTGCCGCATCCGCGGGGATGAAACCGCCCGATTGCCGGTTCCAGTAGCGGGCATAGACCCCGCCCCGGGCGAGCAGGTCGTCATGCGCCCCCTCCTCGACGATGCGGCCGTCCTCCATCACCACGATCCGGTCCATCCGGGCGATGGTGGACAGCCGGTGCGCGATGGCGATGACGGTCTTGCCCTCCATCGCGTCCTCGAGCGCGCGCTGGATGCTCGCCTCGACCTCGGAATCGAGCGCGCTCGTCGCCTCGTCCAGCACGAGGATCGGGGCGTCCTTGAGGAAGGCGCGGGCGAGCGCGATGCGCTGCCGCTGGCCGCCCGACAGCTTGACCCCCCGTTCGCCGAGAAAGGCGTCGTAGCCGCGATTGCCCTTGTGGTCCTGCATGGCGAGGATGAAGTCGTGCGCCTCGGCCCGGCGGGCCGCCGCCGCGACCTCCTCGTCCGACGCCTGCGGCCGGCCGTAGCGGATGTTGTCGCGCGCGGTGCGGTTGAACATGGCCGTCTCCTGCGTGACCATCGCGACATGGCCGCGCAGGCTTTCCTGCGTGACCTCGCGCACGTCGCTCCCGCCGACGCGGACCGTGCCCTTCTCCACGTCGTAGAGCCGCAGCAGCAGCGCCACGAGCGTCGACTTGCCCGCGCCCGAGGCGCCGACGATGCCGATCTTCTCGCCCTCCGCGATCCGCAGGGTCAGGTCGCGGATCCCGCCCTCGCGCCGCCCGTAGGTGAAGGTCACGTCCTCGAAGGCGATGCCGCCCGCGCGGGTCAGCTTCGTCGCGCCCGGCCGGTCGGTCAGGCCGTAGGCGGCGGAGAGGGTGTGCATCCCGTCCTCGACCTCGCCGACATTGGCGTAGATCCCCATCATGGTGAAGCTGACCCAGCCGGTCATCTGCGCGATCCGCAGCGCCACGGTCCCGGTGGCGGCGATATCGCCGGCCGTTGCGTTGCCCTGCCCCCACATGGCGAGGGTGGAGCCGACCAGGATCACCGGGAGGATCCCGGCGATCATCATCAGCAGGAAGCGGAACGCGGTGGAGACCTCGCCGAAATGCAGCGTGCGCTCGCGGTAGCCGCGCATCGCGCCGATCGCCGCCTCGTCCTCGTGCGCGGCATGGGCGAAGAGCTTGACCGTGCGCATGTTGGTGATCGTGTCGACCACCTGCCCGGTGACGGCGGCCCGTGCCGCGGCCCGCGCCTTGGACCGTGACCGGATGTGGGGGAGGAAGGCGCGGATGAACAGCAGGTAGCCGACCAGCCAGACCACCAGCAGCCCCGCCGCCAGCGGATCGATGCTGACGACAAGGATGGCGGTCGCCACGACCGAGGCCAGCGCGAAGACGAGCGTGTTGATCGTCTCGACCGTCGCCTCGGTCAGGGCGCGGGCGGTCTGCATCTGCTTCTGCGCGATCCGCCCCGCGAAATCGTTGTCGAAGAAGTCGATGGCCTGTCCCAGCGTCCAGCGGTGCAGGCGGCTGAGGACCAGCACCATCAGGTTGGGCTGGATCGCCAGCGTCTGGATCGCCGCCGAGGCGCCGAAGGCGAGCGGGCGCAGGAAGATCAGGAACGCCCCGATCCCGAGGAACAGCCAGACGTTCGCGCTGAAGACGAAGCCCGGCCCCGCCGCCACCGCCGCGTCGATCACCACGCCGAGAAAGAGGGCGGCGATCACGTCCACCGCCCCGGCCAGGGCCGAGATCACGCCGGCCACCGCCAGTCCCGGCCACGACCCCTTCAGCGCCCAGCCGAAGAAGCGCAGCAGCGTATCCGGCGGCGCCACCCGCACCTCGCGGAAGGGCGGGATCAGGCCGCTGAGGCGGTCGATGACGGCGTCGCGCATGGGACACTCCGGCAGGATCGCGGCCGCCGGGGACCGCACCCCGCCGGACATAGCGTTCCGGCGGGATGCGTCCCGTCACGGGTCCCGTCACGGGGGGCGGCGCGGCGTTACTCCGCCGCCTCCTCCCCGAGGAACCCGCCCGATTGCCGCGCCCAGAGCCGGGCATAGAGACCGCCCTGCGCCAGCAGCGCCGCGTGGGGGCCGTCCTCGATCACGCGGCCCTCCCGCATGACGACGATCCGGTCCATCCGCGCGATGGTGGACAGGCGGTGCGCGATGGCGATGACGGTCTTGCCCTCCATCATCGTCTCGAGCGTTTCCTGGATGGCGGCCTCCACCTCGCTGTCGAGCGCGGATGTCGCCTCGTCCAGCACCAGGATCGGGGCGTCCTTCAGGATGACCCGCGCCAGCGCGATCCGCTGCCGCTGGCCGCCCGACAGCTTGACTCCGCGCTCGCCGACATGCGCGTTGTAGCCCCGGCGCCCCTTGCCGTCCTCGAGCGTGAGGATGAAGTCGTGCGCCTCGGCCCGCTTCGCCGCCTCGACGATCTGCGCCTCGCTCGCCTCGGGCCGGCCGTAGAGAAGGTTGGCCCGGACCGAGCGGTGCAGCAGCGAGCTGTCCTGCGTGACCATCCCGATGGCGTGGCGCAGGCTGTCCTGCGTCACGGCGCCCACGTCCTGCCCGTCGATCTCGATCGTGCCGCTCTCCGCGTCGCGGAATCGCAGCAGCAGGTTGACGAGGGACGACTTCCCCGCGCCCGACGGCCCCACGAGGCCGACCCGCTCGCCCGGGCGGATGTCGAGGTCGATCCCGTCGAGCCCGCCATGTCCGCGCCCGTAATGGTGCGTCAGCCCCCGGATGCGGATGCCGCCGCCCGTCACGGCCAGCGGCCGCGCGCCGGGGCGGTCGGTGACGGTGAGCGGCACGGCGATGCTCTCCAGCCCCTCGCGGATCGTGCCCAGATGCTCGAACAGGCGCACGGTCATCCACATGATCCAGCCGGTCATCGTGTTCAGGCGCAATGCCATGGCGACCGCCGCCGCCACCTCGCCGATGGAGAGCGCGCCGTTCGTCCAGAGCCAGAGCGCCGGACCCACGACCAGCAGGAGCGCGGCGGAGTTGAACAGCGCCAGCCCGCCCTGCATCTCGGCGAAGCCGCGCATCAGCGCGCCGAAGCGCAGCTTCATCCGCTGCATGCCCGACCGGGCGAAGGCCTCTTCCCGCTCGGCATGGGCGAAGAGCTTCACCGTCTCGATATTGGTGTAGCTGTCGACCACGCGGCCGGTGACCATCGAGTTGGCATGGCTGAACTTCTCGCCCATCCGGCCCAGCCGAGGCGCGAGCGTGAAGGTGTAGGTGACGAAGCCGACGATCCAGATCGCCATCGGAACGGCCAGGCGCCAGTCCATGCCCGACAGCAGGATCAGCGTCGCGATGGCGAAGGCGCCGGCCTGCCAGAACGCCTCGAAGGCGATGAAGGCGGTATCCTCCATCGCGTTGCCGGTATTCATCACCCGGTTCGCCAGTCGCCCGGCGAAGTCGTTCTGGAAGAAGCTGACGGGCTGGCCCAGCATCAGCCGGTGCGCCCGCCAGCGGACCTGCGGCAGCATGTTGGTCGAGATCCCCGAGAAGGTGATCGCCGCGTTGAAGGCCATCGCGACCGGCCGGAAGGCCAGCAGGACCACGGCCGCGATCACGAGTTCGGTGCCGTAGCTGTCCCAGAAGGTCTCGGGCCCCTCGGCCATGAGATCGACGATCCGCCCGGCATACCAGATCAGGCCCAGTTCCAGCAGCGCCACGGTGATCCCGGCGAGGCTGGCCAGAACCATGACGAGGCGGAAAGGCTGCAGCTGGTCCCACAGGAAGGCGCCCGCCTGTTTGGGCGGCACCTTGCGCGGGTGGTCGGCAAAGGGATCGGACAGCCCCTCGATCCAGCGGAAGAAGCGGTTCCTGGGACTGGTCAGCATGTCGGGGCTCCTATGGGCAGGCCCCGGCGGATCGTCAGGGTCGTGAAGGGTCGGGAAAACGCGAACGGGCCGGCGCCGGCGCTGCGGGCGGGCAGGAACCGGCACGCGACGCGGCGCGCGGACGGCAGGAAAGGGGTAGTCATGTCGGAGGGTCCGGAAATGGACGAAAGGGAAAGACGATGGCGGGACCGGGCACCGGTCGACCGCGGATGACAGGGGTCGAGCCGGGCCGTTAGGCCGCTGCTGCGTACATCCTGTCTGGCATCGTGACCTCCGAGATTGGTGAGGGGCTTCTAGACCATCCTCACGGGTTTGTCACCCGTCTTCGTCCGGCAGGGCGAGAAGCGCGTCCCGGCCCAGCGTGAAGCCGGAGGCGAGCCACGCGGATTCGAGCCGGTTCAGCCGGGCGCCGAGGGCGGGACCGGACAGGTCCGGCATCAGGTCGGCGGCGGTGACGGGGCAGGTCCGCCCCGCCCCGTCCTCCAGCGTCGCAAGGGCGCCAGGCGGGATCGGCTGGCCGATCAGCGCCTGCCGCACGGCCAGCGCATCGGCCCCCGCCGCCGCGCCGTGGCGGTAGCCCAGCACGGCGGGCGGATCGTCCGACAGGGCCGCGGCGCGCGTCGTCCCGGCGCGGCGCAGCTCGGCCTTCGGCAGGCGCAGATCGTCCCGGCCCTGCCCCCCCGCGGCGGCGAGCCGGCGCATCGGATCGGGGGTGAGTCGCAGGTTCGGCTCCAGATGCACGAGCCGCGCGACCGAGACCGGGTCGGCCCCCGGCAGCACCCGCAGCAGGACCCCGGCCGCCCCCATCGCGCCTAAGGCCGGCGCGGGATCGGGCGCACCGAGCAGCTTCACCATCTCCGCGCCCACCCGCTCGCGCGAGAGGGTGTCGATCCCGTCCGCGAGCTCGGCGCAGGCGGCGAGCCCCTCGGCGTCGATCCCTCCGTCCGGATCGCCGTACCAGGCGTGGAAGCGGAAGAAGCGCAGGATGCGCAGATAATCCTCGCGGATGCGCAGCGCGGGGTCGCCGATGAAGCGCAGATGCCGGGCCGCGAGGTCGGGCAGCCCGCCGACCGGGTCGCGCACCGCCCCCGCGGCATCGGCATAGAGCGCGTTCATCGTGAAGTCGCGCCGCCGGGCATCCTCCTCCAGATCGTCCGAGAAGGCGACAACCGCGCGCCGCCCGTCGGTCTCGACATCGCGGCGGAAGGTGGTGACCTCGTAGGGCACGCCGTCAGCGACCACCGTGACGGTCCCGTGCGCGACGCCCGTGGGGACCGGCTTGAGGCCCGCGTCCCGCGCCAGCTCCATCACGCGCTCGGGCCGGGCGTCGGTGGCGATGTCGACATCGCTCGCCCCCGCGCCGAGGGCGGCGTTGCGGACGCAGCCGCCGACGAACCAGGCCTGGTGCCCGGCGCCCGTCAGCATCCGCATCACCGCGCGCGCGCCCGGCGCGGACAGCCATTCCGCCTCTACCTGCATGAGGCCACCCTTTCCGCCAGGCCGCGCAGCATCCGCGCCGTCGCGCCCCAGATGTACCACGGACCGCGCGGCGCGACGTAGTAGTGCCGCCGCGTCCCGTTCCAGCTGCGCGCCTCGACGCGGAAATTCGCGGGGTCGGTCACGAAGGCGAAGGGCACGCGGAAGATCTCGTCCACCTCGTCAGGCTCGGCCAGTTCGGCGAAGGGCGCGGGCACCCAGCCGACGACCGGCGTGACGTGGAAGCCGGTGACGGTGCGGTGCGGCGGCAGCGTGCCGAGGATCCGGGCCGCGCCGCGCGGCAGGCCCACCTCCTCCTCCGCCTCGCGCAGGGCGGCGTCGATCACGGTGGCGTCGCCCGGATCCTGCTTGCCGCCCGGAAAGGCGATCTGGCCGGGATGGTGGCGCAGCGCGGCGGAGCGGCGGGTCAGGATCAGCTCCAGCCCCGCCGGGCCGGGCGTGAACGCGGCGAGCACGCCCGCCGGCCGCAGGGCGTGGCCCGCCGGCAGGGGCAGGTCCGGGTTCAGGTCGAAATCGGAGGTCGCCTCCCCCGGCCGGTCCAGCGCCCGCCGGAGGAGATCGAGATCGCGCGCGACCTCAGGCCGCGTCATCCGCGTCGCCGCCATCCGCCTCCGCATCCGGGCCCATCCCGCCGTTCTCGGCCTCGAAGCCGAGCGTCTCGGGGTCGAACTCGTAATGCGCGCCGCAGAACTGGCAATCGGCGGTGACGATGCCCTCGTCGGTGGTCATGTGGCCGATATCCTTGGCCGAGTAGATCGACAGCGACCGCCGCACCCGCTCGGCCGAGCAGGAGCAGCCGAACTGCACCGGCTGGGCGTCGTAGACCCGCGGTCCCTCCTCGTGGAAGAGACGCACGAGCAGCTCGGTCGGCTGCACGCTGGGCCCGATCAGCTCCAGCTCCTCGACCGTGTCGAGCAGCAGGTTGGCGCGGTTCCAGTTCTCGCCCTCCTCGCCGTCCACGATGTCGGACGAGGCGAGCAGGCCGCCCTCGCCGGTGCCGCCCTCGGGCGAGGCCGCGAAGGGCGAGGCCTTGGGCATGTGCTGCAGCATCACCCCGCCGGCGCGCCAGCCGGTCACGCCCCCCGCCTCGCGGCTCGTCCCGAAGGACAGGGCGAAGCGAGTCGGCAGCTGCTCGGACTGGGCGAAATAGGTCTCGGCGCAGGACAGCAGGGAGCCGCCGGCGATCGGCGTGATCCCCTGGTAGGGGGTCGTGCCCTCGCCCTGGTCGATCAGGATGGCGAAGTAGCCCTTGCCGATCTGCGGGAAGGCGGGGCCCGTCGGGTCCAGCCTGTCGGCATCGTAGGAGGCATAGGCCCGGATCCGCCCCGGCTCGCCTTCGGTCTGCGGCGCATAGTAGTCTGTCGCGATCAGCCGCGCGGGCCCGTCGCCGCGCACCTGCAGCGACAGCTTCCAGCGCAGCTTGACCGTCTGGCCGATCAGCGCGGTCAGCAGGGCCATCTCGGCCACCAGCGCCTCGATCGCCGGGGGATAGTCGTGCTGCTCGAGGATGCGGTCGAGCACCCCGTCGAGCCGGGCGAGCCGGCCGCGGATGTCGGAAGCGTCGAGTTGGAACGGCAGCACGGTGTCGTCCCAGGCGATGCGGGAGCCGAGGGTCATGGCGTTGCCTTCGCTGTCGGGAGGGGCATATCGACCCCCCATATAGGGAAGCGAAGCTGACGCGAAAGGGGCCGGCCATGCGCCGAGTGGGGGAGGCGATCCGAGGGGGCATCCGCTACAGGGCCCGGCCCGGGGCCTATGCGGTGCTGCTGCGCGGGGACGAGCTGCTGCTCACCGCGCAGGAGGGCGACCCCCTGATCCAGTTCCCCGGCGGAGGCATCGACCCCGGCGAGCATCCGATCCACGCCCTCCACCGCGAGGTGATGGAGGAGACGGGCTGGACCATGACCGCCCCCCGCCGGCTGGGCCTGTTCCGCCGGTTCAACTGGATGCCGGACTACGATCTCTGGGCCGAGAAGGTCTGCACCCTCTACCTCGCCCGCCCGGTCCGCCGCGTCGGCCCGCCGACGGAGGCGGGGCACATGGCCTTGTGGATGCCGCTGGCGCAAGCCCGCCGGTCGCTGGACGACCGCGTCGGGCGGCACCTGCTGGATCTGATCTAGCGCGGGATCTCGCGCCCCTCGACGAGATGGCCGTAGAGCGTCGTCAGGATCGAGATCCCGACCATCAGGCTGACCCAGTTCACCAGCAACGACAGGATCGTCGCGAGGATCGTGCCGCCGAGGGCGAGGTCCACCACGATCCCGGCGGCGAAGGTGATCGCCATCAGGATCAGCGTGGCGAGGAAGATCGCGCCGGCCGCCGGCTTCGTCCGCGCCCAGCTCTCGCCCATCCGCATCGGCTGGCCCACGGCCGTGGCGGGCAGGATCAGCCCGAAGCGCAGCCAGAGCCAGGTCAGCACCGCGGCGAAGAGCACCCCGATGACGAAGGCGGGGCCGAAGCCCGGCGCCGGGGCCGTACCCGCCCCCGGGTCCGCACCGATGAAGGGCGCGGCGACGAGGCCAGTCACGAAGGAGAGCGGGATCGCGCAGAGGATCAGGACGATCGACAGCACGATGGTGCGCCCGAGATAGGGCCAGACCGGCCGCCCGCCCAGGGCGGGGACGAGGGCCGGCTCCTCCTCGAGCAGGACGTAGCGGTGCCAGGTCACCGCCACCCAGGCCGAGACGAAGAGGACGACCAGCAGCGTGGCCAGCCCGACCAGCAGCGCGCCGCCCGCCAGCCCCGGCGCGGCCGGGTTCGCCGGATCGAGCGCGGCCAGCGCGGCGGGAGAGACGCCGGACGCGGCCCCGATCAGCAGGATCACCAGCACCGCGATCAGGATCGGCCCGAGCGAGGCGCGCGCCGCGGCCCCGAGGTTGCGCCCCAGCAGCGCGAAGCTGTGCCTGACGATCTGCCATCCCATCGCGGGTCTCCTCCACTTCGTGCCGCAGGGGTGCCAGCCCCCCGCAGCCCGGTCAACGGGGCGACCCGTGCCGCTTCTTGTGACCGGGCGGGAAAGCCACTATGCCACGCGCGTTTCACGACCTGCCCACGATCCACCGAAGAGAGCCCGCCGATGAACGCGCCGAAGAAAGTCGTCCTCGCCTATTCCGGCGGACTCGACACCTCCATCATCCTCAAGTGGCTGCAGACCGAATACGGCTGCGAGGTGGTGACCTTCACCGCCGATCTCGGCCAGGGCGAGGAGCTGGAGCCGGCGCGCCAGAAGGCCGAGCTGCTCGGCATCAAGCCCGAGAACATCTACATCGAGGACGTGCGCGAGGAATTCGTGCGCGACTTCGTCAACCCGATGTTCCGCGCCAACGCGCTCTATGAAGGCGAATACCTGCTCGGCACCTCCATCGCGCGGCCGCTGATCTCCAAGCGGCTGGTCGAGATCGCCGAGGAGACCGGCGCCGACGCCATCGCCCACGGCGCGACCGGCAAGGGCAACGACCAGGTCCGGTTCGAGCTGGCCGCCTATGCGCTGAACCCCGACATCCGGGTGATCGCGCCGTGGCGGGAATGGGACCTCACCAGCCGGACGAAGCTGATCGAGTTCGCCGAGGCGCACCAGATCCCGATCGCCAAGAACAAGCGCGGCGAGGCGCCGTTCAGCGTGGACGCCAACCTGCTGCACACCTCGTCCGAGGGCCGCGTGCTCGAGAACCCGGCCGAGGAGGCGCCCGATTACGTCCTGCAGCGGATCACCCGCCCCGAGGACGCGCCGGACGCGCCGGAAATGGTGGAGATCACCTTCGAGAAGGGCGACGCCGTCGCCATCGACGGCGAACGGCTCAGCCCCGCCACGATCCTCACCCGGCTGAACGAACTCGGCGGCAGGCACGGGATCGGCATCCTCGACCTCGTCGAGAACCGCTTCGTCGGCATGAAGTCCCGCGGCATCTACGAGACGCCCGGCGGCACGATCCTGCTGGCGGCGCATCGGGGGATCGAGCAGATCACCCTCGACAGCGGCTCCGGCCACCTCAAGGACTCGCTGATGCCCCGCTACGCGGAGCTGATCTACAACGGCTTCTGGTTCAGCCCCGAGCGCGAGATGCTTCAGGCCGCCATCGACAAGAGCCAGGACCGTGTCGACGGCACGGTGCGGCTGAAGCTCTACAAGGGATCCGTCCGCACGGTCGCCCGCTGGTCGGACAATTCCCTCTATTCCGAAGCGCATGTCACCTTCGAGGACGATGCCGGCGCCTACGATCAGAAGGACGCCGCCGGCTTCATCCGCCTGAACGCCCTGCGGCTCAAGCTGCTGGCCACCCGGGCGCGCCGCACGAAGGGCTGACGCCCCCCCGGCATCCGGCCGCCCCCCGCGACGCCACGTTGCGCTTGCGCGGGGCGGCGCGGGGGGTGCCTGTCACGGACCGGAGGACCGGCCCATGACCAAGTCGACGACGCATCCCACGACCCTGCCCGAGATCGCCGCGCGCCTGCAGAAGGGGCTGGACCGCCACCCGCTGTCCGACAGCCTCAAGTTCGATTGCGGCGCGGCCGGCGCGATCACGCTGGAGGGCGGGACCGCGCGGCTCGCCGACGACCCGGCCGACTGCACCATCCGCATCAGCGAGGCGAACCTGGCAAAGCTGATCGCGGGCCAGCTCAACCCGATGACCGCCTTCGCGACCGGGAAGATCAAGGTCTCGGGCGACATGGGCGTGGCGCTGAAACTCGCCAAACTGCTCGGCTGACCAGGGCCCCGGGGCCGGCCGGCCGGGGGGCGCCACGATCCCGGGCGCCCCCGGCTCACGCCCCCGTTCCTGCGAGCCTGCCCGGCCCCGCCCCGCTTCGCTCCGCCCCGCCCCGCTTCGCTCCCGAGGGACGTGACAATGCGGGCGGATGCCATACCTTCTGCACCGGACCGCCCCCCGGGGCACGCGGCGCGAGGGACTGGCGATGGCGCAATTCGGACCCCCATCCGGCCCGTTCCGGCGCCGAGCCACCCTTGCCGTGGCGCTGCTCGCCTTCCCCGCCCTCGCCGCGGCCCAGACGGTCAGCGTCGAGGTCTCGGGCCTGCGCAGCGGGGCCGGCATCGTCTACGCCGCGCTCTGCACCGAGGCGGAGTTCACCCAGCCCTCCTGCGCCTGGACCGGCAGCGCCCCGGCGGCGGCGGGGCCGGTCACCGTCACGATCGAGGGCGCGCCGCCCGGCACCTATGCCGTGCAGGTCATCCACGACGAGAACGGCAACGGCACGCTCGACCGGTCGGGCTTCCTGCCGGACGAGGGCATGGGCTTCTCGCGGGACGCGCCGATGCGGATGGGGCCGCCCCGCTTCGCCGACGCCGCCTTCGAGCTGGGCCCCGGCGGTGCCCGCGTCCCCCTCACCCTGCGCTACTTCCGGTGAGGGCGGACGGGGCGAGACTCCCCCAGGGATGGGGATGCCGGCGCGCTGCGGGACACCGGGCGCCGGCCGGGTCCCGGGTGCGGGGGGCCGCGCCTCGCCACCCCCGGCGGGGCCGCGCCGCCGCCTCGCTTGTCGATGGCCGGGCGATCGAGGCCGCCGCCGACCTGCGCCTCGTACCGCCGCGCCCGCCCGGCACGCATCCCGCCCCGGCGGATCCCTGATGGCCGCGCTGCACGAGTTCGTCGCCGCGCAGGACCGGGTCTGGCCGCAGGTCACCGCCGAGCTGCGGGCGGGCCGCAAGACGGGCCACTGGATCTGGTTCGTCTTTCCCCAGCTCGCCGCCCTCGGCCGGTCGGGGACCGCGCGGCATTTCGGCCTCGCGGACCTGGCGGAGGCCACGAGCTACCTCGCCGACCCTGTCCTCCGCGCGCGGCTGGAAGAGGCCGCCGCCCTCCTCCTCGCCCATGAGGGGGCGGATCCCGCGTCGATCCTGGGCGGCGTCGACGCGATGAAGGTCCGCTCCTCGATGACCCTGTTCGAGGCCGTGCCGGGCGCCCCGCCGGTCGTGGCGCAGGTGCTGGACCGACTCTACGGCGGCGCTCGCGATCCGCTCACCCTGGAGCGGCTCTGAAACGGTATACCATCCGGCGCCGACCGGGCTATGGTCCCCCGCGACCAGAGAAGGACGGGGGGCAGGACAATGACGAGGATCGTGGCCGTCGGGCAGTTCACCGACGTGGATGCGCAGCCGCTGCGCGAGATGGGCGCCGAGATCGTGGACGACGTGCGGGACGCGCCGACCGACGGCGTGACGGCCCTCGCCTGGAAGGGGCACGGCCCCGTCGACGGCGCGCTGATGGACCGGTTTCCCGAGCTCGGACTGATCGCCAATTACGGCGTCGGCTACGACAGCATCGACGTCGAGGCGGCCAGCGCCCGCGGCATCGCCGTGACCAACACGCCGGACGTGCTGAACGACGACGTGGCCGACCTCGCCGTGGCGATGCTGCTGATGCAGGGCCGCCGGATGCTGCAGGGCCATGCCCATGCGCAGGGCGGCTGGGGCGGCAAGGGGGAGTTCCCGCTGAACCGCAAGCTCAGCGGCAGCCGCGCCGGCATCCTCGGCCTCGGCCGGATCGGGCACGAGATCGCGGACCGGCTCGCCGCGTTCAAGATGGAGATCCACTACTGGTCCCGCAAAGCCAAGGACACGCCCGCCGGCTGGACCTTCCACGACGATCCCGTCGCGCTGGCCCGGGCGGTCGACATCCTCGTCGTCTCCACCGTCGGCGGCGCCGCGACCGAGGGCATCGTCTCGGCCGAGGTGCTGGACGCGCTGGGCCCGGACGGGATCGTCATCAACATCTCGCGCGGGACCACGATCGACGAGGACGCCCTCCTCGACCGGCTCGAGGACGGCCGCCTGGCCGGGGCCGGCCTCGACGTGTTCCGGGGCGAGCCCGACATCGACCCCCGCTTCTCGGCGCTCGACAACGTGGTGCTGCAGCCGCATCAGGGCAGCGGCACCCATGCGACCCGCGCCGCGATGGGCCGGCTCCAGCGCGACAACGTCTCGGCCTTCCTGGCCGGGAAGCCGCTGCTCACGCAGGTGAACTGACATGGCCGATCTTCCCCGCATCGGGTTCTTCGGGCCCGGCCTGATGGGCCACGGCATGGCCGCGAACATCCTCGCGGCCGGTCACCCGCTCACCGTGAAGGGCAACCGCAACCGCGCCCCGGTCGAGGATCTCGTGGCGAAGGGCGCGCAGGAGGGGGCGACCCCCCGCGCCGTGGCCGAGGCCAGCGACATCGTCTTTCTCTGCCTGTCGAGCTCGCCGCAGGTCGAGGGCGTGATCCGGGGCGAGGACGGCATCCTCGCGGCCGACAGGCCCGGCCTGATCGTCGTCGACTGCACCACCGCCAACCCCGTCTCGACCGCCGCCCTCGCGGCCGAACTCGCGGCGGCCGGCATGCACATGGCCGACGCCCCGCTCGGCCGCACCCCGAAGGAGGCGGCGGCCGGCACGCTCGACGCGATGGTCGGCGCGAGCGACGAGGTCTTCGCTCGCATCCGCCCGGTGATCGCGTGCTGGGCGGGCAGCGTCACCCATCTCGGCCCGACCGGGTCGGGGCACCGGATGAAGCTGATCATGAACTTCATCTCGACCGGCTATTCCGCCCTCTATTCCGAGGCGCTGGTCCTCGGCGCGCGGGCCGGCCTCGCGCCGCAACAGGTCCGCGAGGTGATCGGGGGCAGCCGCATGGGCTGCGGCTTCTTCGAGACCTTCATGGCCGGCGCGGTCGGCCGCGACGAGGGCGCCCACCGCTTCACGCTGGCGAATGCCGGCAAGGATATCGGCTATGTCTGCGCGATGGGGCAGGAGGCCGGGATCGCCAACCCGATGGCGGCGGCGGTGCGCAACCTCTACGCACAGGCCCTCGCGACCGGCGCGGGCGAGAGGTTCATGCCCTTCCTCGCGGACGAGATCGCGCGGATGAACGGCCTCGATCTGGAGGCGGAGGTCGCCGGGGCGGGCTGAGACCCCCCCTTATCTTGCCCGAAATACTCCCCGGGGGGGCGCCGCAGGCGCGGGGGGCGGGCAGCCCCCGTCCCCCCTCCCGCCAGCGAAGGATCCCCGGACATGCGCGCGCCCCCGAACCCCCTGAGGCGGAAACTGGAGGCCGGCCGCCCGCTCCACGGCTGCTGGCTCGGCCTCGCCGATTTCTACGCCGCCCGCATCGCCGCCACAGCCGGCTTCGACTGGCTGCTGATCGACGGGGAACACGCGCCGAACGACCTACGCTCGATTCTCGCCCAGCTGACCGCGCTCGAGGCGTCCGCCTCGGCCCCGGTCGTGCGCGTGCCCGACCACTCCCCCTCGCGGATCAAGCAGATGCTCGACATCGGCGCGCAGAGCCTGCTGGTCCCGATGGTCGAGACGGGCGAGGAGGCCGCCGCGCTCGGGCGCGCCTGCCGCTACCCGCCGAGGGGGATCCGCGGCGTCGGCTACTCGCTCGCCCGCGCGTCGGATTTCGGGGCGCGCGGCGGCTACATGGACAATGCCGACGACGAGGTCTTCCTGATGGTCCAGGTCGAGAGCCGGCGCGGCATCGGGAACCTGGACGCGATCTGCGCGGCCGAGGGCGTGGACGGCGTCTTCGTCGGGCCCTTCGATCTCGGCATCGACATGGGCCACCGCGACGGGCCCGCCGCGCCCGAGGTGCGGCGGGCCGCGCTGGACGCGATCGCCCGCATTGCCGCCTCCGGCAAGGTGGCCGGGGTGCTCGCCCTCGATCCCGGCTTCGCCGGGGAATGCCGCGCGGCCGGCGCCCGCTTCGTCGGGATCGGAATCGACGTGGCGATCCTGGCGGACGGGATGCGCGCCCTCGCCTCCTCGGTCCGGGACGACTGAACCGCAGGATCGACTCGAGGACGGAGCGAGCAAACCCTGCACCCCGGCCCAGCCGGCCCCGCCCCCATGGGCAACCAGAGAGCGCGACCGCTCCGCCAGTCGAAGTCCCGGTCCGGTCCCGCAGGCCCGCCGGACATAGCGCCGCCCTTCGGGCCGCCGTCCCCTTTCTCGGCATATCGTGGGATCCGTCCGCCTCGCCCGTCCCGAGGGACGAGCCCCGCCGGCCGGTCCCGACGGGGGCGCAACGGCAGGCAGGGGAGCGATTCCCGAGCCGCATCGGCGCCGGAGGCGCGGCCGCGGAGCTTTCCCGGCACATGGCCGGCCGCCCCCCCGGCGGCAGGTCTGGTGCGCGACCGGCCGCGGGCGACCGCCCGCGCCTCCCCGTTACTGGACCTCCGGGACCAGCACCTCGCGCTTGCCGACATGGTTCGAGGCCGAGACCACGCCCTCGTCCTCCATCTGCTCCACCAGGCGCGCGGCCTTGTTGTAGCCGATGCCCAGCTTGCGCTGGATGTAGGAGGTGGAGCACTTGCGGTCCTTGGCCACGATATGCACCGCCTGATCGTAGAGCGCCTCGTCGCCCTCCTTGCCCTCTCCACCGAGGCCGAGCACGGCGTCGATGTCGCTCTCCTTGTCCTCGGCCGGGCCCTCGACCACGCCCGAGACGTATTCCGGCGGGCCGAATCCCTTGAGGTAGGAGACGATCTCCTCGACCTCCTCGTCCGAGCAGAACGGCCCGTGGACGCGGTTCACCCGCCCGCCGCCCGCCATGTAGAGCATGTCGCCCATGCCCAGCAGCTGCTCGGCCCCCTGCTCGCCCAGGATGGTCCGCGAATCGATCTTGGACGTCACCTGGAAGGAGATGCGGGTGGGGAAGTTCGCCTTGATCGTGCCGGTGATGACGTCGACCGAGGGGCGCTGCGTCGCCATGATGAGGTGGATGCCCGAGGCCCGCGCCATCTGCGCGAGGCGCTGGATGCAGGCCTCGATCTCCTTGCCGGCGACCATCATCAGGTCGGCCATCTCGTCGACGATGACGACGATGTAGGGCATCGCCTCGGGCTGGATCTCTTCCGTCTCGAAGATCGGATCGCCCGTCTCCTCGTCGAATCCGGTCTGCACCGTCCGCTCGAAGCATTCGCCCCGCGCCTGCGCCTCCTTCACCCGGCCGTTGTAGCCGTCGATGTTGCGCACGCCCATCTTGGACATCTTGCGGTAGCGCTCCTCCATCTCGCCGACGACCCATTTCAGGGCCACGACCGCCTTCTTGGGGTCGGTGACGACGGGGGAGAGCAGGTGCGGGATGCCGTCGTAGACGGAGAGTTCCAGCATCTTGGGGTCGATCATGATGAGCCGGCATTCCTCCGGCGTCAGCCGGTAGAGAAGGCTGAGGATCATCGTGTTGATCGCCACCGACTTGCCCGAGCCGGTGGTCCCCGCGATCAGCAGGTGCGGCATCTTGGCGAGGTTCGCGACGATGGGCTCGCCCGCGATGTCCTTGCCGAGCGCGAGCGGCAGCTTCTGCTGGCTGTCGCCGAAGTCGCGGGCGCTCAGGATCTCGCGCAGGACGACCTTCTCGCGGTTCGCGTTCGGCAGCTCGATCCCGATGACGCTGCGCCCGGGCACGGTCGAGACGCGGGCCGACAGCGCGGACATGCTGCGCGCGATGTCGTCGGCGAGGCCGATCACCCGGCTCGCCTTCAGGCCCGGCGCGGGCTCGAGCTCGTACATCGTGACGACCGGGCCGGGGCGGACGCTGACGATCTCGCCCTTCACGCCGTAATCGTCGAGCACGCTCTCCAGCATGCGGGCGTTCTCTTCCAGCGCCTCGTTCGACAGGTGGTGCCGGGTGATGTCGGCCGGATCGGCCAGCAGGTTCAGCGGCGGCGGCTCGTAGCCCGGGTAGCGGTCGTCGAAGGGCAGCGCGGGCTCCGCCTCGGCCCGGGCGCGGGTCGAGGGCTGCGGCTTGCGGGTCGAGGGCGTGTGCACGACGGCCTTGCGCGCCTCGGCCGGGGCCGCGCGGGCGGGGGCTTCGGGGTCGAAGAGGGGCTCGGCCGTCAGGCCGGGGCTCTCCTCCTCGGCGCGGGCGCCGCGGGTCAGGGCCGGCTGCGGCGCCGGATCGCGGGCGGGCGCGCGCAGCGGTGCGGGCGCCGCGACCTCGGCCGCGTCCAGCGTGGTCTCGACCGGCCATTCGGCCGCGGCCTCCTGCCAGTCGCTGCCGAAGGCGTCGAAGCTGTCCGGCGCGGCCGGGATCGCCCGCGGCAATGTCGGCTCGGGGCGGCGGCTGCCGGCGAGGACCGGCGGCTCGGCCCGCAGCGCGGCGCCGGCCGGGGTCGCCAGGGCGGCCGCGGCCCCCGCGATGGCCGGACCGGCCCCGGTGCCCATCGCGGCGACCGGCGGCTCGGCCCGCGGCTTGCGCGTTGTGTCGAGGATCAGCGGGCGGGGGCCCTTGGGACGCACCTTGGGCGGCGGGGCGACGGGCGCCTCGACCGCGGCGCGGCGGGCGCGGATCGCGTCGGCGATCCGGCTCTTGATCCGGTCGTCCGGGGCGCCGTCGCTATCCTCGTCGATCTCCGGCATCTCGGGCTCCGCCGCGCTCTCGCTGCGGGCGAAGAGCCCGCCGAGGAACCGGCGCGGCGCCGGCTCGGCCCGGGGCGGGCGCGCCTCTGCCCGTTTCGGCGCGGCGAGGGGCGCCGCGAGGGATGCGGGGCCCGCCTGCGCCGGGTCGGACCCGGCGCCGAAGCCGGGCATCGGCGGCATCTTGCGCTCGCCCGTGACGGGGGGCTGCACGCGGCCCTCGGCCGCACGCTCCGCCCGGGCGGGGCGGGGCGACGCGTCCCGCGCCGGCGCGGCGAGGAAACCGGGGGCGGGGCGGGGCCACTCGGCCTCGGCGCGCCCGTCCCCGGCATCGATCACGTCGTCCGACCAGTCCGGCTGCGGATCCGGCTCGGGCATCCGGCTGGTGGCCGGGCGGATGATCGCGGCGGCGCGGCCCGACAGGCGGGACGCGGGGGGCGGTGCGGGCTCGTCCGCCTCGGCGTGACGGGACCGGGCGCCGGGACCGGGAACCAGCCGCTCGGCCGCCGCTTCCGCCTCGATCCGGGCCCGCTGGGCGGCGGCCTCCTCGCGCTTCGCGGCCATCCGCTCGCTGACCCGGCCCTGGACCCCGCGCGCCACGTGCAGGCCGACATCCCCCGTCCGCCCGGCGGCCCGCAGCGCGAGGTCGTAGGCCACGATCACGCCGTAGATCGCCCAGCGCAGGGCGAGGTTCAGTTCGCGCGTGGTGAAGCCGAGCGCGAAGGCCAGCGCCAGCGCCGTTCCCGCCAGCGCGACGAGGCCGAGCAGCAGCGAGCCGACCCAGCCGCCGAGCGGCAGCACCGTCAGCACGATGGACAGGACCGTGTCGCCGAACAGGCCGCCGAGGCCGAAGCTCTGCGACCAGGATGCGCCCGGCGTCAGCGTCGCGGCGTAGATCGCCGTCGCGGCCACCGCGATCGGCGCGACCAGCACGCGCGACAGCGCGCGGTCCTCGCCCCGATGCGCGGCGAAGCGCAGGCCCCAGACGACCAGGATCAGCGGGATCGCCCAGGTCGCCTTGCCGACGATCATCACCAGCGGATGCGACAGCGACGCGCCGAACCGGCCGAGCCAGTTCTGCACCGGCGCGTCCGAGGCGAGCAGCCAGTTCGGATCGTCGGGCGTGTAGGACCACATCATCGCCGCCACGGCGAGACCCGCGGCGATCAGCGCGAGGCCGATCAGCTCCTTGCCGCGTTTCTCGATCGCCGCCTGCATGGAGCTGTCGAGAAGCGGGTCCCGTCCGCGAGTCTGATACGCCATCGTCCGTCGTCCTCTAGCCATAGAGACAGTCACGCAGGAGCGTCAGGCCACGGCCGAACTCCTCCGCATGGGCCACCATGGCGACCCTGATATATCCTTTGCCGGGGTTTCCCCCCTCGACATCGCGCGACAGGTAGCTGCCCGGCAGCACCTTCACCCCGGTCTCGCGCCAGAGCCGCACCGTCGCCGTCTCGTCGTCCTGCACCGGCAGCCACAGGAAGAACCCCGCCTCCGGCGCGCGGTAGCCCGGCACCCCGCCGAGGATCCGGTCCGCGAGATCGTATTTCCCGGCGTAGAGCGCGCGGTTCGCCGTCACGTGGTCCTCGTCCGCCCAGGCGCGGGCGGCCACCGCCTGCAGCGGCAGCGGCAGCGGCGCGCCGGAATAGTTCCGCAGCTGCCGCATCCGCGCGATCGCGCCGGGCCCGCCCGCCGCGAAGCCCGAGCGCAGGCCCGGCAGGTTCGACCGCTTGGACAGCGAGTGGAAGCTGACGACCCGGTCCGGTTCCGTCCCGGTCCGCGCGGCCGCCTCGAGCACGCCGGGCGGCGGGGCGTCGCGCCAGATCTCGGAATAGCATTCGTCGGCGACGACGGTGAAATCGTGCCTCTCGGCCAGCGCCAGCAGGTCGGACCAGTAACCGGCATCCGCCACCGCGCCCTGCGGGTTCGCGGGCGAGCAGACATAGGCGAGAGCCGTACGCTCCAGCACCTCGGCCGGCAGGGCCGCGTAGTCGGGCAGGAAGTTCGTCCCCTCCCCCGCCGGGACGTAGACCGGCTCGGCCCCCACGGCGAGCGCGGCGACCGCATAGACCTGGTAGAACGGGTTCGGGGTCAGCACGACCGGGCGCCTGCCGCCCTTCGTCTCGGGGCAGAGCGCCATCGCGACGTTGTAGAGCCCCTCGCGCGTGCCGTTCAACGCCATCAGCCGGTCCGGACCGATCGAGGCCCCGTAGCGGCGCCCGAGCCAGCCCGAGATGGCATCCAGCAGCTCGGCCGATCCCTCGTTCGGCGGGTAGCGCCCGAAGCCGTCGAGATGCGAGGCCAGCACGTCGCCTACCCAGTCCGGAAAGGCATGCCGCGGCTCGCCGATCGACATCGCGATCTCCTCGCCGCCCGGGTCATGGGGCGCGAGCAGTTTCCGCAGCCGCGGAAACGCGTAATCGGGAAGGTCCGCGAACCTTTCGGGGAACATCGGGGATGTCCTGCTACTGCCTCGTTCCCGGGATCCTTGGCGCCCCGGATTAACGAGCCGAGGGTAGCGCCCCGGCCATGCCGATGTCCAGAAAGCTCCGCCGGGTCAACGGGAAGGCGGCCGCCCCCCTGTGGCAATAGGGTGGCAATCGCGCATCACCCCCGGACGGGCCCGCCCACCGCCGCCTCGGCCGCCGCGCCGAGCCTGAGAAGCCGGTCGTCCGCCCCGGGCGCCACGTTGAGGCAGATCCCGCAGCCGGGATGCCCCGTGGGAAGCTGCAGCGAGGCGAGCCCGAAGAGGTTGGCAAGCCTTGTATTGCGCAGCGTCCTGAGATTCGCCGACTTGTAATAGGCGCTGTCCGCGGTGATCTCGGCGATCCGCGGCGCGACCAGGGGCGCGGTCGGCAGGATCACCGCATCGGCGCCTGCCGTGGCCGCGGCATAGGCACGGCGATGGGCGCGCAGCGCCGCCCATCCCTGCAGGAACTGCGCCGCGCTCACCTCGGCCCCGGCCGAGACGCGCTCGTAAATCTCCTTGAACATCCGCTCCGGCGCGGGGGCGATCAGCGGCTCCCACGCGGCCCAGGCCTCGCCCGCATAGAGGATCCCGGCGAGGTCGTAGGCCGGGGCGATCATGGGCAGGGCGCGGGTCTCGACCCGGGCGCCCGCCGCCTCCAGCCGCCGCACCGCGTCGTCGAAGGCGCGGGCCGGGGCGTCCTCGACATCCTCCATCACCAGCGCGTCCGGGATCACCAGACGCGCGCCCTCCAGCGTCGCGCCGGTCAGGTCAGGGGCCGTCGACCCCTCCAGCAGGGCGGTAACCAGCGCCGCGTCCTCGACGCTGCGCGCGAGCGGCCCCACCGTGTCGAAGGACGCGGCGAGCGAGACGATACCGGTCAACGGCAGCCGGCCATGCGTCGGCTTGAACCCCACGAGGTCCGACCAGGCGGCGGGCAGCCGGATCGAGCCGCCGGTATCGGATCCGATGGAAGCGGCGGCGAGGCCGTGCACGACCGACAGCGCCGCGCCGGAGGAGGAGCCCCCCGGGACGCGTTCGGGATCGTGCCGGTTGCGCGGCGTCGCCGTGACCGGATTGTAGCCGAGCCCCGAGAAGGCGATCTCGCTCAGATGGGTCTTGCCCAGGCAGACCGACCCGCCGAGCGTGGCGTTGCGCAGCACCTCGGCGTCCCGCTCGGGCACCCGGCCGGCCATCAGGGCGGTGCCCGCCTCGGTCGCAACGCCCGCCGTGTCGTAGATGTCCTTCCAGCTCAGCGGCACCCCGTCGAGCGGTCCGCGCCGCGTGCCCGCCCGCGCCCGCGCGGCGGCGGCCCGTGCCTCGGCCCGGGCCCGGTCCGGCGTCAGGCGGGCGTAGATGCCGGGATCGCCCTGCGCTTCCGCGGCCTCGAGATAGGCCTCGGCCAGCGCGACCGGATCGACCGCGCCCGCGTCGATGGCCCGCCCCAGATCGGCGGCGCTGCGATGAAGGAGGTCGGTCATGGCGGGGTCCGTTCGCGTCTGCTTCCGGCCCAAGGGGTAGCGACCCGGCGTCCCATGGACAATGCCGCCAAGCGGGCCATAGTCCGCCCCCATGGACAGCGACACGATCAGCGACATCCTCGTCGTCGGCGGCGGCCTGAACGGCGGCGCGCTGGCCCTCGCCCTCGCGGGGGAGGGGTTCACCGTCACCGTGCTCGATGCCGCCCCGCGCGAGGTCCGGGCCGATGCCGGCTTCGACGGGCGGGGCTACGCCCTGTCGGTCGCGTCCCGCCGCCTGCTGGATCATCTCGGCCTGTGGGACGGTCTGGAGGACGGCGCCGGCCCGATCACCGAGATCCGCGTCAGCGACGGCCGCGCCGGCGAGGGCCCCTCGCCCTTCGCGCTGCAGTTCGAGGCGGCCGAGATCGAGGAGGGGCCGATGGGCCACGTGGTGGAGGACCGCCACCTGCGCCCCGCCCTGCTGGACGCGATGGACGCCCACCCCCGCGTCACCCATCGCGGCGGCGTCCGCGTCACCGGACAGGAGATCGGGCCCGCCGGCGTGACGGTCGCGCTGGAGGGGGGCGAAAGGCTGGCCGGCCGCCTGCTGGTCGGCGCGGACGGGCGGGCGACCGGCGTGGGGCGCCGCGCCGGGATCGGGCGGATGGAATGGGGCTACGGCCAGCGGGCCGTGGTCTGCGCCGTCTCGCACGCGCGGCCGCATGGCGGGGTGGCGCACCAGTTCTTCATGCCGGGCGGCCCGCTCGCCATCCTGCCGCTCGCCGGGGACCGCTCGTCCATCGTCTGGTCGGAGGAGGCGCGCCGCGCCGAGGCGCTGATGGGGATGGACGACGAGGCGTTCCTCGCCGCGCTCCGGCCCGCCTTCGGCTCCCACCTGGGGGAGATCGCGCTGGAAGGGCGGCGGTTCTCCTACCCGCTCGGCCTGTCGCTGGCGCACCGCTTCGTCGCGGCGCGGGTGGCGCTGGTGGGGGATGCGGCGCATGGCGTGCACCCGATCGCCGGGCAGGGCCTGAACGCGGGGCTCAAGGACGTGGCCGCTCTGGCCGAGGTGCTGGGCGAGGCACGGCAATCGGGCGAGGATATCGGCGCGGCCGCCGTGCTGGCCCGCTACGAGCGCTGGCGGCGCTTCGACACCGCGACGCTGGCGCTGGCGACCGACGGGTTCAACCGGCTGTTCTCGAACGACAACCCGCTGCTGCGGGGGATCCGCGACCTCGGCCTCGGCGCGGTGAACGCGCTGCCGGGCCTGCGGCGGGGCTTCATCCGCGAAGCGGCGGGCCTGACGGGCGAGCTGCCCCGCCTGATGCGCTGAGCCACCCGCGGCAGGTCCTCGTCGGTGTCGGCGTCGGCTGCTGCCGGGGCCGGGGGCCGGACGATCCTAGTCCAGCGGCCGCGCCTCGTCGGCGAGCATGATCGGGATGCCGTCGCGGATCGGAAAGGCGAGATGGGCCGCGCGCGAGACCAGCTCCTGCCGGTCGGCATCGTAGGACAGCACGCCCCGGGTCACCGGGCAGACCATCGCCTCGAGCATCCGCCGGTCGATCCCGGGTCCGCGCCCGCCCTCGGCCCCGGCCCCCTCCCCCGCTTCTTCGGTCATTGCAGCCGTCCCTCGTTGCCGCCGCCATGCAGCGCGTACTCGATCAGCGTGACCAGCGTCTCGCGCCGCTCGGTCAGGGTGGGCGCCTCGAGCAGCGCCTGCTTGTCCTCGGGCTCGAACGGGCAGAGCATGGCGAGCGAGTTGATCAGAAGTTCGTCCTCCGCCGATTTCAGCGCGTCCCAGTCGGTGGACAGGTCCTGTTCCTCGAAGAACCGGCAGAGCTGGGACATGAACGGCCTGCGGTCGAAATCGCCATCCGTCTCGACGGCGCCGAGATCGCGGCCGAACCCGTCCCAGCTGACATCGCAGCGGCGATAGGGGGTGAAGCCCTCGATCTCCTTGCGGATGCGGAATCGCGACACGCCGGACAGCGTGATCATGTACCGCCCGTCCTCGGTCTCGGAAAAGGCGGTCAGCCGCCCGGCGCAACCGATGGATTGCAGGTGCCGCGTCCCGTCCGGCCCGTCATAGGGCTGGACCATGCCGATCAGCCGGGCGGAGGTCTTCATCACGTCGTCGAGCATGGCGAGGTAGCGCGGCTCGAAGATGTGCAGCGGCAACCGCGAACGGGGCAGCAGAAGCGCCCCCGGAAGCGGGAAGATCGGGATCGTCGGGGGCAGGTCGGACGCCTGAAGCATGACCCGGCAGTTAGCCCTCGGCCCCCCGGGGGCAACGGCCCGGGACGTGCCCGGGCCGAAAGAATCAGGCGAAGATCAGCGAGCTCAGCTTCCGCCGCCCGGTCAGCGCGATCGGGTCCTTCGGCGGCAGCGCGTCGAAAATGGTGAAGAGCTGCGTCTTGGCCGCCGCGTCGTTCCATTCCCGATCCTTGCGGAACAGGGTCAGCAGCTCGTCCACCGCCTCCTGCGTACGGCCGGAGGCATGCAGCGCGACGGCCAGGTCGTAGCGCGACTGGTGGTCGTCCGGGTCGGCTTCGACCTTGCCGCGCAGCTCGTCGATCGGCCCGGCATTGGCCGCCTGCCGCGCGAGGCCGAGCGCGGCATGCGCGGCGTCGAGCTCGGGCGCGCGGGCGATGGCGGCCGGCGCGCCGTTCAGGATCGCCTCGGCCTGGTCCACCTCGCCCAGCGCGATCTGCGCCCGGACGAGGCCGGCATAGGCGGCCGCCTGCTCGGGATCCTCCTCGAGGATCGCGGCGAAGGTCTCGGCCGCGCTGGCCGCGTCGCCCTGCTCGAGCATCTCCTCGGCCGCCGCGACCGCCTCGGCGAGGCCCCCATCGGCACTGCCGCCCGCCTGCTCGGCCAGCTTCTTCACGAAGCTCTCGACCTCGGACGGGGGCAGCGCCCCCTGGAAGGCGTCGACCGGCTGGCCCTGCCAGAAGGCGTAGACGGTCGGGATCGACTGGACGCGCAGCTGCGCCGCGATCTGCTGGTTCTGGTCGACGTCGATCTTGACCAGCTTCACCGCGCCCTTCGCCTTGGTCACGGCGGATTCGAGCGCGGGGCCCAGCGTCTTGCACGGGCCGCACCAGGTCGCCCAGAAATCGACGATGACCGGCACGGTCTTCGACGCCTCGACCACGTCCTGCATGAACGTCTGGTCGCTGCCGTCCTTGATCAGGTCGGCGGTGTCGGCGGCCGGTCGGGGGGCGGTGTCGTTCGGGCCCAGCAGCATGGTCGGATCCTCTCGGGTGGCGTGGCGCGGAATGGGCGCCGGGTGTCTTCGGTCGGCCCCTATATGTGCGCCCGCCCGGCCCGGGACAACAGCCGTTGCGCCGGGGGGCCGGACCGCTAGTCTGCGCCGCGCGGGACGCGCCCTCCGGCGCCCGCCCGGGGAGGAGACCACGATGCCCACCTTGCTGACCTTCGGCGACAGCAACACCCATGGCAGCCCGGCGCTGCGGCCGGACGGCACGTCGGATCCTCGCTTCGGCCCCGGCACCCGCTGGCCGACGATCGCCCATGCCGCGCTCGGAGGGGGATGGACCCTGGTCGAGGAGGGGCTGCCGGGCCGCACCACCTGCCATCCCGACCCGGTGATGGGGGCCGAGATGGACGGGCGCACGGGGCTGAAGATCGCGCTGCGCAGCCACGGGCCCATCGACGTGCTGACGATCATGCTCGGTACCAACGACGTGAAGGCGCGTTTCGCCCCGACGCCGCTGGCCGTCACGGCGGGGATCGCCGGGCTGCTCGACATCGCGCTGTCGGACGAATGGCAGGACCGCCACGGGGGCTTCCGGATCCTGGTGATCTGCCCGCCCCCCGTGATCCTGGCCGGCCGGCTTGCGGGGGAGTTCTACGGCGGGCCCGAGGTCTCGCGCGCCCTGCCGCCGCTCTATGCCGCGCTGGCGGCGCATCGCGGCTGCGGCTTCCTCGATGCGGGGCGGCTCATCGCGGTCGATCCGATGGACGGCGTCCATTACGACGCCGCCGCCCACCGCACCCTCGGCGAGGCCGTGGCCGACGCGGTGCGCGCCCTCATGGGCCCCGCCCTTCAGTAATCGTAGACATGCTCCAGCCGCAGGCCGCCTGCGGGCATCGCGCGGAGCGTGTCCAGAAGCGCCGGCACCGGCACGAGGAACAGGTGCCGCCACTCACTGGCCCCCTGAAGCGGGACGGAGCGCAGCGCCCCCGCCACTGCCGGCCGGTCCGACAGGGCGGAGAGCAGGATCACGTCGTTGCCCGCGATCTCGACCAGATCGGCCTCCGTCCGCGCCAGCCGCAGCAGCAGCTCGGTGAAGGCGCGGTAGCGCGGCGTCTCGACCAGCAGGCCCGACGGCGGGACCGGGCCGATCACCTCCACCCCCTCGATCCCGGCCAGCGCGTCGGCCCCGATCCCCCGCAGGACCGACCGCATCCGCAGCGCGTCGGGGCCGATCCCCGCCACGCCCTGCGCGATGAGCCGGGCATAGGCGGCCTTGGCCGCGTATTCCGTCCCGATGGCGACGCGCCGCTCGCGGTCGCGCAGCCCGCTGCCCCCGGCGGCCAGCAGTTCGGCCCGGTCGGCGGCGAAGTCGTAGCGGTACCAGGGCACCTGCCGCAGGAAGTCGGCATAGAGCGCGGCCTGCGCACCGGTCAGCTCGTCCATCGCCGCCCGCCCCGGCCCCCGCAGCCAGGCGGCCGCGCGGCCCAGGCTCTCCTCGTAGGCCGCCTTGAGCAGCATCTCGGCGGTGAAGCTCACGCCGATCGTGTAGATCGTCAGCTTGCTGTCCAGCGGGACCGGCCCCAGCTCCATCGCGGCGCGCTTCAGCGGGCAGAGCGGGTTCCAGAAGGACCGGATCGCCTGCAGGAAGCCGAATTCGTGCGGATCGCCGGTACCGATGACCCGCGCGTAATCCTGGTAGGCATGGACGATGGACCATTCGGGATAGGTCATCAGCGTCCGGCTTTCGGGCCGCTGCCAGGCGGGATCGGCGATCAGCGGCGCCGCGCCCCCTTCGACCGGCGTTCCCCGGCAGGCCAGCTCGACCCAGGCGACCGGCACCAGCAGCAACGCCGCCACCGCCACGAGCGCGGCGAGCAGCCGCCGCAGCCACCGGCCGAGCCGCCTCATGTCCGGGGCGCCGCGCCCAGCAGCACGGCCACGAGGCCGAGCCCGACATGCGGCAGGTTCATGTAGACCTTCTCGACGAAGCCGTAATCCTGGACGCCCCAGCGCAGGATTCCGGCATCTAGGTAGCCCGACCCCGTCGCCAGCCCGAGAAGCCCGTCCGCCAGATAGAGCGCCCCGAAGGCGAGGAGGAAGAACCGCGCCGCGCGGGGCGAGCGCCAGGCCGCGAGCCCCGCCCAGAGGGCCGAGCCGACATGCAGCGCGTCGTCGAAGAGATCGAGCGCGAAGATCCCGAAGCAGAGCCCGTTCTCGTCGACGATCCCGGGGATCGGCAGGTAGTTGAGGCTCGCCACCCCGGCGAGGATGACGAAATAGCCCCAGGCCCCCCATTGGTGGAAGGACGGGCCGGCACGGAAGGGGGTCGCGGTCACAGGTCCACCAGGTAATTGTCCCAGAATGTCGAGGTCAGCCGCCCCTCGGGGTCGAGCTGCCGCTTGCGGGCGGCGAAGTCGGGCGCGCGCGGATAGGCGCGGAGGAACTGCTCCTGCGTGGCATGGGGCCGGTAGGGCAGGTAGTAGCTGCCCCCCAGGTCCAGCACCCGGTCGATCAGCGCCCGCGTCATCCGCGCCATGTCCGCCTCGCCCCGCGCCGTCATCTCCTGGCTGAACAGCATGACCGCGGCGATGCGCGGCCCGGCCGCGTAGGCCAGCCAGCTCTCCCCGTCGGTGTCGACCCAGCGCAGCGTGACGTTCAGCAGCTCCTGGTAGGAGGCGGGGATCGTCTCGCGGCAGGCCTGCAGGAAGTCTGGAAAGGCGTCCGGCGGCACGAAGTATTCGTGCAGGATGTCGGTGCGGTCGGGATCCCGGTCGTCCAGCGTGACGACCGGCTCGTTGATCAGGCTGTTGCGGGTCACGGGCCCGCCGCCGATCCGGGGAGCGAGCCGGGTCTCGACGTCCCAGCGCACGCCCTTCCACGCCTCGTTGCCGAGCTGCGCCCGGAAGATCCCGCGCGCGGCGCGGGACAGCATCCCCGACCCGCTCGCCGCGGGCAGGTCCGACTGGTCGGCATCCGGGCGGTAGGCGATGAAGACGCCGTCCTCGAAGAACCTCTCGCGCGCCACGTCCAGCCGGCCATAGGCCATCTCGACCTGCGGATCGGCGATCGCCGCGCGGAACGCCTGCGCCATCCCGGCCCCGGGCAGGTCCGTGAAGGCGGGGACGAGGCGCCGGTTCTCCGCCACCTCGACCTCGAGATCGGTAATCAGGCCGGTCAGCCCGTAGCCGCCCATGCTCATCGCGAAGAGGCCGGGATTCTCCTCGCGGCTCGCCCTCACCCACTCGCCCGAGGGCAGGACCATCCGCACCGAGCGGACCGTCGCCCCCATCGGCCCGTGCGGCACCGGCCAGCCATGGGCGTTCACGCAGAAGGTCGCGGCGACGCCGAAATCGTTGTTCGACTGCATGACCTTCGGCGACAGGCCCAGCGGGTCGAGCGCGGCGATCACCTCGCCCCAGCGCGCCCCGGCGTGGACCCGCATCGTCCGACGGTCCGGCGCCACCTCGACGGCGGCATTGGCCAGGGTCAGCGCCTGTCCCCGCGGCGGGATCGCGTGCCCCCCCATCGAGTGCCGCGCGGCGCCGACGTTCACCGGCGGCCCCCCGGCTAGCCGCGCGCGGAACGCATCGGCCAGCGCCTCGCCCCCCTCGCCCAGCATCTCGTGCGAGGCGACGGGCGTCGGCTCCAGCAGGCTCGCATCGTTCAGCCAGCCTTCGGGCGCGTTGCCGCCCAGCCGCTCGGTCCCCGCGAGATCGGGCAATGCCGCGCCGGAGGCCCGCGCCAGCCCCCAGCCCGCCGCGCCGCCCGCCACGAAGAGCGCCGTCCGCCGTGTGAGTGTCCGCATGCCCGCACCCGTCCCTCGCATGCCCCGATCCGCCGGACCGATCCTACAGGCGCGCCCCGCACCGGCATAGGTCCCCGTCCCGGTCGCCCCTCCGCCGCTGTGGCAGGAGAGCCGCCATGCCGTCCCGGCTCCCCGGATCAGGCGATCCGGGGCCGGCCTGTCCGCGCCCCGGCTCTTATCTTGCCGGAAATACTCTCTGGGGGTCCGGGGGGCGAAGCGCCCCCGGCCTCCCCGCCCCTCGGGCGCGCCGGGGTCGTGCGCCCCGGCACCGGGATCCGACCGATCTCAGAGGTCGAACGTGGCGAGGACGGGCGCATGGTCGCTCGGCTGCTCCCAGCCGCGGACGGGGCGCAGGATCCGGCTCGAATGGGCGGCGCCCGCGATATCGGGCGTGGCCCAGACGTGATCCAGCCGCCGGCCCTTGTCCGCCTTGTCCCAGTCGGGCGAGCGGTAGGACCACCAGGAATAGAGCTGCCCCTCGGGGATGTGGGACCGGGTCACGTCGACCCAGGATCCCGCCTCCTGCGTCTCGCCCAGATGGGCGACCTCGACCGGGGTGTGGCTGACGACCTTCAGCAGCTGCCTGTGGCTCCAGACGTCGTCCTCGCGGGGCGCGATGTTCAGATCGCCGACGAGGATCGCCTTTTCCGGCCGCTCGGCGCGGAAGGCGTCGCGCATGGCGGTCAGGTAGTCGAGCTTCTGTCCGAACTTCACGTTGGCCTCGCGGTCCGGCACGTCGCCGCCCGCGGGGACGTAGTAGTTGTGGATCGTCACCCCGTTCTCGAGCTGCCCCGAGACGTGCCGCGCATGGCCGAGATCGGCGTGATCGAGCGCCGAGACCTCGCGGATCGGCAGCTTCGACAGGATGGCCACGCCGTTATAGCCCTTCTGCCCGCGCGCGATCATGTGGCGGTAGCCCAGCGCCTCGAACCGCTCGCGGGGGATCTTCTCGACCGGCGACTTGCATTCCTGCAGGCACAGGATGTCGGGCGATTCCTCCTCCAGCAGGCGGGCGACGAGCGCCTCGCGCAGGCGGACGGAATTGATGTTCCAGGTGGCGAGCGTGAAGGTCATGCGCCCCCTATGGCAGCGCGGCCTGGGCCTGCGCAAGGGCGGCGCCGGACGCGTCCGGATGCCGGAGCCGGGGCCGGGGGATCCGCCCGATCCCGCCGGGCCCGATCTCGCGGGGCCCGACCAGCGGCGCGCCGGGCCGCGGATGGGCCGGCGCTCCGCTCGGCGGATCGTGCGGCGGGAAACGCCCGGACAGGGATCCCGCCGGGCGCCGCGATCCGCCGCGTATGGTGCGGTCAGCGGATGGTGTAGCTGCCGGACCCGCAGATGTTGATGCCGTACCATTCCTCCATCTGGCCGCTCCCGTACTGCACGCGCAGGTCGTAGATGCAGCCCAGCGGGTTCGTGATGTTGGCCTGGTAGTACTGGCCGTTGCGCACGACGTTGCCGCGCAGGCGCTCGGCGTCCCAGACGTCCACCCGCTCGGAGGTGAACCACACGCCGGTGATCGACTGGCCGGTCTGGTTGTAGACCCGGAACAGTTCCGCCATCGCCGGCGAGGCCAGCGTGCCCATCGCGATCGCCGCGGCGACCAGCGTCTTCTTCATCGAGACCATGACAATTCCCTTCTTCGAAATCGCGGGCGACCGGTCTGGCCCCCCTCCTCTTGCCCCTGCGGAATCCTAGGGGCGGGGCGTCGATTGATAAAGAAGAAATGATGATACAGGCCGGATCCGGGTCTCCGGGCCGGCCGCATGCCGGTCCCCCGACATGGAACGGGGCCCGGGGCATTGTGTGCCGCGGACCCCGTTCCGGGAGGGAATGCGATGATGGACCTGACCCCGCCATCAGGGGCTTCGGGGAGTCGAACGCGGATCGGGCCGCGCGGTTCCCGGAAAAAACCGCGCGGTCGCCGGGATCAGGCGACCAGCCTGTATCCGCCGCTTTCCGTGACCAGCAGACGGGCGTTCGAGGGGTCGGGCTCGATCTTCTGGCGCAGACGGTAGATGTGCGTCTCGAGCGTGTGGGTCGTGACCCCGGCATTGTAGCCCCAGACCTCGTGCAGCAGCACGTCCCGCGCCACCACGCCGTCCTGTGCGCGGTAGAGGAACTTGAGGATGTTCGTCTCCTTCTCGGTCAGGCGCACCTTCCTGTCGTCCTCGGTCACGAGAAGCTTGTGCGCCGGACGGAAGCTGTAGGGGCCGAGCTGGAAGACCGCGTCCTCGGACTGCTCGTGGGTCCGCAGCTGGGCGCGGATCCGGGCCAGTAGCACCGGGAACTTGAACGGCTTGGTGATGTAGTCGTTGGCGCCCGCGTCGAGCCCGAGGATCGTGTCGCTGTCGCTGTCGTGCCCCGTCAGCATCAGGACCGGGCACTTCACCCCGGACTTGCGCATCCGCCGGCAGAGCTCGCGCCCGTCGGTATCGGGCAGCCCGACGTCGAGGATGACCAGATCGTAGAGCTGCGCCTTCGCCTTCACCATCGCGTCGGCGCCGTCCGCGGCCTCGAACACGTCGAAATCCTCGGTCATGACGAGTTGCTCGGACAGGGCCTCGCGCAGGTCGTCGTCGTCGTCCACGAGGAGAATCTTCTTCAGCTGTGCCATCGGTCCTACCTCCATTCGGATCGGTGTTCGTCTTCAGGGTTCGAGATGTGTCACGCGGGCGTGCACAGGAAGGTTGCGGAAACGTCTCTCACGTCGAGTTGTCGCGGGGGCGGGAAATGTTACAAGTCCGGGCCACCCGGCCGACCCCCCCCTGCCGAAGACCCTCCATGAGCCTCCTGCCCAGCCTGTCCGACCTGATCGCCCGGGCCCGCACCGACCTGCGGATGGGGCTGCCGGTCGCCCTGCGCGGACCCGGCGGGATCGTGCTGGCCGCCGCGGCCGAGACGTTGGGGACCGAGCGTCTGGCCGACCTCGCGCATCTGGAGGGGCCGGCCCTCGCGATCACCCGCCGCCGGGCCGACACGCTGAAGGCGCGGGCCTACGCGGCCGACCTGGCCCGGATTCCCCTGCCCCGGGACGCCGATCTGCACTGGATCCGCGCCGTGGCCGACCCCTCGGGCGATCTCGCCACGCCGATGAAGGGGCCGCTGCAGACGCTGCGCGCCGGTGACGACGCCCCCGCCCGGGCCGCCCTCGCCCTGGCCAAGAGCGCCCGGCTGCTGCCGGCCGCCCTGCTCGCCGGGGCGCCGGACGCGCCGGAGGGGCTGACCGTCCTGCCGCTCGACGGGCTGCATGCCCGCCTCGCCGAGGTGCCGGACCTGCCCGAGGTCGTGGCCGCCGGCCTGCCGATCGCGGCCCATGTGACGACGCGCCTGCACGTCTACCGCCCCACCGACGGGGCCGAGGAGCACTACGCGGTCGAGATCGGTCGCCCGTCCCGCGACGCGCCGGTGCTGGCGCGGCTTCATTCGGCCTGTTTCACCGGCGACGTGCTCGGCTCGCTGAAATGCGATTGCGGCCCTCAGCTCCACGCCGCGCTGGAGCAGATGGGCGAGGCCGGGGCCGGCGTGCTGCTCTACCTCAACCAGGAGGGGCGGGGCATCGGCCTCAGCAACAAGATGCGGGCCTATTCGCTGCAGGACCAGGGCTTCGACACGGTCGAGGCGAACCACCGGCTGGGATTCGAGGATGACGAGCGGGACTTCCGCATCGGGGCCCGCCTGCTGGACCGGCTGGGCTTCCGGGCAGTGCGGCTGCTGACCAACAATCCCCGCAAGGTGGACCGCCTGCGGGCCGCCGGGATCGACGTGGTCGAGCGGGTGCCGCTCAAGGTCGGCCAGACCCGGTTCAACCACCACTACCTCGCCACCAAGGCGGCGAAGTCGGGGCACCTCCTGTGACCGGAGAGGTTCCGAAGCCCGGACCGCGCTGCCGCGTCGGCCTCGCCGCATTCTCCTACGTCTACGGGATCGCCCTGCTGGTCTTCGCCCTGTCGGGGGGCGTCCTGCCGGAGGGGTGGGGCGCGATCGCGGCGATGGTCCTGACGGTGCTCGGGCTGCCGCTGTCGCTGCTGGGCGGGCCCTGGGCGGCGATGCTGGCGCCCTTCGCCGTGCTGGTCGCGCTCAACGTGCTGTGCCGGATGCGGCGATGAGGGCCGGGCCGATCCTCGTGCGCCCCGTCGCGGCCCGCGCCGGGATCCTGTCCTTCGACGGTCTGGCCGCGCCCTGCGCGCTGGGCCGGGGCGGGATCGTCCCGCCGGGGGAGAAGCGCGAAGGCGACGGGGCGACGCCGCGCGGACCCCACCGGGTCGTGCAATGCTGGTATCGCCCCGACCGCGTCCCGCGCCCGGCGCCTTGGGCGATCCCCATCGGGCCGGGCGACCTGTGGTGCGACGCGCCGGACCACCCGGCCTACAATGCCCATGTCCGCGCCCCCTTCCCCGCCGGGCACGAGCGGCTGCGGCGCGGCGACCGCCTCTACGACATCGTCATGGTGCTCGACTGGAACTGGCCGGACGCGGTGCCGGGCCGGGGCTCGGCGATCTTCGTGCATCGCTGGCGAGCCCCCGGCCGGCCGACCGAGGGCTGCGTCGCCCTGCCGCCTGCCGCGCTGCGGCGCCTGGCCGCCGCGGCCCGGCCCGGCACGCCGCTGCTCGTCCGCTAGCCCGGCTGCCGCTCGCCGAAGATGGCCGAGCCGACGCGGACATGGGTCGCGCCATGCGCGATGGCGGCCTCGAAATCAGCGCTCATCCCCATCGACAGCCCCGGCAGCCCCAGATCGGCCGCCAGCGCGGCGAGGCGGGCGAAATGCGGCTCGGCCGCCTCGTCGGCCGGGGGAATGCACATCAGCCCCTCCACCGGCAGGTCCAGCCCGCGCGCCCGCTCCACCAGAGCGGGGGCGTCGGCGGCGAGGATGCCGGCCTTCTGCGGCTCCGCCCCGGTATTCACCTGCACGAAGAGGCGCGGGCAGGCCCCCGTCTCGTCCCGCAGGCGGGCAAGGGTATCCACCAGCTTCGGCCGATCGACGGAGTGGATCGCGTCGAACAGCTCGATCGCGGCGCGGGCCTTGTTCGTCTGCAACGGGCCGATCAGATGCAGCTCGAGGTCCGGATGCACGTCCCGCCTCGCGGACCAGCGCCCCTGCGCCTCCTGCACCCGATTCTCGCCGAAGACGCGCTGTCCCTGGCCAAGCACGGAATCGATCCTTTCCTCCGGCTGGACCTTGGACACGGCGATCAGCGTCACCTCCGCCGGGGCCCGCCCGGCCCGCTCGGCCGCCTGTCGCACCCGCTGCGCAATCTCGTTCAGACCCATGACGCTCCCCGCTCGATTTCCGGTCCCGGACGGCCGCCTGCCCTGTCCGGCAAAGCTTCGCCGACGGCCCCGGGCAATCTGTGTCCCACCTGCATCATTTCCATGGCGCGGGCCGAACCGCCCCCGCAAGCGACTTGAGCGACGGGGCGCGAGGGCGCATAGCCAGCATCAATGCTGGTTGGACTGGCATTCTCGGGAATGCGAAACACGAGGGATAAATTCATGAAGAGCATCCTCCTCGCCTCCGCTTCGATCGTCGCCTTCGCGGGCGCCGCTCAAGCCGAGGTCATCTGGGCGGCCGACGCCGAGTTCGGCTACAACGAAGAGGTCGAGGGCGGCTTCTACTTCGACGGCGGCCTCGGTGTCGTCGCCGCGGCTGAGCTGGATATGGGCCTCGAGGCCGGTATCGCGCTCGACGTCGATCTCGGCTTCTCCGAGAACGAAGACGACGGCGTGTTCAACAGCTTCGGCGGCTCCTTCTCCGGCATCAGCGTCAACGCGTCCGACTTCGTCGTGTTCGTCCAGACCACGGACATGGACTCGGCCTATGCCGGCGGCCTGTACATCGGCGACACCGAGACCGCGTCGCAGCAGATCTGGAACGGCACGACCAACATGGAGACCGACGGTTTCCTCGAGGTCGGTGACGTGGACGACGGTGCCGATGACGGCGACTTCGTCGACGGCGTGCTGCGCGGCGACCTGACCTTCGGGTCGGTCGACATGTCGGTGTCCTACTTCATCGCCGACAACGGCGACGTGGACACGGACGACGTCGACGCGCTCGAGGGCCTGCAGGTCGGTGCCCGCACCGTCTTCGGCAACTTCGAAGTCGGCGCCGTCTACCAGGAAGAGGTCCCCGGCCGCATCGTGAACGCCGTCGACTCCAGCCCGGGCGATGACGGCATCGTCGGCACCGACGACGACATCGCGGAAGAGCCCGGCACCATCGACGAGCTGTTCGGCGTCTACGCCGGCACCACCGTCTACGGTGCCGACCTGACCGTCGCCTACTCCGAGAACCTGACCACCGAAGCCTCCTCGCTCGGCTTCGAGGTCGGCTACGCGATCGGCCCGGTCGTCGCCACGGCGTTCTACTCGCTCGAGCAGGGCCCGGACGGTGACGACGATGCCGTCGACGACAACTACGGCGTCCAGATGGCCTACTCGAACGGCCCGATCAGCGTCCTCGGCTACTACCACGACGGCACCGACGAAGAGATCGGCATCGAAGGCTCCTACACCTTCGACGCGATCACGTTCTACGCCGGTTACATCGACAACCGTGACGACATCGACGACAACTACGAAGCCTACGCGGCGATGGAATACGGCCTCTCCGATGCGGCCACCGTCTTCGCCGCCTACGGCGAGTCCGGCGACGGCTACACCGGCGCCAACGACGAGATCGGCAACGCCTACGAAGTCAACGAAGGCACGACCGTCGGCATCAGCTTCACCTTCTGAAGCCATCGCCTCCGGTGATACGGGAAGCGGCCCCTCGGGGCCGCTTCTTGCATTTCGGGGCCTGTCTTGTATCGGTAGGCGGGCCGGCACGACCCGCCGCGACCGCCTTGCAGGAGCCTCCGCGATGACACGACCCTTCCGCGCCGCGGCCCCCCTACTCGCCTGCGCGATCGCGCTGTCCGGCTGCGGCCTGTTCGGCGGCGGCGCCGGTCCCGACGCGGTCCGCGAGGCGGCGCGCACGCGCGGCGCGGAAAGCGTCGCCGTGAACCGCTACCTCTGGGCGGCCTCGCTCGACACGCTGAGCTTCCTGCCCATCGAATCCGTCGATCCCTTCACCGGCGTCATCGTCATGGGCTACGGCACGCCCCCCGGCGGCAGCACGGCCTACCGCGCCACGATCCATGTCAGCGACCCGGCCCTCGACGCGCGCGCCCTCGATGTCGCGCTCGCCACGCGGTCGGGACCCGTCCCGGCCGCCACCCAGGCGGCCATCGTGGACGCGATCCTGACCCGCGCCCGGCAGCTGCGGATCGCGGATTCCCGTCTCTAGGGCCCCCGCCCTTCCCCCGCCGACACGATCGGTCTAACAGGACCGGGCCGCCAGCGGCCTATTTCCACGCGACCCCACGGATTCCGCCACATGACCCGTTACGACCCCGCGACCATCGAGACGAAGTGGCAGCAGGCCTGGGACGCGGCCGGCATCTTCCGCGCGCAGCGCGACGAGAGCCGGCCCAAATACTACGTGCTCGAGATGTTCCCCTACCCGTCCGGCCGGATCCACATGGGCCACGTGCGGAACTACACGCTGGGCGACGTGATCGCGCGCTACAAGCTGGCCAAGGGCTTCAACGTGCTGCACCCGATGGGCTGGGACGCCTTCGGCATGCCGGCCGAGAACGCGGCGATGGCCCAGGGCGGGCATCCCGCCGACTGGACCTACCGCAACATCGCCGAGATGAAGGCGCAGATGAAGCCGATGGGCTGGTCGCTGGACTGGTCGCGCGAGCTGGCGACCTGCGATCCCGAATATTACGGCCAGCAGCAGGCGCTGTTCCTCGACATGCTGGAAGAGGGCCTGGTCTACCGCAAGAACGCCGTCGTGAACTGGGACCCGGTCGACATGACCGTCCTGGCGAACGAGCAGGTGATCGACGGCCGCGGCTGGCGCTCGGGCGCCGAGGTCGAGCGGCGCGAGCTGACGCAGTGGTTCTTCAAGATCAGCGACTATTCCGAGGAGCTTCTGGCCGCGCTGGACCGTCTCGACGACTGGCCGGCCAAGGTCAAGCTGATGCAGGCGAACTGGATCGGCCGCTCGCGCGGGCTGCAATTCGCCTTCGGCCTGACCGAGGAGGCGCATGGCCACGACCGGGTAGAGGTCTATACCACCCGGCCCGACACGCTGATGGGCGCGAGCTTCGTCGGCATCTCGCCCGACCATCCGCTTGCCCGCGCGCTGGAGAAGGACGATCCCGAGATCGCGGCCTTCTGTGCCGAGGTCCGCAAGGGCGGCACCACGGAAGAGGCGCTGGAGACGGCCGAGAAGCGAGGCATGGATACCGGTCTGCGGGTCCGGCACCCCTTCGACACGTCGTGGGAGCTGCCGGTCTGGATCGCGAACTTCATCCTGATGGATTACGGCACCGGCGCGATCTTCGGCTGCCCGGCCCATGACCAGCGCGACCTCGACTTCGCGCGGAAATACGGGCTTCCCGTCGCCTCGACCTACGAACCGGTGGAGATCACCGGAGATTACGCCTCCCCCGAGGAGGGCGGATCCGCCTACGTGCCGGCCAAGGACGTGGCCGTGCGCTATGTCCGGCGGATCGCGGGCGACGAGGTCCAGACCGGGAATGACGGCGTCGACGCCGCCATCGCCTTCTGCGAGGGGCACGGCGTCGGCCGGGGCGTGACGAAGTACCGCCTGCGCGACTGGGGGCTGTCCCGCCAGCGCTACTGGGGCTGCCCGATCCCGGTCGTGCATTGCCCCGAATGCGGCGTGGTGCCGGAAAGGAAGGAGAACCTGCCCGTCGAGCTGCCGCGTGACGTGTCCTTCGACATCCCCGGCAACCCGCTCGACCGGCACGAGGGCTTCCTTTCCTGCGCCTGTCCCGCCTGCGGCGGCGACGCGAGGCGCGAGACGGACACGATGGACACGTTCGTCGATTCGTCCTGGTACTTCACCCGCTTCACGGCCCCCCGCGCGGACACGCCCACCGTGGCCGAGGACGTCGCCTACTGGATGAACGTCGACCAGTATGTCGGCGGGATCGAGCACGCGATCCTGCACCTCCTCTATTCCCGGTTCTTCGCCCGGGCGATGCAGCGCACCGGCCACCTGCCGGAGGCGGCGATCGAGCCGTTCGACGCGCTCTTCACCCAAGGCATGGTGACCCACGCGATCTACCAGTCGCGCAACAAGTCGGGCCGTGCGGTCTACCACTACCCCGAGGAGGTCGAGCTGCGCGACGGCGGTGCATGGCTGCGCGCGGACGGCCGCGAGGTCGAGGTGGTCCCCTCCGCCAAGATGTCGAAGTCGAAGAACAACGTCGTCGACCCGGTCAACATCGTCCGCGACTACGGCGCCGACACCGCGCGCTGGTTCGTCATGTCCGACAGCCCGCCGGAACGCGACGTGGAATGGACCGCCTCGGGGGCCGAGGCGGCGGCGAAGCACCTCGCCCGCGTGTTCCGGATCGCCGCCGAGGCGGCGGAGCTACCGGACGGCACGGGGGCGGGCGACGCCGCCCTGCGCCGAGAGGTGGCGCGGACCGTCGACGGCGTGACGCGGGACATCGAGAGCTTCGGCTTCAATGCCGCGATCGCCCGGCTCTACGCCCTCACCAGCGCGCTGCAGAGATCCGATGCCGGCGGCACCGCGCGCCGCGAGGCGGCCCGCACCATGGCCCAGCTGATGGCGCCGGTGACCCCGCATATCGCCGAGGAGCTCTGGGCGATGCTGGGGGGCGAGGGCCTCTGCGCGACGGCGCCCTGGCCCGTCGCCGATCCGGCCCTGCTGGTCGAGGACGAGGTCACCCTGCCGATCCAGGTCAACGGCAAGCGCCGCAGCGAGATCACGGTCCCCAAGGACATGGACAAGGCGGGGATCGAGGCGCTGGTGCGCGCGGACGAGGCGGTGCTGCGGACCCTGGACGGGGCCGAGATCCGCAAGCTGATCGTCGTGCCCGGTCGGATCGTCAATGTGGTCGCTTGATCCCAGAGCGGTCAATCGCCGCGCTGTCCTGCGCGGTCTTGCCGCCCTGCCGCTGGCCGGCTGTGGCTTCTCCCCGGTCTACGGACCGGGGGGCCCGGGCGAGGCGCTGCGCGGACAGGTCCGCGTCGACGCGCCCGAGACGACGATGGGCTACCGTCTGCAGGGCCGGCTCGAGGATCGCCTGGGCGGCCGGCCCGACGCCCCGCGCTACGCCCTGTCGGTGACGATCGGGGTGGAGCGCGAGGCGACCGCCTTCGCCCGCGACGCCGGCTACACGCGCTTCACCCTGCTGGGCGAGGCGGGCTACCGGCTGGTCGAGGGCAGCGCCCTGATCGCAGAAGGCAGCGTCGACGGCTTCACCGCCTATTCCGCCACCGCCTCCACCGTCGCGACGGGCACCGCGCGCGACGATGCCGAACGGCGCCTCGCCATCCTCCTCGCGGACCAGATCCTGAACCGGCTGATCCTGGCGGTCGCATGAAGATCGCGCCCCGCGATGCCGCCGCCTTCGTCCGCAAGCCGCCGGAGACGCTGCCCGGGATTCTGATCTACGGCGACGATGCCGGGCGCGTCGCGCTGCGGCGGCAGGACCTGCTGCAAGCCCTCGTCGGGCCGGAGGCAGAGCAGGAGATGCGGCTGACGCGGCTGAACGGCTCGGACCTGCGGTCGGACAGCGCCGCGCTGGACGGGGCGATGCGGGCGCAGGGCTTCTTTCCCGGCCCCCGCGCCGTCCATGTCGAGGGCGCGACGGACGGCCTCGCCGACCTGTTCCGCGCCGCGCTGGAGGATTGGCGCGCGGGCGATGCGACCATCGTCGCGACGGCCGGCTCGCTCACCGCGCGCTCGGCCCTGCGCAAGCTCTTCGAGGGGGATCGGCGCGCCGCCTGCATGGCGCTCTACGACCAGCCCCCGAGCGAGGCGGAGACGCTGGATCTCTGCGCCCGCGCGGGTCTGCGACCGCCGGAGGGCGAGGCGCGCGGGGCCCTCATGGCCCTGTCCCGCGACCTGTCGCCGGGCGATTTCCGACAGACCATCGAGAAGCTGGGCCTCTACCTGCATGGCGAGGACCGGGCCGTCACGGTCGAGGACATCGCCGCCATCGCCCCCCGCAGCATGGAGGCGGCGCTGGACGACGCGATCGCGGTCGTGGCCGACGGGCGGCAGGACGAGCTGGCGGACGTGCTGCGCCGGCTCGACTCCCAGGGCGTGACGCCGGTCTCGCTGCTGATCTCGACGACCCGGCACTTCCGGCAGTTGCACGCCGCCGCGTCCGATCCCGGGGGGCCGGTGAACGGCCTGTCCCGCGCACGCCCGCCGGTCTTCGGCCCGCGCCGCGACGCGATGGCCGCCCAGGCGGGGCGCTGGGGCCGGGCGGGGCTGGAGAAGGCGCTTGCCACGCTGATCGACACCGACCTCGCGATTCGCGCGGCGGCGCGAACGGCGCCCGACCGGGCGCTGGTCGAGCGGGCCCTGATCCGGCTGACCCTGATGGCGCGCGGGCGCGGCTGACACCAGGGCAACGGCAGCACAAAAGAGAACGGCGGCCCCGCTGGGGGACCGCCGCCACTGTAACGCCTTGTCCGTGGCCGGCCGGGGCCGGCACCGGAGCAGCCGAAGATCAGTCTTCGGAATCGTCGCCCGACACCGCGACCGCGATCAGCGCGGCGGCGAGAGCGGCGGGGATGACCCAGCCGGGGATGGAGCCGGCGGGGGCCGCGGGCTCGACCATCACGGTCGGGGCGACGACCGGGGCTTCGGTGATCTCGTCGGCGAAGCCGCCGGCGAACGCGGAGGTCGCGGCGAAGGCCGAAGCGGCGGTCGCGGCGAGGAGGGTCTTGGTCACAGACATTTCGGTGTCCTTGGTTGGTGCGGTAACTGCAATCGGGACATTAGCGGGGCAGTGAGCAGGCGCAACCGATCCTTCGGAAAACGGCGATGGTTCGCCCAGACATTGCGCGCCGGCAACATGAGCAAGGATCGGCCGAGGCGATTCAGTGGGCGAACGCCCCGATGACGGGCGGTTTCTCGGCCCGGAACGCAAAACGGCCGGCACGTCGCCCGTGCCGGCCGCTCCGTGCGAAGGGACACCGCACTGTCCCGTCGCGATGAACCGATCAGTCGTCGGAATCGTCGCCCGACACCGCGACCGCGATCAGCGCGGCGGCGAGAGCGGCGGGGATGACCCAGCCGGGGATGGAGCCGGCGGGGGCCGCGGGCTCGACCATCACGACCGGGGCTTCGACGATCTCGTCGGCGAAGCCGCCGGCGAGGGCGGCGGAGCCGGCAAAGGCGATGGCGGCCGTCGAGGCCACGAGGGTCTTGGTGAGGCGCATGTCACTTCTCCAGTTGATAACAAGGCGTTGTAACCGGCTATATCCAGCGGTTGACACCTGATCAAGTCTTCGTGCCCCGTTTGCGATCCCCCGGGCGGCTTCAGAAGCGGGCAAAGCGCAAATATGCAACAGTTTGCGTGACGAACTGGCGGGAGGCCGCGATCTCGCCGTTCGCGCCCAACCAGTAAAGGTTTTCAAAGACTAAGGTCGGACTGCTGCAGGTTTCGGTGAACCTGGGCAGGCTCGCCATGCGCCCGCCGAGATCGATCTGCTCGGCCCCGGAGGCGACGATCTCGCAATCGAATCTTTCCTGGACGACCCGGTCGAGCGAGTCGAGCCGGTCGTGAATCCGGACCGCCGAGCCGCCTCCGGCGCGAATCGCCTGCGCGACCTGGGTGACGTTCGCCCCCATCAGGTCGTCCGGCAGGCCCCGCGTCCCGACGAGGAGCCCGTCATCGAAGGCGGCGTCGAAGCCGTAGGGGCTGGAATAGGTGCGATCGCCCCCGTTGTCCTGCACCAGCCGCATCGGGGCCGGGACCGAATAGCTGGGCAGCCACATCGCACCGGCCACGCCTTCGGCGGCGTAGGCCGCGTCATCGACCGCGGGCGCCGCGGCCCCGCCGCCCCCGAAATCGCCCGGCAGGAAATCGGCGATCGCCGCGAGGGGCGAGCGCGTGATCTCGGCCCCGGTGCTCGTCCCGCCCGGAGCCGCGACATCGTCGGCGGCGCAGGCGCCCAGCAGGGCGAGCATGGCGATCGCGGCGAGGCTGCGGCGCCCCGCGAAACCCGTGACGCTCATCTCCAGAACCTCCCCCAGCCGTCCTCGAGATCGACGAGCCGCCCGTCGCGGACCGTGTCGTAGAGCCGTCCGTCAACGTTCAGTCGCGCGCCGCCGTCGCGGGTCAGCGAGGCGAGCGTGTTGCTGACCGAGGCCCGGGTCGGCGTACCGAGGAAATAGTCGAACGGGATCGTCACCCGGATCCCCTTGTCGAAGGACCCCTCGCCGAAATCCTCGGCCGAGACATCGGTCATCGTCGCATAGGCGCCGACGCTCCACCCGTTCTCGAACTCGCGGTCGAGCGCCACGGTCGCGCCCCAGTCTCCGGCCAGGTAGCGCCCGACGTCGAGCTGGGCATGGAACCCGTCGTCGAAGGCGTAATAGGCCGAGACGTGACCGGTCGCGACCTCGTAATCCATGAAGCCGAGGCCGGAGAACTCGCGCTGGCGCACGTAGTTGACCTCGGCCCCGAGGGCGAGGTTCGACGCCACGGGCGCCCAGAGAAGCTCGCTCGAGACCCCGCCGAACATCCGCTCGAGATAGCCGACCGTGACGCGGCTGTAGAGCTGGGGACCGGGCCGGCCGTAATAGGCGAGATGCAGGCGATCGAGGCTGGGGTTGCCCTCGCGCAGGTAATCCCCCGCATCGGTCCGCACCGGCTGCAGGGCCGGCGGGGCCCGCTCGACATCGTCGTCGTCGAGATCGGTGAGCCGATAGCTGATCTGGCCGCTCGCGACGAGGTTCGGCGTGATCTCGTAGGCCGCCTCTCCCCGCAATCCCAGGACGAGATCCGCCGGGCCGTCGAAGACCAGAAGGCTGGCATAGGGCCGGATCCCGTAGGTCAGCCGCTGCGTCGGCGCGACCGGGGCCAAGTCGGCCGCGGACCCCGCATCGGCGATGACCGCGCGGTCGAGAATCGCCTGCGACGCGCCGGCGGTGTTCTCGAGCCGCTCGAGATCGGACCGGGACAGGGTCGTGGCGTTGAGCGGCACGCCCTGGCGCGACGGCTCGAGCACGAAGGTCTCGACCTGCGGCGGGGCGAGCTGCGTCAGGATGCGGGCCGCGCGGCCCAGCGCCTGCGGCTCGGCCCGAAAGGCCTCGTTCTCGAACCGGATGCGGATCGTGTCCGCGCCGATCTCGATCCCCTCGAGGTCGAGACCCTCGGTGGCGAGTCCGCGGCGGATCCGGTCGGTCAGCGTCGCGCCGTCCACCGGCCCCTCGGCCCAGCTGCGCGCCGCCTGCGCGTCCGCGCCCCTGACCGAGACCGGCACCGGCGCGGGGTCGAGGCCGTTGACGATCGGCCGGTTCGCCGGGTTGAGGAATACCGTCCCCGTCAGCGCGAAGGTCGAGCCGTACATGTAGGCCGCGCCGATCTGGACCCCGTCGGTCGGCCGGTAGGCCAGACCGACATTGATCGGGGAATTGACCTCGATCAGGTCCTGCAATTCCTCGAACTCGTAGGTGTCCGACGAATATTCCAGCTTGAAGGTCAACGCATCGGAATAGGCGTACTCGATCCCGCCGAACAGCGCCGCGTCGCCGCGGAAGAATTGGTCCGCCTCGATCTCGCCACCCTGCCCGAAATCGATCGGGGGACGCTCGCCGAAGGGCTGGCCGAGCATGCCGTCGCCGCCGAGTCGGCCCCAGCCGATCCCGGCGGTCACGCGGATGCTGTCCGAGACCGTCTTGGTGGCGACGAGGTATTCGCCGCCATAGGTTCCGGTGCCGAGAAAGTCCTGCAGGCCCACGGAAACCGAGGGCAGCAGTTCCGATTCCTCGACCAGCTGGTAGCGCAGGTCGAAGCTGCGGTCGAAATAGAATTCGTCGTCGTACTTCGACACGACATCGGGCGGGTTGAAATCGTAGATCGCGGAATACCGGAACGTGCCCGACAGGCGCGGCGTGACCTGGAACGACAGCGACGTGCGGACCTGCCCCGCGACGTAGCCGATCGAGGTGGTGATCTGACCGTCATCGGCCGCCATCGCGGTCGGCATGTCGAACAGGCCGGGCGTGCCGTAGAGCGAATAGCTGAGGCCCCGGTCCTGCGCGGCGGCACTGCCGGCCGCCAGCGCGATCAGGCTGGTCCCGGCCAACCGGGCCAGGAACGGGCCGCCCGGAAGGCGGCAGGAAGGGCGGGACATGAAGCGTCGTCTCCACAAGGGCGGCGTCTTTGAGGCGACCCTAGATCACCGGCGCAGCGGGGGAAAGTTGCGATTCGGGAAACCGGGCTCACTCTGCGCCACGGGGGCTGGATGGGGCCCGGGCGGGCGGATTCCCGCCGTTCCGGTACGGGCGATCCGCATCCCCCCGGCCGTTCCCGGGGCCGCGGACCCGGAGGACCGCCAGGGGGCGCGATCCCCGTTCGCGCTCCGTCATCCGGTCCGTGCGGCCTCAGGCCAGGGCGCCCGTGGCGCGCAGGCGGCCCACCTCGACGCCGCGCCAGTTCGTCAGGGCCCGGTCGACGAAACGCGGTCGTGCCGCCTCCGGCAGCACCCCGAGCCGCGCCAGGATCGCGCCCATCGCGATGTCCTTCGCCCGGTCGCCGCCATCGGCCAGCTTGACCGCGACGCCGAGGCCCCGCTCCGGCAGGATCGCGGCGTAGAACCCGTCGGCGCCGCCCTTCACCGCCGCGGCGCCGCCGGCGGCGCGCATCATCTCGGTGCAGGCGCGGCCCTCGCCGTAGACCATCTCGGGATGGGCGATCATCGCCTCCACCAGTCGGGCCTGCGCCTCGGTCCGGGTGCCGGATCGCCCGCCATGCCCCCCCGCCGCCGCCGCGAAGGCGGCCATCGCCCGCGCCATGCCGGTCATCGAGGTCGCGAAGTTCGGCGCCGAGCAACCGTCTATCCCGTAGCCGGGCGAGGTCTCGCCCGTCACCTCCTCCCACGCGGCCCTGGCCGCCTGCTGGACGGGGTGACCGACCTTCTCGTAATCGGGCCCGCCCCCCAGATGCCGGTTCAGCGTGAGGAAGCCGGCATGCTTGCCCGAGCAGTTGTTGTGCACCTGGCAGGGGGAGTCGCCGGCCCGGATCATCGCGTCGCGCACCGCCTTGTTGCGCGGCTCCTGCGCGCCGCATCGGAAATCGTCGTCGGACAGACCCAGGGTCGCGATCCAGTCGTTGACCGCATCCACATGGATCGCCGCCGCCTCGTGGCTGGCGCAGGCGAGGGAGAGCTGGCGCGGCGTCAGCCCGTGCGCATCGGCGGCCCCGCTCTCGACCAGCGGCAGGGCCTGGATCATCTTGGCGGACGAGCGGGGATAGGTGACGAGGGCCGGATCGCCCCAGGCCTCGACGATGTCGCCGCCGGCATCGACCACGACCGCATGCCCCCGGTGGACGCATTCGGTGCGTCCGCCCCGGGTCGTCTCGACCATCACCACGCCGTCGTCCAGTCCGTCCGTCATGTCGTCCCCTCTCCGCGCCGATCCCGGCGCCGCCGTCCTCGATCCGCGACGCCGCGCCGCGTCCGCTCCGCGCGGAGTCCCGCGCATTCGTGAAAGGCCCGGGGGCTTTTCCCCAAGCGCCGAATATTGGTAGGAGTCTCTCCGTCGAGTTCCAATGGGGCCCGCGAGGGAAGGTCCGGCAGACGAACCGGTCCTCTCGCGGTCGAACCGACGAGGCAAGGACGGAACGAAAGGCTCATTCGATGCACTCCCGCACCATTCGCGCAGTCGGCCCGGCGGCCCTGATCCTCGCGGCCCTCACCCTCACGGCGCCCGCCGCCTCGGCCCAGGACGAGGCGACGAACCGCGTCGCCGCGGCCACGGACTGGAGCGTCTTCCAGGAATCGGACCCGGTGGAGTGCTTCGCCGTGTCGGCCCCGAAGGAGAGCCTGAACACGCGCAACGGCTCCCCCGTCGAGGTGAACCGGGGCGAGACGCTGCTCTTCGTGTTCTATCGCCCGTCGGAGGGCGTGAACGGGCAGGTCACCTTCACGGGCGGCTATCCCTTCGCCTCCGGCTCGACCGTGTCGCTCAACATCGGCGGCACCGATTACCAGCTCTTCACCGAGGGTGAGTGGGCCTGGCCCGCGACCCCGGAGGACGACAACCGGATCGTGACGGCGATGCGCGCCGGGGCCGAGGCGGTGCTGACCGGCCAGTCGGGCCGCGGCACCCAGACCCGCGACACCTTCTCTCTCCTCGGCTTCACCGCATCGGTCGAGGAAGCGCAGCGTCGGTGCGCCGGCTGATGCGCCGCCTCGCCGCCGCCCTCGCCCTCGTCCTGCCCGCGGCGCCCGCCCTGGCGCAGGACGCCGTCTGGACGCTCTATTCCGAGGATGCGAGCGCCTGCTACGTCTCCTCCCCCGCCGGAACGTCGGTCAATACCCGCGACGGCGAGGAGGTGGAGGTGAGCCGCGGGGTGACGCGGCTCGTCGTCGGCTGGCGCCCCGCCGACGGGATGGTCGGCCAGGTGAGCTTCACCGGCGGCTATCCGTTCGATCCCGAACGGCCCGTGACCCTCGCCACGAACGGCCAGACCTTCGAGATGACGAATGACGGCGAGTGGGCCTATTCCCCCTCGCCCGAGGCGGATGCCGAGATCCTGGCCGCCCTGCGCGCCGGCGAATCGGCGACGCTGACGGGCCTGTCGACCCGCGGCACGCAGACGCAGGACACCTTCCCGCTCGAAGGCTTCGACGAGGCGGTGGACGCCGCGCTCGAGCGGTGCCCGGGCTGAGGAGCCTCGCCCTCGCGCTGCTGCCGGCCCTGCCGGCGGCGGCCGAATCGACGGAAGAGGACCGCGTCGCATCCTTCTCGGACTGGAGCGTCTTCGTCGCCGCGGGCGGGACGGAGTGCTGGGCCTCCACCTACGATCGCGGCGCAGGCAAGGGCCGGTCCCCCGTCGCGCAGCTGATGGTGACGTGGTGGCCGCGCGACGGCGTGGCGGGAGAGCTGACGGTGCTGAGCCTGGCCGGCGCGTTCCGCGAGGGGGAGGGGATGTCGATCGACACCGGCGCCGCCTCGGCCCCGCTCTACGCCGATGTCGACTGGGCCTGGACCGAGGGGCCCGCCACCGACGACCGCATCCGGGCCGGGATCGCCGCAGGCGCGCGTCGCCTCGTGCTGGTGGAGACGGGCACCGGATCGCTCGCCTTCTCGACCGCCGGCGCGGCAGAGGCCTTTGCCGACGCGGCGCGGCGCTGCGGGATGGCGCCGTCCTGACGCCGCCCCTTCCGCCCCTTGGGCGGAACCCCATATTGCGCTAGAGACCCCGCTTCCCCGAGCCATCGGACGATTCGCCATGACCGACGCCCCCTCGATTCCGGCCCCGAACGGCGGCGCCCCCCGCCCCGCGCCGATCACGCAGGACGTGATGACGATCCCGCGCCGCGACGTGGACGGCGGCAAGCCGAACCTCGTCGGTCTGCCGCGCGACGCGATGCGCGAGGCGCTGATCGCCGCCGGCACGCCCGAGAAGCAGGCGAAGATGCGGACGGGCCAGCTCTGGCAATGGATCTACCATTGGGGGGTGCGCGACTTCGCCGCGATGACGAATCTCGGCAAGGACTACCGCGCCCTGCTGGCCCGGCATTTCGAGATCCGCCTGCCCGAGATCGTCTCGCGCCAGGTCAGCGAGGACGGCACGCGCAAGTACCTCGTCCGGATCGCGGGCGGGCACGAGGTCGAGACGGTGTACATCCCCGAGGAGGATCGCGGCACGCTCTGCATCTCGTCCCAGGTCGGGTGCACGCTGACCTGCTCGTTCTGCCATACCGGCACTCAAAAGCTGGTGCGCAACCTCACCCCGGCCGAGATCGTGGGCCAGATCATGCTGGCGCGCGACGATCTGGGCGAATGGCCCGAGCCCGGCCAGGGCACGGGCGAGAACGGGCCGCGCCTGCTGTCGAACATCGTGCTGATGGGCATGGGCGAGCCGCTCTACAATTTCGAAGGCGTCCGCGACGCCATGAGGATCGCGATGGACGGCGAGGGGATCGCCCTGTCGCGCCGCCGCATCACGCTCTCCACCTCCGGCGTCGTGCCCGAGATCGCGCGCTGCGCGACCGAGATCGGCTGCCTGCTCGCCGTGTCCTTCCACGCCACGACCGACGAGACGCGCGACCGGCTCGTCCCGATCAACAGGAAGTGGAACATCGAGGCGCTGCTCGAGGCGCTCAGGGCCTATCCCAAGGCGTCCAATTCCGAGCGGATCACCTTCGAATACGTGATGCTGGACGGGGTGAACGACACGGATGCGGACGCGCATCGGCTCGTGGCGTTGCTCGAGGGGATCCCGGCCAAGGTGAACCTGATCCCGTTCAACGAATGGCCCGGCGCACCCTACAAGCGGTCGTCGAACAACCGAATCCGTGCCTTTGCCACGATCCTGATGCAGGCCGGCTACGCCGCGCCGATCCGCACCCCGCGGGGCGAGGACATCATGGCCGCCTGCGGCCAGCTGAAATCCGCGACCGAACGCGCCCGCAAGTCCCGCAAGGCGATCGAGGACGAGGTGGCGGCGGCCCGCTAGGCCGCCCTCGACGGCACTGGTCCGCGCCCCGCGCCGCTGCTAGCAGTGCCGCGAGAGGACAGAGGGGAGTGACCGACATGCGCCTGACGATCAACAAGATCGATTTCGAGATCGAATCGGTCCCCGCCGACATCCGCCGGGCGGTCGAGGCCGACCCGATCGTCCGCCAGGGCCTGCGGCGCGAGATCTTCGCCTGGGACCGCGAGGCCGGGAAGGGCCGGATGATCGCCCGCACCGTCAAGGACGGGGCGATCCCGCTCGGCAACGCGCTGACCTTCTTCGTCCCGCGCGTGGGATCGGACGGGACGGTGTCGAACAACGACAAGCTCGCGCAGAAGAACGCCGAGCGCTTCCTCGCCGCGGTGGGCGCGCGCGACGTGCTGGGCGTGCTGCGCCCGCTGGCCCGGGTGCTGCCCCTGCCTCGGGTCGGTCTGCCGCGCGAGAGGTTCCGTCCCTTCGACAAGGCGGTGAACTACACCGTGGTGATGGAGACGGAATTCGCGACCGTCCGCCTGCGCGAGGCGTCGCGCAACCTCACCGCTTATCTCTTCGTCCCCGCACAGGTCTTCTTCCGCGCCGAGGTCGCGGAGGAGGAACGGCCCGCCCTGCAGAAGCTGATGGAGGAGAAGCCAAGCATCTCCAACCGCCGCTTCGGGACGATCCTGCCGGAGGCGAACGCGGCCAACCGCGACATCCGCCGCCTCGCCACCGCGCAGCGCATCCGCGACCTGCAGCCGGCCGTGACCGCCGCGCGCGAGGCGGGCACCCCGCCCGAGCCCGCCGTGGCCGACGCGTTCGGCCGCGCGGTGCGGGAATGGCGGATGCTGGTCCCGCAGGACGCGACCTGACGGGAACCGCCCGGCCCGCCCGCCGGTTCGCCCCTTCGCAACCGCAAGGAAGGGGGGCCGACATGGCCGGCTATAAGGAAGGCGACAAGGTGAAGTGGGAGTGGGGCGACAGCACCGCGACCGGCAAGATCGTGAAGGTCTACACCCGCAAGCAGACGCTCAAGATCAAGGGCAACGAGGTCACCCGCGACGCCAGCGAGGACGAGCCCGCCTACCGGATCGAGCAGGAGGACGGGGACGAGGTCCTCAAGTCCCATACCGAGGTGAAGAAGGCCTGAACCCGGCCGCGATCGCACCGGGCCGGGCGCGGCGGCCCCTCCGGATCCTTCCGGTCGGCGCGCCGGTCATCGGTCCGGTCGGTCGTCGGTCCGGCGCAGTCCCCCGCCCGAAGCCGCGGAGCGCCGCTTGGCCACGGAAGGATCGGTCACGGAACGATCGGCCGGGCCGGTCGCACGCAGCCAACCCGTCGGCTCAGGCCCCCGCGTTCTGCCGCTCGACATAGGCGCGCAGTTCCTCGGCCTCTCGCCGCGCGTCGCGCAGTCCGTCCATCGCGGCGCGCAGCTCGGCCTCGGTCTGGGCGAGCTGGTTCGACAGCTCCGCCTCGCGTTGCTCGGCCCGCATCTGCGTCTCGTCCCGCGTTTCCTCTGCGTCGTGCAGCGCCTGCGCCATCCGGTCGAGCTCGCCGATCTCGGCCCGCGTCACGCGGGTGAAACGGTCGACCAGCCAGCCGGCGAACCAGCCCAGGCAGAAGGCCACGAAGAGGATGATCGCCGTCGCGACGATGAATTCCAGACGGTTCATGCGATGGTCGTCCCCGTTCGTCCCTGGCCGCGCGCTGCCGCGCTAGCCGTCCTGTTCCGTCGCCGCCTCGTCCGCCGCGGCCTCTTCGGAGGCGTCGGCATCGTCCGCGCCGCCGGCCTCTTCCCCGGCGCCGTCCGCGTCGGACTCCGGATCGGCCCCGTCATCGCCCGCCGCCCCGGCGCCCGCAATACGGAACTCGATCCGGCGATTCGCCTCGCGGCCAGCCTCGGTCTCGTTGTCGGCGATCGGGTCCGCCTCGCCGTAGCCCACGGCCGAGAAGGTCGAGACCGGCACCCGCCGCGCCCGCAGCGCCGACAGCACGGCGTCGGCGCGCTGCTGGCTGAGCCGCTGGTTGCCGTCCTCGCTGCCCTGACTGTCGGTGTAGCCCGCGATCTCCATCGGCAGGTCGAGGCACTGGCGCAGGATCTCGGCGATGTCGTCGATCACGTTCTGCGTCTCGCCCGTCAGGGTGGCGCTGCCCGGATCGAACAGGATGCGACGCCCCTGGGTCACGATGCCGATGCGGCGGATGCACTCCTCTGGCGTCGGCAGCCCGACCACGGGATCGAGCGATTCCTCGTAGGCGATGTCGGCGGTGAAGGTCGCCTCCTCGCCCAGCTTCTCGACCAGCAGGGCCGAGATCTCGGCGCTCGCCTCGGGGTCGCCGGTGCTGCCGCGGATCGCCAGTTCGTCCGGGCCGATGACGAGAGAGCCGTTCGACAGCATCGACAGCGCCTCGACCCCCGCCATGATCCGCACCGACCAGCCCTGCGGCAGGTCGGCGGCGACGCGGGTGCCCATCGTCAGGTCCTCGCGCCCGAACCGGGCGACGGCGAGGTTCTCGACCATCGAATTGACCATCTCGTCCGGCACCCGGCCGCGGATCTGCACCGCCCCCTCCGGGCTCAGCGTCGCGGTGAAGGCCGGCGGCTCGGTCTCGCCCACCCGGGGGGCCTCGGGCAGGACAGCCTCGAAGGCGAAGCCTTCGGGCAGGGCGTTGGCCAGCTCGCCCGCGACGCGGTCGAACAGGTCGGGGTCCGTCCCCTCGGCCGCGACGAGCAGCACGTCCCCGTCGGTGAAGGTCACGCTGCCGCCGCCGATCTCGGCCAGGCCGTCGATCCCCGTCTCGACCGCGGCGCCCCAGTCCGGCGAGGGCACGCCCAGCGCCAGCGGGCACGAGAGGGGGGCCTCGGCCCCCGCCTCCATCGCGGCGGCCGAGATGCGGCGCTGCGATTCCTCGGTATCTGCGTTGCAGGTCTCGAACCCGGCGCCGGTCTCGTCGATGCGGAACCGCACGGCGAAGGGGGTCACGACCGGCCGGGGCGCGGTGACGACCAGCGACAGGCCGACCCCGTCGGGCAGGGTCCGGGCAAGGCGCGTCTCGATCCGCGACTTCTCGGCCTCGCTCTCGGCGATGGCGGTGATCGTCACCCGCTCGGCCGTGACGGATATCTTGGATTGCGGCAGGTCCCGCAGCGAGGCGAGCGCGTAGTCCATCGCCGCGCGCCAGGTGGGCGGCATCGGGTAGTCGGCCGCCTCGAGGAAATCGGCCACGGGCTGATCGCCGCTGGCATCGTCGATGCGCGCGTCCAGCCGGCCGCGATCCATCGCCGCCGGGATCAGCCCGATGAGGGAGATGCCGCTGTCGTTCCGCAGGATCTCGACCGCGAAATCCGGCGCCTCGATCCGGTCTGTCTCGGCCACGCGCATCGAATCGATCACGCGGCTCGCGTCGACGACGCCGCCGGCGGTCGAGATGGCGCGAAACCGCGCCGCCTCGGACGGGGCCTCGCCCTCGAGCACGACCTGCAGCCCGTCGGACTGGACGCTGACCCACTCGTATCCGTGGTCGATCAGCGCCTCGCGGACCGAGGTGGTCGACACCTTCTCGAGCGATGTCGTCACCGTGCGCGCGGCCACGACCGACCCCGCCCCGGCGAGGAAGAAGGCGGCGACAGTGGCGATGATCGGGGCGAGTCGCATGGGGTCCTGACGTGGCGCGGGCGCAACAACCGCCCTGTTATCCCCAGCGCCCCACTTGTGCAATCGACGCGCCCTCAGAGCGCGAGGGCACCGGCGAAAAACAGCAGGGGCAGCAGACCCGCATCGCGATTCGACCGGAACAGCCGCAGAAGGCACCCGTCGTCGTCGGGATCGAACTTCGCGAGCTGCCCGGTCATGTGCCAGCCCATCGCCCAGGGCCCGCCCAGCGCCACGACCAGCGCCAGGACCGACGCCTCGCCCCGCGCCAGCAGCACGGCCAGGCCCATCAGCGCGACCGTCGCCACCAGGAACCGCCTCAGCCAGACGGGAGAGCGCGCGCCGAACAGCCGGGCCGTCGACTTGACCCCGATCAGGGCGTCGTCCTCGGTGTCCTGGTGGGCGTAGATCGTGTCGTAGAACAGCGTCCAGGCGATCCCGGCGAGGTAGAGGACGAAGGGCGCGGGGCCCAGCGTTCCGGCATGGGCCGCCCAGGCCAGCAGCGCGCCCCAGTTGAAGGCGAGGCCGAGAAAGACCTGCGGCCACCAAGTGAAGCGCTTGGCGAAGGGATAGACCGCGACCGGCAGCAGCGAGACCACGCCCAGCGCGATGGCGAGGGGCGGAAAGGTCAGCAGGATGGCGAGGGCGACCAGCGCCTGCGCGACCAGCCAGGCCAGCGCCTGCCGGACGCCGACCGCGCCGGAGGGGATCGGCCGCGACCGGGTCCGCGCGACCGACCCGTCGATATGCCGGTCGGTGATGTCGTTCCAGGTGCAGCCGGCCCCCCGCATCAGGAAGGCGCCGATGGCGCAGCCGAGCGCGATCCAGCCGTCGTAGAGGCTCGCCCGCCCGTCCCAGAGCATCGCCAGCGCCAGCCCCCACCAGCAGGGCAGCAGCAGCAGCCACGTCCCGATCGGCCGGTCGGCCCTGGACAGGCGCAGATAGGGGCGCAGCCGGTCCGGCGCGCGGCGGTCGACCCAGTTGCCGCGCACCGCGTCGCGGACCGCGCCTCTGTCCGTGCCCGGGTTCGTGCCGGCGGGCGTGCCTGCGCCTGTCCCCGGGTCCGTGGCCTCTCCCGTCTCCGTCCGCTCTGGCACCCCTGTCTCCCCGCCCATATGGTCCGCCGCATGGCTTCCAAGGTCCGCCTCTACGTAGACCACCCGCTCGGGCAGGGACAATCGGTCCCCCTGTCGCGCGACCAGGCGCATTACCTCTTCGGGGTGATGCGGCTGGGCCCGGGCGACGTGCTGTCGGTGTTCGACGGGCGCAGCGGCGAGTGGGACGCCGAGGTGGCCGAGGCGGGCAAGCGCGTCGGAACGCTTCTCTGCCGCGCCCGGACCCGTCCGCTGGCGATGCCGCCGGACCTGTGGCTGCTCTTCGCCCCGGTGAAGAAGGCGCGCACCGACTTCATCGTCGAGAAGGCGGTCGAGATGGGCGTGCGCCGCCTGGTGCCCGTCCAGACCGAGCACACCAATTCCGAGCGCATCCGGCAGGATCGGCTGCAGGCCCACGCGGTCGAGGCGGCCGAGCAATGCGGCGCGACCTTCGTCCCCGAGGTGGCGGAGCTGTCCCGGCTCGGCGCGGTGCTCGACGGCTGGGACGACGCGCGGCACCTGATGCTCTGCGACGAGGCGCGGACCGGCGAGGCGGCGGGCCTGCCCCCCGGCGACGGCGCCGGGACCGGATCCTGGGCGATCCTGATCGGCCCCGAGGGCGGCTTCTCCGACGGCGAGCGCACACGGCTCGGCGCCCTGCCCTTCACCCGGATCGTCGGGCTCGGCCCCCGGATCCTGCGCGCCGACACGGCGGCGGTGGCCGCGCTGACGCTCTGGCAGCTCGCGCTGGGGGACTGGCGGTGAGACGCGTCGTCCCGGGCGATCTCCCCGCCATCGAGGCATTCCTCCGCGCCCGCACGCCCCGCGCGATGTTCCCGCTGTCGAACCTCGCCCGCTACGGGCTGGACGGAGAGCACCCCTACGCGCCGCGGTTCTGGGCGGCGTGGTCCGGCGCGTCGGTCACGGACGTCCTGTGCCTGTCGACCAACGGCACGGTGATGCCGGTCCTGCCCTCGGGCGATGCCGGCCCCGCCCTCGAGGTGCTGCGCGGGCGCGAGGTCTGTCGCGTCATCGGACCGGCCGAGGAATGCCGCCCGCTGATCGACGGGCTCGGCCTGACCGGTCGCCCGGTCGATCTGGACCAAGACGAGCCGCATTTCGCGATGGATCTCGCCGATCTGCGCGTGCCGGACGGCCCCGGCATCCTCCACCCGCTGAGGCAGGCGGATCGCGATGTCCTGCTGGACTGGACCGCCGCCTACAATGCCGAGACGCTGGGACAGGAGCCCGAGGCCGCGCGGCGCGAGGCGATGCGGGATCTCGACCTCCGCATCGAAACCGGCTCGCACCGCGTCCTGATGGCGGGGGACGCGCCGCTGGCCATGACCGGCTTCAATGCGACGATTCCCGATTGCGTTCAGATCGGCGGGGTCTACACGCCGCCCGGCCTGCGCGGGCGGGGCCATGCCCGCCGCGCGGTCGCGCTGCACCTGGCCGAGGCGCGGAGGGCGGGCGCCACCCGCGCCACGCTCTTCGCCTCCGGACCGCCCGCGATCCGTGCCTACGAGGCGATCGGCTTCCAGCGGATCGGCACCTGGACCCTGTTCCTGATGAAGACGCCCGTACGGGTGCCCGCGCGGGGATCGGCCGATGGCTGACTTCCTCCGCCCCGAGGCGCGTGCGGCGCTGTGGCGCTGGCGCGAGGCGATCGCCGCCGGCGGGGTGATCGCCCTCGGCCTGTGGTTCGCGCTGGGCTTCGCCGGGCTGCTCTCGTGGGTCGGCTGGGCCGTCATCCTCGCCGGGGCCGCGCTCGCCGTCTCGGCGGTGCAGCGGCTGCGATTCGCGGGGGGCGGCGGCATGGGCGTGGTCGAGGTGGTGGAGGCGCAGGTCACCTATTACGGCCCGCTGGGCGGCGGCACGGCCGAACTGGGCGACCTGCAGCGCCTCGACATCGACCGCGACGCGAAGCCCGCGCATTGGTGGCTGGCCGGCCCGGGGGGCGCCACGCTCGCCATCCCCGTCGACGCCGAAGGGCAGGGCGCGCTCTTCGACGCGCTCGCGACGCTGCCGGGCCTGACCCCCTCGCAGCTGATCGAGGCCCGCTCCGGCACCGCGCCCGGCCGCCACGTCGTCTGGCAGCGCACCCGCCCCGCGCTGGCGCAGCTTCGCCCCGCGCCAGCGCGCCATTGACAGACCCGGCCCGGCGGGCCACCTCCCCCCGGCGACGGACCGCCGGAAAGGATGCCCCCATGTCGATACCCCAGTCCGGCGGCGGCCCGATCGAGAGCTTCGACCAGCTCGCCGGCTACATGGAAGCGGGCTGCAAGCCGCGGGACGACTGGCGCATCGGGACCGAGCACGAGAAGTTCGGCTACGACAAGGCGACGTTCCGGCCGCTCCCCTACGAGGGCGACAATTCGATCCACGCCATGCTCTCGGGCCTGCGCGACCGCTACGGCTGGTCCGAGGTGCTGGAGGGCGGCAAGCTGCTGGGGCTGGAAAAGGACGGGGCGAACATCAGCCTCGAACCCGGCGGCCAGCTGGAGCTGTCGGGCGCCCCGCTCGAGACGATCCACCAGACCTGCGACGAGGTGAACGACCACCTCGCCCAGGTGAAGACGGTCGCGGACGGGATCGGCGCGGGCTTCATCGGCCTCGGCGCGGCGCCCGAATGGCGGCACGAGGACATGCCGCTCATGCCCAAGGGCCGCTACCGCCTGATGAACGGCTACATGGAGAAGGTCGGCACGCTCGGCACCGCGATGATGCGGCGGACCTGCACGGTGCAGGTCAATCTCGACTTCTCCTCCGAGGCGGACATGGTGAAGAAGCTGCGCGTGGCGCTGGCGCTCCAGCCCGTCGCCACCGCCCTCTTCGCCAATTCGCCGTTCTGGGAAGGAAAGCCCAACGGCCAGAAATCCTGGCGCGCGCATATCTGGCGCCATCTCGACGCCGACCGGACCGGCATGCTCCCCTTCGTCTTCGAGGACGGGATGGGGTTCGAGGTCTATGTCGACTGGGTGCTCGACGTGCCGATGTACTTCGTCTACCGCGACGGCAAGTATATCGACGCGCTCGGCCAGTCCTTCCGCGACTTCCTGAAGGGGCAGCTGCCCGCCCTGCCGGGCGAGAAGCCCACCCTGTCCGACTGGGCGGATCACCTGACGACGGTCTTCCCCGAGGCGCGGGCCAAGAAGTTCATCGAGATGCGCGGCGCCGATGGCGGCCCCTGGCGGCGCCTCTGCGCGCTGCCGGCCTTCTGGGTCGGGCTCACCTACGATCCGGGCGCGCTCGACGCCGCCTGGGACCTGGTGAAGGGCTTCGACGCCGAGACGCGGGACGGCCTGCGCGTCGCGGCCGCGGTGGACGGCCTGCAGGGCACGGCGAACGGGGTGCGGCTGCACGACCTCGCGCGCGAGGCGGTCGCCATCGCGGATGCGGGCCTCAGGGCGCGGGCCCGCCCCGGCTCCGGCGGGCTGGTCCCCGACGAGACGCATTTCCTCAACGCCCTCAAGGAAAGCGTGGAGAGCGGCCAGACCCCCGCCGACGAGCTGCTGGAGCGCTACCGCGGCGCCTGGGGCGAGGAGCTGCGGCCGATGATCTACCGCGAATACAGCTACTGACGCCCGCGATCCGGCGCCGGGCCGTGTCCGCGCGGACCCAGGCGCGGCGCCGCGGGTCCGGCCCCGATTGACCGGCGCCCCGCTCCGGTAATCCTTCCGTCACGAAACCCCATTTCGAACGAAAGGATTTGAGACATGCGGGATTTCCTCATCGGCGCGCTCGACAAGCTGATCGGCGTGGTCGTGGTCATCATGGGCATCGTGGTCGTGGTCGGCGCGCTGAGCATGATGGCCGGCGGCGGCGGCATGGCCGGGATGCCCGGCGGCGGCGGCGTGATCGGCGGCCTCGTCTTCCTGATCGTCGGCCTGATCTACGTCACCTTCGTCGGCGGCTTCATGTATCTGGGCCTCGGCATCTACCACAACACCAAGAGGATGGCCGAGGCGATGGACCGCCGGCCCTGAGCCTGCGGGGGGAAGCCGGCGCCCCCCTTATCTTGCCGCGAAATACTCCGGGGGAGTCGCCGCAAGGCGACGGGGGCAGCGCCCCCTCCCTCCCGCGGGGCCGGGTGCGGGGACGGGGGGCCGCCGGGGCCTCAGCGGCCGATCCGGCTTTCCGTTCCCGCCAGCAGCCGTTCGATGTTCGCCCGGTGACGTGCGAAGATGAGGATCGCGAGGACGAGGCAGAGCGCGATGGCCCCGGGTCGGCCCACCAGCAGGGCGACCAGGGGCGAGGCGGCCGCCGCGACCAGCGCCGAGAGCGACGAGATCCGCAGGGCGAAGGCCATGGCCAGCCAGATCGCGCAGGCGATCAGGCCGAGCGGCCAGTGATAGGCGATGAGGATGCCGAGGAAGGTGGCGACGCCCTTGCCGCCCTTGAACCGCAGCCAGACCGGGAAGCAATGGCCGAGAAAGGCCGCCGCCCCGGCGACCTGCACCGCATCCTCGGCCGCGACGGCGCGGACGAAGAGGACGACCGCCGCCCCCTTGGCCGCGTCGAGCAGCAGCGTGGCGGCCGCGGCCGTCTTGTTCCCGGTCCGCAGGACGTTGGTGGCGCCGATATTGCCGGACCCGATCCTGCGCAGATCGCCCAGCCCCATCATCCGTGCCACGAGGATGCCGAACGGGATCGACCCGGCGAGGTAGCCCATGAGGGCCCACAGGGCGAGCGCCCCGGCGGGGGTGACGAGGTCAGGCATGATGCACTCTGTCCCCGGCGACCCAGGTCCCGGTCACGACCCCCTCCATCCGCGCGCCGTCGAAGGGGGTGTTCAGCGATTTCGATTTCAGCGTGAAGCGGTCCAGCACGAAGGGCCGGTCGGGGTCGAAGAGGACGAGGTCGGCCGGCGCGCCGGTCGTCAGCCGCCCGCACTCCAGCCCCAGCCGGCGGGCGGGGTTGGTCGACAGCGCCCGGAACAGCGCCGGCAGGTCCAGATGCCCCGCATGGACGAGGCGCAGCGCGGCGGGCAGCAGGGTCTGCAACCCCACCGCCCCGCTGGCCGCGGCCTCGAAGGGCAGGCGCTTGCTCTCCTCGTCCTGCGGTTCGTGCATCGAGCAGAGCACGTCGATCAGGCCGCTCGCCAGCGCCTCGACCGCGGCCATCCGGTCGTCCTCGGCCCGGAGCGGCGGGGTCAGCTTGAAGAAGGTGCGGTAATCGCCGACGTCGAACTCGTTCAGCGTCAGGTGATGCACACTCACCCCAGCCGTGATGTCGAGGCCGCCCCGCTTCGCCCGTTCCAGCGCCGGAAGCGACCGCGCGGTGGTGATCTGGTCGACGTGCAGCCGTGCGCCGGTCATCTCGAGGAGGGCGATGTCGCGGTCCAGCGCCATCCGCTCGGCCATCGGGGACGCGGCGGGCAGGCCGCGCAGCGAGGCGAACTTGCCCGAGGTCGCGACCGCGCCGCGCGACAGGCCGGGATCCTGCACGTGGCTCACCACCAGCGCGCCGCAGGAGCGGGCGTAGGTCAGCGCACGCGACAGGACGCGCGTGTCCTCGACCACCCGCAGCCCGTCCCCGAAGGCGACGGCGCCGGCATCCGACAGGAACCCGATCTCGGTCATCTCGCGCCCGGCCAGGCGCTTGGTCAGCGCGGCCATGGGCAGCACGCGCACGGGCGATTCGCTCGCGGCGCGGCGGGCGACGAATTCCAGCGTCTCGGGCGTGTCGATCGGCGGGTCGGTATCGGCGCGGGTGACGATCGTCGTCACGCCCCCCGCCGCCGCGGCCCGCCCGGCGGAGCGGAAGCTCTCCTTGTGGCGGGCCCCCGGCTCGCCGACCTTGACGCCGAGATCGACGATCCCGGGGGCGAGGCAGAGGCCGCCGCAATCGATCACCTCGGCATCCTCGGGCACGGGCCCGTCCGCGATGCGGCCGTCCTGCACCAGCAGGTCGCCACGCCGCTCCTCCCCGGCCTCGGGGTCGATCAGCCTCGCGTCGCGGAAGAGTGTCGCCATGTGCGGCGGGGTAGCGCGGGGGCGGGGGGCTGGCAAGCGGGCGCGGTCACTCGCGCATCTGCCGCCGCATCAGGCCGAAGACCCGCCGGGCGTCGTCGATCCGTCGGAACCCCACCGGCGTCGTCCAGCTGCGCGCCGGCCGCATCCGGCCGTTGCGCCGCCTTGCGGGGCGTTGATGCCGGTCGCGGGCGAACCAGACCGTCCCGGGATCGCCGTCCTCGAGCCGCAGGTCCTCCCAGTCTCCGGTCTCGATGCAGCGCAGGTTCCGCCGGCCGAGGGACTGCGTCGCGATATAGGCGGCGCGGTCGGTGAGCGTGTACCACGTCCGGCCATGCCGCCAGGCATCGAGAACATGCCGCCCGATCGCCTGATGAAGCCCGATCGCCACGAAGATCAGCCCGAAGAGCGGGAAGATCGAGAACAGTGCAGGCGCGTCTCCCGGCGGCGCCATGCTCGCCGCCATGCCCGTCCAGAGAAGGCCGAACCCCGCGAAGACCAGTCCGAACACCGCCTCGACCGACAGGATGCGGCCCCAGTCGATCCCGGCCCGAGGCCGGCCCTGCCAGAGGATGCGTTCGCCCGGGGCGAGGATATCCTCCCACCCGGCGGGCGGTGTCGGGGCGGGACCGGCAGCGGCCGGCGGATCGGTCAGGGTCATGGATGGGCGTCCGTGCAAAGTTGCGCGGGGGGATGGTCCCCGCGCCGCGCCCCTGCGTCAACCGGCGAGCCAGAGGAACAGCACGACCGCCAGCAGCAGCAGCGCCAGCGTCACGACGAGGGCGCCGCGGCTGCGGGGACCGCGGACCGGGGCGCCCGCCTCGGCCATGTCGGCCGGACCCTTCGCCGACCCGCTGTCCAGCACGATCCCCGGCGTCTCGGCCTCGGCCTCGGTCCAGGTGCCGACCCAGCGCAGGGGCGGGCGGACCACGACCGCGGTCCCGCGCCCCTCGAAGGCACCGGACATGACCAGCGCGACATGCCCCTCCAGCCCGTCCAGCAGCGCCGCGTCCGGCTCCAGCGCCTCATGCGCGACGCCCTGCCCGCTATGCAGGTACCCCCGCAGGCCGAGCCCGCGCAGATCGGACAGGTCGAAGACCTCGACATGCCGGGCGGACAGGCCGGGAACGCCCAGCGCCTGCGCCACGCTGCCCGGCGCGGCCTCGGCGAAGCGTTTCGCCTCCCCGGGGGGCAGGTCCACGTCGAAGACGCGGACCTGGCCGCGCTCGTGCGGGGGAATGTGCATCTCGGTCATGGACGGCCCTCCTGTCGGGAACCGACGCACGGGGCGGCCGGGCAGTTCCGGCCGGTCGGTCCCGGGGCCGCAACCGGCCCCGCTACGATGCATCCGGCTCGGCGGGGCGGCGTGGCCGGGCGGCCGATCGTGGCCCGCGCCACCCCGTCGCGCCACGGACGGCGTGCGGGCCGGGCAGGACCGCCTTCCGCGATCCGTCCGGGCCCGGGGGGTGGCGTGGCCCGGCCGTCAGACCTCCACCACCCGGGCGCCGCGCGCGGCGCGCAGGTTCCGGGCGAGCAGGTCCATCGCGGCCATCCGCACGGCGACGCCCATCTCGACCTGCGTGCCGATCACGCTGCGGTGGATGTCGTCGGCCAGCGTGCCGTCGATCTCCACCCCCCGGTTCATCGGGCCGGGATGCATGACGATCGCGTCGTCCCTGGCGCAGGCCAGCTTCTCGGCATCCAGCCCGTAGCGGTGGTAGTATTCCCGCTCCGACGGGATGAAGCCGCCGTCCATCCGCTCCTTTTGCAGGCGGAGCATCATCACCACGTCCACGTCCCGGAGGCCCTCGCGCATGTCGTGATAGACCTCGACCCCCAGATCCCCGGCCCCCGCCGGGATCAGCGTCGGCGGCCCGACGAGCCGCACGCGGTTCTCCATCTTTCCCAGCAGCAGGATGTTCGACCGCGCCACGCGGGAATGGGCGATGTCGCCGCAGATCGCGACGGACAGGCGGTGCAGGCGCCCCTTGCGCCGGCGGATCGTCAGCGCGTCGAGCAGGGCCTGCGTCGGATGCTCGTGCCGCCCGTCGCCGGCGTTCAGCACCGCGCAATCGGTCACCTTCTGCGCCAGCAGGTCGACCGCGCCGGACTGGCCGTGCCGCACCACCAGCAGGTCCGGCCGCATCGCGTTCAGCGTCAGCGCGGTGTCGATCAGCGTCTCGCCCTTCTTCACGCTCGACTGCGCCATCGCCATGCTCATCACGTCGGCGCCCAGCCGCTTGCCGGCCAGCTCGAAGCTGGCCTGCGTGCGGGTCGAGTTCTCGAAGAACATGTTGATCTGCGTCAGCCCGGTCAGCACGTCGAGATGCCCCCGGCCGGAGCGGTTCAGGTCAGCGTAGCGGTCGGCGAGGTCGAGCAGCGCGCCGATCTCGGCCGGGGCGAGCGGCTCGATCCCGAGAAGGTGGGACTGGCGCAGCATGGGGGGCTCCTTCCGCCTGTGCGGGCCGGTGATACGCGCCGCGGGGCCGGAGGGAAAGGCGCCGCCCGGCCCGCCCCCCATTGCCTCCCTTGCCCCGATTGCCCCCGTCGCCCCTGCCCCGGGCTTGGGCTAGGCTGGGCCCATGTCCGACACACCGACCGAATCGCCCGACCCGGCAAAGGCACGCGCCCTGCTCGCCGCGCTCGCCTGGCAGGTCGAGCTCGGCGCGGACGAGGCCATCGCGGACGACCCGTTCGACCGCTACGAGGCCGTCCCGACCGAGCGGCGCCCCGCCGCACCGGCCGCCGCGCCGGACGCCCCGCCGCCGGTCGAGCGCCCGGCCGAGGTGGACGCCGCCGCCGCCGCGCAGGCGGCCGCGCAGAGCGCCGGATCGGTCGAGGATCTGGCCGCGGCGCTGCAATCCTTCCCCCATTGCGAGTTGCGGCGCGGGGCGCGCAGCTTCGCCTTCGCGGACGGGCGGATCGAGGCGCGGGTGATGATCGTGGGAGAGGCGCCCGACCGCGCCGCCGACCGCGAGGGGCGCCCCTTCGCCGGGGCGGAAGGCGCGCTGCTCGACCGGATGCTCGCCGCGATCGGGCTGTCGCGGCAGGCGTCCGATCCCGCGCGCGCCGCCTACCTGACCCTCGTCAGCCCCTGGCGCCTGCCCCCCGACGGCCGGATCGAGGCGCCGGACATGGAGGTGCTCTCCGCCTTCCTCGCGCGGCACGTCGCGCTGGCGCAGCCCGATCTGCTGGTCCTGATGGGCAACCTGCCGTGCAAGGCCCTGCTAGGCGAGGACGGGATCACCCGCCTGCGCGGCCAGTGGGGCGAGGCGCTGGGCCGCCCGGCCTTGCCCATGCGTCCACCGGGCTACCTGCTGGAGAGGCCCGCCGCCAAGCGCCAGGCATGGGCGGACCTGCTATCTCTCCGAGCCAGGCTGGAGGCCGCCTCCTCATGAAGATACTCGCCTTTTCCGATCTGCATCTCGATACAGGGGCCGCCGACAGGCTGCTCGCCATGGCCGCCGACGCCGACCTCGTCCTCGGGGCCGGGGATTTCGCCGACCGGCACATGGGCCTCGCCGATTTCATGGACCGGCTGGAGCCGATCGCCGGCAAGGCGGTCTACGTGCCCGGCAACAACGAGAGCGTGGAGGCCCTGCGCGGCGCCACCTCGGCCACGGTCCTGCACGGTCAGAGCGTGGAGCGGGGCGGCCTGACGATCCTCGGCCTCGGCGCCGGGATCCCGCCCCTCGGGACGAAGGACTGGGAGAGCTGGGATCTCGGCGAGAGCGCGGCCGAGACGCTGCTCGCCCCGTTCGAGGGCTGCGACATCCTGCTGACCCATTCGCCGCCGCAGGGAATCGCGGACGAGCATTCCGAGCTCGGCCCCCTCGGTTCGGAGGCGCTGCGCCGCGCGGCCGAACGGCTGGCGCCGCGGCTGATGGTCTTCGGCCATGTCCACGATTGCTGGGGACAGGGCGGCACGATCGGCGAGACGCGGTGCCGCAACCTCGGCCCCGAGGGCTGGTGGGCAGAGCCGTGAGCGAGCGGGACTTCCTGCCCGTCCGCATCGCGGTGCTGACCGTCTCGGACACCCGCAGCAGTGCCGACGACCGCTCGGGCGACACGCTGGTCGAGCGGCTGGAGGGCGCGGGCCACGTCCTCGCCGCCCGCGGGATCCTGCCGGACGATCGCGCGGCGATCGCGGCGCGCCTGCGGAGCTGGTGCGCCGATGACGGCATCGACGTCATCCTGACGACCGGGGGGACCGGGCTGACCGGGCGCGACGTGACGGTCGAGGCGCATCGCGACGTCTACGAGAAGGAGATCGACGCCTTCGGCACGGTCTTCACCCTCGTCTCGATGAACAAGATCGGAACGAGCGCAGTGCAGTCCCGCGCGACCGGCGGCGTGGCGATGGGTACCTACCTCTTCGCCCTGCCCGGCAGCCCCGGCGCCTGCCGCGACGCCTGGGACGAGATCCTCGCCCCCCAGCTCGACTACCGTCACCGTCCCTGCAACTTCGTCGAGATCATGCCGCGGCTGGACGAGCACCTGCGCCGGAAGTGACGGCCTGCCCCGGGGCGGACCGGCCCTCGGGTTCGGCGGGGTGGGTGCGACCCACCTTGCGGGCCGGCAGGGGTGAGGCGCAGCGTCGGTCCATCCGCGACGCGCGGGGATCGGGGGGTGGGTGCGACCCACCCTACGGGCCGGCGGGGAGTGAGGCGCATCGTCGGTCCATCCGCGACGCGCGGGGATCGGCGGGGTGGGTGCGGCCCGCCCCACGGAATCGGGCTAGCCGGGCGACCTCGCCTCCAAGTCGCGCTGCCTGTAGGGTGGGTCGCACCCACCCCCGGCCCGGATCGCCGCCGATCGACCGGCGGAGCCGCTTCCATCACCCGGGAAATGGCCCGGGCCGCCGACGGGTTCCCCGCCCCATACCCGCCCGGTCATCCGTCACCTCGGCCGCGCGGACGACCTCGCCTCCCCTTCGTGCGGCCCCGTAGGGTGGGTCGCACCCGCCCCCCCCCGGCGCGGATCGTCACACCCGACCGCCCCGGATCGACCGGCCGGTGCGGGGCCCTCGCCCGTCAGGGCCGGCCCGCCGATGGGGCGCCCCGGCCTATCCCGCCGGGCAGCCCGTCACCTCGACCGCGCGACCGGCGCCGATCACCGTCAGCCGCAGGGCGGAGCGGTCGAGCATCAGGGCCCCGCTCTCGGCCCGCGCCTCGGCCCGGGCGGTCAGCCGGTCGCCGGTGCGGGTCACCTCCGCCTCGCTCACCCAGATGCCGGGCAGGCCGGCCTCGATCGCCACCGTCTCGTCGGCGCCCTGCGGCGGCAGGTCCAGCTCGGCGGTGATCTCGACCCCGCGCGCGGTGGACCGCAACCGGCAGGTCGCGGCGCCCATCCCCGCCTCGGCGCCGGTGAGCGGCGTGTCGAGCAGCGCCGCCACGATCTCGCGGTCGCGGGCGCCCGGGTCGGGCAGGTCGAGCGAGAAGGCGAGCCGCGCCGGCACGCAGATCTCGTGGCAGATCCCGAGGTCGATCTCGCCCGCCAGCCGCACCGGGCCGGCGCCGGTCGTGCGGATCTCCAGCGGCAGGACGACCTCGTCGTGATAGCCGATGCTCTTCATCCCCGACTGGTCGAAGACCTGCGGCACCGGCCAGCGCACCTCGACCCCCGCCACCCCGTGCGAGCCGGTCCAGTCGAATTCGGGCGGGATGCCGGCATCGCCCGGGGCGCGCCAGTAGGTCTTCCACCCCGGGGCCATGGTCAGGCGCAGCCCCGCGACATGGCGGCCCTCTCCGTCCTGCCAGCCGGGCAGGATCTCGGCCCGGACCAGGTCCTCGGGCGGGGTGGCGGCGGCGAGCGCGGGGCGCAGGGCAAGCGCCAGCAGCAGGAGGAGAAGGCGTGTCATGGCGCTACCCCTCGCCCCCGGCCGCTGAAATGGGAAGTCACGAATGGGCGAGAGAGCGCCTGCCCTGCCCTTGCCAGTGGTGGGACGGCACCACATCATCGGGTCATGACCGATCCCGACCACGCCTCCGGCGACGATTACCCCGAAGATCCGGGCGGCGACAGCTTCGCCGGGTCCCTGCTCGTGGCGATGCCGGGGATGGGCGACAGCCGCTTCTCGGGCAGCGTCGTCTATCTCTGCGCCCACTCGGGCGAGGGGGCGCTGGGCCTGATCGTCAACAAGCCGGCACCCGAGATCCGCTTCCGCGACCTGCTGAAGCAGCTGGGCATCGAGGTGGCGGACACGATCCCCGACATCCGGGTCCATTTCGGCGGCCCGGTCGAGACGGCGCGCGGCTTCGTCCTGCACTCGCCCGATTACAGCGCGGGCGACGCCACGCTCGAGGTGGACGACAGCACCTCGATGACCGCCTCGCTCGAGGTGCTGCAGGCGATCGCGCGCGGCGACGGGCCGGGCGCGTCGATGCTGGCGCTCGGCTATGCCGGCTGGGGGCCGGGCCAGCTCGAGGCCGAGATCGCGCAGAACGGCTGGCTGATCGCCCCGGCGCGCGACGACATCGTCTTCGGCCGCGCGAACGAGCACAAATGGACCGCCGCCGTGCGGGCGCTGGGCATCGACCCTCTGGTCCTCTCCTCGGAAGGGGGCCGCGCCTAGCGCCGCCGCAGACGCCACGCGGCGAGGGCGTGGCCCGGCAGGATCGCGGCGCTGCGGGCGTAGCGCCCGACGAGACGCCGGGGATCGGTCGCCATGCGCCAGACCCATTCCATCGCCAGCCGCCGGATCCAAGCCGGCGCCCGCCTCTGCGACCCGCCGAGGAAATCGAGCCCCGCCCCGATGCAGGCGAAGCCCAGCCCCGGCGTCAGGTCGCGGCCGCGCGCGGCCAGCAGCTCCTGCTTCGGCGCGCCGAGCGCGAGGAAGACGAGCCGCGCGCCCGAGGACTCGGCCTCGCGCAGGAGCGCGGCCGCCGGCGCGCCGGCAGGGTCGAAGCCCATCGGGGGCGCGATCCGGGCGGCCACGCGCAGACCCGGCACCTGCGCCTCGAGATGCGCGGCGGCCGCGTCCAGCGCCGCCTCCGTCCCGCCGAGGAGGCCGACCGGAACGCCGGCCCGGGCGGCCAGGCGCGCCAGCGGAAGGACGAGGTCCGCGCCCGGCACCAGCTCCACCCCCCGCCCGGCCAGGCGGGACAGCCAGACGACCGGGTTGCCGTCCGCCGTCACGAACTCCGCCCGGGCATAGGCCGCGCGGAAGGCCGCGTCGCGGCGCAGCTTCACCAGGTGGTCGAGGTTGAGCGTGACGAGGGAGAAGCCCTCGCCCCGGGCCAGCCGGGCGCCCACCCCGGCCAGCAGGGCCGCCCGGTCGGGGGCGGTCAGGGCGATCTCGGTCTCGCCCGCCCGGAAGGTCATGCGTGTCGCTGCGGCCATGGCGCGATCTCGTCTGGCCCCCGCCCCCGCCGCAAGGCAGCATGGGCGAAAGGGCGACAAAGTGTTGCCACGCTTCCATGTTGGGGCGAGACATCCGCCGGCAGAGCAGACCGAACAGGCATGGCAGAGACAGCATCGACGATCCCGATCGTTCTGATCGGCTGCGGGTTCGTGGCCGATCTCTACATGCGCTCGTTCCGGCTGCATCGCGAGGCGCGGATCCTCGGCGCCTGGGATCGCGACCCGGCCCGGCTGCGCGCCTTTACCGACCATTGGTCGCTGGACGCCTTTCCGGGGGCGGAGGCCGCCTTCGCCGCGGCGCGGGGCGGTATCGTGCTGAACCTGACGAACCCTTCCGAACATGCCGGCGTGACCCGCGCGGCGCTGGCGGCCGGTGCGCATGTCTTCTCGGAAAAGCCGTTGACATCCGACATGGGCGAGGCGCGCGCCCTGGCAGAGGCGGCGGGGCGGGCGGGCCTGCACCTCGCCTCGGCGCCGTCGAGCGTGCTGTCGCGCGCCGCGCAGACCCTGCTGCACGCCCTGCGCGCCGGACGGATCGGCGCGCCGCGGCTGGTCTATGCCGAGCTCGACGACGGCTTCATCCCGCAGGCCCCCGTCCGGGACTGGCAGAGTGCGAGCGGCGCGCCCTGGCCCTGGGCCGACGAGTTCCGCACCGGCTGCACGCTGGAACATGCGGGCTACTGGCTGAGCTGGCTGATCGCCGCCTTCGGCCCCGTCTCCCGGGTCGTCACCGCGGCCGAGGAGGTGCTGCCGGACAAGCCGGCCGGCGGGGCGCCCGACGCCTCGGTCGCCACGCTGACCTTCCGCGGCGGTGGGCCGATGGCCCGGCTCACCTGCTCGATCGTCGCGCCGCACGATCACAGGCTGCGGATCATCGGCGAGCGCGGCGCGCTGGAGGTCGATGCCGCCTGGGACAATGCCGCGCCGGTCCATGTCCGGCCCCGCTTCCGCCTCCGGCGGCGCCTGGTCGACAGCCCGCTGCGCCGCCGCCACCGCCTGCCGGGGCGGCAGAGCCACCCCTTCGTCACGCGCGAGGGGGCGGCGTCGATGAACTTCGCCCTCGGCCCGCTCGAGATGGCAGGGGCGATCGCCGCCGGCCGCGCGCCGCGCCTCGCCGGGGACTACGCGCTGCACCTGACCGAGGTGACTCTGGCCTGCCAGCGCACCGGCGTGCACGAGATGACGACCGCCTGCCCCCCGATGGAGCCGATGCCGTGGGCGCGCTGAGGCTGCTGGTCACCGGGGCGACCGGCTATGTCGGCGCCGCCGTCGTGCGCGAGGCGCTCGCCCGGGGCCACGCGGTGCGGGTGCTGTCGCGCGACGGGCGCAGCGGCGGGCGGGTCCGCGTCGTGACCGGCGACCTGCTGGATGCGGACACCCTCGCCCGCGCGGTGGACGGGATCGACGCGGTGATCCACTGCGCCTCCCCCCTCGTCGCCGACGACCGGCAGATGACCCGGATCACCGTGACCGGCACGGCCCGGCTGTTCCGCGCCGCCGCCGCGGCGGGGGTGGGGCGCCTCGTCCTTGCCGGATCGATGGGCGTGTACGCCGGTCGGCCGGAGGCGCGGATCGACGAGACCTCGCCGGTGGAGCCGCGGCCCGAGGCGCGGGACGTCTATACCCGCGCCAAGATCGCGCAGGAGGCGGTCGCGCGCGAGCACCGGGGCGGCACCGGCCTGTGGGTCCTGCGTCTGGGGGCGGTCTGGGGCGCGGGCCGTCTGGCGCATGGCCATGTCGCGCGGCTCGGGCCGGTCCGCGTCACAGGCCCGGGCGAGCTGCCGATCCTGCAGCGGGCCCATGCGGGAGAGGCCCTCGTGCGGGCCGCCGAGACCGCGCCGGACGGGGCGGAGGTGCTGAACGTCCTCGACGCCGACCGTCCGACCCGCGCCGCCTGGGATGCCGCGACGGGCCGCACCGGCCCGGCCCTGTCCTGGCGCCTGCTCGACGCGGCCGCCGGCCTGCCGCTGCCGGGGAAGCCGGGGCTCCTGCGGCGGCCGGCGCTGCGCGCGCGGCTGGCGCCGATGACCTACGACACAGCCCGCGCCGAGGCGCGTCTGGGCTGGCGCGGCGGCACGCCCTTCGCCGAGGCGATGGCGGAGGCGCTGGAATGAGCGCCCCCCTGCACCCTCCCCTGCCCGGTCCGGTGTCCTACCTGACGGGAGAGTTTCCCCGCGCCTCAGACACGTTCATCCAGCGCGAGATCGCGGGACTCGAGGCGGCGGGCTTCGACATACGGCCCTGCTCGGTCCGCCGGACGGGGGCCGAACACCTGACAGGGCCCGAGCAGCGGGATCTCCAGGCGCGCACGTTCCACGTCCTCGAGGCGGCGAAGCGCCCCGCCGCCCTGCGCGCCCACCTCGCCGCGATGCGGGCGGGACGCTGGGGGCGCACGCTGCGGCTCGCCTGGTCGGTCTCGGCCAGGGGGCTGCGCGGGCGGCTCTACGGACTGATCTACTTCCACGAGGCGATCGTCCTCGCCGCGCATCTGCGGGCCATCGGCGCGGTGCACCTGCACAACCACATCGCCAAATCCTCCGGCACCGTGGCGATGCTGGCCGGCGAGGCGTCGGGGATCCCCCACAGCTTCACCCTGCACGGACCGGACATCTTCTTCGCGCCCGAGCACTGGCGGCTGGATGCCAAGATCGCGCGCGCCGCCTTCGTCGCCTGCATCTCGCGCTTCGCCCGCGCGCAGGCGATGCTCTGGTCGGACTCCGCGCACTGGGACAGGCTGCACATCGTCCATTGCGGGGTCGATCCCGCCCGATATGCCGGCGCGGCCGAGGGGGCCGGAACCCGCGCCCTCTTCGTCGGGCGCCTCTCGGCGGTGAAGGGCGTGCCGGTCCTGTTCGACGCGCTGGAACGGACGCCCGGCGTGACGCTGACGCTGATCGGCGACGGCCCCGACCGCCCGGCGCTCGAGGCGGCGGCGCGCGCCCGGAACCTGCCGGTGACCTTCCTCGGCTATCGCAGCCAGGCCGAGGTGGCCGAGGCGCTCGCCGCGCACGACATGCTCGTCCTGCCCTCCTTCGCCGAAGGGGTGCCCGTCGTCCTGATGGAGGCGCTGGCGGCCGGCCGGGCCGCCATCGCCACCAATGTCGGCGGCGTGTCCGAGCTGATCGTGGAGGGCGAGACCGGGCTGCTCATCCCGCCGGGAGATGCCGGCGCGCTGGCCGCCGCGATGCGACGCGTCGCGGGCGATGCGGCGCTGCGGAACCATCTGGCGCAGGCCGGACGCCGCAAGGTAAAGGCGGAATTCGACGCCGCCGCCGAAGCGCTGCGTCTCGGCGCCCACTTCGTCGCCTGCCATGCCGGCCTGCCCCGACCGGTCGAACGTTCCGGAGTTGATCAGTGACCCCCCTGGCCGCCATCGTCATCGGTCGCAACGAAGAGGACCGGCTTCTCGCCTGTCTCCGCAGCCTGCAGGGCCGGGTCGACCGGCTGATATATGCCGACAGCGGCTCCACCGACGGCTCGCTCGCCGCCGCCGCCGCGCTCGGGGTGGAGACGGTGGCCCTGTCCCCGCCGCATACCGCCGCCCGGGGCCGCAATGCCGGCGCCGCCGCGCTGGGCGACTGGGACGGGCACCTGCTCTTCGTCGACGGCGACTGCACCGTCGATCCCGGCTGGCCCGGCGCGGCCCGCGCTGCGCTGGACGCCGATCCCGGCCTCGGCCTCGTCACCGGCTGGCGGCGCGAGCGGTATCCCGAACGCAGCATCTTCAACCGCATGGCCGAGGTGGAATGGCACCGCCCCGCAGGAGAGATTCGTACCTGCGGCGGGGATATGGCGGTCCGGGCGGCGGCCTTCCGGCAGATCGGGGGGTTCGACGCCGGTTTGATCGCCGCCGAGGACGACGATTTCTGCCTGCGGCTCGGAAAGGCCGGCTGGCGGTTGCAGCGGCTGCCCGTCGCGATGACCGAGCACGACATGGACATGACGAACATCCGCCAATGGTGGCGCCGCGCGGTCCGCAGCGGACACGGCTTCGCGCAGGTGGGCGAGATGCACCCCCCGCATTGCCGGCGCGACCGCCTGCGGGTGATCGGCTATTGCGCCCTCGCCGCGTTCGGCGTGCTGGCGAGTGCGATCACGCCCTGGGCGGGGGGCGCGGTCCTTGCGATCCTCGCGATCTCTCTGGTCCGGACGGCCCGGGGACTGCGCCGGGCGCACGACATGGACATGGCCGAGGCGCTGCACCAGGCGGCCTGGCTGCTCGCCACGAAGCTGCCGAACCTCGTCGGCATCGCGATGTGGCACCTGCGCCGGCGCGAACGGCCCCCGGAGATCATCGAATACAAGTGAGACCTGCATGACCGACATCCGCGCCGCGATCCTCGGGGCCGGCTACATCGCCGACTGGCACGCCGCCGCCATCGCCGCGACGCCGGGCGTGCGGCTGGCCGCCGTGTGCGATCCGGACCGCGCGTCGGCCGAGGCGCTGGCGAACCGGTACGGGGCCGAGGCCTTCACCGAACTCGACGCGCTCGTCGCCAGCGGCACCGCGCAGGCGGTCCACATCCTGACGCCGCCGGCTCTGCATGCCGATCTCGCCGTCCGGTGCCTCGATGCCGGGCTGCACGTGCTGGTCGAGAAGCCCGCCGCCCTGTCGGTGGACGAGTTCGCCCGGATGGAAGAGGCGGCAACCCGCGCCGGCCGTCACCTCGCCGCGGGTCACAACTTCCTCGGCCTGCCCCGCTACGGGCGGCTGAAACGGCTGATGGCCTCCGGCGCGCTCGGCCGGGTCAGCGACATCCGCGTCGACTGGGCCCTGCCGCTGGCTCCGCTCCGCTCGGGGCCCTACGGGCTGTGGCTGCTGAACGAGACGCGCAACCTGCTGTGGGAGCTGGGGCCGCACCCGGTCTCGCTCGCGCAGGATCTGGCGGGGCGGCTCGACGTGCGGATGCTCGACCTCGGGCAGCCGGCCCGCCTGCCCGGCGGCGCCGAGCGGCCGCAGAGCTGGCGCGTGCTCGCCCGGGCCGGGGCGGTGGACGTGACGCTGGCGCTGTCGCTGGTCGAGACGATCGATACCCGCCTCGTCACGGTGCGCGGATCGGGCGGCCGGGCCGTGCTGGACTACGCCTCCGACACCCTGACCGTGGCGCGGGACAACACGGCCGAGCTGGTCGCCAATCCGCTGATGCGCCAGCTGTCCGAGGGATGGGAGCATCTGCGCGAGGGCGCCCGCAACGCCGCGATCCAGGGCGGCACGCTGAACAGGCGCAGCCCCTATGCGCAGAGCTTCCGCGGGATGGTCGCCGCCTTCCACGACGGGATCCGGTCGGGCGATCCCGACCGCCGCTTCGCCCCCGGCGCGGCGCGGGCGGTAACGCAGACTCTGGCGGAGATCGAGCGGCTGATCCCGCCGCAGCCCGCCCCCTCCATCGCGACCGGCACCCCGTCCCCGACGGCGATGGTGATCGGCGGTACGGGCTATATCGGTCGGGCCCTGACCCGCGCCCTCGCCGCGCGCGGCACGCATGTCCGCGTCGTCTCGCGCGGGCGGCACGGCCCGTTCGACGACATCGCGGACCGGGTCGAGACGGTGCGCGTGTCGCTGTCCGACGAAGCGGGGCTGACCGAGGCGATGCGGGGGATCGACATCGTCTACAACCTCGCCCGTGCGCTCGAGGACACGTGGGAGGCGGCGCTGCGGAACGATGTCGGCACCGCCCTGCGGATCGCGCGGGCCGCCCACGCGGCCGAGGTGGACCGGCTGGTCTACACGGGGACCATCGCCTCCTACGACATGAGCGATCCTAGAACCGTCATCACCGAGGAGACGGGCTTCGGCGAGATCGAGGACCGCAACCTCTACGCCCGGTCCAAGGCGGAATGCGAACGCCGCCTGATGGAGATGCACGAGAGCGCGGGTCTGCCGCTCGTCGTCGCGCGGCCCGGCATCGTGGTCGGCGGGGACGGCCCCCTGCAGCACTGGGGCATCGGGCGCTGGCACGGGCCGGGGGCGGTCACGCTCTGGGGCGACGGGCGCAACGTCCTGCCCTTCGTGCTGGTCGAGGACGTGGTCGAGGGGCTGATCCTCTGCGGCACCACGGACGGGATCGAGGGCGAGAGCTTCAATCTCGTCGGCGGCCCGATCCTGTCGGCGCGCGACTACTTCCAGGCGATCCACGACCGGCTGCACGCGCGCATCCGCGTCCGCAGCGGCTACCTGCACGGCCTCTGGGCCACGGACGCGGTGAAATGGGCGCTCAAGCGCCATGCGCTCGGCCGGCGGGACGCGGTGCTGCCCAGCCTCGCCGACTGGAAGAGCCGGGCCCATCTCGCGCGCTTCGACAACGCCCTGCCGAAACGCCGCCTCGGCTGGTCGCCGGAGGAGACGCGGGCCCGCTTCCTCGACCGGGCGATCGACGGACGGGCCCTGTTCGGACTGTGAGGGCGGGCCGGAACCCGACGATCACCGCGACAATGGCGCATTTGCGCCGCCTTTGTAGACTTTGAACGACCCGACCAACCGCGAAGCGAGACCATGACCGACCGTCCGCAGAAGGCCCGCAAGCGCCCCCGCCTCACCCGGGCGGATCGCGACCGGCTGGTCGAGGAGATCGCGCGGATCGAGGCCGGGTCCGCGGCCGCCCGCCCGCCGCGCCGCACGCTGCCCCCCCGGCCCGGTACGCCGCCGCCGGACCTGTCGGACCTGCGACACGCGCTGGCCGACGACGCGGCAGAGGTGGACTACATCGACCCGACCGAGGCGCCGCTGCCGCGGATCGTCGACCTCTGGCCCGCGCTGCCGCGGGTCGCACTCGACAAGCGGACGCTGGCCCGGAACCTCGTCATCACCGCGGCGCGCACCGATCCGGCCTATGCCGCCTTCGACGTGCTGCGCACGCGGCTGGTCCAGGCAATGGCCGATCACGGCTGGACGCGCGTCGCCATCACCTCGCCCACCCGCGGCTGCGGCAAGAGCTTCGCCGCCGCGAACCTCGCCCTCACCCTGTCGCGCTACCACGACACCCGGACCGCGCTGATCGACGCCGACCTGCGGCATCCGGGCCTCGCCGGGTATCTGGGGCTGACGGCGCCCGCCGCGACCGGGGATTACCTGCGCGGCCAGATCGCGGCCGAGGACTGGCTGCTGGCGGTGGAGCCGAGCGGCCTGCAGCTGGGCCGGCATCTGGCCATCGGGCTGAACGCCCGCGCCGAGACCTACGCGGCCGAGCTGTTCCAGTCGGGCAGCACCGCCGACGCGCTGGCGCGGCTGCAGCAGGGCCTCCGGCCCGACGTGATGCTGTTCGACCTGCCGCCGGCGCTGGACCACGACGACGTGATCGCCTTCCGCCCGCATTTCGATTGCGTGCTGATGGTGGTCGGAGGGGGGATCACCCGCGCCTCGGAAGTGCGCGAGGCGGTCCGGCGGATCGGCGAGGACCGGCCCGTCGTGGGCATCGTGCTCAACATGGCCGATCCGGGCGACGACCTGGCCTGACCGGGACGAGGGGGCCGGGCCGGCCCCGCCCTCAGCGGGTGACGAGGCGGCCCGCGCCGCCGCCGCTTCCCGTCACGCGCCAGACGCCGGACATCAGCAGCGTCGCGCCCGCGCCGATCAGCACGGCAAACCCCACGACCACCCGCCGCAGCCGCCGCTCGGGCGGGCGGCCGAGACGCGGGATCACCACGACCGGCTTCGCGCCGATCTGCCGCTCGAGCTGCGCGGCCGTCCTGATCCGGCCGGCCGACACTTCCAGCGCCAGCGCCAGCATCAGCGCCAGGGCACCCGAAACGACGCCCCCGGCCAGCGCCAGCTTGGCCCGGCTGGTCGAGACGGACCCCTCGGGCACGATCGCCTCCTCCAGCACCTCGAATCGCTGCGACTGTTCTTGGCTCTCGATGATCTCGGTCATCGACGCCTCGGTCCGGCGCTGCGTCAGCACGCCCAGCTCGTCGCGGTACTGCGCCAGCTGCCGTTCGTAGACGCCGATCTGGCGCTCGACCTCCGGGCCGGCGTCGATCGCGGCCTGCGCATCGGCGAGCCTCGTGTCGATCAGGTCGACCTGCTGCTCGAGGAGCGCGCGCTGCTGGGCCAGCTCGCCCTCGCGCAGGCGGTCGGCGCTGCCGGCCAGCGCGACTAGTTCGCGCTCCAGCGTCAGGCGCTGCTCGGACAGGCGGGCGATCTGCTCGCGCTGGGCGGTCTGCGCGGTCGGCAGGCTCTCGGCATTGGCCTCGCGGTAGCGGGTCAGCGCCTCTTCCGTGTCCTCGATCAGGCCGGTCACCCGCGCCTCCTCGGACTGGAAGAAGTCGAGCGTCAGCGCGGCCCGGCCCTGCGCGCGGCGGCGTCCCTCCTCGATGATGCGGTCCGACAGCTCGTTCGCGACGGCCGCCGCCTCGGTCGGGTCGCCCATGCGGACAGTGATCGACAGACCGGCAGGCTGCACGTCGGGCCGCCAGGCGAGGGCGGGGTCGATCATCTTGGCGATCGTCACGCTGTCGCGCAGCGCCTCGACCCGCTCGATCGGGGACTCGACCTCGGGAAACAGGCCGAGGCGCTCGACCACGCCCATCAGCGAGTCGCGGGCCAGAACCCGCCCCTGGATCAGGTCGAGCTGGCTGTCGGCGGTGAGGGTCGTGCCGGTGCCGGCGCCAGTCAGGCTCTCGGTCACGCGGGGCGCCTCGATCTGGATCAGCGCGATCGCCTGGTAGACCTTCGGCTGCTGCAGGGCGAACCAGACCGACAGGGCCGACCCGGCGAGGCCGACCAGCAGGATGACGTACCAGCGCCGCAGAAGCGCGCGGATCACGTCCTTGATCGAGGTGAAGGGTCCCATGCGGCCGCTCCGTTCCCGTGTCGCCGACAAGGATGCCCGGCGGCCGAACCGCGCGCATCCCCGTTCGGCCCCGTCGCCGCCACACCCGGGTCACAATCTAGGCATCCCGCCCCGATCTGGCCAGATTTGCCGAGAGCCCGGTTGCGAAACACTGCGTTGCCGGTCAGCCCGGCAGGTGCAGCCCCGCCAGGATCCAGCCCTCCGCGCGGGCGAGCCGACCACGCAGGACGAGGCCCGCCTCGAAGGGCGGCAGCGCCCGGGTCAGCCGCGCCTCCCACCCGGTCCCCGTCAGCCGGACCTCGGCCGCGTCGAAGCCGAAGACGGCGCCGTGGGCGGGGGCGAGCGCCTTGTAGACCGTCTCCTTCGCCGCGAACACCGCCTCTGCCGCGCCCTCGTCCCCCGGCCCGGCGATCTCTGCCGCGACCTCGGGCGGCAGGGGGGCGTCCGGCACGATGTCGAGACCGACGAGGCCCGGCCCCCGGGCGAGCGCCGCGAGTGCGAGGCCGCCGTGATGCGCGATGCTGCCGACGAATCCGGGCGGCCAGACCGGGCCGCGATCGGGCCCGGAGGGGATCGCGGCCGGGGGATGGCCCAGCGCGGCGAGGGCCAGCCGCGCCGCGTGCCGGCCGGCAGCGTATTCCGCCCGGCGCAGGGGCACGGCGCGGGGGCCGGCCCCCTCCCCCGGAAACGGCGGGGCCGGCGCGCCCGGCCGCACGATCGCGGACCGCACGCCCGGGCCGAACAGGCCGCTCAGCGCGGCCTCCAGGCGCCGATGGGTCACGGCTCTCCGGACTTGAGAAGCCGCAGCGCCTTGCGCCGGTCCATCACCTCGGTCCGCTCTCTCGTCTCGTCGGGCTCGGCCTCCGCCGGCGCAGCGAGCGCGCGCAGCACGGCGGCGCGTACATCCTCCGGCGGGTCGCCGGCACCAGGGGCCGGCGCGGCAGGTCCGACATCGGGCCCGGGCGTCGGTGTCGCGGGGCCGTCGGTCGGCCCCGCATCCGGGGCGGGCGCCTCGGGCCCGGGACCGGCCCGGTAGCCCAGCGCCTCGATCCGCCCGGCAAGGGCCGAGAGGGTCGGGAAGCGGAACACGTCGGTGATCGACAGCGCCCGCAGGCCCGTCGCCTCGCGCAGCGCCCGGTGCGCCTGCACCGCCAGGATCGAATGGCCGCCGAGCTCGAAGAAGCTGTCCCGCGCGCGGATGTCCGACACGCCGAGCGTGGCCGACCAGACCTGCCGGACCACCTCGTCGGCCGGGGGGCCGGACCCGGCCGGCGCGGTCGCCGTCGCGTCCGCCGACCCGGCCAGGGTCGAGGCCGGCGGGATGGCGGGGGGTCCGGTCCGGGCGGGCCGATCCTCCGGCGCCGGATCCATGTCCCGCATCTGCGCCGGGGCGGGCATGTCCGCCGGGCGGGGCGCGGCCGGCGCGGGCAGGGCCCGGGTATCCACCTTGCCGTTCGGGGTCAGGGGAAACGCCTCCATCCCCACGATCCGGGCGGGGACCATCGCGGCGGGCAGCCGGGCGGACAGCGCGGCGCGCAGCTCCGCCTCGCCCGGGCCGCCGGTCACGTAGGCGACCAGCCTGTCCTCGCGCAGCAGGACCACGGCCTGCGCCGCGCCCGCCGCCTCGAGCGTGGCGGCGATCTCGCCGGTCTCGATCCGGTGGCCGCGCAGCTTCACCTGTCCGTCGGCGCGGCCGAGGAAGTCGACGGTCCCGTCCGCGCGCCAACGGGCGAGGTCGCCGGTCCGGTAGACCCGCCCCTCGGCGAAGGGATCGGGCCGGAACCTCTCTGCCGTCAGGTCGGGACGGTCCCAGTAGCCGCGCGCGACGCCGTCGCCGCCGATCCAGAGCTCGCCCGTGACGCCCACCGGGCAGGGCCGCATCGCCTCGTCCAGGACGTAGAGCCGGGTATTCGCGATCGGCGTGCCGATCCCGTTCGTGACCTGGTCGGCCCGCGCGGGCTGGGTGGAGGACCAGATCGTCGTCTCGGTCGGGCCGTACATGTTCTCGATCTCGGCGCCGGTCGCCTGACGCAGCTCGCGCACCAGGCCGCCCGGCAGCGCCTCGCCCCCGATCATCAGGTGGCGCAACCGGCCGAGCGCGGCGCGCGTCTCGTCATGGGCCAGCATCATCCGGGCCATCGAGGGCGTGCATTGCAGGTGGCTGACGCGATGCGCCGCGATCAGCCCGGCGAGCGAGTGGTCCGCGCCGCCGGTGCCGTCGTTGACCCGGCGCAGCACCTCGGCCAGCGGGCGCAGACCCTCGAGCACGGTCTCTCGCGCGATGCCGTAGTCGATCAGGCACGCCACCTCGCCGACGCCGATCGCCTTCAGCCCGTCGATCCGCGCGACCGCGTCCTCGACCGTGCCGAACAGGCCCGACTCCTCGAAATACCGCTCGAAGGCGAAGTCGAGGATCGCGTCCAGCTCCTCGGCCTCGAGCGAGCCGAGGTCGAGCTGCATCGGGGTCTCGACGCCCTGCGGCTTCTTGAAGGCCGGGAAGGCCCAGGCGTATTGCTTGATGAGGCCGGCGGCAGAGCGCAGGTAGTCCTTCATCGGCTCGCGCGCGATCTCGCGGGCCTGCGCGCGGCTGTCCGCCAGGTAGGTGTGCAGCATCAGCGTGACGGTGAACTGCGCCGGGTCGTGCCCCGCCGCGCGCAGCGCCTCGTGATAGAGGGCGATCTTCTGCCCCACCTCCTCGACGCTCTGTCCCAGCAGGTGCGTCAGCACGTTGCACCCGTTCGCCCCCGCCTCGCGCCAGGTGTCGGGATTGCCCGCCGTCGTGACCCACAGCCGCGGCTGCGGCGAAACGGGACGCGGCTGGGTGACGATGGCATGCATCGTCCCGTCCGCCTTCGGGAACTCGACCGCCTCGCCGGCCCAGAGCCGCCGCAGATCGCGGATCGCGTCCATCATCGCGGGCTTGTTGGCCGGGGGCGTGTTCTCCGGCCGGAGGACGAAGTCGTCGGGTTGCCAGCCGCTCGCGATGGCGAGACCGGCGCGGCCGTCCGTCAGGTTGTCGATCACCGCCCATTCCTCGGCGATGCGGGCGACATGGTGCAGCGGCGCGACGCAGCTGCCGGCCCGGACGCCGATGTTGCGGGTGAGTCCCGCCACGGCCGCCCCGGTGACGGACGGGTTGGGATAGGGCCCGCCGAAGGCATGGAAATGCCGCTCGGGCGTCCAGACGGCGCAGAACCCGTTCTCGTCGGCGAACCGCGCGCCGTCCAGCAGCAGGGCGTACTTGTCGCGCCCGGCCCCGTCGTCGTTGCCCCAGTAGTAGAGCGACATCTCCATCCCGCGGGCGGGCGCCTCGGCCGTCAGGGTACGGGCCGCCTCGCTCGCCACGACGACATGCATCCCGCGCGACAGCGTCCAGAACAGCTCGAGCACCGAGATGTCGAAGGAGAGCGAGGTGACGGCGAGCCAGGCATCGCCCGGCGCGTGCGGGATCCGCTCGTCCATCCCGGCGAAGAAGTTCGCGACCTGCGCGTGCTCGATCATCACGCCCTTGGGCCGACCGGTCGAGCCGGAGGTGTAGATGAGATAGGCCAGGTCGTCCGGGCCGCCCGTCAGTTCGACCAGCGGCTCGGCGCCGGCGATCTCGTCCGCGCCCAGCGCAAGGGCAGGCGTCCCCTCCGGCAGGTCGCCGGGCGCGTCGCTCAGCACCAGCGCGGTGTTGCTGTCGGAGAGGTAGAGCGCGATCCGGTCGGCCGGGTAGGCCGGGTCGAGCGGCAGGTAGGCGCAGCCCGCCCGCAGGATGCCCAGCGCCCCGGCGACGAGGTCGGTGCCCCGCGCGGCGTGCAGGCCGATCACCGCGCCGGGCGCGATGCCCCGGGCACGCAGCGCGCCGGCGATCCGGGCGGCCCGGTCCTCCAGCTCGGCGAATGAGAGGGTGGTGCCCTCGAAGGTGACGGCCGGCGCGTCCGGCGTCCGACCCGCCTGCTCGGCCACGAGGGCGTGGATCGTGCGGCGATCCACCTCGCGTTCCGTCGCGTTCCACCCCTCGACCAGCAGGCGCCGCTCGGCCTCCGGCAGGATCGGCAGCGCGGTGATCGCGGTGTCGTCGTCGAGCCGGGGCAGCGCGGCGAGCAGACCCTCCAGCCGGGCGGCGATCAGCGCCGCCTCGGCCGGCGCGATCCGGGCGGGATCGGCATGCAGGCGCAGCCCATGCGCGCCGACGACCAGCGTGACCGCCGCCCCCTCCACGGGCGCGTCGAGCGAGAGCGCCGCCATCGGCATCGCGCCCCCGGCGAGGGCCGGCAGCCGCGCCGGCAGGTCGATGGCGAAGGGCGCGCGCTGCGACAGGTCGGCGACCTCGGCCACCAGGGCCGTCGCGGCGGCCGCGAAGCCGTCCTCGGGGTCGTAGCGGAGCGGCATCCAGTCCGCCGTGATGCCGGGCAGGCCGCGCCCGTGGCCCAGGGCGATGTCGACCGCCGCGCCCCCGGTCATCGCGCAGATCAGCGCGGGAAAGGCCGCGAGCGTCTGTTCGGTCGTCAGCTGCGGCGGCAGGACGATGCCCTTCTGCCAGGGGGCGCCCCCGGGGCCCGGGGTCGCGCCCCAGGCGGCGGGCGCCATCCGGTCGAGCCGCCTTTCCCAGTCCGGCTCGAACCGGGCGGCGCAGGCCACCGCGGCCTCGGCCCCCGCCACCTCTGTCCGGCAGGTCGCGCCGGAACCGGGCAGGTCGGTCGCGGCCAGCCCCATCGGCGTCTGCAGCCCCGACAGGCGGATCGCGCCGTCGCCGGTCGCGACCGTCAGCGTCCCGGGGCCGGAGGCGAGGATCGCGCCCGGTTCGCCCTCCCCATCGGCCGGTTCGGCGCTGCGGACGATCAGCGTGCGGTCCCAGACGAGGATCCGCGGCAGCGCGACCGGGTTGCGGTAGCCGCCATGATCGAGCGCGCGGACGAGGCGCAGCGTGCCCTCCACCGTGCGGAAATCCAGCAGCCCCCCCTGCGGAGGCCGGTCGGCGGCGCGGTGGACGCGGCGCTGCGACAGGTCCTGCTTCGTGCGCGGCAGCTCCCACCGCGACAGCGCCTCCATCACCTCGGGAAAGCTCTCGATCGCGGCGGCGAAGCACTTGAGGTTGAGGCTGAGCGCCGTCTCGCCCTCGCCGATCTCGACCGGCCGGGTGACGAGCAGGTCGCCCTCGTCCACCCCGCCCTCGATCAGGTGCCACGAGATGCCGTGCGCCCTCTCCCCCTCCAGCAGGGCCCAGACGGGGGCGTTGAGGCCGGCATGGGCGGGCAGCGGGCCGTCGTGGAAGTTGACGGCCCCCCGGCGGGGCAGGGCGAGCACGTCGTCCGGCAGCAGGTCGAGATTGGCGACGCTGAGCAGCCAGTCCACCTGCAGGCCGCCGATGCGCGACGCCAGTTTCGGCCCCGGGGCGAAGAGCGGCAGGTCCCGCGATTCGGCCCAGGCCCGCACCTCGTCCGACCGGGTGACGAGTCCGCGGACCGGGTGCCCCGCCTCGAGCAGCATCTTCCCCGCCTCGATCGTGAGGGTGTCGCTACCGACGAGCAGGGCGGTGAAGCTGGGCATGACGTGGTCTTTCGGCACGGGGAACGGACTTTCGGATCAGGCGCGCGCAGAGGGGTCCGGCCGCCGGGCACGGCGGGCCGAGTCGCGGGAATGTCGCACCAAGGTGCGAAGAAAGTGTGGCGGATCGTCCGCGCGACGGCCTCGGGCCAGGTTGCGCGCCCGGTGGACCAGCCCGCCCGCGACCCGCGCGACATCGGCGGCGGCCGCAAATGCGGCGCCATGACTCTTGCGGAAATAGTGGCGGCGCGAGTCGAACCAGTACTCCGGCACCCGCGCCCAGTCCTTCATCCCCGTCGAGACCGAGCCGATATGCGCGACCCGGCTCCCGGGAACGAAGCGCGTCGTCCATCCGGCGCGGCGCGCCCGCAGGCAGAGCTCCGTCTCCTCGAAATAGAGGAAGAACGTCTCGTCGAAGCCGCCCACTTCCTCGAGCACGGCGCGGCGGATCATCAGGCTCGCCCCGGCGAGCCAGTCCACCTCGCAGGCGCGACCGGGCGTGTCGAGCGGCACCCGCCGCGCGGCGAGCAGGCGCGAGACCGGGCCGAACCTCGCCCCCTCCTCGAACTCGCTGGCGATCGAAGGGAAGCGGAAGGTGGTCAGGTGCGTCGCGCCGTCCTCGCCGTGGATCAGGCTCCCCGCGAGGCCGGCGCGGGGATGGGCGGCCAGATCCTCAGCGAGCGCGCGGATCGCATCCGGCGCGGGGAAGGCGTCGGAATTGAGGATGTAGACGAGGTCCGGCACGGCGCCGCCGGGCAGCCCCGCGCGGATCCCGGCATTGTTGCCCGCGCCGAAGCCGCCGTTGCGGCCCGACTGGATCACCCGCACCCGGTCCTGCCCGGCCAGCGCCGCCGAAAGCCGCTCGAACGAGCCGTCCCGCGAATCGTTGTCGACAACGGTGATCCCGCCGGCCAGCCCCTCCATCGCCGCGAGGGCCGCCTCGACCGCGCGCAGGGTCATGTCCGGCGTGCGCCAGTTCAGCACGATCGTGTGGATCACGGGCGCCGCCACCGTTGCGCTCACTCCGCCGCGCGCAGCAGGGGCCAGGCCGCGCTCTCCGCCTCGCGCTCCGCCGCCTCGATCACCCGGCGCATCCGCGCGGCGAGGACGCGGACATTCGGCTCCAGCACCATCGAATCGTGGGTGCCGGGCACCTCGTGCACCGCGATGGCGGGGGCATGGGCGGTCCAGTCGTTGTCGGGCAGGACATAGGCCCGCTCGTCCGAGACCCAGCGGCCCGGCGCGACCTCCCACCGGCCCACCAGCGGCGGGCGGAACAGGTCGAGCGGTCCGTCCCAGGGCCGCACCTCGTAGCGCGCGATGGCGTCGTAGAAGGCCGCCTCGATCGCCTTGTCGTGGAACTCCGCCTCGGCGGCCGTCTCGATCACCGGGCGCCGCCGCGCCCGCGACCAGGCGATGCGCCGCGCGGCCCATTTTACCGGGTAGAACGCCCCCTCCTCGCGCCATTTCAGGCGCTGGATCGCCAGCCGGTCGGCCCGGGCGAGCGGGCGGCGGCGTGGCAGCGGCGTGTCGAGCATCACCAGCGCCGACACCTCCTCGCCCGCCGCCTTCAGCTGTCGGGCGATCTCGTAGGCGGTGATCCCTCCGCCCGAGAAACCGCCGATCATCCAGGGGCCGCGCGACTGCACCTGCCGCATCTCGGCCAGCATGTCGCGCGCCGCCGCCTCGATGTCGCGGTGCGGCTCGGCATCGCCGTAGAGACCGCGCGCCTGCAGGCCGTAGACCGGGCGGTCGGCCCCGATCAGATGCGCCAGGTGGCGCAGGTTCAGCACGTTGCCGAACATGCCCGCGACGAGGAAGAACGGCGTCTTCGGCCCGCCCTCCCCCTCGTGCATCGGCACGACATGGGTGAAGCGGCGGGCCGGGGCGGCCTCGCTCCGCGCGGTGTCCTCCGGTCCGGCATCGCCGCCGGCCTCGGCGATCAGGCGCGCGCAGGAGCGGATCGTCGGCGCCTCGAACAGGACCGAGATCGGGAAATCGACGTCGAAGGCCTTCCTGATCCGGGCGAAGAGGCGCACCGCGATCAGGGAATGACCGCCGAGATCGAAGAAGCTGTCCTCGGCCCCGATCCGGCTCACGCCCAGAAGCTCGGACCAGATCGCGGCGAGCCGCCGTTCCACCTCGCCCTCGGGCGGAACGAAATCGCCGTCGAGCGCCGGACGCTCGAAGGTGCGGGCCGGCCCGGCCTCGGCGCGGGCGCCGGCTTGCGCGATCAGCGCGGTCAGGTCCATCGACGAGACGAGCACGCGCGGCCGGCCCGAGGCGAGCGCGCGGAAGAACATCGCCGCCCCGTCCTTCGGCGGGATCCCCTGCGAGATGGCGTGGCGCAGCCGCTCCTCCTCGGGCGAGAGGGGGCGCACGGCCTCGACCGCGCGGCGGGCGGGCGCCGCGCCCAGCGACAGGCCCTGCGCCACCTTGCGGATGGTGAAGCCCCTTATGTCGACGCAGATCGTGCCGTCCGGGGCGCAGAGGCTGATGTCGAACCGGGCGGTCCCCGAGTCGGCGACGTTGCGGCCGGCGCTGCGCACCCAGCTCACCATCTCGGCCGGGAGGGGGCCGTGGACGCGCAGGGCGGCGTAGCTCACCGGCACCCACAGGTGATCGGGTGCGTAGCCCTCGATCAGGTCCATCGCCCAGCCGGTCGCGATGTCCATCAGCCCCGGATGCAGGTGGTACTCGGCATCGCCCTCCGGCAGTTCGAGCTGGGCGAGACCCTCGCCCTCGCCCGTCCGCGTCGCGGTCATCACCCGCCAGCGCCGGCCGAAGCGCAGATGCGCCTCCTGCGGCGAGCGCAGCGTGCCGCCCTCCTCGGCCAGGGTCAGCCGCCCGCAGCGCAGCGCGATGGCCTCCAGATCCACGCGCGGCGGCGTCGGCAGGTCGTAGAGCCGGATCTCGCCCGTCGCGTTCTGCTCCCACCCCGCGCCGCGATCGCTCTCGACCACGAGGCGATAGCCTCTGTCGCTGCGCGGCAGCGTCACCCGGACCGTCGTCTCGCCGGCATCGGGGACCGAGAGCGGCCGTTCGAAGGTCAGGTCGCGCAGCTCGAACGTGGTCGGCTCGCCCTGCGCGGCCAGCGCCTCGGCCGCGAGTTCGAGGTAACCGGTCCCGGGCAGGAGCGCGCCGCCGTCACGGGTGCGATGCTCGTCCAGAACCCAGCGCGCGGCGCTGCGCCAGCGCGCGGTGAAGACGCGGTTGGCGGCCGCGTCGAAGCTCGCGGCGTCCAGCAGGGCGGCGTCGATCACCTGCGGCGGCGGCGGCGTCACCCCTTCGCGGGCGCGCATCGCCTCGGCCGCCATGCCGACCTCGGCCCAGATGCCCCAGTTCAGCGCGAGGACGCGGGTCCGGCCGCCGGAACGCGACGCGGCGAAGGCGTCGAGCCAGGCATTGGCGGCGACGTAGTCGACCTGTCCCGCCGGGGCCGTGGCGACGGAGGAGGACGAGAACAGCGCGATCCACTCGACCGCCCCGTCCGGGAAGAGCAGGTCCAGCACCTGCCCGCCGTGGATCTTGGGCGTGAACACGTCCTCGACCGAGACCGGGCTCTTGCCCAGGATCGGCGCGTCGTCGATCACGCCCGCCCCGTGGACCACGCCCGAGATCGGGCCGAGCGTCTCGTGCATCTGCGCGGCGACGCGGCGCATCTCCTCGACGTTGGACACGTCGGCGGCGAAGGTCGCGACCGCCCCGCCCGACGCGCTGGCCGCGGCCTGCAACCGGCGGATCGCCCGCAGCCGCCCGGCCAGCCGGTCGCCGGGGGCGGACCGGGCGAGCACCCTGTCCCACTCTCCCCGCGGCGGCAGCGGCTGGCGCGCGACCAGCGCCACCTTCGCCCCGCGTTCGCGGATCAGCGCCTCGGCGATGGTCAGGCCGATCCCGCCATAGCCGCCGGTGAACAGGACGACGGACCCCTCCGCCACCGGCATCTGCCCGGTCGGCGGCAAGTCGGCGCGGGTCCAGCGCGGCGCGTAGCGGATGCCGTCCCGCCACGCGGCGCGGCCGCTATCCGGATCGGACAGCGCCTCGGCCAGCACCGCCGCGACCTGGGCCTCCGACCCGTCGGGGGCGGGCAGGTCGAGCGAGCGGCAGGTCACCTGCGGGAATTCGCGCGGGATCACGCGGAGCGGCCCCTGCACGGTGGCCTTGTCGGGATGGCGCAGCGCCTCTCCCCGCACCTGCGCCGCCTCGGAGGTGACGACCGTGATGTCGAGCGGCCCGCCATCGGCCCCGCCCCAGGCCTGGGCGAGGAAGAACAGCGACCAGAAGCCCTGCTCCTGCACCCGGTGATAGAAGGACGAGCCCGGCCGCGCCCCCTCGTCCGCCGTGGCCAGCCACAGGTGCAGCACACGGTCCGGCATCCTCTCCTCGGCCGCTAGGGCCGAGATCATCGCGTCGAACCCCTCGCGCCCGCGCTCGGGGGCGATTGTGTAGCCCGCCTCCGTCCGGGCGAAGGAATCGCCCGGACGCACCACGACGACCTCGTGCCCCGCCGCCATCAGCCGCCGGGTCACGTCGGCGCCCAGCGGGCCACCATCGGCAAAGACGAGCCAGCGCGCGGCCGGCGCGTCCGACAGGTCGCCCGCCACGTCCACGCCGCATTCGGCATAGGCGGGCCGCCAGCTCTCGACCCAGCCCCAACGCTCCCGGTCCTCGATCCGCATCGGCCAGTCCGGCGCCTCGGCGGTCCGGCCGGGGTCGATCCAGTAGCGCGACCGCTGGAACGGGTAGGTCGGCAGCGGCACCCGCCTGCGCCGCGCCGCGCCCCAGAGCTGCGACCAGTCGAACCGCCCGCCCGTGGCCCAGACCCGGCCGAGCTGCGCGACGAAATAGGCATCGTCCGCGGCGCCGTCCTCGGGATGGCGGAGCGAGCCGATCACCTGGTTCGCAGTCACCTGCCCGTGCTGTCCGGCCAGCGAGGACAGGGCCTTGCCCGGCCCGACCTCGATGTAGATCCGCTCGGGGTCCTGCGAGAGCGTCGTCAGCCCGTCCGCGAAATGCACCGTGCCGCGCAGGTGCCGCACCCAGTAGTCCGGATCAGTCGCCTCGTCGTCGGTGATCCAGTCCCCGGAGCGGTTCGAGACGAAGGGGATCGCCGGCGCCTTCAGGTCGAGCGCGGCGAGGAAGGCGCGGAACTCGTCCAGGATCGGCTCCAGCATCCGGCTGTGGGCGGCGATGTCGATCGGGATGCGCCGGCACTCGATCTCGTCCGCCTTCAGCGCCGCTTCCAGCGCATCCAGCGCCGCGCGGGGGCCGGACGCCACGCAGAGGCCGGGCGCATTCACGGCGGCAAGGTCGAGATCTTCCCCCAGCCGCGCCCTCAGCTCGGCCTCCGGCAGCGCGACGGACAGCATCCCGCCCTCGGGCACCGTGTCGAAGAGCCGCCCGCGCAGGCTGACGAGGCGGATACAGTCGTCGAACCCCATCACCCCGGCCACGGCGGCCGCCGTGTTCTCGCCCATCGAATGGCCGATCAGCGCGGCGGGCCGCACGCCCCAGCCCATCCAGAGCTGCGCGAGCGCGTATTCCACGATCATGATGAGCGGCAGCTGGACGGAGGGTCGCTGCAGACGCGCGCTCACCTCGTCCGCATTTCCGTCCGTCAGCCAGTCGGCGCGGGGATCGTCGCCCGTCTCCGCCGCCAGCACGTCGAGGCCCCGGTCCATCCACTCGCGGAAGACGGGCTCGGTCTCGTAGAGGCCGCGCGCCATATCCGCGTATTGCGCCCCGCCGCCGGGAAACATGAAGACGATGCCGGGATCCTCGGCGACGACCGTGTGGGTGAAGACCCGGCGCGGATCGTTCGCGCGCAGCGCCTCGGCCGCCTCCTCGTGCGAGGCTGCGACGACCACGCGCCGCCGGTCGAAGGCACGGCGGCCCTCCTTCAGCGTCCAGGCGACATCGGCCAGCGGCTGGTCGCCCCGCGCCTCCAGATGATCCGCCAGGCGGTCCGCCGCCGCGTCGAGCGCGGCCTTCGACCGGGCCGACAGCGTCAGCAGCTGGAACGGCCAGTCGCTCTCCTCCGCCGCCGGCGGCTCCGGCGCCTCTTCCAGCACGACATGGGCGTTCGTGCCGCCGACGCCCAGCGACTGCACGCCGGCGCGGCGGGGATGGGTCCCGCGCTCCCAGTCGCGCAGCGTATCGTTCACCACGAAGGGCGAGCCCTCGAACGGGATGGCCGGGTTCGGCGCCTCGTATCCCAGCGAGGGCGGCATCTGCCGGTGATGCAGCGCGAGCGACGCCTTGATCAGCGAGGCGACCCCCGCGGCGGTGTCGAGATGGCCGATATTCGTCTTGACCGATCCGATGCGGCAATGGCCGGTCCCGCTGTCGCCGAAGGCTTCGCTGAGGGCCGCGACCTCGATCGGATCGCCGAGATAGGTGCCGGTCCCGTGGCACTCGACATAGTCGATCGTGGCGGGATCGACGCGCGCCACGCGCTGCGCCTCGCGGATCGCGCCGGCCTGTCCATCCACGGAAGGGGCGAGATACCCGGCCTTGTCCGACCCGTCGTTGTTGATCGCGGTCCCCTTGATGACCGCCCAGATGTGGTCGCCGTCGCGCAGCGCGTCGGACAGGCGCCGCAGCACCACGATCCCCGCGCCCGAGCCGAAGACGGTGCCCTGCGCCCGGTGGTCGAAGGCGTGACATTCGCCGTCGGGGGACAGGATCTCGCCCTCCTTGTAGAGGTAGCCCCGTCCCTGCGGCAGCTCGATCGTGGCGCCGCCCGCCAGCGCCATGTCGCATTCGCCCATCATCAGGGCCTGGCACGCGTAATGCACCGCGACCAGCGAGGTCGAGCAGGCCGTCTGCACGTTCACGCTCGGCCCGCGCAGATCGAAGACGTGGGAGACGCGGGTGGTCAGGAAATCCTTGTCGTTGCCGGTATGGCGCAGCAGGAACTCGCCCGTCTCGGCCACGAGATCGGGGTTCGTCATCAGGTTGAAGTAGAAATACGACCCCATCCCGCAGCCGCCATAGACCCCGACCGGGCCGCTCAGCGTCTCGGGCGGATGGCCCGCATTCTCCATCGCCTCCCACGCGACTTCCAGGAAGTGGCGGTGCTGCGGATCGAGGATCGCGGCCTCCTTCGGCGAGAAGCCGAAGAACTCCGCGTCGAACAGGTCGTGCCCCTCGAGCGGGGCGGCAAAGGGGACGTAATCCTTGTGCGAGCGCCGCTGCGGCGCCTCGCCCGAGGCATCGAGCTCGGCCTCGCTCAGCCGCCGGATCGACCGCACCCCGTCGCGCAGGTTGCGCCAATAGCCGTCGACATCCGCCGATCCCGGCAGATGCGCGGCCATCCCGACGATGGCGATGTCCGATACCCTAGCCACGGCATGCGATCCCGGGCGTGTGGCCATGTCAGCCTCGATCCTTGGACGCGCCCCCCACGGGGCCCGGTGGTGTCAGCGCATTGCGGCGGGAATGCGGCGCCCCGCCATGATTCCGGTCGTCCGGTTACCGCGCCGTCAGACCGTGCCCCATCTGCAGCAACGGCAGGAGGTCGGCGCGATGATACCAGAGCACGATCGCGGCGAGAACGCTCAGAAGGAAGAAGAAACCGGCATCGTGGACGGGATCCCACGCCCCGTGCGGCCGGTTCAGCCAGGCGAGGACGGGATAGACCGCGATCCCGGCCAGCGCCATGCCGCACGCCGCGCCCAGAAGCCCGCCCACGAACAATCCGGCGACGATCCCTGCGACCGTCGCCACGGCGCGAACGAGCGTCAGCCGGAAGAAGCGCCGCGAATCGCCATAGGCGAGGGCGGCCTGGTCGCAGGACTGCATGATCAGCACCGGGATCTGCGCCGCCGCCACGGCGGTGACGATGCCCGCCGCCGCCTCGTAGCGGTCGTCATACATCAGTCGCACCAGCCAGGGCCCCAGCGCCGCCACGGCGAGGAGCAGCGTGCCCAGCCCCGCCGTCGCCACGGCCCGCATCCGCCGGACCCGCAGCGCGTTCGCCCGGCTCTCGGCCGGGGGGCTCTCGCGGTAGACCGGGATCACGAGGCGCCGCATCAGCGCCCCGCCCAGGATGATCGGGAAGGAGGCGAGGAAATAGCCGATGGAATAGACGCCGAAATTCTCGAGCGTCAGCGCCCGGCCGAGGATCAGCTTGTCGGCCTGCATGATGAAGAAGCCGCAGACGGTGGACAGGAAGATCCACTTGCCGAAATGGACCAGCTCGTGCGCGGCGGCGCTTTCCCAGCGCAGCCGGTTGCGGGGGCCGGGAAGGATCAGCGTCGCCAGCACGACGTTCGCGAGCGAGGCGGCATAGCCCGAGACGACCAGCGCCCAGACCGACCCCCACGCCCAGGCGAAGAGGATCGCGACCGCCACCCCGATCGCCTGGATCGCCAGCTCGACCGCGGTCACGAGGCCGGCGCGCAGATGCCGGTTCTGCACCTCGTAGGCGGTCGGCCGGAACCCGTCGACGATCAGCGTGCCCCCCATCGCCGGCAGCAGCGCCAGCAGGGCCGGCTCGCGGTAGAACTGCGCCACCGGCCAGGCCAGCGCGCAGATCGCGGCGAAGAGGACCAGGCCGCGCAGGATCTGGATCGTCCAGGCGGTGTCGAGGAAATCGGGATCGTCGCCCCGCTTCGAGGACATGATCGACGGGCCGATCCCCACATCCGAGAACATGCCGAGGCCGATCAGCACCACCGTCACCAGCGCCATCAGGCCGAACGCCTCGGGAAAGAGCAGCCGGGTCAGGACGAGGTTCGAGGCCAGCCGGAGCGCCTGACCGCCGCCGAAACCGAGGAAGGTGATGAGCGAGGACCGCGCCGCGCGCGCGACGAGGCCGCTGCCCGACAGGAACCGGGGCCGCAGCGCGATCATCGGCCGCGGCTCCAGGTCGAGCGGTGCGGCAGCACGCGCGAGAGCAGGCCGATCCCGGCATAGAAGGCGAAGGACAGCGGCGCGCGCGCCGCGAGCGGGGCCGCCCGCGCCCGGCGCCCGGTCTCGTTCGCCATCAGCCCGGGGAAGCGCGCCGCGACCTCGCGCACGCCGGCATCCTGCCGCCGGCGCACCCGCAGCAGCGCGGCGGCCCCTTCGACCACCGGCCAGTCGTAGCTCGCCCGCACCCCGATCCTCTCGTGTTCCGCGAAGTTCAACCGCACGAAGGCATCGTCGGCGATGATGTCGGGAAAGCGGCCCCACCGCGCCCGCCCCGCGGCATTGACCGCGTAGAGCCCGCAGCCGGGCACGCCCTCGGCCATGAAGGGCACGCGCGCCCAGGTCGCGGCATAGGCCCGGGCCGCGGGTCCGCGCGCCGTCATCCGCAGCCTGCCGCTGGCATAGGCGGGACCGGGGCGGTCGAGCGCGGCTGCGAGCTGGGACATCAGCTCGGCCGAGACGGTCACGTCGGCGTCGAGATAGACGCGGGGGCCCCCGTGCGGGCCCAGCGCCTCCTCGGCCGCGTTCAGGGCCCCCGGCTTGCCGAGTCCGGGCAGGTCGAGCACCTCAAGCCGCCAGCCCGACGCCGCCGCCCGCCCCGCGCGGTCCCGCGCCTCGTCCACCGTGCCGTCGGTACAGCCGTTGGCGGCGACGACGATCCGCGCCCCGGCCGGGATCCCGGTCGAGGCGAGCACGGCGTCGAGGCAGGGGCCGATGCGGCCCGCCTCGTTCGCGGCGGGTATCAGGACGGCGAGGGTCACGGGCTTTTCCCCTGCGCGGTTTGACCTTGCCCGGTTTGTCCCTGCCCGGTTTTTCCTTGCCCGGTGGCGGCGCCGCCGCCAAGGTCCGGCCCGCGGCAGCGGGAGGGACGATGCGGCTCGGCTACCTTGTGCCCCAGTTCCCGGGGCAGACGCACATCTTCTACTGGCGCGAGATCGCCGAGCTCGAGGCGCGGGGAATCGCCGTCGACCTGCTGTCGACCCGTCTTCCACCGCCCGGGCTGGTCGCCCATGACTGGTCGCGCGAGGCGATCGCGCGCACCACCTATCTGGGCGCCGCCGACCCGCTCTCGGCCCTGCGCGCGGCACCCCGCCAGCCCTGGGCCGCGCTGCTGCGCGAGGCACGGCGCGAGGGGCGCGCCTTCGCCCGCGACGTGGCCCTCGCCCTGCCGGCGGCCGGGCGGCTGCTGCGCCATGCCCGCGCGCGCGGGCTGGATCACGTCCATGTCCATTCCTGCGCCCGCGCCGCGCTGGTGGCCGCGCTGGCCGAGGCGGCGGGCGGGCCGCGCTGGTCGATGACGCTGCACGGCCCCCTGTCCGATTACGGCGCGGGGCAGCGGTTCAAGTGGCGCCGCGCCGCTTTCGCCACGATCATCACCGAGCGGCTGAGACGCGAGGTGGAGGACGCGCTCGCCCCCGACCTGCCGCCGGTGATCGGGATCCAGCCGATGGGCGTCGATACCGACCGCCTCGTCCGGCCGGCGCCCTACGTGCCATGGGGGCCGGGCCGTCCGCTGCGCCTCTTCGCCTGCGGGCGGCTGAACGTGGTGAAGGGGCACCAGGACCTGATGCAGGCCGTGCGCCTGCTGGTCGAGGCCGGGCGCGACGTGACGCTGCGGATCGCGGGCCAGGACGATGCCGGCGGCAGCGGCTACCGCGCCGAGCTCGAGGCGCGGATCGACGCCCTCGGCCTGCGCGACAGGGTGCGGCTCCTGGGCGCGGTGGATGAGGGCGCGGTCCGGGACGGGCTCGTCCGGGCCGACATCTTCGCGCTGGCCAGCTGGCACGAGCCACTGGGCGTCGCCTACATGGAGGCGATGAGCTGCGCCGTACCGACCATCGGCACCCGCGCGGGCGGCGTGACCGAGCTGATCGAGGACGGTATCTCGGGGCTTCTCGTCCCGCCGCGGGATCCCCCGGCCCTCGCCGCCGCCATCGCAAGGATCGCGGACGATCCCGACCTCGCCCTCCGCCTGTCGGCGGGCGGCCGCGCGCGGGTCGAGACCGCCTTCCATGCCGGTCGGGGGGCCGATACGCTGATCCGGCTGATCCGGCAGGGGGCGGGCTGAGCGGGCGGCCCCTGCGCCCCGTCCGGCATCGACGGGGCCGTCCGGCACCCGCAGGGCCGGCGGGTCTACGGGCCGGCGCAGGGCCGGACGGCCCGACAGGGCGCACCGCGTCGCGCCGCGCCGGCCGGTCGCCCTACGGGACGGCCGGGTCGCCCGCCCCGGTCCGCCGGACGGGTCCGGGTCGGCCCGTCTCATGGCCCGTCCTCCATCACGGTCAGGACGGTGTCGTCCCCGGCGAAGCCGATCTCGCCGACCGACGCGACGCGGACCCGGCCCCAGGGGCCGGACAGGACCAGCGCGCCGCCGTCCCAGCTCTCGCTCAGCCCGTCCGGCCCGCCGGGCAGGATCACCCGGTCGCGGCCCGGCCCGCCGTGGATCCGGTCGCCCGGCGTCGCGACGATCACGTCGTCGCCCGGGCCAGCCTGGATCAGGTCTCCGAAGGGCGTCCCCTCGATCCGGCCGCCCTCGGACCCGGCGCGGATCCACAGGCCGTGGCGAAAGGCGTCGCGCGCCTCGCCCCATGGTTCGGCCGCGATCCCGGCCAAGGCGGCGGCGCGGGGGTTCGCGTCGTCGAGATGCCGCAGCGCGCCCCAACTGCCCCATTTCGAGGGGGTCGCCACGTCGACGAAGGCGTTGAACGGCGCATCCCCGATTTCGCGCCACGCCGCCGCGAGCTCGCGGTAGAGATCCGCCATCCGGGGCGAGTAGTTGAACGCGGTGAAGAAGGCCGTCAGCCCCGCATCCTCGACCGCGTCCCCGGTTCCGACGACATGCGTGCCGCCTTCGTACATGACGAGGTCGAGGCCCCAATCGTCGGCGACCGCGCGGTGATGCGGCCAGAGCTCGCCCGTGAGCTCGGCCACGGATCCCTCGCGCAGCGTTGCCTCGGCCCATTCGGCACCGCCGCCGTCGCGGATCGCCGCGCGCAGCTCGTCCACCCGCTCGGATCCCAGGTCGTGCCCGAAATAGCCGCTGACGGCATAGGCGTCCCAATGCGCCGCCGGATCGAGCCGGGACCCGTCGGGCCCGAGCAGCGCCTCCTCGAGGCCCGGCCAGCCGGTATGGACGCCGACCACCCGGACCAGCCGGTCCTCCTGTCCGGCGAAGACGCGGGACCAGATGTCCGCCACCTCGGCCGAGCGGGCGCCGGCCCACCACATCCACGCCTCCTCCGGCGCGTCCTCGCCCCAGGTCTCGCGCGCGCGTTCGCCCGCATGGGCGGTCTGCGGGAAGATGAAGTTCCAGGTCTCGTTCGAGTATTCCACCCAGGCCCGCAGGTCGGCGCGCAGGGAGTCGCGCACCAGCTGGGCGGCCCGCGCGACGTAATCGTCCTCTGCCGCATGCGGCATGTTCACCCAGGGCTCGGCCCCCGTCTCGTTGGCGAGCCGGACGATGACCTCCAGCGGGACGCCCCGCCAGGACCATGTCGCGTCGGTCATCCGGGGGCGATCCTCCCAGGCGGTCACGGGCGAGCCGTTGGTCAGCATCCAGTCCATGAAGCGCAGCTGCCGGGCATCGGCGATCCGCCGGACGAAGGCGGGGTTGAAGACCTCGCCCAGCTCGACCAGCTCGCGCTCGGCCTCGCGGAAGACGCGGATGTCGCGGATCGGGTCCTCGAGATCGAGTGCGGTCAGCCGGATCGAGACCAGACCCTCGCCCGGCACGTAGGAGAAGGCGATCTCCTTGCCGCGCCGCTCCTGGTCGAAGGCGAGGCCGCCGACCTCGAGCGTGCCCTCCCCCGCCCAGGTCACGACGTAGCGCCCGATCAGCGAGACCGCGCCGGGATCCTGGTCGGTAAGGACGAAGGTCTCCAGCGCGTCGACCCCCTCCGGCAGGGCGCGGGGCCAGCCCTCGGCCGTCAGGTAGCCGCCCGCCATCAGCGCGTCGAAATCCCAGGCGCCCCACTCCTCCCCCGCGTGGCCGATCCAGGGCCGCGCGGTCCTCATCAGGTCGACGAAGGGCTGCTCCGCCGTCCAGTCGTTCACGCCGTTCAGCCCGAAGGACAGCGCGGGATCCGCGAGGCCCGTCTCCGGCACGTCCGGGACGATCAGCACGGCCGGCTCGATCCCCGCTTCGACCTCGACCTCGGGCTCGGGCGCGATGGTCGGGGCGGTGAAGACGGCGGCCGGCTCCGCCTCCGGCGCCGTGACGGCAAGCCAGATCGCGGTCGAGATCGTGGCGAAATCGTCCCGCACGAGCGGGTGGATGCTCTCGGGCAGGCGGGTGTCGGGCGGCGGCGGGCGCCCCTCGATCTGCGCCCAGACGACCATGGCGGCGATCAGGTACATGGTCGGCGTGCCGTGCGGCGCGTCGTCCGAGAAGAGCTCGGTCGGGGGCAGGTCCGCCAGGGGCCCGTCGATCAGCCGCGCCAGCACCCGCGCCGTCGGGATCACGCCGACTTCGCGGCCGATCTCGGCCCCCACCTGCTCGGCGAGGCGGCGGGTCCAGTCGTGGTAGGGCCCGGCATTGTACTCGGCCCAGTCGCGATAGGAGCGGGGCGAGGGCGGGTAGCCCCATTCGGCCATGTCCGCCCACCCCTCGTAGAGCCAGAGCGGCACGCCGGGCGATTCCGCCTCGGCCCAGCCGAAGGCGGTCGAGACCAGCTCTACGGGCGAGAGGTTGTCGGGATTGTCCCAGTCGAGCGGCCGGTCCGGCGCCTGGTACTGGACGAAGTTCGGCGGCGACAGGATCGCGGCGTCCCAGCCGACTTCGCCGAAGGGCAGCCGGTTGGACCGCCAGGCCCGCTCCACCCGGCCGAAGGACCAGCCCGGCTCGGGCGGCAGCTCGGCATATTGCTGGAGGAAACCGAACATCCCCTCGGCGGCGAACCGGCGCCGTTCGGCCCGGGCCAGATGTGCCAGCCAGTGCGGCACCGTCGTCTCGTCGCTGCCCGAGACGTGGTTCACGAGCGAGTGCCCCCAGAACCACAGCTTCGTGGTCTGCGCCCCCGCCGGGGCGGCGAGGCCGAGGACCAGGGCGAGGGTCAGCATCAGGCGGGTCGTCATCGGGTCTCTCCCGTCAGGTCGAAGTCGGGGCGCGGGGCATGGCCCCTGGCCCAGTCGTGGATGCGCGAGACCTGCCGCGCCTTCGCGGCCCAAGTGTAGCGGCTCGCCACCATCCGGCGGCCGGCCTCGGCCATCGGGGCGAGCGCGGCGGGATCCGCGGCCATCCGTTCCAGCGCGGCGCGCAGGTCGCGCACGATGTCGGCGCGCGGCCCGAGGGGCAGCTTCACCCCCGTCGCCGCGGTCACCAGCTCGGCCGGGCCGGCATAGTCGACGACGACCGGGACGAGGCCCATCGCCATCGCCTCCAGCACCACGCCGCCGCCGAATTCGCGGATCGAGGGAAAGGCCAGCACGTCGCCCCGCCCCGCGACCTGCGCCACCTCCGTGTGGCCCAGCCAGCCATGCAGCGTGACGCCGGGCCCGATCGCCGCCGCCCGCGCGCGCAGGGCGGGCATGAGCGGGCCGTCGCCGATCAGGTCAAGGCTCATCCGGCCGTCGCGAAGCAGCGGCTCGGCCGCGTCCAGCACCATGTCGGGGCCCTTGTAGGGGACCATCCGGCCGATGAAGCAGGCGCGCAGCGGCCCCGGCGCACGGGGCCCGCGCGGCGCGGCCAGCGCGGGGAAACGGGCCGGATCGACGGCATTCTCGGGCAGGTGGACGACCTTGTGCCGCTGTCGCTCCGGCAGCTCCGACGCGGTGTGGCGCGACCCGGCGACGATGGCGGCGGCGGCCTCCAGCGTGCGTCCGCGCCCGGGCATCAGCTTGTAGGCGCCGCGGACGTAGGACAGCCATTCCCGCTCGGCCCGGCGCTCGGCGTCGAAGGCGCGGGGCCAGGGAACCCCGCCGTTCAGCGGCCCCAGGACGAAGGGCACGCCCGCCGCCTTCAGCCGCGGCGCGAGGGGCGAGGGATTGGTGGGCGAGAGCGGCGTGATCCGGTGCACCAGGTCCCACTCGCCGGCCCGGAGCCCGGGACCGAACCGCCGCCAGATCGCCCGCTCGAAGGACGGGTAGGACAGCGCGCCCAGCGCCTGCATCACCGTCCAGCCCCGGCCCTGACCCATCCGCATCCGCTCGGCCAGCTGCCAGAGCGGGCGGGCCATCGCCTCGTTGTCGATGGCGGTGAAGTCGCGCCCCTCCTCCAGCCCCGCGCGCAGGATCGCGCCCCGATTGCGGACCTGCGTGATCAGATGCACCTCCGCGATGTCGGCCAGCGCGCGGGCCAGCGACCAGCCGATCAGCGGCACGCTCACCCATTCGGGATTGGCCGCCTCGGCGATGACGAGGATGCGGCGCCTCACAGCACCGTCCGGACGGGCTGCGCGGCGCTGCGCCGGACGGGGACGAACCGCTCCGCCTGGCCGATCAGTGCGCCGCAGATCGTCCAGGTCAGGATCGAGAGCGTCGCATTGGGCAGCAGGTCGACGAGGTTGATCGCGTGCAGCAGCGTCAGCGCCGCGACCGCGCCGGGCACCGTCCCGCCCTCCATGCCCCGCGCCCGCCAGGCCAGCGTCAGGATCGGCAGCGTCAGCAACCCGAACTCGGCGAGGAAGCCCAGCCAGCCCAGCACGCCGATGGTGATGACCCAGCGCCCGTCGGCGATGGTCAGGATCGTGCCGTCCACCGGGTCGTGCAGGTGGTTGCGCCCGTAGCTGCCCCATCCGAAGAGCGGCTTCTCGGCCGCGCGGTCCAGCAGCAGGCGCTCCTGCTCGAACCGGAAGGCGAGGGAATTGGCCCGCTCGGCGTCGATCGACGTGGCGGCGGCCAGCATCTCGTCCTCGGGCACGAGATGGGCGCCCTTCGCCATAGGGTAGACCAGGGCCAGCACCGCGATCGCGGCGGCCAGCCGCACCTTCGTCAGCGCCGGGGCGAAGGCGACGAGCGGGGCGAAGGCGATTGCGTAGACGAGGCTTGCCATCGACTTGCACAGGACGAGGACGACCAGCATGTAGCCGGCCGCCGCGAGCAGCGAGACCGAACGGCGCCCCCCCTCCTCCCGAGCCAGGGCCAACGCGGCGAGGGCGGCCGACATGGCGAGGAACGCGGCCCAGAGGCCGTGATAGAGGAACACCATCGGGCGATAGCCGCCGTCGCGGACCATCTGGCCGAAATCGTGCTGGAAATACCCGTAGATGCGCAGGTTCAGCACCGGGGCGAGCCGCACCTCCAGCAGCATCGGCAGCGAGTAGACGAGGCCCCCGATCGCCAGCGCCCAGAGCATGTCGCGCGCGTCCCGCGACTCGCGCAGCAGCGACCGCGCCAGCAGCAGCGGCAGGATCTGCAGCCCCTGCTGCACCATCATCGCCAGCGATTCGTGCGGGCCAAGCCCCGGCAGCGCGGCCGTGACGAAGAAGATCGGCTCACCATTGGTCAGCACCGTGGCGACCGGCGCCAGGATGTAGAGCGCCAGCAGCGCCCGCAGCGGCGGACTGCGCGGGATCAGCTCGATCCGGCCCGGATGGAGCAGGAGGCACAGGACCAGCGCGACCAACGGCGGAAGCGTGTCCTTAGTCAGCGGCGGCAGCAGCGGCAGGTCGAAGGCGGCGGGCAGCGGCGGCAGCAGCAGGTAGGCGACGACGATCGAGGCGATCAGCGCCCGCCCGGCGGGCAGCCAGCGGAACAGGCCCAGCGAGACCAGCGGCCAGGACAGCAGCGCGAGGATGGCGATCGCGTTCGGCATCGTGGATCGTCGTCCGTTCCGTCCCTGTTGCGACTCTCAGCCCGGCCCGGGTCCCGGGCCGGTCCGTTCTACCCCGCGCCTTCCGCCGAAGCGACGCCGCGGGACGCGATCGCCGCGCTCCTGACGCGAAATTGCCCGCCGCGCGATCAGCTTTCGACCCTGACCGCGCTGTAGGGCGGGAATCGGGCCCTGCGCGTTTGCTTTTCGGGCGGCATGGCCGGAAGGTGGATCTGGGAAGGGTCGGTCCTGGTGGGAGCTCCTCGATGAGAGACGTTGCGGACGCCCCGCGCGCCGCCCTCCGGATCGCGTATCTCTGCGACCAGTCGCCGGACGATCACGGCAGCTATTCCGGTGGCAATGCCCGCCTGCGCGACGCGCTCGCCGCGCGGGGGGCGCAGATCACCGAGCTGCCGTTGCACTGGGGCGCGGCCGAGCCGCTGCGCCGCGCGGTGCAGGCGATGCCCGCCTCGGTCCGGGTCCGCGCCTTCTGGCGGGCGCGGCTGGCCGCCGGGGGGTTGGCCGCCGCCCCCGTCAACCGGGCGCTGCGGGCCGGCCGCTTCGACGCGGTCTTCTGCCCCTATGCCTTCCACGCCCTTCTCGGCGTCCGGCCGCCGCCGGGGACCGTCTCGGTCCATACCTCCGACGCGACGCCCGCGATCTACCGCGATTCCGAGGTGGGCCGGCATTTCGGCTCCTACCTGCGGGCATCCCGGCTGCTCGACCCCCTGATCGAGGCGGCGGAGCGGCGGGTCTTCCGCTCGACCGACCTGCTCCTCTGGCCCTCGCGCTGGCTGGCCGAGGCCGCGACCGCGCGCTACGGGCTCGACCCCGGCCGCTCGCTCCACGTGCCTTGGGGTGCCAACGTGCCGGATCCGGGGCCGGCCGAGGATCCGCCCCGGCTGGGGACCGGGCCGACGCGCCTGCTGATCGTCGGCCGCCAGTGGGAGGCGAAAGGCGGCCCGCTCGTCCTGCGGATCCTGCAACGCCTGCGGGCTGAGGGGGCGGACGTGCGGCTCGACGTGGTCGGCTGCGACCCGCCGGACGCCCGCGCGGCGCCGGGCGTGACCGTGCACGGGCATCTCGACAAAGCCGATCCGGCCCAGTTCGCGGATTTCACCCGGCTGTTCCGCAGCGCGCATTTCCTCGTCATGCCCTCGTTCGAAAGCTACGGCTTCGCCTTCTGCGAAGCCTCGGCCTACGGCCTGCCGTCGCTCTGCTACGACGTGGGCGGGGTGCCGGTGCGCGAGGGCCGGAACGGCCATGCCCTGCCCGCCGATGCCCGCGCGGCGGATTTCGCGGCGCGGGTGACGGCCTATCTCGCCGATCCCGCGGCCTACGACGCGCTGCGCCTGTCCTCGCGCCGCGAATACGAGACCCGCCTCAACTGGACCGCCTGGGCCGACCGGACGCTGACCCTGATCCGCGCCGCGGCGGCGACGCGGGCCGCTGGCGTCGCAGGGGACGGGACAGATGCGACCGCGCCCGATCCCGCCGTGGCGGCGCCCCGCCGCCGCGCTCAGTAGCCCGTCCCGCGCACCACCACGCCGAGGGTCCGCGACAGGATCCGTGCATCCGCCCCGAGCGAGAGCGTCTCGCAATAGGCCCGGTCGAAGACCGCCCGCTCGTGGAAACTCGTCTCGTTGCGCTCGGAGATCTGCCACAATCCGGTGAGGCCCGGACGGACGGTGTAGTATTCCTTGCCGGGATAGATCGCGCGCTGCGACACCATCATCGGACGCGGACCGACCAGGCTCATGTCGCCGCGCAGCACGTTCCAGAGCTGCGGAAGCTCGTCAAGGGAGGTGCGCCGGATGATCCGCCCGATCGGCGTGACGCGGGGGTCGCGGCGCAGCTTCTGCTGCAGATCCCACTCCGCCCGGGCCGCGGGATCGGCGGCGAGGTGCCTCTCGAGCGCCGCCTCGGCGTCGACGACCATCGAGCGCAGCTTCCACATCCGGAAGGTCCGCCCGTCCAGCCCCACCCGCGCCTGTCCGAAGAACGGGTTCGCCCCGTCCCGCGCCACGAGGAGGGCGAGCGGCAGGACGACCATCAGGACGGGCAGCGCGGCGGCGAGCACCAGCGCGATGTCGATCCAGCGCTTGGCCCGGTCGCGGTAGAAGGTCCGCCCGGGGCCCTCCGCGCGGACGCCGTCCACACGGGCCGGCGCGGCCGCCTCGGCGGCGACGGCACGGATCGCAGCGATCCGGCCGTATCTCGGAATCGTCGACATCGCATCACCCTTGGCGCGCCCTCTCGGGCGGCGTCCCAACCTTGCGCGGCGGTCGGTCCAGAGACCGCCGCGCAAGACCTGAAAATCGAAATCCGGCCCCGTGGCGGCCCCGGCGACCCCCCGCTTCGAGGGTCGCGCCACGATCCGATCCTCGCCCCTGCCGGCCCACCCGCCGGCATGCGGAGCATTCGAAAAACCCTTTATGCAGCGCCGATTAGAGGCCGCGCCGCCCCGAGGTCAATCGCCGGATCGCGGCCGGATCCGGCCCGCCCGGGGGCGTTCAACTCCAGGCTGTAGCGAGGAGGGTGCGGCGAGCCGGTCTGCCGCGCGGCGCCCGAGAGGAGGCAGGCCTGGGCCGCACCGTCCGGCCATCCGTCCGGACCCGGCAGCGGGCCGGCAACAATCGCGGCAAAGGGCGGTCATCGGGTCCAATTTTCGCGGAAATGGAGCCAGGACCCGAGGATCCGGAACGTGGGATCGGGGCCATACCGGGGCATACAGCCGCGAATGTGGCGATGCAGTGGCGACGCCCTGTCCGGCGTGGGGCGCTTCGGCGGCGTGGCGGCGGCGGTCTGAAGAAAATTTTCATTACAATCGCAGGTTGCCGTCTTTCAGCGAAACAGAGTGCCTGCCGAACGATCATTGTCGCGCCTTTCGTGCGCGGGGACCGTCTTTCCGCCCCATTCGCGCCATCTTGTCGAAGCGAGGGGGAATCGTGTATCGCGACGCGCATGACACAGGTCTTCGACATGGACGACCGCGCCCGCCTTCCGTGGCGCTTCCACGGCGCCACGCGCTCCGTCCTCGCCCGGCTCTGACCGCCGCCGGCGCCCGCCCGGGCGCCGCCGCGATACCTGTCCGTTTCATATCGTCACGAAGGGAGAGGACCGATGTCCCCCAAGACGCTCTACGACAAGATCTGGGATGCCCATGTCGTCCACGAGGCCGAGGACGGCACCTGCCTGCTCTACATCGACCGCCACCTCGTGCACGAGGTCACCAGCCCGCAGGCCTTCGAGGGGCTGCGCATGGCGGGCCGCACCGTCCGCGCGCCGGGGCGCACGATCGCCGTGCCCGACCACAACGTGCCCACCACGCCCGACCGCATCCGCGGCGGCATGAACGAGGAGAGCCGCATCCAGGTCGAGGCACTCGACCGGAACGCCAAGGATTTCGGCATCCACTACTATCCGGTCAGCGACATCCGGCAGGGCATCGTCCACATCGTCGGGCCCGAGCAGGGCTGGACCCTGCCCGGCATGACCGTCGTCTGCGGCGACAGCCATACCGCGACGCACGGCGCCTTCGGCGCGCTCGCCCACGGCATCGGCACGTCGGAGGTGGAGCACGTGCTCGCCACGCAGACGCTGATCCAGAAGAAGTCGAAGAACATGAAGGTGGAGATCACCGGCCAGCTCGGGCCGGGCGTCACCGCCAAGGACATCACCCTCTCCGTCATCGGCAAGACCGGCACCGCCGGCGGCACCGGCTACGTGATCGAGTATTGCGGCGAGGCGATCCGGTCCCTTTCGATGGAAGGGCGGATGACCGTCTGCAACATGGCCATCGAGGGCGGCGCCCGCGCCGGCCTGATCGCGCCCGACGAGAAGACGTTCGAGTACGTGAAGGGCCGCGAGCACGCCCCGAAGGACGAGCACTGGGACAGCGCGCTCGCCTGGTGGAAGACGCTGAAATCGGACGACGACGCCCATTGGGACAAGGTCGTGACGATCCGGGGCGAGGACATCGCCCCCGTCGTCACCTGGGGCACCTCGCCCGAGGACGTGCTGCCGATCACCGCCTCCGTCCCGGCCGCCAGCGACTTCACCGGCGGCAAGGTCGGCGCGGCGCAGCGGTCGCTGGATTACATGGACCTCAAGCCGGGGACGAAGCTCACGGATATCGAGATCGACACCGTCTTCATCGGGTCCTGCACCAATGGCCGGATCGAGGATCTGCGCGCCGCGGCCGCGATCCTCGAGGGCAAGAAGATCAAGGTGAAGCGGGCGATGGTCGTCCCCGGCTCGGGCCTCGTCCGCAAGCAGGCCGAGGAGGAGGGGCTGGCCCAGATCTTTCTCGATGCCGGCTTCGAATGGCGGCTCGCCGGCTGCTCCATGTGCCTCGCGATGAACCCCGACCAGCTGGCCCCGGGCGAGCGCTGCGCTGCCACCTCGAACCGGAACTTCGAGGGCCGGCAAGGGCGCGGCGGGCGCACGCATCTCATGTCGCCGCAGATGGCGGCCGCCGCGGCGCTGACCGGGCGGCTGACCGACGTGCGCGAGATGATGGCCGCGCCGGCCTGACGCCGGACGGGACCTGGCGGGACGAGACGGGGGCGGGACGGGCGATGGATGGCGGCGCCGCAGCGGACGGGACCGACCTGCGTGCCGCGCTGGTCGATCCCGTCCGCGCGCCGGCCCGCGCCTGGCGGGTCGACCGCGTGATCCGCCCCGATCCCCGCGCCATCGCCGCGCCCGGCGACTTCGCCCGGGGACGGGCGGTCGACCTTCCGTCAGAGCTGTCCCTCTACTGCCTGTCCGGTTCGGGCGGGGTCGTGGCCGTCGACGTGGCCATGCGCGACCTCGTGGGCGCCCCTTTCCCCTATGCGGTCCAGGCCGGACGGGCGCGGTCCGTCCTTCTGCTCCCGTGGGAGGAGGTGGACGGACCCGTCCCCGCCGCCCCCGTCCCCGCGATCTTCTCCATCGGGCGCTGCGGCTCGACCCTGCTGGCACGGGCGCTGGGCGCGGCCGGGGCGGACGTGCTGTCCGAGCTCGACGTCTTCACCGGGATCGGCACGCTCGCCCGCCGCTGGCCGGCGAGGGCCGACGTGCAGGCCGCGCTCTCGGACCGGGCCGGGCGGGCGGTGCGGCACGCGGTGCGGGGGCTGTCGCGGCCGGTGCTGAAGTTCCGCAGCCAAGCCAGCCAGGGGGCCCGGGCGATCTGCGCCTCGGGCACTGTCGCGCCGGTCCTCATGGTCCGGGACATCGCGGAGTGGGCCGCCAGCGTCGCCCGCACCTTCGGCGACGAAAATCCGCAGGCGGTGGTCGATCCGCTCGTCCAGGGCCTGCGCGACGTCGCCGCCCTTCCGGACGTGCCGCCCGTCCTGACCTACGACACGCTCCTCCGCGACCCCGTGGCCGCGGTGGAGACCTGCCTCGGCGCGCCCGTCCCCCCGGCCCGCCACGCGGCGATCCGCGCCGCGCTCGCCACCGATTCGCAGGCGGGCACCGCGCTGGCCGACCGACCCGATCAGGGCGATCCCGCCCGCATCGCCGCGATCCTCGACCTCTGGCGGGCCGAGCGCCCGGACGCCGCCCTGCGGCGACTCGGCCTCGGCCCCGATCTCACATTGCAAAGGACCTGACACATGGACAAGTTCACGACCCTCAGCGGCATCGCCGCGCCCATGCCCCTCGTCAACATCGACACGGACATGATCATCCCCAAGCAGTTCCTGAAGACGATCAAGCGCTCGGGGCTCGGCATCAACCTGTTCGACGAGATGCGCTACGACGACAAGGGCGAGGAGGTGGAGGATTTCGTGCTGAACCAGCCCGCCTACCGCGAGGCGCAGATCCTCGTCGCGGGCGACAATTTCGGCTGCGGCTCGTCGCGCGAGCACGCCCCCTGGGCGCTGCTCGATTTCGGCATCCGCTGCGTGATCTCGACCAGCTTCGCCGACATCTTCTACAACAACTGCTTCAAGAACGGCATCCTGCCGATCGTCCTGCCCGAGGCCGAGCGCGATCTGTGCATGGAGGACGCGACGCGGGGCGCCAATGCCCGGATCGAGGTCGATCTCGAGGCACAGCGGATCACCCTGTCGGACGGAACGACGATTCCCTTCGAGGTCGATCCCTGGCGCAAGCACTGCCTTCTCAACGGGCTCGACGATATCGGGCTCAGCCTCGAGAAGGCGCCGGCGATTGACGAGTTCGAGAGGAAGGCCTCGGCGGATCGCCCCTGGGTCTGATCCGCGCCTCGACTTCCGCCCCAGATATGGCGTTCGACCCTCCCTTGCGCCCCACCATGCTGTGGGGCGCAAGTGTTTCGGATTGTCGTTGTGCGCCAGTCACTTGCGCGACCCGGGGTGCAATTTCGCACCAGTCCTGCCGCAAAATGGCCGCACCCGGGACCAAGATCACGGAGAGGCGATTGCCGGGACGGCCGGACGGGGGCAGCATTATGGCAGAAACGAGGCACAGCGCTCCGCGTCTCGCGGGCGAACCCCGGATCGGATCCTGGCGTCAGACCGGGGACGACCCGGTCGAAGGCAGGCACATGATACTGAACCGGATCGCCGGGGCCGCGCTGCGCGCGCTGCTCGTCGTCACGCTCATCACCTTTCCCTCCGTGATGCTACCCAACACGACCTCGGACACGACCCTCATCGTGGGGCTGGTCGCGATCATCGCGGCCGCCTTCACCTTCGTCGAATATTCCGCTTCGTCCCCCAGTCTCGTCGAGTTCCGCGACGCGCCCCCGTTCAACCGCATCCGCTTCGGTGCGCTGTTCCTGACGGTCTTCGCGCTGACGCTGATCCTGCGGGGCGAGACGCAGCCCTCGACGCTGACCCGCCTGTTCGAAAGCTTCGGCGGAGAGATCGCGCTTGCGCTCGACTTTCCCTATTCGCCGGTCCGGCTGGTCGTCCTGATGCTGCCCGACCCCACGCCCGAGCCGGTGGTCGAGGGGGTCCGGACCGCGGCGGGGCTGAGCTACCTCGTGTCGATCCTCAGCCTCGGCCTCTTCGTGCTGGTGATGCGGCTGCGGGGCTGGCCGGCGCGGGACGGGACGTTCAACGTCTGGGTCAACCTGCCCACCTTCGACCCGACCCGCGGGGGCGACGTCGTCGACCGGCTGCGGTCGGATGCACAGTTTAACCTGATCTTAGGATTCCTGCTGCCATTCCTGATCCCGGCCCTGGTCAAGGTGACCTCGGCCCTGGTCGACCCGATCGACCTGTCCAACCCGCACGCGCTGATCTGGACGATGACCGCATGGGCCTTTCTGCCCGCCTCCATGCTGAAGCGCGGGATCGCGCTGAACCGGGTCGCCGACCTCATCAGCGATCAGCGCAAACGCGAGAGCGCCGCCGCGGCCGGATCCTTCGCGCCGGTCTGATCCTCTCTGCCCTGATCGCGGGGATCGTCGTCGGCACCGCCCTCCAGGCCCAGACGATCCGCCTCGCCACCTATGCCGCCCCCTTCTCCCGCGGGGGGCCGGGGCTGATGCTGCGGGACCTGCTGGGGGGCGAGGACGCGCAGATGCAGGCCGCGCTCGACGTGATCGCGGCGGCCGCGCCCGACATCCTGCTGCTGACGGATACCGACTGGGACGAGGGGGGCGCGGGGCTGGCGGCCCTCTCGGCCGCGCTGGCTGAACGGGGCCTCGCGCTGCCGCATGTCGTCTCGCCCCGGCCCAATTCCGGCATGGCCACGGGCCTCGACATGGATGGCGACGGCCGCACCGGCACGCCGCGCGACGCGCAGGGCTACGGCCGCTTCGCCGGCGACGGGGCGCCCGCCCTCCTCTCCCGGTGGGAGATCGACACCGCCGGACTGCGGGACTTCACCGGCCTGCTCTGGCGCGACCTGCCCGGGGCCACGCTGCCCGTCCCGGACGGCGCCCCCTTCCCGTCCGAGGGGGCGCAGGCCGTCCAGCGCCTGTCGTCGACGGCCCATTGGGTCGTGCCGGTCCGCGCCCCCGGGGGGCCGGTCGCAATCGCCGCCTTCTCGGCCACGCCGCCCGTCTTCGACGGGGCGGAGGATCGGAACGGGCTGCGCAACGCGGACGAGGTCCGGCTCTGGCAGCTCTGGCTGGACGGCGTGCTGGGCGCGCCGCCGGACGGCCCCGTCGCCATCCTCGGGAACGCGCAACTCGACCCCGAGGACGGCGAGGGCCGGCGCGAGGCGATCCGCGCTCTGCTCGCCCATCCCCGCCTCCAGGATCCCGCCCCGCAGAGCGGCGGGGGGGCCGGCGCCGCCGATCCCGACCAGCGGGGCGACCCGTCCCTCGATACGGCGGAATGGGACGGACCGGGAAACCTGCGCGTCAGCTACGTCCTGCCGTCGCGCGACTGGATCGTGACGGAGAGCGGCGTTCTCTGGCCGCCCCCCGGCGACCCGCTGGCCGAGGCGGTGGCAGCGGCCGGGCCGCACCGGCTGGTCTGGGTGGACCTCGCCCGCCCGGACTGAGTGCCAGCCGGCGCCCCCCCACCCGACGGCGCGCTTCGGCCGAATCCCGGCCCGTCGGAGGTGACAGCCCGCAGGCGCGGATGGGGGGGACGATCGGTGAACGGCTCGCAGCAGATCAGGGACCCCGGCGGTCATCCGCGAGCCATCTGCGGCAAGGCTTCGGCCCGGCGTCCGAACGGGGCGCTGCCCCGATCGACCGAAAACCCCGGTCACCTTGCAACCCCGGTCACCTTGCAACCCGATCGGCCGACGATTCCGGCCACCTGGCAGCGCCCGGTCACCTGACGGCCCGCTCCCGCATCATCGGCCCCACGGGGGCCGCGCCTCTTGCCGCTCGCGCCCCGTCCGCGGCCGGCCGTGCGACCCTTGACCCGGCGCCACCCCCGGCCTACCCCGCCGGTCGATGCGCGACAGAGGAGCCGCAAGATGACCAACCCGTCCCTTCTGATCCTGCCCGGCGACGGCATCGGTCCCGAAGTCATGGCCGAGGTCCGCAAGGTCATCGACTGGTTCGGGGCGAATGGCGGCCCGGTCTTCGACGTGTCCGAGGATCTGGTCGGCGGCTGCGCCTACGACGCGCACGGCACGCCGCTGCACGACGACACGATGGCCAGGGCGCAGGAGGTGGACGCCGTCCTCCTCGGCGCCGTGGGCGGTCCGAAATACGACAGCCTCGACTTCTCGCTGAAGCCCGAGCGCGGCCTGCTGCGGCTGCGCAAGGAGATGGACCTCTACGCCAACCTGCGCCCCGCCCAGTGCTTCGACGCCCTGGCCGATTTCTCGTCCCTCAAGACGGAGGTGGTCTCGGGGCTCGACATCATGATCGTGCGCGAGCTGACCTCCGGCGTCTATTTCGGCGAGCCGCGCGGCATCATCGAGGAAGGCAACGAGCGCGTCGGCGTCAACACCCAGCGCTATACGGAGAGCGAGATCGACCGCGTCGCCCGCTCCGCCTTCGAGCTGGCGATGCGGCGCGGCAAGCGCCTGTGCTCGATGGAGAAAGCCAACGTCATGGAATCGGGCGTGCTCTGGCGCGAGGTCGTGACGCAGGTCGGCAAGGACTACCCGGAGGTGGAGCTCAGCCACATGTACGCCGATGCCGGCGCCATGCAGCTGACCCGCTGGCCCAAGCAGTTCGACGTCATCGTCACCGACAACCTCTTCGGCGATCTGCTGTCGGATCTCGCCGCGATGCTGACCGGCTCGCTCGGCATGCTGCCCTCCGCCTCGCTCGGGGCGCCGATGGCGAACGGACGGCCCAAGGCGCTCTACGAGCCGGTCCACGGCTCGGCCCCCGACATCGCGGGCCAGGGCAAGGCCAACCCGATCGCCTGCATCCTCTCCTTCGCGATGGCGCTGCGCTATTCCTTCGACCGGGGCGAGGACGCGGCCCGGGTCGAGCGCGCGGTCGAGACGGTGCTGGCCGACGGGCTGCGGACCGCCGACCTGCTGGGAGAGGAGGGCAAGGCCCCCGTCTCCACCAGCGAGATGGGCGACGCCATCGTCGCGGCGCTGGCGAAGGGCTGATCCGGGCCCCACGCGCGGTTGCGCGGGCCGAAGCCCGCGCAATCCTCGGCATCTTTCCGTCCGGGGGACTTGACCCTCCGGCCGGATCGGAATCTGTCGGACCCCGTCACGACAATCCCGGATCGACCCGATGGGCCACAATGCCAGAGGCGCGCTGATCGCCCTCCTCGCCTTTGCCTTCTATTCGAGCCACGACGCGGTGGTGAAGACGATGGGGGCGAGCTACTCGCCCGTCCAGCTGATCTTCTTCTCCGTCATGTTCAGCTTTCCGCTGGCGGTCGTGACCATCATGCGCGACAGCAACCCGGGCACGCTGATCCCGGTGCATCCGCGCTGGGTGCTCGTCCGCACCGTGGCCGCGGTCGCGACCGGCCTGTCCGGGTTCTACGCATTCAGCGTGCTGCCGCTGGCGCAGGTCTACACGATCATCTTCGCCTCGCCCCTCATCATCACGCTGCTGGCCATCCCCGTCCTGGGCGAGAAGGTGGGCCTGCATCGGGGCGGGGCGATCGTCGTCGGACTCGCCGGGGTCATCTTCGTCCTGCAGCCGGGCAACACGCAGCTCTCGCTGGGGCATGCGGCGGCGCTGGTCTGCGCCTTCGGCGGCTCGGCCGCGTCGATCATCGTCCGCAAGATCGGCGCCGACGAGCGGCCGGTCGTGCTGATGCTCTACCCGATGCTCGCCAACTTCGTCCTGATGGGCGGCGCGCTCGCCTTCTTCTACGAGCCGATGCCGATCGCGCATCTGGGCGTGATCGCGATGATGTCGGTGCTGGGCTGGGTCGGCGGCCTCGCCATGATCGCGGCCTACAAGGCGGGCGAGGCGGCGGTGGTCGCGCCGATGCAGTATTCGCAGATCGTCTGGGCCACGATCTTCGGCCTGATCTTCTTCGGCGAGACGCTGGACCGGACGACGATGATCGGCGCGGGCATCATCATCGCCAGCGGTCTCTACATCGTCTTCCGCGAGAGCCGCGGCGCCTCGGGCCTCACCCCGGTGCTGCGGACCAAGCTGCGACCGGATACCGGCACCTTCCTCAAGTCCCCGCGCCTGCCCGAGGGCACCGCGCGCCGCGGCATCGTCGCGCTGCGCGGACGGCCGCGGAGATCGGTCTGATCGGCTCTTGCATCGGGGCGCGGGCCGGGCTAGGTCCGCGCCACCGGTCGGAGTGTAGCGCAGCCTGGTAGCGCACCTGCTTCGGGAGCAGGGGGTCGGAGGTTCGAATCCTCTCACTCCGACCAGGTGATCCCCCCTTACGGAACCAGCGCCTGCCGCCCCACCCGGGTCAGCAGCCATGCCGCGCCGTCCTCGAACACCGCCGGCACCAGCTCGCGCCCGTAGCCCGCCCCGCCGTCGAGATTGACGCGCGTCCGGTAGGCCTGCGGATAGTGCAGCGCGGTATGGCCGTGGACGACCAGCGGGCCGAAATCGTGATCCTCCTCGAGGAAGCCCTCGCGGATCCAGAGAAGATCCTCCTCGTCCTGTTCCTCGACCGGCACGCCGGGCCGCAGCCCGGCATGGACGAAGAGCAGGCCGTCCTCGCGGTGCATCAGCGGCAGATCCCGCAGGAAGCGCAGATGGGCCCGCGGCACCGCCTCGCGCGCGGCGGCGGCGATGTCGTCCGACCTGTCCGCATCGGACAGGTCGACCTCGTAGGACAGCAGCGTGTCCCGCCCGCCATTGTCCGGATGCAGGAAGACCTCGCCGTAGGAGCCGAGCGTGCGCTGCCCGCCGAGCGCCGGGTGCAGCCATCCCTTGCCCGACGCGATGCGTGCGTCGTGGACCTGTCCACTGTCGAGGAAGCGCTCGAACATGCGGTCGTGATTGCCCTTGATCGGCGCCCAGTTCCGCCCCTCGGCCAGCCCGGTCGACAGCCGGTCGAGCACGCCGCGCGAATCCGGACCCCGGTCGGTATAGTCGCCGAGGAAGACGATCCGCGCATCGCGGCCGCCGTCGCGCTCGATCCGGTCCAGCGCCTCGTCGAGCATGGCGCTCTGGCCGTGGATGTCGCCGATCGCGTAGATACTCATGTCACGAAGTCCGATCTGGCATAGCCCTGAAGGTAGAGGAGCGCGGTCAGGTCGCCGTGGTTGATCCGGTGCCGCGCCTGCGCCTGCACCGTCGGCTTGGCATGCAGTGCGACACCGGTCCCGGCCCGCTGCAGCATGCCGAGGTCGTTCGCTCCGTCGCCCACGGCGAGCACGTCCTGCGCCCCGATGCCGAGCGCGCCGATCGTCTCGTCCAGCGCGTCGACCTTGGCGGCGCGACCCAGGATCGGCCGGGCGACCTCGCCGGTGAGCCTTCCGTTCTCGGCCAGCAGAATGTTCGCCCGGTGCGCGTCGAAGCCGAGGGCCGCCCCGACCCGCGCGGCGAAGGCGGTGAACCCGCCCGAGACGAGCAGCGTATGCGCGCCCTGCGCCTTCATCGTCGCGACCAGTTCGAACCCGCCGGGCGTGTAGGTGATGTGGCGCTTCAGCACCTCGTCGATCGCCGTCTCCGGCAGGTCCTTCAGCAGGGCCACCCGCTCGATCAGGGCGGCCTCGAAATCGAGCTCTCCGTTCATCGCGCGGGCGGTGATGTCGGCCACCCGGTCCCCGATTCCGGCGACGCGGGCCAGCTCGTCGATGCATTCCTGCCGGATCATGGTGCTGTCCATGTCGGCGATGAGCATCCGCTTGCGCCGCCCCTCCGACGGCTGGGCGACCAGATCGGTGCCGCCCGCGTCCAGGTCGGCGCGCACCCGGTCCAGATTGTCCGGCAGGGCGGGCAGGTCGAACTCCGCCGCCTCGTCGGGGGAGAGCCAGCGCAGCTCGCCCCCGCCCCAGGCGTTTCGCAGCGAGGCGACGAGCGCGCCTTCGAGGCGGCGCTCCTCCGGCGCGGTGAGGAGAGTCACGGTGAACATCGGCGGCTCCTGCCTATTCGTCCCCCGCGACAAAGCCCGGCCGGGGGCGGAGTGCAACCCGCCCGGCGGCTCAGGGGGCGGGACGGTCGTCCTCGATGTAGTATCGCACGTTCTCCTCGAAGCTGGCATCGGCCTCCAGCCCCAGCGCCTCGGCGCGGTCCGCATGGATGTCGTGGCGCCAGCCGTCGAGGATGCGGCGCAGGTCCGGATCGTCCTCCCACCGGATCAGCCGGACGGCCTCGGGTCCCGCGACGGCCTCCAGCGCGTCCACGAGATCCCCGATCGACCAGCGTCGCCCCGGCATCTGAAGGACGCGGTTCACCCCCAGCGTCTCGGCCGGGATCTCGGCCACACGGATCAGGTTCTCCACGCATTTGCGGGGGGAGAGGTAGTAATGCAGGTAGTCGCGCCCCACCGGGCAGACCGCTACCTGCCCGTTCAGCGGCTCGCGCAGGATCGAGGACATGAAGCCCGAGGCGGCGCGGTTGGGCCGGCCCGGCCGGACGCTGATCGTCGGCAGCCGCACGGCACGGCCATCGACGAAGCCCTTGCGGGACCAGTCGTTGACCATGATCTCGCCGATCGCCTTCTGCGCCCCGTAGGAGGTCTGGGGGTTCGGATAGCTGTGATCGCCCAGCGGGTCCGCCGCCGCGCCGCCATAGACCGCGATGGAGGAGGTGAAGACGAGCACCGGCGCGGTGCCCAGCGCCCGCGCCCGGTCCAGCACGTTGCGCGTGCCGCCGAGATTGATCGCCCAGCCCTCGTCGAACTCGGCCTCGGCATGGGCGCTGACCACGGCGGCGAGGTGGTAGATCACGTCGGTCCCATCCGGGATCGCGGCGGCGACCGAGCCGGGATCCGTGATGTCGCAGACCACGCCTTCCGTTCCCTCGACCGGGGCAGGCTGCACGATGTCGGCGAGGGTGATCCGGCCGACCGGCGCGCCCTTGAGAGAGCCGCGCGCGACCAGCGCCCGGGCCAGCTTCTGCCCGACGACGCCGCCGCCGCCGATGATGACCACATCCGTCATATCAGGCCCCGCCCGGCGAGGTTGCGCATCAGCGCGCCGGTCCCGAAGGTCCATTCCGGCGCCTCGGTCGACAGCCGCACGGTGTTGGTCAGCGCGCCGAGCCCCGGCTCCGAGATCGTGACCACGTCGCCCGGGTGGTGGGTGAAGCCCTGGCCCGCGGCGCCCCGGTCCTGCACCGGGGCGAACATCGTCCCGCAATAGAGCATCAGCCCGTCGGGATACTGGTGGTGCCGGCCGATGGTCTGCGCCACGAGATCGGCCGGGTCTCGACTGATCTCGGCCATCGAGGAGGATCCGTCCATGACGAAGCCGTCCTCCCCCTCCACCCGCAGGCGCACCTCGGCGCGGCGGAGATCGTCCAGGGAATAGCCCTCGTCGAACAGCCGGATCACCGGGCCGAGCGAGGCGGAGGCGTTGTTGTCCTTCGCCTTGCCCAGCAGCAGGGCCGAGCGTCCCTCGACATCGCGCAGGTTCACGTCGTTGCCCAGCGTGGCCCCCACGATGTCGCCGCGGGACGACACGGCGAGCACGACCTCCGGCTCGGGGTTGTTCCATCGGCTGACCGGGTGCAGGCCGACGGCCGCGCCCCAGCCCACCGCCGCCATCGGCGGGCACTTGGTGAAGATCTCGGCATCGGGGCCGATCCCCACCTCGAGATATTGCGACCAGAGGCGCGCCTCGGTGAGGACGCGCTTCACCTCTTGCGCCTTGTCCGAGCCGGGGACGAGGCCGCGCAGCGAGGCGCCGACCACCTCTCCCACCTTCTCGCGGATCGCCTGCGCCCGGGCCGGATCGCCGGCGGCCTGCTCCTCGATCACCCGCTCGACCATCGAGGCGGCGAAGGTCACGCCGCTCGCCTTGATCGCCTGCAGGTCGGCGGGGGCGAGCCAGCGCAGATCGTCGGGCCCGGCGGTTTCGGTCGAGGCGGCGCAGAGCTCGGGCAGGGTGCAGACCCCCTCCCCTTCCGCGCCCGCGACGAAACCGGCCGGATCCTCGCGGTCGAGCAGGGCCGAGAGTGTCGGCGCCTCGCGGCCGGTGATGTCGACCACCTCTTCGCCCCGGATCGTGACGAGGGCGGGTCCATGGCCCGGGCGCCAGATCCGGCCCACCAGCGTTCCGTTCTGCGGCAGCATGTCGTCCCCCCTTTCGCCGGGGCGGCGGCCCGATCGGGCCTGCCCGGCTCTTGCATTTTGGTATACCAAATCCGATTGTGCCGGCAACGGGTCCGGGGCCGCCACGTCGCCCCGACAGGGAGGACGACATGAGCAATACCCGCGCCAACAAGCGTTTCCGCTCGCAGGAATGGTTCGACAATCCGAACAACGCGAACATGACCGCGCTCTATCTCGAGCGGTACCAGAACCAGGCCTTCACCCGGGAGGAGCTGCAATCCGAGCGGCCGATCATCGGCATCGCGAATACCGGCAGCGACATCTCGCCCTGCAACAAGATCCACGTCTTCCTGATGGACCGGATCAAGGCCGGCATCCGCGACGGCGGCGGCATCCCGATGGAATTCCCGGTCCACCCGATCCAGGAGACGGGCAAGCGCCCGACCGCCGCGCTGGACCGCAACCTCGCCTATCTGTCCCTCGTCGAGGTGCTGCACGGCTACCCGCTGGACGGCGTCGTGCTGACGACCGGCTGCGACAAGACCACGCCGGCGCAGCTGATGGGCGCGGCCACGGTCGACATCCCGGCCATCGCCCTGAACGGCGGTCCGATGCTGGACGGCTGGTGGAAGGGCAAGCGCGCGGGATCGGGTACGATCGTCTGGGAATCGCGGCGCCTGCTGGCCGAGGGGGTGATCGACTACGAGGAGTTCATGCAGCGGGTCTGCGCCTCTGCCCCGTCGCTGGGGCATTGCAACACGATGGGCACCGCCAGCACGATGAACGCGATGGCCGAGGCGCTGGGCATGACGCTGACCGGCAGCTCCGCCATCCCCGCCCCGTTTCGCGAGCGGATGGAAATGGCCTACCAGACCGGCAAGCGCGCGGTGGAGATGGTGTTCGAGAATCTCAAACCCTCCGACATCCTCACGCGCGAGGCCTTCGAGAACGCCATCGTCACCAATACCGCCATCGGCGGATCGACCAATGCCCCGCCGCATCTGCAGGCCATCGCCCGGCATGCGGGGGTCGAGCTGGACGTAAAGGACTGGCAGGAAATCGGCCATGGAGAGCCGCTCCTCGTCAACATGCAACCGGCGGGCACCTATCTGGGCGAAAGCTTCCACCGCGCGGGCGGCGTGCCCGCCGTCATGGCCGAGCTGGCGAAGGCCGGCCGCATCCGCGAGGGGGCGATGACCGCCACCGGCAAGACGATGGGCGAGAACCTGAAGGGCAAGGAGAGCGTCGATCACGACGTGATCCGCCCCTACGACCGGCCGCTGCGCGAGCATGCGGGCTTCATCGTGCTGCACGGCAACCTCTTCGACAGCGCGCTGATGAAGACCTCCGTCATCTCCGAGGATTTCCGCCGCCGCTTCCTGTCGCATCCGGGGCACGAGGGCGTGCACGAGGCGCGGGCCATCGTCTTCGAGGGGCCGGAGGATTACCACGACCGGATCAACGATGCCTCGCTCGGCATCGACGAGAACTCGATCCTCTTCATCCGCGGGGTCGGCTGCGTCGGCTATCCGGGCAGCGCCGAGGTGGTGAACATGCAGCCGCCGGACGCGCTGCTGAAGGCGGGGATCAACCACCTGCCGACGGTCGGCGACGGGCGTCAGTCCGGCACGTCGGAAAGCCCGTCGATCCTGAACGCCAGCCCCGAATCCGTGGTCGGCGGGGGCCTCGCCTATCTGCGGACCGGCGACATGGTGCGGCTCGACCTCAACGAGGGCACGATGAACGCGCTGGTGCCCGAGGACGAGTGGGCCCGGCGCAGGTCCGAGTGGACCCCGCCCGAGATCGTGCACCAGACCCCCTGGCAGGAGATCTACCGCTCCACCGTCGGGCAACTGGCCCAGGGCGGCTGCATCGAGCTGGCGACGGCCTATCAGCGCGTGGTGAAGCACCTGCCGCGCGACAATCACTGAAGGGCCCGCCATGACGAAGACCATCATCGTGACCGGCGCCGGAAGCGGCGTCGGGCGGGCCACGGCGCATGCCTTCCTCGACGCCGGCTGGAATGTGGGTCTGGTCGGTCGCCGGCCGGACCCGCTGGAGGAGACGGCCGCCGGCCGTGCCGGCGCGCTGGTCCTGCCCTGCGACGTGACCGAAACGGGCGCGATCGACGCGGCCGTCGCGCAGGCGGTGGGCGCCTGGGGGCGGCTCGACGCGTTGTTCAACAATGCCGGAATCGGCCTGCCCGGCGCCCCGATCGACGAGCTGGACCCGGGCGAGATCCACCGTCTGCTGCAGATCAACGTCTTCGGCGCCTTCCTCGCCGCGCGCGCCGCCTTCGGCGCGATGCGCGCGCAGGATCCGCAGGGCGGTCGGATCGTCAACAACGGCTCGGTCTCGGCGCATGTGCCGCGCTGGGGCTCGGCCCCCTATACCGCCTCGAAACACGCGATCACCGGCCTCACGCGGTCGCTGTCGCTGGACGGGCGGCCCTTCGATATCGCCTGCGGTCAGATCGACATCGGCAACGCGCTCACCCCGATGGCCGCCCAGATGCAGAAGGGCGTGCCGCAGGCGGATGGCAGCATCGCGGCCGAGCCGGTGATGGATGTCGGGGTCGTCGCCCGGTCGGTCCTGCACATGTGCGAGCTTCCGCTGGACGCGAACGTGCAGTTCATGACGGTGATGGCGAGCAAGATGCCTTATATCGGGCGCGGCTGACCGCCCGGCCCGAACGGCACGGAAAAAGGGCCGGACCCATGACAGCGGGTCCGGCCCCTTCCGTCGATCCGGCGAGAGGGGCCCGCCGGAGACAGGGTGCGGCGTTACTGCGCGGTGATGACGGTCATGACCAGCGCGTCGTCGACGCGGATCGGGCCGTCCTCGGTCGCGCCGAGCGTGTATTCGAACACACCGGTCTGCGTGCCGCCGTCCTCGCCGTGGACCATCAGCATCAGCATGTCGCCCGCGGCTACGTCCTCCTGCAGGATCGCGGCGACGTCGAGGTTCTCGCCCTCGCGCAGCGGGGCGTAGCCCACGACCGGGCCGGGGGCCATCTCGGCATCGGTGCGATGCACGACCATCCAGCCGTTCTGCGGCGCCATGATGCTGTCGGCGCTGACGACGCCGTTCTCGACGGACTGGTCGGCGGCGGTGACCATCGGGGTCATGTCCGATTGGGCGATCGCCGCGGAGGCGAGGCCGGTGGTGGCGGCAGCGAGGGCAAAGGTCTTGAAGGTCATTGTCTACTCCTGTCGGTCTCGGTCCCCGTCTTCGGGACCGTCACGCATAGTCACGGGGCAGTCCCCGCAGGAGTTGCATCAGGAGCGGATTCTCTTTGCCGCGAGCCTTTCGTAATGCGGCAGCGCGCCCTCCAGCAGGGCCGCCTGCGCGCCGTCGAGGACCGGCAACCGCCCTTCGGGCCCCGCGAACCCGGTCGAGCGATGGATCGCGTCGTACCAGTGCGGCGCCCAGGCCCCGTCATAGGGGCGGGGGCCGGCGGGCCAGGACAGCATGGCGGGGTCGAAGTCCAGCCCCACGGCGGCGCAGAGCGCGCGCAGCATCCCCTCGGGATCGTTCCGGATATCCGCGCTGTCGATCACCACCCCGCCGATCCGGTCGTAGAGCCCGGCCTGGCTCTCGAAGCCGATGTCGTGGGCCGTGGCGCCCTCGCGCTTCACCCCGTAGCTGGCGATGACCCGGGCCGGATGCCGCAGCAGGTGGACATGGACGCAGTCCCGCGCCCAGCCCATCGGAAAGCCGTCCACCATGTGGAGCGGCATGTGCTTCATGTAGAAATGCGGTCTGCCGCCCGGGATCGGCCCGGCGCATCTTTCGGCGACCTTTCCCGGATCGGTCTCCTCCGCCGCGAGGATCGCGTCCCGCATCGGATCGTCCCGGCCCGTCGCGGCGAGGAACGGGGCGTAGAACGGCTCGTCCCAGGCGGCGAAGTCGGCGCGACCCGCAAAGGCGTACATCATCGCCGTCGACAGGTTGCGCGGCCCCGACCAGACGGCGAGCCTCATGCCGCGACCAGCGCCTTGTAGAGCCCCCGGATCCGCTCTGTCACCGGGCCGAGCTGCCCGGTCCCGATCACGCGGCCGTCGATCTCGCCCACCGGGGTCTGCGCGCCGAAGGTGCCGGTCAGGAAGGCCTCGTCCGCGCCATAGGTGTCGACGAGGCTGAAGTTCCGCTCGAAGACCGGGATGCCGTTCGCGCGGCACACCTCGATCACCTTCGCCCGGGTGATGCCGTTCATGCAGTAATCCCCGGTCGAGGTCCAAACCTCGCCCTTGCGCACGATGAAGAAGTTGCAGGCATTCGTCGTGTTCACGAAGCCATGCACGTCCAGCATCAGCGCCTCGTCCGCGCCCGCCTTCTCGGCCGCGATGCAGGCGAGGATGCAGTTCAGCTTGGAATGCGAGTTCAGCTTGGGGTCCTGAGTCATCGGCAGTCCCCGCAGGTGGGGCACGGTGGCAAGGCGGATGGGGCGGGGGATCCTCGGTTTCGAATGTTCCATGATGATGACCATGGTCGGCCCCTGAACCGACAGGCGCGGATGCTGGAAGGGCAGGCGCTTCACCCCGCGCGTCACCATCAGCCGCGCATGGGCGTCGGTCGTCATCCCGTTGGCCTCGCGCGTCTCCTCCAGCGCGGCGATCACGGCGCCCCGGTCCCGCCCTATGTCGAGGTCGATCGCCTTGGCCGCCTCGAAGAGCCGGTCCATGTGGTCGTCCAGGAAGGCCCAGCGCCCGTCATAGAGCCGCATCCCCTCCCATACGCCGTCGCCCAGCATGAAACCGCTGTCGTAGACGCTGACCTTCGCCTCGGCCCGGGGGGTCAACCGGCCGTCCACCCAGATCAGGAGTTCGGCGTTGCGGGCATCCTCCTCGGCCTCGTGCGTGGCGGCGTGATCGTCGGTCATGGGCTCTCTCCTTCGCGGGGGCGACGCTAGGGGCGGCCCCGCGCGGGGTAAAGAGACCGTGACCGGGGCAACTGCAACCTGTCCGGAACGTGGCTGCGGGTGACAAGGTTGATCCCGCGACCCGACAGGAGACACGCCATGACCCGCACGCTTGCCGCAGCCATCGCCCTCGCCGCCCTCGGCTCCGCCGCCAAGGCAGAGGAGCTCGTCGTCGCCGGCGGATGCTTCTGGTGCGTCGAGGCCGATTTCGAGAAGGTGCAGGGCGTGAGCGAGGTCGTCTCGGGCTATGCCGGGGGCGAGGTCGCGAACCCGACCTACGAGCAGGTCTCGTCCGGTGGGACCGGGCATTACGAGGTCGCGCGGATCGAGTACGACGCGAGCGTCGTGAGCGTCGACCAGTTGCTGCACCTGTTCTTCCGGTCGGTCGATCCCGTCGATGCGGGCGGGCAGTTCTGCGACCGGGGCGATCAGTACCGCACCGCGATCTTCTACGAGACCGAGGCCGAGCGGCAGGCGGCCGAAGCCGCCAAGGCGCAGGCGGCCGAGGAACTGGGTCAGGAGATCGTGACCCCGATCCTGCCGCTGGAGCAGTTCTACGTCGCCGAGGATTACCACCAGGACTACTACAAGTCGGACGAGCGGCTCGCCTTCAGCACGGTCGGTCTGGCCGTGCCGAAATCCGTCGCCTACGAGCGCTACCGCGACCGGTGCGGCCGCGACCAGCGGATCGAGGCGCTTTGGGGGCCGGACGCGCCCTTCATCTAGGGGGCCCCGGCCGGCCCCGCCGGTCGGGCCGCGGCACCCGGCGCCCTCACCTAGGCTCTGTTCCGGGCGAAATCGTCGGTTTCCTCGGAGGTGGGGATCACGTCCGATGTGCCGTGCCGCGTGACCATCAGCGCGCCCGCCGCCTGCGCGCGGCGGATCGCCGCCTCCATCCCGAGGCCGGAATCGAGGCCCGCGACGAGGTATCCGGAGAAGGTGTCCCCTGCGCCCGTCGTGTCGACCGGCGTGACCGGGATCGCATCGAACCGTCGGACCTGCCCGCCCCGGATCCAGTCGCAACCTTTCGCACCCAGCGTCACGATCACGTCCGTCACCGGCAGATCCGCCAGGTCCTGCCCCGTCGCACGCCGCAGCTGATCGGCCTCGACCGCGTTCAGTACCAGCAGCGACAGGCCGAGCGGCAGCAGCGCGGTGACCCTAGCGGCGTCGAAGGGGGCCGCGGCATAGGCCAGCCGCAGGCCCTGGTCCCGGGCGATCCGCATCCCCTCGTCCTGCAGGTTCGTCTCGTTCTGCGTCAGGAACCAGTCGCCCGGCGCGGCCCCCTCGATCGCATCCTGAAGCGCCTGGGCGGGGACGGCGGCGTTCGCCCCGGGATGGATGACGATGGCGTTTTCGCCCTGCGGGTCGACGAAGATCAGCGCGGTGCCCGTCGCCTCGTCCGCCTGCGCGACGTGAAGACATTCCACGCCTGCCTTCTCGAGCCGCCTGACCGCCCAGTCCCCGTCCGCCCCGACCGCGCCGACATGCCGGACCCGGCCGCCCGCGCGGGCGATGGCGACCGACATGTTCGCGCCCTTTCCGCCGAGATAGGACCTGAATCCGGTCGCGGCAAGCGTCTCGCCCGGGGCCGGGATATGCGGGACGGAATAGACCATGTCCGCATTGATCGAGCCGAGATTGACCACGGCCATCAGTTCACCTCGCAGGCGGCCATGACGGCCATGTTCAGGATGTCCGACGCGGTCGAGACGGTCGAGCAGATCTGGATGGGCTTGTCGATGCCGGTCAGGATCGGCCCGATCACCGTCGCGCCCGCCATCTCCTGCATCAGCTTCACGCTGATCGAGGCGGAGTGCCGCGCCGGCACGACCAGCACGTTGGCCGGCCCGGTCAGGCGCGAGAACGGGTAGTTCTCGCGCGCGCGGGGATTGAGCGCGACGTCGACCGTCATCTCGCCCTCGTACTCGAAATCGACGCCCCGCCCGTCCAGCACACCGGCGGCGGCATGCATCTTGGTCGCGCGCTCGGAAACCGGGTAGCCGAAGGTCGAGAAGGACAGGAAGGCGACGCGGGGCGTCAGGCCCAGGTGCCGGGCGACGATCGCGCCGCGCTCGGCGATGTCGGCCAGATCCTCCTCGTCGGGCCATTCGTGGACCAGCGTGTCCGCGACCAGAACGATCCGCCCGCGATGCATGACGACCGAGACGCCGACGGCCCCGTCATGCGGTCCCGCGTCGAAGACGTGGTTGATCAGTTCCAGCGCATGGGCCGACTTGCGCGTCGCCCCCGTCACCATCCCGTCCCCGTGCCCGTGGGCCAGCATCAGCGCCGCGAAGACGTGCCGGTCGCGCGAGGCGAGGCGATGCACGTCCTGCTGGTCCATCCCCTTGCGCTGCAGGCGCTCGTAGAGGAAATCCTTGTAGGTCTCGAGATGCTGGGTGTTGGCTGCGTTCACCACCCGAAGCTCGCGCACCGCGTCGGCCAGCCCCTCGGCCTCGAGCTTGGCCTTCACGTCGCCCTCGCGCCCGACGACCAGCGCCCGGCCGTAGCCGCCGCGCTGGTAGCTGACGGCGGCGCGCAGGACGCGGGGATCGTCCCCCTCGGCGAAGATCATCGTCGCCTGCGCCGCGCGGGCCCGGGCATGGATGCCCCGCAGGATGCTCGCCGTCGGGTCCATCCGGGCGCGCAGCTGCGCCTCGTAGGCCTCCATGTCGACGATGGGCCGGCGGGCGGCCCCCGTCTCCATCCCCGCCCGGGCGACGGCGGGCGGGATGCGGTGGATCAGGCGCGGATCGAAGGGGGTGGGGATGATGTAGTCCCGCCCGAAGGTGAGCTTGCGCCCGTAGGCGACGGCCACTTCGTCGGGCACGTCCTCGCGCGCCAGCGCGGCCAGCGCCTCGGCGCAGGCGATCTTCATCTCGTCGTTGATCGCGCGGGCATGGATGTCGAGCGCGCCCCGGAACAGGTAGGGAAAGCCGAGGACGTTGTTCACCTGGTTGGGATAGTCACTGCGTCCCGTCGCGACGATCGCGTCGACGCGGACGGCATGCGCCTCTTCCGGCGTGATCTCGGGATCGGGATTGGCCATGGCGAAGATGACCGGGTTGTCGGCCATGCTCGCCACCATCTCCGCCGTCACGGCGCCCTTGGCCGAGACGCCGAGGAACACGTCGGCCCCCTTCATCGCGTCCTGCAGCGTGCGGGCGTCGGTGGCGGCGGCATGGGCCGACTTCCACTGGTTCATCCCCTCGGTCCGGCCCTGCCAGATCACGCCCTTGGTGTCGCACATGATGCAGTTGTCGTGCCGGGCGCCCATCGACTTCAGCAGCTCGAGGCAGGCGATCCCCGCCGCCCCCGCGCCGTTGAGGACGATGCGCACGTCCTCGATCCTCTTGTTCGACAGGTGCAGCGCGTTGATCAGGCCCGCGGCGCAGATCACCGCCGTTCCATGCTGATCGTCGTGGAAGACGGGGATGTCGAGCTGCTCCTTCAGGGTCTGCTCGATGATGAAGCATTCGGGCGCCTTGATGTCCTCGAGGTTGATGCCGCCGAAGGTCGGACCCATCAGCCGGACCGCCTGGATGAAGGCGTCGGGATCCTCGGTGTCGAGCTCGATGTCGATCGAGTTCACGTCGGCGAAGCGCTTGAACAGCACCGACTTGCCCTCCATCACCGGCTTCGATCCCAGCGCCCCCAGATTGCCGAGGCCGAGCACCGCCGTCCCGTTCGAGATCACGGCAACGAGGTTGCCCTTGTTCGTGTAGTCGTAGGCGAGGCCGGGATTGGCCGCGATCTCCTCGCAGGGGATCGCGACGCCGGGGGAATAGGCGAGGCTGAGGTCCCGCTGCGTGGCCATCGGCACCGTCGCGTTCACCTCCCACTTGCCCGGGGTCGGGTTCATGTGGAACGCGAGCGCGTCCTCGCGGGTCATGCGGGCCTTGGCCATGGCGGGTCTCCTCCGGTGCGCCGTCAGGTCTTTGTGCCCGGCCCCGCGGGCGGGCGCCAGTCGCTTGCCTCCCCGCGGGGCGGGAACGCGCTAGGTGGGGACGCGATGCCGGACGGGAGGACGCGATGTTCCACGAGGCCCTCACCCATGTCGCCCCGCTGACGGAGGACGGGTCGGTCCATGTCTTCGTCGAGACGCCGAAGGGATCGCGCCACAAATACGACGTCGACGATCACGGGCTGGTCCGGATCACGGTGGAGCTGCCGGAAGGGGTGAGCTTCCCCTTCTCGTTCGGCTTCGTGCCGAACACGAAGGCGCCCGACGGCGACCCCCTCGACATCCTGCTGGTGACCGCCGGCCCCGTCCCTGCCGGGGCCCTGATCGAGGCGCGGGTGATCGGCGTGCTGAAGATGGAGAACGACGAGGACGGCCAGATGACGCGCAACGACCGCATCGTCGCGGTGGCGAAGATGAGCCGCGTCTTCTCGGGGGTGGAGACGCTGTCGGACATGCGGCACGGCTTCGCCTGGGACATCGAGCACTTCTTCGCCACCTACAACGAGATGATCGAGCGCCCCTTCGCCATCGTCGGCCGGGGCGAGCGGGACGAGGCGGAGGCGATGCTGCGGGACGCCATTCCCGGGGGCGCCTAGGCCGGGCCCGGGCCCGAGCACGGCGCCGAGGGCATTTTCGATCCCCGCGACGGGGAGGCGCCTTTCCCCTGTCCGGGCCGGCCACTAGGGTGGCCGCCGTTTCGAAGGCCGGGGACAGCGCATGAGCGAGACCGTCACGCCGATGATGGCGCAGTATCTCGACATCAAGTCGGGGCATCCGGACGCGCTGCTGTTCTACCGGATGGGCGATTTCTACGAGATGTTCTTCGACGACGCGGTCGCGGCGGCCGAGGCGCTGGACATCGCGCTGACCAAGCGGGGCAAGCATCTGGGGCAGGACATCCCGATGTGCGGCGTGCCGGTCCACGCCGCCGAGGGCTACCTGCTGGGCCTGATCCGCAAGGGATTTCGCGTCGCCATCGCCGAGCAGATGGAGGACCCGGCCGAGGCGAAGAAGCGCGGCTCGAAATCCGTGGTGGCGCGCGACGTGGTGCGGCTGGTCACGCCCGGCACGCTGACCGAGGAAAGCCTGCTCGACGCGCGGCGGCACAACTTCCTCGCCGCCTTCTGCGCGGTACGCGAGGAGGGGGCGCTGGCCTGGGTCGACATCTCGACCGGGGCCCTCGCCGTCATGGCCTGCGCCCCGGCCCGACTGGGCCCGGAACTGGCGCGCCTGTCCCCGCGCGAGCTTCTGCTGGCGGAGGAGACGGAGCGCGATTTCGCCGGCGTGGCGGAGGACCAGGGCGCGGCGGTGACCCCCCTGCCCCGTGGCGCCTTCGACAGCACGGGCGGGGCGGCGCGGCTGTGCAAGGTCTTCGGAATCGGCTCGCTCGACGGGTTCGGCACGTTCGGGCGGGCCGAGATCGGGGCGATGGCGGCGCTGGTCGAGTATCTGGAGCTGACGCAGCGCGGCCGGCTGCCGCTGCTGCGCCCGCCGGTGCAGGAACGACCGGGCGGGACGATGCAGATCGACGGCGCGACGCGCCGGTCGCTGGAACTGGTGCAGGGCAGCGAGGGCGGCCGGGCGGGATCGCTGCTGGCTGCCATAGACCGGAGCGTCACGGCCGCCGGGGCGCGCCTGCTGGAGCGGCGGCTCTCCTCCCCGTCCTGCGATGCGGGCGTGGTGACCGGTCGGCAGGACGGGGTCACGGCGCTGGTGGAGGACGCGGCGCTGCGCCGCGACCTGCGCGACATCCTGCGCGGCGCGGCGGATCTAGACCGGGCGCTGTCGCGCCTGGCGCTGGAGCGGGGGGGCCCGCGCGATCTCGGCGCGGTGCGCGCCACGCTCGAGGTGGCCGGGCGGGTCGCGGCGCGACTGCCGGAGGGTCTGCCCGCGATCCTGGCCGAGGCCAAGCGGGACCTTGCCGCGCCGGAGGGACTGTCGGAGCTGCTGGACTCCGCCCTCGTGGCCGAGCCGCCCCTCCTGGCGCGGGACGGCGGCTTCGTCGCCGCCGGCTTCGATCCCGATCTCGACGAGGCGCGGCGGCTGCGCGACGAGGGACGCTCGGTCATCGCCGGGATGCAGGCCGAGTATGCCGGGATCGCCGGCGTGCAGAGCTTGAAGATCCGGCACAACAACGTGCTCGGCTATTTCATCGAGACGACGGCCACCCATGCCGGCCGGATGATGGCCCCGCCGCTGAGCGAGACCTTCATCCACCGGCAGACCACCGCCAACGCGGTGCGGTTCACGACCGTCGACCTGTCCGAGCTGGAGACCCGGATCCTCAATGCGGGGGCCCGGGCGCTGGAGCTGGAACGGTCGGTCTTCGACCGGCTGCGCGCGGCGGTGCTGGAAGCGGCCGGACCGCTCGGGCGGCTGGCCCGGGCGCTGGCCGAGATCGACCTCGCCGCCGGTCTCGCCGATCTGGCGGTGGAGGGCGACTGGTGCCGCCCCGGAATCGAGGGCGGACGCGCCTTCGAGATCGAGGGTGGACGCCACCCGGTCGTCGAGGCGGCGCTGCGCCGGTCGGGCGAACCTTTCGTCGCCAACGATTGCCGGCTGGGCGAGACCCCGATCCGCCTGCTGACAGGGCCGAACATGGCCGGCAAGTCGACCTTTCTGCGGCAGAACGCGCTGATCGCGATCCTCGCGCAGATGGGGGCCTGGGTGCCGGCCCGGACCGCGCGGATCGGGCTGGTCAGCCAGGTCTTCAGCAGGGTCGGCGCGTCCGACGACCTCGCGCGGGGGCGGTCGACCTTCATGGTCGAGATGGTCGAGACGGCGGCCATCCTGAACCAGGCGGACGACCGGGCGCTGGTCATCCTCGACGAGATCGGACGGGGCACGGCGACCTATGACGGCCTGTCCATCGCCTGGGCGACGCTGGAGCATCTGAACGCGGTCAACCGATGCCGCGCGATCTTCGCCACCCATTACCACGAGCTGGCGCGGCTGGCCGACCGGCTGGACGGCGTCGCCAACGCGACCGTGACGGTCAAAGAATGGGACGGCGAGGTGGTGTTCCTGCACGAGGTGCGGGACGGCACCGCGGACCGGTCCTACGGGGTGCAGGTCGCGCGGCTGGCGGGGCTGCCGCCCTCGGTCGTGGAGCGCGCGCGGGTCGTGCTCGACGCGCTGGAGAAGGGCGAGCGCGAGGGCGGCGGAAAGCGCGAGACGCTGATCGACGACCTGCCGCTCTTCGCCGCCGCGCCGCCGCCCCCGCCGGCCGCCCCGGTGCGCGCGTCGGAGGTGGAGGCCCGCCTGCGGGAGCTGGAGCCCGACGCGATGTCCCCGCGCGAGGCGCTGGAGCGGCTCTACGAGCTGAAGGGATTGCTGGGCCGCCCCGACTGAGCGGCGGCCCGGGCCGGAGGGGATCGGCCCGGCCGGGCCGCGGCCCGGCGGGCATGGCGGTCCCGCCCGGGGGCAGGACCGCCGGATCCCGTCAGGCCGCCGGCGTCGAGGAGACGCCGACCTGCGCCGGGCGCAGGAGGCGGTCGTGCAGCAGGAAGCCCTGCGCCATCACCTGAATGATGTCGCCGGCCTTGGTCTCGGGCACCGGCGCCTCGAACATGGCCTGATGGACCTTGGGATCGAAACGCTCGCCGACCGCGGGCGAGATCGGCTCGATTCCGTGCTTCTTGAAGACGTTGAGCAGCTCGCGCATCGTCAGCTCGACTCCCTCGATCAGGCCGGCCGTCTCGCTGCGCTTCTCCTCCGGCACGGCCTCGAGGGCGCGGGCGAGGGCGTCATGCACGGGAAGCAGGTCGCGGGCGAGCTTGGAGCCGCCGTAGTTCTCGGCCTCCTTGCGGTCACGTTCCGCCCGCTTGCGGACGTTCTCGGCCTCGGCCAGCGCGCGGACGAAGCGGTCCTTCAGCTCGTCGCGCTCGGCCCGGAGGGCCTCGAGCTCGGCCTCCACGCCCTCTGCCGCGGCGGCCTCGGTCTCGGCCTCCATCGCGTCGGCCTCGGCGGCGAGGTCGTCGAGGCTCTGCGGTTCGTCGCGGTCCTGTGCCATTGCTGCTCTCTTTCCCGTTCAGTCCAGACCGCCGCTGCGGTCGGCGATGAGCCGCCCGACCAGCTGCGCGGTGTAATCCACGATGGGCACGATGCGCCCGTAATTCAGCCGCGTGGGGCCGATCACGCCGACCGCGCCCACGATTCTCCGGTCGGCGTTCATATAGGGAGAAACCACCAGAGATGAACCCGAAAGCGAGAAGAGCTTGTTCTCGGATCCGATGAAGATCCGCACCCCCTCGCCGCCCTCGGTCAGCTCGAGGAAATCGGCGATGTCGCGCTTGCGCTCGAGGTCGTCGAACAGGCTGCGGATGCGGTCGAGATCGGTCTCGTCCCCGCCGAGAAGGTTGCCGCGGCCGCGCACGATCAGCCGCTCGTTGCTCGTGCCGCGATTGACCCAGGTGACGATCCCCTGCTCGACCATCTCGGCGGCGAGGCTGTCGAGCTCCTGCCGGCGCGTCGCAATCTCGCGCTTCACGACATCGGCGAGCTCGGACAGGGTCTGACCCTCGGCGATGGCGGAGAGGAAGTTGGCCGCCTCTCGCAGCGAGGAGGGAGTCTGGCCCGGGGGCGGAACGAAGACGCGGTTCTCGACATGCCCGTCGGCGAAGACCAGCACCACCAGGGCGCGGTCGGGGCCCAGCGAGACGAACTCGATATGGCGGATCGGGGCCTCGTGCTTGGGCGCGAGGACGAGGGACGCGCCGCGCGTGACGCCCGAGAGCGCCTGCCCCACCCGGTCGAGCAGCCCGCCGATATCGCCGCCGCCGGGGCCGACCGTGTCGTCCAGCATCGCGCGGTCCGTCCCGTCGAGATCCGACACCTCGAGCAGCCCGTCGACGAAGAGCCGGAGTCCCGCCTGCGTGGGTACGCGGCCGGCGCTGACATGGGGCGAGCCGAGCAGCCCCATCAGCTCGAGATCCTGCATGACGTTGCGGATCGTCGCGGCCGAGACACTTTCCGACAGGGCGCGGGTCAGGGTGCGCGAGCCGACCGGGGCGCCGGTCGCGAGATAGCCCTCGACCACGCGGCGGAACACCTCGCGCGAGCGGTCGTTCAGGCTGTCGAGATCGGGAATGCGGTCGGGCATCGGCGGGGGCACGGCGGCTTTCGGGGCGGGCCGAGTTAGCGCCCCGCGGGGGCGGGCGTCAACGGGCGGCCCCTTGGATTCGCGGGGTCCGCGGCGTATGGCGCGGCGCTGACAGGACCCGGGATCACGAGGAGAAGCACCATGCGGCCATCGGGACGCAAGACGGACGAGATGCGCGCCGTGTCGATCGAGACGGGGATCACGCGGCATGCCGAGGGATCCTGCCTGATCCGGGTCGGCGACACGCATGTCATCTGCACCGCCACGGTGGACGAGAAGGTGCCGCCCTTCCTGCGCAATTCCGGCCTCGGCTGGGTGACGGCGGAATACGGGATGCTGCCGCGCGCGACCACGACGCGGATGCGGCGCGAGGCGGCCGCCGGCAAGCAGGGCGGAAGAACCGTTGAAATCCAGCGCCTTATCGGCCGATCGCTGCGGGCGGGCGTCGACAGGGTCGCGCTGGGCGAGCGGCAGATCACCGTCGATTGCGACGTGATCCAGGCCGACGGGGGCACGCGCTGCGCCTCGATCACCGGGGGCTGGGTGGCCCTGCGCCTGGCGGTGGACAAGCTGATGAAGGCGGGCGCGGTCACGGTCGATCCGCTGGAGATTCCCGTCTCGGCGGTGAGCTGCGGGATCTATGCCGGGCAGCCGGTGCTGGATCTCGACTATCCCGAGGACAGCGAGGCCGGCGTCGACGGCAATTTCGTGATGGCCGGGGACCGGCTGATCGAGGTGCAGATGTCGGCCGAGGGCGCGACCTTCAGCCGGGGCGAGATGGACGCGCTGCTGGATCTCGCCGTGACCGGCAGCGCGGCGCTGTCCGCCGCGCAACTCGCGGCGACCGGGCGGTGAGGCGGCTGGAGCGGGGCGCGCGGATCGTCGTCGCGACCCACAATGCCGGCAAGCTGGAGGAGATCGCCGATCTCCTCCGTCCCTACGGGATCGAGGCGACGTCGAACGCCGATCACGGCCTGCCGGAACCCGAGGAGACGGAAGAGACCTTCGTCGGCAATGCCCGGATCAAGGCCCATGCGGCGGCGAAGGCGACCGGCCTGCCCGCCCTGGCCGACGATTCGGGACTGGAGATCGACGTGCTGGACGGCCGACCGGGAGTGCGGACCGCGGACTGGGCCGAGACCGGGTCGGGCCGGGACTTCGCGATGGCGATGGAGCGGGCCTGGCGCGAGATCGGCGCCACGGGGCGCCCCGCCCCGTTCACCGGCCGGTTCCGCTGCACGCTGGTCCTGGCCTGGCCGGACGGGGAGGACGCCGTCTTCGAGGGCGCGATGCCGGGGCAGATCGTCTGGCCCCCGCGCGGCGCGCAGGGACACGGCTACGACCCCGTCTTCCAGCCCGAGGGCTTCGACGAGACCTTCGGCGAGATGGACAGGTGGCAGAAGAACCGCCTGTCGCATCGCGGGCGGGCCTTCGCCGCCTTCGAGGCCGCCTGCCTTGGCTGAAGCGACCGGCGGTTTGGCAGGAGACGGGGGGCGGGACGGGGGCTTTGCGCTCTATCTGCACTGGCCCTTCTGCCAGGCAAAATGTCCCTATTGCGACTTCAACTCGCATGTCGTCGCCGCTGTCGATCAGGATCGCTGGGCCGCCGCCTTCGAGACCGAGATCGCCCGGGTGCGGGACGAGACCGGGCCGCGGCGGCTTTCGTCGATCTATTTCGGGGGCGGCACGCCGAGCCTGATGGAGCCCCGGACCGTCGAGCGGATCCTGTCGGCCGCGCGGGTGGCCTGGTCCTTTGCCAACGACATCGAGATCACGTTGGAGGCGAACCCGACCTCGATCGAGGCGGGCCGGTTCCGGGGCTACCGGGAGGCGGGCGTGGACCGGGTCTCGATCGGGGTGCAGGCGCTCGATGACCGAGACCTGCGCGCGCTGGGACGGCGGCACGATGCGGCCGAGGCGCTGGCGGCGATCGAGACGGGGCGCGCGATCTTCGACCGCGTGTCCTTCGACCTGATCTATGCCCGCCAGGACCAGTCGCTCGCCGCCTGGGAGGCCGAGCTGGCCCGGGCGCTGGCGCTGGGACCCGATCACCTGTCGCTCTACCAGCTGACGATCGAGCCGGGCACCGCCTTCGGCGCGCGCTTCGCCGCCGGGGGCCTGCACGGCCTGCCGGGCGAGGACCTGGCCGCCGACCTGTGGGACACGACCCAGGAGATGACGGACGCGGCCGGCCTGCCCGCCTACGAGGTGTCGAACCATGCGCGGCCCGGGCAGGAGAGCCGGCACAACCGGGTCTACTGGACCGGCGGCGACTATGCCGGGATCGGTCCGGGCGCGCATGGCCGTCTGACGCTGGACGGGATCCGCCACGCCACGGAGTCCCACATGGCGCCCGGCGCCTGGATCGGTGCCGTGGAACGGGCCGGGTCGGGATATTCCGCGCAGGTCGCGCTGGACGGGGAGGAGATCTTCGGCGAGGCCCTGCTGATGGGGCTGCGGATCCGCGAGGGGATCGCCGAGACCCGCCTCGGCGGGGCCGATCCCGGATTCGCGGGCCGTGTCGCCGAGCTGGAGGGCCTGGGAATGGTCACCCGCCAGGGGGGCCGCCTGCGGGCGACCGATGCCGGGCGCCCCCTTCTGAACGAGATCCTGCGTCGCCTTCTGCCCTGAGGGGCGCGGCCCCTATCCGCCCGACAGGACCCGCAGCAGGTCGTCGAGCTGGGCCAGGGACTTGTAGCGCAGGGTGAGGCAACCGCTCTCTTCCCCCGGGTCCTGGTCGATGCTCACCCCCATGCCGAGCGTCGCGGCGAGATCGCCCTCGATCTGGCGGGTATCCGCATCCTTCTCGCGGCTGGCCCGGCTGGGGCGCGGACGGCTGGCGGCGGGCGCCTTTCGGGCCAGCGCCTCGGTCTCGCGCACCGACAGACCGGCGCCGACGACGCGGCGAGCGAGCTCGACCGCTTCGGGATGGCCGATCAGCGCGCGGGCATGGCCTGCGGTGAGCGTGCCGGCGGAGAGCATCGAGCGCACCTCTTCCGGCAGGCCGAGCAGGCGCATCAGGTTGGCGATATGGCTGCGCGACTTGCCGAGCGCCTGGGCCAGTTGCTCCTGCGTGTGGCCGAACCTGTCCATCAGCTGCCGGTAGCCCGCCGCCTCGTCCACCGGGTTGAGATCGGCCCGCTGGATGTTCTCGATGATCGCGACCTCGAGCACCTCGGTGTCGGTATAGTCGCGCACCAGGACCGGCATGTCGTGCAGCTGCGCCATCTGCGCGGCGCGCCAGCGCCGTTCCCCGGCTACGATCTGGTAGCGCCCCTCCTGCCCCGGCGCGGCGCGGACGATGATCGGCTGGATCACCCCCTTCTCGCGGATCGAATCGGCGAGCTCGCGCAGGTGACCTTCGTCGAACCTGCGGCGCGGCTGGTCGGGATTCGGCTCGATCGATTCGATCGGCAGACGGGTGTCGGGCCGCCGCGCCGCGCCCGATTCATCCCCCTGTACGGGGGCGACGTCCGACATCAGGGCGGAGAGGCCGCGGCCGAGGCCCCGCGGGCGGTTACCGGGCTGCGACATGGGAGGCCTCCTGCGGGACGGAATGACGGGCGATCAGTTCCTCGGCCAGCGCGACATAGGCACGGGCCCCGGCCGAGGCGGGGTCGTAATCGAGGATGGACATGGCGAAGGACGGCGCCTCGCTCAGGCGGACGTTCCGGGGGATCAGCGTGCGGAACACCAGATCGCCGAGATTGTCCCGGGCATCGGCCTCGACCTGCTGGGACAGGTTGTTGCGGCGATCGTACATCGTCAGGACGACGCCCTCGATCCCGAGCGACGCGTTCGCGGTCGACCGGATCTGCCGGATCGTCAGCATGAGCTGCGACAGGCCTTCCAGCGCGAAGAACTCCGCCTGGAGGGGGATCAGCACCGAGTCCGACGCAACCATCGCATTGATCGTCAATATATTGAGACTGGGCGGGCAATCGATCAATATGTAGTCGTAGTCGAGCGGGGTGCTCTGCAGACGTCGCTTGAGGAGCGAAACCCGGTTCTGTGCGCCGGCGAAATCGAGATCGGCCGAACTGAGATCGGTGGTCGCCGGGACGATGGACAGGCCGGAATACCGCGTCTCGATGGCGACCTCGGAAACCTCATGCTCGCCCGCGATCAGATCGTATGTCGTGAGAGACCGCCGCGCGCCATCGATCCCCAGCCCCGTCGAAGCGTTGCCTTGGGGATCGAGGTCGACCAGCAGCACGCTCTTGCCGGTCGCGGCTAGGGCGGCGGAGAGATTCGTCGCGGTGGTCGTCTTGCCGACGCCACCCTTCTGGTTGACGATCGAGATGATGCGCGGACCCATCGTAGTCACCCCTCTCGTGAAACGGCGTGCAGGCAGAGGACGACACCGTCGGGCGATGTCCGGCTCGGCAGGATCTCGTGGTCGAACCCCGTAAGGTCGCTCTCCTCCAGCTCCTGCCGGTAAGAGGCCCCCTTCGGGAGGATCGCGGTTCCGCCCGGGGCGAGATGCCGGCGCACCAGCGGAAGGAGCCGCGGGAGGGGCGCAAGTGCCCGGGCGCTGACGATGTCGGCCGCCTGCGGAGGCGCGGTCTCGATCCGTTCCGCGAGGACGTCCGCATCGAGGTCCAGTGTGCGGCAGACTGTTCGCAGGAACGTCGCCTTCCTCTGGTCGCTTTCGATCATCGTGATCCGCGTGAGACTGCCCCGGAACGCGATTGCAACCACGATTCCGGGCAATCCTCCGCCGCTACCCAGGTCAACCCATCGGCGCGGTCTCGGCGCAATGTCGACGAGTTGAAGCGCGTCCTCGACGTGCCGCGTCTGCCACTCCGTCAACGAGGACGGAGATACCAACTGGATCCTGCTGTTCCAGGTACGGAGCAGCGCCTCGTACCGGCCGATATCCTGCCATGTTTCACGTGAAACGCCCATGACCTCAGACACGCTCGACCGACTTCGTCCTGCTGGCTGCCAGAAGAACGGCGAGACCTGCGGGCGTCATCCCCTCTATCCTGGAGGCTTCACCCAGCGTGCGTGGTCGCACCGCGGACAGCTTCCGCGCGAGTTCGTTCGAAAGTGAGGGAAGTCTCTCATAGGAAAGATCCGCCGAGAGGGCCGTCGCCTCCTCCTCCTTCAGGCGGACGGCTTCTGCCGCCTGTCGTTCCGCATGGGTCGCATAGAGCCGGTCGGCGCGGATCGTTTGAAGAACGTCAGGCGGAAGTCGAGCCAGATCCGGCCGCAACGCGATCAACGCCTTCTCGTCGAAGTCGGACAGCCGGAGCGCCTCGAAGATGCTCCGCCCCTCCCGCGCCTTGGCCCCGGAAGCCTCGAGTTCCGCAGTCGTGATACGGTCGCCGGCAAATCCATCGACCAAGGACGCGATCATCTCTTGCTTCGCTTCGAAGAGGTCCTGGCGTTCCTTCCCGACGATGCCCGCCTCGATCCCGTGCCGGGTGAGACGCCGGTCGGCATTGTCCGGACGAAGGCTCAGCCGGAACTCGGCACGCGAGGTAAACATCCGGTAGGGTTCCGTCACCCCCCGCGTGGTCAGGTCGTCGACCATCACTCCGATGAAGGAATTCGACCGGTCGAAGGGAATGCCGTCGGAGAGGCCGATACGGCAAAGCGCCCCCAGGCCGGCGACCAGACCTTGGGCCGCCGCTTCCTCGTACCCCGTCGTGCCGTTGATCTGCCCGGCGAGGAACAGGCCCGGCAGAGCCCGAAGGTGCAGCGAAGTGTCGAGCGATCTGGGATCGACGTAATCGTATTCGATCGCGTAGCCGGGGGTCAGGATCTCGGCCTTCTCGAGCCCCTCCATGCTCCGCACGTAGTCCAGCTGGACGTCGGTCGGCAGCGAGGTCGAGATCCCGTTCGGATAAACGACGTTCGTGGTCAGACCTTCCGGCTCGAGGAAGACCTGATGGCTGTCCTTGTCCGCGAAGCGGACGACCTTGTCCTCGATCGACGGACAGTAGCGGGGTCCGTTGCTCTGGATTGCCCCACCGTAGATCGCGGAACGATCCAGGTTTGCGCGGATGATGTCATGCGTTCGGGGATTGGTCCTCGTGATGCCGCAGGAGATCTGCCGGCAGCCAACGCCATGCGTCAGGAACGACAGGTAGGCGGGATTGCCATCCGCCGGCTGTTGCTCCAGCCGGGACCAGGCGATCGTTCGGCCGTCGAGGCGGGGCGGCGTTCCGGTCTTGAGCCGCCCCATCGGCAGCTTCATCTCGTAGAGGCGCCGCGCGAGCAGGTTCGACGGACGCTCCCCGACACGTCCGGCAACCTCGCGCTCTTCGCCCCTGTAGATGACTCCGCCGAGGAAGGTGCCGGTCGTCAGGATCACCGCCTCCGACCGGATTTCCGATCCGTCGCCGAGGCGGATCCCGAGGACCCGCTGGCCGTCGAGGATCACGTCAACGACCTCGCCCTCGACGATGTCGAGATCGGGTAGCCCCGCCAACGTGAATTGAACGAAACGGGCGTAGAGCGCGCGGTCGGACTGCGTCCGTGGACCGTGGACCGCCGGGCCCTTGCTCGCGTTCAGGAGCCGGTATTGAATACCGGACGCATCCGCAGCACGCCCCATGATCCCGTCGAGCGCGTCGACTTCGCGAACGAGGTGCCCCTTCCCCACGCCCCCGATGGCTGGATTGCAGCTCATCGCCCCGATCGTGTCGCGCCGCATGGTCACGAGCGCCGTCCGGGCGCCACCGCGAACCGCGACTGCGGCTGCTTCGGTTCCGGCGTGACCGCCACCGACGACGACGACATCGAAATGTTTCACGTGAAACGTCCTATTTCCCGATACAGAACGAAGCGAAGATGTCACCGAGCAGATCCTCGACGTCGACATGGCCGAGAATGGACGAGAGCGCCCTGATCGCCAGCCGCAGATCCTCCGCGATCAGCTCGGGCGAGGCGCCCGCAAGTATGCCGTCCTCGGCCCCTGCGAGGTAGCCCATCGCTGCTTCCATCGCAAGACGATGCCGATCCCGAATGGCGTAGGCTCCCGTCGGGACACGCGTCCGAAGCCTGTCCACGACCTGCCCGATCAGGGAATCGACGCCGGCCCCGGTTCGGCCCGAAATACCGCCTGCCAACCCATCGTCGTCCTTCGGTACCAGGACGAGGTCATCCGGACCGGCATCTTCCGCGTCACCGAGATACACGCGAATGTCGGCGGCCGCCGCCCTCTGCCGACCGAAATCGATGCCGGCCGCTTCGACCCCGTCGGCGTCCTCTCGCAACCCCGCGGTATCGAGCACGGTCACCGGCAAGCCGCCCAGGTCCAGCCTGACCTCGATCACGTCTCTCGTCGTACCGGCAATTTCGGAGGTGAGGGCCGCCTGACGTCCGGCGAGGCGGTTGAGCAAGGTCGACTTTCCGGCATTCGGCGGCCCCACGATCGCGACCTCGAATCCCCGCCGCACCCGTTCCGCCCCCTGCCCGTTCCGATGCGCCGATTCGATTCGCGAGGAGAGATCGGCGATCATCGCCCCGACCTCGTCCATCAACCCGTCCGGGATCTCGTCCTCCGAGAAATCGAGCGTGGCCTCGACCAGAGCCATGGCCCGAACCGCCAGACCCCGCCACGTTTCCACCGCGCGGCCGAGCTGCCCCGACATGACCTCCATCGCCTGCCGCCGCTGGATCTCGGTCTCGGCGTCGATCAGGTCCGCCAGCGCCTCGACCTGGACGAGGTCCAACCGGCCCGCCACGAGGGCCCGCCGGGTGAACTCCCCCGGCTCGGCCAGGCGCAGCCCGGGCATCGCGGCAAGCCGGTCGAGCAGGGCGCGAACCACGGCGAGGCTGCCGTGGCACTGGAGCTCCACCACCGGCTCCCCGGTGAAGCTTCGCCCCCCGGCAAAGGTCAGGACCAGCGCCTCGTCGATCAGCGCGCCCGACGCGTCCACCAGCCGCCGCAGCGCGCGTCCGTGCTCGGGCAGCGCGCCGGCCAGACCTTCCCCCGCCTCCCGGGCCTTTGGACCCGAGATCCGGACGATAGAGACCCCGGCCCGCCCCTGCGCCGTAGCCTCCGCAAAGATGGTATCCGACGACAAGGTACTGATTTTATTTGTTTATCAGGTATTCATCGAATCGAAGAAATCCGAGTTCGTCTTCGTCTGCTTCAGCTTGGACAAGAGGAACTCGATCGCGTCGGTCGTGCCCATCGGGTTGAGGATCCGCCGCAGCACGTAGGTCTTGGCCAGATCCGTCTTGTCGACGAGCAGGTCCTCCTTCCGCGTGCCGGACTTGAGGATATCGAGCGCCGGGAATACCCGCTTGTCCGCCACCTTGCGGTCGAGGACGATCTCGGAATTGCCGGTCCCCTTGAACTCCTCGAAGATCACCTCGTCCATCCGGCTGCCGGTATCGATCAGCGCGGTCGCGATGATCGTCAGCGACCCGCCCTCCTCGATGTTCCGCGCCGCCCCGAAGAAGCGTTTCGGCCGCTGCAGCGCATTGGCGTCGACGCCGCCCGTCAGCACCTTGCCGCTCGACGGTACGGTCGTGTTGTAGGCCCGGCCGAGTCGCGTGATGGAATCGAGCAGGATCACCACGTCCCGCTTGTGCTCCACCAGGCGCTTGGCCTTCTCGATGACCATCTCGCTGACCGCCACGTGCCGCGTCGCCGGCTCGTCGAAGGTCGAGGACACGACCTCGCCCTTCACCGACCGCTGCATGTCCGTCACCTCCTCCGGCCGCTCGTCGATCAGCAGCACGATGAGGTAGCATTCAGGGTGATTGCGCTCGATCGAGTGGGCGATGTTCTGCAGCAGCACTGTCTTGCCGGTCCGCGGCGGCGCCACGATGAGCGAGCGCTGTCCCTTCCCGATCGGCGAGACCAGATCAATGATCCGGGCCGAGCGGTCCTTGATCGTCGGGTCGTCCTCGATCTCCATCGTCAGGCGCTCGTCCGGGTAGAGTGGCGTCAGGTTGTCGAAGGCAACCTTGTGCTTGGCCTTCTCGGGGCTCTCGAAATTGATCGATTCGACCGTGATCAGTGCGAAGTAGCGCTCGTTGTCGTTCGGCTCCTTGATCACGCCCTGGACCGTGTCGCCGGTCCGCAGCGAATACTGCCGGATCATCTCGGGCGAGACGTAGATGTCGTCCGGGCCCGGCAGGTAGTTCGCCTCGGGCGAGCGCAGGAAGCCGAAGCCGTCCTGCAGGACCTCGAGGACGCCGTCCCCGCCGATCACCCATTCCTCGTCCGCGCGCTCGCGCAGGATCGCGAACATCATGTCGCCCTTGCGCATGGTCGAGGCGTTCTCGATCTCCAGCTCCTCGGCGAGGGCGAGAAGATCCTTGGGGCTCTGCGCCTTGAGATCGGCGAGGTTCAGACGGTCGAGGGTCATCGGTAATATCCGTGGGATGGGCGGGCGCGGACCGCCGCTCGCAGGCGGGGTCTGACGCAGGTCATGGCAATGAGACGCGGATCCCGGACGGGCCGCTGATTGCAGCAGGTAAGCGGCCCGGGACGCCCTGTCAACGCTCGCGCGCGCCGGGGGCTCAGAACGGGCGGACGATCACCGCCACCACGATCACCACCAGAAGCAGCGTCGGCACCTCGTTCGCCATGCGCCAGGACCGGCCGCCGAGCGTGTTGGTCCCGGCCGCGAAATCCCTGGCCCGCCGTGCGAGCCAGATGTGGAACACCGTCATCGCCACCACGCCGCCCAGTTTCGCCCAGCCCCAGACCGCGCCGAAATCCAGAGCACCCATCGCGATCAGGGCCAGCCCGGCCAGCCAGGCCGCGATCATCGCCGGCCGCATGATCAGCCGCAGCAGCTTGCCCTCCATCACGAGGAAGGTCTCTTCCAGCGCGCTGCCCCGCTCCGCCCGCTCGGCGTGATAGACGAAGAGCCGCGGCAGGTAGAAGAGCCCGGCCATCCAGGCGACCACCGCGATCACGTGAAACGCCTTGATCCAGGGATAGAGGGTCGAGAGCCAGGTCATGCCCCGCTTTCCCTCAATAGAAAGAAAAAGAAAAGAAGGATGATGTGGTAGTAGGGGGTGTGGAGAAGTCGCGCGGCCGGGACAGTCTACAGCTCTGTCCACAGGCTGCCGTGCCGGGCGCATTCCGCATGGCAGGGCTGATCATTCATTATTCCGTTCCAGAACATGATCTTACCCTTCGCTGTCGTCCCCCGTTTCCCACCGGATCCGCCTTGACTCCCGGACCGGGCCGGGGTTTTCCACAGAACCGATTCCTCCCCGTCCTCAAGGGAGAACCGCCGTCGACGAAGGGACGGATTCGGTCGCCGCGGGCCGGGCGGCGCCGGGACGCCCGCGGGGCCGCCGGTCCTCCCCAGGCCGCCCCCGTTCCGTCCCGCCCTTTTCCACAGGGCTGCCCAGAGGAGCCGTCCGAGAGCCCATGACAGAGACCGACCCGACCGATCCCGACCTGATCGTCGCCTCCGCTAGCGCGATCCGCGCGACGCTCCTGCGCAATGCCGGGCTCGCCATCGCCGTCCAGCCGGCACCGATCGACGAGCCGGCGCTGCGCCGGGCGCTGGAGGCCGAGGGCGCCTCGCCCCGCGACACCGCCGATGCGCTGGCCGAGGCGAAGGCGATCCGCGTCTCGGCCAAGCGGCCCGGCGCGCTGGTCCTCGGCTGCGATCAGGTGCTCGACCATGACGGGGCGGTTCTCGCCAAGCCGGAGGATCCGGACGAGGCGATCGCCCAGCTGACGGCGATGTCGGGGCGCACCCACCGTCTCCTCTCGGCCGCGGTCCTGGCCGAGGACGGCGCGCCGAAATGGCGCCATGTCTCCACCGTGCGGATGCACATGGCCCCCCGGTCCCCCGAATGGATCGCAGGCTATGTCGAGCGGAACTGGGACAGCATCCGGCACGCGGTCGGGGCCTACAAGCTCGAGGAGGAAGGCGTGCGCTTGTTTTCGCGGGTGGAGGGCGATTACTTTGCGATCCTGGGGCTGCCGCTCCTCGAAGTTCTGAATCACCTGACCCTGACCGGCCGACTGACATCGTGACCCGCCCCGCAATCCCCCTCGCCGGCGTGATCGGCAACCCGGTCGGCCATTCGCTGTCGCCCGGGCTGCACGGGCATTGGCTGCGCCGCTACGGGATCCGGGGGCACTACGTTCCGCTCCAGGTGGGCGAGGACGACCTTGCGCAGGTGATCCGCGCCCTGCCTCGCATGGGTTTCGTCGGCGCCAACGTCACGATTCCGCACAAGCGCGCGGTGCTCGACATCGCCGACCAGGCCAGCGACCGGGCGATCCTGATGGGGGCGGCCAACACGCTCACCTTCCTCGAGGACGGCCGGATCCTGGCCGACAACACGGACGCGCACGGTTTCCTCGCCAATCTCCGGCAGGAAGCGCCGGACTGGGACCCCTCCCGCGGCCCGGCCTGCGTGCTCGGCGCGGGCGGCGCGGCGCGCGCGGTGATCGCGGCCCTGCTCGAGGCCGGGGTGCCCGAGGTGATCCTGACCAACCGTACCCGCCCCAAGGCCGAGGCGCTGCGCGCCGATCTCGGGACCCGGGTGCGCGTGCTCGACTGGGTGCAGGCCGGCAACGCCGTGGACGAGGCCGAGACGGTGGTGAACACGACCTCCCTCGGGATGGAGGGGCAGCCCGAGCTCCGCGTACCGCTGGACGGGCTGCGCCCGGGCAAGCTGGTGACCGACATCGTCTACGCCCCGCTCCGGACCCGCCTGCTGCGCGTGGCCGAGGACGAGGGATGCACGACCGTCGACGGGCTCGGCATGCTGCTGCACCAGGCGGTCCCGGGATTCGAGCGCTGGTTCGGCAAGCGGCCCGAGGTCGACCGCGAGGCGCGGGACGCCGTCCTGAAGTGACCCGGATCCTCGGCCTGACCGGGTCCATCGGCATGGGCAAGTCCACCGCCGCCACGATGTTCCGCGATCTCGGCGTGCCGGTCTGGGATGCCGACGCCGCCGTCCACCGGCTCTACGCTGCCGGCGGCGCGGGCACGGGCCCGGTCGGGGCCGCCTTTCCCGGCGCGATCAAGGACGGCGCCGTGTCGCGGCCCCGCCTGAAGGCCATCCTCGCGGCCGATCCCTCCGCCCTGACCCGGCTCGAGGCGATCGTCCATCCGCTCGTCGCCGCCGACCGCGCCGCCTTCCTCGCCGGGACCGAGGCGCCGCTCGTCCTGCTCGACATCCCGCTGCTCTACGAGACGGGGCTCGAGGGCCTCTGCGATGCCGTCGCCGTCGTCTCGACCGATGCCGTGACCCAGGCCGCCCGCGTCCTCGCCCGGCCCGGCATGACCCGGGACCAGCTGGACGCGCTCCTCGCCCGGCAGATGCCGGATGCCGAGAAACGGGCCCGCGCCGATTACCTGATCGACAGCGGATCGCTGGAATCCGCCCGCGCGGACGTGCTACATATCGTGGAGGACATGCGGCGGGGCAGCTAGATGCGCGAAATCGTTCTGGATACCGAGACGACGGGGTTCGAGCCCGAGCAGGGCGACCGCATCGTCGAGATCGGCGCGGTGGAGCTGCTGAACCACGTCCCCACGGGCCGCACCTACCACCAGTACATCAACCCCAAGCGGTCGATGCCGCAGGGCGCGTTCGAGATCCACGGTCTCGGGGACGAGTTCCTCGCCGACAAGCCAGTCTTCGAGGAGATCGGGCAGGCCTTCCTCGACTTCGTCGGCGATGCGCGGCTGGTGATCCACAACGCCGCCTTCGACATGAAGTTCCTCAATGCCGAGCTGGGCTGGTGCAACCTGCCCCGCCTGCCGGACGACCGCGCCATCGACACGCTGCTGATCGCACGCCGCCGCTTTCCCGGCGCGCCCGCCTCGCTCGACGCGCTCTGCCGTCGCTTAGGGATCGACAATTCCTCGCGCACGCTGCACGGCGCGTTGCTCGACAGCGAGATCCTGGCCGATGTCTACCTGGAACTGATCGGGGGGCGGCAGCCGGATCTGGTGCTCGCCGGGCCCGCGCGATCCTCGGGCGAGGGCGAGACGGGCGGCGCCTGGCGGCCCGGTCCCCGGCCCCGCGCACTGCCGTCGCGGGTGACCGACGAGGAGGCCGCCGCCCATGCCGCCTTCGTCGAGCGGCTGGGCGACGGGGCGGTCTGGCGCAGCTTCGGCTAGGGCCGCAGCTGCCCGGGCCCCCGAGGGACCGAGGGACCGAAGCCGCCCCGGACCTTCCTCAGGCCTGCGTCGCGCCGTTCGTCGGGGCGCCGGCGGCCTGCTGGGCCTCCATCCGGCGCTGGATCTCCTGCCGGTAGATCGCGAGGAAGTCGATCTGGTCGAGGTTCAGCGGCGGGAAGCCGCCGTCCCGCGTCAGGTCGCCGACGATCCGCCGCACATAGGGGAAGGTCATGCGCGGGCATTCGATCAGCAGGTAGGGATGCAGCTGCGCCTCGGGCACGCCTTCCACCTGGAAGATCCCGGCATATTCCAGCTCGAGCACGAACAGGGTCTCGCCGCCCGATTTCGACTTCGACGTGCAGGTGAGCTTGGTGATCACCTCGTACTGGTTGTCGGCCCCGCGCTTGCGGGCGTCGAGCTTGACCTGCACCGAGATGTCCGGCTCGACCTGCCCGGTGATCCCGTTCCGCGCCAGGCCGTTCTCGAAGCTGAGGTCGCGGATGTACTGGGTCAGCACCTTCATGTTGACCTTCTGGGCCTGCTGGCCCCCGGCGGCTGCGTCGCCCTGCGGCGTGTCCGGCGTCTCGCCCATGTCGCGTCTCTCCCTGATGCGTCTGTTCTTCGGCGGTGTTGGTAGCAGCGGGGACGGGCCTGCTCAACCGCGGCCGGGCCCCATCAGTGCTGGGTCCAGCCCGAGGGGCGGTGGGTCGGTCGCCTCGGCGTGACCTCTTCCCATTCGCCCTCGATAACGCGGTCGTCGGGCCCGGCGCCGCGGGGGGGACGCGGATCGAAACCCGGGCCAGGGCGGGGGCCGGGCCGCGGCCCGGCGCCGCCGCCCATCGCGAAGCGTTCGACCCGGACCCGCTTTCTCGCCTCGCGCAGCACCGCGACGCGCACCCCCGGCACGAGCAGCAGGAAGCCCACGGCGTCGGTGAAGAAGCCGGGCGTCAGCAGCAGCGCGCCCGAGAACAGGATCATCGCGCCATGGGCCAGCGGCTCTGTCGGGTCGGAGAGCCGGTCGAGGCTGGAGCGCAGGTCGCGCATGGCCTGCGCCCCCTGGCTGCGGACGAGGGCGGTGCCGATCAGCGCGGTCACGATCACGATGAGGAGGGTCGGCCACAGGCCGATCCAGCCGCCGACGCTGATAAACAGCGCGATCTCGATCAGGGGAACGGCGACGAAGGCGGCGAACAGCCACATGGGCGGGCCCTTTCCAGCTTGTCGGGCCAGCGGTAGACGCAGGCCCCGGCGGACCCTACATAGGCACGACGCCCCCTTATGCCATGGCCCGGAAGGACCAAAGATGAACGGACCCATCCTGCAGCTGCTCGTCCTCGCGGGGATCGCGATCTTCCTGATCCTGCGGCTGCGTTCCGTTCTCGGCACCCGCGAGGGGTTCGAGAAGCCGCCGCAGGTCGACCGCGACGATCCCGCGCCGAAACGCCACGATTTCGAGGTGATCGAGGGCGGCCCCGACCGCGACATCGTCGACCACGTGCCGGAAGGGTCCGACGCCGCCGCCGCGCTGGCGCGGATGAAGCAGGCCGACCGGTCCTTCAGCCTGTCGGAGTTCCTGCAGGGCGCCCGCGGTGCCTACGAGATGATCCTGATGGCGTTCGAGCGCGACGACCTCGCCGCGGTGAAGCCCTATATCAGCGACGAGATCTACCAGGCCTTCGCCGAGGTGGTGGAGGAGCGCAAGGCCAAGGGCCTGAAGGTTGAGGCGACCTTCGTCGGACTGGGCGAGATCACGGTCAAGGACGCGACCTGGGACGAGGCCACGAAGGAGGCCGAGATCACCGTGCGCTTCGCCGGCGAGTTGACCTCGGTCGTGCGCGACGCCTCGGGCCAGATCGTCGAGGGCGACCCGACCGCGATCCGGCGCCAGCGCGACGTCTGGACCTTCGCCCGCACGATGGGCAGTGCCGACCCGAACTGGACGCTCGTCGCGACGGGCGAATAGGCGGGTGCTGCGGCGGGTCGCGGCAGGCCTGGCCCTCGCGGCGGGCCCGGTCCTCTGCGGGGGGGCGGCGATGGCCGACAGGCAGATCAGCCTCCTGGACTTCGAGGATCTGTCGGGCTGGGCGGAGGACGATCACGCCGCCGCGCTCGACGTCTTCCTCTCGACTTGCGGCGACATGCGCGGCGCCGACTGGTCGGCGCTCTGCGCCCTCGGCGATGCCGCCCGGTCCGATCCCCGCGCCTTCTTCGAGCATGCCTTCCGGCCGGTCCTGATCGAGGACGGGGCCGACATGCTGTTCACCGGCTATTACGAGCCCGAGATCCGCGGCGACCGCTTTCCCAGCGCCTACTACTCGATCCCCGTCTACCGTCTGCCCGACCCGCCGGAGGCCGGCTGGCCGACCCGGCAGGAGATCGACGAGGGCGCGTTCGACGGGCAGGGACTCGAGATCGCCTGGGTCCACGACCCGCTCGACCTGTTCTTCCTGCAGATCCAGGGCTCCGGCCGGATCTCGCTGCCGGGGGGCGACGCGATCCGGCTGGGGTTTGCCGGGGCGAACGGCCATCCCTACGCCTCGCTAGGGCAGGAACTAGTCGCGCGCGGCGAGTACGAGCCGCACCAGGTCAGCGCCGACGTGATCCGGTCCTGGGTCCGCCGCAACGGAGAGGACGGGCGGGCGCTGCTCTGGCACAACCCGTCCTACGTCTTCTTCCGCGAGGTGAACGAGGTCCCCCCCGAGCGTGGTCCCCTGGGCGCGATGAACCGGTCGGTCACGCCGCTGCGGTCGATCGCGGTCGATCCGTCGGTCTACCAGCTGGGCGCGCCGGTCTGGATCGAGAAGGCGGGCGCCGATCCGATGGCGCGGCTGATGATCGCGCAGGATACCGGCTCGGCCATCACCGGGGCGCAGCGGGCCGACATCTTCTACGGGACCGGCGCGGCGGCGGGCGCGCTGGCGGGGCGGATCCGCGACGGCGGCCGGATGGTGGCCTTGCTGCCGATCCAGCGCGCCTATGCGATGCTGCCGGATCCCGTTCCCGGTCCCGGGTCGGGGGACGGTTGATGCGACGTCCTCGGCATCTGTCGCCGGAGGAGCGGGCGCTCTGGGACCGGGTGGCGAAGAGCGCCGATCCGCTGGACCGGGCGCGGGCCGCGACCGAGGGCACCCCGCCGCCGCCGAAGGCGCCGCCGGCGCGCGTGCCGGATCCGCCCGCCCCACCCGCCGCGCCGCTACCGTCCTTCCGCGTGGGCGAGCGGGCATCCCCCGGCCGGCCGCACGACCTGCAGCCCACCATCGCCGAGCGGGTCGCGGCGCAGCCGGTGCGGATGGACGCCAAGACCCACAAGCGGCTCTCGCGCGGCAAGACCCCGCCCGACGCCCGGATCGACCTCCACGGCATGACGCTGGCCCAGGCCCATTCCGCGCTGGTCGCCTTCGTCCTGTCCAGCCAGATGAACGGGCGGCGGCACCTGCTCGTCATCACGGGCAAGGGCCGCGCGCGGGACGAGCTGGCGCCGATGCCGGTCGTGGAGGGGGCGCTGCGCCACCAGGTGCCGCACTGGCTGGAGCTGCCGCCGCTCGACCGGGCCGTCCTGCAGGTGACGCAGGCCCATCAGCGCCATGGCGGGGCAGGGGCCTATTACGTGACGCTACGCCGGCGCCGGTAGCGTCGCCCGCGCCCGGCGCGAGACCGGCAGCACCAGCGCCGCGCAGGCGAGGAAGATCACCGCATAGGCCTGGTATTGCATGGGCAGGTCCACCCCCGCATCGATCAGAAGCCCCGAGATCCCGGGCCCCAGCGCCGATCCCAGCACCATCAGCGCCGCGACCGCCGCCTTGATCGACCCGATATGCCGCGTTCCGAAGAACTCGGCCCAGCAGGCGGAGGGCAGGGTGGCCTGCCCGCCCCCCGCCAGCCCCATCAGGACCACCCCGGCGAGGCCCCAGGGCAGGGTCGGCCCCCAGGCATGGACGGTGAAGGCGGCCGCGACCGGCAACAGGTAGATCGGCAGCAGCGGCCCGGTCCCGAACCGGTCGATCAGCCAGCCGTAGACGATGGTCGAGCCGAGGAAGGCCGCCGTTCCCAGCGGGAAGAGCGCGACGAAGGAGAGATGCGACCAGCCCTTCAGCTCGGCGAAATGAACCTGGTGGAACCAGAAGGCGGTCGCGAAGGCCGGGAAGGCCATCAGGGACGGCGCCAGCGCCCAGAAGAGCGGGTGGCGCAGCGCCTCTGCCCGCGTCCAGTGCCGCCCGTCCATCCCGGCCTGCACGTTCACCTCGGCATCGGCCTGCGGCGTGCGCTCGGTCCGCAGCAGCGCCCAGAGCAGCGGGATCGCCAGCAGGGCGACCAGCGCCATCAGGACGAAGAGCGTGCGCCAGTCGAGGACGCGTTTCGCCGCGACGAGGGTGAGCGGCAGCGTCGCCTCGGCCGCCGCGAAGCCGAAGGTGGCGACGGCGAGGGCCCGGCCGCGCGTCGCGACGAACCAGCGCGCCATCGCCACCAGGGCGACATGGGACGCCATGCCCTGCCCGAAGAGCCGGAGCGCGAGGATGGCGAGCGGCAGGAGCGCCACCATCCGGTTGCCGGCCATGAACAGGCAGGAAAGCGCGAGGCAGACCAGCACCGCGCTGCCCAGCACCCGCACCCGGAACCGGTCGGCCAGGCCCCCGGCCCAGACCATGATCGCCGCCGACAGCCCCGTCCCCACCGTGTAGGTCAGGCCCCAGCCGCCGTCGGTCAGGCCGAACTCGGCCATGATCTCGGCCGCGAAGACGGACAGCAGGAAGGTCTGCCCGAAGGCCGACAGGAAGGACATCATCGCCCCCGCGCCCAGCCAGGGCGCGTTGTCGATCAGGAAGCGGCCGGTGCTCACGCGGGGGGCGGGGGTCATGGGGCTTGGGTCCGTCGGCGCGGTCTGCGCCCGTGGCCCGACCAATACCTTTCCCGCCCGGAAGGAAAGGGGGGCACGGAAACCCGGCCCCCGATGGACCCGGCGCGGGGCTCGCGCGTTCCGGTCGCGACGGGGCCCCGGCGGGGCCCGGACGGCATGGGAAAGCGAGAGCGCAATTGAGCAGCGCCGAGACGAAGGCCGGCCCCGGGGAGGGGCCGCATCAGCCACGGACGGCCAGTCGCGAGACCCGGTCCATCGTGGTGATCCGAAACAGCAAGTCCGGCCGCGCCGAGGCGCAGGACGCCTTCGTGCAGGCCGCGCTCGACCGGCTGGGGCCGACCGCGCGGCTCGTGACCTTCGAGCCGGGGACCGATCCCGCCGGCAAGGCGCGGCAGGCGGCCGAGGAGGGCGCCGACATCGTGATCGCGGCGGGCGGCGACGGCACGATCATGGGCGTGGCCAACGGCCTCGTCGGGACGGACGCGGCGATGGGCGTCCTGCCCGCCGGAACGTTCAACTTCTACGCGCGCGGCCTCGGCTTTCCCGAGGATGTCGAGGCGGCCGCGGATGCCAACCTGAACGGTTCCGTCGCCTGCCTGTCGCTCGGCGCGGTGGGGGACCAGATCTTCCTCAACAACGCCTCGATCGGGGTCTATCCCACGATCCTCAAGAACCGCGAGGAGGTCTACAGATCCTGGGGCCGCTCGCGGCTCGCGGCCTACTGGTCGGTCATCAAGACCTTCCTCAGGGTCCAGCGGCCGATCCGCATGACGCTGACCGTCGACGGGGTGGAGCGGCGGATGGTGACGCCGCTGCTCTTCGTCGGGCGGTCGGTCTACCAGATGGAGATGTTCGGCCTGCCCGGCCGCGAGGCGGTCGAGCGCGACGAACTCGTCGCCTTCGTCGGGACGAGGGGCGGGCGACGCGGCCTCTTCCTGCAGGCCTGGCACCTGATGCGCGGCACGATGCGCGAGGGGCGCGATTTCGACGTGCTGACGGGGCGCGAGATGATCGTCCGCACCCGGCGCAAGCGGGTCCTCGTGGCCTGCGACGGCGAGAAGTTCCGGATGGACAGCCCGATCCGCTTTGCCATGCGGGACCGCTGCCTCAACGTCATCATCCCCCGGACCAAGGACGAGGAGGCCGCGTGACCCGGCTGATCCATCTCTCCGACCTGCATTTCGGCCGCGTTCGCGCCGACCTGACCCGGCCCCTGATCGAGGTGGTGAACCGCCTCGCGGGGGACCTGGTGATCGTGTCGGGCGACTTCACGCAGCGCGCCCGCAACAGCCAGTTCCGCGCCGCCCGGGCGTTTCTCGACCGGATCGAGGCGCCGACCCTGTCTGTGCCGGGCAATCACGACACCCCGCTCGACAATCTCTGGGTCCGCTTCACCCGGCCGTTCTCGCGCTACCGGACCCACGTGGACGAGGAGCTCGAGCCCGAATGGCAGGACGGGACGGTCCGCGTCGTCGGGATCAACACGGTCACTCCCTGGTACTGGCAGCGCGGCCGGTTCCGGGGCCATGCCCGCCGCCGCGTCGCGGCCCGGCTGGGCGAGATCATGGACAGCCATATCGGCGTCGCGGTGATGCACCATCCGCTCGAGCAGGCGCCGGAGGTGGACAAGGAGCTGATGAAGGGCTCGTCCAAGGCGCTCAGCCAGCTCTCGCAGGCGGGAGCCGACGTGGTCCTGTCGGGCCATCTGCACAACGCCTCCGCCGCGCCGTTCGAGGCGGCGCCGGGGATCCTCTTCGTTCAGGCGGGGACCGGCCTGTCGACCCGCGTGCGTGCGGAGCCGAACTCGTTCAACGTCCTCGACATCGCGGGCGACGAGATCGCGGTGGAGCGCTGGGCCGCCTTCGACGACCCCAGCTTCTCGGCCGTGGGGGGCGAACGCTTCCGCTGGGACGGCACGCATTGGAGGGCGGTGGGGTAGGGGGCGACCGTGGGTATCCGGGGGTGGGGTTCCTGCGCCCCACCCTACGCCGGAATGTAGGGTGGGTCGCACCCACCCGGGCCGGCACCCATCCCGCGTGTCACGAGGACGGCATCCATTCCTTGGCCAGAGCCGGGGTGGGGCGGGTGGGTGCAACCCACCCTACGCCGGGTTGTAGGGTGGGTTGCACCCACCCGGGCCGGCATCCCCGAGGTCCCGACGCCCGGTCCCGCGCGTCACAGCACGTATCGCGACAGGTCCGCCGATTTTGCCAGGTCGCCGAGATGCTGGTCGACGAAGGCCCGGTCGACCTTGACGCTTGAGCCAGCGCGGTCGGGCGCCTCGAACGACAGATCCTCGAAGACACGCTCGATCACGGTGTAGAGCCGCCGCGCGCCGATGTTCTCGATCTCGGCATTCACCTCGGCCGCGATGCGGGCCAGCTCGGCGATCCCGTCCTCGGTGAACTCGACATGCACCTCCTCGGTGCCCATGAGGGCGGTGTACTGCCGCGTGAGGGCGTTGTCCGTTTCCGTCAGGATGCGGACGAAATCGCCCTCGGTCAGGGCCCGCAGCTCGACCCGGATCGGCAGGCGGCCCTGCAGTTCGGGCAGCAGGTCGGACGGTTTCGCCACATGGAAGGCTCCGCTCGCGATGAAGAGGATGTGGTCGGTCTTGACCGGCCCGTGCTTGGTGCTGACCGTCGTGCCCTCGATCAGCGGCAGCAGGTCGCGCTGCACGCCCTCGCGGCTGACATCGCCCCCGCGGGATCCCTCGGAATTGCGGCAGACCTTGTCGATCTCGTCGATGAAGACGATCCCGTTCTGCGCCACGTTCTCGAGCGCGGCCTTGGTCACGCTCTCGTCGTCGAGCAGCTTGTCCGCCTCGTCGGCGAGCAGCAGGTCGTAGCTGTCGGCGACGCTGACCCGCTTCTTCGTGGTGCGCCCGCCCATCGCCTTGCCGAAGATGTCTCCGAGGGACATGCCGCCCGGCATCATCCCGCCCTGGCCGGGGATCTCCATCGCGCCGAAGGGGTTGGAGGTGTCGGCCACCTCCACCTCGATCACGGTGTCGTCCAGTTCTCCGCTCCGCAGCTTCTTGCGGAACATCTCGCGCGTGCCCTCGCGCGCGTCCTTGCCGGCGATGGCGGTGACGACGCGGTCCTCGGCCCGCTCGCGGGCCTTGGCGGCCACGTCCTCGCGCATGTGCTCGCGGGTCTGGACGATGGCGATATCGACGAGATCCCGCACGATCTGTTCCACGTCGCGGCCGACATAGCCGACCTCGGTGAACTTGGTCGCCTCGACCTTGAGGAAGGGCGCGCGGGCGAGCTTGGCCAGCCGGCGCGAGATCTCGGTCTTGCCGACGCCGGTCGGGCCGATCATCAGGATGTTCTTGGGATAGACCTCGTCGCGCAGGTCGCTGCCCAGCTGCTTGCGCCGCCAGCGGTTGCGCAGGGCCACGGCGACGGCGCGCTTGGCGTCCTTCTGGCCGATGATGAAACGGTCGAGCTCGCTGACGATCTCGCGGGGGGTCAGGTCGGTCATTCTGAGACTCCGGAAGACGGGGGAAGGCGGTTCAGCGGAAGCACCGGACCCAGCAGGCGCAGCAGGCCCGCGCGGATCCGTTCCCAGAACGCGCCGAGGAGGAGGAGGACGATGCCGAGGCCCAGCACGCTCCACGCCGCGCCGTCCGTCCCGAAGACGGCGAAGCCCAGCGTGACCGAATAGCCCACGGCGGCGATGAGGAAGGAGCGGCGGTCGATCACCACCGCGACGAGGGCGAAGACGACCAGCACCGCGAAGAGCATCATGTTCGCCGCCGGGGTCTCGCGCGAGAGCAGGGTCAGGGCGACGGTGTTCACCAGCGCGGGGGCCGCCACAACGTGCAGCCAGAAGCCCTGGGCCGAGCGGCGGGTGACCCGGTGCGGGTCGCTCATGTCGAAGACCATCGCGACGGCGAAGACGACGATCCCCAGCAGCAGCGTGATCCAGGCGAAGGGCCCGCCGGAGGACAGCAGGAACACCTCGTCCAGCGTCTCGGGTGTGCCGGCGCGGGCGGCGGCGGCGACCATCGCCGTGGCGAAGGCACCGACCGCGATCAGCGCCATTGCGAAGGGCACGCGGAACCGTGCCCAGTAGCCCAGCAGCGCCAGCGTCGCGAGCGCCATGGGGATCGGCAGCGAGGAATAGTCCGCCTGCGCCACCATGAAGGGCTGGCTGAAGGCGAGCGAGAAGAAGGCGACCGCGTTCCCGGCCCAGAACAGGGCCAGCGCGATCGAGGGGGCGACCATCCGGCGGCGGCGGGTGAAGTATTCCGCCAGGGCCCAGATCACCGCGGCGGTGATCCCCGAGGCGATCAGCCCGCCGGTGAAGAAGTTGCCGCCGCCCCCCGCCGCCACGGCGATCCCCGCGACGGAGGACCAGCCGAAGGCGAGGATGACGAGGCCGACGACGATGAAGATCTCGTTGAAGCCCCGGAACAGCTCGAACGGCTCGTCCCCCGGCCGCAGACCGGTGCGCGCGCCGCTCCGCGCATGGGCCAGCGCGGAAAGCTGCGCCGCCTGCCGCTCGGTGATGGTGCCGGCGGCAACCGCGGCCTTGAGATCGTCGGCTTCGATCACCGGGTCACCCCGGCGGGTCCGGGCCCGTCCATCTCGCGCGCCTTCACTTCGATTCCGCTCACTTCGAGATCGTCTCGACGGTCAAGTTCCCGTTCGTGAAGACGCAGATATCCGCGGCGATCCCCATCGCCTTGCGCGCGATGGCCTCGGCATCGAGGTCGGTGTCCATCAGCGCCCGTCCGGCGGACAGCGCGTAGTTCCCGCCCGACCCGATCGCTGTCACGTCGTGCTCGGGCTCCAGCACGTCGCCGGCCCCGGTGATGACGTAGAGTTCGGCGCCGTCGGTGACGATCAGCATCGCCTCGAGCTTCTGCAGGTACTTGTCGGTGCGCCAGTCCTTCGCCAGTTCGACCGCCGCGCGCTGGAGCTGGCCGGGCTGCGCCTCGAGCTTCTTCTCCAGCCGTTCGAGCAGGGCGAAGGCGTCGGCGGTGGAGCCGGCGAACCCCGCGACCACGTCGAAGCCGCCCGGCGACAGGCGGCGCACCTTGCGCGCCGTGCCCTTGATGACGGTGTTGCCGAGGCTCACCTGCCCGTCGCCCGCCACGACAACCTGCCCGCCCTTGCGGACCGCCATGATCGTCGTGCCGTGCCAGCCGGGGAAATCGCTATCGGCCATGTCGCGCCTCCTGTCCGTTCGCGGCCGATATGGGCCGCACCGGCAGGGTGCGCAACCTCGCGGCCGGGGGGCGGGGCGTCAGGCGAGCGACTCGATCTCCTCGGCATCCATCCGCGACAGGCCCAGCCGCTCGCGCAGGTCGTCGAGATAGGCGCGGTTGCGGGGCGTGCGCGGATCGATCGCGGCGCAGGAGGCAAGGTAGACCTCCTCGGCCATCTCCTCGCCCTGGACCCTGGCGAGCAGCGCCTCGACCGGCTGGGGATTCGCCAGCTCGCGCTCCATCTCGGCGCGGTCCTGCGCGTCGCCGTCCGCTTCCTCGACCGCCTGCATGATGCGGGCCCGCTCCTCGGTCGAGAGGGCGCCGTCGGCATAGGCGGCCGTGACCATCGCGCGGATCAGCAGGCGGGCGTCGTCCTCGCTCAGACGGCCCGCGACCGCCTCTCCCTCGCGCAGGTCCTGCTCGGGCGGCTCGGCCGCGTCGGGACCCGCGACCTTGTCGACGAGGCCCTGGATCATCGCGCCGAGCCCGCCGGCGCTGCCCGCGCGGTCCGTCCCGGCGGCGGCATGGCCGGTCCCCGTCCGGGGCTGCGTGGCCCTGTGGTCCTGATAGGCGCGGTAGGCCATGTAGCCGAGGCCGAGAACGCCGAGCTTGCGGCCCAGTCCGCCGCGGCGCGAGCCGAGGGCGAGGGCGGCGGCGGTGCCGAGCCCGCCATGGCCGCGGCCCCGGCCCGCCATGCGCGAGGCGAGCATGGCGCCGAGAATGCGTTTGAAGCTCATGGGGGGTCCTCCTGTCAGCGGGGTCAGGGGGCGAACGCCGGACGAGGCGAGGCGTTCCGGCAGGACGTGCCGGACCGGGCACTGTCGGCGGACCCGCGCACGAAAAAGGGCGCCCGGCGGGGCGCCCCTTTCCGCTGCCCGATCGGGCGGAAACTCAGATCGAGGACTTGATCCAGTCGGCCAGCGCCGCCTTCGGCGCGGCGCCGGCGCGGTTCGAGACGACCTCGCCGTTCTTGAAGACGAAGAGCGCCGGGATGCCGCGCACGCCCATCTGGGCGGGGGACATCGGGTTCTCGTCCACGTTGACCTTCACGACCTTCACCTGGCCGTTCATCTCTTCCGAGATCTCTTCCAGCGCCGGGCCGATCATCTTGCAGGGGCCGCACCATTCGGCCCAGAAATCCACCACGACGGGAATGTCGGACTGGCGCACTTCGCTGTCGAAGGTCGCGTCCGTGACGGCTTGGGTGGCCATTGTTCTTCTCCTGATGACGTCAGGCGCGGAACGTATGTACCGCCTCCGGACCCGTCAAGGCAGCCATCGCGCGCGCCCACGCGCCGCGTACCAGATGTTGCGGCAGCACCATCAGCGCGCCGGTCCGGGTCCAGAGGATCGCCGTCTCGACCGCGCGCCCGGGAAAGACCTGGGTCAGGGCGTGGTCGTAGGCCCCCATCTGCCGCAGCACGCCTTCCGGCACGTCCTCCGGGGCGCCGGGGACGAGCCGGTTGGTCTTGTAGTCGACGGCGAGGATGCGGTCCTCCGACACGATCAGCCGGTCCACCGTGCCGACGATCCGCCGCCCGCCCGGGGCGGGGGCGCTGAGCGGTGCCTCGACCAGCGCGCCGGCGGCGAAGAGCGGGGCCAGGTCCGGCCGACCCGTCAGGGCCGCCACCTCGGCCACCAGCGCGGCGGGATCGACGGAAGCGGCGGCGTCGGGATGCGCCTCGATCAGCGACAGGCCCATGGCGGGCCGGTCCGCCTCGGCGATTTCGGGCAGCACTTCGAGCAGCATGTGAACGAGGCGCCCGAGCGCCAGCGCCGTCTCGCCCTCGGCCCCGTCCGTCTCGCCCGGCAGCACCTTCGCCCCGCCGAGATCGGACGGCGAGAGCAGCGCCGGACGCGGCGGCACGGGCGCGGGGCCGTAGGCTGGCGGCGGGGGCAGGGGGCGCGCGGCGGGGCCGGGCGCGTCGTCCATCGGCAGGTCGTCCCAGTCGGCGCGCTGGGCCCGCAGGCCCGGCCCGACCGGGGTGGCGTGATCCACCGCCCCGCCATGCCGCATCCCGTCCGAGACCATGCCGTGCCAGGATCCCTCGCCCTCCTTGGCGTCCCCGGCGGCGCAGACGATCAGCCAGCTCTCCGCCCGCGTCATCGCGACGTATAGCAGGCGGCGCCGCTCCTCCTCCTGCGCGGCCTGGCGTTCGGCCCGGGCGGCGGCGATCTCGGGCGGCATCTCGTCGACGGTCCCGGCCCAGACCGGGGCCTCTCCCAGCATCAGCGCGCGGCCCGTCTTCGGTGCCTGCGGCGTGGCGCAGTCCGGCAGGACGACGATCGGCGCCTCGAGTCCCTTCGACCCGTGGACGGTCATCACGCGCAGCTGCCGCCCCGCCCCCTCGGACTGGCGCTTGACCGTCACGTCCTCGGCGTCGAGCCATTCGAGGAATCCGGTGAGCGACGGCACGCCCCGCCGCTCGTAGGCGAGGGCCTGCGACAGCAGCTGGTCGATCCCGTCCTCGGCCTCCGGCCCCAGCCGGGCGAGCAGGCGGCGGCGTCCGTCATGGCGCAGCAGCAGCCGGTTCAGAAGGTCGAAGGGCCGCAGGAAGTCGGCCCGGTCCCGCAGGTCGTCGAGGATGCGCAGCGCCTCGCAGGGGGTCGCGCGCAGCCGCTGCCAGAGCGTGCTCCGCCGCCCGGCGGCGAGACGGTAGAGCTGCCCCTCGTCCCAGCCGAAGAGGGGCGAGCGCAGGGCCGCGGCAAGCGAGAGGTTGTCATCGGCGAGCGAGAGGAACCGCAGCACGGCGACGAGGTCGCGCACGGCGAGCTCGGCCATCAGCTTCAGCCGGTCGGCCCCGGCCACGTCCAGCCCCGCCGCCTTGCAGGCGCGGATGATGTGCCCGAAGAGGCCGGATTGGCGCCCCCGGACCAGGATCAGGATGTCGCCCTCTGTCACCCGGCGCCGCCGCATGCCCGACTTCGTCTCGACGGGCAGCGTCTCCTCGCGCGTCATCCGCAGGATCTCGGCGGCCAACGCCTCGGCCAGCACGACCTTGGGATCGCTCCGGCCCAGCCGGTCGAGCGGGGCGAACCAGGGCGGCTCCTCCTCCTTCTCGGGCTTGGGCACGGCGGGCCAGAGGTCGACCCGGCCGGGCATCGCGTCCCTGAAGGCTAGGTGTTCGGGCGGATCGCCGATCCCGTCCGAGCGCCCCTCGCGGAACGTGTCGTCGACGAGGCGCAGGATCTCCTGCGCGGAGCGGAAGGACCAGATCAGCCCGACGCTCTCGAGCCGCGCCCCCGCCTCGGCCAGCCGCGCCTCGAAATGCGCGCGCGCCGCGTCGAAGCCGGCCGTGTCGGCGCCCTGGAAGGAATAGATCGACTGCTTGCGGTCGCCGACGACGAAGATCGTCCGCCCGGATCCCTGCGCGCCGTCCCCGGCGGTGAACTCGCGCGCCAGCTCCTTGACCACGGCCCATTGCGCCGGCGAGGTGTCCTGGCTCTCGTCGACGAGGATGTGGTCGATCCCGCCGTCGAGCCGGTAGAGCACCCAGTCGCAGACCCGGGGGTCGGTCAGCAGGGCGCGGGTACGCGCGATCAGGTCGTCGAAATCCACCAGGCCGGCGGCCAGCTTGGCGTCCTCGTAGCGGCGCAGGAACTCGGTGCCGAAGCGCAGGACGGTCGCGGTCCGCTCGGCGGCGAGAAGGCGCAGCCGCGTCTCGCGCGCCGCGGCGACACGCTCCATCAGGTCGTCGAGATCCCCGGCCATCTCGGGATGGGCCTCGCGGATCTTCTTGGTCGGGATCTTGCCCGTCTTGGCGCCGAAAGGCACCGCCGCCTTCGCTCCGGTGAGTAGGCAGCCCTCGAGGATCGGCAGATCCTCGGCCCCAGGCTCGGCCGCGACCCGCGACAGCGTGGCGGCGAGCGCGAGGTCGGTCTTCGAGCCGGCCGCGCAGGCCGCCGCCACCCGCCGCAGCAGATCGCCGTCGCCGGGGGCGAGCGTGCGGGCGACCAGGGCCTCCAAGCTCTCGCCGGGGGCGAGGCCCAGCGCCCGGCGCAGGCCGTCCTCGTCCGGGGCGGCGGCGATCGCCTCGCGCATGCCGGTCACGGTGCCGAGGATCGCCGAAAGATCCTCGTCCGAGACGAGGCCGGCGACACCCGCGACCAGGTCCGGCACCTCCACCGCCATCTCGTCGGCGATCCCGGCCATGAGAAGGTCGGCCTCGCGCTCCTCCATCTCGGCGAATTGCGGCGACAGGCCCGCCTCCATCGGGAAGCGGCGCAGGATCGAGGCGCAGAAGGCGTGGATCGTCTGGATCCGCAGGCCGCCCGGCGTCTCGATCGCGCGGGCGAAGAGCCGGCGGGCGGCGGCGAGGCGCTGGCCGTCCATTCCGCCCTCGACGCCCAGATCCTGCAGCGCGCGCGCCAGCTCGCCCCCCGGCAGCATCGCCCAGCGGCCCAGCCGCTCGAAGAGGCGGTTCTGCATCTCACTCGCCGCCGCCTTGGTATAGGTCAGGCAGAGGATGTGCTGCGGGTTCGTCCCCGCCAGCAGCAGCCGGGCCACGCGGTCGGTCAGGACGCGGGTCTTGCCCGAGCCGGCATTGGCCTCCACCCAGGTCGAGGCGGCGGGATCGGCGGCGCGGACCTGCCGCTCGGTGGCGTCGTTCCGCGTCATGGCGGATCCTCCCCCCGCGCCACGTCCACCGGGCGGGGCGTGTCCGTATCCTCCCACTCGCCGCGACGGGCGAGATGGTCGTGATCGCCGCTCTCCCACGCCCATTGCGGCGCGATCCGCGCGGTGTAGCCGCGGGTCGGGCTTTGCCAGGCGCCCACCAGCTCGACCAGCCGGTCCCAGGTGTCGTGATCCTCGAGCGGGGCCTCGACCTCGCCCGGCTTCGCGCCGAGGCCGATATAGGCCGCGCCCGCCGTGCGGTATCCGTCGAGGCCCGGAAACGCGCCGCGGTCCAGCATCGCCGCCTCGATGAGCAGCTGCTTCTCGAAGGCGATCTGCGCGTTCTTCGTCGGGGGGGCGCCGGTCTTGTAATCGTAGATCCAGGCCCCGCCCGCGCCGTCGGTGTCGATCCGGTCGGCCTTGGCCACGATCTCGACCCCCAGCCCGGCGAGCGGCGCGCGGCCCGTGATCTCCAGATGCGCGGGCGCGCCGCGGACGCGGCGGGCCACTTCGTCGGCGAGCCAGGCGGCGGCGATGCGCCGGAACCGGGCGAGCCAGACCTGCCGCACGGTCGGCCAGGGGCAGACCTCGTCCAGCACGCGGGCGGCGGTGTCGAGCAACCGCGCGCGCGCATCGGGCGCGGCGGGATCGGTGCCCTCGCGGACGAACCGTTCGAGGACGGCGTGCAGTGCGGTGCCCCGGTCGCGGGCATCGGGCGATTGCCGCAGCGGGCCGAGCGGGTAGAGGCCGAGGATCTTGCGCGCGTAGAGCGCGTAGGGATCGCGGATCAGCGCCGCGATGTCCGAGACCGACAGCCGGTCCGGCCGCGCCTCCACCGGAACGACCGGCGAGGGACGGGGCGCGGGATCGACGCGGGCCGGTGGCACCGACAGCGCGGCGGCGCGGGCCAGCCACCCGGCCCCGCGGTCCCGCATCGCCTCCAGCGCCCGCGGGCCGTCCTGTTCCGGCAGCCCGCCGATCAGCGTGACGATCCGGTTCAGCCAGCGCGAGGGCACCGTCTGCGCCTCGTCCGTGCGCAGGGCGCGGGTGAACCACACCTCCTCCGCCGCGGCGGCCTGGGTGAAGTCGTGGGCCGAGAGGCCGACCTGCCGCTCGGGCGAGAGCAGGCCCGCCTCGCGGCGCAGCTGCCGGTTCAGCCAGGGATCGGGGGCGGGGACGGGCGGCCAGACCCCGTCGACGAGCCCGCCGAGGATCACCAGCGGCGCCGTCTCGACCCGCGCCTCGAGCGTGCCGCGGATCAGGACGAGCGGATGCCCGTCCTCGCCGCCCCGCACCTCGCCCCGCGACAGGATCCCGTCGGCGAGCGCGCGGTAATCGGCGGGGGACACGGTGCCGCCCGCCTCGGCATGGCGGGCGAACTCGGCCATCCGCGCCCGCGCCTCGCGCCCCGCCGGACCGGCCCAGAGCTCGTCCGGCGCGGCGCCGTCCGGCCCGGCGACCAGCGCCTCGGCCGCGGCGAGGTGGCGGGCGATGTGCGCCTCGACCGGCGCGGGATCGGCCGCCGCGAGCGGCCCGGTCACGTCCGCGATCCAGTCGGCCCAGCCGGGCGCCTCGGCCGAATGGGCCGTCAGCGCGGCGCGATCGGGGAATGGGGGGCCGTCCTTGCGGATCCGCACCTCGAGTCGCTGGGTGGCAAGGACGTGATCCCCCCGCGCCCCGCCGCGCACGACCAGCGGATGCTTCAGCAGGGCCAGCAGGTCGGCGGCGGCGAGGCGCCGCCCCATCAGCCCGGCCACCTGCCGCAGCAGCCGCCCCGGCGCGGTCAGCGGCAACGGCGTGCCCGCGCTGTCGTCCACCGCGATGTCCCAGCGGTCCAGCGCCGCCGCGACCTGCCGGGTCAGCACCCGGTCGGGGGTGACAAGGATCGTCTTCGTCCCCGCCTCCACCGCCGCGCGGATCCGCAGGGCGATCGTCTCGGACTCCGCCCGGGGCGAGGGCGCCTCGAGCAGGGTGATCCGCGCCGTGGCGGCGGCGAGATCCCCCAGCCCCGGCGCCTCGGCCAGCCACTGATCGGTCACGGGCGCGGGCCGCAGCGCCAGCGAGATCAGGCGGTTGCGGGCCGGGTCGGGCGGCGCGGCCTCGGTCCAGGCGGGCAGGGCGACGGGGGCGAGGTCCAGCCGCGCGGCGAGCGCGGCGGTGCGGTACTGGGGATGATCCTCGCCGCTCTCGGAATCGCCCGGATCGGACAGCCGGTCCCACACGTCGCCCGGCAGGTCGGGATCGTGCCCCGGCAGGATCGCCGCGCCCTGCGGCAGGCGGCAGACCGCCTCGATCAGCGCCGCCGTTGTCCCGCGCGAGCCGGTGGAGCCGACGACCAGCATCGGCCCCTCGGGCGATTCGGCGGCCCAGCGCGCGGCCAGCGTCTCGACCTGGCGGCGCAGGCGCAGCGCCTCGGTCGGGGCGGCGCTCTCGCCGTCCATCCAGTGCGCGGCGATGTCGAGGAAGCGGAGCGTGCGGTCCCAGTGGCCCGACAGGTCCCCGGTCTCGAGCGCGGAGAGCGCGGCGGCGGGCACGCCCTCGTCATGCATCTCGTCGGCCAGCCGGGCGAGGCTGTCGGCCAGATCGTAGAGCGCGGTGCGCGGCGCGATCCGTCCGTCCGCGGCGAGCAGGCGGCCGACCAGCTGCGACAGTTCCAGCCGCCGGCGCACCGGCGAGACGGGCGGGCGCGGATCGCCGGTGAGCGGCGCGGTGGCGAGGTCGGCGATGGTGCGGATGCGCGGCAGCAGCCGGGCGGGGCCGTCGGCCCAGGCGGCCGCGACCGCGCGGGCCATGCGGCGCGAATTGGCGAGGATGGTGACACGCGACAGGGCGGCGGGGTCGCCGGAGGGCAGGCGCGCCTCGAGCCCGCGCCGGATCTCGGCCGGTCCGTCGATTCCCGCCGGCAGGGTGAAGAGCCGCGGCTCCCCGGGGGCGAAGGGGCCGGTCATGCCAGCGCCGCCAGCCGGTCGGACCAGGCACCGGGGGCGTCGATGCGTACCGAGTGCCCGTCCGCCTCGGCGGCGAAACCGAGGCGCAGCGCCCCGGCGGGCAGCGCCGTACCCAGCCGCTCGGGCCATTCGACGAGGACGATCGCCGTCCCGAAGGCCTCGCCGAGACCGAGTTCCAGCACCTCGTCGGGATGGCCGAGCCGGTAGAGATCGGCGTGCCAGATCTCGCACTCCCCGTCGTCGTAGGTCTGCACGAGGGTGAAGGTCGGCGAGGGCACCTCGGCCGTCTCGTCCCCCAGACGCGCGCGGATCAGGGCGCGCGCGAAGGATGTCTTGCCGGCGCCGACCGGCCCCTCCAGCAGCAGAACGTCGCCCGCCCGCAGCGCCGGGGCGATCCGCCGGGCGAGGGCCCGGGTGTCGGTTTCGTCGGGGAGGGGGAGGGGGCCGGGACGCATCGGGCCGACCCTATCCCGCCCCGGGCGCGGGGGGGAAGGGGGCGCGGCGGCCTCCCTCCGCGGGACGGGATCGCGCGGCGCTTTCCGTGGGCGGAACGGGCCGCGGGCGTCGGGGGGACGGGTCGGAGGGGTCGGCTCCCGTGACGACGGGTCCGCCGATCGTCGCCGGGACCGGGGCGTCCCGAACTGGCTCGGCCGGGGGGCCGCCCGGCCTGATCCGGGATCCCTCCGGGCGTCCGTCCCGCGCTGCCCCGCGGCCCGGCGGGGGCCGGTCCCGAACCCGGTGGGGGCCCAAGGGGGCTGTCCGTACCGGACATCGACTCGTCCGGTGCTTGTCGCGGTCCGGGGAAGAAGCCCGGCGGGGGGCCGCTCCCGAACCCGGCGAGGGCTCGCCGTCCGTACCGGACATCGGCACGTCCGGTGCTTCCCTGCTGGAGACCGGCCCGTCCGGCGTTCGTCGCGGTCGGGGGGAAAGCCCGGCGGAGGAGTGCGGCAGAGAAGCCAGGCGGGGACCCGGTGACAGGGGCTTCTGCCCGGCCAGGCGCGCGCGGGGCGTGGCGTCGGTGGGCGGCGGGCGATCGCGCGACGGGCCCGGCTAGCCGTTCCGCCGGACGAAGGTGGCCGGACCGTCGGGCCCCGCCGCCTTGCCCGGGTCCGGCTCCGCCTCCGTCCGGGCCCCCGGGGCCGGGCGGGCGATGCCGCCCTCGGAGAGGTGGAACCGGGCGAGGATGTCGCCCCGCGGGATCCGCGACAGGTGCAGCTCCGCCGCGCGGCCGTCCTTGCGGCGCAGCGCGATGGGCGCGCCGCCCGCCGCCGCCACCGGATCGGTGCCGCCCATGCGGCGCAGGGCCGAGACGCCGGTGCACCGCGCCTCCCAGCCCCCGATCTCGTCGGCGAGGCGCACGTCGTCGAGCGTGTCCGAGGACCGGCCCCAGAGCGTGTCGTAGGCCGTGTTGGTCATCCGTAGCGTCCCGGCGGGAGAGAACACGGCGATCCCGTCGGGCAGGGCGTCGAGCACGCCGCGCCCGGTCTCGAGCTCGGCGCGGAATCGCCGGGTCTGCCCGATCTCGTCCGAGATGTCCTCGAACAATAGCGCCAGTGCGCCGCCGGGATGGGGCCGGCCGGTGACGCGCCAGGTCCGGTTGCCGGGCAGCGACCAGCTTTCCGACAGCTGCCCCCGCTCGCCCGCCTCTTCCAGCGCGTCGAACCGCTCGCGCCAGCTTCGCCAGTCGCGCGGCTCGGGCACGAGGCCGCGGTCGCGGAGCCGGTCGAGCACGTCCCGCAGCGGCGGCCGGCCGGTCAGGAAGGCGCTGCCGAGGCCCAGCATGTCGTAGGCGGCGGGGTTGAACATCGTCAGCCGCCGGTCGGTGTCGAAGATCAGCAGCCCGACCGACAGCTCGGCGAAGATGCGCGACATCGTGGTGAGGAATTCCTCGGCCTGGCGCTGGGCGGCGATCACCTGGTCGGCCGGCGTCGCGACGCAGAGCCGGTCGGGCGGCACGCTGCGGACATGGACGTCGTACCAGTGTTCCTCCGCCCCCTCGACCAGGCGCAGCCGCCGCGCCGGGCCGCCCGGATCGGGCAGCTGCCTGAACAGTGCGGCGGGCGGCCAGGCGCCGGGTTCGGCAAGGCCGTCGGCGCGGGCGAGGTAGCTGCGATTGGCCCAGGTCACCTGTCCCTCGGCGTCGAGCCGCCAGATCAGCTCCGGCGTCTCCTCCGAGATCAGGCGGAGAAGGTCGACGTCGTCGGACATCGCCTCGAGCGTGGCGGGATGGATCGAGGTCGCCTCGGCGAGGTCGGGCGAAAGGTCGAGCCGCAGCTTGTCGTCCCACCATTCGACCAGCAGCGGCCCGGTGCCGAACCGGCCCGCCACATGCGCCCGGCCGGGCGGCGCGCCCGGCTCGGGCAGCTGGGCGGGCAGGCCGGGATAGGACCGGCGCAACCGGGCGACGGCATCGGCCAGCGTGTAGCCGCCGGGGGCTGGCGGACCCGAGCCGCGCAGGAAGTGCCGCGCCTCCTCCGTCGCGTCGATGAGATCCCCCCGCTCGAAGAGAAGGGCCGTGCCCTCGACCGCTTGCGATGCGGTCCTTCGGACGGAAGCGGCGGCGGGGGCCCGGCGCCGGGCCAGAAGGAGGACGAGGACCATTCCCGCCAGCCCGGAGAACAGGCCCAGCAGGACCTGATCGACCTCGATCGCCGCCATGACTTTCAACCCCACCTACCCGCTTGCACCGACCTTCCGATCTGGCACGGAATACTTAATCAGGTGTTAACGTCGGCGTGGCGCCGGGGGATGGTGCCGGGGAATGGCGCCGGGGGCGCGGGCCCGGGGATCCGTCCCGCGCCCGGGGTCAGGATCACCCCGGCAGGCGGGCATTCTCGCCCAGCGCGGCGGAGCGCGCCTCCGGCCCCGCCTCGATATCGGCGCGCCGCCACGCCACGCGGGCGATCGCGCCCCCCTCCGGACAGGCATTGGTGAAGCTGAGATCCGCCCCGGTCCGCTCCAGCAGCGCCTTGGCGATGAAGAGACCGAGGCCCATCCCCTCGTAGCCGTCGCGCCCCTCGCGCGGGTCGGGGGTGCGCCGGCTGCGGACGAAGGGATCGCCGATCCGCGCCAGGACCGAGGGCGGGAAGCCGGGACCGTCATCCTCGATCCGCACCCAGAGCGTGCGCTCGTCCCAGCCGGTCTCGACATCGACCGAGGCGGCGGCGAAATCGACGGCGTTCTGCACCAGGTTCCGCAGCCCGTGGATGATCTCGGGACGACGCCAGATCTCGGGCTGGTCGCCGGTCGTGCTGCCATGGCCGAAATCGACGTTCCGGCCGCGATCGAGATGCGGCTGCGCGGCGTCGCGCACGACGGTCTCGAGCGGCGCGCGCCGGGTGTGGCGGTCCTCCTTTCCGGCGCGGCCCATCGAGCGGAGGATGTCGCGGCACCGGTCGCATTGCTGGGCGATCAGCGCCGCGTCCTCCGCCAGGTCGGGCCTGCCCGCCAGTTCGCGCTGCAGCTCGGTCGAGACGAGCTTGATCGTGGCGAGGGGGGTGCCGAGCTCGTGCGCGGTCGCCGCGACGACGCCGCCGAGATCGGTCAGCTTCTGCTCGCGCGCGAGGGCCAGCTGCGTCGCCGCCAGCGCCTCGCGCATGGCATTCGCCTCGGTCGTGACCTGCCGCGCGTAGAGCGAGAGGAAGACCAGCCCGCAGGACAGCGCGACCCAGAAGCCGAAGCGGAAGAGCGGCGGCAGGTCGAGGACGCGGCCGCTGCGCGTCGTGAGTGGCAGGTGGACGAGCGCGAGGGCCAGCACGATCGCCATGCCCAGCGCGCCGACGATGACGGCCCGCCGGCCCGGCAGCGCGGTGGCCGCGATCGTGACCGGGGCCAGCAGGAGCAGGGCGAAGGGATTGTTCAGCCCGCCCGTCAGCGAGAGCAGCGCGCCCAGCTGGAGCACGTCGAAGAGCAGGGTGATCGTCGCCTCGCGGGGCGTGAGCCGGCGCGTCGCCGGCCAGAGGAACCACAGCAGCAGGTTCACCAGCGTCAGCGAGCCGATCGTCATCACGATCGGTCCGACGGGCAGCGCGATCCCCAGCGCCTGCTGCGCGACCAGCACCGCCGCGGCCTGTCCCGCCAGGGCGATCCAGCGGATCTGGACCTGCGTCTGCAGCCGCAGCCAGTTGCTGCGCCGCGCCGGCATCGCTGCGTCGAGCGGATCGGGGTCCATGCGCGTCTCCGTTCCCGGGCCGGCCGCGCGCCGGCCGGTCTGCCCCCGGATCTAGCACGGCAGGGCGGCGGGGTCGCCCGCGTCCTCTCGCCGCTCTTGCGGCCCGCCGCCCTCCGCCTAGCTAAGGGCCATGACCGATGCCCCGGACCCCGCATCCGCCTCTGCCGATCCCGGCCCCGACCTGGGCCCCGATCCGACCCTGCTGATCGTCGACGACGACGAGGCGTTCCTGCGCCGGCTCGGCCGCGCGATGGAGAAGCGCGGCTTCGACGTGGCGTTGGCGGGATCGGTGGCCGAGGGGCGCGATCTGGCGATGCGGCGCCCGCCGGCCTACGCGGTCGTGGACCTGCGGCTCGAGGACGGCAACGGGCTCGACGTGGTCGAGGCGCTGCGCCAGTCGCGGCCGGACGGCCGCGTCGTCGTGCTGACGGGCTACGGCGCCATCGCGACCGCCGTCGCGGCGGTCAAGATCGGCGCGACCGACTACCTCGCCAAGCCGGCCGACGCCGAGGAGGTGATGCGCGCCCTCCTCGCCCGCGAGGGCGAGCTGCCCCCCCCGCCCGAGAACCCGATGAGCGCCGACCGCGTCCGGTGGGAGCATATCCAGCGGGTCTACGAGATGTGCGACCGCAACGTGAGCGAGACGGCCCGCCGGCTCGGGATGCATAGACGGACCCTGCAGCGGATCCTGGCGAAGCGCTCGCCGCGCTGAACGGGGGCCCAGGGTGGTCAGGGTGGTGCGACCCACCCCTGCGAGGTGGTGGGTGCAACCCACCCTACGGGGCCTGTCGCGTGATTCGGGATGTTTCGGGGCGGGCGGCGGTGGGTGGGTGCGACCCACCCTACGGGGCGACGCCGCCTCGTCAGCAGGATGGAGGGGTGTCGGGCGACGTTCGTGGACGGACCGGCGGCCGGCGGATCCGGCCCCCGCCAGGCGCCCCGCCACCTTCGGTTTGGGCAGGACGGCCGGGGCAGGTCCGGATGACCCGGCCCGGAACGCAGACGGGCCGCCCCGGGGGGCGGCCCGCTTCGTCTCCTGTCGGGCGGCCGGTTCAGCCGGCCTGGCCGGCGGGCAGCAGGACCGTGTCGATCACGTGAACCACGCCGTTGGACTGGCGCACGTCGGCGGTGGTCACGGTCGCGACGCGGCCGTTCTCGTCCGTGAGGGTGATCATGTCGCCGTTCATCTGCGCCTGCAGGGTGCAGCCGCCGACGGTCTCGACCGGATGGTTGCCGTTGTCGTCGGCGATCATGCCGGCGATCGCGTCGGACATGACGCTCGCACCGACGACGTGGCAGAGGAGGATCTGCTCGAGCTGGGCCTGGTTCTCGGGCATCAGCAGGGTGTTGAGGGAGTCCTCGCTGATCGCGGCGAAGGCGTCGTTCGTGGGCGCGAAGACGGTGAACGGGCCTTCGCCCATCAGCGTCTCGCCCAGGCCGGCGGCGCCGACGGCGGCGACGAGCGTCGTGAGGTTCGGGGCGTTGCCCGCGTTCACCGCGATCGGCTGGTCGGCCATCATCTCGGCCCCGCCCACGGTCGGGTTCTCCATCATCATGGAATCGTTCTGCGCGAAGGCAGCGGTGCCGGTGCCGAGGGCGACGGCGGCGGTGAGGGTCAGCGTCTTGAGCATGGGTCTCTCCCTTGTTGGCGGCCGGCGGTGTCTCCGGCCGGTCTGACGAGAGCTACGAAGTGCGGCGCGGAAGAGTTGCAGATTTTTTTTTGCGGGTCCGGCGCCCGCCCTCCGGTCAGAGGGCGGCGAGAAGCTCGGCATGGCGGGCGACGAAGGCCTCGCGCACCTCGCGCGGGGGGCGCAGGGCCAGGTCGCAAGCCGCGATCACGTCCGGGTTCTGGCGACCGAAGAGCCGGTCCGCCTCGGCCACTGCGAACCCGGCGAGGCGGGTCGCCTCCAGCCAGGCCGAGACGGTGTCCGCCCGCTTGATCGCGCGCTTGACCTTCGGCGGCAGGGCGGCGGGCAGGCCGAAGCGGATGTGGATCGCGGCGGAGAGCCGTTCGTCCATCGCCTTGTAGCCGGGACCGACCGCCGACTTCACCGGCGAGATCATGTCGCCGATCACGTATTCCGGCCCGTCATGCAGCAGCGCGGCGAGCCGCCATCTCGGCGGCGCGGCCGGGTCCGTCAGGCCGAAGATGCGTTCCACCAGCAGCGAGTGCTCGGCCACCGAATAGGGCCAGTCGCCCGCCGTCTGCCCGTTCCATCGCGCGACGAACGCCAGGCCGTGGGCGATGTCCTCGATCTCTATGTCGACGGGCGTGGGATCGAGCAGGTCGAGCCGGCGCCCCGAGAGCATCCTCTGCCAGGCACGGGGCTGCTTCACGCGACCTCCGCCCGGTCGATCAGCGCCTGCATCGCCACGGCCGCGGCGGGGCCGGGGCGGGCCGCTTCCTCGCGCCGGGCCTCGCGGCGGGACTTGCGCCAGCGATGCAGTGCGTCGAGCGGCGGCAGGCCGAAGCGCGGCGTGCGGGTCAGCGCCGCCAGCGATCCGGGCCGCGCGTGCGGCGCGAAACCGGGATCGAGGGCCCGCAGCCCCTCCCACCACGCGGCGTTGAACGTCGCGACATAGGGATCGTCGCCGATCAGCCAGGGTTTGTCGCGGCCGCAGAAATGCAGCAGCCAGGGGTCGAACCGCGCGACCATCTCCTCGCGCAGGAAGCGGCGTTTCTGCCAGTTCCAGCGGGGGTCGAGCATCCGGATCTCGCCGCCGCAGACCTTGTTGAGGACGCCCTGCTCGCCGATCCGGTGCGCGTGCAGGACAGCCTCGTTGGCCCCAGCCCAGGACAGGACGCGGCGGTCGGCCTCGCTGTCGAGATAGGGCTGCACGCCGATCAGCAGGGCGCCGCTCTGCCAGACCTCTCCGTTCGGGCCGGACAAGGCGGCCTGCCGGGCCCGCGACGACGGATCGACGACCTGAGCGGCCTCCTCGAGGGTGGGCTGGTACTCGAAATCCGGCGCCGCCGCGATGGCGAGGTCGTCCGGCATCCGGTCGAACAGCCCCTGGAGGCCGGGCCGGCGCAACCAGGTGTCGGTGTCGAGGTAGAACATCGCCCGGTACTCGCCGACGAAAGCCCGGGGCAGCAGGTGCCGGTAGAACGTGCCGAGCCCGATCCGGGAGATCGGGTGCCGGATCTGCGGGATGGCCGAGACGTCGAGCCCGGTGAACCGGATCCGTCCGTCCAGCGCCGCCCGCGGGATCGAGTCGGTGTCGGGCGTGGCGATGACGATGTCGAAACGGCCCTCCGGCTCGACCGCCGCGATCCGCCGCGCCACCACGACCGCCTGTGGCAGGTGCCCGGAATCGCAGGTGAGGATCGCGCAATCCGGCTGCCGGGCCGGGCCGCTCTGCCAGGTCGTGCCGCTCATCTCGCGCCTGTCCTCTCGCATCGGTGGGCCCGGTGGTAAACGGCGGGCCGCCGGGGGGAAACCCCGGGGGCAATTGCCCGGCGCGGGTTCCGCGGGTAAAGGCGGGACCGACCAGTCGAGACAGAGACACAGAGAAGGGGACCGGCCCGTGGCCCAGGACTACATCGTGAAGGACATCGCCCTCGCCGCCTATGGCCGCAAGGAGCTCGACATCGCCGAGACCGAGATGCCGGGCCTGATGGCCCTGCGCGAGGAATACGGCACCGAGAAGCCGCTTTCCGGCGCGCGCATCGTCGGCTCGCTGCACATGACGATCCAGACCGCCGTGCTGATCGAGACGCTGGTCGCCCTCGGCGCCGACGTGCGCTGGGCCTCGTGCAACATCTTCTCGACCCAGGATCACGCCGCCGCCGCCATCGCCGAGGCCGGCGTGCCGGTCTTCGCAGTGAAGGGCCAGACCCTGACCGAGCACTGGGACTATCTCGACCGCTCGTTCCAGTTCGCAGACGGCGCGAACATGATCCTCGACGATGGCGGGGACGCCACGCTCTACGTGCTGCTCGGCGCGCGGATGGAGGCGGGCGAGGACGTCCTGTCGGTGCCGGAATCCGAGGAAGAGGAAGTCATCAAGGCGCAGATCCAGAAGCGGATGAAGGAAAGCCCCGGCTGGTTCGCCAGGACCCGCGACGCGATCAGGGGCGTCAGCGAGGAGACGACGACCGGCGTCCACCGTCTCTACCAGCTGCAGAAGGAGGGGCGGCTGCCCTTCCCCGCGATCAACGTCAACGACAGCGTCACCAAGTCGAAGTTCGACAACAAGTACGGCTGCAAGGAAAGCCTCGTCGACGGCATCCGCCGCGCCACCGACACGATGATGGCCGGCAAGGTCGCCGTGGTCTGCGGCTACGGCGATGTCGGCAAGGGCTCGGCCGCATCGCTGCGTGGCGCGGGCGCGCGGGTCAAGGTCACCGAAGTCGACCCGATCTGTGCGCTGCAGGCGGCGATGGACGGGTTCGAGGTGGTCGTGCTGGAGGACGTGGTGTCCTCGGCGGACATCTTCGTCACGACGACCGGCAACAGGGACGTCATCCGCATCGAGCACATGCGCGAGATGAAGGACATGGCGATCGTCGGCAATATCGGCCACTTCGACAACGAGATCCAGGTCGCCTCCCTGCGCAACCACAAGTGGACGAACATCAAGGAACAGGTTGACATGATCGAGATGCCGTCCGGGCATCGGATCATCCTGCTGTCCGAGGGGCGCCTCTTGAACCTCGGCAACGCCACGGGCCACCCGTCCTTCGTGATGAGCGCGTCCTTCACCAACCAGGTGCTCGCGCAGATCGAGCTGTGGAAGAATGGCGGGCAGTACGAGAACCGGGTCTACATCCTGCCCAAGCATCTCGACGAGAAGGTCGCGCGGCTGCATCTCGCCCGGATCGGGGTCAAGCTGACCGAGCTGAAGCCCGAGCAGGCGGCCTATATCGGTGTGACGCCCGAGGGACCGTTCAAGCCCGAGCATTACCGCTACTGACGCAGCGGCCCGGCGGGAACCGGCACAGGGGGATCGGCCCGTTTGGGCCGGTCCCCGCCGCTGCGCGGGGGGCCTGCAACCGGGGGCCGGGGGTCCGGCTTTCCCTTCCATCGCGCCGCCGACGCGGCGCAAACGGAAGGAGAAGACCCATGCGTATCACCTCCCTGTTCGCCAGCGCCGCGATCGTCGCCCTGACCAGCGCGCCTGTCCTCGCCCAGGATGCCACCGCCCCGGTCGCCGATCCGACGATGGACCAGACCGCGCCGGCCATGGATCCCGCGACCGATCCGATCGACGGCACCGCAGCCGAGCCGACGGCCCCGGCCTTCACGAGTCTCGACGAGATGACTGTCGGCGACGTGCTCGGAATGTCGGTCGAAAGCCCCGATGGCGAGAACATCGGCGATGTCGACTACGTCATCCAGACGGCCGACGGCCTTGCCGCGGTGATCGGGATCGGCGGCTTCCTCGGCCTCGGGGAATACACCGTCGCCCTGCCGCTGGACGAGTTCCAGCTGAACGAGGACTTCACCGCCTTCACGCTCGGGACCACCCGCGAGGCTCTGGAGGCGCAGCCGGAATTCGACGAGAGCGGGATCGAGAGCCTCGAGGACGAGCTCGTGGTCGGCGACCTGATGGCGCAGTCGGGCGACGGATCCGGCGCGATGACGGAGGACACCGCGACGGAAGGGACGGCCAGCGACGAGGCCGGCGACATGGCGACCGGGGACGGCGCGATGGACGGCGCGGCGGCCGATGACGGGGCCGCCGAGGTCGAGGCCGAGCCGATGGAGCCCGCGGCCGACGATGCGGCCACCGGCGAGGCTGCCCCGGACGATGCCGCGATGGACGAGGCACCCGCCGAGGTGGAAGAGACCGAGAGCAACTGATCCCGGCCCGCATACCGGGAGAGCGGCCCGGCCCCCCGACGGGGGCCGGGCCCTCTCCCCGTGCGGGATCTGCGCCCGGCGGGTTGAATCGACCGGCCCGAGGCCATTACCCTTGCGTCATCGGACCAGCCAGACCGGGGGACAGGCAGATGGGCAAGCGCGACGACCTGATCGAGAGATACGCGGCCGACATCCGCGACAAATGCGGGATGGAGCCGGACATGGATTTGCTGCGGAAGGTGACCATCGGCTGCGGCCCGTCGATCTACAACGACGATGCCAGCACCGTTGCGGGCAGCGATACCGAGGAACTGAAGCGCATCGAGGACGGCTTCCTCAAGAACAAGCTCGGCCTGCCCGAAGGGCCCGAACTGATGGGCGGGATCCAGAAGGCGATCACCACCTATGGCCGGGACAACCGCAACAAGTATCGGGCCGTCGTCTACTACCTGCTCGTGAAGCATTTCGGGAAGGAATCGGCCTATTGAGGGCGATTCCGGCGAGTTCGTCTCGAATCCTTGTGACAATTCCGTCGGCGTCGCGTCCGGGCCGTGCTATCGACCCTCGTACGGGCGGCCAGGATGGCCCCGACCTTCAGTCAACCTATCCCAGCGCGGGAGTGCGCGGGTGAGAGTGGGGAGGGGTCGCCGCCATGCCGCGCCGATCCCTCCCCGTTGGTCGATCATCGGCCGACCGGACGATGGACCGGCGCCGAACGGCCCCCGGTTCTGCCGCAGAAAACGGATCGCGCCGCCCTCAGGCCGCCGGGGTCACGGCAGCAGCACCAGCACCGCGCCGATGATCGCGCAGCCGAACAGGGCGTAGCCCCCGTCGATGAGGGTCAGCAGGACGGGCCGGCCCGGATAGGCGTTGTTGATCAGGATCCACGGGCAGACGAAGAACAGCCCGATTCCCCCGCCGCCGACGATCCCGGCGCCCAGCGTGTCGAGGCCGCTGGCGGCGAAGGTGTGCCGCATCATCGCCGCGACGACGACCATCGCCACCCCCGACAGGACGAAGGGCAGCGCGCCCATCCCGGATCGCCGATTGCCGTTCTCGTCGCAGGGGACGCCGGACACGCGCTTCCACGGCCCGGACAAGGCCATGTACCACGCCGCGCCGAACAGCCAGGCGGCCAGCGCCGCCACCAGGATCGCGACCATCTTCGCCTCCGCCCTGCTACATCGGCAGCCTAGCGCGGCGTCACTCCCCTGTCCCGCCCATTCGCAGGATCGTCGTCCATTCCGCCTCGGTGACGGGCTGGACGGAGAGCCGCGAATTGTTGACGAGGACCATCTCCGACAGGTCGGGCACGGTCTTGATCTCGTCCAGCGTCACCGGGCGGCCCATCGGGCGGAGCGCGCGCAGATCCACGCACTCCCACCTGTCGTCATCGGTCGTGCTGTCGGGATGCGCCGGCGCGATCACCTCGACGAGGCCGACGATCTCGCGCGTCTTCTGGCTGTGGTAGAAGAAGCCCCGGTCGCCTACCGCCATCTCGCGCATGAAGTTGCGCGCCTGGTAGTTGCGCACCCCGTCCCATTCCTGCCCGGCCTCGCCCCGGGCGACCTGGTCGTCCCAGGACCAGACTTCGGGCTCGGACTTGAAGAGCCAGTATCGCATTCTCATTCCTCCTTCAGCGGCCGGTCGAGCAGACGGTGCAGCGCGCCGGTGAGGTCGATCTCCCCGGCGACGAGGTCCGCGACGACCTGCGTGACCGGCATGTCGATGCCATGCGCGACGGCGAGCTCCAGCGCGGGGCGGGCCGTGGACGCGCCCTCGACCGTCTCGGCGGTTCCGGCGTCGTCGCCCCGGCCGATCGCCTGCCCGTGGCGGAAGTTCCGCGACAGGTCGGATCCGCAGGTCAGGGCAAGGTCGCCGAGGCCGGACAGGCCCGACAGCGTCTCTGTCCGGGCGCCGAGCGCGCGGGCGAGGCGCGACATCTCGGCGAAGCCGCGCGTCATCAGCGCGGCGCGCGCGCTCTCGCCGAGGCCGCCGCCGATGGCCGCCCCGCAGGCGATGGCGATGACGTTCTTGAGCGCGCCGCCCAGCTCCACCCCCGCCACGTCGGTGGAGCGGTAGAGCCGCAGCGCCCCGCGCGACAGCGCCGCCTGCAGGGCGGCGCCCGCCCGCTCGTCCGCGCAGGCCAGGACCAGCGCCGTGGGCAGGCCGCGCGCGATGTCGGCGGCGAAGCTGGGCCCCGACAGGATGGCGGGCACCGCGTCCGGCACGCCCTCGGCGATGGTCGCGGTCGGACCCCTGAGGGTCGCGAGGTCGATGCCCTTGGCGCAGGCGACGAGCGGCTTGCCGGCGAGGCGGTCCCGGTGCTCGGCGAGAAAGCCGCGCAGTTTCTGCGCGGGGATGGCCAGCAGCACGATCCCGGCCCGGCGCAGGCAGTCGGGGTCGGAGTCCGGGACGACCGTCGCGGGCAGGCTCACCCCAGGCAGGCGGGGGCTGTCCCGCCCCTCGCGCATCCGGCGCACCGCGTCCGGATCCCGCACATAGAGGTCGACCGGCCCCTCGCCCGACAGGGCCACTGCCAGCGCGGTGCCGAAGGCGCCGCCGCCCGCCACGCAGATCCTCATGCCTTCGCCCCCCGCTTGCCCGAGCCGAGCATCCGCGCGGCCCCCGCATCCAGCGGCCAGCGCGGCCGCGCGGTCAGGTCGGTGCCGGCCGGCGCGCCGGCCGCCATCCGCTCGGCGCCGGCAAAGGCGATCATCGCCGCGTTGTCGGTGCACAGCGCGAGCGGCGGCGCGGCGAAGCGGACCGTCTCGTCGCAGAGCGCGCGCAGACCCTCCCGGATCGCCCCGTTCGCGGCGACCCCGCCCGCCACGGCGAGGGCGGGCGCGGCGGGCCGCAGGTCGAGATAGACGTCCATCGCGCGGCGCGTCTTCTCGACGAGCACGTCGCGCACAGCCGCCTGGAACGAGGCGGCGAGGTCCGCCTGCGCCTGCCGGGGCAGGCCGCCCTCCGCCGCCACGATGCGGTCGCGGGCGCGCAGGATGGCGGTCTTCAGCCCCGAGAAGCTCATGTCGCAGCCCGGCCGGTCTAGCAGGGGGCGCGGCAGCGGATACCGGCCCGGATCGCCCGACCGCGCCGCCGCCTCGATCGCGGGGCCGCCCGGCTGGCCGAGACCGAGCAGCCGCGCCGCCTTGTCGAAGGCCTCGCCCGGGGCGTCGTCGATCGTCCCGCCCAGCCGCTCGAACCTCTCGGGCCCGTGGACGATCAGGATCTGGCAATGCCCGCCCGAGACCAGCAGCATCATGTAGGGAAAGGCGAGCGCGTCGGTCAGACGGGGCGTCAGCGCGTGTCCGGCGAGGTGGTTCACCCCGATCAGCGGCAGACCCGTCGCGGCGGCGAGGCCCCGCGCACACATCACGCCGGAGAGGACGCCGCCGATCAGCCCGGGGCCGGAGGTCACGGCGATCCCGTCCACCCCGGCCAGCCGCAACCCGGCCTCGTCCAGCGCCTGCTCGACGCAATGATCCAGCCGCTCGGCATGGGCTCGGGCGGCAATCTCGGGGACCACGCCGCCGAAGGCCGCGTGCAGGCTCGCCTGACCCTGCACCACGCTCGACAGCACCGTCCCGGCGCCCGCGGCGTCGCGGCGGACGAGGGCGGCGGCGGTGTCGTCGCAGCTCGATTCGAGGCCGAGAAGGGTGAGGGTCATGGCACCGGTAACGGTTGCTCGGGTCGGTGGGGCAGGTAACATCGCCGCCGCACCCGAACAATGGCCCCGCCCGCCTCGATGATCCCCGTCCTTCTCACGCGTCCCGCCCCGGCAAGCCGCCGCACGGAGGCGGAGCTGCGGGCGATGCTCGGGTCGGACTGGCCCGTCCACGTCTCGCCGCTGACGCGGATCGTGCCGCTTTCGCCCCGGGTCGGCGGGGGCTGGGGGACGATCGTCGTCACCTCCGCCAACGGGGCGGCGGCGCTGGGGCGGCTCGGCCTCGACCCCCGGATCCCGGTCGTGGCGGTCGGCGAGAGGACCGCAGAGGCTGCCCGGCAGGCCGGCTTCGCGGCGCGGATGCGCGGCCCCGACGCGGCCGGGCTGGCGCGGGCGCTGATCGCGGATCCGCCGCCGGGCCCGGTCCTGCACCTGCGCGGCGCCGAAGGCGCGGGCGACATCGCCGGGACGCTGCGCGCCGCCGGCCTGCCCTGCGAGGAGGTCATCGCCTACCGGCAGGAGGACGCCGTCCCGACCGATGCCGCGCTGTCGCTGCTTGCGGGCGGGGCGCCGGTCGCGGTCCCGCTCTATTCCCCCGCCTCGGCGCGCCGGCTCGCCGCGCTGCCGATCCGCGCGCCGTTGCTCGTCGCCGCGCTCAGCCCGGCGGTCGCCTCAGTGGCGGCCGCGATGGCCCCCGAGCGGCTGGTCGTGGCCTCCGAACCGGCGGGGGCCTTCATCCTGCGGGAACTGCGTGCGCTCGTCCTGCCTTGAGGGCGGGGGACGGCCGCTCTAGGTTCGAGAACGGACCCCGCGTAGGTCGGCAGGGAAAGGAACGAGCTTTGGCGCGACGGACGAGCAGCAAGAGCCCCGGACCGAAACCGCCCCGGACCCGCCGCAGCGCGGGCGAGACCGGGGCCGGAACGGACGAGGGCGCTGCGATGGACACGCCGTCCGCCGCCGGGTCGGACGGCGAGTCCGGCACCGCCGCCGCGTCCGGCGCCCCGGAGGCCGGGCCGTCCGGGACCGAAGCCTCGAGTCCCGCGAGCGACGATGCGGCGGGACCGCCGGGTGCGGCGACGCCCGCCCGCACGTCGCTTTCCGGAGTAGACGAGAGCCCGGCCGAAGCAGGCGGGCGGCAAGCGGATGCGGACGGTTCCGGACCGTCCGACAGGTCCGCGCCCTCGGATCGACGGCCCGGCGCGAGCGAGGTCGACACCCCGGCCCCGGCCGACGATGCCGAGGGTGCTGCGGACCCGTCGAAGGAGATGGTCGCCCATCCCGGCGCCGACGGGGCGAGCGAGACCGCCGCAACGCCGGAGGCCATGCCGGAAAGCGGTACGACAGCGTCGCCCGGTCTGCGTCCCGGCGCCTCCGCCGCCACCGGCTATGCCGCGCGCTCGGCGGCCCCGACACATTCTTCCGCCGCGACCGGCACTTCCGGGGCCGGGGCGGATTCAGGTCCGCGGGACGGCGCCACGTCCGCCCCGACCTCTGCCGGCGGCTCCTCGACGCCCTCCTCCGGCAACGGCTCCTCGGTCCCGCCCTCGGGCGGGCGGCCGCCGGCCGCGACCCCCGGCGGGGGGGCGGGCGGACTGATCGCGGGCGGCGTCCTCGCCGCGCTGATCGGGGGGATCCTCGTCTGGCTGTTGCTGCCCACCGCGCAGCCCTTCGATTCCAGCGCGCTGGACGAGCGGATCGCCAGCCTCGAATCGCAGGTCGCCGCCTTCCCCGAGGCGCCGGACGATGGTGCGCCGGGCGAGACGATGCAGGCCCAGCTCGACGAGATGGGCGGCGGGATCGCCGGCCTCGTCGACCAGGTCGCCTCCCTCGACGACCGGCTGTCGTCGCTCGAGTCGGCCCTGGCCGGTCTCGACGAGCGCACCGGCACGCTGGAGCGCGCGCCCAATGCCGACGGCACGCTGGCCGAGAGCGCGATCGCTGCCTGGCGGGACGAGCTCGAGGCGCTGCGCAGCGAGGTGGAGGGCCAGGCCGCGACGGTCGAGGAACTGACCGCGCAGGCGCAGGACATGATCGACGAGCGCGAGGCGCAGGCCGAGGCAGCCCGCCGCGCCGAGGCGGAGGCCCGCGCCGCCGCCGCCACTGCCGCGCTTGCCCGGTTGGGCGCCGCGCTGGAGACCGGCGCGCCCTACGACGAACCCCTCGCCGAATATGCGGACCTCTCCGGCACCGAGCCGCCGGAGGCGCTGGCCGGACCGTCGGAGAGCGGGATCGCGACGCTCGAATCCCTGCGCGAGAGCTATCCCGACGCGGCGCGCGGGGCGCTCGCCGCCGCGCGGTCCGCCGGTGTGGACGGGCAGGAGGGCAACCGGTTCGCCGCGTTCCTCCGCTCGACCTTCCAAGTCCGCTCGACCGACGCGCAGGAGGGCGGGTCCGTCGACGCGATCCTCTCGCGCGCCGGGGCCGCGCTGGATGAGGCCGACCTGCCCGCCGCGCTGGACGAGCTGTCGGCCCTGCCCGATGTCGCGCAGCAGGCGATGGCCGGCTGGCTGGACCGCGCGCGGGCCCGGGCGGAGGCCGTCGCGGCGCTGGACGGCCTGACCGGCGAGGGCACGACCGCCGAAACTGGCGGGGCCGGGCCGGAGGGCGACGCCGCACCGGATAGGGCCGCCACTCCGGCCGCAGCGGATCCGGCCGAGGATACGGCAGCTGACCCCGCCACCGGCGACGAGGCCGCTCCCGCTGCGGAGGACGCGGCCCCGGCGGGCGGAACGGACGAGACCGCCGCCGCAGAGGCCGATCCCGACGAGGCCGCTTCGGAAGAGGTCGCCCCGCTGGTCGAGGCGACGCCCGAGGCCATGGCCGAGGAGGGCGCGGCCGCGTCGGTCCCGGACGGGGCGGATCCCGCCCCCGCGGCGCAAGAGGCTTCCGAAGAGCAGGCCCCCGCAGACACCGACGCGACCGACGCCACGACGACCGAAGAAGAAAGCGCCCCGCAATGATCTGGTCCCTGCTCAAGCTCCTCCTCTTCGTCGCCATCGTCATCGCCGCCACCTGGGGGGCGGTCTGGGTGATGGGCCTCGACGGGGGGATGGAGATCCGGGTCGCCGGTTACGAGGCGACGCTCGGCCCGCTCGAGATGGTGATCGCGTTCATCGTGCTCGTCGTGCTCGTCTGGGTGGCGCTGCAGGTGCTGCGCTTCCTCATAGCGCTGCTGCGCTTCATCAACGGCGACGAGACGGCGCTGTCCCGGCACTTCACCCGCAACCGCGAGCGCAAGGGTTTCGACGCCCTCTCCGAGGGAATGATGGCCCTCGCCGCCGGCGAGGGGTCCGTCGCCATGGCGAAGGCGCAGAAGGCCGAGCGCTACCTGAACCGGCCGGACGTGACCGCCCTTCTGACCGCGCAGGCCGCGGACCAGGCGGGCGACCGCAGGACGGCGGAAGAGGCCTACAAGCGGCTGATCGCCAGCGATACCGGCCGCTTCGTCGGGATCCGGGGCATCCTCGCGCACAAGCTGGCCGACAACGACCAGGTCACGGCGCTGAAGCTGGCCGAGAAGGCGTTCGAGCTGAAGCCGAAGCATGCCGAGACGCAGGACGTCCTGCTGCGCCTGCAGGCCGAGAGCAGCGACTGGGCCGGCGCGCGCAATACGCTGGGCGCCAAGCTGAAATCGGGCACGCTGCCGAAGGACGTCTACAAGCGGCGGGACGCGATCCTCGCCCTGTCCGAAGCGAAGAAGGTGTTCGAGGACGGCGCGACGATCGAGGCGCGGGAAGAGGCGATCGAGGCGAACCGGATGTCGCCCGACCTGATCCCCGCCGCCGTCATGGCCGCACGCGGCTACATCGAGAAGGGCAACAAGCGCTACGCGACCCGCATCCTGAAGAAGGCGTGGGACGTGCAGCCGCATCCCGACATCGCGCAGGCCTTCGCCGAGATCGAGCCGGACGAGAGCCCCAAGGCCCGGAAGGAGCGGTTCGGCGCGCTGACGCGCCTGCACCCGGACAATCCAGAAACCCGGATGCTGCGGACCGAGCTGGAGATCGCGGACGAGGATTTCCCCGCCGCGCGCCGCGCGCTGGGCGATCTGACGACGACCGATCCCACGGCGCGCTCGCTGACGCTCATGGCCGCGATCGAGCGCGGCATGGGCGCGGACGAGGCAGTCGTGCGGGGCTGGCTCACCCGGGCGCTGACAGCCCCGCGCGGCCCGCAATGGGTCTGCGACAATTGCCAGACCGTCCATGCGAACTGGAAGCCGGTCTGCACCAATTGCCACGGCTTCGACACGCTGTCCTGGCGCCGCCCCCACGCGCAGGAAGAGGTGGCGATGCCCGCCTCGACCGAGATGCTGCCGCTCGTCGTCGGCCCGAAACCGGAGGGCGGGGCCCTCGTCCCGGCCGGGACCGGGGCCACGGCGGCCCCCACGGGAGCCGGCCCGGTCACGGCGGACAGCCCCGACACCCTCGATTCCCTCTCGGGCGAGGCGGATCCGCGCGCGGCCTCGACCGTCGGTCCGGAGGGGGCGGAGGTGCCCCCGGCAGAGAGCGGAGAGGGGCGCAAATAGCCCCTTTCCCCCCGCCGGGTCCGGTGCTAGGACGCCGCCCGGAGCCGCTGTAGCTCAGCTGGTAGAGCACGTCATTCGTAATGATGGGGTCGGGGGTTCGAGTCCCTCCAGCGGCACCATTCCCGTCAGGAGCGCCACCCGTCGGCGCTCGCATCTCCCGGGGTGCGTGGCCCGCCGGTGCCATGCATCGTGATGTCTCCGTCATGCCGTCCGCCCCGGCGCGGCCCGCGTTCCCCCGCTACCCCGCCCTGGGTCTCACCAGCCGCGAGAAGAGCGGCGTCGCGGCGAAGATCACCAGGATCAGCCGGACGATGTGCATCACGGTGACATAGGCCACGTCCTGCCCCATCGCGAAGGCGAGCAGGCCCATCTCGGCCAGCCCGCCCGGCGAGTAGGCGAGGAAGGACTGGCTGACCGGCACGCCCGACAGGCGCGCCGCCGCGACGGCGAAGCCGGCCGCCACCGCGATCATCATCGCCGAGGATCCCGCCGCGAGGGCGAGGTCGCGCGCGATCACCCGGATCGGGGTGCCGAGGAACCGGCAGCCGATCACGGTGCCGATCACCACCTGGGCCGCGATCACCGACAGGTTCGGCGGTGCCACCTCGACGAGGCCGGTCAGGTGCGCGAGCGAGGACAGGATCATCGGCCCGACGATCTGTCCTGCCGACAGCCGCATCACCCGGCCGAGCCAGACGCCCCCGAAGGCGCAGATCGCGAAGATCCCGTAATCGAGCAGCGACGGATCGCCGAGCCCGGTCCAGCCCGCGCCGCCCCCCTGGCTCTGCACCCCGAACCAGGCGCCGAAGAAGAGGACCACGACCGTCACCACGACCAGCACGCGCGAGGCATGGGCCAGGGCGATGCGCTTGTCGTCGCCGCCCATCGCGCCGCCCATGATGAGCATGTCGTTCAGCCCGCCGGGCATCGCGCTGAACCAAGCGGTGACGGGATCGTAGCGTCCGACCCGCCGGTAGAAGACGTAGGAGAGCGTCGCCGCCGCCGCGAGGAAGGGCGGGAGCAGCAGGATCGTCGCGACGTAGCGGGGGGCGGCGGCGATCACGTCGGGCGTGATGGACGAGCCGAGCATCACGCCGATCACCGGGATGAAGACGGGGCGCAGCGTGTCGGGTCCGCGCAGCGGCAGGCCCACCAGCACGGCGAGGGTCACCAGCAGCATGGGCCCGAGCATCCAGGGAAGGGGCAGCCCCGCCTGCCAGCCGATCACCCCGCCCACGATCCCCACCGCCAGCGCGGTGCCCTGCGGAAGCGCGCGGGACAGGTCGGGGCGCGGAGGTGCGGGACGGTCCATCGCCGCCGGCCTAGTCTTCACGGGGAAAGTCCACAAGGGCGGGGGTGGATGCGCGCCTAGACCACGCCGTCCGGCAGGGCGCCGATGATCCGCTCGACGATCTCGGCCGGGGGCGGCGTGACGTCGACGGTGACGGCACGCTCGTCCGATGCCGGGCGCTCGAGCGTGGCGAGCTGGCTGTCGAGAAGTTCGGGCGGCATGAAATGCCCCTCGCGCAGGCCGACCCGCTTGCGCAGCACGTCGCGCGGCCCGTCCAGCAGCACGAAGGCGACCTCGCGGCCGGCGTGCCGGGCGATGTGGTCGCGGTAGATCCGCTTGAGGGCCGAGCAGGCGATCACGGCGGGCGGCTGCGGGGCGGCGAGGCGCGCGCCCACATGTGCCAGCCAGGGCCAGCGATCCTCGTCGGTGAGGGGATGCCCGGCGGCCATCTTCTCGACATTGCTGCGGGGATGCAGGTCATCCCCGTCGACGAAGGGCGCCCCCAGCCGGTCCGCCAATTGCCGGCCGATCAGGCTCTTGCCCGAGCCCGAGACTCCCATGACCACGATCGGTTGCCGCATGCCGCGCTCCTCTTCCCGCTCGTGCTATCCGGCCGGGCGCGCGCGGTCCAGCTTGCCCGGGCGGGGCGACATCATCGCGCAGGCAGCACCGCTTCCCCGGGCGGCGCCGACATGGCAGAAGGGCGTCATGCGCCGCGCCCGATCCGTCCCGAAGGCCGCACGCCTCCTGCACCTGCTGGCGGCGCTGCCCTTCGTGCTGGCCTCTCTGGTGGCGTCCGGGACCATGGTCTCCGCCGGGGGGCAGGGCCCGGTCTTCACCCTCTGCACCGGCACGCAGGTCGTCGAGATGCGCCTCGCCCCGGATGGCACCGCCGTCCCGGTCGAGGACGCGGCCTGCCCGTGGCTTGCCCATGCGCATCCCTTTATGGCGGCCGGGGCGCCGGTCATCGACCCCGCTCCGCGCGACGTGGTCATGGTATTCGTGCCGGGGATCGCGCCGGCCGCCACCCCCGGGACGACGCGCGGCTGGGCGGAGGCGCGGGGTCCCCCCGGGGCGGGCTGAGTTCCTCCGACCCGATTTTCCGGCCTCAGGGCCGGCCCAGACCCCGATCACGGACAATGCACCCATGAAACGCATTCCTGCCGCGCTTGCGGCCCTTCTCGCCCTGTCGCCCGCCCTCCTCTCCGCGCAGGAGATCGCGGTGACCGCCCCCTTCGCCCGCGCGACGCTGCCGAACCAGCCGGTCGCCGGCGGGTTCCTGACCCTGCAGAACCACGGCGACGCCGCCGATACGCTGATCGCCGCCACCTCTCCCGCCGCCGGACGGGTCGAGATCCACGAGATGGCGATGGAGGGCGACGTGATGCGGATGCGCGAACTTCCGGACGGTCTGCGGATCCCGGCCGGCAAGAGCGTCGTGCTGGAGCCGGGCGGCTATCACCTGATGTTCTTCGAGCTCGCCGCGCCCTTCGTCGCGGGCGCGGAGGTCGAGGTCGAGCTGACCTTCGCCGGGGGCGACGCGCAGACCATCATGCTTCCCGTCCTCGCGCCCGATGCCGTCCCGCCGGCGGCGCAGGAGGGCATGGATCACGGCACCATGGACCACGGGGGGATGGATCACGGCTCTATGGATCACGGGGCCTCGGCCGGGGATGCCGGGGAGGATGCGCAATGACCGACGCTTCGCGCAAGCGCATCGTCCTCGCCTCCAGCGCGGTCCTGATCGCGGCGATCTTCGCCGCCTTCTGGTTCGGCGTGGTCCGGCCGCGCTACGATACCGACGTGCTCGGCCAGCTGGGGCAGGGCGAGTACGTGCTGGCCACGACCGACGGCACGCCCTTCACCGCGGAGTCGCTGGACGGCGCGCCGACGGCCGTCTTCTTCGGCTTCACCCATTGCCCCGAGGTCTGCCCGACCACGCTGGGGGACATCGCGACCTGGAACGGCATCCGCGAGGACGAGGGGCAGGCACCGATCCGCACCTTCTTCATCACCGCCGATCCCGAGCGCGACACGCCCGAGCTGCTGGCCGATTACGTCGGCTGGGTCGACGACGTGACCGGCGTGACGGGCACCCCGGAAGAGATGGCCAAGGCCGTCCGTGCCTTCCGCGTCTACGTGGCCAAGGTGCCGCTGGAGGACGGGGATTACACCGTCGACCATTCGGCGATGGTGCTGCTCTTCGACGAGGACGGCCGCTTCGTCGAGCCGATCTCCTACGGCGAGGAGACCGAGGTCGCGCTGTCGAAGATCGCGCGGGCCGTCGAGGGCTAGTCCCTCGCGGGGCCGATGGACATCGGGGACGGCGGCGCCGATAAGCGCCGCCGCCCATCGACGAGAGGACCCGCCCCCCGTGCTTCCCTGGACGCAGCTCGCAACCGCCACCGCGCCGGACGGCGACACGATCCGGCTGATGCGCCGGGGCGAGGAGTTCTCGATCCGGCTGAGCGACGGGAACGAGCTGATGAACAGCCGTCTCGGCGGCTCGGAAGAGGCGTTGGCGCGCCTTGCCCTCGACCGGCTGGGGCCGCGTGCGGCGCCGCGCGTCCTGATCGGCGGGCTGGGGATGGGCTTCACCCTTCGCGCGGCGCAGGCGGCCGCGCCGCCGGAGGCCCGCCTCGTCGTGGCCGAGATCGTGCCCGAGCTGGTGGGCTGGGCAAGCGGCCCGATGGCGGAAGTGTTCGGCGGCAGTCTGACCGACCCGCGGGTCGAGATCCGGATCGGCGACGTCGCGGCCGAGATCCGGGGCGCGGAGGCCGGGTTCGACGCCATCCTGCTGGACACCGACAACGGCCCGGACGGCCTGACCCGGCCCGGCAACGACGCGCTCTACGGCGAGGCGGGCCTCGCGCGGATGCGCCGCACTCTCTCGGCCGGCGGAATCCTCGCCATCTGGTCGGCCGCGCCCGATGCCGGATTCACCCGGCGCCTGAGGAAGGCCGGCTTCGACGCAGAGGCGCACGAGGTCCGGGCCGGACGCACGAAGCGCGGCGCCCGCCACACGATCTGGATCGCGGGACGGGGCCGGGACTGATCCGGGGGGTGGGGGGCGCCCGTCAGCGCCCGCGATAAGGTCCCGGGCGCCGACCCTGGCGATCAGAAGTCCAGATGCTCCACGTTCAGGGCATTGCTCTGGATGAAGTCGCGGCGGGGCTCGACCTCGTCGCCCATGAGCTTGGTGAAGAGATCGTCGGCCTCGGTCAGGTCGTCGACGCGGACCTGCAGCAGCGTGCGCGCGTCGGGATCGAGCGTGGTTTCCCACAGCTGGTCGGGGTTCATCTCGCCAAGACCCTTGTACCGCTGGAGCGTCAGGCCGCGCTCGCCCTCCTCGAGGATCTCGCGCAGCAGGTCGAGCGGGCCGTGGATCAGGTAGGACCGATCCTTGCGCACCAGCGTCGCGGGCCTCTCGTAGATCTCCTGCAGGCTCTGCGTGAAGGATCCCGTGCGCCGCGCTTCGCCCGAGCGGAGCATGCCGCCGTCGAGCGTGCGCAGCTCTTCCACCCCGCGCAGGATGCGGCTGAGGCGGATCCCCTTGTCCTGGGTGATCCGGCCGGTCCAGCCGCGCTCGTATTCCAGCGCGATCAGGTCCAGCCGGGCCGCGACCTTGTCGGCCACGCCCTGCAGGTCGGCATCCACCGCGCCGGGGGTGAAGGCCCCGGCAATCGCCGCCTGTTCTAGGATGTGGCGCGGGTAATGGGTTGGAAAGGCGTCGAGCACGCGCTTGAGCTGGCGCGCCTCGCCGACGACGCGGGCAAGGTCGGCGCCGGTCAGCTCCTCGCCCCCGCCGAGGCGCAGGATGGCCCCGTCGACCCCCTGGTCGATGAGATAGTCGTCCATCGCGGCCTGATCTTTGAGATAGACCTCGGACCGCCCGCGCGACACTTTGTAGAGCGGCGGCTGCGCGATGTAGAGATACCCGCCCTCGATCAGCTCCGGCATCTGCCGGAAGAAGAAGGTCAGAAGCAGGGTGCGGATATGCGCGCCGTCCACGTCGGCATCGGTCATGATGATGATCTTGTGGTAGCGCAGCTTGTCGATGTTGAACTCGTCGCGCCCGATCCCGGTGCCGAGCGCCATGACGAGGTTGCCGATCTCCTGGCTGCCAAGCATCCGGTCGAAGCGGGCCCGCTCGACGTTCAGGATCTTGCCCTTGAGCGGCAGGACGGCCTGGGTGCGCCGGTCGCGCCCCGTCTGCGCCGATCCGCCGGCGCTGTCGCCCTCGACGAGGAAGACCTCGGTCTTGGTCGGGTCCTTCTCGGAGCAGTCCTTCAGCTTGGCCGCGTTGTGGTTCACGTCCATCGCCGACTTGCGCCGGATCTCGCGCGCCTTGCGCGCCGCCTCTCGGGCGGCGGCGGCCTCGACGATCTTGGTGATGACGGTCTTCGCCTCGGCCGGGTTCTCCTCGAACCACTCGTTGAGCTTCTCGCTCATCAGGCTCTCGACCACGGGGCGCACCTCGGAGGAGACGAGCTTGTCCTTGGTCTGTGACGAGAACTTGGGATCCGGCACCTTCACGGACAGCACGCAGGTCAGCCCCTCGCGCGCGTCGTCGCCGGTGATCGACACCTTCTCCTTGCGGGCGATGCCGCTGTCGGTCGCGAACTTGGTGATCGCGCGGGTCAGCGCCCCGCGGAAGCCGGCCATGTGGGTGCCGCCGTCGCGCTGGGGGATGTTGTTGGTGAAGGGCAGCACCATCTCGTTGTAGCTGTCGTTCCACCACATCGCCGCTTCGACGGTGATGCCGTCGCGCTCGGCCTCGACATGGATCGGCTCGGCCATGACCGGGTGCTTCGAGCGGTCGAGATACTTGACGAAGGCGGCGACGCCGCCCTCGTAGAACAGCTCGGTCCGCAGCGCCTCGGCCGGGCGCTCGTCCTCGAGGATGATGCGCACGCCGCTGTTGAGGAAGGCCAGCTCGCGCAGCCGCTTCTCCAGCGTGGCGAAATCGTAGTCGAGATTGCTGAACGTCGTGGTCGAGGCGAGGAAGCGGACCTCGGTCCCGGTCTCGTCCGTGTCGCCCACGACCTCGAGATGCTTCACCGTCTCGCCGCGCTCGAACCGCGCGACATGCTCCTTGCCGGCCCGCCAGATCCGCAGCTCCAGCCAGTCGGACAGCGCGTTCACGACCGAGACGCCCACGCCGTGCAGACCGCCCGACACCTTGTAGGAGTTCTGGTCGAACTTCCCGCCCGCATGCAGCTGGGTCATGATGACCTCGGCCGCCGAGACGCCCTCTTCTTTATGCAGGTCCGTCGGGATGCCGCGCCCGTTGTCGCGGACCGAGACGCTGTTGTCGGCGTGGATCTTCACCGCGACGAAGTCGGCATGGCCGGCCAGCGCCTCGTCGATGCCGTTGTCGACCACCTCGTAGACCATGTGGTGCAGGCCCGACCCGTCGTCGGTGTCGCCGATATACATGCCCGGCCGTTTGCGGACGGCATCCAGGCCCTTGAGAACCTTGATGGAATCGGCGCCGTATTCCGGCATCTGGGCGGCGGGCTCGGCCATGTGGGGAAACCTCGTTCGTGGTTCCGCAAATATAGGCATTTTGGCGGGCAGTGTCATCCCGAAACCCCCAAATCTTGTGCGTCAGGTCAGGGGGATGACGAGACCGACCCCGATCAGCAGCAGGCCGGCGATCGCGTTGGTGCGTTTCAGCGCCGCCGGCGATTTCAGGATCCGCCGCGCCCGGTCGATGAAGCCGGCGAGGATCAGGTTCCCGGCCATCGGCACCGCGACCGATATCGCGCAGATCGCCGCCACGTCCGCCCAGGTGAGCGATCCCAGCTCGAAGAAGCCGGGCAGGATCCCCATGTAGAACAGGATCGCCTTGGGGTTGGCGAGGATCACCGTCACCCCGGCGGCGAAGCCCGCCATCCGCCCCGGGCGGGTCAGCCGCCCGTCGGTGGTCAGCGGCGCCCCCGCATGGCGCAGGATCAGCGCGCCCATCCCGACGAAGACGGCGGCCGCCACCCAGTTCATCGCGGCGAGGAACCCGGCCCAGACCGACACGACCCAGCCCACGCCGAGGATCGCCAGCAGCGGCCAGAGCACGTCGCCCATCGCCACCCCCACCGCCAGCGGCCAGGCAGAGCGGAAGCCCCCCGTCAGCGCCCGCGCGGTCAGCGCGACCCAGACCGGCCCCGGCGTCAGGAACAGCGCGAGGATCGCGAGGGCGTAGAGCCCGAGATCGCCGGCCGTGGCGCTCATCTCAGAACAGGGAGCCGGCGAGGTCGACGGTCGCGTCCTCGTCCCAGGCCGTCCCGCCCAGCGGCAGCACCATCAGCTCCCCGACCCGCCGCTCGACGAGATCGCCCGACCGGGCGTCGTCATGCGAGGGAAAGCGCAGCGCGTTCGTCTTCGGGACGAAACCGGACCCGGCATAAAGCGGCCGGTCCCCGAACAGGACGAGGAACTCCGCCGGGCTGTCCCGCCCGATCGCGACGACCTCCTCCATCAGGCGCGAGGCGATGCCCTGTCCGCGATGCGCCGGATCCACCGCCACGTCGGCGAGGCCGAGGATGTCGACCAGCGGCGCGCCGAGGCGGATCGCCCGGTAGGTCAGGCCGACATGCCCCGCCACCCGGCCGTCCGCGTCCCGGGCGACGACGCGCAGGTGATGCCGCGTCTTGAAGAAGCTGCGCCCCCCGAAATCGCTGTCGAAGCTGGCGGCCAGCAGGGCCGCGATGGCCGCCTCGTCGGGGCGGGTCAGCGCCCATTCGGGGATGCGCTCGAACTGCATGTCAGGCCTCCGGAAGGGTGAGGGAGCCGTCCTCGGCCAGCGGCCAGAACGGGTTCATCGCGACTTCCCAGACATGCCCGTCCGGATCGGCCCAGTAACCGGAATAGCCGCCCCAGAAGACCTTCTCGGGCGCCTTCAGGGCGGTCGCCCCGGCCTTCAGCGCGGCATGGTAGGCCGCGTCGACCTCCGCCTCGGTCGCGAAGTTCTGGGCCAGGGTCATCGCCCCGGTGCCGAGCGCGGCGTCCGGCCGGCCCTGGTCGGCGGCGAGGGCGTCCCGCCCGAACAGGCCCAGGACGAAGCCCGGCAGCTGGTAGAAGCTCACGCCCTCCTGCTCCTCGGCCGGGGACCAGCCGAGCCGGCCGTAGAAGGCGCGTGCGGCCTGCAGGTCGGCCACGCCGAGCGTGACGAGCGTCAGTCTCTGTGTCATGGGCTCTGGCTCACGGGTTCTGGCTCATGGGGGGATCCCTTCCGGCCACGACCGAGACGCCCTCCGCCTCGGTCACCTCCAGATACTGCGCGCGGCCCCCGAGTTCCACGAAAAGCTCCGGCCCCGTCCCGGTGAGGAAGGCCTGCCCGCCCAGCGCGCAGATCTCGTCGTAGAGCCGCGCCCGCCGCGTGGCGTCGAGATGCGCCGCCAGCTCGTCGAGCAGCAGGACCGGCCGTTCATCCGACAGGGCGCGCGCATTTGCGAGGATCAGCGAGATCAGCAGCGCCTTCTGCTCGCCGGTGGAGCAATCCCGCGCCGCGATCCCCTTCGCCGCCCAGACCGCCTCGAGATCGACCCGGTGCGGCCCGACCAGCGTGCGCCCCGCGGCAAGGTCGCGGGCCCGCCCGGTCTCGAACGCCGCGAGCAGCGCCTCCTCGGTTTCCGGCAGGTCGCCCTCGGGATGCGAGATGGCGAGGTCCGGCGCGGGAAAGGCGCTTTCCGCCGCCGCGACCGCCGCGCCCAGCCGCTCCAGCGCGGCGGCGCGGTGCGCGTTCATCCGTGCGCCCGCCCCGGCCATCCGCGCCTCGAGCGCGCGGTACCAATGCGCGTCGCGGACCATGTCCTTGAGCAGCCGGTTGCGCTCGCGCATCGCCCGCTCGTAGTCGAGCGCCGCCTCGCCGTGCTCCGGCTCGAAGCTCAGCGTCAGCCGGTCGAGAAAGCGCCGCCGCCCCTCGGCCCCCTCGATCCAGAGCCTGTCCATGCTGGGCACCAGCCACAGGATCCGGGCGATCCGCGCCAGCGCGACCTGGCTCGCCGCCTTGCCGTCGAGCCGGACCTGCCGCGGCTGGCCCGCCTCGGCCCAGGTCTCCGCCTCGTGTCCGTTCAGCTCGGCCGCGACCTTCCAGCCCAGCCGCTCGGGGCGGCGGACGAAATCCTCGGCCCCCGCGCGGCGCAGGCCCCGCCCGGGAGAAAGCAGCGACACGGCTTCGATCAGGTTCGTCTTGCCCGCCCCGTTCGGCCCCCAGATCGCCACCGGCCGCCCGTCGAAGGTCAGCTGCGTCCGCCGGTGCGAGCGGAAATGCGACAGGGCGAGGGTGGAGATCATGCCGCCGGACTACCGCGCCCGGGCCCGGGGGAAAAGCGCGCCGCTCCCCCCTTCTCGGGCATCGCAAATACCTCGGCGCCCGGCCCGGACCGGGCGCGCCGTGTCGGACAGGGGCGCCGTCAGACCCGCATCGGCATCACGACATAGACGGCCGTGGTGTCGTTGCCTTCGCGCATCAGGGTCGGGTCGCCCGAGGAATTGAACAGGAAGACTGCGTTCTCGCGGTCCACCTGGCTCGCGATCTCCTGCAGGTATTTCGCGTTGAACCCGATCTCGAGCTTTTCGTCGGCATAGGCGACGGCCAGTTCCTCTTCCGCCGCGCCGCTGTCGGGGGCGTTGACGGACAGGACCAGGCGGTCCTCGTCGAGGCTCAGCTTCACCGCGCGGGACCGTTCGGAGGATACCGTCGCCACGCGGTCCACCGCGCGGGCGAACTCGGTCGCGTCGACCTCCATCCGCTTGGGATTCGATTGCGGGATGACGCGTGAATAATCGGGGAAGGTGCCGTCGATCACCTTGGAGGTGAGCGTGATCGCGGGCGTGGCGAAGCGGATCTTGGTTTCGCTGACCGACACGGCGATCTGCGCCTCGTCGTCGTCCAGCAGCTTGCGCAGCTCGTTCACCGTCTTGCGGGGCACGATCACGCCCGGCATCGTCGCCGCCTCGTTCGGCAGGTCCGCGTCGATCCGCGCCAGCCGGTGGCCGTCGGTCGCGACCGCGCGCAGGACGCGCCCGTCCTCGCCATCGGCGACATGCAGGTAGACGCCGTTGAGGTAATAGCGCGTCTCCTCGGTCGAGATCGCGAATTTAGACTTGTCGAAGAGCCGGCGCAGCACCGGCGCGGGGGCCGAGAAATTGGCCGAGTAATCGGACGAGGCCATCACGGGGAAATCCTCGCGCGGCAGGGTCGAGAGCTGGAAGTTGGACCGCCCCGCCTCGATCGTCAGCCGTCCCGTCTGCGCGTTCTCGGTCACGCCGACCAGCGCGCCGTCCGGCAGCTTGCGGACGATCTCGTTCAGCAGCACGGCGGGCACGGTGGTCGATCCCGCCCGCTCGACCTTGGCCGGGGCGCGGTCCACCACCTCGATGTCGAGATCGGTGGCGCGGAACAGGACGTTGTCGCCCTCGGCCTCGATCAGGACGTTGGCGAGGATCGGGATCGTGTTGCGCCGCTCCACGACCGATTGCGCCTGCGCCACGGCCTTGAGGAGCACCGCGCGTTCGATGCTGAATTTCATGTCGTCTCTCCCCGTCCCGCGACCCGTCCCGCGATGGCGGCCGGTGGTTCCGGCCCTCCCGTCACCCGGCAGGCAGCTGCCGGAGGCCGAAACCTACCCGATCCCGGCCGCGCCTCAAGCGGTTTGTCGCCGTCTCAGGCCTCGAGCGCGCGGCGCAGCAGCTCCACGTCCTCGGCGATGGCGCTGTCGGTCGTCATCAGCTCCTTCACCTTGGTCACGGCATACATGACCGTGGTGTGATCGCGCCCGCCGAAGCGGCGGCCGATCTCGGGATAGGACCGGTTCGTGAGATCCTTGCACAGATACATCGCCACCTGGCGCGGCCGGGCATAGATGCGCAGCCGCTTCGTCCCCGTCATGTCGCTGAGGCGGATGTTGTAGTGCTCGCAGACCTTGCGCTGGATCTCGTCGATCGAGACCTTGCGGTCGCTGGCGCGGAAGATGTCGGCGAGGCAGTCCTTCGCCATCTCGATGGTGATCTGCCGGCCCACGAGCCCGCCCATCGCGAAGAGCCGGGTCAGCGCCCCTTCCAGCACGCGCACGTTCGACACGATCCGGTGGGCGAGGAACTCGACCACGCCCGGAACGATGCTCACGCCCGGATAGATGCCGTGGAAGTACTCGATCTTCGACTGCAGGATCCCGACCCGCAGCTCGTAATCCGTCGGGTGCAGGTCCACGACCAGCCCGCATTGCAGGCGCGAGCGGATCCGGTCCTCGAGATCGGCGATCTCGACCGGATTGCGGTCGGCCGAGATGATGATCTGCTTCCCGTTCTCCACCAGGAAGTTGAACGTGTGGAAGAACTCCTCCTGCGTGCTGTCCTTGCCGGCAAGGAACTGCACGTCGTCGACCATCAGCACGTCGACCGAGCGGAAGAGCTGTTTCAGCTCGATCATCTTCTTCTCGCGCAGCGCGGTGATGAACCGCCACATGAACTGCTCGGCCGAGATGTAGAGAACCGTCTTGTCCGGGTGCCGCTGGCGGTATTCGTGCGCGATCGCGTGCATCAGGTGCGTCTTGCCGAGGCCGACGCCGCCATGGAGGAAGAGCGGGTTGAAGATGACCTGCCCGCCCTCGGCCACGCGGCGCGCGGCGGCGAAGGCGATCTCGTTCGACTTGCCGACGACGAAACGGTCGAAGGTGAAGCGGGAATCGGGCTTGAACCCGTCCTCGCCCGCCGCATCGCGGGGCTTGGCCGGCTCGGCCGGGGCCGCGTCGGGTTGCGGCCGCGCGGGAACCCGGTCGGGGCGCGCGTCGAAGCGCAGCCGGTCCACGGCGAGGCCGTTGCGACGGCACGCATGCTTGATCTGGTCGGTGAAGTTCTGCGCCACGTAGTTCGCGACGAAGGCCGTGGACACGGCGAAGGTCGCGACCCCGTCCTCGACGTTCTCGAGTTCCAGCGGCTCGATCCAGGAGCGGTAGTTGCCTGCACCGACCGCCTTCTTCAGGCCCTGCCTCGCGTCGGACCATTGCGTTTCGATCATCTGTCCCATCCGTTGCACACCAATCAGGGACGACCCGCCTCGCCGCGGTGACGGCCCCCCGCCCGTGCGACCTTTTCTTCAGATGAGGGCCGGATCGCGGCTCTGCCTGTCATCGCCTTCGCCGGCGGCGGCAGATCCGCGATCGGGCAATCTGTCCGGTCCCCGGGCGCTTATCTTGGCGCCTCGGTTACCGACCGGACCCGCCCCCGGGGCAACGAAAGACAGACCCCGGCACGGCAGCGAGCCGGGTGGTATCCCGTCGGGCGCGATCGCATGGCAGCGTGCGCGTCCCGTGGTCGGCATCTTGTCGGCGATGCGACCGCGCCGTCCCACCGGCGCCGTCGCGGCCATGCCGCGTCTGTCCCTGTCCCCCAGGAGCGACCTGAGTCGCAGGAGCAAACTACCCAGCCGGGTGGAGGGGCTTCAACGCGACCTTCCGCTTGACTCGGGCTTTTGCGAAATCGAATCCGCGCGGCCCCGGAATCCCGCCATGTTAACCGAGCGGCTGTGGCAATCCTGCGCTGGGTGGGGCGGCACGTTTGTAACGACCGCGTGACAGCTTGACTCGTCGCCGGCGTCGAGTCCTCGCGCCCCCGCTGACCGGCGTCGGCGGGCCGCCCCGCGCCAAAGAAGAAAGGGCGCGCCGGTTCCGCGGCGCGCCCCTTTCATCAGCGAATCGGTATGGGCCGGTCAGCCCAGCGTCTTCACCCGGTGGGCGAGGCGCGACATCTTCCGCGAGGCGGTGTTCTTGTGGAAGACGCCCTTGCTGACGCCGCGCATCAGTTCGGGCTGGGCGGCCTTCAGCGCCTCCTGGGCGGCGTTCTGGTCGCCGGAGGCGATCGCCTCCTCGACCTTGCGCAGGTAGGTGCGGATGCGGCTGCGGCGCGCCTTGTTCACGGCGAAGCGGCGCTCGTTCTGACGGGCGCGTTTCGCGGATTGGGTGGTGTTGGCCATGGCTTGCGTTTCCTCGGGTCTCGTCCAGATGCGGTTCATGCGGCACGAGGAAGCCCCGGGGTCCGGGTTCGCTACCGGACGATCTGCCAAAGCGGGCATCGCGCGCATGTCGGGGGCGCCAATAGCGCGTCCGGGCCGGGAAGGGAAGCGATTCCTCGACCGCGACCCGCCACGGGGCCGAAGGGCGCGGACCGCCCGCCCGGACGTCGATGCGGCGGCGTCGACCTACCGGTCGCGGAACTGGGCCTCGCGCTTCTCGCGGAAGGCGGCCATCCCCTCGGACTGGTCCTCGGTCGCGAAGAGCGCGTGGAACAGGCGCCGCTCGAAGAGCAGGCCCTCGGCCAGCGGCACCTCGAAGCTGCGGTTCACCGCCTCCTTGGCGGCGGCGGTGGCGAGCGCGGATTTCGCCGCGATCTTGTCGGCGGCGCCGCGCGCCTCCTCCATCAGCTTCTTGGCGGGCACGACGCGGCTGACCAGCCCCGACCGCTCGGCCTCGGCCGCGTCCATGAAGCGGCCGGTGAGGTTCATGTCCATCGCCTTCGCCTTGCCCACGGCATGGGTGAGGCGCTGGCTGCCGCCCATCCCCGCGATCACGCCGAGATTGATCTCTGGCTGGCCGAACTTGGCGGTCTCGGAGGCGATGACGAAATCGCACATCATCGCCAGCTCGCACCCGCCGCCCAGCGCGTAGCCCGAGACGGCGGCGATGATCGGCTTGCGGGTGGCGGCGAAGCGGCGGGCGATCCCGCCGAACAGGTCCTTCGAGGCGACCTCGACATAGGTCAGATCGGCCATCTCGGTGATGTCGGCCCCGGCGGCGAAGGCCTTCTCCGACCCGGTGAGGATGATGCAGCGGACCTTGTCGCTCGCATCGGCCTCTTCCAGCGCCTGTCCGACCTCCGACAGGAGCTGCCGGTTCAGCGCGTTGAGCGCGTCGGGACGGTTGAGCGTGATCGTCGCGATGTAATCCGACACCTCGACGTTGATCGTCTCGTACGCCATCCGGTCTCCTCTTGGCATCGGCCGGCCCCGATCGGGGTGGTGCGGCCGCGGGTTCCGGCGACCCTTCCGCAAGCGATGCCGGGGATCAAGCCCCTCGCCGCGTCACCGCTGGCAGGTGGGACAGAAGAACGTCGACCGTCCGGACTGGGCGATCCGGGCGATCGTGCCGATGCAGCCCTCGGTCGGGCAGGGCGCCCCCTCGCGGTCGTAGACGCGGAAGGCATGCTGGAAATAGCCGAGATCCCCATCCGCCTGCCGGTAGTCCCGCAGCGAGGATCCGCCGGCGGCGATCGCCTCCTCCAGCACCTGCCGGATCGCGGGGACGAGTGCGGCGATCCGTCGCCCCGCGATCCGGTCGGCGCGGCGCGTCGGGCGCAGGCCCGTCCGGTGCAGGACCTCGCAGACATAGATGTTGCCGAGGCCGGCGATCAGCTTCTGGTCGAGCAGGGCAGACTTGATCGGCGTGCGGCGGGCGCGAAGCCTCTCGTAAAGGTAGCTTTCGTCGAAGGCGTTTCCCAGCGGCTCGGGGCCGATGCCGCGGAGCAGCCAGTGATCCTCCAATGCGTCGGTCGGGCTCAGGTCCATCGCCCCGAACCGGCGGGGATCGTTGAAGGTCACCCGCGCCCCGCCCGCCAGATCCAGCACCACGTGGTCGTGCTTCTCCGGCGCGGGATGGGCGTGGTGGAAGGTGCCGACCTGCGCGCCCGAGACGAGCATCCGCCCCGACATGCCCAGATGCACGATCAGCGTCTCGTCCCCGTCGAGATGGACGAGCAGGTATTTCGACCGCCGCCCGAGCCTTGCGATCCGGCGGCCGGTCAGCCGCTCGGCCATCGCCTCGGGCAGGGGCCAGCGCAGATCGGGGCGGCGGACATGGGCGGTCTCGATCACCGCCCCTTCCATCACCGGCGCGAGACCGCGGCGAACCGTCTCGACCTCTGGCAATTCGGGCATCGGGCGCTTTCTTGTGCGGGGAGCGATGTGGTAGCCGGCCCGGGCAAGGGCCACGCGGGCCGAAGATGGTGTGTCTTCGCCGCAAGACCAAGGGGCGCGTGATGGACGACAGAAACGGGACCGGCGCCGACCGGCGCACCCATTTCGGCTACGAGGACATCGCCGAGGGCGAGAAGGCCGGCCGCGTGCGCGGCGTCTTCACCTCGGTCGCCTCGCGCTACGACCTGATGAACGACGTGATGTCGGGCGGCGTCCACCGCCTGTGGAAGGACGCGATGATGGACTGGCTCGCCCCGCGGGCCGGCCAGCGCCTGCTCGACGTGGCGGGCGGCACCGGGGACATCGCCTTCCGGTTTCTGCGCCGCGCGGGCGCGGGGCACGCCACCGTGCTCGACCTGACGGAGGACATGCTGGTCGCCGGCCGCAAGCGCGCCGAGGCCGAGAAGCTGTCGGCCAGTCTCGACTGGCTGGTGGGCGACGCGATGGCGCTGCCCTTCGAGGATGCCAGCTTCGACGTTTACACGATCTCGTTCGGGATCCGGAACGTGACCCGCCCGCAGGACGCGCTGGCCGAGGCGTTCCGCGTCCTGAAGCCGGGCGGCCGGCTCATGGTCCTGGAATTCAGCCAGGTGCCGAACCCGGCCCTTGCCCGGGCCTACGACCTCTATTCCTTCAACGCGATCCCGGCGATGGGGCAGGTCATCGCGGGGGACCGGGCGTCCTACCAGTACCTCGTGGAATCGATCCGCCGCTTCCCCGACCAGGAGACCTTCCTCGGCATGATCCGCGCGGCAGGGTTCGAACAGGCGAAGTACCGCAACCTGACGATGGGTGTCGCCGCCCTCCATTCCGGCTGGAAGCTCTGAATCCATGCGCGGCCCGCACAACCTGCTGCGGCTGATCCGCACCGGCGCGACCTTCGAGCGGACGGGCGCGATGGGCGTCGCGCTCGACGCGCTCGACGCCTCGCCCCTGCTGCGGGGCGCGCTGCGCGCCGTCGCCTGGCCGTTCCGCTGGCTGGGCTATCCGGGCGATCCCTCGATGCCGCCCGTCACGCGGGCGATCACCGCGCTCGGCCCGGCCTACATCAAGTTCGGGCAGATCCTCTCCACCCGCCCCGACGTGGTGGGCGAGGATCTGGCCCTGCAGCTCATGGTCCTCCAGGACAAGCTGCCCCCCTTCCCGATGGAGGCCGCGCGCGCCCAGTTCGAGGCCGAGACCGGCATCCCGGTGGACGAGGCCTTCTCGGAATTCTCCGCCCCCGTGGCCGCGGCCTCGATCGCGCAGGTCCACCGGGCCCGGCTGCGCGAGACGGGGCAGGAAGTCGCGGTCAAGGTGCTGCGTCCCGACATCGAGCGGGCGTTCCGCCGCGACATCGACGCCTTCCACTTCGCCGCCGCGCTGATCGACCGGCTCTCGCGCACGACGCGGCGGTTGCGCCCCCGCGAGGTCGTCGCCCATTTCGAGGGCGTGGTCATGGGCGAGCTCGACCTGCGGCTGGAGGCGGCGAGCGCGGCGGAGTTCGGCATGAACACCGCCGGGGACGAGGGCTTTCGCGTGCCGCGCATCCAGTGGGACTATTCCGGGCGCCGGGTCATGACGATGGACTGGGTGCAGGGGATCGGCGCGGCCGACATCGCCGCCCTCGACGCCGCGGGCCACGACCGCGTGGCGCTGGGCGAGCGGGTGCTCCAGCTCTTCCTGCGGCACGCCCTGCGCGACGGCGTGTTCCACGGCGACATGCATCACGGCAATCTCAAGATCGACGCCGACGGCAACCTCATCGCCTACGATTTCGGGATCATGGGGCGGATCGACGAATATACCCGCCGGGTCTATGCCGAGATCCTGATCGGGTTCATCCGCCGCGACTACCGGCGGGTCGCGCAGGTCCATTTCGAGGCGGGCTACGTCCCTGCCGATCGCGATGTCGAGGAATTCGCCCGCGCCCTGCGCGCGGTGGGCGAGCCGATCTTCGGGATGGATGCCTCGCGCATCTCGATGGGGCGGCTGCTCAACTACCTCTTCGAGGTGACCGAGCGCTTCGGGATGGAGACCCGGACCGAACTGATCCTGTTGCAGCGCACGATGGTCGTGGTCGAGGGCGTGGCCCGCACCTTCGATCCGCATATCAACATCTGGCGCGCCTCGCGGCCCGTCGTCGAGGATTACATCCGCGACTATTTCGGACCGAAGGCGGTTCTGCGCGACCTGTCGCGCACCGCCGGCGTGCTGGCCCGGTTCGGGCCGCGCCTGCCCGAGCTCGTGCAGCACAGCCTCGCCCGCCAGGCGGCCGAGCCACTGCGCGTCCGGGCGGCCCCCCGGCCGCGCCCCATCCTGTGGATGCTGGTCGGGGCGGGCTGCGCGCTGGGCGGCGTCCTGCTGGGTGGGCTGCTCTAGCCGCCCCGCGGCTGGCGGATCGCGCTGATGGTCGAGGCGAGGGCGGCCACCCCCTCGCCGAAGATCAGGGCGATGTCGCCGTCGAGGAACTGCACCTCGCGCACCTCCTGGTAGATCTCGGCCGGTTCGGACAGGACCAGCTCCCCCTGCGCGCGGCTCTCCACGGTGAAATCGTAGGTGCCCGGGGGCAGAACTGTCCCGTCCGGCAGGTCGCCGGTCCAGTCGAAGGGGTCGGCCGAGACGGGGAGCGGGACCGTCTGCACCACCTCGCCCGCCGCGTCGCGCACCACGAGGTCGACCCGGTCTGCCAGGGCGGCGGGGTTGGGGGAGATCGTGATCGGCGTGCCGTCGAAGATGCCCGGCATCGCGGCCCGCACCTCCTGTCCGACCCAGCCGGCATATTGCGCCATCCCGCCGGTCGACATCTGCGAGGACAGCATGCGGAGAAGATCGTTCGTCAGCACCTGCTGCTCGACCGAGGAGAAGGTCGCCAGCTGCACGGCGTAATCGGCCGAATCGATCGGTTCGAGCGGGTCCTGGTTCGTCATCTGCGCCGTCAGCATCTTCAGGAACATCTCGAAGTCCGAGCTCGTCGGGGCCCGCCCCGCGCCGGGGGAAGCCATGGCGGAGGAGGCGACGGCCGTGCCGATGGGAGAGGTCTGCATCTGCGGGCCCTTTCACATTCTGAGATCAAGATGGGACAGGCCCGGCGCCTGCGGGCGGGCCGGGACCGGCACTGGGGCAGGCGACTCGCCCGTCGCGGGAGGGGGGGGCGGGGCGGCGCGCGCCGGATGGTCCGGGCGGTCCTGCCCGCCGCCCTCGCCGAACCGGTAGGAGACGGGGCCGAAGCCGCTCTGCCGCAGATCCTGGTCGAGCCGATCGATGGAGCGACGGATCATGTCGAGCGTCTCGGGGCGCTCCGCGGTGACGTGGACGGTGAGCCTGCCCTCCTCCGTGATCACGTGAAGGCCGATCCGGCCCAGCTCCTCCGGGCGGAGCTGGAGTTCGGTCCGGCCCGGCGCGATGTCGCGGATCGCCAGCGCCACCTGCGCGGCCGCGGCGTGCGGCAGGATCGGCCGGGTGACCGGCGGGGGATCGCCGGCGCCGCGGGCTGCACCGGCCTCGAGGGCCGCCCTGAAGCCGCGGGCCTCGGTGGCGGCCTCTGCCGCCACGGGATCGAATGTGGGGATCGCAAAGGCCGCATTGTCTTGCCGCGTGGCCCGCCTGATCGATGGCGATCCGTCCGACATGCCCGTCGCCGCAGGATCGGTCAGGTTGCCTGCCGGATGACCCGTCGCGAGCGCTTCGCCGGCTGTCCCTTTCCCCCCGGCCGCCGGACAGGCGGGGAAGTCGGTCCGGGGCAGCGGCGCGCTCGCCCGGTCGAACTGCAGGGGGGGGACCGGTCCGGCAATCGCCGCCCTTATCCGGCCGTCCGCCGACGGCACGCATCCCGGATCCGGGGCGGAATGGGGAAGAGGACGCACGCCCCCCTCAGGCCCGGCCGAGGCAGCCGGGGTATCGCCCGTGGAAGATGCGGACGCCCCCCTCGCTCCAGTGTGCGGGGGTGCCGTCCTGGCCGTGGGGAAGCCCATTGCGCCATCGGCCCGGGGCGCGATCGGGCCCGCACTCGCCCGCCTCGTCGAAGCCGTGGGCGCGGCAGGTCCGGGGGTGCCGGATCCGGCCGCCCGGCTCGCAGGGTCGACGGTGTCGGCTGATTCGCCCGGAAATGCGGTCCCGTCCGCCATTCGCGGGGGCCCGGCGAGGGGCGAAGCGTCGCGGTATCCTCGCAGTGAAGGCCCGATGGACGAACCACCAGCGGATGGCGTGCGGCCGGTGGTCGCTGCCTGCCCCCCCGCGCCTGCCGGGACCGTGTCGCACCGCAGATGCTCCGTCGGCCGCGCAACGCCCCCCGAGACAGGCACGTTTCCGGCCGGCGTGCGGCCGGATTCGCCGAATGGGGGCGGCCCTCCCCCCGGGAGCGGGGAACTGGCCGGACCGACACTGCCGCCGCCCGCTGTCCGGGGATCGGGCCCGGGTGTCGCGGTCCCCGCATCAGGGACCCCGTGATCCGGCCGGCTCTGCATGCCCGGCCCGACGGATCGGGCCGGCGGTTCCTCGACGCGTGAGGGCGAGCCTGCGGGCAGATCGGCGCCGCCCGGTCGTCCGATTGACGCTCCATCCCTGCCGATCCGTCCGTCGGGAAAAGGCGACGGGCCGGTCGGGTCGTTCGAGTTCCGGGCCGGGCCCCCGACCGGGGCGGTCCGGTAATGCGCCATGTCGCCAGGGGGGCTGGCCGAGAGATGGCCATGATTCGGGGTCGTGACCGGCGAGAGCCGCGTCGGCCCCGGTTCGCCGCGGAGGCCCCGGCCGGGATCGGCGGCGGTCGTGCCGCCGAACCGAGCGCCGTTGCCGGGGTCGGTCATCGGGGCGAAGCCGCCGGCCCCCCGCGGCAGGCCCTCGCCCGCGGAAGCGATGACCGTAAAAGACTCCGCTTTACCCGACTGCGATTCAACAGGGACATCGGCCGACACGGGGGGTGCCGGCAGGGCCCCCGCCCCCTCCGCGAACAGGTCGCCGACGAGCGGCGCAGAAGCGGGAGACGGATCCTGGGCGGCGCCCGATTCGTCCGCCGTGGACTCGCCGAACGCGTCGGCATCGCCGCCCCCCGACCGGCCCCCGCCCCCGGCCGGGCGGGATCCGGATTCCCCCGCCGCGGATCCGCTGGACAGCAGGCGGGCAAAGGCGCCGGGCGCGACGCGGACCGGCGCGGGGCCGGTCGCACGGGGTGGCGAGGGGCGGAGCGATCCGTCCTGCGCGCCATCCGGAAAGAGCTGGAGCATGGAACCTCCGCCGATGTCGGTCCCGTCCGTCTAGCCCTTCCGGATTACCGATACTTTAACCGATCCGGGCAATGATGCGTCCACGATGAGCCCGGAGGACAGGATGACAGAACCGATCGACACGGCCCGATCCGCCCAAGGCTCCGCGGTCCGTCCCGCCCCCCCGCCGGACCCGCTCCGCGCGGCGGCGGAGGAGCTGGAAGCCACCTTCCTCGCCGAGATGCTGGGTGCGGCCGGCCTCGGCCCGCGCGGGGGGGCCTTCGGGGGCGGCCCGGCCGAGGACCAGGTCTCCTCCCTCCTGCGGATGGAACAGTCGCGCGCCATCGTTCGGGCCGGCGGCCTGGGACTGGCCGAATCGATCCACGCGGCCCTGCTGGCGCGCGCCGGGTCCGGCGGCGATCGGCGATGAGCGTCCGTCCCCCCGATCCCGGGATCCTGCGCCGCCTCGCGGAGGAGGAGCGGGCGCTGCTCCGCGACGGCGAGTATGCGGGCCTGTCCCGCATCGCAGCGGCCCGCGCGGCGCTGCTGCGGTCCGGAACCGGGATGTCGCCCGCCATGCTGGACGAGCTGCGCGACGACCTCGACCGCACGCGCGCGCTGCTTCGCGCCGCTATGGACGGGTTGCGCGACGGGGCGGCGCGCAACGATGCGCGGCACCGCGCGGGCGCCCGCCTCGACACCTACGGCGCCGATGGATCGGGACGCAGCGTCTCGCTCGGGGTGAACCGTTTGGAACGCCGCGCCTGAGTGACGTTAACCTTCCGAGGGGAAAAGCCGGGCGACGGACAGAAGGCTCAAGGTTCCGGTAAGGACTCGGCCCGATAAGTCGCAAGGCATCCCCCGGGATGGCGCGGACCGGCACGCTCCGCATGGGTCAGAACGACTGACGGACCGCCAAGGGCGGACTTTGAACCCGGCACCAAAGGTGCCCCGATCCAGGAGTTTGGAATGTCCAGCATTCTGACCAACAACGGCGCGATGGTCGCGCTGCAATCCCTTCAGTCGATCAACAAGAACCTGGCCGACACCCAGAACCTCATCTCCACCGGCAAGTCGGTCTCCTCGGCCAAGGACAACGCGGCCGTCTGGGCCATCTCCAAGGTGATGGAAGCCGACGTGAAGGGCTTCAAGGGCATCGCAGACAGCCTCGCGCTCGGCGAGTCGACCGTCGCGGTCGCCCGCCAGGCCTCCGAGACGGTCACCGACCTGCTGACCCAGATCAAGGGCAAGATCGTCGCCGCGCAGGAAGAGAACGTCGACCGCGCCAAGATCCAGACCGACGTCACCGCCCTGCGCGACCAGATCAGCGCCGTCGTGGGCGCCGCGCAGTTCAACGGACTGAACCTGCTCTCGAACACCTCGACCACCGCGGGCAGCGGCAATGTCGAGATCCTCTCCTCGCTCGATCGGTCCGGCAGCGGCGTGGCCGTGTCGAACATCACGGTCAACAAGCAGGATCTCGGCCAGCAGGAGCAGGTGATCGGGACCACGGCCGTCGGCACGCTGGCGAACTTCATCACCGGCACGCCCGGCGCGGTGACCGGCGCCTCGACCGCCGCGGCCCGCACCATCACCTTCGAGACCGGCGTGACGGCCGGCACGGGCTACCGCGTGACCCTGTCGACAGCGGTGGGCACGGCCACCCTGGGCACCGGCGGCGGCGACTTCACCCCGACGGCCGGCGTCTACGAATACGTCGCGCGTGACGGGGATACCTCGGCCGACGTCGCCCGGGCGCTCTCGACCCTGATCAACGGCGGCGACGCCAATGCCGTCTCCTCCTCGGTGGGGGCCACCGACGCGAACGGCGATACCGGGCTCACGCTCAACTTCGACGCGACGACCGACGGCGTCACCTTCGCCATCGCGGCCTTCACCTCGGCCGGGGCGACGGTCGGCGGCGGGCTGTCCCGCCTGTCGCAGCTCGACGTCACGACCGACACGGCCGCGGATACGGCACTCGCCGAGATCGAGAGCCTGATCCAGACCTCGGTCGACTCCGCCGCCGCCTTCGGTTCGGTCGAAGGCCGGATCGAGACGCAGTCGAAATTCATCGGCGGCCTCATGGATTCGCTGAAATCCGGCATCGGCACCCTCGTGGACGCCAACATGGAAGAGGCGTCGGCCCGTCTGCAGGCGCTGCAGGTGCAGCAGCAGCTCGGCGTGCAGTCCCTGTCGATCGCCAACCAGGCGCCGCAGTCGATCCTGTCGCTCTTCCGTTGATCGGATGACGATCCGGGGCGGCCCCCGTCGGGGCCGCCCCTTCCACCAGATGGACCTGACCCGGCAAAGCCGGTCGTCGTCACCGGGGCCCGAAGAGGATTCCTGCCATGACCTATGCCAATTCCGGCCTCGCCCAGTCGCTCTACGGGGCAATCTCGGCCCCGACCCGCACCGCCCGCGATGCGGAGCGCCAGGTGCTGATCCGGGTGACCGCCGCGCTGCGCGCCGCCAGCGGTGCCGATTTTCCCACCATCGTCCGCGCCGTCCACGACAACCGGATGCTCTGGACCCGGCTTGCGGCGGACGTCGCCGGCGCGGCCAACGGCCTGCCACAGCCATTGCGCGCCCGGCTCTTCTACCTCGCCGAATTCACCGAGCATCACAGCCGCCGTATCCTGTCGAACCAGGCCGACCTCGAGCCGCTGGTCGAGATCAATACCGCCGTGATCCGCGGTCTCGCCGGCACGATGCCGGCCCGGCAGGGCGAGCCGGTCTGATGTCGGGTCTCGTCCTCAAGCTCGGCCCGCACGAGCGGGTGCTGGTCAACGGCGCCGTGATCGAGAACGGGGAGAGGCGCTCCCGCATCTCGATCCTGACGCCCCGGGCGAACATCCTGCGCCTGCGCGACGCCATCGCCCCCGACGAGGTGACCACCCCCGTCCGGCGCGTGTGCTACATCGCCCAGCTCGTCCTGTCGGGGGATGTGGACCGCGCCGAGGCGGAGCATCAGCTGCTGCGAGGGATCGACCAGCTCGCCCAGGCGATGACCGACCCCGACAGCCACGCGCAGCTCTCCGACGCGGCCGAGGCGGTGCGGAGCGCCGATATCTACCGGGCCCTGAAGCGGCTGAGGGGGCTGCTTCCGATGGAGGAGAGGCTGCTCGCCCTCTCGTCCGCGCGGTGACCTACCAGCCGATCCTCCCCGCTTCGGGCTATACCGGCTGGGTCTTCCTGCAGCGGACGATGGAGGTGCAGAAGGAAGCCTTCGTCGACTCCGCGCAGGTCCGGCGGGAGATGTCCTATTTCCGCGAGAAGATCGCGATGGCCGACACGGCGGAGAAGCTCGTCGCCGACCGCCGGCTGCTGTCGGTCGCGCTGGGCGCCTTCGGGCTGGACGACGACATCAATGCCCGGGCCTTCATCCGCAAGGTGCTGGAGGAGGGCACCATCAAGGAAGGCGCCTTCGCCAATCGGCTGGCCGACAAGCGGTATTCCGAACTCGCGATCGCCTTCGGCTACGGGGATCTCGGATCCCGGACGAACCTGTCCACCTTTGCCGACCAGATCCTGTCGCGGTACGAGGACCGGCAGTTCGAGCGGGCGGTAGGGGACGTCGATCCGTCGATGCGGCAGGCTCTCGCCCTCGGCGATACGCTGGGCGACATCGTCCGGCGCAGTTCGACCGACCGGGGGCAATGGTTCTCTCTCATGGGCAACAGGCCGGCACGGGCCCTGATGGAAACGGCGCTCGGCCTTCCGGGCAGCATCGGCAGCCTCGACCTCGACCAGCAGGTCGAGGCCTTTCGGGATCGGGCGCGGACTGTCTTCGGCACGTCGGACCTGGCCGAGATCGCGGGCGATGCAGAGCTGCAGGACAAGGCCATCCGCCTCTTCCTGGTGCGCGAACAGGTCGCCACCTTTCGCGCGCAATCGGGCGCATCGGTCGCGCTGTCCCTGCTTCAGGCCGGGCGCTGATCGCGCATTATCATGGCCACCCCGCCGGCAGCCCGGGGCCCGGTAGGGGTTGCCGGAGCCCCGGGGGACAGCGGGAATACCGACGCACGCGGGCACGGGGTCCGCGTCCCGTCCGCCCGGTTCGACCGTCCAGGACCCCGCCGCTCAGTGGCCGCGCTCGTCGCCCGCCGTCGCCAGGGCTCGGCGCAGGGCGGCGAAGCTGGCCGGCACGCTGGTCTCCCCGGTCCGGGCGAAGAAGGATTCGAGCGGCCCGCGGACCGCAATGGCCGTATCGACCGCCGGATCGGACCCCGCGCTGTAGAGCCCGGACTGCACCATCAGGGCGGCGCGGTCCCAGGTGCCCAGGTGGCGCCGCGCCTCGCCGATGACCGCGTTCTCGGAAGGGCTCGCCGCGGCGGGAAGCGCGCGCGAGACCGAGCGCAGGACGTCGATGGCCGGGAACCTCCCGCGCTCCGCGATCTCGCGGTCGAGCACCACGTGCCCGTCGAGGACGCCGCGCAGCCAGTCGGCGACCGGCTCTTCCATGTCGGAGCCGGCCACGAGCACCGAATAGACCGCCGTGATGTCGCCCGCCATCCCCGTGCCCGGACCGGCCCGCTCGCACAGGGCGGCGATCTGCGGCCCGGTCGAGGCCGGAAAGCCGCGCAGTGCCGCCGGCTCCCCGGCCGTGACGGCGACCTCGCGATGCGCCTCGGCAAAGCGGGTCACGCTGTCGACCAGCAGAAGGACCTGCCGCCCCTCGTCGCGGAAATGCTCCGCCACCGTGGTCGCGGCCCAGGCGCAGCGCCGGCGGGTCTGCGGCGCGCGGTCCGACGTCGCGGCGACGAGCACGGTGCGCGCCATCCCGTCCGGCCCGAGCACGTCGTCGGTGAAGTGCCGCAGCTCGCGCCCGCGCTCCCCCACCAGCGCGATCACGACGACATCCGCCTCGATCCCGCGGGCGAGCTGGGCCAGGAGCGAGGATTTTCCGACCCCCGACCCGGCGAACAGGCCCAGCCGCTGGCCCCGGACGACCGGCAGCAACGTGTTCATCACGGCCAGCCCCGTCTCCATCCGCGGGCCGAGGGGGCGCCGGTCATGCGCCGGCGGCGGGGCGTGGCGGATCGGCCGGGTGCGGGGGCCGGGCAGCAGCGGTCGCCCGTCCAGGGGGCGTCCGTCCGGGTCCAGGACGCGGCCGATCCAGCTGTCGTCGGGTGCGAGGGCGGGCGCGGGCGAGAGCCGGGCGAGTGCGCCACGCGCGATCCCGTCGACCGGGCCGTCCGGCAGGACGTCGACGCCGTCGGGCCCGATCCGGACCACCTCGCCCCGCAGGCCGGGCGGCGGGCCGAGCCGGACGCGGTCGCCCAGCCGCGCCGACCGGGCGAGGCCGTCGATCTCCAGCAGGCCGCCGCTTGCCCGGACGACGCGGCCGCAGGGCGCCCGCGCGCGTGTCCGGCCCAGCGCCCCCGTCACCTTCGCGATCGTCTCCAGATCCATGACTCGGTCCCTCCTGCCGCGTTGAACCGGTTCTTAAGGAATCGGCCTTAAGCCTTGGTTGAAGCCGACCGAGGGAGAATCCCCGATGTACGAGAACCTGACCCTGATGCGGACCGCGACGGAGGTCGCCCGGCATGCCGGACTCCGGCAGGACGTCGTGGCCACCAACCTCGCCAATGCCGATACGCCCGGGTTCCGGGCGATGACCCTCGGCTCCTTCGCCGATGTCGTGGGGGACCGCCCCCTCGCGACCAGCCGGCCCGGTCACCTGCGCGGCGCTTCCGAGGCGGGGACCCTCGGGATGGGCCGCACCTCCGCCCGCGCGGTCGATGCGGGACTCGAACCCGCCCCGAACGGCAATTCCGTCTCGGTCGAGCTGGAGATGGTCGCCGCCGCGGATGTCGAACGCGAACACAACCGCGCCCTGGCCATCTACCGCCACGCGATGACGGTCCTGCGCGCCGTCACCTCGGGGAGGTAGGGCATGGCCGGCTTCTCCGACACGCTCTCGATCACGGCGAGCGCGCTGCGCGCCCAGGCGATGCGGCTGCGGCTCACCTCCGAGAACGTCGCCAATGCCGACACGCCCGGCTACCGGCGCAAGACCGTGCCCTTCCGCGAGGCGCATGGCCGCGGCGCGGTTCCCGGCAGCGTGGAGACGGGGCCGGTGCGGCTCGACCGGACGGCCTTCGCGCGGATCCACGACCCGTCCAGCCCGCTCGCCGACGAGACGGGGCATTACGACGGCTCGAACGTCAACCTGCTCTACGAGATCGCCGACGCGCGCGAGGCGTCGCGCAGCTACGAGGCGAACCTCAAGCTCTTCGAACAGACGAGGCGGATGTCGGGCGCGCTGCTCGACCTCCTCCGCAGATAGGAGTGACCAGAATGGAACTCGGCACGACGAACAGTATCCGGGCCTATCTCCGCGACCGCGAAGCGACCCGCCCGGACGAGAGCGGGCGCCCCGGGCCCGACCTCGCGGGCCTCGCGGGGGATTTCGCGCAGACCCTGCACACCAGTGAGGCCGAGGCGATGGGGGCGATGACCGGCAGCGCCGATCCGCATGCCCTCGTCCAGGCGCTCGCCCAGACCGAGCTCGCGGTCGAGACGGCGGTCACGATCCGCAACCGCGTGGTCGAGGCCTACCAGGAAATCCTGCGGATGCCGGTCTGACGGATGGGCGAGACCGTCTTCTACGACACGCTCCGCCAGGGGCTATGGGTCGCGGTCCTGATCTCGACGCCGATCCTCGTGGTCGCGCTCGTCTCGGGCCTGGTCGTCGGCCTGTTCCAGGCCCTGACCTCGATCCAGGAGATGACGCTGACCTTCGTGCCGAAACTCGCGGCCATCGCCGGGGTGTTCTGGATCACGATGGGATTCATGACCGAGACGCTGGTCGCCTACTGGCGCGGCGTGCTCGTCCCGCTGATCGCCGGGGGCTGAGATGGACAACGCGATCTACACCTCGCTCACCCGCCAGTCCGGCCTGTGGGCCGAGATGCGGGCGGTGGCGAACAACGTCGCCAACGCGGCGACGACCGGCTACCGGGCCGAAGGCGTCATGTACAGCGAATGGGTCGCCGCCCTGGGCGAGCACCCCTCGCTCTCGATGGCCGCGACCCGGGTGCGCGAGACGTCCTTCGCGCAGGGCGCGCTGACGCAGACCGGCGGGCCCTTCGATCTCGCGATCGAGGGGGACGGCTTCTTCCTCGTGCAGGCGCCGGGCGGCGTGCGGCTGACGCGGGCCGGGCATTTCACGCCGAACCAGAACGGCGATCTCGTCACGCCCGAAGGGTATCCCGTGCTCGATCCCGGCGGCGCCCCGATCTTCGTCCCGCCGGGGGAGATCGGGATCGCGGCGGACGGCACGATTTCCGCGGACGGACAGCCCGTCGGGCAGGTCGGCCTCGTGCAGCCGCTCGACCCGCTGGGTCTGCGCCGCGAGGACGGGGTGCGCTTCGACGCCCCCGGCGGCTGGGCCCCGGCCGAGGGCGGCCGCATCCTGCAGGGCTTCCTCGAGGAGGCGAATACCGACCCGGTGCGCGAGATCGCCCGCATGATCGAGGTGTCGCGCGCCTACGAGCTCGGCCAGTCCCTCATCGACCGCGAGGACGAGCGCATCCGCTCGGCCATCCGCGACCTCACCCGGTAAAGGAGCCCCCATGCGTGCCCTCCAGATCGCCGCCTCCGGCATGAGCGCCCAGCAGATGCGCGTCGAGGTGATCGCCCAGAACCTCGCGAACATGAACACGACCGGCTACAACGCGCGCCGGGCCGAGTTCGCCGACCTTCACTACCAGCAGATGGCCCGCCCGGGCACGATCTCCGCCGCCGACGGCACCGTCCTGCCGACCGGCATCCAGCTCGGTCTCGGCGTGCGCGCCACCGCCGTCAGCCAGATGCTGCAGCAGGGCGCCCCGGCCGCGACGGGCGGCGATCTCGACGTGGCGATCGAGGGGCGCGGCTACCTCGAGGTGACGCTGCCCGACGGTCGCGCCGCCTTCACCCGCGACGGCGGGCTCAAACTGACGGGCGACGGTCTGATCGTCATCTCCGACGGCTACGAGGTCGCGCCCGGCATCACGGTGCCCGCCGACGCGCGGTCGGTCTCGATCTCGCCCGACGGCGAGGTGACCGCCTACTTCGCCGACGCGGTGCAGGGCCAGTTCCTCGGCCAGTTCACCCTGTCGAGCTTCACCAATGCCCGCGGGCTCGAGGCGATCGGCTCCAACCTCTTCCTCGAGACCGAGGCCTCCGGCCCGCCCCTCGGCGGCACGCCCGGACAGGACGGGCTCGGGATGTTGCGGCAGGGCTATCTCGAGGAGAGTTCCGTCGATGCGGTGAAGGAGATCACCGACCTGATCGAGGCGCAGCGCGGCTACGAGCTCAATTCCAAGGTCATCACCGCGGCCGACCAGATGTTCGGCGCGATGGTGCAGCTCCGGTGAGGGGGGCCGCATTTCTCCTGGCGCTCGCCGCGGGGCCGGGGCAGGCCGACATCCTCGTCGCCGCCCGCACGATCCCGGCGGAGACCGTGCTGGCCGGGGACGACGTCACGGTGATCGGCGGCCGCACGCCCGGCGCCCTCACCCGCGCGGAGGAGGCCGTGGGACTCGAGGCGGCGGTCGCGCTCTATGCCGGGCGGCCGATCCATGCCGGCGACCTCGTCTCCCCCGCGGTGGTGGATCGCAACCAGATCATCCCGCTGGTCTTCAGCGCCGCCGGGCTCGTGATCACGACCGAGGGCCGCGCCCTCGACCGCGGCGGACCCGGCGACGCGATCCGGGTGATGAACCTCGCCTCCCGCACCACGATCACGGCGGTGATCGACGAGACCGGAACCGGCCATGTCACGAACTGACGCGCTTCTGCTGATCCTCTTCGCGCTGCTCGCCGGGCTCGGCGGATGCGGCCGGCCCCTGGCCGAGGTCGGTCGACCGCCTCCCCTGACGGCTCCGGGTGCGGGCAGCGAGATGCAGGCGATGATGGATCCCGGCCTTCCCGTGTCGCTGCCGCCGCTGGCCCAGCCCCCGCAGGTCGCGATGGCCTCGCTCTGGACGGGGGACCAGGATTCGCTGCTGGGCGATCGCCGCGCGCTGGAGCGGGGCGACATCCTCACCGTGGTGATCGAGATCGACGACAGCGCCTCGATCTCCAATTCGACCGACAGGTCGCGCAGCGGCGGATCGGACATGAGCGTCGGCGCATTGTTCGGCCTGCCGCAGCGGATCGAGCGGCAGATGCCGGAGGGGGCCTCGCTCTCCCCCGGGATCGGTTTCGACTCGGGCAGCAGCTTCTCGGGCGACGGGTCGATCAGCCGCAACGAGCAGCTGACGCTCCGGATCGCCGCGACCGTGACCGGGGTCCTGCCGAACGGCGTGCTCGAGATCCAGGGCAGCCAGCAGGTCCGCGTCAATTTCGAGATGCGCGAGCTGGTCGTCAGCGGCTTCGTCCGCCCCGAGGACATCAGCCGGCAGAACGAGATCACCTACGACAAGATTGCCGCGGCCCGCATCTCCTACGGGGGAGAGGGGCAGATCACCGAGGTCCAGCAGCCCGCCTGGGGCCAGCAGGTCGTCGACATCGTCTCCCCGTTCTGACCCATCCCGGAGTCCGCCATGCTGCGTCTGCTGATCCCCGTCCTCCTCCTCCTCGTCGGCACCGGTGGGGGGGTCGTCGGGGCCATGGTCCTGCGCCCGGCCCCGGCGCCGGAGGAGGCGGCCGGGCTCCCGGCGGGCACGGCGCCCGAGGGTTTGCCGCCCTGCGGCCCGGGCGAGGCGCCGGCCGACCAAGCGGGGGACGGGACGACGGGGGCCGCCGCCCCCGCGGAGGAGACGGCCCCCCGGGAGGGCCGGGAATATTTCCGCATCGACAACCAGTTCGTCGTCCCCGTCGTGGGAGAGGCCGGAATGTCCGCCCTGGTCGTCGCCTCGCTCAGCCTCGAGATCACGACGGGCAGCCAGCCGGCGGTCTTCGCGCTGGAACCCCGCCTGCGCGACGCCCTTCTCCAGGTGATGTTCGACCATGCCAATCTGGGCGGTTTCGACGGGATCTACACCGCGCCCTCGAACATGCGGGCGCTGCGCACCGCCCTGCGCGAGGCGGCCCGGCGGGTCGTCGGGCAGGATGTCCACGACGTGCTGATCACCGACCTGGTGCGGCAGGACAGCGCCGGCTAGTCCCGCCGCGAGCGGGCGCGTCGCGCCTCTGCCCCGGCCTCGTCGAGCAGCGCCCGGACCGCGTGCTCCCGGCCGACGGCCCGGGCGAGCGCGGGCCGCCCCTCCTCGATCCCCGCCCTGACACGTGCGAGATCGCGAGTCAGAAGCGCCTTGCGCGCATCGATCCAGCGCTGCCAGTCCAGCGCCGCGCCGCTCCTCACGAAGATGTCGTCGGCGCGCAGGTCGACCAGCTGGGCCCGCCGGTCGGCTTCGATCGCGGCAAGGCGGGCGCGGATCCGCTCCGCCTCGGCGGCCAGCCGGCCCATCCTGGCCCGCTCGGCCTGCAGCTGCGCTCCGGCCAACCGCAGCAGGCCGCGCAAGTCCGAAACCCGCGCCTTCATCGCCGCCCGCCTCCGGCCCGCAACCGGTCGGCGAAGCGGATGGCGGCGGCGACGGCCTTGTAATGTTCGGTCGCGATCTCGTCGCCGAGGTCGAGCGCGGCATGAAGCGCCCGGGCGGTCGGCGGGTCGGCATGGATCGGGATGGCGTGCTCGACCGCGATCTCGCGGATCCGCAGCGCGATCTCGTCTGTCCCCTTGGCAAGGCAGACCGGCGCACCTCCACCCGCGCGGTCCCAGCCCAGCGCCACGGCATAATGGACGGGATTCACGATGACGACATCGGCCTTGGGTACCTCGGCGAGCATCTGGTTGAGGGCCAGGCTCACCCCTTTCTGCCGCCGCTGCTGCTTGAGCTGGGGGTCGCCCTCGCTCTCCTTCATCTCGTCGCGTAATTCCTTGCGGCTCATCATGTGGCGCCGGCGATGCTCGCCGCGCTGCCAGACGACGTCGATCAAGGCGAGCGCGGCCGCCACGATCACGACGATCCACATCAGGTCGATGGCGATCTGCCCCAGCTGGGCGGTCACGATCACCGGGTCCATTGCCAGGGTCGCGACGAGGGTCGGCATCCGCATCCAGACGAAGAGGCCGAGGATCAGGCCGTAGATCGTCAGCTTCACCGCGCTCTTGGCGAACTCGAACAGCCCGTTGCGACCGAATTTCTGCTTGATGCCCTGCAGGGGCGACAGCCTGTCCGCCTTCGGTGCAATCCGCGAGGGCGCGAAGACGAGCGCCTGCTGCGCGACATAGGCCAGCAGCGCGAAGATCCCCGGAAGCAGCAGCCAGGGGGCCATCGCGGCTCCGATCCCGGTCAGCAACCCGCCCGCCAGGGGTCGACCGCTGGCCGGGTGGGGGCCGGTCCCGAAGATCGCCCCGGCCAGCGCGTCGGCGCGGTCGAGCGGCAGCATCAGCGTCGTGCCCAGCGCCAGCAGGCTTGCCGGGCCGAAGGCGAGAGCGGCGACGAGAAAGCCCAGGTAGCCCGCCGCCGTCGCCGCGTCGGCCGAGCGTGGCACCTCGCCCTTGCGGCGCGCCTCGTCGAGCCGGCGCTGCGTCGGCTCGTAAGACTTCTCGGCGCCGTCCTCCTCGCTCATGACCCCAGACCCCCGGGATCGGCGAGGAAGCCGTTCAGCGCGGCCACCCAGACCGACAGCATGTGCGGGCCGGCCACCATGAGCAGGATCAGCGCGCCGGCCGTGATCGCGGGCGCGCCGACGAAGGCGACCATGAGCTGCGGCATGGCCCGGTTGATGATGCCGAGCGTCAGGTTGTAGACGACCGAGGCGATGACGAAGGGCGCGGCGAGCGTGAAGGCCAGCGCGAAGATGCGGGCGACGACGGCAAGTCCGGCCTCGGCCACCAGGGCGGGGGCCGGCAGGGATCCCGGCGGGACGAGGCGATAGGTCTCGACCAGGAAGGCGACGAGCCGCAGGTGCAGGTCGAGGATCGCCGCGAGCGCCAGCCCCCCCACCATCAGCACGTTGCCGAGCGCGGGCTGCGGCTCGACCGAGGGGCCGCCGCCGAAGATCTGGCTGATCGAGGTCGCCTGCGCAGCGATCGTGCCGGCGACCTGAAGCCCCATCACGAAAAGCCGCAGCATCAGGCCAAAAAGCAGGCCGGTCAGAACCTCGGCGCCGCCCGCCGCCAGCGCGCCGGGGAAGCCGGGCAGCGGCGGAAGCTCTTCCGCCAGGACCGGCAGCAGCAGCATCGTGAACGCGGCCGCCGCGCCCAGCCGGACCCGGACCGGCACCGATCTCTCGCCGATCGCGGGCATCAGGAAGGCCGCCGCCCCGATCCGCAGGAACAGGAGGAAGGCGGGCCAGAGCAGGGCGGCGAGGTCGGCGGCAGCCAGCTCGGTCATGCCGGAACGAGGCCGACCAGCGCGGGCCGCGCCTCGACCCCGATCTCCTCGAAGGAGAGGACGGGCGCCGGTATGCCCTTCGCACTCATCACCGTGCGGAGAAACCGGCGTCGCCGCATCGAGGTGACGAGCGCGGGCGCGATGCCCTGCGCGGCCGCCTTCTCCAGCCGGTCGGCGATCCCACCGGCGAGACGGTTGAACGCGTCGGGCGGCAGCGCCACGTCGCCGCCCTTCTCCGCCGGGCCGAGCTGATGGGCGGTGAAGGTCTCCTCCCATTCGGGGGCGAGCTGGAGCAGCGGGATCGTCCCGTCCGGCCGCTTGAGATCGGCGACGAGTTGGAAGCCGAGGCGCTGCCGCACATGCTCGGTCACGCCGTCGGCGGTCGGGTACATCTGCCGTCCCTCGGCGATCGCCTCGAGGATCAGCGGCAGGTTGCGGATCGAGACCAGCTCGTCCAGCAGGAGCCGCAGCACCGCCAGCAGCATGTCGAGCGGCACCTTGTCGGGAATCATCTCGTCGATCATCCGCCGGTTCGCCTCGGCCCGGCGCGTGTCGGAGAGCTGCGTCATCTCGTCGAGGATCTTGCGCAGGCTCTTGAAGCTGAGCAGGCGGGACAGGTTGCGGCGGATGATCTCGAGCAGGTGGGTGGCCAGCACCTCGGCCGGCTGGACGATCGTAAGGCCGGACAGCGAGGCGGTCTCCTGCTCGGCCGGGGCGATCCAGCGGGCGGGGGCCCCGTAGACCGGCTCGGAGACGTCCTCCCCCTCCGGCGGGTCGCCGCGATCGGGGGCGGCGAGCAGGGCCAGCACCCGGTCGGGCCGCAGCGTGTCGCGCGCCTGTTCGACGCCGAGGATCTTGACCCGGTACTGCCCGGGGCCCAGCCCGGGATCGTCGGTCAGGCGGATCTCGGGCAGGATGATGCCGTAGGTCCGCGCGACATGGGCGCGCATGTTCTCGATCCGCGCGTCGAGCCCGGTTCCGGGGTCGAGCACCATCTCGACGAGGTCGGGCGAGAATTCCAGGTGGATGTCGTCGACGTCGAGCATGTCGCCCATCGAGGCGCGCTGCGCGGCCTCGGGCGCGGTGTCGCTGCGGCGCGCGCGCGCCTCTGCCGCCCGGCTCGCCTCGCGGGTCCGCCAGCTGCGCCAGGCGATCGCGGCGAGGCCGGCGGCCCCCAGCATGAACGGCACGAAGGGCAGACCGGGCAGCAGGGCGAAGAGGGCGAGCAGCCCCCCCACCGTGGCCAGCGCCGCGGGATGCCGGCCGAGCTGCGCGACGAGGGCGAGGTCGGTCGCGCCGGTCGCGCCGCCCCGGGCCAGCAGCAGGGCCGAGGCGATGGAGATCACGACCGCCGGGATTTGGCTGACGAGACCGTCGCCCACGGTGAGGATGGCGTAGGTCTCGAACGCGCGGCCCAGCGGCATGTCGTGCAGCATCGAGCCGACGATCAGGCCGACCACGAGATTCAGTGCCGTGATCAGCAGCCCCGCCACCGCGTCGCCCTTGACGAATTTCGACGCGCCGTCGAGCGAGCCGAAGAAGGTCGTCTCGGCCTGCTCGGTCTCGCGCCGGCGCTTGGCCTCGGCGTGGTCGATCGCGCCGGCGGCCATGTCGGCATCGATCGCCAGCTGCTTGCCCGGCATCGCGTCGAGGGCGAATCGGGCGCCGACCTCGGCCATCCGGGTCGCGCCCTTGTTGATGACGATGAAGTTCACGATCAGCAGAACGCCGAACACGACGAGTCCGAGCACGATGGACCCGCCCATGACGAACATCGCGAATCCCTCGATCACGTCGCCGGCCGCGGCGGTGCCGGTATGGCCGTTCGCGATGATGAGCTTCGTCGACGAGACGTTGAGGGACAGCCGGAGCATCAGCGAAGCCAGCAGCACCGTCGGGAAGGCCGAGAAGTCGAGGGGCCGTTCGATGAACAGGGTGACGGTGAACATGAGGATCGCGAGCGCGAAGGACGCGGCGAGCCCGATATCGAGGATCACCGGAGGCATCGGCAGGATCATCATCGCGATCACGGCCATCAGCGCGAGCGCGAGCAGCACCGTCGGCTGGAAGATCGCCCGGAGCGAAAGGTCAGGCATCGCCGCCTGTCCTGCCGCGGGCAGGCCCCGGGATTGGCAATGGCCCGCAGCGGGGCGGGGCAGGAGGGCATTTCATACCGATCGTCCGGATTTTCCGTTCCGCGCCCATCCTAGGCCTCGAACCTTCACGCATCGTTACCCGCCGGGCGGCGGCGCGGGATCCTCCGGCCCGGGCGTCGTCCCCTCGCCCCCCTCGGGGGAGGGGAACCGCTCGAGCAGGGCCCCGATCATGGCCCGCGTTTCGTCCGCCTGCCGCAGCAGGTCGCGTCGCGCGGCCAGCGGCGGCGAATCCGGGTCGGGGACGGTCGGGGTCAGCACCGCCTCCGCCGCCGTGGCGAGCAGCGGATCGCCGGATCGCCGCAACCCCGTCCAGTCACCCGCGACCCAGGCTGGCAGGTCCGCGTCCTGCATGTCGGCCTGGGCGGGGTCGACGATCCGGCCGGTCCGGTCCTGCGCGGGGCCCTCGGCAGCGGTTGCTTGCAGGTCGGCGGAGGGTTCGGCAGCGCCGGTCGGCGGCGGTTTGGTCGCGTCCCTTCCCGGTGGGGAAGGTTCGACCGCCCCGGCCCGAACCGCGCCTCCACCGGGCGGGGCAGGAGCATCGGCCGCCGTCCCGTCGGCGGCGCCTATCTGGCGGGCGCGATCCTCGAAGCCCAGAAGGACGAGCCGCTCCGAGATCGCGGCACGGGCCGGATCGTCCGCCGCGCCGGGGAGGTCGCGGAAGGCGATGTCTAGGAAAGTGGCGTCGTCGCCCCGTTCGGTGAGGGCGAGAAGGATCTCGTGGGTCAGGTCCTCCCGGCCCGGGAGGTCCGGGTCCATCGCGGACAGGCGGTGCAACGCGCCCGCGTGATCGCCCCCGGCGGACCTTGCCCGGATCGCCGACACGTCCAGCGCCGCCCCCTCCGGGGTGCCGCGATACTCCTGGGCCAGCGCCTCGGCGAGGGAGATCGTGTCCTCGGTCACCGGGATGCCGCCGCGCAGGCTGAGCTCGATCAACTGGACCAGCGCGGCGGGGGTGAGCGCCCCGGGCTCGGTCGTGGCGTCCTGCAGGGTGCGGACCGCCCCGGCCGGTCCCTCGGTGCGCATCTGCAGCTCGGCGCGCGCGGTCGACTCGGCGGCCGGATCCCGCAGATCCTCTTCGGCGACGCGCGAGAGGACGGCATCCGCCTCGGTAGTGGCGCCGGCCGCGAGGAGAAGATGGGCGAGCCGGGGACCGAGCATCGCCTGCGGCGCGGACGGCAGGTCCGACCAGGCCGCGACCGCCGCGGCCCGATCCGGCGGCAGGAGGTCGGAGACGTCGCCGCGGATCAGCGCCGACCAGAGCTGCGCCGGACCGGGGCAGCCGCCTGCCGCGGCGGGAAAGACGGCGCCGCGGGGGCGGTCGTCCATCACCTCGGCCATGGCGCGCAGCAGGTCCGCATGGCGCGGCGGATGCGGGGCGAGGTCGAGCGCGGCGACCGCTTCCCGGCCGAAACCCCATGCCAGGTAGTAGCGGGCGAGGTCGAGCATCCCTTGGGCGGACGGATCCCCCTCCTCGGTGACGGAGGCGGCGCGAACCGGGCCCAGCCCGTCGAAGAAAGCGGTATCCGGGTCGGTCCAAGCGGTCATGTCGAGCGCCTCGGCCGGGGGGCAGAAGGCGGCCGCCGCGGCGGCGAGTCCGGGCGACAGCGCCTCGGTCGCGGTGTGGGCCGCGAGGCCCGGGCGGTCCGGAAGCAGCGGCTCGGCCGGCGCGGGCGGGGGCGGCGGGTCCGGCGCGGCCTCGCCCGGGGGCGCGTCCGCGAAGGTGAGGTAGCCGGCATCGACGGCCTGCCCGATGCTCTCCCTCAGGCGGAGCTCGGTCTCGCCCGGATCGGCGGGGGCCGCGCGGTCGGTGGGGGGCGGTGCGACCGCGGCGGGGACGCCGCGCGGCGGGTCGACGATTCGGGGATCGAGGCCGGGCGGCAACGCGGCGGCCGGAAGGAGCGGCAGGATCGGGTTCCGCCGGGGCGCAGGTGCGGCAGCCGGCGCGGGTGCGGCGGGGTCGGGCGCGGCCTCCGGGGCCGGGGCGAGCGGGGTCTCGAACCCGCTTTCGGCGGGGGGCGGGCCATCGACCACGTCGAGCACGAGCCTGTCGTCGCGCCAGAGGAAGGCATCGGCATGGCAGTCGCAGGCGAGGGCGAGGTCGATGCCGCCCGGTACCGGATCGATCCGGGCGATCCGGTCCCGGCCGATCCGGTCGAAGACCCCGCCCAGCGCGAAATCCGGCTCCGCGACGCCCGGCCCCGAGATTCGCAACCCGTACCCCCCCTCGACCGGGCCCAGCCGCCACGCGGCCCCCTGCGGGATCGACAGGACCAGCCGCGCGAAGGTGGGGTGATCGCCCGACCGGACGGGGATCGTCTGCGCCGACAGCTGCGTCGCGAGCGCCGCGACGGCCGCGACGAGGAGGGCGGGAGCGGTCGCTCTCATGCCGCTTCCTTCGTCGATTTCAGGGCCTCCTCCAGCTCGGAGAAGCTGGGGCGATAATGGTTCGGCGTGTTCTGGCGGCCGACCTCGATGCAGATGGCGGGGGCGTGGCGATGCAGGTTGGCAACCAGCACCTCGCGGATCAGCCGGTGGAAATGGGCGTCCTCGTCGATCACCGTCTTGAGCTTCGCCGCGAAGGGCCCGACGAGCCCGTAGGCGAGGAAGACGCCGAGGAACGTGCCGACCAGGGCACCGCCGATCATCTTGCCCAACACCTCGGGCGGCTGGTCGATCGAGCCCATCGTCTTGATGACGCCGAGCACGGCGGCGACGATCCCCAGCGCGGGCAGGCCGTCGGCGACGGATTGCAGCGCGTGGGTCGAATGTGTCGCGTGATGGTAGGTCGCCTCGATCCGCTTCTCCAGCACCTCCTCGACCTGGTGGGGGTCGTCGTAGTTCATCGAGGCGGATCGCATCGTGTCGCAGATCAGCGAGACGGATTCCCTGTCGGCCAGGATGCGGGGATATTGCGTGAAGATCGAACTCTCTTCCGGCGCCTCGATATGCGGCTCCACCGCGACGGGGTTGGTGCGGGCGATCCGCAGCAGGGCGAAGAGCAGGCAGAGCAGGTCGCGGTAATCGTCCGGCTTCCACCTCGGACCCTTGAAGACCTTTCCGATGTCCTTGAGCGTATGCTTGATCGACGCGCCGTCGTTGGAGATGACGAAGGCGCCGACCGCGGCCCCCCCGATCATGATCATCTCGAACGGAAGGGACTTCAGGATGATTCCCAGCTTGCCCCCGGCCAGCATGTAGCCGCCGAAGACCATGACGAAGATCACGCCGATCCCGATGAAGCCGACCATGGCCGCAAGTCCCCGCTTCCGCGACGGGCCGCCCCGCGGGCCCCTCCCGCCCGCTTATGTCGGACAGTCCTTAACGAAGCGTCACGTCCGCCCCGTTCCGCCGGTCACTCCGTCGGCACCAGCGCGTTGCGCCCCGCGATCACGACGCTGATCGAGTAGGCGGTGGTTGGCGTCAGGTTGGACATGATGGCCGCCGCCGCCGCCGGGTCCATCCGGGCGAGGAACCCGGCCGAAAAGGCGGGCTCCATCTCCTCGAAGAGGGCGGCGACCTCGGCGGAGGGCATGTTCTCGTAGACCAGGGTCAGCCGGCCGATATCCGAATCGGCGGCGGTCGCGGCGGTGTCGAGCGTGGCGGCGAGGCTGGCCTCGGCCTCGGTCAGGGCGGCGAGCTTCTCGTCGATCTCGGCCTCGGCGAGCCGCAGCGCCTGCATCCGCTCGGCCAGGCGCGCCTCGTCCGTCGCGACGCGGCGCTCGCGTTCCTGCAGGGCGGCGAGGAAGGCGGCGTTGTCGGAGGTGCCCTCGCAGACCTGCGGCGCAGCTTCCGGCGCGGTTTCCGGCTCGGCGAGGCCGGCCGCGAGCACCGGGCCCGCATCGCCGAGGCGCAGCGCCGCCGAGCCGAGCAGCAGCGTGGCGATCGTCGCCAGCACGAAGCTGCGGCGCGGGCGCCGGGCGCGGGAACGACCGGGGGGGCTGGCCGGGGCGCGGGTCACGCGGCCCCCCGCCGGTCCTGCCGGGTGAAGTAGGGCCCGCCGGCGCGCGGCGCCTCTTCCTCGTCCCCCGGAAGGTCGTGCATCGAGGCGATGAGCAGTTCCAGCCTCTGGGCGGCCTTCTCGGCCCGCTCGGTCGTGCCGGTCAGCGTGCCGGAGGTCTGGGCCGCCGCCTTGCGCGCGAGCGCGAGGGACTTCGCCAGGTCGTCCACCTGGGCCGACAGGACGGCGACGGCGCCGCCGACGCCCTTCTCGAGATCGGTGAACCGCCGCAGCCGCCGCGACAGGACGAGGCAGTAGAACCCGGCGCCGACGGCGCCCGCGACGAGAAGGATGTCGGCCAGGATGTCCATGGAATGTGCCTTTCGCGTCGGTCAGTTCAGGACGAATTCGATGATCAGGATATCGCGCACGCGGTCCTCGCCCGCGACGATCTGCACCCGCCGGAGGAGTTGCCCGCGCGTCCGGGGGAGGAAGGTCGGATCCTCGAGCGCGGCCGGATCGAGGGTCCGCAGGTAGGTGTTGAGCACGTCGACCACGCGCGGCACCACCGCCTCGACATCGGCGACCGCGTCGGGATGCACCTCGAGCGTGGCGCGGAAGCTGAGGAAGTCGCGCGCCGATCCGGGCGGCAGGTTCACCACCATCGGCTCCAGCGCGACGAAGGCGACCTCCTCCATCGGAGTGAGGGGCGCCGCCTCCTCCTCCGTGGAAGGTCCGGCCTCGCCCCCGTGCGAATCGCCGCCCAGGAGGCCGAGCATCACCGCGGCCGCCCCGCCGCCGCCGCCGAGAAGGGCGAGCAGCAGGCCGATCAGCAGCGGGCCCTTCAGCCCCTTCTTCTTCCTTGGCGCGGCCTCCGCCTCATCCGTCGTCGCGTCGGTCATCTGGTCCTCGTGCTCACCACCGGGATCGCCGCTGGATACGCCCGCAGGGACTAACGGGTTGTTAAGGCTGATCGCGCAGAACGGGCGGTGAACGGGCAGCTGGCCCGCCACGTGCAGAAGGACGGTTGCGTGAGCTCGATCGCCTCATCCTGGCAGGGTCTGGACCTGCGGCGGCGCGTCGTCGTCATCGGCGCTACCCTCGCGGTCTTTGCCGCCGTGCTGCTGCTGGGCCGGTCGGCCGCGCAGCCCGAGATGGCGCTGCTCTATTCGGGGCTGGAGCCGCGCGCCTCGGGCGACGTGGTGGCGGCGCTCGAACAGGCGGGGGTCGCGCACGAGGTGCGCGGGACCGGGATCTACGTCCCCGTGACGGAGCGCGATTCGCTGCGGATGGTACTGGCGGGCCAGGGCCTGCCGGCGAATTCGTCCCAGGGCTACGAGCTGCTCGACGAGCTGAGCGGTTTCGGCACGACCAGCCAGATGTTCGACGCCGCCTACTGGCGGGCCAAGGAGGGCGAGCTGGCGCGCACCATCGTCGCCAGCCCGCTCTACCGCGCGGCGCGGGTGCACGTCTCCACCCCGTCCTCCCGCCCCTTCGCGCGCGAGGCGCGGACCACCGCCTCGGTCACGCTCACGCCGTCGGGCGGTGCGGTGACGGGGGCGCAGGCGCGCGCGATCCGCTACCTCGTCGCCTCCGCCGTGTCGGGCCTCGACCCCGAGGACGTGGCCGTGATCGACGGCGAGGACGGCCGTCTCGCCGAAGGCGGCGGGACGGGGGAGGGCACGCGCCCCGCCGACCGGGCCGAGGCGCTGCGCCTGCAGGCCGAGCGCCTGCTCGAGGCGCGGGTCGGGCAGGGCAACGCCCTCGTCGAGGTCAGCCTCGAGACGGTGACGGAGAGCGAGCAGATCGTCGAGCGGCGGGTCGATCCCGACAGCCGCGTCGCGATCTCGACCGATGTCGAGGAACGGACGAACACCGAGCAGGGCGGCGCGGGGGGCGATGTCACCGTCGCCTCGAACCTGCCCGACGGCCAGGCCGGAACGCCCGGCGCGACCGAGTCGAGCCAGAGCTCCGAGACGCGCGAGACGACGAACTACGAGGTCTCCGAGACGAGCCGGGAACTGGTCCGGACGCCCGGCGCGGTGAAGCGGCTGACCGTCGCCGTGCTGGTGAACGATGTCGAGACGGTCGCCGCCGACGGCACCGTCGAGCGGACGCCCCGGCCCGACGAGGAGCTGGCGGCGCTGGGCGAACTCGTCGCCTCCGCCGTCGGGCTGGACGAATCGCGGGGCGACGTCCTGACGATCCGCTCGCTCCCGCTCGAGCCGGTGCCGGAGATGGGGACCGAGGTGACGGAGGGCGGCGCGCCGCTCGACATGATGTCGCTGATCCAGCTCGGCGTTCTCGCCCTCGTGGCGCTGATCCTCGGCCTCTTCGTGGTCCGCCCGATCCTGGCCCGGGGCGGCGGCGCGACGGCCCTGCCCGCCCCGGACGGGCCCGGCGGGACGGAGGAGGCGTCCCCCCTCGACATGAGCGGCGCCGGCGGCGGCTTCGCCTTCCCGATGATGAGCGCCTTCGATGCGGCCGAGGATGCCGAGGCCACGATGGAGCCGCAGGACCCGGTGAGCCGCCTCCGCCGGCTGATCGAAGAGCGTCAGGACGATTCGCTCCGCCTGCTGCAGAGCTGGATCGAGAGCCCGGAGGGCGACACGCGGCACCCCGTCCGCCAGGGCGAGGGGGAGGGCTGAGCCGGTGACCCGCCACGCCTTCCTCGAGGATTTCGATCCGCCCCCCGTCCCCGCCGGCCCCGTGGAGGAGCCTCCGTCCGGCCCGTCCGAGGACTGGCTGGACGGGCACGCCGCCGGCCGGGCGGAGGCGCTGGCCGAGGCGGAGGCCACCCATGCGGCGCTGACCGCCGACCTCGTGGCCGCCCTCGCCGACCTCGATTTCGCGGGGGCGGAGGCGCGGCGCGTCGTGCTGGACGGGTTGCAGCCGCTGTTCCGGGAACTGGTCGGGCGGTTCCTGCCCGACGCCGCGCGCGCCACCTTCGCCCCCCGGATCGCCGCCGAGCTGGCGGAGGCGGCGGCGCAGGACACCGCGCGGCCGCTGCGTCTGCACGTCGCCCCCGGCGCCGCCGCGGAGGTGGAGGCGGCGCGCACCGCCCTGCCCGCCGCCGCGCTCGTCATCGTCCCCGATCCCGATCTCGGCCCGCTGGAGGCGGTGATCGTCGCCGGCGGGGCGGAGACCGGGCTCGATCTCGGCGGGCTGACCGACCAGCTGGTCGAGATCCTGTCCAATCTCGTTCCGCCCCCGGCCGCAGAGGAGGGCCGCGCCCATGGATGACATCCCGCACGGGGAGGGCCGCGAGGCCGAGAGCCCCATCCACTCGGTGCCCATCGAGATCACGATCTCGGTCGGCCGGGCCCGGCCGACGATCCGCGACTTGCTCTCGCTCGGCGAGAACGCCGTCCTGCCGCTCGACCGGCGGGTCGAGGATCCGGTGGAGCTCTATGTCGGGGACCGGCTGATCGCGCGCGGCGAATTGCAGGAGATGCCGGGCGGAGAGCCGGGGCAGCTGGCCGTCAAGCTGACGGAGGTCGCCCCCGCGCCCGGGCGGGACCGGCCCTGAAAATGTCCCGCGCGAAGATCCGCCTCGGGCTTCCCCCGGTCCCGCCGCCCGGGCCGTGCCCCCGTGCGCCGGTCGGCGGACGGCCTGTCCAGCGGGACGATCCCCGCCCTGTCGCGCCTGCCGCCGGATCATCCGGCGCAGTCACGGGCGGGAGGGTCCGGGACCGTTTCGCCGCCCCGCCCGGGGCCGCCCCGGGAGGGGCGACCCCGCGCGGCCCGGTCGCACCGGCCGGATCCCTGGCGGTGCGGGCCCCGCCGCCGGGCGGCCCGATCCCGCCGGCGACGGGGCCGGCGCTGGCCGTTCTGGTCGGCCTGGCCGCCCTCTTCCTCCCGGGGGCGCTCGCCGCACAGTCCCTCTCGGTCGATCTCGGCGGCGAGGGATCCCTCGCGGAGCGGTCGATCCAGCTGCTGCTCCTGCTCACCGTGCTGAGCCTCGTGCCGGGGCTCGCCATCATGGTGACCTGCTTTCCGTTCATCGTCACCGTGCTGGCGATCCTGCGGCAGGCGCTGGGCCTGCAGCAATCGCCGCCCAACATGCTGATCGTCAGCCTCGCCCTGTTCCTGACCTGGTTCGTGATGGAGCCGGTGTTCCGGACGGCCTGGACCGACGGGATCGAGCCGCTGGTGAACGAGACGATCGCGGTGGAGGAGGCGATCCCGCGCGTGATCGCGCCGTTCCGCGGCTTCATGGCCGCCCGCGTCGCGCCCGAGACCTTCGAGACGCTCGCCGACCTGCGCCCCGGGACCGAGGGAATGGTCGCAGGCGAGGATGCGCCGCTCTCGGTCCTCGTGCCGTCCTTCATGCTGAGCGAGATCACCCGCGCCTTCCAGATCGGATTCCTCGTCTTCCTGCCGTTCCTGATCATCGACCTCGTCGTCGCAGCGGTGCTGATGTCGATGGGGATGATGATGGTGCCGCCGGCCATCGTGTCGTTGCCGTTCAAGCTGGCCTTCTTCGTCGTCGCCGACGGCTGGTCGCTGATCGCCGGCAGCCTCGTGCGCGGTTATCTCTGAGGCGGCGGGCGGTGCGCGACCTCCTCGCGGACCTGGCCCCAGGCCATCATCGTGAAGACGGCCGTGCCGCCGACCACGTTGCCCGCCAGCACCGGCAGGAAGAACGAGAAGATCGCGCGCGGCAGGCCGAGCTCGCCCGTCAGAAGCAGGAAGGCCATCTCCACCGATCCCGCGACGACGTGGGTGAAGTCGCCCGCCGCGATCGCCCAGGTGAAGACGAGGATCAGCCAGAAGCCGTCGGTGCGTTCGCCCGCGGCCATCATCCAGACCAGCGCCGCGACGAGCAGCCCGGCCGGGATGGCGCGGAAGAACGCCTCCCAGGCGCCCGGCTCGACCGCGTGGCGCGACAAGGCGGCGACCGCCTGCGTCACCTCGGGCGGAAAGGCGGGCGTCCAGGCGATGAAGGCCCCCGCGATCACGCAGCCGACCACGTTCGCGCCCAGCACGATCCCCCAGAGCTGCAGCATCCGGCCGAGCGCGTGCAGGCTGCGCCGCTTGAGCACCGGCATGACGGTGGTGATCGTGTTCTCGGTGAAGAGCTGCAGCCGCCCCATGATCACCATAAGAAAGCCGAGCGAGTAGCCGAGGTTCTCGACGAGGTAGGACGCGCCGCTGCCCGGGGGCAGGTTGGCCCGCAGGATCGCCTCGCCGATTACCGAGAAGCTGATGCAGATCCCGGCGGCGAGACCCGAATAGAGCAGCGAGGTACGCGGGCGCACCAGCTCGCCCTCGCCCTCGCGCAGGATCACCTCGTAGACCAGCCGGGGCGACAGGTGGACAGCGCCCTCGACGGCCTCGTCCTCCGCCTCGGACCGGACGGCGGCGACATCGGTCGCGGCCTCGTCCCCGATCCGGGCCTCGTCTCGCAGGTCGTCGGTCATCGGGCGGTTCCCTCCGGGCTCTCCTTCCGGCGCGGCTGCACCAGATGGCGCGGGGAACCGCCCCTGCCAGTCCGCCCCGGGGGCGTCAGGCCCGGACCAGCGCCTCGTAGGCCTGGGACATGTCGCGGGTCAGGGCGCCGACCTCGAAATTGTAGTCGCCGATCTGCCCGACCGGCGTCACCTCGGCGGCCGAGCCGGTCAGCCAGCATTGCTGGAAGCCCTCGAGCTCCTCCGGCATGATGTGCCGCTCGTTCACCTTGACCTGCCGGTCCTGCAAGAGGCCGATCACCGTCTGCCTGGTCAGTCCGTTGAGGAAGCAGTCGGGCTTGGGCGTGTGCACCTCGCCGTCCTTGACGAAGAAGATGTTGGCCCCCGTCGCCTCGGCGACGTAGCCGCGGTAGTCGAACATCATCGCGTCCGAGCAGCCCTTCGCCTCGGCCGCGTGCTTGGACATGGTGCAGATCATGTAGAGACCCGCTGCCTTGGCCGTGTAGGGCGCGGTCTCGGGGGCCGGGCGCTTCCATTTCGCGATGTCGAGCCTGGCGCCCTTCATCTTGGCGTCGCCGTAATAGCTGCCCCATTCCCAGGCCGCGATGGCGAGCCGGACGGGATTGCGCTGCGAGGCGACCCCCATGTCGGGGCCGGCGCCGCGCCAGGCCACCGCGCGGATATAGGCGTCGGACAGGCCGTTCGCGGCGAGGACCTGCTGCTTGGCGGCCTCGATCTCGTCCACGGTGAAGGGGATCTCGAAATCCATCGATTTCGCCGAGGCATGCAGCCGCTCGGAATGTTTCCGGCTGAGGAAGATGTTGCCGCCATAGGCGCGCTCGCCCTCGAAGACGGAGGAGGCGTAATGGAGGGCATGGGTCAGGATGTGGACGTTGGCGTCGCGCCAGTCCACCATCCTGCCATCCATCCAGATCGTGCCGTCGCGGTCGTCGTAAGTGCCAGCCATGCCGCTTCTCCCGAGGCTTAAGTTGCGCGCAGATCGTGCGGATCGACACAAAATTGCGCATCATGCGAATTTCGCTAACAGCCGCCCCTTTTAATGTCAACAAGGCTGACGTATTTTGCCGGCAGGCAGACAGGAGATCCGCAATGGGCGACAGGCCGGGACACGACAGGCGCGCGGGATCGAGCGAGCCGCCGAACCACCTGCTCTACCTGACCGACGACCAGCTGCGCACCGGGATCGAGGCGATGTTCTTCGCCTATCGCGGATTCACCGCCGCGCCCGACGCGATCCTGCAGGACAAGGATTACGGCCGCGCCCATCACCGCGCGCTGCACTTCATCCACCGCTCGCCCGGGACCTCGATCAACAACCTGCTCGGCATCCTCGGGGTCAGCAAACAGTCGCTGAACCGGGTGCTGCGGACCCTGATCGCCGACGGCATGGTCGTGAGCCGGGTCGGCACGGAAGACAAGCGCGAGCGGCATCTGTATCTGTCGGAGGAGGGAGAGGCGCTGGAGCGCGAGCTGTCCGACGCGCAGAGGGACCGGATGCGCAGCGCCTACCGCGCCGCGGGTCCGGCCGCCGTCGCGGGGTTCCGCCGCGTGCTGGAGGCGATGATGGACGAGGACATGCTGCGCCATTACGAGGCGCTGGGCCCCCGGGGGCGCCCCTGATGTCGCCGGTCGAGACGCCGCACCTGCTGATCGTCGACGACGACCAGCGCATCCGCGAGCTGCTGAGCCGGTTCCTGTTGCGCAACGGTTTCCTCGTCACCTCGGCCCGCGACGGGGCGCATGCGCGGCGGATCCTCGGCGGACTCGACTTCGACCTTGCGGTGCTGGACGTGATGATGCCGGGCGAGGACGGGATCTCGCTCTGCCGGGCGCTGCGGGACGAGCGCGAGATGCCGATCCTGCTGCTGACCGCGCGGGGCGAGACGTCGGACCGGATCGCGGGGCTCGAGGCGGGGGCGGACGACTACCTCGCCAAGCCCTTCGAGCCGAAGGAGCTGCTGCTGCGGATCAACGCGATCCTGCGCCGGGCCCCCGCCCCGGTCGAGGATCCCGCGCCGCGACCGGCCTCGCTCTCGCTCGGCGCGATCCGCTACGACGTCGACCGCGGCGAGATGTGGGAGGGCGAGGCACCGGTGCGTCTGACCGCGACCGAGGTGCAGCTGATGCGCATCTTCGCCGCCCGGCCTGGCGAGGCGGTCAGCCGGTCCTTCCTGGTGGAGGAGCTGGGGCGGGGCGACGGGCAGGCGCAGGAGCGCGCGGTCGACGTGCAGATCACGCGCCTGCGCCGCAAGATCGAGGCCGATCCCCGCCAGCCCCGCTACCTGCAGACGGTCCGGGGCGAGGGCTACCTGCTGGCCCCGGACTGATCGGCGCCTAGAGGTCCGAGAGGCGGAGCGGCCTCTCGTCCGGGTTCCGGCGGAGGAGGCTGGCATTCAGCGCCGCCGCCACGCTCACCCAGGCGAGAGAGGGCAGGAAGAGCAGCGCCGCGACCCGGTCGACCGGCCAGGCGGCGAGGACGAAACCCAGCACTGCCATCCAGAGCGCCCCGATGACCCAGAGCCCCGCCCGCATCCGCCGCGCGCCGAAGAAGACCGGCGTCCAGAGCGTGTTGAGCGCGATCTGCAGCGCCCAGAAGGCGAGCGCGACCCCGCCGCCGCCCGCATGGACGATCCGCCCGCCCGCGAGGGCCATCAGCAGGTAGAGCGTCGTCCAGACGACGGGAAAGGCCCGGTTCGGCGGCATCCAGGACGGCTTGTCCAGCCGCGCGAGCCAGGCGCCGGTGGGGAACATCGCCCCCGTCGCCCCCGCGGCGGCGGCCGCCGCGAGGAACAGCGCGAAGGCGATCCAGTCCATCTCAGTAGCCGAGGAAGAGGCCCGCGTTGTTCCGCAGGACGATCTCGATGATGTAGATGCCGATCAGCGCGACCAGCGGCGACAGGTCGAGACCGCCCATGCTGGGCAGGACGCGCCGGATCGGGCCGTAGATCGGCTCGAGCAGGCGGTTCAGGCCCGACCAGATCTGGTAGACGAAGGGCTGGCGGACGTTCAGCACCTGGAAGCTGATGAGCCAGCTCATGATGAAATGCGCGAAGATGAAGAATTTCGCGATGGAGAGCAGCAGCATCAGGATCTGGAAGATCGAGGTCATTCGCCGATTGGCCTTTCGCGTTTCCCGTGTCGCGGGGAGAGGTAGGCATCCCCGCCGCCCCGCGCAATCCTGTCATGCACGCAAGGGGTTTACCGGAGCGTTACGCTTGACCCGGCGGGGCGCCGCCGCCACGCAAGGCCGATCGAGACCCGGAGGCCCCATGTATCCCCTGATCCGCTTCGCCTGGCAGAACTGGGCCACCCGGAACCTGCCGCCGCTCGGTCCCTTCGACACGCATGTCAGCCACCACCGCTGCTGGCCCATCGACATCGACCTGTGGAGCGAGCTGAACAACGGCCGGACGCTGACCCTCTACGACCTGGGCCGGATCCCGATGGCGCGGCGGACGGGGGTCGTGGATCTGCTGCGGCAGAAGGGCTGGGGCTTTACCGTCGCGGCGAGCTTCACACGCTACCGGCGGCGGGTCAGGATCTTCGAGAAGCTGACGATGAAGAGCCGGATGATCGGCTGGGACAGGCGGTTCTTCTACATGGAGCAGTCGATGTGGCGGGCGGACGGGGAATGCACCTCGCATGTCCTCATCCGCACCGCCCTGGTCGGGCGCGGCCGGGCCGGGCTGATCCCGCCGACCGCGCTGGGCGAGGGACTGGGCGTCGGGCCGGACTCGCCGCCGCTGCCGGACTGGGTGACGGCCCTCGTCGGCGCCGAGGACACGCGCCCCTGGCCGCCGATGGCGGGGGCCTGACGCGGTCTTGCCATTGCCCGGGCCGTCGGGCCCTATCCCCGCGAACGGGCAGGAGGGCCGGGGAATGGCACGCGCATCGCGCCGGCGCATCTGGGGCTGGATGATCTTCGACTGGGCGCAGCAGCCCTACGCGACGCTCGGCCTGACCTTCATCTTCGGGCCCTATTTTGCGGCCGTCGCGGCGCAGAGCTTCCTCGATGGCGGCGCCGCGCCGGACGCGGCCCGGGCCGGGGCGCAGGGCCTGTGGTCTGCGGCGCAGACGATCTCGGGTCTGGTCATCGCCTTCTCGGCGCCGATCCTCGGCGCCTGGGCGGACAGTTCGGGCCGCAAGATGCCGTGGTTCTACGCCTTCACCGCGATCCTGGTCCCCTGCGCGGCGGCCCTGTGGCTGCTGCAGCCGGACGGGACGAACCTCTATCTCGTGCTGATCCTGTTCTGGCTGGGCTTTACCGCGTCGGAGGCGGCGTTCAACCTCGCCAACGCGATCCTGCCCTCGCTGGGCGACGCGGACGACGTGGGCCGGATCTCGGGCGGGGCCACGGCCTTCGGCTACTGGGGCGGGGTGCTGTCGCTGGCGATCATGCTGCTCGTCTTCGCCGAGAACGAAAGCGGCGTGACGCTCATCGGCAACCCGCCGCCCTTCGGCCTCGACGGGGCCGAGCGCGAGGGGACGCGCTTCGTCGGGCCGTTCATCGCCGGGTGGTTCCTGGTCTTCATGCTGCCCTTCTTCTGGGCCAATGCCGACGATCCCGGCGCGCTGCGGCGGGACAGGCCGTCCTTCCGCGCGGTGCTGGCCGATCTCTGGGCGACGATCCGCGGGGTCGCGCGGCGGCGCTCGCTCGCCGCCTTCCTCGTGGGGTCGATGTTCTACCGCGACGCGCTCACCGCGCTCTATTCCTTCGGCGGGGTCTATGCCGCGCTCGTCCTGGACTGGAGCGTGATCCAGGTCGGGATCTTCGGCATCATCGCGGCCGTCGCGGCGGCGGTGCTGTCCTGGGTCGGGGGTCTTGCCGACGAGAGGCTGGGGCCGAAGCCGGTGATCCTCGCCTGCATCTGGGTGCTGATCCTCGTCTGCACCGTGATCGTGGGCATGAGCCGCGAGCACCTGTTCTGGCTGCCGCTGGCCGAGGGCTCGCCCGTGCCGGACATCACCTTCTACCTGTGCGGCGCGCTGATCGGCGGCTCGGGCGGCGCGCTCTATTCCGCCTCGCGGTCCCTGATGGTGCGGCATACCGACCCGTCCCGCCCGGCCGAGGCGTTCGGTCTCTTCGCGCTGACGGGGCGGGCGACGGCCTTCCTCGCCCCGGCGCTGATCACGCTCTTCACCTGGATCACGATGTCGAACCAGCTGGGGTTCCTGCCGGTCATCGCGCTTTTCCTCGTCGGGCTGATCCTGCTAGGCTTCGTCGACAAGGACGGAGATCGAGCAGAATGGTCCGCAGACTAGAAACCCTCGCCCTGATGGTCGGCCTCGCCGCCTGCGGCCGGGGCGGAACGAATGCGGCCGAGGAGGACCGGCTCGGCTTTGCCGGCGCGACCCTCGCCGCGATGGAGAACCTCGCCGACAGCCGGGTCGCCAAGCGCCTGTTCGGGGCGATGGACAGCGCCTCGCAGCAGACGTCGGAGGCGATCGGCTTCTACTCGCGCGGCTGCGCCGCCGGGAACATCCAGCTGGCCGAGACCGGGCCGACCTGGCAGGCGATGCGACTGAGCCGCAACCGGAACTGGGGCCAGCCGATCCTGGTCGATTTCCTGCAGGACCTGTCCGCCTTCGCCGCGACCCAGCCGGGCTGGGCGGGTCTCTATATCGGCGATCTCAGCCAGCCGCGGGGCGGTCCGATGCTGACGGGGCATGCCAGCCACCAGATCGGGCTCGACGCCGACATCTGGATGCTGCCGCCCGACCGGCTGAACCTGACCCCGGCCGAGCGCGAGAGCCTGTCCTCGATCCGCACCGACGCCAATCGCGGCGCCGCGGTGAACGGGGCCTGGTCGCCCGCCCATGCCGCCATCCTCGAACGCGCCGCGCGCGATCCGCGGGTCGAGCGCATCTTCGTCTTCCCGGCCGCCAAGGTCTGGATGTGCGAGCGCGCGACCGGCGACACGTCTTGGCTGGGCAAGATCCGCCTGCTCGCCAATCACAACTACCATTTCCACGTCCGGCTGAGCTGCCCGGCCGGCGATCCGTCCTGCGAGGCGCAGGATCCGGTGCCCGCCGGCGATGGCTGCGCCGAGGCGCGGCAGGCCGTGGCCAACATCCTGAACCCGCCGCCGCCGGATCCGAACTACGTTCCGCCGCCGCCGCGGGGGGACGTGCTGATGTCCGACCTGCCGGGGCAGTGCCTCGCCGTCCTGACCGCCGACTGATCCCTTGCCCCGCCTTCGCCTGTTGCTGGCGCTCGCCCTCTGGGCGGGAATCGCCGCTGCCGAACTGCGGCGCGAGGATGCGTTCGTCTGGAGCGATCCCGACCCCGATTTCGGGGGCTTCTCGGCGATCCACGTCTTTCCGGGGGGCGAGCGGTTCCTCGCCCTGTCCGATCGCGCCCGCCTCGTCGAGGGGCGTTTCCGGCGCGACGCGGCGGGCTGGATCACAGGGGTCGAGCGGGGGCCGCTGACCCCGTTGCAGGACGAGAACGGCGATCCGCTCGACGCGCCGCGCTCGGACAGCGAGGGAATCGCGGTCGGCCCGAGCGGCGAGGTCTACATCTCGTTCGAGGGGATCGCCCGCATCCGGGTCGAGGATGACGGCAGCGGTCTGCCCCGCCGCCTGCCCCGGCATCCCGATTTCGCCGGGATGCAGCCGAATTCCTCGCTCGAGGCGCTGGCGATCGGACCGGACGGCGCGCTCTACACGATCCCCGAACGGTCGGGCCGGGCCGATCGCCCCTTCCCGGTCTACCGGTATCGAGGCGGCACCTGGGACATACCCTTCTCGATCCCGCGCCGGGGGCCCTACCTCGTCGTCGGCGCCGATATCGGACCGGACGGGCGGCTCTACGTGCTCGAACGGGACTTCACCGGCCTCGGCTTCCGCAGCCGGCTGCGCCGGTTCGACCTGTCCGGCGGGGCGGAAGAGGTGCTGATGGAGAGCGCCGAGTTCGACAATCTGGAAGGCATCTCGGTCTGGGAGAGGGACGGCGCCCTCGTCGCGACGATGATCGCCGACGATAACCAGCGCTGGTTCCAGCGGACCGAGATCGTGGAACTGCCGCTGCCCCCCGCGTCGGATTGACGGCTCGCGGCGGCGGGCGTAGACGGCCGCGTCGCTCCAACGGACGGGGCGGCCAGGTCGCCGCACCCCTGCCAAAACGGAGCCCTTCCATGCGTCTACTCCCCGCGATCCTCGCAATGGCCGCCATCGTCGTGGCCAGCAACATCCTCGTGCAGATCCTCCTTCTCGACGGGCTGCTGACCTGGGGGGCGTTCACCTATCCCTTCGCCTTCCTCGTCACCGACCTGACGAACCGCGTGCACGGCCCGGCCGCCGCGCGCCGGGTGGTCGTCGCGGGCTTTGCCGTCGGCGTGCTTTGCTCGCTGGTCGGCACGCAGGTCATGCTGGAATTCGGGCCGGCCGTGACGCTGCGGGTGGCGATCGCCTCCGGCCTCGCCTTCCTTGCGGCGCAGATGGTCGACGTGGCGGTGTTCCACCGGCTGCGGGCGGGGGGCTGGTGGCGGGCGCCGCTCGCCTCGACCCTGGTGGGCGCGACGCTCGACACGGCGGTCTTCTTCTCGGTCGCCTTCGCGGCCGCGCTGTCCGGCCTCTTTCCCGCCGGCGCCAACGCGGCGGTGGAATGGGCGCAGGGCCCGGCGCCGCTGCTGACATTCGGGCCCGGGGCGCCGCTCTGGGTGTCGCTGGCCCTCGCCGACTGGGGGGTCAAGATCGCCCTCGCCCTGATCGCGCTGATCCCCTTCCGCCTCATCACCGGGCGGATCCTGCATCGCCCCACGATCGCGTGACGAGATATTGGGGATTTTCATTTGACATACACAAATGACGTGCAAGGTTGGGATCAGGCGAAATCAACGAAAGGAGGTGATCCAGTGTCTAGAAAGGTATTGGAGAGGAGTGTCGGGACAGCTTGGGGGGCGCGCAGCTGAGGCAGCCCTCGGCTGACGGAGAACCCAGGTGGAGGGCCCCCGCCCGTAGCGGCGGAGCCGGCCTCTAACCGATCCACCTCCTGAACTTTCGAAGGGCCGTTCCCATCGCCGGGGACGGCCCTTTTCGATGAACGAACCCGCGAGGCCCGCATGCCGCTGACGATCGGAGAGGTGGAGATCCAGGACTGGGAGCTGACGGAGCAGTTCGTCCGCGCCTCGGGTCCCGGCGGGCAGAACGTCAACAAGGTCTCCTCCGCGGTCGAGCTGCGCTTCGAGGCCGAGCGGTCCCCCTCCCTCCCCGATCCGGTCAAGCGGCGGCTGCGGCGCATCGCGGGCCGACGCTGGACCAAGGACGGGGCGCTGGTGATCCAGGTCTCCGAGGAACGCAGCCAGGCCCGCAACCGGGCCGTCGCGCGCGAGCGTCTGGCCGAGCTGGTCGCCCGCGCCCTGGTCGCGCCGAAGAAGCGCATCCCGACGCGCGTGTCGCAGAACCAGAAGCGCAAGCGGGTGGAGGAGAAGCGCAAGCGCGGCGAGGTGAAGGCCCTGCGCAAGGACCCGTGAGGCGGGGAACCGACCGGGCGGGGCGGCGCGTTCCGCCGTCAGACCCCGACCCATGGAGAGTGCCGTGCCCGAGAACCGCGACGACACCGTCAAGCCCGAGACCCGCACCACCCCGCCCGCCAAGAATCCCCTCGGCAAGGCGATGATCCCCATCGGCTTCGCCGCCATCATCCTCGTCCTGCTGCTGATCGGCTGGGGCGTGCAGGAGAACCCCGAAATCGCGCCGGAGGAGGAGGTGACCTCCGAGTAACCCCCGGAACGCGCCCCCCGGGGGGCGCGTTGGTCCCCCGAACGCAATGCGAGGAGGACCAGTCATGGACCACAGCAAGCATATCCCGATGAGCGATGTCGAGGTCGTGGCCGCCAATATCGACGGCGCGAACGTCTACGGCCCCGATGACGAGAAGATCGGCACCGTCTCGCACACCCACGGCACCCCGCCCGGCGGCAAGGTCGTGGTCGACGTGGGCGGCTTCCTGGGGATCGGCGCCAAGCCGGTGGCCCTGCCGATGACCTCGCTCAACTTCATGCGCGACCCCGACGGCGCGGCCCACGCGACGACGGCGCTGACGAAGGACGAGCTGAAGGCGATGCCGGAACACCGGGACTGAGGGTTCCGGTTGCTGTATGGAGAGGAGGACCCGGCGCGGGAGCGCCGGGCCCCATTTTCGTGAAAAAGTCCGCACACATCAATCATCTCTACTCCTCGAGTATTAGTTGATCAAATTCGCGCGCAAACCTTTTAATCGACGAATAATAGGATCCGACAACCGAAAAGCCGGTCCCATTCGGCCTTCCGTGTGCGACCTTGTCTCGGATGGCCTTCAGGCTATCGATGGCGGCTCTATCGCTATCTTTAACTCTATCTTCAAGTTGGTCCCACCACCCGCCATCAAACTTGTCCAACGTAAGCTTTATCTTTTCGCAGCTTAATGAATTCTGGTGTTCAACCGATTTAGTTATGTATCTTGAAATTTTCGGATCTCCTTTCTTCCTCCCATACTCCGAAAGAACTTTGGATACGGTTTCTTCGACCAGGCCGGCTGCCAAAAGTGCGAGCTGATTTGCAAATACCGACTGAACAGCGAAATCTACATCTGGGATCAGTTTCGCCATTGTTGTTTGTGTATTGTCAGTCCGCTTTATCCAAGCATCTAGCTCAGGCAGCATCGTTGAAGTATCTCAACGATATTGCAAGCCTGGCTTCCACCACAGTTTCGTCGCTCGTAGCGCCGGTAATTGTCTCCTGATAAGCGGGATCGGCAAGTAGTTTTTGGTAGACCTCCCGGACTGCATCTGGTTCTTCTAGCTGCGACTTAAAAACCCCCAACATCACCGAGTCAAATGCGGAGACGTTAAACGAACGCGCCGGTCTAAACGCTTTCTCGCCTATTGCATTGTGTATGATTCTTATGGTCTGGGTAAACGCTGATGCGAATTCTTGTTGCAGCCTTTGATCTAGGTGCCTATGTTTTTCCATGAAGGAATTTAGAAACCCCTTCATAGGCTTTTCATAGTTGTCTCCGTTGTACGCAAGCGCTAGAAATCTTAGGATTAACTCGTGATCTTTAGCGCGTTTGTGTACGGCCCCAAATATCGCTCGCCAACTCGGGTCAAGATTCAGCTCTCCGAGTAAGTCCTGAAATGGCCCATGGTAAACAGCAGCGCGTATCTCCTGAGGTTGGAGAGGAGTGCCGTTTGAATTTAGTCTGTCGAAGATATGGAACACTGCAGAGTTTCCATCGTCGGGTGCCAATTGTTGAATTATCATGGCATGGACAACTGCATCCTCGAAGCGGCGCTGATCTTCCGGTTCGAGTTCTTTAAAAGTGCGCCCTTCAAAGCGCTCTTTAACATCCCTCAGTCTAAACACCCGGTCGTTGTGCGGTAGTCGTCCATTACTAAATGAAGCAAGCGTCGTAAGACGCTGGAGGCCATCAACGATTAGATGTTTCTGCGTTGACTCTTCTCTGTAAAGGAAAACACTCGGTATCGGAAGGCCCAGCAGTATCGATTCGATGAACTTGGACGCCTGAGGCCATGTCCATACGAAGTTTCGCTGGAATTTTGGCCGAAAGATATCACCGCGGTCGAAACGTTTTACTAGTCCATCGACTGTAAAGTCCGCCCCGTAGGTGTTGATCTGATAAATCGTTTCTTCATCAGAAAGTTGTTCCGACTCAACTTCACCCTCTAAAATCGGTGAAGTCGCATTTTCGCTTTCGTCCTCGGTTTGTGACATTTGCGTCTCCTTGTTCACACCACCACCTCCCGCTCCACCTGCGCCCCCACCCCGAACACCCGCTTGTAGCGCTCGATCTCTGCTGCAGGCCCCATCGCCTTCCTCGGGTTGTCCGAGAGCTTGACCGTGGGCCGTCCGTTCGCCTCCACGGCCTTGCAGACCAGGGAGAACGGCGCCAGCCGGTCGCCCTCCGTCAGGCCGATGAAGTCGTTGGTCAGCATCGTGCCCCAGCCGAAGCTGACCCGCACCCGCCCGTCGAAGCGCCTCGACAGCTCCTCGATCTTCCCCACGTCCAGCCCGTCGGAGAAGATGACCAGCTTAGCCCGCGGATCCTCGCCCCGCTCCTGCCACCAGCGGATCGCCGTCTCGGCCCCCTCGGCCGGGTCGCCGCTGTCGATGCGGATGCCGGTCCACTGGGTCAGCCAGTCGGGCGCCCGGTCGAGGAAGCCCTTCGTGCCGTAGGTGTCGGGCAGGATGATGCGCAGGTTGCCGTCATGCTCCTCGTGCCAGTCCGACAGCACGTCATAGGGCGCGCGGGCCAGCGCGGCATCGTCCTCCGCGAGGGCGGAATAGACCATCGGCAGCTCGTGCGCATTGGTGCCGATCGCCTCGAGGTCGCGGTTCTTGGCGATGAGGCAGTTGGACGTGCCGGTGAAGCTGTCGCCCAGGCCTTCGTGCAGGGCCTGCACGCACCAGTCCTGCCAGAGGAAGGAATGCCGCCGCCGCGTGCCGAAATCGGCGAGGCGCAGGCCGGGAACGGCGCGCAGGCGCTCCACCTTCTCCCACAGCTTGGTCATGGCGCGGGCGTAAAGGACCTGCAGCTCGAACCGGCCCATGTCGCGCAGCACGGCGCGGCCCCGCAGCTCCATCAGGACGGCGAGGGCCGGGATCTCCCACAGCATCACTTCGGGCCATTTGCCGTGGAAGGTCAGCTCGTACTGGCCGTCCTTCTTCGCCAGCTCGTAGGGCGGCAGGCGCAAGGCCTCGAACCAGTCCATGAAGTCGGGGCGGAACATCTGGCGCTTGCCGTAGAAGGTGTTGCCCCGCATCCAGGTCGATTCCCCGCGCGAGAGCGAGAGCGAGCGGATGTGGTCCAGCTGCTCGCGCAGCTCGCCCTCGTCGATCAGGTCGGCGAGGCGGACGCTCTTCGTCCGGTTGATGAGGCTGAAGGTGACGTCGGTGTCCGGCCGGTTGCGGAAGACCGACTGGCACATCAGCAGCTTGTAGAAATCCGTGTCGATGAGCGAGCGGACGATCGGATCGATCTTCCACTTGTGGTTCCAGACACGTGTGGCGATGTCGACCATTTCTTCCTCCGTCCGAAGGGCGGAGCCTAGCGGTCGCGCGGGCCTTGTAAAGTCAGGCGGTCACGCCGGCCGGGGCCGCGCCTTCCACAGCGCCACGAAGAGCGCCAGTGCGGCGAGGATCGCCAGTGCCGCCTCGCCCCAGGCGAGCCAGAGGGGGATGTCGCGGGCGGTGGCGGTCGCGGCGGCGTCGATCAGGGCGACGGGCAGGGCGAGCCATCCGGCGGCGCGCAGCCCCGCGCCGAGGGCGAAGGCCAGCACGACCAGCACCGCGCCGAGGATCAGGTTCGTTCCCGTCGCCCCCCCGAAGGCCGGCGCGGCGAGATGGGCCAGCGCGGCCGCGAGCAGCAGGACGGAGGCGAGGCGGAGGGGGCGGGAGCCGGGCATCTACTCCTCCACCGCCACGGCGCCGACGGGGCCGGGGCAGGGCTGGCCCGCCGCGCCCCATGTCAGCATGTCGTCGATATGCTCCTGCAGGGTTCCGGGGGCGGGCGCGCGCCCCGGCCCGGGATCGAAGCCGAAGGCGATGAAGCCGCCATGGCCCCCGTCCTCGTCCAGATGCTCGGCCAGCTCGATCCAGTCCCGGCCGCCATTCGTGTCGGGATCCGACAGCTGGGCGCAGATCTCTTCCGCCGTCCGGCCGTGCCACTGCATCTCGACCGGGGCGAGGCGCCAGTCCGTCGTCACGTGGGGCGGGGCGCCGCGTTCGGCGATCGGCCCGTCCTCGACCGTCCGGTGGCAGGTGGAGCAGAGCAGCGTCTCCACCCCGATCCGGCTGTCGCCGGCGGTCACGTTCATCCCGTGGGGCACGTCCTCGCCGAGGCCGAGCCCGTCCCAGCGCGGAATGTTGTCCGGCCCGACATGGCAGTTCGCGCAGCGGGGGGAGGAGACGACGGCGTGGATCCGGTCGAAGGCGGCGAGTCCCTCCTCGCGGGAGACGCTGCCCGCCTCCGGCAGGACCACGTCCTGCGCCAGGGCCGGCGCGGCGAGGAGGAGAAGGCAGGCGAGAGCGAGGCGCCTCATGCGAAGCTCACATGCCGCGAGAACGGCATCTCCCGCAGCCGCTCCCCCGTCAGGTCGAAGATCGCGGCGGCGAGCGCGGGGGCGGCGGGCGGCACGGTCGGTTCGCCGATGCCGTGGATGCCGGGGCTGGTCTCGCGGGGGATGATATTCACCCTCGGCGCATTGTAGAGGCGGAGGCCCGGATAGGCGTCGTAGTTCACCTGTTGCGCCACGCCGCCCGCATAGGTCGTCTCGCAGTTCATCGCATGGGCGAGGCCCCAGATCACGCCGCCCTGGGCCTGGTTCTCGTAATTGATCGGGTCGAGCACGCGGCCCGCCTCGGTCGCGCACCAGACCTCCTCGATCCGGATGCCGCGGTCCGATCGGCTGACCTCGACGATCTCGGCCACCGGCACGCCGAAGGAATGGCCGAAGGCGATGCCCCGGCCGCGCCCCTCGGGCGTGCTGCCCCAGTTCGCCGCCTCGGCCGCCGCCTCGATCACGCCGCGCGAAAAGGGATCGCGGATCAGGCGGAGCCGTTCCTCCACCGGGTCGGCGCCCGCCTCGTGGATGAGTTCGGCCATCAGCGCCTCGATGAACCAGACATTGGTCGAGGCGCCGACCGACCGCCAGGAGGATACGGGGGCGAGGCCCTGCGCGATGTAGCCGCTCACCCGGAAATCGCGCAGCTCGTAGGGCGCGTCCCAGGCGCCGATCGTCAGCATCAGGTCCGCACCCGGCGGCTGCGCGCCCCCGGTCCGCGTCGCCTGGCTGCCCATGACGGAAGGCGCCGCGATGTCGAGGTCGATGGCCGTGACATGGCCGTCCGCCACCGCGCCGGTGCCACGCGCCAGCGCGATCTGGCGCACGAAATCCTGCTGGAAATCCGTCTCGCGCGAGAAGGTCAGCTTGACCGGCCGCCCGCCCGCCTGCGCGGCGAGCTCGGCCGCGGCGCGGATATGAAGGATCTCCAGATGTTGGCCGAAGCTGCCGCCCGCATATTGCACATGGATCGTTACCGCCTCAGCCGGCAGGCCCGCGACATCCGCCACGACATCGACCGCGGCGCCCGGAACCTGGCTCGCGCACCAGAGGTCGGCCCGGCCGCCCGCGATCCGCACGGTGGCGCTCAGCGGCTCGAGCGGCTGATGGGCGAGGTAGGGCGCGCGGAATTCCGAGACCGGGCGGGAGGAGGCCGGGAGCGCGGCCCCCGCATCGCCGTCGTCGCGCTTGCGCTGGTTGCGGTTGTCGTCGCGGATCGCCTCGGCCAGCACGGCCCAGTGCGCCTCCTGCTCGGGCGGGTAGGGGGAGGGGCCGGTTTCCAGCCGGATCGCCCGTGCCGCCTCCATCGCGTGCCAGGTCGTGCTCGCGAGCACCCCCGCCCCGCCGGTGACGGGATGGACGGACAGCACGCCCGGCATCGCCTCGGCGGCGGCGGCGTCGATCCCCGTCACCTCGCCCCGGTTCGGCGCGAGCGCGACCGCGGCGAAGAGCATGTCCGGCAGCGTCACATCGGTGGAGAAGACCTGGCGGCCGGTCGATTTCGGGACGATGTCGAGCCGCTGCTGCGCCTTTCCCAGAAGGCGGAACTCGGTGGGGGGCTTCAGCGCGACGCTGCGTGGCGGGGTCAGGGTGGCGGCCACCGGCGCCAGCCCGGCATAGGTCAGGCGCGTGCCGTCCGGCAGGACGATTGCGCCGTCCTCGGCCCGCAGGCTCTCCCGCTCCACCCCGCTCACCTGCGAGGCGGCGTCGATCAGCGTCTCGCGCGCGGTGGCGCCGGCGATCCGCAGCTTCTCGTAGGCGTCCTTCACCGTGGTCGACCCGCCGGTGAGCTGCATGGCGATGATCTTGAGCATCCCCGCCATCGCCTCGCGCGAGGCTTCCGCCGCCCAGCCGTAATCGGTGGGGCGGAAGGGGACGGCCTCGTCCGCGAAGCCGGTATTGTAATAGGCGGGGGCGGGCTGGCCGGGATCGATGCGGACCGAGGCGGGGTCGACCATCAGCTCCTCGGCCAGCAGGGCGGCCTGGACGTGATAGCCTCCCTGGCCGAGATCGGTGCGCGGGGTGATCAGCGTCACCCCTTCGGCGTCGATGCGGACGTAAGGGGTGATCGCGGCCTCGCCCGCGCCGAGGCCGGCCGTCAGCGGGTTGTCGTAGTCGGATCGCGCGGCCATAACGCCGAAGGCGACGCCGCCCGAGACGGCCGTCAGCCCGACGAGGAAGGTGCGGCGGGAGATCGTGCGCAGCCTGCCCATCTCAGGCCCCCCGCATCCGGCCGGCCGCGTCCCGGATCGCGGCGCGGATCCGCGGATAGGTCCCGCAGCGGCAGAGATTGCCGCCCATCGCGGCGTCGATCTGGTCGTCCGTCGGGTCGGGGTTCAGCGCCAACAGGTCGGCAGCTTGCATGATCTGCCCCGACTGGCAGTAGCCGCATTGCGCCACCTGCGCCTCGATCCAGGCCGCCTGCACCGGGTGCGGCGCCTCCGGCGTGCCGAGACCCTCTATCGTCACCACGTCCGCGCCTTCCAGCTCCGCCGCGCGGACCTGGCAGGACCGCACGGCCTGCCCGTTCAGATGGACCGTGCAGGCCCCGCATTGGGCGATGCCGCAGCCGTATTTCGTGCCCGTCAGACCCAGCACGTCGCGCAGCACCCAGAGAAGGGGCATCTCCTCCGGCACCTCGACCTCGCGGGTCACGCCGTTGACCGTCAGTTGCATCTGGCGCCTCCGTGCCGGGCCGTCCGGGCGAGAGTGGCAGGTGGGCGGGGCCCTGTCACGCCGGGGCGATCACGTCAGGGTGATTCCGGCGCTGCGCATCTCGCCCGTCATGGCGGCGAGCGAACCGTCCAGATCGATCGCGCGGCTGAGGTCGGTACGCACCTCGACCCCGAACCCGAGCTTCGCCGCGTCGAGCGCGGAATAGGCCACGCAATAGTCCAGCGCGAGGCCGACCAGCGTCAACCGCTCGATCCCGCGGGTCCGCAGGTAGCCCTCCAGCCCCGTCGGGGTGGAATGGTCGTTCTCGAAGAAGGCGGAATAGCTGTCGATGGCCGGGTTGAAGCCCTTGCGCACGATCAGGTCGCCGTCCAGCCGCAGCTCCGGATGGAACTCGGCGCCCGGGCTGCCCTGCACGCAATGGTCGGGCCAGAGCACCTGCGGCCCGTAGGGCATGTCCGTCATCGTGAAGGGCGCGGCCCCCGGATGCGACGAGGCGAAGGAGGAATGGCCCGCCGGGTGCCAGTCCTGCGTGTAGAGCACCGTGGCGAACTCCCCCATCAACGCGTTGATGCCGGGGACGATGGCATCGCCCCCGTCGACGGCGAGCGCGCCGCCGGGGCAGAAATCCTTCTGCATGTCGATCACCAGTAGGGCGTGGGCGGCATCGCGGGGCATGGGGCCTCTCCGTCTCGGATGGGCCAGAGCTAACCACCCCGACCGGGGGGTCAAGTTCCCCGCCCGGGATGCCTTGCCGTTCCGGGCCGATGGGTCCACTCCTCCGCCCCATGGACACGATGCTCTTCGATAGCGCGGCCACGCTCGCCGCCTGCTTCGCCGCCGTGATCGTGGTCGGCCTGTCGAAGGGCGGGCTCGGCGGGGCGATGGCGCTTCTCGGCGTGCCGCTGATGTCGCTGGTCATGCCGCCGGTGCAGGCGGCGGGCATCCTGCTGCCGATCCTGCTGGTGATGGACGGGGTCTCGCTCTGGTCGTGGTGGGGGCAATGGGACCGGCGCACGCTGCTGGTCATGCTGCCGGGCGCGGTGGTCGGGATCGCGATCGGCTGGGCGACGGCGGCGATCGTGTCGGACCCGATGGTGCGCCTGATCGTCGGTCTGATCGCGCTGGCCTTCGTGCTGCGCTACGTCCAGCTGACCGTGGCGGGGCAGGGCAGCGCCGCGCGTCCCCACCGGCCGCTGCTCGGCAGCGTCTGGGCGAGTGTCGCCGGCTATACCAGCTTCGTCGCCCATGCCGGCGGGCCGCCCTATCAGGTCTACACGATGCCGCTGCGTCTGGATCCGAAGGTGTACGTCTCCACCTCGGTCCTGTTCTTCGCGGTGGTGAACGCGATCAAGACGATCCCCTATTTCGCGCTCGGCCAGTTCGACGCGACGAACCTTACCACCTCCGCGCTCCTCATGCCGGTCGCGGCGCTCGCGACGCTGTTCGGGGCCTGGCTGGTGAAGAGGATCCGGGCGGAGGTGTTCTATCCGCTGATGTACGCCTTCGTCGCCGTGGTGGCGGCCAAGCTGATCTGGGACGGGGTCGCGGGGCTGACCTGAGGCCGCTTGCCGGCTGGCCCGGCCGGGCCTAGCCTCGCCCACGAGTCATCGTGCGGAGTCGCGGAATGGCCACCTTGTTCTACGGGATGAACGTCTCTCTTGACGGCCATGTCGACCACGATGCCTTCGCGCCGGGGCCCGGGCTCTTCCGCCATTTCATCGAGCAGACGGCGGGGCTGGCCGGCAGCCTGTACGGGCGCGGCCTCTACGGGATCATGCGCTACTGGGACGAGGATCGGGCGGATTGGGGCCCGGACGAACGCGCCTTCGCGGCCGCCTGGCGCGCCGTTCCCAAGTGGGTGGCCTCCGCGACGCTGGAGGAGGTGGGGCCGAACGCCACCCTCCTCGGGGGAGACGCGGTCGCCGCCGCGCGCCGGCTGAAGGCCGAAAGAAAGGGCGGGATCGAGGTGGGGGGCACCGTTCTGGCCCGCGCGCTGGGCGAGGCGGGCCTTATCGACGAGATCCGGCTCTACCTGCATCCCGTCGTCACCGGGGGCGGCACCCCCTTCTTCGCCGGCTGGAGCCCGCAGCTGCGCCTGCTCTCGCACGAGGAGATGCCGGGCGGCGTCGTCCTGCTGCGCTACGCCCCCTCCTGACCGCCGAAGGGGGACGCGCGCCCCTCCCCCCTTCGCAGGGATACAAATACCGCGCGGGGTCCGGGGGCGCGCAGCCCCCGGTCCCGAAGGCGTGGCCGGACCTAGCGGTCGATCCAGGCCCCGTCCGCCTGCGACGAGCGCTGGCAGGCGTCGATGAACCACATCCCCTCCAGCCCCGAGGCGATGTCCGGCACCAGCGCGGCGTCGCCGCGGCCCCGGATCGCGTCGGCGACATCGGTGTAGAGATTGGCGAAGCCCTCGAGATAGCCCTCGGGATGGCCCGGCGGAATCCGCGTCCAGTCGCCACCGCCCGAGCCCAGCCCCGCGCCGCCGCGCGTCAGGCGCCGCGTCGGCTCACCGATCGGGGTGTAGAACAGCTGGTTCGGGTTCTCCTGGTGCCACTCGATCCCGCCCTTGGTGCCGTAGACGCGCAGGCGGACGCCGTTCTCGTTGCCGATCGCGACCTGAGAGCACCAGAGCGTGCCCCGCGCGCCGCCCTCGAAATGCAGCAGGATATGCGCGTTGTCGTCGACGCGGCGCCCCTCTCCGAAGCTCTGCAGCTCGCAGGCCAGCTTGGTCGGTGCCTTGCCGGTGACGAAGGTGGCGAGGTTGAGCGCGTGGGTGCCGATGTCGCCGATGGCGCCCGCGCCGGACTTCGCCGGATCCGTGCGCCATTCGGCCTGCTTGTTGCCGCTGCTCTCCACCCCGCTCTCGGCCATCCAGTCCTGCAGGTACTCGGCGTTGATGAGACGGATCTCGCCGAGATCGCCGTTCGCCACCATCTGGCGGGCCTGCCGGATCAGCGGATAGCCGGTATAGTTGTGCGTCAGGAAGAACCGCGCCTTCGACGCCTTCACCGCCTCCTCGATGCGTCGGGCATCCTCGGGCGTGGCGGCGAGCGGCTTGTCGCAGATCACGTGGATCCCCGCCTCGAGGAAGGCGATGGCCGGGGCGGCGTGCATGTGGTTCGGGGTCACGATGGAGACCGCCTCGATGCCGTCCTCGCGGGCGGCCTCTGCCTTCGCCATCTCCTCGAACGAGGCGTAGCTGCGATCGGGCGCGATGCCGAGTTCCTCGGCCGAGGCGCTGGCGCGCTCGGCGTTGGAGGACAGCGCCCCGGCGACGAGGCGGAAGCGGTCGTCGATGCGGCTGGCGATGCGGTGGACGCCGCCGATGAAGGCGCCCTGTCCGCCGCCCACCATGCCGAGACGGATCGGGTCGTGTGCGTTGCTCATAGTCCGAGCATCCTCTTGATCTGGGCCTCGTCCCGCTCGCCGCCGGCGAAGTCGTCGAAGGCCGTCTTCGGCGCCTCGATCAGGTGCGAGGCGATGAAGGGCGCGCCCTCCGCCGCGCCCTGCTCGGCGCTCTTGATGCAGCATTCCCATTCCAGGACGGCCCAGCTGTCGTAGCCGTACTGCGTGAGCTTGGAGAAGATCGCGCCGAAATCGACCTGCCCGTCGCCGAGGCTGCGGAAGCGCCCCGCGCGGTTGGTCCAGCCCTGGTAGCCCGAATAGACGCCTTGCCGGCCGTCCGGATTGAACTCGGCATCCTTGACGTGAAAGGCCGTGATCCGGTCGTGGTAGAGGTCGATGAAGGCGAGGTAGTCCATCTGCTGCAGCAGGAAGTGGCTGGGATCGTAGTTGATCGTCGCCGCGACATGGCCGCCGCAGGCATCGACGAACATCTCGTAGGTCGCGCCGTCGAACACGTCCTCGCCGGGATGGATCTCGTAACCGATGTCCTGGCCGAGATCGGCGTAGTGATCGAGGATCGGCGTCCAGCGGCGGCCGAGCTCGGCGAAGGCCTCCTCGATCAGGCCCGCGGGCCGCTGCGGCCAGGGGTAGAGGAACGGGAAGGCGAGCGAGCCGGTGAAGCTGACCGTGTGCGACAGGCCCATGTTGGCCGAGGCCTGCGCCGTCTTCTTCATCATGTCGACGGCCCAGGCCTGACGGTCCTTCGGCTTGCCGTGGAGATGGGACGGGGCGAAGGCGTCGAACGCGTCGTCGTAGACCGGGTTCACCGCGACGAGCTGGCCGATCAGGTGGGTCGACAGTTCGGTCACCTCGACGCCGCCCTCGGCGCACTGTCCCTTGATCTCGTCGCAGTAATCCTTCGACTCCGCCGCTTTCGCGATGTCGATGAACCGGGCGTCCCAGGCCGGGATCTGCACGCCCTTGTAGCCGAGATCGCCGGCCCATTTCGCGATGGAGGGCAGCGAGTTGAACGGCGCCGCATCCCCCGCGAACTGGGCGAGGAAGATCGCCGGCCCCTTGATCTGGGTCTGTGTCATGGAAGTCTCCGTTACTGGTCGGATTGGCCCGGATTCCGAATCAGGCGAACTCTGTCGGAACCTCGAGATGATGCAAGGGCGGCTCGCCGGGAAACCGGATCGCGCGGATCGCCGCCTGCGCGAGGAAGTCTCCGGTCTCGCGGACGTTCTCGGTCACGACGAGGATCCGGCTGCGGAACGCCTTGAGGATCGGAAAGGCCTCCTTGGCGACGATGTCGACATCGGTGCCCACGTCGAATCCCTCTGCCTCCATGCCCGCGACGGCGGCCATCGCGGCCTTGGTCGATCCGGAGGCGAGGCCGTCGATGGTGGGGTCGGCGGCGAGGCGGGCGGCGACTGCGAGTCCGACCTTGTCCTGATCCTCGTCGGAACTGGCCTCGTCCAGCAGCGTGGCCCTGATCCCCGCCTCCGCCGCGGCGGCGAGGAATCCCTCGATCATCGCCTGGGCATAGGTCTGGTCGCGCGGCGGCGCGATCAGAACCACGTTGCGGCGCCCCCGCTCGACCAGCGCGCGGATGGCGAGCCGGCCATAGGCCGCGTTGTCGTAATCGGCCCAGCCGTGCCGGTCGCTCCAGATCGTGCGGCCATGCGTGGCAAAGGGGAATCCACGGTCGAGCAGGAAGGCGACGCGCTCGTCCTCGGGCTTGATCTGGTTGAAGACGAGCGCGTCGGCCGAGCGGTTCTCGACGATGTAGCGGATCGGCTTCATCGGATCCTCGTCCGGGAAATACGGCGTCATGATGAGGTGGAAGGGCGTGCCCCGCAGCGCCCCGGCGAGCGAGGAGATGAGCCGCGCCGTATGGGTCATCTGCTCGTGCTCGGTCGACATCACGAGGCTGATGACGTTGGTGCGCCCGGTCCGCAGCCGGACCCCGGCCCGGTTCGGCACGTAGCCGATCTCGGCGGCGATCCGGCGCACCCTCTCCTTCGTCTCGGCGCCGATGTCGGGGGCGTCGTTCAGCGCGCGGCTGACCGTCGGCACGGCAAGGCCGGTCAACGCCGAAATCGTCTTCAGCGTCGGCTTGGCCTGCAGGGCCTCGGGTCGTGTGCCCTCGGGCATCCGGTGTCGTTCCCCCCTATGGATACAGGCGTCCGGACCGTCCTCCACGGTCCTGTCGCCCGGCGTCGCATCCGTGAAAGATTGTGACTTGCCAGCCTTTTCTAAATCGATATAGGCATGTCTACAACGATTTAGTCTAGGGAGGATGTAGATCGTGAAACTCACCACGAAGATGCTTGGTGCGACGGCCATCGTGGCCGCTTCCGCCACGGCCGCGAACGCGGTCGAGATGGAGGTGATGCACTGGTGGACGTCCGGCGGCGAAGCCGCGGCAGTCGCCCAGTTCGCCGAGGCGCTGAACAACAACACCGACAACACCTGGCTCGACGGCGCGATCGCCGGCGGCGGCGACGTGGCCCGCCCGGTCATGGTGTCGCGGATCATCGGTGGCGATCCGCCGGCCGCCTTCCAGTTCAACCACGGCCGCCAGGCCGAGGAGCTGGTCGAGGCCGGCCTGCTGCTCGATCTCACCGACGTGGCCGAGGAGCAGAACTGGGCCGAGATCATCAATCCGCCGTCCCTGCTCGAGGCCTGCACCTATGACGGCCGCGTCTACTGCGCCCCCGTCAACATCCACTCCTGGCAGTGGATGTGGCTGTCGAACGCCGCGTTCGAGACGGCCGGCGTCGAGGTTCCGCAGAGCTGGACCGAGTTCGTCGAGACCGTGCCCGCGCTGGAAGAGGCCGGGATCACCCCGCTCGCCATGGGCGGTCAGGCGTGGCAGCAGAACGGCTCGTTCGGCGTGATGGCGATCGCGCTGGCCGGCGAGGAAGCCTGGCTCGCGGTGAACCGCGACAAGGACGCCGAGGTCGCCCGCGGCCCCGAATATGCCCGCGTGTTCGAGGCCTTCGGCGCCGCCCGCGACTATTCGGCCGGCCTGCAGGTCCAGGACTGGAACCAGGCCACCAACGCGGTGATCGAGGACACGGCCGCGGCGCAGATCATGGGCGACTGGGCGCAGGGCGAGTTCGCTCTGGCCGGTGAGGTCGCGGGCGAGGATTATTCCTGCCTGCCGGGTCTCGGCGAGGTCGCGGTGCTCGACACCGGCGGCGACGCGTTCTTCTTCCCGGTGACCGGCGATCCGGAAATGGAAGCCGCCCAGAAGGAACTGGCCGCGCTGCTGCTCTCTCCGGAAGTGCAGGTTGCGTTCAACTCCGCCAAGGGCTCGCTCCCGATCCGCGGCGATGTCGACCTGACCACGGTCAACGAGTGCACGCAGAAGGGTCTCGACCTGCTGGCGGCCGGCCAGACGCTGCCCTCGGGCAACGAGCTGCTGTCGCCCGACACGATCACCCAGCTCAACGACCTGATGACCCAGTTCTGGAACGACACCAGCATGACCCCCGCGGACGTGCAGGAGCAGTACGCCCAGATCATCGAGAGCGCGAGCTGATCGCCCTCACGGGGTTCTGAAGACAACGGACGGGCCCCCTCGGCGGGGCCCGTCCTGTCCGTCGCAGGCGGTGCGTACCGCTGCGTCAACCGGCCCGGGAGGGGCCGTTTTCCGAGAGGGAGGGGACATGGCGATCGCCGATACCACCGCAACGGACGACCGCGTGGCCGACCGGCCCGCGAGCGCGAAGAAGCCGATGCGGCTCTTCCGCAACCTCATGCCCAAGCTGGCGCTGACGCCGATGGCGCTGACCGCCGTCGTCGTGTTCCTCGGCGGGACGATCTGGACCGTGGTCTACTCGTTCACCTCCTCGGGCCTGCTGCCGCGCCTCGACTGGGTCGGGCTGGAGCAGTACGACCGGCTCTGGTCCACGACCAAGTGGATCGTCTCGATCCAGAACCTCGCCCTCTACGGCTTTCTCAGCCTCATCTTCACGCTGGTGATCGGCTTCACCCTCGCCGCGATGCTGGACCGCAAGATCCGGGGCGAGGCGGTGTTCCGCACCATCTTCCTCTACCCGTTCGCGCTGTCCTTCATCGTGACGGGCCTTGTCTGGCAGTGGATCCTGAACCCCGATTACGGCGTGCAGGGCGTGGTCCGCTCGCTCGGCTGGGAAAGCTTCACCTTCAACCCGCTGAACAACCCCGACATCGTCATGTACGGCCTGCTGATCGCCGGCCTCTGGCAGGGCACGGGCCTCATCATGTGCATCATGCTGGCCGGCCTGCGCGGCATCGACGAGGACATCTGGAAGGCGACGCGCGTCGACGGGATCGGCACGGTCAAGACCTACGTGCAGGTCATCATCCCGATGATGCGCCCGGTCTTCGTCACCTCGGTCGTGCTGATCGCGTCCGGCATCATCAAGCTCTACGATCTCGTCGTGGCGCAGACCTCGGGCGGGCCGGGCATCAGCTCGGAAGTGCCGGCGAAATACGTGATGACCGCCATGTTCGGCGGCCAGAACCTGGGCCAGGGCTTCGCGGCGTCCTCGATGATGCTGCTGGGCGTGGTCATCATCCTCGTCCCATGGGCGTTCCTCGAATTCGGCGGGAGGAAGAAGCGTGTCTGACATCGGTATGCTCAACACGGTCAAGGCGGCCGAGGACCCGGTCCGGCGCCGTCTCGACAGCGGACCGCGGGGCGCGCGCCCGAAAAGGGCCCTCAGCCGCGGCAACATCATCCTCTACGGGACGCTCCTCGTCGTCTCGCTCTACTACCTGCTGCCGCTCTACGTGATGATCGTCACGTCGCTGAAGGGCATGCCCGAGATCCGGGCCGGCAACGTCTTCGCCCCGCCGATGGAGATCACCTTCCAGCCCTGGGTAAAGGCCTGGGCCGAGGCCTGCACGGGCGTGAACTGCGAGGGCCTGTCCCGGGGCTTCTGGAACTCCGTCCGGATCCTGATCCCCTCGGTGATCCTGTCGATCACGATCGCCTGCATCTCGGGCTACACGCTGTCGAAGTGGAAGTTCAAAGGCTCGGACCTGTTCTTCACGATCCTGATCGTGGGGGCGTTCATCCCCTACCAGGTGATGCTCTACCCGATCGTCATCATGCTGCGCGAGGTGGGCAACACGCTGGGCGTCCAGCTCTTCGGCTCGCTGACCGGTCTCGTCCTCGTCCATTCCGTCTTCGGCATGCCGATCCTGACGCTGCTGTTCCGCAACTACTTCGCGTCGATCCCGGACGAGCTGTTCAAGGCCGCGCGGGTCGACGGGGCGGGCTTCTGGGGCATCCTGTTCCGGATCATGCTGCCGATGTCGCTGCCGATCCTGGTGGTCGCGATGATCCTGCAGGTGACGGGCATCTGGAACGACTTCCTCTTCGGGGTCGTCTACACGCGGGCCGACAGCTACCCGATGACGGTGCAGCTCAACAACATCGTCAACTCGGTGCAGGGCATCAAGGAATACAACGTCAACATGGCGGCGACGCTGCTGACGGGCCTGGTGCCGCTGTTCATCTACTTCGTATCGGGCAAGCTCTTCGTGCGCGGCATCGCCGCCGGCGCGGTGAAGGGCTGACGGGAGGCGGGGCGCCCCCGGCGGGCGCCCCATCGGCACAAGATCAAGGGCGGCCCGAAGGCCGCCACCCCGGGAGGGACAAGGAACAATGGCAGAGCAACATTCCGTCGAGATCCGGCATCTCGACCTCGATTTCGGCGCGGTGAAGGTGCTGCAGGACCTGAACCTCGACATCCACGAGGGCGAGTTCCTGGTGCTTCTCGGCTCGTCCGGCTGCGGCAAGTCCACCCTGCTGAACTGCATCGCGGGCCTGCTGGAGCCGACGGACGGACAGATCTTCATCAAGGGCCGGAACGTGACCTGGGCCGAGCCGTCGGACCGCGGCATCGGCATGGTGTTCCAGTCCTACGCGCTCTATCCCCAGATGACGGTGCGCGGGAACCTGAGCTTCGGCCTCAAGAACGCCAAGGTGCCCAAGGCTGAGATCGAGAAGCGCGTGAACCGCGCGGCCGAGATCCTGCAGATCCAGCCGCTGCTCGACCGCAAGCCGGGCGCCCTGTCGGGCGGCCAGCGCCAGCGCGTCGCGATCGGCCGGGCCCTGGTCCGCGACGTGGACGTGTTCCTGTTCGACGAGCCGCTCTCGAACCTCGACGCCAAGCTGCGCGCCGACCTGCGGGTGGAGCTCAAGCGCCTGCACCAGCAGCTCGAGAACACGATGATCTACGTCACCCACGACCAGGTGGAGGCGATGACGCTGGCCGACCGGATCGCGATCATGAAGGGCGGGCAGATCATGCAGCTCTCGACCCCCGACGAGATCTACAACCGCCCGCGCAACAAGTACGTCGCCGACTTCATCGGCTCGCCCTCGATGAACTTCCTCGACGGCCACCTGGAGAACCACGTCTTCAAGCGCGGCGACCTGGTCATGCCGATGACCGGCTACGAGTTCGCCGCGCCCAAGGTGGCGGACCGCAAGGCCACGATCGGCATCCGGCCCGAGCACGTCATCACCGGCGAGCTGGTGCAGGGCGCGCCGGTCAAGTCCGAGATCCTCGTGGACGTGGTCGAGCCGATGGGTTCGGACACGCTGGTCTGGGGCAACATGGGCGACCGGCCCTTCCGCCTGCGGATGGACGGCAACGCCCGCGTGAAGCCCGGCGAGAGGCTGCCGATCGGCATCGACCCCTCCCGGGCCTCCCTCTTCGACGCATCGGACGAGACACGACTTTGACCTATATCGAACGCCCCGGGACGGTCGACCTGACCGGCACCTGGGCCCTGACGGACGTGGGCGGCGAGCACGCCTGCGACATCTCGCTGCCGGGCGAGGACGGGATCACCGCCCTCGTCCGCGCCGGGCACCTGCCCGAGCCCTATCGGGGCCGCAACGAATACGAGTGCCGCTGGGTCTGCGAGCGCGACTGGATCGCGACCCGTCGCTTTACCCATGACGGGTCGGACGTCGATCTCGTCCTGTCCGAGGTCGACACGATCGCCGAAGTGCGGATCGACGGCCGGCCGGTGGGCGAGATGCGCAACGCCTTTGCCGCGCACCGCATCCCGCTCGGGCCGCTGGAGGCCGGAGAGCACGAGATCGCCATCCGCTTCCGCTCGCCGGTCGAGGCCGGGCGCGAGGTGGCGGAGGGGCTGCCCTTCCCGGTGCCGCAGACCAAGAACTGCCCGATTCCCTTCGGCAACCTGATCCGCAAGCCGCATTGCGATTACGGCTGGGACTGGAACATCGCGCTCGCCACGTTCGGGGTCTACGGGCGCGTCGCGCTGGAGCCCGCGGGGACGCCGCGCATCGACACGATCCGCGTCTGGCAGCAGCACCGCGACGGCGCGGTCGCCGTGACGGTCGCGGTCGGCGCCGCCCATGCGGAGGGCGAGAGCGTCGAGATCGCGCTCTGCGGCTCGACCGCCGAGGGGGTGGTCGTCGACGGCCGCGCCGAGGCGCGCCTCATCGTCGAGGCGCCGGACCTGTGGTGGCCGGCCGGGCAGGGGGCGCAGCCGCTCCACGACCTGACCGTCACCGTGCGCGGGGTGACCGCGACCCGCCGTATCGGCCTGCGCAGCGTCGAGCTGGTCTCGGCCCCCGACGCGGCGGGCCGCAGCTTCGGCTTCCGCGTGAACGGGCGCGACGTCTTCGCCAAGGGCGCGAACTGGATCCCCGCCGATGCGCTGGCGGGCCGGATCACGCGGGACGGCGTGCGCGACCTGCTGCAATCGGCCGTAGACGCGAACATGAACATGATCCGGGTCTGGGGCGGCGGGCGCTACGAGCCGGACTGGTTCTACGACCTCTGCGACGAGCTCGGGCTGATGGTCTGGCAGGATCTGATGTTCGCGTGCTCGCTCTACCCCTCCACCCCTGATTTCCTGTCGCAGGTGGCAGACGAGGTGGCGGAGCAGGTCGCGCGGATCCAGCACCATGCCTGCCTCGCGCTCTGGTGCGGGGACAACGAGCTGGTCGGCGCGCTGACCTGGTACGACGAGAGCCGGGCCGACCGGGACCGCTACCTCGTCAGCTACGACCGGCTGAACCACACGATCGAGCAGGCCCTGACAGAGGCCGATCCGCGCGCGAACTGGTGGCCCTCGTCGCCGTCCCCGGGGCCGATGTCCTTCGGCGACGCCTGGCACGACGACAGCTCGGGCGACATGCATTTCTGGTCCGTCTGGCACGAGAACCGGGATTTCGAGCATTACCACGACGTGCAGCCGCGCTTCTGCAGCGAGTTCGGCTTCCAGTCCTATCCGTCGATGGAGGTCATCCGCACCTTCGCCGGCCCCGAGGACTGGAACATCGGCGCCCCCGTCTTCGAGAGCCACCAGAAGAACGAGGGCGGGAACGAGCGGATCGCGGCGACGATGTTCCGCTATTTCCGCTGGCCCGAGAGGTTCGAGGATTTCGTCTGGCTGAGCCAGGTCCAGCAGGCGATGGCGATCAAGACCGCCGTCACCTCGTGGCGCGCGCTGCGGCCGCATTGCATGGGCACGCTCTACTGGCAGCTGAACGACACCTGGCCCGTCTGTTCGTGGTCCTCGCTCGATCATGGCGGCGTGTGGAAGGTGCTGCACCACCACGCCCGGCATTTCTACGCGCCGAAGACCGTCATCGCGAAGCCGAAGGACGGTCAGGTGCAGCTCGTCGCGGTCAACGACGATCCCGACGCGGCGGAGTTCTCGGTCACTGCCTGGGCCCTGTCGCTGGACGGATCGATCCGCGAGATCGCGACCGGGCGGGCGGAAGTCGGCGGCGACGCCAGCGTGCTGGCCGAAATCGACCGCTCCGCGCTGAAGGAGGGCGAAGTGCTGTCCTTCGGCTGGACGGCCGGCGCTGCCAAGGGGGGCGACATCTACGCCCCCCGCCCGTGGAAGACCTACGACCTGCCGGACCCGAAGGCCCGGATGGAGGTCGAGGAGACGGACGGCACCTTCACCCTCGCCCTCACGGCCGAGGCGATGGCCTTCTACCTCACGGCCGAGGCCGACGTGCCGGGCCGGTGGAGCGACAACGCCATCCATCTCGGCCCCGGCCACACGGCCCGGCTGACCTTCACCCCGCGCGATCCGGGCGCCCGCCCGGACTTCACGCTGCGGCACCTGCATTCGGCCACCATGGCCGGACGACGTCACGACACCTGAAAGGAGTCCCCCCCGATGCCAACCATCGCATACCAGCTTTATTGCTCGCGGAACTGGCCGCTCGAGGACACGCTCAAGATGCTCAAGGCCGCGGGCTATTCCGCCGTCGAGGGCTACGGCGCGCTCTTCGCCAATCCCGGCGAGCTGGTCGACCTGCTGAAGGCCAACGACATGGCGATGCCGTCCGGGCATTTCGGCCTCGACATGGTCGAGGGCGACCCGGACCAGACGATCAAGCTTGCGAAGGATTGCGGCGTGAAGAAGGTCTTCGTGCCGTTCCTGATGCCCGACCAGCGCCCGGACGACCGCGAGGGCTGGGAAGCCTTCGCCAAGCGGCTCGCCGAGGCGGGCAAGCCGATCCGTGACGCGGGCCTCGCCTATGGATGGCACAACCACGATTTCGAACTGGCCGATCTGGGCGGGATCACACCGCTCGATCTGATCGCCGAGGCCGGCGTGGATCTCGAGCTCGACCTCGGCTGGGTCAAGCGCGGCGGACAGAGCCCGGTGGCCTGGATCGACAAGTATGCCAGCCGCATCAGCGCCGTTCACGTCAAGGACATCGCCCCCGAGGGCGAGGCGACGGACGAGGGCGGCTGGGCCGATGTGGGTCACGGCACGATGGACTGGGGCAGCATCAAGCCCGTCCTCGATGCCGCCGGCATCACCCATTACGTGCTGGAGCACGACAACCCGAACGATCACGAACGCTTCGCGACGCGCTCGCTGGCGACCGTCAAAGGCTGGAACTGAACATCATGAGCAAGATCGGCGTCGGCATCATCGGATGCGGCAACATCTCCGTCAGCTATCTGGGCCTCGCCCCCTCGTTCCGCGCGCTGGAGATCCGCGCGGTGGCCGACATCAACATGGCGGCCGCGCAAAAGCGGGCCGACAAGTACGGCGTTCGCGCGATGAGCGTCGATGACCTCCTCGCCGCGGAGGACATCGACGTGGTGGTGAACCTCACCATCCCGGATGCGCATTACCAAGTGTCGAAGCGCATTCTCGAGGCGGGCAAGCACGTCTATTCCGAGAAGCCCTTCGTCCTGTCGCTCGAAGAGGGCGAGGAACTGCGCCGCATCGCCACCGAGAAGAACCTGCGCGTCGGCTCCGCCCCCGACACCTGGCTCGGCGGGTCGCACCAGCTCGCCCGCGCCCTGATCGACGAGGGCAAGATCGGCAAGGTCGTCGGCGGCTCGGCCCACGTGATGAACCACGGGATGGAGCACTGGCACCCGAACCCGGACTTCTTCTACAAGCCTGGCGCCGGCCCCGTCCTCGACCTCGGCCCCTACTACATCAGCGATCTCGTCCAGCTGATCGGCCCGGTGAAGCGGGTGCAGGGCATCGCGAACACGACCATCGAGAAGCGCATCATCGGCAACGGCCCCCGCCTCGGCGAGGAGCTGGAGGTGACGACGCCGACCAACGTCCACGCGATCCTGGAATTCGCGCAGGGCGCGGTCGTCACGCTGTCCGCCAGCTGGGACGTCTGGGCCCACGGCCACGATCCGATCGAGATCTACGGCGAGGACGGCTCGCTCTTCGTGCCCGACCCGAACTTCTTCGGCGACGATGTCGAGTTCCAGGGCCCCGGCACCAAGCGCGACAAGGTCGAGCGGCGCGACCACCCGTTCGGCGTCGCCAACCAGATCCACCGGATCGAGGAGCGGGCGCTGGCGAACTACCGATGCGCGGGTCTTGCCGACATGGCCCAGGCGATCGAGGAAGGCCGCGAGCATCGCTGCAATCTCGATTTCGCGCTGCACGTGGTCGAGGTGATGACCAAGATCCTCGAAGCGGGCGAAAGCCGCCAGGTGATCGAGATGACGACGACCTGCGAGCGCCCGGCGGCGCTGTCGCCCGAAGAGGCGCAGGACCTGCTGGTCCCGGTCGAGCCGCCGGAGAAGTGACGAGTATCCTGTCGTGAGTGCGGACGGGGCGGGATCATTCCCGCCCCGTTCCGTTTCGGAAGGTCCGTCAGGCGGGCAGGCGCGTCGCGGCCTGCGGCGTCGCCATGCTGCCGAGCGGGATCCCCGGGCGCGCGTCGATGGGGCCGGTGCGGGGGCAGGCGGCGGCGACGTCGATCGCCCCGTTCTCGTCGAAATGGAAGCTCTCGGCCACGGGCGGCCCGCCCCGGTCGCGCCAGACGATCACGATCGTCTCGAACCCCGTGAACACGTCCAGCACCTCGACCTCCTGATCAGGGTCGCGCTCGAGCGTGGCGCACCAATAGGCGGTCAGCGCCTGGATGCCGCGCACCTCGCCGTTTCCACAGATCGTTTCGGCTTGGGGCGAGCGGTAGACGATGTCGGGGCGGAAGTGGGCCATGAGGCGCGGCATGTCGTAGCTGTTCCATGCGGCCTGCCAATCGGCGACGAAAGACTTCGGATCCGGTGTCATCTCTCTGGCTCCTCCTATGGTGGTAGAGGATGGGGCGCGAGGGACGGATTTCCAGCCCGGCACCGCCGGCCCGGCGGAAATCCGGGCAGGGGCGGATGGGGGACCGGCGGACGAGGCACCGGGTCCAGCCCCGATCCTTCGGCCCGGTCCCGGCGGCACGGTCCGGGGGCTTCGTGCCCCCGGGCCCCATGAGGTATCAGTGGCAAGATGGGGGGCGGCCTGCGCCACCCCCCCCCGGGGGATCCGCCCGGGATCAGGCCACGTCGAAGGTCAGCGGCTTTACCTGGTTGAACTTGCCCGTCTCCTCCAGCTTGCGGATGACCGGCTCCGGCACCGCGTCGTCGACATAGAGGATCGCGATCGCCTCGCCCTGCTTGACCGACCGGCCGAGCGTGAAGTTGGCGATGTTGACGCCGCCCTCTCCCATCGTCTGGCCGAGCAGGCCGATGATGCCGGGCACGTCGTTGTTCGTGGTGTAGAGCATGTGCTCGCCGATCTCGGCATCGATGTTGATGCCCTTGATCTGGATGAAGCGTGGCTTGCCGTCGCTGAAGACGGTGCCCGCGATGCTCCGCTCGCGCGTGTCCGTCACCACGGTCACCTTGATGTAGCCCTCGAAGGCGCCGGTCTGCTCCTGCCGGGTGGTGGAGACCTTGATCCCCGCCTCCTTGGCGATCACGGGGGCCGAGACCATGTTCACGTCCGGGTTGCGCCGCCGCATCATGCCCGCGATCACCCCGCAGTTGAGTGCGGCGAGGTTCATCTCGGATACCGAGCCGTCGTAGAGGATGTTGATCGCCTTGGCCGGTTCGTCCGTCATCTGACCGATGAAGTTGCCCAGATGCTGGCTGAGCTTGAGCCACGGGCCCATCACCTTCGCCTCCTCCGCCGTGACGGAGGGCATGTTGAGGGCGTTCTGGACGGCGCCGGTCAGCAGGTAGTCCGACATCTGCTCTGCCACCTGCAGGGCGACGTTCTCCTGCGCTTCGGTCGTGGCGGCGCCGAGATGGGGCGTGACGACGACGTTGGGCAGGTTGAAGAGCGGCGAGTCGGTCGCCGGCTCGGTCTCGAACACGTCGAAGGCGGCGCCGGCGACGCGCCCGTCCTTCAGCGCCGCGGCCAGCGCGGCCTCGTCCACCAGGCCGCCGCGGGCGCAGTTGATGATCCGCACCCCGTGCTTGAGCTTCGCGATGTTCGCCTCGCTCAGGATGTTGCGGGTCTGGTCGGTGAGGGGGACGTGCAGGGTGATGAAGTCGGCGCGGGACAGCAGGGCGTCCAGCTCGACCTTCTCGACCCCGATCTCGGCGGCACGTTCCTCGGACAGGAAGGGGTCGTAGGTGATGACCTTCATCTTCAGACCCAGCGCCCGGGCGATGACGATGGAGCCGATATTGCCGGCGCCGATCACGCCGAGCGTCTTGTTCGTCAGCTCCACCCCCATGAAGCGGGACTTCTCCCACTTGCCGGCATGGGTCGAGGCACTGGCCTCGGGGATCTGGCGGGCCACGGCGAACATCATCGCGATGGCATGCTCGGCCGTGGTGATCGAGTTCCCGAAGGGCGTGTTCATCACGATGATGCCCTTCTTGGATGCGGCGGGAATGTCGACATTGTCGACGCCGATCCCGGCGCGGCCGATCACGCGCAGGTTGCCGGCCGCGGCGATCACCTTCTCGGTCACCTTCGTGGCGGAGCGGATGGCGAGGCCGTCATACTGGCCGATCACCTCGAGCAGGCGATCCTTGTCCTTGCCGAAACCGGGCTCGAAATCGACGTCGATCCCGCGGTCGCGGAAGATCTGCACGGCGGCGTCGGAGAGTTTGTCGGAGATGAGAACCTTGGGCATGGGTATTGTCCTGTGCGGGCGGGCCGGGGGCCCGGTGTGGGATGGCGGACGGTGCGTGGCGAGCACGCACCCTACGGGGTTCGGGTCGGCCGCGGAGTCGGGCGGTAGGGTGCGTGCTCGCCACGCACCGCCATGTGATCGGATGGGGAGGCGCGGTAGGGTGCGTGCTCGTCACGCACCCTTCGTCCTACCCGGCGATCTCGGCGTGGAAGGCCCAGTCGATCCAGGGCAGCAGCGCCTCGATATCGGAGGTCTCGACCGTCGCGCCGCACCAGATCCGCAGTCCCGGAGGGGCGTCGCGGTAGGCGCCGATGTCGAAGGCCACGCCTTCCGCCTCCAGCCGCTTGGCGACCGCCTTGGCGAAGCTCGCCCCGTCCGCGATGCGCGAATCGGTGAACTTGAGGCAGACGGAGGTGTTGGACCGTGTGGCCGGATCCTCGGCCAGGTTGGCGATCCAGTCGCGGCTCTCGCAGAACTCCCAGATCGCGCGGGCATTGGCATCCGCGCGGCCCATCAGGCCCTTCAGCCCGCCGACCTGGCGGCCCCAGGCGAGGGCGAAGAGGTAGTCCTCGACGCAGAGCATGGAGGGGGTATTGATCGTCTCGCCCTTGAAGATGCCCTCGATCAGCTTGCCGCCCTTGGTCATGCGGAAGATCTTCGGCAGCGGCCAGGCGGGGGTGTGGCTCTCCAGCCGTTCGACCGCGCGGGGGGACAGGATCAGCATTCCGTGCGCCGCCTCGCCGCCCATCACCTTCTGCCAGGAGAAGGTCGTCACATCGAGCTTGTCCCAGGGCAGGTCCTGCGCGAAGGCCGCGCTGGTCGCGTCGCAGATCGTCAGGCCGCCCCGGTCCGCCGGGATCGCGTCGCCGTTCGGGACGCGGACGCCGGAGGTCGTGCCGTTCCAGGTGAAGACGACGTCGGTGTCCCAATCGACCTGCGCGAAGTCGACGATCCGCCCGTAATCGGCCGTCAGCACGGTCGCGTCGAGCTTCAGCTGCTTGACCGCGTCGGTGACCCAGCCCGCGCCGAAACTCTCCCACGCGATCATCGTGCAGGGCCGCGCGCCGAGCAGCGACCACATCGCCATCTCGACCGCGCCGGTATCGGAGGCGGGGACGATGCCGATGCGGTAATCGTCCGGAACGCCGAGCAGGTCGCGCGTCTCGTCGATCGCGGCCTTCAGCTTGTCCTTGCCGATGGCGGCCCGATGCGACCGGCCGAGCGGGGCGTCGGCCAGCTTGTCGAGCGCATATGTCGGGGGCTTGGCACAGGGGCCGGAGGAGAAACGCGGATTGGCCGGGCGCGCACCCGGGGCTTCGATCGCCATATCTGATACCCTCGCAGATATATGCCCCTCGTTGGGGAGGGGTGTCCCGCCGCCGGACATAGGCGCCCGCTGCGGGTCTGGCAAACGGAATCCGCGCGGGCGGCGGATCGGAGAATCTGGTATACCAAATCCGTTGATTCCCGGCGGGCGATGAGTAAGTGTCCCGCGCGAGACATCAGAGGGAGAGTTCAATGGCCCGCTATTCCGGGATCTGGCCGGTCGCGCCGACGCCGTTCCACGACGACGGCCGCGTCGACGAGGACGGCATGCGCCGCGTGCTGGACTGCATGGTCGATCAGGACGTCGACGGGATCTGCATCCTCGCCAACTTCTCCGAGCAGTTCCTGATCTCGGACGAGGAGCGCGAGACGCTGACCCGCCTCAGCCTCGAGCATGTCGCGGGCCGGGTGCCGGTGATCGTCACGATCAGCCATTTCTCCACCCCCATCGCGGTGGAGCGCGCGCGCCGGGCGAAGGATCAGGGCGCCGCCATGGTGATGATGATGCCGCCCTATCACGGCGCGCTGCTCAAGGGGACGGCGGAGCAGACGTTCCAGCAGTTCGCCGAGGTGGGACAGGTCGGGATCCCGATCATGGTGCAGGACGCGCCGCTTTCCGGCGTCGACCTGCCGGTGCCGCTGCTGGTGCGCATGGCGCGGGAGATCGAGGAGGTCCGCCTCTTCAAGATCGAATGTGCCCAGGCCGCGGCCAAGCTGCGGACGCTGATCGCGGAAGGGGGGGACGCCATCGAGGGGCCGTTCGACGGCGAGGAGGCGATCACCCTGATGGCCGATCTCGACGCGGGCGCGACGGGCACCATGACCAGCGCCATGATCCCCGACCAGATCAAGCCGGTCCTGACCCATCACGCAGCGGGCCGCCGGCAGGAGGCGCTGGACGCCTATGCCCGCGTGCTACCTGCTGTGAACCACGAGAACCGTCAATGCGGGTTCCGCTCGGCCAAGGAGGCGATGGTGGAAGGGGGCGTGATCCGCTCCGCCTTCTGCCGCCACCCCATCGCGCCGCTGCACCCCGACACCCGCGCGCAACTCATCGAACTGCTCCAGCCGCTCGACCCGGTCGTGCTGCGCTGGGGCAAGTAAGGAGACAGACATGACCTACCAGACCCACGGCAAGCATCTCATCGCCGGCGAGCAGGTGGCGGGCGAGAAGACCTTCCGCTCCGAACCCGTCGACGGAAACGGCGCCGATTTCGCGGTCGGCAGCGAGGATCTCGTGAACCGCGCCTGCGAGGCGGCCGAGGCGGCCTTCCCGGCCTACGGCGCCACCTCCCGCGAGGAGCGGGCGAAGTTCCTCGAGACCATCGCGGACGAGATCGAGGCCCGCGCCGAGGCGATCACCGAGACGGGCAGCCGCGAGAGCGGCCTGCCCGAGGCGCGCCTGCAGGGCGAGCGGGGCCGCACCACCGGCCAGTTCCGCCTCTTCGCCGAGCATATCCGCAAGGGCGACTATCTCGACCGGCGCCACGACGCGGCGCTGCCCGACCGCGCGCCGCTGCCGCGCCCGGATCTCAAGATGATCCAGCGCCCGATCGGCCCCGTCGCCGTGTTCGGCGCCTCGAACTTCCCGCTCGCCTTCTCGGTCGGCGGCGGCGACACGGCCGCCGCCCTCGCCGCCGGCTGTCCCGTCGTGGTCAAGGGCCATTCCGCCCATCCCGGCACCGGCGAGCTGGTGGGCGACGCGATCACCGCCGCGGTGAAGAAATGCGGCCTGCCCGCGGGGACGTTCAGCCTGATCCAGGGCGGCGACCGCAAGGTCGGCGCGGCGCTGGTGCAGCACCCGCTCATCAAGGCGGTGGGCTTCACCGGCTCGCTCGCCGGGGGGCGCGCGCTGTTCGACCTCTGCGCCCAGCGGCCCGAGCCGATCCCGTTCTTCGGCGAGCTCGGCTCCGTGAACCCGATGTTCGTCCTGCCCGAGGCGACGAAGGCGCGCGGAGCCGAGATCGGCAAGGGCTGGGCCGGCTCGCTCACAATGGGCGCGGGCCAGTTCTGCACCAATCCCGGCATCGCGATCGTGGCGCGGGGATCCGAGGGCGACGCGTTCGTCTCGGCCGCGACCGAGGCGCTGAAGGAGGTCGGCCCGCAGACCATGCTGACCGACGGCATCGCCAGCGCCTACAAGGACGGCAAGGCCCGGTTCGACAGCCGTAACTCGGCCAATCCGCTGCTGACGAACGAGGACGAGGGCCGCAATGCCAGCCCGAACCTCTACGAGACGGATGTGGACGCCTATCTGCAGGACCACGCGCTGGGCGAGGAGGTGTTCGGTCCGCTCGGCCTCGTCGTGCGGGTCGGCGGCCCGGACGACATGGCCCGCCTCGCCGAGGGGATGGACGGCCAGCTGACGACCACGCTGCACATGGACGACGGCGATACCGACCTCGCCCGGCGCCTGCTGCCGCTGCTCGAGCGCAAGGCCGGTCGGATCCTCGTCAACGGCTTCCCCACAGGGGTCGAGGTCGCGGATGCGATGGTGCATGGCGGGCCCTACCCGGCCTCGACCAATTTCGGCGCCACCTCCGTCGGCACGCTGTCGATCCGCCGTTTCCTGCGGCCGGTCTGCTACCAGAACCTGCCCGACGCCCTCCTGCCCGAGGCGTTCTGACCCCGGGGCGGCCCGCCGATCCGCGGGCCGCGCCACGGATCCCGGCGAGGGGCGGCCGGGCGCCCCGGCCCCTCCTTCGCGGGGATCGCAATTGCATGGCCGTCCCAGTGCCACCGGCCCCGAGGCCGGGGCGGCACGGCCCCGATCCCGAGGATCCCATGGCCCGGACCATCCGACTTTCCCCCGAGGACAACGTCGTCACCGCCAGCGCCCCGCTGGAGGCGGGAGAGGAGGGCGCGGTCATGCCCATCCCCCGCGGCCACAAGATGGCGGCCGAGGACATCCCGAGGGGACGGGCGCTCCGCAAATACGCGCAGGTGATCGGCTACGCCTCCGAGGACATCGCGCGGGGATCGCACGTCCATACCCACAATCTCGAATTCCGGGCGGTGGAGGCGGACTACGCCTTCGCCACCAACCTGCGCCCGGCGCCGGAGCCGGCGCGGCGCGACACGTTCCGGGGCTATCGCCGGGCGAACGGTAAGGTCGGGACGCGCAACTACCTCGCCGTGCTGACGAGCGTGAACTGCTCGGCCACGGCCGGGCGGCAGATCGCGGCGCATTTCACGCCCGAGCGGCTGGCCGCCTGGCCGAATGTCGACGGGGTCGTCGCCTTCGTCCACGGGACCGGCTGCGCCATGGGCGGCGACGGCACGGGGTTCGAGGCGCTGCAGCGCGTGCTCTGGGGCTATGCCCGGAACCCGAACGTGGGCGGCGTGCTGATGGCCGGCCTGGGCTGCGAGGGGATGCAGATCGACTGGCTGCTCGAGGCCTATGGCATCACGCCGGGGCCGGCCTTCCAGGTGATGAACATCCAGGACGTGGGCGGGCTGCGGGCCACGGTGAATGCCGGCATTGCGCAGGTCGAGGCGATGCTGCCGATGGTGAACGACGTGACGCGCGAGGAGTGCCCGGCGTCGGAGCTGACGGTCGCCCTGCAATGCGGCGGGTCGGACGCGTGGTCGGGAATCACCGCCAACCCGGCCGTCGGCCATGCCTGCGACCTTCTCGTCGCGCAGGGCGGTACCGGCGTCCTGGCCGAGACGCCCGAGATCTACGGCGCCGAGCATCTGCTGACCGCCCGCGCGAAGGACGAGGCGACGGGCCGCAAGCTGCTGGACCTGATCGCCTGGTGGGAGGACTACACCGCCCGCAACCGAGGCTCGATGGACAACAATCCCTCGCCCGGGAACAAGGCGGGGGGCCTGACGACGATCCTCGAGAAATCGCTCGGCGCGGCGGCGAAGGCCGGCACGACCCCCCTCAACGGAGTCTTCCGCTATGCCGAACCGATCACGGAACGCGGCTTCGTCTTCATGGACAGCCCCGGCTACGATCCGGCCAGCGTCACGGGACAGATCGCGTCGGGCTGCAATCTCGTCTGCTTCACCACCGGGCGGGGCAGCGCTTTCGGCGCGAAACCCAGCCCGTCGATGAAGGTGGCGACCAATACCGAGATGTTCCGCCGGCTCGAATCCGACATGGACGTGAACGCGGGGACGATCCTCAGCGACGGGCGCTCGGTCGAGGAGGTCGGGCGCGAGATCTACGAGATGTGGCTGCGCATCGCCTCGGGCGAGCGGACGAAGTCCGAGCTCGAGGGGCTGGGCGATTACGAGTTCGTCCCCTGGCAGATCGGCGCCGTGATGTAGGCCCGCCCGGGCGGGCCCGTGCGCCGGATCCGGCCCTGGCGGATCAGAGGATCTTGCCGGGGTTCAGGATGCCGTCGGGGTCGAGCGCGCGCTTGATCGCGACCATGTCGTCGACCGCGTCGCCATGCTCGCGTCGCAGATAGGCGCGCTTGCCCTGACCGATCCCGTGCTCGCCGGTGCAGGTGCCCCCCATCGAGATGGCGAGGTCGGCCAGCCAGCCGGTGAAGTCGTCGGCCTTCGCCGTCTCCTCCGGGCTTTCGGGGTCCACCAGCAGCAGGACGTGGAAGTTGCCGTCGCCGACATGGCCGACGACCGGGGCCGTGATCCCCAGCTCCTGCGTGCGGGCCTGTGCGGCGGTCACGCATTCCGCGAGGCGCGAGATCGGCACGCAGACATCGGTCGAGATGCCCTTGCGGGTGGGGTCGAGCGCGAGCGAGGCCCAGTAGCTGTCGTGCCGCGCCTGCCAGAGCTTCGTGCGCTCCTCTGGCGAGGTCGTCCAGGTGAACTCCGTCCCGCCCGCATCGGCGGCGATCTCGCCGAAGGTCTCGGCCTGCTCGGCGACGCCCGCCTCGGTGCCGTGGAACTCGAGGAGGAGCAGGGGGGATTCGGGCAGGGTCAGCTTGCTGTAGGCGTTCACGGCCCGGACCTGCAGCGCGTCCAGCAGCTCGATCCGGGCCACCGGCACGCCCATCTGGATCGTCGCGATCACCGCCTCGCAGGCCGCGGCGACGGTCGGGAAGGAACAGGTGGCCGAGGACATCGCCTCGGGGATGCCCTGCAGCCGCAGGGTGATCTCGGTGATGATGCCGAGCGTGCCCTCCGACCCGACGAGCAGCCGCGTCAGGTCGTAGCCGGCCGAGGATTTGCGGGCGCGGCCGCCGGTATGGATCACCCGCCCGTCCGCCATGACGGCGGTGAGGCCGAGGACGTTGTCCTTCATCGTGCCGTATCGCACGGCGTTCGTCCCGCTGGCCCGCGTCGCGGCCATCCCGCCGAGCGAGGCGTCGGCGCCGGGGTCGATGGGAAAGAACAGTCCGGTGGCGCGCAGATGCTCGTTCAGCGCCTTGCGCGTGATGCCGGGTTGGATGGTGCAGTCGAGATCGGCCTCGTTCACGGCGATCACGTCCGTCATGTCGCGGGTGGACAGGCAGATGCCCCCCGCCGGGGCGTTGACGTGCCCCTCCAGCGAGGTGCCGGTGCCGAAGGGGATGACCGGGACGCGGTGCGCCGCGCAGCTGCGGACGATTGCTGCCACCTCCTCGGTCGTGCGGGGAAAGGCGACGGCGTCGGGGGCCTGGTTGGCCACCCAGGTGGTGGTGTGGGCGTGCTGGTCGCGGATCGCCTGCCCGGTCTGCAGGCGCTCGCCGAAGGTCGCCTTCAGCTCGGCCAGCGCGGCGGCGATACCGTCCTCGTTGCGGGGCAACCTGTCGATGCGGGCCATGTCGGTCCTCCCTCTCTGCGTCGCCTCTCCTACCTCGCGCGGCCCCTCGCCGCCAGCGCGGCCCGTGCTAGGCTGGGGCCGGACAGGACAGGAGGGCCCCATGTTCAACGCTCTGATCGTCGAGAAGGACGAGGCGACCGGCGAGACCCGCGCCGGGGTGCAGCAGATCGACGAGGGTCGCCTTCCGCAGGGCGACGTGACCGTGGCGGTCGAGTATTCCACGCTGAACTACAAGGACGGGCTGACGCTCGGCCCCGGCGGCGGTCTCGTGAAGTCCTATCCGCATGTGCCCGGCATCGATTTCGCCGGCACGGTGGAGGCGTCGGACGACGACCGCTACGCCCCCGGCGACAAGGTGGTGCTGACCGGCTGGCGCGTGGGCGAGATCCACTGGGGCGGCTACGCGCAGAAGGCGCGGGTCCGGGCGGACTGGCTGGTGCCGCTGCCGGAGGGGCTGACCACGCGCCAGGCGATGGCGGTCGGCACGGCCGGCTTCACGGCGATGCTGGCAATCATGGCGCTGGAGGCGCATGGCCTGACACCGGAGCGGGGCCCCGTGCTGGTGACCGGCGCCTCGGGCGGGGTCGGGTCCGTCGCCGTGGCGACGCTGGCGCAGCTGGGCTACGAGGTCGCCGCAGTGACCGGCCGGCCGGAGGGCGCCGACTACCTGCGGGATCTGGGCGCCGCGCGGATCGTCCCGCGCGAGGAACTGGCCGAGACGGTGAAGCGCCCGCTCGAGAAGGAGAGCTGGGCTGGCTGCGTCGATGCCGTGGGCGGGGCGATGCTGGCGCGGGTGCTGGGGCAGCTGAGCTACGGCGGCAGCGCGGCGGCTGTCGGCCTCGCCGGGGGCGCGGACCTGCCGGCCAGCGTGGTGCCGTTCCTGCTGCGGGGGATCAACCTGCTGGGGATCGACAGCGTGATGCGGCCCTACGCCGACCGCGTCGAGGCCTGGAGCCGCGTGGCGCGCGACCTGCCGATGGACAAGCTGGAGGCGATGGTGCGCCCCGCCACCCTGTCAGACCTGCCGGGTCTCGGCGCGGACATCCTGAAGGGGCAGGTGCGCGGCCGCGTCCTCGTCGACGTGAACGCCTGAGCGGTCAGCCAGCAGCGGCGCCGTCAGCCCAGCAGCGTGGCCATCCGGCGCAGTGCCAGCAGATACCCTTCCGTCCCCGCGCCCGCGATCACCGCGTCGGCGCGGGACGAGACGTAGGAATGGTGGCGGAAGGCCTCGCGCCGGTGGATGTTCGAGATATGCACCTCGATCACCGGCCCCTCGAAGGCGTTCAACGCATCGAGGATCGCGAGCGAGGTGTGTGAATAGGCCCCGGGATTGAGGACGATCCCCGCCTCCGCCCCGCGCGCCTGCTGGATGCGGTCGACCAGGGCGCCCTCGTGGTTCGACTGCTCGGGATGGACGGCGAGGCCAAGCTCGCGTCCCAGTTCGGTGCAGGCCCGCTCGACATCGGCGAGCGTCTCCGCGCCGTAGATCTCGGGCTGGCGCTGGCCGAGCAGGTTGAGGTTCGGCCCGTTGAGAAGAAGGATGTCGTGCACGTCGGTTCCGCCGGGGTGAGGTCGCCCTGTTCTAGCGCGCCCCGCCCGACATGCGAAGCTGCCCCTCGCCCGGGGCGGCCTGCGTCTGCGACTTCATGGCCGCAGGATCCTTGCGCCGGGCCATCGCCTCGGCCATCTCGACCCGCCGCTTCGGCTCGGGGCGGTTCGCGATCTCGATCACGCGGGCAAGCAGGTTCGCGGCATCGTCGCCGGCATTGATCGGCTCGGCCGCGAAGCCCATCCCCCAATCGCCGAACTGGCGGGACCGGATGCTGCGGTCCGAGCGGACCTCGATCCCGTAATGCCGCATGTCGCGGCGGATCCGACGGAAGACCTGCTCGATCGCGTCCGCCGGGCCCTCGATCACCTGGACGAAAGTGCCGCCGTCCTTCACGAGGAAGCCGCCGATCTCGTCCTCTGCGTTGCGCCGTCTCGCCACGCGCAGGACGTCGATGGCGGCCACGCTCGTGTCCGACAACGTCGTCTTGCTGGTATACAGAATCTGCCTGATCAATTTGTCACCGCAACGCGTCACCGCGCCTTTCGCTGCTTCCCGGTCGACCCGGGGGTAGCTCCCATCCACCCACGGGTCCTAGAAAATGCCGTTTTTTTCACGGCGTTTCCCGGTCAGAACGAGCGCCGTGGGGAACCGGTTCCCCGCCGGGCGACATCTAATCGTTACCGTTGTACGCATCCATCGGCGGACAGGTGCAGACGAGGTTGCGGTCGCCCCACGCATTGTCGACGCGATTGACCGGCGGCCAGTACTTGTCGACCCGGAACGCGCCTTTCGGGAAACAGCCGGCCTCGGTCCGGTAGGGACGATCCCACTCCCCGACGAGATCCTCGACCGTGTGGGGCGCGTGCTTCAGCGGGTTGCTGTCCCGGTCCATCCGACCCTCCTCGATGGCCCGGATCTCCTCGCGGATGCCGAGCATTGCGTCGCAGAACCGGTCGAGCTCGGCCTTCGTCTCGGATTCCGTCGGCTCGACCATCAGCGTGCCGGCGACGGGCCAGCTCATCGTCGGCGCGTGGAAGCCGCAATCGATCAGACGCTTGGCGATGTCGTCCACGGTCACGCCCGCGCTGCCCTCGAAGGGGCGCACGTCGATGATGCATTCATGCGCGACCCGGCCGGTGCGCCCGCGATAGAGGATGTCGTAGGCGCCCTTGAGCCGGTCGGCGATGTAGTTCGCGTTCAGGATCGCGACGCGCGTCGCCTGGGTCAGCCCCTCGCCGCCCATCATCAGGCAGTAGCCCCAAGAGATCGGCAGCAGCGACGGCGAGCCGTAGGGCGCCGCGCTGACGGCGCCGGTCCCCGCCTCGCGCGCGTCGTGGCCGGGCAGGTGCGGCGCGAGATGCGCCTTCACCCCGATCGGCCCCATGCCGGGGCCGCCGCCGCCATGCGGGATGCAGAAGGTCTTGTGCAGGTTGAGATGGCTGACATCGCCGCCCAGATCGCCGGGCCGCGACAGGCCCACCATGGCGTTCATGTTCGCCCCGTCGATATAGACCTGCCCCCCGTTCTCGTGGGTGATGCGGCAGACATCCCTGACCGTCTCCTCGAAGACGCCGTGGGTGGAGGGATAGGTGATCATCGTCCCCGCCAGACGGTCGCCCGCGTCCCGGGCCTTCGCCTCGAAATCGGCGAGGTCGATGGACCCGTTCGCATCGCATTTCACCGGCACGACCTTCCAGCCGACCATCTGCGCGGAGGCGGGGTTGGTGCCGTGCGCGTTGACGGGAATGAGGCAGACATCGCGGTGCCCCTCGCCCTGCGCGGCGTGATAGGCGCGGATCGTCAGCAGCCCCGCATATTCGCCCTGCGCGCCGGAATTGGGCTGCATCGACAGCGCGTCGTAGCCGGTGATCGTGCAGAGCTTGGCCGAGAGGTCCGCGATCATCTCGGCATAGCCCTCGGCCTGGTCGGGCGGGCAGAACGGGTGCAGCTGGCCGAATTCCGGCCAGGTGATCGGCATCATCTCGACCGCCGCGTTCAGCTTCATCGTGCACGAGCCGAGCGGGATCATCGCGCGGTCGAGCGCGAGGTCGCGGTCCGCGAGTCGGCGCATGTAGCGCATCATCTCGGTCTCGGCCCGGTTCATGTGGAAGATCGGGTGGGTGAGGTAGTCCGACTGCCGCTCCAGCCCCTCGGGCAGGCGATAGGCCGGATCCTTCACCTCGTAGGGCCGCGTCTGGCCGAAGGCGCGCCAGACGGCCTCGACCGTTTCCGGGCGGGTCGCCTCGTCCAGCGTGATGCCGATCCGCGCCTCGCCGACGGGGCGCAGGTTCACGCCCTCGTCCCGCGCGGATTTCAGGACAGCCTGCTGAAGCGGGCCGACCTCGACCGTCACCGTGTCGAAGAAATGCCTGGGATCCACGCGGAAGCCCGCCGCCTCCAGCCCTTCGGCGAGGCGCACGGTCTTGCGGTGGATGCGCTGGGCGATGGCGCGCAGCCCCTCGGGGCCGTGGAAGACGGCGTACATGCTCGCCATGACGGCCAGCAGCGCCTGCGCCGTGCAGACGTTCGACGTCGCCTTCTCGCGGCGGATATGCTGCTCGCGGGTCTGGAGGGCGAGGCGGTAGGCCTTGTTCCCGCGCGCATCGACGCTCACGCCGACGAGGCGGCCGGGCATGGCGCGCTTCATCTCGTCCTTGCAGGCCATATAGGCGGCGTGCGGCCCGCCATAGCCCATCGGCACGCCGAAGCGCTGGGTGGAGCCGATGGCGATGTCCGCGCCCATCGCGCCCGGCTCCTTCAGCAGGGTCAGGGCCATCGGGTCGGCGGCCATCACGGCGACCGCCTTGGACCCGTGCAGCGCGTCGATCGCATCCGAGAAGTCCCGCACATGGCCGTAGGTGCCGGGATACTGGAAGATCGCGCCGAACACCGTGCCCGCATCCATGTCGGCGGGGTCGCCCACGACCACCTCGATGCCCAGCGGCTCGGCCCGGGTGCGGATGACGGCGATGGTCTGGGGATGGCAGTCGCGGTCGACGAAGAAGGCGGCGGCCTTCGACTTCGCCACGCGCCTCGCCATCGTCATCGCCTCGGCCGCCGCCGTCGCCTCGTCGAGGAGCGAGGCGTTGGCGACCGGCAGACCGGTCAGGTCGCAGATCATCGTCTGGAAGTTCAGCAGCGCCTCGAGCCGGCCCTGGCTGATCTCGGGCTGGTAGGGCGTGTAGGCCGTGTACCAGGCGGGGTTTTCCAGGATGTTGCGCTGGATCGCGGGGGGCGTGACCGTGCCGTGATAGCCCATCCCGATGAGCGAGGTGAGGACACGGTTCTTGTCCGCGATCTCCTGCATCCGGACAAGCAGCCCCCGCTCGGACAGCGGCTTGCCGAAATCGAGCGGCGCAGTCGCCCGGATCGCCTCCGGCACGGTATCGTCGATGAGCGCGTCGAGGCTGCCCGCGCCGACCACCTCCAGCATCGCAGCCATCTCCTCGAGCGAGGGACCGATATGGCGGCGGTTGGCGAAGTCGTAGGGGCGGTACTCGGTGGGCGTGTAGGGCATGTCGGTGGGTCCTGCTCTGGCCGGGCGGTCCCGGCGCGGTCGTATGGGGCGGGCGCACGGGGCGGCGCGCCGGGAAAAAGGGGGGGCGGGGGCTCAGCGGCCCTCGGTCTCGGCGGCAAGGTGCGACAGGCTTTCGGACAGGGCCGCCTCGTGGACGGCCTGATCGATGCCCGGCGGCACGCCGGTCGCCGCGACGACGGCCCGGGTGCCGCTCCCCTCGGGGGCGAAGGTCCAGGTGAGCCGCATCGTCCCGGCAAAGGCGGGATCGGCGCTGTCGAACGTGCCCTCGTGGGCCAGGATCCCGGGCGCCTCGACCCTCACGAAGCGGCCCGCGATCACGTCGGTATCGTCGCTGGTCTTGCCGGGGGCGCCGCGGAAGGTCAGCCGCAGGGAGAAGGCGCCGCCCGGGCGGAAATCCCAGGCGAGGATCTCTCCGGTCGCGTCAGCGGGCGGCAGCCACCGCACGAGGCGGCCGGGATCCGACCAGGCGGACCACAGCTCGCCCGGCGGCGCCGCGATCAGCCGCTCGGCCCGGTCGACGCGTCCCTCGGGGCCCCGGTCGCTCAATCCGCGAAGTCCTTGTAGGCGGCCTCGTCCATGAAGTCGTCTAGCGCGGCGGCATCTGCGATCTTCAGTTTGAAGAACCAGCCCGCGCCGGCGGGGTCCTCGTTGACCTTGCCCGGCTCGTCCGCGATGGCCTCGTTCACCTCGACGATCTCGCCGTCCAGCGGCGCGGTGATGTCGGAGGCGGCCTTGACGCTCTCGATCACCACGACCTCCTCGCCCGCACTCACCTCGCGTCCCGCCTCGGGCAGTTCGACGAACACGATGTCGCCCAGCTGGGTGGCGGCATGCTTCGTGATGCCGACGGTGACGGTGTCGCCGTCGAGGTCCAGCCATTCATGGTCTTCGGTATACTTGCGCATCGGGTGGCCTTTCAGCGTTTGAAGGTCGCGGGAACGAAGGGGAGGGGGGCGATCGCGACGGGCAGGCGGCGCCCGCGCAGCTCGCCCCAGAGGCGGGTGCCGGGCTGCGCGAGCCGCGTCTCGACATATCCCATGGCGACGGGCGCCTGGAGCGTGGGGCCGAACCCGCCGGAGGTGATCCGGCCGACGGCGGCCGTCCCGTCCTCGGCGTCGAAGAGCTCGACCCCTTCGCGCATCGGGCTGCGTCCCTCGGGGCGCAGGCCGACGCGGGTCATCACCGCGCCCTCTGCCAGCTGCCGTTCGATGGCGTCCGCGCCGGGATAGCCGCCCGCGCGGGCCCCGCCGGGGCGGCGCACCTTCTGGATCGCCCAGGTGAGGGCGGCGTCCACCGGCGTCGTCGCGGTCGAGATGTCGTGGCCATGCAGGCAGAGCCCGGCCTCCAGGCGCAGCGAATCCCGCGCGCCGAGACCGACGGGGGCCACGTTCTCGTGGGCGAGAAGGGCGCGGGCCAGCGCCTCGGCCCGGGCGGGCTCGACGCTGATCTCGAACCCGTCCTCGCCGGTATAGCCCGAGCGCGAGACCCAGATCTCCGTCCCGTCCCAGTTCAGCGTCGCCACGTCCATGAACCGCATCGCCGCCGCACCGGGGGCAAGCGCGTCCAGGGCCTCCTCGGCCGCTGGGCCCTGCAGGGCGATCAGGGCGCGGTCCAGAACCTCGACCTCGATGTCCGGGGGCGTGTCGGCCCGCAGATGGGCGATGTCCGCCGCGGCATTGGCGGCGTTCACCACGAGAAAGAGGTGGTCGCCCCGGTTCGCGACCATCAGGTCGTCCAGGATACCGCCCGTCTCGTCGGTCAGCAGGGCATAGCGCTGGCGTCCGTCCCTCAGCCCGACGATGTCGGCGGGGACCAGCGCCTCGAGCGCCTCGGCGGCGCCGGGGCCGCGCAGGATCACCTGTCCCATGTGGCTGACGTCGAACAGGCCCGCCTCGGCCCGGGTGTGCAGATGTTCCTTCATCACGCCGGGGGCGTACTGGACCGGCATCTCCCAGCCGGCGAATGGCACCATGCGGGCGCCGAGTTCGACATGAAGATCGTATAGCGGCGTGCGTGCGAGCTCGCTCATCCGGTCCCTCTCCTTCGGGGCCGGGGCGCTTCGGGCGCGCCTCCGGGCCATGCCGGGCCGCGCGATCCGCGACCCTCCATGCCCCTCTGTCCTTCTGCCTGAGATCGTTATCCCGTCGGCGGACCGCATGGGGCGGCCTCTCTCCAGAGTCTGTCGCGCAGGCGGTCCTTTCGCCTGAGAGGTTCCGGGGCTGTTGCTCCTTCGGCACCGGCATCGCCGCCGGTGCGGCACCGGCAGCGCTGCCGGATTCTCCCGGCCTGCGCGGGGCGAAGGGTAGGACGCCGCGCGCGCGGCGGCAAGTCAGTCCTGCGGCGGCTCCAGCGTCAGCAGGATCGTGCCCTCGGCGACCTGCGCCCCCTCGCGCGTGCCGATCCCGGCTACGGTGCCGTCGCGGGGCGCGCGCAGCGTGTGCTCCATCTTCATCGCCTCGAGCACGATCAGGGCCTGGCCCTGCGCGACCGCATCGCCCGGCTGGGCCCGGACCGCCTTGACGAGACCGGGCATCGGCGCGGCCAGGCTGTCGCCGCCCGTCCCCTCGACCGAGGCCCGCATCGGGTCGACGAGGACGAAATCGTGCGTGGCCCGGCCGTCCCGGATGGCGATCCGCCGGCCGAGCCGCGCCGCATCCAGGCTCACGGCATGGCCGTCCAGGACCAGGCGCAGCCTGTCGCCCTCCACCGCGAAGGCGACGGGGGCGCCGTCGACCGATCCGCGCCCGGGGCCGGTCAGGGCCGCCCGCAGCTCGCCGCTCTCGAAGCGGAGGATCTGCTCGGCCGGTCCCCAGAGGCGGAAGCCGCGCAGGGCCGAGAACGGGTCGCCCGGGTCGGGCGCCTCCATCGCGCCGAGCGCGACCAGCGCGGCGGCGGCGCGGATATGGGGCGACGGGTCGGGCGGGGTCGTCAGCGCTTCGGCCTCGCGCCCGATCAGGCCGGTATCGACCTCGCCCGCCGCGAATCCCCGGTGCCGGGCGAGCGCGCCGAGAAAGCCGAGATTCGTGACCGTCCCCGTCACCTGCGTCTCCGCGAGCGCGGCGGCGAGCCGGGCGAGGGCGGCCGGCCGGTCGGGACCGTGGACGATCAGCTTGGCGATCATCGGGTCGTAATGCGGGGTGATCTCGTCCCCCTCGCGCACGCCGCTGTCGACGCGCACCGGGCCCCGCGCGAAGGCTGAGGCCTCAGGGAACCGCAGGCGGTGCAGCCGGCCGGTGGCGGGAAGGAAGCCGCGCGCGGCGTCCTCGGCATAGATGCGCGCCTCGAACGCGTGGCCGTCGATGGAGAGATCGTCCTGCGCGACGGGCAGGCGCTCTCCGTTCGCGATGCGCAGCTGCAGCTCGACGAGGTCGAGGCCGGTGATCGCCTCGGTCACCGGGTGCTCGACCTGGAGGCGGGTGTTCATCTCCATGAACCAGAACCCGTCCGGGCGAAGACCGTGCGTGCCGTCGGCGATGAACTCCACCGTGCCGGCCCCGACATAGCCGATCGCCCTCGCCGCCTGCACCGCCGCCGCGCCCATCGCGTCGCGCACCTCGTCCGTCATGCCGGGGGCCGGCGCCTCCTCGATCACCTTCTGGTGGCGGCGCTGCAGCGAGCAGTCCCGTTCGAAGAGATGCACGACGTTGCCATGGGCATCGGCCATGACCTGCATCTCGACATGGCGGGGGGCGGTGACGTAGCGCTCGATCAGGACGGCGGGGTCGCCGAAGCTGGCCTGCCCCTCGCGCCGGGCCCCCGCCAGGGCATCGGCGAAGTCCGCCGCCCGCTCGACCAGGCGCATGCCCTTGCCGCCGCCTCCCGCGCGCGCCTTGATGAGGACGGGGTAGCCGATCCGGTCCGCCTCCCGCGCCAGCCCGTCCGGATCCTGGTCCGCGCCGTGATAGCCGGGCACGACGGGCACGCCCGCCTCCTCCATCCGCGCCTTGGCGGCATCCTTGAGGCCCATCGCGCGGATGGCGCCTTCGGGGGGGCCGACGAAGGTCAGGCCCGCCGCCGCGACCGCCCGGGCGAAATCGGGGGATTCGGACAGGAAGCCGTAACCGGGATGGATCGCGTCCGCACCAAGGCGGCGGGCGGCCTCGACGATCGCGCCGGCATCGAGATAGCTCTCCGCCACGGGGGCGGGGCCGATCCGTACCGCCTCGTCCGCCATGGCGACATGCAGCGCCCCGGCATCGGCGTCGGAATGGACCGCGACCGTGGCGATCCCCATCCGCCGGGCGGTGGCGATGATCCGGGCCGCGATCTCGCCGCGATTGGCGATGAGGAGCTTCTCGATCATGCGCGCCTCGTCTGGCCGCCGGGGAGGGGGGCTGTCTGCCCCCCGCGCCTGCGGCGCCCCCCCGAGAGGTATTTGCGGCAAGATAAGAGCCGGGAGGGGGGCACGATCACTGCAGGTCCTCCACCAGGCGGAAACGTTCGCAGACGAGTTCCATCCCCGGCGTCCAGCCGCCATTGCGCTCGAAATAGGCGCGGTGACCCGCGCGCCAGCCTTCGAGGCTGTCATCCTCGCCCTCGGCCAGCGCGAAATCCTCGCCCACGTCGCGGAAGCGGCAGATCGTCATGCCGGTCGTCTCGATGACGAGGGCGGGCGCGCCGTCCCAGTCGAGGGCGATGTCGCGGCGACCGGGCCGGGGCAGCGCCTCGCCCCCGGGCCCGTAATCGCGCAGCGCGCCGCAGGTCGCGGTCTTGCGTCCCGCGCGGACGAGGGCGAGCAGGCGGTCGCAGAGCGCGCGGCTGTCGCCGAAGGTGAAGGTCGCGGCGCCGGCATGCCGGGCGAGCGCCTCGCCCAGGGTCACGGCCGGGCTCACATGCGGAACACGCCGAAGCGTGTCTCGGGAATCGGGGCGCCCCTGCAGGCGGCGAGCGAGAGGCCGACCACGTCGCGGGTCTGACGGGGGTCGATGATCCCGTCGTCCCAGAGCCGGGCCGAGGCGTAGAGGGGGTGGGCCTGCGCCTCCAGCCGGTCGCGGATCGGGGCGCGGAACGCCTCCTCCGCCTCATCCGTCCAGCCCTCGCCGCGCTTCTCGAGCGCGGCGCGGCGCACGGTGGAGAGCACGCCCGCGGCCTGCGGCGCGCCCATCACGCCGATCCGGCTGATCGGCCAGGTCCAGAGGAAGCGCGGCCCGAAGGCGCGGCCGGCCATGCCGTAATTGCCCGCCCCGTAGGAGCCGCCGACGATCACGGTGATCTTGGGCACGGCGACGGTCGAGACCGCCGTCACCATCTTGGCCCCGTGGCGTGCGATGCCCCCGGCCTCGGCCTTCTTCCCCACCATGAAGCCGGTGATGTTCTGGAGGAAGAGGAGGGGGATCCGGCGCTGGCCGCAGAGCTGGACGAAATGCGCGCCCTTCTGCGCGCTGTCGCTGAAGAGGACGCCGTTGCTCGCGACGATGCCGACATCCATCCCCCAGGTCCGGGCGAAGCCGCAGACGAGGGTAGTGCCGAAGCGCGACTTGAACTCGTCGAACTCCGAGCCGTCGACGATCCGGGCGATCACCTCGCGGATGTCGTAGGGGGTGGAGAGGCCGGGGGGCACGATCTCCAGCAGCTCCTCCGGATCGAGGGCCGGCGGCACGACGGGGCCGGGCGGGGCGGCGGGGGCGGGGCCGAGCGAGGCGACGGCCTGCCGGGCGAGGGCGAGCGCATGGGCATCGTCGTCCGCCAGCGTGTCGGCGACGCCGGAGAGGCGGGTATGGACGTCGCCGCCGCCCAGCTCCTCGGCGGTGACCTCCTCGCCGGTGGCCTGCTTCACCAGCGGCGGGCCGGCCAGGAAGATCGTGCCCTGCTCCTTTACGATGATCGAGACGTCGGACATGGCGGGCACGTAGGCGCCGCCCGCGGTGCAGGAGCCCATGACGACCGCGATCTGGGGAATGCCCGCCGCGCTCATCCGGGCCTGGTTGTAGAAGATGCGCCCGAAATGGTCGCGATCGGGAAAGACCTCGTCCTGGCTGGGCAGGTTCGCCCCGCCGCTGTCGACGAGGTAGAGGCAGGGCAGGCGGTTCTCCTCGGCGATCTCCTGCGCGCGCAGATGCTTCTTCACGCTCATCGGGTAGTAGGTGCCGCCCTTGGCCGTGGCGTCGTTGCAGACGACCATGACCTCGCGCCCCATGACCCGGCCGATGCCGGCGATCAGTCCGGCCGAGGGCGCGGCGCCGTCGTAGAGGCCGTGGGCCGCGGTGAGCCCGATCTCGAGGAAGGGCGCGCCGGGATCGAGCAGGGTCGCGACCCGGTCGCGGGGCAGCATCTTGCCGCGCGACAGATGCCGCTGACGGGCGGTCTCGCCGCCGCCGGCCAGCGCCGTCTCGGCCGCCGCGCGGATCTCGGCCAGGGCGGCCTCGTGTCCGTCGCGGTTGGCGCGGGCCTGGTCCGTGCTCGGGACATGGGCGGTCGTGAGCTTCATGGCGTCTCCCTCGCGGCCAGATTGGCGCGGGGGGCGCAGCCGGGCAAGCCGCTCGTTCCGCGGCGGCCCGGGCGCGCGGGTCTCGCCGGAGCGCCGTGCCGGTGACGGTCGCGGGCGGCGCATCGGGGACCATCCCCTCGCGCGGCCGGGCATGGGCGGTGCGGCGTTCCCCAGTCGGCAGCGAGGGCGCCGCGGAACGTCTCCGCCGTCCAGGGGCCGGGGAACATCAGTGCCGCGCCCGGCGGGTCGCGATGACGCGGTCCGGCGGGTCCCGGCGGAGGTCCCGCCGGATCCGTGAACATGTTCGGTCCGGCAACATCACGTCTCCATCCCCTCCAGCACGGCGGGGCGCAGGCCCCACCGATCCACGGAATAGACCCGGGGCGCCGCCCCGGCGCAGGTGACCCGGATGGTGCGCCCCTCCGGCCGGCCGGTGCAATCGGTCGCGGCGCCCCCCGTCTCCGCCATGTAGACGGCAGCGGCGCGGCTCACCGCCTCCGCCGGGTCGAGCCGGCCGAAGCGCAGCCCCGCGAGCCCGCCGAGCAGCGCGACGAGAGCCAGGCCGAGCAGGACGAGTCGTCTCACGAGCCCAGCTCGCGCTTCAGCTCCCCCAGCTCGCGGTCGAGGAAGTAGGAGGTGATGGAGCGGATCACGACGAGGACGAGCAGGAAGATCAGGTCCGCCATCGCGAGGCTGAGCGCGGTGTGGATCACGTCGGACACGATGAAGAGCTCGAGCCCCGCCAGGATGTAGCGCCCCAGCTCCACCCGTTCGCGGTTGGTGCGGCGCACGCGCTCGGCCCCCTCGCGCGTGATCTCGGCCCGGATCACGCCGGCGATGAAGCGGCCCGCCCCGACCAGAAGCAGCAGGATCGCGAAGATGTCGATCAGCGCGGCCAGCCATTCGAGCGCATGGATCGCCCAGGCGAACTCGCCATGCAGGACACCGCCCTCCTGCTCGAGGTCCAGAAAGCCCCCCATCAGACGGCCCCCATCATCTCGCGCCCGATCAGCATGCGCCGGATCTCCGACGTGCCGGCGCCGATCTCCATCAGCTTGGCGTCGCGGAACAGCCGGCTGACGGCCGTGTCGTTCATGAAGCCCGCCCCGCCCATGGCCTGCACCGCCTGGTGGGCGCAGGTCATCGCCTCCTCGCTGGCATAGAGGACGCAGGCCGCCGCGTCGGCGCGCGTGACCGCGCCCCGGTCGCAGGCCTGCGCGACGGCATAGACATAGGCGCGGGCCGAGCCGAGCCTGGTGTAGATGTCGGCGATCTTGCCCTGCATCAGCTGGAAGCTCCCGATCGGCTGGCCGAACTGCCGCCGTTCCTTCAGGTAGGGCATGATCTCGTCGAGACAGGCCGCCATGATCCCGGTCCCGATCCCCGACAGGACGACGCGCTCGTAATCGAGCCCGCTCATCAGGACGCGCACGCCGCGCCCCTCCTCGCCGAGGACGTTCTCCTCCGGGATCTCGACATCCTCGAAGACCAGCTCGGCCGTGTTGGAGCCGCGCATCCCGAGCTTGTCGAAATGAGGGGAGGCGCGGAATCCGGTCATACCCTTCTCGACCAGGAAGGCGGTGATCCCCTTGGACCCCGCCTCGGGATCGGTCTTTGCGTAGACCACCAGCACGTCGGCGTCGGGTCCGTTGGTGATCCAGTACTTCGTGCCGTTCAGCACGTAGCGGTCGCCCCGCCTTTCTGCCCGCAGCGCCATCGACACCACGTCCGATCCCGCGCCGGCCTCGCTCATCGCCAGGGCCCCGACCTGCGCGCCGCTGACCAGCTTCGGCAGGTAGCGCGCCTTCTGGGAGTCCGAGCCGTTCAGCGCGATCTGGTTCACGCAGAGATTGGAATGCGCCCCGTAGGAGAGGGAGACGCTCGCGCTCGCGCGCGCGATCTCCTCCACCGCGACGACGTGGGCGAGATAGCCCATCCCGGCCCCGCCATACTGCTCGGGCACCGTGATGCCGAGCAGGCCGAGTTCGCCCATCTCCGGCCAGAGGTCGGGGGGGAAGACGTTCTCGGAGTCGATCGCGGCCGCGCGCGGCTTCAGCCTTTCCTGCGCCCAGCGATGGACGGTCTGGCGCAGGGCCTCGACCTCGTCGCCGAGGCCGAAGGACATGGTGGACGTGAACATCGGCCGATTCCTCCCTCGTTGTCGCCCGAGTCTAGCGCGCGGGACGGGTGAATCGCGGACGAGTCGCCCCCGGGATGTCGCGATTCGACCTCCCATGCGGCCAACGGGGGGCCGCCGGCGGTCCCCCTCACCGGCCCGTGAACCAGCAAAACAAGGGAGTTCCGGGCTTTACGCTGGGTCCGTCGCAAATTCTTCAAAAAGAGGCTTGCGACCCCCCGGCGGTATCCGTAGATAGCCCCTCACCGGCGGCGCTGAGGCGCGGTTGGGGCCACCCGGGGCGGTTCTGAGAGGGACGGGTTCGGGGCTGGTTGGACGGAC
>NZ_FQYO01000006.1 GCF_900141735.1 Wenxinia saemankumensis
GGTTGCCCCAGGAGCATCATGGCCACCGATGTAAGGGGGTCATTTTTGGACGCCGATCACCCCGCTACGGGGTCACTTTTCCATGCCGGTTCACACATTGCGGGCACGCGCCTGATCCGCGAGTGGCAGGGCGTGGAGCATGTGGTCACCGTCACCGCGGACGGGTTCGAGTGGCAGGGGCGGCCCTACAAGTCGCTGTCCGCCATCGCCCGCGCCATCACCGGCACGAGGTGGAACGGGCTCGTGTTCTTCGGTCTCAAGAACCGGCGGAGGCGGACATGACCAAGCCGGTCGTCCGCAAGCAGCGCTGCGCGATCTACACTCGGAAATCCTCGGAGGAAGGGCTCGAGCAGGAGTTCAACTCCCTTCACGCCCAACGCGAGGCCTGCGAGGCGTTCATCGCCAGCCAACGATCCGAGGGCTGGGTGCCGGTCCGCGACCAGTATGATGACGGCGGCATCTCCGGCGGTACGCTCAAGCGCCCCGGCCTGCAGCGGCTGCTGGAGGACATCGAAGACAGGCTTGTAGATGTGGTCGTGGTCTACAAGATCGACCGGCTCAGCCGCTCGCTCGCCGACTTCGCCAAGCTGGTCGAGGTGTTCGACCGGAACGGCGTGACCTTCGTGTCCGTCACGCAGAGCTTCAACACGACCACGTCCATGGGGCGACTGACGCTCAACATCCTCCTGTCCTTCGCCCAGTTCGAGCGCGAGGTGACGGCCGAACGCATCCGCGACAAGGTCGCTGCGAGCAGAAAGAAAGGCATGTGGATGGGCGGCGTCCCGCCCTACGGCTACCGGGTGGAGAACCGGAAGCTGGTGGTCGACGAAGAAACCGCCGCGCATGTCCGCTGGATCTTCGCCCGGTTCCTCGAGATCGGGTCGGGGACGGAGCTCGCGCGCGAGGTCGCGAAGCGCGGCATCCGCACGCCCCGCGGCAACCGGATCGACAAGAAGTACCTGTATCGGATGCTCAGCAACCGCGCGTATATCGGCGAGGCGGTCCACAAGGGCGAGAGCTACCCGGGCGAGCACGACGCGATCATCGACCGCGAGACGTGGGAACGGGTGCATGCCATCCTGCAGGAGAGCCCGCGAAAGCGCGCCGCGCGCACCCGCGCCGAGACGCCCGCCTTGCTGAAGGGCCTGCTGTTCGGCCCAGACGGCGCGGCCTTCTCCCCGACGCATACCCGCAAGGGCGGGAAGCTCTATCGCTATTACGTTAGCCAGACCGTGCTGAAGCACGGCGCCGGATCGTGCCCGGTCGGCCGCGTGCCTGCGGGCGAGATCGAAGCTGCCGTCATCGACCGGCTTCGCGCCGTATTCCGCCAGCCCGAGATCGTGGCGGGGACCTGGAAGGCGGCGCGCGCCCACGCCGACATCACCGAGGTCGATGCCCGCGCGGCCCTTCAGCAGCTTGACCCGCTGTGGGACGAACTCTTCCCGGCCGAGCAGGCGCGCATCGTCGCGCTGCTGGTCGAGCGGGTCGACGTCGGCACGCAAGGGCTGAACGTCCGGCTCCGGGTCGACGGCCTCGGGAGCCTGGCTCGCGAGATGCTGACCGGGGGCATCGGAGAAGCGGCGTGACCCGCGGCACGCCGATCCCCGAGACGGTGACGCTCCGCGTGCCGTTCCGCGTCGTGAAGCGCGGCGGGCGGAAGGAAATGCATTTGCCGGAAGGCGCCACGCACTCGCGGCGGACCGACAACACGCTGGTCAAGGCGCTTGCCCGCGCCTTCCGCTGGAAGCGGATGCTCGAGTCGGGAGAGTTCGCCACCATCGCCGAACTTGCCGAGCGCGAGAGGATCGCGTCCTCCTACATGACCCGCGTCCTGCGGCTGACCCTGCTCGCGCCCGATATCGTCGAGGCGATCCTGGACGGGAAGCAGGGGCCAGAGGTCACGCTGGCGCGCGCGATAGAAACGTTTCCTATCGAGTGGGAGAAACAGCGCGTTCAGTTGTGCTGAACAAAACTCGACCGGGCCACTGAGCCGGACTGCACGGTCTACGCCGCCCAAGCGGGTCACTGCCCCTACCTATCCTCGTCAGAGAGCATTCCGTCGTCCGCGAAGCCCATTGCGCCTTCATAAAGATGCTGATCGAGAACGGCGAGCCGGAAACGCATAGCGATCCCGTCGTTCGGGGATTGCGCGAAACGATCGAATTCCAGAAGGTTGTAGTTGGCTTCCGCGATGTTCTCTTCGGCAACCTGCCGGTTTTGCTGCCGCTCCGCCTCGAAGGCATCGAACTGTGCCCTAGAGATCAAATCGGTTTGGGCGTCCGCCACAGCGGATTGGAAGAGCAAGAAATACAAGCTTATCATGCCGACGGATCGCAGCAGCGCATCATCGTCCGTGAAGGTGTCGGCCATGTAGTCCAGCACCTCTTCGACGATCGTCTTCAAATGCTCGACTTCCGCCCTTTTCGACTGGGCGTGATGCTCGAAGAAATTGTCCAAGTAGACCTTCTTTGTATCGGCCACGCTCTCACGGCTAGCCATCAAGAGCATCTTCGCGATGATATCGAAGTGCCGATAGCGGGCATTGCCGAACGGGATCTTATCGACAAAAAATCGATGCTGCGAAATCTCCCGCACCATCTGCGGCAATGGGCCTGGACGCGCATTTCTCTTCTCGGCGGCATTTAGAGGCATAGCTTCGTTCAAGCGCGAGAATAGATCCTCGATCAATTCAATATCGTCGGTATCGATTGTGATGACGTCCAGCGTAAAAGAGTCAAAATCCTGCTTTATGTCAGGAAATCGGCTCGCAAGTTCTCGATAGGTTAGACCCTTGAGATCAATTTCTTCATCATGCAGATACTTGAAATCAGAATCTAGCGCGAACTTATTCTCAATGAAATCGAATATTGCTTCCGTTCTTTGCTTCCCATCGATCATCGCATATTCGAAAGACTGATCCTCTTCGACGAGGGGTGTCTGGAATTTGTGAAGATACAGCTTCGGGACGTCGAACCCATTGATCATGGTGTCGATGAGAAGTCGTCTTTTCTCAAGCGTCCAAATGTCACCCTGCCGCTGATAGACGGGGTCCATCTTGATTCGGTCTCTCATCCGAAAAAGCGACCACGCAGAAGATCGCTGCATGCTGTTGATCTCGAATCTACTCATTGGAACATCTCCCGCGTATGCATTGCCAAAGTTTCCAGCTCTGGAAACAGCAGGAATTCATTGAAGCCGAGAAGGCGAAGTTCTCCACGCACGTTTGCTTTCTGCGCGGCCGGTATCACGAGGCGCCAGACGTGGTCGTGATTTGGCACTTCCTCCACAGCCATTCGTTGGCGGTGCATGATAGTAAAGGTCCCCGATTGGGCGATCATGCGTGTAGAGTTCCTGGGCCCGATGGCGGCAACGGGATGAAGCTCCGCTCCTTTGTCGTCACCGACTTTGTCTGGTAAGTAGTCATCAAGAACAGTGTCGATTCCGAAGGCGAGGATATCGCGATCGAATTTCCGTCGGTGGCCCGACTTCTTGTTGAGTTCCATTGGATCGAGACACCAGACGACCGCGTCGGTTTCCGTATTGTGGTTGCCCAACGCGAAATATAGCGCCACGAGTGGGCTCTCCGTCCAATCCAGGAGCCTTGTCAAGCCACGATGGTGCTGCATGAGGAATATCCACTCCCAGTCATCGCGAGGAACGCGTGCAAGGAACGCATCGGCATTCTGTTTGAAGCGCTTGATGGCCGGAAGCTCCTGATTCATCAGTCCCTCAGGGTAACCCTCGATTGGGCGAGCAATGTTCGGCAGTAGGGGCCATGCAACGTCTGTTTGACCGCGGAACCAGACCAGACCATCCTGGCAGGTATTCCGAAGCTCAGTAATGAACTCTCCGACTGATTGAATATTCCGGTCGCCGTGTCTCATCGTACGCCTCAAGTGATGGTGCGCGGTCAAAATCTCTCCACCATTTGTTGTGCCCCGACTCTGCAGCATGCGCAACTTTTGAAATTCTGTGGCGCGGTGCCCGATCGGGCCCGCTGTGACCCTCGACCTTCATCCGTCTAAGGCCAGAGCCGGGCAAGCACCCGTGCGTCGATCTTTGTGAACAGGCGTGCAATTTTGACCCCGTAGAGGGGTGATCGGCATCCAAAAATGACCCCCCTTACACTGACGTGGATGATGCCCCCGAGGTCATCGGGGAGCACGGTGTGGGATGTTGGTCGTGGAGACGATTGCGAAGATCCGGCGGGCGCATTTTCAGGACAAGAAGTCGATCAAGCAGATCTGTCGCGAACTACGGGTCTCGCGGAACACGGTGCGCAAGGTGATCCGGTCCGGGGTGACCGAATTGACCTACGAGCGCACGATCCAGCCGCTGCCGAAGATTGGCCCATGGACGGGTGAGCTCGATGACATGCTGGCGGCAAATGCCCGGAAGACGAAGCGTGAGAGGCTGACCCTTATCCGGATCTTCGAGGAGCTGCGGGCTCGCGGATACGACGGCGGCTACGATGCAGTTCGGCGATATGCAGCGTCTTGGAACAGGGAGGAACGAGAGGCGTCTGCGGCCGCCTATGTCCCACTAACCTTCGATCCAGGCGAGGCCTACCAGTTCGACTGGAGCCACGAGATCGTGGTGATCGATGGCGCGACGACCACGGTGAAGGTGGCACATGTCCGCCTGTGTCACAGCCGGATGCTGTTCGTGCGTGCCTATCCCCGCGAGACGCAGGAGATGGTCTTCGACGCCCACGACAAGGCCTTCGCCTTCTTCGGGGGCACCTGCACGCGGGGCATCTACGACAACATGAAGACCGCGGTCGACACGATCTTCGTGGGCCGTGACCGTGCCTACAACCGGCGCTTCCAGCAAATGTGCGGGCATTACCTCGTCGATCCCGTCGCTTGCACCCCGGCCTCGGGTTGGGAGAAGGGCCAGGTCGAGAACCAGGTCGGTGTGGTGCGGCGACGGTTCTTCGTGCCGCGCCCCAAGTTCAAGAGCTACGCCGAGCTCAATGCCTGGCTCGAGGATCGTTGTGTTGCCTGGGCCAGGGCCAATTCGCACCAGGAGCTTCGGGATCGAACGATCTGGGAAGTGTTCCAGGACGAGCGCGCGCGTCTTGTGCCCTACGTTGGCCCGTTCGACGGCTTCCATTCCGTGCCGGCGTCGGTCTCGAAGACCTGCCTCGTCCGGTTCGACAAGAACCGCTACTCCGTGGATGGCCGCGCCGTTGGTCGACCTGTCGAGATCCGAGCCTATGCCGAGCGGATCGAGTTCTGGCAGGACGGCAAGATCGTGGGGCTGCACGCCCGAGCCTTCGGACGCGACAAGGCCATCTACGACCCGCTGCACTACATTCCGGTTCTGTCTCGCAAGCCAGGCGCCCTCCGGAATGGCGCCCCCTTCAAGGACTGGGACCTGCCGTCGGCAATCAGGCGTGTGCAGCGCAAGCTTGGCAAGGTTCCGAACGGCGACCGGCAGATGGTCCAGATCCTGAGCATGATCCCAATCGATGGGCTGGATGCGGTGGACGCTGCCTGTGCCGAGGCCCTGAACGAAGGGGTTCCCGCGGCCTCGGTCGTCATCAACATCCTGGCCCGACATCGGGAGCCGACCCCGCCACTGACCATCGATACGCCGGCCGCACTGCGACTGACCTGCGAGCCCGTGGCCGATTGCAAACGCTACGACAGCCTCAGGAGGCCCAACCATGGAAAGATCACAGGTGCTGGACGCGATGAGCCAGCTGAAGCTCTACGGCATGAAGGCCGCCTACGATGAGATCATCACCACGGCGGTAAAGCGTCAGCACGAACCGCAACAGATCGTCGGCGACCTGCTGAACGCCGAGATCAGCGAGAAGCAGGTGCGCTCGATCAAATACCAGATGACGATCGCGAAGCTGCCACTGGCAAAAGAGATCGATGAGTTCAGCTTCGAGGACACGCCGGTCAACGAGACGCTGGTGCGCGATCTGGCCGCCGGGGAATTCCTTGAGCATCAGCGTAACCTCGTCCTTATCGGCGGCACCGGGACCGGCAAATCCCATCTCGCCGTCAGCATCGCCCGGGCCTGTATCCGGCGCGGCAAGCGGGGGCGCTTCTTCAACGTCGTGGACCTGGTGAACAAGCTCGATGCCGAAGCCCGTGCCGATCGACAGGGGCGCACTGCAGACCTGTTGTGCCGTCTCGACTTCCTGATCCTCGACGAACTCGGCTATCTCCCCTTCGCTCAAACCGGAGGCCAGCTGCTGTTCCATCTCATCAGCCGCCTCTACGAGCGCAGCTCGATCATCGTGACGACCAATCTCGACTTCGGGGAATGGCCTTCGGTCTTCGGCGACGCCAAGATGACCACTGCGCTGCTCGACCGACTGACCCATCACTGCGACATCGTCGAAACCGGCAACGAGAGCTGGCGCTTCAAGACCCGCGAATGACCAAGAACCCGCTGGCCCGATACGGCTGCGCTGTATGGGGGCTCCACCGCATCGGGCCAGCTACCCATGCGCAAAAGGGGGTCATTTTTGGATGCCGATAGGGGGTCAGGATTGCGCGCCGATTGACATCGATCTTCCCCGTCATTGTCTTGGTTCGCGTAATCAGATGCACCTAGAACGGGTTCGCCACGGCGATTCACCCGACCTTCGCCGCAGGAATCTCCAGTGCCGCAGTCGCGTTGCCAGTCGCCTCGACCACCACGCGGTCGGTCGGATGCGGTGTCGCTGCGAACGTCTCGAGATGATCCAGTGTCACCTCGACCCGCCCTAGACACCGGTACGCTCCGTCCTCGAGAGCCACCGCTTCAGCGAACACGCGGTGGGTGTCCAAACCAATGATCCGCGTATCTGCCTCCACAGCCATGGAACGGAACCGCGGGGTACCGGTCATCTTCAGATCCGCGCTCTCGGCACATCTGGGCGCACTGCAGGAGCGACCACATAGCGTCACTGGCTCGCAGCCCAGGGACGTTGCTCGATCTGCACGCATTCACGTGCTCGCGCTGCCCCATTCCCCTGATGATTGCATCATAGCGCCGGCTCAGAGAGACAGGCGGGGACCGAGGCACCGACGCGATCATACCGGATAACGGCAAAGTTAATCTCTACTGCCAGGAGCTTCCAACCTAGAAGAGGTTCCCGCACCACGAAGCATGCTTGATTTCGGGCTTGCTTGTTTCACTCCGTTGACTCGAAGCAGCGGGTCATAAAGAAGCAGGATGCTCCACAAGGGCCCTCACTGCCAGCTTCTAGACCAGCACTAGATGATCAACTAGGGTCAAGGTTCTCTCTGCAATCGCGCGAGACAGAGGCGCATGGATAGTAAGAAATGTACGACCCTCTAGATACGGTCAACTTGGCAGCAAGTATTGCTTGCGAGCTCTTTCGACAGGAGGAGCGCCCTCTCACAAAGGTCGAGATTAATGCAATATCCGACAGCGGCGGCATTTACGCGATATTCTATCGAGGAGCCGTCAAGCCTTACCGGCTCTATAAACACCTGAATCGCAGCGCCGGAATATTGCCGATTTATGTTGGAAAGGCTGCAGAGAGCGCAACCGTGAATGGTCTTCAAGACTTTCGAAGCGGGCCTGGATCAAACAGTGTCAAGAAACGGCTTCAAATACACAGGAGGAAGATTGACAGCTTTTTAACTGGCGCCATTCCGATTCAGACTTCAGACTTTTCTTTTAGATTCCTTGGCTTGCCTGACGCTCATGTATCAATGGCTGAAGCCGGTTTGATTACATTCCTAAGCCCAATTTGGAATGGGGCAGGCTTTGGGAGTAATGCACCGGGTGGAGGTCGCCCCGGGAAGCTGCCCCCAAACTGGCTAGGATTGGCACATGGACCCGGTGCGCCCGGACTGTCACGATCTCAGAAAGATGACATTAGGTCTAAAATTTCGGAACAAGCAAGAAAGGTCCTACGAAAGCAGAATGACCCACGGCTCGAGGGGGCTAGGTCAGCCATCCTTATTGCAGCAAGGGCTTAAGAACCTACCACGCCATCGAAGCCGAACTCTGATGTTCTAGGCTGCGCTGAGCTTGTCGCGGACGCCAGATGCGACGATCCGGGCTAGCTGGCAGGGCACGGCGTTACCGAGCTGCCGCATTGTCTCAGTCCAAGAGCCGTGGAACACCATGTCGTCCGGGAAGGTTTGCAGGCGAGCGCTCTCTCGAATCGTAAAATAGCGCACCGAGCCATCCGTCCTGCGCAGCATGTTCTCGCCCCCAGGAACACCGTGCACGCCCGCCTTCAGCGTCTTGGCGGGCTCGTCCAGAGGGCTTCCCGTGTGGCCAGCATAGGATCGGGCGCCGGGCTGGAACCTGTGGTCATGAAAGCCGCGCGCCGTGCCCGGTGCATGTTCGGGATCCGGAAGATCGGAAATCGCGTCGCGCACGGTCAGCCACGGCTCGTCCAGAGGTCGTTCCGCGATCTTCAGGGCCCGCGCCTTGGCTGCGCCACCTTCCGGCCGGTTCTTGCGAGCGACGCGGTGCAAGTCCCAATAGACCTCGTCGCGCCACTGCGACCAGAGCAGCGCGTCTCGCGAGTGTGTCGGCTTCGGGAAGTGCCACTCGATCCCGGTGTCCGCGCGGAAACCGACAAGGAAGACGCGCTCGCGCCGCTGGGGAACGCCATAATTTGCCGAGTTCAGGACCCGCATCACAACCCGATAGCGCAGGCGCTTCTCTGTCCCCTTGGTGTGGTGGTCCTCGAGGCGCGCGAGGTGCGCCAGCCATTCCTCGTCCCTCTTGCCGACCAGATCGGGATAGGTCAGCTGCAAGCGGATGTACTCGAGGTAGTTCGCAAAGCTGCTGCGCGTGAGCCCCTTCACATTCTCGAAGATGAAGGCTCTCGGTCGAAGTTCGCGCACGGCGCGGATCGCCTGCGGGAACATGTCCCTGCCGTCGAGGAACGCCCGGTGGCGTCCGCCCATCGAGAACGGCTGACATGGCGGTCCGCCCGTCACCAAGTCAACGGAGCCGTCCACCGTGCCGAAATCGAACTGCCGAACGTCGCCCTCGTGGATCGGCCAGTGCGCGATCGGATCGAGGCAACGTTCCTTGTTCTCGCGAAGGGTATCGCAGGCCCAGCGGTCCCAGTCCATGACGGCGGCCGGTCGGAAGCCCGCTTGGCTGACGCCGATCCCGAGGCCCCCAGCGCCCACGAACAGTTCGACCGATCTCATCATCCCAGGAACTCCCCAATCCGTGCCTGTAATTTCTCTCGGTTTTTCGTCTGGCATTCCCAGATTATCAGGACGTCCCATCCGAGCTCCCCAAGCAGGACGATGTTACGCTCATCCCGTTCTCTATTTGTTTCCAACTTTGGGCCCCAAAAGTCCAGCTTCGATTTTGGAAGCCTAGCTAGCTTGCAGTCCGGGTCCAGGTGCCGGTGCCAGAAGCAGCCGTGCACAAGGATCACCTTCCGACGCGACGGGAAGACGAGGTCCGGCGAACCGGGAAGGTCGCGACGGTGCAGCCTGTAGCGATACCCCATGCTATGCGCCAAACGGCGCACCAGCATCTCGGGCTTGGTGTCTCGGCCGCGAACCCGACTCATTCGTTCGCTTCGTTGTTCTGGCGTCAGGATGTCCATGTGTAACCGTAGCCCAACACGCTACAATAATCGAGACAGTGTAAGTTCGGGCCCTGTGAGTTAGTCCAACCAAATCAGGCGCTTGATCAGAAGTCTTTCCGCTGCGCTCTCGACAACCGCTCGCTGTGAAGCCAACGCGAACTTCGCTGCGGCTTCAGTCAGCACGGCTGCGTATGGCTGACCTTCCATGAACGCACGCTCATGAAGAGCCATCAACGTCGCTTTCCAGTCGGAAGCTTTGCTCCAGGCAATCTGGCGGCCATCCACAAGGAGGCAGCCGTGCGGCTTGATGAATGTCGTCGACACGACAACGTCCTCATCAAGACCGAGGACCCTGAAAGCGCGGGCAGGGCTGGCTGATGCCTCCCTAGTGTAAGACTTGAGAAGCGTGTCCTTGATGTAAACTCGGACCTTTCGTGGGTCCATGTACTGACCCAACTTCCCACCAACTGTTTCGGTCTCGGTCCACATTGAGTAGTACCGCGATTTGTCGGCGGCCGAGAGCGCCGACCAATTAAGCCGATCGGCTTCAGCCCACAATCGCTCCTTGATCTCTCGCCGGATGCTGGCCGGCACGCTCATTGCACCCCTCCAGGCTGCGGTACTGTAGGGAATTCAAACTGTGGGATCTCAAGCTGCGCGTCTCCCTCGCGCAAAATCAGGTCAGCTTGATCCTTCATCCATTCAAGCATAAAGTTGCCTGCCGAGGTATCGCGGAAATTGATGAGATTGTGTCCGAGCGGCAGCCTTTCCAAGGGGCCGACGGAGGCTTTCTCGAGTTCAATTACTTCCGCTACTCGGCGGAGATCGGTCACGAAATCCATTACGATCACCTTGTCTTTCCCATGACTCAGGCGGAGCCCACGCCCGAGTTGCTGGACAAAGATCCGACGACTGTGCGTCGCGCGCATGAAAACGACGAGATCGACATCAGGCACATCGACGCCTTCATTGAACAAGTCGATACTGGCTAGGACATCAATATCCCCTCGCCGAAACATCGCCATTAGTCGATCCCGCTCACGGGCTTCCTGCCTTGAGGAGATCGCCTCAGCACGCAACCCGTAGCCACGAAGCGTTCCCGCGAAGCTCTCGGCGTGATCGACCGTTGGAGAGAATACAATCCCACCCCGCCGCTTCTCGCCGCCGAACACTTCGACGATGTGCCTGGCCGCCTCTTCGTCTCGAGTCGGCATCAGAAGCTTCTTGTTAAGCTGGTTCAGGGAATAGTTGTGCGACGAAATTTCCTGTACGAAACCCCAGTCGATATTATCCGCCAGCAATCGGTAGTCGACCTCACTAAGGTACTTCTGCCTTAAGCCGTCCGATATTCCGAGCCGGACGAGTGGCTTACCCAATAGTTCGTCAATGTCGAAGCCATCTCCGCGCCACGGCGTGGCCGTTGCGCCACCAACCATAGGTGGTTCCAGCGCATCGAGGGCACGCCGGAAACTAGTGGAACCGATATGATGTGCTTCGTCGATAAGCACCAAGCCAAAGCTTGGCAAATCATCGACACGTCCAATAACGCTCTGGACTGTTGCAAAGGTGATCCCGTCGTAGAACGATGGGGTCTCATCGCCCGAAAGCATATGCGTAGGAACCCACTTTGGCAGCTGATGCCAAAATCCAAACTGCAATTGCCGAATGAGCTCACGCTTATCGGCAAGAACAAGCACCCGATTGTCACGTATTAGGCCATCTCGATAAAGGTCGGCGACAACTTCCGCCATAACAACCGTTTTACCCAAACCCGTCGCCAGTACAACTTGAGCGCGTCCGGTGTCCGTGAGGCCCTCCCGAAATTTACTAACTGCCTCTTGCTGATAGGGCCGGAGTTCGCGCCTCGATTTCGCGTACTCTGGTACTTCTTGTGATAGGTGTGCAAGCCGAGCAGGATCCAGTAGTTCGACATTAATTCCGATCCGGCGATAACGCTCGATTTCGGCCTGGACACCACCACCGATTGCACGGGAAGTTGCAAGGAGCATTCGGTTAGCGCCATAGTAGGTTCCCGAGTCGACGACCTCCTGGACCGCCTGCTTCGTAGGCGGGGAAGTCGTGGTGTGCTTGCACTGCACCACCCAGATTTCGCCATTCTTGACGCCTACGACATCTGCTCCCTGATCGCCCGAACCGCCAACAACGCGCACGTCATCAAAGCCTGCATGCATCAAGAGCCGGGCAACATCGCGCTCGAACGCTTGCCACGGACCACGCAGGAGTCGTCGGTCGTCGAGGAAGTGCTTCATGCAGACGCCTCAACATCTGGCTTAAGTAACTCGAGGGACATGACAGCTCGAATGATCTCACTACGAGTGCTGCTGGAAAGATCCCCGCTGTCCTGCTTGGAGAGCCAAATCGTGTCGTCAATAAGTGCAGTATAACGCGCCAACACGCTCGCACGTGCTTCGGCGGTGATCTGCGGATCGCCATAATCTAAGTCGGCATAAGCAGCATCCCAGATCTTCCCGTCGAAGCAGAGGTCGGGTCGTTTTTCAACTACCATCCGGATGATTTCGAACGGCCCCGCAACGAGGAAGCTGCCGTTGACAGTTGCCTCAGACGGCTTGATCTTTTTTGCTGCCAGCGCGCGCATTACAGCAGTCTGCTCTTGCACGCCCAAGTCGTTGAAAAGGGCCGCCCGCTCCGCCTCGGGACAAGCCGACACAAGACAACGCGCCACATCAGTCAGGACCGTCGCTGCGCTATTAGGCAATGCCTTAAGGTCAAGAGCTGTCTCTTCGCCATAAGCGCTGCGGAAGTCTGCAAAAATTCGGGCAAAGTTGGGTTCTTGGCTCGAGTTGCGGGTCTGGTCCACAGTCATGTACGCAAGTTGCGCAAGAAGCGCGTCTTGCGGCGTCATCGTTATTGATTCAAAAGTTGAGTGCCCAGGATTGAAAAGATAATGATAAGTCTTTGTCGGGACGTCGCCCAAGACCATTGTCCACGGAGCATCTGCGGGCAACCCGGGATCCTTGGCTTCGACCTCATACGCGACAACATTCCATTTTATTCCCGTCCCGCCATGATGATAGCGGCGGCTGAGGAGTGGCGCTTCGCGCCGCGGCGGCGGCGCGGGCTTGGCTGGGGCAGTCGGAGTGACTGGGGCGGGCTCGGGAGCGGTGCCACCGGATGGTTCGCCGCCAAGGAGTCCTGGCGGGAGTCCTCCACCGCCGCCAGACGAGGGTTCGTTGCCGCTCGCGCCACCTCCGCTCGTTCCGTAGAGCAACTCACGGTCGGCGGCCTCAACCAACTCCCACCACTTGCTGTCGTCCTGATAGTCAGGATTGCCATCGTGGAAGGCGCTGACCATTTCGACTGCGCGAGCGTTGTCCTTCACGATCAGAATTCGACCGTAAGCGCCTGCCGTCTTGGACTGAGGACTTGTCCGCCGGAAGGCTTTGAAGAGCTGAAAGAGCGGTGACTCGTTCGGGCCATACCCAAGATCCTTGGCCTTCTCCGGACGGAGAGGCCCCTCTCCGCGGATGACTCGATGCATCTCGTCCCATGTTGGGTCAGCTCTGTCGAAGCGGTCCTTCGCATAGCTAACCCGGCAGTGATCGATGTGGATCTCGCCGACAATCCGCCCACGGTTCCGTTGATCATCGATCGGGTATTCCCGCTCTTCGCTTTCCCCATCATTCCAAGAGAACAAATCCTTGTTCGCGATCTCGATCTTTCGACCGTTTCGGATGAAATCGATCCCAAATTCAGACTGATCGAGATACCGCTGAATCCCCAGCCAGCCTGTTACCTTCCGCTCGCGTTTAACTACGGAGTTCACTGTCTCGCAGTGGGGGCAGGATCCGCCAACCTCCGCTTCGACAAGCCAACTCATGCAATTGATACAATAAAGTCGGTCAGCCAGCGCGTGGTTGATGCGGATGACCGCAGGAATAGTCGTACCGCCAGGACCTGGCACAACCCTGTCCTCATTCCACAGGCAATGGCGTCTTGCCTCGACCCGCTTGTGGTTCACGTAGAGCTCAAAGCTGATCGGAACGCCATTCGGTCGGAGCATTGAGGAATAGGCTTGCGCGAGCCGCTTGCGCATCGCCGTCTGGTTCGCGTTCTTCGCAAGCCATTTTCGCTGTTCGGGCTTCAGCTGTTTGATCGTGATCTCGGTTCCGTGCTGGTCAGGGTCTGCTTTCGCGCGCGACAAGCGCGGCGTTTTAAAGTGACGCTGCTGGCGCAACTTGTCGAAATCGATTTGGAGACCGTGCCACTCGCGCTCGCCTTTGCGCGTAGTCCAAACCTCGGTGACCGATCCAAGCCGGGCCGTGGCGATATTGAAGCCCATGCCAAACAACCCAAGGCTGTCGATCGGGTTGTTGCCCGACCACCCGGCTCGTACGGCACGCTCCAGCATGTCCGGTGTCATGCCCGGGCCATTATCGATGATCCGAAGGGTCGCGGCCGGAGCGTCTGCTTGCGGCAGGTGGACATCCACCTTCGCACCAGCGATCGAGCTTCCAGCGCGACTCTCCTTCAGGAAGCCGTCAACAGCGTTGTCGACGAGTTCCGCGACGCAGCGCCACTGGTCGATGTTGATCTCGCCGAGCATCGGCAAGACGCGGGGATCCGGCTCGAGATTGAAGTCGCTTGCTTCCTGCCGACCGTCCGCATCGATGCTCGCCATTACACATGTTCCCCACTAACCTAAGGAAATCCATCCAGTATCTCCGTACGATATGGAGGCCCAAGGGTGAACACAAGCGAGGGAAGAACACTTGTCGGCACGTCCCCCTGTTCCACCAAGCTCGGAACTCGAAAACTACTTCGAGCGCATGCGACCGACATTGGACGAAACGATCGACAGGCTTGGTGCAGCTCGCTTCAGGGAAGATCCAATCGCAGGGAGGAAGTACTCGCGAGCAACGTCGATCATCAGCTCGGCCTACAAGCGGCATGGCGCGATCCTCCAACGGGCTCTCCTCGAACGACTGAAAGACTGTGCTCGTCTGCGGGTATGGACAGAGGACGACTTCAAGCTGTCGCATGAGTCCCTACGTCAGGTCCGCGTTGCCGAACGGCTCGACTCCTTGTTGCAAGCGCAGCTTCCGTACGGAGATCGCGAGCGCTCTGTGCGCGTCGACATCCTGGTCTTCGACGAGGCACGCCACTCGATTAACGCGTACAATGTGAAGCGCGGCAACGGCTCATACGACGGCGGCAAGCGTCGGATCATCCACGAGGAACTCGTACGCACACAGATGCTTCTTTCCGACTATGGCCGCGGGAGCGGGTTCGTGTCGGAGACCAGCCATGCCCACATCATCTTCTACTACGGCCTTCTATCGTTGCCACCGCCACTTGCGATCTCTGGTGACGACCTCGACGAGCATTTTCAGTTTCCTGTTCGTGAGGCGATTGAGTTCGTGAACGCCTACTTCGTTGCTCGTCTAACAGAGTTAATCGAGCAGGAAGATTAGCCTGCACGCGCAGCCTTTTTTGCTCCGCCGTTGTTCGATCCCGGTTCCATTTGAGGCGGATGGGCCTGACATCGAAAGCAACCTTGATCACGGTAAACTATTGTTCACGAACAGGAGCTTACAAGAAATTCACCAAACCCGCGCAGTCATGAGGTCAGGAGAATACTGGCCCCGAGAGAACGCTTCCAGGCCTTCTGGCTAGGCGGCCAGTGCTCAGCCCCTCCCGCATAACCCTCGAATACAACGGAAAAATCCGGCCGCAGCCGGATGGGGAGAACGCTTTCGAGAGGGCAAGTGGCGGAGGAGGTGGGATTCGAACCCACGGTGCGCTTGAACGCACGCCGGTTTTCAAGACCGGTGCAATCGACCACTCTGCCACTCCTCCGGGCGCTCAGGGCCTTACGCAAGCGGGGGCGATTCGGGAAGGCGGGGCGGGGCGCGGCGGCGGCACGGTGTCGCGCTGCGGCCAGGGGCGGGCAAATCCGCCCAGACGGGCGGCGGCGTCTTTCATCGCGCGCGTCCGGGCTGTAACGTCCCGGCCAATCAGGCGCGGCTGCGGCCGCGATGCAGGCAGGTGCCGATCCGACAGGCGATGGAGAGGGCGGGGTCCGGCAGGGCCCGCGCGGATCCGCGGCGCAGGGGGCGGCCAAGACCCGAGGGGGCAGGATGGGAACGATGTCGACATTCCGGTCGGGACGGCCGGCCGGGCGCGCGCGGCGCGCCTCCGCGCTCGTGGCGCTGCTGGCGGCAGGCGCGCTGGCCGGCTGCGAGGACGGGCTCTCGATGCCCTTCGGCGAGGGCGAATCCGCGGCCGCGACCGGCGGCCAGAGCGTCGAGCTGGTCGAGCGCGACGTCGAGGCGCCTGAGATCTTCCAGGTGACCGAGCCCGGGGTCTGGGACGGTCGTCCCTCCTTCGGCGGGGTCTGGGTCGCGCATCCCGATGTCGGCGATCCCGGCCGCGTCATCATCCGCAACACCGAGACCGGCGATTTCGTGATCGGCGCCCTGTTCCGCCGCGAGCGGGAGAATCCGGGCCCCGCGCTGCAGGTCTCCTCCGAGGCGGCGGCGGCGCTCGGCATGCTCGCCGGGGCGCCGGCGACGCTCAACGTCACCGCCCTGCGCCGCGAGGAGGCGTCGAGCCCCGAGCCGACCGAGGCGACCGCCCCCGAGGCGGTGCTGGGAGAGGACGGGGCGGAGGGCGCCGCGATGGACGCGCCGGGCGAGGTGACGACCAGCGCGCTGGCCCCCGCGGGCGCGACGGAGCCCGGAACGACCCCCGCCCCCGCCCCCGCCCCCGCCCCCGCGGCGGATCCGGCGCCGCCCCCGGCGCCGGCCGCCCCCGCCCCCGCAACGGCCGCCTCCGACCTGTCGCGCCCCTATGTCCAGCTCGGCATCTTTTCGGTCGAGGAGAACGCCTCGGGCGCGGAGGCCCGGATGGCCGATCTCGGCCTGCCCACCCGCGTGGTGCGCGAGGAAAGCGGCGGGCGCAGCTACTGGCGCGTGCTCGTCGGGCCCGCCGGAAGCGAGAGCGAGCGCGCCGGCTTCCTGTCGCAGGTGACCGGTGCCGGTTTCGCCGACGCCTACCCGGTCCGCAACTGATCCGATCCAAGGGGATGTCCATGACCCGCACGATCCGCTCCGCCGCCGCCCTCTGCCTCGCGCTGGCGGTCCAGCTCTGGGCCGGCCTCGCCGCCGCCCAGGGCCTCGAGACGTCGGCCCGCGCGGCCTATGTCTTCGACCAGACGACTCGCACCGTCCTTCTGGAGAAGAACGCGGACGAGCCCCTTCCCCCCGCCTCGATGTCGAAGCTGATGACGCTCTACATGGCGTTCGAGGCGATCGCCGAGGGGCGGCTCTCGGTCGAGGACGAGTTCCTCGTCTCGGCCCATGCGGCCAGCTTCGGCGGCTCGTCCATGTTCCTGCGCGAGGGCGAGCGGGTCCGGGTCGAGGACCTGCTGCGCGGCGTGATCGTCCTCTCCGGCAACGATGCCAGCGTCGTGCTGGCCGAGGGGCTCTCGCCCGACGGGACCGAGAGCGGCTTCGCGCGACGGATGACCGAGGTGGCGCGCGAGCTGGGCATGACCAGCTCCACCTTCGCCAACGCCTCGGGCTGGCCCGCCGCCGGCCACGCGATGAGCGTGCGCGATCTCGGCATCCTCGCCGATCACCTGATCAGCGACTTTCCCACCTTCTACCCGCTCTTCGCCGAGCAGGAATTCGCCTTCGACAACCGCGTCCCGGCGAACAGCCAGAACCGCAACCCGATCCTCGGCCTCGGGATCGGTGCAGACGGGCTCAAGACCGGCCACACCCAGGAGGCGGGCTACGGCCTCGTCGGGTCGGCCAAGCAGGGCGACCGGCGGATCATCTTCGTCATCACCGGCCTCGATACGGCCGAGCAGCGCCGCGCCGAGGGCGAGCGGATCGTCAACTGGGCGTTCCGGCAGTTCGCCGAGGAGGATCTGGGGCGGGCCGGCACCCGCATCGCCGAGGCCGATGTCTGGATGGGGGCCGATACCGAGGTCGGGCTCGCCCTGGCCGAGGATCTGCGCGTCCTGATGCCGGTCGTTCCCGGCGCGGCCTATGCCGCCGAGGCGACCTGGACCGGTCCCGTGACCGCCCCCGTGGCGGAGGGGCAGGAGCTGGGGCAGCTGACCATCACCCGCGAGGGGCTGCCGCAGATCGTGGTGCCGCTGGTGGCGGACCGGGCCGTCGCGCAGGGCGGGCTCGGCGTCCGGCTGCGGACGGCGGCGCAGATCCTGGTCGCGCGCGTGGCCCCGGGCGCCGATCTCTCGGCCATTCCCGGCCTCGATGGCGAGGTGGCGGAGCCCGCACCGGACGAGGCCGCGGAGACGGCCCCGGCCGAAGAGGACGCATGAGGGGCGACGCCCATTTCATCACCTTCGAGGGGATCGACGGGTCCGGCAAGTCGACCCAGGCGCGGCGCCTGGCCGAGAGCCTTGCGGATCGCGGCACCGAGGTGGTCCTCACCCGCGAGCCCGGCGGCTCGCCCGGGGCCGAGGAGATCCGGCAGCTCATCCTGACCGGCGATCCCGGCCGCTGGTCGGCCGAGACCGAGATCCTGCTCTTCACCGCCGCGCGCCGCGACCATCTGGAGAGGACGATCCGCCCCGCGCTCGCCCGCGGGGCGACCGTGATCTGCGACCGCTTCGCCGACAGCACGCGGATCTACCAGGGCGCCACGCGCGGCGACCTGCGGGCCCTCGTGGATTCGCTGCACGCGCAGATGATCGGGATCGAACCCGACCTGACCTTCGTCATCGACATGGACCCGAGGGTCGCGCTGGGGCGCGGCCTGTCCCGCGAAGGGGCGGAGCAGCGCTTCGAGGATATGGGCCTGCCCTTCCAGGAGACGATACGCCACGGCTTCCTGCGCCTCGCGCGCGAGGACTCCCATCGCTGCGTGCTGATCGACGGCGGCCGGGAGGCCGGCGAGGTGGCGGCAGAGATCCGCGTGGTGACCGAGGGTCGCCGCGCGGCCAATGACGGCTGAGCCGATGGCCGAGGACGCCCTGCCCGATCCGACGATGATCGAGGGGATGCCCCATCCCCGCGACGCCCCGGCCCTCTACGGCCAGGACGCGGCGGAGGCCGCCTTCCTCGACGCGTTCAATGCGGGGCGTCTCCATTCGGGCTGGCTGATCACGGGCCCGCGCGGCGCCGGCAAGGCCACGCTGGCCTACCGGATCGCCGCCTTCCTGCTCGCGGATCGCCCGGCCGGCGGCCTGCTGGAGACGCCGCCGGCGGCCACGACGCTCGCCCTGCCTCAGGACCACGCGGACCTGCGCCTGATGCGGGCCGGGGCGCATCCCCGGCTCTTCGTCGTCAGGCGCGGCCCGAACGACAAGGGCGACCGGATCAGCCAGGACATCCGCGCGGTCGAGGTGCGCCGGCTCAAGGACTTCTTCCACCTCTCCAGCGCCGATGGCGGGCGCCGGGTGGTGATCGTCGATGCCGCGGACGAGCTGAACCCCACCGCCGCGAACGCCCTGCTCAAGGAGCTGGAGGAGCCCCCCGCGGGCGCAACGCTGCTGCTGATCTCGCACCAGCCCTCGCGCCTGCTGCCGACGATCCGCTCGCGCTGCCGGACCCTGCGGCTGGGGCCCCTGCCCGCCCCCGACCTCGCGCGCGCCCTCGAGGCGAGCGGGATCGCGACCGACGCACCCGAGGCGCTGGCGGTGCTGGCAGCGGGCTCGGTCGGCGAGGCGGCGCGGATGGCGAATGGCGGGGGTCTCGCCCTCTATGCCGACCTCGTGAAGCTGCTGGACGGGCTGCCCAGGCTCGACCGGCCCGCCGCGATCCGGCTGGGCGAGGCCTGCGCCGGGCGGACGGGAGAGACGCGCTTCGCCCTCTTCATCGACCTCGTCGACCTGTTCCTGTCGCGCGCCGCCCGCGCCGGCCTGACGGGCGAGCCGCAGAGCCAGGGCGCACCGGGCGAGGCGCGCCTGCTGGCCCGCCTGTCGCCCGATGCGCGCGCCGCGCGCGCCTGGGCCGCCGCGCAGGCCGAGCTTTCGGCGCGGCTGCGGCACGGGCGGGCGGTCAACCTTGACCCGGCCGCCCTCGTCCTCGATACGCTGCTCGCCATCGAACGGACGGCGCTGGACGCCGTCCCCGCCTGACCCCGCCCCGAAGGCCCCCCATGACAGATGCCCCCGCGCTGGTGGACAGCCACTGCCATCTCGACTTCCCCGATTTCGACGAGACCCGGGACGAGGTGATCGCCCGCGCCCGCGCTGCCGGGGTGGGCCGGATGGTGACGATCTGCACCCGCCTGCGGCAGGAGCCGCGCGTGCGCGCCATCGCCGAGGCGCATGAGGGCGTCTACTACGCTGCCGGCACCCACCCGATGAGCGCGACGGAAGAGCCGATGGCGACGGTGGAGCAGCTCGTCGCCCTCGCCGATCACCCGAAATTCGTCGGAATCGGCGAGACCGGTCTCGACTACCACTACACCGCCGAGAGCGCCGCCCGGCAGCAGGAGAGCCTGCGTATCCATATCGAGGCCGCGCGCCGCACGCAGCTGCCGCTGATCATCCATGCCCGCGACGCGGACGACGACATGGCCCGGATCCTGTCCGAGGAGCATCGCGCCGGCGCCTATTCATGCGTGATGCACTGCTTCTCCTCCGGCCCGGCTCTGGCCGAGGCGGCGCTGGATCTCGGCTTCTACCTCTCGATGTCCGGCATCGCCGCCTTTCCCCGCTCGACCGAGCTGCGCGAGATCTTCGCCGCCGCCCCGCTCGACCGGATCCTGGTCGAGACCGACAGCCCCTACCTCGCCCCGCCCCCGCATCGCGGCAAGCGCAACGAGCCCGCCTTCGTCGCCCATACCGCGCGGGTCGGGGCCGAGACCTTCGGCCTCTCCCCGGCCGAGTTCGCCGCCGCGACCAGCGCCAATTTCGACCGGCTCTTCACTCGGGCGGCCTGACCGCAGCCCCCCGTCCCGCCGCGACTCCCGCCCCCCGGCGCGCCTGCCCGACCGGCCTGGCCCCGCCCGCTACCCGGCGCCGCCGCCCCGGCCTTCCCAACCTCTACCAGCGCTCCCGACCAGCATTCACGGCAGCCGCGGCCCCGGTCCGCGCCGCCCCGCCTCCCCCTCCGGCGGCCCGGATAGGCTTCGCGCCGGCCGCATCCGCGTGCGTGGGGCGGGGGCGCCTACAAAAGGCCGCCGCGCCGCGATCCGCCGCCTTGCAACCCCCGGGCAATCGGCCCAGACACGGGCCCATGGCGCGACGCATCTTCACCATCCTCGGCTGCGGTTCCTCCGGCGGAGTGCCACGCCTCGGGGGGCATTGGGGCGCCTGCGATCCGGCAAACCCGCGCAACCGCCGCCGCCGCTGCTCGCTGCTGGTGGAACAGGTCGGGCCGGGCGGCACGACCAGCGTCCTGATCGACACCTCCCCCGACCTGCGGGACCAGCTCCTCGATACGGGAACCGGGCGGCTCGACGGGGTGCTCTGGACCCATGCCCATGCCGACCATGTCCACGGGATCGATGACCTGCGGATGATCGTCTTCAACATGAAGGCGCGGCTGCCGACCTGGGCTGACGCCGCCACCTCTGCCGCCCTGCGCGAGCGCTTCTCCTACGCCTTCCTCCAGCCCGAAGGATCGATGTATCCGCCGATCCTCGACCTTGCGACGATAGATGGGCCGGTGACGGTGGACGGCGCGGGCGGCGAGATCACCTTCGCGCCGTTCACGGTGAACCACGGGGCGATCGACGCACTCGGCTTCCGCATCGGCGACCTCGCCTACCTGCCGGATGTCGCGACGATCCCCGAGGCGGCCTGGCCCGCGCTCGGGGGACTGGATGTCTGGATCGTCGATGCGCTGCGACGCGAGCCCCATCCCACCCATTCGCACCTCGCGCGGACGCTGGACTGGATCGACCGAGTGCGGCCCGCCCGGGCGGTGCTGACCAACATGCATATCGACCTCGACTATGCCCGCCTGGCGGACGAGACGCCGGCCCATGTGGAGCCCGCCTTCGACGGGATGCGGATCGAGCTGGACGCCTGAGATGGGCGTCCTCTTCGCCGTCGTCCTGCCGGTCTTCCTCGTCCTCGGCTTCGGCTACCTCGCGGCCAGGCTGGGATGGATGTCCCCCGCCGCGATCGACGGGGTGACCCAGTTCAGCCAGAGCTTCGCCCTGCCGGTCCTGCTGTTCCGCGCGATGTCGGGGCTCGATCTCGAGGCGAGCTTCCAGCCCGGGCTGCTCGCCGCCTTCTATGCCGGGGTCCTGGCCGCCTTCGTGGTCGGGATCGTCGGTGCGCTCGTCCTGTTCCGCCGGCCGGTGGAGGACGCGATCGCCATCGGCTTCGCCGCATTCTTCTCGAACACGCTGCTGCTCGGCCTGCCGATCACCGAGCGGGCCTACGGCCCGGACGCGCTGGCGGGGAACTACGCGATCATCTCGATGCACGCGCCCCTGCTCTACATCGTCGGGATCACGGTGATGGAGGCGGTGCGCGCCCGGGGCACCTCGCTCTCCGCCCTACCGGGCCGCATCCTGCGGCAATTCGTGCGGAACGGGATCGTTCTCGGCGTGGCGGCCGGCCTCGCCTTCAACCTGACCGGGCTGACGATCCCCGAACCCGCGGCCGAAGCGATCGACCTGATCGCGGCCTCGGCGATCCCGGCGGCGCTGTTCGGCCTCGGCGGGACGCTGACCCGCTACCGCCCCGAGGGCGACATGCGGGCGATCCTCTTCGTCGTCGCAATCTGCCTGCTGCTGCACCCGGCGATCACCTACGGCCTCGCCCGGGCCTTCGGGCTGGGCACCGATGCGATCCGGTCGGCGGTGCTGACGGCGGCGATGGCACCGGGGGTCAACGCCTTCCTCTTCGCCAATGTCTACGGCACCGCGCGCCGGGTCGCGGCGTCCTCGGTCCTGATCGGAACCGGCCTGTGCGTGCTGACGGCGACATTCTGGCTGATGCTGCTGCCCTGACGGGTCAGAACAGTCCCACGGCGCCGTCGATCCAGACGACGAGGGCCGCCACGGCGACCAGAGCCGCGGCCCCCAGCCGCCTCGCCCACGAGCCAAGCCGAAGCGCCAGTTCGAGCCCCAGTCCGAGCGCGGCGACCAGCATCGCCATGTAGGCGAAATCGTAGGCCGTCCACCGAACGCCGGACGCGCCGAGCGCCATAGCAAGGGCCGGAGCCGCCAGAAGAGCAGCGAGACCTGCCCAGAGACGGAAATGTATGACGGGACGACGTAGCATGACGGGACCCCCCTCGGCAGAATCCCATCCTGACACCCCCGGGCACGAAAGTCAGCCCGGCGACATGCCCCGCAACCGCTCCGACCGGCGGCGCAGAAGTTCCAGCGTGGTCAGCAGCAGGATCGAGATCGTCACCAGGATCGTCGCCACGGCGAGGATCGTCGGCGAGATCTGCTCGCGCAGGCCGATGAACATCTGCCAGGGCAGCGTCTTCTGGCCGGCGCTGCCCACGAAGAGCACGACCACCACCTCGTCGAACGAGGTGATGAAGGCGAAGAGCCCGCCCGAGATCACGCCGGGCAGGATCAGCGGCATCTGCACTTTGAAGAAGGTCGTCACCGGGTCCGCGCCCAGGTTCGCGCTGGCCCGCGTGAGCGAGCGGTCGAACCCGACCAGCGTGGCCGTCACCGTGATGATGACGAAGGGGATGCCGAGCGCGGCATGCGCGAGGACGATGCCCCAGTACGTCCCCTGCAGGCCGATCCGGGAGTAGAAGAAGTACATCCCCGCCGCCGAGATGATCAGCGGGACGATCATCGGCGAGATGAGGATCGCCATGATGACCTGCCGGAAGGGAATGTGGCTCTGGCTGAGGCCGATGGCGGCGAGCGTGCCGAAGCCCACGGCGAGCAGCGTCGCGACGGGCGCGATCTTCAGCGAGTTCCACATCGCCTGCTGCCAGTCGGCATTGGTGAAGAAGTCGCGGTAATGCCGCAGCGAATAGCCTTCGGGGTCGAGGGCGAGCATCTCGGGCGTGAAGGTGAAGAAGCTCTCGGCATTGAAGCTGAGCGGAATCACGACCGCGATCGGCGCGATCAGGAAGAAGAAGATGAACCCGCAGATGAAGAGGAAGGCGTTGTGCCACAGCACCTGCCCCGCCGTCGCGTAGGGTGGCAGCCCCTTGCGGTAGTCCGTCCGCACCATCCAGTAGGCGATCCAGCCGAGCACGGCCCCGATCACGGCGCCGCCGACCGCGCCGCCGATCCCCCCGAAGACCAGGCCGAGCAGCGCGCAGAGGGCGATGGCCGCCCAGCGGCCCCCGGCCCGGCTCCCCGAGAGGGGGCCGGCCGCGACCCAGGCGAACCCGGCGCCGAGCACGGCCCCGACGAGCGTGCCGATCAGCCCCGCGCCGAGGGTGTTGCCGGCGATGTAGCCGAAGAGCGCCCCCGCAAGGGCGGTGATGCCGATGGCGAAGCCGGGCCCGGAGCGGTCGGCGATCTCGGCGGCGGTCAGGTCAGCCATGTCGTCAGCCCCCCAGCTTCACGTTGTCGATGCCGATGATGCGGTCATAGGCCCAGTAGAGGATCAGCACCGCCACCAGCAGGATCGACCCCAGCGCGGCCGCGAGGCCCCAGTTCAGCGAGGTCGAGATGTGGTAGGCGATCCGGTTCGAGATGAAGACGCCCTTCGTGCCGCCGACGATCTCGGGCGTGATGTAGTAGCCGATGGCAAGGATGAAGACGAGGATCGAGCCCGCGCCGATGCCCGGCACCGATTGCGGGAAATAGACCCGCCGGAATGCCGTGAAATCGGTCGCGCCGAGCGATTTCGCGGCCCGGACGTAGGAGGGCGGGATCGTCTTCATCACCGAGTAGAGCGGCAGGATCATGAAGGGCAGCAGGATATGCGTCATCGCGATGATCGTGCCGGTGACGTTGTTGATCATCACGAGCCGGTTCGCATCCCCGACCAGCCCCAGCCAGACGAGGATGTCGTTGATGACCCCCTGCTGCTGCAGCAGCACCTTCCAGGCCGAGGTCCGCACGAGGAGCGAGGTCCAGAACGGCAGGAGGACGAGGATCATCAAGACGTTGGCCTGCCGGGCCGGCAGGTTCGCCAGCAGCCAGGCGACCGGATAGCCCAGAAGGATGCAGGAGAAGGTGATCGCCAGCGACATGAAGATCGTGCGCAGGAAGAGCGTGCGGTAGATCCGCTCGTCCTCGGGCATCGCCTCCACGCCGTCGGGCGTGAGCGTCAGGTCGGCGGCGGACAGGAAGTAGCCAGGCGTGTAGGGAGGCGAGAAGGCCTTGATCGTGCCCCAGACCTGCGGATCGGCCCATTCCTCGTCGATCTCGAGGAAGGCGGCGCGGGTATCGACCTCCGGAATGGTCGGCAGCGCCTCGACCAGCGCGGCGAGCCGCGCCCCGTCATCGCCCTCGAACGCATCCGCTGCGGCGGGGAACTGGCGCAGGTCCTGCACGAGGCTCATGTAGACGAGGGGCCACGGCTCCTCCTCCAGGGCGCTGTCCTGGCTCTCGGTGCCGATGGTGCGCGCGAAATCGGTATAGGCGTCGGCGGTGAGCGGCAGGGCCTGCGCGGCCTCGGCCAGCTCCATCCGCGGCGGCGGCTCGTCGAAGAGGCGCCCGCCCTCGTCGGCGCGGATCGCCCATTCGGCGGCGGCCTCGCGGTAATCGGGCGTGGTCAGCATCCCGGCCCAGGTGGCCGGCTCCTCCCAGGCGGGATCGAGCCCGACCATCGCGTCGAGCTGCACCTCGCCGATATCCTCGACGTCGCGGCCGGTCTGGCGCAGCAGCGAGGAGATGCCGGTCAATTCGTAGTTCAGCCGCGAGCCGAGGCGCGTGTGTTCCTTGCGCTCGACCGCAACCATCATGTCGCGGGTCATCGCATCGAACACGGCCGGACCCGGCACCTCGCCGCTCTCGTAGTCCCAGTCCTGCAAGGCGGCGACGGTGCGCGGCAGAGTGTCGACGACGATCTCGTTCTGCACCGACCGGAACAGCATGTCCGCAATCGGCGCGATGAAGGTAACGAGGACGAAGATCAGCAGCGGTGCGACCAGCATCAGCGCCCGCAGTTTCTGGCGGCGGAGCGAGCGGGCGAGCGAGGCCTTGAGCGGCGTGCCGTCGGCGGCGACCATGGACGCTTTCGCGTCGCGATCGGCATCGCGCAGGGCATTGTCGGGGGTCGGGCCGGTGAACTGGTCGGGGCCCAGCGGAACGGTGCCTTCGGTCTGCCGCGTGTCGGTCATTCGTCGTGCCCCTTCACGAGGATGATGGTGCTGTCGGCGCAGCGGCGGCGGATCTCGGCCACCTCCTGGTAGTCAGGATCCTCGTAGGCGGCCTTGGCCGCCTCGAAGCTGTCGAACTCGATCACGACGTGGCGGTCCTGGGCGGCGCCCTCGCGAGTCTCTGACCGGCCGCCGCGCACGATGAAGCGGGCGCCGTGGGATTTCAGGATCGGCGTGTCGCGCCGGACGTATTCGGGATACCCGTCCGGATCGGTCACGGTGATATGGCCGATGATGTAGCCCTTGGGCATGCGCCCCTCCCCTCGTCTCCGGGCGGGTCGTCCCGCCTCTCTCGGGGGACCGCCCGCCCCCGGGGGGCGGAAGGTCCGATGCGTGTCGGTCGGGCGCCCGGCGGACCGGGCGCCCGGGCCGGGGCTTATTGCGCGAGCCAGGCCTGGAACTTGGCGTCCAGCTCGTCGCGGTAGTCCGCCCACCACTCGTAGTTCTGGACGAAGGCACCCTGCGCGTTCTCCGGGTTGGTCGGCATGTGCGGCGCCATCTCGACGCCGAGCTCGGCATGGGTGCCGACGAGCGGCGCCGAGGATTGCCGCGCCGGACCGTAGGAGATGTAGGCCGCCTGGTCGGCGAGGCGCTGGGTGTCCGTGGCGAACCACAGGAAGTCGAGGACGCGGTTCAGCGTCGGCTCGTCGAGGCCCGCCGGGATGATCCAGCCGTCGAGATCGAAGGACTGGGTGTCCCACATCATCTCGATGGGCTGGTCCTGCTCGACGATGGCCGAGAAGAGGCGGCCGTTATAGGTCGAGCCGAAGACCACCTCGCCATCGGCGAGCAGCTGCGGCGTGTCGGCGCCGGCGGTCCACCAGACGGTCTGGTCCTTGATCCGGTCGAGCACGGCGAGGGCGCGGTCCTGGCCCTCCTCGGTCTCGAGCGTGTCGTAGACGTCCTCCATCGCCACGCCGTCGCAGAGCAGCGCCCATTCCATGTTGTTGTGGGGGCGGCGCTCCAGCGCGCGCTGGCCCGGGAAGGCCTCGAGGTCGAAGACGTCGCAGATGCTGGACGGGGTGTTGCCGTTCCATTCGGCCACGTCGTTGCGGTAGCCGAAGGTGTAGGAATAGGCGATCTGCGGGATGAAGCAGTCGCTGACCAGCATGTCCTCGGTGAAGTCGTCGGTGGCCGAGGTGCCGTCCGGCGCGGGGGCCGCGACCTCGTCGATGTCGACTTCCATGGCGAGGCCCTCGTCGCAGAGGCGCATCGCGTCGGCGGCGGTCACGTCCACCAGGTCCCAGGTGAGGTTGTTCGCCTCGGTCTGGGCGCGCAGGCCGGCGACGGCCTCGGCCGAGCTTTCGTCCCAGGTCACGGAGACGTCGGGATTCATCTCGAGATAGGGCTCGACATAGGCCTTGAGCTGGCTCTCCTGATAGGCGCCGCCCCAGCTGACGATCGTCATCTCGTCGGCCATCTCCATGCCCGCGACGGGGCTCTCGGTGGCTTCCATCTGGGCCGTCGCCATACCGGCGAAGCCGACGAGCGCGGTCGAGAGGGTAAGGATCTTCTTGGTCGTCATGGTAACGATATCTCCCAAGTTGTGGTCCCGGTTGTCAGGTTATGATGCGGGGGCACGCACCGGGAGCGGCCCCCTATCCGGTCGTCCGTGCGGTGCGCCTCAGGCGTCGAGCGCACGGCAATCCTGCGGCAGCCAGCCGATCGTGACGGTCTGGCCGGGGTTCAGGCGGACCTGGTCCGCCCGGTTCCGGGTCTTGACGATGAAATCGTCCTGGCCGGCGACACGCAGCCGTGTCCGGAACGTGTCCCCCATGTAGATGAATTCAAGCACTTCGGCCTTCAGCGTGTGGGCGTCCGGGCCGAGCTCGGGGTCGATCTCGACCCGTTCCGGGCGGATCGACACGCGGGTCCGCTGGCCCGCCTCGGTCACGTTGACCGGCTTGGCGTCGATCATCTCGCCGCTGTCCAGACGCACCGCGCAGCGGTCGCCCTCGATCCGCTCGACCTTGCCGTCGAGCGTGTTGTTCTCGCCGATGAACTGCGCGACGAAGCTGTTCTTGGGCGCCTCGTAGAGCTCGTCCGGCGGGGCGAGCTGCTGGATCCGCCCGTCGTCGAACACCGCGACCCGGTCGCTCATCGTCAGCGCCTCGGTCTGGTCGTGGGTGACGTAGACGACGGTGATCCCCAGATCGTGGGCGAGTCGCGTGATCTCGAACTGCAGGGTCTCGCGCAGCTGCTTGTCGAGCGCGCCGAGCGGCTCGTCCATCAGCACCAGCTCGGGCTCGAAGACCAGGGCGCGGGCCAGCGCGATCCGCTGCTGCTGACCGCCCGAGAGCTGCGCCGGGCGGCGGCCGCCGAAATTGCCCATCTGCACCATGTCGAGCGCGCGCTTGATCTTGGCCTCGCGGTCGGACTTCCCGATCTTGCGGACCTCGAGCGGGAAGGCGAGGTTCTCGGCCACGGTCATGTGCGGAAAGAGCGCGTAGTTCTGGAACACCATCCCGATGCCGCGCTTGTGGGGCGGGATGTTGTTGATCGGCTGCCCGTCCAGCTTGATCTCGCCATGCGTCGCCGTCTCGAAACCGGCGAGCATCATCAGGCAGGTCGTCTTGCCGGACCCGGACGGGCCGAGCATGGTGAGGAACTCGCCCTTCGGCATGGCGAGGTTCAGGTCCTTCACGACCAGCGTTTCGCCGTCGTAGCTCTTCTGAACGCGTTCGAAGGCGACGAAGGCGTCCTTCGTCGCGGCATCTGCCGTGCTTGTGGCCAAGCCGTTTCTCCCGTTGTCGTTCGCATCAGTGCAGGTTGGTCCTGCATCTCATCTCGGCGGAATAAAGCCTACTGATCCCGAGTTTGCAACCAATCGGCAAGCTTCCGGGGCGGGAAGCGACCGCTCCCGCCCCGAAAACGGCATCCCTGACGCGGGATGCACCGCCCTGCCTAGTCGGGCAGCGCGTAGGCGACGATCTGGTCCGCGACCTGCGGTTTCAGGATCGAATTGCCGCCCACGGTGAAGACCACGTAGTCCCGTCCCTCATGGGTGAAGACCGCCGGCGTGGCGACGGCCGGCGCGGCGACGAGATCGTTCCAGATCTCACGCCCCGTGGCGGCGTCGAGCGCGCGGACGCGGGCATCCATCGAGGCGCCGATGAAGATGACGCCCCCGGCCGTCAGGGCCGGGCCGCCGATCGTCGGCGAGCCCCAGTCGTCCGGCATGTAGAAGCCCCATTTCTGCGTCACGCCGAAGGGCACCTCGTACAGGCGCTCGCCCGTGTTGAGGTCGTAGGCGCTGAAGGTCCCGTAGGGTCCCTCCCAGCAGGGCATGCCGGCCCAGTTGAACCAGCGGTTCAACCGGAAGCCCCAGGGCGAGCCCTCCTGCGGATAGTAGCCCGATTCGCCCCCGCCGAAATTGTCGTTTTCGGAGGTGATCCGCTCGTATTCCTCGCGCGGGATCAGCGTCAGCACATCGACGATGGAGGAAGAGTTGACATAGGCGATGCCGCTGCGGGGATCGACCGCCGGCCCGCCCCACTGCATCCCGCCGACGGTCGAGGGATAGAGGAAGGTCCCCTGCTCGGACGGCGGGGTGAAGACCCCCTCGTAGAGATAGGTGTCCAGATCGCGGGAACATTGCCCTCCGCTGAGGACGTCGGCGAGGCGGGAGACGCCGGGCATGTTCTCCAGATCGTTCGTCGGGGGCGGCGCGCTCACGAAGGGCTGGGTCGGCGACAGCGCGTCATCCGCGACGGCGCCCTCCAGCGGAACCTCCCGCTCCTCCCATCCGAAGATCGGCTCTCCCGTCTCGCGGTTCAGGACGTAGAGCATGCCCTGCTTCGTCGTCTGCACCAGCGCCGGCACCGTCTCGCCGTCGACGGTCAGGTCCATCAGGGCGGGCGCGGCATTGGTGTCGTAATCCCAGACGTCGTGATGGACGAGCTGCCGTGACCAGACGATCTCGCCGCTGCCGGCGTCGATGGCGGTGACGGACGTGGCGAGCGGGATGTCCTCGGTGCGGTTGCCGCCCCAGTAGTTCGGCGAGGGAGAGCTGACGGGCACGTAGACCATGTCCGTCTCGGGATCGGCGGCCATCGAGGCCCAGATGTTCGCCGTGCCGGTCTGCTCGCGGATCTCGTCGGGGATGAAGTTCACCTCCCATTCGAGTTCGCCCGTCCGGGCGTTCACCGAGAAGAGCGTGCCGGGAGGCGCCTCGGAATAGGTCCAGTCCATGCCTGCCCAACCGATCACGACGTGATCGTTCACGATCGTGGGCGGCTGCAGCAGCGACAGCGGCCAGCGGTCGTTCGTCGTGTTCCACTGGTTCACGTCGAGGATCCCGCCGTCGCTGAACTCCTCACAGAGCTCGCCGGTCTCGGCGTCGACGACATGCAGATGCGCGTCCATCGTGCCGAGGAAGATGCGGCTCTCGCAGACCCCCTCCTCGCCCGAGGTCCAGTAGCTGACGCCCCGGTTCTTCAGCGCGGGCTGGGTCAGCGCCTCGAGCGTCGACTGGCTGTCGTAGCTCCACACCTCCTCGCCCGTGGCGGGGTCGAGGGCCAGGATGCGGTAGAAGGGCGTCCCGAAGTAGAGCAGCCCTCCGGCATAGATCGGGGTCGCGGACCAGACCGATTGCGGCAGATCGCCCGATCCGTCGGACACGTCGCCGGTCCGTACCTCCCAGACGCGTTCGAGGGTCTCGACGTTCTCGGGGGTGAACTGCTCGGCGGGCGAGTATTTCGTGGCCTCGGGGTCGCCGTTGAAGGTCGTCCAGTCCTGCGCGGCGGCGAGGGCGGGCGCGGCGGAGAGAGCGGTGGTGAGGAGAAGCCGGATCATGCCCGCACCTCCCGCCCGCCGATCGCGATCTCGGCGATCCAGAGCACGAAGGCATAGGCGAGCGCGACGTAGATCGCCGGCTGCATCAGGAACCACGCGGCGATGGCGGTCAGCGCCATGCCGATGCCGCAGAGGGCCAGGAGGAGGGCGTTGTCGCCGCCGGGCCAGCGGAAGGCGCGCAGCAGCGCGACCAGCGTGCAGGCCGCCGCGCCGGCCACGACGAGCCAGGCGCCGGGCGTGCCCGTGACGCCGGTATCCGGCGCGAAGGCGACGTAGAGCCCACAGGCAAGGGCGAAGGCCGCGCAGACGGCCGAGAAAAGTGCAAGTGATCGCATGTGAGGGGCTCCCGCGTCGTGGATGGCCCCGGCCGACGGACGGACGGGGTCGGGTGACACGGGAACAAGGCGGATCGCCGCCGGTTCCATCGGCGCGACCGATTCCCCGACGCCACCCTCGGACGGGCGGGGGCCGATCGCTACTGCACTGGCGGAAGACCAGTTGGTGCGGTTGAGAAGACTCGAACTTCCACGGGAGTTACCCCACAGCGACCTCAACGCTGCGCGTCTACCAATTCCGCCACAACCGCACGTCAACTGGTGGCGGCCTCTTAGCGAAGCCCCCCCGGCGCCTCAAGCGCTTTTTTCGCCGCCCCGCCCCTCGCCTTGCGTCACCCGCCTTCCCCGTGACAGCGAGCCCGCCCCAGCCCATAACTGCGCCATGGTGGACTGGATCGTATCGGACGGGCTGACGGACTACGCCGAGGCCGTCGCCTTCATGGAGGCGCGGGCCGAGGCGATCCGCGCCGGCACCGCGGCAGAGGCCGTCTGGCTGGTGGAGCATCCCCCGCTCTACACCGCCGGCACCTCGGCCCGGCCCGCCGACCTGCGCGAGCCGGACCGCTTCCCGGTCCATCCGACGCGGCGCGGCGGGCAGTACACCTATCACGGACCCGGCCAGCGGGTCGTCTACGTCATGCTCGACGTGGGCGCGCGGGGGCGCGACGTCCGCCGCTTCGTCCAGTCGCTCGAGGAATGGGTGATCGCCGCGCTGGGCGAGTTCGGCCTGACGGGCCGGATCCGCGAGGGCCGGGTCGGGGTCTGGATCGAGCGACCGGAGAAGGCGGCCCTGCCGGACGGCACCCCGCGCGAGGACAAGATCGCCGCGATCGGCATCCGGCTGCGCAAATGGGTCAGCTTCCACGGGCTCGCCATCAACGTCGAGCCGGACCTCTCGCATTTCGACGGGATCGTGCCCTGCGGCGTGACCGGCCACGGGGTGACGAGCCTCGTCGATCTCGGCCTGCCGGTCACGATGGCCGATCTCGACCTCGCCCTCGCCCGCACCTTCGAGAGGGCGATGGCCCCCTCCGCCACTCCCGCCTGACCCCTCGGCGCGGCACGGCTGCGCCAAAATGACCCGGCGCCGGGGGGCCATCGAATATTGCCCGGCGCGGCGGTTCCCCCTAGAAGGGCGGCAAACCGGGGGAGAGGTGCGCCCGCCCGATCCCGGAGAAAGATCAACCTCACGAGGGGGAGCCACATGGCTGACGCCGCCGTTCATGGCCACGAGCACGAGGACAACCGCGGGTTCTTCACCCGCTGGTTCATGTCCACGAACCACAAGGACATCGGGATCCTCTACCTGTTCTTCGCAGGGTTCGCGGGCCTGATCTCGGTCATCCTGACGCTGCACATGCGGCTCGAGCTGATGCATCCGGGCGTGCAGTACATGTGCATGGAGCATCTGGACCTCGGCGCGATCCGCGGGCTGATCGCCTCGTGGTTCCCCTCCGATCCCTCGGAATGCACCCCGAACGGCCACCAGTGGAACGTCGCGATCACCTATCACGGCGTGCTGATGATGTTCTTCGTCGTCATCCCCGCCCTCTTCGGCGGCTTCGGCAACTACCTGATGCCGCTGCAGATCGGCGCGCCGGACATGGCGTTCCCCCGCCTCAACAACCTGTCCTTCTGGCTCTACGTGACCGGCACCGTCCTCGGCGTCTGCTCGCTGCTGGCACCGGGCGGGAACGGCCAGCTCGGCTCGGGCGTGGGCTGGGTGCTCTACCCGCCGCTCTCGACCTCCGAGGGGGGCATGTCGATGGACCTCGCGATCTTCGCGGTCCACGTCTCGGGCGCCTCGTCGATCCTCGGCGCGATCAACATCATCACGACCTTCCTCAACATGCGCGCGCCGGGCATGACGCTGCACAAGGTGCCGCTCTTCGCCTGGTCGATCTTCGTCACCGCCTGGCTGATCCTGCTCGCCCTGCCCGTCCTGGCCGGCGCGATCACCATGCTGCTCACGGACCGCAACTTCGGCACCACCTTCTTCCAGCCCTCGGGCGGAGGTGACCCGATCCTCTACCAGCACATCCTGTGGTTCTTCGGCCATCCCGAGGTCTACATCATCGTGGTGCCCGCCTTCGGGATCATCAGCCACGTCATCTCGACCTTCTCGAAGAAGCCGATCTTCGGCTACCTGCCGATGGTCTACGCCATGGTCGCGATCGGCGTGCTCGGCTTCGTCGTCTGGGCGCACCACATGTACACCGTGGGCATGTCGCTGACGCAGCAGAGCTACTTCATGCTGGCCACGATGGTCATCGCGGTGCCGACGGGCGTGAAGGTGTTCAGCTGGATCGCCACGATGTGGGGCGGCTCGGTCGAGTTCCGCACGCCCATGCTCTGGGCCTTCGGCTTCCTGTTCCTGTTCACCGTCGGCGGCGTGACCGGCGTTGTCCTGTCCCAGGCGGGCATCGACCGGGCCTATCACGACACCTACTACGTCGTGGCCCACTTCCACTACGTGATGAGCCTCGGCGCGGTGTTCGGCATCTTCGCCGGCATCTACTTCTACCTGCCCAAGATGGCGGGCCGGATGATGCCGGAATGGGTCGGCAAGACGCATTTCTGGGCGATGTTCATCGGCGCGAACCTGACCTTCTTCCCCCAGCACTTCCTGGGCCGTCAGGGCATGCCGCGCCGCTACATCGACTACCCCGAGGCCTTCGCGACCTGGAACCTGGTGAGCTCGATCGGCGCCTTCATCGCCTTCGCCAGCTTCATCTTCTTCATCGTGATGTTCTTCCGCACGATGCTCGCGCCGCGGAACGCCACCCAGCCGAACCCGTGGAACGAATACGCGGACACGCTGGAATGGACGCTGCCCTCGCCGCCGCCCGAACACACGTTCGAGACGCTGCCCAAGCAGAGCGACTGGGACCGCAGCCACGCCCATTGAGGGCGGCCTGACAGGACTTTGCGGGGCCCCGGGAGCGATTCCGGGGCCCTTCTCGTAAGAGCCTCACCGCGACGACCGGGATCCCGCCGATGCCCTACCGCTGGACCGACACCCCCGACGAAAGCCGTCTGGACCTCTGGCCGCACCGTTCGCTTTCGGCAGACGGGTTCGTCCTCGTGATCGGCGCAACGGCGGCCTTCATCTCGCTCCCCCTGCTCGCCGTGATCGGGACGGCGGTGCTCTGGGGTCTGCTGCCCTTCCTCGTCCTGGCCGTGGCGGGGCTGTGGATCGGACTTCGGCGGTCGTATCGCGACGCCGACATGGCGGAGCGGCTGATCCTCCGGCCCGGTCAGGCGCAGCTGGAGCGGCGGGATCCGGACGGACAACGCCAGCGCTGGGAAGCCGACCCGTTCTGGATCCAGGTACGCCTGCACGCCAAGGCGGGCCCGGTGGAGGACTACCTCACCCTGACCGGCGGCGGCCGCGAGGTGGAGATCGGTGCCTTCCTCACCCCGGAGGAACGGCGGCGGCTCGACATCGAGCTGAGACGCAGGATCGCGGCAATGCGCTGACCTGAGCGGAGGGCCGCCACCACCGCCCCCGGGGCGATTGTCGGATCTTCGGGCCGGATCATCGTTCGACAGGACATCTATCCCTGGTCCCGCGCTGATCGCAGCACTCGGTCGCCTCCACCATACCGCAGGGGCGAACTCGTCAGTCGCAGGCACAGAGTCCGGAAACACCGGCGGGGCCCGGAGTACTCGGTCGTCGAAGAGATTGCGACGCGCCTTGCCACAACTGGCCATGCCGGCCCAATCCTGAGCCCGGAATGATCCGCGCGGCGCCGCGCCTGCTGGAACCGGATCCGGAAGTTCAGGCCGGGATGACGCCCCAGGCATATTCCTCGAGCTCACCCTCCGTCAGCACGTCGAAGAGCTCGCGGGCCTGGCCGTTCAGCTTGCGCGGGTCCATCCGGCCGCGCTTCGCGTCGAGCGCCTGCCGCGCGGCGCGGTGCTGCTGGGGATTCTGGGCGAGCATGTCGTCTCTCCTTCCGGGGCCGGCGAACCGGCTCGTTTGGGGCGACCCTGGGGCCGAGACGTCAAGATAGGATTAAGGGCCCCGTCTGGGAGAGGGGCAGGCAGCGTTTCGGCCACAAAATGCCGATCGACGCGGGAAAGGCGCCTCAGCCGAGGCGCTGCTTCACCATCGGACCGACGCGGCCGAAATCCATCTGGCCGGCATGGCGCTCCTTCAGCAGGCCCATCACCCGGCCCATGTCGCGGATCGAGGTCGCACCGGTATCGGCGATGGCCGCGTCCACCGCGGCCGCCGCCTCGTCCTCGTCGAGCTGGCGGGGGAGGAATTCCTCGATCACGCCGATCTCGCCGTTCTCCTTCTCGGCCAGCTCGATACGGCCCGCCTCCTCGTAGGCGCGGGCGCTCTCCTGTCGCTGCTTGACCATCTTGGCCAGGATCGCGGTCACCTGCTCGTCGCTCACGCCCCCCTCCTCGCCGGTGCCGCGGGCCGCGATGTCGCGGTCCTTGATGGCGGCGTTGATCAGGCGCAGGGTCGAGAGGCGGTCGGCGTCCTTGGCCTTCATCGCGTCCTTGAGGCCGGCATTGATGCGCGCGCGCAGGTCCATGGGTCGGGGTCCGTTCGAGCTGTCGGGGAAGGCGCCTATCTAGGCGATCCCCCCGCCCGGCGCAACCGGCCCGCCCGTGCCCGGGGCGGGCCGTGACGTGCCGTTCCGGGCGGACCGCCGGCACCGGCCGGCCCCCGCTTGACCCTGCTCCGGCCCGCTCCTATTGACGCCGGGATCGGGGGGCCGGCCGCGCCGCCGGACCCGGATCGACCGCCCGCAGCCGCTTGCCAGAGGTCCGCCATGCCCGCATCCCGTTCCCTGCCCACCGCCTGCCTCGCCCTTGCCGACGGCACGCTGTTCTACGGTCGCGGCTTCGGCGCGACGGGGCGGACCACGGCGGAGCTCTGCTTCAACACCGCGATGACCGGCTACCAGGAGATCATGACCGATCCCTCCTATGCCGGGCAGATCGTCACCTTCACCTTTCCCCATGTCGGCAATGTCGGCGTCAATCCGGACGACGACGAGTGGACCGATCCCGTCGCCGAAGGGATGGTGGTGAAGTGGGATCCGACCGAGCCGTCGAACTGGCGGGCGACGGACACGCTCTCGGACTGGCTGGCCCGGCGCGGCCGGATCGCGATCGGCGGCGTCGACACCCGCCGGCTGACCCGGGCGATCCGCGCGCAGGGCGCGCCGCATGTCGCGCTCGCCCACGACCCCGAGGGAAAGTTCGACATCGAGGCGCTGGTCGCCGCCGCGCGCGGCTTCGAGGGGCTGGTCGGCCGCGACCTGGCCAAGGGGGTGACCTGCGCCCAATCCTATCGCTGGGACGAGATGCGCTGGGCCTGGCCGGACGGCTACCTGCGCCTGACAGAGCCGAAATACCGTGTCGTCGCCGTCGATTACGGGGCAAAGCGCAACATCCTGCGGTCCCTCGCCTCGGCCGGGGCGGACGTGACCGTGCTGCCCGCGAGCGCGACGGCCGAAGACATCCTGGCGCTGGAGCCCGACGGCGTCTTCCTGACCAACGGGCCGGGCGACCCGGCGGCGACGGGGGCCTATGCGGTGCCCGCGATCCGCGGCGTGCTCGAGACCGACCTGCCGGTCTTCGGCGTGTGCCTCGGCCACCAGATGCTCGCCCTCGCGCTCGGCGCGCGGACGGTCAAGATGAACCACGGCCATCACGGCGCGAACCATCCGGTCAAGGATACCGAGACCGGCAAGGTCGAGATCACCTCGATGAACCACGGCTTCACCGTGGACAGCCAGTCGCTGCCGACCGGCGTGCTCGAGACCCATGTCTCGCTGTTCGACGGGTCGAATTGCGGGATCCGGATGACCGACCGCCCGGTCTTCTCGGTCCAGTACCACCCGGAGGCGAGCCCCGGTCCGCAGGACAGCTACTACCTGTTCGAGCGCTTCGCCGCGGCGATGGCCGCGCGCAAGGGGTGATGCCGGCGCCCGGCTTCCGAGCTTAACCTAGCGTTAAGCCTGTCCGGCGAGGATCGGGGCAGCCGCTCCCGGCCGGACAGGTGCCATGCGCGACCCCCTTCTCCCGATCGCCGCCCTTCCCCGGCCCGCTCCGCCGCGGGCCGGTCCCGCACCCCTCCGGCGCGCCGGCCCCCCGGACCCGGCGCTCGCTGCATGCCTGCCGCCGCAGGACTGGATCGCCCTGCGCTGCCTGCCCTGGCGCCGCATGGGGGGCGCGGTGCTGGTCCTGGCGGCCGGGCCCGGCTGCACCGCCGCCGCGCGGGAAAGGCTGGGCCGCTGCTTCGGCACCGTCCGCTTCTGCCCTGTCGGAGAGGGCGCCCTGCGGGCGGCGCTGACCGCGACCTGCGGCAGCGCGCTCGTCCGCCGGGCGGAGAGCAGGGTCGCCCCGCAGGAGAGTTGCCGCACCCTCGCCTATGACCGGCTGCCGGCCCGATCGCTCGCGGTGGCGGCCGCGCTCGCATCCGGCCTTGCCGTCGCACCGCTGGGCGTGCTTGCGGGACTGATCGCCCTCATCGCCCTCTCGATGGCGCTGTCGACCGGCCTGAAGCTCGCGGCGCTCGTCGTCGGCACGACCGGGGCACGGTTCGGGAAACGGGCCGACGCCCTTCGGGCCGGCGATCCGGCCGAGGGACGGGAACCGGCCCGCATCGCGGGGACCGAGGCTGCCGCCCCGGACATCCTGCCGGTGATCTCGCTCATCGTGCCGCTCTTCGCCGAGCGGGCGGTCGCGGCCCACCTGCTGCGCCGGCTGGAGGCGCTCGACTACCCGCGCGACCGGCTCGACCTCTGCCTCGTGCTCGAATCGGACGATGCGACCACGCGGGCCGCCCTCGACGCCGCGACCCTGCCGGACTGGGCGCAGATCGTCGCCGTGCCGCGGGGGACCCTGCGGACCAAGCCGCGGGCGCTGAACTACGCGCTCGACTTCACCCGGGGCTCGATCGTCGGGATCTACGATGCCGAGGACGCGCCCGAGCCGGATCAGCTGATGCGCGTGGCGCGGGATTTCGCGCGTCACGGGCGCGGGACCGCCTGCCTGCAGGGAAGGCTCGACTACTACAACGCCCGGCAGAACTGGCTGTCCCGCTGCTTCACGCTGGAATACGCGGCATGGTTCCGGGTCCTGCTGCCGGGACTGGTGCGGATGGGGCTGGTGATCCCGCTCGGCGGAACGACCCTGTTCCTGCGCCGCCACGCGATCGAGGCGGTGGGCGGATGGGACGCGCACAACGTCACCGAGGATGCCGATCTCGGCATCCGGCTGGCCCGTCACGGGTTCCGCACCGCGATGCTCGACAGCACCACCTTCGAGGAGGCGAATGCCCGGCCCTGGCCGTGGGTGCGGCAGCGGTCGCGCTGGCTCAAGGGCTACGCGCAGACCTGGGCGCTGCATTCCCGGCGACCGGCGGCGCTCGGCCGCGATCTCGGTCCCGGGGCGGCCGCGGCCCTGCAGATCCTGCTGCTCGGGACGCTGGTGCAGGCACTGCTCGCGCCGGTCCTGTGGCTGGCATGGCCCGCGCTGCGGCTCTCGGGCGCGGCCGAGGGGCATCCGGTCCTGGCCGTCGTCCTGCCCGCGACCCTTGCCGTCTCGGTCGCCGCCCTGGCGGTCGACCTCGCCGTGCAGGTGACGGGGGCGCTCGGGTCGGGCCGGCGCTGGCTGGCCCCCTGGGCGCTGACGCTGCCGCTCTACTTCCCGCTCGCCACGCTGGCGGCATGGAAGGCGGCGATCGAGCTCGTCGGCCGGCCGTTCTTCTGGGACAAGACCGCGCATGGCTTCGCGCGGCAGGACCCGGTCACTCCGCCGATCCGCGCCGCTCGGCATCGAGACGCAGCCGGGTCGAATAGGCCCGGCTGATATGCTCGCGCAGGGCCTGGTCGGCCGCGTCGCCGTCCCCCGCCGCGATCGCGGCGACGATGGCCGCGTGTTCCTCGAGGGCGCGGCCCGACCGCCCCGTCACCGCAAGCGAGGTCGAGGCGAGCAGCGCCATCGACCGATGCACGAGGTCGAGCTGCTGCACGAGAAAGCGGTTGTGCGAGGCGAGGTGGATCTGGTGGTGGAAGCGCCGGTTGGCCCGGGCGAGCGCGCGGGGATCGCCGGCGATCTCCCGGTCCGCCTCGACCATCTCGCCGAGAACGCGCACCTCCTCCGGGGTGGCGTGACGCGCGGCGAGGCGCGCGGCCAGCCCCTCGAGCTCGCCCCGCACGACGTAGAGCTCGGCCAGTGCCGTGTGGTCGAGCGAGGCCACGATCAGCGAGCGCCCGTCGCGGGTCAGCAGACGCTGCGTCTCGAGCCGCTGCAGCGCTTCGCGGATCGGCGTGCGCGAGACGCCGAACCGCTCGGCCAGCTCGCTCTCGACGAGCCTGTCCCCGGGGCGGAAGATGCCGGCATCGATCGCGTCGAGGATCAGCCCGTAGGCGTCGAGCGGGCCGCCCCGCCCTTCCCTGCCCTGCATGACCTCGCTCCTCTCCGTCGCCCGCGCCGGACTAGACCCTGCAAGCCCGTCCCGGGCAACCCCGGCTGGACCTCGACCCGGCAGGACCGTATCGGGGGCACCGATGCACATGCCCGCCGATCCCCGCCCCGACTTCGCCCGCGTCCGCGCCTGGGTCTTCGACCTCGACAACACGCTCTACCCGCCCGAGCTGCAGCTCTTCTCCCAGATCGAGGCGCGGATGCGGGCCTATGTCGCGCGCGCCCTCGGCGTGGACGAGGCGGAGGCCGACCGCCTCCGCGCGCAGTACTGGCGCAGCCACGGCACCACCCTGGCCGGGCTGATGGCCGAGCACGGGCTGGATCCGGACCCGTTCCTCGAGGACGTGCACGACATCGACTTCACCGTCCTTCCCGCCGATCCGGCGCTGGCGCAGGCGATCCGCGCGCTGCCCGGCCGCCGCATCGTCTACACAAACGGCGCCCGCCCCTATGCCGAGCGGGTGCTGGAGGCGCGGGGCCTGACCGGCTGCTTCGACGCGGTCTACGGGGTGGAGCATGCCGGCTACCGGCCGAAGCCGGATCAGGCGGCCTTCGAGGCGGTCTTCGCGCTCGACGGGCTCTCTCCCCGGGAGGGCGCGATGTTCGAGGACGATCCCCGCAACCTCGCCGCGCCGCATGCGATGGGGATGCGGACCGTTCTGGTCGGCCCGGCGCCCGAGGCGCGCCCGCATATCCATCACCACGCCCCCGACCTCGCCGCCTTCCTGCGACAGCTCGTCTGACGCCCTTTCCCGCGCCCGGTCCCGGGGCTATCTCCGCCGGCATGGACCGCACCCGAACCGACATCTTCATCTCCGGCGGGGGGCCGGCCGGTCTCATCGCCGCCGCGCTCTTCGGCACGCTGGGCTTCACCGTCGTCCTGGCCGACCCGGCCCCGTCGGACGAGCCGCGCGGCGGGGGCGACCTGCGGACCACGGCCTTCCTGCGGCCCGCCCGCGACCTGCTGGAGCGCGCCGGCCTGTGGGACTCGCTGGCCCCCCATGCGACGCCGCTCAGCCTCATGCGCATCGTCGACAGCGAGGGGCCCGCGCACCGCCTGATCCGCGATTTCCGACCCGGCGATGTCGGGGCCGAGAGCTTCGGCTGGAACCTTCCCAACGCGGTGATCCGCGAGGTCGCGCGCGACCGGCTCGCCGCCCTGCCCGGCGTCACGCTGCGGGACGGCACCGGGTTCGCCCGGCTGCTGACGCGGCAGGCCGAGGCGCTGGTGACCCTGTCGGACGGCGATCGGGTCGCCGCCCGACTCGCCCTCGCGGCCGACGGTCGCGACAGCCCGCTGCGCGCGGCGGCCGGGATCGGCGCCCGGACCTTCCGCTTCGGGCAGAAGGCGATCGTCTTCGCCGTCTCGCATGTCGCCCCGCACGAGGGCGTCTCGACCGAGGTGCATCGCTCCGGCGGGCCGTTCACGCTGGTGCCGCTGCCGGACGCGGCGGACGGCACCCACCGTTCCTCGGTCGTGTGGATGATGCGGGGGCCGGAGGTGGCCCCCCTGATGGAGATGACGGTAGAGGCCTTCTCCGCCGCCGCGACGGATCGCTCGGCCGCGATCATGGGGCCGCTCGCCCTCGCCTCGCCCCGGCAGGCCTGGCCCATCGTCGCGCGCCTCGCCGAGAGGATGAGCGCCGAGCGCGTCGCCCTCATGGCCGAGGCCGCGCATGTGGTGCCGCCGATCGGCGCGCAGGGCCTGAACATGAGTCTCGCCGATCTCGCCGCGCTGGCCGACCTCGCCGCCGCAAGGCCGGAGGGGTTGGGCGACACGGCGATGCTCGCCGCCTATGCGCGCCGCCGCGAGGCCGAGGTGAGGGCCCGGGTGCTGGGGATCGACGCGCTCAACCGCGCCTCGATCGCCGCCGCCCCGGCCCTGCGCGACCTGCGCGCCCTCGGCATTCGGGCGATCCACGACGTCGCCCCGCTCCGCCGGCTGGCGATGCGGGCGGGGCTGGGCAGTGCCCCGCCCCCCCGCTAGGTCCCGCTCGGGACCCTGACGGGCGGCACTCAGGCGGCGGGGCCGATCACCGCGTCCAGCACCGTCTCGAGCCTTGCGACGGTCCCGTCCACGTCCCCCAGCTTGTCGAGCCCGAAGAGGCCGAGCCGGAAGGTGCGGAAGCTCTCCGGCTCGCCGACCTGCAGCGGCACCCCCGCGGCGATCTGCACGTCATGGGCGGCGAAGGCCCGGCCGGACTGGATCTCGGGATCGTCGGTATAGCTCACCACGACGCCCGGCGCCTCGACCCCCTCGGCGGCGACCGAGCGCACGCCCCGGGCGGCGAGCGCGGCCCGGACCCGGCGGCCGAGTTCCCATTGCGCGTCGCGCGCGGCGGCGAAGCCCATCGCCCGAGTCTCCTCCAGCGCGTCGCGGAAATCGCGCAGCGCGTCGGTCGGCATCGTGGCGTGGTAGGCGTGACCGCCGTCCTCGTAGGCCTTCATGATCGACCGCCACTTCTTGAGGTCGAGCGCGAAGGAGGTCGAGACTGTCTCCTCCAGCCGCGCGGCGCCGCGCTCCGACAACATGACGAGCCCGGCCGAGGGCGTGGACGACCAGCCCTTCTGCGGGGCCGAGATCAGCACGTCGACGCCCGTCGCCTGCATGTCCACCCAGACCGCGCCCGAGGCGATGCAGTCGAGGACGAGGATCGCGCCGACCTCGTGCGCGGCCTCGGCAAGTGCGGCGATATAGGCGTCGGGCAGGATGATCCCGGCCGAGGTCTCGACATGCGGGGCGAAGACGGCGTCGGGGCGGGCGGCCCGGATCGCGGCCGTCACCTCCTCGATCGGGGCGGGGGCGAAGGGGGCGCGATCGTCGTTGCCGGTCCGGCGTGCCTTGTGGACGCTCGTCTCGGCCGCGAAGCCGCCCGCCTCGAAGATCTGGCTCCACCGGTAGGAGAACCAGCCGTTGCGCACGATCAGCGCATGCGCGCCGGCGCCGAACTGGCGGGCGACCGCTTCCATCGCGTAGGTCCCGCCGCCGGGGACGATCGCCACCTCGGCCGCGCCGTAGGCCTCCTTCAGGCCGGCGGAGAGGTCGCGCATCACCTGCTGGAAGGTCGCGCTCATGTGGTTGAGCGAGCGGTCGGTGAATACGACCGAGAATTCCTGCTTGCCGCCGGGATCCACCGGGCGCCGGATGCTCCCCGTCTCCGTGATGCCGTCCTTCATGTCCTGTCCTTCCGCGGGTTGCTGCGCCCCCGTCCCTACCCGATCACCGCCCCGCCGGGAACCTCGCCGCTAGAGCGGGCCGGGCCGCCGCTCCTCGCTCAGCAGCACGTTCGCCTCGACCTGGCCCACACCGGGCAGCGTCATGATCCGCCGTCGCAGCACCCGCTCGAAATCGGCGAGGTCGCGCGCGACGACGCGCAGGCGGTAATCGTAGAGGCCGAGCATGTGCTCGACCCGCGCCACTTCGCGGATCGCGCTGACCGCCCGCTCGAAATCCTCCAGCGCGACCCGGCCCTTGGCGGCCAGCTTGATCCCCAGGAAGACGGTCACGCCGAGGCCCAGCTTCTCGCGGTCGAGCTCCAGCCGGCGCCCGGCCAGGACGCCGCTGTCGCGCAATCGCCGGATCCGCCGCCAGGCGGCCGGCTGCGACAGGCCGACCCGCGCCCCGATCTGCGCGGCGCCGAGCGCGGCGTCGCGCGACAGGATCCGCAGGATGGCGCGGTCGGTCTCGTCGATCTCGACACTCACAGCGGCAGCGCCTCCTCGGCCTTGACGGTGGCGACGGTCATCAGCGCCTCGATATCGGCGAGATGCGGCAGGGTCAGGATCCGGTCCCGCCAGAGCGCCTGCCAATGATGCAGATCCCGCGCGATCACGCCCAGCCGCACGTCGACCCGGCCGAGAAAGGTCTGGATCTCGACCACCTCCGGCACCTCGCGCGCGGCGGCGAGGAACTCGTCGAAGGCGCGCGGCGCGGATTTCTCCAGCGTGATGCGCAGGCTGATCTCGACCCCGTAGCCCAGCGCCCGCCAGTCGATCACCGCCCGCAGCCCCGTCAGCACGCCCGCCTCCTGCAACCGGGCGATGCGGCGGCTGACCCGCGCGGCCGGCAGGCCCATCGCCTCGGCCAGTTGCGCGGGCGACAGGTCGGGATCGTCCTGCCAGCGGCGCAGCAGCGCCCTGTCCTGATCGTCGAGCATGATTTCCCCGTGAACCGGCGGCATGACGCATGCCATCTTCGCAGGGAGGACAAATACCTTCCCCGTCCACGCTCGCAATCCCTTTCGCCGGGGCGTATCCCCGCCCCGCAACATATCCGGAGGGACATCCCATGCGCGTCTACTACGACCGCGATTGCGACGTGAACCTGATCAAGGACAAGAAGGTCGCCATCCTCGGCTACGGCTCCCAGGGCCATGCCCATGCGCTGAACCTGCGCGACAGCGGCGCCAAGAACGTGGCCGTCGCCCTGCGCGAGGGCTCGCCCAGCCGCGCCAAGGCCGAGGGCGAGGGCCTGCAGGTCATGGGGATCGAGGAAGCCGCCGCCTGGTGCGACCTCATCATGTTCACCATGCCCGACGAGCTGCAGGCGCAGGTCTACCGCGACCATGTCCACGACCACCTGCGCGAGGGCGCGGCGATCGCCTTCGCCCACGGCCTCAACGTCCATTTCGGCCTGATCGAGCCGAAAGCCGGCGTCGACGTCATCATGATGGCGCCCAAGGGCCCCGGCCACACGGTGCGCGGCGAATACGTCAAGGGCGGCGGCGTGCCCTGCCTCGTCGCGGTCCACCAGGACGCGACCGGCAAGGCGATGGAAATCGGCCTCTCCTATTGCTCGGCCATCGGCGGCGGGCGCTCTGGCATCATCGAGACGAATTTCCGCCAGGAATGCGAGACCGACCTCTTCGGCGAGCAGGCGGTGCTCTGCGGCGGCCTGGTCGAGCTGATCCGCATGGGCTTCGAGACACTGGTCGAGGCCGGCTACGAACCCGAGATGGCCTATTTCGAGTGCCTGCACGAGGTGAAGCTGATCGTGGACCTGATCTACGAGGGCGGCATCGCCAACATGAACTACTCGATCTCGAACACGGCCGAATACGGCGAATACGTCTCGGGACCGCGCATCCTGCCCTACGACGAGACGAAGGCCCGGATGAAGGCGGTGCTGAAGGACATCCAGTCCGGCAAGTTCGTCCGCGACTTCATGCAGGAGAACGCGGTCGGCCAGCCGTCCTTCAAGGCGACCCGCCGCCTCAACGACGAGCACCAGATCGAGCAGGTCGGCCAGAAGCTGCGCGACATGATGCCGTGGATCTCGGCCGGCAAGCTGGTCGACAAGGCCAAGAACTGATCCTCGCTCCCGCGCCGGCCCCCCGTTTCGCGGGGCCGGCGCGTTCCGTGTTGCAGAGCCTCACGGATCCTTGAAGGCCCGCCTCTCGCGCTATCTGGCAGCGGAATGATCGCCGAAGGGTTCCCCACGTGACGTCTGCGACGGGCCGCCGTTTCCTCTGCCTCGCGGCCGTCCTGCTCGTCGCCGGATGCGAAGGCGGGCCGCAATCGGCCCTTGCCCCGGCCGGTCGCGACGCGTCCGATCTCGCGCGGCTCTTCTGGATCATGCTGGCGGGCGCGGTCGTGCTGTGGATCGCCCTCAACGGCCTCTTCCTCTTCGTCACCCGGATCCGGCCCGGCGCCCTGTCGCGCGGCTGGGCCGAGGGGATCATCATCGGCGGGGGCATCGCGCTGCCCCTCGTCGTGCTGACGGCGCTGCTGGTCTATGCCCTGCCCCTGATGCCGGCCCAGCGCGCCCCCGGCGACGGGCTGACGGTGCGGGTGACGGGCGAGCAATGGTGGTGGCGCGTCGAGTACCGGCCCGAGGGCGCGGAGGACTGGGTCACCTCGGCCAACGAGATCCGCCTGCCGGTCGGCCAGCGGACCGAGATCGAGCTGACCTCCGGCGAGGTCATCCATTCCTTCTGGATCCCCGCCCTCGGCGGCAAGACCGACATGTTCCCCGGTCGCACGACGCGGATGACCCTGCTGCCCGAGGAGGCCGGGATCTTCCGCGGCCAGTGCGCCGAGTTCTGCGGCCTGTCGCACGCGCTGATGGCGCTGAACGCCGTCGCGCTGGAGCCGGCCGAGTTCGAGGCCTGGCTGGCGGCGGAGGCCGGCCCGGCGACCCTTCCCCGCGGGGAGGGTGCGGCCCTCTTCGCGCGCGAGGGCTGCGGGGCGTGCCATTCGGTGCGCGGCACCGACTGGGCGGGCCAGGTCGGCCCGGACCTGACGCATTTCGGCAGCCGCACCTCCCTCGCCGCCGGCACGCTGCCGCTGACGCGCGAGGCGCTGGTGGGCTGGATCGCCGATCCGGGCGCGGTGAAGCCCGGCGCCGAGATGCCGTCCTACGGGCACATGACGACGGACGAGCTCGCCACCCTTTCCGACTGGCTGATGGGGCTGCAATGACCGACACGACGCCCGACCGCCCGCAGCGACGCCCCCGTCAGGAGCAGATCACCCCCGATACCGCCGGCGAGAAGGCGATCGGCCCCTATCCCCCGACCGAGGAGATGCTCGCCGAGCCGGTGCCGGAGGAGCTGCGCCGCGCGCAGGAGAACCGTCTGCGCGAGGTGTGGAAGGAGCCGCAGGGCTGGCGCTACATCTCGGCCGTCAACAATTCCGAGGTCGGCAAGTGGTATTCGCTGACCGCCTTCGGCTTCATGCTGCTGGCGGGCGTGCTGGCGCTGGTGATGCGGGTGCAGCTCGCCGTGCCGGGGGCGGAGGTGCTGGACGCCGACCGCTACAACCAGTTCTTCACGATGCACGGCTCGGCGATGATGTTCCTCTTCGCCGTGCCGATGTTCGAGGCGATCTCGATCCTGATCCTGCCGGCCTTCCTCGGCGCGCGGGACATGCCCTTTCCCCGCCTCAGCGCCTACGGGTTCTGGTGTTTCGTGATCGGCGGCGTCTTCGTCATGGGATCGCTCCTCTTCGATGCCGCGCCGTCCTCGGGCTGGTTCATGTATCCCCCCCTCTCGACCAAGCAGGGCGGGATCGGTGCCGACATCTGGCTGCTGGGCCTCAGCTTCATCGAGGTCGCCTCCATCGCCGCGGCGGTCGAGCTGATCGTCGGCGTGCTGAAATGCCGCCCGCCGGGGATGCGGGTGAACCTGATGCCGCTCTACGCCTGGTACGTGCTGGTCGTCGGCGGAATGATCCTCTTCGCCTTTCCGCCGCTGATCGCGGGCGACCTGCTCTTCGAGCTGGAGCGCGGCTTCGACTGGCCCTTCTTCGACCCCGACCGGGGCGGCGATCCGATGCTCTGGCAGCACCTGTTCTGGATCTTCGGCCATCCGGAGGTCTACATCATCTTCCTGCCCTCCATCGCCATCGCCGCGATGGTGGTGCCGACCGCGGCGCGGCGGCCGATCGTGGGCTATTCCTGGATCGTGCTCAGCGCCGTCGGCACAGGCTTCCTCAGCTTCGGGCTGTGGGTACACCACATGTTCGCGACCGGCCTGCCCTCGATCTCGCTCGGCTTCTTCTCGGCGGCGTCCGAGGCGGTGGTGATCCCGACCGGCATCCAGCTCTTCGCCTTCGTGGCGACGCTGATGGTGGGCAAGGTCAGGATGAACCTGCCGATGCTCTGGATCGCGGGGGCGCTGGCGATCTTCACCGCCGGGGGGCTGACCGGCATCATGGTCGCCCTCGCCCCGTTCGACTGGCAGGTCCACGACACCTACTTCATCGTCGCGCACCTGCATTACACGCTGTTCGGCGGGATGGTCCTGCCGGTGATCGGGGGGGTCTACTACTTCTACCCCTTCTTCACGAAGAAGAAGATGTCGGACCGGCTCGGCCGCTGGTCCTTCTGGCTGACCTTCACCGGCTTCAACATCACCTTCCTGCCGATGCACCTCACCGGCCTCTACGGCATGCCGCGGCGGGTCTACACCTATCCCGGCGGGCTGGGATGGGAGCCGCTCAACATGCTCTCCACGCTCGGCGCCTTCGTCCTAGCGGCGGGGATCCTCGTCTTTGCCTGGGACCTGCTGCGACCGAAGGGCCGCCAGCCCCTGACCGAGCGCAATCCCTGGGGCGGCGGCACGCTGGAATGGTCCCACGAGGTGCCGGAAGAGAAATGGGGCGTGCGGTCCATCCCCCACATCACCTCGCGCTACCCGCTCTGGGACCAGCCGAAGCTGGTCGAGCGCATGGATGCCGGGCGCTACTACCTGCCCGACAGCGACGAGGGGCACCGCGAGACGCTGGTGACGAGCGTCATCGACGCGCGACCCCTGCAGATCCTGCGGGTGACGGGGCCGGCCTGGATCACGATGTGGGCCGCGGCCTTCACCGGGGGCGCGTTCATCTTCCCGACATTCTCGATGTACACGCCCGCCATCGTCTGCGCGGCCTTCGCCATCGTCTGCGTCTGCTACTGGCTCTGGACCTCGACCGCCCTCATCCCCGCGCGGGAGCGCAAGGATGCCGGCCTCGGCCTGTCACTGCCGACCTATGTCGCGGGGCCGCAGGCGGTCGGGTGGTGGGGCATGTGGATCACCATGCTGGGCGATGCGACGGCCTTCGCCTCGCTCGTGTTCGGGGTGTTCTTCTACTGGACGGCCGGCAGCGACTTCCCGCCCGAGAACGCCCTCCATGCCGACTGGCGCTACGTCCTTCTGGCCTGTGCCCTGATGCTGACCGCCTGGGCGGGGATGCTGCTGGGCCGGACCCGCAACCGGAAGGGCGAGAGCGGGGCCGCCCCGATCCTGATCGGCGCGGCCCTCGCCGCCGCGTGCGGGATCGCGGCGCTCATCGCGGCCGTGATCGAGATGTCTCCGACCAGCCATGTCTATCCGGCGATGATGTGCGCCCTCGTGGTCTGGTGCGTGGCCCATATCGGGGGCGGCATCATCATGCTGGCCTATTGCGCGGCGGCGCTGATCTTCGGCAGGGCGACACCCACCCATGACGCGCCGCTGTGGAACGTGTCGCTCTACTGGCATTTCATGGCGGCGATGGTGGTGACGGTCACGCTCTGCCTCGCGATCCTGCCGAGGCTGGTCTGATGGCGGAGAAAGGGCAACTCTCGCGCGAATTCGCCGAGGAGCAGAGCAGTCTCTGGCGCATCGCCTTCGCCCCGACGGTCTGGGCGGTGCATTTCGTCGCCTGCTACGCCACCGCCGCCGTGGCCTGCGCCAAGTTCCCCGAGGCGGAGCTGGCGCATGTCGGGGTATGGCGCGTTGCGATCTCGGCCGGGACCTTGGTCGCGCTGGCCCTGATCGCCTGGATCGGCTGGCGGGCGTGGCGGCACTGGGACTATCTCGACGATCACGACTATTCCCACGGCCGCGACGACAACGAGAGTCGGCACGAATTCCTCGGCCATGCCGGGTTCCTGCTGGCGGTCGTGTCCTTCATCGGGGTGCTGGCGACCTGGCTGCCCGCCTTCCTGATCGAGGGCTGCACATGAGGCGCGTGCCCCTCGTCGTCGCGCTCGTCCTGCTGGCGCTGGTCTGGGGCGGCCCCCTGACCGCCTGGGCGGGCGCCGGCTTCACCGCGCACATGGTCCGGCACATGGCGCTGGTGGCGGTGATCGCGCCGCTGCTGGTCCTCGCCCTGCCCCGCCTCGCCCGCGCCGTGGCCCCCAATGCCGCCGTCGCGGCGGCGGTGGAATTCGCGGTGGTCTGGGGCTGGCACCTGCCCGCCGCGCACGACGCGGCCGTCCTCTCGCCCTTGACCTACGGGCTGGAGCAGGCCTCCTTCCTGCTCGCCGGCCTCGCCGTCTGGGCCGGGGCGCTGGCCGCGCGCGAGCCGCTCGCCGGGGCCGGGGCGCTGCTGCTGACCTCGATGCACATGACCGCGCTCGGCGCGCTCCTGATCCTCGCCCCGCGCGTGCTCTTCGCCGATTGCGCCGGGCTGGCCCAGCAGCAGACGGGCGGTCTTCTGATGCTGGCGCTCGGCACGCCGGTCTATCTCGCCGGGGGGCTCTGGCTCGCCTCCCGGTCCCTGCGGGAGAGCGCGGCATGAGAACCGTCTTCAAGACCCTCGCCGCGCTGGCGGTCCTCGGCGCGCTGGCGGGCGGGGCCGTCGTGTTCGGCGGCCTCTACAACGTCTCGGCCCGGGCCGGGCACTTTCCGGGCGTGCCCTGGATCCTGCACACGACGTTCCGCCGGTCGGTCGCCCTGCGCGCGCCGGATCCGGCGGACACGCCGGAGCTGACGGACGAGATGGCGATGCTGGGGCGCAACCATTTCGAGAATGCCTGTTCCCAGTGCCACGCCGCGCCGGGCGCGACGCGCGACGCCACGATCCGCTCGATGCTGCCCGAGCCGCCGCATATCGAGGCGGCGGTCGGTTCCTGGTCGCCGGAGGAGCTGTGGTGGATCCTCCACGAAGGGGTCAAGATGAGCGGCATGCCGCACTGGCCCTCGATCCGCGACGACGACGTCTGGCCGGTCGTCGCCTTCCTCGTGCGGGTGCAGGACGGGATGGACGCGCAGGCCTACGGGGAGATGGTCGCGGGCGACGAATACTGCGCCGCGTGCCACGGGCCGGGCGGGGCGTCCGACAATCCGCACATCCCCCGCCTCGACATCCTGTCCGAGCGCTATGTCGCGATGTCCCTGCGCACCTACCGCGAGGGTCTGCGCGAGAGCGGGATCATGCGCCATGCCGCGACCGAGGTGACGGCCCCGGAGGGCGATCTGGCCGCCGAGTACCACGGCGAGGCGGGCGGCCCCGGCCTGCCCCTGCCGGGCGAGGTGCCGGATCTCGACGCCGCCGCCCTGGCCCGCACGGGCACGCGCGAGGTGCCCAGCTGCGAGACCTGCCATGGCGGCGCGCGGGACGAGGCGCTGGCGCCGGGCCCCCGGCTGGAAGGCCAGCACGCGCCCTACCTCGCCGCGCAGCTGCGTCTGTTCCGGGACGGGATCCGGGGCGGCGGGCCGCGCTGGAACCTGATGGCGCAGGCGGCCGAACATCTGAGCGACGACGAGATCCTCGCCCTCGCCGCCTGGTACGCCGCGCGCGGCGGGGAGTGAGGCGAAGGGCCCTTGCCTCCGCCCGTCCCCTGCCCGACCCTGAGGCGCAGACCTGACCGGAGAGCGCCCATGGCCGACCTGACCACCCGCATCGCCCAGGGCCGCGGCGACGCGCCCGCCGACCTCGTCCTGCGGGGCGGCGCGGTGTTCTGCGTCGTGACCGGCGAGACGATTCCCGGCGATGTCGCGATCTGCGGCGACACGATCGTCGGCATCGGCGAGAGCTACGAGGGGCGTGAGGTGATCGACGTGGCCGGCCTCACCCTCGTCCCCGGCTTCATCGACACGCATCTGCATGTCGAAAGCTCGTGCATCACGCCCTTCGAGTTCGACCGCTGCGTGACCCCGCGGGGCATCACCACCGCGATCTGCGACCCGCACGAGATCGCCAACGTCATCGGGGCGGAGGGCATCCGCTACTTCCAGGCCGCGTCCGGGCATCTGCTGATGGACCTGCGGGTGCAGCTGTCGTCCTGCGTGCCCTCGACCGACATGGAAACGGCGGGCGCTCGGCTGGAGGCGGCGGATCTGGCGGCGCTGATGGACCACCCCTCGGGCATCGGGCTGGCCGAGGTGATGAACTATCCCGGCACCATCCACCGCGATCCCGGCCTCATGGCCAAGCTGGCGCTGTTCGAGGGGCGGCACATGGACGGGCACTGCCCGCTCCTCTCGGGCCGCGACCTGAACGCCTACGCGGCCGCCGGGATCCGGACCGAACACGAGGCGACCAGCGCGGCGGAAGCGAGGGAGAAGCTGCAGAAGGGCCTGCGGGTGCTCATCCGCGAGGGGTCGGTCAGCAAGGATCTGCACGCGCTGCAGCCGCTGCTGACGGACCTGACCTCGGCCTACATGTGCCTGTGCACCGACGACAGGAACCCGCTCGACATCGGCGAGCACGGGCATCTCGACTACATGATCCGGACCCTGATCGCGCTCGGCTCCTCCCCCCTCGCCGCCTATCGCGCGGCGTCGCTGTCGGCGGCGGAGGCGTTCGGGCTGACGGATCGCGGGCAGATCGCGCCGGGGCGGCGGGCCGACATCGTGGCGGTGGGATCGCTGGCCGCGTGCGATGCGCGGCTGGTCCTCGCGGGCGGGCGCGTCGTGGACGATGCCGCCTTCGCCGCGCGCGGCCATGTGGAGCCGCCGGGGCGCGGGTCGGTCAGGGCGCCGAGGGTCCGGGCCGAGGATTTCCGGCACGGCGGCAACCGGAGCGAGACCCCGGTCATCGGCATCCGCGAAGGGCAGATCCTGACCGATCACCTGACCGAGGAGATCCCCATCGAGGACGGCGACAAGCGGCCCGACCCCGCCCGCGACCTGACCCGGATCGCCGTGGTGGAGCGGCACGGGATCAACGGCAACATCGCCACCGGCTTCGTCCGGGGATTCGGCCTGCAGGCGGGGGCCATCGCCTCCACCGTCTGCCACGACCACCACAACATCGCCTGCGTCGGTGTCGACTATGCCGACATGGCGGTCGCGGCCAACCGGCTGGGCGAGATCGAGGGCGGCTTCGTCGTCGTGCGCGGCGGCGAGGTGCTGGCGGAGCTCGCCCTGCCGGTCGCGGGGCTGATGAGCCTGGAGCCGTTCGAGCATGTCCGCGACCGGCTGGTGGCGCTGCGGGACGCCGCGAGATCGCTGGGCGTGGCACTGGAGGAGCCGTTCCTGCAGCTCGCCTTCCTCGCCCTGCCGGTGATTCCCGCGCTCAAGATCACCGACCGGGGCATGGTCGACGTGAACAGGTTCGAGATCATCCCCTGAGCTGCGTTGCCCGACTCCGCCCCCCATGCGATCCTGGGGCATGATCCACACCCTCCTGCGCCGCGCCGCGCTGACCCTCGCCGGGCTCGCCCTGATCCTGGTGGCCGCCGTCGGCTGCCAGCAGGTTCGCCTCGGCGGGTCGGACTTCGCGCCCGCACCCGGGACCGGGCTGCGCGTGGCGACGCACAACGTCCATTACATCGTCCTGCGCCGCGAGACGGGCCGGTGGAGCCGTGGCGACTTCGAGCGGCGGAGGCCCGCCCTCGCCGCCGCCTTCGCGGCGCTGGACGCCGACATCGTCGCCTTCCAGGAGATGGAGAGCTTCGGCGGCGGGAGCGAGGCGCGCGAGAACCTCGCCCTCGACTGGCTCCTGTCGCAGAACCCCGGTTACGCAGCCGCTGCCGTGGGGGAGCCCGACAGCTTTCCGATCACCCAGCCGATCCTCTACCGGACGGCGCGGCTGGAGGTGACGGATCAGGGCTGGTTCTTCTTCTCGGACACGCCGGACGTGATCTATTCGCGCACCTTCAACGGCTCCTACCCCGCCTATGCCACATGGGCGGCCTTCAGGGACCGGACCACGGGCGAGGCGTTCCGGGTGGTGAACGTGCATTTCGACTACGAGGCGTGGGAGAACCGCCGCCGCTCGGCCGAGCTGGTGGCGGCGCCCATCGCGGACTGGGAGGGGCCGGTGATCCTCGCGGGCGATCTCAACGCGCGCGCCGGCTCGCCGACGATGGAGATCCTGGAAGTGGCCGGGCTGACCTTCCCGCCGGTGCCGGGCGCGACCTTCCATTTCGACCGGGGGCTGAACCTCTTCGGGGCCATCGACCATGTCGGCCTGCGCGGGGCCGAGGCGCTGGGCCCGCCGATGGTGCTGCGCGAGAGCTACGACGGCGTCTGGCCGTCGGACCACTACCCCGTCGCGCTGGACGTGTCGTTCTGATTGCCGCGGAAGCCGGTCGCCACCACGAACTTCTCGGACGAATCGGAGCGCGAGGCCGGCGGCTTGATGTTCGCCACCTTGTCGAACCTGTCCTTCAGCCGCTTCTGCAGGTCGCCCTCGGCCCCGCCCGCCAGCACCTTGGCGACGAAGGTGCCGCCGGGGGCCAGCACGTCGAAGGCCAGCTCGGCCGCCGCCTCGCAGAGCGCGATGATCCGCAGGTGGTCGGTCTGCTTGTGCCCCGAGGAGGAGGCGGCCATGTCCGACATCACCACGTCAGCGGGCCCGTCGAGGCGGGCCTTGATGAAGTCGTCCGCGCCCTCGTCCAGGAAATCGAGGACGTGAAGCTCGGCCCCCGGGATCGGGTCCACCTCCTGCAGGTCGATTCCGATGATCCGGCCGACGGCCTTTCCCTGCTTCTCGCCCAGCGCGTTGATCCGCGGCACGGCGACCTGGCACCAGCCGCCCGGCGCGCAGCCGAGATCGACGACGCGCGCGCCGGGAACGAGGAAGCGGTAGCGGTCGTCGAGCTCGAGGATCTTGAACGCGGCGCGGCCGCGATACCCCTCGCGCTTCGCCCGCTGGACATAGGGGTCGTTCAGCTGCCGCTCGAGCCATAGCTTGCTGGAGAGCTTGCGCCCCTTCGCCGTCTTCACCCGGACGGTGAGATCGCGCTGCCCGCGCCCGGACGTCTTCTTCGGTCCCTGTGCCATGCGGGGGAGCTAGTCGCGCCCGCGCGCGGTGGCAAGCGCCCTCGTCCCGGCGGTGGTGCGGGGCGGAGATTGCGGACGGTATTTGGGACCCTGCGAAGGAGGGGGCCGGGCGCGCGCCCCCTGCGCCGGCGGAAGGGGGCGGGCGGGCTGTCGCCCTCTCCGGGGAGGGGCGCGAGCCGGGCGGCGGCGCGGCGCGCGTTCCCGGCCGGGCGGGCCGGGCGCCGCGCGAGCGGGGGTCGGGGCTCAGCCGGCCTCGTGCCGCAGGGCCGCGCGCTCTTCCTCGAGGCTGCCGGCGAAGGGGGCGCGCCCGGCGCGGGCATACCAGTAGCCGGCATTGGCCGCGTCGCCCTCCACCCGGTGGAGGTGGGCGTGAAGCCAGTCCATCGCCGGTCCCTGCCCGTCCTGAGCGATGGCGTGCGCCGTCTCCCAGTCGCCGGCCTCGAGCGCGTCCAGCGCGCGGCCGAGCTCCCGATCAGCCACGGCGGCGGCGCCCGCCGGCGCGGCCGCCCCGTCCGCCGCCCTCGCCGGGGGCGCGATTGGCGCGGATCCAGGCGGCGCCGGAGGGGTCGTTGTTCATCAGGAAGTTCGCGGCCTGGATCGCCTCCATCTCGCGGCCGGCCGCCGCCTCGGTCGAGCCGAGGCCGAAGAGCTTCACGAAGGCGGAATCGTCCATGTCCTCGGGCAGGATCACGCCCGCCGCCTCGACCTCGGCCCGCTTCTCGGCGATCTTCGCCTTCGGGACCGGCAGCGCGATCGGGTTCATGATCGCGCTCGTCATGCCGGCGCCGATCGCCATCGGCAGGAAGGCATGGTTGATCCCGTGCCGGTTCGGCAGGCCGAAGCTGATGTTGGACGCGCCGCAGGTCGTGTTGACGCCGAGCTCGTCGCGGAGCCGCCGGACGAGGGTGAAGACCTGCTGGCCGGCGGTCGCCATGGCCCCGATCGGCATAACGAGCGGATCGACCACGATGTCATGGGCGGGGATGCCGAAATCGGCGGCGCGCTCGACGATCTTCTTCGCCACGGCGAAGCGTACGTCGGGATCCTCGGAGATGCCGGTATCGTCGTTCGAGATCGCGACGACCGGGACATTGTACTTCTTGACCAGCGGCAGGACGTATTCCAGCCGCTCCTCCTCGCCGGTGACCGAGTTCACGAGCGGGCGGCCCTTGCAGACCTCGAGCCCGGCTTCCAGCGCGGCGGGGACGGAGCTGTCGATGCAGAGCGGCAGGTCGACGAGGCCCTGGACCAGCTCGATCATCTTGCGCATGAGCGGCGGCTCGGTCTCGTTCGGGTTGGGGTTGGAATTGTAGACGACGCCCGCATTCACATCGAGCATCGTCGCCCCGGCGGCCGCCTGGGCGAGCGCGTCGGCTTCCACGGTCGAGAAATCCCCGGCCTCCAGCTCGGCGGCGAGCTTCTTGCGGCCCGTGGGATTGATCCGCTCGCCGATCACGCAGAACGGCTGGTCGAAGCCGATGATGGCGGTCTTCGTGGCGGATTCGCAGATCGTGCGGGTCATGTCGGGTCCTCGGCAAAGAGCGCGTTCAGGGCTGGATCGGTGAAGTCGGCGACGGTAAGGGCCGCCCCTTCCGCCCGCAAGGCGGCGTCGGTGAGGGCGGAGCGGACGCCCACGACATGGCAGCCGGCGGCGGCGGCCGAGCGCAGGCCCGAGGGACTGTCCTCGAAGGCGACGGCCTCGGCCGGGGCGACGCCCAGCCGCTCGCAGGCGGCGGCATAGGGATCGGGGGCGGGCTTGCCGCGGGCGCATTCCTCGCCCACGACGAGGACCGGGATGCGTGTTTCGACGCCGATGGCCGCCATCATCGCCTCGGCATTGGGGCGCGGCGCGTTGGTGACGACGGCCATGACCCATCCGGCCCCCTCGACGCGGTCGAGGAAGGCGGGCAGGCCCGGCGCCGGGGGGTAGGGCCGGGGCAGGATCGCGCGGAACCGGGCCTCCTTCTCCTCCGACAGGGCGCGGGGATCGGGCTCGTCCGGCAGCAGCTCGGCGAACATGTCCTCGTTCAGGCGGCCGTGGATATGGGCCATGTAGAACGGGGTGTCGACATGGATGCCGCGCGGGGCGAGGAGATCGCGGAAGATCCCCTCGTGCAGGTGGTCCGTCTCGAGCATGGTGCCGTCGAGGTCGAAGAGCGCGGCGCGGAACGGCATCAGGCCGTGGCGCGCGCCGGCCGCGTCGCCGCCCCGCCGTTCTCGGCCGCCCAGGTCGCGCAGGTCCTGATGCCGCCCAGCGGGAAGAAATGCACCGCCTCGATCCCGAAGCCGGGATGCGCCGCCTTGTGCGCGGCGAGCGCGCCTAGCACGTCCGTGGGCTCGTAGGGGAGGACCAGCTTCGTCACGTCGAGCGCGCGCTTCTGCAGGACGCGCACCGAGGGGCCGACGCCGCAGGCGATGGCGAACTTGATGAGCGTCTGCAGCTTGGCCGGGCCGGCGATGCCGATATGGATCGGCAGCGCGATCCCCTCGGCGGCGAGGCGGTCCGCCCAGGCGATGATCGGCTCGGGCTCGAAGGAGAACTGCGTGGCGAGCGCCATGGTCGCGTCCGTCCGCTCGGAGAAGGCCTGCTTCCAGCGCAGCGCGTCGGACACGTTGGCATCGGAGCCGTCGGGGTCGATGTCCTTCGACCCCTCGGGATGGCCCGCGACGTGCAGCCGCTCGAAGTCGCCGAACAGGCCGGTCTCGAGCAGCTGCATCGAGCTGTGGAACTCGCCCCGCGGCTCGGCGACGCCCCCGGCGAGGATCAGTCCCTGCCGGACATCCGCCTCGCCGCGATACATGGCCAGCCATTCGGCGAGTTGCGCGCGGCTCTCGATCACGCGGGCGGGGAAATGGGGCATCGGCTCGAACCCCTCGGCACGCAACCGGGCGGCGGTCGCCACCATCTCGTCGATCGGGGTGCCGTCGATATGGGCGATGTAGACCCGGGTGCCGGCCGGCAGCAGCTCGCGGAAATCCTCGACCTTCTCGGCGGTGCGCGGCATCACCTCGATCGAGTAGCCGGCGAGGAACGATCCGAGGTCGGCGCCCTGCGGGGCGGCGGGACGACGGCGGAAGTTGAGGATGGACATGAGCGCCTCCCTGATGCGGGTCTGGATGGGCTCCGGGGTCACGCCCGGCCGTCATTCTCGATCAGCGCCCTGAGCCGGGCCGCGTCGTATTCGCTCTCGAGCCGCTCGGCCACCGCCTGCGCGGCGCTCTCCGCCTCGTCCTCGACGGCACCGGAGGGCACCTTGCGCCATTCGGCGAGATAGGCGTCGGCATCCCGCGCCCCGACCTTCATCGCGGCGCGGTCGATCGCCTGCTCGAACCGTTCGGTCAGCTGCACCTTGGCGGCGCGGCGGCCCTTGCCCGCGATCACCTGCGCCGGAATGTCGCGCCAGTAGACGATGGTGATGTCGGTCATGCGAAGTCTCTCCCGCCCCGGGTCCCGCCCGGGGTCCGTTGCGCCCTGATACGGCGTCCCTATCCCGGATGCGTGCGGAATTCGACATCACGCGGTCCGCGAGCGACCCCCGGCGCGGCGGGACGGGCGCCGGCGGATGCCGGCACGGCATCCGTGCCGGCGGCCCGTCCGGGCGGCGGACAATGCTTGCGCGGAACCGTCCGGAGCCCTACCTTCGGAGCCAACACGATACCGGAGGGCGTTGCGAGATGGCGCCCAAGCGTCCCACACGCGCGGGCGCTTTCCCCAAGGCGGTCGAGAGCCCCGCGCCCAGAACCCCCGACCCGGCGACGCTCTACGCGGCGCTGGACCTCGGGACGAACAGCTGCCGCATGCTGATCGCCCAGCCCAAGGGCTCTCAGTTCCATGTGGTCGACAGCTTCTCCAAGTCCGTCCAGCTCGGGCAGGGACTGGAGGCGTCCGGCCGGCTGTCGCGCGCGGCCATGTACCGCACGCTCGGCGCGCTGCGGATCTGCAAGCAGAAGATCGCCCGGCACAAGGTGTCGCGCATGCGGCTGGTCGCGACCGAGGCGTGCCGGCGCGCGCGCAACGGCGCGCAGTTCCTCGCCCAGGTGCGCCGCGAGACCGGGCTCGAGCTCGAGATCATCCCCCCCGAGGAGGAGGCGCGCCTCGCCGTCGTGTCCTGCGCGCCGCTCGTCTCCACCCGGACCGAGCAGCTGCTGGTCGTCGATATCGGCGGCGGCTCGACCGAGCTCGTCTGGATCGACCTGACGAAGGTACCCCAGCGCGAGCGGCCGCGCGCGATCATGCGCCTGCACGCGGGCTTCTCCTCCGATCCCGGCCCCTTCGCCGCGGCGAAGGTGGTGGACTGGATCAGCGTCCCGCTCGGCGTCGCGACCCTGCGCGACCAGTTCTCGGACGTCGAGGACGACAGCGCCCGCTTCGCCCTGATGTCCTGGTTCTTCGAAGAGAACCTCTCGGCCTTCGCGCCCTCCGCCTCCGAGCAGTCGCGCGAGGGATTCCAGATCATCGGGACCAGCGGCACCGTCACCACCGTGGCCGCCTCGCATCTGGGATTGCGGCGCTACGACCGGACCAAGGTGGACGGGCTGCGCATGACCTCGGACCAGATCGACGCGGTGATCCGCGACTACCTGCATCTGGGGCCCGAGGGCCGGCGCAACGATCCCCGGATCGGCAAGGATCGCCAGTCGCTGATCATGTCGGGCAGCGCGATCCTGCAGACGCTGATGCGGCTGTGGCCCACCGACCGTCTGTCGGTGGCGGACCGGGGCCTGCGCGAGGGGCTGCTCTACGCGCAGATGAGTGCGGACGGCGTGCTCGAGGACGCGCCCTACTGAGGACTCGGCCCGCCGGGGGATACGCGCCGCCGGGGGACGGCGCCGTTGCGCCGGCGGGGGTCGCCGCGCTAGGCTGACGGCAAGAGGCGGCGAGACGCCCGAACCACCGAGCCGAGCAGGACAGCCCATGATCCGATCCGCGCGCGCCGCGCTCCTCCTCGCCGTTCTGGCGGCGCTCGCCGCCTGTGCCCGCGACCGGGGACCCAGGCTCGACGCGACCGAGTGCCTCGCCCGGGCGATGTACTTCGAATCCATCCGGTCCAGCCGCGACGGGCTGATCGCCGTCGGCACGGTCGTGATGAACCGTGTCGCCTCGCCCGCCTATCCCGACGATGTCTGCGGCGTGGTCGGCCAGCCGAACCAGTTCGCCGCCGGCGTGCTCACGCGCGACATGACCGGCCCGTCGGCCGAGGCGGTCCGGGCCGCCGCGCGCTCGGTCCTGCGGGGCGAGCGCCATCCGCTCGTCGGCCGGTCCGAGTTCTTCCACGCCGCGACCTACCGCGCCGGCTACGACAACATGCACTACACCGTCACGACCGGCGGCAACGCCTTCTACGAGAGGCGCCGGCCCGAACTCGTGACCAGCCCCCTCCCCCTGCCCCCGACCGAGGGCCTCACCCGCGGCTGACGGCCGGATCGGCCCGGCGCCGCCCGCCCTTGCCCCCCGGGCCCGTTGCCCCCTATCACCCCCGGAACCGATCCGGAGGGAGGATGCGATGACCCGGCCTGCGAACACCCTGTCCCTGGTGGCCGATATCGGCGGGACGAACACGCGCGTCGCCCTGGCCGACGGGCGGGCCGTGCTGCCCGACAGCGTCCGCCGCTACAGCAACGGCGACCATCCCGGGCTGGAGAGCGTGCTACGCCTCTACTGCCAGGAGGAGGGGGTCGACCCCACCGCCGCCTGCGTCGCGGTGGCGGGGCCCGTCCGCGACGGGCGCGCGACGATGACCAATCTCGACTGGACGATCGACCGCGGCACGCTCACCCGCGCGACGCGGGCCGAACGCACGGCGATCCTCAACGACCTGCAGGCGCAGGGCCACGCGATCGGCCACATCCCGGCCGAGAACCTGATCGAGGTCATCCCCTTCCCCGAGGCGAGCGAGCACGCGGCCAAGCTGGTCATCGGCGTCGGCACCGGCTTCAACGCCGCCCCGGTCTTCGAGACCGGGGCCGGCCGGCTCGTCCCCCCCTCCGAGAGCGGGCATGTCAACCTGCCGGTGCGCGACGCGCGCGACATGCGGCTGTGCGACTTCGTCTCGACCGCGCACGGCTTCCCCGCCGTCGAGGACGTGCTCTCGGGTCGCGGGCTCGAGCGGGTCTATGCCTGGCTCGGCCAGGAGGCCGAGGATCGGCGCGAGGCGCGGGCCGCGGACATCATGGCCGCCTGCGCCGCCGGGACCGACGAGAGGGCGATCGCGGCGGCCCGCGTCTTCTCCCGGGTGCTCGGAACGGTGGCGGGGAATCTCGCGCTGACCCAGCTTCCCTTCGGCGGGGTCTATCTCGTCGGCGGCGTCGCGCGCGCCTTCGCCCCCTACCTGCCCGAATACGGCTTCGTCGAGGCGTTTCGGGACAAGGGACGCTTCGCCGGGTTCATGCGCAATTTCGGCGTGAGCGTGGTGGAGGACGATTACGCGGCACTGACCGGCTGCGCGGCCCATCTCGTCGCCTCCGCCGCGCCCTGAGCGAAGCGCCTCCCCCGGCCCGGGCCGGAGCAGGCGGGGATCCGGCACCCCCTCGACCGTCGGCCCGCGGCTGACGTCCCGGGGGCGGCAGGAGGAGTGACCTGTCGCTTCCCCCGGCCGCCCGAAGGGGCCGTGGGATCGCCCCGCCGGTTCCGCCGCGCGAGCTGTCCCCGGCCCGGACACCCGCGCAGGGCCCGCCGGTGGCGACGCTCCGGACCTTCGGAACCGCCGGGGGGCCGATCGATCGGACATCTTCCGGCAGTGGCGCCTCTCCGATCCTTCGGATCGGCCCTCGCGCCGGCGGCCCCGTCCGTTCGCCGCCGGACGTCGAAGCTACCTGCCCCTCGCCGTCGCCGACCCACATCCGGTCCAACCCTCCTCCGGACCGGCCTGTGCGATCCGGCCCGCCAGCCGCGGAGGGACATCGCGGCCTCCCGCCCCGAGGCCGCCGCTGGTTTACCCCCCGGCCCCCCCTCTGGAGCGGTCGCGGCCATCGGCCCGTGCCGGCCGCGGAGGGACATCGTGGCTCTCCGCTCCGAGGCCGGCGCCGGTCCACCCTCCGGCCCCCCCCCTCCGGAGCGGCCGCCGCCATCGGCCCGTGCCGGCCGCGGAGGGACATCGTGGCGCTCCACCCCGGGGCCGCCGCCGGTCCACCCCCCGGGGCCCCCCCCTCCGGAGCGGCCGCCGCCATCGGCCCGTGCCTGCCGCGGAGGGACATCGTGGCTCTCCGCCCCGGGGCCGCCGCCGGTCGACCCATCGGGCTACCCTTCCGCCGGAACGGGAGAGGCCCGCGAGGCGCGCTCCCGCTCCGAGCCGACAGCCGCGACGAGTTCGGAGAGGGAAAACGGCTTGGGCAGGAACCGCGAACCGGGAAAGGCCTTGCGCTGCTCCTCGAACGCATCCTCGGCGTAGCCGGAAACGAAGATCAGCCGCAATCCGGGCCAGGTCGCCAGGGCCTCGCGCGCCCAGGACGGTCCGTCACGTCCCGGCATGATGACGTCGGTCACGGCAACGTCGATCGCTCCCCCTTCCTCCTCGAGAATGCGGAGCGCGGCATCCCCGCTCTCGGCTTCGAGCACGACGTAGCCCTGCAGGCGAAGCGCGCGCGACGAGAAGGCCCGGACGGGCGCCTCGTCCTCGACCAGCAGGACCGTGGCGCCGCCTCCCGGCCCGCGGGATCCGGTCCGGCCCCGCCGCTCATCCACGCCGGTCGCAATGGGCGAGAGGTTTCCGGCGAAGGCGACAGGTGCCGGATGGTCTCTGACCGGTGCCGGAGCGCTGGTGAGGGTTTCAGGTCCCTCGGTGTCTGGGCCGCGATCCGCCGATCCGGCATCTTGGGGACCGGGGGGGATCCCGGGGCCGGGGCGGTTCGCCATCGATCCGACTTCGGGGGACATCGCCTCATCTCCGCCCGTTGCAGGGGTGCCCGCCCGCTCGCCGGCCGGGACATCCGGCCCCGAGGGGGCCGCGCCGTCTCCCGGTCCCGAACCTGCCCCGCCCGCCGGCTCGGATCGGGATGGGTCCCCCTCTGCGGCTTTGGTCGGCAAGCGGCCGCCGTCCTCGTCCGATGCCGGCCCTCCGCTGCCGGGCCCCCCTCCGGCATGTCCCCGGGGCTCATGCGTGTCGGGGCCACGGGAATGACCGGACATGGCGGGGCCATCATCTTTCCACTGTGCGCCGGAAGGGGACAGGGCCGGGTCAGGTTGCCGTCCGCCGGGCGCGGCCGGACCACGACCAGGCGGGCCCGACTCTCCGGATCGGGATGCGGGGATCGGCCCGCCAGACATGGCGGCAGGTCGGACCGATCCCTTGTCGCTGCGCCCCGCCGGGGTCGCGACTTCGCGATCGGGCGCTCCGCTTCCCGCAACAGGGGACGGATCCCGTTCGTCGAGCCGATCCCCGGCCGACCGACGTCCATCCGCCCCGGCCGGGGATCGGTCCGGCCGCTCGCGCGCGGCCCCGCGCGCCCGCTCCGCCGGCCCCTCATCCAAGGCTGATGCCGGTTCCACGGACTCCATCTGAGGGCCGACGAATTTGCCTGCGCCCGATTCGGGGACCGGGGGCGGGGTCCGGCGCTGTGCCGTCACGTCGGGCCCGGGCGAGCCGGGACGAGCGGCGGCGTTCGGCACAAGGCCCGAGTGGGAGTCCGAGATGATCCCGCTCCCCGGTGCCGCCAACCCGGCCGAAGGATCCCGCACAGCACCGGTCGGAGCCGCGCTGGCGGCCGGTGCCCCCTCCGCCGGCCCGGGATGATCCGCCGGAGGGGCCTGCGCCGAGATCTCGACCGGCAGGACGAGGCGAGGGGCGTGCCCGAGGGCCGTTTCGCCCCAGTGATCGGCGGCGCCCCCTCCCGGCACCGCCGGACCCACATGGGCCGGGAAGTAGAGGCTGAAGGTCGTCCCCTCCCCCAGGACGCTGTCCACGAAGACGAAGCCCCCGGATTGCTTGACGATTCCATAGACCGTCGAGAGGCCGAGACCGGTTCCCTCTCCGATCTTCTTGCTCGTGTAGAACGGCTCGAAGACCCGGCGCAGCTGGTCGGGCGAGATGCCGCAGCCGTGGTCGATCACCCGCATCACGACCCAGGGCCCGGGCGGAACGGTCGCCCGGTCGCGGCACAGCGGCTCGTCCAGCCTGACGGTCTCCGATTCGATCACGATCCGCCCCGTCCCGCCCATCGCATCGCGGGCATTCACGACGAGATTCATCATGATCTGGTCGAGCTGGCGGGGATCGACGCGGATCGGGGCCAGATCCCCCTGCTGACGGACCTCGAGATCGATCGTCTCGCCCGTGAGCCGGCCGAGAAGATGGGTCATGTCGGCGATCGCATCGTGGGGGTCGACGATCTGCAGGACGAGGTTCTGCTTGCGCGAGAAGGCCAGCAGCTGGGAGATCAGGCCGGCCGCGCGGAACGCGTTCTGCTGGATCTGCTTGAGATCCGGATAGACGGCGTCCCCCTCGTCCCGGCCGAGGAGGAGGAGGTCGCAATGGCCGGTGATCGCCGTCAGCAGATTGTTGAAATCATGGGCGATGCCGCCGGCGAGCTGGCCGATCGCCTGCATCTTCTGGGCCTGGTTGAACCGCGCCTCCAGGGATTTGAGTTCGGACACGTCCGTCAGGACGGCGACGAGGTAACGCTCCTCCGGCGGGCCCGCGGGATGCAGGAAGACCTGGACGAACCAGTCGCGGTGCTGGCCGGTGCCCTGCAGGAATTGCGGGCCGGGCTGGCCGCGCCCCTCGGCCGTCTCGCGCAGCCAGTCGACGATCGGGCGGCCCAGCCCCTCGAGCAGGTCGGACATCCGCTCCGCCGTGTCGACGGGCATCGGGACGAGGTCGCGCGCCGCCTGGTTGCTGGCCAGCAATTCCCCCGTCGGGGCGACCTTCAGCATCGGCAGGTCCAGCTGCGCGAGCGCGGCCCAGCCCGTCGCGCCGCCATCCCCCTCTGCCCCCGGCAGGAGGTAGACCTCGCTGCGCCCGCCCTGCCCGGGCACCGTCGCGACGAGGCAGGAGCGCGGCCCGTCGGCCGATTCGACGGTGCGCATCGTCCCGCTCTTCAGCGGCAGGTCGCGGAAGATCAGGTCGAGCGAGCGGGCACGCCCCCCGGTCAGCCGGCGGAACGCCTCGTTCATGTAGAGGACGGCGCCGCTCGGACCGGCGGTCAGCATCGGCAGGCTCATGTGATCCGTCGGCCGGCCGCCGCCGCGGTCGCCCACGTCCTCCAGCCGCCAGGCGAAGGAGCCCCCCAGATGGGCCGCGGCCAGCCGAAGGTGGCCCCGGCGCGTGACGATGTCCTCGCGCGCATGCCCGTTCGCCATCGCCGCCTCCTGCAGCCGGGCGCGGATCGCGGCGGGATTGGCGAAATGGTCGCGGAACAGCCGGCCGATCGTGTCGGGGCCGGCGGTTTCGAGCCGGCCCGAGGCGGCGGCGTTGCGCGACAGGATGCGGCCATCGGCATCGGCGATGAAGACGGGCGCGGGGTCGACATGGGACAGGGCGAGCGCGGGATCGACGCGCGCCTCGGACCGGCCCGGATCCGGCCTGCGCAACAGCAGGACGAGGCCCGCGCCGAGCGTCAGGCCGCCGAACGGAAGCGCCGCGATCCGCAGCCAGACGGGCCCCAGCGCGGCGGCGACGAGGGCCGCAAGCCCCGACAGGGCGAGGACCAGCGAGGGTGCCGCCCACCGACCGCGCCCCGCCCCGTCCGGCGCGGTCGCTTCCTCCATCCCGTCATGGTGCACGCCGGCGTCCCCGTTCGATTCCTCGCCTTCCGTCTTCGCCGAGCGGCGTTAAGGCCGAGTAAACGCGAGAGACGACGACCGGGCAATCCCGCGGCGCAGGTGGCTCTCAGGGCCGCGCGAGGAGGGCAAGGTAGAAGCCGTCGCCGCCCGGTCCCGGGATCCAGCGCCGCTCGAGTCGCGACTGCCAGTCGGCGGCCCAGCCGGCGCGTGCCGCGTTCACCCGATCTTCATTCTCGTCCCTGAAGATCGAGCAGGTCATGTAGGCCAGAATCCCCCCGGGCCGGACATGCCGGGCGGCCTCGGCGAGGATGTCGTCCTGCAGGGCCGTGAGTTCGGCCAGTCGATCCGGAGTCAGGCGCCATTTCGCCTCGGGCGCCCGGCGCCACGTGCCCGAGCCGGAGCAGGGCGCGTCGACGATCACGAGGTCGGCCAGCAGACCGGGGGGCAGGTCCGGCACGACCTCCACCTCCGCGCCGAGACGGAGGGCGCGCGGCGCGATGTCGGCCATGCGGGCGGGATCGGCGTCGTGCGCGACGACCCGGCCGGCGCCCCGGGCCGCGACGGCGAGGGACTTGCCGCCCCCGCCGGCGCAATAGTCGAGGATCGTCTCGCCCCCCGCCAGGGGAAGCGAGAGGATCGCGGCCTGCGAACTCGCGTCCTGCAGGTCGATCAGCCCCTCGCGGAAGGCGGCGCTCGCCGCGACGCGACGCGCATTGCGCGTCACCTCGAGCGCGGTCGCCACGTCGGCGAGGGGGGAGACCGAGATGCCCTCTTCGGCGAGGCGCTCGGCCGCGACGCCGCGGTCGCCCAGCGCCCGCAGAAAGACCGGCGCCCGGTCGCGCTGCGCCGCGAGGGCCGCCTCCGCCCCCGCGCCGAGGGCGGCATCGGCATGGGGCAGCAGCCAGTCGGGCCAGTCCAGCCGCGTGCCCCGGTCGGCGGGCGCCGCGCCCGGTCGCTCGCCTTCGTCGAGCGGAGGGGGCGCGTGCCCCTGTCCGGTGAAGAGCGTCGCAGGATCGGTCCCGTCCAGCCGCAGCGTGCCGAGGACGAGCCCGCGCCCGGTCAGCGCACCGCCGGCAGCTGCCGCGCTGCGGCGGCGGCGGACGGCGTCGTAGACGAGGTCGCGGACGGCGGCGCGGTCGCCCGACCCGGCATAGCGGGCGCCCCGCGCCCAGCGGAGCAGCGCGCGCTCAACCGGGGCGCCGTCCAGCCAGTCGTCGAGCACCGAGATCGCCGCCGCGGCGCGGGCGCCCGGGGTCAAGCCATCACCTCAGGATCGCACCGCAAGCCGCTCATCCGATGCGGTAATTCGGGCTCTCGCGCGTGATCTGCACGTCATGGACATGGCTTTCCTTCAGCCCCGCGCCGGTGATCTTGACGAAGGAACAGCCCGTGCGCATCTCGGCCACAGTGCCGCAGCCGGTATAGCCCATCGCGGCGCGCAGACCGCCGACGAGCTGGTGGATCACTGCGGTGGCAGAGCCCTTGTAGGCGACCTGGCCCTCGATCCCCTCGGGGACGAGCTTGTCGCTCGCCGCATCCTTCTGGAAGTAGCGGTCGGCGCTGCCCCGCGCCATCGCGCCGAGCGAGCCCATGCCGCGATAGGCCTTGAACGACCGGCCCTGGTAGAGGATCACCTCGCCCGGGCTCTCGTCGGTGCCCGCGATCATGCTGCCGACCATGGCGCAGGAGGCGCCCGCGGCGATCGCCTTGGCGAAGTCGCCCGAGAACTTGATTCCGCCATCGGCGATGACCGGAATGTCCCCGGCGGCCGAGGCGGCGTCCATGATCGCGGTCAGCTGGGGCACGCCGACGCCCGCCACCATCCGCGTCGTGCAGATGGAGCCGGGACCGATCCCGACCTTGACCGCGTCGGCGCCGCTGTCGATCAGGTGGCGGGCGCCCTCGGCGGTCGCGACGTTGCCGGCGATGATCTGAACGTCGTTCGACAAGCCCTTGAGACGATTGACGGCCTTGCCGACCCCCTCGCTATGGCCATGGGCGGTGTCGATCACCACGATGTCGACCCCGGCATCGATCAGCGCGGCCGAACGCTCGTAGCCCGCCTCGCCGACGGTGGAGGCGGCGGCGACGCGCAGGCGCCCCAGCTCGTCCTTGCAGGCGGCCGGATTGAGAACGGCCTGCTCGCTGTCCTTCAGCGTCAGCAGCCCGGTGAGGTGCCCCTTCGCGTCCGTCACGAGCAGCTTCTCGATCCGGCGCGCCTTCATCAGGCTGCGCGCCTCGTCCAGGTCGACCGGCTCGCGCAGGACCGCGAGGTCGTCCGAGGTCATCATGACCCGGACCGGCGTGTCGTCGTTCTCGGCGAAGCGCATGTCGCGGTTGGTCACGATCCCGACGACCCGCCGATCCGCATCGACGACCGGAAAACCGGTAATGCGATAGCGCTCCATCAGCTTCCTGGCGTCGCCCAGCGTCTGGTCCGGGGTCAGCGTCACCGGCTTGTAGACCGTGCCGGAGACGAAGCGCTTCACCCGGCGGACCTCGTCGGCCTGGGCCTCGATGTCGAGATTGCGGTGGATCACGCCGATCCCGCCGGACTGGGCCATGGTGATCGCCATCCGGCTCTCAGTCACGGTATCCATGGCCGAGGAAAGCAGCGGGATGTTCATCCCGATGCGTCGGGTGACATGGGTGCGGGTATCGGCGGTGCCGGGCAGGACGCTCGAGGCGGCGGGCAGCAGCAGCACGTCGTCGAAGGTCAGGGCCTCGCGGATGTCCATGGGCAAAGGTCTCCGTCGTCAGCAATGCGGCCCCTTACGCCAAGGCCGGGGGCGGGGCAACCGCCCGGTCCGGGCGCCCCTGTTCGGCGATCCCGGGGCGGGATAGGAGGGCGGCGATGACGCGCCCCCTCTCCTTCCTGCCGCGCCCGGTCCGGCTGGCGCTGCGCCTCGCGCTCGTCGCGGCGCTGGTCTGGGCCTTGCTGGCGCTGTCGGACCGGGCGATGGCCCTGGTGATGCGGTTCGAGACCGGCGAGGCGCGGATGCTGAGCGCCGCGATCTTCGCCGCCTATGCGCTGCTGCTGGCGATTCCCTTCGTCCCGGCGGTGGAGATCGGGATCTCCATCCTCGTCATGCGGGGGGCGGATTACGCGCCCTTCGTCTGGGGCGCGACGGGTGCGGGGCTGATGATCGCCTGGGCCGCGGGGCGGTTCGTGCCGCTGACCTTCCTCGTCCGGCTGGCGCGCGACCTGCGCCTCGTCCGGATCGAGGCGCTGCTGATGCGGCTGCGGGACATGAATCCGCCGGCGCGGGCGGCCGCCCTGTCGGCCGCCCTGCCCCGGCCGGTCGCGGCGCTGCTGACGGACTGGCGCTACCTGACGCTTGCGCTGCTCCTGAACCTGCCGGGGACGATCGTGCTGGGCGGCGGTGGCGGGCTGATGCTGCTGGCCGGCATGTCGGGGTTGTTCCGGGGGCCGCTGGTGCTCGCCACGGTGCTGCTCGCCACGCTGCCGGTGCCGCTGGCGGTCTGGCTTCTGGGGACCGGCGTGCTGGCGTGACGCGGGCGACGCGGAACGCGTCGCTTCCCCCTCTTTAACCTGCCGGACGCGCCGCTATGGTCCGGCGCGCAAGTCACGAGGAGGCCCCATGGCCGAGGATCCGCTCGTCATCTTCACGCCTTCGGGCAAGCGCGGCCGCGTGCCCGCCGGCACGCCGGTCCTGGCGGCCGCGCGGCGGCTCGGCGTCGATCTGGACAGCGTCTGCGGCGGGCGGGGCATCTGCTCCAAGTGCCAGGTCAGTCCCGGCCGGGGCGATTTCCCCAAGTTCGGCGTCACCGTCGCCCCCGGCGCGCTGAGCGCGTGGAACGAGGTCGAGGCGCGCTACGACCGGATCCGGGGGCTGAAGGAGGGGCGCCGCCTCGGCTGCCAGGCGCAGATCCTGTCCGACGTGGTGATCGACGTCCCGCCCGAGAGCCAGGTCCACCGGCAGGTCGTGCGCAAGAGCGCGAGCGCGCGCGAGATCGTCATGGACCCGGCGACGAAGCTCTATTTCGTGACCGTGCCCGAACCCGACATGCACGAGCCCTCGGGCGATCTGGAACGGCTCGCCGCCGCGCTGAAGGAGGCCTGGGGGATCGAGCGGCTGACCGCGCCGCTGCCTGTCCTCTCGCGGCTCCAGCCCGTCCTGCGCAAGGGCAAGTGGGAGGTGACCGTCGCGCTGCACAAGGGGCACCGGGACGAGGCGCATCGCCTGATCGACCTCTGGCCCGGCTTTCACGAGGGCCGGCTCTACGGGCTGGCCATCGACCTCGGCTCGACCACCATCGCGGCGCATCTGACCGATCTGCGCAACGGCACGGTCAAGGCGAGTGCGGGGGTGATGAACCCGCAGATCCGCTTCGGCGAGGATCTGATGAGCCGGGTCAGCTACGCGATGATGAACGAGGGCGGCGCGGCCGAGATGACGGCGGCGGTGCGGGACGCGATCTCGCGCCTCGCCGCCGAGATCGCGACGGAGGTAGGGATCGAGGCGCGCGACATCGTCGAGGCGGTCTTTGTCTGCAACCCGGTGATGCACCACCTGCTGCTGGGGATCGACCCGGTGGAGCTCGGCCAGGCGCCCTTCGCCCTCGCCACGTCCGAGAGCTTGTCGCTCGACGCGGCCGAGCTGGGGCTGACCGGCCTGTCCGACGCCGCCCGGGTGTTCGTCCTGCCCTGCATCGCGGGCCATGTCGGCGCCGATGCCGCCGCCGTCGCGCTGTCGGAAGAGCCGGGCAAGTCCGAGGACCTAGTGCTGGTGGTCGACGTGGGCACCAATGCCGAGATCCTGCTGGGCGACCGGGACGGCGTCCTCGCCTGTTCCTCGCCCACCGGGCCGGCCTTCGAGGGGGCGCAGATCAGCTCGGGCCAGCGCGCCGCGCCCGGCGCGATCGAGCGGGTCGAGATCGACCCGCAGACGAAGGAGCCGCGTTTCCGCGTGATCGGATGCGAGCTCTGGTCCGACGAGGCCGGCTTTGCCGAGCAAGCCGGAACCGTCACCGGCATCTGCGGCTCGGGCATCATCGAGGCGGTGGCCGAGATGCGGATGGCGGGGCTGCTCGACGCGAAGGGCCTGATCGGCTCGGCCGAGCAGACCGGGACCGACCGCTGCGAGGCCGAGGGCCGGACCCATGCCTACCTGATCCACGACGGGACCGAGGCGGGCGGGCCCCGCATCACGGTCACGCAGGGTGACATCCGGGCGATCCAGCTGGCGAAATCCGCGCTCTATGCCGGGGCGCGGCTGCTGATGGACGAGCGCGGCGTGGACGCGGTCGGGCGCGTCGTGCTCGCGGGGGCCTTCGGCGCGCATATCTCGCCCAAGCACGCGATGGTGCTGGGGATGATCCCCGACGTGCCGCTGGACAAGGTGACGAGCGCGGGGAACGCGGCCGGCACCGGGGCGCGGATCGCGCTCTGCTCCGTCGCGGCGCGGGCCCGGATCGAGGCGGAGGTGCGCCGCATCCACAAGGTCGAGACGGCGATCGAGCCCCGCTTCCAGGAGCATTTCGTGGCCGCCAACGCGATCCCCCACGCCACCGCGCCCTTCGCCAACCTGCGGGCCGTCGCCCCGCTGCCGGACGTGTCGTTCAACACCGGCGGCGGGGGCGAGGGCGGGCGGCGCAGGCGGCGGCGCGACGCTTGACGGGAGGGGGGGCGCGGCGTATCTCACGCCTCACCAGACCGGTGCGGGTATGGTGAAAAGGTATCACACGAGCTTCCCAAGCTCTTGTTACGGGTTCGATTCCCGTTACCCGCTCCACTCCCCCCCTGACGAGACCCGGGCGAGATACGCAGGGCCTGCCGCCTCGGCGCGCGGGGCCTAGGGCGCCGCGCCTTCGAAATAGGCGGCGAGCGCCGCGATCTCGGCCTCGCCCAGCGATTGCGCGACGAGCTGCATGGTGGAGTTGGGCCGCGCCCGTTCGCGGTATTCGTAGAGCGCCAGCATCAGGTCGCCGCGCGCCATGCCGGTGATCCCGGGAATGTCGTCGGTCCCGCCGGGCACGTGGCAGGCGGCGCATTCGCCCGACAGGTATTCGCCGTAAGCGGCGTCGCCCTCCATCGCGAGGACATGCTCTGGCACCGCGACCTCGCCGATGGCGGGGGCGGGCGGCAGGGTATGGGTGCGCAGATAGGTCATCAGGTCGTTGCGCGCCTGCTCGTCCGCGACGACGGGATGGTTCTCCGGAAAGCCCATGGAGGCGGGATCGGCGAGCATCGCGTGCATGCTGTCCCGTTCCCAGGTCACGCCCTGCTCTCCCAGCGCGACCAGCGCCGGGGAATAGGCGAAATCCTCAAGCGAGCCGGCGAGCCGGCCCACGAATTCCTGCAGATGGGGGCCGACGCCGCTTTCCGCGTCCTCGCCGATCTCGTGGCAGACCGCACATTGCGCGAAGACGATCTCGCCCGCGGCCGAGGATCCGCCGCATTGCAGGGCGATCTCGGCCGGGTCGGTCAGGGTCGGGTCGAAATCCTGCGCCGCCGCGGCGACCGGCCACGCGGCGAGAACGAGGAGGCCCAGCGGGCGCGTCTGGCGGGCATTCGTCATCATGAATGTCAGCCTAGCCGATTCCTGCCGCAGGGGAAGGGGGGACGGGAGGCGCGGGGCCTCACCTTCCGCGGAAGATCGTGCCGAAGACGCCGCGGATGATCCGCCGGCCCGTCGTGCCCCGCAGCTCTTTGACCAGCGCCTCGGACAGCGCGCCGCCGAGGCTGTCCGCCGTTCCACTCCGCCGCGTGCCGATCTCGCGCGCGCGCCCTGCCCCTGCGCGGCCGCCGTCCCAGCGCCGCGCATGGCCGAACTCGCGCTCCTGCGGCATCGCGTCGGGGCGGGCGGTCCGCTCGACCTCTCTTGCGGCGGCGTCGGCCCGGGCGCGCAGCATCTCGGCCGCGCTCTCGCGGTCGAGCCTGGTGTCGTATTTTCCGCCCAGCCCGGACCCCGCGATCAGCGCGGCGCGCTCCTCCTCCGTCAGGGGGCCGAGCTGGCTGGCGGGCGGGCGGATCAGGGTGCGCTCGGCGATGCCGGGGCGGCCCTTCTCGTCGAGGAAGGACGTCACCGCCTCGCCCGTGCCGACATCGCGGATCGCGTCGGCGATGTCGAAGGCGGGATTGTCGCGGTAGGTCTCGGCCGCCTCCTCCAGCGCCCTGCGGTCCCTCGCGGTGAAGGCGCGCAGCGCGTGCTGCACCCGGTTGCCGAGCTGACCCAGCACCGTGTCCGGGACGTCGGCCGGGTTCTGGGTGACGAAGTAGACGCCCACCCCCTTGGACCGGATCAGCCGGGCGACCTGTTCGACCTTGTCCACCAGCGCGGGCGGGGCGCCGTCGAACAGCAGGTGCGCCTCGTCGAAGAAGAAGACGAGCGTCGGCCGGTCGGGATTGCCCACCTCCGGCAGCTCCTCGAACAGTTCGGAGAGCAGCCAGAGCAGGAAGGTCGCGTAGAGCCGGGGCGAGGCCATCAGCCTGTCGGCCGCCAGGATGTTCACCACCCCCCGCCCGTCCGCCGATTGCCGTATCATGTCGGCCAGCTGCAGGGCCGGCTCGCCGAAGAAATCCGTCCCGCCCTGCGTCTCGAGCACGAGAAGCGCCCGCTGGATCGCCCCGATCGAGGCGGTGCCGACATTGCCGTATTCCAGCGACAGCGCCCTGGCGTTCTGGCCGCACCAGACCAGCAGGGCCCGCAGGTCCGCAAGGTCCAGCAGCGGCAGCCCCTGCTCGTCCGCGACACGGAAGGCGATGGTGAGCACCCCCTCCTGCACCTCGGTGAGGTCGAGCAGCCGCGCCAGCAGCAGTGGCCCCATTTCGGCGATCGTGGCCCGGACCGGGTGGCCCTGCGCGCCGAACAGGTCCCAGAAGGTGACCGGAACGGCGCCGTAGCGCAGGTCGAGGCCGATCGTTGCCGCCCGCTCGGCGAAGGCAGTGTGCAGCTTGCCCCCGGCATCGCCGGGATGGCCGAGACCGGAGAGGTCGCCCTTCACGTCCGAAAGGAAGACCGGGACGCCCGCGGCCGAGAACCCCTCGGCCAGGATCTGGAGCGTGACCGTCTTGCCGGTGCCGGTCGCGCCCGCGATCAGCCCGTGCCGGTTCGCCTTGTCGAGGCGGAGATGTTGCGGCGCCCCGTAGCCGGGCCCGCCCCCGCCGACGAGGATCAGGCCCTCCTGCCGGGCGGCCTCGCCCTCGGGTGCGGCGCCTGCGCCGGCATCGGAATCCGCCATCTTCGTTCCTCGCGCGCGGGGGGCGGGGCCTGCCCCCCCCTTCCGGGGCCGAGAGGCCGCCGGCCTTTCCGGCCGACAATACAAACTTAGGAATTCTCTGCCAGTCTGCGTGGGCCGGGCGCGGCCTCTCCCGCGACCGGCGTTTCCTCCCTGTCAGACTGACCGCGCCCCCCGTGGCGCGGTTTTTTTCGTCGCCCTCCTGCCCCGGGCGTCGGGGCCGGCAAGGATCCGCAAGGGTGTTGACGGCTTCGAAGCCCTGTCGTAGCGTCCCGCGCAATAGGTCGGCCAAGTCCGGCAGGGAGAAACGGGAAAGGGGGTCCGCGATCGCGGGCACCCCTTTTTCAATTGGGCCCGGCAGGCCCGCCACCGGGGCCGGGCGCCACCACCATGCCGTGCCACGCGATCCCCGTCACCGCCCGTTTTGCGGGCGCCGCCGGGCCACGCGGGCGTGAGGGAACGCCCTTTGCTCCTGACAGGACCGGGCGGCCATGCTAGGGGCGGCGTCGACAGACGAAGCAGATTGGGACGTTCCATGCTGAAGACCCTCACGCTGACCAGCACCCTCGCCCTCGCCACCCTGGCTGGCGCCGCCTGGGCGCAGGAAACCGACGAAACGACCGAGACCCCGGCCGAGACGGGCACGCAGGACACCGCCGGCGAAGACGCGGGCACCGAAGACGCGGGCACCCAGGACGCGGGCACGGCGGAGACCGGCGCCCAAGACACGGGTACCGAAAACACGGGCACCGCCCCGAGCGCCGCCGAGGACCTCTCCATGGGCGTGCCCGACAGCAACCAGCCGGGCGCCCCCTATACCCGCGCCGAGTACGGCGACTGGCTGCAGCGCTGCCTGCGCGTCGAGGAGGGGCCCGAACCCTGCACGATCTACCAGCTGCTCGAGGACGAGGAAGGCAATCCCGTCGCCGAGGTCGGCCTGTTCCCGGTGACCGAGGGCGAGGCCGCCGCGGGCGCCAACATCGTCGCCCCGATGGAGACGCTGCTGCCGGCCGGGCTGCGGATCTCGATCGACGGCAGCGAGCCGCGGACCTACCCGTTCACCTTCTGCTCGGCGCGCGGCTTCTCGCCGCTGCTCTCCTCGGGCTGCCTCGCCCGGATCGGGTTCGACCAGGCGACGGTCGACCAGATGAAGCGCGGCGCCCGGGCGACCGTCACCATCGTCCCGGCCCTGGCCCCCGATCAGACCGTGGCGCTGAACATGTCGCTCACCGGCTTCACCGCCGCCTTCGAGGCCGGCAACGAGGCGGTTCCTGCCCCGGCCGAGTGATCCGCCCCACGGGGTGAAGGATCGGGCCGGTCCCCCGGGGGCCGGCCCTTTTTTCTGCTGTCCGGAGCCCGTCTCAGGCGGCGCGCAGGGCCAGCACCGCGTTCAGCCCGCCGAAGGCGAAGGCGTTGGACAGCGTCGCGGCGACCCGCGCCTCGCGCGCGGCATTCGGCACCACGTCGAGCGGGCAATCCGGATCGCGCGTCCGCCAGCCCATCGTCGGGGGGATCACGCCGTCGCGCAGGGCCGAGAGACAGGCGAGCAGCTCCACCGCTCCCGCCCCGCCGATCAGGTGGCCGTGCATCGATTTGGTCGAGGAGACCGCGAGGCCGCCGGTCGCCGGGCCGAACACCGCTGCGATGGCCGCGGATTCGATGCGGTCGTTCGCCGCCGTCGCGGTGCCGTGGGCGTTGACGTAGCCGACATCGCCGGGGGCGAGGCCCGCATCCGCCAGCGCGCCGGCCATCGCCCGCTCCGCCCCCTGCTGCGAGGGCATGACGATGTCCCCCGCATCCGAGGTCATGGAGTACCCCGCCACCTCGGCCAGGATCTCGGCGCCGCGGGCGCGTGCATGCTCCCATTCCTCGAAGACGAAGACGGCCGCGCCCTCGCCCTGGACCATGCCGCTGCGGGTCGCGCAGAACGGCCGGCAGCCGTCGCGGCTCATCACGCGCAGGCCCTCCCACGCCTTGAACCCGCCGAAGCAGAGCATCGCCTCCGATCCGCCGGTCAGCATCACGTCGGCCATGCCCGAGCGGATCATGGCGAGGGCCTGCCCCATCGCGTGATTGGACGAGGCGCAGGCGCTGGACACGGTGAAGCCGGGCCCGCGCAGGTTGTGGACCATGCCCAGATGCGACGCGGCGGCGCTGTTCATCAGCCGGGGCACGACGAAGGGATGGACGCGGTTCTTTCCCTCCTCGTAGACGGCCCGGTAATTGTCGTCCTGCGTACCGAGGCCGCCGCCGCTGGTCCCGATGACGACGCCCGCCCGCTCGGCCAGCGCGCCGTCGAAGGTCAGGCCCGACTGCGCGACCGCCTGGCCCCCCGCGATCAGGGCGAACTGGGTGAACCGGTCGTAGAGGGCGATCTGCTGCCGGTCGAAGCGCGCCGTCTCGTCGTACTCCGCGACCTGAGCCCCGATCGGGGCGAGCAGGCGGTCCGCGTCGCGGATGTCGAGCGGGCCGATCGCCACCCGCCCCTCGCGCATCGCGGCCAGGGTCGCGGGCACATCCGCCCCGAGCGGGTTGATCGTGCCCGCCCCGGTGATGGCGACGCGTCGCCCGCGCATCGCCTCAGCCCTTCTGCTCGGCGATCAGCCGCTCGACCGTCGCGACCATGCTGTCGACGGACGAGATGTCGAAGCCGCTCTCGCCCGGAGCGTTCGCGTTGAAGGGGATGCGGATGTCGAACGCCTCTTCCAAGCCGAAGATCGCCTCGACCAGACCCATGGAATCGACGCCGAGGCTCTCGAGCGTCGCGTCGTCGGACACGTCGGTCGGCTCGATCAGCGCCTGCTCGGCGAGGATCCGTTTCACCTCGTGCCGCACGTCGGGCATGGGGGCGGTCATGTTCGGGGCCTTCTAGAGGGGTCGGTGCGCGGACCGTTTACTTGGCCGGCCCCGGCTTTGGAACCGGGTTTTCCGCCGCGGGCGTCACGGCGCGCCGCCCAGCCCGCAGCGCCTGCCGGTGCAGCGCCAGCGCCCGGTCCATCCGCTGGGCGGGGTAGCCCAGCACCATCCGCCCCGCCGGGACCGAGGCGAGGATGACCGAGCCCCCGCCCGCCACCACGTCGTCGCCGATCCGCAGGTGATCCCCGACGCCGGTCTGTCCGCCCAGGACGACGCGGTTCCCGATCACGGTCGACCCCGCGATCGCGGATTGCCCGCAGAGCAGGCAGTCCCGTCCCACGATCGCGTTGTGTCCGACCTGGACGAGGTTGTCGATCTTGGTCCCGCTGCCGATCCGCGTGGCGCGTATCGTGCCGGCATCGACCGCGGAATTCGCGCCGATCTCGACATCGTCGCCGATCTCGACTCCGCCGAGGCTCTCGATCTTGTGCCATCCGGGGGGATCGGTCGGCTCCAGCGTCCCGGCGCCGCCGGCGGCGCGGGCCCGTTCCGGGCCGGAAGGCCCCTCGGTCACGAAGGAGAAGCCGTCGCCCCCGATCACGGCGCCGGGCTGCACCACCAGACGCGCCCCGGCGGTCACGCGCGGGCCGATCCGGGCGCCGTCGCGGATGCGCGCGCCGGGGCCGATCCGCACCCCCTGCCCCAGCACGACATGCGCGCCGAGCCGGCTGCCGGCCCCCAGCACCACGCCGGCGCCGATCACGCAGAACGGGCCGATATCGCACCCGTCCCCGATCTCGGCGCTGTCGTCGATCACCGCGCTGGGATGAAGGCCGACGCCGAAGGCGTCGTCGGGGGCCAGAAGGCCGGTCAGCCGCGACAGCGCGAGCCGCGCCCGCGGCGCGAAGATCGCGGCGGAGAGGCCGTGCATCTCGGGATCGGTCCCGGGCGGGACCAGGGCGGCGCGCGCATGCCCCTCGGCCAGGTCCGCGAGAAAGGGCCCCGACAGCGCGATGGCGAGATCGTCCGGCCCGGCGGCCGCCGGCTCGGCCGCGCGGGCGACCCGAAGGGTGCCGTCGCCTGCGAACGTCGTGCCGAGCGTCTCGGCGATCTCGGCGATGGTCGGGTCCATTCTCGTTCTCCGGTCGAAGCCGGGCCCGCGCTACCCCGACAGGCCGCCCAGGGCCACCCCTTCCGCGGCGAGGGCGGACCACAGCCGCGCGTCGCGCCCGTAGACGTCGTTGCGGAAATGCAGGCGCCCCTCGGTATCCGTGAAGGCGGTGCGGTAGACGAGGTGGACGGGCAGCGGCTCGACGAGATCGACGCGGGTATTCGCGCCGCTGTTCAGCCGGGCGTCGAAGAACCCGACCGGATCGTCCTCCTGCCGCTCGAGCAGGTGGTAGGCGAAGTCGAGGGGATCGTTCAGCCGGATGCAACCATGGCTGAAGGTCCGCACCTCCCGCGCGAAGAGGCTGCGCGAGGGCGTGTCGTGCAGGTAGATGTTGTACTGGTTGGGGAACATGAACTTCACCCGGCCGAGCGCGTTGTTCGGCCCAGGCGGCTGGCGGAGCGAGTAGTTCACCCGCCCGTTCACCATGACGTTGGACACGCCCACGACCTGCCCACGGTTGTTGACCGCCTGGAAGCCGCCCGGCACGCGTCCGCCGTATTCGCCCCGGATGATCGAGGCGGGCACGTACCAGTAGGGATTGATCTCCATGTATTCCATGACGTCCGAGAATTCGGGCGTCTGGCGATCGGCGCTGCCCGCCCCGATGACCGACCGGGTCTCGAAGGTGACGCGGTCATGATCGACGACCTGGGCGTGGAAATCGGTGAGGTTGACCCAGATGTGGCGGTCCCCCCGCTCGAAGTTCATCCAGCGCTCGCGTTCCATCGCGACGAGCACGGATTGCAGCCGCTCCTCCGGCGGGACGTTGAGCGCGGCGCGGGTCCCCTCGCCCACCACCCCGTCGGGCTCGATCCCGACGGAGTCCTGGAAGGCACGGACGGCGGCCTCGATCTGGGCATCGTAGGTCGCGGTTCGGGTCCGCCCGAGCCAGCCCATGGCCGTCAGCCGGTCGCGCAGCGCGACCACGGCCGGCCCGCTCGAGCCGAGGCGCAGGCCCGCGCTCGGCACGGCCGCGCCCCAGCCGCCGGTCCGCAGGTCGGCCTCGAGCTGCATCTTGGCCCGCATCAGGCGGACATATTCGGGATTGCGCGGGGCGAGACCGCGAATGAAGTCGAGCGGCGCCTCGGCCGCGATGAAGTCCTCCAGCAGTTCCTGCCGGTCGGCATAGGGCACCTCGCGCCGGATCAGCGGCACGACCTCGCGCGGGGTCAGGATGCCGGACTGCACCGCACGGGCGTAGTCGAGATAGGCGCGGCTGAGCTCCACCTCCATCCGGCCGAGCTCGGCCGGGCCGCGCGCCGCCCGCAGCCGGGTCACCAGCGCGGCGGGGTCGAACCGTGCCGCCGGCAGGCCATGGGTCGGCGCCTGGGTCAGGGCGGTCATCAGCGCGTTGCGCCGCGCCACGGCGACAGGCTCGGATCCGGACCAGACCGGAGCGAATCCCCTGCCCCGGTAGAAGGCGGCGAGATCCTCGTCGCGGGCCGCGCTTTCCGCCACGGCGACGCGGAACGGATCGATCGAGGCAAGCACCTGGGTCGGCTGCTGCGCCGTCGCGGCCGGCGGGACCATGCCGACGAGGAACGAGGCCAGCGCGGCGGCGAGCAGGGAACGGGGGCGGATCGGCATGGGCAGCGGGGCTTTCCGGGTTCGGGAGGCAGAACGACAAGCAGACAAGGTCAGTGTGCGATCCGGCTGACCCGGCGTCCAGCCCGACCGGCGCCGCGATTGTGGCAGGAGCGCATCAGCGGCATCGCGGCCACAGGTGCCCATGAAAGCGCCGCCCTGCCGGTCAGGACGGCAAAGTTTCGCCGATTCAGAAATTGTTCGGAACGACTCGGTAAACGAAGGTTGGTCGGTGGGATCGGCTGTGCCATACAGTCCGTGCCTCTGGGGAAAAAATGGCAGGTCCGTCCAACGAGACGGACAGAACACAGAAGCGACGGGACAGGCGCTCACATGACGGAAAACAGCTCTACGGGCCTCACTCGGCGTGGGCTCCTTCGGGCCTTTGCCGCGACCACACTGACGGCAGCCCCCACCTACTCCAACGCCTTCGGCTTCCTGCGCGGGGCCGGCGACATCAGGCGGATCCGGATGTATTCGGGCCGCACGGGCGAACGGATCGACACGATCTACTGGATCGAGGGCGAATACATCGGCGAAGCGATTCGCGAGGTGAACGCCTTCATGCGCGACTGGCGCAACGGGCAGACGATCAACATCGACACCCGCACGATCGACATCATCGCCGCGACCCACAACCTGCTGGATGCCGGAAACGAGCCCTACATGCTGCTCTCCGGCTACCGCTCCCCGCAGACCAACGAGATGCTGCGCCGCACGTCGTCGGGCGTCGCGCGCAACTCGCTCCACCTGCAGGGCCAGGCGGCGGACCTGCGGCTGAACGGCCGCTCGGTCAACCAGATCGCCCGCGCGGCCGGGTCGTGCAATGCCGGCGGCGTCGGCCGCTACTCCGGCTCGAACTTCGTCCACATGGATTGCGGCGCGGTGCGCAGCTGGGGCGCCTGAGCGCCCCACGCCACCACCGACCCGACGCAAAAGGGCGCCCTCCGGGGCGCCCTTTCGTCTTTGCGGTCCCGTGCGGGAGAGGTCAGCCGAGGCGGCTGACCACCACCGTGACTTCCGGCTTCTTGCCGATCTCGGCCTGCGCGGTGTTGCGGGCGATCCGGCGCAGCTCCTTGTCGAGCCCCTCCTCGTCGCGCAGCGTGCCGCGCTTGGCCCGGTTCACGAACTGCGTCAGGTCCGCCTCCAGCACCTCCACCAGCGAGGCGTTGGACCGCCCGGTTTCCGGCAGGCCCATCGTCTCGCACCAGACATCGCCCAGAGGCTCGTCGTTCTCGTCGAGGATCAGGGTGATCGTCACCTGCCCGTTCAGCGCCATGCGGATCCGGTCGCGGATCACGCCGTCCATCGCGCCGTACATGGCCGATCCGTCGAGATAGAGCCGCCCGGTATCGATGTATTCCGCCACCTTCGGCCGGTCGCCCATCAGGTCCAGCATCATGCCGTTCGTGGCCACGATGGACGGGATCCCCCGCTCCTCGGCCAGCTTGGCGTGCTCGCGCAGGTGGCGGTGCTCGCCATGCATCGGGACGATCATCTGCGGCTTCGTCAGCGTGTGCATCTGGACGAGGTCCGGCCGGTTCGCGTGGCCCGAGACGTGGTAGCGGCCGCCATCGTCGTCGACCACGTCCACCCCCTTTTCCGAGAGCTGGTTCATGATCCGGATCACGCCGCGCTCGTTGCCGGGGATGATCTTGGAGCTGAAGAGGAAGGTGTCGCCCTCCTGCAGGGAAAGGCCGAAATAGGTCTGGCTGGAGAGCTGGGCAGAAGCGGCCCGCCGCTCGCCCTGCGATCCGGTCACGATGAGGGCGAGGTTCTGGCGCGGGATCTCGGCCGCCTCCTCGGGGGAGACGGTCTTCGGGAACCCCGTCAGAAGGCCCGTCGCCTCCGCCACCTCGGTCATGCGCCGCATCGCGCGGCCCATCAGGCAGATCGTGCGGCCCGCCGCCTCTGCCGCGAGGGCCAGCGTCTTCACCCGCGCGACGTTGCTGGCGAAGGTCGTCGCCACCACCATGCCGCCGGCCTCGCGGTAGAGCCGCTCGATCTCGGGCGCGAGGGTCGCTTCGGACCGGCCGGGCTGCGGCGAGAAGACATTGGTCGAATCGCACATCAGCGCTCGGACCCCGCCGGCAGAGACGCTCTCCCACAGGGCCGCGTCGAAGGGCTCTCCCACCACGGGGGTCACGTCGACCTTGAAGTCGCCCGTATGCAGGACGCGGCCCGCCGGCGAGTCGATGGCGAGGCCCGAGCTCTCGGGGATGGAATGCGAGATCGGCAGGAAGCCGACGGTGAAGGGGCCGACCGTGGTCGTCGCGGGCCAGGCCTCGACCACGTGCAGGTCGCTGACCGGAGCGCCCTGCTCCTCGAGCTTGCGCTTGGCGATCTCGGCCGTGAACTTGCGGGCATAGATCGGCGCGCGCAGGCGATCCCACAGCAGGCCGACCGCGCCGACATGGTCCTCGTGCGCGTGGGTGATGAAGACCGCCTCGATCCGCTTCCGGTTCGCCTCCAGCCAGGCCATGTCGGCCATGATGAGGTCGACGCCGGGCGAGGTGTCCATGTCCGGGAATGTCACGCCCAGATCGACGACGATCAGGCGTTCCTTTCCGGGCGCGCCGTAGCCGTAGACATAGGCGTTCATGCCGATTTCCCCGGCGCCGCCGAGGGGGAGGTAGATCAGTCTGTCGCGACTCATGAAGTGTCCTTGTTGTATCTCTGGATGACCGTCAGGCCATGGATTGTCAGGTCGTCCTCGATCGTGTCGAAGAGCGTCTCGCCCGTTGCGAAGAGGGGGGCGAGTCCCCCGGTGCCGATGGCGCGCATGGGGCGCCCGTATTCGTCGCGGATGCGTCTCAGGATCCCGTCCACGAGACCGATATAGCCCCAGAAGACGCCGGATTGGATGCATCCGACCGTGTTCGTGCCGATCACCTTGGGCGGGCGGCTGACATCGACATGGGGCAGCGCGGCCGCCCCCTGGTGCAGCGCCTCGAGGGAGAGGTTGACGCCCGGGGCGATGACCCCGCCGACATAGGCGCCGTCCTCGGCGACCACGTCGAAATTGGTGGCCGTGCCGAAATCGACGACCACGACGTCGCCGCCATGCCGGTCGAAGGCGCCGGCCGCGTTCGCCAGCCGGTCCGGGCCGGGACGCACCCCCTCCTCCACCCGCGGCGGGACCGGCAGGCGGCAATCGGGCCGGCCGACCACGCTGGGCCGGCATTCGAAGTAGCGGTCGCACAGGACACGCAGGTTGAACACGACCCGCGGCACCGTGGACGAGATGATGACCTCGGTGATGTCGCCGTAGATGCCGCGCAGGTCCATCAGCTGGGTCAGCCAGGTGTAGTATTCGTCGGCCGTCCGCTGGTGCTGCGTGGCGATCCGCCAGGTCGACAGGAACGCGCCGTCGCGCCAGAGCGCGAAGACGGTGTTGGTGTTGCCGCAATCGATGCAGAGCAGCATGTCAGGGCGCCGGGAAATAGACGTCGGCCGCGGGGATCGAGCGTGGCCCCCGCGCGGTGATCAGGATCAGGTTGCCGTCCTGGTCGACCGTGTCGAACAGGCCCCTGACCGTTTCCTTCCCCGTGCGGGCGACGATCTCCTCGCCCAGCCGGGCGGCGTGGCGCAGCCAGTCCTCGCGGATGCGGGGAAAGCCGAACGTGTCCCACTTACCCTCCTGCGTCGCCATGTTCGAGGCGAGGACCGTGAGGAAATCCTCGGGCAGGACGAGGTCCGCCCCCGCGTCGATCAGGCTGATCGGGGTGAAGGCGGCGCCCGGCTCGGGCGGCGGCGCCTTGCGCAGGTTCACCCCGATGCCGATGGCCAGCCAGTCAACGAAATGTCCGCCCCCGGCGCTCTCCAGCAGGATGCCGGCGACCTTGCAATCGTCGAGCAGCACGTCGTTCGGCCATTTCAGCGACAGCCTCTCGCGGCTGACGAAGAAGGCGAGCGACTCGAACAGCGCGTTCGCGGCGAGGAAGGACCGCTTCGCCGCCTCGTGCGCGGTCGCCTGCGGCCGCGAGATCAGGGTCGCGGCGAAATTGCCCTTCGGGCTGTCCCAGGCCCGGCCCCGGCGGCCGCGGGCGGCGCTCTGCTCGTGGGCCAGGATCCAGGTCGGCCGGTCGAGGGTCCGCACGATCCGCGCGGCCTCGGCCATCGTGCTGTCGACCTCGGGCAGGATTATGCGGCCGTAGCCCGCGGGCCAGAGCCGCCTGGGCGCCCTACTGGACAACGACCACGACCACCGGATCGACCAGCGCCGCCGCCGCCCGCTGCGCGACCTGAGGCACCCCGAAGAGGTTGATGACGCCCAGCACCATCGCCGCGGCGGAGACCATCAGGAAGCCCCAGAGCACCGGCGGCATGCCGCTGTCGAGAGTCGCCTTCTCCTCGCCGAAATACATGTAGAACACGATCCGCAGGTAGTAGAACGCGCCGATAACGGAGGCGATCACGCCGAGGATGGCCAGCCAGCCGAGCCCGGCATCCACCGCCGCCTGGACGACGTAGAGCTTGCCGAAGAAGCCGACCATCGGCGGCACCCCGGCGAGGCTGAACATCAGGACCAGCAGCGCCAGCGCCTTGAGCGGCTCGCGCACCGAATACCCGTTGAGCAGGGCGATGTCCGTCGTCGGCCGACCGTCCCGCTCCATCGACAGGATGAAGGCGAAGGTGCCGATGTTCATCGTGACGTAGATCGCCATGTAGATCAGCATCGCCTGCACGCCGAGCGCGGTGCCGGCGGCGAGGCCCATCAGCGCGTAGCCCATATGGGCGATCGAGGAATAGGCCATCAGCCGCTTGATGTCGCGCTGGCCGATCGCGGCGACGCCGCCCCAGAACATCGACACGACCGACAGGAAGGCGACGATCTGGCGCCAGTCGCCGACGACCCCGCCGAAGGCGTCGAACACGACCCGGGCGAAGAGGCCCATCGCCGCGACCTTGGGCGCGGTGGCGAGGAAGGCGGTGACCGGCGTCGGCGCACCCTCGTAGACGTCGGGCGTCCACATGTGGAACGGCGCGGCCGAGACCTTGAAGGCGAAGCCCGCGATCAGGAAGGCGAGGCCGAAGAGCAGCCCGAGGGACGTGCCGCCCGCCGTGGCCGCGATGATGCCCTCGAACTGGGTGGTGCCTGCGTAGCCGTAGGTCAGCGACGCGCCGTAGAGCAGCAGTCCCGAGGAGAGCGCGCCGAGGACGAAGTATTTCAGGCCCGCTTCGGTCGATTTCGGGCTGTCCCGCCGCAGCGAGGCGACGACGTAGAGCGCGAGCGACTGGAGCTCGAGCCCCATGTAGAGGCTCATCAGGTCGCCGGCCGAGACCATGACCATCATGCCGACCACGGACAACGCGACGAGGACCGGGTACTCGAAGCGCAGCAGGCCGCGCCGCGTCATGTAGTTCTCGGACATGAAGAGGACGGCGGCGGCCGAGAGCAGGATCACCACCTTGGCGAAGCGGGCGAACCCGTCGTTGACGAAGGTGCCGGAGAAGGCGATCTCGTCCCCGCGCCCGGTGCCGATCCACAGCGCCAGCAGCACGAAGAGGGCCGAGGTCACCCAGACCAGCAGCGTCGCCGCCTTGTCCTTGCCCGTGTAGACCGCGGCCAGCAGCGCGACCATCGCGTAGAGCGAGAGCACGATCTCGGGCAGCAGGATCGAGAGGTCGTTGGAGATCATGTCGTCTTACTCCTCGCCGGCTTCGGCGTCGGCCGCTGGGGCCGCTACGGTCGCGGGCTCGGACTCGGCCGAGGCGACCTGCGTGGTGGCGGCGAATTCGGCGCGCGCGGTCTCGACGTCGTCGACGAGGTTGGCGACGGCCGGACCGGTGATGTCGGTGGCGAGCCAGGGCATCACGCCGAGGATCAGCGTCATCGCGACCAGCGGCGCGAAGATCCACTTCTCGCGCGCGGTGAGGTCGCGGATCGACTTCAGCGCCTCCTTGATGAGGTCGCCCATCACGACGCGCCGGTAGAGCCAGAGCGCATAGGCCGCCGACAGGATCACGCCGGTCGTCGCGACCGCGGCAACCCAGGTGTTCACCTGGAAGATGCCCATGAGCGTCAGGAACTCGCCGATGAAGCCGGACGTGCCCGGCAGGCCGACATTCGCCATGGTGAAGAACAGGAAGATCATCGCGTAGGACGGCATCCGGTTCACGAGGCCGCCATAGGCGTCGATCTCGCGCGTATGCATCCGGTCGTAGATCACGCCCACGCAGAGGAAGAGCGCGCCCGAGATGAAGCCGTGGCTGAGCATCTGGAAGATCGCGCCGTCGAGGCCCTGCTGGTTCGCCGCGAAGATCCCCATCGTCACGTAGCCCATATGGGCGACGGAGGAGTAGGCGATCAGCTTCTTCATGTCCTCCTGCACCAGCGCGACGAGCGAGGTGTAGACGATGGCGATCGCGCTCATCCAGAACACCAGCGGGCCCAGGATCTCGGACCCCACGGGGAACATCGGCAGCGAGAAGCGCAGGAAGCCGTAGCCCCCCATCTTCAGCAGGATCGCGGCCAGCACGACCGACCCGGCGGTGGGCGCCTGGACGTGCGCGTCCGGCAGCCAGGTATGGACGGGCCACATCGGCATCTTCACCGCAAAACTGGCAAAGAAGGCGAGCCAGAGCAGCGTCTGCATCCCGCCCAGCACGTTGAGGCCGAGCACCGTCATCGGCGCGGAGGAGAACTGGAACTCGAGCAGCTGCACGATGTCGGACGTGCCCGCCTGGACGTACATCGCGACCATCGCCACCAGCATCAGCACCGAGCCGAGGAAGGTGTAGAGGAAGAACTTGAACGCCGCGTAGATCCGGTCCTTGCCGCCCCAGATGCCGATGATCAGGAACATCGGGATCAGGCCCGCCTCGAAGAAGAGGTAGAACAGGAACAGGTCGAGCGCGCAGAACACGCCCAGCATCAGCGTTTCCAGCACGAGGAACGCGATCATGTATTCCTTGACCCTCGTCTCCACCTCCCAGCAGGCGGCGATGACGAGCGGCATGAGGAAGGTCGTCAGCATGACGAAGAGCACGCTGATGCCGTCGACGCCCATCTTGTAGTGCAGGCCGAGCAGCCATTCCCTGTCCTCGACGAACTGGAAGCCGGGAGCCGAGGCGTCGAAGCCGAACAGGATGAACAGCGACACCACGAAGGTGAAGGCCGTCGTGGCGAGCGCCACCCACTTGGCGTTGCGGCGGGCCGCCTCGTCGTCGCCGCGCAGGAACAGGGCGAGGATGACCGCCCCGACCAGCGGGATGAACGTCGTGAGCGAGAGGATATTGCCCATCAGTTCGCACCCCCGGACAGCGTGAGCCAGGTGATGATGAGGGCAATCCCGATCACCATCGCGAAGGCGTAGTGGAAGATGTAGCCGGACTGCGCCCGGTTCGCGGCGCGGGTCAGGGCGGGGATGATCCCCATCGCGACACCGTTGATCGAGCCGTCGATCACGTCGCCGTCGCCCCGCCGCCAGAAGAACCGTCCGATGACGCCGGCCGGGTGCACGAAGAGCCAGTTGTAGAACTCGTCGAAGTACCACTTGTTCAGCAGGAAGCGGTAGAGCGGCGCCTGCGCCGTGGCCAGGCGGCCGGGCAGCGACGTGTCCCGGATGTAGAACAGCCAGGCGGTCACGAGGCCGAGCAGCATCGCCACGAAGGGCGAGACCTTGACCCAGATCGGGGCGGCATGCGCGTCGTCGATGACGTGGTTGTCGGGGGCGATGTAGATCGCGCCGTCACCCGGTGCGCCCCCGAAGGCGAAGTGATGTCCCTCGCCCGCGGGATCGTCCTCGGTCGATTCCGTGATCGCCGCGGCCGCGCCCTCGGCATCGCCCTCGGCCAGCTCCTCGGCGGCGGCGCCGACGCCCTCGCCGTGATCGCTCTCGCCTTCCTCGTGCGCCTCGGCGCTTTCGGCCGCCGGGATGTCGAAGAAGGAGGCGACGCGCTCGCTCTCGCCGAAGAAGACGCCGTACCAGATCATCCCGGCGAAGACCGCGCCGAGCGACAGAACGCCGAGCGGAGCGGTCATGACGAGCGGGCTCTCATGCGCATGCTCGTGCGTGTGCCGGTCGCCGCGCGGCTCGCCGAAGAAGGTCAGGAACATCAGGCGCCAGGAATAGAAGCTGGTGAAGCAGGCGGCGACGACGAGCAGCCAGAAGGCATAGCCCGATCCGCCGGCCCAGGCGCTCTCGATCACCGCGTCCTTCGACAGGAAGCCGGCGAAGCCGATATGGGTCAGCGGGATGCCGACGCCGGTGATCGCCAGCGTGCCGATCATCATCGCCCAGAACGTCCAGGGCATCTTTTTCCGCAGGCCGCCGTAGTTCCGCATGTCCTGCTCGTGATGCATCCCGTGGATGACCGAGCCGGCGCCGAGGAACAGCATCGCCTTGAAGAAGGCATGCGTGAAGAGGTGGAACATCGCGACCGAATAGACGCCCGAGCCGGCGGCGACGAACATGTAGCCGAGCTGCGAGCAGGTCGAATAGGCGATCACGCGCTTGATGTCGGTCTGCACGAGGCCGACCGTCGCGGCGAAGAAGGCCGTGGTCGCGCCGATGATGACGATGAAGTCCTTTGCCGCCGGCGCGAACTCGATCACCGGCGACATCCGGCAGACGAGGAACACGCCCGCCGTGACCATGGTCGCGGCGTGGATCAGCGCCGAGACGGGGGTCGGCCCCTCCATCGCGTCGGGCAGCCAGGTGTGCAGCAGCAGCTGCGCCGACTTGCCCATCGCGCCGATGAAGAGCAGCACGGCAGCCAGCTCGGCGGCGTTGAACTCGGCCCAGAGGAAAGCGATCTGCGTGTTCGCCAGGCGCGGCGCCTCGGCGAAGATCACGTCGAACTGGACGCTGTCGGTGAGGAAGAACAGCGCGAAGATCCCGAGCGCGAAGCCGAAATCGCCGACCCGGTTCACGACGAAGGCCTTGATCGCGGCGGCGTTGGCGCTCGGCTTGCGGAAGTAGAAACCGATCAGGAGGTACGACGCGACGCCCACGCCTTCCCACCCGAAGAACATCTGGATCAGGTTGTCCGCCGTCACGAGCATCAGCATCGCGAAGGTGAAGAACGACAGGTAGGCGAAGAAGCGGGGCCTGTAGCTCTCGCCGTCGCGGAAATTGTCGTCATGGGCCATGTAGCCCTGCGAATAAAGGTGAACCAGCGCCGAGACGGTGGTGATCACGATCAGCATGATCGCCGTAAGTCGGTCGAGCCGGATCGCCCAGTAGGTGTCGAGAGAGCCCGACGAGACCCAGCGCATGATCTCGATATGCAGCGTCTCGTCGCCGAGCGTCAGGAAGACGGTCCAGGACAGCAGCGCCACGAGGAACAGGATGCCTGTCGCGATCCAGGTGGCGGCCGCCTCGCCGATCCAGCGCCAGGTGAAGCCGCAGATGAGGGCGCCGATCAGGGGCGCGAAGAGGATGATCGTGGTCATGGCGTGTCCTTAACCGATCACGTGCCCGGCGGCGACGAAGGAGAGGAAGGGGGCGGCGAACGGACCGTGGGCGACGGGAAGCGCCGGCAGGGATCCGATCGTCGACATGCCGAGTTCGGCCGAGATCATCTCGACCTGCCCGGCAAGGGAAGCGGTATCGGCGGAAACGTCGCTCATCTCCTCAGCCCCGCATCACGTTGACGTCCTCGACGTCGATCGAGCCCTTGGTCCGGAAGAAGCAGACCAGGATGGCGAGGCCGATGGCGGCCTCGGCCGCCGCGACCGTCAGCACGAAGAGCGTGAAGACCTGCCCGACCATGTCGAGGTGGTAGGAGGAGAAGGCGACGAGGTTGATGTTGACCGACAGCAGGATCAGCTCGATCGACATCAGCAGGATGATGATGTTCTTGCGGTTCAGGAACAGCCCGAAGATGCCGATCACGAAGAGGGCCGCGGCCACGGTGAGGTAGTGTTCCAGTCCGATCATCGTCTCTCGTCCCCCGGGCGGCTTGCTCCGCCTCGTTCGCTTGCGGCGGGTGGGCCCGCGCGTTCGTCCGTTTCCCGCCCGATAGCCTGACCACCGGGCGGGGGAAACCCTCTCAGAGCCCCTGCCCCGGCTTCACGTCGTGCACCTTCATCGCCTTGGCCGGATCGCGCATCATCTGCGTGATCGGATCCTGCCGCTTCACGTCCTGGCGGTGGCGCAGGGTCAGCACGATCGCCCCGATCATCGCGACCAGCAGGACGAGGCCCGCCAGCTGGAACAGCAGGAAGTAGCGGTCGTAGATCAGCAGGCCGAGCAGCTGCGTGTTCGGCTGGTCGAGGAGGATCGGCGCGACCAGCCGCTCCTCGAAGCCCTCGGACGTGCCCCAGACCCCCAGCGCGAGACCGAGCTGCATCAGGATGATGATCCCGATCAGCAGCGCGAGCGGCACGTATTTCGCCATCTCGGCCTTCAGCGCGGCGAAGTCGATGTCGAGCATCATCACGACGAAGAGGAACAGCACCGCGACCGCGCCGACATAGACGATCATCAGCAGCATCGCGATGAACTCCGCCCCCAGCAGGACGAAGAGACCCGCCGCGGAGAGGAAGGACAGGATCAGCCAGAGCACCGAATGGACCGGGTTGCGGGCCAGCACGGTCATCAGCGCGCCGCCCAGAAGGGTGACGGCGAAGAGATAGAAGGTGACGACGGCGACGGTCATTTCGCCTCCCCTTTGGTGGTGGTGATGGCGCGGGTCACTCGGCCCCCTCCATCGCGTCGGTGGCGATCTCCATCGCCTTGGTCATGGCCGGCACGCCGCCGAACATTCCGGCGAGGCCGATCGTCTCGGCGATCTCCTGCTTCGTCGCGCCGGCCTCTCGGGCGTGGCGGACGGTCAGGCGGATCTGGCTCTCGGCCTGGGCGCCGAGGATAGTCAGGCCCTGCAGGGTCAGCAGCAACTTGGTCCTGCTGTCCAGCCCCTCGGGGTTGAAGGTCTTGCCCATGAAGGTCTCCATGACCTCCTTGGGCATGGTGGGCCAGAGCGCCTCGAACCCCTTCGGCGTGAAGTTCTCCAGCGCGGGATTCATCGCGCGGGCCCAGTCCTGGGTCGCCTTCATCATCGCCGCGAAGGGGTTCTGATCGCTCATCGCCGTTACCGGTAGGGCGCGTCGAGTTCGAGGTTGCGGGCGATCTCCGCCTCCCAGCGCTCGCCGTTCTCGAGAAGCTTGGCCTTGTCGTAGTAGAGCTCCTCGCGCGTCTCGGTCGAGAACTCGAAGTTCGGCCCCTCGACGATGGCGTCGACCGGGCAGGCCTCCTGGCAGAAGCCGCAATAGATGCACTTCGTCATGTCGATGTCGTAGCGCGTCGTGCGCCGGCTGCCGTCGGCGCGCGGCTCGGCGTCGATGGTGATCGCCTGGGCGGGGCAGATCGCCTCGCACAGCTTGCAGGCGATGCACCGCTCCTCGCCGTTGGGATAGCGGCGCAGCGCGTGCTCGCCCCGGAACCGGGGGGAGAGCGGTCCCTTCTCATGCGGGTAATTCAGCGTCGCCTTGGGCTTGGCGAAGTATTTCAGGCCGAGCTTAAAGCCGGTGAAGATGTCCTGGAGCAGGAAGTACTTCGCGGCGCGGCCGTAGTCGATCTGGCTCATTGCGAACCTCCGGAAACGGGGAAAGGGGCGTCGGCGGGGCGCATCACGCCCCCGCCCAGCGGGCCCAGAAGCTGCCCAGCACCTCGAACTTGGCGAGGAAGGCGACCAGCACGACCCAGGCCAGTGACATCGGGAGGAAGACCTTCCACCCGAGGCGCATGAGCTGGTCGTAGCGGAAGCGCGGCACGATCGCCTTCACCATCGCGAAGATGAAGAAGCAGAACAGGATCTTCAGCACCATCCACAGGATGCCGTCGGGCAGGCCGGGGATCGGCGACAGCCAGCCGCCGAGGAACAGCAGCGACACCAGCGCGCACATCAGGACCATGGCGACGTATTCGCCGATCATGAAGAGCAGGAAGGGCGTCGAGGAATATTCCACCTGGTAGCCCGCGACGAGTTCCGATTCCGCTTCCGGCAGGTCGAAGGGCGGGCGGTTCGTCTCGGCCAGGGCGCTGATGAAGAAGAGGAACAGCATCGGGAAATGCGGCAGCCAGTACCAGCCGAGGATCCCCCAGCCGGTATCCTGCGCCAGAACGATATGCGTCAGGTTCAGCGAGCCTGTCGAGATGATGACGCCGACGATGATCAGGCCGATCGACACTTCGTACGAGATCATCTGCGCGGCGGAACGAAGGCTTCCGAGGAACGGATACTTCGAGTTCGACGCCCAGCCGCCCATGATCACGCCGTAGACCTCGAGCGAGGAGACGGCGAAGATGTAGAGGATGGCGACGTTGATGTCGGCCAGGACCCAGCCCTCGTCGAAGGGGATCGCCGCCCAGGCGATCACGGCGAGGGTGAAGGACAGGACGGGCGCGAGGAAGAAGACGAACCGGTCGGCGCCGGCCGGCACGACCACTTCCTTCACGATGTACTTTAGGAAGTCCGCAAAGCTCTGCAGCAGGCCGAACGTGCCGACGACGTTGGGGCCGCGGCGCAGCTGGACCGCCGCCCAGACCTTGCGGTCGGCGTAGAGCAGGAAGGCCAGCGCGACCAGCAGCGGGACTAGGATCAGCAGGCACTGCCCGATGGTGAGCAGAACGATGCCGAACGCATTGTCGGTGAAGAATTGATACATGCGTCGTCCCCTTGGCCGCCCTGTCCGGGCCGGGCTTCAGACCGATGGTATTCCGTTCAGTGCGCAGTTCGCGACGGTCACTTCGGCGTCGATCGTCCGGACCCCCCGAGGCAGGTCCGGCGAGATGGTGTAAACAGCATCCGCGCGCCAGATTCCAGTCCCCGGCTCGACCAAAGTGCGGACGTGGCGGGCAAAGGAATAACCGCGGATCAGGGTGTACTGCGCCGCCGCGCAGCGCGCGTAATCGTCCAGATCCTCGCGGCTGCGCGGGTTCTCGACCTCGACGAGGAAACTGACCAGATCGCCGTCCAGAAGCCGGGTCTCGACCCCGGCGAACCGGCGGGCGCCGTCGCCCTGCGGGACGCTCGGCGCGCAGCCCGCCGCCGCGAGGGCGGCGAGCGCGATCAGGGCCAGGCGCGGCACGCGGGCGCTTATTCGGCGGCGAGCCGGGTGCTCGAGCGCCCCGCCGCGTTCGCGGACAGCTCGCCCATCAGGGCGGAGGCGCGGGCGATCGGGTTCGACAGGTAGAAGTCGCGGATCGTCGATGCGAACTCGCCCTGCCCCATCTCGCCCGTCGGCTCGGCCCGCCACTCGTTCTCGATCACCTCGTCCACGCGGGCGAGGTGCGGCACGTCCGCCACCAGCTTCTGCCGCAGCTGGGCCATGCTGTCCCAGGGCAGCTGCTGCCCGACCTGCGGCGAAAGGGCGCGCAGGATCGACCAGTTCTCCTTGGCCTCGCCCGGGGCGAAGCCGGCGCGCAGCGCCAGCTGCGGGCGCCCCTCGGTGTTGACGAAGAGCCCGTTCTCCTCGGTCCAGGCGGCGGCGGGAAGGATCACGTCGGCGCGGTGCGCGCCGCGGTCGCCGTGCGAGCCCTGGTAGATGACGAAGGCGCCCTCGGGCATGTCGATCTCGTCGGCGCCGAGGTTGTAGACCACGTCGGCACCGTCCAGCGCGGCGTCGATCCCGCCCTCCGTCACCGCGCCGACATCCATCGCCCCGACCCGGCCGGCGGCGGTATGCAGGACCAGAAGCCGCGAGTCCGTCGCCTCGGCATGGGCCATCGCCTCGGCCAGGACGGCCGCGCCGTTCGCGCCCGTCAGCGCGCCCATCCCGACGACGACGACGCTGGCATGCGCCTTCGCCTCCTCGGGATCGGCCTTGCGCAGGTCGGCCAGCGCCGCCGTTCCGGTGCCGAGATGGGCGTAGTCGTAGGTCAGTTCGGCATCCTCGCCGATCACGCCGACGGTCGCGCCGTGCAGCCAGGCCTTGCGGATGCGGGCGTTCAGGACCGGCGCCTCCGCCGCGGGATTCGTCCCGACGAGGAGGATGCCGCCGGCATGGCCGAGATCCTCGACCCGGGCCGTGCCGACATAGCCCGAGCGGTTCCCGGCCGGTAGCTTCGCCCCGTCGGTGCGGCACTCGACGACGCCGCCGATCCCCTCGACCAGTGTCTTGAGCGAATAGGCCGATTCGACCGAGGCGAGATCCCCGACCAGGCCCGCGACCTTCGTCGCGCCCTTCATCCTCTCGGCGGCGAGGCTGAGCGCCTCGCCCCAGCTCGCCGGGCGCAGCTTGCCGTTCTCGCGGATATAGGGCTTGTCGAGGCGCTGGCGGCGCAGCCCGTCGAAGACGAAGCGCGTCTTGTCCGAGATCCACTCCTCGTTCACGCCGTCATGGTTGCGCGGCAGGATGCGCATGACCTCGCGGCCCTTGGTGTCCACACGGATGTTCGATCCCAGCGCGTCCATCACGTCGACCGACTCGGTCTTCGTCAGCTCCCACGGGCGGGCGGTGAAGGCATAGGGCTTGGACACCAGCGCCCCGACGGGGCAGAGGTCGATGATGTTGCCCTGCAGGTTGGAATGCAGCGTCTCGCCCAGGTAGGACGTGATCTCGGCATCCTCGCCCCGGCCGGTCTGGCCCATCTGGCTGATGCCCGCGACCTCGGTCGTGAAGCGCACGCAGCGGGTGCACGAGATGCAGCGCGTCATGTGGGTTTCGACCAGCGGGCCGAGATTCAGGTCATCCACGGCCCGCTTCGGCTCGCGGTAGCGCGAGAAGTCGACGCCGTAGGCCATCGCCTGGTCCTGCAGGTCGCATTCGCCGCCCTGGTCGCAGATCGGGCAGTCGAGCGGATGGTTGATGAGCAGGAACTCCATCACCCCCTCGCGGGCCTTCTTGACCATCGGCGAGTTCGTCTTGACCTGCGGCGGGGCGCCGTCCTTGCCGGGGCGCAGGTCCTTGACCTGCATCGCGCAGGAGGCGGCGGGCTTGGGCGGGCCGCCCACCACCTCGACGAGGCACATCCGGCAATTGCCGGCGATGGAGAGACGCTCGTGGTAGCAGAAGCGGGGAATCTCGATCCCCGCCTCCTCGCAGGCCTGGATCAGGGTCATCGCGCCCGGAACCTCGATTTCCTGACCGTCGATGACGACTTTCTTCAGATCCGACATGGGGATGCGCCTCTGCCTTGGGCCTGGCGCCGGGGGATGGGCGCCGCTCGCGTTCGAGCGCGTTCTAGCGCGGCTCGCGGCGGGATTCCAGCGCGGCGCGCCTCACCCCTGCGCGCGCGATCAGTCGCGGATGTCGCGGGCCTCGTCGCGCTTGAGTTCGGCCCGGCTCTCGTTCCGGCGCCGGGCCAGGATCCTCTCGATCAGCGGCACCGACACCCACGAGATCAGCGGGACGGTGATCGCGGTGGTCAGCAGGATCTCGGCCCAGAGCGGCCAGTCCACGTCCAGCCATTCCAGCAGGTAGCTCATCAGGGCGACGCTCGGATAGACCGTCAGCCATATGCCGGCCAGCCGCAGCCACCGTTCCGATCTGCTCATCCGTCTGCCCCTTTGCCGGTCCGGAACAGAAACACCGGACCGGCGGATCGGTTCGGACGATCAGCGCAGAAGCCGGCCGATCGGGGTGTCAGCCGCGATCTGCTCGCGGCCGACGGCGCAATAGGTGGCCCAGTCGCCCTCGACCCCGCCGAGATCGCGCAGCCGCTGGCGGGCGATGGCCTCGAGCCGGTCCTTCTCGGTATCGTTGTCCATGAAGGCCTGGATCTGTTCCTCGGTATAGCCCAGCCGCTCGGCCTCGGCCTTCAGCGCCCACAGATACTGCACGCCCCGCACCATGCGGGCGCTGAGATCGTCGCACTTGTCGCCGATCTCGTAGGCGATGGCGGTGGCGATCAGTCCCTCGGTGATGCTGCGCTCGTTCCGCAGCTCTGACCGCGCGGCGGTCGAGGCCGCGAAGAGCGCGGGAATCGAGAGAAAGGCGAGCGCGCGAAGCGCGATTCGGAACGACATGGGACACCTCTGCTGGTCCGTTGCGGCCGGCTTGCATCCCCTGCCCGAGGATCGCCGGCTCATGCCCGAACCAAAGCCCTCGGGGCCCTGTCAGGCAATAGCAGCGCCGGTCACACCGATGTCAGAGGCGGAAAGCGGCCGGGACGGTCAGTCGATCTCGCCGCGCGCGCGCAGCCAGTCCCAGCCGAAGGCCCGGTCGCTGGCCCCGTCCCGGGCGAGGCGCGCCATCCGGTCCGCCGCCTCCGCCGCGTCCGGCCGGTGCCCTTCGGGCACGTGCCAGAGAACGAGCCGGGGACCGGGCTGCGGCGCGAACCACGCGTCGCGCCGGTCGAAGAAACGGCGATGAACCGAACGGAAGGCGAAATCGTGCAGCGCCCGGGCATCGGTCCAGACCGACAGGGTCGAGGCGAGTCGCGGATCGGGGCCGAGCGGGCTGCCGGGATCGGTCTGCGCCGCCTCCATCTGGTCGGGCGGCATCATCCAGACGAAGCCGCGTGACCGGGCGGCGACCGCGTTCACCCGGTCGAGGTTGTCCGTGAATTCCGCCAGCCGGGGATCGTCCCAGTCATGGCGCAGGATGCCGCGATTGAACTCCGCCAGATGCACCGCCGGTCAGCCCGGCCCGCAGCCCGGTGGCGGCGCGAAGCTCCAGACGCCGAGCGAACCCTCGACCGCCTCGCCGGTCTCCGAGAGGATGTCGATGGGAGTCGTGTCGGGAACGATGCCGCAGAAGGACAGGGTCCGGATCGCGGCCTCGCCGACCGTCGGCCCGACGGCGAAGACGCGCGGCCCGACCGGGGTCTCCAAGAGGCGGACATCCGGCCGGTCCCGTGGCGCCGCGGGACCGCCCTCCGCCTCCCTCGGCGCCTCGAGGCAGGCCGCGAGCGGCAGCGCGGCCAGGACCAGCGCAGCCGCCCGGAGGCTCATTCCGCCGCGATCGCCGCGCCGCCGCCCTGGCGGCGGATGCGGTCCTCGATCTCGTCGCGGAAGTTGCGGATGAGACCCTGGATCGGCCAGGCGGCGGCGTCGCCGAGGGCGCAGATCGTGTGCCCCTCGACCTGCTTGGTCACGTCGAAGAGCATGTCGATCTCCTCGACGCTCGCCTGTCCCTTAACCAGCCGGTCCATGACCCGCATCATCCAGCCGGTGCCCTCGCGGCAGGGCGTGCACTGGCCGCAGCTCTCGTGCTTGTAGAACTTCGACAGGCGCCAGATCGCCTTGATGATGTCGACGCTGCGATCCATCACGATCACCGCCGCGGTGCCGAGGCCCGAGCCCAGATCCCCGCGCAGGTAGTCGAAATCCATCACGGCGTCCTTCATCTTCTCGCCCCGCACGCAGGGGACGGAAGAGCCGCCGGGGATCACGGCGAGCAGGTTGTCCCAGCCGCCCCGGATGCCGCCGCAATGCTTCTCGATCAGCTCCTCGAACGGGATGCTCATCGATTCCTCGACCACGCAGGGATTGTTCACGTGGCCCGAGATGGCGAAGACCTTGGTGCCCGCGTTGTTCTGCCGGCCGAAGCCGCTGAACCAGCCCGCCCCGCGGCGCAGGATCGTCGGCGCGACGGCGATCGATTCGACGTTGTTCACCGTGGTCGGGCAGCCGTAGAGGCCCGCCCCCGCCGGGAAGGGCGGCTTCATCCGGGGCATGCCCTTCTTGCCCTCGAGGCTCTCGAGCAGCGCGGTCTCCTCGCCGCAGATATAGGCGCCCGCGCCGTGATGCAGGTAGAGGTCGAAATCCCAGCCGGACCCGGCGGCGTTCCGGCCCAGCAGGCCATCGTCATAGGCCTCGTCGATGGCGCGCTGCAGCGCTTCCTTCTCGCGGATGTATTCGCCGCGGATGTAGATGTAGCAGGCATGCGCGTTCATCGCGAAGGACGCGATCAGGCAGCCCTCGATCAGCGTGTGCGGATCGTGGCGCATGATCTCGCGGTCCTTGCAGGTGCCGGGCTCGGATTCGTCGGCATTCACCACGAGGTAGGCGGGGCGGCCGTCGCTCTCCTTCGGCATGAAGGACCACTTGAGGCCGGTGGGGAAGCCCGCGCCGCCGCGGCCGCGCAGGCCCGACGCCTTCATCTCCTCGATGATCCAGTCGCGGCCCTTGCCAATCAGCCCGGCCGTGTCGTCCCACAGCCCGCGCTTCTTGGCGCCGGCAAGGGAGCGGTCGTGCATCCCGTAGAGGTTGGTGAAGATCCGGTCCTGATCCTGAAGCATCGCTCTTACCTCTCGTCCGGTCTGCCCGGCTTGGGCCTGCCCGCGCGTCCCGCGCGCCAGACCTGATACGTCATCCACAGCGCGAGGCCAAACCCCGCGAGGGCGAAAAGATCGACCAGCCCCAGGAGGCGGGGCGGCCAGGACAGGATCCCGCCGATCACGTTCAGCGCCAGCCAGCCGAGGCCGGTGCCGGCAAGAAGCAGCGCGGCGCGCCGCCCCGCAGCGGCCCGCGCGCGGGCGGCCGGATCTTGGGGGTCCGTCATGCGCCCTTCATAGCGTCATGGCAGCGCGGCTCAAGCGCGATCGCCCCGCCGCGCCATCAGGATCCGTAGCGCCACGAGCCCTTGCGGGCGGCCAGTTCCTGCTGGCCCGGCAGGGGCTTCGACGGGGACCAGCGGGCAGAGGCGCCCTGCCCCGGACCAGGCTCCGCCTGCTGCGGGCGGTCCGGCAGGGGCGCCGCCATCGGCGCCGCGCCGCCCGGCGCCGGCTCGTCGGCCATGCCCATCGGCGCCGCAATGTCGGGCGCGGCGGCGAAATCCGAGCTCGGCCCCTCGACCGACGGGCCGCAGCGCACGTAGGACAGGGCGAGGCCGGACAGCCCAGCGACGATCAGTCCCAGGACCAGCGCGGCGAAGAAGCCGGTCACCACCAGCCACATCAGGACGAGGACGATTGCGCCGATGGCGGCGCCCGCGCCCCAGGCGCGGCGAAGGCAGTCGGGATGGGCGCCGGTCATTCCTGTCCTCCTCGATACAGCGATGCCGCATCCTGGCACGGGCCGGGCCGTTGCCGGTCAGGAAACGGGGCGCCCTGCGACCAGGGTCACGCCTTCGAGAGTTCCCTGGCCTGGCCGACCCAGTCGTCGCGGGTGATCCGGCCCTTGAAGCGGACGCGGTTGTCGACCCAGGCGATCTCCTCGGACCCCCAGGAGGCGATCTGGTCGAAATGGTAGAATCCCAGCTCGTTCAGAGTCGACTCGAGCTGCGGTCCGATCCCGTTGATCCGCTTGAGGTCGTCCGCCCCGCCCTCGCGCGGGGCATCCAGCCGCTCCGGCTCGCGCTCGGGCTGATCGGACGACTCGCCCACCCGGGCGCCCGGCGCGGAGGATTCGTCGGTCGAGGCGACGTCGACGGCCTTGCTCTCGCCTTCCGGATCCGAGGAGGAGCGCGGCTTGGCGCGGGAGCCGGCATCGGCCTCCTGCTCGGTGATCCCGCTCTCGTCGGCGGGCACGTCCTTCGACGGGCGCGGGCCCGGATGCTCGGCCGCGATCTCCTCGGCCTCGTGCTCGTCCGGCACCGTCTCGTCCGCCGGATGGCGGATCCACGGCGCGACCAGCGGCACCTCGGTGCCGTCGATGCGCTTGAGCGTGTCGCCGATGTCGCGCGCCAGCGTCACCGAGGCGTTGGCGGCGTTGCCCTCTCCCTCGACCGGCAGCGAGGTCAGGCCCGAGGCGGGCTCGGACGCGAAGCGGCCCTGCTGCGGACCCGGCGCGGGCACCTCGCCCTTCGCCATGCGGTCCAGCAGGCCGGTCAGGATCTCCGGCGTCAGATCCTCGTAATAGTCCTTGCCGATCTGCGCCATCGGCGCGTTCGCGCAGGCGCCGAGGCACTCGACCTCCTCCCAGCTGAACTTGCCGTCGGCCGACAGCTCGTGCGGGCGCGCCGCGATCCTGTCCTTGCAGACCGCCATCAGGTCCTCGGCCCCGCAGATCATGCAGGACAGGGTGCCGCAGATCTGGACATGGGCGACGCTGCCGACGGGCTGCAGCTGGAACATGAAGTAGAAGGTCGCGACCTCGAGCGCGCGGATATAGGCCAGGCCCAGCATCCCGGCGACATGCTCGATCGCGGGGCGGGAGAGCCAGCCCTCCTGCTCCTGCGCGCGCCAGAGCAGCGGGATGATCGCGCTGGCCTGCCGGCCTTCGGGATACTTGCGGATCTGGGCCTCGGCCCATTTCCGGTTGTCCTCGGTGAAGGCGAAGCTGTCGGGCTGGTCGGGATGCAGGCGGCGGAGCATGGGGCGTCAATCCTCGCGCGGACGTCGAAAAGTCTCTCCGGGTCCATAGAGGAAAGCGGCGGGAAAGGCCAAGGGCCGATCCCGCCGGTCCGGCCTCAGGCGGCGGTGGTCGCCGCGCAGGTCTGCGTCAGCGCGCGGATCGTCCCCTCGCCCGCCACCTGCAGTCGCCCGGCATCGGCGAGGCGCGGCACGATGGTGCGCAGCTCGTCCGCGGTGAGGTTCGCGGCGATCTGGATGGCGTTGCGGTTGGTCGCGTTCAGCACGCAGCCATTCGCCTCCATCGCGGCGATCAGGCGCACCTCGGGCAGCGGTTCGGGGGCCGGGGCGGGCGCGGCCATCATGTCCGGGTCCGGGCCCGTCCCGACGAGATCCGAGAACCGCGCCGGCGAGGCGCAGGCTGCCAGCAGGGCAAGAGCGGGAAGAAGGAGGACGGGGCGCAGCTGCATGGAATCGGCCTTGTTCATGTCGGCGGGACGGGGCGCGGCGCGGCCGCGCCCCCGGTCGTCGGTCGTCGGTCGTCGGTCGGATGGTTCCTGTCGGGCGGATCAGCCGGCGCAGGGGCCGGCGACGATCCGCATCGAGGTCTGGTCGGCGGCGACCTCGGTGCCGTCGTTCTCGGCGAGGAAGGCGATCACCTCGTAGAGGGCGGCCTCCGAGATGCCGCTCATCGCGACGATCGGGCCGATCGTGGCCTCGGACACGATGCAATCCGCCTGCGCGGCGGCGGCGAGGAAGCCGTCCAGCTCCTCCTGCGTGAGGGCGGCGGCCGGTCCAGCGAGGGCGGCGGCGCCGAAGGACAGGGCGAGGGTGGCGAAAATGGTGCGCATGTCGATGCGTCTCCGGTTGGGGTTGCCCCCTGAATGGCCCAATCGGCCCGGCCGGGCAAGATCGGCCCCGCCCCGTCCGGCGGGGGGGCGCCGAGCCGCCGTCAGAAGCCGACCGCCTTGCGCAGCATGTTGGCGGCGACGAGAAGCAGGAACACCCCGAAGACCCGCTTGAGCCGGCCGGCATCGGTCCGGTGCGCCAGCGCCGCACCCATCGGCGCGGTGATCAGCGTCATCGCCACGACCAGCGCGAAGGCGCCGAAATTCACCGCCCCCAGCGTCAGCGGCGGCCGGCCGCCATCGGGCATCTGCACCAGCAGGAAACCCGCGACGGAGGGTACGGCGATCAGCACCCCGAAGCCCGCCGCCGTCGCGACGGCCCGGTGGATCGGCACGCCGAACAGCGTCATGGTCGGCACCCCGAAGGAGCCGCCGCCGATCCCCATCAGCACCGAAAGAAAGCCGATTCCCGGCGACATCGTCCATTTCGCGGCGCCGGTCGGCATCGTCTCTCCCAGCCGCCACCGCGTGCGGCCGAAGGTCATGTAGAGCGCGACCAGCAGCGCCAGACCGCCGAAGATCCCCTGCAGCACGGGGGTGCGCAGGTTGGTCGCCAGGGCGACGCCGAGGATCGCGCCGATCACGATTCCCGGTGCCCAGCCGCGCAGGATGCCCCAATCCACCGCGCCCTTGCGGTTATGGGCGAGGACGGAGCGGATCGATGTCACGATGATCGTGGCCAGCGAGGTGGCGAGGCACATCTGCATCAGGCGGGGGCTGTCGTAGCCCAGCGCCTGGAACGCGTAGAAGAAGGCCGGCACCAGCACGATCCCCCCTCCCACGCCCAGAAGGCCCGCCAGCAGGCCCGCGAAGGCCCCGATCACCAGCAGCAGGGCCGCCATCTGGAGCAGAAGGACGGTATCGGGCATGGGCGGCTCCTCGGTCTGGCTGGGCCGCTTGATGGCCGCCTTCGCCGCGCCCCGCAAGGGCGGGCGGTCCGCTGCAATCCCCGCCGGCCGGCCGCTGCGGGCCGGACGGGGGCGCCGGCGCCCCGCCTCGTAGGGTCGCCCGCAGGTCTCGCGGGCCCAGGCGACGGGGCGGGGGCCTGATGCCGATGAGCGGAACCGGGGCTGCGAGGCGAACGGCCGCCGCCATGCCGGGATGCAGGCGCCGGACCTCTTCGGATGCATCGGACGTCCGGGCCCGACGCCGTCCCGGCCCGGATCTCCCGGCCGCCCCGGATGCAGGCGGGATCGGCACGGCGGTGGCGGGCGACCGGACCGCACGCCCCCCCGGGCCCCGCCGGGGAACTCAGGCGGCGAGCCGGGTGACGCTGGCCAGCGCCCGCTCGACCACCTCGGGACCGGCACCGTCGCGCCCCGCCTCCTCGGACAGGATGCGCCGCCAGCCCCGCGCCCCGGGCCGCCCGGTGAAGAGGCCCAGCATGTGCCGCGTGACCTGGTTCAGCCGGCCGCCGGCGGAAAGATGCGCCTCGATATGCGGCAGCATGCCGGACACCGCCTCCTCGGCGGAGGTCTCCCTCCCCTGCCCCCAGATCGCCCGGTCGGCGGGACCGAGCAGGTTTGCGGGGTCGTGGTAGGCCGCCCGCCCGATCATCACCCCGTCCATCCCGGCCGCGAGATGCGCCTGCGCCGCCTCCAGCGTCGCCACGCCACCGTTCAGCGTCAGGTGCAGGTCGGGGAAGTCGCGCTTCATCCGGTGGACGAGCGGATAATCCAGGGGCGGGATGTCGCGGTTCTCCTTCGGCGACAGGCCCTGCAGCCAGGCCTTGCGCGCATGGATCGTCACGTCGCGCACCCCCGCCCCGCGCACCGCCGAGAGGAAGCGCGGCAGCGCCTCTTCCGGCGCCTGATCGTCGACGCCGATCCGGCACTTGACGCTGATCGGCACCCGGACCGCCGCGATCATCGCGGCGGCGCACTCGGCCACCAGGTCGGGCGACTTCATCAGGACCGCGCCGAAGGCGCCGGACTGCACCCGGTCGGACGGGCAGCCGCAATTGAGGTCGATCCGGTCGTAGCCCCGGTCGGCCCCGATCCGCGCCGCCTCGGCCAGCTCGCCGGGGTCCGAACCGCCGAGCTGGAGGACGACGGGATGCTCCTGCGGGCCGAAGCCGAGCAGCCGGTCCCGGTCGCCGTGCAGCACGGCCGGCGCCGTCACCATCTCGGTATAGAGCAGCGCCCGCCCCGAGAGCAGGCGGTGCAGGGCGCGGCAATGGCGGTCGGTCCAGTCCATCATCGGGGCGACGGACAGCCGCGCGGCGTCGCGGGTCATGGGCGGCGGGCCTCCTGGAAAGAGCGGGCCGTCGGGCGGACGGGGTGTAAGGGGTCGGGGGGGCATATGGGATGCGGGCGCGTCCGAGTCCACTGCGCCGGGGGGCGCGCGCCCCTCAGGGGCCGCCCCCGGGGGACGGGACCCGGGCGACGGGACGCAGGCGCGACCGGGGTGCCCCGGGGACGGCCCGACCTGCCGCCCCAGGCGGAAGGGCGCCCCTCAGGCGCGGGCGACGCGACGCAGGCGCGACCGGGGTGCCCCGGGGACGGCCCGACCTGCCGCCCCAGGCGGAAGGGCGCCCCCTCAGGCGCCGCGGCCGGGCGCCGGCGCGGCCAGGACCAGCACGCCCGGCAGCGCCGCGAGAAGGATCACCAGACCCATCGCGACCGAGGCCGCGATCCCTGCCTCGGCGCTCGCGCCGAGAACGGGCCAGAGCGCGGCGGCCGCCCCTTCGCGCACGCCCCACCCCGCGACCGAGATCGGGATCACCATGGTTGCGAGGACCAGCGGCAGGACCGTCACCACCGCCAGCGGCGGAAGCACCGTTCCGGTGGCGGCCGCGCAGAGGGCGAAGCCGCCGAGGTTGCAGGCCACGATGGCGAGGCTGAGCGCCGCCTGCCGATGCCAGATCCCGGGCGCCAGCACCGCCGCCCGGACCCCGCGTCCGATCCCCCGCGCCGCCCGGCCCAGCGGGCCGCCCAGCCGCGCCGAGACGAGCAGCGCCAGGGCGATGCCGGCGCCGCCCCCCGCGATCCCCAGGGCGAGCGGCGGCACCCAGTCCGGCCAGCGGCCGCCCGCGCCCGTCAGACCGACCGCCGACAGCCCCGCCAGCAGCACCGAGAACAGCGCGACCTGCCCGATCACCCGGTCGAGGACCACCGCCTGGCCGGCCCGGGCCAGGCCGACCCCCTCGCGCGCCCGGACCGCCCGCCCGGCATCGCCGAGCACGCCCGCCGGCAGGACCATGTTGAGGAACTGCGACAGGAAGTACTCGCGCAGCGCCCGCCCGCGCCCGATGACCTGTCCCAGCGCCCCCGCCGTCAGGCGCCAGCGCAGCGCCGAGAGCGCGTTCTGCATCAGGATCGCGGCCAGCGCGAGGGCCAGCAGGACCGGATCGGCGGCACGGAGCAGGCGCAGGATCTCGGGCCCGTCCACGGCCCGCCAGAGCAGGACCAGGAGGGCCACCGGGAGGACCAGGCGGGCGATGCGTCCGACGTGACGGAGGGTGGGTGCCATCGGGGGCCAATATCGGCGCCGGTCGTCCCGGGGCAAGCGCCGTCCCGCCAGCCCCCGCCGCTGCTCCCGGCCCCTGGGCCCCGGCAGCCGCCCCGCCTCCGGCACAGGGGCCGGATCCGCGACTCCCCACCCCCGCGACCGGCCCGGCCTGCGGCCCTCCACTGGCCCCCAGCGCAGGGGCCCCTATGGTCGGGGCACCGAGCGCCGGAAGGATCCCCCCCCGTGACCGTGACCGATACCGGGCCCGCGACCGGGCCGAGCCCCGCCCCCTCGCCGCCGGCCCCGCTGCGGGTCGTGTCCTGGAACGTGCATCGGGGGCGCGGCGGAGACGGGCGGGTGGATCCCGCCCGGATCCTCTCCACGCTGGGGGCGGAGGTCTGCCCTGCCGGCTCGGCCGACATCCTCGGGCTGCAGGAGGCGGACGAGGAGGTTCCGCCGCATGGCCGGATCCTCGACGTGGCGGGGATCGAGGCGGCGACGGGGCTGCGCTCGGTCCACGATCGCGACGGGCTGCGCTGGGGGCCACGGAGCGACGGCTTCCTCGGCGCGATCCTGTTCCTGCCGCCGGACTGGGGTCTCTCCCATGCCGACGTGATCGACCTGCCCGGCCATTGCCATCGCGGCGCCATCGCGGTGGAGGCACGGTCCCCCGCCGGGCCGGTGCGGGTGATCTGCACCCACCTGTCGCTGGGACAGCCGCTGCGGATCGTGCAGGTCCGCACCCTGGTGCAGTACGCCTTCCGGCGCCCCGCCATGCCGACGATCCTGCTGGGCGACCTGAACGAGTGGCGCCCTTGGGGCGGCCTCGCCTTCTCGCCCCGGGTGACCGGCTGCCGCCTGTCCGGGCCCTGCGCGCCGAGCTTTCCGGTCGGCCGCCCGATCCTGCCGCTCGACCGGATCCTCTGCGACCGGCCCGGCGCGGTGACGGGGTTCGAAGTGCTGGACGGGCGCGGGATCCGCGCCGCCTCCGACCACCGCCCCATCCGCGCGCGGGTCGCGCCCTTCGGCCCTGCCGATCGCTCCGGCGGGGCGGCGACCTAACGCCGCGCCGGCCACATCCGCTGGAACACCCCGTCCCGCGCAACGAGGAGGTGATGCAGCGCGGCCCCCGCGTGCAGCAGGACCAGCGCGATCAGCGCGAAGCGGGCGTAGAAATGGACCGCCTGCGCGGCCCCGGCGAGATCGTCTGACAGCGGGACGAGCGGCGGCACGCCCAGGGCATCGAGAAGCTCGATCGGGAAATCCCCCGCCTCGACCCGCAGATAGCCCGAGACGGTCATGACGAGGACCAGCGCGTAGAGCAGCCCGTGCGTCGCCCCGGCGATGCGCCGCTGCCAGGGGGGCACGTGGCCGGGAAGCGGCGGGGCCGGATGGATCGCACGGTAGATCAGCCGCAGGACGACGAGCAGCAGGATCACGATGCCCACGTTCTTGTGATAGAGATAGAGCGCATCCTGCACGGACCGGTCGAGCCCCTCCTCGACCATGATCGCGCCCGCCGGGAGCGTCGACAACACGAGCAGCGCCGTCAGCCAGTGAAGCGCCTGCGCGGGGCCGCGATAGCGCCCGGCCGAGCCGCTGCCTGCCCGTTCACGACTGCCCTGTTCCATCGCCCCCCCGGATGCGGCCCGCCCCCGAGGCTAGCCGGCCCCGCCGGGCCGTTCAACGGCAGGCTTGACTTCGTCCGGACGGGCTTAACTCCGTGCGGATGACAGTCTCCGAGAGGATCCTTCAGCCTGCGCGACGCGGCCGCGTCGCCCCGCCCGGGCCGGGGCCCGGCGTTCTGGCGATGTCGGCGCTCCATCTCGGCGTGGTCGCCGGCGGGATCGCGGCGCTCGAGGCCCTCTTCCCCGCGCTCGCGGCGGGACAGCTGCCGGTTCTCGCGCTGGCCGTCCTGATGGCCGCGACGATCGCGGGGCTGATGCACGCGGCGCGGGGCGGCAGCTACCCGCACGGGCGGTTCGGCGCCTGCAACGGCGTGACCTATCTGCGCGGCTCGCTGGCCTGCCTGCTCGCCCTGCCGCTCGCGGCGCCGTCGGCGCTGGCCGACCCCGACCTCGGCTGGACGATCTTCGCCATCGGCGCGGTCGCGCTGTCGCTTGACGGGGTCGACGGCTGGCTGGCCCGGCGCAGCGGTCTGGCCTCGGCCTTCGGCGCGCGGTTCGACATGGAGATCGACTCGGTCCTCGCGCTCATCCTCGCCCTGCTGGCCTGGGCCGGCGGTGCCGCCGGACCGCTGGTCCTCGTCCTCGGCCTCGCGCGCTACGTCTTCGTCGCGGCGGGCTGGACCCTGCCCTGGCTGGCCGCGCCGCTTCCCCCGAGCTTCCTGCGCAAGACGATCTGCGTGGTCCAGCTCGGCACGCTGATCGCGCTGCAGGCGCCGATCCTGCCGGACAGGCCGGGCCACGCGGCGGCCATCGGGGCCGCCCTGCTGCTCGCCTTCTCGTTCGGGCGGGACATCCGCTGGCTCGCGGCGCGGGGCCGCTGAGGGTGGGGCCGGCATCCCTTCTCCGGCCGGCGCTCGCGGCGCTCGTCCTGTTCCTCGTCCTGATCCAGCCCAACCATCCCGACGCGATGACCTGGGGGGCGCTGCGGCTCTTCCCGCTGGAGCTTCCGGCGATCCTCCTCGTCCTTCTGGTGCTGCCGGCGGGGGCGCCGGCGACGCGCCTCGTCCGGGGCGCGCTTGTCGCGGTGCTGGCCCTGCTGGCACTGCTGAAGGGCGCCGATTACGGCACGCAGCTCGCCTATGGGCGCAGCTTCGATCCGGTCGTCGACATGCACCTCCTCCCCGCGGCCTGGCGGCTCGCCTCGGGCGCCGTCGGCCTGCCGCTCGCGGGGCTGGCCCTGCTCGCCGCGCTGGTTCTGACCGGTGCCCTCGTCTGGGCACTGTGGTGGGCGACGGGTGTCTGGGCGCGCATCGCGCTGCCGAACGGCCCGCTCCGCACGGGCGGGGCGCTGGCCGCCCTCGCCGCGATCGCCCTCGTCGTGGGCGAGGTGGGGGACCGCCGCCGCGCGTGGGAGCTGCCGATGGATCCGCCCGGCACCGCCTTCACCGCCCGGGTCGCGGTCGAGCGCGTCGACCGGACCCGCCGCACGCTCGCCCAGCTCGCCGATTTCACGATCGCGGCGCGTACCGATCCCCATGCCGGGGCCGAGGGCCTGTTCGACCGGCTGTCGGGGCGCGACGTCATCATCGTCTTCGTCGAGAGCTACGGACGGGCCAGCATCGATGTCCCCTTCTACGCCGAGACCCATGTCCCCACGCTCCGGGCGGCCGAGGCATCCCTCGACGCGGCCGGACTCGCCATGCGTTCGGGCTGGCTGACCGCGCCGATGCGCGGCGGGCAGAGCTGGCTGGCCCATGCCACGCTCTCTTCCGGGCTCTGGACGCCGGACCAGACGCGGTACCGCGCCATGCTGGCCAGCCCGCGACGCACGCTCTACCACCTCGCCGCCGATGCGGGGTTCCACACCGCCGCGGTGATGCCGGCCATCACCTACGACTGGCCGGAAGGCGCGCTGATGGGTTTCGACACGATCCGCGATTCCACCGAGCTCGGCTATGCGGGGCCGGCCTTCAACTGGGTGACGATGCCCGACCAGTTCACGCTGGCCGCCTTCGACCGCGCCTTCCGGGCCGAGCCGCCGGGCACGCGGCCCCCCCTCTTCGCGCAGATCGCGCTGATCTCGTCGCATGCGCCCTGGACCCCGATCCCCGAGATGGTCCCCTGGGAGGATGTGGGCGACGGCAGCGTCTACGCCCCGTGGGACGGCGCGGGGGATCCGCCTTCCGTCGTCTGGCGCGACCGCGAGCGGGTGCGCGAGCAATATCGCAGGGCAATCGACTACGCCCTCTCGGCCGCCTTCTCCTGGGCCGCGCGGACGGCGCCCGAGGGACCGCTCATCGTCGTTCTGGGCGATCACCAGACGGCCGATTCCATCTCGCTCAGCGACAGCTATGACGTCCCGGTCCATGTCATCGGACCGGAGGCGGCCCTCGCCCCGCTCGAGGGGTGGGGCTGGACCGAGGGGCTGGTCCCTGCCGCGGACCTGGAGCCCTGGCGGATGGACGAATTCCGCGACCGGTTCATCGCCGCCTACACGTCGGGGACCGACCTCGCAGGGATGCGGCCATGAGCGCACAGACCGACCGCAAAGGGGGGCGCGATGGCTGATCTCGTCCTCGACGGCCTCACCAAGAGCTTCGGCGAGACGGAGGTGGTGCACGGCATCGACCTCTCGGTCGCCGAGAACGAGTTCGTCGTGCTCGTCGGCCCCTCGGGCTGCGGCAAGTCCACGACGCTCCGGATGGTGGCGGGGCTGGAGGCGATCACGGGCGGAGAGCTGCGGATTGGCGGCCGGCGGGTGAACGAGCGTTCGCCGGGCGAGCGCGACGTGGCGATGGTGTTCCAGAACTACGCGCTCTACCCGCATCTGACGGTCGCGCAGAACATCGCCTTCGGACTGCGCCGCAAGCGTCTGCCCCGGGCCGAGCGGAACGCCGCGGTGCAGGAGATCGCACGCCTGCTGCAGATCGAGCCGCTGCTGGACCGCCGGCCGCGCGCGCTGTCGGGCGGGCAGCGCCAGCGCGTCGCGATGGGCCGGGCGATCATCCGCGACCCGCAGGTCTTTCTCTTCGACGAGCCGCTCTCCAATCTCGATGCGCGGCTGCGCGTGCAGATGCGGCTGGAGATCAAGCGCCTGCATGCCGCCAAGCCGGTGACGACGCTCTACGTCACGCATGACCAGACCGAGGCGATGACGATGGCCGACCGGGTCGTGGTGATGAACGCCGGGCGGATCGAGCAGGTCGGCCCGCCATTGGAGATCTACCGCAACCCGCGCACCCGTTTCGTGGCCGAGTTCATCGGCGCCCCCGCGGTGAACCTGTTCGACGCCCGGCTGAGCGCCGGAGCCGGCGACGGGCTCTGGATCGAGCTGGCCGACGGCACGCGCCTTTCGGTCCCGGGCAGCCGGCGCGCGGCCTATGCCGGCTTCGCCGGGCGGCCCGTCGTGTTCGGTCTGCGGCCCGAGGACATCTCGATCGGCTCGGGCGACGACCCCGTCGCGCCGGTCAACATGATCGAGCCGATGGGGGTGGAGACGCTGGCCTATCTCGGCTTCGGCGGGACCGAGGCCTGTGCCCGCCTGACGGGCGGACACGTGCCCCGGCGGGGGGACCGCGTCCCTCTGCAGCTGGGGCTGGAGCGGATGATCCTGATCGACCCCGCGACCGACCGCGTCATCGGCGCGACATCGACCGAAACCTGAAGAACGACCGACAAACGACTGGGAGTGAACACGGAATGACACGCAGACTGACCGCCTCGACCCTCGCCCTGGCGCTTGCCGGGGCCCCGCTCCTCGCACAGGAGGACATGGTGACCCGCGACCGGGTCGGCCCCGCCGATGCCGAGAACGCACTGACCTTCCGCCTGACGGCCTACGATCTCTATTCCTCGGATCCCGCGACCTCCGCCGCCTTCGAGGAGCTGTTCGTCGACTTCATCGAGGACAATCCCGGCTGGCGGATCGACACCCAGCTGCAGACCGGCAACCTCAGCCAGGAACAGGCCCGCATGATCGAGCAGGCCCAGGCCGGGCGCGGGCCAGACTGCGCGATGGTCGACAGCGCGCAGCTCGCCACCTACAAGGCGGCGGGAATCCTCTCTCCGATGAACGAGTACTTCACCGAGGAGGAGATCGCCGATTTCTTCCCCTACGTTCGGGACGGCATCACCGACGAGGACGGCAACATGCTCGCCGTGTGGTGGTTCACCGACCTGCGCGTCCTCTACCGCAATACCGAAGTGGTGCCCGAGGCGCCGCAGACCTGGGACGACCTGCAGGCCGCCGCGCTGGCGACGGTCGAGCAGGGCTACGAGGGGATCCTGTTCAACGGCGCCCGGGGCGAGGGGACGACCTTCGACTGGCTCGCGAACTACTGGGCGCTCGGCGGCGAGCTGGTGGACGAGGCCGGCGAGCCGGTCTTCTACGAGGGCGAGAACCGCGAGCTCTTCCTGCAGGCCGTCCGCTACTACGAGAGCCTCGTGGACTCGGGCGCCGCCCCCGCGCGCGTGACCTCCATCGCGACCTACGACGACATGCTCGCCGCCGCGGCGGCGAGCACCACGGCGATGTTCGTCGGCGGGAACTGGATGTATGCCCAGCTCCAGACCACCCTCCCCGAGGAGGAGGCCGCGAAATGGGAGGCCTCCGAGCTGCCCGGCCCCACGGCCGAGCAGCGCGCGACCGGAACGGGCGGCTGGACCATCGCCGCGCTGACCGACGATCCCGAGAAGGTGCGGATGTGCGCGGGGATCGCGAAGCTCTATCTCGGCCCGGGCAATGCCTTCCAGGGGCTGCTGCCGACGCAGGCCTCGCTCTACGACGAGTACGACACCTATGCGGGGCCGGAATTCGAAGTGTTCTCGGCCGCGCTCGAGAACGGGCGGGCCCGGCCGGGGGTCGCGATCTATCCCGAGATCTCGAACCAGATCCAGATCCTCCTGGGCGAGGTGATGTCGGGCGCGGCCGAGCCCGAAGCGGCGCTGGACGCCGCGGCCGAGGCGGTCGAGGCCGCCTACGCCCGCCAGTGACGCGCGCGGGCCGGGGCGCCCGCCCCGGCCCCGCCCGACGGAGCCGCAGATGATCGCCCGCGCCGCCCGCCGCAGGACCGCGACCCCGCCCCCCGCCGGCGGCGGGCCCGTCCCCGCGCGGCCGCTGCCCTGGCTGCTGCCGGTGCTGCTGTTCGTCGGGCTGTTCTACCTCTGGCCGATCGTCGACGCGCTGCGGCTCGCCTTCACGGATGCCTCGCTGCTGGACCGCGACGCCGCCTTCTCGACCGAGGCGATCGGCGCCATGCTGGGCAGCCCCGCGCTCGGCACCGTGCTGCGCAACACCGCGATCTTCACGCTGGGCAGCGTGGTCGGGCAGATCCTTCTCGGGCTGGCCATCGCCCTCCTCGTCGTGCGCGGAGAGCGGAACGGCCTGCGCGGGATGCTGGTGATGCGCACGCTCGTCCTCGCGGCCTGGGTGATCCCCGGCATCGCGAACGGCATCATCTGGCAGATGCTCTTCTCCGAGGCGCCGTTCGGGGCGATCAATTCCGCCCTGCGGCTCGCCGGTCTGCCGCCCGTCGCCTGGCTGTCGGATCCGGGCAACGCGATGATGTCTGCGATCATCGCGACGGTCTGGCAGGGCACGGCCTATTCGATGATCCTGCTCTACGCCGCCCTGCGGTCGATCGACGACACGCTCTACGAGGCGGCGGCGGTGGATGCCGCGACCCCGTGGGAACGGTTCCGGTTCATCACCCTGCCCGAGCTGCGCGGCGCGCTGCTGGTGAACGCGATCCTGATCGTGATCATGACGCTGAACACGTTCGACGTGATCATCTCGCTGACCGGCGGGGGGCCGGGACGGGCGACCGAGGTGCTCGCGCTCTTCACCTACAACACCGTCTTCTACAATTTCGACCTCGCAGGCGGCAGCGTGCTGTCGATCCTGCTGATGGCGATCTCGCTGGCGCTCGCCGCGCTCGTCGCCGCCTTCCTGCCGCGGGCGGGGCGGCGATGATCCAGAGCCGCCGATCCCGCTGGGGCAACGCGCTGACCTACGCGGCGGCGATCCCCCTCGCCGCGTTCTTCCTGATCCCGGTCATCTGGCTGCTCTCGCTGGCGCTGCGCACCCCGGCGGAGGTGTTCCTCGGCGCCGCCCGCCTCGTGCCGGAGGAGCCGACACTGGCGAATTTCCGGCAGGTCCTGACCGATGGCGGATTCCGCCTCTACCTGTGGAACTCGGTCAAGCTGGCCTTCCTCGGGGCGGCCGGGGCCGTCGCCTGCGCCGCCCCCGCCTCCTACGCGTTCTCGCGGATGAGCTTCCGCGGCAAGCCGGCGCTGATGATGGGCATCCTCGCGGTGCAGATGGTGTCCGGCCTCGTCATCCTGATCCCGCTCTACCGCTGGATGGACCGGCTCGGCCTGCTCGAGACGCATGCCGGCACCACGCTGCTCTACGTCTCGGCCGGGATCCCGGTGACCGTCTGGCTGCTGAAGACCACCTTCGACGGCGTGCCGCGCGAGCTGGAGGAGGCGGCGGCGATCGACGGCCTCGGCCGGTTCGAGACCTTCCTGCGGATCACCCTGCCCCTCGCGGCGCCTGGCGTCGCCTCGGCGCTGATCCTGAACGTGATCCTGAACTGGTCGCAGTTCCTGATCCCCTTCGTGATGCTGAGCGAGACCGCGAAATGGCCGATCTCGGTCGCGATCTTCAACTATGCGGGCGCGACCAATGCCACCACGACCCAGCTGCTCGCCGCGGCCTGCCTCGTCGCCGTGGTGCCGACGCTGATCATCTTCGTTGCGCTGCAGCGTCTGATCGTCGGCGCGCTGACCGCCGGAGCGGTGAAGGGCTGAGGCGGGATGCCGCAGCGCGGCGAACCGATCTTCCCGGATTGCCCGCTTTTTCGGCAGGAGCGGCCCGATTCCCCGAAGTCCCCGCCGGGGACCGCCGATGAGGGGGGCGAAAGCCCGCCGGTTCGGCACGGTCACCCTTTGAACTTTTCTGCAAATGCACGATCTGAGGGGCAGCGACCGCAACGATTCTCGCACTGGACGATTCCCCCATGACCGACCGGCTCCCCCCCCTTCAGCTGCGGACCCTTCCGGTCTCGCGCCGCCGGTCGCTCGGCCTGATCGCCGGGGCCGCCGCCGGTGCGGGTCTGGGTGCGGGATACGCGCCCGCCGCGGCACAAGAGGCGGCCGCCGGGGCGCAGGACGCCCCTGCCGGCACGCCCTTCAGCTTCGACATCCTGACCGGCCGGATGCGCGAGCAGAGCCGCAGCGCCTACCGCGCGCCCGAGCTTCCAGAGGGGTTCCTGCAGGATCTCGACTACGACGATTACCGGCACATCCAGTTCGACCCACGCCGCGCCCGCTGGGCCGGGGACGGCGCCCCGTTCCAGCTGCATGCCTATCACCTGGGCTGGCTCTTCGAGGAGCCGGTCGAGATCCACGAGGTCGTGGACGGCAGCGCGCGGAGGCTGGGCTTCACCACCGCCGATTTCGAGTATCGCGGCGCGTTCGCCGAGGCCGTGCCGCAGGACGCCGACCTTCCCGGGATCGCCGGGTTCCGGCTGAACGCGCCGCTCAACGACCCGGCCCGCTACGACGAGGTCGTCTCGTTCCTCGGGGCGAGCTATTTCCGCGCGCTGGGCCGGGACAACGTCTACGGCCTGTCGGCCCGGGGCCTCGCCATCAACACCGCGATGGGCGGCGACGAGGAATTCCCGCGCTTCAGCGCCTTCTGGGTCGAACGCCCTGCGGACGGCGCGGATCGGGCGGTCTTCTACGCATCGCTCGAGAGCCCCTCCGTGACCGGGGCCTACCGCTTCGTCCTGCGCCCCGGCGAGACCAGCGTGATTCAGGTGACGGCCCGGCTGTTCTTCCGCGAGACCGTCGACCAGATCGGCGTCGCGCCGCTGACCTCGATGTTCCTCTTCGGCCCTGCCGACCAGGGCGCCTTCGACGATTACCGCCTGGCTGTCCACGACAGCGAGGTGCTGCAGCTCGAGACCGATGGCGGGACCTTCGTGCGGCCGCTGGCCAACCCGCCGCGGCTGGCGAATTCCTACCTGGGCGCGGTAGATCCGCGCGGCTTCGGGCTCTACCAGCGCAGCCGCGCGTTCGGGGATTATCTGGATGCCGGCGCCCATTACGAGCGCCGCCCCTCGCTGCGGGTCGAGCCGATGGGCGACTGGGGTCCCGGGGCGGTGCGCCTGATCGAGCTGCCCTCTGACCTTGAGGCGAACGACAACATCGTCGCCTTCTGGGTGCCCGAGGCCGGCGCCGCCGCGGGGGACGAACGGGAATATTCCTACCGCCTGCACTGGGGCATGGCGCCGGACCCGGAGCTTTCGCAGACTGCCCGGATCGTGCGCACGCTTGCCGGTCACGGCGGCGTTGCCGGCGTCGATCCGCTTCTCGACCGGCGAAAGTTCGTCATCGACTTCGAAGGCGGCCCCCTGGCTGAACTCGATCTCGAGTCCGGCGTTGAGGCGCGTGTCAGCGCCAGCGGAGGAGAGATCCTGGAAACCGCCCTCACCCCCGTCGAGGGGACCGGCCTCTGGCGCCTCGTGATCGAGGCGCGGGGCGACGACGGTGCCATCGTCGAGCTGCGCGCCGCGCTGCATCTCGACGAAGCGCCCCTCACCGAAATCTGGCTCTGCCAGTGGATGAAGCCATGACGCCCCCCTTCGACACCGCGACCCTCTCCGAGACCGAGCCGTCCCGCCGCGACCAGGACAGCTGGGCGCCGCCCGAGGCCCCGATCGACATGCCGCGCCAGGTGCTGGAGCCGGCCCGGGGCGGCTGGTCGCTGCGGCGGCTCTTCCCTGTCCGCGACTTCCATGCGTGACCCCCGGGCGGCCGGCCCCGATACCGGCCGGCCGGTGGCGGCGCGGGCGATCGCGCTCGGCTTCGCCGCGCTCTGCGGGCTCGCCGCCGCCGCGATCCTCGCGCAGGCCGCCGCCGCCGACGACGTCTCCGTCTGGGACGGGCTGCGCGTCGCGCTGATCTGGCTCACGACGACCTGGCTGGCCTGGGGCGCCGCGCAGGTGCTGGTCGGATTGCCGCCGCGAGGCGACGCGCCCCCTCGCCGCGAGGGCGATCCGGTGGGGCGGACGATCCTGCTGATGCCGATCTGCAATGAGGATCCGGGCCCGGTCTTCGCCCGGATCGCCGCGATGGACGCCTCTTCCCGCGCGGCCGGGCTCGCGCTCGACATCGCGGTCCTCTCCGATACCCGGGATGGCCCGGCCGCCCGGCGCGAGAGCGCGGCCTTCGCCCTGCTGCTGGAGCGGACGAACGGCGCGGGCCGCATCTTCTACCGCCGCCGCACCGACAACCGGGGCCGCAAGGCCGGCAATGTCGAGGATTTCATCCGCCGCTCCGGCGCGGCCTACGATTACGCGCTGATCCTCGACGCCGACAGCCTGATGGAGGGGGCGACGATCCGCGAGATGATCCTCAAAATGGATGCGGATCGGAGGCTCGGCCTGCTCCAGACCCTGCCCCGGATCACCGGCGCGCGGTCGATCTTCGGCCGCGCGATGCAGTTCTCGGCCGGGTTCTACTCTCCGGTCTTCGCCCGCGGCCTCGCCCGGATGCAGGGCGATACCGGTCCGTTCTGGGGCCACAACGCCATCGTCCGCGTGCGCGCCATGGCCGAATGCTGCGGCCTGCCGGTCCTGTCCGGACGCCCGCCCTTCGGCGGCACGATCCTCAGCCACGATTATGTCGAGGCGGCGCTGCTGGCGCGCGGCGGCTGGCGGGTCGAGGTCGACGAGCGACTCGGCGGATCCTACGAGGAGGGGCCGGAGGACGTCGTGGCCTATGCGCGGCGCGACCGCCGCTGGTGTCAGGGCAACCTGCAGCATGTCCGCCTGATCCTCGCCCCCGGCCTGCGCGGGTGGAGCCGTTTCGTCTTCCTGCAGGGGATCCTGGCCTATCTGGTCGCGATCTTCTGGGGCGCGTTCCTGGCCGCCTCGGTGCTGGCCTCGGTCACCGCCCCGCCCCCCGACTACTTCCCGGAGGCCTACAACCTCTTCCCCGTTTTTCCCGACGACCGAACGAGCCGGATCGCCGGCCTCGCCGTCGGGATCGGGGGCCTGCTTTTCCTGCCCAAGGTCGCCATCCATCTCGGCGCCGCGCTGTCGGGCCGGGCGCGCGGTTTCGGCGGGGCGGCCCGGGCCCTCGTCTCGATGCTGGCCGAGATCCTGCTCTCGACCCTGATCGCCCCGCTGATGCTGGTCTACCAGTCGCGCGCCGTGGGCGAGGTGCTGGCCGGCCATGACGGGGGCTGGCCCGCGACCCACCGCGAGGGCGCCCGCCTCACCCTCGCCGAGGGCTGGGTGGCCGGCCGCCGCATCGCGGCCTGGGGCGTCGTCCTGATCGTCGCCGCCTTCCTGCTCGCCCCGACGCTGGCCCCCTGGCTGCTGCCGGTCGCGCTGCCGATGATCGCGGCGCCGCTGCTGATCTCCTGGACCTCCGCGCCCGCGCCGCGCTGGCTGTTCCCCGTGCCGGAGGAGGCGACGATTCCCCCGGTCGTGGCGCGCTACCGCGCGAACCTCGCGCGCTGGACTGGCCCCGCGGACCGCGATCCGGCGCGGCAGCCGGAGACGGGCCGCCATGTCGCGATCTGACGGCACGCTCGTGAGGTTCCCGCGCGCGGCGACGCCGCCTGCCCCGGCCCCTTCCCCGCCCACCCCCGGCCGGAGCGAACGCGATCCCCGGATCGACCTGTTCCGCGGTCTCGCCCTGGTGATGATCCTCATCGACCACATGCCCGGCAATCCCTACGAGGCCGGCACGATCCGCAATTTCGGCTTCTCGGACGCGGCCGAGGCGTTCTTCGTGATGTCGGGGATCGCGGCGGGTCTGGCCTATTCCGGCGGGTTCGCACGCTGGACCCACGGCGGCGGCTCGCTCTGGCGCGCCGTGGCGCCGCTCTGGCTGCGGTCCTGGACGCTCTACCTGGTGCAGCTCTTTCTCACAGTCTTCGCCCTGGCGGCCTTCGCCTGGGCCGCCGCCGCCTTCGGGAATGCCGAGTTCCTGCAGATGCACAATACCGGACTGTTCCACGAACGGACCGGCGAGGCGCTGACGGGCCTGCTGACGCTCACCTACCAGGTCGGATACGTGAACATCCTGCCGACCTACATCGTCCTGCTGCTGGTCGCGCCGGTGGCGTTCTGGGCCGGGCTGCGTCACCCCTGGCACGTCATCGCCGTGTCGCTCGTCCTGTGGTTCTTCGCAGGGCTCGAGCGCTGGAACGTCCCGAACTGGCCCGGAGGGGGCGGCTGGTTCTTCTCGCCCCTGACTTGGCAATGCATCTTCGTGATCGGCCTGATGATCGGGATCCGGCAGCGGCAGGGCCGCCCGCTCGTCCCCTACAACTTCGCGCTGATGTTCGTCGCCTCCGCCTTCGTCTTCTTCACGCTGGCCTGGCGCGAGATCCCGGAGCTGGGCGCGGCAATGAACGAGCGGATGTGGCAGCTCGGCCAATGGGGCGTGCCCGGCAACCTCGTGGCCCACAACAAGACCTATCTGGGACTGCCGCGGCTGCTGCATGTCCTCGCGCTGGTCTACGTGCTGTCCTGCCTGCCCTGGATCCGGACCCTCGCCGCGACGAGGGGCGCGGCGCCGCTTCGCCTGCTCGGGCGACAGGGCCTGCTCGTCTTCGCCGCGGGGACCGTCCTCGCGCTGATGGGCCAGATCGCGATGGACCTGCGCCCGGACGAGGCCTGGCTGCCCTGGGCGCTGCCGCCGATTGCGCTGGCGATCAGCTTCGCCCTCGCCTGGGTGAAGGACCAGGGCCGCGGCATCGCCAGCCTGGCAGAGCGCCGCGCGGGGCCCGCGGAGCCGCGCGAGCCCGCCCCCGCGCCGCAAGCCCGGACCGGGATCGCGACCTGAGCGAGCCGCTCCTGCGGGCGCCCCTACGGGGGCTGCGCCCGCTTCGCGCTGTCGGATCACCCCGGCATGCAGAGGAGGCGGGAAAGGCTACGCCCGATGTCCCGGCCCCGGCGCCGGTCGGCCCCGCGCGGTCAGGCCGGGAAGCTGCGTTCGGATGAGGGAAGAAAGTGGCGGAGCGACAGGGATTCGAACCCTGGAGACGGTCTCCCGCCTACACACTTTCCAGGCGTGCGCCTTCGACCACTCGGCCACCGCTCCAGCGCGGCCCTCTTGCCCAAGGCGGACCCGGATTGCAAGGGGGATCCGCCCCGCCGCCCCGGGGAGGCGATCACGACCACGTCCCGGTCCCGTCGCCGGCATGGACACCCAAGCGGGCCTTGCCCATACTCGGCAATCGTGCGGCGGCCGGAGCGGGTCCGGCCGGAAGAACGGACCGGCGGATGACGGGCGGAAACGGGATCGGTGGAACTGGGGCACGGGGGGCGCGGCGCGGACCCGGCGCGGGGTTCGAACCTGCGTCGAGCCGGCCGCGCGTCGACCCCGCGCGGGTGGCGGCGGGGGCGCTGGTCGTCATCGCCTTCGCCGTCGTGCTGTTCCTGCTCGTGCAGGCGCGGTTCCTGCTGATCTCGCTCGCGACTGCGATCATCCTGTTCTCGCTCACCTCGGACGCGATCACCTTCATCGCGCGGCAGCGGATCGGTCCGCTCCACGTGCCGAACTGGCTGGCCAGTCTCGCCGCCGTGGTCTTCGTCGCGGCGCTGACGCTGTCGCTGACCTCGATCATCCTGGCGCAGATCAACTCGGTCCTCATCACCACGCTGGCCTATTCCGAGCAGGCCCCCGCGGCCATCGCCTCGATGGTGCGGTTCCTCGGCGCGGATGCCGAGCAGGCCGTCCTCTCGGCGATGGCCTCGATCGACGTGTCGTCCTACCTGCGCACCATCGCCGGGCAGGCGGGCAGCCTGACACAGGGCTCGGTCCTCGTCATCCTGTTCGTCGGCTTCCTCTTCGCCGAGCGGGCCTGGTTCGACGTCAAGCTCGAGAACTTCACCGGCGACGCGGCGCAGGCCGACCGGGTGGGGCGGATCATCGGCTCGATCATCCGGCGCGTGAACCGCTACCTCGCGGTCAAGACGCTGGTCAGCGCGGCGACCGGGATCATGGTCTATGCCGTCGCGCGCACCTTCGGGCTCGAGCTGGCGGCCGCGATCGGGATCCTGACCTTCATCCTGAACTACATCCCCAATATCGGCTCGATCGTGGCGACGATCCTCGTCGCGCTGGTGGCCTGGGTGCAGCTGGCCTCGCCGGGCGCGACGGCCGCGATCTTCGCCATATGCGGGGCGATCCAGTTCGTGAACGGCAACGTCATCGACCCCTGGCTGATGGGGCGGGCCCTGCGGCTCTCGCCCTTCGGGATCATCGTGGCGCTGGCCTTCTGGGGCGCGGTCTGGGGCGTGCCGGGCATGTTCCTGTCGGTGCCGATCATGGTCGGGCTGATGATCGTCTGCTCCGAGATCCCGTCGCTGCGCCCGATCGCCATCCTCCTCTCGCGCGAGGGCCTGCCCGAGCCCGAGACCCAGCCCGATCCCGGCCGCTTCCCCCGTCCGCGGCGCGAAGCGGCGGAGTAGCGGTCAGCGCCGCGCGCGTCCCGTGGGGGAGAGCACGAGGTGCATGACGGGGAAGAACCCCACATCCTCGGCGAAGTACTGGTAGCTGTCGGCGTTCCGGATCGCCGAGAACGGGTCACGCCGCGCCATGTCGGAACAGGGGCCGCGCGCGTAGCAATGGTCGTCGGTCCCGGCGATGACGACGAAATGGCTCAGCTCGTGGATGATCGTGCCCTCGCGGGTCCCGTTCTCCATCCTCGGATCGGCCGCGTCGAAATCGAACATCGCCGGCAGCAGGCGGAAACTCGGGCAGAGGTGCACGTGGTAGTGCTCTTCCCGGAAGACGTAGGCGTAGGTGCCGTCCTTGCAGCCCTCGAACCCCTCGTTGATGCAGCGCACGTTGATCTCGTCCAGCGAGATCGCGTCGTGGACCGCCTTGAGATTGCGGCGCACCGTCTCGGCGTTGCGGTCGCTGTAGCGGCCGAACCACCGCGCGAAGGTGTCGTCGTCGCGCACCGCGGCGGCCGCGGCCTGCGCCATCTCCATCGCCCCGGAGGCGGCGGCGGCGATCTCGGCCTGTTCGGCCTTCGTGCAGGTCTCGTAGGTGACGGCGCGCGCCGGGGCCGGCACCGAGAGGCCGAGGCCGGCGAGCGCCAGCAGGCAGAGCAGGTATCTCATCTTGTCCGGTCCCTCCCCCTCAGGTGGCGCGGATGGTCTTCGCGGCAGAGCCTAGCAGCCGGCCCGGGCCCGGGCAACGCGGCGTCAAGCGCGGCGCGGCCTGTTGCGCGTCCTCCCCGCTCCTCCGGCATGAGAGCGGGGCCGATGGTCTTCGCCCCGCCGGGCGCCTACGACTGCGGAGGGCGCCCCGTGCCGGTCGTGGCGGCGGGCGCACCCTCGGCAGGCGGAGGCGGGCATGAGCGGCGAGAGCGACCGGGTCCGGATCAGGCCCCTCGAGCGCGGTGACCGGTCCGAATGGGGGGCGCTCTGGCGGGCCTACCTCGCCTTCTACGGCACGACCCGGCCCGAGGATCACGTCACCGCCTATTTCGACCGGCTGCTCGCCGAGGATCCGCACGACTTCCGGTGCCGCCTCGCGCTGTCGGGGGGCCGGCCGGTCGGGCTGGTCCACTTCCTGTTCCACGCGCATGGCTGGCGGGCCGAGCCGGTCTGCTACCTCCAGGATCTCTATGCCGATGTCGGTGTCCGGGGCCGCGGGGTGGGGCGGGCCCTGATCGAGGCGGTCTATGCCGAGGCCGACCGCCGCGGCGCGCCCTCGGTCTACTGGCTGACGCAGGCCGGGAACGCGCCGGCCCGCGCGCTCTACGACCGCGTCGGGCGGGCCACCGACTTCGTCAAGTACGAGCGGCCGTCGTGATCCGGCCCGCGCTCGCGGCCGCGGCGCTCGCCCTGGCGGGCTGCGGGGCGCCCGCCCCCGCCCCCGGCCCCGCCCCTGACCCGGCCCCGCCCGCCGTCACCCGGGCCGAGAGCGGGGACTGGCCGCCGATGCGCCGGCCCGCGGGCGCGGCGATGCCGGGGCCGACGCGGAGCCATGCCGAGATGGCGCAGGACATCCTCGACCTCGTCTTCGCGCTCGAGAGCGGCCGACCGGTGCCGCGCCTCACCCGGTTCGAGGGGCCGATCACGGTGGGGGCCGCGGGCCCGCTGCCCCCGACCCTTCCGGGCGAGCTCGCGGCGCTGGTGCGCCGGCTGCGGACCGAGGCGGGCCTGCCGATCGCCGCGGGGGGCGGCGTCGAGGCGCGGATCGTGATCGTCGGCGTGCCGCGGGCCGAGCTCGGCCGCGCGGTGCCGGGCGCCGCCTGCTTCACCGTGCCGGGCGTGTCGAGCTGGGGCGAGTACCTCGCCCGGCGCGGCAGCCCGGCGACCGACTGGACGGCGCTGACCACGCGCGACCGGGTCGCGATCTTCCTGCCCCGCGACACCGCCCCGCAAGAGGTGCGCGACTGCCTGCACGAGGAACTGGCCCAGGCGCTGGGACCGCTCAACGACCTGCACCGGCTTCCCGACAGCGTGTTCAACGACGACAACATCCACGGCGCGCTCACCGGGTTCGACATGCTGGCGCTGCGGGCGATCTACGCGCCGGAACTGCGGTCCGGCATGGGCCGGGGCGACGTGGCGGCGCGGTTGCCCGGCATCCTGGCGCGGCTCGATCCGGGCGGCCTGCCCCGCCCCTCGGGCCCGGCGCGCGACGCCCCCGCCGCCTGGCGCGAGGCGATCGGCGCCGCGCTCTCGTCGGGGAACGGGGTCGCGGGACGGCGGGCCGCGGCGCTGCGGGCCGTTTCCCTCTCCGCCGGGGCGGCGGGGCCCGAACGGGGCTTCTCGCATTACGTGCTCGGCCGGCTGACGCTGGGCTCCGATCCCGCGCGGGCCGGCCGGTCCTTTGCCGCCGCCGCCGAGGAGTTCGCCCGCCGGCCCGAGACGGCGCTGCACGGCGCCCATGCCGCGCTCTATCTCGCCGGCGAGGCGCTGCGCACCGGCGATCCGGCGGGCGCGCTCGGCCGGGCCGGACCCGCGACCGCCATCGCCCTGCGGCACGAGGACGCGGCGCTGGCCGCCTCGCTCCTGATGGTGCAGGCCGGGGCGCTGTCGGCGCTCGGCCGCCCGGAGGAGGCGCGGGCCGCCCGTCTGGACTCGCTGGCATGGGGGCGCTACGGGTTCGGCGCGGATCGGGCCGTCCAGGACCGGCTGTCCGAGATCGCCCGCCTCGCGCCCTAGGCAAAGACCCGGCCGGGCGCGACATCCCTTCCCCGAAGCCCGGAGACTGGCCATGATCATTCCCCTCGCCGGACTGTTTCTCGGCGCGCTGGTCGGCGCCGTCCGGGCCCGCCAGAGGGGCGGAACCGGGGCCGACATGGCGCAATGGGGCGCGGTGCACGCGATGATCTTCGGCCTAGCCGGGCTCGTTCTTCTGATCCTGATCTCGCGCGGGATCGGCTAAGCCGTCATCAGGAATGCGTTTTCTTGTTCCAAGATGAACAACGGGCTACGATACGCGACGCGCAGGGGCGCCCCGACGGCCGCCTTACCGGTGGCCGGAAGGGCCGCGTCAGTGCCGCGCCTGCCGCTCCGCCTCGCGCAGGCGGGCGATCAGCGACCGAAAGCGCTCGTCCTCGGCCGCAGGGGCCGTGTCCTCGTAGACGCGGCGCAGGCAATCGCGCACGTGCAGGGTCGGATCGTCGTCGGTCTCGTCCTGGAAAAACATCGGCTCGCCGCTCTGGTTCGGGCTGTTTTTGATCGACTGCTCTCGTGGTGTAAGGACGCTCGGGCGCGGCGAAACGTTCCATGCCGCGCCGCGGCGACCCTGACTTCTCGTGACCGCTCGGCAACAATTGTCCGAGAGGAGGGGCGCGCCCATATCGAGCGCGCATGCTGAAATTCCTGCCCTTCCTGCTGCCGATCGCCTACGGCTATCTCGTCTACCGCTTCTCGGTGGCGCGGACGAAATCCGAGCTCGACCGCAATTCGGCGGAGCTGGCCGATCCCCGTCTGCGCCCGGTGCTGGAGAAGCTCGCCCGCGCGCTCGACCTGCCGCGGATCCGCGTGCATCTCTACGAGATCGCGCCGGTGAACGGCCTTGCCGCACCGGACGGGCGGATCTTCCTGACCCGGGGGTTCTACGACAAGTTCCGCTCGGGCGCGGTCAGCGCCGAGGAGATGGCCAGCGTCATCGCGCACGAGCTGGGCCATGTCGCGCTGGGGCATACGCGGCGGCGGATGATCGACTTCTCGGGGCAGAACGCGGTCCGCACCGCGCTGGCGCTGCTGCTGAACCGGGTGCTGCCCGGGCTCGGGGCGATGATCGCGAGCGGGCTCGTCAGCCTGGTCGCCGCGCGGATGAGCCGGGGCGACGAATACGAGGCCGACGCCTACGCCACCGCCCTGCTGATCAAGGCCGGGATCGGGCCGGAACCTCAGAAGACGCTCTTCCGCAAGCTGGAGGCGCTGACCGGCAGCGGCAAGGGATCTGCCCCCGCCTGGTTGCTAAGCCATCCCAGGACCGAGGAACGGATCGCCGCGATCGAGGCGAACGAGCAAAAGTGGCTGACCTGAGGGCGACCTAGCCCACCGCCTTCGCAAGTTTCGGCAGGCGGGCCTTCTTCAGCAGCGCCCGCGCGGTCCAGTCCGTCCCCGACAGGGCCCGGGCGGTCGCGAGCGTGCGGGCGACCACCGCCTCGACCGGATCCGGCGCCCGGTCGTATAGCGCCCGCATCAACTGGTCGGGATCCTGCCGCTCCAGCCCCCATTCGGCCAGCAGGCCGCGCGGAAAGTCCCTGGCATTGCTCGTCAGGATGATGTCGCAGGATCCGTGGATCGCCGCGGCGAGGACGTGCACATCCGCCGGGTCGGGCAGGCGCAGGCCCCGCTCGCGATGCTCGTAGCTCGTTATCAGCGCCTGCGGGAAAGCCTCCGCGGCACGCGCGGCATCGGTGCGGGCGATGCGCTCGGCCTCCGGGCCCAGACGCGCGGCGGCACGGGCCCATTCCTCGGCGATGCGCGCGGTCCAGCGGGGGACGAAGAGCCCTTCCGACGCGACGCCGAGGACCACCTCGCGCATCACGGTCGGGTAGAGGACGTTGGCGTCGATCAGGACGCGGGGACCGCCCCGCCCGTTCACAGCCGGAACGTCACGGACTTGAGATAGCCGCTCTCGGCCAGATGCGGCAGGACGGGATGGTCGGGCCCGGCGAAGCCGGTCTGGACGATCTGCCCCCGCCGGCCGGCCTTGCCGATGCCGCGGGCGCTGGCGGCGCGGAACCGCGACAGGTCGGCCGCATGCGAACAGGAGCAGAGCGTCAGGTAGCCCCCCCGCTCGACCAGGGGCGCCGCCATGCGGGCGATCCGCTCGTAGGCGCGCAGGCCCGCCTCGAGCGCCTGTTTCGACGGGGCGAAGGCGGGCGGATCGCAGATCACGACGTCGAAGCGCGCGCCCTCGGCGCCCAGCGCGGCGAGCGTGTCGAAGGCGTCGCCCTGCCGGGTGGCGAAGCGGTCCGCGACGCCCGACGCCGCCGCCCCCTGCCCCGCGAGGTCGAGCGCGGGGGCCGAGCTGTCGACGGCGAGGCAGCTCTCCGCTCCCGCCGCCAGCGCGGCGAGGCCGAAGCCCCCCACATGGGCGAAGATGTCGAGCACCCGCGCCCCCCGCGCCAGACCGGCGACGAAGGCATGGTTCGGCCGCTGGTCGAAGAAGAGGCCCGTCTTCTGCCCGCCCATCACGTCGGCCATGTAGGTCGCGCCGTTCATCGGGACCGGGATCGGCGCCTCCGGCGCGGCGCCCCGGATCACCTCGGTCCGCTCCTCCAGCCCCTCCAGCCCGCGGGCGCGGCCGGTGCCGTTCAGGATCACGGTCGCGGCGCCCGTGACGCGGACCAGCGCCTCGGCGATCTCCTCCGCCGCGGCGTCCGCCCAGGCCGCGTTGGGCTGCATCACCGCCACGTCGCCGAAGCGGTCGATCACCAGCCCCGGCAGCCCGTCCGCCTCGGCATGGACAAGGCGGTAGAACGGGGCGTCGAACAGCCGCTCGCGATGAGCGAGCGCCGTCCCCAGCCGTGCCTCCAGCCAGCCGGCATCGATCTCGGCGCCCGGATCGGCATCCATCACCCGTCCGGCGATCTTCGAGCCGGAATTGACCGTGACCAGCGCCATCGGCCGCCGCTCGGCATCCTCGAGCACGGCAAGCGCGCCCGCGGGCAGCGCCTTGGTCCGCCGGTCGAGGACCAGCTCGTTGGCATAGACCCAGGGAAAGCCGTGGCGGATCGCGCGCGCCTCGGCCTTGGGCATCAGTCGGACGGTCGGATAGGGGGTCTGGGGCAGGCTCATGCCGCCCCCATAGACCGGCCGGGGGATCAGGGGAAGGGAGGCGGCCGCGGGAGGGACCGCCCTGCCCTGCCACCCGGCCCGGGTCCTCGGCGCCGCGCCGCTGCCCGGTGGGAAGTTAGCGCTAACGCTTGCCGCATCGCGGCATCCTTGCTAGGGAGGCGTCGAACCCCGACACCCTTCTGAAAGGCCCGGACATGAGCCTGAATCCCCGTATCGAGGCCGTCACCGCGCGCATCGTCGAGCGCTCGCAAGGCCGGCGCGCCGGCTACCTGGAGACCATGGCCCGGGCCCGCGACGCGGGGGTGAAACGCGCGCACCTGTCCTGCGGCAACCAGGCCCATGCCTATGCCGCGATGGGCGACGACAAGGAGCGGCTCGCCGAGGGCGTCGCCCCGAACATCGGGATCGTCACCGCCTACAACGACATGCTCTCGGCCCATCAGCCATTCGAGCGGTTTCCCGACCTGATCCGCGACGCGGCCCGCCGGATCGGCGCCACCGCGCAGGTCGCGGGGGGCGTGCCGGCGATGTGCGACGGCGTCACGCAGGGCCAGACGGGGATGGAGCTGTCGCTGTTCAGCCGCGACGTGATTGCGCTCGCCGCCGGGGTCGGCCTCAGCCACAACACCTTCGACGCCGCGCTCTATCTCGGGGTCTGCGACAAGATCGTTCCGGGCCTCGTGATCGCCGCCGCCACCTTCGGCTACATCCCGTCCGTCTTCCTGCCCGCCGGTCCCATGACCTCCGGCCTGCCGAACGACGAGAAGAGCAAGGTCCGCCAGAAATTCGCCGCCGGCGAGATCGGCCGGGACGAGCTGATGGCCGCGGAGATGGCCTCGTATCACGGGCCGGGCACCTGCACCTTCTACGGTACCGCGAACACCAACCAGATGCTGATGGAATTCATGGGCCTGCACCTGCCGGGCGCGTCCTTCGTCAATCCCAACACGCCGCTGCGCGACGCGCTGACCGTGGCGGGGGTCGAGCGGGCGGCCGCGATCACCTCGCAGGGCAACGATTACCGCCCGGTCAGCGAGATCCTCGACGAGAAGGCCTTCGTGAACGGGATCGTCGGCCTGATGGCGACGGGCGGGTCGACGAACCTCGTCCTGCATCTGCCGGCGATGGCGCGGGCGGCGGGCGTGATCCTGGACACGCAGGATTTCGCGGACATCTCGGCCGTGGTGCCGCTGATGGCCAAGGTCTATCCGAACGGTCTGGCCGACGTGAACCATTTCCACGCCGCGGGCGGTCTGTCCTACATGATCGGCGAGCTGCTGTCCGAAGGGTTGCTGCACGACGACACCTCCACCATCGCCGGCGACGGTCTGGCGCTCTACACGCAGGAGCCGAAGCTGAAGGACGGCCGCGTCGCCTACGAACCCGGTGACGGACAGACCCGTAACGACAAGATCCTGCGTCCCGCCGCCGACCCGTTCCAGAAGACCGGGGGTCTCGTGAACCTGACCGGCAATCTCGGGCGCGGGGTCATCAAGGTCTCGGCCGTTGATCCCTCGCGCCACGTGATCGAGGCGCCGGCCCGCGTGTTCGAGGATCAGGAAAGCGTGAAGGCCGCCTTCCGCAATGGGGAGTTCACCGGCGATTGCGTCGTCGTCGTCCGCTTCCAGGGCCCGAAATCGAACGGGATGCCGGAACTGCACTCGCTCACGCCGACCCTCGCCGTCCTCCAGGACCGGGGCCACAAGGTCGCGCTGGTGACCGACGGTCGCATGTCCGGCGCGAGCGGCAAGGTGCCCGCCGCGATCCATGTCTGCCCCGAGGCGGCCGATGGCGGCCCGCTCGCCTTCCTGCGGGACGGCGACATGGTGCGGCTCGACGCGGCGAACGGCACGCTGGAGACCACCGCCGACCTGGCGTCCCGCGAGGCGGCGACCCCCGACCTGACGGGGAACGGCACCGGCGTGGGGCGCGAGCTCTTCGAGGTGTTCCGCCGCACGGTGAGTCGCGCCGATCAGGGCGCGGGCGTGGTCGTGTGAGCCTGCGTCCCGGTGCTGCACCGGGTCCGAACCGCGGCCCGGCCCGTTCCGGTTCACCGGCCCGGCCGTCTCGCCGCCCGGCGGGCTGCCGCGCCGCCGCCGCGCCGCCCCCGTCGCGCCGCCCGGGCGCGCCTTCGGTGCATCGCGGCACCTTCGCCCCCATCCCTCGGGCCGCCAGCCGCCCGTCCCGCGCCGATCGGCCAGTCACGCTGAACAAAGGACCCCGCCCATGACCCCCGACCACGCTTCCGAGCTCAACGAGAAGCTCTGCCGCCTCGCCCCGGTGATCCCGGTCCTTGTGGTGAAGGACGCCGCCGGCGCCGCCGACCTCGCCCGCGCCCTGGTCGCGGGGGGGCTGCCCGCCCTCGAAGTGACGCTGCGCACGCCCGCCGCGCTCGACGTCATCCGCGAGATGGCGTCGGTCGAGGGCGGCGTGGTCGGCGCCGGCACACTGCTGACGGCCGAGGACGTGGAGAAGGCCAAGGCGGCTGGCGCGACCTTCGGCGTCTCGCCCGGCGCGACGGACCGCGTCCTCGACGCCTGCGAGGCGAACGACCTTCCGCTGCTGCCTGGCGCCGCCACCCCGTCCGAGGCGATGCGCCTGCTGGAGCGGGGCTACACCGTGCAGAAGTTCTTCCCCGCCGAGGCGAACGGCGGCGTGCCGGTGCTGAAGGCCTGGGCCTCGCCCTTGCCGCAGATCCGCTTCTGCCCCACGGGCGGCATCGACCTGGCCCGCGCGCGGGACTACCTGGCCCTGCCCAACGTGCTCTGCGTCGGCGGCTCGTGGGTCGCGCCGGGCGGCGCGGTCTCGGGCGGCGACTGGGCGGAGGTGGAACGCCTCGCGGCCGAGGCGGCGGCCTTGCCGCGGTAGGAGCCGGTCCGGCGCTTCCCGTCAGAAGACCGATTGCTGCGCGCGGCGCAGGGTGAATCCGTGCCCGCCGCGATTGACGCAGGTCATCCCGCTCTCGCGCGATGTACACGTGACGGCACCGACGCTGATGCTCTGACCATACGCGAGGATCTGTGCCGTAGGGTTGTAGCGGCTATCGGTGTAGCAACCCGGGGACCCGGCGCTGCCGGCCGATACGCTGAAGCTGCCTCCCCAATCGCCGTCGCACCATGCAGGCCGGGAAGGAAAAGAGGGCGTGAACCGGAAGATATCGCAGGTAGCGCTGCCCCCGTTTGCAGCACCGATCATGCAGTGAATGTTGCCCGATGGCGACTGGAAGGAAAGATAGTCCTGAGCCGTGGCTGCTGTGGTCAAGCTGCAAGCGACGACGATGGCTGCACCGGTAAGTCTCATTTCACGACCTCACTGAAACCAAGAGGCTAGGCCGAGAGCGGGAGATGCTGCAAGTCCAGCGAGCCCCGCTGAGCCCGCTTTCCCGCCGCGCCCGGCTCTGCTAGGGCGCGGCCATGCTGAAGCTCACCGACATCTCCTATTCCGTGGAGGGGCGTCCCCTCCTCGAACACACCTCCGCCGTGATCCCCACCGGCCACAAGGTCGGCCTCGTGGGGCGCAACGGGACGGGCAAGACGACGCTGTTCCGCCTGATCCGGGGCGAGCTGACGCTCGATACCGGCGAGATCGAGCTGCCCTCCGGCGCCCGGATCGGCGGCGTCGCGCAGGAAGTGCCGGGGTCGGACACCACGCTTCTCGACACGGTGCTGGAAGCCGATACCGAGCGCGCCGCCCTGATGGCGGAGGAGACCGAGGACCCCGCCCGCATCGCCGAGATCCAGACCCGGCTGACCGACATCGACGCCTGGTCGGCCGAGGCGCGCGCCTCGTCCATCCTCAAGGGCCTCGGCTTCACCGATGCCGAGCAGCGGATGCCCTGCTCGGCCTTCTCGGGCGGCTGGCGGATGCGCGTGGCGCTGGCGGCGGTCCTCTTCGCCCAGCCGGACCTGCTGCTGCTCGACGAGCCGACCAACTATCTCGACCTCGAGGGCGCCCTCTGGCTCGAAAGCTACATCGCGAAATACCCCCATACGGTGCTGATCGTCAGCCACGACCGGGGCCTGCTCAACCGCGCCGTGACCGGCATCCTGCATCTCGAGAACAAGGGCCTGACCTACTGGTCCGGCCCCTACGACCAGTTCGCGCGGCAGCGGGCCGAGCGGCGCGCCAACCTGATCGCCCAGGCCAAGAAGCAGGACGCCCAGCGCGCCCATCTGCAAAGCTTCGTCGACCGCTTCAAGGCCAAGGCCTCGAAGGCCAAGCAGGCGCAGTCGCGCGTGAAGATGCTGGAGAAGATGGAGACGATCCGCGTGCCCGAGGACGCGGCGCGCACCGTCTTCACCTTCCCCGAACCCGAGGAGCTCTCGCCCCCCATCGTGGCGATGGAAGGGGCCGCCGTCGGCTACGGCGAGCGGACGGTCCTGTCGAAGCTGAGCCTGCGGATCGACCAGGACGACCGGATCGCCCTCCTGGGGCGCAACGGCGAGGGGAAGTCCACCTTCTCCAAGCTGCTGGCCGGCAAGCTGGAGACGCGGGGCGGGCAGGTCGTCGCGTCGAACAAGTTGCGGGTCGGCTACTTCGCGCAGCACCAGGTGGACGAGCTGCGGGTGGAGGAGACGCCGCTCCAGCACCTGCTGCGCGAACGGCCCGAGGAGGGGCAGGCCAAGCTGCGGGCCCGGCTCGCGGGCTTCGGCCTGATGGCCGCGCAGGCCGAGACCGTGGTCGGCCGCCTGTCGGGCGGGCAGAAGGCAAGGCTCTCGCTCCTGCTGGCGACGCTGCATGCGCCCCACATGCTGATCCTCGACGAGCCGACCAACCACCTCGACATCGAGAGCCGCGAGGCGCTGGTCGAGGCGCTGACCGCCTATTCGGGCGCGGTCGTCCTCGTCAGCCACGACATGCACCTGCTCAGCATGGTCGCCGACCGGCTCTGGCTAGTGAAGGACGGGCGGGTCACGCCCTATGACGAGGATCTCGAATCCTACCGCCGGATGCTGCTGACCCCCGAGAAGCCGAAGGGCGAGGGCAAGCCGAAGCCGAAGGTCGAACGGCCCAGCCGTGACCAGATCCTCGCCCTCCGCTCGGAGGCGCGCAAATGCGAGGAGCGGGTGAAGACGATCGAGCAGATGCGCGACAAGCTGGCCAAGAAACTCTCCGATCCTGCCCTCTACGAGGACGACAAGGTCGGCGAGCTGGAGGTCTGGAACAAGAAATACGCCGAGCTGATGGAGGGTCTGGGCCGGGCCGAGGCGATGTGGATGGCGGCTATGGAGAAGCTCGAGAAGGCGGAGGCCGCGTGACCCCCCGCCCCCCGGGATCCGGTCTCGCCGTCCGCCCCATGCGGGACGCGGACTGGCCTGCCATGTGGGAGATCGTGCGCCCCGTCCTGCGCGCCGGCGAGACCTACACGGTCGATCCGCATCTGGACGAGGACGCGGCCCGCGACTTCTGGTGCGGGCCGCCCTCCACCGCCGTCACTGTGGCGGAAGCCGGCGGCACGATCCTCGGCACCGCGCATATGGGCCCCAACCGCGGCGGGCCGGGCGCCCATGTCGCCAATGCCAGCTACATGGTGGGCGAGGCCGCCCGCGGCCGGGGCGTCGGCCGGGCGCTGGTCCTCGATTCGCTCGAGCGGCTCGCCGCGCAGGGCTTCGAGTCGCTCGTCTTCAACGCGGTCGCGGCGTCCAATCGCGGGGCGGTGCGGCTGTATCTCGACCTCGGCTTCACCATCCTGGGCAGCGTGCCCGGCGGTTTCCGCCACCCGCGGGAGGGCCTCGTGGACCTGCACGTCATGCACCGGGCGCTGCGCTGATGCCCGACATCTCCTTCACGATCACCGCTTTCGTGACGCTCTTCGTCATCATGGACCCGATCGGGCTGATGCCGGTCTTCGTCGCGCTGACCGCCGGAATGGACCGGGCCCATCGCCGTGCCGTCGCGATCCGGGCGGCGATCGTCGGCGCCGTCATCCTGACGGTGTTCGGCCTGTTCGGCGACCGCGTTCTGGGCTTCATCGGCATCTCGCTGCCAGCCTTCCGCATCGCGGGGGGCATCCTGCTGTTCCTGACCGCGCTCGACATGCTGTTCGAGCGGCGCGCGGCGCGGCGGCAGGACCAGTCGGCGCATCCCTCGGACGACCCGTCCGTCTTTCCCATCGCCATGCCGCTGATCGCCGGGCCGGGCGCCATCGCCTCGATGATCCTGCTCACCGGGCAGACCGGCCCCAGTTGGGAGGGCATCCTCGTCGTCCACGCGGTGATGTTCGCCGTCGTGCTCATCACCCTGGCCCTGTTCCTCGCCGCGCCGCTGATCGAACGGATGCTGGGCGAGACCGGGGTCAACGTGGTCAGCCGCCTGCTCGGGATGCTGCTGGCCGCGCTCTCCGTCCAGTTCGTGATCGACGGTGTCCTCGCCAGCATTGGCGGCTGAGGCCGGCGCCCCTATCTGACGGGCATGACAGGGGACCAGATCGCCAATCTCGCCTATCTCGGCCTGCTCGGGGCCGTGATCGCGGGCTACTTCTTCGCCTCGCACCGGCAGAACCTGGGCCGGAGCCTGCGGCAGCTGATGCTCTGGGCGCTGATCTTCGTCGGGGTGATCGCGGCCTACGGGCTGTGGACCGACATCCGGCAGGACGTGGCGCCGACCCAGGCCTATCTCGACGACGGCCGGATCGAGGTGCCGCTCGGCCCCGACGGTCATTACCACCTGACCGCCGAGGTAAACGGCACGCCGGTCAAGTTCATCGTCGATACGGGCGCCAGCGACATCGTGCTGTCCGCCGCCGACGCCGAGCGGGCGGGCGTCGACCTCGCCGGGCTGACCTACTGGGGTCAGGCGCAGACGGCCAACGGCGTGGTGCGCACCGCCCCGGTGCAGCTGGACAGCGTCCGACTCGGCCCGGTCAGCGATACCGGCGTGCGCGCGGTGGTGAACGAGGGGGCCTTCGACTACTCCCTCCTCGGGATGAGCTATCTCGCCCGCTTCGCCCGGATCGAGATCGCGGACAACCGGCTGGTGCTGACGCGCTAGGTGTCGCGGTCGGGATGCTGGCGGTCCGACGGGTTCGGACCGCGATCCTCGGTGAAGGTATCCCGCAGATGGGCAAGCGGTCCGAGCGCGGGGTGACGTCCGTATCCGTCCGACTGCCAGCCCACCGGGATCTCGCCCGCACGGTCGAAGGCGCCGAGCATGAGGCCGATCCCGTCCGCCGACCGCCAGAAGAGGGGCGTGCCGCAGGCGGCGCAGAAGCCGCGCGCCACCTCGACCGAGCTGTGGAAGGTCGCGGGCTTCCCCCGGGTCCAGGTCAGCGCCGCCGGGTCCACCCCGATCAGCGCGGCGAAGAGATTGCCCGCCGCCTTCTGGCACTGGCGGCAATGGCACAGATGCGCCGCCTCTCCCAGACGGTCCGCGCGGAACCGGACCGCGCCGCACTGACACCCGCCGGAAAGCGGCCCGTCCGGCAGGCTCAGCCTTCCGCCTTCTTCGTCCATCGACCGTCCTCCTGCGCCCAGTACTGCGCCGCGATCCCCGCGCCGGTGAGGGTTCGCCACTGGACCCGGGCCGCCTGAACCGCGGCCGGATCGTGGCCGTCGAACAGGATGCAGACCCGCTGCAGCGCCGCGGCCTCTCCCGCGGTCACCCCGGCCCCGTCCAGCGCCATGAGGCAGGCGATACCCTCCGCCGCCTCGCCCGCCGTCAGCAGGACCGGCTGGAGCGCATCGTGCGGCCCGCCGGCGCGGCCATGCGCGTTGAAGCTGTCGGCCGGCCCGTCCCAGAGCGCGGCGTCGAGCGCGTCCATCCGGGCGGGATCGGTGCCCCGCACCTCGACCCGCCACCCGGCCTGCGCGGCGCGGGGCAGCAGCATGGCGAGCGCCTCCTCGGCGGTCGCCTCGGTCAGGTGATAGAAATAGGCAGCCCCCATGCGACCCCGGGTAGCGCGCCCCCGCCGAGTTGACCAGTCCCGCCTTCCGGCGCGGCCCCCGGCACGCTAAGCCGGAGGGACGCGAGGACGGGGAGCCGATGTCGAGACTGGATCGCTACATGCTGGCGCGGCTCCTGAGGCTGTTCGGCCTCTCCGCGCTCGTGCTGATCCTCGTCTACTGGATCAACCGCGCCATCGGCCTGTTCGACCAGATCATCGCCGATGGCGAGGGGTTCGGCGTGTTCCTCGAGCTCACCCTCCTCGCCCTGCCCCCGCTCGTCGCCATCGCGGCGCCAATCTCGGCCGTGGTGGCGGCGATCTACGTCACCAACCGGCTGACCGCCGACAGCGAACTGGTCGTGGCACAGGCGGTCGGCCTGTCGCCCTGGCGGCTGGCGCGCCCGGTCCTGGTCTTCGGCCTGATCGTCGCGGCGCTGCTCTCGGTGCTGACCCATCTGCTGATCCCCACGGCCGCCGCGCGGCTCGCCGACCGGCAGGACGAGATCGCCCGCACCGCGACCGCCCGGATCCTGCGGCCCGGCGCGTTCCTCGATCCCGCGGACGGGATCACCCTCTACATCCGCGAGATCTCGGCCACGGGCGAGGTGCAGGACCTGTTCCTTTCGGACAGCACCGACCCGGACGAGACGGTGACCTTCCTCGCCTCGCGCGCCTTCCTCGTGCGGACCGAGGCCGGGCCGCAGCTCGTCATGGTGAACGGGCAGGTGCAGGTCTGGCGCCGGGCGGAGGACACGCTCTCGGTCACGGAATTCGACGAGTTCGCCTACGATATCGGCGCCCTGATGCCCGCGGGCGGCGACACCGCCCGCCGCGCGCGCGAGGTCGGCACGGCCGAGCTGCTGGCCGCCACGCCCGCCCTGCAGCAAGAGACGGGCGAGAACGCGGGCGCGCTGGTGGTCGAGGGGCACGAACGCTTCGCCGACGCGGCGTTGGGCGCGGTCGGGGCGATGATCGGCTTCTCCGCGCTGATGGTGGGGGGCTTCAGCCGGCTCGGCGTCTGGCGACAGATCGGGCTGGCCGTCGGGCTGGTGATCCTGGTGAAGCTCGTCGAGAGCGGCACCACCTCGGCCGTGCGCGGCGATCCCGCGCTCTGGCCGCTCCTCTACCTGCCGACGGCGCTGGGCGCGGGGCTGTCGGCGGCACTGCTGGCGGTGGCGGGGCGCACCCGGCGCGCCCCGCCCATCGGCAGGCGCGCGGACGCCCGGTCGGGGGCGACCGCATGATCCTGCACCGCTACTATGCGAGGCGCTTCGCCGCGACCTTCCTCGGCGTATTCGCGGTCTTCCTCGCGATCCTGCTCTTCGTCGACCTGATCGAGCAGGCCCGCCGCTTCGGCGGCGAGGGGGTGGGCCTGGCGGGGCTGCTGCGCCTCTCGGCCCTCAGCATCCCGCGCGAGCTGTTCCGGATCCTGCCGCTCGTCACGATCATCGCGACGCTCGTGCTGTTCCTGTCGCTCGCCCGCTCGTCCGAGCTGGTGGTGACGCGCGCGGCGGGGCGGCCGGCGCTGGCGGTCCTCGCCGCCCCCGCGCTGGTGATGCTGCTGATCGGGGCGGCGGCGGTGGCCGCGATGGACCCGATCGTCGCCGCTACCAGCCGGGAATACGAGAGGCGGGTCGACGCCCTGCAGGGCCGGGGCGAGGCGCTGGGCCTCGGCGCGGACGGGATCTGGCTGCGGCAGGGCGGCATGCCGGGGCCGACAATCATCAACGCGGCGCGGACCAACGTGGATGGCACGGCGCTGTGGGACACCACCTTCCTGACCTTCGACGGCGAGGGCACGCCGCTGCGCCGGATCGCCGCCCGCCGGGCGATCCTGGGTGCCGGGGAATGGACGCTCTACGACGCCAAGGTCTGGCCGCTGCAGGACGGCGCGGTGCCGGAGGCGGCCGCGCGCGAGGTCGCGCTTTTCACCCTGCCCTCGCCCCTCACCCCGGCCGAGATCCGCGACAGCTTCGGCGATCCGTCCGAGATCCCGGTCTGGGAACTGCCCGCCTTCATCGCGCGGCTGAACGAGGCCGGCTTCACCGCGCGGCGGCACGAGGTCTGGCTGCAGATGCAGCTCGCACTGCCGGTCTTCCTCGCCGCGATGGTGCTGATCGGCGCCGCCTTCACGATGCGCCACCACCGCTCGGGCCGGACCGGGCTGATGGTCCTGCTGGCCCTCCTGGTCAGTTTCGGTGTGTACTTCCTGCGCAGCTTCGCGCAGATCCTGGGCGAGAACGGGGACATCCCGCCTGCCCTCGCGGCCTGGGCGCCGCCGCTCGCCGCCGCGCTGCTGACGCTCGGCCTGATCCTGCACCTGGAGGACGGATGATCCGCCTCGCCCTCCTCCTGATCTGCCTCGCCTGGCTCGGCCCCGGGCGCGCCGCCGCGCAGGGCACGGCGAGCCTCGTCGCCGACCGGGTGAGCGTGGACGAGGGCGGCCGCCTCGTCGCCTCGGGCGGGGTCGAGGTGTTCTACGACGGCACCCGCCTCACGGCGGACAGCGTCACCTACAGCCGCGACGGCGACCGGCTGGCGATCGAGGGGCCGATCCTGATCGAGCAGCCGGACGGCACGATCCTGACGGCCGAGGCGGCCAGCCTCGATCCCCGGATCGAGAGCGGGATCTTGCGCTCCGCCCGGCTGGTGCTCGAGCGCCAGCTCCAGCTCGCCGCGGCCCGGATCGACCGGATCGACGGGCGCTACACCGCGCTGACCGGCGCCGCCGCCACCGCCTGCCAGGTCTGCGCCGGCCGCGCCCCGCTCTGGGAGATCCGCGCGGACCGGGTGATCCACGACGAGGTCGACCGCCAGCTCTACTTCGAGAACGCGCAGTTCCGGATCCGCGGCCTGCCTGTCCTCTGGGTGCCGGCGATGCGCCTTCCGGACCCGACCGTCACCCGCGCGACCGGCCTCCTGGTGCCGAGCGTCACGACGAACGACCTGCTCGGCTTCGGCGTCCGCCTGCCCTATTTCGTGGCGCTGGGGCCGCGCCGGGATCTGACGCTGACCCCCTTCCTCGCCACCGAGACGACCACCGTCGAGGGGCGCTATCGCCAGACCTGGCGCAGCGGGGCGCTGACCGTCGAGGGCGCGGCGAGCCGCGACAGCGTCCGGCCGGGCGGGCCGCGCGGCTACGTCTTCGCCGACGGGAGGTGGGCGCTGGAGGACGGACAGAGCATCCTCTTCCAGCTGCAGAGCGTCACCGACCGGACCTATCTCGACGAATACGGCTACTCGGATCTGGACCGCCTCTCCACCGGGCTGCGCTACACCCGGGTGCGCGAGGATTCGCTGCTCTCGACCGATGCCACCTACTACCGCACGCTCCGCCGCGGCGAGGTGCAGGGCGCGCTGCCCCCGCTCGTCGCGCGCGCCGTCTACGAGCGGCGGCGCCCGACCGGGCCGCTGGTCCTGACCTACGGGGCGCGGGCCGAGAGCTTCCGCCGCACCGAGGATGCGGCCGGTCCCACGGGCCGCGACGTGGCGCGGCTCGGCGCCTTCGCCGACCTGCGGGGCGAGACGGTGCTCGGCCCCGGCCTCGTCCTGTCGGGGGCCGGGTCGGTCGATCTCGGCGCCTACGCGATCTCGGACGATCCGGCCTTCGAGGACCTGCCGCTGCGCGCCACGCCCGGCGCACTGGTCACGCTGCGCTGGCCGCTGATCCGGCGCGAGGCGGGCGGCGCGGCACAGACGCTGGAGCCCTTCGTCGCGGCGGCCTGGTCGCGCACGCTCGGCGCCGACGTGCCGAACGAGGACAGCGCCATCGTCGAGTTCGACGAGACCAACATCGACGCGCTGACCCGCTATCCCGGGCAGGACGCGCGCGAGGACGGGGCGCGGCTGTCCTTCGGCCTGACCTGGACCCGCACCGCGCCCAGCGGCAGCGCGCTGGCGCTCACCTTCGGCCGGATCCTGCGCGAGGAGGCGGAACCCTTCACCCTGTCCTCTGGCCTCGACGGGCTGGCCTCGGACTGGCTGCTCGCCGCGCGGGCGGACCTGCCCGCCGGCCTGACCGCGCGGGCCCGCGCCATCGTCGACAACGAGGGCCAGTTCGACAAGACCGAGGCGCGGATCGACTGGCAGACCTCCAGTCTCGCCCTCGGCGCGACCTATCTCTTCCTGCCGCAGGAACCACCCGAGGGACGGCTCGACCGGATCGCGGAATGGGCGGTCGACGCGCGCTGGCAGGTCTCGCCCGTCTGGTCGCTCTCGCTCGACGCCCGCTACGACCTGGCGCGGGACGAGCCGGTCGAGACGGGCATCGGACTCGGCTGGCAGAGCGAATGCGTCGAGGTGGACGTTTCGCTGTCCCGCAGCTACACCAGCGGCGAGACGGATCCCGTAACCGATCTCGGCCTCGCCGTGAACCTGCGCGGCTTCTCCGCCGGCGACGGCCTGGCGGTGCCCCCGGGCCGGTGCGACGGATGACGGGACCGCGAACGGGCAAGGAGGGGCCGGACCGGCCCCGTGGGGGAACGTATCATGCGTAACATCGTCCGTCTGATCGGCGCCGCGCTGCTGCTGGCCGGGGCCGCCGCCCTGCCCGCGTCGGGACAGAGCCCCTTCTCGGCCGCCGCCACGGTGAACGAGCGGGCCGTGACCTGGTACGAGGTCGACCAGCGGGCCGCGCTTCTGCAGGCCTTCGGGCAGCCCGGCAGCGACCGCGAGACGGCGCTGCAACAGCTGATCGAGGAGCGGGTGAAGCAGGCCGAATACGCCCGCGTCGGCCTCGGCCTCTCGGACGAGGGGCTGCAGGCCGCGCTCGCCGAATTCGCCGGGCGCGCCCAGCTGACGGTCGACGAGTTCACCGCCCGGCTCGCCGGGGACGGCGTCGCCTTCGAGACCTTCCGCGACTACGTGATCGCCGGGATCACCTGGCGCGACTACATCCGCTCGCGCTATGCCTCGCGCGTCGACATCACCGAGGCCGATATCGACCGGGTCCTCGCCACACGGGGCGACACGACGGCCGGGATCGAGATCCTCGTCAGCGAGATCATCATCCCCGCTCCGCCCGAGCGCCTGGCCGAGGCCGAGGCGATCGCCGCCCGGATCACCGCGATGACCAGCGCCGCCCAGTTCGAGGCGGCGGCGCGCGAATATTCGGCCCTGCCCTCGCGCGACGAGGGCGGACGGCTCGACTGGCTGCCGCTGACCCAGTTCCCCGACGCGCTCCAGCCGCTCTTCCTCTCGCTCGATCCCGGGCAGGTCTCGCAGCCGATCACCATCCCCAACGGGATCGCGCTGTTTCAGCTGCGCGACATCCGCGAGACCGGCCGCCCGGCCGAAGCCGTCGCCCGGCTCGACTACGCCGTGCTCGCCCTGCCGAGCCTCGAGGACGGGGCGCGGGTCGCCGCGATGGTCGATACCTGCGACGATCTCTACGGCGTCGCGCGGGGCCTTCCGGCCGAGCAGCTGACCCGCGAGGAGGCCGCGCCCGGCGCGATCCCGCAGGACGTCGCGCTGGAGCTGGCGAAGCTCGACGCGGGCGAGGTGTCGCTGGGCCTGACCCGCGACGGCGGCGCGACGCGGCTGCTGGTCATGCTGTGTTCGCGCACGCTGGCGGCCAATGCCGAGGTGGACCGCGCGGCGATCCGCGACCGGCTGCGGAACGAGCAGCTGACCTCCTATGCCGACGGGCTTCTCGCCGACCTCATGGCCTCGGCCCGCATCGACCGGCCGTGACCGCCCCGCCCGGCCCGGTCGTCCTGTCCTGCGGCGAGCCCGCGGGGATCGGCCCCGAGATCGCGGGCAGCGCCTGGGCCGCGCTGCGCGGCGAGATCCCCCTCCTCTGGATCGGCGATCCGGCGCATCTGCCGGACGGCCTGCCCTGGCGCGCGGTCGACGATCCCGCCGCCGCGGCGACGGTCGCGCCCGAAGCGCTGCCCGTCTGGCCGATGGCGTTCGGCGCCCCCCGCATCCCCGGCACGCCGCAGGCCGCCCACGCGCCGCATGTCGTCGCCGCGATCGAGACCGGCGCGCGGATGGTGCAGCAGGGCGCCGCGCGCGCCCTGACCACGCTGCCGATCCACAAGGCGGCGCTGATGGCGGGGGCGGGATTCCCGCATCCCGGCCATACCGAGTTCCTCGCCCGCCTCTCCGGCGTGCCCGAGGACTCGACGGTGATGATGCTGGCCTGTCCCGCCCTGCGGGTGGTGCCCGCCACGATCCACGTCCCCCTCGCCCGGGTGCCGGCCCTGCTGACCGCCGCGCGGCTCGAGGCGGTGATCCGCGTGACGCGGGACGCCCTCATGCGGGATTTCGGCCTGCCGGCGCCCCGGATCGCGGTAGCCGGCCTCAACCCACATGCCGGGGAGGATGGCCGGATCGGGCGCGAGGAGGTGGAGGTGATCGCGCCGCTGCTGGACCGCCTGCGGGCCGAGGGGATGGACCTCGCCGGCCCGGCCTCGGCCGACACGATGTTCCACCCGGCCGCCCGGACCGGCTACGACGCCGCGATCTGCATGTATCACGACCAGGCGCTGATCCCGATCAAGACGATCGACTTCGCCGGCGGGGTCAACGTCACGCTCGGCCTACCCTTTGTGCGGACCTCGCCCGATCACGGCACCGCCTTCGCCATCGCGGGCACCGGCACGGCCGATCCGACCTCGACCATCGCGGCGATCCGGATGGCGGCGGACATGGCGCGCGCGAGGGCGGCGGCCTGATGCGGGCGGGTCCGGCACAGGCGGCCCCGGCGCTGGAGGGATCGGTGCGGGGGGCATCGGTGCGGGGGGACGTTCCGTCCCCCCCTTGGCCTGCGGCCAATTCCCCCCCTGGAGAGTATTTCGGGCAAGATAAGAGCGCGACCCTCCGCGCGGGGCGGGCGGCGTGAGCCTGGACGACCTGCCGCCGCTGCGCGCGGTGATCGCGCGGCACGACCTGCGGGCGCGGAAGGCGCTCGGGCAGAACTTCCTGCTCGACCTGACCCTGACGGCGCGGATCGCGCGGGCGGCGGGGGATCTGGCGGGATCGGACGTGCTGGAAGTCGGCCCCGGGCCCGGCGGGCTGACGCGCGGCCTGCTGGAGGAGGGGGCCCGGCGGGTGCTGGCGATCGAGAAGGATCCGCGCTGCCTGCCCGCCCTGGCCGAGATCGCGGCGGCCGCGCCCGGGCGTCTCGAGGTGATCCTCGGCGACGCGCTGGAGATCGACCCGCTCGCGCATCTGACGCCGCCGATCCGGGTGGCGGCGAACCTGCCCTACAACGTGGGCACCGAGCTGCTGGTGCGGTGGCTGACGCCCCCCGCCTGGCCGCCCTTCTGGCAGAGCCTGACCCTGATGTTCCAGAAGGAGGTGGCCGAGCGGATCGTGGCCGCGCCGGGGTCGAAGGCCTATGGCCGCCTCGCGCTGCTGGCGCAGTGGCGGTGCGAGGCGCGGATCGTGCTGACCCTGCCGCCGGAGGCCTTCACCCCGCCGCCCAAGGTCCATTCCGCGGTCGTGCATCTGACGGCCCTGCCCGAGCCGCGCTACCCCGCCGATCCGGAAGTGCTGGAGCGGGTGGTCGCGGCCGCCTTCAACCAGCGGCGCAAGATGCTGCGGGCCGCCCTGCGCGGCCTGTCGCCGGACATCGAGGCGCATCTGGAGGCGGCCGGCATTCCGCCCACCGAGCGGGCGGAGCGGGTGGATCTCGAACGGTTCTGCGCCCTCTCCCGGTCGCTGGCGGAAGGCTGAGCTTGCCTCCGGGCGCGCCCGGCTCTAATCGGCGGCCATGACCCTGCCCGCCCCCTCCCACGACCGCCTGCTGATCATCGATTTCGGCAGCCAGGTGACGCAGCTGATCGCGCGCCGCCTGCGCGAGCTGAACGTGCTGGCCGAGATCCACCCCTATCAGAACGTCACCGACGCGCTGCTGGACGAGATGGCGCCGAAGGCCATCATCCTGTCGGGCGGGCCCGACAGCGTCACGCGCGAGGGCTCGCCCCGGCCGCCGATGCGGGTCTTCGAGATGGGCGTGCCGGTCCTCGGCATCTGCTACGGCCAGCAGGCGATGATGGAATGCCTCGGCGGCAAGGTCCTGTCGGGCGACGGCACCGCCGAGTTCGGGCGCGCCTTCGTGACCCCGGCGGAGGAGAGCCTCGACCTGCTGGAGGGCTGGTTCACCACCGGGCGCGAGCAGGTCTGGATGTCCCACGGCGACCACGTGGCCGAGCTGGCGCCGGGCTTCCGCGTCTTCGGAACCTCGCCCGGCGCGCCCTTCGCCGTGACCGCCGACCCGGACCGGCGCTTCTACGCGGTCCAGTTCCATCCCGAGGTGCATCACACCCCGCGGGGCGCGCGGCTCTACGAGAATTTCGTCCGCGCCGCCGGATTCGACGGCGACTGGACGATGAGCGCCTATCGCGAGGAGGCGGTCCGCGCCATCCGCGAGCAGGTGGGCGATGCGAAGGTGATCTGCGCGCTGTCGGGGGGCGTCGATTCCAGCGTCGCCGCGGCGCTGATCCACGAGGCGGTGGGCGACCAGCTGACCTGCGTCTTCGTCGATCACGGCCTGCTGCGCCTGAAAGAGGCCGAGGAGGTCGTGGGCATGTTCCGCGACCACATGAACCTGCACGTGATCCATGCGCAGGAGCAGGACCTGTTCCTGGGCGAGCTCGAGGGCGTCAGCGACCCCGAGACCAAGCGCAAGATCATCGGCCGTCTCTTCATCGACGTGTTCCAGAAATACGCCGACGGGATCGAGGGCGCGCGCTTCCTGGCGCAGGGGACGCTCTATCCCGACGTGATCGAGAGCGTCAGCTTCTCCGGCGGGCCGAGCGTCACGATCAAGAGCCACCACAATGTCGGCGGACTGCCCGAGAAGATGGGGCTGACACTGGTCGAGCCGCTCCGCGAGCTCTTCAAGGACGAGGTGCGCGAGCTCGGCCGCGAGCTCGGCCTGCCGGCGCATTTCATCGGCCGCCACCCCTTCCCCGGCCCCGGCCTCGCCATCCGCTGCCCCGGCGAGATCACGAAGGCCAAGCTCGACATCCTGCGCAAGGCCGACGCGGTCTATATCGACCAGATCCGGCGGCACGGCCTCTACGACGAGATCTGGCAGGCCTTCGTCGCGATCCTGCCGGTCCGGACGGTGGGCGTGATGGGCGACGGGCGGACCTACGACTATGCCTGCGCGCTGCGGGCGGTCACCTCCGTCGACGGGATGACGGCCGATTACTACCCGTTCAGCCACGACTTCCTGTCCGAGACAGCGACGCGGATCATCAACGAGGTGCGCGGCATCAACCGCGTGACCTACGACATCACCAGCAAGCCGCCGGGGACGATCGAATGGGAATGACGCTCCGGACGGGACTCCGCCCCCGCGCGGCGAAGTAACGTGGTCCGGGCGCTCCGGACCCTCGGTCTTGCCGCGACGCTTCTCGTGGTGGCCGCGATCCTGCTGACCGCCGGATCGATGCTGCTGTCGCCGCGCTGCGCCGACCTCGCCGCCACCGCCCCGCCCCGGGGCGCGGCCATCGTGCTGGGCGAGGGGCGCACCGCCGACGGGGTGCTGACCCAAGGCAGCGCGTCGCGCCTCGACGCGGCGCTCGCGCTCTACGACGCGGGCGCGGTGGGCCGGCTCATCCTGTCAGGGGGGGTCGCCGACCGCACGCCCCCCTCGACCGCGCAGGCCATGGCCGACGCGGCCGCCGCGCGCGGCGTGCCGGCGGAGCGGCTGGCGGTCGAGGGCCTCAGCGATTCCACGCTCGAGAACGCCGCGCTCTCGCTGCCGCTGCTGGCCCCGGGAGAGAGCTTCGTTCTTGTGACCGAGGGCTATCACCTCTGGCGGGGCTGGATGAGCTTCGTCCTGGCCGGGGACCGGCCGGACGCGATCTGCCGCGCCGCCATCGTCGCCCGCAGCGATCCCGGCTTCGTCGCGGGGCGGATCCTGCGCGAGGTGCCCGCCGTCATCTGGAATGCCGGCCGGGGAACGGTCTGGGCGGCGGCGCGGCTTTCGGGGCAGGACGGACGCCTGCCCGAGACCTTCCTCGACTGAGGGCGTCGACGGCCGGGGCCCTCGCGCGCCGATGGCGGGCCCTTGCCAAACCCGGCCGCCGGCGCGAAGGTCCCCCCGACCCGATGGGAGCCCTGCCGATGGACAAGCATATCCGCCTGATCGGGCGCCTGATCTGCGAGGACGCGGCCGAGGCCGACCTCGTGCGGTCCCTCCTGCCCGAGCATGTCCGCCTCACCCGCGAGGAGGAAGGCTGCCTGCAGTTCGACGTCACCGAACTGCCCGGCACCACGATCTGGGAGGTGGAGGAGCTGTTCGCCGACAAGGCCGCCTTCGACCGCCACCAGGAGCGCGTGCGGGGGAGCGACTGGGGCCGGCAGACCGGCCATATCCGGCGCAGCTACGAGGTCGACGAGGTCGATCCGGACACGTCCGACCGGGCATGAGCGCCCCCGCCCTCGACGCCTCCGCCGCGGAGACGCCCCGCGCCGGACAGGCGGCGCTGTGGATGCTGGGCGCGATCGTGTCCTTCAGCTCGATGGCTGTCGCGGGTCGCGCCGTCAGCTTCGAACTCGATACGTTCGAGATCATGCTCTACCGCTCGCTCGCCGGGATCCCGATCGTGCTCGGTGCCGCCGCCCTGGCCGGCCGGACGGGCGAGATCCGCGCCGCGCGGATGGGCCTGCACCTGATCCGCAACACCTTCCATTTCCTCGGTCAGAACTGCTGGTATCTGGCGCTGACGCTGATCCCGCTGGCGCAGGTCTTCGCGCTGGAATTCACCGGCCCGATCTGGGCGATCCTCTTCGCGCCGCTCGTGCTGGGCGAGCGGATCACCAGCCGGGGCCTCGCCGCCGCGGCACTCGGCTTCGCCGGTATCCTGATCGTCGCCCGGCCGGGCTTCGGCGCCTTCGACCCGGGACTGGTCGCGGCTGCGGTGGCGGCCATTGGCTTCGGCTTCACCGCGCTCTTCACGCGGCGGCTGACGCGGACGGAATCGACCGTCTCGATCCTTCTGTGGCTGACCGTGATGCAGGCCGGCATGTCGCTGGTCTTCGCCGGGGTCGACGGCGACATCGCCCTGCCCTCGGCGCCGAGCCTGCTGCCGATGGCGGTGATCTCGGTCGGGGGGCTGGTCGCGCATTACTGCCTGACGACAGCGCTGTCCCTCGCCCCGGCGGCGAAGGTGATGCCCATCGACTTCGCCCGTCTTCCCCTGATCGCGGTGGTGGGCATGGTCCTCTACGGAGAGGCGCTCGATCCCCTCGTCTTCCTCGGCGCGGGGCTTATCGTCCTCGGCAACTGGGTCAACCTGCGCCGTCCGCGCCGCGCCTGACCGGGCGCCGGGGCCGGGGGCCGGGGGCCGGGGGCGACCATCGGCCCGCCTTCCCCGCGAGTCACCCGAAAGCCGCACTCCCCGGCCCCTCGCCGGCCCGCATGCGCCGTTTCGCCGCGTCACGTTTGACCGGATGACGGCTTGATGACCAACTTTCGGGCAAGAGGGACACGTGACCGTGAGAGGGGACCCATGATCCGCACGATGACAACCGGCGCCGCGGCGCTGCTCGCCACAACCGGCCTCGCCCATGCCGTCGGCCTCGATCGGTCGAACCAGGATGTCGGCCTGATCTTCGAGGACGGCAATTACGTCGAGCTGACCTTCGCGCAGGTCAATCCCGATGTCAGCGGCACGGACAATGAGCTCGCCCCGGGCCTGCCGCGCTACGAGTACGAAGGCGTCGGCCTCGACTACACGCAGCTCGGCTTCGGCGCGAAGGTCGACATCACGCCGCAGATCTCGATGGCGGTGATCTACGATCAGCCCTTCGGCGTCGACGTCTCGTATCCCGGCGATCCGGCGGTCACCTATTTCGGCGGCACGGAAGCGCGGCTGGACAGCGACGCGCTGACCGTGGTCGGCCGCTACCGGATCAACGACAGCTTCTCGGTCCATGGCGGCCTGCGCTACGAGAAGCTCTCGGCCAACGTGACCCTGGCGGGCCAGGGCTACGGCGCCCTCTCCGGCTACAACGTCGATCTCGCCGAGGACAGCGGGACCGGCTACCTGATCGGCGCCGCCTACGAGCGGCCCGACATCGCGCTGCGCGTGGCGGTCACCTACCATTCCGCGATCGAGCACGAGTTCGACACGGTCGAGACGGTCGGCGGCATTCCGGTGAACCTGATCAACCCCGCCCTCGGCGCCAGCTCGACCACCACGGTCGAGACGCCGGAGGCGATCAACATCGACCTGCAGACCGGCATCGCGGCCGACACGCTCGCCTTCGCGAACATCCGCTACGCCTGGTACGACGACGTCATCGTCTCGCCCGTCTTCTTCGACACCGCCCAGGACGGCGAGCGCGACAACGACAGCCTGACCGAGATCGAGGACAATTACGGGATCACCGTCGGGATCGGCCGCCGGTTCTCGGACGCCTTCTCGGGTACCGTCTCGGTCGGCTACGAGGCCGAGGGCAGCGACGACCTCGTCTCACCGCTCGCCCCGACGAACGGCAACTACTCGGTCGGCATCGGCGCGCAGTACACGGTCGGCGCGGCGGTGATCTCGGCCGGCCTTCGCCACACCTGGCTGGGCGACGCCCGGCCCGAGACCGGCACGCCCGACGTGGACCGCGCGAGCTTCACCGACAACACCGCCGTGGCCGCCGGGATGTCGATCGGCTTCCGGTTCTGATCCCCCGGGAATGACCGAGGGGCCCCGCCATGGCGGGGCCCTTTTTCGTTCGCGCCGGCCCCTTCCGGCGGGGCCCGGCCTGGCCCGGAAAGCGCTGGAAATGCCCGGGCGGCGCGGCTAACCCTTCGCCCCATGCTCTACGACAGCGGACAGGCCCTGATCGACGCGCCGGCGAAGCGGCTGATGCTCTTCGGCATGTCGGGCCTCGGCAAGACGCACCTCGCCAAGGCGCTGCGCGCCTCGGGGGAGTGGTTCCACTACTCGGTCGATTACCGCATCGGCACCCGCTACATGGGCGAGCTGATCGCCGACAACGCCAAGGCCCATGCCATGCAGGTCCCGTTCCTCCGGGACCTGCTGCTGACCGATTCGATCTACATCGGCTCGAACATCACCTTCGACAACCTCGCGCCCGTCTCGACCTATCTGGGCAAGCCGGGCGACCCGGCGCGGGGCGGCGTGCCGATCGCGGAGTACCGGCGCCGGCAGGAGGAGTTCCGGCGCGCCGAGATCGCCACCCTGATGGACACCGCGCATTTCATCGAACGGGCCGAGCGGCTCTACGGCTATCCGCATTTCGTCTGCGATACCGGCGGATCGATCTGCGAATGGGTCGATCCGGAGGATCCGGACGACCCGATCATGGCCGAGCTCGGCGCCCATGTCCTGCCGGTCTGGATCGAGGGGACCGACGCCCATACCGAGGCGCTGATCCGCCGCTTCGACCGCGCGCCTAAGCCCATGTCCTACCAGCCCGCCTTCCTCGACTCCTGCTGGGACCGCTACCTGGCCGAGACCGGCGCCGCGGCGGACAGCGTCGATCCCGACGCCTTCGTCCGATGGACCTATGCCCGCGCGCTCGCCCACCGGCAGCCGCGCTACCGCGCCATGGCCGATCGCTGGGGAGTGACCGTTCAGGCGGCGGACATGGCCGACCTCTCCGCCCCGGACGAGATCGTGGCGGCCGTCGCCCGGGCCATCGACGCGCGCTGAGCCACCCGTTCACCGCCCGCCCGGCGCCCTGCTTGCCCCGCGCCGCGCATCGGCCTAGACCCGTCGCCTGCCCGCAACCCGGAAGCCGCCATGCCCATCAGACTCCCCTCCGACCTGCCCGCCTACACGATCCTCGGCCGCGAGGGCGTCATGGTCATGGGCGAGCGCGAGGCGATGCGGCAGGACATCCGGCCGCTGCGGATCGGGCTGCTCAACCTCATGCCGAAGAAGATCCAGACCGAGACGCAGTTCGCCCGCCTGATCGGCGCCGGCCCTCTGCAGATCGAGTTCGCGCTGATCCGCATGACCGAGCACGAGGCCAAGACCACCGCCGCCGACCACATGGAGAGCTTCTACCGCCCCTTCGCCGAGGTGGAGGAAAGCGGGGAGAAGTTCGACGGGCTGATCGTCACCGGCGCCCCGATCGAGCATCTGCCATACGAATCAGTGACCTACTGGGAGGAGCTCAGGCGCGTCTTCGACTGGACGCAGGGGCATGTCCATTCCACCTTCGGCGTGTGCTGGGGCGGGATGGCGATGGTGCACCACTTCCACGGCGTGCCCAAGCACATGCTGGAGTCCAAGGCCTTCGGCTGCTTCCGCCACATGAACCTCGCCCCGCAAAGCCCCTACCTGAGGGGCTTTTCCGACGACATGACGATGCCCGTCAGCCGCTGGACCGAGATCCGGCAGGCCGATCTCGACGCGGCGCCGGGCCTCGTCACGCTGCTCGCCTCGGACGAGGTGGGACCGGCGCTGGTCGAGGATCCGGCGCATCGCGCCCTCTACGTGTTCAATCACCTCGAATACGACAGCGGCACGCTGAAGGAGGAATACGACCGGGACGTGGAGGCGGGCGGGGCGATCACGCTGCCGCGCGACTACTTCCCCGGCGACGATCCGGCCCGGCGCCCGCTGAACCGCTGGCGCAGCCACGCCCACCTGCTCTACGGCAACTGGGTGAACGAGGTCTACCAGACAACCCCTTACGAGATCGACGAAATTGGGCGCTGACGGCTGGGCCACGGCCCTCGCCGCCACGACCCTTGCCGCGGCCGTCCTGACGCTCTGGATCGGCCGTGCCGCCCGCCGCCGCGCGGCCCGGGTCGACGCGGCCTATCCGCCGATCGGTCGGATCGTGGATGTCGGCGGGGTCCCGGTCCACGCACTGGTCCGCGGCACGGGACCCGACCTCGTCCTGATCCACGGGGCGAGCGGGAACCTGCGGGATTTCCTGCCCCTGATGGACCGGCTCGAGGGGCGCTACAGGACGATCGCGCTGGACCGGCCCGGCCTCGGCCATTCCGGGCGCCCCGATCCGCGCCATGACGGCGCGTTCTCCGGCACGGCCGAGAGCCTGCGGGACCAGGTCCGCCTCCTGTCCGGGGCCGCCCGGGCACTCGGCGCCGAGCGCCCGCTGGTACTCGGCCATTCCTATGGCGGCGCCGTCGCCCTCGCCTGGGCGATCGAGGCGCCGGCGGCGGGGATCGTCGATCTCTCCGGCGTGGCGATGCCCTGGCCGGGCGGCCTGGGCTGGCGGTACCGGGTGATGCGCTCGCGCCTCGGCGGGGCGATCGTCCCGCTCCTCGTGGCGGCGGGCGCAACCCGGGCCATGATGGCGGCGGGGGTCGCCTCGGTGCTCGCGCCGAACCCGGTCCCGGAGGGCTATGCCGAGACCGTCGGGGCCGAGCTGATCCTGGCTCCGCGGCGCTGGCGCGCGAACGGGCGCCAGCTCAACGCGCTGCGCCCGCAGGTGGCCCGGATGGCGGAGGACTACGCCGCGCTGACGTTGCCGATCGAGATCGTCCACGGCCGGCAGGACAGCACTGTCCCGATCGAGATCCACTCCATCCCCCTCGCCGCGCGGGTCGCCTCGGCCAACCTCACGGTGCTGGAGGGGGCCGGCCACGCCCCGCACCATTCCCATCCGGACGCGGTGATCGCCGCGATCGACCGGCTCGCGGCGAGGGCCGGATTGCGCTGACGGGACGGCCCGCCCATAGTCGGGCGCACCCGTTTCCCTCGAGGATCGTCCATGGCCCTGCCCTTCGACGGCGCCATCAGCCGCTACTACGAGCAGGACGCGCCCGAAGCGGTGCGCGCCGCCCTGCGCGATGCGGGCAGGGACGACGTGGTCAATCCCCGATTCCCCTATCCCGAGCGGATGAAGAAGTCGGACTACGAGGAGGCGATGGCCCGGCTGCAGGTCGAACTGGTGAAGATGCTCGCCTCCGTCCGGGCGAGGGGGCAGCGGGTCGTCCTGGTCTTCGAGGGGCGCGACGCCGCGGGCAAGGGCGGCACGATCCAGCGCCTGACCGAGAACCTCAATCCCCGCGCCGCCCGCACGATCGCCCTGGCCCGTCCGACCGAGACGGAGGCCGGCGAGTGGTACTTCCAGCGCTACGTGCGGTACCTGCCCAGCGCGGGCGAGATCGTCCTCTTCGACCGGTCCTGGTACAATCGCGGCGTCGTCGAGAAGGTGTTCGGCTTCACGACCGACGAGGCCCGCGCCCGCTGGTTCGACCAGGTCGGCCCGTTCGAGAAGCTGCTGACCGATGACGGGATCCACCTGCGCAAGTTCTGGCTGAATGTCGGCCGGGCCACCCAGCTGGAACGGTTCCTCGCCCGCGAGCGCGATCCGCTGAAGCAGTGGAAGCTGTCCTCGATCGACGTCGAGGGCCTGTCCCGGTGGGACGCCTACAGCGCGGCGATCGACGAGACCTTGCGTCGCACCCACAGCCCCCACGCCCCCTGGACGGTCGTGCGCGGCGACGACAAGCGCCGTTCGCGGCTCGCGGTGATCCGCTCGGTCCTGCTCGGCCTCGACTACGAGGGCCGGGATCTCGCGGCCATCGGGACGCCGGATCCCAAGGTCATCGGCGGGCCCGACCTCTGGACGGCGGCCTGACTTGGCCAAGCAGGGCTATCATCACGGCAACCTGCGGCAGGCGCTGGTCGAATCGACCCTCGCCCTGATCGAGGAGAAGGGGCCGACCGGCTTCACCCTGTCGGAGGCAGCCCGCGGCGCGGGGGTCACGCCGGCTGCCGTCTACCGCCATTTCGAGGGGCGGGACGACCTGATCGCCGAGGCGGCCCGGCAGGGCTATGAGATCTTCGCCGACCTGATGGACGAGGCCTATGCCAAGGGGCAGCCCTCGGCCCTCGCCTCGTTCCAGGCCACCGGGCGGGCCTATCTCGCCTTCGCGCGACGGTTTCCCGGGCATTATGTCGCGATGTTCGAGAGCGGCATCTCGATCCAGCGCACGCCCGACCTGAACCGCGCCGCGCAGCGCGGTCTCGGCGTGCTCGAGCGGGCGGCGGCGGACCTGTCGCAGCGCATCCCCGCGGCGCGGCGCCCGCCCGCGCAGATGTTCGCGGCGCATATCTGGGCGATGTCGCACGGTGTGGTGGAGCTGTTCGCCCGCGGCTCGCCGGGGACGCGCGCCCCCTTCCCGCCCGAGGACCTGCTCGAGACGGCTGTCGGCATCTACCTGCGCGGCCTCGGCCTGCTGCCCGCCGACGAGTGAGGGCCGGCCCCCGGCATTCTGGACAAGCGGCAAGGCGGCGCGCTAGACGTGGGCCATGGATATCCGCCGCATCACCGACGATTACGCCGTCAGCCCCCAGATCGCCCCCACCGACGTGGCCGCCATCCGGGCCGCCGGTTTCGGGACGATCCTGTGCAACCGCCCCGATGCCGAGGTTCCGGCCGAGCTGTCGGCGGCCGAGATGCGCCGCGCGGCCGAGGCGGAGGGGCTGGCCTTCGTCGTCAATCCCGTCACCCACCAGGGCCTGAACGACGAGATGGTGCGCCTGCAGGCCGAGACGCTGGACGCGGCCGATGCCCCGGTCCTGGCCTATTGCGCCTCCGGCACACGGTCCTCGATCGTCTGGGCGCTGGGACAGGCGGGCCGCCGCGATCCCGACGAGATCGTCGACCTCGCGGCGAAGGCCGGCTACGACCTCGCCGGGCTGCGCCCCCGGCTCGGCTGACCGGGGACGCGGGAGCCCCGGACTGCCGGGGGCGGCCGGCCTGCCGGAACCGGCCGGGGCGGCCGGCCTGCCGTGGGCCCTGTCCCGCCTCACGTCTCGGGCTCCTCGATCCGAAGATCGTTCGGGTCCAGATCCGCGGCCATTCCCGCCCTGAACTCCTCGTCCTCCCCGCCCTCGTCGGCGGGGCCAGCCGCCGCGAGCGCGAAGGGCCGTGCCGAGTCCGTTCCCGGCCGGGCCCGCGCCCCGGGAGAGAGCGCGCCGGCCACCGCCTCGGCCATCCGGGCCTGGGCGAGCGTGCGATCCCGCGCCGAGTGCTGATCGTCGATCGCGCCGGCCGAGGGCGTGTCGGTCGGCCGATCCGCCGACGGTGCGTGGTCCTGTGGGGGGCCATCGGGATCGGGTCCGTCCGATCTGTCGGGGTCCGGCCCGGACTCCCCCGGCAGGCCGGGCCCGGGCGTCACGGTACCGCCGGTCGGCGGCATTTCGGCCACCGACCGATCCGGCGGCCCCTCCGGTTCCGGGCCCGGTGCCATCGGGGCACCGTCCTCGCGGGCCACGTCCTCCGGGACCGGCGGCGGATCGACCGTCCCGGATGCCGGGCCGTCCCCGTCCCCCGCCCATGACCCGGCTGCGCCCGTGCCCGGATCGCCCGGCGGACCCGCCGTGATGCCCTGCCCTTCAGGCAGGGGGACATCCCCCCCGGCGTGGGCGTCGCCGGGCCATGCCGGCTGCCCCGGGGGCGGATCATCCCCGGGGGCCGGCACGCCCGGCGGGACCGGCTCGGGCAGGAGATCGGCCCCCTCCGGCCCCGGTCCCGCCCCAGGCTCCGGCGGCACGTCGCAAGGGCCGTCCGTCCCCTCCTCCCCCTCCTGTGCGGGAGATGGCCGGGCCTCGTGCTCCCAGACCGGCCCGCGCCCCGGACCGAACGGATCGTCCCGATCCGGCCCGCCGCCGGAGCAGCCCCCGCCGAGCCGGGGCCTGCCCAGGTCGGGGCCGCCCATCTCAGGGGCATCGGGCGGCTGCAGTCGCACCGCCCGCAGACCCGCCACCTGGCCCAGCCGCGCCGGGGCGAAGCGGCAGCCGGGGGCGGATTCCAGCTGGACGGATCCGACGCCGATCCCGGGAAGCGCGAGCACCTGCCCCACCTTCAGCCCCTCCGCCCGGGCGAGGGGCAGGGTCAGGCGCGCGAGGATCGCGGTCAGGGTGGCCGGCGCCTCGTGTACCGCGCCGCGGAAGGCGCGCGCCCAGTCCGCGGGGTCGCCCCCCCGGTCGAGGGCGGCCCCGGCCGGCGGCAGGACGAGGGCGAGCGTTCCCGACCGGCCAGCGGTGCCGAGATCGAGCGACAGGCCGATCGTCCGGTAGGGGCCGGCCTGCAGCGTCGACGCGATGGCGCGGCGACCGCCCAGCTGCTCTCCCGTCCGGGTGCCCGCGACCCATTCGGCAAGGCCGAGTCCCGCGGGCGCGCGGCCGAGCTCGACCAGCAGGGCCTGCAGGAAGGGTTCGGTGAGGGTCACGTCCGCGGCCGTCACGCGCCGCCCCGCGCCGCCCGAGCCGCCCGTTGGCAGTTGGCCCAGCGTCTGCACCTCGACCAGCGCGTCCCGCAGGTCGAGATCGACCACGGCATAGCCGCGCAGGCCGGCCTCCCCCTCCAGCCCGATCAGGACGATGTCCTCGTCGAGCGCGGCGAGAAGCGCGTCGAGCGCGTCGGTCCCGTCGCGGATGGCCGACACCGCCAGGGGCAGCCCGATCCCCTGCCCGGCCCGCGCGGCGGAGCGGCGCAGCCAGCGCGGCACCGAGACCGGCGGATCGGGGGCATCGACCGGCCGGCTCATGCCGGCGATCCGCCGCAGGATGTCGCCCGCCCCCTCGCCCATCTCGTCCGATCGCCTCCGCCCCTTCGGCCCCGTCAGGTCCGGGATCTAGACGACGACCCTTGCAGCGCGGTTAACGGCCCCTTCCTGCGCGGCCTCGTCCAGGCCGGTCCCGGGGGGCGGCAGCGTCACGCGGAAGGCGGCGCCGCCCTGGCCGGGCAGGTAGGCGATGCCCCCGCCCAGCCGGTCCATTACCTCGCGGCAGATGGCGAGGCCCAGCCCGGCGCTGCCCGCCCGCGAGGCATCGCCGAGCCGTGCGAACTTCTCGAAGATGACGGCCTGGTTCTCGCGCGCGATGCCGGTGCCGTTGTCGATGAAATCGACATGGGCGCGCCCCCCGGACCGTCCCACGCGGATCCGCAGCACGGGCGCGTCCGCGTCGCAGTACTTCCGGGCGTTGGAGACGAGGTTGATGAAGACCTGCGCCAGCCGGTCGAGATCGGTTTGCAGGAGCAGCCCCTCCTCCCCCCGGCGGCGGTCGATCGCGAGCCCCCCCTCGCCCCCGGCCGAGGCCAGCGCGCGGTCGATCACCTCTGCCAGCGTCCCCGATTGCCGCCGCAGCTCGACCTGCCCGTTCTCGAGCACGGACAGGTCCAGCAGGTCGTCCAGCAGCCGGGTCAGGCGGCGCGATTCCTCCTCGATGATCCCGGCGAAGCGGATCGCGTCGGCCCCGTCCACACCGCCCTTCAGGATCTCGGAGAAGGACCGGATCGAGGTCATCGGCGTGCGGAGCTCATGGCTGATCTGGCTGAGGAAAGCGTCCTTCTGCAGGCCGAGGCGGGTCAGCTTCTCGTTCGCCTGCCGCAGCGCGCGGGCGGTCTGCTCCTGCTCGGCCGACTTCGCCTCGAGCCGGGCGGAATATTCCATGATCTGCGCCGCCTCGTCGGCCACGGCGATCAGGTCCTCGACGGTCACGGCGGCCCCCTGCACCATCTGGCCGACCATCGCATGCGCCGTCGCGGCGCCGACCGAACCGGCGAGTTCCCGTTCCAGGGCGGTCAGGAAGTCCGGGGTGACATCGGGCAAGTAGCCGTCCTTGCCCTGGCGCGCGGCGGCGCGGGCGAAGAAGAGCTGCGCGTCGTCGGGGCCGAGGATACGCTGCGCCATGATCAGCAGGTCCTCCGCCCCCGTCTCGCCGGGGCCGAGCCGGGCGCCCCCCACGGCCCGGTCGAAGACGTTGACGAACTGCGCGCCCTGCAGCCGCTCCAGCGGGGTCGGAAAGCTGAAGAGCGAGACCGTGAGGAAGGTCGCGGTGTTGAGCAGCAGCGACCAGAGCGTCGCGTGCATCAGCGGGTCGAGCCCCTCGATCCCGAACAGCGCCTGCGGCCGCATCCAGGTCAGGCCGAACGGTCCTTCCGACAGCACGTCGGGGTGCAGGATGCCGGTGAGCGAGGGCAGAAGCAGGCACCAGGCCCAGAGCAGCGCGCCGACCGTCAGGCCCGCGGCGGCGCCGATCCGGCTCGCCCCGCGCCAGTAGAGGCCGCCGATCATCGCCGGCAGGACCTGCACCGCCCCGACGAAGGAGATGAGGCCGATCGCGGCCAGCGCGGCCCCGCCGCTGGTGAGGCGGAAGTAGAGATAGCCCAGCGCCATCACCGCCCCGACCGACAGCCTGCGCGACAGCAGGACGGCGCCGCGCACGTCGCCCGAGACCACCGCCCCGCGCGGCCGCGCCCGCAGCCAGAGCGGCAGCGCGATGTGGTTCGACACCATCGTCGCCAGGGCGATGGTGGCCACGATGATCATCGACGTCGCCGACGAGAAGCCGCCGAGGAAGGCGGCGAGTGCCAGCCCCTGCCTTCCCTCGCTCAGCGGCAGGGTCAGCACGTAGAGGTCGGCATTGGCGCCGGGCAGCCGCTCCAGCCCCATCACCGCGATGGGCACGACGAAGAGGCTCATCGCCATGACGTAGGCGGGGAAGGCCCAGCTCGCCGTGGCGAGGTTGCGCTCGTCGCCGTCGTTCTCGACCACGAGGACCTGGAACATCCGCGGCAGCGACAGGAAGGCCGCCGCCGACAGGAAGGTCAGGCCCAGCCAGCGCCCCCCCGGCTGGTCCCAGCGGGCGATGGGCGAGGCGTCGATCCGGTCCAGCGTCGCGGCAAGCCCGCCCCCGATTCCCCAGACGACGAAGATCCCGACGGCGCAGAGCGCGACGAGCTTGACCACCGCCTCGACCGCGATCGCCATGACGATGCCGTGGTGCCGCTCGGAGCTGTCGAGGTTGCGCGTGCCGAAGAGCACGATGAACAGCGTCAGCCCCACCCCGGACCAGAAGGCCGTGGTCCAGAGCTGCGCCTCGCTCCCCGCGATGCCGGCCCCTTCGCCGGCGAAGACCGCGAAGGAGAGCGCGATGCTCTGCAGTTGCAGCGCGATGTAGGGGGTCGAGGCGGCGACGGCGATCACCGTGACGAGGACGCCCAGCGCCGTCGACTTGCCGAAGCGCGACGAGACGAGATCGGCGATGGAGGTGACGCGCTGCGCCCGTCCCACCCGTACCAGCTTGCGCAGGATCAGCCACCAGCCGACCATGACGAGCGAGGGGCCGAGATAGATCGTCAGGTATTCCAGCCCCGACCGCGCCGCGTAGCCGACCGCCCCGTAGAAGGTCCAGGCCGTGCAGTAGATCGAGAGCGACAGCGTGTAGATCGCGGGCGAGCGCAGCCAGCCCGTCCGCGCCCGGGCGCGGGTCTCGGCGAAGTAGGCGATGGCGAAGAGGAAGGCGACATAGGCCAGCGAGAAGAAGACGAGGAGATCGAAGGACAGCATCTCAGCCGGTCCCGCCGGTCCGGGCGGGCTCTCCCCGGGTTCCGGGACGGAGCCGGCGCGAGAGCAGCCAGGCCAGCAGGATCAGGCCCGCCCAGGCCGCGAAGAGGTAGATCAGCGCGGCCGAGACGGGCACCCCTTCCGCCCCCCGCCGCCAGAGCAGGGGCACCATGAAGAGCACGGTGCCGAGCGCGGGCATCAGCTTGAGCGCGTCGCGCAGCCGCTTCTGCCGGTAGGTCGGCCGCGCGAGGAAGAGCGCCTGTGATTCACCCTCCCGGGCCGATGGTCCCGGCGCCGAGGAACCGTACGGCGGGGGCACGGGGTCAAGCCGGTCGGTTCCGGGCGCGGCATGCCGCCCGGAACGGACCGCGACCGGCGGGGCGGCGTTGCCGCGCTCCATGCCCGGCGGGGGCGGCGCGGCGCGCCCGGGATCCGGCCCCGCTTTCGGGCCCTCCCCTGCGTCCGGCCGGTCCGCCCGGCCCTGCGCCGTCTCGTCCTGCGCCCCCCGGCCCTGCCACGCCTCGCGCGGCCCCGTCTTGCGCTGGCCCGTCTCGCGCTGCGCCGCCTCGTCCCCGGCGGCGGCCTGCGCGCCCCGCCGCTCCGGCCCCCCGGCGCTGTCCGGACCCCCGCTCACTCCCCGGCGAGGGCGCGGACGCTCTCCAGCACCTCCTCGTTGGCGAAGGGCTTGGTCATGTAGCGCGAGGCGCCGAGACTGAGGGCCAGGTCGCGGTCCCGGTCCTGGCCGCGCGCGGTCAGCATCATCACCGGCAACCGGCCCAGCCCCGGATCGGCGCGGATGTCGCTGAGGATGTCGAGCCCTGAGCGCCCGGGCAGCATCACGTCGAGGATCACCACGTCCGGCGGGTGGCGACGCAGCTTGTCGAGCGCGGTCGCGCCGTCGGCATGCGTGTGCACCGTCCAGCCGGCGCGGCTGAGGATGAAGCTGATCGCTTCGGTGATGTTCGGCTCGTCCTCGACGACGAGCACCCGTTTGGCCATGGGCCCCCTCCCGCGGCGGACCCCGGCCCTCCCCGGCCGGCGCTGACGCCTCGGGGCGGAGTATCGACCGGGCCGCGGGGCGGAGTCAAAGCCCCTCGCCGCCCCATCCCCCTTGGCGTTCCCCGCCCCGGACGGGTAGAAGCGCCGGAGCCGACGAGGGCCGAAGGACGAGGACCGGGACGAGACCATGACCGATACGCAGGACGCCCCCCAGATCTATCTGGTCTCGCCGCCGGATTTCGACCTCGGCAGCTTTCCCGGCCGCCTCGCCGCCTGCCTCGACGCAGTGGAGGTCGCCTGCGTCCGCCTCGCCCTGGCCACCCGCGACGAGGATCGCCTCGCCCGCGCGGCCGACGCCCTGCGCGCCGTCACGCAGGAGCGGGACATCGCGCTGGTGATCGACAGCCATGTCCGCCTCGCCCTGGCGCACGGGCTCGACGGGGTGCACCTGACCGACGGGGCGCGATCGGTCCGCGCGATGAGGCGCGAGCTGGGCGAGGACGCCATCGTCGGCGCCTGGTGCGCGCAGTCGCGACATGACGGCCTCACCGCCGGAGAACTCGGCGCCGACTACGTCGCCTTCGGCCCGGTCGGGGAGAGCGCGCTGGGCGACGGACGGCTGGCCGAGACCGAGCTCTTCGAATGGTGGAGTAAGATGATCGAGGTGCCCCTCGTCGCCGAGGGCGCGCTGACCGAGGCGGGGATCCGCACCCTCGCCCCGCACGCGGATTTCTTCGCCTTCGGCGAGGAGATCTGGCGCGAGGAGGATGCCGGCGCCGAACTGCGCCGCCTGGTCGCGATGACCCGCTAGGACGGCGCCCCGTCCAGACCCGAACGCACCGCATCCTCCAGCGCCCGGGCCCGGACCTTGCGATCCGCGCCGGGCGGGACGGGGGCGTGGTAGGTCACCCGGACCGCGCCCTGCCGAGGGGCGGACAGGACGGACAGCAGCGACGGGCCCAGCGCCATCTCTCCCCACCAGCCGTAGAAATCCGCGCGCGCCCCTGCCGGGGCGCGATAGGCCACCGTCACCGGCTGCACCGGCACGTCGTCGAAGGCGGCGAGCAGCGCCGTGCGGAACGGCAGGACGCGCCGTCCGTCGCTCGACGTGCCCTCCGGGAAGAAGAGCAGGCGCTGCCCCTCCGCCGCGCGGGCGCGCAGCAGCGCCACCTGCCCCGCCGCCTCGCGCCGGACGCGGCGGATGAATACCGTCCCCGTCGCCCGGGCGAGCCAGCCGATCCCCGGCCAGCCCGCCACCTCGGCCTTCGAGACGAAGACGATCGGCGCGGGCGCGTTCAGCACGAGGATGTCGAGCCAGGAGGCATGGTTGGCGACCAGCGGGCCCCGGTCCGCCATCGGAGCGCCGCTGACGGCGACGGGCAGTCCGATGATCCGCAGCGCGCCGCGGCAGACCCCGCAGGTCAGCCGCCCGGTCCAGGGGCGCCCCGCGCCGTGGCAAAGCCGCTCGACCGGGCGGAGCGCCAGCGTCAGGGCGAGGCCGCCGAGCAGCAGCGCCACCACCGGGACGGCCCGCCGGAGCGCCCGCAGCCATCCGGCCGGCCCTGGCCGGGGCGGCGGGGGCGGCGGCGGGCCGGCCCAGGTCGGCGAGGGCCGCCCCGGCGGGGGCGCGCTCTCAGCCAGGATGGACCCCGAGCAGCGCCCGCGCCCGGGCCGGCATCGCGGCCGTGTCCAGCACCATGCAGACGTCGAGCGTGCCGAAATCGCGGTCGATCCAGGCGCCCGCGCCGACCGCGCCGCCGAGGCGGAGATAGGACTTGATGAGGGGGGGCACCGCGCGCGCCGCCGCGGGACGATCCGCCGGCGGACCGGCCGGGACCGGCACCGGCGCCCGGCTGGCGGGGCGGAGCGCGGGCGGCGCGAGATGGGCCTCGAACAGCAGCTGCAGCGCGGCGAGATGCGGCGTCGGGTCGGCGCCGGGGAAGGACGCGGTGCCGAAGACGATCTCCACCCCCCGCGCCTCGACCAGCGCGGCGAGGCCGGACCACATCTGCCAGAGCGGCGCCCCGCCCCGGCAATCGGGGGCGAGGCAGATCCGCCCCAGTTCCAGCAGCCGGCGCCCGGAGGCGCGCAGCGGGGCGAGGTCGAACTCGGCCTCGGCGCAGAACCGCCCCCCCGCGCTGTCGATCAGGCGGCAGGTGCCGACGACGGACCGGTCGGCCGGGCGGGTGGGATCGACGAGGATCAGGTGATCGGCCCCGGCATCGAAGGCATCGCTCTCCAGCCGCGCGGCATGGTCCACCCCGGGACCGTCGCCGCCCCGCTCGGCCACGAAGACCTCGTAGCGCAAGCGCTGCGCCGCGCGTCGTTCGGCCGCGCCCTGCGCGAGCCGCACCTCAAGCCCGGGGGCCCCGTCCAGCATCCCGCTCCCTCGCCGGCCAGATCGTCCGCCGCCGATCTATGGCGATGGTAAGATTTTGGCAACCAATGCCGGGCTACAGACGGGAGGAGGGACGCGGCGCGTCCGGTCAGACCTGAACGGGGATCAGCATGACCGTGCGCGCATCGATGACCACCTTGCCCTCGTGCTCGAAATTGACCGTGACCCGGTCGTTCACGTTCGACTGGACCTGGCCGCGGCCCCAATCGGGCCGATCCGGGTGCTGCACGAAGACGCCGGGCGTGAGATAGGAAGAAGACGAGGACATATGGAGCTGGCCATGAAACCGGGAAACGGGGCCGGGCACGAGAGCCGGGCGGCGGCCGAACTCGCGGCGCTCGTCGGCTCGCGGATCTGCCACGACCTGATAAACCCGCTCGGCGCCATCGGCAACGGGGTCGAGCTGATGGAGCTTTCGGGCGCGCCCGGCGGGCCCGAACTGTCGCTCGTCGCCGACAGCGTCGCCGCCGCCAATGCACGCGTCCGGTTCTTCCGCCTCGCCTTCGGCCGCGCAGCCCCGGGGGCCGAGATCGCGAGGGCCGAGGTTGCAGACCTGCTCGCCGCCGCGGCGCGAGGCGGGCGCAGCAGCTATTTCTGGGCCGTCGAGGGGGCCCTGCCCCGGGCCGAGATCCGGGCCGTCCTGCTGGCCCTGCTCTGCATCGAGACAGCGACCCCGCGCGGGGCCGAGGTGCAGATCAGGCGCGAGGGCGGGCGATGGCGCCTCGTCGCGGAGGCGGCCACGATCGACCCCGCGCCCGCCCTCTGGACCCCGCTCCTCGCCCGGCAGGTGCCTGACGGGCTGACGCCCGCACAGGTGCAGTTCGGGATCCTGCCCCCGACGCTGCACGATCTCGGCTTCGGCATCGAGATGGATGTCGGGCGGAGCCGGATGATCGTGACGCTCGGGCCGGACTGACCCCGCGCCGGGCTCCGGCTGCGTCCGGCCCCGACGCCCGGCGCGATCCGGGGGACGGCAGGGGCCAGCGCAGCGGTGAATCGGGTCATCGGGTCCGGACCGGGATCGCGCTGAAGGGCGGCCTCCGGACGGCGCATGCCGGCGGGCGGACCAGCGACGCGGCGGCAGGCGGGCCGACCGCCCGGAACCCGGCCCCCGCCGCGAACGCGGGGACGGCCGGCCACGGGACAGGGCGCCGCGCGCCGCCCTGCCCGTCATTGACTTGGCGCGTGGTCCGCACAGGACGGTGGCGACCGTGCCCGGGTGGGCCCGGACACTGCCCCGATCAGCGGCGCACCGCGCCGCCGCCCTCCACCAGATACTTGAACGAGGTCAGCTGTTCGGCCCCGACCGGCCCGCGGGCATGCATCTTGCCGGTGGCGATCCCGATCTCGGCCCCCATGCCGAACTCGCCGCCATCGGCGAACTGGGTCGAGGCGTTGTGCATCAGGATGGCCGAATCCAGGTTGGCGAAGAAATGGTCCCGCGCCTGCAGATCCTCGGTCACGATGGCGTCGGTATGGTTCGACCCGTAGCGCCGGATATGGGCGATCGCCTCGTCCACCCCGTCGACCAGCCTCGCCGCGCAGATCATGTCGAGGTATTCGCGCCCGAAATCGCCCTCGGCCGCCGGCACCGTGCCCGGCAGCTTCGCCAGCTCGCCCGCCGCGCGCACCTCGACCCCGGCCGCCAGCAGCGCGTCGATCAGGACCGGCCCGTGCTGCGTGTAGAAGCGCCAGTCGATCAGGAGGCACTCGAGCGCGCCGCAGATCCCCGTCCGCCGCGTCTTGGCATTCAGCACGATCTCGGTCGCCATCGCCGGGTCCGCGGTCGCGCCGACATAGGTGTGACAGATCCCCTCGAGATGGGCGAAGACGGGCACCCGCGCCTCGTCCTGCACGCGGGCGACGAGACTCTTGCCGCCGCGCGGAACGATCACGTCGATCCAGGCGCTGGCCCGCAGCATCTCGCCCACCATCGCCCGGTCGCGCGTCGGCACCAGCTGGATGGCGTCGTCGGGCAGGCCGGCCTGGCGCAGCCCGGTCGCCATCGCGGCGTGGATCGCCGCGTTGCTGCGGAAACATTCCGACCCGCCCCGCAGGATCACCGCGTTCCCCGCCTGCAGGCAGAGCGCGCCGGCATCGGCGGTCACGTTCGGGCGGCTCTCGTAGATCACGCCGACCACGCCCAGAGGCGTGCGCACGCGCCGGATGTGCAGCCCCGAGGGGCGGTCCCATTCGGCGATGGTCTCGCCCACCGGGTCGTGCTGCGCCGCGACTGCCCGCAGCCCGTCGCAGATGCCCCGGATCCGGTCGTCGTCCAGCGTCAGGCGGTCGATCATCGCGGGCGTCAGCCCCTTGCCCTCGGCCTCGATCAGGTCCTCGGCATTGGCGAGGAGGATCTCGTCCCGGCCGGACCAGAGGGCCTCGGCCGCGCTGACCAGCGCCGCGTGCTTGCGGTCCGACCCGGCGGTGGCGAGCACCTGCGCGGCCTTGCGCGCGCGGGCGCCCATCTGCGCCATCAGCGCGGCGGCGTCGTCGAGATCTTTCATCACGTCACCATGTCGTCGCGGTGGATCAGGGCCGCGCGCCCCTTGTAGCCCAGGATCGCCTCGATGTCAGCGCTGCGCCGGCCGAGGATCGCCCGCGCCTCTGCCGCCGTGTAGCGGGTGAGGCCGGCCCCCAGATGCGCCCCGGAGGCGGAGCGGATCGTCACCGGATCGCCCCGGCCGAACCGCCCCTCCACCGCGGTGACCCCGGCGGGAAGGAGCGAGCGGCCGTCGGCCAGCGCCGCCTCCGCCCCCGCATCCACGACGAGGCTGCCCATCGGCTTCATCGCCGCGATCCATTTCTTGCGGGCCGCCTTCGGGTCGGTCTGCGCGGCGAACCAGGTCGCGGGGGCGCCGCCGGCGAGGGCGGCCAGCGGCCGGTCCACGGCGCCGAGCGTGATTGCCATGGCCGCGCCCCCCTCGGTCGCGACGCGGGCGGCCATCAGCTTGGTCACCATACCGCCCTTGGAGAGGCCGGAGGTACCCTCGCCCGCCATCGCCTCGATCTCGGGCGTGATCCGTTCCACCCGGTCGAGCCGGGTCGCGGCGGGATCGACCTGCGGATTGCCGGTATAGAGGCCGTCGACGTCCGACAGCAGCACCAGCACGTCCGCCCCGACCGTCACCGCGACCTGCGCGGCGAGGCGGTCGTTGTCGCCGTAGCGGATCTCGTCCGTCGCCACCGTGTCGTTCTCGTTCACGATGGGCGTCACGCCGAGCGAGAGCAGCGTCTCCATCGTGGCGCGGGAATTGAGGTAGCGGCGGCGGTCGGCGCTGTCCTCGAGCGTCACCAGCACCTGGCCGGTGACGATGCCGTGGGGCGAGAGCGCCTCCTCGTAGGCGCGGGCGAGGCGGATCTGCCCGACGCTGGCCGCGGCCTGGCTCTGCTCGAGCGGCAGGCCGCCGGACGGAAGGCCGAGCACCCCGCGCCCCAGCGCGATGGAGCCGGAGGAGACGAGGACCACGTCCGTGCCCCGCCCCCGCAGCGCCGCGACATCGGCAGCGAGCCCATGCAGCCAGTCGGCGCGCAGCGCGCCCGTCGCCCGGTCCACCAGCAGGGCCGAGCCGATCTTGACAACGATCCGCCGCGCGGCGGCGAGGTCCGGCGTCAGGGTCGCCACGGCCCGTCCTCGCCCTCGTCGCGGCGGGTCCGGGCCCGCGCCTCGGCGTTGCGGGCACGGTCGACGCGGGCCTTCGCCTCGCGCAGGACATCCGTCACGCCCTCGCCGCTGGCCCCCGACATCAGAAGGACCGGTCCGGCCTCGGCCGCGAGCTCGTCGCGGATGAAGGCGCGTTCCTCGTCGTCGAGGGCGTCGATCTTGTTCAGGACGGTGATCCGCGGCTTCTCGTCGAGGCCCGCCCCGTAGGCCGAAAGCTCGCCCACGATGGTGCGCCAGTCGCCGACCGGATCGCCGGACGTGCCGTCGACGAGATGGATCAGGACCGCGCAGCGTTCGATATGGCCGAGGAACATGTCGCCGAGGCCCCGCCCCTCGCTCGCCCCCTCGATCAGGCCGGGAATGTCGGCGACGACGAATTCGGTCCCGTCGACGCCGACCACGCCGAGATTGGGCGCGAGGGTCGTGAACGGGTAATCCGCGATCTTGGGCCGCGCGTTCGAAGTCGCGGCGAGGAAGGTCGACTTGCCTGCATTCGGCAGGCCGAGGAGGCCGGCATCGGCGATCAGCTTCAGCCGCAGCCAGAGCGTCCGCTCCACCCCCGGCTGGCCGGGATTGGCGGTGCGCGGCGCCTGGTTGGTCGAGGACTTGAACTGCGCGTTGCCGAAGCCGCCATTGCCGCCCCGCGCGACGACGAGGCGCTGGCCGACCTCGGTCAGGTCGGCGATCAGCGTCTCCTCGTCCTCGTCGATGATCTCGGTTCCGACCGGCACGCGCAGCACGATGTCGTCGCCGCTGGCCCCGGTGCGCAGGCTGCCCTGCCCGGCCCGGCCGTTCTGGGCGAAGAAATGCTGCTGGTAGCGGAAGTCGATGAGGGTATTCAGCCCCTCGACCGCCTCGACGATCACGTCGCCGCCGCGCCCCCCGTCCCCGCCGTTCGGGCCGCCGAACTCGATGAACTTCTCGCGCCGGAACGACACGCAGCCGTTCCCGCCGGCACCGGAGCGGATGTAGACCTTGGCGAGATCGAGAAATTTCATGGCGCGGCCCCCGGGGCGATTGATCAGGGCGCCTAACCCGAAAGCGCGGGGCGCTCAAGCGCGGCGCGCCGCCTCCCAGGCGGGGCGGGTGAGGCGGAACATGGGCCGGTCGACCATCGCGCCGCGGCAGGGGAACCAGGTCCGGTCCGTTCCGTCGGGAACGAAGCCCGACTTGCGCAGCAGCGAGGTGGAGCGCAGGTTGTCGGGATGGACGCCGGCGCGCACGTCCTGTCCGGCCGGGGTGGCATCGGGATCCGCGCCATCCGGGCTTCCCCCGGCGAAATGGCGCGCCAGCACCGCCTGCAGCGCTTCCCCCCCGTAGCCGCGCCGCCAGCAGGCGCGCCGGACCCAGTAGCCGATCTCGGCTCCCAGCGCGATCGATCCGACCAGACCTTCGCCCTTGCGGGCGATGGCCCAGACCTTCACCCCGTCCTCGGCCGTCTCGGCGATGAAGGCGCGGGCATCCGCCTCGGAATAGGGCCAGGGCGGACCCGAGAGCCAGCGCGTCACCTCCCAGTCGTCGAGCGCGGAGGCGAGCGCGGGCGCGTCGGAGGGACGGAACGGGCGCAGGGCCAGCCGCGCGGTGTGGAAGGTCGGGATCACGGAGCGGGCCCGTCCGCCGCCATCCGGCACTCATGCCCCGCCACCGGCGCCCTCGGGACGAGGCGCCGGGTGGCGAGCGCGATCACCTGCCTGCCCGCAGGGTATAGGTCCAGGTCGGCACGCAGGTGCCGCGGGCGACGGAATAGGCCTCGGCATCGCCGAGATAGTCGAAGCCGCAATTCGTCAGGACCCGGGCCGAGTTCGGGTTGTCCTGGAAGACCTCGGCGAAGATCGTGGCCGCGCCATGCGGGTTCGCCGCGATCAGCGCCTGCACGGCGCCTGTGGCGACGCCGGTGTTCCAGAAGGCCGGGGCCACCCAGTACCCGACCCGGGACTGGTCGCGGTCCATCCGCTCGAAACTGACGAGGCCCATCACCTCGGACAGGCCCTGGGCGGAGCCGTCGATGATCCATACGTCCTCCACCCGGTCGGCGGCCAGCGCGCGGCGCAGGAACGCCTCCACCGCGCCGGGCGGCAGCGGATGCGGGATCGACCGCGTCATCGTCGCCACGCGCGGATCGCCCGCATACATCGTGAGCAACCCCTCGTCCGAGCGGCGGGGCGGGCGCAGGTCGAACCTGTCGCCGCGTATAGTCACCTGGTCGGCGGGTGTATCCATGATGACCGCCCCCTCCTCCCGGGTGCGGTCGGTCGCGCGATCTGTCTGGGTCATTATCCTGGACTCGTGAAGACTTCGTTGCATCCGCCGCCGGCGGGCCGGGGGCGGCGCCTCCTCCGCGCCGATCCGTCCTGCCATCTGGGGGGCGGGGCCGAAACGACAAGGGGACCGGCCTTGCGGCCGATCCCCCTGTTGCGTTCCCGCTGCGGGGTCTCGGCCTATTCGGCCGCCTGCGCCTCCGGCGCCACCTCGATGAAGGTGCGGCCCTTGAGGCCCTTGCGGAAGGTCACGCGGCCCTCGACGGTCGCGAAGATCGTGTGATCCTTGCCCATCCCGGTGCCGACGCCCGGCCACATCTTGGTGCCGCGCTGGCGCATCAGGATGTTGCCCGGGATCACGGCCTCGCCGCCGAACTTCTTGACGCCGAGACGGCGACCGGCGCTGTCGCGCCCGTTGCGGGAGGAACCGCCTGCTTTCTTGTGTGCCATGGCTCTTCTACTCCTGGTCTGTTGTCACCGCGGGCTTCAGCCCTTGGCGAGATCCTTGGCCTGCTCGACCCAGCCTTCGCGCTCGATCCGGCCCTTGAAGTTCAGCTGCTCGTCCATCTGCGCGATGTCGGCCTCGGTCCACGCGGCGATCTGCGCGTAGGAGGTGACGCCGGCGGCGTGCAGCTTCTTCTCGATCGCCGGGCCGACGCCCGACAGCTTCTTCAGGTCGTCGGACGAGGCGGCGGGATCGACCGTCTGGTCGGCCTTCTCGGCCTTCGGCGCCTTGGCGGGGGCGGCGGACTTCTCGGCGGCATCGCCCTCGGCCACGCGGCGGGTCATCTCGGCCTGCCGCTCGCGGTTCTGCGCGTAATCGCCCCGGTCCGAGGCGACGCCCTTGTAACCGGCGATGCCGGCGCCGATGGCGGCCTTCACGTCGCTCTTGCCCGCGCCCGTTTCGAGGAAGTCGGTGATGCGGACGAGCGTGAGCTGCTGGCGGTGGCCCTTCGTGCGCTTGGAGCCGTGCTTCCGGCGGCGCTTGACGAAGTGGATGACCTTCTCGCCCTTGATGTGGTCGATGACCTCGGCCTGGACGGCCGCGTCGGCGACGAGGGGCAGCCCGAGGGTGGAGCCCATCATCAGGATGTCGTTGAACTGGATCTTCTCGCCGGGATCGGCGGCGATCTTCTCGACCCGCAGGACGTCGCCCGAGGCGACCTTGTACTGCTTGCCGCCGGTCTTCAGAACCGCAAACATATCTCTTTCCTTCGTATCCCGCGCCCTGCGGCCCCGGCCCTGCCGGCGTTGAGGGGGACGAGGTCCCGCCTTCGGACTGCGCGCCCCGATGGGGGCGTTCGTTTCGCTGTGGTCCCGCGCCGCCCCACCCGACGTCATGGGCGGAAAGACGCGAAAGCCCGGCAAGGGGTCTTGCCGGGATGGGGGCTTATCGGGAGGAGTGGGCCCGGAGTCAAGCCCCGCCCCCCTTCCAGCGCCGAGACCTTCCCATGCCCCTCGCCCCTTTCCGCCGCGCGGCCGCCCCCCTGCTAGCCGCCGCCCTGCTCGCCGCCTGCGCGCCGCTCGACGACCTGCGCCGCCTCGCCGATCCCGCGCGGACACCGACCAACGCCGCCGTCGAGGTCGCGGTCAAGGCGAACCACGGCTCGGTCATCCAGGACATCCTGGCAGGCGGGGGGCCCGCCCTCGCCGCGGCCTACGATGCGGGACGCGTCCCCGCCGGCGACCGCGCCGCCCGGACCCTGCAGCTGCAGGGCAACATCGCCCTCTACAACGACAACCCGGGCGCGCTCGCGCTCGCCATCTCGTCCTTCGGCGCCTGAGACCCGGGCCGGATCAGAGCTCCTGGCTGCCCAGATAGGCCGCGACCAGCCGGCCGAGATCGCTGCTGACGCCCGAGAGGACGTCGTCGAAGGCGACGAACATCGCCCGGTTCAGCACCTGCCCCGCCTCGGTCCCCGAAAAGTCGATATAGGCCTCCACCTCCTGGTCGGTGGCTGGCTGGTAGGCAAGTCCGAGGAACGCATAGAGCCATTCGGTGGTCGAGCGGCGGATCTCCGGCTCCTGCGCCCAGACATCGGCGAGGATCTGATCCTCGCCCAGCTCGCCCGGCAGGCCGCCCCCGGCGCCGAGGCCCCGGTAGAAGGCGAGGTTCGAGTTCATCGCGCTGGTCACGTTGGTCTCGACGAGATCGTTGATCGCGATGAACCGCTCCAGCTGCGCCGCGCGATCCGTCCCGGAGGCGACGGCCGCCGCGGCCGCCTCGCGCGCGGCGGCGTCGACATCGGGATCCAGCATCGCCTCGCGGGCCTGCAGCTCGAGGTCGACGAAGGCGGTGCCGGTCTCGCTCTCGAAGAAGGCGATCATCCCGGAGAGATCCTGTCCCTCCAGCGCCTGCGCCATCGCGGCGCGGCCGGCCTCCTCGATCGTGGCGGGATCGTAGATCGCCTCCAGCCCCTCGACGAAATCGGCCGGAACGGAGCCGAGCATCTGCCCGGCGAGGTCGCGCCCGTAATCGAGCCCCTCCTCGCGCATGATCCCCAGCATCCGGGGCAGCCCCAGCGCGTCGAAGAGCCGGTCCGCCTCGGCCCGCGCCGTCTCGGTCGCGGCGGGCGGCGTGACCTGCGCGAGGGCGGCCCCGCCGACGAGCGCGGCCGAGGACAGGAGGGCGGCCGGCAAGGCAAGGCCGAGGGCGAGGCGGCGGAACGACATGGGAAATCCTTCGGTCTGGAACACCGGGCAGGAGCGCCCGGGCACTGGGAGCAACATGGCGTCGGCCCCGCCCCGCGCCAACACGCGCCCCCCGCAGGACCGCGTCCGCGCACGCGATTGTCAGGCCGGCCGGCGTGGATGGGCCCCGTCGACGCCGGGATCCGGGGGGCGCCGGGCGCCGCCCGGCCGACCGCGTCCCGGCCGGAACGCCGCGCGCCGCTTTCGGTGCGCCCCCCCCCCGGATCGGGCCGCAGGACCGGCCGCCACCCGCCCCCCCGGTGCGGCAGAGGGTGCGCCCCGAGGGAAGGCCCGAGGGACGACCCCGAGCGGTCCGGAAACCGCTTGCACTGCCCGGACGCAGCCGGTAAGGCCGCGCTCACGACCGCGGAGAGGTGCCGGAGTGGTCGAACGGGGCGGTCTCGAAAACCGTTGACCCTTCACGGGGTCCCAGGGTTCGAATCCCTGTCTCTCCGCCACTGACTTTCTGGCTTCAGGTCGCTTCTGACGTTCGGGGTCGCGGGCCGTGGATGCTCCGGCCGACGTGAGGTCCGGCCCATAGTCGCCAAGGTCCTGCCCATAGCCTGCGCCGCATTTGCGGTCCCCTGCAGGGCCGTCATCGGCACCGACCTGTTCGGCCCTTCCGGGATCGGCCCGCGATCGACCAGGCGCCGGCCGATTCTCGCGTCCTCGCTCGGGGCTCCTGTCCCTCTGGGGTCGTGCGGGGCGGCGACCGGCCCTGTCCGCCCCGCCCCCGGAAGCCCGCACCGGCCCCGGCCGGAGGGGTCGACGGCGCCAACTCGCGGAGGCGGGTCGGAGGCCCGGAGCGCCGCCAGGGCGATGCGCCGCCCCTCGGACCGGCCGGGCGGACGATCCGCCGGGCGGGGATGAACGGCCTCGCACCCGCCCGGTCCGCGCAGGCGCCCGGCCGACCAGAGGGGCTCGACCCGCCCCCCGGAGGATCGACGCGCCGTCGCCCGGACCGAGCCCGGATCCCCGCACGCGCTCCGGACGGACGGCTCGAGCCCCTCCCGCGATCGGCGGGAGGGTGCTTCCGCGAGCGTCAGGATCCGGCCTGCTGGCCGCGCCCCTCCGGCCGCGTTCCGGACGACGCGG
>NZ_FQYO01000008.1 GCF_900141735.1 Wenxinia saemankumensis
TGGGGCGCGGTCGCGCTGGGGCTGGCGGGCGTGCTGGTGATCGTGCGGCCGGGGACGGGCGACTTCTCGGCGCTGTCGATCCTGGCGGTGCTGGGGATGATCGGTTTCGCCGGCCGCGACCTGGCCAGCCGGGCGGCGCCGCGCTCGCTCGCCGTGCCGGTTCTGGGCTTCTGGGGCTTCGTCGCGGTGCTGGCCGCGGGGGCCCTTGTCTGGGCCTGGGAGGGGACGCCGCCGGTGCACCCCGGCGGGGCCGCCGCCGCCTGCCTCATGGGGGCGGCGCTGATCGGCGCCTTCGCCTATTCGGCACTGATGCGCGCGATGCGGACCGGCGACGTCTCGGCCGTCACCCCGTTCCGCTACCTGCGCCTGCCCTTCGGCGCGGGCCTCGGCATCGCGCTCTTCGGCGAGAGCCCGGGCTGGCCGATGCTGGTCGGCTCGGCGCTGATCGTCCTGTCGGGGCTTATCATCATCCGCCGGGGCGGAACGAGGGCGGCGGCGCGGCAGGGCGGACGGGCCTGAGCGGGCGGCAGTGGGCTTACGGACAAGCGAGCGCCGGCAAGTGGGGCATATGACAGCCCTGCGGGCGGCTGGCGACTTCCCGGCGGTCGGGCGCGGGAGGGCGCGAGGCATGCGCACCCGCGGGGCCGACACGATCCATCTGGGGACGGCAGGAGCCCGGGGCACCGCCGGGCCGGGCGTGCCGGTGACGGCTCACCGGGGGGGGGGGTATTTCGATCCGTTCGGGTCTCGGCCCGGGCCCGATCCCCCGGCCCGGGAAGGGGCCCGTCCGGCCTCGGCGCGCCTCAGGCGGGACGGTTGCCGGTGTGGCCCCGCCGAGCGGCGATGCTGCTCCGGATCACCAGCTCGGGCTTGAGAACGATCCGCCGCCCTGCATCCGTGCCCGAGTCGATCCGCTCGATGATGAGGCCGGCGGCCGCCTGCGCGATGTCCTCCGCCGGGTAGTTCACGCTCGAGAGCGGGGGCGCCGCCGCCTCGGCGTATTCGACGTTGTCGTAGCCGAAGACCGAGACCTCGGAGGGGACGTCGATGCCGTTCTCCTGGCACCAGCGCAGGCCGCCCATCGCGATCCGGTCGGTGGAGGCGAGGACCGCGGTGGGCGGATCGGGCAGCGTCATCAGCTGCCCCATCGCCGCGTATCCCTGCGAGATCCCGTGGCCGCCGGGGCCGACGATCAGCGCGGGGTCGATGGCGATGCCGGCCTCTCCCAGGGCCTGCCGGTAGCCGTCGATCTTCTCGGAATTGCCCGTGGCGCGGTCGCTGTCGATCAGGCCGATGCGCTCGTGTCCGAGGGCGATCAGGTGCCGCGCCGCCAGGGCGCTGCCGTGCTGCTCGTCGATGGTCACGACGTCGAGCCCCTCGACCTCCTTGCCGGCCAGCAGGACGACCGGCATGCCGGAGGCGGCGAGCCGGCGGATCCCGTCGAGGTGACGGCGGTGATTGGGATAGACGAGCACCCCGTCCACCTGCCGCGACCGGAAGGTCGCGAGCGCCCGCTCCTCCTCGGCGCCGTCGCCGTTGGAGGCGGCGAGGAGGGTGACGTAGCCCCTGGCCTTCAGCTCGATCTCGAGTTTCTGGGCGACCTGGGTCAGGACGGGACTCGTCATGTCGGTCAGCAGCAGGCCCACGGTCATGTTGCGCCGCGTGACAAGCGCCTGGGCGGCATGGTTCGGCGTGTAGTCGAGGGCGCGCGCGGATTCGAGGATGCGCTCGCGGGTGCTCTGCCCGACGCGGGGGGACCCGCGCAGCGCCAGCGAGACCGTGTTGACCGAGACCCCGGTCCGCTCCGCGATGTCCTTGAGTGTCGCCACCTGGATCCCCCTGCCGCGGGGGTCAGTCCCAGTCGGGCCCCCAATCCGGGTCGATGCTGCGCTGGCCCCGGTCGAGCCCCTCGATCCGGTCTATCTCACCTTCGGACAGCTGAATGTCTAGCGCCCGGAAGTTCGACCTGATCCGCTCGGCCTTGCCGGATGTCGGAATGGCCGCGTAGCCGCGCGACAGCTCGAAGGCGAGCGCGATCTGTTCGGGGGTGGCCCCATGCGTTTCGGCGATCTGCCGCATCACCGGATCCTCGCCGATCCGGCCATGGGCGATCGGCTGGTAGCAGGTGACGATGACGCCGCGGGCGGTGCAGTGATCGGCCAGCGTCCGATTGCGGAAGAGGGGATTGAGCTCGACCTGATTGGTGAGGATCGGCACCCCGCCGAGGATGTCCAGCGCCTCGTCCAGGAGCGCGGTGGTAAAGTTCGACACGCCGATATGGCGGGCGAGACCGCGCGCGCGCGCTTCTGCCAGTTGCGGGATGTAGTCGGAGAGCGGCCGCTCGCCGTTCGGGGCCGGCCAGTGGATCAGGGCGAGGTCGACATGGTCGAGGCCCAGCGTCTCGCAGCTGCGCTCGAGGGAGGGGACGAGCGCGCCGGGTCCGAAGTTGGCGGGCGTCACCTTGGTGGTGACGAACACCTCGTCGCGCGGCAGTCCGGACCGGCGGATCGCCGCGCCGACCTCGGCCTCGGTCCCGTAATCCTGCGCGGTATCGAGATGGCGATAGCCCGTCTCGAGCGCGCAGCCGATGGCGTCGATCCCCTCGTCGCCCTTGCGGTCGTAGGTGCCGAAGCCCAGCCGCGGCATGTCCGTTCCCTGCATCCGTCGTCCTCCCCGCGCGGGGCCGCGCCGCGGCCCGCATTTGCTGTTGACGCATCGCGAATCCTACCTCAGTATTAACGTTAATACAACGCGGCACGAGCGTTGCGGTGCGGGGCCGAGGAGGGCCCGGCACGAGGGAGGAGCCATGACGATCCGCTGGACGCGGATCGCCCCGCAGATCGCGCTGACGCCCGCCCTGGCGGTGACGGCAGTCGCGTTCGTCGGGTCGATCCTGTGGACGATCTACCTGTCCTTCACCCGGTCCCGCCGGGTGCCGGACTACGCCATCGACTGGACCGAATGGACCCGGCAATACGACCGGCTGTTCCAGGACGCGGGCTGGTCCACCGCGCTGTGGAACCTCATCACGCTGGGGCTCGGCTCGGCGCTTGCCATCGTGTTCGGCTTCGTCCTGGCCGCGATGATCGACCGCGAGAAGCGCGGCGAGGCGCTGTTCCGCACCGTCTTCCTCTATCCGCTCGCGGTGTCGCTGATCGTGACCGGCGTGGCCTGGCGCTGGATCCTCAACCCCACGATGGGGCTCGAGGCGACGCTGCACCGCTGGGGCTGGACGGGCGTCGACTTCAACTGGCTCGCCCAGGGCGACACGGCGATGTACGCGATCATCCTCGCGTCGATCTGGCAATCCTCGGGATTCTACATGGCGCTGATGATCGCGGGGCTGAAGTCGATCAATTCCGAGATCTGGTCGGCCGCCCGTCTCGACGGCGTGAGCCTGCCGCGCCTCTACATCGAGATCATCATCCCGATGATGAAGTTCACCTTCCTGACCTGCGCGATCCTGCTCTCGCTCGGCGTGATCAAGGCCTACGACATCGTCCTGGCCATGACGAACGGGGGGCCGGGGCAATCCACCTGGGTGCCGGCCTACTTCGTGATCAACGCGCTGAGCCAGAAGCAGAATCTCGGCTATGCCAGCGCCGCGGCGGTGATGATGCTGGGGATCACGCTGCTCGTCTTCCTGCCGCTGGTGCTGCTCACCGCCTGGCAGAACCGCCGGAGAGAGGCGCAATGACCCAGCTCGACGTCACCGAGGCCGCCGCCGGCGCCACCGTCATCCGCGGCCGGGCCCGCGCCCGCCGCCGCCGGGGCCTGACCGGCCGGTCGATCGCCGTCCTCGTCTTCCTGACCATGTGCGCGCTCTTCTTCTGCGTGCCGCTCTACGTGGTCCTGACGACCTCGCTGAAGACGATGGAGGAGATCCGCCAGGGCCAGATCTTCGCCCTGCCGGAGACCTGGACCTTCGAGGCCTGGAACTTCGCCTGGAACGAGGCCTGCTCGGGCATCACCTGCGAGGGGCTGAAGGTCGGCTTCTGGAATTCCGTCCGCATCCTGGTGCCGTCGCTGATCCTGTCCATCAGCCTCGCCATGGTGACGGGCTACGCCCTGGCCCTGTGGGAGGTGCGATGGGCGGGGACCTTCCTGTTCCTGCTGTTCCTCTGCGCCTTCGTGCCGCTGCAGATCATCATGTTCCCGCTGATCGCGATCACCCGGACGATGGGGGTGTACGGGACGATCATGGGGGTGGCGGTCGTCCATTCGGTCATGGCGATGCCGGTGCTGACGCTGATCTTCCGCAACTTCTACAAGGACATCCCGCGCGAGATCATGAACGCCGCGATCATGGATTCGGGATCGTTCTGGAAGATCTTCGTCGAGATCATCCTGCCGATGTCGGGCAACATCCTGATCGTCGTGCTGATCCTGCAGATCACCAACGTCTGGAACGACTATCTCGTCGGCGTGACCTTCGGCGGGTTCAACACCCAGCCGATGACCGTGAACCTGGCCAACATGGTCACCGTCTCCACCGGCACCGCCACCTACAACGTCGACATGGCGGCCGCGCTGCTGACCGCGATCCCCCCGCTCGTCATCTACTTCATGGTGGGCAAGTTCTTCGTCGCCGGCATCACGGCCGGCGCCATCAAGGGATAGACCGATGCCCCGCGTTTCCTTCGAGCATATCGTCAAGTCCTATGGCGGGCTGAACGTCCTGGACGACCTCAATCTCAGCGTCGAGCATGGCGAGTTCCTGGTCCTGCTCGGCCCGTCGGGCTGCGGCAAGACCACGCTGCTCAACCTTCTCGCCGGGCTGACCGACGTGACCGACGGCCGGATCATGATCGGGGACCGCGACGTCACCGACCTCGACCCCAAGGACCGGGGGCTGGCGATGGTGTTCCAGTCCTACGCGCTCTACCCGACGAAGTCGGTGCGCGGGAACCTCAAGTTCGGGCTGTCGGCGGCGAAGCTGCCGCGCGAGGAGGTGGCCCGCCGGGTCGACTGGGCGGCCAAGCTGCTGCAGATCGAGCCGCTGATGGACCGCCGGCCGAGCCAGCTCTCGGGCGGGCAGCGCCAGCGCGTCGCCATCGGCCGGGCGCTGGTCAAGCACGCGGACGTGCTGCTCTTCGACGAGCCGCTCTCGAATCTCGACGCCAAGCTGCGGACCGAGATGCGGCTCGAGATCATGCGCCTCCACGACGAGCTGAACCCAACGGTCGTCTACGTCACCCACGACCAGATCGAGGCGATGACGATGGCGACGCGCATCGCGGTGATGAACGGCGGGGTCATCCAGCAGTTCGGCACTCCGGACGAGGTCTACGAGAGGCCCGCCAACCTCTTCGTCGCGGGCTTCATCGGCGCGCCGGCGATGAACCTGCGGCAGGGCCGCATCGCCAAGGCGGACGGGGGGGTGGCCGGCGTGTTCGACACCGGCGAGCGCATCGCCCTCGACGATTACGCCTTCGCCCGCGCGCCGCAAGAGGGCGCGCCGATCGTGATCGGCCTGCGGCCAGAGCATTTCGGCGCCCCGAACGCGCCGCTGGACGGGGCGGCGGGGCGCTTCGAGCTGCCGCTGCAGCATACCGAGCGGACGGGATCGGACGCGACCGGCTACCTGCACTGGGGCGACGGCCTTCTCTCGCACCGGGTGGAACCGGGCGACGCCGCCCGCCTGCGCCCCGGCGACACCATCAGCGTGGCCTTCCCGAGGGGAAAGGCGAACCTGTTCGACGCCGCTTCGGGAGAGCGGCTCTGACGATCGGTGCCGCCCCGGGCGGGGCGGCGGTGACTTCATCGAAAGGGAGGAGACCCAAGATGACGACCAAGACCCGACTGACCGGCCTCGCCGCGGCGTTGCTCTGCGGCACGGCCCTCGCCCCGGCTGCCATGGCCGAGGACGTGATCGTCTTCCACAACTGGTCCTCGGGGCCGGAAGTGGCGGCGCTGAACGTCCTCAAGGACGATTTCGAGGCGATGGGCCACACCTGGACCGACATCGCGATCCCGCACGATACCGGATCGAACGTGAGCCTGCTGAACCTCGTGACGGGAGGCAACCCGCCGAACGTCTTCCTCGAATCCAGCCCCGGCTTCTACCGGGATCTGGCCGACATGGGGCTCGCCCGGCCCCTGACCGACTGGTACGAGGAGAACGGCTATCTCGAGCATCTGCCCTCGTCGGTGATCGAGAGCATCACCGTCGACGGCGAGATCATGAAGATCCCGACCGCGATCCATATCGACGGCATGGTCTACTACAACATGGACGTGGCCGAGCAGGTCGGCGTCGACCCCGAGAGCTGGGGCAGCCTCGAGGACATGTTCGCCGACTTCGACACGATCCGCGAGGCGGGCGTGGTCCCCATCGCGCTGGGCGCGCAGCAATGGCAGATCGGCTATCTCGCCCATGCCATCGCCGCCTCCGTGGCGGGACCGGAGTTCTACAACGCCATCTACGGCGGCGAGGTGAACCCCGAGATGATCGACAGCGAGGAGATGCGTCTCACGCTCGACTGGCTGCGGCGGTTCCAGCAGGCCGCCGACGAGGGCTCGGTCAACCGCGACTGGAACGTGACCACGAACATGGTCATCACCGGCGACGCGCTGATGCAGATCCACGGCGACTGGATGAAGGGCGAATGGAGCGCCGCAGGCCTGACCGCCGGCGAGGATTTCGGCTGCATGCAGATCCCCGGCGCCATGGCCGTGCCGGTGACCGTCGATGCCTGGGGCATCCTCGGCGACCAGTCCGAGGAGATGGACGCGGCCGAGCTCGACTTCGCGTCCGTGGTTCTCGACCCCGAGGTGCAGGCGCGGTTCGCGGCCGAGAAGGGCTCCACCCCCGTCCGGCTCGACGCGGCCGGCGAGATCGACGCCTGCAGCCAGGCGGTCCTCGGCTATCTCGAGGATCCCGAGCACCAGGTGGCGAACCCGCACACGATGGTCGACGCCGACTGGCAATCCTCGCTCTGGGACGTGCTCTTCAACTACTGGAGCAACCCGGACATGACCGCCGACGAGGCGATCGAGCAGATGCAGACGAACTACGATCTGATCCTGGGCTGACGTCCCGGATCCTGCGCCGGGCGGCGTCCTCCCATCGCCGCCCGGCCTTCACTCCCTGCCGCCCCCTGCGGCCGCCACGATTGGACCTTCCATGATCGACAAACGACTGCTCGACGAGGACGAGGTGATGCAGATCTGCTTCGTCACCCACGATGCCGAGAAATCCGCCCGCTGGTTCGCCGACCTCACCGGCAAGGAGATGCCCCCCGAGGGCAGGGCCGCCGATCCGGACGAGGCGCAGGCGATCTACGACGGCCAGCCGGCGCGGGTCGGCTGCACCATCCGCATGTTCGCCTTCGGCAACATCGACGTGGAATTCCTGCAGCCCGGCCCCGAGAAGAGCGCCTGGCGCGACCTGCTGGAGGAGAAGGGCCCCGGCTGCCACCACATCGCGTTCCGCACGCGGAACCTGACGAAGCGCAACGCCTATCTCGAGGAGAAGGGGCACCGCCTGCTGCAGCGTGGCGAGTTCGACGGCAGCCACGGCCGCTACGCCTATTACGACACGGTCAAGGATCTCGGCGTGATGGTCGAGCTGCTGGAATTCGACAAGGACAAGGAGCCGCAGGGCGCATGAGCTATCCCCTGGCCTACCAGCTCTATTCCTCGCGCAACTTCCCGCCCCTCGAGGACCAGCTGCCCGAACTGGCGGCGATGGGCTACGACGCGATCGAGCCCTGGCTGCCGGCCTACGAGGCCGACCCGGCCGCGTTCGGCCGCGCGGTCCGTGCGGCGGGAATGCGGATCATCGGCTTCCACATGCCCCTCGACGGCCTCGCCGCCGATCCCGGGCGCTGGTGCGACATCGCCGAGGAGATGGGGGCGCGTGTCCTGATCCCGCCCTTCGTCCCGGCGGAGGAGCGGCGGGACACCGCCGATTTCTGGCGCGGCGTGGGCGAGACGCTGGCCCGCGGCGCCGACGTGGCGGCGGAGCGGGGCCTGACGGTCGCCTGGCACAACCACGATTTCGAATATGCGGCGCTGCCCGACGGCACGCGGCCCATCGACCACATCCTCGGCGCCGGCGATGCGGTGAAGTTCGAGATCGACATCGGCTGGATCGTCCGGGGCGGCGCCGACCCGGCCGAGGAGCTGCGCCGCTACGCGGGCCGCATCGTCGCGATCCAGCTGAAGGACACGGCCGGCCCGGACGGGATGGGAGCCGAGGATGGCTGGCGGGCCACTGGCGACGGGATCATCGACTGGGACGCGCTGGTGCCGGCGATGCGCGCGAGCGCCGCAACCCATGTCGTGGCCGAGCATGACAACCCCGCCGACTGGCGGGCCTTCGCCGCACGCTCGGCCGACCACATGCGGCGGCTCGGCCTCGTGGCCGGGGCTGCCTGACAAGGAGACGATCCGATGGAGACCGAACGCCATACGTCGCGCCCGCAGGGGCACGTGCCCAACAGCCGCTTTCCGTTGCTGATCCACCGCGGCGCGATCCCGGGCGGTGGCGCCGGGAGGGTCCGCGACGTCTTCCGCCGCAATGGCTGGACGAACAACTGGGAGTATCCCGGCATCTACGACTACGCCCATTTCCACTCGACAACCCATGAATGCCTGGGCGTCGCGCGGGGTTGGATCGAGCTCGACCTGTCGGTCTCCGGCGGCATCCGCGTCCGGCTGGAGGTCGGCGACGTCGTCGTGATGCCGGCCGGCGTGTCCCACGCGATGGTCGACGGCGGGGACGACGTGCTCTTCGTCGGCGGCTATCCCGACGGCCGCGACTGGGACAACATGCGCGGCGACCGCCTCGACGACCTCGCGGCGCGAGAGGCGGCGAAGCGGATCATGATGCTGCCGATCCCTGCCCGCGACCCGGTCACGGGAGAGGCGATGCAGGACTGGATCGACGCGCCGTCGAGCGTCGATGTCGGCCTGAACGCGTTCCGCGACGGCCTGGGGTGACGCCGCCCCAAGCCGGCCCATCTGCAATGGCCTGCCGGCCCGGTCCGCGCGACCGGTCGTGCGGTCGAACTTTTTGACAACGACAGGAGGCCGCGATGGCCCTGAAGCTCAAGCAACTCGCCCATGTCTGCATCTTCGCGCGCGACGTCGAGGAGACTCGCCGCTTCTACGAGGACGTGCTCGGCATGAAGACCGTCTTCAACTTCACCCGCGAGGGCCGTCTGTTCGGCTTCTACCTCGATGCCGGAAACCGCACCTTCGTCGAGGTGTTCGAGAACGGCTCGGCCGAATACAGCGGGAAGAACCAGATCAATCACATGTGCCTCGAGGTCGAGGACCTTGCCGAAGCGGTCGCCCATATCCGCGCGCAGGGGATCGAGCCGACCGAGCCCAAGAAGGCGGTCGACGAGACCTGGCAGGCCTGGATCGACGATCCGAACGGCGTGAAGATCGAACTCTTCCAGTATACGGACGCGAGCGCACAGTTCGCCGGAGGCGACCGCGTGGCCGACTGGTAGGACGGTCCGCCGCGCGGGAAGGGGGGGCGACGCCCCGGCATCCGACCACCCCCGCCGGTCGCCGCCCCGATGGTAACGGCTGCCGCGCCGCCTCCGGCATCGGAGGCGCGCCAACGGAGCCGGGGCAGCCGGGGCGGCAATGGAGGCGCCTGGCGCCCCGTCGGTTACCGTGATGGCAAAACGGACCGGCGCCCGGAGAATCGACCGGCTCCTTCATCGTCCTGGTGAACATGGTGGGCCGGGACCGGCGGGGGAACCCGCTCCGACGCGGGCCGGTCGATCCCGCCGGGGTGCCGGGCCGGGCCGGTGTCGGCTGGCCGATGCCCCCCGCCCGAACGGCGGGGGAGGAGGGCAGGCGGGGCGTCAGGACGACGCGCAACCGGCGATGCTCTCGCCGATGGACCGGATCAGCGCCGGGTAGAAACCCGGTCCCGTCTCCAGCTCGAAGCCGAGAGGGTCGATCACCGCGGCCCGGGCTTCGGTTCCGTCCGAGACCGTGGCCACGAGGCTCTGGCTGAATTGCGGCTCGGAGTAGATGCAGGCGACCCCGAGGTCGCGGATCGTCTCCTGCACCTCCTCGATCCGGGCGGGGCTCGGGTCCGAGGCGTCGCTCAGCGAGATCGCCCCCGCCGCCGAGATGCCGAACCGGTTCTCGAAGTAGTGGTAGGCGTCGTGGAAGACGACGAAGCCGACCCCGCCGGCCGCGGACAGCGTCTCTTCGACATCGGCGACCGCCGCGGCGATCTCCTCACGTCCCGCCGCGGCATTGTCGCGGTAGGTCTGCGCGTTCTCGGGATCGAGCGCCGACAGCTCCTCGGCGATCACGTCCAGCCAGATCCCGGCATTCCCGGGATCGAGCCAGGCATGGGGATCGATGCCCTCGTGGCTGTGACCGGCATGGTCGTGATCCTCGTCCACGGCATGGTCCGCATGCGCCCCGTCCCCCTGCGATTCCACGTGCGCGGCCCCCTCCGCGTGATCGCTGCCATGATCCCCGTCGGCGTGGTCGTCCTCGGCATGGGCGTGGTCGCCCTCCGCCTCGTCCTCGTGTCCCGGGTGATCCCCAGCGTCGTGGTCGTGGTCGTGGCCGGCGTCGTCGCCGTGCTCATGGTCGTGACCCTCGAAGGTCGCGCCCTCGCGGAATTCCAGGGTGGTGATGCCCTCGACATCGAGCAGCTCGACGACCCGCGCATCCGTCGCCAGCGCCCCGATCGACTCCTCCAGCCACGGCTCGAGCTCGGCGCCGATCCAGAAGACGGCATCCGCCTCCTGCAGCGCGCGCGCCTCGGACGGACGCATCGCGTATTCGTGCGGCGATGCGCCCGGGGTCACGACGAGGTCGGGAGTCCCGAGGCCGTCCATGACGCGGGCGGCAAGCCCGTGGACCGGCGCGATGTCGGTCGCGACGCGCGGCACCTCCGCCGGCGCGGTACTCGCCGCGGCGATCGCAAGGGCGCTGCAGGCGAGGCCCCTTCCCAAGCTCGTGGACATCCCGTGCTCCTGTGATTAGATAACATATCGTTCGAGTAACCGTAACGATATACTATAGCAACCCCATCCGCGCAGGAGGCAGCGATGACGGACCAGGCATTCGAGCCGCACGATCACGGCGCATGCATCTCGGACGGCGTGGCCGCCGTGGAACGGATCTGCGTCGAGCGCGGGCTTCAACTGACGAAGGCGAGGGCGCGGGTTCTCGAGATCCTGCTGTCCGAGCATCGGGCGATGGGCGCCTACGAGATCCTCGACGTGCTGCGGGCCGATGGCCTCGCCTCGCAGCCGCCCGTGGCCTACCGCGCGCTCGAGTTCCTGACGAAGAACGGTTTTGCGCACCGGATCGAACGCCTCAACGCCTTCATCGCCTGCTCGCATCTCGACGGTGCGCATGCCCCGGTCTTCCTGATCTGCCGGGTCTGCAACTCCGTCGCCGAAGCGCAGCCCGATCCGGCGCGGAGCGAGGTCGATCGCGTCGCGAGGAGCGCGGGATTCGCGGTCGAGCGCGTCGTACGCGAGGCCGAGGGCGTCTGCCCCAATTGCGCCCGGGCGGCGTGATGCGCCGGACGGGCACACTCGTCTCCGCCATTGACCTGACGGTCCGGTACGGGGCGACGACCGCGCTGGAGGCCGTCGATCTGCACGTGTCGGCCGGGGAGATCGTCACGATCGTGGGCCCGAACGGGTCGGGAAAATCGACGCTGGTCGGGGCGATCCTCGGCGGCGTGCCGCTGTCGGGCGGCCGGATCGAGCGCGCGCCCGGCCTGCGCATCGGCTATGTCCCCCAGCGGCTGGTCCTCGATCCCACCCTGCCGATGAATGTCGAGCGGTTCCTCTCGCTGCCCCGGCGGGTCACGGCGGCGCGGGCGCGCGACGCGCTGGAGCGTGCCGGCGTGCCCGGGATCGGAAAGCGGCAGATGTCCGCGCTGTCGGGCGGACAGTTCCAGCGCGCATTGCTGGCCCGGGCCATCCTCGAGGAGCCGGACCTGCTGATCCTGGACGAGGCGACCGCGGGACTCGACCAGCCCGGCTCGGCCGCCTTCTACCGGCGGATCGACGAGGTGCGGTCCGAGACGGGCTGCGGCGTCCTGATGATCAGTCACGACCTGCATGTCGTGATGAGCACCTCCGACCGGGTTATCTGCCTGAACGGCCATGTCTGTTGCGAGGGCACGCCCGAGGTCGTCGCCAACGCGCCCGATTACCGGCGACTCTTCGGGGACGGCACGCGCGGGGCGCTGGCGCTCTACCGGCACCACCACGACCACAGCCATACCCATGATCATGGACCCGGCCACGGACACGGCCACCACCACGGTCACGACCATGGGTCCCCGGCGCCACGGGACGCGGCAGAATGATGCTCGACGATTTCATGACGCGCGCCGCGCTGGCCGGCATCGGGACCGCCCTCGCGGCGGCCCCGCTCGGCTGCTTCGTCGTATGGCGCCGGATGGCCTATTTCGGAGATGCGACGGCCCATGCCGCGATCCTCGGCGTCGCGCTGTCCCTCGCCTTCTCGCTGCCGGTCTTCGCCGGCGCGATGGCAGTCGCCCTCGTCATGGCGACGATCGTCTCGACGATCTCGGGCCGCGGCTACGCCATGGACACGCTGCTCGGCGTGATGGCCCATTCCGCGCTCGCGTTCGGACTCGTGGGGGTCACCTTCCTCTCGGGCGTGCGGATCGACCTGATGGCCTACCTCTTCGGCGACATCCTGTCGGTGTCGCGGGCCGATCTGGCGGTGATCTGGTGCGGCGCCGCCCTCGTGATCGCCCTGATCGTCTGGCGATGGAACGCGCTGCTCACCGCGACCCTGAACGAGGGGCTGGCCCGGGCCGCCGGGATCGACCCCTGGCGCGAGCGACTGGTCCTGACGCTGGCTCTCGCGCTGGTCGTGGCGGTCGCGATCAAGGTCGTCGGCGTCCTGCTCATCACAGCCCTTCTCATCATCCCGGCCGCCACCGTCCGTCCGCTCTCGGCGACGCCCGAGCGCATGGGGGTGCTGGCCGCGCTTGTGGCCATGGCGTCGGCCCTGGCGGGATTGCTCGCCTCCTACCGGCTCGACACGCCGACCGGCCCGACGATCGTCTGCGTGGCGGCGCTGCTGTTCTGCCTGTCGTCGACACTGTCCGGAACGAGGCGCCCGAGCATGTGAAGCGGGCGGGGCGCCCGGGTCGACCAGAACGGGTCAGATGGACCCCCGCGCGAGGACTTGCCGTCGCGGACCGAGCCGGACCGGGCAGCGCACCCGTGCGACCGCCCCGTCCTGCGGGCGAGAGCGATGTCCATCGAAAAGCCCGGTCCCCCGCCGGCGCCGCTGGGCGCGGGGAGAGCCAGGGATCTGCCGACGCAAGGGGATAGCTTTCTCAGGCCCGGTGGCCTTGAAGGTCGATGCCCTCGCATTGCCCGCCTCAGGCGAAAGCAGTGGATCCGCGACGAAGCGGCTCACCGCCCCTTCGCTCAGGCCCGGTCTCTTCCTGGCTACTCGAGGGAATTGGCTCCGGCGGTAGGGATCGAACCTACGACCAATTGATTAACAGTCAACTGCTCTACCGCTGAGCTACGCCGGAACACGGGGCGGCTATAGCAATGGTCGGGCGGGGCGTCCAGAGGGTGCGGGGGCAAAAAAGCCTCTTCGGCGCGGGGCGTCGGGTCAGGGGCGGAACGGAGGGATGTCGGGGGGCCGTCGCGGGGCGCGGGCGCGCGCCGGCGCGCGGCGCGGCGGGGCCGCTGGTCTCGTCCTTCAGGTCGCCCGCCAGAGGACGTCGATGGCGAGCGGGCCGGCCGGGCGGGCCGCTCCGGCCTCGTGCAGGGCGAGGAGGTGGGCGAGGACGTTGCGCGTCGCGGCGGGCAGGAGGGCGGGGGGCGTGTCCGCGTAGATCCGGGCCGCGAGGGCGGCGGCCGTTCCCGGCGCCTCGGCGAGGGCGGCGCGGATCTGCGCCTCCCGCGCCCGGCGATGGGCGATCAGGTCCGCGATGCGGGCGGGGCCGTCCTCGACCGGCGCCCCGTGACCGGGGAGGAAGAGCCGGGCGCCCGTGGCCGCGAGCCTTGCGCAGGAGGCCAGGAAGGCGCCGAGATCGCCGTCCGGCGGCGAGATCAGCGTCGAGGCCCAGCCCATCACCAGATCCCCGGTGAAGGCAGCCCGGCCGGAGAGGAAGCACAGGTGATTGCCCATGTGCCCGGGCGTGTGCAGCGCCCGCAGCGCCCAGTCGGCCCCGCTCACCGTCGTGCCGTCCGCGAGGCATTCGTCCGGCGCGAAATCCCTGTCCACGCCTTCGCCGCCGCCGAGTCCGCCGGTCGCGGCCAGCGCCGCCATCGCGTGCGACCGGCCCGCGCGCGCATCGCCGAAGGCGAGGACCGGGGCCCCCGTGCGCTCGGCCAGCGGGCGGGCGAGGGCGGAATGGTCGCGGTGGGCGTGGGTGACGAGCACCGCTCGGACCCGGCGGCCCCGCGCGGCCGCGAGGATCGCCTCGAGATGCCGGGGATCGGCGGGGCCGGGATCGATCACGGCGAGATCGCCGTCCCCGACGAGCCAGGTGTTCGTCCCCGGCCCGGTGAGGGGCGAGGGATTGGGCGCCAGCAGGCGCAGGATCCCGGGTGCGACCTCCTCGGCCCGGCCCGGAGCGGCGGGATCGCCCGGCATGCGGCTTTCGCTCCCCTCGTGCCGCCGCTAGCGTCGCGCCATGGCGGATGGCTGGATCAGGGCCCGGTTGGGCGGCGCGCGCGGGCCCCGCTCGCTCTACGGGCGGGCGGCGCTGATCGTCTTCGTCCCCATCGTAACGCTCCAGCTCGCGATCTCCATCGGCTTCGTGCAGCGTCATTTCGAGGACGTGACCCGGCAGATGACCCGGGCCGTCGGGGCGGAGATCGCCTATCTCGCCGGCGCCGTGGCCGCGGCGGAGGGCCCGGAGGCCGCGCGGGAGGAGATCGCGACCCTCGCCCCGGCGCTCGCCTTCGAGGTGGCGCTGCCGGCGCCCGAGCCGGCGCCCGACGGCGACAGCTGGAGATGGTACGACCTCACCGCGGGCCGCGTCGCCTCCGAACTGCGCGAGCGGGTGCCGGGGATCGCGGCGATCCGCATGCCCGACAGCCGCGACGTGACGCTGTGGGTCGAGACGCCCCAGGGCACGATGCGGGTCGGATTCGTGCGGGAACGGGTCTCGGCCTCCAATCCGCACCAGCTGCTGGTGCTGATCGTGGTGCTGGGCGCCGTCATGGCGGGGATCGCCTATCTGTTCCTGCGCAACCAGCTGCGCCCGATCGCGCGGATGGCGCAGGCGGCGGGCGAGTACGGGCGCGGGCGGATCGTGCCCTATCGTCCCTCCGGCGCGGCCGAGGTGCGCGCCGCGGGCGCGGCCTTCCTCGACATGCGGGCGCGGATCGAGCGGCAGACCCAGGCCCGCACGATGATGCTCTCGGGAGTCAGCCACGACCTGCGGACGCCGCTCACCCGGCTGAAGCTGGAGCTGTCGCTGCTCGAGGACGAGGTGGCGGCCCCGATGCGCCGCGACGTGGACGAGATGCAGCGGCTGATCGACGCCTTCCTCGACTTCGCGCGGGGCGATGCGGGGGATGCGGACGGGCGGGCCGACCCGGCCGAACTGGCCGAGGCGGTGGTGGCGGAGGCGGCGCGGACCGGGGGGGCGGTCCGCTTCGCCGGGGTCGAGGGGGACCGGGCGGCCGTCGCCTGCCGGCCCGAGGCGGTCCGCCGCGCCGTGTCGAACCTCGTCGCCAACGCGCTGCGCCATGGCGACCGGGCCGAGGTATCCGTCCAGTTCGGCGACCGGTCGGTCCGCATCCGGGTCGAGGATGACGGCCCCGGCATCCCCGCGGACCAGCGTGAGCAAGCGGTCCGGCCCTTCGTCCGGCTCGACCCCGCGCGGAACCAGGACCGCGGCTCGGGCGTGGGACTGGGCCTCGCCATCGTGGCAGACGTCGCGCGCGGCCATGGCGGCATTCTGCGGCTGGGCGAGAGTGCGCTCGGGGGATTGCAGGCCGATCTCGTGCTGCCGCGCTAGGGAGGGGGCTGCGGTCCGGGTTGCAGGCTGCCGGGGCGGTCCGGGAGCGGGGGCGTAGGCCCGGCAGGATTCGAACCTGCAACCAAACCGTTATGAGCGGTCTGCACTGACCGTTGTGCTACGGGCCCGACGCGGAGACCGTCTTCGCGCGGGGCGGGTCGCGGGTCAAGGGAGGAGCGGGGCGCTGATCCGGGGCGGTGATCCGGGACCCCGATATCCGTGTTTGCGGGGAAGGTGCAGCGTCTAGGCGGCCGGTCCCGCCCGGCCTATCGCCCGGGCTGCGACCCTGTCTCGCCGTCTTGCATCCGCCCGCCGGCATCGGGCCGGGATGCGCCGCGGTGGGGCGTGGCCGCGCCGGCCGGGCAGGGTGGCCGCAGCGCCCCGTGATCCGTCGCCGCCTCGAAGGCCGCGCCGATCCGCAGGATCGTGGCCTCGTCGCCGTGCCGGCCGACGATCTGCAGGCCGACCGGCAGACCGCCGATGAACCCCATCGGCACCGTCAGGGCAGGGTGACCGCTGACGTTGAAGGGCAGGGTCCGCATCGGCGTCCAGGCGGCCCGCCCGCCCGCGAAGGCCGAGAGCGGCGGCGCCGGGGTGAGCGTGGTCGGCGTGACGATCGCGTCATGCGCTTCGAGCACCGCGTCGAGGCCCGCCCGCAGCCGCACGGCGACCCGGTGGGCGCGGGCCACGTCCTCGCCCGTCAGCGCGGCACCGGCGATCAGGCTCTGAAAGGCCATGCGGCCATAGCCGTCGCCCCGCCCGGCGAGCTCGGGATGGCTTTCCAGCGCCTCGGCGTGGATGAGGATCGCGCCCGCCGCCTCGGCTAGGGCGATGTCCGGCAGGTCGGCGATCCGGGTCCGCGCCCCTTCCATCGACAGGACCGCGACGGAATCGTCCGTCAGCTCCAGCAGCCCCGGGGCGGCCTCCTCCGACATGGCCCAACCGCGCGCATAGGCGATGCGCAGGCCGCCGAGGCCGCGGTCCAGCCGCGGAGTCGCGGCGCCCGTCAGCGCCGCGAAGATCGCGGCCGCGTCGGGCACCGACCGGGCGAGCGGGCCGACATGGTCCAGCGTCGGCGAGAGCGGGAAGACGCCCTCCGTCGGCACCGTGCCCTTCGTGGGCTTCAGCCCGACGATGCCGCAATAGGCGGCGGGGCTGCGCACCGACCCGCCCGTATCTGTCCCCAGCGCCACCCGCACCAGCCCCCCCGCCACGGCGGAGGCCGAGCCGGAGGAGGAGCCGCCGGTGATGTGCTCCGCGCTCCACGGGTTGCGAGCGGCGGGATAGGGGCCGTCGCTCGAGGGGCCGACGAGCGCGTATTCGTAGGTCGCGACCATGCCCAGCGGCACCGCGCCCGCATCCAGCAGCCTCTGCACGGCGGGGGCGGTGGAGGTGGCCTTGCGGCCCGCCCGTCCGCGGGAGCCGCAGGCGACGGTCGCGCCGTCGAGGTCGATGAGGTCCTTGATCGCGAAGGGGATGCCCTGCATCGGCCCGCGGTCCCGCCCCGCCGAGAGGTCCGCATCCGCCTGCCGCGCGGCGGCGAGCGCCCGGTCCGCCGTCACCTCGGTGAAGGCGTTCAGCGCCTCGTTCCGCCGCCCGATCAGGTCCAGATGGGCGCGGGTCAGCGCCTCGGCGGTCAGCGTCCCGCCCCGGAGCGCGGCGCCCGCCTCCGCGATCGTCAGCTCGGTCGGCTCACGCATCGCCGGCCTCGGCTTCCCGCAGCAGCCGCGCGCAGCGGGCGAGGTAGCGGGCAATCTCCAGCGCCGCCGCGCGGTCCCTGTCGGTCGGGGAGAGACCGCGCGCCGCCAGCGCGGCCCGGAATGCGTCCTCCGTCACGTGCGGGCCTTCTCGAACGCCGTCCAGGCGGCCTCGAAGGCAGCGAAGTCGAAGCCCTCGCGGCGGGCGGGATCCAGCACCAGCCGCTCGGTCTCCTGCATCCTCGCGATGGCGCCCTCCAGCCGGTCCACCACCTCGGGCGGGATCACCAGCGCGCCGTGCCGATCGGCATGGACGAGATCGCCCGGGGCGACGGTCAGGCCGAACACCGTGACGGGCGTGCCGATCTCGCGCACATGGACGAATCCGTGGCTGGGGCCGATGGATCCGGCGATCACCGGATAGTCCGGCGCCATGTCGCCGAGGTCGCGCATCACGCCGTTGGTCAGCGTGCCGGACAGGCCGAAGCCCTTGTGGATCGTCGTGTTGACCTCGCCCCAGAAGGCGCCGATCGCCTGTTCCCCGTCGAGATCCTCCACGACCGCGACGGAGGGCTTCGGCGCCTCGGCCATCGCGCGGTAATAGTCCATCCGGCGGGCGCGGACGATGTCGGGCGCCTCGGTCGGCGGCGCCAGAGCGGCGATCCTGGCCGTCACGGCGTAGCCGACGATGGCGCGGGACGTGTCCGAGGCGATCATCGTGCCACGGGTGAAGGCGTCGAAGCCGCGCCTTCCCTGCGCCACCTCGATGGCGTTGCAGACCGTCGGCGTGTCGACCCGTCGCAGCAGGGCGAGCAGGTCGGGCCCGATCGTCGCGGTGTCGTGGGTCATGCGGCCTCCAGCCAGCGGCGCAGCGCCGCGTTGGTCTCGTCTGGTGTCTCCAGCGTGGGCAGGTGGCCCGCGCCGTCGATGATGGTGAGGGTCGATCCCGGTATCAGGCCGTGCATCAGCTCGTGCCGCTCCACCGGGCAGAGCGCGTCCTCGGCGCCGCAGAGGATCAGCGTGGGAACGGTCACCCCGCGCAGCGTCTCCTGCTGGTCGGGGCGGTCGCGCAGGGCGACGGATTGCCGGACGAAGACGTCGGGGCCGAGATCCATCGCCATCGCCATGCAGAGGTCGAGCACGTCCTGCCTGCCCGGTCCGTCGGCGAGGTAGTTCGGCTTCATCTCGTCGCGCATCACCTCGTGCAGGCGGCCTGCCTTGGCCGCCGCGATCTGGGGGGCGCGGCGGGCCTGCACTGCCGGAGTTTCGGCGCGGGGATTGGTGTCGAGGAGGGCGAGCCGCTCCACCCGCTGCGGGGCCTGGCGGATCACCTCCATCGCCACGATGCCGCCCATCGACAGCCCGGCGAGGGCGAAACGCTCAGGCGATGCCGCCAGCACCTGCGCCGCGAGCGTGCCCATGTCGTCCGCCCCGTCGAGGGCCGGCACCAGCACGTCCCGCCCGTCCAGCGCCGCGATCTGCGGGCCGAAGAGGCGGGCATCACACATCATTCCCGGAAGCAGGACAAGGGGTGTCATGCGAGCCGCGCACCCTCGGCCATGGCCGCGAGCTTGGCATAGGCGATGTCCGGGTCGACCGCGCCGAAGCCCGCGAAGGTGCCGAAGCCGCAATCGCTGCCCGCGATCACTCGGTCCGCGCCCACGATGTCGGTGAACCGCTGGATCCGCTGGGCGATGAGTTCGGGATGCTCGACGAAGTTGGTGGTCGTGTCGACGACGCCGGGCACCAGCACCTTGTCCTGCGGGATGTCCGCCTTGCGGTCGCGGAACACGGTCCATTCGTGGCCGTGCCGGGGATTCGACGTCTCGAACAGCACGTAGCGCGCCTTCGCGTTCATCAGCGTGTCGAACATCTTCGCCATCGGGATGTCGCAGACATGGGGGCCCTCGTAATTGCCCCAGCAGATGTGGATGCGGACCTTTTCCTCCGGCACGTCCTGCAGGGCGTGGTTCAGCGCCTCCACATGGCTGGCCGCCACCTTGACGAACTCCGCGTCGGAGAGGTCGGTGAACAGCATGTGCCGCGACAGGGCGAGGTCGGGGCAGTCGAGCTGCAGGTCGAGGCCGCTCGCCACGATCGTCTCGTATTCCGCCTTCATCGCGTCGGCGAGGGCCGCGAGATAGGCCTCGCGCGTCTTGTAGAAGCGGTTCTGCAGGAACAGCGAGATCACGCCCGGCGAGGCGGCGTTCATGAAGCCGCGCGCCGCGCCGTGCTCCGCCATCGCGGCCTTGAGGTTGGAGATGTCGGTCTCCAGCTCGCCCTGACCCTTCGACCTCACCTCGCCGGTGCATTCGGGGCGGGCATATTGCGGGGTGCCGCCCTCGTCCGCGATCCGCTTGAGAAAGGACGGGAAGAGCTTGAGATCGGCGGGCGCGTTGCGCGGCCCGTCGCCCTCGAACCCGGTATAGCGGTCCTTGACGTAGGTGGCGTAGCTGATCTTCGACGTCTCCCCGTCCGAGACGATGCCGACCCCGGCCTCGACCTGCCGCTTGACCGTGTCCGAGACGGCCTGCGTCATCGCCGCGTCGAAGGCGGCGGGGTCGTAGTCCTGTCCGCGCTCGCGGGCAAAGATGAAGTCGACGACCTCCTGCGTGCGGGGCAGGGAGCCGACATGGGTGGTTGCGATGCGGGGCATGGGGGTCCTTTCCGGAAATCTCTCGTGTCAGTCGTCCAGCGAAAGCCGGCCATCCGGAGCGATCCGCAGGTTGGCGCCATGCTCGACCTCCCAGGGCGGTCTGATCCACAGCGTGGCCAGGGCATGGTCGGCTTCGCCGAGGACGGAGCCGCCCGTCACCCAGGCGGGATCGAAGCATTCCGCCTCGCTCCCGACCCCGAACGCCCTCAGATGTGCCTCGGTGCGGCCGGCCCCGCGCGGCATGTCGGGCAGGCCGTAATCGGTGACCTCGATCGTGACGCGGGCATGGGAATAGAGGATCGACCGGATCCCGGGCAGCCGGTCCGGCCCCAATGCCATCAGGCGATCGAGGCCGGCGCGGACATGGTCGTCCAGGACGTCGCTGTCCAGGTCGGCCATCAGGTGGATGTCTATCCTCCGGCCCGCGAGGGGGTGGTGGACATTCAGCCGCCACGACCCGGTATCGCGTTCCTCGAGACGGTCGATCAGATCCTCCCAGCCCGTCATGGCCGACCCTTCAGGCCCAAACCGTCAGGCCCCGGTCCAGGTACGCCCCGCCGGATCGTCGGTGCCGACGATGTGGTAGAGCGCCGCCTCGCCCGTCATCGAGGGAACGGCGCTATGGGCCACGTTCTCGGGCACGCTCATCGTGTCGCCCGGGGCGAGCGTGGCGGAGCCGCCCTCCCAGTCCACGCGCCAGTGCCCGCGCACGGGCATCAGGACCGACGGGCGATCATGGGAGTGCTTGTCCTCGCTGGCGCTGCGGCGGGTGATGAAGTCGACCTCGAAGCCCGGCCTGTCCTTCAGAAGCCCCGTCTCGCCGATGACCTTCAGCGGCTTGCGGTCCGACAGGGCGACCATGTCCCAGTAGCGGGCGACATGGTTGGGCAGGACGTCCCCGGTGGTCGGCTCGGGCCGTTTGGCCAGCTCCTCGTCGGTCATCACCGGCATCGGTCCGACGCCGTCCGGCAGGGACTGCCCCTTCTTGGTGTCGTAGAGCTTGCCGTTGTTGCCGAGGACCAGCCCGTGATCGGCGGCGTCCTCGATCACCTGCGGCGCCCACATCACGCCGCCACCGGCATCGTCGCCGCCGAGGATGGCCATGATCATCCCGTAATCGGTGCCGATGTTCTCGAACCCCCGGAAGATGCCGGTCGGGATGTTGAAGATGTCGCCCTGCTCCAGCGTCACCTCGCCCGCATCGCCCCAGCGGCCCCAGAAGAACCGCCACTTGCCCGACAGGACGAAGAAGACCTCGGCCGTGTGGTGGTCGTGAAGCGAGTTGCGCACCCGCGGCGGCTGGCCGGCCGCGCCGATGTTGAAGCCGTGGGGGATGGTGATGTGGACGTGCTGGTCGGCGCTCTCGCTGACGCCGCCGCCGATGATGGTGAAGTTCTCCTTCTGGTTCGACCCCGGCGTGTGGGCGTCGATGAAGGCGGTCTTGCAGGGCTGCAGGTCGCCGTAACGGACGATCCGCGCCTCCATCTCGGCCGGGGTGATCGTGGTCTCGCGCGTCATCTCTGCGGTGTCGGGCATGGGAGCCTCCTCGTGCTCTTCGATCGGATTGCGGGCGGGGCCGGTCAGGCGGCCCCGAGGTGGATCTGTTTCCAGATGGCGACGTCGTCCCAGAGCGTGAACTCGCGGCGCACGCTCACGCCGTCCGGGCCGAAGGGGCCGAACTCGGCATGGGTGATGCCCATCACGTGGACCTCGGTCCCGGTCGGCGCGCCGAAGCGGCCGTAGCCCGAATGGGCGCCGGTCAGGGACCAGCGGATCGCGGCCCGGGGCGGCATCATCGGATCGTCGCGGCCGATCGCGTGGTGGATCGCGAACTCGGCCCCGGGAAAGGAGGAGCGCAGCCGCATCCAGCTCGTCTCGGCGAAGCCGGTGCCCCAACCGCCGGTGGCGGAGGGATGCTCGGTCCGGACGGCCCGGTCGTAGGCCTCGCCGATCACGGCGATGTCCTTGTCCATGATCCGGGTCAGGATGGCGGCCAGCCGCGCCCCCCATTCGCTGTCGTTGCCGCGCCCCCTGTAGGGGCCCTGCACGTCGTCGCGGGGGTGGAAGGGGCGCACCGCGCTCTCCGGCCCGCCCTCGGCGGCGATCTGCGCCAGCGCGAAGTCCGACGGCGCGATGCCGAGCTGCGTGGCGATGCCCCCCACGTCGCGGATCAGCCATTCGTCGTCGATCACGTTGTTCCGGGCGGCGCAATCCGCGATGGTCCGCACCTCGAACCGGCGCCCGGTGGGCGGGCCGAAGGCGCCGTGCCCGGTATGGGTGCCGGAGGTGACGATCCGGTGCGAGGACAGGAAGCCCTCTTCGTCGGTCCCCGACCAGATCACGTCCTCGGCCAGCAGCTTCCGGTCCGGGAACTCGGCGAGCGTGGCGAGCGTGCCGTCGATCACCCCGGCATTGCCGCGCACCAGTCCCGAGGGAAAGCGCATCGGGATGTCCGGCCCGTAATAGCGGTGCAGCGTGGCGAGGCCGCGATCCTCCCAGATCTCCTTCGTGATCTTCACGATGTAGTCCGGAAGGTCGCGGAAATGCGGGTCGAAGCCCTTCATGGCGTGATGTCCTTGCGGGTGGAGCTGCGGACGATGAGCTCGCCCTCCAGCACGTGGCGGGCGGGCGCCTCGCCGTCGCCGCCGATCCGGTCCATCAGCACGGCGACGGTCCGGTCGACCATGGCGCCCAGCGGCTGGCGGAAGGAGGTGAGGTCGTAGGCGGCCCAGGCGGCGATCGGCACGTCGTCGAAACCCGCCACCGCCACCTCGCCCGGCACGTCTAGGCCGAGCTTGGCGCGCAGCACGTCCATCACGGCAAAGGCCATGTGGTCGTTGCAGACGAACACGGCGTCGGGCCGGTCGCGCCCGGCGAACATCTCGAGCGCGGCGGCCCGCGCCTCGTCGTGGCGGAAATTGCCGGTGCCGCGGTAGCGCAGATCCGCGCCCGCCTCCCCCAGCCCGGCGCGGAAGCCGGCCTCGCGCTCGATCTGGGTCGAGGCGCCCTCGAATCCCGCGATGTAGCCGATCCGGGTGGCCCCGCCCTCCACGAGGTGACGGGCGATCTGGCGCCCCCCCTCGAAATTGTTGCTGACCACGCTGGCGAGGCGGTCGTCCTTCTGCGTCCGGTTGAACAGGACGACGGGAATGCCGAGCTCGTCGCAGCGGCTGGCCAGCACCGAGGACATCGAGACCGAGGCGAGGACGATCCCGTCGACCTGGTAGTCGAGGATCTCCTGCATGACGCTTTCCACGTCGCCCACGGTGTTGGAGGCCATGAAGACGAGGACGTGGTAGCCCTGCTTCTGCAGCTCGACCGACAGCCGCTCCACCGCGAGCGGGTAGAAGTAGTTGTCGAGGTAGTAGACGACGAGGCCGATGATCCGGCTCTTGCCGGTGATCATCGCGCGGGCCAGCACGTTGGGGCGGTAGCCCAGCTCCTCCGCCGCCTTGCGCACCTTCTCGACCGTGCGCTTGGAGGCCGAGGCGCCCGGCGTGAAGACGCGGCTGACAGCGGACTGGCTGACGCCGGCGCGGCGCGCCACGTCCAGCGAGGTCACGCGGACCGGGGCGGCGGGCAGATCCTCGGTCATCAATGCGCCGTCCAGCCGCCGTCGATCATCAGCGCCGTCCCGGTGACGAGGGACGAGGCGTCCGAGGCGAGGTAGAGCACGCCCCCCATCACGTCCTCGATCTCGCCCACGCGGCCCAGCTTGATCATGTCCTCGATCCAGGCGCGCCGCTCGGGATTCTGCAGCGTCACCTCCGCCAGCGGCGTGCGGATGAAGGTGGGGCAGAGCGTGTTGATGCGGATGCCGTGCGGGCCCCATTCGATGGCCATCGACTTCACCATCCCCTCCAGCGCGTGCTTCGACGCGCAGTACACGGCCCGGTCGATCCCGCCGACATGGCCCATTTGGCTGGAGACGTGGACGATCGAGCCGCGGATCCCGGCCGCGATCATGCCCTCCGCCGCGCGGGCGGAGAGGAAGTAGGCGGCCCGCAGGTTCACCGCCATCACGGCGTCGAAATCCTCGGCCGTGGTCTCGAGCGCGGGGGAATGGCGCCCCATGCCGGCGGAATTGACGACCACGTCGAAGGGGGGGCGGCCGGCCAGGCCCGCCTCCATCGCCGGCAGGTCCGCCACGTCGAGGACCATCGCCTCGACGCTATGGCCCTCGGCCGCCATCGCGGCGACGGCCTCGTCCAGCCGTTCCGCCCCCCGCGCGGCGCAGACGACATGGGCACCCGCATCGGCCAGCGCCACGGCCGCGCCGAGCCCGATGCCGGAGGAGGCGCCGGTCACCAGCGCCCGCTTGCCGTCGAGCCGCGAGGAGGGGGGGCGGGGGAGGTCCACCGCGCCTACTCCGCCGCCTCGACGACCGGGGCCGCCGCGCCGTAGGGGACATTCGCGCCGCCGTAGCGCCGGACGCGGATGTTGCACTGCTCGGCATGGCCGACGAAGCCCTCGAGCATGCAGAGCCGCGAGCCGTAGGCGCCGATCTGCGCCGCCGCCGCGTCGGTCGTGATGCGCTGGTAGGAATGGGTCTTGAGGAACTTGCCGACCCAGAGACCGCCCGTATAGCGCCCCGCCTTCTTGGTCGGCAGCGTGTGGTTCGTCCCGATCACCTTGTCGCCGTTCGCCACGTTGGTGCGGGGGCCGAGGAACAGCGCGCCGTAGGATTGCATGTTGTCCAGATACCAGTCGTCGCGGTCGGTCATGACCTGCACGTGCTCGTAGGCCATGTCGTTGGCGACCCGGCACATCTCCTCGTGCGTGTCGCACAGGATCACGTCGCCGTAATCGCGCCAGGACACGGCGGCGGTCTCGCGCGTCGGCAGGATCTCGAGCAGGCGGTCGATCTCGGCCAGCGTCTCCTCGGCCAGCTTCCGCGAATTGGTGATGAGGCAGGCGGGCGAGTTGTAGCCGTGCTCCGCCTGGCCCAGGAGGTCGGTCGCGCAGAGTTCGGCGTCCACGGTGTCGTCGGCGATCACCATCGTCTCCGTCGGGCCGGCGAAGAGGTCGATCCCCACCCGCCCGTAGAGCTGGCGCTTCGCCTCGGCGACGAAGGCGTTGCCGGGTCCGACGAGCATGTGCACCGGCTCGATCGTCTCGGTCCCCAGCGCCATCGCGCCGACGGCCTGCATGCCGCCGAGGACATAGATCTCGTGCGCGCCGCCCATGTGCATCGCGGCGACGATGGCCGGATGCGGCGCGCCGTTCACCGGCGGGGCCGAGGCGACGATGCGCGGCACTCCGGCGACGCTCGCCGTCAGCACGGACATGTGTGCCGAGGCGACCATCGGGAACTTGCCGCCCGGCACGTAGCAGCCGACCGACTGCACCGGGATGTTGCGATGGCCGAGGATCACGCCCGGCAGGGTCTCGACTTCGATATCGGTCATCGAGGCGCGCTGCGCCTCGGCGAAGCCGCGGATCTGGTCCTGCGCGAAGCGGATGTCGGCCATCTCGCGGGACGAAACCTTCTGCATCGCCGCCTCGATCTCGGACGGCGTCAGGCGGAAGGTCTCGGGCTCGTACCTGTCGAACTTCGCCGACAGCTCGCGCACGGCGGCGTCGCCGCGGGTCTCGATGTCCTTCAGCGTGGCCTCGACGATGCCGCGGACCTTCGCGTCGTCCTCGGCGCGCTCGCCCTCGGGTTTGCCGGATTTCAGGTGCGTGATGCTCATTGCGTTCCTCCCGGGCGCGGCGGCGTGCGCCGACCCTCGTCGTAGGCCTCCCATCCCTCGCCCGCGAACACGTCCCGGCCCAGCTGGGCGAGGACGGAGGCGAAGTCGACGGAGACCCAGTTGTCCTTGATGCGCCCCTCCACGACCTCCCAGAAGTCCATGTAGGGGATGGTGACCCTCTTGCCGGTCGGCGCGATGCCCATGAAGGGCCCCGAATGGGTCGCCTCTATATGGCCGAAGCAGGACGCCCAGTTCCCTTCGCAGATGAAGCGGGCCGTGTGGTAGCTCCGCTCGGTGAAGGCGGCGCGCAGCGGCAGCTGCCAGTTCGCCCGGAAGGCGGCGAGGCCGTCCTTCGTGCCGCAGCCCCGGTTGCCGTACCAGTGGAAATCCTCGTGGAAATGGGCGCCCATGTCGTCGCTGTTCTCGCCCAGCGCCTTCTCCATCCGCAGGATGACCTGCCGCGTGGCTTCCGCCTGTTCCTCGGGTGTCATCGGGGCAGGGCCTTTCCGGTCTCGGCGTCGAAGAGATGGCAGATCGCGGCGGGTACGGAGGCCTCGACCATCTGCCCGGTCTCGGCGCGGTAATCCTTGGCCGTCTTGACCGAGACCAGCTGCTCGCCCAGCCGCCAGGTGATCATCGACGCCTCGCCCAGCAGCTCGACGGCGTAGACGGGGGCCGCGATCTGACCGCCGGAGGGGACGATCGACGCGTCCTCGGCGCGGAAGCCCAGCGTCACGGGGCCGGACGGGGCCTTCAGCCCCTCGACGGTGATGCCGTCGCCGGTGAAGGTGCCGCCCTCGATGCGCCCCTCGACCAGGTTCATCGCCGGCGAGCCGATGAACGAGGCGACGAAGGTGTTGGCCGGGTTGTCGTAGATCTCCGTCGGGGTGCCGACCTGCTGGATCTCGCCCTTGTTCATCACCACCACGCGGTCGGCCAGCGTCATCGCCTCGATCTGGTCGTGGGTGACGTAGACGGTCGTGGTCTTGAGCTTGCTCTGCAGGTTCTTGATCTGCGCCCGAGTCGAGACGCGCAGTTTGGCGTCGAGATTCGACAAGGGCTCGTCCATCAGGAAGACGGTCGGCTTGCGCACGATGGCCCGGCCCAGCGCGACCCGCTGGCGCTGCCCGCCCGAGAGGTCGGCGGGCCGGCGATCCATGAAGGGCTCGAGCTCCACCATGCGGATGGCGGTCATCACCATCTCATGGTGCTGCTCCTTCGGCACCTTCCGCACCCTGAGCGGGAAGCGGATGTTCTCGTAGACGCTGAGATTGGGGTAGAGCCCGTAGGACTGGAACACCATCGAGATGTCGCGGTCCTTGGGCTCGAGGTTGTTCACATTCCGCCCGCCAAGGACGATCTCGCCGCTCGTCACGTCCTCGAGCCCCGCGATCATCCGCATCGTGGTGGACTTGCCGCAGCCCGAGGGCCCCAGCAGGACGAGGAATTCCTGGTCGGCGATGTCGAGGTCGAAATCCTTGACCGCGACGTAGCTTCCCCAGCGCTTGTTGACGTTTTTCAGCTGAAGTCGAGCCATGAGGGTCAGCCTTTCACGGCGCCGGCGGTCAGGCCGCTGACGATCTGGCGTTGGAAGAACATGATGAGCACGAAGAGCGGCGCGATGGCCGAGACCACGGCGGCCACGGCATACATCACCTTGCCCTCCGCCTGGGTGGAGCCGAGGAAGGAGTTGATCTTCGGCACCATGGTCTGGTTCTCGGCCGTCAGCAGCATCGAGGTGACGGTGAAGTCGTTGTAGGCCAGAAGGAAGCTGAAGAGCCCGGTGGTGATCACGCCCGGCCACATGACCGGGATCACGGCCAGCCGGAACGCCTGGAAGCGGGTGCAGCCGTCGACCATCGCGCTCTCGTCCAGATCCTTGGGGATCGACAGGAAGAAGCTGTGCAGCATCCAGAGCGTGAAGGGCTGGTTGATCGCGACCAGCACGATGATCGTCGTCGGCAGGTAGCCCCAGATCCCCAGTTCGAAGAACGGCAGCAGATATCCCGAGACGAGGGTGACATGCGGCATGGCGCGGAAGATCAGCGCCATGATCAGGATCCAGAACGTGTAGCGGAAGCCCGACCGCGCCAGCGCGTAGCCGCCCAGCGTGCCGAAGGTCAGCGAGATCGTCGTGACGAAGAAGGTGACGATCGCCGTGTTGATGACGGCGCGCCAGAATTCCTGCTCGATCCAGGCGCCCTCGTAGCCGTCCATCGTGAACGCCTCGCCCGTCTGCCGGAGCGTCTGAACCCCTGTGACGGCGTTCATCCAGTTCTGGCGCGAGAAGAAGTCCGCCTCGACCTTGAACGACCCCCAGGCCGTCCAGAGGAAGGGGAAGGCGGCCGCGATCACCCACAGCGCCACGAACCCGACCGACAGCGCGATCAGCGGCAGCGGCTTGGCGGTGGCCGAGCGGCGGCGCCTCCGCGGGGCGATCAGCTTGGCGTCGGCGGCGGTGGTGTCGGTCATCCCGGTCCCTCCCTCAGGCCTTGCGGTTGAAGTCGCGCCAGGTGCGGATCAGCACCGGCGTCAGCAGCACGATCACGCCCAGCGTCGTCAGGACCGAGGTCGCGGCGGCCGAGGCGAAGAGCGGCGTGTCCTGGCCGCGCAGGTCGGAATAGATCAGGTAGCTGAGCGAGGTGGCGTTCGCCTCGGCCGAGAAGCCGACGATCGGCTCGAACACCCGGAAATTGTCCATCAGCTGCATCAGCGCGATGAAGACGACGAGCGGCATCAGGTAGGGAATGACGACGAAGCGCACCTGCTCCCGCCGGCTGGCGCCGTCGACCATAGCGCTTTCCATCGTGTCCTTGGGCACGCCCTGCAGGCCGGCATAGAACACGACGAAGGCGAAGGGTGCGGAATGCCAGACCCCGTAGACGAACAGCGTGACCCAGGTCAGCGTGGGCGAGGCCTTGAGCGACAGGGTCGGGTCGCCGAAGATCGTCTGCAGCGTCGCGCCGATGATCCCCCGGCTGTCGATCATCCAGAACAGGACGAGCGAGCCGATCAGCGGCGTCACGATCATCGGCAGCAGCGAGAAGAAGATCACCGGCCCCTTGGCGAGGTTCGGCAGCGCGTTGACCCCCAGCGCGATGCAGAAGCCCAGGATGATGACGAAGGGCGTGACGATGAACGTGTAGGCCAGCGTGAAGCCGAGCGCCTTGTAGAAGGGCAGGTTCATCGCCTGGTCAAGGAACTGGCCCCAGGTCTCGGTCCGGTCCCAGATCTGCCCGATGCGCTCGAAGGCGAGATGGCCGGCGTTGAAATAGGTGCCGAGGCCGTTCCACCGGCCGGCGGGCTCCTCGGCGCGCAGCTGGGCCATCGCCTCGGCATCGACGCGGCGCTCGGTGGTGCAGCCGAAGGGGCCGCAATTCTCGACTTCGACCATGATCTGCTCGTGCTCGATGAAGAGCGACTGGTAGATCACCGACCCGATCGGCAGCGCCACGAAGAGCAGCATCGCCAGCAGCGAGGGCAGGATGAAGAGCGAGAAGGTCCTGTGCGGCATGGGGCGCGCATCCTTCGGTGGGGCGGGCTTCGGACGTTGCGGGCCCGGGGGACCGCAGCGGGCAAGGTCGGGCCGAACCGCGCCGGGCGGGGCGCGGCCGATCTCGGTGTGTCGGGAGAGGGGGGGGGGTGGGGCGGCCGCGAGGGGCCGCCCGCCCGTCTTACTGGATGAAGCCGGCTTCGGTCGCGGCGGTCGTGTAGGCGGCCTCCACGTCCTCCAGCGCCTCTTCCGCGCTTTCCTGGCCCTGCAGGAACTCGGCGAGGTTGTCGCCCAGCGCGGTGTGCAGCAGTCCCATGTAGGGTGTCATCGGATAGGGCGCGGCGCCGGCCTGCATGTTGGCGATCACGCCCTCGGCGGCGGGCTGCGGCTCGTAGCCGTTCACCAGCCAGGCGGCGAGGCCGGCGACCTCGGGATCGGCGACGAGCTCGGGCGAGAGCGCGTACATCATCGCCTGGAAGGACGCCGCGGCATCCTCTTCCGAGATGTTCTTCGCCATCGCGAAACCGTCCCACCACAGCGTCGTGGCCGGGATGCCGTTGCCGCCCCAGCTGGGCATCGCGACCACCTCGGTCGCCGCGGCGATCTCCGGCACGGCGCCGTTCTCGTCGATGAAGGCGGCGGTGCGGCTGCCCCAGCCGGTCATGAACGCGACTTCCTCGTTCTCCCAGTAGGGCTGCGCCTCGTTGGAATTGTAGGTCATCATGTCGGGGCCCATGTACTCGGTCATGGCCTTCATCATCTCGAGCGCGGCGATGCCGGCCTCGTTGTTGATGGCGACCTGCGCCGAGCCGTCCTCGAAGAAGGGCTGGCCCGAGCCCATGTACATGTTGATGAATTCCTCGCCGAGATCCCAGCCGGGCAGGAAGCTGGCATAGAGCGGCGTCTCCATCACGCCGGCCTCGCGCAGCGCGGCCGAGGCCTCGAGCAGCTCCTCGTAGGTGGTCGGCACGGCGATGCCGTTCTCCTCGAGCAGGTCAGCGCGGTAATGCAGCATCTGGCTGTTCGCCATGAAGGCGATGGCCATGATCTCGCCGTTGATGCGGATCAGCTGGCTCTCCTGCAGGTTCTGCCCGTATTGCGCGACGAGGTCGTCGAGCGGCCGGGTCAGCCCCTCGTTCAGGAGCGGGACGAGCGAGCCGTTCGCGACGACCGCGACGGTGTAGGCGGCCGGGTCGGTCGACAGGGCGGCGACCTGGATGTCCTTGTGCTCCGTCGTCTCGTTCGTGGTCACCTCGACACTGTCGGACGCGCATTCGGTGGCGCGGCTGACGACGGCATGCAGGGCCTGGAAGTCGTTGGCGAGGATGCGGACCGAGCCTTCGCCCTCGATCGTGCATTGCGCCGAGGCCGCGCCGGCGAGGCCGAACAGGGCCGCCAGGGAGGTCGTGGCGAGAAGCGTCTTGGTCATGGAGTTCCCTTTGCTGTTGGACGCCCCGGCGCGGACCCTTCCGGCCGGCCGGACGCGTGGGACGGGCCCGGCCGGGCCGGGTCCGGTCCGCGCTCCGCGGGGTTCTCCGCCCCTGCTGGATCACGCGTTGACGATGACGCTAGGAGGTGTTGAATACGTTTGCAAGAATTTTCTGGATGCCCGGTCCGGGGGCAGGGGAGACAGGTCGATGAGCAGCTTCGATGCCGCCGCGCGGCGGCACTACAAGGGGGCGCTGGACGCGCTCGCCGGGGCCGGCTCGGCCGGACTGACGGCCCGGCTGGAGGCGCTCTATGCCCCAGGGGCGGACTGGCGCGGCTCCTGTCCGATCGACGGCATGACCGGGATCGAGGCGATCGCGGCGCGGGTCTGGGGGCCGCTCATCGAGGCGATGCCCGATCTCGAGCGGCGCGACGACATCCTCGTCTTCGGCAGCTACGAGGGACGGGATTACGTCGCCGCCGTGGGGCATTACTGCGGCACCTTCCGCAAGGACTGGCTGGGCATCCCGGCGACCGGCCGCGCCGCCTTCCTGCGCTACGGCGAGGTCCACCAGGTCCGGGGCGGCCGGATCGTGCAGTCCAACTGCCTGTGGGACGTGCTCGACCTGATGCGGCAGGCGGAGGTCTGGCCGCTGGGCCCCAGCCTCGGCGCCGAGGGGCGCTGGGCGGGCCCGATCTCCGTCGACGGCGTGCGGCTCGTGCCATCGGACCCTGAACAGGGCGCGGCCAGCATCGCCCAGACCTTGGCGATGCATGCCACGCTGCATGCCTATCCCGACATCGCGGGCGGCCGGCAGGGCCTGATCGACATGCCTCAGAAGGATCACTGGCACCCCAAGATGATGTGGTACGGCCCCTCCGGCATCGGCACTGCGCGGGGGATCGAGGGGTTCGTCGATCACCACCAGCTGCCCTTCCGCACCGCCTTTCCCCGCCCCCGGACCGAGGCCGAATCGCAGGCCGTGGCCGAGGCCCGCGCCCGGATGGGCGGCGGGCATTACATCCGCATCGGGGACGGGCCCTATTCCGTGACGGGCGGCTGGCCGAGCCGGGTGGACCTGCATGCCGGTCCGGATTTCCTCGGCCTGCCGTCCACCGGGCGGACCGTGGGGATGCGGGTGATGGATTTCTACCTGCACGACGAGGGGCTCATCCGCGAGAACTGGGTGCCGCTCGACATCCTCGACCTGCTGCGCCAGCTCGGGATCGACGCGATGGGGCGGATGCGCGCCGCGATCCGCCGGGCCGGGTGATCGTCGCCACGCTTGCAATCGTATGCAAACCTGTCAGGATCGACCCATCCGGGCCGCCGCGCGCCCCCTCCCGCGCGGGGGCGGTCCGGGCAACCGACAGGAGACGCCATGACAGCCGCAGAATCCGGCTCCGCCGGGGGCGACGCCCCCAAATCCGAAGGCTCCAGATCGAACGGATCGGGCAAGGGCCGCGCCGCTGCCACCGAGGCCCCGACTGGCGAGGCGGTGCTGCAGCCCGAGCGGCTCGACTTCACCCGGATGGTGCCGACAGACCGGCCCCGGGCGCAGTCCATGCAGGGCTTCGACCCGATCTACACGGACATCGTCGATTACATCATCCGCTGCACCCACCGCATCTGGGACGAGCGGGACGTGGGGCTGATCTACACCCACTACACGCATAACTGCGTCGTCTATTCCTCGACCGGGACGGTCTACAACCGCGAGGACGTGGTCCAGAACACGATCCAGCGCCTGTGCATGCTGCCCGAGCGGCGCGGCATGGCGACCCACGTGATCTGGGGCGGCAACGACCGGGAGGGGTTCTACACCTCGCATCTGGTCACCGGGTCGGGCCGTCACACCCAGCCCGGGCCCTGGGGCAAGCCGACGGGCCGGACCTTCGTCGCGCGCACCATCGCCGACTGCATGGTCTTCGAGAACATGATCTACCGCGAATGGCTCGTCGTCGATGCCATGGCGCAGCTCCAGCAGGTGGGCGTCGACGTCCAGGCCTTCGCCGAGAACATGGCGCAGACCTATTTCGACAAGGGCCTGCTTACCCTCGACATCGGCGAGACGCGGCGCCTGATCGGGCAGTACCCGCCCGAGGCGGAGGCCGACACCTCCATCGCGACGACCGACCTGGAACGCGAGACGCTGGAATGGATGCACGCCGTCCACAACCAGCGCATGTTCGGCCGGATCAAGGACGTCTACGCCCCGACCGTCCAGTGGCACGGGCCGCTGATGAAGGAGCTCTACGGCATCGCCTCGGTCATGCACCAGACGGTCGGCCTCTACGGCTCGATCCCCGACGGCGCCTTCATGCCGCAGCACATCTGCTCGGTCCCCTCGGACGAGGGCGGCACCAAGGTCGCCGTGCGTTGGCTGATCGAAGGGCATCACCTCGGCTGGGGCATCCTCGATTCGCTCGGCGCGCCGACGGGCAAGCGGGTTCAGGTAATGGGCATGACCCATTTCCATTACAAGAACGGCCGCATCGTCGACGAGTGGACGAATTACGACGAGCTGTCGATCCTGATGCAGGTGAAGCTGGCACAGATGGCCGACAGGCCGAGCGCCGTCCTGGCCGACATCTGAGCGGCGCGCCCGCGCGCTTCCACCGCCGCCCCGGCCCGGCCCGGCCGCGGGCGGCGGTCCCCCTTCCGGGGCATCTCCCGCAGCGGTCCGCGCTGCTGCCGGAAGGGCGATAACCGGACGGGCAGGACAGGTCATCGGGAGAGGCCGACGGGCCCCGTCGGCCCGTCGGCGCGAGCCTTTCTAATGGGTCGATCCGTCCTCGCCGCGCCGCACCGGCCCGTCGATCGACGCATCGTCTCCCGCCGCGAGGAATCGGTTGGGGCCGATCGTCACGTAACCGGTGCCGTGGTCCGGGGCGTTCACGTGGATCGTGCAGCCTGCGGGGCCGACCTCGGCGACGTTGTCCAGGATCGTGTTCGGCCGGGCCCAGTCCGGGCGCCAGCCGCGCCCGGTGGCGTCGTCGACGCGGACCGGGCAGCCGGCCCCGCCCACGATCAGGTTGTCCCTGACCTCGTTGCTCCACCCGCCGTTGATGCCGATGCCGGCGACGTTGCCGTCGAGCCTGTTGCCGGTGATCGCGACGCCGCTGGCCCGCCCGTCGAGATAGATGGCCCAGCTCACCGGGCCGGGCCATTCCGCGAGGTTCTCGTATCGCGGCGGCCAGAACGTGCCGTCCGGCCGCACCATCAGCTGGTCGGTGCCCATGACGACGTTGTCGCGGATCGCGCTGTCGAGCGGCGTCGACTGGGCGCCCATCATCTTGATCGCCCCGCCATCCGCGGTGAGCCGGTTCGCCTCGCGCACGACATTGCCTGCGATCAGGACGTCGTGGCTGGCGTCCTGGTCGCCCCAGAGCGAGCCTCCGGCGATGCCGAACTGCGCGGCGCGCTCGATCAGGTTGTCCTCGATTCTCAGGCGGGCCGCAGCCTGGAACCAGATGCCCGCGCTCTCGAGATAGACTTCGCCCACGTCGCGGATGAGGTTGCCGACGATCGCGCCGTCGTCGGAGCGGCCGAAGCTGCCGTACTCGGTGCCGAAGTAGATCGCGTTGCCGGCGACGCGGGCGATGTCGTTCTCCTCGATCGCGACCGACCCGCTCTCGGAGACGTGGATCGCGACGCCGACGTTCCGCAGGACATTGGCCGCGATGCGGATCCTGGCTGACCGCTCGACCCGGATCGCGCCGAACCCGCGCATGTCGGTGCCGAACTTGCCGCTGCCCTGGGGCGCGCCGTCGCGAAGCGTCAGGCCCGCGATGGTGATGTCGGAGGTGTCGACGAGATGCAGGAAGATCGGAACGACGGCGACCGTCACGCCCTCGGGGGCGGTGCCGGGGGCGGAAAGGTAGTGCAGCAGCCTCGCGTCGTCGTCGAACCACCACTCGCCGGGCGCGTCGAGGAACGATTCCGCGCCGGTGAGAAAATACCGGCTGCCCGCGCCGGTGAAGAAGTAGCCGGTGCCCTGCACCTGCACGACGTCGCCGTCGATCCGCTCGACGGGCAGGGTGTCGCTGCCCCACTGGCTGCCGGGCAGAAACCCGCCGGTGACGTGCACCACCACGCCGATGGGGTCGCCGACGGGCGGCAGATCGCCGGGCCGGGCGCGGAACCGGACGTTGCCGAGCGGCGCATCCTCGGGGGACGGCGGGACGACGAACAGCCAGCCGCCGCGGGGGTCGTGGTCGGCGGGGGCGTCGGGGAACCGCGCCTCCTCCTGCCGGTCGCCGCCCAGGAACACGCCGCGGACCACGGATCCGGGCGGCAGCTGGACCGGCGCGATCCAGTGGCCGGGGGCGATTTCGGTCCAACCTGTAACGGCGGGGCCGCCATGCAGGACCGGGTGCTCGCCCGCTTCCGCCTCGAGGGTCAGGCCGGCATCGCGGGAATCGAAGGTCACCGGCGCCGACAGGTGGTAGCCGCCGCCGCGCAGCACGATCCGGTCCGGCCCGGGGCTCCGGCGCGCTGCGTCGCGGGCGGCGTCCAGGGTGGCGAGCGGACCGTCGTTGAGGCCGGCCGATGGTTCGGGCTGCCGGCCGCTCCACCCGTCGTCGCCCAGCGGCGAGACATAGAGGATACGCGCCTCCGCTTGCCCGGCGGCCACGATGACGAGGGCCAGGACGACGGCGACGCGCCGGATCATCGGCATCAGGCCAGCGCCGCGCGCCGGGGGCGGCCGAAATGCGAAAGGAGCGGGCGCTCGACCGCGAGGTGCGTGGCGACGCCCGCAAGCATCGCGAAGACCGACAGTGCCGCCATCGCCGCCAGCGGGGGCAGTAGGTCCGCGATCCCCAGGGGTGCGAGCGCGATTGCCGCCAGATTCATCGCCGGCAGGTGCACGAGGTAGATCGCGTAGGACGCATCTCCGAGGAACACGGCGAACCGCGGCGCCCCGTAGCGCGCCCGCGCCAGCGCGGCGATCACCGCGGCGGCCGAGATCCCGTAGGCCAGCGTGCGGAGTCCCAGCGGCCAGGAAGCGAGATACTGCTCCGAGAACCCCACGGCGAGGAAGCCGGCGATGCCGGCCGCCAGCAGCGGTGCGGCGGCCCGGCGGGGCAGGCGGGGATGGGCAATCGCCACGGCGACCCCGAAGGCGAAGAGCAGGTTGTAGGGCGACAGCAGGAACGAGGCCGGGAAGGATGTGGCCGGATGGAACAGCGCCAGCGCGCATGCCCCCATCCACAGGCCGAAGAGGGCCGCTCCGATCCGCGCCCCGACCAGCAGCGCGACGAAGGCGAGGTAGAACGCCATCTCGTGCTCGAGCGTCCAGGCGATGGGCAGGATCGGGCGGGCCTCGGTCGGGACCAGCAGCAGCGAGGCCAGGACCGAGGCCGGGGCCCGCGCCGCCTCCGGGGTGCCGGCGGGCATCAGTGCATAGCCGATCAGCAGGACCGCGAGGATCGCCCAGTAGATCGGGTAGATCCGCACGATCCGGCGGCGCAGGAATCGCCCGATCCGGGCCGGCCGGCCGATATCGCGGCGGTGGACATGGGCGATGATGAACCCCGACAGGACGAAGAAGAACTCGACGCCCGCATATCCCCAGCCGAAGCCGGCCCAGGCGGTCGCGCCGTCATACAGCCGGAGGGGCAGCACGAAGCCGTCGGCATGGTAGAGGACCACCAGGATCGCCGCGACGGCGCGCCCGGCCTGCAGCGCGTCGAACCGTTCGGGGGCGCTGTCGTCGGGCCCGCCGGGCAGGGGGCGGGCGATCACCGCAACCGCTCGTAGATCTCTTCCAGCCGGCGCCGGGCGGCGTCGGGGTGGAAGCGGCCATGCGCCGAGGCGATCGCGCCCTCGCTGAGCGCGCCGTATTCGCTGCGGTTCTCCCAGAGGGTCCTCAGCCTCTCGGTCAGGGCCGTGGCGAGCGCGGCTGTCGCGCGCTCGTAGGCGTCGAGGTAGCCCGGCTCGCCATTCCGGTAGAGCCAGCGCCACTTGCCCACGACCCCGTCGTTCTCGAACGGCAGGAGATAGCCGTTCCGGCCCGGCTCGACGATCTCCGGCAGCACGCAGGTATCGGTGGCGATCACCGGCGTGGCCGAGGCGAAGGCCTCGATCGAGACGAAGCCGAACGTGTCGTGGAAGGTCGGGAAGACGAGGTAATCGGCCGCGTCCATCAGCCGGTAGACCTCGGCCGGGGGCAGGCTGCGGTGATGCACGATCCCGTCCTGCGCCATCCCTCGCAGCGAGTCCGCGACATAGGCCGCGTCGGGCGGCCCGACATAGTCCTTCGCGCTCCAGGCCAGGGAGGAGACGACCGTCGTCTCGACCGGCACGCCCTCCGCGCGCAGCCGTGCGTGGGCGCGCAGCAGTATGGGCCCGCCCTTGCGCATGAAGTCGCGGCCGACGAACAGCAGCCTGAGCCTGTCCGAGGGGCGCTTGGGAGCCGCGACGCGCGGCCGGATCGCCGGGTAGACGATCTCGGTCTTGGCCAGAAGCTCTGGCAGCCGGGAGAAGCCGGCATGCTGCTGGCGGAACTGCCGCAGGGCGTAGTCCGAGATCGCGACGATGCCGCGGCAGCGCGGCGAGAGAAGGTCCTCGCGCAACCGCTCCTCGAGCCAGGCGATGCGCCGGTCGGGCGGGGTCCGCGGCAGGTAGTCCTCGAACGTCACGACGAAGGGCCGCCGCGTGAGGCGCGGGATCGCGTTCCAGGCGTGGATCGCATCGAAGCCCGGCTCCGGCAGGAACGAGACGGAATCGGCCCAGCCGAACAAGCAGTTCAGGGGCGTCATCGCCCGCTCCACGAAGCGGGCGTTTCGCTGCCCGAGGGCGATCGTGAAATAGACGTGGTAGCTGTGCCCCGTGCGGATGCGGACCGGGCGCGGCGCGGCGAACCGGGCGCGGGGTGCCGGGCGGGCCCGGTCCGCCAGCGCCGTCATGCCGCCGACCGCGACGAGAAGGCGACCCGCGCGAATTCCTCGAAGATGGCGTCGAGGGACATCGTCAGCCGCCATTCGGGGTAGTCGCGGCGGAACCGTGCCAGGTCGGTGTAATACACGATGTGGTCGCCGACGCGGTTGGTCTCGTCCAGCGTCCATGCCAGCTCGTGGCCGGTCAGGTCGCGGATGCGGGCGATCGTCTCGAGGATCGACACGCTGTTCGCCTTGCCGCCGCCCAGGTTATAGACCGCGCCCGCCCGCGGCGCGGCGAGAAAGGCATCGAAGGCGCCGATAACGTCCCGGCTGTGGATCTGGTCGCGGACCTGCTTCCCCTTGTATCCGAACACCGTGTACGGCCGGTCCTCGGCCGCCGCCTTGAAGATGTAGGACAGGTAGCCGTGCAGCTGTGCCCCCGAATGGCCCGCGCCCGTGAGGCAGCCGCCACGGAAGCAGACGGTGCGCATTCCGAAGTAGCGGCCGTATTCCTGCACCATGACGTCGGCTGCGACCTTGCTCGCGCCGAACAGGCTGTGCTTGGACTGGTCGATGCCGAAGCTCTCGTCGATGCCGTTCGCGTAGGCCGGATCGTCGAAGTCGTAGCGGCTGTCGTTCTCGGTGAGGGCCACACGGTTCGGACCGTCGCCGTAGACCTTGTTGGTGCTCATGAAGACGAACGACGCCTCCGGCGCGTTCCGGCGCGTCGCCTCGAGCAGGTTCAGCGTGCCGAGGGCGTTGACTTCGAAATCGTCGAACGGGATCCGCGCCGCGAGATCGTGGCTGGGCTGTGCGGCGCAGTGGATCACCGCCTCGGGCCGGATTTCCGCCACCAGCGCGTCCACCGCGGCCCGGTCGCGGATGTCGATGGCGGCATGCCGGTAGGCGCGGCAATCCCGCTCCAGCAGCTCGCGCTGCCAGGTCGTGTCGCCGTCCCCGCCGAAGAACGTCCGGCGCATGTTGTTGTCGACGCCGACCACCTGCCAGCCGAGGCCGTCGTAGTGCCGCGCCGCTTCCGATCCGATGAGGCCGGCACTGCCGGTGACGATCACCCGTTTCATCTGTCGCTCCGCGAGAAGGTTTCCGGCGCGGCCCACTGGCGGGCCAGGGAGAGTAGGAAGCGCGTGTTGGTGACCGCGTAGCGCCGGACGAGGCGGCGCGGCTCCTGCCAGAGGCGGAACAGCCATTCGAGCGCGTGGTCCTGCATCCATCGCGGCGCCTGCCGCTTGGTGCCGGCGTGGAAGTCGAAGGCGGCGCCGACGCAGATCTGCGGCAGGCCGATGACATCGCGGTGGCGATGGGCGAACAGCTCCTGCCGCGGGCAACCGAGGCCCACGAAGACGAGGCCGGCGCCGCTGGCGCGGATGCGGCGCCCGAGCGCCTCGCCTTCGGCGTCCGTCAGCTCGCGGAACAGCGACGGCTCCGCCCCCGCGACGATCAGGCCGGGAAAGGCCGCCGACAGCCTCTGCGCCAGCGCGGCGACCACCGCCGGGGTCGAGCCGTAGAAGTAAACCGGCAGGCACGCGGCCGCCGCGGCCGCGCAGATCCGCAGGGTCAGGGTCGGGCCGTAGACGCGGTCGGTCAGGCCGGCCCGGTGCAGCAGGTTCAGCGCCATCCGCACCGGTTGACCGTCGGGCGTGACCACGTCGAAGGCGCCGACGGCCCGCCCCACATCCGGCCGGGTGCGCGCCTCGACCACGCCGTGCACGGCGAGGGCCGTGACCAGCAACGGCGCGCGCCGGCAGGCGGCGTCGATCACCGCCGCCACGGTCCCGTCGTAATCCGTGATCGAGACCGGCACGCCGATCACCGATCGCCGGGGGGGCAGGGCGTGTCGTGGACGCGCCATCCGGCGCGCCGGGACGGGTCGGACGAGATCGGGGTGAAGGGACGGTCTGGTTACCGGATCGCTCGCTTCGCTCATCTGACTTTCCCCGGCGGCGTCGGTGGCGCGCCCGAGATCGAGAGTGCAGGGCAGGCGGCGGCGCGGAAACTCGGCCATTCGGCCGGGGGACCGGTACCCTCCCGGTCGGGCCCGGCGCGCAGACCGGCGGCGACCTGCCCGAAAGGAGTACGCAGCCTGCGGCCAGAGCCCGGGATCAGGCGGGCGATGCGCCCGCGAGGAAGACGAAGTTGTTCCCGGCCGCCCCGGACCGCGGGTCGGCCTCCAGCGGCACGAGGTCTCCGTCGCGGCAGGTGTGCGGCCGGTAGCCGATGGGCCGGAGAAGGTCGCAGAGGCTGGCCAGCGCTTCGGGGCGGTGGCGCTCCTCGGCCTCGACGATCAGGTGCGGGCGGTCGCGCTCGAGCAGCGCCCGCGCCCCGCGCAGGACCGCCAGCTCGTGCCCCTCGACGTCGATCTTGACGAGTCCCGTGGGCGGCAGGTCGTAGCTGTCCAGACAGCGGCAGGGCACGACATGGTCGGTCGCCGCCGCGCCGGCGAGGGTGTTGCCCGCCTCGATCGTCGCCCGCCCGTCCTCGTGGCGCGCGACCGGAACCCGCAGGAGCGCCGTCCCGGGGCGGTCGGAGAGCGCGACCTCCTCGACCCTCACCCGCCGTCCGAACGCGCGGCGCAGGACGGCGGCATGCGCCGGCTGCGGCTCGAACGCCGCCACGCCGGCCGACCACCGGGCCATGTGCCATGTGTAGACGCCGGTATTGGCGCCGATGTCGACGCTCCACAGGTCAGGAGAGCAGAGCTTCGGAACGAGGCGCAGCTCGGGCTCGCCCGTCCGCCAGGCGCGCCGGGCCCGGTGCGCGACTCGTATCGGCGCCGGCACCAGCGCCCTCAGCGCGGAGGCGCCTTCGCCTCGTCCCGCGCGCGGAGCGTGACCATCAGGACCGCCGCGGCGAAGGTGATGAAGAGCATGCTGTTCTGCGACAGGAACGTGCTCTCGGTGAGGTTCATGACGAGAAAGACGCAGATCCAAACGTTCAACCATGACCAAAGCTCCTCCGGATGGCGGCGGTGCAGGATCGCACCCGCCCTGATTGCCTGCAGGATGACGGCGGCGCAGAGCAGCGCCCCCACCGCGCCGAAGCTGAGCAGCGTGTCGCGGTATCCGCTATGGGCATGCGGCGCCATCCAGTTGACCCGTGCCCAGATCGCCCAGGCCTCGCCGTTTCCTTCGGTCCAGAAGGCCTGGTACCCGTAGCCCAGCAGCGGGCGGCGCCCGATCGACTGGTCGACCAGCTCCCAGAGCGGGACGCGCCCGGTCAGCGAGACATCCTTGTCGGTCCCGTCCAGCAGGACGCCGAGAGCGGCGTCGCCGGCGACGAGGACAAGCGCCGCGATCTGTAGCCCGGCGAGGATCAGGACCACCCGGCCGGCCCCCCGCTGCCGCGCCAGCGCGGCGAAGAATAGCGCGATGGGGATGGCGGTGCCCGCGGTGACGAGGCCTGTCGCCGAGGCCGAGAGCAGCAGGCACGCCACGCTCGCGGCCAGGACCAGCAGGGCCGGCAGCACGAGGCCCGAAGCGCGGTCGAGCGCCAGCGTGGCCGAGCAGATCGCGGCCAGCGCGGCGTTCCAGCCGAGCACGTTCTTGTGGTTGAAGACGCCGCGCAGGATGGGCTCGTCCGGCATGTAGGCCCAGCCGGGCAACGCGATCGCGAAGGCCAGGCTCAGGACCATCAGCGGACCGAGCAGCATCACCAGCAGGATCAGGACCTGCCGCGGCGTGAAGCGCAGCGCCAGCACGTAGGCCAGCAGAACCGACAGCAGAAAACCGACGGCCCGCCGCACCGTCACCGACGGCGTGATCGACCAGAGGGCCGACAGGAAGGGAAGCGCCAGCAGCAGGGCGAAGGGGAGATTGCCGCGCAGGGCCGCGAGCAGATGGCCCGGCCGCCGCACCAGCAGGACGAGGGTCAGCAGGTAGACGGGCAGCAGGATGAGCTGCAGCATCCCCCGGCCGGCGGATGTGAGCTCTCCGTCCGGACCGGTGAAGGCGAGGACGGTGACGGCGCCCGACTGGATCGCGAGCGCGACGAGGACCGCCGCGACCTCGAACGTGCGCCAGCGGATCGACAGGCCGTCGAATCGCAGCCCCGCCCGCGTCGTCATCGGCCGCGGCCGTTCCGCAGGGGGGGCGGCGACCCGGGGATGGCGCTAAACCTGTCTGGCACGGATGGCTCCTCGCATTCTCGTGCCGCAAGTCTCGCCGGTCCGGGCCCCTGCGCGGCCTTCGCCTCTTCGGCGTGCGGTCCTCCGCCGAATGGCGGTGCCGGCTTACGCCGTTCGGACGGACGCGGCCGAATGGCTGCCCGACCTGCCCGGTTTCGGGAGGGCGGGGACGCGGCGCACCGGGGCTAGCCTCGGCGGGCAACGGATCAGCGAGGCGCCGCCATGCACCGCCCCCCCATTCCCCGGCGCCGCGGACCGAGCGGGCAACTGGCGCTTTCGCTCCTGCTGGCCGCGATGCCGGGGCCGGGCCGGGCGCAGGATGCCGCGCCGCTCGCCGTGGAGCGGGGCGACGTCCTGTCGGTCTCGGTGCTCGAGGCGCCGGAACTCGCCCGCGAGACGCGGGTGGATGCCGAGGGTCGCATCGTCCTGCCGGAAATCGGCCGCGTCGCCGTCGCGGGGGGAACCATCGACGACGCCAGGCGATCGATCGAGGCGGCGCTGCGCGCGGCCGACATCATCCGCTCGCCGACCGTGATCGTGGAAGTCGCCGCCTATCGTCCGTTCTATGTCGGCGGTGCGGTCGCTGAGCAGGGCGCGGTGCCCTACGAGGTCGGCCTCACCGTCCGTCACGCCCTCCTGCTCGCCGGGGGGCTGGATCGCGGCGAGGGGGGGGGCGCCCTGTCCCCGACCGAATTCATCGAGATGAACGCGGAATGGCGGGCCACCACCTTTGCGCTATTCGAGGTCGACAGCCGGGTCGCCCGCCTGCAGGCCGAACTCGAGTTGCGCTCAGACATGGCCGCACCAGATGCAGCGGAGGGCGGACGCGACGAGGCCCGCGCCATCGCCTTGCTCGACGCAGAGCTGCTGTCGGACCGGCTGGCGATCCGGTCGGCCGATCAGGAGCATTTGCGCGACCTGATGGCCGCCGTGGAGTTCGAGCTCGACGTTCTGGCCCGCCAGAGCGCGAATCTCGACGAGGCGGCCGCGCTGCAACGCGAGGATCTCGAGAATGCCCGCCAGCTTCTGACGAGCGGTCTCACCTCGCAGCCACGGGTCCGCGAACTCGAACGAGAGCAGCTCCAGCTGACGCGCGGCCAGCTCGACGTGCAGGCCTATACGGCGCGGGCACGGCAGAACGTCGAGACGATCGGTTACGAGCTGGAGAGCGCCGATCGCACGATGCAGATCGGTGTCCGTGCCGCGCTGCGCGACGCGACGCTGGAACGGGCGCGGCTCGCCGCCGAGCTCGAGACGATGGCCGCAAGGCTCGTGGCGGCGGGCATCCGGCTGACCGACGATGCCCGGCTGTCCCCCCTCGATCCCTCGGTGCGGATCCATCGCCGCGTCGGTGGGCAGGAGGTGACGCTGGAGGCCACGATGAGCACCGAGATCCTGCCCGGCGACATCCTCGACGTGGCGATAGCGGTGCCGCCGCAGGGATGATGGACGGCGCCGGCATCACGACCGCCGAGGATGTCGCGGTCCCGTGGACCGGGCCGGGGGCGAGGCCCCCCGGCGCGATCCGGCCGCTGCTGCTCGGCACCGATCTCGAGGACTACACCATTGCCTTCGCCAACGGCCTCGCCCGGCACGTGCCGGTGATCCTGTGCGTTCCGCGGCGCCAGTTCGAGGGGCTGGCCGACTGGTTCGGCGAGGGTGTCGATCTCCGCCTGCTGGACTGGCCCCGCCACCGCAGCGCCGCGAACCTCCGCTTCCTGATGGCGCTGCGCCGACTGATCCGGGCCGAGCGGCCAACGGTGATCCACCTGCTCAGCAACAACACGCTGTGGCTGAACCTGCTGGCGCCGGTCCTGCGGGGCACGCCGATCGTGACCACGGTGCACGACGTCACCGTACATCCGGGCGATGTCGAGACCGCGCGCCTGCCGGACTGGTCGACGCGCCTGATGGCCCGGCAGGCGTGCGACCTCGTCGTGCACGGCGCGGCCCTGCGCCATCATGCCGCCGCGCGCTTCGGCAAGCGAGAGGGGCGGGTGCACGTCCTGCCTCACCCGGCCTTGCCGCGCTATGCCGAGCTCGCGCGCCGGGCGGGGCTCCGGCGCCGGCCCGCCGGTTTCACCGTCCTCTTCTTCGGACGGATCTACGCCTACAAGGGCCTCGACCTGCTGATGCGGGCCGAGGCGCTGGCGCGCGGCGTTCCGGACCTGCGGGTCGTGATCGCCGGCCGCGGCGACGATCCCTGGCAGTTCCGCGACCTGATGGGCGATCCCGGTCGCTACGACATCCGCCGGCGCTACATCCCCGACGCCGAGGTGGCACGGCTCTTCCTCGACGCCGATGTCGTGGCGCTGCCCTATGCCGAGGCGTCGCAGAGCGGGGTGCTGCACGTTGCCGCGACCTTCGGCATCCCGGTGATCGCGACCGATGTGGGCGAGTTGGGACAGACGGTCCGGGCCGCCGGGCTCGGTTCGGTCGTGGCGCCGGGCGACGCGCCGGCCTTTGCCCGGGCCATCGCGCGCTTCGCTTCCGACCCGGACCTGCGGCGCGTTTGCGGCGGCCGGGCGCTGGCATGGGCCGAGGGCGAGACGGAACCGGCCCGGGTGGGGGCGGAGGCGCTGGAGCTGTATCGCAGCATCGCCGCGAGGGCTGGGGGCGGCATCCCCCCGGTCCGGCACTACGCCGCCGGCGGGACCGAGCATGGCGGCGGTATCGGACGCTGCGTCGGCTACGTCACGGCCGCCGCGGCGGAGGCGGGGGTCCGTCACCTCGTGACCGACACGCGGGGCCCGCGCTGGTCGCCGCTCGCCAGCCCGCCGCGGCTCGGGCTCGCGATGGCGGCGATGGCGCGCGACCGCATTCTCGCGCCGCGCCGGATCCACCACCTTCACCTCGCCGGCCGCGGCAGCACCCGGCGCAAGCTGATGCTGGCATCGCTGGCGCGGGCGCTGGGTGTCCGCCATATCGTGCACCTGCACGACTACGACTACGCCGCCGATTTCGCCGCGCGCTCGCCGCGCGATCAGGCACGGGTGAGGGCGATGTTCGGCGGTGCCGACGCGGTGATCGTCCTGGGGGAAGGGGACCGACGGCTTGCCGTGACAACGCTGGGCGTCGCACCCGGACGGGTCGCGGTCCTGCCGAACGCCGTGCCGGATCCTGTGCCGGATCCTGTGCCGGATCCCAGGCCGGATTCTGTGCCGGATCCCGGGCGGATGGAGGACGTGCCGGATCGCCGGCCCCGCCTCCTCTTCCTCGGCCGGCTGGGCGAGCGCAAGGGCGTGCCCGAGCTGCTCGAGGCGCTGGCCGGGCCGGACATGGCAGGGCTGGACTGGACCGCCGTCCTCGCCGGGGACGGGCCGGTCGAGGATTATCGCAGGCGCGCCCGTGCGCTGGGCCTGGGCGAACGGGTGCGGATGCCCGGCTGGCTCGACGCCGACGACACCGCCGCCCTCTGCCGGACGAGCGACATCCTCGTCCTCCCGTCCCATGCCGAGGGCCTGTCGATGGCCCTGGTCGAGGGGCTGGCGCACGGTCTCGCCGTCGTCGCGACCCGTGTCGGAGCCCACGGGGAGGTGATCGAGGACGGCGTCACCGGCCGCGTCGTTCCGGTCGGCGACGCGCCGGCCCTCGGCGCCGCGCTCGCCGATCTGGTCCGCGACGGCGCGGCCCGCCGGGCCCTGGGGCGCAATGCCCGCGCGCTGTTCCTCGCCCGCTTCGAGATGACGCGATACATGTCCCGGCTCGCCGGGATCCATGCCGCAGCCAGCCAACCCGCTCCTCGCCCCGGAACTCCAGAATGACACAGGTCGACCGCATCCCCCGTCCCCTCGCCATCGCTCCGCCGCCGCCGGCCGGCGGCGGAGACGACGACTGGCTCGACCTGCAGGCGCTGTTCCGGGTCGTGCGCCGTCGCTTCTGGCTGATCTTCGTCGTCGCCTCCGCGGTGATGCTGGCGGCGGTGCCGCCCATCCTCGGCATGAAGAAGGACTATGCCGCCGTCGCGCGGATCCTGATCCACGAGCCGCTGCCGGCCGCCTTCGCGTCGTCGGCGCTCACGGCGGACGAGGTCCTCAACCTGACGACCGAGGGAGAGCGTCTGCTGTCGCGGACGATCTCCCTCGGCGTGGTCTCGGAGCTGGATCTCGCATCGCGGCCGGAATTCAACCCGGCCCTGACCGAGCCTTCCCTCGTCGAAAGGGTGCGGGACTCGTTGCGCGGTCTGTTGTCGGCGGGGACGGTCGCACCGCCGCAGGGCGATCCGATCGATCTGGTTCTGCAATCCTACCTCGGTCATCTGAGGATCGCCCGCGCCCCGGGATCGGATGTCGTGAGCATCGGTTTCGTTTCCCGCGACCCCGAGCTCGCAGCCGACGTGCCCAACACGCTGATCCGCGTCTACCTCGACGAGCGCGAGCGTCAGATGGCGGCCCGGATGATGCAGGCCGAAGCCTGGCTGCAGGGCCGGATCGACGATCAGGAGGACCGGCTCGAGGCGGCCGAGGCGGAGCTCGACCAGGCGCGCATCGAGACCGGCGACCTGCTGGTCGATGCCGAGGACGCAGCCGCCCTCCGCGCCGACCTCGCCGCGCGGCGCGCCGAGATCGAGCGCCGTCTGACGGAGCTGACGACGCGCCTCGCCGAGCTGGCGCAGGCCAGCGGACTGACGGCGCGCATGATCGCCGCCGATGTCGATCCGCAGCTCGGCCGCGACCTAGCCGCGGAGCGGGCCGGTCTGGCGCGCCTGCAGCAGCGCTACGGCGCGGCCCATGCCGAGATCGTCGCCGCGGAGGCACGGATCGCCACGCTCGAATCCTCGGCGGAGGCCGAGACCGAGCGGCAGCGTCTGCGCATGGAATCGGACCTTGCGGCGCTCGACCGGCAGGAGGCCGTCATCCTGGGCGATTTCGAGGCCGCCCGCGACGCGATGGCCCGCGCCCGGCAGATCGACATGGGGCTCGTGCAACTGCAGGAAGCCGTCGATGGCGAGAAGGGCGCGCTCGACCGTCTGGGCGAACAGCTGCGCGCGGTCCGTGCCGAGGCCGAGCTGCCCCCGGCCGAGATCGAGGTGCTGTCGCCGGCCTCGGTTCCGATGAACGCCGAGGGACGCGGCCGGAGCTACTACATGGCGGTCGCCGCAATCGCGGCGGCGCTGCTGGCGCTGACGGTGGCGTTCGGGGTCGAGATGGTCGACACGACGATCCGCAGCCAGCAGCAGCTCTCCCGCATCCCGGGCGCACTCCCCGCGGGGCTGGTTCCGGAGCTGCCGCGCGGCATCCTCCGGCGCCGTCGCAGGAACCGCCTGGCCCGGCTCTACCGCGACAGGATCGAGGCGGTCCTCCTCGCGCTGGAACAGCGGGTCAACCAGACCGTGCCGCAAAGCCTGATGGTCACGTCGGCATTGCCGCGCGAAGGCAAGTCGACGCTCGCCGGTTCCCTCGCCGACGAGCTGGCGGCCTCGGGACGCGCGGTTCTCCTGGTGGACGCGGACCTGTCCGGCGGCCGGCTGCACGAGCGGTTCGCGGCGCCCGCCTCCCTGGGACTGGCGGACTACCTCGCCGGCACCGCGAAACTCGATCAGGTCATCCGTCACGACAGGGCATCCGGCGTGTCCTTCATCCCGCGCGGGACGATCACCGGGCGACGGCTCTTCGACCGGGAGCTTGCCCGGTCGCTCGTCGCTTCGGCCGCCGCGCGCGGGCAGGTCGTCATCTTCGATGCCACGCCCGTCCTCGTCGCCAACGAGTCGCTGATGCTGGCCGGGCTCGTCTCGCGGACGCTGCTCGTCGTGCGGTGGGGCCGCACCCAGCGGGCGGCGGTCGAGGCAGCGGCGGAGCGGCTGTCGCCGCGGGGCGGGCAGGAGGTGGACGTCGTGATCGCCCGGGTCGATCTGCGCCGGCACGCGCTCTACGGCTACCGGGACGCGGGGATGCTCGCCCGGTCGCTGCGCCGCTACCATGGGCGCCGCGTCTAGAGGTCGGCGTTCGGAAGGATCGCGTTCAGCTTGAAGGCCGCCTCGGTCCGGTTCGTCGCCTTCACCTTGCGCATGATGTTGCGGATGTGGACCTTAACCGTGCTCTCGCACATGTTGAGCTCGTAGGCGATCGTCTTGTTGGCCTTGCCCCGGCGCAGGGCATCGGCCACGGCGGCCTGACGGCTTGTCAGGCATTCCGCGTCCGATTGCGGCGCCGCTTCGGCGGCGATCGAGCTGCGCAGCCGGGCCAGGCTCTCGTGGCGCAGGAACACCCCGCCCGAAGCGGCGAGCTTGGCCGCCTCGACAATGCCGTCGATGCCGAGACTGGTCGGAATGTAGCCCGCGGCGCCGGCATCCATGGCGGCGATCATCTGATGCACGTCGTCGTACGGGGCCAGCACCACGACAGGCGACCTTCCACGCAGCTGGATCAGCGCCTGGAATTCGCTGTTTACGTCCGGGTCGGAAAGCCTTCGACTACCGACATGGAATAGGACGGCCCACGGAGGATTGTCCTCGCTGGCCTTTCCGTATTCCGCGACAGAAGAATACCCGAGGGTCACGAAACGGGGATGGAGCAATTCTATGCTTCTGACGAAACATTCCCGTTCCAGGCGCCGGGGGTCGATAAGCGCCACGTAGTCCCTGTCCCCTGTAGGCGGATTTCCCCAATTGCAGAATTCAGCATCGGCGGGAATATCGAGTCCGTCGACGTCCTCATGTCGTCCCATCGTAACCACCCCGGCCCGGTTGGGCTTCCTGCGTAGCCGGACCACGAAGGTCCGTCACGCACACCCTCTCCACACAATTGTTAATGATACTCCTTCGATGCGCCGTCCGATATAAGGCAGACTACGTATATGAAAATGGACTATTCTTCTTTCGGTTGCTCCAATTGACAACCTCAAGTTGAATTGACGCGCAAGCTCGATTCCACCGGCAAGGGCGCCGGTCAGGCGATTGCGGGCGATCTGGGAGGTGCGCAGAGGAGCTCGGCGATTCCGTCCGCGGGCAGGGCGGCGCCGCAGCGTACGAGCTCGGCGGCGCGGAGTCCACCGGCCTGGAGCCGCACCATCGGCTCGTGACCGAGATCGCTCAGCAGCACGGCCATGTGCCCCGGTGCCGGCGCCGCCGGCGGCCAGACCGGCCCGGGCCAGGCGCGGCGGGCCGCCTCCCTGTCGATATCGCCCCAGAACTGCGCGAGCAGCGCCCCGGGGGCGGGGGCGGCCAGCCGCCGCAGCGCCGTCTCGTCCAGCGGGGGGCTTCGCGCCGGGTCGAGCGCGACCACCACGGCGTCGGGCGCCTCGGCATCCGGGGGACCGGCGACCCGGTCGATGCGATCGACCGTGCGGGGGCGCGCCCCGGCCTCGATCAGGCCGCGCTCGAGGAACGGCCGGAACGGATTGTCGCAGACGAGCGCGACCCGCGCGCCGGACAGCGCGAGGCCGGCATCCCTCAGCATCGCCGCCAGGAGGGGGCCGAGGAACGGGAAGACCCCGACATCGGGGTGCCGCTCGTTCACCGCGGCGACCGGAATCGCCCGGGCGCGGCATGCTTCGAGATCGAGATCGGTGGCCCGGAACTCCCAGGCCTCGAACATGAGGGCGATCACCGCGCGCGCCGGCAGGAGCGAGATCGTCGCGGCGGTGATCGGGCGCAGATGGCCCGAATTCGTCAGAATGTCGCAGGCGGCCAGGGTCTCCGGCGCGATCCGGCGGCCGATCGTGATGCGGTCGGCCACCCCCGCGGCCCGCGCCAGGTCCAGCGTCGCCCGAGCGGCGTCCTCGAACGTGCCATGCCGGGTCGCGCGCGCCGTCGCGTCGACCCGCGCCCCCGCCAGGGCCGCCAGGACCGCGGTGCAGGCGTAGGACCCGGTGGCGGCCTCGGTCACGACGTTCAGGCCGCGCAGATCTAGGCGCAGCGCGTCGATGCGGCGCCCCATGCTCTCGATCATGTCCCTGGGGTCCGGGGTAGGGCGGATGGCTGGGCGTGTCATGTGCCGACCGAATCCGTCCCGCGCGTCGCCGCGGAGGTGATCGCCGCCTGCAGCCGGCTGACGACGAATTGCTGATCCTCCGCCGTCATCTGCGGATAGAGCGGCAGCAGGATCGATCTCCGCTGGGCCTCTTCCGACAGGGGGAGCGGATGGCGCAAGGCCGAGGCCGCGTAGCACGGCTCGAGATGCGCGCACATGATGCCGCGCCGCGTCGCGATGCCGTCGTCGAGCATGGTCTGCATCACGGCCCTCTGGTCGACATACGGGGGCAGGCGCACGGGATAGCTCTGCCAGTTGCTGCGCGCCCAGCCGGGCTCGGTCGGGGCCTCCAGATCGGGTATCGAATTCAGGAGCACTTCGTAGCGCAGGGAGAGGCTTCGCCGCCGGGCGACGATCTCGGGCAGCCGCCTCAGCTGTTCCCGGCCGATGGCGGCCTGGATGTCGGTCATCCGGTAATTGTAGCCGGAGATCGGATATTCCTCGAACACGACCGTCGCGCTCTTGTGCCTGACGGCGTCGGGCACCGACATGCCGTGCTGGCGGGCGAGCCGGAAGAAGGCGTCGAAGTCGGGGTTCGCCGTCGTCAGCATGCCGCCCTCGCCGGTGGTCAGCACCTTGCGGGGATGGAACGAGAAGCACACGACCGCGCCTTGGGGACGACCGATCCGGGACCATTGGCCGTCGAGCAGGATCGTCGAGCCGATCGCGCAGGCCGCGTCCTCGACCACCGGCACGCCGGCGGCCATGGCGACATCGATGATCGCGCTCAGGTCGCACGGCATGCCCATCTGGTGCACGCACAGGATCGCCTGCGTCCGGTCGGTCAGGGCGGCGGCGATGCGCGACGGGTCGATGTTGTAGCCGCCCGGTTCGATGTCGACGAAGACCGGCTCGGCGCCGACCTGCCGGACGACGTTCGGCCCGGCGATGAAGGAATGGCTGACGGTAATCACCTCGCCTCCCGGTTTCACCCCGACGGCGAGCAACGCGAGGTGGAGCGCGGTCGTGCAATTGGAGACGGCGCAGGCATGGGGGGCGCCGACCTCGGCCGCGAACTCCGTCTCGAAGGCGGCGACCTGCGGCCCCTGCGAGAGCCAGCCGGACAGGACGACGGCGTGCGCGGCGTCGGCTTCTTCCCGCGCCACGAAGGGAAGGGTGATCGGGATCAAAGTGCGCTCTCCTTCAGGTCGGCTCCGGCCCGCTGGCCGCGCCACCACCCCACGAGGTCGCGGATGCCCTCGTCCAGAGGAACGCGCGCCTCGTATCCGAGGAGATCGCGCGCCAGCTCGGCCGATCCCAGCCGCCGCGGCACGGGGTTCACGGCCCGCGCGGGGTGATGCACCGGCGACAGCCCGTCCCGGCCCATCGCCCGGGCCAGCGTCGCGGCGAGATCCAGCAAGGAGGTCTCGGTTTCGCTGGCGACGTTCAGCACCACGTCGCTCGCCTCCGAGACGGCGGCCAGCACGTTGGCGCGGGCGACGTCGGTGACGTGGATCATGTCCATGGTCTGCAGCCCGTCGCCGAAGACGATCGGCGGCTCCCCCGCCTCCAGCCGCTCCATCCAGCGGACCATCACCTCGGTGTAGCGTCCGTGGACGTCCATCCGTGGCCCGTAGACATTGAAGTAGCGCAGCGCGACGTAGTCGAGGCCGTGCATGTCGTTGAACGATCGCAGCAGCCCCTCGCCGAACGACTTGGCCGCTCCGTAGAGGGTGCGGTTGGCATAGGGGGCGACCGCCTCGGTGGTCGGGAAGGCGTCGGCCATGCCGTAGACCGAGGCCGACGAGGCGAACACGATCTTGCCGGTGCGGTGCTCGACGCAGAGCCGGAACAGGTCGAAGGTCGCGTCGACCATCACCTGCATCGCCTCGACCGGCTCGGCGGCGCAATGGGTGATCCGCAGTGCCGCCTGATGAAAGACGGTGTCGCTGCCGGGCACGAGCCGGCGCATCAGCTCCGTGTCGCGGATGTCCCCGTGGACGAGATCGACGCGCCCGCTCTGCAGCGCGCCGGCGAGGTTGGCGACGCTCCCGCGCACCATGTTGTCGACGACCACGACCCGCTCGCAGCCCGCCTCGAGCAGCGCGTCGACGATGTGCGAGCCGACGAAGCCCGCACCGCCCGTCACCAGGCATCGTTGTCCGTTCAGATCGTGCATGACCGCTCCTTCAGGCGGGGGCGTCGGCGACGCCGAGGGTGACGTGGTTGACCGAGGCGATGACGGACGCGACATGAGCCGCCGGCATCTCGGGGTAGAGGGGCAGCGAAAGGGTCGTCGCCGAGAACGCCTCCGAGACCGGGAACCGGCCCCTAACATAGCCGAGTCCGGCATAGGCCGGTTGCAGGTGGACGGGCCGCGGATAGTGCATGTTGGTGGCGATCCCCGCGCGGCCCAGTTCCTCGCGCAGCCTGTCGCGCTCTTCCGCGAGGACCGCGTAGACGTGGCAGGCATGGTCGCCGCCGATCGCGGCCGGCCGGGTCAGCGGTCCGGTCAGGCCCTCCTGGTAGGTGCGGGCGATCCGGCGCCGGGCGGCGTTCCAGTCCTCGAGATAGCGCAGCTTGACGTTCAGGACCGCGGCCTGCACGGCCTCCATCCGGAAGTTGAAGCCGTGCCGGACGTGGTGGTACTTGCCGGCCTGGCCCCAGTCGCGCAGCGAGCGGATCGTTTCAGCCAGGGCGGGATCGTCGGTGGTCACCGCCCCGCCCTCGCCGCAGGCGCCGAGGTTCTTACCCGGGTAGAAGCTGAAGCATCCCATGTCGCCCCAGGCGCCGGCACGGCGCCCCGCCCGTTCGGCGCCGTGGGCCTGCGCGGCGTCCTCGATCAGGGCGAGGCCGTGGCGGTTCGCCAGCGCGGCGAGCCGCTCCATGTCGGCGAGCCGGCCGTGCAGGTGGACCGGCAGGATGGCCCGCGTCCGCGGCGTCACGGCGGCAGCCACCGCGGCGGGGTCCATCGTCCAGGTGGCGGGATCGATGTCGACGAAGACCGGCCGCGCCCCGGTATAGACGATCGCCGCGACCGTCGCGACGAAGGTCGCCGGCACGGTGATCACCTCGTCACCCGGCCCGATGCCGGCGGCCAGCAGCGCCAGATGCAGCGCCGAGGTCCCGGTATTCACCGCGACCGCATGCCTCGTGCCGCAGTAATCGGCGAACCGCGCCTCGAACCGTTCGACGGTCTCGCCGAGAACGTAGGACCCGCTGCGCAGCGTCGCCAGGGCCGCGGCCTCGATCTCGGGGCCGATTTCCCGGTACTGGGCACGCAGGTCGAGAAAGGGGATCATGATGCAAGCCTCTCCGGTCCGAGTTCCACCGGCTGGCCGCGCAGCGTCATCGATCGCGTCGCCGTCGCCAGCATGTCCACCACCCGCAATCCGCAGGCGCCGTCGGTGACCGGGCGGGCGCCGCTCTCGATGCAGCGGGCGAATTCCTCCAGCTCCGTCAGCAGCGCCTCGCGCGTGGGCAGCGCGGGGGCCGACATGTCGCCGATCCGGTACGAGACCCGGTGCTCGTGGCTGGCGATCTGGCCGGCCCTCAGCGATACGCCGCGGTCGTAGATCTTCACCTTCTCGCTCGGCTGCAGGTCGTCGTAGATGATCATCCGCCGGCTGCCCCCGATCAGCGTCTGGCGCAGCTTCACCGGCGCGAGCCAGTTCACGTTGAGATGCGCCATCGCGCCGTCGTCGAAGAACACCGACAGGTGGGCCATGTTGACCGGGCTGTTCGGGACGAAGCTCGCCCCGCTGGCCGAGATCGCCACCGGGCGAGACGGCAGGATGTGATCCATGATGGCGAAGTCGTGGACCGCGAGATCCCACAGCACGCTGACGTCGCGCTGGAACAGGCCGAGGTTCACGCGGGTCGCGTCGTAGTAGTAGACGTCCCCCAATTCGCCCGAGCCGACCAGATCCGCGATGGTCCGGACGGCCGGGGTATAGACGAAGGTGTGGTCGACCATCAGCGTCAACGACCGCCGCGCCGCCTCGTCGATCAGGATGGCCGAAGAGGCGGGCGAGTCCGTCATCGGCTTCTCGACCAGCACGTGCTTGCCCGCTTCGAGCGCGGCGCGGGCGAACTCGAAATGGGTGGAGACCGGCGTCGCCACGATCACCGCGTCGACCCGCGGATCGGTGACGAGGCTGCGCCAGTCGCCGGTGGTGCGCGTCGCCGGATGCCGTTGCTCCACCCGCGCGCGGGCCGCGGGCGACAGGTCCGCGACCATGCGCAGCGCCAGACCCTCCGTCTCGGATACCGCGCGGGCGAGGTTCGGTCCCCAGTAACCGTAGCCGATGATGCCGATGCCGATCATGCCGCCCCCCGCGCGCCGGGGGCCGTCCGCCGGCGCAGGTCGTCGGGACGGGCCCCCTCGGTCCGCCGCCGCACGTCGCCGATCACCCGGGCGGGGTTGCCGGCGACGATGGCGTAGTCCGGAACGTCGCGCGTCACCACCGCCCCGGCCCCCACCATCGCCTCGCGGCCGATCGTGACGCCGCAGACGATCGTCGCGTTGGACCCGAGCGACGCGCCGTCCGCCACGATCGTGGGCGTGCAGTCCCAGTCGTCCTCGGTCTGCAGCGCTCCGTCCGCGCGCGTCGCGCGGGGCATCAGGCCGTTGGTGAACATCACCCCGTGGCCCACGAAGACGCCCGCCCCGATCTCCACAGCGTCGCAGATGAAGGCGTGGGAGGAGATCTTGCACCGCGCGCCGATCCGGGCGCCGCGCTGGATCTCGACGAACGGCCCGATCCGGGTGCCGTCGCCGATGGTGCAGCCATAGGCGTTGACGAGGTCCGGGTAGAAGAAGATCACCCCGCTCCCCAGGGTGCAGTCCTTGATCGGCATCGGCAAACCTCCTGCGGCGCGGGCACCGGCGATGTCTTGGTCTCGTCTCTCCTGCGTAAGCGGTCTTCGGCCCGCGCGGATGTCACCAATACAGCTGCCGGGGTCCCGCCTCCGTTCGTCCGTCGGTCGCAATCGGCGGTACGCCGATGGGGCAGGGGGCCGGCGCCTACCCCTTTCGGCCAGTCTCCCCGTCCGAATGGCGCAGCGCCCGGGGCCGACCCTTTCCCCCGGGGCCCCCGGCGAGGGCGCGGCGGATGTGACCCCTGTCGCAGCGGGCCAGTCCCGCGGGCCTGCGATCCGGCGCCGCCCCGTGATCTCGTCGAGCGGCAGGGCGAGGGCAGACGCGGGCACCGGCGCGTGGCGCGCTGCTCTGGTGATCCTGACGTGAAGTTCCGGCAATCGCCGGCCGCAGCCCGAGCTCAGGCGCGGCGGACGCCGCGCGCCGGAAGCATCATCCGCAGGATTGCGGCCCCCTCCGTCCCGATCGGGTGGCGCAGGATCGCCAGCATCACGGCCCACCCGGCAGCGCCGCCGGCCACCGCCGCGGCCGTCCGGACCCAGCCGAGCGAGGATCCCTCCGGCGATGCCGCGAGGATCAGGCCCGGGATGAGCGCGGTCCCGAGGGCAAGCGCTAGGCTGTCGCGCGAGGCCCTCGCCATGTCCCGCCAGGTCAGGCCGATCGCGCGGCGGACGAAGACGAGGGCCACGCCCATCTGCAGCGGCGCCACGACGAGAGTGCTCGCCGCGACCGCCTCCAGGCCGATGGTTCCCGCCCCGATCATCAACAGCATCGACGGGGGCAGGCTGATCAGGCTGGCCCAGAGTCCGTCCCGCACCCGGCCCGCGGCGATGAGGACGGGAAAGGTCATGAAGGCCGGCGCGAGCGTCATCAGCCCCAGTGCCATCAGGCGCACCAGCGGCGCCGCCTCGACCCATTGCGGCCCCAGAAGGATGCGGACGGCCGGCTCGGCGAGAAGGGCGAGCATCGCGAGCATCGGCCACTGGACCCCCGACATCAGGGCGTGGCCCCGCAGGTAGCCTTCCTTCAGGTCGCCGCCGGCCCGGGCACGGGCGGCGAGCGCGGGCAGCACGACGGGCTGGAGGGCCGAGGTCACGGTCCGCTCGGGCAGCTGGCAGAGGGTGACGGCCCGGGCGTAGAGCCCGACCGCCTCGAACGAGAGGAGGCGGGCGAAGGCCAGCCGGGGCAGCAGCTCGTAGACCAGATTCACGAGGGTCACGCCGGTCGTGACCGTGCCGAAGGACAGGATCGGCCGCGCCTGCCGGAAGCACGGTCGGAAGAGCCCGGGCTGCGGCCGCATCGCCAGGACGAGGATCGTCAGCATGGCGCTGGAGGCCAGGGACCCCCAGACGTAGCTCGCCGGCCCGTACCCCTGGGCGCCGAGGGCGATCGTGACCGCGAAGTTGCAGGCGGCGGCGCCGACATTCAGGACCGCCAGCCGGCGGAACCGCATCTCGCGCTGAAGGAGGGCGACCTGCGGCGTGACGAAGGGGATCAGGAGGAAACCCGTCGCGGCCAGCCGCAGCAGCCCGCCCATCTCCGCCTCGCCGTAGAAGACGGCGATCGGGCCCGACATCGCGACGAGGGCACAGAAGATCCCGGCCGAGAAGACGAACGTGACGGTGAAGGCGCTCCGCAGGATCTCGGGCGTCAGCTCCGGGGCCTGCACGATGTAGGTTCCGGTCCCGAAGGCGCGGAAATTGTCGGCCAGCAGGATGACGGCGTTCGCCACCACGAAGAGACCGATCTCGGCCGGCGTCAGCAGGCGCGACATCACCGCCAGCGTGGCGATGGACAGAGCCTGGCTGGCGTAGCGATCGGCGGCCGAGGCGAGTATGCCGCGCCGGAGGACGCTCATGTCCGGTCCGGTTCTGCCGGAGCGGGCGGCGGGGACGGGGCCCGGCGCGCTATCGCGGATGCTCCGATGCGGCGGAGGCGGCGCGCCGCGCCGAAGGCGGCGTTCACGTCGATCCCGACCCGCAGGAGGGCGCGGGACAGGTCGTATTCGAGGCGCTGCGCCGCCGTCAGTCCGGCCGGCCGCTCCGCCCGCCACGCCGTCAGGGAACGGTACCGGAAGTAGAGCGCGCGCTTGCGCGTCCAGGCCCGGAACTTCCAGGGTTTCTGATCCGTCGAGAAGTGCACGATCGCGGGGCGCGCCCGCGCCGCGCGCGTCGCTGCGTATTCCGCCGGAAAGGTCCGGCGGACGAAGTGCGAATACCACAGGGTCTGAATGTTCCACCGCCGCTCGAGCAGCGCCACCCGTCCCTGCAGAACCACGTTCAGCGCATCCTGGTCGTGGTAGACGAGGGCGGCACCGCTCGTGGCCGCGAAGCGGAACAGCCGGTCAGAGATCCCCTCGCGCCGCCACTGGTCGAGATCGATGACCAGCACGCCCGAATTGACGTAGCGATGACCGGACCGCAGCCCCAGGTCGATCAGCCGCGGCTCCAGGCCCCCATGCCACCAGTCGAGGTCCGGCGCGGCCGCCAGCGGCGTGCCGGCGAGATCCGTTCGCCACAGCTCCGCCAGGTCGCCCGGCACGACGAGGTCGCAGTCGAGATAGATGACCCTGGCCACCCGGAGGGGCAGAAGATCGGGGGCGAGGAAGCGCAGGTAGGCCGCCTTCGTCAGATACTTGTCGACGAACAGCGTCTCCAGCCTTGCGTCGTCCACCCGGGTCAGCGTCAGCCGGGCCGCCGGATAGCGCTGCAGCGACTCGCGCAGCCCTGCCTCCGCGGCGTCGTCGGCATCGCAGGTGAGGACGTGGACATGGACCCCCGGCCAGGAGCAGTTCTCGAGAACGGACACCGCCGCCGTGGCGAGGTGCGGGAAATATCCGCTGTCGGCGCAGAACAGGACATGCATCTCCGTCCCGGGACCCGCCGGTCCCGCGGGCGATGCGTCGCCTCCGCGCCCGGGCTTCACGGCGCCGCTCGCGGGACCATCATCCGGACCCAGCACGCAAGCCATTCGGGAACGAACTGCCGCCATGTCGCCATCGGCATGTAGGACAGACGTCGGCCAGCTACGATCCAGGCCAGATACCGCAGCTTCACCGGCAGCGGGGCCACCTTGAGCGCGAACGCCATGGCCGTGGTCAGCCGGGCGTCCGGCGTGGCGCGTCGCGCCGGATCGCCGTAGACGAAGGGCGTCAGGACGTCGATGTCGTCGAAGCGCGGCGCCTCGTCCGCGCCGGGCGCGCCGGACCGCAGCGGGGGCAGCCGGTCGACCGTCCCGTAGAGCCGGTCCAGCTCTGCCCGCCAGGCCGGACCGAGATTCGTGGAGAGGATCCGGGCCAGCGTGCGCCCGCCGAGGTCGCGGCGCCGATGCGCGTCCGCGGCAAGGCTGCGGATCGTGGCCCTCAGCTCGTCCACGTCCTCCACGCGGAGCAGCATGCCGTCGAGCCCCGGCGAGTCCGCCCCCATGATGGGCGAGGCGCGCCCGATGCCGGCCCGGGTCACCAGAGGAAGGCCCCGCAGACCGGCCTCGAACAGGGACGTGATCGAGACGAAGGGGAAGGTGTCGAGGTAGATGTCCGCGGCGTCGAGATAGGGCGCGATCAGGGGCGTCTCCGCCAGCTGGTGCACCCGGCCGGGCGCCGCGTCGTGGGCCGCCCCCCAGTCGGTCTGTCCGTCCGCGCCGACCGCGACCAGATGCAGGCGCGGATCGTCCCTCAGGAGCGGCAGGAGGGGATCCGGAAAGGCAATGCCGGCGAGGGACCTGAATTTGATCGACCGCGCGATCGTCAGGATCACGATGGCGTCCTCGGGCAGGCCGATGTCGCGTCGCGCCGCCTCGCGCGTCTGGCGGCGCTCCTCCCGCTCCAGACAGAGCGGGATCAGCAGGTTGCGCCCTGCCGCGATGCCGCGCCGCTCCGCCGAGAGCCGCCGGCCCGACCGGCGGGTGTTCACCACCGCATCCGCGAAGGTCGCGCCCAGCCAGAAGAGGTGATCGGCGTGGTTGACCAGCATCACCGGCGGAGATGGGTCCATTCCGCCGAGGGCGAGGAACGGGATCACGTCGTTGTTGTAGGTATGCAGCACCACGCGTTCGGCCGACGCCATCAACCGGCGCAGCCCGCCGGCCCAGGACAGCAGGCCGCCGACCCGCCGGTTCAGCCGGTGCAGCCGCCCGCCCGAGCGACGCACCGCCGCCTCCAGCGGCGCCGGTACCGGCCCGTGCTGGCGCGTCAACGCGATGGAATGGACACGGCCGTCATCCTCGCCGATCCATCGCCACATGTTCCGGACATGCCCGCCGATCTGTCCCACCTCGGTCGCCACGTGCAGGACGCGCTCGCGGCTTGGTCCGGCCCCGGCTCCGGCTCCGGCCCCGGCTCGCGATACCCGAGGCAGGGCGGCGGCGCCGATCCGGCGCAGGCGTTCCTCGAGGTCCGGACTCGCGAAGAGCCCGGGATGACAGAGCACCGCGTAGTTCGCCGCGAGCTGGGCGGCCGTCGCGGCCTCGGCGAACCGCCGTCGCCGGATCAGGTCGTCCAGCGGCCCCAGCAGGGCCCGGAACTCCTCGGCATGGGTCGCGACGAGACTCCGCCCCTCGTGCCGCCAGTCCCCGATCTGCGCGTCGAGCGCCCTTTCGGAGGCGTCCCCGCCGCCTGCAGGAGGGAATGCGGCGCGGACGGTCATTCGGCCGCCGTCCGCTCCATGATCCCGCGCGCATGCGCGCCGGTCAGGCGCTCGTCGAAATAGGCGATCGTGCGCGCCAGCCCGTCCCGCAGGGGGATCGCCGGCTGCCAGCCCAGCACCGATCTCGCCCGCGCGATGTCGGGCTTGCGCTGCAGGGGGTCGTCCTGCGGCAGGGGGCGGTAGACGATCCGGGAGGGCGAGCCGGTCAGGTCGATCACCATCTCGGCCAGTTGCCGCACCGTGAACTCCGCCGGATTGCCGAGGTTCACCGGCCCGACCTCGTCCGATCGCATCAACCGGACGAACCCCTCGATCAGGTCGTCGACGAAACAGAACGACCGGGTCTGCGACCCGTCGCCGTACAGCGTCACCGGCTCTCCCTTCAGGGCCTGGACGATGAAGTTCGACACCACGCGGCCGTCGTTCGGATGCATCCGCGGGCCATAGGTGTTGAAGATTCGCGCGACGCGGATGTCGACGCCGTACTGGCGGTGGTAGTCGAAGAACAGCGTCTCGGCGCAGCGCTTGCCCTCGTCGTAGCAGGCGCGGGGGCCGATCGGATTGACGCTGCCGCGGTAGTCTTCGGGCTGGGGATGGACGGCCGGGTCGCCGTAGACCTCGCTGGTCGAGGCCTGGAAAATCCGCGCCCGCGTCCGCCGCGCGAGCCCCAGCATGTTGATCGCCCCGTGCACGTTGGTCTTCACGGTCTGCACCGGGTCGAACTGGTAGTGGATCGGCGAAGCGGGACAGGCGAGGTTGTAGATCTCGTCCACCTCGACATAGAGCGGGAACGTCACGTCGTGGCGCACCAGCTCGAACCGGGGATTGTCCATCAGGTGCCGGACATTGTCCCGGGCCCCCGTGAAGAAGTTGTCGACGCAGAGTACCTCGTACCCGTCGTCGAGCAGCCGTTCGCAGAGGAACGAGCCGAGAAAGCCCGCTCCGCCGGTCACCAGAACGCGTGTGCTGTGCATGTGTGGTCCTCTCCTGTAAAGGGGTGTCGCCGGTCAGTAGGCGCCACGACCGCGAAGGACGGCCGCCGGGGTGAGGCAAAGGATATGCAGGTCGAGCCAGAACGACCGGTTGGCGATGTAGAAGTCGTCCAGCGCCTGCTGGCGGGCGGCGTCGGCGGTACTGCGGGCGCTCGCCTGCCACAGTCCGGTCAGGCCCGGCACGACGGTGGAGCGGCGGGCCCGGAAGGCCGGGTCCAGCGCGGCGAGATGATAGTCGGGGAACGGGCGCGGGCCGACGAGGCGCATCTCGCCGCGGATCACGTTCAGGAGTTGCGGCAGCTCGTCGATGCTGCTGACCCGCAGTGCCCGACCCACGAAGGGAAGGATCCGCGGGTCGTTCCGCAGCTTGTAGTAGCGCGTCCATTCCGCCCGCGCCGCGGGATCGCCCGCCAGCAGCATCTCGAGACGGCGGTCCGCGTCCCGATACATCGTGCGGAGCTTCAGGACGCCGAAGCTCTGGCCGCCCAGGCCCTCCCGCCGCTGGCGGTAGAGCACGGGGCCCGGATCCACGAGGTAGATCGATGCCGCGGCGGTCAGCAGGACCGGCGCCACCGCCAGCAGCAGGGTGGCGCCGAGGGCGCAGTCGATCGCGCGTCCGGCCGGGCCGGGGCGGTGCGGGACCGGGGCGACCAGGCGCAGCCGGAGGCCGATCTCGCCGCGCAGGTCCGCCGGCCGTGGTGCGGCCGCGTCATCCCCGCCGGGCAACGCGCCGAGCAGGATCACCTCCCTCGCCCGGCCGGGCCCCCGCGCGATGCTCTGCGGCTCCAGCCGCCCCCCCGCGACGAGGAGGGTGTGGGCGCTGCCGCGGGCACCGGGTGAACGGCAGCGGAATCCCAGCTGCCAGGTTTCGGTCAGGACCGCCCGCCACGCCTCCGCCTGCGCATCTTCCGCCTGGATCTCGGCGCTCACGCCCCATCGCCCGGTGCGGTGCAACGTGTCCCGCGACCAGCTGCGCAGGATCGGCTGCAAGAAGAGGGCGGCGATCAGGAAGCTCGAGAGCATGAGGGCCAGATGAAAGTCGCCGCCCAGCAGGACCGTCCCCGCAACGGCAAGCATGCCGGGCTTGGCGAATGCGACGATCCGGCGCCGCATCACCTCGTGAGGGTAGATGCCGTAACCGGGATACAGCCCGTCCGACCACGACAGCATCAGGATCGCCGCGGACAGCAGGCCGAGCAGTTCGAGGGGAAGGGCGCCGTCCGGCGCGAACGGCTCCAGCAGGGCGGCCGCGAGCGCGAAAGCCAGGACGTCCGCGCCGATCAGCGCGGCGCAGGCGACCGCGCGATCCCGCGAATCTCGCCGCGCCGCCCGCCTCGGACGGCGGTGCACCGGGATGGCGGAAAGGGAGGAACCGGCGGCGGTCACCGACCGCTCGCGGGCCGGGGCCGCCGCCGACGCGCCCGCGGGGGGCAGGGCCGTGCCCGGGATCTCGATGGTGCCATCCGCCATTGCCGTTCCCCCGCCCGTGGTCCGGCTCTCTGAAGGGGGGGCCGGACCCAGGGGGACGCTAGCAGCCGCTCGCCTGCGTCGAGACTCAGCCATTCGGAGGAACCGATGCGGTGGTCGGTGGGGCCGCCTACCCGGCGGGGGCACCGACACGTCGTTCGGGCTGCACGGATGGGGGAGACCGCCCGTCGCAACGGGCACGCCGCCCGGAGGGAGGGGATCGCGGGGGCCACGCGCTAAGGCGGGATCTACCCCTTTCGGTCGAAGGGGCCCTCGCCCTCAGTCCGGCTCCATGGCCGCAGCAGGGGGCGCAGCGATGGCGCCCCGCGCCAGGAACCGCCACACCGCGTCGATCACGGCGCCGTCCTCGGTCGGCTTGGTCAGTATCCGGAGGTCGGCGAGGCCGTGGCCCTCGATCCCGCCCGTCGTGTCGCCGGTAACGAGGATGGCCGGGATCGTCGTTCCCGTTCTCCGCCGGGCCTCGCAGATGACGTCCAGCCCGGTCTCGGCCGCGCCGAGATGCATGTCCGTGATCAGGACGTCGGGCACCTGCCGCTGCAGGGCCAGGTAGGCCTGCGCCGGCGAGGCGGCCGTCACGACGTTCAGCCCCGGCTCCAGAGCCAGCAACGCTTCCGTCGATTCCAGCACCGACGGCTCGTCGTCGACGAGGAGGACGGTGCCCCCGGCGGCCTCCAACGGTGCGGCCTGCGCCGTGGCGGACGGGGGCGCGACCGCCGCGTCGCTCGCCTCCACGCTCAGCGTGAAGGTCGTCCCGACGCCGGGCTCGGACGCGACATCGATTCCGATCTCGAGCATCGCGGCGATGCGCCGGACGATGGCCAGTCCCAGGCCCAGCCCCCGCTCGCCCCGACCACTCTCGATTCTGTAGAATTCGTCGAAGACCTGCGGGAGGTCGGCGGCCGATATCCCGCGCCCGGTATCCGCGATACCGATCACCACGCGACCGTCCTGCCGGACGATCGTCACCGTGACCGAACCGGCATCGGTGTAGCGGACGGCGTTGACGATGAGGTTCTGCAGCAGCTGGCGCAGCAGGTCGTCGTCCGAGCGGACGGCGAGATCCTCGCCTTCGATCCTCAGGATCAGGCCCTTGTCGCCGGCCTCCGCCAGCAATTCGTCGCAGACGCCCTCGACGATCGGCCTGAGCCTGACCGGCCGGATTCGGGGGACCACGCCGTCGCTGTCGAGCTTGGAGATGTCCAGCAGCGAATTCAGCAGCGAGCGCATGCTGGAGATCGACGCCCGCTGCATCTCGAGCAGGCGCCGCGCCTGGGGCTCGCCGACCATCCGCATCAGCGCCTGTGTCGATTGGCTGAGCGAGTGCAGGGGTTGACGCAGGTCGTGGCTCGCGGTCGCCAGGAACCGGGATTTGGCGCGCAGCGCGGCATCCGAAACCCGCTTGGCCTCCTGCGCCTCGTGGACGGCACGGCGGATCCGCCCGACATCGCGGATGGCGGCGATCACGAGGTTGCCCTCCGCCCCAGCGACCGGGCTGAGAGAGATCTCGACGGGAACTTCCCTGCCGTCGCGGGTCACGGCGGCGAGGTCGAGCTTCTGCCCCATCGACCGCACCTTCGGATGCCCGAGGTAGCCCTCGCGGTTCGCGCGGTGGATGCCGCGCAGTCTGGGCGGAACGAGCGTCTCCACCGACACCCCGATCAGCTCCGTCGCCGCATAGCCGAAGAATCTGAGGGCCTGGGCGTTCGCCAGGACGATGCCCCCCGCCGCGTCGACGAGGATCATGGGATCCGGGGCGTTCTCGATCAGGGCGCGGAAACGGGCCTCGCTCTGCCGCAGCTTCCGCTCGATCTCGTGCCGCTGCGTGATGTCGAAGAACGTGAGGACGACCCCCGCGACCCGGCCGTCCTGCGTGCGGTATGGCAGGATGCGGCGAAGGTGCCAGACGCCCTCCGCCGTGACGACCTCGCGCTCGCGAGTTTCCTCCGTGGCCTGAACGCGCCGGATGTCCTGCAGGAGGTCCGGATCCTCGAACTTCCGGAGGATGTCCGTCAGCCGGCGGCCGACATCGGATGGAACCAGGTCGAAGAGCGCCCGTGTGGCGGGGGTGAAACGGCCGATCCGCTGTTCGCCGTCCAGAACGATCGCCGCGATTCCCGTGCTCGCCTCGAGATTGCGCAGATCGTCGTCGAGCCTGCCGAGCTGACCGGCCTTCTCCGACAGCCGCTCCTTCGTCATTGCCGCCCCCCGCCGCGAGGATCCGGCCTGTCGTCGAGGCTCCCCCGCGCTCCCCGCCCGGACATCATCCCCTCCTCGGGCGCCCGGTCCGGTTCGTGGGCGAGCCTGCCGCTGCACGCTTCCGCCCCGGGATAGGTCGGAGGCGGCCCCCACCGCGCCCGCGGGCGGTCCATACCGACCCCGCGTCGCCGCCGACACCCGGGGGCGCGTCCGGGGAGGCAGCCCCGCGACGTGGACGCGAAACGGGGCGGAACGCGCCGGCCATCTGCGGCCTCGGCCGGAGGGGCAGGGGGGCAGTCGATTCGCTGCTCGGGCTCGATCTGGGTCTGCGGCTCCGGCATCGATGCGGCGCGGATCCGCGGGACACCGCCGGAGAGCAGCGGGGTCCCATCGCTCGACGCAGCGACCGGCCGTCCGATGGTCATATGCCTTCTCCGTGGAGAATCCCACGCAACGCGTGAGGGGGCACCTTAACGGATATTACCACATCAATGCAGGCTATGGTGCTGAAACGTGCTTTCGTGCACACAGGGACCGTAGCGGTCGCGCGATCCTTGGAAGGACCGAGCGCCGAATGTATCATTAATCGTAAATATTGCTTGAGGATGCGGCATTGGAAACGTCCATCCCTTTTGGGTCGCAGGCGATGCAATTCTGCACGGTCCCGTCCGCAGGGCCGGATACGCTTCTTCTGGACGCCTCGACCCTCACGATCCGCTGGGCGGGGGGCGCCGTGGCGGCGATGCTGGGCCTTTCCGGCGACGGGACCGAGGACCTTGCCGTGGAGAACGTGCTGCCGGAAGTACCCGCCCGGTCGTGGGCTGCGCACGGATCCGGTGGCGGATCGCCAGTGGAAACACGCCTCCGATCCCGCGACGGCAGGCTGCACCCGGTGTCGGTGACCGTCGTGGCAGCACCAGGAAGCAGGGAATCCGACCTTCTGTTGTCGGTGCGCCCGCAACAGGGTGCGCCGGTCCCGCGGATCTTCGCCCGCACCGCGGGACCTGTCCTCTCCCCCGGGATCGCGCACGATCTGCGTCAGCCCCTGACCGCGATCGTCAATTTCGCCGAGGCGGCGCGGAAGCTGGTCGCCGACGGCGCCGGGGATGACCGGGCCTTGGCCTATATCGAGAAGGCGGTGCTGCAGGCGCGTCGGGCGAGCGAGATGGTCGGCAGGATCGGGGACGGCCGCGATGCCGGTCCGGATCCCCACGATACGAACGGCATGATCGCGGGCCTTGCCGCCGAGACCCTGGTCCTTGCGGCGGAGGGCGGCGCGCCCCTGGAGTTCGATCTCGCCCGGGGCCTTCCCGGGATCGTAGGCGATGGCGCGGGCCTGCGGCGGATCCTCGGCGATCTGCTGCGCGCGGCGCTGGACAGGCCGCACCCGGACCTCACCGGCCGTCCGCATGTCCGCATCGCCAGCCGGCGTTGCGATGACGGACGGGTCGAGATCTCGATCACCCGCTCCGGGCCCGGCTGCGCCTCGCTCGGCCCCGGACCTGCTGGCGGACCAGCGATCTCCGCGCCGGAGCTCCACCTTCGATGCGAAACGGCGGCGGACGGGGGCACCTGCGTCACCCTGACGGTTCCGACGGGATCGCCGGATTGACCGGCGCGCCGAAGATCTGCGTCGTGGACGACGATCCGTATGTGTGCGGGTCGATCGAGGCCCTTCTGCAGGTCCACGGCTTCGCCGTCCGCACCTTCCCCGCGGCGGCCGGGTTCCTCGAGCAGGGCGATCCCCCGACCTGCGACTGCCTGCTAGTGGATGTCCGGATGCCGGTGATGGACGGGCTGAGCCTGCTGGCGCGGGTGGGCGAAAGCTGGCCCGATCTGCCGGTGGTGGTCATGACGGGCCACGGAGACGTGCCGATGGCGGTGCGGGCCCTGAAGTCGGGCGCCTCCGATTTCGTCGAGAAACCGTTCGAGCCGGAGCGCCTGCTGGAGAGCATCCGTCACGCGATCGCGGGGCCCGCCCGCCGTCACGCGGCACTCGAGGACGCCCGGACGGCACCCTTCGCCGTCCTGACACCGCGGGAGACCGAGGTGATGGAGCACATGGTGATCGGGCGCTCGACCAAGCTGATCGCCGAATCCCTGTCGCTCAGCCCCCGGACGGTCGAGATCCACCGCAGCCGCGTGATGCAGAAGACCGGCGCGAAGAGCCTGTCCCACCTCGTGCGCATGGCCCTGAAGGCCGGCTTCGACCCGGAGGGCTGAGCCTCCATACCGGCTTCGCCTCTGGCCCGTGCGATGCAGGCCTGCGCTGCGCCGAGCGGTCGGCGATGGCAGGATCCCGATGCGGATCGGTCAGGACGGGGGGGGGGCTGCGGGTTCGGGATGGCCGGTCATTCCTCGCGCAGCCGCCGCGCCCGACCTGTCATGCCGCCCCGGACGCAGGCCCGGAAGATCCCCTTGCGTCGCGTCACCCGCCTCGGGTGTCGCAATACGGGTGGTCGGGTGTTAGCCGCCCCCCGGATCATCCTGCGGCGGCCCCGATCGTCGCCGCCCCGGCCGCGCGACGGATGCGGGCGGGCCAGCGATGACCGGCTGAACGGGATCGGCGGCACGCGCCCGGTCCGGACCGAACGAACCGATAGGGAACACCATGAAGAAACTCCTCCTTTCCTCGGCGCTGACCCTGCTCGCCGCGCCTGCCCTCGCGCAGGACGGAGAGTGCGGCGAGGTGTCGATCACCGAGATGAACTGGGCCTCCGCCTCCGTCGTGACGAACGTCGCCTCGTTCATCCTGACGCAGGGCTATGGCTGCGACGTCTCCATCGTGCCCTCCGACACCGTCCCGGCGATCACCTCGGTCTCCGAGAACGGAGAGCCCGACATCGTGACGGAGCTGTGGACCAACGCCACGGGCCAGGTCTACGAGGAAATGAAGGACGCTGGCACCATTCAGGAACTGGGCGCCGTGCTCGAGCCCGGCGGCATCGATGCCTGGTGGATCCCGGCCTATCTCGCCGAGGCGCATCCCGAGCTGACCACGATCGAGGGCGTCCTGGCCAATCCCGACCTGGTCGGCGGGCGCTTCCACAACTGCCCCGAGGGCTGGGGCTGCCGCGTCTTCAATGACAACCTGCTGCCCGCCTTCGGCGTCGAGGAGGCGGGGATCGAGATCTTCGACCACGGATCGGGCGAGACGCTCGCGACCTCCATCGCCTCGGCCTTCGAGAACGAGGAGCCGTGGTTCGGCTACTACTGGGCCCCGACCTCGGTCATCGGCCGCTACGACATGGTCCAGGTCGACATGGGCGATTACGACCGGGAGGCCCACGAGGCGGCGCAGAACGTCGACGCCACCGATGTCGGCCGCACCTCCTTCCCGCCCGCGCCGGTGGCGACGGCCGTGACGACCGATTTCGCCGAGGCGCATCCCGAACTGGTCGACTTCCTGTCGAACATGACCTTCCAGACCGACACGATGAACTCGATCCTGAGCTGGATGGAGGAGAACGCGGCCTCGGGCGAGGAGGGCGCGGTCCACTTCCTGACCACCTACCAGGACGAGTGGAGGGGCTGGATCAGCGGCGAGGCGCGCGAGAACCTCTCGGCGATGCTCCAGCAATAGGGGGCCCGCCGGCGCCCCCTCCCCGGCGGGGAACGGGGCGGGGCGCCGGCATCACGCGAAGGGGGGGGACCCCGGGGTCCGGCACCGCGCCGCGCCCGGGATGCGGCACGGGAAACGGACGGACGAATGGCGACCTACGACTGGATATTCGACGGGCTCGGCCTGCGGGACTGGTGCGGCGGCACCGGGACCACGGCGCCGATGTCCATGGCGGAGCTCATGGCGCAGACGGGGGCCGAGCCGGACAGGTCGATCTGGGCCACGCCCTTTCCGTCGATGGACGCCCTCAACGATGCCTGCGCCGCCTTCCCGCAATCGCGGGAGCTGACGCTGGGGCTGGAACGGGCCTTCCTCGACATCAAGGACGCGCTCTCCACCGTGCTCGACCCGCTCACGCAGCCGCTGAGCTGGGCGCTGCGCAACGCCCTCCATCTCTTCCAGGTCGTCCCGTGGTTCGTGATGATCCCGCTGCTCGGGCTGATCGTCCTCGCCGTCAGCCGGTCGCTGAAGCTGGTGGCCTTCGTCGTCGGCGCGCTCGCCCTGCTCGCCTTCATCGACTACTACGACTACGCGATGCAGACGCTGGCGATCATCGCGGTCTGCGCGATCATCTGCGTGCTGCTCGGCGTGCCCATCGGCATCCTGATGTCGCGGAACGACCGGTTCCAGAACGCGATGATCCCGGTCCTCGACATGCTGCAGACGCTGCCGCCCTTCGTCTACCTGATCCCGCTGATCTTCCTCTTCAGCGTGACCGAGCCGAAGCTCTACGGGATCGCCATCATCCTCTACGCCATCGTGCCCGTGGTGCGGCTGACCAATCTCGGCATCCGGCTGGTCGACAAGGAGGTGATCGAGGCCGCGGACGCCTTCGGCATGACCGACCGGCAGAAGCTGTTCGGGGTGCAGATCCCGCTGGCGCTGCCGAACATCATGGCCGGCGTGAACCAGACCATCATGATGAGCCTCGCCATGGTGGTGATCGCCTCGCTGGTCTCGGCCCCCGGCCTCGGCGTTCTGGTGCTGCGCGGCATCCGCAACCTCGAACTCGGCGTCGGCCTGATCTCGGGCCTCGGGATCGTGCTGCTCGCCGTCATCCTCGACCGCACGACCAAGGCGGCGCTCGCCCGGGTCAACGCATCGCAGAAGCAGTGAGGGGCAGGTCCATGGCCGACGTCAAGATCGCGCTCCGCGACCTGTGGAAGATCTTCGGAAGCGCGCCGGAGAAGGCGCTCGCCCATGCCCGCGCCGGCATGCACAAGGCCGAGCTGCTTGCCGAGCACCGCCACGTCCTCGGCCTGCGCGACATCAACGTC
>NZ_FQYO01000014.1 GCF_900141735.1 Wenxinia saemankumensis
GCTGTCAATCGGCGCCGAAGTTTGACCCCTTATCGGCGTCCAAAACTGACCCCTCTGGGAGCACGGGAAGCTGGCCCGAGGCGGCGTAGCTTCCACGCGGCGCAGCCGGATCGGGCCAGCGATGATCCGGGGCTCAGGCTCGTGTCTTGAAGCGCCAACTCTCGTTGCCGGTCTCGGCGATGTCGCAGTGGTGGGTGAGCCGGTCGAGTAGTGCGGTGGTCATCTTGGCATCGCCGAAGACGCTCGGCCATTCGCCGAAGTCGAGGTTCGTGGTCACCAGGATCGAGGTGCGCTCGTAGAGGCGGCTGATCAGGTGGAAGAGCAACTGACCGCCGGTCTGAGCGAACGGTAGGTATCCGAGTTCATCGAGGATGACGAAGTCGAGCCGGCACAGGATGTCCGCGGTGCGGCCCTGGCGGTCGGCGCGGGCCTCGGCATCGAGCTTGTTCACGAGGTCCACGACGTTGAAGAACCGGCCGCGCTTGCCGCTTCGGATACAGGCCCGGGCGATGCCGACGGCGAGATGCGACTTTCCCGTCCCGGTCCCACCGATCAGCACGACGTTGCGCTGCTGCTCGAGGAAGTCTCCGCCCGCCAGGTCGCGGACCAGCGTCTCGTTGACGGGCGTCTCCTCGAAGTCGAACTCGTCGATTTCCTTGGCCAGCGGCAGCTTGGCGATGGTCATCTGGTATTTGATCGAGCGCGCCTGCTTCTCGCTGATCTCGGCATTCAGAAGGTCGCCGACGATCTTCTGCGGCTCGTGCTGCCGCTTCACGGCGGTGGCGATGATCTCGTCATACGCCGCCTTCATCCCGTAGAGCTTGAGCTGGCCCATCACGTCCAGCACCTGCGATCTTTCCATGGTCCGGTCTCCTGAGGCTGTCGTAGCGTCTGCAATCGGCGATCGGCTCGCAGCTCAGACGCAGCGCGTCCGGTGTCGCGATGGTCAGCGGCGGCCCGGGCTCCCGGCGCCGGGCGAGGATGTTGAGAACGACGGCGGACGAGTGAACGCCCTCGCTCAGCGCCTCGGCGCAGGCCGCATCCACCGCGTCCAGGCCGTCGGTCAGGACCGAGCTCAGGATCTCGACCATCTGGCGGTCGCCGTTCGGCACTCGGCTGAGCTTGCGCTGCACGCGCCGCATTGCCGCCGGCAATTCCCACTCCTTGAACGGCGCCCCGTTCCGGAGAGCCCCAGGCTTGCGGGCGAGGACAGGGAGGTAGTGTAGCGGATCGTAGATATCCTTGCCGCGGCCGAAGGCGCGGGCATGCTCGCCGACAATCTTGCCGTCCTGCCAGATCTCGATCTGTTCGGCATAGGCGCGGACCTCGACAGCCCGGCCGACAGCCCGGGCGTCGACCGAGTATCGGTTGTTGTCGAACCGGACGAGACAAGTTTTGGAGACCGAGGCCGGCACGGCGTGGAAGCCGTCGAACCGCCCGGCATAAGGAACCAGGATCGGTCGTTCCTCCTCGAAGACTTCCCAGGTGGTGCGCTCGCGCAGCTCGGGATGCGGGTGCGTCCTGGCCCAGGCAATGCAGCGGTCCTCGAGCCAGGCGTTGAGCTCGGCGTAGCTCTTGAACCGCGGCCGCGGCACAAAGAACCGCCGGCGGACGACGCCGACCTGGTTCTCGACCTGCCCCTTCTCCCAGCCGGAAGCGGGCGTGCAGGGCCAAAGCGAGAAGCGCGATCCGTCCGAGCGGATCGCTTTGGCGGATCGACGAGGTAATGACCGCACATCTGCTGGAAGCGGCGATTGTAAGCCCGATCCCGGCCGACGAAGATCGTGTCCACGGCCGTCTTCGCGTCCATCGTCCTCGGACCGATGGCGGACAACGGACGCTGTCGTAGATGCCCCGCGCGCAGGCCCCGCCAAAGAAGGCGAACGCCTTGTCGTGCGCGTCGAAGACCATCTCCTGTGTCTCTCTGGGATAGGCCCGCACGAACAGCATCCGGCTGTAGCAGAGCCGGACATGCGCGACCTTCACCGTCGTGGTCACCCCGTCGATCAGGACGACCTCATGGCTCCAGTCGAACTGGTAGGCTTCGCCGGGATCGAAGCTCAAGGGCACGTAGGCGGCAGCCGAGGCTTCCCGTTCGGTCTTCGTCCACGACGAAGCATAGCGCCGAACGGCATCGTAACCGCCTTCGTATCCGAGTGACTGAAGCTCCTCGAAGATCCGGATGCGCGTAAGCCGATCCCGCTTCGGCTTGCGGGTATTCTCCGCCAGCATCCGGTCGAGCTCGTCTTTCCAGGGCCCGATCTTCGGCTGCGGTTGGACGCTGCGCTCGTAACTGAACTCCGTTGCCCCGGACCTGATTACCCTGCGCACCGTGTTCCGCGATACGCGCAGCTCCCGGCAGATCTGCTTGATCGGCTTCTTGTCTTGGAAATATGCCCGACGGATCTTCGCGATTGTCTCCACGACCAACATCCCGCACCTGCTCCCGGTTGCCCCAGGAGCATCATGGCCACCGATGTAAGGGGGTCATTTTTGGACGCCGATCACCCCGCTACGGGGTCACTTTTCCATGCCGGTTCACA
>NZ_FQYO01000013.1 GCF_900141735.1 Wenxinia saemankumensis
GGTCGATCTTCGTTGGGCATAAGCATGTCCCCAAGCACAGGCTTGGGCCTTCCATGGTCATGCCAGGCTGTCCGGTCGAAATGGGGGGCAGTTCACGCGCCCAGTCCCTACCGCGTTCGTTAATGTCCGACGGTCTCTATTGATTGCCCGGTGAGATCCCGTAGAGGCGGAACGTCTGCCCGCTCGCAACCGGTTTCAATTGCGCGATGCCCGGCCCCGATCCGTCCGGCGCCGTGGACCAGAACAGCGCATCGAATGTCTGCGGCCAGCCGTAGTAGAAGTCGTCTTGGATGCCTTCCGACGTGGCGGTTGTCGGCGGATCCCGGCGGGCCCCCTCCACGAGTTGGTCTCGGCCCAGCGGCCAAGATTGGGGCCGGTGTGGCGGCATCGTTTGCGCGTTGACGCCGACGGGCGAGGTGTTGGTGAACAAGTTGGCCACGTAACCGTCGCTCTCGATGACGACCAAGGCTGGCGCGTGCTGCAGACGATAGACGTCCAGCGTCAAGGAATCCCGTCCGATGAGTACGCGCGCGCCCTCCGGCAGTCCGGCGACCGCTGTACGGATCTCTCCTTGTGCGCGGTCGAGACCAGCCATCCTGGCGTGGACGGCGACCTACTGGAGCGCGAAGAGACCCAGGAAGGCCGCGGACAAGGGCACGGCGCGGGCCCGTCCGGCCGGGGTCAGGGACGCGCCGGCCAGAAGGATCGCCATCGGGATTGCCCCGAAGCGGATGTGGAGAAGGGAGATCCCCAGAAAGGCCGCCGGAACTGCCAGGACGAGCACGACACTCGCAAGGAAGACCGGGCGCAGCGGGGGCGCCAAGGTCATCCAGCCGCTGCGGAACGCGATCAACAGGAGCAGTCCGAAACCGACGAACAGCGACCGTCCCAAGGCCGAAACCTGCGAACTATCGTAGTCGAACGGCGCCAGGAGCGCCTCCATGCGGCTCTGCAAGCCACCGAAGCCGGATATCTCCGTGTCAAGGCCCGGCAGCCGGTCCGGCAGGCCAGCAGCGAACAGCGCGAGCGGTACGACCGCGATCAGCCCGTCGCGCAGGATCAGTCGGGTGGCGAAGTGCGAAAGTCGCCCGCGCCGGCCGGCCGCGAACTGCCCCAGCTCGTAAGCCAGCATCAGAAAACCGAACAGGAGGAAGCCCAGGACGTGGCTGAAGAAGAGCACCGGCATCAGGAGAGCGAACAGCGCGGTGCGGCGCCACCCCGGGCGCAGCCAGATCCACAGGGCGAACAGGCAAAGGGCGAGCCCCGTCGAAAAGACGAAGTTGATGAAGCCCCACGCGAGCGGTTTGCTGTAGATCAGCAGCACCGCCGGCGCGACGGTGAGACCGATGCGACCCGTCGTCACCAGGGACAGGAGTGCCACACCCAGGGGCAGCATCGCGGCGGACAGGACGTTGAACACCGCTCCCGCCGTATAGGGATCCATCACCGCCATCAGGGGGCGCATGAACATATCCATGGCCAGATCGGGATAGATGCCCCATTCGACCGTGAAATGCTCCTGCAGGGCTGCGGACCAGGGGAGATGGTGCTCGATGTAGACACGCGCCGGACGGGTCCGAGATACCGGTCGACAAGCTTGAGGCCGAGATCGGCCCAGGACATCAGCCCGCCCGCCGACAGGATATCGCCGCCGTCGATGACGAGCCGGTCGAGGTCGAGGATCACGTCCGGAAACCGCTGGCGAAAGGCATCCGCATAGACCCAGTGCGTCGTCGCCGCCCGCCCGGACAGGAGCCCCGTCTCGGCAAGCAGGAATGAGCCTCCGCAGACGGAAGCGATCACCACACCGGCCGCATGACGCTCCCGAAGCCAGTCCGCGAGCGGGGCGGCGGCGTCCGCTGTGATCGGCGCATGCAGGGAGGGGGGAAGGATCAGGACATCGCAACGGGCATCGGATCCGCCGGGCGATAGCGTTCGATCATCGGCCGGCGACTCGATCACCCTGGTCGAGAGCCGCGGCGCCCCCCGATCCGCACGATCGGCAATCTCTCCGGCGATTCCGAAGAGATCCGCCAGCCCCATCGCGGCGGACAGTTGAGCGCCGGGATAATGGACGATGCCGATCCTGAGGTCGCTCATTTGTCGATATCGACCCGTCTTCTGTCGATTGCGCCGGTGGCTAGGGCTCTGGATGCAGCCCCAATGAAGGACAAGAGACCAGACCATGAAAGGTGACAGCCATGTCCAACCGCGCTGTCGTCGTCATCGACCTGCAGAACGAATACTGGCCCGAAGGAAAGCTGCCGCTCGAGGGAATCGACGTCGCGGCGGCCAACGCCGCCCGCGTGATTGCTCATGCCCGGGGGGCAGGCGACCTGACCGTCAACGTGCGCCATGAGATGCCCGGCGGTCCGATCTTCGTCCCCGGCTTGGACGGGGTGGAGATCAACGACGCCGTCGCTCCGGGCTCGGGCGAGCCGGTGATCGTCAAGTCCTTCTCGAACGCCTTCCGCGAGACGGGCCTGCAGTCGCTGCTCGAGGAGAACGGAATCGAGGAGGTCGTGACCGCGGGCGCGATGAGCCACATGTGCGTCGATGCCACGGTCCGGGCCGCCAACGATCTGGGCTACAGGACCGTCACGATCCACGACGCCTGCGCGACGCGCGACCTGGAGTTCGACGGCAGGTCCGTCCCTGCGGCCCATGTCCAGACCGCGATCATGTCGGCCCTCGCCTTCTTCTACGGCGAGGTGATCGCGACCGACGAATTCGTCTCGCGGTGAATCCGTTCTGACCTGCCATGGTAACGGGGACGGCCTCTCTGCCGCGTGACCGTCATGCTGTCGGTGCCGTGCGAGGCCCTGCCCTTCTGGTTGCGAGCCCCTCCCGCGATCGGCGGGAGGGTGCTTCCGCGAGCGTCAGGATCCGGCCTGCTGGCCGCGCCCCTCCGGCCGCGTTCCGGACGACGCGG
>NZ_FQYO01000009.1 GCF_900141735.1 Wenxinia saemankumensis
CATCCACATTCCGCGCTGGCCATGCGCTCGCCTGTCGAGTTCAGATCAGCGCTCAACCCCAGCCAGGCTGTCCGGTGAAACGGGGGGCACTCCAGGGACGCGGCGCTCGTCCTTGCCATCGCCACCACGGCGGGCGGCTATCTCGGAGCCCGGCTGTCCCGGCGGATCGTGCGCACCGACCTGCTGCGGGCGGGCATCGTCGCCGTGGGCGCGGTGATGACGATGATCTTCTTCGTGGTCTGATAGGCGGACATTCAGGCCGACCCCGATCCGGCGGCAGTGCTCGCTCAGGCTGGACGTTTCGAGATCCAAGGTCGCCACATGTTCGACGTATCCTTTTCTCGTGCTTGGCGTCCGGGGTGGTCCCGTTCTTTCGTCAGGCGCCCCAACTCTTCCTGGTTTCCGCACTCATCGGCGCGAGGAAATCCGGAATGCTTTCAGATGGCACGATCCCCTTGAGAGCCCCCAGGCGAACCCCTGAAGATGATTTCACCGGGATCAGACGCACCACGGGATTGCCACGGCGTGCGATGACAGCCTCCTCCCCCCGCTCCGCGGCCGCCATGAGTTCCGAAAGCCGGGCCCTTGCCTCGCTCACGTTCAACTGCAACGTCGATCCGCTCCCTGTGTCGGCACAGGCTCCCTTTCACAACACACCGATGCGAGTTTCCGGAAGCATGACCACTCGCTCCCTCAAACATATCCGCCGCGGCCGTCGCAACAAGCTCGGCCCGCGCGGCGCTGTCTTCGTTCTCAAAGGGCTCTCCTCGGTCTCGCGATAGAGGGGAAGACGGCCGGGGATGAGGACCGCGGGGGCCCCAGTGCGCGTCCGCAATGGCGGCGACGCCTGGAACGGCGCGGGGTCGTTCGCACGGTGCCCGGCGCCGGAAAGTGTGCTGGGCAGCCAGGTCACCCATTTCCAGGATGGCGACTTGATCCTCGTGGGGCTGATCCCGATCCGGATCGTGAACCTAAGCAGCGTCGAAACCGCTTAGCCGCCGGCGAGCGCGCCACGGCCGAGATCTGCGGGACTCGTGTCAGGTGCCACCATGCGCCGCACCCTCGAAGGCCGAATGAGCTAGGATCGGGCGGTTGGCCTCTGCCACCTGCCGGACGGGCGGGACATAGGCGAGGTGCTGATCCCCGGGGCTTCTGTGGTCGCTGGCGCTGAGATTGCCGATCCTGTTCCATGCCGATCGCTTAGCCGGGCCAGAAGATAAGGCGCAGCCATAACCTGAAATTGCCGATCTGCGTTGCCGATCCGCGTTTCTTCGAGGGGGTGCAAGCTGCACGAGCCCCGGGGCGTTGCAGACAGACTCCCAAATTTGTCTATAACCACCTCAGCCACATCCTAGCTATCGCGCGATCCGGCGGGATGATATCCATCGCCCCGCGCAGGCGGGTGATCGCAGCCCGTAACCGAGAGCCGCTGGGGCAGGCCTGCGATTGCCAAGGCGGTTAGGCGGTTGATCCGGCGGTAAACCTCCGCCGGAGCCCATGCGGCCCCGTCGAGGTGGTCCTGCGCGCCGGGGTGGGGCTTCGGCTCCGCCCCGGGTCCACGGCGCAGAGACATCCTGTTGAAGGCCGGGCGCTCCGGCGTCTTCCGAAAACCGCGGATGGATGAGCATGAGTTCCGATCACGACACTCCCGGCCTCAGGGATCTCTCTGCCAAGACCGAGAGTGACCTGCGCGATCTGGTTGCTGCGGTCGAACGGCACTGGGATGAAATCGGCTGGCCGACCGAAGCCGTAGTGCGCTGCCGCGGCATAGTCGACAGCGTAGTAGTCCACGTGGTATTTGGGTAGGATATCCCTCAAAAAAGCCTAGCGCTTTCCGTTTTCCGGTGCGTTTCCGCCTCTGGCTGTCAAGACCTCCAACTCGTCGGACTTTCTCAGCTCCAAACGGCTGACATAGCAAGGTTGGTTCTCGGTTTGGCCGCCTCGTGTAAGCCGCAGAGCGTTCGTGCCACCCTCTCGCGCGCCGGGAAGAGGCCATGCGGGCACGACGCCATGAGAAAAACCTACCGAAACCACGGCGTCAGACCGAAGGCGATACCGGGTGCGCAAGCCGCGGCCGCCGCTTCGCTCTCCGGCCTCCTTGGCCGCCTCACCCAATTCCCGCGCCACGATCTCGAGGCCGTAGCGAGCCTCCGCCACTTCGACGGGGCAGTTGAAGGTGTCGCCGTGGTTAGTTGAGAACATCGCCGAATTGCCGTCCCGATCCGGCGTCGCGCCCCAGCCGCCAAGCTGAGGCTCGACCATGGAGAAGGCCCGCCCGGTATCGGGATGCCGGCCCGCAATCACCAACCCGTAGATTGTGGCGAAGCTGCCTGCCGGCAGGTTCAGGCCTGCCGTCTCGGCCAGACCCCGCCAGAGCATGTCGATCAGCCGGATCCTCGTCTCGAAATAGTATCCCTGTGCCGCGTCGGGCGTGGGATCGAAGATCGAGCCGGGACGGGTCCGGACCTCCAGGGGCTCGAACGACCCGGCATTGGCGAACCGTTCGGGATCCGTCAGGGCCTTGAAGAGGATCTGGCAGGCGACGAGCGCGCCGTCGCGGCTGGTATTGTAGGGCCCGGGCGTCTGGTCGGGCGCCTCGGTCAGGTCGACGATGAACCGGTCCTCGGTCACCTTAATCGACGCGTGCCATGTCGTGCCGTCGTCCTGCGGCTGCGACGCCCGGTAGGTGCCTCGGGGCATCGCGGCGAGGCCCTGGAGCGCCCGTGCCCGCCCGGTCTCCCGCGCATCGCGGATCGCGCTCTCCAGCATTCCGGTTCCGTAGCGCCCGCAGATCCCCCGGATCAGCCGCGCCGCCCGCCGCCCGGCGGACACTTGGGCCCAAAGATCGCCGGTGACGAACTCGGGCAGCCTCGAATTCGCCCGGATGATGTCGGCGACGGCCTCGTTCCGCGTCCCGCCCTCGAAGAGCCGCAGGATCGGCAGCCGCAATCCCTCGGCGACGAGCGATGTCACGTCGGTGGCCATCGACCCGGGCGTGCTGCCCCCGATATCGCCCCAATGCGCGATGGAGGCGACCCAGGCGACGAGCGTGCCCTCATGGAAGACCGGTTCGGCCACGACCACGTCGTTCAGATGCGTGACGCCGCCGCCGTTGGGGTCGTTGGTGACGAAGACGTCGCCCTCCGCGATGCGTCCGTCCTCGCGGGCCACGATCGCCTTCACCGACTTGTCGAGAACACCGACGAAGGACGGGATGCCGGCGCCCGAGCTGACGAGCGCCCCGCCGGCATCGGTGACCCCGGTGCCGACGTCGAGCACCTCGTAGATGATGGGGCTCATGGCGGTCTTGCGCAGGACCTCGAACATCTCCTCCGCCGCGCTGTCCAGCGCGGACTGCACCACCGAGAGCGTGAAGGGATCAGACATCGATCCGCACCGCATCCCGGGGCAGGGCCGAGAGGATCTCGGGCCCGTCCGCCCGCAGCACCACGATGTCCTCGAGCCGGATGCCGAATCGGCCGGGCAGATAGATGCCCGGCTCGATGGAGAAGACCATGCCCTCGTCCAGGACGGTGTCGGAACTGGCGGTGATGTAGGGCGGCTCATGCACCTCGGTGCCGAGGCCATGCCCGGTGCGATGGACGAAATAAGCCCCATACCCGGCGTCCGCGATGACGGAGCGGGCGGCGGCGTCCACCTCGCGCGCCTTCACCCCGGGGCGAGCCGCGGCGAGGGCGGCCTGCACGGCGGCCTCGACAACGGCATGCACCTCGTCGTAGCCGTCAGGGGCGTCGCCGATCAGCGCCATCCGAGTGATGTCCGAGGAATAGCCGTCGATGCCGCCGCCCAGGTCCATCACCACGGCGTCTCCGGCCTTCAGCACCGTCTCGCCGGTATGATGATGCGGATAGGCCCCGTTCGGCCCGGCCCCCACGATGGAGAAGAGGGGCTTTGCCCCGGCCGCCGCGAAATGACCGCGGATCACATCCGCCACCTCGGTCTCCGTCAGCCCGGGCCGCATGGCGGCCCAGGCGGCCTGCATCGCGGCATCAGCGATGGCTGCATTGCGCCGCAAGGTCGCCACCGCCGCACTGTCCTTTCGCATCCGAAGGGCGCCGACCGTATCCTCGGTGAACCGGCGCGCCGCAGCCGGCAGGGCGTCGGTGACGAGAGCCGCGTGATCGGCGCGCATAGTCTCGTCGAGGATCAGGGTGCGGGCCTGCGCCGCGCCGAGCGCCGTCAGCAGGTTCGTCAGGGCGGCGCCCGGCCCCTCGTCGTCGGACCAGGTATGGAAGGGTAGATCGGTCTGGGCGCGGGCGCTTTCCGCCTCCAGGGCGGGCATGAGGAACACCGCGCCGTTCTGCGACACGAAGGCCAGGCAGGGGCGTTCGTCGGCATGGGGCCGGACGTCCAGCGCCCAGACCATGTGCGCGCCGGGGGCGAGGACGACGAGGTCGGTCTCCGTCTCGGCCATCTTCGCTTGCAGCTCGGGGATACGTGTGGTGGTCATCGTCGTCACTCCGCCTTGCCGTGGATGTCGCGGGCCCGTTCGGCCGTGATGAAGCCCTGACGGATGTCCTGCCGCACCGCGTCGGGATCGCGTTTCTTCGGGTCGCCGTAGCCCGCGCCACTTGAGGTCACCACGCGCACCACGTCATCGGTCGTCAAGGGCAGCCCCGTGACGAAGCTGTAGGTCGCTTCGCTGCCATCGGCCTTGATGACCTCGACATGGTTGCCTGAGCCTTCCTCGCCGCCTTCCAGCGACCAGGGCTTGACCTTGGAGCGGGTATAGCCGGCCGTCAGGAAGCCGTTCTCCGTCCGGATGCGGTATTCCAGCACGAGGCCGCGCCCCCCGTTGAACTGTCCCTCGCCGCCCGGCGCGGTGTTCAGGGCCATGCGGTCGACGAACAGCCCGTTCCGGGCCTCGCTGATTTCGGCGGGAGTGTTGTAGGTCTCGCCGTGGAAGCCTGAGAAGATGCAGGGATTGCCGTCCTGTCCGTCCCAGGCGCCCCAGCCGCCGATCTGCGGCTCGACGATGGTGTATTGCCGCCCGGTATCGGGGTGGATGCCGCCGATGAACGTCCCGCAGATGGAGCTGAAATGTCCGGCGGGCAGGCGTTCCGGAATATGCGGCGCAAGGCAGCGCCAGATCAGGTCGTAGACCCGGACCTCGGTCTCGAAATAGAACCCGATCGCCGACGGCTCGCGCGCGTGAAAGACCGAGCCCTCGCGGGTCAGCACCTTGAGCGGGCGGAACGACCCCTCGTTCGCGGGTGTGTCGGGATCGGTGAGCGACTTGAAGACCATCTGCGCGCAGATCATCGTGCCGTCGCGGCTGGTATTGGTGGGGCCCTTGTCCTGATCGGGGTTGTCGCGCAGGTCGACGAGGAACTCATCGTCCGAGATCGTGATCTTGACGGTGTAGACGCGCCCGTCGTCCTGTTCCTCCGACAGCTCGTAGCTGCCATGTGGCAGCTTCGCCAGCTCGGCCCGGGCGGCGCTCTCGCCGAAATCCATGAAGTGATCCATGGCGTGGAGGAACGTCTCCACCCCGTAGCGATCGGCGAGGCCGCGCAGCCGCCGCTCGCCCACCCGGACAGCGGCGATGGCGGCCCAGACATCGCCCTTGAGGAAATCGGGCATCCGGCTGTTGGCCGTGAGGATGTCCATCACGGCCTGATCGGTCTCGCCCTCGCGGATGATGCGGACGGCCGGAAGGCGCAGGCCCTCCTGGAAGATCTCCGTCGCCTCGCCGGACAGCGATCCCGGCGCCATGCCGCCCACGTCCGAATTGTGGGCGATGTTGGCCGTCCAGGCGATCAGCCGGTCGCCCGAGAAGACAGGCATGGCCAGCACCAGGTCGTTCAGGTGCGTCACGCCGCCATGCCAAGGATCGTTGGTGATGAAGACGTCGCCGGGGTGGATCGTCTCGTGCTTGCTCAAAATGAATTGGACCGACTTGTCCAAGACCCCGATGAAGGCGGGGATCCCCGCGCCGGACGAGGCGATGCGCCCCTCGGCGTCGGTGATCCCGGTGCCCATGTCCAGCACCTCGTAGATGATCGACGACATGGCCGTCTTGCGCATCGCCGCGAACATCTCGTCGGCCGCGGCCTGCAGCGAGTTTTGGATGATCTCCAGCGTGATCGGATCGGTGGTTGTCATGCCCGGCCTCCGCCCAGATGGATGTGGATGTTGCGATAGGCATCGAGCTCGACCCGGTTGCCTGGGTGGATCACGATGGTCGTGCCGGGATCCTCGACGATGGCCGGTCCGTCGAAGGCCATGCCAGGGGCGAGAAGGGTGCCGTCGTAGATGTCCGCCTCGTGGCGGCCCTCGGTCGCGTAATCGACGTGGCGTCGGCCCTTGTGGGCGGGCGTGGCATCCGCGGGGCCGATCTCGGCGGGCTGCATCTGCAACTTGCCCACCTCGGCCCGGGCCACAAGGTGGATGCCGACCATCTCCACCGGCGCGTCGAGTCTGTAGGTGTATTCCCGTTCGTAGGCGTCATGGAAGTCGGCGGCGATGCCCTCGAGCGCGGCGTCGGTCACAGGACCGGACAGCGCCACTTCGGTCGTATGTTCCTGGTTCTGGTAGCGGAACTTGCCGTAGCGCAGGAAGGTGACCTTGCCGGGATCGACGCCCTCGGTCTCGAAGGTGGCGCGCGCCTTGCCTTCGGCTTCGGCGAAGATCGCCTCGATGATGTCGCCCGCGCCGTCCGTCAAGTCGACGAGTTGCGTGACGAACGCATCCCGGCGCAGGTCCGACATCATCATGCCGAAGGCCGAAAAGACCGCGGCCGCGGCCGGAACGACGACCTTCCGGACCTGAAGCTCCTGTCCCAGGGCGACCGCATGCATCGCGCCGCCGCCGCCGAAGGCCACAAGGGTGAAATCCCGCGTGTCGTGGCCGCGATTGAGGCTGACGAGCTTCAGCGCGTTCACCATGTTGTTGTTGGCGATCCGCACGATGCCCTGCGCCGCCTCGTCGACGCTCACGCCCAACCGGTCTCCGACCGCCTTCAGCGCGCTCTCGGCGGCGGCCATGTCGGCGTCGATCTCGCCGCCGCAAAAATAGTCCCGGTTGATCCGGCCCAGCCAGAGATTAGCATCCGTCGTCGTGGCCTCGGTGCCGCCCTTGCCGTAGGCGGCTGGGCCGGGCAGGGCGCCGGCCGACTGGGGGCCGACATGCAGCTTACCGAAATCATCCACCCAGGCGATCGAGCCGCCGCCATTGCCGATCTCGACCAGGTCCACGACCGGGACCATGATCGGGTAGCCAGCGGACTTCGATGTCCGCTCGATCCAGTAGTCCGTCATGATGCGGACCTCGCCGTCCTCGATCAGCGAGCACTTCGCCGTCGTGCCGCCGATATCGAGGGCCAGGACGTTGGGCTCGCCGATCAGCTTGCCTAATTCCGCGGCACCCCAGAACCCGCTCGCCGGTCCGCTCTCCACCATGTTGATCGGGACGGCGGACGTCGCCTCCAGGCTGTCGACCCCGCAATTGGACTGCATGATATACGGGCTGCGGGGCAGGCCCTGGTCCTTGAGCCCGGCATCGAGCTTGCCCAGGTAGCGGGCCGCGACGGGCTGGACGTAGGCCGACAGGACGGTGGAATTGGTGCGTTCGTATTCGCGCCACTCCCGCGTGATCTGGTGCGAGGCCACGACCGAAATCTCGGGCCAGAGGCGGCGGACCTCGGCCAGCAGCGCTTCCTCGTGGGCGGTATTGGCGTAGGCATGCAGTAGGCAGATCGCCACGGCCTCCACTCCCTCGGCGCGGAAACCGTCGAGGATGCTGCCGACGCCGGAGAGGTCGAGCGGCGCCCGTTCCTCGCCCTTGTAGGTCATCCGGCCGGGCACCTCGGCGCGCAGGTCCCGGGACACGAAGGGGGCCGGCTTGATGTAGTGGAGGTTGAAGAAGTCCGGCCGGTTCCCGCGGGCGATCTCGAGGACGTCCCGGAACCCTTCCGTCGTGATCAGCCCGACCTTCACGCCCTTGCGCTCGGTCAGGGCGTTGATGACGACGGTGGTGCCGTGCGCCATGAAGCCGACCTCGGACGGCTCGATCCCGCCCTTCCTCAGGACGTTCAGGACGCCGGTCTCGAAATCGGGCGGCGTGGTGTCGGACTTGGCCGTCACGATCTCCATCGTGCCGTCGGGCCGGGTCTCGAAGGCGACGAGGTCGGTGAAGGTGCCACCCACATCGGTGGCCACGCGGCGGGTGGTCTGGCTCATGTCAGGCTCCTTTCTCGGAGATCCGGTGCATCAGGAAGGTCACCGCGCCGGGCAGCTTCAGCGTCTCGGCCCGTGCGACGTGCTCGCGCGTGTAATGGCCGGCCTCGTGCAGGCAGTTCAGGGTGCCGACGACGGTGCCGTCGATCACGATGGGGACGTTCATGCAGCTTTCGCAGCCCAGGGACCGGATCAGCTCGTGATCGGGAAAGACCGCGGCGATCTCCTCGATCGAGTTGGCCACGAAGGTTTCGTGCCGCCCCTCGACCTGGTCCGCCCAGCGGTCCTTGGTCAGCGGCTTCTCTCCCGAGACGGGATAGGCATCGGGCATCGTCGAGAAGTTCCGCCGCACCACGCCGCGCTCGCGCATGACCACGGTGGTGGTGAAGAGCTTCGCGCCAACGGTCTCCTGCACGAGGGCGGCAAGCGCCTCGAAGGCGGCTTCGGGTTGGCCTCGGCGCGCGACGGCCTGCGTGAAATCGGTCATGTCCCCTCCGCGAGACGGTTTCTGAGGTCGAGTTCGGTGTCGTCCACCACGGGCATGGCGCCGATCAGGCGGCGCGTATAGGCGTGGTCCGGGGACGAGAAAATCGCCTCGGTGCTGCCGATCTCGACCAGTTCGCCCGCCCGGAAGACGGCGACCCGGTCGGCCACATTGCGCACCACGGCGAGGTCGTGGGTGATAAAGATGTAGGTCAGTCCCCGATCCCGCCTCAGGTCGTTCAGGAGCCGCAGCACCCGCGCCTGAACCAGCACGTCGAGTGCCGAGGTCGGCTCGTCGAGGACCAGCAGTTCGGGTTCGCACACCAGCGCGCGGGCGATGCCGACCCGCTGGCGCTGGCCGCCGGACAGGGCCGCGGGCGCTCGGCGTCGCATGTCGCCGGGCAGGCCGACGCTTTCGAGCGCGGCCTCGACCCGGCGCGTGCGGTCGGCGCGGTCGCCGATGCCGTAGGTGTCCAGCCCCAACCGGACCGAGGCGCCAACGCTTCGCTTCGGATTCAGCGAAGAGAGCGGGTTTTGCTGCACGAACTGGATAGCTCGGCGTTGGGCGGGAGTCCGCTTCGCGGGCAGGGGCGTTCCCTTGAAGGCGATGTCGCCGGATGAAGACGTGAGGATGCCGAGGATCATGTTGGCGAGGGTCGTCTTGCCCGACCCGCTCTCGCCGACGACGGCCAGGCATTCGCCGCGCTGGACATCAAAGGACACATTGCGCACGGCGTGGACCGGCCCATTGGCCGTCTGGAAGGTCCGCGACAGGTCGCTCACACGCAGAAGGGTCATGACGTGCCTCCGTGCCGGACCATGGGGTCGAAAAAGTCGTCGCTGACTTCCGGCACGTCGGGCAGGCCCCGTCCGGTGATCCGGGGAACCGCTTTCAGCAGCGCCCTCGTATACGCGTGACCGGGATCGGCGAAGACCGCCGGAGTCGGCCCCTCCTCGACGATACGGCCACGATAGATGACGTAGATGCGGTCAGCGAACTCGCGCACGACGCCCATGTTGTGCGAGATGAACAGGACCGAGGTGCCGTGCCGCGTAACGAGGTCGCGCATCAGGTCGAGGGTCTGCGCCTGGACCGACACATCGAGGGCGGTGCCTGGCTCGTCCGCGAGCAGGAGTTTGGGATTGTTCGCCAAAGCCATGGCGATCATCACCCGCTGGTTCATGCCGCCCGAGAGCTGGAACGGATAGGCGTCCAGCACCCGGCCGGTATCGGGGATCGAGACCTCGTCCAGCATCCGTGCGGCGCGCTCGCGGCATGCCGCCCGGGTCAGCTTGCGGTCGGGGCGACGCATCACTTCGGCGAACTGGCGCTCGATCGTGAAGGTCGGATTCAGCGAGGAGGTCGGATCCTGGAAGATCATCGACATCTCGATCCCGCGAAGCGCCGCGCGCTCCTTCGGCGACATCATCATCACGTCCCGCCCGTCGAAGCCGACCCGCCCCGAGACGCGGGCACTCCTGGTCTCCTGCAGGAGGCCCAGGATGATGCGGGCGGTGACGGATTTGCCGGACCCGCTCTCTCCCACCAGGGCGACCTGCTCGCCCGCCCGGATGGCGAGGTCGATGCCGTGCAGCACGTCGATCTGTCCGGCGAGCGTCCGGAAGCCGAGCCGGAGGTCCCGGATATCGAGAAGCGCGGTCATTCCTGCACCCCCAGCACCTCACGCAGTCCATCCCCCAGCAGATTGAAGCCGAAGACCGCGGCGAGGATCGCGAGCCCGGGGAACACCGTCATCCACCAGCTGTCGGGCAGGTAGCGCGCGCCCTCGGCCACCATCGAGCCGAGATCCGGCGTCGGGGGCTGGACGCCGAGCCCCAGGAAGCTGAGGGACGAGGCGATGATGATCACGAAACCCATGTCGAGGGTCATCTTGGTGATGATCGCGGGCCAGCAGTTCGGCAGGATCTCGCGAAGGGCTATATGGCGCGTCGGCGCGCCGATGACCTCGGCGGCGAGGACGTAGCCCTCCTCCCGCTCGGAGCGCGCGATGGCGTAGACGAGGCGCGCATACCAGGGCCACCACATCACGGTCACGGCGATCATCGCGTTGGTGAGCGTGGGTTCCAGCACGCCCAGGACGGCGATGGCGAGGACCAGCGGCGGAATGGACAGGAATACGTCCACGATCCGCATCAGCACGGCCTCGGTCCAGCCGCCCATGTAGCCCGCGAAGAGGCCGACCAGCGTTCCGATGGGGACGGCGATGGCCAGCACGACGACGCCGAGGACCAGACTGATCCGGTAGGCGTAAAGGATGCGGCTGAAGATGTCGCGGCCCACGAGGTCGGTGCCGAACCAGTTCCGCGCCGAGGGTGCCTGATTGGCGAAGGCGAAGTCGACCACCGACCCGTTATGTGTCGGAAAGGGGGCAAGCAGCGGCGCGAAGATCGCGGCCAGCACGATCACCGCCACGAGGATCAGTCCGATCAGCGACAGCGGCGAGGCGGAGATGATGCGCAGGGACCGGATCACGATGCGGCCCCCCGGGTCGAATGGCGGATGCGCGGATTGAGGAAGGCGATGAGCAGGTCGACGACGATGTTCACCACGATGAAGGTGAGCGCGATGACGAGGACGGTCCCCATGATCGCGTTCAGGTCCTTGCGCAGGATGACGGCCACGCCGTAGCGGCTGAGGCCCGGCCAGGCGAACACCGCCTCCACCAGGAAGGCGTTGCCGAGCATCGCCGCGAAATCGAGGCCGATGATGGTGAGCGACGGAATGAGCGAGGGCTTGAAGGCGTAGCTGCGCGCGATCCGCGATGGAAAGAAGCCGTAGGCCTGGGCCATCTCGATATAGGGCTTGTCGTAGGTCTCCACCATGTTGGCGCGGGTCAGCCGGGCGGCCTGCCCGATGCCCGACAGCGCCAGGGCGACGGAGGGCAGGATCAGGTGGTGCAGCGCGTCGACGAAGGCGCCCCAGTTCCCCGCGAGGATCGTGTCGACGGTCAGAAAGCCGGTGACGCGCGTTATATCGTAGCTGTCGGACAGTCGTCCCGCGACAGGGAAGAGCGGCAGGTAGAAGGCGAAGATCAGCATCAGGATCACCGCCCAGACGAAGCTGGGGGCGGAGACAGTCAGCAGGGTCAGCACCCGGATCAGGTGGTCGGGCCAGCGGCCCCGGTAACGGGCGGCAAGGATGCCCAGCGGCAGCCCGATGCCGACCATCAGGATGCCCGCGAGGATCACAAGTTCCAGCGTGGCGGGCAGGAACTGTCGTATGTCGAAGGTGACGGGCCGGTTGGTGTAGAGCGAGGTGCCCAGATCGCCTCGGAGCACGTCGCGGACGAAGTAGCCGTATTGCGCGAGGATGCCCTCGTCGAGGTGCATCTCGGCCCGGATTGCGGCGACCTGCTCTGCGGTCGCGTTGGGGCCGAGGGCGATGCGTGCCGGGTCACCTGGAATAATCCGGGCGATGGCGAAGATCAGCATCGACACTCCGACAAGAACGATCAGGGAGATGCCGAACCGCCGCGCGAGGATGCGGATTACGGGGGACATGGCAGGGCTTTCCCGGGAAAGGGCAGGGGGTATGTCCGGCCCCAGTGAAGCAGAGGGCCGGACAAGAAGGGCCGGGGAGGATTACTCCTCAGTCATTTCCATCAGGCGGAACGTGAAGCCCATCCCGTCCATCCCGAAGGCCTTGGCCGGATCGCTCAGGGCCGGGACCGACACGCGGTTCGAGGCGGCGAATACCGACTGCCGGTCGTAGGCGTAGATCGTGGGCGCAAGGTCCATAAGCCGGGCGTTCAGCGCGCTGTAGGCGGTATCGCGTTCTGCCTCGGACGGTCCTCGGCGGCCTGCCTCGAGGGCCGCGTCGACCTCAGGGTCATCCAAGTATTCAGGCGACTGCCAGGTGCCCGGCACGGAGGAGTGATACATGCTGTAGAGAAGCGTATCCGGATCTCCGGTGACTGCATTGGCAAAGATCTGGCTGATATGCGGGGTGTTTTCGGGGCTGGCGACGCGCTCGGTGAAGAGCGCCCAGGGCAGTGTCTCGATGCTGGAGGAAATACCCAGCTCGGCAAAGTTGGCTTGCATCAGCAGGGCGAAGCGTTCCTCGAGCGGGACCTCGGCGATCCAGCTGATCTCGAGGTTCCAGTCCGCCGGCGGCGTCGGGCAGTCGGCCAGATAGGCTCGGGCCGCATCGAGGTCGCGGGTCAGCACGTCCTCGGCCGGATTCGCGCCGAACATGCCCACCGGGATCGCGCCCGTGGAGGCCGAGCCCGCGGCGACGTCGTCCGTGATCGCCACCATCTGCAGCGCGGTCGCGTAGTCGAAGGCGCTGGCGAGCGCGAGCCGGCAGTCCACGTCATCGAGCGGTGCCCGTGCCGTGTTCAGCTTGATGTAGAAGGCGCCAGTGCCGCTTTCGGTCAGCAGCTGCGCGCCGTCCTCAGCCAGCGCCCGGATGACTTCAGGCGGCAGCCACTGGCTGGCGATGTCGTGCTCCCCCTGAGCGAGAAGCGTCCGCACCGTCGCGCCCTCGAGCCCGTAGCGGAGGCGAACCTCGTCGGGGGCGGCCTCGTCGATCGGCAGGAAGTAATCGGAATTGACCGCCATCACGGTTTCTTCCTGCGGGTTGTGCGACGTCACCGTGTAGGCGCCGCTGCCTGCGCCGTGGGCAGAGAGGAAGCTCTCGCCCCATTCGTCATCTGCAGTAGCGTTAGCCTCAATCAGTGCCGAGTCGACGATTGGCAGCCGGACGAGGGAGGCGATGAAGGGTGCGTAGGGCTCGCCAAGGTCGAAGCGGACCGTGGTGTCGTCAACTGCCTCAGCCGTGACGCCGCCGAAAAGGTAGGACAGCCCCTGACCCAGCGCCTGCATCCGCTCGAGCGAATACACTACGTCGGCGGCGGTGAACGGGTTGCCGGACTGGAAGGTGACGTCGTCTCGGAGCGTGAAGGTGTAGCTGCTTCCATCGACTTCCCAGCTGGTCGCGAGGTGCGGGTCGTGGCCCGGCGCGCCTTGCGTGGGCAGGACCAGAGTGTCGTAGACGTTAAACATGAGGATGGAGTCGGCGTAGTCGGACGCCTTGGCGGGGTCGAGCTCGCCCACGGCGACCTCGTCGAGTCGCAGGACCGTCTGAGCGAAGGCCGGGGAGGTCAGCGCGGTGGCCGCGCCGAGCGCGGCGGCTAGAAGGGGGGTCTGTCTCATTCTCTCGTATCTCCTGTTGGAAGGTGGGTGTGGCCCCCGTTGATCGGGGTGCCGTTATGGATTGGGGACGGCGCGTCCCCGAAGATGTCCATCGTGCCGATCCAGAGGATCGAGGTCGGCTCGGTCGTGTGGTTCCAGGTCGAATGGACCCGGGTGCTGTCGAAATGGATCGAATCGCCGGTGAGCAGGATCTCGACCGTGCCCTCGATCTCGACTGTGACCTCGCCAGCGAGGATGAAGAACATCTCCTCCCCTCGGTGGCTGATCGGTTCGGCCCTGAAGCCGGGAGGCTCGTGAACGATCACGGAGTAGAGCTGCATCCCGGGAAACTTGGACGAGATGCGCTCGTAGTTCGGCCCGGCGGGATCGACGAAATAGGTCTCGCGATGGTTGCCTCGGGTCGTGCCGACCGCTTCCGGCTGGTCCAAAAAGTCCGAGATAGGCGCCTTCAGCACCTCTGCGATGCCGACGAGGGAGGACAGCGAGGGCGAGGTCAGTCCCCGTTCCACCTGGCTGATGAATCCCACGGAAAGCCCAGCCTTATCGGCCACCGTCTGCATCGACATCTTTAGCTGCTTGCGCCGGTTCCGCAAAGCAGAGCCAAGTTCCAAATGAGCGGAAGCGACTGGGTTTTTTACCATGACTAAAAGTCTGTTGCAGAGCAGCGCCCCGAGTCAAGAAGATTTTTTTAGTTATGCTAAAAATTCAATTTTTAAGCTTTTTCGGCCTTTGAGCGCCCAATAATTAGAGGTCTTGCCGACGGCCCTCGGCCTGATGAGGTCTGTAGACGGAGGAATAATTCACCGCCGCGGAGGACGGGTCGCTTCACTCATCGCCATCGTGTTCTCGGCTAACCAAAGCTCCCGACGGCGACACGATTGTCGTTGTCCTGAATCTGGTTTGGATCGCTGATCTCCACTGCGCCAAGGTCGGCGCGGCCTTCGGCGCGCGCCATGGTTGAAATTCGCAGGCTTGTGTCCGGCGCCACCATCCGTTGCACGCCAGAGGGCGGGATGAGCTACGACCGGGAGGTGGGCGGCTGAAATCTGATGAACGGGCGGGTCGTCGGCGAGGTCTTGATCGCCGGTGGTTTCTGCAGACGCTGGCTCTGGAGAGGCTTCCGTCTGACCTAGGATCCGCCGCCAGTCTGGATCTCCGACAAATACGCAGGTTAACGCTCCGCCCTCAGATCTTGGATCGTCGCCGCACGGTCCGGCAGGATCTTGCCCCACTTTAAAGACAGGTGATACGCCTCAAGCTCTCGGGAGCCTGCCATGCCCCGCATCAAAGTCAGTCTGACACTCGACACCGACGTGGCCGCGACGGCGCGGTCACAGGGCCCCGATATGTCGCGCCTTTCGGAGGCCGCGATTGTCGCTGCTGCGAGGACCGAACGCAACCGCCTGTGGCGGGCTGAGAACCGGTCGTCGATCGACGCATATTGCGATGAGATCGCGCGCGAGGGCCTGCCGCTCACAGCCTATCGCAGCTTTTAGTTCAGGTAGCGGCTACCGTAGAAAAACTGTATCGGCTCGAAAGCGGGTAGCTGGTTGTGGACCTGCAGACCCACCTGATCGGCATCATCGCTCGCGCGTGGTTGCGCCACTGCGCGATGATGGACGCTATCCGGCCTTTCCCGGCCTGACACCGGCTAACGAAATCAGCGGGACGATGTGGATCGCCCGGGTGCAGGAGCTGGCTGCCGTTCCCGAAACGGAGTTGCGGAGGCGAGTTGAATCGCTGTCGGAGAATCGGGACACTCTGAAGCGTGCGCTGGACATCCTGATCAACGGGGTGTGACCGGTCGCGCATGGGGGGGCCGCGTGCCTTCACCGCGTGTGCTCTGCCCTGCAATTCAACGTAGCAACCTCTGATCAGCAGGGATTCATCGATGTGGGGAAGCCTCAACGATACCGGAATAGGTCTACGCGGGGTTCTCCCCACCGAATTGCTTCTACATCCGGGCGGATGGTATCCGTCGACCCGCGCAGGCGGGTGATCGCAGCCCGTAACCGAGAGCCGCTGGGGCAGGCCTGCGATTGCCCAGGCGGTTAGGCGGTTGATCCGGCGGTAAACCTCCGCCGGAGCCCATGCGGCCCCGTCGAGGTGGTCCTGCGCGCCGGGGTGGGGCTTCGGCTCCGCCCCGGGTCATGGCGCAGAAAAATCCTGTCGAGGGCCGACCGATCCGGCGTCTGCCGAAAAACCGCGGATGGATGAGCATGAGTTCCGATCACGACACTCCCGGCCTCGGGGATCTCTCTGCCAAGACCGAAAGTGACCTGCGCGATCTCATTGCTGCGGTCGAACGGCACTGGGATAAAATCGGTTGGCCGACCGAAGTCGTGAACGTTGACCTGTCCAGTATGTCGGGGGAGGAAGTCCTTGAACGAATGGAGGCAGTCCTGCGTGAGCGCGGGATCAAGGTGTTGTCCGTCGATCTGATCCGGGCGGATCGCGATCGCGACGGCCCGCTGGAGTTGGGCGTCATCGCCCGGGTGCTCGCGCTGGCATCGCCGGGTTCATGATCGGTGCCATCGACCGGAGCGCCGCGCCGAGGGGCACCGTTCCTCAACGGAAGTCGATCATCTCCTCGGTGACCGCTTCATAGGCTCCGGCCGGTCCGGCAGCGCCGACATGACCGGCGCACCAGGCTTCGAGATGTCTCCTTACGAGCATCATGTCGTCGAGATCGCCCCCGGTGATGCAGTCCAGTGGGGCGCGCCGTCTTTCGCCGCCACTGATCCGACCGTGGCGAAGCCAGTCCCTCGCCTCGGCGCCCGGGGAGAACATCACCTGAAGGGCGGCGTGGATGCCGAGCATCGCGGAGATCCTGAGAAGGACCTCCCGAGGCAGAACGATCTCAGCGAGGGGCAGCGCCGCTGCCGTCCATGCACGATAGACCTTTTCCGAAGGCGCCCCGAGGCAGGATGCCCGTTGTCCCTCTGACAGCGCCCAACTGTCCGAGATCGCGAGGAACCCACGAATATCAGCTCCGCTGATATGCGGCTCGACTAGGTCAGATAGCTCCATGCCCCAAGCTTACCCACCAGATGACCGATCTCCAACAACGTCCTCGAGATAGCAGCCGGGCATGGCGGTGACCTCGGCCGATGCCGGGGCTGTCTCAATGATGGTCTCCTAGCCGGACGCGACGCGCAAGCTGACAGTCTGGACGTTCCGTATATGTTCCGAGTCGATGCCCTACGAGCCGCGAATCCTCGGACTACGCTTCCAGATCCGCATCCGGGATCTGACAGCCGCCGATGTCGTGCGCATGTCCTGCCCGGCCTGCGGCCATCGCTTCGCGGTCGCACCACATGTTTTGCTGTCGCGGTTTCCCGATCACCTGACGCTCGTCAGCCTCGAACCCCGAATGCGCTGCACGCGATGCCCGCATCGAGGCGGGATGGGCTGGTCAATCGAGCGGGCCGTTCCGCCCGTGCGCGGCATCGTCCCCTAACGGCGCTGAAATCCCCGCTACCCCTCGAGCTGAGTTCGGGCTCGAACGTAGACGTCGAGGAAGGGCGGGGGATGCCAGTCTTCTCAGCAGTCATCCGCATCGATCCAGTCGTTTCCGTCCCGGAGACGATGCCGGATCGTGTTCATGCGGCCCAGCGTCTGTTCGAGAAAACAGCCCTTCTTCGCCGCCGCGATCAGGGCCAGCTGATCTTCACGGGTGGAACTGCTGTCGAGCAGGATGTCGATCTCGAAGCTCTTCGGCGCGGTCTCGTAGGTGCGTCCCGTCGGGGTCCAGGTCCACACGACCCGCGTCTCGACCCGAAGGTCGGTGACGTCCACCTTGAGGCGCTTCGCGAAGGCGCGCATCTGGGTCATGATGCAGCCCGTCAGACCTCCAACGAACAGCGCCAGCGGGGGCGGGGCGGTTGCGTCGCCGCCGTGGAAAGGTCCCTCGTCGCTGGCAAGCGTGAAGTGCTCCTCCATGGGGCTCGTCATGCTCACATCGAGCTCGTTGCGCATCTTGCCGGTGGCGGTCCCGACGCAGCTGAAGGCGACCTCCTGCGGGGTGGTGGGAAAGCTCATCAGAAGGCGACCTTGTCCGCGCCCTTGAGGCCGAGCATGTCTCGGGCCTCGTCCGGGGTCGCGGGCTCGTTGCCCTGCTCGCGCAGGATGCGCACGATCTTCTCGACCTGCTGCGCGTTCGACGTCGCGGGCACGCCGCGCTCGATGAAGATCGAATCCTCAAGGCCGACCCTGCAATGCCCGCCCATCTGCGCGGCGAGCGCAGCCATCTTCATCTGCTGGGCGCCGGCGCCGATGACTGACCACTGGTAGCTGTTTCCGAAGAGACGGTCGGCGGTGCGCTTCATGAAGACGAGGTTGTCCACCTCGGCCGCGATGCCGCCCAGGATGCCCATGACGAACTGCAGGAAGATCGGCGCCTTGAACATGCCCCGGTCAAGGCAGAACTTAAGGTTGTAGAGGTGCCCCACGTCGTAGCATTCGTGCTCGAACTTCACGTCGTGGGGGGCAAGCTTCGCGGCCACCTGGGCGATGTCGCCGAAGGTGTTGCGGAAGATGTTGTTCTCGGAGCCGCGGATGTAAACTTCTTCCCAGTCGTGCTTGTAGTCCGACATCCGGTCCGCAAGCGGGTGGATCGCGAAGTTGAGCGAGCCCATGTTCATCGAGCACATCTCGGGCGAAGCGGCGTAGGCCGGGGCGAGCCGTTCGTCGATGGTTGCCGTGAGGCTGCCGCCGGTGGAGATGTTGACGATGGCGTCGGTCTCCGCCCGGATTCGCGGCAGAAATTCCATGAAGTGGGCCGGATCGATCGAGGGTGCGCCGGTTTCCGGGTGGCGCGCATGCAGATGCAGGATCGCGGCACCGGCCCTGGCGGCGGCAATGGCCTGCTCGGCGATCATGTCGGAGTTGACCGGCAGGGCATCCGACATCGTCGGCGTGTGGATCGCGCCTGTGATGGCGCAGGTGATGATGGTCTTGGGCATGTCTCAGTCCTCCAGGATGGCGACGGCGCGGACGAAGCCTGCGGAGGCGCCCTTGATCTTGAACGGGAAGCAGGAGACCGTGAATCCGGTCGATGGCAGCTCGGCGAGGTTGGCCAGCTTCTCGATGTGGCAGTAGCCGATCACCATCGAGGCGCGGTGGCCCTCCCAGATGATCGACGGATCCCCTTCTTCGGCAAAACGCCCGGCAGTGATCGAGAACGGGGCGTCCCAGCTCCAGGCGTCGGTGCCGGTGACGCGCACGCCCTGGTTCAGCAGATGCAGCGTTGCGTCCCGACCCATGCCGCAGCCCTTGCCGAGGTAATCGGGCCGACCGTAGGCCTCTCCGGCGGAGGTGTTGACAAGGACGATGTCCCGCTCGTGCAGTGTATGGCCGATGCGGTCCAGTTCCGCGTCGATCTCGTCCGGGGTCACGACATGCCCGTCGGGCAGGTGGCGGAAATCCAGCTTCACCCCTGGCGCCAGGCACCAGTCCAGCGGCACCTCGTCGATGGTGATGGCCCGGGCGCCGCCGCTCATGGTCGAATGGTGATGGTAGGGCGCGTCGAGATGCGTGCCGTTATGGGTCCAGATCGTAAGCTTCTCGACCGCCCAGCCCTCGCCGCCGGGAAGCTGGTCGGGACGCAGCCCCGGAAAGTAGCCCGCCATCTGCCCGGCCGTGGCCTTGTGGTCGAAATACTCGATCTGCGGGAGCATGGCCGGCGGGTCCGAAGCGATGTCGGCCTCGAGGGCGACGGACAGGTCGATGAGTCGTCGGGACATGGGGTAGTCCTCCTCAGCGGCCGACGAGGCCGAGCGATATGACGGGAAAGGCGATGACGAGCGCCAACGCCAGCAGCATCAGGCCGACGAAGGGCAGGGCGCCGAGGAAGATGTCCCAGATCGACACCTCCTCGTCCGCCAGCGTGGCGTGGATCACGTAGACCGAGATGCCGAACGGCGGCGTCAGTAGCCCGATCTCGACGGCGATCACCGTGACGATTCCGAACCAGACGAGGTCGATCCCCATCGGTTGCACGATCGGCAGCATCAGCGGCACCAGGATCAGCATGATCGACGAGCTGTCGAGGATCATGCCCAGCAGGATTGTGATGCTGACATAGAGCAGCACCAGTCCCAGCCAGCCGAGATCCGCGTCGGCGGCGAGCGCCCCGAACCCGGCCGGCACGCCCGAGAAGGCGAGCATCCGGGAATACATCTGCGCCGCGATGATGAGGAAGCAGACCGAGGCCGTCACCAGCCCGGTCTCGACCAGCACGCGCCAGAGCGCGGTGAGGCTCAGCGAGCGCTTGACCAGACCGATGGCCAGCGCGCCGAGCGCCCCGATGGCGCCCGCCTCGACCGGGGTGAACCAGCCAGCGTAGATCCCGCCCAGAACCAGCCCGATCAGGGCGGTGATCGGCAGGGCCTTGGTTACGAGCTCGCCCGGCGTGAGGGCGGGGGTGTCGTCCTCTTCCACCGCGCCGACGAAAGTGGGGGTGAAGGTCGCCATGGCAACCACGCCGACACCGAAAAGCACGGCCAGCAGCAACCCCGGACCGACGCCCGCGAGGAAGAGGTCGCCGATGCTCTGCTCGGTTAGAAGGCCGTAGAGGATGAGCAGGAGGCTCGGTGGGATCAGCATGCCGAGGACGGAACTGCCGGCCACTGTGCCCGCGGCGAAGCGCGCCGAATAACCGTGGCGCCGCATCTGCGGCACGGCGATCTTGGTGAAGACCGCCGCCGAGGCGATCGAGACGCCGGTGATCGCGGCGAAGATCGCGCTCGCGCCGACGGTGCCCACCCCTAGCCCGCCGCGCACCCGCCGGAAGAGGGCATTCGCCACGTCGAAGGCGTCCCGGCCCAGACCTGTTTCGGCAACGATGAATCCCATGAGCACGAAGAGCGGGATGACCCCGAAGAAGTAGCTGGCGATGGCGTCGTTCGCCGCAAGACCCAGCATCGTGGCGGCAAGGGCGGGCGTGCCCTTGATCGCCCACATCCCGGCGAAGGAGCACAGGATGAGGGCGATCGGGACATAGAGTCCCGCGAGGACGAACACGCCCATACCCGCGAGCGCGAGAAGACCGATATCGAAGGGTGTCATGGAGTGGATCCGAACCGGCGCAGGATCCGCGCGGCGAACTGGAGGACAAGAAGCGAGCCGCCGAGGAGGATCGTCACCTTCACCGGCCAGACGGGAGCGGTGAAATTCCCCACCGCGCCGACGAAGACGGACATCTCCCAGGCCCGGACGAGGATCGGCCAGGTCGCGTAGACGATGGCCCCCACCACCGCGATGGCGGCGAGGTCGAAGACGGTCTCGATGACGCGGCCGAGACGCGGCGCACGCGCCGAGAGCGCCTTGATGAGGCTGTCGGACCGCGTCATGCGGCCCGAGCGCAGGGATTGCGGCGCCTGCAGGAAGACGATGGCCACGATCGACAGCGACACCATCTCGGGCACGCCGGGGATCGGCGCGTTCATCAGGTTGCGGCCCGCCACGTCCAGTCCGATCAGCAGGGTCAGACCGACGATGAGGAGCGAGCCGCAGACATTGGCCGCCAGCGTCGCCCGGTCGAGCCAGCGCAGAGGCGCCGGCTCGACCACGTTCGGTTCGGTCAAGCGATCACTCCTGGTCCCAGGCGCGGACGGGCTCCGCCCCTGCGGCCCGGATCGCCTCCATGTAGGCTTGCAGGATCTCGCTGCCCGGCCGGCCCTGATTATCCAGATCCGCGGCCCAGGTCGCCGCCGCGTTGTCCATTCCGGCCGCCCAGTCCTGTCGCAGCTGATCCGAGGCCTGCGTCACGGTGGCGCCCTCGGCTTCCATCGTGGTGATCGCCGTCTCGGCGGCGGCCTCGAGGCTGACGAGATACCAGTCCTGCGCCGCATCGGCACCGGTTTCGAGGGCCTGCTGGACGTTCGGCGTTAGGCCGTCCCACCATGCCTGGTTCACGCAGAGACCGCCCGCGAACTGCGCGCCGAGACCGAGCTGCGTGATGTAGGGAGCGACCTCGTGCAGCTTGCTCGGCAGAGCGGCGGAGCCGAACACGATCACGCCGTCGAACACGCCCGCCTTGATCTCGTTGTAATAGGTCGTGAGGTTCCCGGCGACACCCGTGGCTCCCGTGCCCGACAGCCAGTTGATGGCCGCGCCCGGCGCACCGATCTTGTGCCCCTCCAGGTCGGCCAGGAACTCCACCGGGAAGTTGGTCATCAGGAGGTAATCGTCGAGCGCCAGCGGCGCGCCGAGATAATGCACCCCGTTGTCCTCGTAGGCCTGCAGCATCCGGGGATCGTTCTGGTGCAGCTCGTCCATCACCTCGCTGACGAGGCGGGGCTCCGAGGTGACGAAGGGCGTGTAGTAGGTGACGTTCTGCTCGGCCAGCTTCGAGGGATCGAAGAGCGACTGGCAGACGCCGATCTCGGCCAGGCCGGATTCCACGGCCTCCAGCTCCTCACCGACACCGGCGACCGCGCCGCCATAAAGCCCGGTGAAGCTGATCGTGTCCTCGGTGCCCTCGAGCGCGGCTTCCACGGCCGGAACGAAGGCTGCGTCGATCATCTGCACCCAGCGGAAGACGGGCGGGTGCCCGGCAACCACGGTCGCCGTGAAGCTCTCGGCATGGCCGAGCGCGGGCAGGGCGGCGAGCGTTGCCGCCGCGAGTGTCAGTTGGGGTTTCATCCTGGTCTCCTCCCTGGATATGTCAGTCCGGCCGTTCCTCTTGCCGGCGTTCTAGTGCTTCGATGCCGCCGCGCGCGAATCGCGTGATCCGCGCGACGATCTCTTCCTCCGTCAGGAGCGCGTCGCGCCCCATCAATCGTTCAGTCCGCCCGTCGCGGGCGATGACCGAGATCAGCGTTCCGAGCGTCATGGTGTAGGCGAGCCCGGCCGCATCCCGGCCGATGCCGGCTGCCGCGCCGATTGCCTCGACGAAGCGGAGGGCGATGGGGTCGTAGGTCTCGCGGACCAGGGCCTGATCGCGCTCCTGTCCGACGATCAAGCCGGCGAAGATGCGGGCATAGGCCCGGCCGCCCCCTGACGGACCCAGTGGGGGGCGGACGAGCGCCGCGATCACGCCGTCGATTGCATCGGCGTCGGACATCCGCACCGCGTCCAGCAAGTTCATCCGCTCTTCGTTGATCGCCTGCGACCGCCGGCGAACGACTTCCTGATAGAGCCGGTCCTTGGTGCCGTAGTGGTAATGCAGGAGGGCGGTGGAAACGCCAGCGCGGGCCGCGATCGCCTTCATCCCGGCCCCAGCGAAGCCGCCGAGCGAGAATTCCTGCTCAGCCGCGTCGAGGATCGCGACGATGTTGTCCGAGATGACGAAGCTGTCGTGCAACGGGTTACGGCCCTGACTGATCGTTCAGTCAGTCATAGGCGACGATGGGGAGCCCGCGCAAGGGGTTCGATGATCTTCCCTACGACGGGCCGAATATCGCCAATATTCCCGCAAGTGTTCTTTGTAGGCGATCGTCTGATAAACTACCTATCTTTTTTTCACGAGACGAAACATGCTTTAGCCTCCCTTTTTTGAGAACGGGCCTGCGCTGTGTGCAAGCAGAAAAGCCGGTCGTGTCGGCGAGTCCTCTTTCGGATGACTTGACACCAATCTCTAAAGCGTGGTTTCGGATTGTGAACTTCAATTAATGGGACGGACAATGGCGACGATCGACCTCGACAAGATGGACCTCCAGGAGCTGCGCGACCTGCGCAAGAAGCTCGACAAGACGATCGAGAATTACGAGACCCGAAAGCGCCAGGATGCGCTTGCCGCAGCCGAAAATGCCGCGAAGGAGAACGGTTTCAGCCTGAGCGAACTCATGGGCGAGAAGAAGGGCGGGGCGGCGAGATCGGCAAACCCTCCGAAGTTTCGCCATCCCGAAAACCCGGAGCAGACCTGGACGGGCAAGGGCCGGCAGCCGGGCTGGATCAAGGAAGCGCTCGACGGCGGCGCCTCGCTCGAGGATTTCCGGATCTAGCAGCTTCAGACAGCGATTGGCATTCGAGACCGGTCTCGACAGAACTTGGGTGGTCTCTGTGCGCGAAGATGACAAGCGAGCGGAACATCTCGGCTGGATCGAATTGGCGCTCCGAGCGGCGAACCCGGATCTGCCCGGTCTGTCCCTGGCCGGGCTGGCTCACTACGGCACATCGGGCGATCTCGCCTTCGTCGAAGTTCTCGGTGTCGCGGACGACCGCGATCGACGCCGTGACCTTCGAGCGGAGGCGAGCCGCCTCATGGAGCGCCTCGGTCACAGGGTCGAACTCATTCCGGGACGGGACGTTTACGATCTGAAGCCGATCCCGCCCTCGGCGCCGGATGAAGTGGCGCACGGGCTTCGAGATCTTATGGCGTCATCAGGGAGAGCGAGGGATTGAAGCGCCGCTCGATGAAGTCGGTGGCTATTCGTCAACCCATTATCCTGAATGCCTATGCGAGATCCGAACCGCAAACGGCAGGCAGCCCGGCTGGATCATGGTCGCGATCAAAGGCGCCGCCGCCCTCAAGCCCCATGCAATCCGGTGGGCCCTTTCCCGCTGGGGCCGCCAGTTTCAGTAGCATCCAAGCTCTTTATCATGAGCCTTCGCTGTCGCCCTCGGCATTGGTTTGGTCGATTGACGCCGGATGCTGCCCGGCGTTTACCAGATTGCCACGATGGCGCAACTTCTTCTGGAGAAGGGAGAATTCCTCGGCCGAAACGATCACGACCTCCGCCCCGTCCTCCCGAGTGACGTAGACCTGCGCACGATCGCGAACGACCCGATCGACGATGTCTTCTAGCGCGGCCTGCGCATCCTGGAATGTCATGACGTCCATTCTGCCTACTTTCTCCTATGGCCAGCCGAGCCCCGCTCGACGGCTACGCCTCGCCTATGAACGCGGGGCCTGCGACCGGATCACCTCGGAGTGGCGCAATGCCTTCAGCCATCCGCGAGCGAGCCGCGCCGTGTCCGGTCCCGCGCGATGCGGGGGCGGCCTGCGCTCGACTGTCTCGTAGAGAAGGTCAAGCGCATAGCCGTCGAACATCGCGAACGACACGGCGTCGAACTCCTCGATCCGAACGCCCAGCGGACCGATGTCGAAGCCGAGGAGCCGCGACAGCCAGTGTGATTCGAACTCGGGCGCATCGGATACGAGATGCCTCAGGCCGAGTTGCCGGTTGAACTCGCGGGCGACCGACGGCCGCCCCGGTGCGTCTAGGATCTGCCTCATCTCGATGCCGTGGACCGCGGCGCTGGCAGGCGACCAGTCGTCCAGATCCCAGGCTGGATCCGGCCGGATCAGGGACGACCAGGTTCTGACTTCGCCGTCCTCGATCCACGATAGCCCGACCTCGATGGGCCAACTCGCCGGCGACAGGCTCGACGCTTCGAAGTCGAGAATGGCGAAGCGCTCGAGGGCGGCCTCGGGGGATGTTATGGTTCGACACATCCACCTGCCACGGGGACGTCGATCAGATGGGCAAGTCCCCGAAGATCGCGCCGCGCCCCTTCCACGGCCGCGATCGTCAGGTCGGTCCACCATGATCCATTTCGGATCTGGCGGAGGAGACGCTCGTGCGTCCCGATCGCGGGAATGGCGCGCCGATCCAGCAAGTCCTTGGCGATCGTATCGAGATCACCCTCGTCCTGAGGAGCGTCTGTCCCTCCCAGGAGAAGGACCAGTTCGATGTCGAACATCGACAGATCGAAGCGCAAGGCGTCGTCTCCCCCCAGGTCCGTCCCGCCCGGCAGGAGGGCAAGCGCCGTGATCTCGTCTTCCGCATCCGGGGTGAGGTCCGTCCAGGGCGCGGTGTTCGACTGCCACCTCCGGATGGCGTCGAGATGGGGGAGGGCGGCGGGGTGGGATGTGTCCAGTCCCACGACGAGGCGATAGACCTCGGTCAGCATGCTGTCGCGGGCGGCGGCCATCCCGGATCGGTCTTCTGCCCGTCTCCTGGTCATCTTGCTCTGCGCTTCACCCAGCGCCCTCGCGACCGTGAGGCGCGCCCTGACGGCGCCTTCTAGGTTCATAGACGACGCGGCTGCTAAAGCAGTCGAGGTCACCCCGACGTTCCTTCCGGATTGCCGGTCCCTTTGGACCGAAGCTGCTCACGCAGTTCCCGGAAGAACTCGATCTCGCCCGGCCCCGGCCGGGACATCAGCTCGATGAAGCGTTCCTCCCAGACGGCTCCCTCGACCGGCAGGAGCACGGCCGTATCGACCTTCGCGCTCAACGCACCTTGCACACGTTCCTCGTCGTAGAACCCGTCCAGCTCGGCCCGGCGACCGATACGGGCCCAGTGGCAAATCTGCTGTGAAAGGGTGCGTCCGGTCCTCTGTGCCTTCGAAGCAGCGGCACGGAAGAACCGGCGATCATCAAATGCAATGGAAAGGGTAGGCTTCATTCGATCACCACGGGATTGCGTTGCGACAGCTCGTTCGGGTGATCGCGAAGGGTTGCGGTTCATCTTCAAGATTTAAAGGCATGGGCCACGATTAGGCAAATCCTCCCCGATCTATCTCCTCGAAGTAATCAACGATCCAGCTCGCCCGTCCGGACCGGACCAGATCGCAGGGGGTGCGGCCGCCATATCCATCGAGCGGGCGGGTCAGATACCACGCCCTCAGAGAACGGCCGTTCCCGAAGCGCGTCGCTCCGAGCGCGAGGATGGACGTCACCGCCGTTCGGAGGTCAGGCGGAACGCGGGGGACCGAGCCGCCCGGCGGTGGGATGCTGCGCGCCACCATCTCTGCGGCATCCTCATGGCTGAGGTCAAAAGTCTCGCTGATGCTGATGACGAGGTCGGAATCGTTCATGGCCTACACCTCTCCCGATAACGCTGGGCCGCGGTAGCCGTGACCTCGGCCGCTCCGCCACGTTGGCCATCATAGGTCTAGGGCCTCGAACCGTCGTCGACTACAGTCGAGCTCATGGCATTTGAGAGCAACGGCACCGGCATCGCCCGCCTCCTCGGCCAAGAGGGGGCAGGCACTTTGCTCGGCATCGCTCTTCGCATCGAAGACGGGCTGCCGGTCTCGACGCTCGACCACCTGAGGAGGCAGGTCGGCGACCGGGTGTTCGACAGGGCCATACCTCATGCCACAGCCAGGCGGCTGCGGAGACGCGGCGGACGCCTTTCAGCTACGACCGGGGAGCGACTCTACAGGCTCGCGGTGGTCTACCTGCATGCGATGCGCATCTACCGTGATGACGCGTCGGCTGCTGGAGATTTCCTGCTCGCGCCTCACATGATGCTCCGGGATATGGTCCCGATCGATGTCGCCGTGGGTGGCAGCTCCGGTCGGGATGCCGTTCTCGAGGTTCTCGACGGACTGGAACAGAGCTTGTCAGCCTGATCGCCCATCTCAGGCGGCGTTCGAGGCCCACGCGCCTGCAGGACAGGTATCACCTCGCTTCAGCCCTCCTCTATCCGGCGGCAGCGGAACGTGTCCCCCGATTGCGGGGAGTGCCATGTCAGCCAGTCGGAGCCGTCGGCTTCGACCGTGACGACATAACCGTCCGTCATCACGATGCCCCACATCCGTCCCGGGACGATCTCCTCGAGCTGCGCATAGGTCAGCACCACGCCACCCTGGTCGTAGCCATCAGGCCGGAACGTCATCCTTGCCATCCCGTCGCAATCCCAGCTGCCCATGAAGGGCAGACCGGCCTCGAGCTCGACGGGTTCCGGCGGCACGATCATCGACCGCAGGACGATCTAGGCGAAGTCGGCGTCATCCAGGCGGACATCGTCGCCCTCTGCGGCCATCCGGCGGGCCCGTTCGATGATGGCGCCGCGGGTGCCGGGCCCGGTTTGTCCGTCGATCGCACCGTCATAGGTGCCGGCGTCGCGCAGCGCCTCCTGCAGCTGCATCGCCGCGGCCCCGCCGAGCCGCGCGAAGGCGGCGTCGATCGCGTCGATGTCCACGGCCAGCGCGGGCCCCACGACGCTGCCGGAGAATGCGCAGCTCGCCCCGTGCCACATCGTGCAACCCGGCCCCTCCGAGATCGTGATCCGGCCATCCGCGGACCGGGCGAGGTCCAGAGTGCAGCCCTCGCCGGTGAGGGTCGCAGTATCTCCGGAGCGTTCGAGGATGCCGGTGAAGCCACCCGAGCATCCCGGCGCGCCGATGCGGATGCTGGCGTGATCGCCCATCGTGCGGATGGTGCCGCGCGCGCCGTCGGTGACGATGTCCCAGTCCCCGCTCTCGAGGATCTGGGCCCTGGCGAGGCCGGGCAGCAGGGCGAGGGAGACGGCGAGGACGGCAGGGCGGATCATGGACGGGTCACTCCTACGATAGTCATACCCGGCCTACCGGACCGGGTGCGGCCCGGCCGGTCAATCCCCGACCCGGTGGATCATCGGACAGATCAATGGACCGTAGGCCGCGTTCACGGATCGCCCGGCCGGCCGTTGAACCGGGTTTTCTTCTTCGAAAGGTGGCGCGTTTGACCCGCCAGACGGCGGTAGAGGGCCGGGCGGTCCTCGAGGTCTAGCAGGGCTGCGTCGAGCATCCGGTGCTGGCGCCTCCCGGCTTCGTCAGTGGAAGCCCGGTCAGGGTGCGGCTGGACCGTTTCATGCCGTCGATCCAGCCAGTCTTCGAGGGCCCGGGGATCAATCATCCATCCTGCGCTCGCGTCACCGATGGCCGTGAGGTCACCAGACTCGATGGCGCTCAGGATCGCCGCTCTCTGACATCCTGCCCGTGCGGCCGCTTGGTCCGGGCTGAGGGGATCCTCCGACATGATCGGACGGTGGCCGACATGCGGTCGCCGGGTCAAGGGTGCTCAGTCAGGACCAGGCGCGGGGCTCCATTGCGAGGGATCAGCCGACGGGTATGCCGCAACGTCACCCTATCTGCGCCGACGGTCACCCTGCGGTGAAAACCGAAATTAAGGCTCGACGGCAGCGTCTGTCCTTCCTCCAGCACGGCACCCGACGCCCTCGTTCCTCAGTTTGCGAAAGCAACGAACGCTTCGATTCTCGCAAATGAAACAGACACTTGGACTCATCTCGCCGTGCCGTTACCACGCCTGCCAGCCGCCGCGCCGCCCCGTAATCCACAGGGGATCGAGCTCCAAGTGATTCTTACGACTCACTTTTTTCGCTCGGGTCCCGTAGGTTTCATCCTGCGAGCATGAAGAAGGAGATGCCAGCCACCTGACGACCGACCAAGAAAAAGCCGACCCGAAGGCCGGCCTATGTAGTCGGGACGGATCAAACCGCCGTTCTATGCAAGCCGTAAATGGCACGCGCACCTGAAATGCGCAAGCGGTTCGTTCCTTCCCGACGCCCTCATTCTCGGCGCACGCCCGTGCGCCGACGCTGAACGATTGCGCCGAAGAAAAGGATGACTGCGCATGACCGCTAATACGAACGGCCCTCCGGGGCCGCTGTCGAGCCGTGGCTGCCGCACGGTGAGGACGAAGACGAAGGGATCTGTCGTCGGACAGATGACGTTTGGGGAACTCGAAGGGGAGGGCCGGTGCCTGCAGTTCGAGAGCATGCTCGAACACAAGGTCGCGCTCGTTTCCCTCTACTTGCCCGGCGTGGTCGATGTCATCGACCAGGTCGGCCCGATCGAGTTCATCGATGCTGCCGGACGGCGGAAGAAGCACACGTTGGACTTCAATGTCGTGACCGTGACGAAGGGTGGAAAGCGCATCCGCACCGGTCTCGTCGTCAAGCCGCTCTTCAAAGCAGAGCGCGCGAAGTTCCGCGACGAGATCGAGCGGGTGGCCCGCGCGGCGGTGCCGAGCTTCGTCGACCGCGTCTGCATCGTGACGGAAGCGAATGTCTGCAAGCAGGCTCTTCTGCGGGCCGGCCAGCTGCATGGCGCGCGGCTGCCGGTGCCCGATATCGACGCGGTCCTCGGCTCGGCGCCTCTGTCGTCGACCTGGACGCCCATCGTTGACATGCTCGCATCGCTCGGCCTCGGCCCCGAAGGTTTCGCGGGCGTGCTGCGCCTCGTGATCCGCGGGGTGCTGTTGGTCGAGGCGCCGGGCCTGATCACTATGGCATCCCGCGTCATGATGAAGGCGCGCTGAGATGGCCGCGCCTTTTCGTGCCGCATCCCTTGCGGTTGGCACCCAATTCCGGTTGGCGGGAAGGGATGCCACGTGCTTGCAGGAGCTCGAGGATCAGCTGCTGATCGCCTGGAACGTCTATACCGACCCTGTGACCGGCGAGGTGACCCCGCCGACGACGGACATGATCCGGATGGAGGATGTGTCGCGGTTTTCCCGGTCGGGCGAGCTCGAGATCATCAGCCTGCCGACGCCGCCCGCATCGGCAGCAAGCCATCAGGAACGGATCGCACTCTCCCGACCAGACAGCGGCGCGACGGCGCGTGCGCTCTACCGGCAGAGTTACAACGACGCGGTGGAAGAGCTCGTCTCTCAGGGGGTCATCCCGGTCCGTGGAGTGCCCCCCGTTTCACCGGACAGCCTGGCTGGGGTTGAGCGCTGATCTGAACTCGACAGGCGAGCGCATGGCCAGCGCGGAATGTGGATGG